>NZ_CP035928.1 GCF_004214795.1 Malaciobacter pacificus
ATGACAAGTAAAGATTTTTTGACAATTATTCAAAAAGAAGCAACAAAAACTGATTATGATAGATATTTAAAACAGCTAACATACAAAAAAATTTCATCTGACGATGAATTAGCTGTATTTGAAGTTGGAAATAAATATATTGCTTCGTGGATAAAAAGTAAATTTTCAAATTTAATCCAAAACTGTTTTGAAATATATGATGGGTCTAAGCCAAAAATTGAAATTAAAGTTGCTGGTGAAAAAAAATCGAAAAAAGAGATTAAAAAAGAGCAACTTCAAAATGAAACAGCTGAAAGTACTATTTTAAATCCTTCATATACATTTGATTCTTTTGTAGTAGGACCTTCAAACCAAATGGCATATAATGCTTCACTTGCAGTATCAAATAAACCAGGAATTCAATACAATCCCCTATTTATCTACGGTGGAACAGGTCTTGGTAAAACACACTTACTTCAAGCAGTTGGTAATCAAGCAATTGAACAAGGTAAAACTGTAATTTATGTAACAATTGAGCAGTTCATGAATGACTTTACATTTTCAATTAAAAATAAAAATATGGAACACTTTAGAAGTAAATACAGAAAATGTGATGTTTTACTAATCGATGATATTCAATTTTTATCAGGAAAAGAGCAAACTCAAGAGGAGTTTTTTCACACATTTAATGAATTGCATAATGCAAAAAAACAAATTGTGATGACAAGTGATAGACTCCCTTCTCAAATAGCAGGACTTGTTGATAGGTTAAAATCAAGATTTGAATGGGGATTAACAGCAGATATCCAAATACCAGGACTTGAGACTAAAATTGCAATTATTGAAAAAAAATCTGAATTAAATGGAATTGATTTAACAAGAGAGATTATTAACTTTATCGCAACAAACCTAGATAGCTCTATTAGAGAAATTGAGGGTGTTTTAATTAGAATTAATGCAAGTGCATCACTTTTAAACCAAGAAATTACTATTGAAATGGTTCAAGGTTTATTAAAAGAGCAAATAAAAGAAAACAAAGAAAACATCAAATTACCAGATGTAATTAATATCGTTGCAAATGAATTAAATATTAAACCAAGTGATATTAAATCTAAAAAAAGAACTGCAACTGTAGCAAATGCTAGAAGAGTATGTATATACTTAGCAAGAGAGTTAACACACAACTCAATGCCTGATATTGCAAAGTTCTTAGGTATGAAAGATCATAGTTCAATTTCGCATAATATTAAAAAAGCAAATGAGCTAATTGAGAAAGATGAAAACTTTAAATTAATCATCGAAAATTTAAAAAATAAAATCATAAATAAGGAGTGGTAGACCTAAACTTTTAAAAAAGTTTTTCAAGCAAATGTGAAAAGGTGTGAATATAATGCAAATTTTGTTCACTATCTCAAAGTTCCATTATTTGGCAGCTAAAGAAGTATTTTCATCTTTTCACATTGTCTACTATTTCTACTAGATTAATAAAATATATTAGGAGATAAAATGAGGTTCGTAATTACAAAAAATGTTTTTGAAAATGTAGTAGCTCATATGCAACCTTTTTTAGAAAAAAAAGATGCTAGTTCAATTACATCACATATTTATTTAGAAACATCAAATGATGTACTAACTTTAAAAGCAACAGATTATGAAATTGGTTTAGAATCAAAAATTGATAGCATTACTGATTGTACAGATGGAAAAGCAACTGTTAATGGTTCTAATTTACTTGGTATTATTAAAAGATTAAAAAATGAAGAAATATCAATAGAAACATCTTCTAACAATTTAATAATTAAACAAAAAAAATCAACATTCAAATTACCAATGTATGATGCTAATGAATATCCAAATGTTAGTAAAACTACAAATCTAAAAGATTTATCAATATCTACATTAAATTTTATTACTTCTATTAGAAGAATAACACCTGCTATTGATAATAATAATCCTAAATTTGAATTAAATGGAGCATTACTTGATATAAAAAGTTCTAAAATAAATTTTGTTGCAACAGATACTAGAAGATTAGCTATATCTCAATTACAAAATATTTCTAATGAAGAAAGCCAATTTATTATCCCTAAAAAAGCTATTATTGAAATTCAAAAACTATTTTTAGATGATGCAAAAATTTCTTATGATGATACAAATTTAGTAATTTCTAATGAAAATACAATTTTCTTTACAAAACTAATTAATGGTAAATTCCCAGATTATGAAAGAATTATTCCAAATACTTTAAAACACAATTTTGAATTACCAAAAAATATTTTAATAGAATCTATAAAACTTGTTACTTCACTATTTTCAAATATTAAAATCACTTTTACTCCTAATAATATAATATTTGAATCACTTGATGAAGATACAGAATCTAAAACACAAGTTGATATTAATTTAAATATAGAAGAAGAATTTTATCTAGCTGTAAACGCTAAATATATATTAGACTTTTTAAGTATGACTGATAACGATAAAATTGCAGTTGGATTTAATGAATCTAACTTACCATTCTACTTACAAGATGAAAAATTTAGAACAATTGTAATGCCTATTGTTTTAGAAAAATAAGAAAGATAAATAATACAAGGAAACTAAATGAGTCAACAAGAGTACGGCGCTAGTAATATTAAAGTTTTAAAAGGTTTAGAAGCAGTAAGAAAAAGACCAGGTATGTATATTGGTGATACAAATACAAATGGTCTTCACCACATGGTTTATGAAGTAGTTGATAACTCTATTGATGAAGCAATGGCTGGATATTGTAAAAATATTAAAATTACTATGACTAAAGATGGTTATGTAAGAGTTGAAGATGATGGTAGAGGTATTCCAGTTTCTCTTCATCCAACTGAAAAAATCTCTGCTGCAACTGTTGTATTAACTGTACTTCATGCTGGTGGTAAATTTGATAAAGATACTTATAAAGTTTCTGGTGGACTTCATGGGGTTGGTGTATCTGTTGTAAATGCACTTTCAAAAGATCTTAAAATGACAATTCATAGAGAAGGTAAAATTCATTATCAAGAATTTTCATGTGGTATTCCAAAAGCTCCATTAGAAGTAATTGGAGATGCCCCAAGAAAAACAGGTACTACTATTGAATTTTTAGCAGATGATTCTATTTTTGAAGTTACAGAATATATTTTTGAAACTTTAGCAAAAAGATTTAGAGAAGTTGCATACTTAAACAACTTTATTTCAATTACACTTGAAGATGAAAAAACTAAGAAAAAAGAAGTTTACCATTTTGAAGGTGGAATTAAGCAATTCGTCGAAGATTTAAATAAAGATACAGCTGTTTCAGATGCAGTTGCATTTAATGATAGAGTTGAAGATGTTGAAGTTGATATTGCTTTAATGTATAACTCAACTTACACAGAAAAAACAATCTCATTTGTAAATAATATTAGAACAATTGATGGTGGTACTCATGAAGCAGGATTTAAAGCTGGACTTACTAGAAGTATTACAAAATATTTAAGTGCAAATGCAAATGCAAGAGAAAAAGATGTAAAAATTACTGGTGATGATGTAAGAGAAGGTTTAATTGCAATTGTTTCAGTAAAAGTTCCTGAACCACAATTTGAGGGTCAAACTAAAGGTAAATTAGGATCTTCATATGTAAAACCAATTACTCAAAAATTAACTGGTGAAGCTTTAGATAAATATTTTGAAGAAAATCCTACTCAAGCAAAAGCTATTATGGAAAAGGCTTTAATGGCTGCACGTGGTAGAGAAGCTGCTAAAAAAGCTAGAGATTTAACTAGAAAAAAAGATGCTATGACAGTTGGAACTCTTCCAGGAAAATTAGCTGAATGTCAATCTAAAGACCCAGCTATTAGAGAATTATACCTAGTGGAAGGGGATTCTGCAGGTGGTTCAGCTAAACAAGGTAGAGATAGAGTATTCCAAGCAATTTTACCACTTAAAGGTAAGATTTTAAATGTTGAAAAATCTAGACTTGATAAAATTTTAAAATCTGATGAGATTAGAAATATGATTACAGCTCTTGGTTGTGGTATTGGTGAAGATTTTGATGAAGAAAAAATTAGATATCACAAAATCATAATCATGACAGATGCCGATGTTGATGGTTCTCATATTCAAACACTGTTATTAACTTTCTTCTTTAGATTCTTAAGACCTGTAGTTGAAAAAGGATATTTATATATCGCTCAACCGCCTTTATATAGATATAAAAAAGGTAAAAATGAGACTTACTTAAAAGATGACACAGCATTATCTAACTTCTTAATTGAAAACGGTTTAGAATCATTTAGCTTTGAAGGAATGGGTTATAATGATCTTTTAGACCTGTTTAAAATGGTTTCTAGATATAGAGGAATGCTAGGACAGCTTGAAAAGAGATATTCTCTTTTAGAGGTTTTAAAACACCTAATTGAGAATTCAGACTTAGTAAATTTAGAGTTCTCAAAACTTTACGAAGAAGTTAAATCATTCTTAGAAGAAAAAGGTTACAATATTTTATCTAAAACAATTACTGATGATATGATTCAATTATTTGTGCAAACAAATGAAGGTTTAGAAGAATTAATCATCGATGATGAGTTATTTGCATCTCCATATTTTAGTGAAGCTACATATATTTTCTCAAAATTAGTAGAAAGAGATATCTCTATGTTTGATAAAGATTTAATTGAAATTTTAGAAGATATAGAGGGATTAGCTAAAAAAGGTGCATATATCCAAAGATATAAAGGTTTAGGGGAAATGAACCCTGAACAATTATGGGAAACAACTATGATTCCTGAGGATAGAAGACTTTTAAGAGTAAAAATTGAAGATGCAGAAATTGCTTCTGATACATTTACATTATTCATGGGTGATGAAGTAGAGCCTAGAAGAAATTATATTGAAGAGCATGCAAAAGACGTTGAACATTTAGACGTGTAAAACTTTTTAGAGACTTTTTAGTCTCTAAAATTAGTTATTATCAAATTTTTCTGTATGAGCGAAAATTTTCCCTCTTTTTCTTTGAATATTATTTACAATATGATATCCATGATTTAAAGCAATAGCGATACTTCCTCCACTTGCAAAAGCAATATCTCCTGCTACATAAATATTTGGTGTAGTTGTTTCTTGATGCTCATCAAATATAGGTTTACTATTTTCATCAACTTCAATACCACATGCTTTTAAGAAGTCAACTGGAGTTGTACCACCAATTGCATAAATTATTCTGTCATATAGTACATCAAATCCATCATCAAAACTAACTTTTACTTTACCCTCTTCATTTTCTAGTGATAAAATATCTGTATTCATTCTAAGTCTTAGCTTTTCTTCACCATGACATTTTTTTAAAATTGACTCATTTGTTTCATTTAATCTAGAAAATTCTGGTTTTCTATAAACTAAAGTTACAGTGTTTCCTTGGTCTGCTAATTCATAGGCATATTCAGCTGCACTATTTCCACCACCTACAACTAGAATTTTTTCATTTGTTCCACATTTATCAAGATTAAAATTAACTTGGGGTCTAATTGATGGAGGAATCTTATATGAAGGTTTATTTGGTTTACCCATTTTTCCAATAGCTACAACTGCATTATGTGTTTTAACAATACCTTTTGATGTATGAATTTCTAACAAGTCATTATTTTTTTCAATCTTTTCAACTTCTGTGTTGAACATTGCATCAATTTTTTCATTATCTAATAAGTCATTGAAGTAATCAAGAGTAGTCTCTTTTGTACCATCAAAAAACTCTACATTACCTTGCAAAGTTGTAACTTGACCTTTGTAATCTTTATCTACTCTTTTACTGTCTTTATAAAATTTTCTAATAGTATTTGAGTGATTATCTGTTTTTTCTATTAATAATATTTCACCTATATTATGTGCAGATGCTTCAATAGCAGAGCCTATACCACCAGGTCCACCACCTATAATTACAATATCATATGTTTTACTTATCATAAGTTCCTCTTATAGTTTAAATTTTTAGTTTGTTTAGTTTTTCGAGATATTATTATACTTAAATATTTATATATATACAATAAGTAACATTTGTAAGTTTTTTTTAGATAAAATTGCCTAAAACTAAAGATATAAAAGGTTATTAAAGATATGGAAATTAAATATGGTGAACAAGAAATTTTAGACTTCGATATAAATAGTGAAGAAAATTTTTGGCCTAATAATCATGAAAAAAACTATGTAATAAAAATTGAATTACCAGAATTTATGGCTAAATGTCCTAGAAGTGGTTATCCAGATTTTGCTACGATTTATTTAGAGTATACACCAGATAAATTAGTTATTGAGTTAAAAGCTTTAAAAATTTATATTAATTCTTTTATGTTTAGGCATGTTTCTCATGAAAACTCTATAAATGAAATTTTTGATACTTTATATAATAAATTACAACCAAAATGGATGAAAGTAATTGGAGATTTTAAACCAAGAGGAAATGTACATACTGTGATTGAAATAGACAGTTCTAAAATGTAAGGAATAACACCTTGGAAAGATTAGTTACTACTTCTCAAGCTGCAGAAATACTTGGCTTGTCTTTACAAGGTGTACATTATAGAATTAAAAAAAATCAATTAAAATCTATAAAACAATCAGGTAAAACTTATGTTTATATAGATGATTCTAATCAAGTAAACACAAATAATACTGATATAAATCAAATTAATAGAAAAGAAAATATTTTTGAACAAAAATCATCAACAAACGAATTTAATTCTATTATTGAAGTTAAAAATGAGCAAATTGTATTACTTAAAAAATCTATGAAATGGATGAAAAAACAATACATTTCAGAAATAAATAGATTAGAAAAAAATCAAAAAAGAATTATAGAAGTATTTAATTCAGAAATTAAACTTTTACAAAGTGCCTTCAATGAAATGCGTTCTATTTATAATAAACCTCAAATACAACAACCTATTAATCAACAATCTCAAACAAAAAATACAAACGAAGAAAAGAGAACTTTTATTACAGTTAAAGAGTTTTTTGCTTTTATGAAAAGTCATCAAAAAAGTGACCAAGAGATAAAATATATTATATTTAGAGCTATACGAAATAATGATTATAGATTTATATATAATAAAAGTGAAAAAAAACTGTTGATTTTAAATGCTGATTTTGAAGATTTGATTAAATAAGTCTTGAAAAAAGTGCTAATAGCACTTTCTCCAGATGCCTATAATTGGTTTATAAAGCCTATAAAATAGGAGTTTAAAGAAAGATTAAAAATAAAGAGTAACACTTAGAGTAACAAAAAATTAGATTTAATAGTATATATATTCTTTATAAATTAATTAAAACTAAATCTCACTTTCATTATTACTAAATAAGTCTTTTATATCTACATTCAAGTAATGAGCAATTTTAATTAAGTGTTCTAGATTAAAATGTTTTCCTCTTTTCAAACTTTCAGCATTAGTATAAAATGTAGCAGTTGTAAATCCCATAGCTAAAGCAATAGTTTCTTGAGTTATATTTTTTGATAATCTTATTCTTTTTATATTAGTAACTATTCTCTTATAAACTTTTTCAATTTCATCATCATTTATATCTGCATAATATTTCATTTGTAACCTATAGGTTAAGATATTTATTATGAATATTATTGATAAAATTGTTTTTATGTTATAACCAATAGGTTACAAATTTATAATTTTATTATTAAAAAATAAGAAATGAGTCATTTCTGAGACATTCTTATGTTACTATTTTTTAAAATTAAAAATAAGGGAAAAATATGAAAAATAAAATTTTTATACTAGGATTACTTTTTATAAGTATATTCATGTTTACAGGTTGTGGTGGAGGAGGTGGAAGTTCTTCAACATCTTCAAATAGTCAAAGCTATGATTTCTATGAATATTTAGTTAGTAGTAATACAGTAACAAAGAACTGGGATTCATATATTTTAGATAGTTCAAATAATATCTATTCAACGAGCTTAAATCTTGGTAGTAGTACAGAAACTATTTTATCTTCAACAAAAGCAATTGTAAATGAAGACTATACAACAACTTATGAGGCTTTATCAAATTCTATTTATGTAACGGAGTTAGGGGGAAGTGGTTATTTAAACAGATATATTTCTGTTGGTGATAATTTAGTTACTGATTATAAGTTTACAGAATATTTAGATACATTTATTCCTATTAGTGGATACATTTTTAATGATGTAATTAAAATTCAAGTTGATATGAATGATGGAACGTACACATATGATTATTACTCTAAGGGTTTAGGTAAAATTGCTACAACTAGTAATTATATAATTAGTGGAATAACTTATACACAGTTATCAATAGTAAATAATTATTAAGGATTAAAATGAAATTTTTATTAAAAATAATGATTATAGGGGTTGTTCCATTATTTGTTTTTATAGGGTGTGGGCAACCTACAGTTCCTAAAAATCAATTAGTTTACAGTAAAATAATTCAGCATAATAAAAATTCAAATGAAGCTTTTGAATTTTCTAAAATGTGGTTAGCTAATGCTTTCGTTGATTCTAAATCAGTAATTGAATATGAAAATAAAGATAATTTTACAATTATTGGAAAAGGAATTATTCCAAAAGTTTATTACGGGTTAACTATCTATGGTGATACAAAATTTACTATAACTATACAAAATAAAAATAATAGGACAAAAATTACTTTAGATAATATCAAAATTGAGACATACGATAATATAAATGGGACTTTAAAATATGATATGTGGAATCAAAAGCAATTTAACTATTTCAGTATAGAAGCAGATAAGTTACTTACTAGTTTTAAAAGCTCATTAAGTAAAAAAACATTGAATGATAATTGGTAATCCTTTTAAAGGGAGTGTTAGAAATTCCGTGTCAATCTGATAAAATAATATCAAGGATTAACAATGGAACAGAAAATAGAGTTTGACTTCAATGAAGTTTTAGAACAATTTAAAAGTGGAAAAAATCTTACAGGTAAAGATGGACTTTTAGCTCCACTTATTAAACAACTTACAGAAGCTGCACTTGAAGCAGAAGTAGAATCGCATATTGCTAATGATGTTTTAAATGGTACAAAGAACCGAAAGAACGGTGTAAATAAAAAAACTATCAAGGGTTTATCTGATGGATCATTTGAACTTGAAACACCAAGAGATAGAAATGGCACATTTGAACCACAACTTGTAAAGAAACATCAAACTACAATCTCCAATGAAATAGAAGATAAAATACTCTCAATGTATGGCTTAGGGATGAGTTATACAGATATAGCCTCTCATATTGAAGAGATATATCAAGTATCTATTTCAACTGCAACAATAAGTACAATTACAGATAAAATAATTACAAAGGTAAAAGAGTGGCAGTCTCGTCCACTTGATACTATATATCCCTTTGTATGGCTTGATGCTATACATTATAAAGTTAAAGATGGTGGTAAATATGTATCTAAAGCTGTTTATACTATTTTAGGTGTCGGTATGGATGGTAAAAAAGATATACTTGGACTATATCTATCAGAATCAGAAGGAGCAAACTTCTGGCTTTCAGTTCTTACTGATTTAAACAATAGAGGTATCCAAGATATACTTATTGCATCTGTTGATGGATTAAAAGGCTTTCCTGAAGCTATAAAAACCATATTTCCAAAAACTGAGGTACAACTATGTATTATTCATCAGATTAGAAATTCAATACGATATGTAGCTTCTAAAAACCATAAAGAGTTTATGGCTGATTTAAAGCCTGTATATCAAGCAGTATCCAAAGAAGCTGCAGAAGATGCACTAATATTGCTTGATGAAAAATGGGGTAATAAATATCCTATCGTACTTCAATCTTGGCAAAATAAATGGGAAAACCTATCGGTGTATTTTAAATATCCACCAGAGATAAGAAAAGTGATATATACCACAAATATCATTGAATCTGTACATCGTCAGTTTAGAAAACTTACTAAAACAAAAGGAGCTTTTCCTAATGAAAATAGCTTACTAAAATTGTTATATATGGGTATAAAAAATGCTACTAAAAAATGGAATATGCCTATGTGGAATTGGAATCTAACCCTCTCACAATTAGCTATATTTTTCGAGGGTAGATTGGATAGTGAACTTAAAATTTAAGTTTGGGTGTGATAGGATTTTATCCTATCAGAATTATGTTGACACGGAATATTTAATGGTCTCCTTTTAAAATATAAAACAAGATGTAGCACTATCCAAAAAGGTGCTACATATTAAATATCATTTTTAGTTTCTTTCTAATTTCCACTCATTTCCATATAATTAACCTAATATAGTCTATTTTAAGGGATTGTTCTAAATTTTTATTGAATTTAAGCGGAAATGGAAACCGACATAAAAACTTAACCCACATTGAGTTTATAGGGTGCTGATGACCCCTTTATAACTCTAAAAATGTTTCAGAGTACCTTTTTATCACAATAGATTTATAAAATCTTTAAATTCATGTAAGGGTAAAGCCAATACTTTTGCATTAGGAATATTTACTTTAGCTTCAATCCTCCATAATGGAAAATCTAATTTATTTTTATATGCCTTGTCATAGATTGTAATTCTCTCAATCATATCATTATATGTTTCATTTATGTAGTATGTTCTATAAAACATTCCATTTTTAATAAACTGATTTACATTATAATAACAACTAATACTTTCTATATTTGGTTTTCTATCAATGTCAATACAAATGTCAATATTAGTAATATTTTTTAGGATTGCTATTATTTTATCTATTAAACTATGAGGAGGAGCTTCTTTATGATATTGCTTAATTCCAAAAATTACCATAGTAGCTTTTTTATATCTTGGTCTATCTTCATTTGAGTTGTAAAAATAGATATTATAGTTTTCAAATTGATATACACTTGTAACCTCATCATTTACATATCTTCTTTTTAATTTTTGTATAATATAAGAGTTTTTCTTTAATTTATGCCAATTACCTAATTTTTTTAAATGTTTTAGTTTATATTCTTTACTAAATTTAGTTCTTATAGTATCTATTGAAAAAGTTATATTATTCTCTGAATTAAATTCATTGATTTCAATTTCTAAATTAGATAAAATGTTCATAGTATTTTAAGACCTATTATGAAAAACTAAACTAAACCCAGTTTATAGAATATCGCCAAATACCACTATAAAGGGGCTAAGTTTAGTTTATTTGTTTTCAAGGTCGTCTAAAAATTAGATTACCTTGTACTTACCTATACGGTGTATTTAACTTCTTTTTTTTCTTGTATTTAACTCTAAAATCTAATTGAGGATATTTTTTAAGAATTTTATTTTTTATTCTTGAAATAGTAGTTATAACACTCATCAATTCAGGTTCTAATTCATAAATACGATATGAATAATAAAATTCTTTTAAATACTCCATCATAATTAATGGATTACTAAAATCACCACCAAATTTTTTTGGATTAGATTTTATTTTATGAAATACCCAGTGGTATAATTGTTTTTTTAGATAATTATCCATTATTTACCTCTCTTAATATATTCATTTCTGATATTAAAGAATTCATAATATTGCTATGTAAAAATTCAACTATATTTGACTCACTATCCATTCTTGTATAAAATAGTTCTGTACAATTCTCATACAAAATTTCTAAGATTTCAAGTCTTGAAATTTGTTTTGGTTTGAAACCATAATCTTTTATGTAGTATTTCAATGCTTTATGATTTACATTATAGTCTTTTGCAATTTTTTTGATTAAACTTTTCATTTTGCCACCTCATCATTAAGGTTAAAAACTTTGTTTATTTCATCTATTGAAAAGACAGTAACTCTTTGTGAAATTTTAATAGGAGTTATTTTTTGTAACTTTGAAAGTCTCCAGACATTAGATTTGCAAATACCTAAATATTCTGCAACTTCTTTTGCTCTGTAATACTTTTTATTTTTAAGTTCTGTAAATTCATTTTTTGACATATTAGTCCTTTTTTAATAATTTACAATTGCAATTGTTTTATATAATATAGTGATTAAGAATATTAGCTTTATATTTTTTCTAAACTCTAAGACGTATTCTTGTGGTTCATCTTAATTCATATGAAACTATAACAAGAGGTTAAAAATAGATGTACTAAGAAAAATAGTAAAAAAATTAGTACACTATAAAATTAGAGTTTTAAACCTGTAAGAAGTTCTTTATACTTTAGTTGTTCTATAGGTGTTTTTATTGCATAATAATAGTCATAGGCTGTACTTGAAGATATTTTATGTTTTGAATATTTCAAAAATTCTTCTTTTTCAAAAATATAGTCTTCTGATACTTTTTTTATGTGTAATTTCTTTAATAGTTTTATTGGTATTTCTTCTTCTAATATTTGTTTTTCAAGTATTTTTATATGATTTTTAGTGTATAAATCTTTTGGCTGTTTATTTAGTTGGTTAATTTCCTCCCTTAACTCTTTTATTTTTATATCATTTTTATTTTCTTGTTTAATCTTTTTATTTTCTTGTTTTATTTTCTCATTTTCCTTATTAATTCTTTTTTTTAATAATTCGTAAAAGTCATATACAAAGAATGCATCAGCTATTACTTCTTTAGTAATTTGTTTCTTAGCCTTTTTTGTTAAGCAATCATCATATTTGTCATGTATTTTTGAAAATTTTTCAAAAAAATCAATTTCTTTTGAAATCCTAACAATTGATTCATTTTCTTTAATAGTTTTTAAAATCATTTCAAAATGTTCTTCTGTATCTTTAATATGATAAGGGTTAATAATTACATTTACACATGGATTTAATTCTTTGGGAATAATAAGTCTTTTTGTAGATACAAGTAAGTTTAATTTATCTAAATTTATTTGTTTTTCTGATTTCGATATAGAATAAATATCATAATTTATATTTTCATTAAATGGCTTATTATAATCTTCGATATTTTCAGGTAAGGGGAATAGTACATCTTCATTACCAATTATTCCTAATTCTTGATGAAATCTTGTAATATATGTTCTTTTTTTTCCTATTGTAAAATTAGAAGTTAAAATATTATAAGTTTCACTAACATGGTATACAAATTCGTTATCTGAAAAAATATACTCAATTATATCTTCTTCATAATATTCTCGTATCCAGTATTCTTTTAATAAAGTTATATTTATTTCTTTTATTAATTTAGTTTCTTCTTGTTCTTCAATAAATTTTTTAAAGGATGGTAGGAAATAACCTTTATTATATATATTAAATACCTCATTATTAAATGATAGATTAGTCTTAAGCAGTTTAGCATCATCAAATTTTTTAGGTTGTGTAGCTATTGCTATTATTAATTTTTCTCTTACTTGTCCAATTAGTTTTTTAATATCATTTCTTAATTCAATTACTTTTTCATTTCTTATTGCACATTCATAAGCTATTCTATTAGTAAGTTCAGAATTCTTAATTTCTTTTAGTTCTTCATATTCATTTATATGTGGTAAATTATTCATTTTAATTAACCTTTAAAGAATTTAGATAATTACTCCACCATTCAACCAATGGTTTCAATTGTTCAAAGAATTCAGCTCTATGGTTATAAGCTAACTCTACTTTATTACTATCGTGATGGTCTAAAAATCGTTTTTTAACATCATAACTTATATTATGCTCCACTTGATGTGTATCTATTAAACTTCTATATATACCTCTAAAGCCATGTAATGTTTGTTTATTCTTGTAACCCATTCTTTTAAGTGCTTCATTTGGAGTATTACTATTTATTACTTTATTGTTTACAGATAAGAAAACATACTCTTGATGTGATGTAAATTCATATTGATTTTTTAATATATTTATTACCTCATCAGATAGTGGAACTTTAAAATCAGGTAGGTTTTTATTTTTTACTTTCATAAGATTTCTTGGAATAGTTAAACTTCTTTTATCAAAGTCTATATATTCCCATTTTAAGTTAGTCAGATTAGATGCTCTTAAAGGTAAATGGATACCTAACTTTAATGAATTAATAGTACTATAATGACCATTGTAATTGTATATACTATTTACTAACTCTTTTAATTCATCTATTTCCGTAATTTTTGCATAGTGAGTTACATTTGCTTTTGGTATGATGAGGTCTTTTAATATATTATCAAATGGATTTTTTTCTGCATATCCTAAAGTAATTGCATATTTGAATATAGTGTTAAGATGGTTATATAGTTTTGTTGCTGTTTCAATTCCATCAGGTGGATTATCATTATCTTTAGCAGAGTGTATTTTTTTATTTAGTCTTTCTTTTATAACTTTGATAATATCTTGATGTTTTATATCATCAATAGATTTAGTTTGTAAGTAAGGATAAGCATCATTAGTAACTATGGCTTTTTTTCTTTTAAATGCTCTTGGAGTCATTCTTTGTTCTTCAAATTCTAACCATTGTTCAGCTATGTTTTTAAAATTGTTGTTTTGTTTCTTTAAATCTTCTTGTTTTTTCTCTTTTTTATAATCAATAGGGTCTATTCCTTTACTGATGAGGTCTAAACATTCATTTGTTCTATCTCTTGCAGTTGATAATGAAGTATTAGGATAATATCCAAATGTAGTCTTTCTTCTTCTTTTTTTACCTTGTGGTGTGTATTGTGTAGGACTTGAAAAAATAAATTCCCATTTTTTCTTTTTATCAGGTTTTACTAATATTTGTAATCCACCACCATCTGATAAAGCATAGTCTTTTTCTTTTGGTTTTAAACTCTTAATTTTTGTATCTGTAAGCTTACCCATAATATAGCCTTTAGATAAGTTAGTGTTACTTTGAATGTTACTCGATAGTGTTACTTAATATAAGGGGTAACACATAAGGTAACATTTATACATAGATTTTGTTACTCTAACTTAGATTAATATAGATTATTGTATCATAAAAAAAGTTTAAATTGATTGATTTTATGGGCTTTGTTCTATTTGATTAGAGTGCTAATAGCACTCTTCTCCAGGTACCCAATCACAACACTAAAAGAGGTGCCTTGCTATGTTCCCATCCTGGGGCGTTGTCTCAAGTAATGCTTGAAAGGGGCTAAAGAAGAGCATTGAAAATACCTAAATATTCTCAGTGTTCTTCTTTTAAGTTTGAAATTTTACATAAAATTACTTTAAGTTTCTATTAAAAAATAAAAAGATTCTATTTTGTTACCAATATTATTTTATGATTTTAAAAATAATATTTTAATGAAGAAATAATGGTTAAAAACTTATCTACAAAACTAAAACTTTTGGTTTTGGTTTTTGTTAGTATAATAGCCTTAATAATTGTAGGTATAATAGGTTTGACAAAATTAAGTGAGGTAAATAAAGGTTTAGAAACTGTTTATCAAGATAGAGTTATTCCTTTAGAACAATTAAAAATAATTGCAGATGAATATGCAATAAATATTGTGGATACTACTCATCAAACAAGAAATGGGAATTTTAATTTTGAAACTTGTATTAGTAACATAACTGTTGCAGAAGATAAAATTCATAAGCAATGGGAAGCATATAGTTCTACTTTTTTAACAGAAAAAGAGAAGAAATTAGTTGAAGAAACAAAAGTTTTAATGGCAAATGGAGATAATATTGCAAGAAAAATAATTGATGCATGTAAAAATCAAGATTTAGAGCTTTTATCTAAGATTTCAGTTGATGAATTATATTCTAATATTGATCCAATTGGTGAAAAAATCTCTTCTTTAATTTCATTACAATTAAATGTGGCAAAACAAGAGAGAGATAAAGCACATAATATATACGAAAATAGCAAGGTATTAGTTATCTCTTCAATAATTGTTATTGTGTTAATTTTATCATTTTTAGCATACTTAATTATTAATGATATATTAAAAAAATTAAATCAATTTAAAGATGGTTTACAATCTTTCTTCCTTTATTTAAATCAAGAGACAAAAACAGTAAGTAATATAGATATTGATTCAAAAGATGAATTTGGTTTAATGTCAGATTTTGTAAATGAAAATATTGAAAAAACAAAAAATACAATTACTAAATTAACTGATAATGTTGCACTAGAAGAGTTTAAAGAAAATGATGAACATGGTGGTGTATTTGAACCTTTAGTTAATGGGATTAATTCTTAGTGAAAACTCTAATAATCTTTTAAGAGATGTTGATAAATTAAATAATAGTTCTAATGAAGCAGCAGCTTCTTTAGAGGAAATAGCAGCGGCATTGGAAGAGATTACTTCAAACCTTAGAAATAATACTCAAAATATTTCAAAAATGGCAGATTTATCAAATGAAGTAAATAATTCATCAAGCGAGGGACAAAAACTTGCTAATGAAACAACAAAAGCTATGGATGAAATTAATTCACAAGTAAATTTAATTAATGAATCAATTGCATTAATTGACCAAATTGCATTCCAAACAAATATTCTTTCATTAAATGCAGCTGTTGAAGCGGCAACTGCTGGTGAAGCTGGAAAAGGATTTGCAGTAGTTGCACAAGAGGTGAGAAACTTAGCAGCAAGAAGTGCAGAAGCTGCTAAAGAGATAAAAGATTTAGTTGAAAATGCTACTATCAAAGCAAATGAAGGTAAAAATATTTCTAACACTATGATTGATGGTTATAAAAAACTAAATGATAGTATTTTCCAAACTACAAATATTATTGAAGATATTCAAATGTCAAGTAAAGAGCAATTAAGCGGAATAGAGCAAATAAATGATGCTGCATTAGCTACTGATAGTTTAGCTAAAGCTATTGTTGAAGATGTAAACTTAAAAGAGTTTATAGGTAAATAAAATCAATATTTAAAGGAAAAAAGTAATAATATATCAAATGGTATATTTATTACTTTTTTTCACTGCTTTTGTATCTGCAACACTTTTTCCCTTAGGAAGCGAAGCCTTATTAATTTTTGATATTAAACAAGGTTATAATCTATACTTACTTTTATTTGTATCAACATTAGGAAATAGCTTAGGCTCTTTAGTAAACTATTTTTTGGGTTTAAAAGGAGAAGAATATTTAGTTAGAAAAAAATATATAAAAGAGAAATATATAAAAGTCTCTAAAAAGTTTTTTGATAAATATGGAGCATACACTTTACTTTTATCATGGTTACCAATTATTGGAGATCCTATTACTTTTATAGCAGGTGTTTTAAAATATGATATTAGAAAATTTATTCTATTAGTTGTTCTTGCTAAATTTTCTAGATATCTATTTTTAGCTTTATTAGTTTTATATAATAACTAACTTATGTTATTATAGTAATATTTTATTTTTGGAGATAATTATGAAGAAGTTTATAGGATTTTTACTATTTTTAGTTTTTCTGAGTTCTAGTTTAATAGCAAGTAATCTAAGAATTGAGATAAATGAATTAGTTAAAACAACTCAAAAGTATAAAATCATTGATGTTAGAAATAATCAAAATTATTCTACTAGTCATATTAAAGGTTCTATAAATTTCCCAGCTAGTTTAACTTATCATAATTTGTCAATAAACGGTAAAATAACTGAACCAAATAAAATGCAATCAATTATTCAGTCTTTAGGTATTGATATTAATGATAATATAGTTATTTATGATGATGGAACATTTTTTGATGCTTCAAGGGTATTTTGGGCTTTAGAAGTTTATGGATTTAAAAATGTAAAGTTATTAAACGGTGGTTTTGATTCTTGGAAACAATTAAATTATGAAACTTCACATGAACAACCAAAAATAAATAAGAGTAATTATATTGCAACAATAGATAATCAAAAACTTGCTACAAAATTTACTACTCAAATTGCAACAAGAAATAATTCACAAATTATAATTGATGCAAGGGATTATAAATCATATATTGGTCAAGAATCAGCAGCCAGAAGATTTGGACACATACCAAATGCCATAAATATCTCTGCTTATGAAAATTTAAAAAGAGTTGACAATATTTCAAAATTAAAAAGTTTTGACGAATTAACACAAATATATAAAAATCTAAAAAGAGATAAAAAAATAGTAATTTATTGCTCAGTTGGTAAAATTGCATCCACTAATTATTTTGCATTAAGAGAATTAGGTTTTAATGTTGCTAATTATGATGCTTCGTGGAAAGAATGGGGAAATGATTTTAATTTACCAGTTGTAAATTTATCTAAAAAAGATTAATTTATGTGGAATAAATTTAGTATAAAAGTACAACTAATTTTTTTTATGACATTAATTATTGTAGTTGTTGAGACTGCTACACTTTTTTTAGTATTAAGAATTCAAAAAGAAGAAAATAATAAAAATGCAATTGTTGAAGCTAAAGCTATTACTCAATCTTTAAATAATGATTTATTGAAATATCTTTTAAATCCTAGTGCAGATATGTTATCTGATATAAATTTTAGATTATCAGCATTTAAAAAAATAAATACAATGATTCTTTTTGATGAAAATAATAATCCTATTTATAAGTATGGAGATATAAGTAACATATCACTTAATGAATCAAAAATTTCAAAAAAAGATATAGTTTTTACTGATGATGATTTATTTATAAAAAATAGACTAACAGCTCAAGGTTATAACTTTGGTTACACTCTTTTAGATATTGATTTGACTTCATTTAAAATCAAGCAAGAGCAAATTACAAATACTATTATTATGATTTTTCCTTTTGCTTTGATATTTGGAATTTTTTTAAGTTTGTTTCTTAGTAAAAGTTATACTCAGCCATTTTTGAATTTGATAAATTCAATGAGAAAAAGTGACCCAACAAAAGATAAAATTGTAAAAGTTAAAACTAATGCAAATAATGAAATCAAAGAGTTATTTGAAGGTTTTAATAATTTGATGAAACAAATATCTCAATCCTCAAAACAGTTAAGATTTCAAGCAAGTCATGATCAACTGACAAATATCTTTAATAGATATTATTTAGAAGAAAAACTACAAGAGGCTTTAAAAAGCGAAAATAAAAATGGTTATAGTTTATTTAATATTGATTTAGACCAATTTAAGCTTATTAATGATTCTGCTGGTAACCAAGTTGGTGATGAGTTATTAAAAATGTTAGTTGTTTACTTTAATACTATTTTACCAAAGAATTCAATATTTGCAAGGGTTGATGGAGATAGTTTCATGGTCTTACTTGATAATGAAACTATTGATGAGAGTAAAAAATTATTAGATTTGAGTTTAGAAAAACTTAGTGACTTTAGATTTTCAAACCAAACAGAGACATTTAGTGTATCCGCTTCTATTTCTTTAGTTCATTTTAAAGCTTATCAATATACTTTAAAAGAGCTATTAAAGGCTAGTTCAAGTGCTTTATATACAGCTAAACAAAAAGGTAGAAATAAATCTCATATCTATGATGCAAGTGATGAAAATATAAAAAGATTTTCTATTGAACTTGATACTGCAAAATATATTAAAGAGGCTCTAAATGATGGACCTTCAAGATTTGAATTATTTGCACAAGATATTGTTCCTTTACAAGAAAAAAGTGACAAAATAGGATATGAAATTTTAATTAGAATGTGGGATAAAAATAATAACTTCATTTCGCCAGCAGATTTTTTACCAGCAGCTGAGAGATATCAACTTATGGCAGATATTGATACTTATGTTCTTTGGACATATTTAGAAACTGTAACAAAAGATAAAGATCATATAAATAAGCTTCATAGTGCCCATATAAATTTAGCGGGTTCAAGTTTAAATAATATTGATTTTCAAAGAAAAGTAAAAGAAGCAATTGAACACTTTGATTTTCCTTGGGAAAAATTGGAGTTAGAAATTACAGAAAGTTCAGCTATAGGAAGTTTCAATGTTGCAAATGAGTTTATTTCTTGGTTAAAAAGTAAAAATATTGGTTTAGCTTTAGATGATTTTGGTACAGGTATGGCTTCTTTTGAGTATCTAAAAAATATGCCATTTGATGTAGTGAAGATTGATGGTAGTTTTGTAAAAGATATGCATGTTGACCCAACAGATAAAGCAGTAATAAAATATATTCAAGAAATTGCTAGTTTAAAAAATCAAGAAACAGTAGCTGAATATGTTGAAACAAAAGAAGATGTAGAAGAACTTACAAAGCTTGGAATAACTTATGGTCAAGGTTATTATTTAGGTAAACCTAGACCTTTAAGTTCATGGTTAGAAGATTAATATTTTAATTTATTAATGGAGCAAAAGCCTTTGTACTTACTGTAACTTTTTGTCCAATTGTTAAATTACTTGCTTCTTCATGACTTATTACTATTTCAACAATTTGTTGACCAATAGAAACAATAGCTATTGAAATTACATCTACTTTTATGATTTCTAAAAGTTCTCCTTCAAAAGAGAATTTCGCACTACCATCTGTTTTCAGTAGTACTTTTCTAGGATTTCCATCATCACAAATTTTTCCATTTTTTAAAACTATAACTCTTTTACTAAGTCTATATATTTCACTTGGGTCATGACTTACCATTATTGTGGTTGTATTAAACTCTTTGTGTAGTTGTAAGATTTCATTTTGCAGTTTTGTTCTCATATTTGGGTCAAGAGCAGAAAGTGGCTCATCCATAAGTAACAATTTTGGTTTATTCATCATAGCTCGACATAAACTAACTCTTTGTTTTTGCCCACCACTAAGAGTGTTTGGAAGTCTGTTTTTTAGTTCACTAAGTTCTGTGATTTCTAGTAATTGATTAGCTAGTTTTTTATCTTTTGATACATAAAGCAGATTTTCAATTACTGTCATATTTTGAAATAGTGCATAATCTTGAAATACAAAACCTATTTTTCTTTTTTGAACTGGAAGATTATATTTATCATCAAGCCATATTTCATCATCTATTTTTATAGTTCCTCTAGCCTCTTCAAGTCCTGCTAAAACTCTAAGAAGTGTAGTTTTACCACTACCACTAAGCCCACTAAGAGCCACAAAATCTCCATTTTGTATTTGAAGATTTATATCAAGTATCATATTTCCCACAGAGCCATGAAGCTCTTTTTTTATATCAATTTCTATCATAATTTATACTGTTAGTGTAGACCAAATATCGTCATTTTGTAAGGCTTCATTTAGTAATTCTCCTGTGTGAACACAAGGTATATTTATACTTTCTAGTGATTCTACTGCATCATAATCTTCAGCACAAACAATACAAGAACTAAATTCAACACCGTCATTTTGTAACTCTTTTATTTTTTCTCTTAATAAATCATTCTCTTTTACAAGTTTAATAGATGGGCCCCAAAAAATCATATGAACTCTTTTCCAATATCCTCTTGGAATCGATACTCCTCCATAAAGCATAGGGAATTTTAATATTGAATCAATATTATCTGTAGTGATTACTATAAGTAAATTTTCTTTTTTCATTTTTGTTCCTTTATATTCCAAATTTCTTATTGTTTTTTTGATTAAAAATATACACACTAAGTAGCACTAAAAAGCTAATAATTATCATAATAATACTATAGATGTGAGCAGTTGAATAATCCATAATTTCTACAAATTCATATATGGCAACAGATGCTACTTTTGTCTCTCCTGGAATACTTCCTCCTACCATTAAAACTACTCCAAACTCTCCTACTGTATGGGCAAAAGTTACTATAAGGGCTGTTAAAAGGGCTGGTTTGATATTTGGGAGGGCTATTTTAAATATAGTTTGAATTTTTCCTTTTCCTGCAATATAACTAGCTTCAAGCATATTTTTATCTAAACTTTCAAAGCCACTTTGTAGTGGCTGAACCATAAAAGGTAAACTATAAAAACAACTAGCTATTACAAGTCCAGTGAAATTAAACACTAAACTTACTCCAAAAGTCTCTTCAAAAAAGCCACCAATTGGAGAATTATAAGATAATGCCCACAAAATATAAAACCCTAAAACAGAGGGAGGCAATACAAGAGGTAATGCTGTAATAGCTTCAATAAATGGCTTATACTTTGATTTTGTTTGTGATAAATACCATGATAGCGGTAGTGATATAACAAACAAAATCAAAGTAGTTATAAGTGAAAGTTTAAAAGAGATATAAAATGGAGTAAAATCTATATTTGTTAAAGTATCAATCATTGCATATTTCCTTTATAGATATATCACTTGCTTTTATCATAATTGTAAATTCATCATGTAGTTGTAAATTCATTTGTCTTAAACTTGTTGTTGTAAAAACACTCTCTATTAGAGTGTTTTTTGTTTCAAAGATAGCACTACTTAAAAGTTTTCCATTGTTTATTTTTTTTATTCGTGCTCTAAATTGATTAGTTATACTAATATATCCTTGAAAGTTTTTTGCAAAAGTCACATGAGTTGGTTTAACTGCAAGTATTACAGAAGTATCAATTTGAATTTTTTCACTCAATTCTAAACTCATCATTTTTAATAAAATACCATCAAAATCGAAACTAACAATATGAAGGCTATCTATTTTTTCGACTTTTGTAACTTTTGCTT
This sequence comes from Malaciobacter pacificus, assembly GCF_004214795.1. Taxonomy (NCBI): domain Bacteria; kingdom Pseudomonadati; phylum Campylobacterota; class Epsilonproteobacteria; order Campylobacterales; family Arcobacteraceae; genus Malaciobacter; species Malaciobacter pacificus. Next base: position 22,368 of record NZ_CP035928.1, read on the forward strand.
TTATTTTATTCATTTACTAAATATCCAAAATTTTTAAATATATTTTTTGCTTCAGCACTTAATATAAAGTCATAAAATGCCTTAGCACCACTTTTACTTTCTGCTTTTTTTAGTATCACAATACCTTGATTAATAGGTGTATATAATCTTGAATCAACATCAATCCAGTTTATGTCCTTTTCAAACATTTTCATTTTAGGACTATATAGTGAAGACTTAGCAATAAAACCTAAATCAGCAGCAGTAATGGCATAACTAACAGTTTGAGATATAGATTCTCCATAAACAAACTTATTATTAACTTTTTCATATAAGTTTGCATTCTTTAAAGCCTCAATAGTTGCTTTTCCATAGGGTGCAGTTTTAGGATTTGCTATTGCAATCTTTTTTATTTTCTCATCAGTTATTATATTTATACCTAAATTAAAATCTCTCTTTTTATAACTAAGTATTGCTAAGCTTCCTTGAGCATAAACTATTGGTTTTATCATAGCTATCTTATCTTTATATAAAGCATCTGGATATTTCATATTTGCTGACATAAAAACATCAAAAGGAGCACCATTTTTAATTTGAGCTGTTAATTTCCCACTACTTCCAAGTGTTACTACAACTTTTGTATTTGGGTTTGTTTTATTAAACTCTTTTATCAAATCATCAATTGCATAACTAACATTTGCAGCCACTGCAATATTTATCTTCTGTGCAAATAAACTTACACAAGTTATTAAAAGTAGTATTAAAATTTTTTTCATAATTATTCCTTTATTTTCCTATCATCACATCACTTGCTTTAATAATTGCACAAATTTTTGAGCCAATATTTAAGTTAAGAGTTTTTATTGAATTTGTTGTAATTATTGAGGCGATTTTATCTTCGTTTCCTATATTTATAATAAGTTCTGAGTTTATTTCACCCTCATTTATTGCTTCAATAACACCCTCAAATTTGTTTCTGGCACTTATATTTAAATTTGTATCTGTACTTACTAAAACAGTATTTGATTTAAATATCGCTGTTACTTCATCATTTTGTTTTAAATTTAGGTTATTAACAGCACCTTTTGTTATATTTGAAACCAATGTATAGCCACTTTTTAGTTTTACACAAATTTCGGCATTTACATTTTCTGTATTAATTTCTTCAATAACACCACTTATTTGATTTCTTGCACTAATTTGCATCGCTAATCTCCCTATTGTTTTTAAAGTTCCAGTATCTATATCTGTAATATTTTTTAAATTTTCAAGAAACTTTTTTTGTTCTTGTTTTAAAACTAAATAGGTTTTTAGAAGATTTTTTCCATAAGGTGTAAGGCTTGTTCCTCCACCTCCTTTTCCTCCAGTTTCCGTTTGCACTACAGCTTTACTTGATAAATTATTCATGGCATTTACAGCTTCCCATGCTTTTTTATAACTCATAGGAACCTCTTTGGCTGCTTTACTTATTGAGCCACATCTTTCTATTGCAAAAAGAAGTTCAATTCTTTTTTCAAGTAAAAATGGCTGATTTAATAATTCTAAAGTTAGGTTTGATGAAATTTCCACTCTTATTCCCTTTTGTTATATATCTAAGTATATAACGCTTTTCAAAAAAAATCTAAGTAAAAATTCTAGCATTATATTCCTTAGTATATAACGATAATTAAAAAAAATTATATTTTTACTATAAAAATTGGTTTATTTTTGTATTATTCTATCATTATTAATAGGAAGCACAAATGGAATTAACTTTTGAAATAGTATCAATACTTTTTTTAGCAGCCTTTTTTGCAGGTCTTATAGATACTATTGCTGGTGGTGGAGGCTTACTAACTCTTCCTGCTTTATTATCTGTAGGAATGACTCCAATTGAAGCTTTAAGTACAAATAAACTTCAATCAGTTTTTGGGACTTTTACGGCAACTATTTATTTTATTAGAAAAAAACTTATTGATTTAACTCAAATGAAATTAATGATTTTAATGGCATTTGTAGGTTCAATTACAGGTGGAGTAGTTCTTTTACAAATTGATCCATCAAAATTGGAAAAAATAATTCCTATTTTACTTATATTTATAGGATTTTATTTTTTATTTACTAAAAATGCAGGAGAAGTTGAAAAGCATAAACTAATCTCAACTATGGCATTTGCTTTTACTTTTGTTTTTGCAATAGGTTTTTATGATGGCTTTTTAGGACCAGGTACAGGTTCATTTTTTACTATATGTTTCATTTATTTTTTAGGATACAACATATCAAGAGCTACAGTTGAAACAAAGGTTTTAAACTTTATTACAAATCTTGCTGCCTTGATATTTTTCTTGTTTTTTGGTGAGGTCATATTATGGGCTGGTTTAATTATGGGCTTTGGTCAAGTATTAGGAGCTATTGTTGGAGCTAAATTGGTAATTTCAAAAGGACAAAAATTAATTCGTCCTTTAATAGTAATTGTAAGTTTTGCTTTGTCTATAAAACTGCTTTTAGGTTAGAGTTAGATTATATTAAAAGCTTTCCCATTCACTATTGTCAGACTGACTAGAAATAGTTTTAATCGCAGGTTTTATAGGTCTACTTTCAACTTTTTTTATATTAGTAGTTTCAGTTTTTATGTCTATGTTTTTAGCTTTTACATTATCTTTACCTATAAACTCTTTTGCATTTGCATTACTTACAACTAATTTAGCAATTTCATCAGTTAATACAGCTACATCATGTGTTTGTGAAGCTATTTGTGCATTTTGTTGCGTTTGTGCATCTAAACTATTTACAGCATCATTAATTTGTTCAATTCCAGAAAGTTGCTCTTTACTAGACATCTCAATATCTTGAATTAAATTTATTGTATTCGTAATATTTTGATTTAGTTCTTTATATCCTTCTATCATATGATTAGATATCTCTTTACCATCATTTGCTTTTTTTGTAGCATTTTCAACTATAGTTTTAATCTCTTTTGCAGCTTCTGCACTTCTAGAAGCTAAGTTTCGCACTTCTTGAGCAACTACTGCGAATCCTTTTCCAGCTTCACCTGCAGTTGCTGCTTCAACTGCTGCATTTAGTGAAAGAATATTTGTTTGGAATGCTATTTGGTCAATTACAATTATTGATTCATTTATCAAATTAACTTGAGCATTTATCTCATCCATTGCTAACGTCGTTTGATTAGCTAAGTTTTGACCATCAGATGCAGATTTTGTAACACTATTTGAATAACTAGCCATTTTATGAATATTTTCAGTGTTATTTCTAATATTTGAAGTAATTTGCTCTAGTGCTGCTGCTGTCTCTTCTAAAGAACTAGCAGCCTCAGTTGAGCTTACATTTAATTTATCAACATTAGTTAATAGTATATTAGAACTTTTATCAAGGGTTAATCCATTTGATTTATTCTCAACTAGCATATCATTTATGATTTCAGCTAAATTATTTATTCCAGTAGAGATTTCTCCTGAATCACTTATTCTGTGGGTAAAATCTAATCTTTGATATGATTCTAAGGCTTTAGAGACTTTATTTATATCTAAAGCAACTTTTGAAGAAACAATTTTAAATAGCTCATTAACACCATTTTTAAGCTCTTCTACTCCTTTATTATCAGTAGTATCTTTTATTTCTTGATCAAAAATACCAGTTTTAGCTAAATCTATAGCCTCTTTTACTGAGTTTGCTACTTTTTTACTTGAAGTGATATCTTGTGCAAACTTTACAACTCTAGTTACTTTTCCACTACTATTTTTAACAGTTGTATATGAAGCTTGAATCCAAATTGATTTTCCATTTTTATCAAACCTTTCAAACTCTCCAATATATGCTTTTCCATTTGCTAAATCTTTCCAAAAAGTTTCGTATTCACTAGTATTAATATAGTTTCTATCACAGAACATTCTGTGATGTTTACCCACTACTTCACTTAGAGAATAACCTAATGCATCTAAAAAGTTTTTATTTGCATGGATTATTGTTCCATCTGGTTTAAATGAGATTATTGCAAAGTTCTCATCCATTGCTACAAGTCTTGCACTCTCTTCTTCTGTCTTTCCAAAATTAAACATATCTTCTCCTAAATAACTTTTAATAACAAAACTGTATTTATTATAACAAAATATTTTGTTGTTTTGTAATATTTCAATAAATTGTTAATAGCTTTATATGAACTTTTCTTTTATATTATTTAAAAATTTAATCTTCTTTGTTTAGTTAATAAGCATGAAATATTTAAATTGCTATAATGTATATAAATTGATATGAATTAATAAGTGATGAGTATAACCCCTTACAGTAAGGCTTAACTAAAACACACTTTATACTCATCACCTATTGTTTCCTAACTTAGTTTCATATCTTTTAAATACTGCGCAATTTTTGGAATGGAATCTTTTCTACAAACTAAACATGTTGGAATATTAGCTTCATCTTTTGGTAATACTGTAACTTTTATATCATTTTCATAACCAATTGATTTTACAATACTTGTTGGAAGTAAGCTTTTACCCATACCAACTTTAATACATGAAAGAATAGTTTCTAAACTACCAAATGATAATGCTTTTTCAATATGAATATTTTTTTGTTTATAATAGTTTTTTAAAAACTCATCATAAACACAACCCTCTTTAAAAGTCAAAGTTACATTTGGAACATTTTGAGTTTTTGGCTCTAAAATTGCTATCTCCTCTTCTATTTTTTTTAAAACCATTAACTTATCACTTTTAGGCTCGCCACTAATAAAAGCTATATCAACTTGATAATCAAGTATAAGTTCGGTGATACTTTTTGTAGTTCCAGTAAAAAGCTCAAGTTGCATATTTGGAAAGTCTTCATGAAGTTTTATTAAAAATGGAGAGATTCTAACACTTGCATTGCACTCTGTTGAGCCAACTTTCAAATGTGTTACCTCATCATTTTTAGTGATATCATTTATGGCATCTTCCATTTTTTTTACAATTTCTATAGCTTTTGGATAAAACCTTTCACCATTTGAAGTTAGAATCACTCCCTTTGGAACTCTATGAAATAGTTCTAAATCCAAAGTTTTTTCTAACTGTTTTATTCTAGAAGTTACATTTGATTGGGCACATTTTAACTCATTTGCTGCAAGTGAAATACTATTTTTATTTGCAACTGTTATAAAAACTTTTAAAAGATTTAAATCCATATCATTATTCCTTATATCACATATCATTATTGATTATTTGACACTCAATAACTTTTAGTGATATGATAACACATATTAAGAAAAATTTGAAGGTTTAAAAAAATGATAAATAGATTAATGGATAGAGAGGATAATATATCTATTATTATAGCTGGAATGTTTGCAGTGATTATAGGACTTGGTGTTGCAAGATTTGCTTTTACTTCGCTTCTTCCTTCGATGCTTAGCGATTATTTAACTATTACATTTGCAGGGGTTTTAGCATCACTAAATTTTGCAGGATATTTAAGTGGTTCTATTCTTTCTATTTTTATAAAAGATATAAACCAAAAAGTATTACTTTTTAGAGGTGGTATTATTCTAGCAATTTTTTCAACTATTGTTTTGGCTTATTCTACAAATGATACAGTTTGGGTAATAGCTAGAGTTATCGCTGGATTTGCAGGAGCTATGGCTTTTGTAGTTGGTTCCGCAATTGTTATGATGAAGTTAAAAATGCAAAGCAAAACAAAAGCTATGGGAATACACTTTAGTGGTATTGGTTTTTCTATTTTAACAACAGATTTAATAAGTAGATATGTTTTAAGTTCAAATGGTACTTGGCAAGACTCTTGGGTTGTTCTTACATTTTTTGCAGCTGTTTTATCATTATACTCTATGTATATTTTATCATTTGACAAAAAAGTAAATCAAAATACAGTAAAACACAAATTTGATACTAAAATTTTCACTCCCTTTGTAATAATTTTGATTATGGCTTATTTTGCTGAAGGTGTTGGATTTGTAGTTCAAGCAACATTCTTACCAGATATTATAAATAATCTTCCAGGCTTAGAAGGTTATGGAAATTTAACTTGGACATTAGTAGGACTTGCTGGAATTCCATCTTGTATTATATGGATGAGGTTAGCACATAAATACGGAAGTGTTAATATTATAATTATTGCCCTATTTTTACAGATGATTGGTATTTTAATTCCAACATTTACAAATAATTTATATTTAAACTTTTTAAGTGGAATTTTTTATGGTGGAACATTTGTAGGACTTGTTGCTCTATTTATGAATCTTGGAGGTCAGCTTGCAAAACATAATCCTGTAGTATTAATGGGTGCATTAACAACTTCATATGGAATTGGTCAAGTTATAGCACCACTTTATAGCGTATATTTTATTGACCTATATGGTAATTATGATTATGCACTTTATTTAACAGCATTTATAGTTTTAGGTGGTATTTTACTTCTTTTATTTGCTAAAAGATTTCAAACTGATAAGAGCTTATAATAAATTGTAATATAATTGTTATAAGTTTTATTAGTTAAAAAGAGATAATATGAATATAGTAATAATAGGCGGTGGAATAGCCGCTGTTTACTTTGCAAATACTATATTATTAAAAGATGATTCAGTTGAAATAGTTATGCTTAGTAATGAAAAACATCCCCCTTATGATAGAGTCTATTTATGTAATTTAATAGATGGAAATGATAATACAAATTCAATAGAACTTGAACTAAATAGTAAAGTACAACTAAAATTAAATCAAAATATAGAATCAATTGATAATCAAAATAAAATTATTACATCTAATAATGAAGTATACAGTTATGATAAGTTAGTTATAGCAACTGGCTCTACTCCAATAAGTTTACTTGATTCTAGTATAAAAAATAGCGCAGTATTTAGAAGTATTGATGATTGTGAAAAAATTAAAAGCTATTATGAAAATAGTAATATAGTTTTAGTAGGAAGTGGACCTATATCTTTAGAGCTACTTGAAACTCTAAATAGTTTAGATTTAAAACAAAATATTACGCTGCTTATTAGAAGTAATTATTTATATAGCAAATATCTAAGTAGTAACTCTATAAAAATTATTGAAGATGTACTAAAAGAGAATAAAAACCTTACTATCTCATATAATGATGAAATAGATATACAAAATAGTGAAATAGTAGATAATGAGATAAAAGTTTTAAAAACAAAAAAACTAAGTGTGGAATGACCCCGAAAGTGTAGACAGTTTTTTAATCAGTTAACACCTAATGTTTGTAAGACTTTCATTGTATCTTTTCTCAAATTCATTTGGACTTATAAAACCTAAATAACTATGCCTTCTTTTTGAATTGTAAAACATCTCTATATACTCAAATGTTTTATCTTTTGCCTCTTGTCTTGTTCTAAATATATTTTTCCTAACTAACTTAACTTTCGCACCTAAAACCAAGCAATTTTCCAGTCACATCTCTTAATAGATCAATGATAGCTGTAAAATCCTCATTTCTATTGACAACTTCTTCAATTTTTGCAATCTCATCTAAAATAGCTAAAAATGCTTGCATAGCTATTGCTAGAGTATGAAGTTCACATTCTAAATCTTTAAACAATCCACCAATTGTTTTAGGTTCATTGCTGATACGATTTATATAGCTAACAACATTGTATGTAAAAAAAGATAGTGTAATTCTGGCTATCAAAGCTTCATAGATTCGATTCTCTTCTTTTCCGAATCCAAAGTGTTCACGAAGTTCTTTATACCCTTGTTCTATATCCCATCGTCTTTTATAAATATCTATAATCTCTTCATCACTAAGTATAAGATTGGTTGATACGATTGGTATTAAATTCTCTTTTGTTTTTATAAAAACAATTTTTAATTTACCAGCTTTTTTATGTTCAACTATGGTTGAAAAATACTCAAACTTTATCTTTTTGCCATATTGACCCATCTTGATAGATTTAAGCTTTTTAAATTTGTTATAGATGCCATCAAGGGTCTTTTTCTCTCCTGTAAAATTCCATATCCTGTCATTGTTTACCATTCTTGAAATGACTTGCAATCCAAGTTCATTCATAGTTTCTATAAATACAGGTTTAGAATACCAGCTATCTACAAGCAGATAATCTGCATATATACCACTAGCTACTGCTCTTTTAATCATCTCTATAGCAATTTGTGATTTCCCTTTTAAGCTTTCCAATCTTCGCTTATGTGCATTGGTTCGATGATCAATAATATTTGTAAACTCTTCTATCTTTACCCTTGCATAACTGTTCATAGCAATTGCAAAGTCCAACATAAAATTTGAATAACCATCACTATAGTTTAGTGATACAACATTTACACCTCTGATTTTTCTCTTTGCTTTATTGCTCCAAAGGTTGTCACAACTTCCCTCTATATTTTTACCAACTTTATCTTCAACAGTATCATCAAGTATAAGAACTCTTACTAGCTTTGAATCTTGCACTTTATGAAGTAGTGATAAGATCTTTAAAGAACTAAGAGATAATAGTTTTCTCCAATTATAAGAAGTATTGGAAAGTAATCGATAATATACATCTTTTTTGAAACTATCATTACTTTGATCCATAAAGGTTGATATTTTTTTATTCATAACCAGCATATATACAAAATGTAATACAACCATATGAACAGCAACTCCCTCTTTTTTAGAAAAATTGCTCTTGGTTAAAATAGTTTTCATATTTAACAAACGTAATGTTTCATAGATTGGATTTTTTAACTTATCGTTTATAATACCGATGATCTTGGATTCTATCTGCATTCTTACCCTTTAATATAATAGATATTATAGCTAAAAGTGCCTATTTAAGGGCTTTATTGAGAGTTCAAAATAGAAAAATATCATAGAAAAACAACTAAATTATTTTTATGTCAACAAGGATAAGATTATTAACTAAAGGAGTAATGTTTTAGGGAGATTTAGCTACAATTTTAATCAATTTAACGTGCGAAAGTTAAGTAACTAATTCTCTTTTAAATGTCTTAAAAAAACTTTCTGCTACTGCATTATCATAACAATTACCTCTTCGACTCATACTTGGAGTTATCTTGTGATATTTTAAAAATGTTTTATAACCATAAGAACTATATTGACTTCCTTGATCTGAATGTAATATTACTCCTGTATCAGGAATTCTATAAGTTGCTTTATTTAAAGCATTTAAAAGTAGTTGTGTGGTTTGTCGATGAGAAGTTTCCCATCCTATAATCTTTCTTGAAAATAGATCTAAGACTATTGCTAAATATAACCATCCTTCATGAGTTCTAATATAAGTTATATCACTAACCCATGATTCATTTGGAGTATTTGTTATAAAACATTGTTTTAAGTGGTTTGGGTGGGCGTTATGAATGGAACCAGCTTTATATTTAGGTTTTCTTCTATAGTTACCAATTCCACATATTTTAGCCTCTTTCATGAGTCTTGCAACTCTTTTTTTATTCACATGAATATTTAAAGCTTTTAAGTCTTTATGTATATTTCTATATCCATATATTCCATTTGATTCTTTATATGCTTTTTTTATTTCAAGAAGTAGTTTTTCATTTTCTAACTGTAAATTTGATATTGGTTGTTTTAACCATTTATAATACCCACTTGGATGAACTTTTAATACAGAACACATTCTTCTTATATTGAAGTGTGTTCTATATTCTTTAATAAACGCGTACTTTAATTTGGGTTGCTTGCAAAGTACGCTGCGGCCTTTTTTAGTATATCTCTTTCTTCTGTTACCCTTTTTAGCTCTTTTTGTAATCTTTTAATTTCGTCTTGTGCTTCTTGGGAAACTTTTGCTTCAAATTCTGCTTGTGGTGATTTATATTTTCTTATCCAATTTCTAAGTGAGTCAGGGTGCATGCCTAATCTTTTAGCTGTTTCAATAACTCCATAACCATTTTCTACAACTTGTTTTACTGCATCTCTTCTAAATTCATCACTATAATCTCTTCTTGCCATTTTTTAATTCCTTTAACGATTAAACAATTTTCTCCAAATTGTTTTGTTAATTAACTGAATTAAATGGTGTCTACTTTATAGGGGTCATTCCAGCTGAAGATATATATGCTATTGGTGAGTGTGCGCAAGTTGAAAAGTATAATTTCACAGCAGGTCATGTAAAGCAGTGTTCAAATCAAGCTAATATTGCAATATCCCATATACTAAATGATGAATTAATGCCTTATGAATTAGAAGTAACAGTCGATATGCTTAAATCAAAAGGTTTTGAGCTTGTAGAAATCTCATCACCAAACTTTGATAGTAAGTTTGAAAAGATAGTAATAGAATCATTAGAAAATAAAAGAGTTGATGAATACTTTATAAAAGATGATAAATTAGTAAAGTTTTTAGGTGTTAATTCAAATATTGATACAGGGTATATAGAAGAGCTTATAATAAAAGGTGAAAATATAGATGTAAGCTATCTATATGAAAATAGACAATTAGGTCAAAGAGGTAGACTTATTTGTGCTTGTGAGCATACTTATGAAAAAGATTTAGAAGATTTAGTCGCAAATTGTGGTATTGATTCTTTTGCTTCTTTAAAAGAGTATTCTCAAGCAGGACGTGTTTGTGGTAGATGTAAAAATGATGTTGTAAAAGTTATTGAAGCTTCACAAAGTTTAACTTGTCCTACAATCAAAAGAAAAACACCTGAAGATATACAAAGAGAAAAAGAGATTGAAGTTGCTAAAAAAAGAGTTGAGAAGTTCAAAAGATTACATCCTAAAAATAAACTTGATGAGAATAACCTAGAAGCTGCTTTAAAAATGATAGATGTGGCAAAAGATGAGGTAAACAGTTGGGTTTCAATGGTAACAGCTAGTATGCAACTTCACCCCTCTTTTGAAAGTGTAGTAGAAGATGGGGTGAAAAACTTAAATAAAATTCCTATTATATGGCTAGAGCTTGCGGATTGTAGTGGAAATAGTGAAGCTTTTATAAAATCAGCAAATCCTGCAATTGAAGATTTAATATTTGATTATATTTCACTTGATTATCATGAATTACTTATGAGTTCTAGTGGTGATTTTAGTGAATCAATTTTAGAAGATATTATAGAAAACTCTAAAGGTAAATATATCTTAATAGTAGAAGGAGCAATTCCTCTAGGACTTGATGGTAAATTTTTAAGAATAGGCCCAAAAGGTCAAACAGGACTTGAACTTTTAAAAAATTGTGCCAAAGATGCAGCACTTGTTTTAGCAGTTGGAAGTTGCGCTTATGATGGTGGAGTAGTTGCTGCTAAGCCAAACCCAACAGGTGCAGTTGGTGTAGCCCAAGCACTTAATAGAGATGATATTATAAATCTTCCTGGATGTCCTACTAATCCTATAAATATAGTTGGAACTTTACTATCTTATATGATGTTTGAAGAGTTACCTGCACTTGATAAACAAAATCGTCCATTATGGGCTTATTCTCAAAGAGTTCATGATAATTGTGAGAGACGTGGACATTATGAACTTGGAGAGTTTGTAGAGCAATGGGGAGATGAAGGAGCTAAGAATGGATGGTGTTTATTTCAAATGGGATGTAAAGGTCCTTATGCAAATGTAAACTGTCCTTTAGCAAAATTTAATGAAGGCACTTCTTGGCCAGTTCAAGCTGGTCATGGTTGTATGGCTTGTACAGAGATAAACTTTATAGATAAGTTTGCAAATGAAAGAGTTTATATAAAAGAAGATGAGGATTAATAAAATGAAAAAGCTAGTTATTGATCCAATAACAAGAATTGAAGGTCATTTAAGAGTTGAAGTTGAAGTAGATGAACAAAATATTGTTAGAGAAGCATATGCTAGTGGGCAGTTGTTTCGTGGACTTGAAATTATTTTACAAGATAGAGATCCTAGAGATGTAGGCTTAATTGCTGGTCGTATTTGTGGTGTTTGTACAAATTCACATTTTAGAGCAAGTGTGAGTGCCGTTGAAAATGCTTATGATATAAAAGTTCCTAAAAATGCCCAAATAATTAGAGACTTAATGAGTATGGCTTTGTTTATTCAAGATCATGTTGTACACTTTTATCAGTTACATTTGCTTGATTTTGTAGATGTTACTAAAGCTTTAGAAGCTGATGTAAAACAAACTTCAAAAGAAGCACATAAGTATAGTTCTCATCCCTTTAGAAATTCGCACTCCCATTATGAAACTATTTTACAAAAGTTAAAAAACTTTATTGATGCGGGAAAATTAGGACCTTTTAATAGTAACTATTTTGGTCATAGTGATTATAAGCTAAGTAGTGAAGAAAACTTGATTTTACTATCTCACTATTTTGAAGCATTAACTTTTCAAACAAAAATATCAAAAGCTATAGCTATTTTTGGTGGAAAAACACCCCACCCTCAATCAATAGTTGTTGGTGGAGTTACAAGTGTAGCTGATATGATAAATCCCCAAAGATTAAATGACTTTTTATTTGTTATAAAAGAAGCAAGTGAGTTTATAAATAGAGCCTATATCCCTGATATGAAGCTTTTAACAATAGCTTACAAGGATGAAATAAAAGAAAAAGTAGGAAAAACTTTAGGAAACTATTTGTGTGTCGGTGGATATGAAATCTCTAGTGATAAAAAACTATTTTCAAGTGGTGTTATTTTTAATAATAAGCTTGAAGATATAAAAGAGTTTGATAGTTCCAAAATTACAGAGTTAGTTCAAAGAGCTTGGTATGATGATGAAAATCCACAAGAGCCATTTTATACAGATTTAAATGATGATGGAACACTAAAGACAAGTAAAGAAAATGATAAATACTCTTGGATAAAAGCACCTAGATATGAAAATATGACTATGGAAACAGGTCCAATTGCAAGGATTTTTATTAGTTATAAAAAGAATGATACAGCAATAAATAGTTTTGTTGATGATTTTTTAAAAAGTGTTGATTTAAAATTAGAAGATTTGAATTGTACTATTGGAAGAAATATAGCAAGGGCAATTGAAAGCCAATATATTTGTGAATATATCTTTAAATTGATGTCAAATTTAATTCAAAATATCAAGTATGACCATACTGAGACTTTTAGTGCTTATAAATTTGAAGAGATGAAAAAAGATACAAGTGATAGTTGCTTTTTAGAAGTTCCAAGGGGTGTTTTACTTCATAGTGTTAATATAAAAGACTCAAAAGTAAAAAACTATCAAGTAATAGCTCCAACAACATGGAATGCAACTCCTAAAAATTATGATGGAATAAGAGGTGCATATGAAGAAGCTTTAATAGGTCTAAAAATTGAAGATTTATCAAAGCCACTTGAGGTTTTAAAAGTTATTCACTCTTTTGACCCTTGTTTAGCTTGTGCAGTACATATTATAGATACTAAAGGTAAAAATTTATCAAGATTCAAATTGAGCTAATATCTCTTTATTTTTTGAATATATCTTATAAATTACGCCTTTATAAGTGAACTCTAAATAGTTTGCTTGCAGCCAAAGTCTGTATGAACCACTTGTTTCAAAACGTTTTTTATCATCTAATGTTTTAGTTAGATAACTTTGCGCAATATCATCTTCAACCCCATAAATAGGATCTCCAAGTATTGTATGCCCTATTGAATGAAGATGAATTCTAATTTGGTGTTGTCGTCCTGTTATAGGTATAGCTTCCACTAAAGTTTGATTTTTTTCTTTATTATATTTAATAGGTTTTATAATTGTAATAGAGCTTTTACCCTCTTGCTTAGAGCAAGTTGTCATTTTAACTCCAATTGATTTTCCCTCTTTTTTTAGGTTTTTATCAATTGTAATCTCTTCTTTTATCTCACCTCTTACAATTGTAAGATAAGATTTTTTATACTCTTTCTCTTCAAACATAGTTGCAAGGGCATTTGTAACGCTTTCTTTTCTTCCAACTAAAACTAATCCTGAAGTCTCTGCATCAATTCTATGAGCTTGATTTGCATTATCGCCAAAGTGATATCTAATTTCATCTAAAAGTGAATATTCTGTCTTTTTAGAGTTAGGATGAATTACTAAGTTTGATGGCTTATCAAAGATTGCAAAATCACTTGTTGTAAACAGTGGTTTTAAACCCCTTGTGTGGCCTTCAAACATAGCAATATATATGTAGTCTTCGTTAATTATATCTGAGACTTTATATGCACTATTATCACTTCTAAAAATTCTTCCACGACTAAGCAAACGACTGGATTGACGGCGGTCAAGGTCTAAATCTTGCAATAGAGATATTTGTATGGTTTTGTTTTTTATTACTTTAAATTTCTTTAAAACGAACGGCAATTTGGCTTCCTAGATTTTTTTTTTAAATCATCTAATTTTTATTCAGATTTTTAGTTAGAATTTTGTCTTCTTTAGATAACATATCATACTAAAAAAATGAAAAATATCACATAAAAACGAAAACAAGGGACTAGAAGAATGGTTGAAAGATATGCAAGACCTGAGATGACAAAACATTGGACTCAACATGCAAGATATGCTGCATGGTTAGAAGTAGAAAAAGCAGCAGTTAAAGCTTGGAATAAATTAGGATTAATCCCTGATGAAGATTGTGAGAAGATTGTTAATAATGCTACTTTCTCTGTTGAGAGAATCGAAGAAATCGAAGCTGTTACAAAACATGACCTAATTGCTTTTAATACAAGTGTAGCAGAAAGCTTAGGTGAAGAATCAAGATGGTTCCACTATGGTATGACTTCAAGTGATGCAGTTGATACTGGTGTTGCATTACAAATGAGAGATTCATTAAAAATCATTATTGATGATGTAAGAATGTTAATGGAATCAATTAAAACAAGAGCTGAAGAACACAAATACACATTAATGGTAGGAAGAAGTCACGGTATTCACGGTGAGCCTATTACTTTTGGTTTAACTTTAGCAGTATGGTATGATGAAGTTGCAAGACACTTAGAGAATTTAGAGCAAACTATGGAAGTAATTTCTGTGGGACAAATTTCTGGAGCTATGGGTAACTTTGCTCACGCACCACTTGAGCTTGAAGAGTTAGCAATGGCAGAACTTGGTTTAAAACCAGAGCCTTGTTCAAACCAAGTTGTTCATAGAGATAGATATGCAAGACTTGCATCAGCACTTGCATTATTAGCTTCTTCAGTTGAAAAATTTGCAGTTCAAGTAAGACACTTACAAAGAACAGAAGTTTATGAAGCAGAAGAGTTTTTTGCAAAAGGTCAAAAAGGATCTTCAGCAATGCCTCACAAAAGAAACCCTATTTTAACTGAAAATATTACTGGACTTGCAAGAACTATTAGAGCTTACGCAGCACCAGCAATGGAAAATGTAGCTTTATGGCACGAAAGAGATATTTCTCATTCATCAAATGAAAGATTCTGGTTACCAGATGCATTTATTACAACTGATTTTATGTTACACAGAATGAACAATGTAATTGCAAACTTAACAGTTATGCCAGAAAATATGATGAAAAACTTAAACTTAACTGGTGGATTAGTATTCAGCCAGCGAGTATTACTTGAACTTCCAAAAGCTGGTGTTTCAAGAGAAGATGCATACAAAATCGTTCAAAGAAACGCTATGAAAGTATGGGCAGAGATTAAAGAAGGTAAACCTACAGTAGATGAAAATGGTGAATCATTATACTTAGGACACTTACTTTCAGATGAAGAATTAAGAGCAAAATTAAGTGAAGAACAAATTAGAGAGTGTTTCAACTATGAGTACTACACTAAAAATGTTGACGCAATCTACAACAGAGTTTTCAACAAATAAGATAAATATTAACAACTATAAGGCAATAAAATGGCAATTATGATTCAAAAGAGAAATGGTCGAAAAGAATTATTAGATATAACAAAAATCCAAAGTATGACAATCGCTGCTACTGATGGTTTAGAGGGAGTAAGCCAGAGTGAATTAGAGCTTGATGCTCAAATTAAATTCATTGATGGAATGAATTCTGCAGATATTCAAGATGCACTTATCAAAACAGCAGTTGAAAAAATTGATATAGATGTTCCAAATTGGACTTTTGTTGCTGCAAGATTATTCGTTTATGACCTATACCACAAAGTAGGGAAAGCTACTCATGGTGTTAAAGGAGAACCTTATTGCCATTTAAGAGATTATTTAAAATATGGAAAAGATGCAGGTAGATTATTGCCAGCTCTTGGAGAAGGGTTTGATTTAGATGACTTAAATGACTATATTGACCCAACAAGAGATTATTTATTTAACTATTTAGGGATTAAAACACTTTACGATAGATATTTAATCAAAAACAGAGATGGAAATCCAATAGAATTACCACAACAAATGTTTATGGCTATTGCAATGTTCTTAGCTCAAAATGAAGAAAACAAACAACAAAGAGCAAAAGAGTTCTATGATGTAGTTTCAAAATTTGAAGTAATGTTAGCAACTCCAACATTATCAAATGCAAGAACAAATAGACACCAATTATCATCTTGTTATATTGGTTCAACTCCTGATAACATAGAAGGTATTTTTGATACGTATCACGAAATGTCATTACTATCTAAATATGGTGGTGGTATTGGTTGGGATTGGAACCAAGTGCGAGCTATGGGTGGATCTATTGATGGTCACAAAAGTGCAGCTGGTGGAACAGTACCATTTCTTAAAATTGCAAATGACGTTGCAATTGCAGTTGACCAATTAGGTACTAGAAAAGGTGCAATTGCTGTATATCTTGAGCCTTGGCACATGGATATTTCTGATTTTATTGATTTAAAGAAAAACTCAGGTGAAGAGCGAAGAAGAGCACACGATTTATTCCCTGCACTTTGGATTACTGACCTATTTATGGAAAGAGTTTTAGAAGATGGTGTTTGGACTTTATTTGACCCAGCTGAAGTAACTGATTTATCTGAATTACATGGTGAAGAGTTTAAAGAAAGATACATTGCTTATGAAAGTGATCAAACTGTTACAAAAGATAGAATCAAAGCAAAAGATTTATGGAAAAAAATCTTAACTTCATACTTTGAATCAGGAAGTCCTTTCTTATGTTTCAAAGATAATGCAAACAGAGCAAATCCAAATAGTCACGTTGGACATATCAGAAGTTCAAATCTTTGTACAGAGATTTTCCAAAATACAAACCCTAACCACTACTTAATTAAGTTAGAGTTTGAAGATGGAACTATTTCAACACATGAAGAAGAGGATATCATCGTAGTTGATGGTGGAATTGAGAAAAAAGCTAACAAAGTTACGGCTCTTGATTCTATTGGTGGTAAAAAAGTATTTATTGTAGAAAAAGAGAAAATTGATGGAGATACAGCAGTTTGTAACCTTGCATCAATCAACCTTTCTAGAATCAATACAAAAGAAGATATTGAAAGAGTAGTTCCAACAGCTATTAGAATGCTTGACAATGTTATTGATTTAAATTTCTATCCATTAAGAAAGGTAAAAGCTACAAACTTAAAATCAAGATCTATTGGACTTGGTGTTATGGGTGAAGCAGAGATGTTAGCAGCATATAAACTTGAATGGGGTTCAACTGAACACTTCAAGAAAATTGATTCAATTATGGAAGCAGTTTCATATAATGCAATTAAATCATCTTCTAATCTAGCAGTTGAAAAAGGTATTTATCCTACATTTGAAGGTTCTAAATGGTCACAAGGTATTATGCCTCACGACCATGCCCCTCAAGCTGTTAATGCACTTGTAGATAAAGACCTATTTGATACAGGCTATGATTGGGATGAATTAAGAGCTAAGGTTAAAAAAGATGGTATGAGAAATGGTTACCTAATGGCTGTTGCTCCAACTTCATCTATTTCGATTTTAGTTGGTACTACTCAAGCTATTGAGCCAGTTTATAAAAGAAAATGGTTTGAAGAGAACTTATCAGGACTAATTCCTGTAGTTGTTCCAAACTTAAGCCCTGAAACATGGACTTATTATACTCCTGCATTCGAGATTGACCAATTACAAGTTATCAAAGCAGCAGCAGTAAGACAAAAATGGATTGACCAAGGTCAGTCTACAAATATCTTTATGAGTTTAGATAAAGCAAGTGGTAGATATTTACATGAAATCTATACATTAGCTTGGAAGCTTGGATTAAAATCGACTTACTACTTAAGAAGTCAATCTCCTGAAGCAAACAATGATGTAGAAGATAGAAGTATGGAGTGTTCTGGTTGTCAGTAAGATAACCTTACACTTTTTTCATACAAAAAAGAAACAAATTAATTTAAAATTTACTAAAAACTTAGAGGAATTCCGTATGGATAGAAAGATTATATATAACCCAGATTCAAAAGAGACACTAAATGAAAGAAGAGTATTTGGTGGAAATAGTGATGGTATGATTAACTTCACTAGAATGAAATACGAATGGGCATTAAAATTATGGGATACAATGGAAGCAAATACTTGGTTCCCAAAAGAAGTACAAATGACAGCTGATGCTAAGGATTATAAATATCTAAGCCCAGCTGAAAAAAGAATGTATGACTTAGTACTTTCTCAATTAATCTTTATGGATTCATTACAAACAAATAACCTAATGGATAACATCAATCCATATATAACAGCACCTGAAATTAATGCTTGTCTTTCAAGACAATCTTATGAAGAGGCTAATCACTCAAAATCATACGCAGTAATGGTAGAGTCAATCTCTGATAATACAAATGAGATTTATGATATGTGGAAAACTGATGCTAAGTTAAGAGAGAAAAATACTTACATCGCTGATACATATAAGAATTTAACTGGTGATGATGATGGGAACATCTCTGATACTAAGATTTTATTAGCTATGTTTGCTAACCAAATCTTAGAAGGATTATACTTCTATGCTGGATTTGCAGCTATGTATGCACTTGGAAAATCAGGTAAGATGCTGGGAAGTTCACAAATGATTAGATTTATTCAAAGAGATGAAGTAACTCACTTACTATTATTTCAAAATATGATTAACTCAACTAGAAAAGAAAGACCAGATTTATTTACTCCTGAATTAGAACAAACTGTAAGAGGTATGTTTAGAAAAGCAGTTGATTTAGAAGCTTCTTGGGGAGCCTATATCACTCAAGGACAAATCTTAGGTTTCACAGATGGAATTATTAGACAATACATCGAATACCTAGCAGATAAAAGACTTGATGCAGTAGGATACAAACCAGAATATAATGTAAAACACCCTATTCCATGGGTTGATGGATATGCATCATTTAATGACCAAAGAACGAATTTCTTTGAAGGGAATGTTGTAAATTATAGTAAAGGTTCTATTGACTTTGATGATTTTTAGGACTTAGATATGGGTTCTAAAAATAAGAAGACAGAAATTACAACAAATTAAGAGGCGGGAGGGAACCTCCCCGCATCTTTCCTGAACTGGTTACGCCCCGCTTAAAGCCTATGAGTTCAAGGCATATGGAATCCCATTTTTCCACCTCTCTTAATCTAGTATTTTGATTATCGTATAAAAAATATAAATTATTGTTTAATATTCATTTTAAACCAAAGATTCATATTTAATTTTATATAATTTATCAAAATTTATTTAGGAAAAACATGAGAAATATTTTAATAATAGGTTTAATAGTAGTAGCAATGGGATATATGTTTTCATTGCTTTTTGATAGATATGAAGCGGCTGTTGAGCAACAAAACACACAAAAAGAACTACAACAAAAGTAATCTAAAAAACTTATCATCTTTTTATGGCTATAATCTATATTATTATACAAAACAAGGATTAGTAGTATGGAAGTAAACAAAAAACCTTATTTAGAAACTATGCCTGATGATAAGGGTTATTTTGGGAAGTTTGGAGGTTCATATATCCCGCCACAACTTGAAAAGCCATTTGAAGAGATAAATGAAGCTTATAAAAAACTATCAAACTCTCACGAGTTTATACATGAATTAAACAAAATCAGAAAACATTATCAAGGTAGACCAACTCCAGTTTACTATTGTAAAAATCTTAGTAACCAAGTTGGGGCTGAAATCTATCTAAAAAGAGAAGATTTAAACCACACAGGTGCTCACAAACTAAATCACTGTATGGCTGAAGCCTTACTAGCTAAGTATTTAGGAAAGAAAAAGCTTATTGCTGAAACGGGTGCTGGACAACATGGTGTTGCTTTAGCAACAGCTGCTGCTTATTTTGGCTTAGAGTGTGAAATCCACATGGGTGAAGTTGATATTGCTAAAGAGCATCCAAATGTTGTAAGAATGAAGATTTTAGGAGCAACTGTAGTTCCTGCAACTCATGGATTAAAAACATTAAAAGAAGCCGTTGATAGTGCCTTTGAAAGCTACTTAAAAGACCCTATAAATACTATTTATTGTATTGGTTCTGTTGTTGGTCCTCATCCTTTCCCAAAAATGGTAAGAGATTTCCAATCAGTTATGGGAATAGAAGCAAGAGAACAGTTCTTAGAAATGACAGGTAAACTTCCTCAAAATGTAGCTGCTTGTGTTGGTGGAGGAAGTAATGCTATGGGTATTTTTGCTGGATTTATTGATGATGATGTAAATCTTTATGGAGTTGAGCCTTTAGGTAGAGGTGAAAAACTTGGTGACCACTCTGCATCAATTTCTTATGGAGAAGAAGGAGTTATGCATGGATTTAACTCTATCATGTTAAAAGATGAAAAAGGTGAACCAGCACCTGTATATAGTATTGGAAGTGGGATTGATTATCCATCTGTTGGGCCAGAGCATGCTTATCTTCACTCAATTGGAAGAACAAAAATAGGTCTTGTAAATGATATTGAAGCTGTTGATGCATTTTATAAGCTTTCACAATTAGAAGGTATTATTCCTGCACTTGAATCAGCTCATGCTGTAGCATATGCTATGAAATTAGCAAAAGAAAAACCAAATGAAACAATATTAGTAAATCTAAGTGGTAGAGGTGATAAAGATATTGATTTTGTGATTGAAAACTATCCTATCCCAGCTAAATAGTAAAAGTGAGTATTAACTCACTTTTATTTTAAAGTCTCTTTTAAAACTTCAGTAAATCTTTTCCAAGATTTTTTATCAGCAGCTTCATTATATTTTCCACCACCAATTACAGAAAATGCATGTTGTGCACCACTATAAGTAATCATTTCATGCTCTAAACCAATATTTTCTAACTCAACAGCAAGTGAAGCAAACTCACTAAAAGGTACAACTTTATCAGCAGTTCCATGGAATACTACAACTTTACCTTTTGTATTTTTATAATCTTGTCCATCAGGAGTTAATAAATTTCCATGAAAAGGAACAAATGCTTTAAGATCTGCTCCACTTCTAGCAAACTCTAAAATAGAACTTCCACCAAAACAGTAACCCATACCTAAAGCATTTGATGTATTAGCACCTAGTTTTTTAGCTTCTTCTAATCCTGCATTTAATCTTTTTCTCATTTCATCTCTATTTGAGTATAAAGATTTAGTCATTGCTTTTTTATCTGCAATTTCAGTTGGTCTATTACCTTTTCCATATAAATCAACAGCAAATACTGCATAACCTAAGTCATTTAGCATTTGTGTTCTTTTTTTCTCATATTCAGTAATTCCATCCCAATCATGTACCATAAAAACTAATGGTGCATCTTTTGATGGAGATTTATAGTATCCTTCATAATCTTTTCCATCTATCTTGTATGTCACATCATTTGCAAATCCTAAAGTTGCAATAGCTAATACTGATAAAATTGTTTTTTTCATTTATAAAATCCTTTTAAAATTTTGTTTCATCATGATAATATTTATTAACTCCATTAAAGCCTTCTAGAAAGTATAAGAAGTGATTAACTTGTTCTATCTCTTCCTCACTTACTTTTCCTTTTTGGCTAGGCATAGTATCAAAGTGTCTAATAACGCCTTCTAAGCAGATTGTTTTGGCTTTATCTGGATAAAATAAATAATCCACTAAAAAATCATTTGTTTGAATTAGGTGAAACTCTATATCATCTCTACTTCCAATTTGTTGTTTTAGTCTAAATGATATTTCATTTCCCGTAGGGGCTTTTAAATTTAGAAGTTTGTTATCCTCTTCTAAAAAATTTTTCATAAGTAGTTGTATGTCCATGGATTTTTCATGGCATTGCATACATTTGTTGTCAAAAACTTTTTCACCTGCGTTATAAAGTTCTCTATCGAATTCTTCAGGTAACTCTGAAGCAAAAACAGTACTTAAAAACATAAAAATAGTAATAATCGTTTTCATAGTTACTCCTTTTCATAAATTCTATCACAAAAAAAAGCAATAGAAAAGGAAAAAAAATTTAAAATAAGAAAAATTATCGAAAGGTGTGTATGAAAGAAATAAAAGAGTTTTTAGATAAAGAGTTAAGTGACTTTGATAATTTTAAGTTTCATTTAGAAGAAGATGGTGAATATATCTATGCGATATTTACACTTATATTTGGAGAAGTTTCTAATAAGGAATTAAGCTTTAAAAAAATAAATGATATTTTCTATTTACATTCAACATCATTTGGTTGGAAAGCTGTTTTGAAATCAAATATGAATAAATTCTTATGGATTGAGCTTTTAAAGTAGTTACTATTCAGGTTTTTATATTAATATGTTTTTTATTAACAGATTTAATTAGTATTTCTTGTTAGTTAAGATATAATCACAAAAATTATATATTTAATAGGAAATTTAATATGGCTAAAAAGATATTAATACTATCAGTTTTACTTGTAATTTTAATAATATATACTATTTCAACATTTAATTATAAAAAAGTTTTAGAAAGTGATAACTCAACTGTAGTTAAAGATGAAAACAAAAAAGAAGAACTTGTTGAAACAATATTTAACAAAGTTGATGAGATTAAAAAGAGTGTAAATGTAGCTTTAAATGAAGAAAGTCAAGAAGAAGAAAAGATTATTAATAATAATTTTATTAATTTAGAATTAATTAAAGATGACAATCAAATATTTTTTAATGGTATATTAAGAGATGAAAAACAAGTTTTAAAACTTGAAGATTTATTAGGTGTTACTATTAAGGGAGATTATAAATTTAACCCAGCAATCAATGTCAATGAAGAATTATTAGTTAAAATATCACAACTAATGATTCCATCAAAAGATCTTCTTACAGATAACTCAAAGCTTTTAGTTAATGGGGATGAAATCAGTTTAATTGGTGAATTAAAAGACTTAAAATATAAAGATTCATTAATTTCTATTATAAATAAAGTGGGTCTTGAAGTTGATATTTCAAATTTATCAGTAAAAAAGATAGATAAAAAAGAAAGTTTAGATAATAAGACTGGTTTAGAAAAAGATTCAAAAAATTTTGAAGCTAATGAAAAATTGAACAATCAAATTAATAGTCATGAAAAAATGAAAGAATTACAATCTGAAATAAATAATGTTCTAAGTACTAATAAAATTACTTTTGAAAGAAGAAGTACAAAAATTACAAAAGACTCTTTTGATTCGGTTAAAAAAATTGCAGATATTTTAAATGATAATATTAATATTAAAGTTGAAATTGGTGGACATACTGATTCTAGAGGTGCAGCATCTCTAAACAAAAGAATTTCACAAGATAGAGCAAATAGTGTAATGAATGCTTTAATTGATTTAGGTATTAAAAAATCTCGATTAACAGCAGTTGGTTATGGAGAAGACTTTCCTATTGCAAAAGATGATAAAAATGGTTTATCTGAAGTTAATAGAAGAGTTGAAATAAAAGTTTTAGGAGAATAAAATATATGTTAGAAATAGCTTCATTAATTGTTATAAATCTTTTAATAGCATTTGCAATTGGTACAGTTTTTGGTTATGTTATCGCAAAAGGTACTTCATATAAAGAAGTTCAAAATGATAATCAATCTAAAAATAAAACGCAGAGTAAAAGATTCCCTAATTCAGGTGTAAATCCAATATTTAAAAAAAGTTCAAACTTAGATAATAAGCCTTTAGTTATAAGTTCACCAAAACCTTCAGGTAAAGATAATCTGAAAAAAATTAAAGGTATTACAAATAAAATAGAGAATGATTTAAATACATTAGGTATCTATCATTTTGAACAAATTGCAAGTTGGTCAAGTAAAAACTGTGATTGGATTGAATCATTTTTATTAGAACCAGGTTGTGCTAAAAACAATCAATGGGTTGAACAAGCAAAAATATTAAAAAGTGGCAAAGAGACTATATATTCTCAAAAAGTTGAAAATGGTGAAATAAATGTAGGATAACTAAGGTTTCTTAGTTTTATCCTATTTTTACTACATATCTACCTACTACATTTCCTGAAAGAATCTTTTCATAAGCTGATTTAATCTCTTCTAGTGATATTTCTGTTGTTATATTTTTTAAAGTATCAATTCTCCACTTACTAGCAAGTTTTTCCCAAGCAGCTTGTTTCTTTTCTAGTTTACACTCAACAGAGTCAATCCCTATAAGTCTAACTCCTCTTAAAATAAAAGGGAATACGTTAGTATTAAGTTCATGGGAAGATGTTAAACCACAGCAAGTAACTACACCATCATATTTTACTTGTTTAAGTGATGTTGCTAATATTGAGCCACCTACTGTATCAATTACTCCTGCATATTTTTCACTCATTAAAGGTCTATTTGTTTCTATATCAAATTCATCTCTTACAATTACTTCATTAGCTCCAATTCTTTTAAGAAAGTCTATCTTCTCTTTTTTTCCCGTTAAAGCAGTAACTGTATAACCCATTTTTCTTAATATTGACACGGCAATAGAACCAACCCCACCAGTAGCTCCAGTTACTAATATTTCACCAGTTTCTGATTTTATACCATTTTGTCTTAGTTCATTTACACTTAAAGCAGCAGTAAGTCCTGCTGTACCTAGAGTCATTATCTCTTTTTCACTCATTGCATCAGGAATTCTAGCTACCCAAGGAGCAGGAACTTTTACATATTCGGCATGTCCTCCATGAGTATTCATCCCCATATCGTATCCTGTTACTAAAACTCTTTCCCCTACTTTGAATATATTTGATGTTGATTCAGCTACAATACCAGCTACATCAATTCCTGTAATATGTGGAAAAGTTTTTGTAACACCTGGATTTCCAATAGAACTTAGTGCATCTTTATAGTTTAATGATGAGTAACTAACTTTAATTACTACTTCATTTTCATTTTCACAAATAGGTTTTTTTACCTCTTGAATACTTGAAACAAATTCATCATCTCTTTTTTCTACTACAAATGCTTGCATTTTTACTCCTTATGTTTCATTTGAGTTAATACTATATAAAAACTAAATAAAATACGTACTGTAGTTTGTAATACTATATGTATAAAAGTTTGAATCTAATTTTTAAGTAAATCTTTTAAGCTCTCTTGAGTGCTTTTCCCATTTAACACTTTATATACCTCATTTGCAATTGGCGTATATATAGAGTGTTGTTCTGATAAAGAGTGTATAGCTACTGAAGTTTTAACACCTTCTGCAACTTCACCTAGCTCTTCTAATATCACATCTAAAGGTTTATTTTGAGCTAATCCAAGACCAACTCTAAAGTTTCTACTCATAGTAGAGTTTGCAGTTAAAAACAAATCCCCTGCTCCACTAAGTCCAATAAAAGATGATTTTTTTGCTCCAAAATGTTTACCAAATCTTTGCATTTCTACTAATCCTCTTGCTATTAAAGATGCTTGAGCATTTTTACCTAAGTTAAGGCCTTCACAAATTCCACTTGCAATTGCTAAAACATTTTTATATGCACCTGCTATTTCAGCTCCAATTACATCAGCACTATAATATGTCTTTATAAAATTTGGGAAGAATACACTAAACTCTTTATATATTTTTTTAGAATTAGAGTTTATAACTAAAGCACAAGGAAGACCTTTTATAACTTCAGCAGCAAAAGAAGGTCCAGAAATAAATCCTATATTCTTTTCAGGCACAAACTCTGAATAAATTTCATTTAAAAATTCCCCTGTATTTGCTTCAATACCTTTTGAAGCCACAAGAATTTTTTGACCTTTAAATTTAAAGTTTTGTTTTAGCCATGCTCTTATTTCTTGAGCTGGAATGGCTATAACTAAGTATTCACAATTCATTGCAGTTTCTAAGTCAACAAAGTTTTCTATTTCTCTTTTTGTTCTAGAAGTAATAAGACATTTTTGTTTTTTATTTAGTGCAAAATGAAGAGCTTGTCCCCATTTACCTGCACCAATAACTGCGATTGTGTTTTTGTTCATTATGATAATCTTTGCTTTAAAAGTTCATTTACTTTAGCTGGATTTGCACTACCTTTAGATGCTTTCATAGTCTGACCAACAAAGAATCCAAATAGTTTCTCTTTACCACCTTTATATTCAGCTATTTTATCTTCATTAGCTGCAAGTATTCCATCAATTATCTCTAAGATAGCCCCATCATCACTTACTTGTTTTAATCCAAGTTTATCAATAGCCTCATCAACTTCTACACTATTTTCAATTAAGTAATCAAGTACTTCTTTAGCTGCTTTTCCAGAAATTGTATTGTCTTCAATTCTTTTTACAATAGTTGCTAATGTTTTAGCATCTATTGGAGAGTTTTCTATTGAAACACCTTCAGTGAATCTTGCAGGTAATTCAACTGTCAACCATGTTGCAGCATTTTTACCACTAATTCCCTCTTTCATCATTTCATCAAAGAAGTTTGCTGTTTCTAAAGAAGCAGTAATTACTGATGCATCATACTCTTTTAATCCAAACTCTTTTACAAATCTTTCTTTCTTTTCATCTGGAAGTTCAGGAATTTTTGAGTATTTTTCCATCATTTCATCTGTAATAATTAGTGGTAAAAGGTCTGGATCTGGAAAGTATCTATAATCAGCAGCGTCTTCTTTACCTCTCATTGATCTTGTCTCACCTGAATCTGGATCAAATAGTCTTGTTTCTTGAACAATCTCAGTTGAATGAACACCATCTTCCCAAGCTTCAATATGTCTATTTACTTCATATTTAATAGCTCTTTCAATAAATTTAAATGAGTTCATATTTTTGATTTCACATCTAGTATAAAGTTTATCATCACCTTTTGGTCTAATAGATACGTTAACATCACATCTAAATGAACCCTCTTGCATATTAGCATCACTAATACCTAAATATCTAACAATTGAATGAAGTTTTTTAAGATATAAAACAGCTTCAGTTGCATTTCTCATATCTGGTTCTGAAACGATTTCAAGTAGTGGAGTTCCTGCTCTATTTAAATCCACATGAGATACACTTCCTGCATGGATATTTTTCCCAGCATCATTTTCTAAGTGAGCTCTTGTAACTCCAATTTTTTTACTTGTTCCATCTTCAAAGTCAATAACTAATTCTCCAAGACCAACAACAGGAACTTCAAATTGTGAAATTTGATAACCATTTGGTAAATCTGGGTAGAAATAGTTTTTTCTGTTGAATATTGATTTTTGGTTAATTTTTGAATTAAGTGCTGTTCCTAACATAATAGCTTTATGAACTGCTTCTTTATTTAAAACTGGAAGTGCACCTGGTAATCCTAAACATGTAGGACATGTATTTGTGTTTGGTTCTTCACCAAAACTTGTTGCACAAGAACAAAATAGTTTACTTTTTGTATTTAATTGTACGTGAACTTCTAAACCAATAATAACTTCAAACATATCTGACATTTATTTCCTTTTATCTAACTATTTTTATATCTGCTGTAAGCTTTTCTTTTTCAAAATACTCTTTTAGGTATTTTTTTTCTCTTAATTTCATTAAGTCATTAAAAATCTTACCTTTTACATTTTCAAATGCAATAGTACTTTGACCACTTTTTTTTGTAATAAAGATGGCAGTAAATTTTCTATCTGCTGTGAAAATAGGTGTAAAACTATTTACTTTAGTTTCTGTTAAAAGATACTGTAATTGAGGTGGTATCTCACTTGTTTGTAGTGTTTGTGGAGTTCTTTCCACATCATTTGGAACTAATAATGGACTTTTTAATGCACTAATTAAAGATGCTTTATTTGTTGATGTATATTTAACAATATCAAAACTATTTGCTGTAGTAAATTGGTCTTTATTATTTTCATAATAAAGTTCCATATCTTCATCAGTTGCAACATTTAGTTGTCCTTTTACAATTTTTTGAATTAGCTTTTGTCTAAGTACAGCACTTTTAGCCTCTTCTTCAAAAATTGAATAGTTTGGATATTTTTGTTTAATAACCGATTTAAATGTGTAAACATCCATATTGTTTGTTGCTGCTAGTTTTTCAATATATTCATTTACATCAAATATATCAGCAGTAATATTATGTTTTTTTACTAATTGTTCATAAAGTGCTTTATCTATTAAGGCACTTGCAGCTTGATTTTTATCAACATTATTTTGTTTAGCAGTTTGCTCAATATCATAAAGAGTGATTGGCTCATCATTTACTGTTATTGCAACTCCATTTATAACAGAGGCAAAAGAGATAGTTGTACTAAGTAGTAGTGACAAAAAAAGTTTATTCATTATAATTCCTTTTTCTATTAAAGCAGATATTTTACCAAATAAATGGTAAATATCTGTTTTGACTAAAAAAAGATTATAAATTTTTAGGTTTTGTTACTTTATTAATTAGATAGAAAATTGAGTTATAATCTAAACCTGATTCATCTGATAGACCAATTTCACAAGTTTTTGATGTACTAAATGCATATTTTGCATCTTTTATTTGAGTTTTTAAATTTCTTAGTGCTGATTTATTCAATTCAGGGAAATTAAATCCTCTATCTCCTGCAAATCCACAACATTGAACATCTGCTGGGATTATTACTTTTGTAGAACATAATTGAGCCAATTTTTTAAATTTCTCTTCTAGTCCCATTTTTCTTGAACTACAAGTTGTATGAATTGTAATTGGTTCTTCAATAGGATTAAATTCTAACTCTTTTGTTAAAAATTCTAATGCAAACTCAATTGGTTCATAGATATCTAACTCTTTGTGTGAAAAGCTTTCTATCATCTTTTTTGTACACGGGCTTGTATCACAAAGAACAGGATATGAACCAAAATCACTTGCATTTAATAAGGCATCTTCTAATTGAGAAGATTTACTATCAGCAGCTTCATTGAATCCTTTTGAACTAAATGGCATACCACAACATAAGTTTCCTAAATCCTCAGGGAAAATTATTTCATAGCCAGCTTTTTGTAGTATTTCAACAGTTACATCAAATAACTCTTTTTCTTCTTGTGATACTGAACTTCTACCCATTGTTCTATTAATACATGAAGGGAAGTAAACAACTTTTTTATCACTAGATTTTTGCTCAAACCTTGTATTTATACTAATTGCTTTTGGCATAGATGTAGACCATTTAGCACTTTTGCCTTTTGTCCATTCTCTTATTGTATCAGTGATACTTTCCATACTAGCAGTTCCTACAATTTTATGCATAAGATTTGCACCATGTAGTCCTATTTTCATACCTGTTAAAGTAGTAGAGAAATTATTAGCAACAAAGTTTGCTACTGTATTTGCTTTTGTAGAATTTTGTTCTGCTCTTAAATATTTAGTTAAACTTCCTGTATCTATTTTTACTGGACAAGCAGATGAACATAATGAACAAGTAGCACATGTTTCAATACCATCATATTGGTATAACTCTTGATACTCTTTTAACTCTTCATCTTTACCTTCTCTT
Source organism: Malaciobacter pacificus (assembly GCF_004214795.1). NCBI lineage: Bacteria > Pseudomonadati > Campylobacterota > Epsilonproteobacteria > Campylobacterales > Arcobacteraceae > Malaciobacter > Malaciobacter pacificus. The sequence continues at coordinate 51,902 of NZ_CP035928.1, forward strand.
TCTAATTGAGACATATGTCTATTTATAACAATTCTTTGTCTTGGTGTTAATGTTAAGTCATTTGAAGGACATGTAGGTTCACAAAATCCACACTCAATACATTTATCTATAATTTCATTTGATTGTGGCATTGCTTTTAGATTTTTAATATGCGCTTGAGCATCATCATTTATTATTACACCAGGGTTTAATAGTCCTTTGGGGTCAAATAACTCTTTGATTCTCTTCATCATAAAGTAGGCAGTTTTTCCCCATTCTACTTCAATAAATGAAGCCATATTTCTACCTGTTCCATGTTCAGCTTTTAAACTTCCTTGATATTTTACTGCAACAGAATTTACTACATCTTGCATAAACTCATCATATCTTTTAACTTCTGATTCAATTGAAAAATCTTGAGTAAATACAAAGTGAAAGTTTCCTTCTAAAGCGTGCCCAAAAATTAAAGCTTCACTATAGTTGTGTTTTTTAAACAGTGCTTGTAATTCAAGTGTTGCATCAGCTAAGTCTTCAATAGGATAAGCTACATCTTCAATTATTACTGTAGTTCCATTTTCTCTTACAGCACCAACCGCAGGAAATAGTCCTTTTCTTATTTTCCAATAAAGCGAGTATTGCTCTACATCTTTTGTAAAGTATATATCTCTAACAACTTCAAACTCTTCAAGTAGACTTTCAAGTTCTTTTATTTGTGTATCAAGTTTTTCATCATTTATTGCTCTTGTTTCTATTAGAAGAGCTGTTACATTTTTATCAAAATTTTTAATAAAATCTGGCATAGCTGGGTCATTTTCTATACTTGCTAGCCCTGCTCTATCCATTAGTTCTACTGCATCAACTGTTATTTTCTTTGAATCTCTTGCTAATTTTAATTTTGTAACGGCATTACATGCTTCTTTTACATCTTTAAAATATATTAAAGCACTTGCTTTATCTTTTAAATCTTCTACTGTGTAGTAAGTAATCTCTTCGATAAAAGCTAAAGTTCCTTCACTTCCTATAATTAAGTGTTGTAAGATTTCAAACTCATCACTAAAATCAATAAGAGAGTTAATTGAGTAACCACATGTATTTTTGATTTTGTATTTTTTTTCAATTAAATTAGCTAACTCTTTATCTGCTTTAGTCTCATCAGAAATTGCTTTTAATTCTTTTAAGAATTCACCGTGTGACTTTCTAAATGCTTTTTTTGATTCTTCATTACCTGTATCAAGTCTTGTTCCATCAACAAAAATTAGTTTCATAGATTTTAGAGTTTTATATGAATTATCAGCAATACCACAACACATACCAGAAGCATTATTAGCTGCAATTCCACCAATCATAGCTGCATTTATAGAAGCTGGATCTGGTCCAATTTTTTTCCCAAATGGTGCTAAAAGATTATTTGTTTGAGCACCTGTTAGTGCTGGTTGTAGTGATATATGTGATTTATCCTCGGCAATTTTAAAATTAGAAAACTTTCTTGAAGTTACAATTAAAATTGAATCTGAAATAGCTTGTCCTGATAGTGAGGTACCTGCTGCTCTAAATGTTACACTTAGATTCATTTCATTAGCAAGTGATACAATTTTATGTACTTCATCAGCATTATCTGTTTTAATAACTATTTTTGGAATAAGTCTATAAAAAGAGGCATCTGTACCATAAGCTAAGGTATGAAGTTTATCTGTAAAGATATTCTCAACTGGGATTGATTTTTCGATTTTGTTATAAAAATCTTGATATTTTCCTTCTAACATATTTTCTCCTAAATTTTTTCTTTTATTAATTTATAGAGAACTATTATTCAAGGCGTGGAACTGTATATATTCTTTGTTGAGGGTCATTTATAAAAGCATGCATTATGTCACACTGTTTTAAAACTATGTTTGATATTAATTTAAAAACAAGTGACATAATTTAGCCTTTTTTATTCAGAAATACTCATTCCAAATAGTTCTGGATAGAATGCAACTATTGACAATACTACAATTTGTATTGCAATAAATGGTAATACACCTTTATAAATTTGAGTTGTTGTTACACTTGAAGGAGCACATCCTTTTAAGTAGAACAGACTGAATCCAAATGGTGGTGTTAAAAATGAAGTTTGTAAATTTAAAGCAATTAAAATTGCAAACCAAACTGGGTCAATTCCAAGTGTTTGTGATACTGGAATTAAAATCGGAACAATGATATATGATATTTCAATAAAGTCAATAAAGAATCCTAAAATTAAAATTGCTAACATTGTAAATATAATGAATCCCCATTTCTCATCACCTGGTAAACTCATCATAAAGTGTTCAACAATCTCTTCTCCTCCAGTATATGAAAATACCATTGAGAATGCTGTAGCACCAATTAAGATACCAAATACCATAGATGTAATTTTAACTGATTCTAATGCTGCTTCTTTTACCATTCCAACAGTAAATGTTTTATATAAAATAGATAATAAAACTGCACCAATACATCCAACAGCTGCTGATTCAGTAGGTGTTGCAATTCCTGCAAAAATAGAACCTAAAACTAATACTATTAAAGTAAGTGAAGGAATAATATCAATTAAGGCTTTTAATACTTGTTGTTTTTTATCACCTCTACTTGGGTCTGCTGGGATTGGTGGAGCCATATCTTTATTTGCAAATGATACAATTAAAATATAGATAATATAAGCACCAACAAGTGCAAGACCTGGCCAAACAGCAGCAGCGAATAAATCACCAACTGGAACTTGGAATACATCACCTAAAATAATTAATACAATTGAAGGAGGAATAATTTGACCAAGTGTACCAGAAGCACAAATAGTACCACAGGCAAGTGGAGTATTATATTTGTACTTCATCATTACAGGAAGTGAAATAACACCCATTGCTACAACTGAAGCTCCAACAACACCAGTTGAAGCAGCTAATAGTGTACCAACTAAAACAGTTGAAATAGCAACTCCACCTCTAATTTCTCCAAATAAGAATCCCATAGATTCTAATAGTTTTTCTGCAAGTCCTGTTTTTTGTAAAACAATACCCATAAAAATAAACATAGGAATAGCCATTAAAATAGTATTTTGTTGAATAGAGAATATTCTAAATGGCATATAATCAAACATTAGAATTCCTTCATGAAGACCTTCTGTTAGGATATTCATAAAAGTCATACCTTCATCTGAGTAACTTAATACTTCAGCAATACCTGCAATCATACCAAAAAATACAGAAACAGCAGCAAATGTAAATGCTACAGGGAAACCAATTAACAGCATAAATAATGCTGTAAAAAACATTACTATACCAATCATTTTTTATCTCCCTTTTCATCTATATCAATTATGTGATGTTTATGCTGATTTAATTCATTTTTATAATCTTCAATTTCACCTTTTAGATTATAATCCTCATTTTCATGTAAACCTTTATATATATTTAGGTTTCTAATAAAATATCCAATTGATGTAATTATTAAAAGGAAAAATGATAATGGAATTAGTGCTTTTACTATCCATCTATATGGTAACCCTCCTGGGTCGCCACTTTGTTCCATTGATAAAAACGCTTCATAAGCATTGTTGATTGAACTAATTCCAACTAAAAGTGCAATAGGTAAAATAAATAATACTACTCCAACCATATTTATCACGGCTTTTCTTTTGTTGCTTAGTCTATCGTATATTAAGTCAACTCTAACGTGACCATCTTCTTTTAGGGTATATGCAACTCCTAGTAGAATAATTACTGAGAAAAGATGCCATTCCATCTCTTGCATTGCAATTGAACCTGATTTAAAGAAATATCTCATAATTACATCATAAAATACATTTAAAATCATTAGAACCATTGCAAATGCAGTAATTATTCCAATAATGTCTGCAAATTTGTTAAAATATCTCTCAAGTTTTAACAGCATGAAATTCCTTTGGGTGTTTTAATAAGTTAAATAAACATAAAAAAGTAGATATATTTATTTAACTTATGAGTGTGGGTTATAATCCCCGAAGGGGGGATTATATTCAGTTTCTTCTTATAAATTGTCTTTTAAGTATAAGTAGTCAGACATCTCAGTCCATTTTCTAGCTTTCTTTTGGTAAGCTTTTTGAGAATCTAAAACTTCTTTTAATAGTGGGTTACCTTCAGCTTTTTCAACTAATAATTCATCATTAGCTTTTTTCATAGCATCCATAACTTCTTTTGGGAAAGTTTTAATTTTGATATTTGGGTAATCAGACTCAATTTTAGACCAAGCTGTTGCACTCATATCATAATTTTGAATATACATATCATATGCTGATACTTTCATTGCTGTTAATAAGATTTGTTGTAAATCTTTTGGTAATTTCTTAAATGATCTTTCATTAACTAAAAATTGTAATTCCGTTGCTGGTTCATGCCATCCTGTATAGTAGTAAGGTGCAATTTTGTGGAATCCCATAGTAATATCCATTCCTGGTCCAACCCACTCTAAAGCATCAATAGTACCTCTTTCAAGTGATGTATATAATTCACCTGGAGCAATATTTGTAACTGTTAATCCTAGTTTTGCCATTACTTCACCAGCAAATCCAGGAATTCTCATTTTAAGACCTTTTAAATCTTCTAACGAGTTAATCTCTTTTCTAAACCATCCACCCATTTGGTTACCAGTGTTACCACCAGGGAAAGATAATACTTTATGCTTTTTATATGCTTTTTGCATTAATTCTAAACCGCCACCATGGTAAAACCATGCATATTGTTCTGGTGCAGTCATACCAAATGGCATTGTTGTAAATGGTAAAGTATTAATATCTTTACCTTTCCAGTAATATGATGCAGAGTGACCCATATCATATTGACCACCTTTAACCATATCTAAAATACCAAATGCTGATTTGTGTTTGTTAGAAGCATCAACTCTGATTTGTAGTCTTCCATCAGACATCTCTTCAACCATTTTTGCCATATTATTTGGAGCATCAATGAAAGGACTTAATGTAGGCCCCCAAGTTGTAGCTAGTTTCCATTTATAAGTTTTAGCTGCACTTGCAGTTGTAGCTAGTCCAGCAATTAGTGCTGCACCAACTAATAATTTTGACGTTGTTTTTAACATATTATCTTCTCCTTAGATTTTGTTAGTTTTAAATTCTAACTAGAAGACATGATATTAATATGATATTTTTAATGAAAAATATCATATTTCTATAGTTTTAAATATATATCCTGTATCAACTACCGTTTGAATATACTCTTTGTCTAAAATCTTTCTAACACGTCTTATAAGACTTCTTATAGATTCTAGTGTGGCAAAATTACCTTCCCATACATAGTTTTCAATAGCTTCATATGATATAACTTGATTTTTTTTAGTTATAAATAGGTTTAAAAGAAGCTTCTCTTTTTTTGTAAGTCTTTTCTCTTCATCATTGATAATAATTAATGAGGATTTAAAATCAAAATAACAGTTTTTATCAAACTCTATTTTAGTATTTTGAATTTGACAATATCTTTCAATTTTTATTTCAAGTTCATCTATGAAAAAAGGTTTTTTTAAATAATCACTACAGCCAAAGTCATAAGACTCTTTTATAATATCTAGTTCAACTGATGCACTAATTATAATAACTGGTAGTTTTGGATAAATTTCTCTAATCTTTTTTAATATTTTAATTCCATCAACATTTGGTACATTTATATCTAAAACAAAGCATGAAAAACCTTCACTAATTGCTTCTAATGCAAGGGCACCATCTGTAAAAGATAATACATTATAACCTTTAAGTTTTAGTCTTTTTGAAATTGTGTCATTTAATTTTTGATTATCTTCTAAAAGTAAAATTTTCATGTTTATACCTTTTTATGAGGAAGCTTTATTGTAAATATTGCTTGATTTTCATTATTTCTAGCGCTAATTGTTCCCCTCATTTTATCTTCAATTATAACTTTTGCCATATATAGGCCAAGTCCTGTTCCATTCTCTTTTGTCGTAAAATATGGTTCAAATATTGAACTTAAAATATTATCTTCAATTGCACCCGCATCATCACAAATCTCAATTGTATTGTAATTAATACATCTTTGAATATTTATGTTTATTGTACCTTTTTTGTGAGTATTAAGATTTTTCTCTACAATTTTATTTTTAGCATTATTAAGCAGGTTTAATAAAACCTGCTTAAATTCATTTTCATATCCATATATTAATAGCTCTTCATCTTTATTTTTATAGTTAAAATTCATTTTTATATTTGAATAGAATACCTGTTTCCCTATTATTTCATTAATTTCATTAAGAGATTTAGATATTGAAAATAGTTTTTTCTTAGTTGATGGTTTTAAGAAGTTTCTAAAATCACTTAATGTTTTTGACATATATTGTATTTGTACCATTGAATCTTTTACAAAATCATTTACATCAATATCTTTTAATTCATTCAATAAATAGCTTGTTTGTATATCTTGAACAAGTGCAGAAAGTTCCACTAGTGGCTCATTCCATTGATGGGCAATTGCTGCAACCATATCACCCATTTCTGCTAGTTTACTTTGTTGGATTAGAAATTGTTTTTGCTGAACACGTTCAGTTATATCATCCATAATACACACAATTCCTCCAATAGTTCCATCAATATTTTTATAAACTGCTTTATTTAGAATTATATGTTTCATTTCATTTAATGGCGTATAGAATGTGAATTCAGAAGTACTTGTACTAAAAGTTTTTAGTAACTCTTTATCAATCTTTGTATTTTTACTTGCAATCTCTTTTGGAAAAAAATCAAATGCAGTTTTTCCTATTACTTCATTTCTTGTACTATTTACTAAAGATACAAATGCAATATTACAACCTAGAAATTTACCCTCTGTATTTTTATAATATATTGGGTTTGGTATTGTGTCAAGTAAAACTTTATCAAACTCAAGCCTATTTGATAAAGCTTGTTCTAGTTTTACTCTTCTTTGAATATTAGCTCTTAGTGTTACAACTATTATACTTAATATAATAATTATAGTAATAGCTATTATAAAGAACTTAGTATGTTCTTTGTAAACACTTGAAGGCTCATTTATAATGATTAAGTCATTAATGAATTTTGTTGGGTCTAAATCAAATCTATCTAACTCTTTGTAATCGAACATATAAAGATTTGGGGATTTTTCTAAAATAGGAATATCAGATACTTCTTTATTTTTTAATAGTACATCAAGTGCCATTTTTGATACAGCTTCCCCTTGTGCAATTGCAGAGGTTAATAAACCTCCTACAATTCCATAATTTAAATAAAAATCCCATAAGCCATAAATTGGAACATTACTTACATTTTTTATTTGTTGAAAACTTTGCTTATATGTAAAGTATTTGCCAGTAGTATCTTTAAATAGTAATCCAAATAAAATTACTGTATTACTAGGGTCTAATTTTGAAACTTTATTTTTAAGATTAGTTATATCTAAGTTATCAATATATTCGATATTAAAATATTTTTTATATTTTTCAATTACAGGTTTTAAATCTTTTTTTATTGCAAGACTTGTTTTTGATCTATCTCCAATGAAAATTAAATTTTCTAAATTAGGGTGAAGTTTAGATATAAGTTCAAAATTTTTTTCTAAATCAACTTGCTCAACTACACCTGTCATATATTTAGTCATATTATGTTCAATTAATAAATCTTTATTAAAATTGTTTATTCCACAAAATAATATAGGTAAATTTTTGAATAAATAGTCATGATATTTTATAGTAAAATCAAGGGCACTATTATCACTAACAATAATTAGGTCATAGTCTCTATTTTCAAACTGTTTTTTATAAAGTAAAGCTAAGTCATTTATATATTGTGGGTCATCAATTCTTTTAGTGTCCATATAAACAGTAGTAAGTTCAATATTGTCATATTTATTTAATGAGTTTTCAATAGTTTTAGAGATATCATCGCTCCATACATAACCTTTATGATATGAATGAAGCAATAAAACATCTTTACTACTATTATTTGCAAATAAATAAGTAAAAAATAGCATGCTAAATAGTATTAATTTTTTCATAGTTTTACCTCTATTTAGCATTCATTATATCAAGATTTTGTAAAAATTACATACCCTGATTTTGGTCCATGTGCTCCAATAACTAAAGATTGTTCTATATCTGCAGTTTTAGAAGGTCCTGAAATAAAAACACCATAACCTTTGTTATCAAAGTTTATTCTTTCATATGCTTCATGCATATTATTTATAATATTAGATTCTTCAATTACAATTACTATATTTTGCGCAATAAAGTATAAACTTCTATGTCTATTATCTTTGTTTTTCATCCAAATTGCACCATTTTCTGCAACAGCAAAATTACCTTTTACTATTGCTAAATCAACACCTTTTAGATTATGAGGGTCATCTTCATTGTTTGCATCAAAATTACCTAAACTACAACTATCAACATTTGAAGATATTTGATTTTCATTTGGATATAGCTCTTTTATAGTTTTATCTAAATCAGCTTTATTTATAAGTAAAGCTTTTCCTCCAACACTTTCAATCATTTCAGAGAATTTTTCAAACTTATTTTCAAAAGTTATTCCAAAATTCTCATAAGAAGGAAGAGTTGTGTCTTGCACAACATTATTTGCTCTAATTGCATTTAAAATTTTCTCTTTACTAGTCATCTAATTCTCCTGCTTTAAAGATCTCTTTGAAACTTTTTTCAGCCATTTTTGGAATATCTCTTTGTTTTCCCCAAACATTTGATTTATTATAGATAATTGAATTAGGAAGTTTAGGTACCACTTTCCTAGCTACTTTTCCCGCAAAATCAAATAGTGCTGGTTTACTCATTAGCCAAGAAGTTATTTTCATTGCCATCTTCTTTTTACTATCAATTAAATTTGCAGCTCCTAAATCTTGTCTTAAAGAGTAAAGTTGTGAATCTAAATCAATTTTTACAGGACATACATTTGTACAAGACCCACATAAAGTACAAGCAAATGGTAAACTATTATGTTGTTCTGGATGTCTTGCTGCTCCTAAAATTGAGCCAATAGGTCCAGGAATTACATACTCATATGAATGACCACCACTTCTTCTATAAACAGGACAAGTATTCATACATGCCCCACATCTAATACAATTTAATGCTTTTTTGTTTTTTGTTGAACTTAAGAATTGTGTTCTTTTATTATCAACTAAAATAATATGCATTTCTCCACCTTCAACTGCACCCATAAAGTGTGAAGTATATGAAGTTATTGGTTGCCCTGTTGCACTTCTAGCTAATAATCTAGTAAAAACTCCCAAGTCTTCAAGTCTAGGAATAATTTTTTCAATTCCCATTGAAGCAATATGTAGTTTAGGAACACTTGCTCCCATATCAGCATTTCCTTCATTTGTACAAACAACAACTCCTCCAGTAGATGCAACAGCAAAGTTAACTCCAGTAAGTCCTGCATCTGCTGTTAAAAAATCTTCTCTTAAACTAGCTCTTGCAGCTCTTGTAAGATATGTTGGGTCATCATTTCCTTTTTCAGTTCCTAAGTGTTCATGAAAAGTATCTGATACATCCATTTTTTTTAGGTGAATTGCAGGTAAAACAATATGTGATGGTGGTTCGTTTCTTAACTGAACGATTCTTTCACCTAAATCTGTATCAATTACTTCAATGCCTCTTTGCTCTAAATATGGATTTAAATGACACTCTTCTGTTAACATAGATTTTGATTTAACAATCTTTTTAACATTTTTTTCACTTAAAATTTTATGTACAATCTCATTATGTTCTGTTGCATCTGTTGCAAAATGAACTTTTATCCCTTTTGCAATTGCATTTTTTTCAAATTCTAAAATATATTTGTCTAGGTTTGCCATAGTGTGAGATTTTATTGAACTTGCGTATTCTCTTAAACTTTCCCATTCAGGGATTGATTTACTCGCTCTATCTCTTTTTTCTCTTACAAACCATAAAGCTTCATCATGCCAATGCATTCTCTCATCATTAGCAACAAATTTTGAGGCATTTATACTGTGGCTACTCATGGTTTTACTCCTGCTAAGATTTCAGTTATATGCATAACTTTAATTGGCTCTTTATTTCTATTTATAATACCATCCATGTGCATTAAACATGACATATCTGCACCTGTCATTATTTGTGCATTTGAGTTTAAATGGTCTTTTATTCTATCTTTCCCCATAGCAACTGAAATTGCTTCTTCTTGAACACTAAAAGTTCCTCCAAATCCACAACACTCATCCTCTCTTTTTAATTCAACAATATTTATATCATTTACTTTTGATAATAAATTTTTTAGCTTTGAATTATATGGAATATTTAATTCACTTGCAGTTGCTAATTTTAAAACTCTATGCCCATGGCATGAGTTGTGTACACCTACATTAAAAGGGAATGATACATCAATATTTAAATTATCTAATCCTATTACATCATGTAAAAATTCACATACTTCATACACTGATGCTTTAACATGATTATAGTCATTATCATTGTCAAAAAATGGTGCGTAATGTTCTTTTACCATAGATACACATGAACCACTTGGGGCAACAATATAATCATATTTTTTAAATGTTTTTACAAAATTTTTTGCTAATGTTTCTATATCTTTTGAGCAACCTGAGTTGGCCATAGGTTGACCACAACAAGTCTGTTCTAATGGGTATTCTATTTCTAAATTTAAATTTTTTAATATTTTATATGTAGCTTTACAAATATCTGGGTAAAGTTCATTCATAAAACAGGGAATAAATAATCCTATTTTCATAAAAACTCCTCATAGTTAATATTTGAATTTTATATTTAAAATATGAGATATATATGATATTTTATTTTTTAATAAAAATAGAGAAATCATATTTAAGATAATTCTCTTTAAGTTCAATATTAGGATTAAAAGTTTTACAATAATCTATTATCTCTTTTTTTGAAGTTCTAAAAAAGCTATTTGTAATAAAGTTAAATACAAAACCCTTATTTGAGGCTTCATAGCATTTTTTTATAAATCTAAAAACATATTTTTTAGGTAGTATATTCATAGCACCACTACAAAAATAGTAATCTACTTTTGGAAGTTCATCTTCCAAAATATCTAGAACAAAAAAATCATAGTCAGGATATTTCTTTTTATTGATTTCTATCATAAAATCTTCACAATCAATTCCTACATAAGCTTTTGGTTTAATACTTTTGTTATTTAAGTATGTAATTAAATGGCCATAGCCACACCCAACATCAATAAGTGTTGAATTTGATAATTCTTCTTTGATAAAACTAATTAAGACTTCAAATCTTTTTTCTTGTGAGTAAGTTGAAACCCAATGCAAAGCTTTTGCACTGGTATTATATTTTTCATGAGCTTTTTTATAGAATTCGTGGTTACTAATCATTGCTAGAAATTTGTTCTATTTGAACTCCATTATCTTTTATGAATTTTGATATTATTTCTGAGTTATTATGTTCATAAGCTTTTTCATAAACTATTCTTACAATTCCTGATGCAATAAGGTTTTTAGAGCATTCACTACAAGGTTCTAATGTAACATAAATTGTTCCACCTTCAATACTTATACCTTTTCTTGCTGCCCAAATAATTGCATTCATTTCTGCATGTATTTCATATTTTTTTGACCATTCATGGTGATCTTTTGTATACTCTCCATTCCAATGGTCTGAACAATTTTTATATCCTGCTGGAGTTCCATTGTATCCCGTTGAAAGAATTCTTCCATCTTTTACAATAACTGCACCTACTTGTTTTGAAACACATTTTGATGCATTTGCAATCTCTTTAGCAATATTTATAAAACTTCTGTCATTTAACATCAAAAATCCTATTTTTTTAGCCCATTATATCAATTTTTTTAAAATTTTCTATAAGCTTAAAACTTAAAAAAAACTTATTTAAAGCTTCTAAAATAGAATTATAATCAAAATTGTGATATTATCTCAAAAAATTTAACTAGTAAAAGGCTAAGTATGGACTTTAAAGAAATCAAAGAGTTAATCAGAGTATTTGATAAAAGCGAATTAAATAAATTAAAAGTAAAAGATGGTGAATTTGAAATATCTATGCAAAGTGGTTTTGAAGGTACTGTAGTAACTACAACAGCAGCACCAGTTGCAGCTTCTTCAGCACCAGTTGCATCTGCACCAGTTGCAGCACCAGCAGCACCAGTTGCAAGTGAATCAGCAGCACCAGTATCAGGTGATGCTATTAACTCTCCAATGGTTGGAACATTCTATGCTTCTCCATCTCCAGAATCTCCAGCGTTTGTAAAAGTTGGTGATACAGTTAAAAAAGGTCAAACTTTATGTATCTTAGAAGCAATGAAAATTATGAATGAAGTTGAAGCAGAGTTTGATTGTAAAATTGTTGAGATTTTAGTTGAAGATGGTTCTCCAGTTGAATATGATATGCCAATTTTCGTAGTTGAAAAATTATAAGAGCTAAACTATGGCTGAAATTAAAAAAATATTAATCGCTAATAGGGGTGAAATAGTTCAAAGAGCTATTAGAACTATTAGAGAGATGGGTAAAAAGTCAGTTGCTGTTTACTCTGCAGGTGATAAAAATGCATCTTATTTAAAACATGCAGATGAAGCAGTATGTATTGGTGGTGCTAAATCATCTGAATCTTATTTAAATATTCCTGCAATTATTACTGCAGCTGAAATGACTGGATGTGATGCAATTTTTCCAGGTTATGGATTCTTATCTGAAAATCAAGATTTTGTAGAAATTTGTAGATTGCACAATATTAAATTTATTGGTCCTTCTGTTGAAGTAATGGAAAAAATGGCTGATAAATCTAAAGCAAAAGAAGAGATGATTAGAGCTGGCGTTCCAGTAGTTCCAGGATCTGATGGTGCTGTTCACTCTGTTGAAGAGGGAAAAAGAGTTGCTAAAGAGATTGGTTATCCAATTATGGCAAAAGCTGCTGCAGGTGGTGGTGGTAGAGGTATGAGACTTATTGAAACTGAAGATAAGTTTGAGCAACTATTTACTGCTGCTTCTTCAGAAGCTTTAGCTGCATTTGGTGATGGTACTATGTATTTAGAAAGATTCATTAATAACCCAAGACATATTGAAGTTCAAGTTATTGGTGATAGCCATGGAAATGCAATTCATATTGGTGAGAGAGATTGTTCACTACAAAGAAGACACCAAAAAGTTATCGAAGAATCTCCTGCAATTTTATTAAATGATGAGACAAGAGCTCATTTACATGAAGTTGCAGTTAAAGCTACTAAATACTTAAACTATGAAGGTGCGGGTACTTTTGAATTCTTAGCAGATGATAAACAAAATGTTTACTTTATGGAAATGAATACTAGACTTCAAGTTGAGCATCCAGTTTCTGAAATGGTATCAGGACTTGATATCATTGAGTGGATGATTAAAGTAGCTGAGGGTGAAGAATTACCATCTCAAGATAAAATCAAATTCAGAGGTCATGCTATTGAAGTTAGAATTACAGCAGAAGATCCAAATACATTTTTACCTTGTCCAGGTAATGTAAAACAATGGTTTGTACCAGGTGGTAGAAATGTAAGAGTTGACTCTCACGTTTATGCAGGATATTCTGTACCTCCATTTTATGACTCAATGATTGGTAAACTAATTGTTTGGGGAAGAGATAGAAATAAAGCTATTAATATTATGAAAAGAGCTTTAAATGAGTTTGAAGTAGAAGGAATTAAAACAACTATTCCATTCCATAAAAAAATGATGGAAAATGAAGACTTTATCTCAAATAACTATGACACTAAATACCTAGAAGGTTACAAAAGTCTAGATGACATCTAATACAAAAAAGGCTAGTCCTTTTTTGTACAAGCTTAAATTTATCTAAATTTAGATATACTCCGCAAAATTATACACATTTACATATCCATTAATTAAACTACAAAGACTTATCTTAAGAGTTGATTTTAATCCAATTGATTTTATAGTAACAAATCGCGTGTTAGATATCTGGTGTGTATTTTTTTAATATATACTAAGGTAAAAAATGACATTCAATGAATTTAATTTCAAAACACAATTACAAAAAGCGATAGATGATGCTGGTTTTAAAGAGCCAAGTCCTATTCAAGCAGACGCAATTCCTATTATTTTAGAGGGAAAAGATATTGTTGGTCAAGCACATACAGGTACAGGTAAAACAGCGGCATTTGGACTTCCAATTTTAAATAAGTTAGAGTGTAACGGTGATGTAGAAGCAGTAGTTATTGTACCAACAAGAGAACTTGCGATGCAAGTATCTGATGAGATTTTTAGATTTGGAAAATTTCTTAAAATCAATACAGCAACTGTATATGGTGGACAATCATATTCAAGACAATTAAAACATATTGATAATGCATCAGTAATTGTTGCAACTCCAGGTAGATTCTTAGACTTACTAAGAGATGGAAAAATCAATATTGCACCTAAATATGTGATTTTAGATGAAGCAGATGAAATGCTTGATATGGGATTTTTAGATGATATTAAAGAAATCTTTACTTTTATGCCAAATGAAAGACAAACTCTATTATTCTCAGCAACTATGCCTCCTGCTATTAAAAAGTTAGCACAAACAATTTTAGTAGAGCCAGAATTTATTACAATCACAAAAAGTGATGTTACAAACTCTAAAATTACTCAAACTTTCTACGTAGTAGAAGAAAAAGAGAGAGATGATGCTTTAATTAGATTATATGATTTTAAAAACCCAGAAAAGTCAATCATTTTTTGTAGAACAAAAAAAGAAGTTGATAGATTATCAACTTTCTTAGTATCTCAAGGATTTATGGCTAAAGGTCTTCATGGAGATATGGAGCAAAGACAAAGAGAAGAAGCTATTAGAGCATTTAAAACTTCTAAGTTAGAGATTTTAATTGCAACGGATGTTGCAGCAAGAGGGCTTGATGTAAATGATGTGACTCATGTATTTAATTATCATTTACCATTTGATTCTGAATCTTATGTACATAGAATTGGTAGAACAGGACGTGCTGGAAAAGAAGGAATGGCAGTGTCTATTGTAACTCCACATGAGTTTAGAATGCTTCAAAAAATTGAGAAAAATATTGGTACTAAATTAGAAGGTAGATCTGTTCCAAATATCAGTTCAGTAAAAGAGAAAAAAGTTACTGATTTAATGAATAAAATTAAAGAACAAGATATCCAAGATTATGCTTTAGCATTAGTTGAGGAGCTAAAAGAAGAATATGATATTTCAACTATTGCTTATAAACTAGCATCTATGATTTCATCTTCTACTTATGTAAAAGGTAATAACAAAATCGGTAAATCAGAACAAGATATTCAAAGATTAATTGAAAATGCTAATAAATATGGTGATTCAAATGGTCGAGATAGAAATAGAGGTGGTAGAGGAAGAGGTTCTAGAGGTGGTTCTAGATATGGTGGTTCTAGAAATAGAAACGACAGAAGCTCTGATAGAGAAAGAAGTGGTGGAGATTCTAGAAGAAGAAATAGAAGCGGTGATTCTAGAAGAAGAAGGGACTAAGCCCTTTCTTCTATCCTTATTAAAAAATTCAAGCATTTTAAATCTCTTTTGCTTATTTACTATGAACTACTCAAAACAAAATAAATTTTTCTTTAAATCTTAATTATCTATATTTTATAGTTACTATATATAAAATAAATAGATATCTCAACTTTTTAATTTTTTTACTATTTTTAATTAAACTAGAAATTTATAAATTTCTAAAGAATAAAATATAGAGTTAACATATATATAAATGTTTTTAACTATAAAAAGTTTAAGCTTAGTTAAAGGTTTGATAAGGAAATAGCCAATATAATCTTATATTAAAAAAATCACAAAATGGTTACAAAAAGGGTTACTTTGGATATCAAAACAATTGAAAAAATTGATACTGTAAAAGAAAAAACACTTCCTGGTTTTGCAAAATTATCTCTAGCACTTTTATTTATGGTTATTGTATTTTTATGGTCTTACACTTCACATGGTGATGTTCCTAATAATACATTTTTAATTATTGGTGCAGTATTTGGTGCATATATGGCAATGAATATTGGTGCAAATGATGTTGCAAATAATGTTGGACCTGCTGTTGGGTCAAAAGCATTAACAATGATGGGAGCAATTTTAATTGCAGCAGTATTTGAAGCATTGGGAGCATTTATTGCTGGTGGTGATGTTGTTAAAACAATTAAAAAAGGTATTATTGACCCAGGTTTAATTGATAATCCAGAGATATTTATTTGGGCTATGACAGCAGCACTTTTAGCAGCAGCACTTTGGTTAAACTTTGCTACTTCTATAGGCGCTCCTGTTTCAACTACTCACTCAATTGTTGGAGGAGTTATGGGAGCTGGAATTGCAGCTGCTGGTTTTGCAATTGTTTCATGGGGAACTATGGGTAAAATTGCTGCATCTTGGGTTATATCTCCTGTATTAGGAGGATTGATTGCAGCAGGATTTTTATATGCTATAAAAGTAAAAATTGTTTTCACAAAAGATATGATAAGTGCAGCAAAAAGTTTTGTTCCAGTTTTGATTGCTGTGATGACATGGGCATTTTCTACTTATATTATCTTAAAAGGTATTAAGAAGATTATTAAATTAGACTTTTTAACTGCTGCTGGTATTGGTTTAGTTATAGCAATAATTGCTTATGTTGTTTTAAAGCCAATTGTTGCAAAAGCGGCTGATAAATTAGAAAATAATAGAGAAGGTGTAAATACTTTATTTACTATTCCTTTAATTTTTGCTGCAGCATTATTATCATTTGCTCATGGAGCTAATGATGTAGCAAATGCAATTGGACCACTTGCAGCTATTAGTGATGCTGTTATTAATTCAGGTGTTCAATCAAAAGTTGCAATCCCATTTTGGGTTATGGCAGTTGGTGCATTTGGTATTGCAGTTGGTTTACTTTTATTTGGTCCAAAACTTATTAGAACTGTAGGTAGTGAAATTACAGAGTTAGATCAAATGAGAGCATTTGCAATTGCAATGGCTGCTGCTATTACAGTTATTATTGCATCTCAATTAGGATTACCTGTTTCTTCAACTCACATTGCAGTTGGTGGTGTATTTGGAGTTGGTTTCTTAAGAGAGTATTTAGATTCAAATGAAACTAGATATATTCAAGGTATTAGAAAGAAATTTAAAAAACATAAAAAAGAATTAGATAAAATGACTTCAGAATTAGCTAAGTTAGAAGTTATTGAGGAAAAATCTAAATCTAATTATGTAAGAATAGTTGAATTATATAAAGCAATTGAAGATAAAGAAGCTTTAGTTAAACAAGAGAAAAAAGATGTAAAAGAAGCTAAGCGAACAAAATATGTAAAAAGAGATGCAGTTAAAAAGATTGTTGCTGCGTGGATTATTACTGTTCCTGCTGCTGCACTTTTATCTGCCGCTATTTTCTTTATGATAAAAGGTATCATGGCATAAGTAGAATTTTTCTACTTATGTATTAATTTCTATTTCTTTATCACTTTAATGATAGAATCACAAAAAAATTTTAGGATTTTATCATAGAAGCTATATTTTCAGTTCTTCCTATTTACTTTTTTATTCTTATGGGCTTTACAGCCAAAAAAATCTTTAAAGAAGAAATAAATGAAAGAACACTTGTTTTACTCTCTTTATACTTTTTTCAACCAATTTTGATTTTTTGGGGTTTAACTAAACGTCCTATTGATTATGAATTTATAGCTTCTCCAATTGCATATTTGTCTATAGTGTTAGTTATATTAGTTTTATTAATTCCTTTAAGTAAATTACTATTTAAACAAAGACAAAATCAATCTATATATTTAGCTACTTCATTAGTAGGAAATACAGGTAACTTAGGAATTCCTCTTGGAATTGCAATATTTGGTATAGAATCAGTTCCTTATACAAGTATAATAAATATTGCAAATATTTTATTTATATATATTTTTTCAGTCTATTTTTTTGCAAGGGAGCAGTTTCAATTAAAAGATGCTGTATATTCTATTTTAAAAATTCCTGGTATTTGGTTTGCATTACTTGCACTTTTTATTAATTATAATGGAATAACTATAAATGAACACGTATATGCAGCACTTGAAATGGGTGCATATACTTCAATGGTAATTCAACTTTTAATATTTGGTATTTATTTATCAAGTGTAAAGGTGCGAACTATGCCTTGGCATTTATCTTTAAATATTAGTTTTATTAAACATATTTTACTTCCAATTGCTGGAATTATTTTCATTGTTAATTTTACTGATTTAAACGCTTTTGTAGCTTCAATTTTAATTATGGAGTTGATGGTGCCTTTAGCTGTTAATAATGTTAATATTGCAGCTTTATATAATTGTAGACCCTATGATGTTGCTGCAACTGTTTTAGTATCAACAGCACTTTTTGTAGCTCTTTTATATTTTTATATCGAAATGATAAACTATTTTATAAAGTAGAATTATGTGTGGAATTATAGGAACAAATTTTTTAAGTAACAATTTTAAAAATGCATTAGAGCATATGAATAATAGAGGACCTGATTTTAAAAATTCTGTTAAAATTGATAACCAAGAGTTTGGACATACTAGACTCTCTATTATTGATTTAGATGAAGAAGCAAATCAACCAATGATTTTTGATGATATTGTTTTAGTTTTTAATGGAGAAATTTATAATTATAAGCAACTAATTATTGATGAACAACTAGAGTGTAAAACAAAAAGTGATAGTGAAGTTATAATTAGACTTTATCAAAAATATGGAGTTGATTTTTTAAATAAACTAAATGGCATGTTTGCTTTTTGTATTTATGATATTAAAAAAGAGAAATATTTCTTAGCTAGAGATAGATATGGTAAAAAACCACTATTTTATTTTTTTAAAGATAATAAGTTTATTTTTTCTTCTTCAATAAAATCAGTATTAAAACTTCTTGATTATAAACCTAATTTAAATAAAGTTGCTGTTAATAAATATATGCAATATTTTGTCTCTTATGGAGAAGATACATTTTATCAAGATATTAAAAAGCTTGAATCATCTTCATATATGATTTATGAGCCAAATAAAGCTCATGAGCTTTCAATCAAGCGTTACTATAAGATAAACACCTATAAAAGTGTTTTTGATGAAAATCAGGCTTTAAATGATATTGAAGAGATTTTAATAAAAAGTGTTGAGTCTAGACTTGTTGGTGATGTTGAAGTTGCTTCACTTTTAAGTGGGGGAATTGATAGTTCATTAATTTCTGCACTTTATACAAAAATTACAGGCAAAAAGATTAATACATTTTCTGTTGGTTACAATGAGTATAAAAATTATTGTGAATTAGATTATGCAAAAATTACAGCTAAGTATATTGGCTCAAACCATAATCCAGTTGAAATATCAAAGAAAGATTATATAAATGTCTTTGAAGATAGTTTAGATGCACTTGAAGAACCTCATGGAGATAGTGCAGCAGTTCCTTTAAATATTTTAACAAAACAGATTCATAATAGTGGAATAAAAACAGTACTTTCTGGTGAAGGTAGTGATGAACTTTTTTTAGGTTATGATAACTATGCTAAGTTTTTAAAATATTATGAGTTTGAAAAAACACTTTCAAATGAACAAAATGGTTTCTTAAATGAAATTATTGGAGCACTTCAAAATAATACAAAAGAGAGTGAGTACTTAAGAAGAATCATAAAAAAACAAAATCTTTATAACTCTTTTGGAGAAATATATACTGATATTCAAAGAAAAAGACTTTTTAGAAAAGTTCCAACATATAAAAGTGAAAAAGCAAAACAAGATCCAGTTGATTGGATGAGTTATATTGATTTAAAAATTTGGTTAGGAGAATCACTTTTATCAAAAGTAGATAGAATCTCTATGCATAATTCTTTGGAAGTGAGAACACCATTTTTAGATTTTAATTTAGTAAATTATATGTTTCACGTGAAATCAGATATAAAAGTTGGAAATACAAATAAATATTTATTAAAGAAAATTGCTTCAAAATATATTCCTGATGTGATAATAAACAGAACTAAAAAAGGATTTAATTCGCCATTTAATGAATGGTTAAACGAAGAGTTTAAAGATTCTATTTTGGATGTAGTTTTAGAAGTTAATAATGCTACAAATTTATTTAATGATGAGTACATAAAACATATTTATCATTTAGCAAAAGATAGAAAATTCAAACAACATTTATATTCACTTTTTGTTTTTTCATTGTGGTATAAAAAAGAATTTTTATCTTAAGATAAAAAATTGTAAAATCAAAAAATTTGAATTAATATAAATTTTTAAGAAAAGAGAAAATATGACTATTTTAATTCCTGTAGACTCTAAAGATAGAGATCAATGTATTATAAGTTCAATTGAAGAGAATAAAGCATGGGCTTTTGTTACTTTAGATGAAGGTAAAATTGCTAAAGTGGAGTTTTTTGATAGAAGAGAAGATATATCATGTTGGATTGATACAGTTGTTGTAATTAATGAGCTTGAATATGTTTGGCCTTTTATGGATGAAGGTATAGTAGCTCTAATTGCACCAACGCAAAAAAGTATTGATGAAATTGTAGAAGCTTTTTTATTTAAAGACTTACACGACTTTGCTGTTTAATGAAATTTACTCAAAAAGATGTTAACACACTAACAAAAATTATTACCTCTAGAAGAGATGTTAGAGGTAATAACTTCATAAAAAAGAAAATATCAAAAAAGAAACTTAATAAAATTTTAGAAGCTGGTATAACAGCACCTTCAGTTGGTTATTCTCAACCTTGGAGATTTGTAATAGCTGATGATAAAAAAAGAAATGAAGTTTATAATCACTTTACAGATGTTTTTAATAAAAGTAAAGAGAAGTTCAAAGATAGACCAATCTATAATAAATTAAAACTTGAGGGAATTTTAGAATCTGATATTAA
Organism: Malaciobacter pacificus; assembly: GCF_004214795.1. NCBI lineage: Bacteria > Pseudomonadati > Campylobacterota > Epsilonproteobacteria > Campylobacterales > Arcobacteraceae > Malaciobacter > Malaciobacter pacificus. The sequence goes on from NZ_CP035928.1 coordinate 72,774, forward strand.
TATTGCTGTGTATTATAAAGAAAGTGATGAAGAAGTTTTAGGTCAAACTTATATGAAAAGAAGTGGTGAATACTCTGTAGTTTGTGCAATATTAAATATGTGGCATATGGCTAGAGCTTTGAACATTGGGATGGGTTGGGTATCAATTTTAAAACCAAAAAAGATAAATAAAATTCTAAATATTGATAAAAATGAGTATAAGTTTATTGCTTACTTATGTTTTGGTTATACTAAAAAGTTTCACGTGGAACCAGAACTAAAAATATTGAAATGGAATAAAAAGAAAAAACTACAAGAGTGTTTGCTTACTTAAGAACTATTACACACTGAATAATATATAATCTAGAAAATTTTCTTAGGAGAGTATATGAAAAAAATCATTGCTAGATTATGTATTGCTTCTATTGCAATTACACTAACTACTTCACTTTATGCAAAAGATAAAGTATATAAATTAAAAATGGCTACAACATGGGGACCAACTTTATCTCCTTTAATTGATGCTGCAAATAATATGGCAGATATGGCTAAAACTATGTCTAATGGAAGATTGATTATTGATGTACATACATCAAATAAACATAAAGCTCCTTTAGGCATTTTAGATATGGTTAAGGGTGGTCAATATGATATGGGGCACTCAGCATCATATTATTGGAAAGGTAAAGATATAAACACTTTACCATTTACTTCAATGCCTTTTGGTTTAACTAGTCCAGAACAGTATGCATGGTTTTATTATGGTGGTGGTTTAGAACTTATGAATAAAGTATATGATAAACATAATGTATTATCATTTCCAGGTGGAAGTACTGGTGTTCAAATGGGTGGATGGTTTAGAAAAGAGATTAACTCACTAGAAGATTTAAAAGGTCTTAAGATGAGAATCCCAGGATTTGCAGGTGAGATTATGGCAAAACTTGGAGTACAAGTAACAAATATCGCACCAGGGGAATTATATACAGCTTTAGATAGAAATTCAATTGATGCACTTGAATGGGTTGGTCCATCAATGGATATTAAAATGGGATTTCATAAAATTGCTCCATATTACTATACAGGTTGGCATGAACCTGCATCAGAAATGCATTTTATTATAAATAAAAGAAAGTTTAAAAAACTACCTAAAGATTTACAAGATATTATGATAAAAGCTATTAGACTTAGTGCATATGATATGTATATTCAAAATTATGATATGAATGCTACAGCATGGCAAGATATGAAAAAAGAGTATCCAAATATTAAGGTTAAAACTTTACCAAAAGAAGTTATGGATGCTATGAAAAAAGCTAATAAAGAGTTAAGAGATGAAATGTCTGCTAAATCACCTTTATTAAAAGAGGTATTAGATTCACAAGATAATTATATGTTAAAAGTTAGAGAGTGGACTAAGATGTCTGATTATTTATATTTAAAAGATAATTTATAAGATTAAGAGTTTTAGCTCTTAATCTAAACAAATCTATTCCCAAAAATCTTTTAGTTGCTCTTTTTTTTCTTCATTTGATAACTGTATTTTTTCACTAGTATTAAAATCTAATTTTTCAATTTCTGCTAATGCTTTTTCTAAATCTTTATTATCGATTTCATCTTTTGTTTCATGTGAAACATCTTGTGTTAGTTTTTCATTTGTTGTTTTTTTCTTTTTGTTATCATTAATATCAACTAATTCTTTCAATTCAAGATATTCTGTAATTAACTCTTCATATTTTGTAAAATCCATTAACATAAAGCTTGGTTTACCATCTCTTAAAATGATTGCTTTTTCAATTTCTTTATTATTAATTTTATCAAATACCATTTTACTTTTTCTTATTAAGTCTGTAGATGAAAACATCTCTTTTGAAGTATATTGTAATAATGACATTCCAACTCCTATACGTATTGTAGTTTGTATTTATTATAGTAAATTTTTTTAATTTTGTATAGACTAAGTAGTTTTAATTAAGTAAAAAATTTAATAATATTACACCTTTTAAGTTGTAATATTATTATAATTATTTAGAGAATATTTTTTCTGCCCATTCTGTTATAGGGCCTCTTAAGACTTTTTGTAGTTTTATCGCATAGTTATTAACAAGTTCACTTTTTTCTTGTGTAGATTTTAGCAAAGTTGTAAGAGCATTTGTGTATTTATTCACATAGAAGTTATCTATTTGCTTATTTGAACCTAATATCACAACCTTACAAGTATTGTCTATTCTTGATAAAACCATTTGCATTGTTTTATTTGACATATTTTGCGCTTCATCAATAATAATAAATGCATTAGATAGAGTTCTTCCTCTCATCTCCCCTACCCACATAGTTTCAATTGAGTAGTTTTTAATTAGGTCATCTATTCTTGCTGTAACCTCTGCATCATCAAGTTCTTGAGTGTATTCATTTTTTTTAGTTTTTTTCTTTTTATAATCACTTCTTATTATATAATCTAAACTATCCATAAGTGGATGATTATAAATTGCAAACTTCTCTTCTAGTCCTGGTAAATATCCTACATCTTCACCCTTATCCAATGATTCTATAGAATTTCTAATATAAATTATTCTTTGGAAGTGTTTTTGCCTTACTAACTTTAAAGCACCACTTAAAGCTAGCAAAGTTTTACCTGAACCTGCTTTTGCTTCAATTATTAAAACATTAAAGAAGTGAGATAAAATTGCATTTGAAAAAAATAATTGTTCTTTATTTAAAGGAGTTATGATTTGATTTCTAATTTCACCCTCATCTAGAAGTATCACTCTATTGTTTTGAATAGTTGCAAGTATAACTTGATCTGAACCTTTAACTTTAAAACAATAGTTATAGTTATACGGTTTATAATCTTCATCAAAATCACTTATTAAAGCATTATCTAAAAACTCTGTATCTTCAAAGTTTATTATGATTTCTTTAATAAATTCATAGTTAAAATCTTCCTTGTTTCCTACTAATGCATCTGTTTTTATATCAAGTGATATTGCCCTTGTTCTAGCCATAATATCAAGGGATAAGAACTCAATTTGTGTATTATAATATCTATTAGCAAAACTAGCTATTTCAAGTATCTTTCTATCATTAATTATATTAATTGAAACATTTTTTATATTAACATCATAATACTCTTTTGAAATAATATCAATAGTTGCATCAGCTTTTTCATTTATTTTAAGTCTTATGATCTTATAATCATCTTGTTTTTTTGATTCAACTATATCTGCGCTTTCTAAAATTCTAGCAAATTCTCTAGCTTGAAAATTAATTTCATCAAATCCACTTTTCTTACTATCAATTTCATCTAAAACTGTTTCAGGAAGTATGATTAGGTTTTTTGAGTCTTGAGCTAATTTAAATATATTAGAGGCATCTTCTAACATAATATTTGTGTCTAGTACATAATATTTTTCGAAATTCATTATTTTGCTTCTTTTGGTTTTTGATTAAATACTTTATAAACTATAAATGCTCCAATTACTAAAGTAATTATTGTAAATAGAATTGAAAATGTTTTTGTGATAACATATCCAACAATCAACAATGCTAAAATAGTTGGTACTTCATTATAGGCTCTAAAAAAATTACCAGATTTTTTATAGTTCTCTATCTCTAATTCTTTTCTATATTTTTCCAAACTAAATGAGTAAATTATTAAAAAAAATACTACTAAAAGTTTAGCATGCATCCAACCACCAGTTTCCCCAGATAGTAAATATGGATTTAAATATAGCATCACAGCACCACTTATAATTGTTGCCCACATAGCAGGTGCACCAATATATTTGTAGATTTTAAACTCTTGAATTTTTACAACATCAACAAAATCTTTTTTATTTTTATTCTCTACATGATATACATAAAGTCTCGGTAGATAAAAGAGCATTGCCATCCATGACATAACTGCCATAATGTGAAAAGTAAGTATCCATGTGTAGTATTCCACTAATTGTCCTTATTTTTTATTTTATGAACCCAATCATTTAATGTCTTTTCAAAACCAATATTTGAAGTTTCATAAAACTCTAGATTCTCTTTTAAATATTCTTGTTCAACATAACCACCAAAATCATGGGGATATAGATATCCAACGTGTTGAGCGTCTAAATGTTTAGGTATCTCTAATATTTTACCACTTTTAACTTCACTAATGGCTTTATTAATTGCCATATAAGCGCTATTTGATTTTGGACTTGATGCAAGATAAATCACACATTGTCCCAAGATTATTCTTGATTCTGGATATCCTATTTTATTACATGCATGCATAGTACTAACAGCTAGATTTATTGCATTTGGATTAGCATTACCAATATCTTCACTTGCAAAAATTACAAGTCTTCTTGTAATAAAATCAACACTTTCTCCACCATTTATCAATCTTGCAAGATAATAAAGTGCAGCATTTATATCTGAACCTCTAAGAGATTTTATAAGGGCACTTGATAAATCATAATGAGTATCTGAAGAAGAGACTCCATCCCCTATTACATTCTCTCTTAACTCTTTTAATAAATCAATTGTTATTTCATTTGATACTTTATATACAAAATTTAAAAGTGTTAACATCGCTCTAGCATCACCTGAGCTTGAAATAATCAAGTACTCTTTAGCATTTGATTTAATTTTTATATTTATATCAATTAAAACTATATTTAATATTTGTTCCATCTCTTTTTTAGTAAAAGCTTTAAATTCATAAAGAAAAGATCTTGAACGTATTGCATTTGTTAATGTAAAAAATGGATTTTCAGTGCTTGCTCCTATAATTATTGCATCATAGTTTTCCATAATAGGCAATAGTACTTCTTGTTGATTTTTTGATAGTCTATGTACTTCATCTATAAAAATTAAAGGTTTAATTAAAGCATTTTTATATCTATCAAATACTTTACGTAAATCTTCTACTTTTATTGATGTTGCATTAAAATAGTAGTAATCAGTTCCTATCTCTTTTGCAATAATTTTTGCTAGTGTTGTTTTACCAGTTCCAGGTTTTCCATAGAAAAATAAATGGGGGATATCTTTTTGTTTTATGAGTTTATATAAGGCTTTGTCTTTTGAAATTATGTGAGATTGACCAACAAAAGTTTCTAAACTTGTTGGTCTATATTTATTAGCTAAGTCCTGCATTTTCTTCGTTCATAAATATTCTAAGATTTTTATACTCTTCTCTTGTTAAGAATCTTGACTTTCCAGTTGGAAGGTTATTTAATGAAATTCCTCCAAATTCTAATCTTTTTAAATCCATAACATCTAAGTTAAAGTGTGCAAAGAATCTTCTTAGTTCCCTATTCTTACCTTCATTAATCACTACTTTAACTCTAGAAAAGTTTTGTTCATTTCTTTGAATATCATATGCTAAAAATGGAGCAAAAGTCATTCCTTTTATTTTACTATCTTTATGACCTCCACTTGAAGCATCTTCAAGTACTAAACCATTTTGCATAGCCTCTTCTACTTTTTTAGATATAAAACCATTTACTTTGATTTTATATACTCTTTCTAAATCTGAGTGAACAACAGTGTTTAAAATGTCAACAGAGTCTGTTAAAAGCAATAAACCCTCTGATGCATAGTCAAGTCTACCTATTGGTAAAAAGTGCTTATATTTGCTTCCTAGAGAGTCAAAAATAGTTTTTCTACCTTGAGGGTCACTCTTAGATACAATTTCTCCTTTAGGTTTGTTATATACTATAACTGTAGCAATTCTATTTTTATCTTCTTTTATAACTCTTTTACCAACTAAAACCTTATCATTATTTGAAACTTTAGTAGCAAGATTTGTAACAGGTTTACCATTTACTGTAACTCTACCCTCTTCTATAAGTTTGTCAGCTTCTCTTCTTGAGTATCCACTATTGTGTGAAATGAATTTATTAAGTCTAACTAATTCATTTTGTATTTTATTGTTTTTCATTTATTTTATTCCAGCTTCTACTAAATCATGAATATGTAAAACTCCAACTAGTTTATTATCATCATCAGTTACAATTAAAAGTTGGATTTTGAAATCTTCAATTACTTTCAATGCATCACTAGCTAAAAGGTTTTTATTATTCAATGTTTTTGGATTCATAGTTGCAATATCTTCTACATTACAATCTATTGAAAAATCATTTTCCATTAGGGCTCTTCTTAAGTCACCATCACTTAAAAGTCCTACTACCCTATTTTGATCATCAGTAATTATAACACTACCTATTCTTCCTGCACTCATTTCAACTATTGCATCTTTTAGTTTAGTTTCACGTGAAACAATAGGAAGATTTTCTTTTCTTAATAAGTCTTCAACTTTAACAAAAAGTTTCTTCCCTAAGCTACCACCTGGATGAAATGATGCAAAATCTTCTTTTTGGAAGTTTCTTTTTTTCATTAAACATACAGCAAGAGCATCACCCATAGCCATTGTTAATGTAGTTGAAGAAGTTGGTGCTGTGTCAAGTGGACAAGCCTCTTTTTCAACTGAAATATTAATAAATACATCTGAGTATTTAGCTAGTGTTGAGTTTTCATTTCTTGCCATTGCAATTAAAGGAATATTAAATCTTTTTAGGTGAGGTAAAATCTGAACTAATTCTTCACTCTCTCCACTATAAGAAATTCCAAGAACAATATCATTTTTACCAATCATTCCTAAATCACCATGCATAGCTTCAGTTGGATGAAGAAAAAATGAACTAGTACCAGTACTTGCTAGTGTTGCAGCAATTTTTGTACCAACAAGACCTGATTTACCAACTCCAGTTATAATTAACTTACCTTTAGAGTTGATTATTAAATCAATTGCTTTTTCAATATCAAAAGAGATATTAGCAGCTGCTTTTTCAATCTCTTTTGCTTCTGTTAATAAAACATCTTTAATAATCTCTTTAAAGTTCATTTTTATCCTTAATAAAAAATTTATTGAACAAAGATTGTAGGAACAATCATAGGGTATTTTTTGTATTTTCTAATACAGTGTTTTCTTACAACTTTTCTTAATTCATCTTCTAAGATTCTGTTATTTTTAAATATTCCTGGTTTTACATTTGCTAAGAATGTAGTTAATAAATCCTCAATCTCTTTTGAGAAGAATTTATCTTGTTTATCAGGAACAAGACCAAATGATGTAACTTTTGGTCTTTGAGCTAATGTTCTATCATTTTCATTGATTTGAGCAACAATCATAACAACACCCTCGTTTGCCATAGTTTGTCTATCAATTACAATATCATCAGAAATTTTGTGATTCAATTGATTATCAATATATACTTTACCAGTTTTAACAGTTTTTACTTTTTTAAGATATTTTGGAGTTACTTCAATTTGCTCACCATCACTCATAATGTAAACATTTCTTTCTAATACACCACAATCAATACCTGTTTGTCCATGTTTTAAAGCGTGGTTGTACTCACCATGAACTGGCAAGAAGAATTTTGGTTTTACAAGTCTTAGCATTAATTTTTGCTCTTCTTGTGCAGCATGTCCTGAAACGTGAATATCACCGTAATCTTGATAAGCAACTTTTGCACCAGCTTTTAATAGGTGATTTATAATTCCAGATACACTTGCTTCATTTCCTGGAATTGCTTTAGCTGATAATATAATTTGATCATCAGGTTTAATCTTAATATGTCTATGCTCATGAATTGCCATTCTATAAAGTGCAGACATTGATTCTCCTTGAGAACCAGTAGTTACAATTAAAACCTCTTTGTCATTATATTTATTTACTTCATGGGCATCAATAAATTGATCTTTAGGGAATTTAATATATCCTAAAGTCATAGCTAAATCTAAGTTTTTCTCCATAGATCTACCAATAACACAGATTTTTCTACCAAATGTAATAGCTCTTTCAATTGCTTGTGCAACTCTGTGAATATTTGAAGAGAAAGTTGACATAATCACCCTACCCTTAGCACCTGCAAATAGTCTATCAAATGTAGGACCAACTGTTTTTTCAGTTCTAGTAAATCCTGGTGCATGTGAATTTGTAGAATCAGATGTTAATAATAAAACACCCTTCTCTCCATAATAAGCGAGCCTATGTAAATCTGTTGGGAAACCATCATATGGAGTATGGTCTATTTTAAAGTCCCCAGTGTGAATCATAGTTCCAGCTTCAGTTGTAACAGCAATTGCAGAAGAGTCAATAATTGAGTGAGTAATATGCATCCACTCTACTTCAAACTCATTTCCTATTTTAATAGGTCTTCTTTTTTGTACAGCTCTAAATAAAGATCTATGTTCTCTCATTTTATGTTCATCAAATTTTGAACCAATCATTTCAAGTGGTAATGATGTTCCATAAACTGGAAATTGCATCTCTTTAAATAAATATGGCATTGCACCAATATGGTCTTCGTGACCGTGAGTAATAACAATACCAACAATCTTATCTTTGATTTCTCTAATGTAAGTGAAATCAGGAATTAAGATATCAACACCGTGCATATCCTCATCAGGGAAACTCATACCAACATCAACGATAATTGCTTCATTCTGAGTTTCAATTACCATCATATTTCCACCAATTTCACCTAATCCTCCAAGTGGAGTAATTTTAAGTTTAGCAGTAGTGTTTAAGTTTAATTTATAGTGTGGATTTAATCTATCTCTATGAATCTTTTCATTTATAATGTATGCTTTTTTAAGGTCATTAATCCAACCCTCTTTTGGTCCCCCTACTGGACCTTTTTTAGTGTTGTTTGGTCTTGGCTTTCTTTTTTTATTGTATGGTGTTCTTTTTTTATTTTCACCATTTTGTTGAGCATTTTCAGTAGTTTCATTTTTTGAAACTTCATTTTGTTTGTTATCAGTGTTATTTGTAGTTGGGTTTTCTTGAACTACAACAGTTTCCTCAGTTTTTATTTCTTCCATTTCTTACCTTTGTATGCAATTGGCTATACAAAGATGAACTTACTTCATGAGGTCTAATATTGTCATTTATATCAAGTTCTTCAAAAAGCTCAGATATTATTGATTTGTCAACTATTGACGAAAGATTTTTTGAAAGCTTCTTTCTTGGTTGTGTGAAACAGGCCTTTAAAAAGTCTTTAAAACTTTTATCAATAGTTTTGTTCATATCTTTTCTAATATAAAGAATTGAAGACATTACTTTTGGAGGTGGGTTAAATGACTCAGGAGGTACATCAAATAGTATCCTAGAATCAACTCCTAAGGTTTCAGTAATAATTGCTAAAGATGAGTACTCTTTTTCATTCACTCGCGCAGTGAATTTTTGAGCAACCTCTTTTTGAACCATTACAATAATATGTTCACAGTTTTTGTCTTCAAATGCTCTTAATATAATGTTTGTCGCAATATAGTATGGTAAGTTTGCAATTAAGTCATATTTACCATTATGAAGACTTCCTTGTTTATCCCAAGCTTCTAAAACGTCAGTGTGGATCAGTTTTAGTTTTTCTTCATTTAATTGTATTGCGAATTTAGACTTTAGAATACCAATAAGATCAGTATCCACTTCATAAGCAGTCATATCTTTGTACTTGACTAATTTCTCGGTCAAATCACCTAAGCCAGGCCCAATTTCTACGATGTAGTTATTGTTGTTGGGCATCGATTGGATGATCCTATCCAAAACTGTTGTATCAATTAAAAAGTTTTGTCCGAATTTCTTTTTTGCTATTACATTTTCCATTAGTAGCAAGAGTATATCTGTATTTAACTTACAATTAGATAAGATATTAGTACATATTATTAAGGATTTTATTTGAGTAGTTTTGCAAAAAGAATAATTCCATGTTTGGATGTTGATAACGGAAGAGTAGTAAAAGGTGTTAATTTTGTAGGTTTAAGAGATGCAGGAGACCCTGTAGAAGTTGCAAAAAGATATAATAATGAAGGTGCTGATGAAATAACTTTTCTTGATATTACAGCAAGTCATGAAAATAGAGGAACAATAGTTGATATTGTTAAAGAAGTTGCAAAAGAGGTTTTTATTCCTTTAACTGTTGGTGGAGGAATTAGAAAGCTTGAAGATATATATTCACTTTTAAATGTTGGATGTGATAAAGTTTCAATAAACTCTTCTGCTGTAACAAACCCTGATTTAATTAATGAGGCTGCAAAAAGATTTGGCTCTCAATGTATTGTTACTGCAATTGATGTAAAAAAAGTTGCTGATGGTTCTTATCATGTTTTTGTAAAAGGTGGTAGAGAAGATACAGGACTTGATGCCCTATCTTGGGCAAAAGAGGTATATGATAGAGGTGCAGGTGAAATTCTTTTAACTTCAATGGATACTGATGGCGCTAAAACAGGGTTTGAATTAAATATTACTGAGCAAATTTCTAAACTTGTTGATATTCCAGTTATTGCTTCAGGTGGTGCTGGAACAATGGAACATATGAAAGAGGCTTTTGAACATGGAGCTAGTGCAGCATTAGCAGCATCAATTTTTCACTTTAAAGAGATTGATATTATGGATTTAAAACACTATTTAAAAGATAATGGAATACCAGTAAGGATATAAGATGAAGAGATTTTTATTAGCTATATTTATTTTACCAGTTGTACTTTTTTCCTATGAAATTAATTTTAGTAAATCATTCACAACAAGTGTAAGCCCAGATTTATTAACAACATATGTAGATGTATCAATTTTTGATGAAAAAGAGAGAGTAATAAATAGTGAAATTGAAAAATTTAATGATTTTTTTAAAGAGTATGACGAAGTTGTAATAAAAGATGGAAGATATAATTTAAGCCCAAGATACAAATATATAAATAATAAACAAATTTTTACAGGTTATATTGGAAGTTTAAGATATAAAATAGAATCAAATAGTGCGAAAAATATAAATGAATTTATTAATCAGATTCTTGAACTAAAAGATAGATCAAAAAATGATGAACTTAAATTAAATATTTCAAATATTAATTGGAATGTTAGTAATGAATTATATAATAAAAACCTAGATAATTTAAGAATTGAATCAATTTTATGGATTAATGATTACGCAAAGTCTTTATCAAATAAAATTTCAAAAAGATGTTCTGTTGAAAAAATAGATATAAACTCAGTTAACAGAGGAAATATTTATATGGCTAGAGAAAGTGTAGTAATGAGTGCAAAAGTTGCAAGTGATGTGACACCTGCAAGTAGTGACGAAAATATCACAATAAACCCAAGCTTTGTTTTGGAGTGTAAATAATGATTATTTGTGCTGGAAGAAATGAAACCTTTCCATTTGCAAGACCTATGGGAGTAGGTTTAGTAGAAACCGCAATTAATTTAACACAACAGTGTTTATTTGATAAGCCAGATTATTTACTTTTTATTGGAAGTGCTGGAAGTTATGGAGAAAAAAAGATTTTTGATATTGTTGAATCAAAAAGAGCAAGTAATATAGAACTTGGATTTTTGACACAAAGTGCATATACTCCTTTGGATAATGTACTTGAATCTGATAATAAATTTGCAAGAAATGACACTATAGTTAATAGTTCAAATTATATTTCAACAAATAAAAAACTTACAAAAGAGTATTTAGATTATGGTGTTGGAATTGAAAATATGGAGTTTTTTTCAGTTTTAAGTGTTGCAAAAAAGTTTGAGATACCAGTTGCTGGAATATTTGTAGTTACAAACTATACAGATGAAAATGCCCATGAAGATTTCGTAAAAAATCATGAAGAAGCAAAAAATATACTAACTAAATACTTAATAGAAAAAAATATTATTAAATAAAATTGGATTAAAATATAAATGGCAAAATTTGAAGAAATATCTATATATGACTATAGTTTAGATGAATTAAAAGAGATGTTAAAACCATCATTTAGAGCAAAGCAGGTTTATAATTGGCTTTATAAAAAATATGCTAACTCTTATGATGATATGAAAAATATTCCAAATGAATTAAAAGAGGAATTAAAAGAGAAATATCCAATTGATATTATGCAAATTGTAAAAAAAGAGCAAAGTAGAGATGGAAGTATTAAATATCTTTTTAAATTAAGAGATGGACATACTGTTGAAGCAGTATTACTTTTAATGAAGAAAAAGAAAAAAGATGAAGATGGAAATATCGTAAGAAGTGAACAATATACTGTTTGTATCTCATCACAAGTAGGGTGCAAAGTAGGGTGTACATTCTGTTTGACTGCAAAGGGTGGATTTGTTAGAAATCTTACAGTTGGAGAATATATAGCTCAAATTGTAAATATCAAAAGAGATAATGAAATTCCTGAAAACAAATCCCTAAATATTGTTTATATGGGAATGGGTGAACCACTTGATAACTTTGAAAACTTTACTAAAGCAGTTCAAATATTCTCAGATGAAGAAGGACTTGCAATTAATAGAAGAAGACAAACAGTTTCAACTTCAGGGGTTGCAAGTAAGATTAAAAAATTAGGTGAAAAAGATTTAGGAATGCAACTTGCTATCTCACTTCATGCAGTTGATGATGAGTTAAGAAGTGAGCTTATTCCTATGAATAAAGCTTATAATATCGCTTCAATCATTGAAGCAGTAAAAGCATTTCCTGTGGATACAAGAAAAAAAGTTATGTTTGAATATTTAGTAATCAAAGGTAAAAATGATTCTATTGAAGCAGCAAGAAAATTAATCACACTTTTAAATGGAATTCAAGCAAAAGTAAATTTAATTTACTTTAATCCATATCCTGGAACTACATATCAGAGACCTGAAGAAAAAGATATGATAAAATTCAAAGATTATTTAAATGATAGAGGTCTTATTTGTACTATTAGAGAGTCAAAAGGTCTTGATATCAGTGCTGCTTGTGGGCAGTTAAAAGAGAAGGAAGCAAATGGCAACACTTGAGATAGCTTTATTAATATTTATCGTGGTAGTTGTAGTAGTATCAGGGGTAGGATTTTATATATTTAACAAAAATGAAGAGGAGAAGTAATTAAATGGCAATTACAAGATTTGCACCAAGTCCAACAGGATATTTACATATTGGAGGATTAAGAACAGCTTTATATAGCTATCTTTGGGCTAAAAAAACTGGTGGTGAATTTAAATTAAGAATTGAAGATACTGATAATGCAAGAAATAATGAAGATGCGGTAAAAGCTATCTTAGAAGCATTTGAATGGGTTGGAATGCCAAGTGACTGTGAAATTGAATACCAATCAAAAAGAATAGATATTTATAAAAAATATATTGCTCAATTATTAGAAGAAGGTAAAGCATACAAGTGTTATATGAGTAGAGATGAACTTGATGCATTAAGAGCTTCACAAGAAGCAGCTAAGCAAAATCCTAGATATGATGGAACTTGGAGACCAGAAGAAGGTAAAGTACTTCCTGAAATTCCTGAAGGAGTTGAGCCAGTTATTAGAATAAAAGCTCCACTTGAGGGAAAAATTGAGTTTGAAGATGGTGTAAAAGGTAAAATGTCTTTTGATGCTAATCAAGTAGATGATTTTGTAATTGCTAGAGCAAATGGAATGCCTATTTATAACTTTGTTGTAGCTATTGATGATCATTTAATGGGAATGACAGATGTATTAAGAGGAGATGATCACTTATCAAATACTCCTAAACAAATCGTAATTTACAATGCTTTAGGTTTTGATGTACCAAAATTCTATCATATGCCAATGATTAACAATCCTGCTGGTAAGAAGTTATCTAAAAGAGATGGTGCAATGGATGTTATGCAGTATAAAAGAGATGGATATTTACCTGAAGCACTTTTAAACTTTTTAGTAAGACTTGGTTGGTCAAATGGTGATCAAGAAATCTTCTCAATGGATGAAATGTTAGAACTATTTGATCCTAATAATATTAATAAATCAGCATCTGCTTATAATGCAGAAAAACTTTTATGGTTAAATGCTCATTATATTAAAAATGTATCAAATGAAAGATTAGCAAAAGAGTTAGAGTTTTTTGATTGTAACTTAGAAGGTCACGATAAAAAAGAGATGCTTTTAGATTTATGTAAGGAAAGAGCTCAAACACTAATTGAGTTAAAAGACGCAATTAACAATATTTTAGAAGTTCCTACTGAATATGATGCAAAAGGGACTAAGAAGTTTGTAAAAGAGGGAACTATTGAAATGTTAAATGATTATTTAGCTTTACTTGAAGCAAATAAAGATTCATTACATTTAGCACCTGATTATGAAGCAATTACAAAACCATTTATTGAAGAGAATGGACTAAAATTCCCACAACTATTTCAGCCAATTAGAATAGCACTAACGGGTGGAACACAAGCTCCTTCTGTTTATGATATTACAGCTATTTTAGGTTTTGAAGAGACAAAAAGTAGAATTAATAGCGCAATTAGTAAAAATTTTGGTAAAGAATAATTCTTTTTTCTTGCTAATTCTTAAATAATAGGGCATAATATTAGCACTTTTATAAAGGATAAGAAAAATGAACATTTACGTAGGGAATTTATCATATAGAATGGATGATAAAGCATTAGAAGAGGTTTTCTCTAAATTTGGTGAAGTTAAGAGCGCTAAAGTTATTATGGATAGAGAAACAGGAAGATCTAAAGGATTTGGATTCATTGAAATGGTAGATTCGTCTGCTGGTTCTGAGGCGATTGAAGCTTTAAATGGAAATGAGTGTGAGGGTAGAACACTTAGAGTAAATGAAGCTAGACCAAGAGAAGAAAGACCAAGAAGACAATTTTAATTTTTATACTTTAGTAGAATTTTCTACTAAGGTATAACTACTTATTTACTACACAAAACTTATGATATAATCTTCACTATGAAGATATTATTACTAGAAGATGATTTAATTTTAAATGAAATTATCGAAGAACACTTAATCAATTTAAAATATGATGTTATTACTACATTTAGTGGTAGCGAGGCTCAAGACTATTTATATTCACAAACCTTTGATTTATTATTATTTGATGTGAATGTTCCAGATATAAATGGTTTTGAGCTTTTAGAAGAGTTAAGAAAACAAAATATAAAAACACCTGCTATTTTTATCACTTCCCTTAATATGGCTGATGATATGCAAAAGGGTTTTGATAGTGGATGTGATGATTATATAAAAAAACCATTTGAATTAAAAGAGTTAGACTTACGAATAAATAATATAAAAAGACTTTTTAATATTACTTCAACACATATAATAGATATTGATACAAATACAAAACTTGATACAAACCAACTTTTAGTAATAAAAGAGCAAGATGAGATACATATTGCAAAAAAAGAGTGTGAAGTACTACAGTATTTAGTTAGAAATAAAGACAAAAGTGTCAGTGTCGATGAATTGATATTAAATGTATGGCCTTATGAAGAAGCTCCAAATACTTCAACAATAAGAAGCTATATAAAAAGATTACGAAAGATTTTAGGTGAAGAAAAAATTACTAATATAAGAGGAGTTGGATATAGACTTAACAGTTAGTGAAAAAAGTACTTTCTTTAGATTCTTAGTACTTTATTTAGGCTCTTCTTTTATTTTAATGCTAATTGTAGCAATATTATATTTTCAAAATGAAAAAACTTTATATACTGATTTAATAAAATCAGAAATGCAAAACATAACATCTAAAGTATCAAATGAGATTATTTATTCACATATGATGGGAAGTAAGTTTGAAAAAGAGAAATATCTAGAATCAAAGCAGTATCAAATATCTTTCTATGATTTTACTAAAAGAAAATTGTATGGAACATTAGATGAAAAAATTGATTTTACTAAAAAGTTTACTTTTAAAGATGATGAAGTAATTTTAGTAGATAATTCAACGGTAGGTCATTTAGGTATAGAGTATGTTGTTTTAAAAGATACAAGTCTTAACTTTAAAATAGAAAAGTTAAAAATATCAATACTATGGATGTTTTTATTATCTTGCATTTTTGTTTCATTTATAGGTTTCTATTTATCAAAACTGTTTTTAAAACCATTAAAAGAAGAGAGAGAAAAGTTAAATAATTTTATAAAAGATACTACCCATGAATTAAATACTCCAATAAGTGCTATTATGATGTCTAGTGAAAATGAAGAACTAAATTCAAAACAAATTCAACGTATCAGATTAAGTGCAAAAAGAATATCTGAAATATATAAAGACTTAACATATATTTTTTTAGAAGAGAAAGAAAAGACTAAAGAGCTAAAAGAGATAGATATTTCTAAGATTATAAAAGAGCAAATTGATGGCTTTGAACCTTTATATTCTAAAAAGAGAATAGAAGTGGAAATTAAAGTTGAAAATATGAAATATATGATATTAGAAGATGATTTTATTAGATTATTTAACAATCTTTTTTCAAATGCAATTAAGTATAATAAACTAAATGGAAAAATAGAAATAATCTTAAAAGATAAAACTTTAATTATCAAAGATTGGGGAATAGGAATAAAAGAAGAAAAAATTAAAGATATTTATAATAGATATTATAGAGCTACTTCACTAAATGGTGGTTTTGGATTAGGCTTAAATATTGTAAATATGATTTGTAAAAAATATAACATAAAAATAGAAGTTAGCTCACAAGAGAATATAGGAACAACTTTTAAATTACTACTTAACTAAAAAAGAAAAATATGAAAAAATATGATTTGTTTATAATAGTGTACTGTATTATTATAGTTTTATCTGTAATGTATGCAACTCAACCACTTCAACCACTTTTGGCAAAAGAGTTTGATGTATCCATAACAAAAGCCTCACAGTTTACAGCGGTGATTATGCTGTTTTTAGCAATTTCTCCTATTATATATGGATATATTTTAGAAAAAGTAAATGCAAAAAAAATGCTTATTAACTCTTCCATAATACTATTTATTACAAATATTTTTTTAGGACTTGCAAGTAATTATGAATTATTCTTACTTTTTAGAACTATTGAAGCGCTAGTAATCCCAGCAATGCTTACATCACTTATGAGTATCTTAGCAAATATTGATAAAGAAAATATCAAGTTTAATATGTCAATTTATGTAGCTGCAACGGTATTTGGAGGATTGTTAGGAAGAGTTTTCTCTGGATTTATAGCAACCAATATCTCTTATCATTGGGTATTTTACTCTTTATCTTTTGCTATATTAATTTCTATATATTTTGTAAGTAAGTTAAGTTATGAAGGTGAAGCAACAATAGTTAAGCCTAAAATAAGTGATGTAACTGCTATTTTAAAAGATACAAGATTCTCTACAGTTTATTTACTTATGTTTTGTGTATTTTTTGTATTTGCTGGAGTTTTAAATGTATTACCTTTTAGATTAAAAGAGATTTCAACTGATATATCAGAATTTCAAATATCTTTACTTTATTTAGGTTATGGAATGGGAATTTTGGTATCTTTAAATTCAAAAAAGATTATAAAGTTTTTTAAAAGTGAAGTAAATACTATTTTAGCAGGATTGATTTTCTTCTCTTTTATTACAATCTTTTTAACAATACCAAATGTAATGACAATGTTCTTACTGATATTTCTTTTTTGTTTAGGAATGTTTACAGTTCATACTGTAAGTACGGGGCTTGCAAACTCTCTAAAAGCATCTCAAAAATCATTAACTTCTGGAATGTATTTAACCTTTTATTATTTAGGTGGAGCTATTGGCTCATTTGTTCCTTCAATTATATATGAAAAGTTTGGTTGGAATAGTGTTATTTATATGTTTTGTGGGATTTTAATTTTAATAATAATACTTGTATTAAATAAAAAGAGATTCTATTTACATTAAATTCATAAACCTTTAACTCCACATATTTTACACACAAAATAGTATAAAATTTTTTAAATAAAATAAAGGAGTCAACTATAAAGAAACCTAACTAAAAAACAAAGATTTTAAAGTTTCATTTGGAAACACCTAAAGCTAAATTTTCATCAAATTTGGTTTTGTTCTTTAACATTACAAATATTGTTTTTAGAAGTTTATTTGCAACAGCAATAACAGCTTGTTTGAATTTTTTACCTTCTTCTCGTTTTTTAGAGAAATAGAGTTTAAATTTTTCACAAGAACGAATAGTACCAATTGCCATTTGCCAAATAGTTCTTCTAAGGTTTGCATTACCTCTTTTAGAGATTTTGCCCCTATAGTTGATTGAAGTACCACTTTGTCTAACTGATGGGTCAATTCCTATAAAAGCACATAGTTGCTTTACGGAATTAAACTTATCAACAGAGGATACTTCAACCATAAAGTTTTTAGAAGTTACTGCTCCAATTCCTGGTATTGATTGTACTATATCAATATCATTGTTTATATCAGTATCTTCTAAAGAGTTTTCCAACTCAGAATCTAGAATAGATAATTCATCTTGAATAGCTATTAATCTTCTAATTTTAGAAGTTAAAACCTTTTCAAGATATTTATCGGATACGGCGATAGAAGTTTTTGCTAAGGCTAATATATCCTTTGCAGTAATTTTAACTTTATTGCCACTTGTATCATCTAAGATTCGTTGGATGGTCTTTTCCCTTAAGTTCCTAATTGCTTTACGGCTAGGAGCTTTAAGGAGCAGATTTAAAATGCTCTTTGTAAATATATTTGTGTTCTTTAACAATTCAGGGAATAATTGCACTAAATTAGCTTTTATTTCAGTTTTTAATCTTGCTACATCTTTCGAGAGGTTTTCTCTTTCACGGATAAGCGGTCTAATATTTTCAATATTATTAGTACTAGCAAGATGTAAAGATTGATATGATTTTAAACTAAATAGAGCAATTGAAGCTGCATCTTTTTTATCATTCTTAGTTTTTCTAAGGGTAGTTGAACCAATAAAACTCTTTATGAGTATTGGATTAATCACTACACACTTAAAACTATTTTCTAATAAAAAAGATAATAGTGGTAAATGATAAATACCAGTTGCTTCCATTGCTATTAAAAGCTCTTCTTTAGGATATGTGGATAAATACTCTACTAAAGTATCAAATCCATCTCTATTCATTGTAAGCTTTACTTCTAGTTTAATTTCACCACTATTTTCAAGTAGTGTTAAATCAAAGCTATCTTTAGAAATATCTATTCCTATGAATTGTTTATACATCACAAATACCTTTACAAATGTTATTTTACATACAAACAGATAAGTAACCTTACTTTTATCCTATCTCCATAATGACAGAAGCTCGAAGCTTAATCAACCTATTGGGATTTGAAGTAAGTGATAGACTCCTTGGAGATTTAATAAAACTTCATTAAAAGTTCTATCATTGATCTAAAAAAAATGTGATCATCTTACTTATCTCTTTGTATGTAATTATACAAAATTTATTAGTAGGAGAAATAATGAAGGTTTTATTTAAAACTTTTTTAGCACTATTAATAACTATTGGATTCTTAAATGCAGAAATTGTTGAGCAAGTTGGGGAGAAAAATGGTTATGAAGTAGAATTAACAACAACAAAATCTTTGGTTGTAGGTGATAATGACTTTTTTGTAACATTATCAAAAGATGGAACTAAAGTGACTGATGCAAAAGTAAAAGCAAAATTCTTTATGCCAGAAATGCCAGGTATGCCATATATGGAATATGAGGATAAAGCAAAACTAGTAAATGGCAAATACAAGATGATGATTAATTTCTCTATGGGTGGAACATGGCAGTATCAACTAAAATTTAAAACATCAGATGATAAAGTGCATACAATTAGAGGAAGTGTGAACTTATAATGAAAAAGCTAGCTTTGACTTTTATTATTTGCTCATCTTTAAGCTTTGCTGCATCAATAGATGAAATCGTTTCAAATAGTTTACAAAATAGTAGTGATTTAAGAAGTTTAAATCACTCTATTAAAGTAGCAAATGAGAATATAAAGCTAGCTTCAAAATGGAGTGATCCAGTTTTAAGTTTAGGGTTTAATGATATTCATTTTACTAAGCCTTTTAAAAGAGATAAAGAAGCAATGCAGGCTTCTTTTATCGGACTTTCTCAAGTAATACCTACAAATGATAAATTGGAGATAAAAGAGAAAATCGCTTTAAAAGATATGCAAATAAAGTCTTTAGTATTAGAAGATAAAAAGTTAAAGCTAAAAGCTAAGATTTATGAATTAGCATATTCAATAGTAGTTTTAGAAAAAAAGCTAAAACTACTAAATGAGTATGAAAAAAATATCAAAACATTAGAGTCTTTATCTAAATCTCTTTATGAATTTGGAAAAGCTACACAAAATGAAGTACTTGATACAAAAGTTTTATTTTTAAATGTGCAGATACAAAAACAAAAATTAAAAAATCTAATTGATAATTTATATTTAAAGTTAGAGCAAATATCTTATATGAAAATAGATGAGATTTCTCAAACAAAAACACAAAATCTTTCTAAACTAACTTTAAATATGAATAGTGATGAACATCCAATTATAAAGCAAGAGTATGTAAAATCAAAAAGGTATATGTACCTTTCAAAGCTTGAAAAAGCAAATGAAACCCCTGATATAAAGCTAAATGTGACTTATTTTAACAGAGACAATAAGTTTGAAGATTATGCAAATATTTCTGTAAATATTCCTTTAGCTATAAACAATACTCAAAGTGTGAAATCTTTAAAAGCAAAGTTTGAATCAAATAGAGTCTCTTCAAAACTTGATGATACAAAAAGAGTTTTACAAACAGAACTTAAAACTTATATAAACAATGCAAACAGTGCTTATGTAAACTATGAGCTTATTAAAAAACAGGTTTTACCACTTAAGAATAAAATCCAAAAAAACCTTGAAAACTACAATAGCTTTTCAAGTGTAAAACCACAAGATTTAATTAAAAATCTAAATGAGTTAATCTCATTTGAGATAAAAGCCTTAGATGAAAAGTTTGAGTACTTTTCAAACTATTCAAAAACAAAATATTATACTTTAGAGGACTAGTAAATGCAGAAGTTTTATTTAAAAAGTGCAATTTTTCTATCAATATTTATTTTTACAAATTTAAATGCAAAAATTATAGAAGCTGAGCAGTTATTTAATAAAAAAGTAACGAAAGTAAAAAAAGAGTCAATTTCTATTAATAAAAGTTTTTATGGAAAAACAGTTATTGATGAAACATCAATAAAAGATATAGTAACAAGATTTGATGGCTATATTACTAAATTAGATGCAAATAAGACATATATGAATATAAAGAAAAACCAAACACTTTTCTCTGTATATTCTGATGAAATTCAAAGTTTACAAGATGAATTAAAAATAGCAAAAACATTTAATAAAAATATTTATAAAAGTACTCTAGTAAAATTAGAAAATTTAGATATATCTCAAAGTGAGATAAATAGAATAAAAAAAGGAACGGTTTCTAAAAATGGTATTAATATCAAAGCTAATAGCAATTCGATTTTATTAAAAAAGAGTATAAATAGTGGTAGTGCAGTTAAAAAGGGTCAATTACTTTTACAGTTAGCTTCACTAGATAAAATTTGGGTAATAGCTTCAATATATCAAAGTGATTTATCTTTTGTAAAAAAAGACATGCCTGCAAAAATAAAAATTGATGGGGTATCAAAGGAAATTGAATCAAAAGTTGATTTTATCTATCCTATTTTTGATGAAAGTAGTAAAACAGTTGATGTTAGATTTATAGTAGATAATAAAGATAATACTCTTTATCCAAGTATGTTTGCAAAAGTTAATATAAGTAAAGAGAAAAAATCTATGCTAACTCTGCCTAAAAGTGCAGTTTTAAAAAAAGCAAATGATTATTATGTATTTAAACCAGTTTCAAAAACTGAGTTTGAACCAGTAAAAATAAGTGCCACAAGAATCTCATCTAATAGATATAAAATTACAAGTGGTCTAAGTGAGGGTGATGAGGTTATAAATAATGCCTTATTTTTATTAGATTCAGATGCTATTACAAATGCTTTATATACATCTGATGATGAAGATTGGTAATAGTTATGGTTGAAAATCTAATATCATATAGTATTAAAAACAAATTTTTAGTATTGATCTTAACTTTAGTTTTAACTGTTGGTTCATTTTGGGCAGTTAAAAACACAAGTTTAGATGCCTTACCTGATTTATCACCTCCTCAAGTAATTGTGCAAGTTAAGTGGGCAGGGCAGAGTCCAAAGACTATTGAAGAACAAGTTTCATATCCTCTTATTTCCAATCTAATGAGCTTACCAAATATTGAGACAGTTAGAGCTATGAGTTCATTTCAAAATGCGCTTATATATATCATCTTTAAAGATGGGACTGATTTATATGATTCAAGAAATAGAATACTAGAGCAATTATCACAACTACAAGGGACTTTTCCAGAAGGTGCAACTGTAGCAATTGGTCCAGATGCAACAGGTGTTGGATGGGCTTATGAATACGCTTTAAAATCTGATACAAAAAGTTTAGATGAGTTAAGAACTTTACAAGACTATTACTATAAATATGCACTTTTAGGTGTTGATGGCGTTAGTGAGATAGCATCAATTGGTGGGTTTATTAGAAACTATGAAATCACACTTGATCAAGATAAAATGGTTCAATATAATCTTGGAATTAATGAAATAAAAAATGCAATAACTTCAAATAATGATGATAAAGGTGGAAGAATCATTTTAGAAAATGGTTTTGAGCACATGATTCAAGCAAAGGCTTATCTAAAATCATTAAAAGATATTGAAGATATAACTATTAAAACAGTGAATTCAATTCCATTGAAAATTTCAGATATTGCCCAGGTTAATATTACTTCAGCAAATAGAAGAGGAATGGCTGATTTAAACGGGCAGGGTGAAACTGTTGGTGGAATTGTAGTTGTTAGATATGGTGAAAATCCATATAAAGTAATTAAATCAGTTAAAGCAAAACTTGAAACTCTAAAAATTGATGGAGTTGAAGTTGTTGAGACTTATGATAGAACATCATTGATTGATAAAGCAATTGATACACTCAAAAATACACTTATTGAAGAATCTATTATTGTTATGGTGATTACAGCACTATTTTTATTCCACTTTAGAAGTGCACTTATTATTATAATTACTTTACCTATTACTGTATTGCTTACATTTTTTCTTATGAAACTATTTGGAATAGGTTCAAATATAATGAGTTTAGGTGGTATTGCTATTGCAATTGGAGCGATGGTTGATGCAACTATTGTAATGGTTGAAAATGCTCACAAATATCTTCAAGGTAAAGAGAATATCTCAAATAATGAAAGAATAGAAATTATTATAAAATCAGCTAAGCAAGTAGGGCGACCAATATTCTTTGCACTAGTTCTTGTTGTAGTTTCATTTTTACCAATATTTGCTCTAACTGGACAAGAAGGTAGATTATTTACTCCACTTGCTTTTACAAAATCATTTGCTATGAGTGTGGGTGCGATACTTTCAATCACATTAGTTCCAATATTGATGATATTTTTTATCAAAGGTAAGATTGTAAGTGAAGATAAAAACCTATTGAATAAATTTTTTGTGAAACTTTATTCTCCATTTTTAAAGCTTGCTTTGAAACTGCGATATCTAGTTGTTTTAGTTTTTTTAGGGACATTAGTTTTAGGTGTAATGACATACAAAAAACAAAACTGGGAATTCATGCCTATGATGAATGAGCAAACTTTTATGTATATGCCTGTAACTCCTTATGGAATAGGAGTTGATTTAGCAAAAGAGTTAACTCAAAAGACTGATAAGATTTTAAAATCATTCCCTGAAGTTGAGACTGTATTTGGAAAAGCTGGGCGAGCAGATACTGCAACGGACCCTGCACCACTTGCTATGATTGAAACAATAGTTACATTTAAGCCAGAATCGCAATGGCGAGAGGGTATGACATATAAAAAACTAATGAGTGAAATGGATAATGCACTAAGAGTAAATGGACTTATTAACTCTTGGACATATCCAATTAGAGGTAGAATTGATATGCTTCTAACAGGTATTAGAACACCTCTTGGAATTAAATTATATGGAAATGACCATGAAAAATTAGAGCAGACAGCTGGATTAATTGAACAAAAATTAAAAAAATTTGATAAGACACTTTCTGTTTCAACTGATAAAATAAATTCAGGGTATTACTTAAATGTTGATGTAAAAGAAGAGATGATAGCTAGATATGGTATTTCTAAAGCTGATGTTTTAAGTGCTATTAGTCTTGGAGTAGGGGGTGCTAAAATCTCAACATTTTTAGATAAATTAGAAAGATACCCTATAAGTTTAAGATATGATAGCTCATATAGAGAAGATATTACAAAATTAAACAATATTCAAATAAAAACAAAACTAGGTATGCAACCCCTTAGTGAGTTTGCAAATCTTTATTATGAAGAAGGTCCAAGTGTAATTAAATCTGAAAAAGCATTAAATGTAAATTTTATATATATAACACCTAAAAATGAGGTTTCAGCAAAAGAGTATAAAGATAAAGCTGTTGAACTTTTAAAGGATATAAAGTTACCAAGTGGTTACTATATGGAATGGGCAGGTCAGAGCCAATATTTAGAATCAGCGATGGAAAGATTAATTTTTATTATTCCATTAACGTTTATGTTAATATTTATGTTGATTTATTTTGCATTGAAAAATATTAATTATACTTTGATAATATTTTTTACTTTACCATTTTCTCTTTGTGGGGGAATTTTTTATATAGAGTATTTAAATTTTAATATATCAATTGCCGTAATAGTGGGTTTCTTAGCCCTATTAGGAGTTGCTGCTGAAACTTCAATTGTAATGTTAGTTTATTTACATGAATCAATGAAGAAGTTAGAAAAAACTTCTACAAATTTTTCTAAAATAGAAATAAGTAAAGCTATTTATGAGGGAGCAGTTTTAAGGCTAAGACCAAAACTTATGACTTTATTTGCTATTTTAGGCGGATTAATTCCTATTATGTATATTAATGGAGTAGGGAGTGAAGTTATGCAAAGAATAGCAGCTCCTATGATAGGTGGAATGGTTACATCAGCTATTTTAACTTTAGTTATAATACCAAGTATTTTTTATATTTTTGAACTTAAAAAATATAATACACAATAACTAAACATAAAAAATATAAAATTTTATTATCACAAAAAAGGAGCGGATTATGAAACTAATTAGTAAATCAGTTTTAGCATTGGCAATGTCATTAAGTCTTGTAAATGCTAGTGAATATCTACTTGATAATTCACATACAGAAGTTGGATTCTCAGTAAAGCATTTGATGATTACTAATGTTAAAGGTGAATTTAAATCTTATGATGCTGAAATTGACTTTGATGCAAAAAATATGATTTTTAACAAATTTAATGCAACTGTTGATACAGAATCAATTGATACAGGTATTGAAAAAAGAGATAACCACTTAAGAAGTGATGATTTCTTTTTATCTGAAAAATACCCAAAGATGACTTTTGAAATGACTTCATATAAAGCTAATGGTGATGAAGGTGAAATGAAAGGTAATCTTACTATTAGAGGTATTACAAAAGCTGTAACTTTAGAGGTTGAAGATTTATCTACAATTAAAGATTTCCAAGGAAATACAAGAGTTGGTTTTACACTTAATGGTAAAATCAATAGAATGGACTATGGATTAAAATGGAACAAAGCTTTAGAATTAGGTGGTGTAGCAGTTAGTGAAACTGTAAAAATTATTATTGATGTTCAAGCAAAAGAAAAACAAAAATAGAAACTAAATTTAATTAAAGGAAAAATTATGAGTAAAAAACTAAAATTAGCAGGTATGGTATTAGGTGCAGCATTAAGTACAACAGCAGCATTTGCAGGTAATGGTTCTTGTGGTGCAGGAAAATGTGGTGGTGAAGCTAAAA
Organism: Malaciobacter pacificus; assembly: GCF_004214795.1. Lineage (NCBI taxonomy): Bacteria > Pseudomonadati > Campylobacterota > Epsilonproteobacteria > Campylobacterales > Arcobacteraceae > Malaciobacter > Malaciobacter pacificus. The sequence goes on from NZ_CP035928.1 coordinate 98,446, forward strand.
AAATGGAAAAGAAAGGTTCTTGCGGTGCTGGTAAGTGCGGTGGAGAGATGAAAAAGAAAGCTGATGGAGCTTGTGGTGCAGGTAAGTGTGGCGGAGAGATGAAAAAGAAAGCTGATGGAGCTTGTGGTGCAGGTAAGTGTGGTGGAGAGATGAAAAAGACAGAGAAAAAAGCAACAGGAGCTTGTGGCGCTGGTAAATGTGGGTGAAATGGAGAAGATGAGTAGATGATAAATTTAAAGGGTTGTGGATTAGGACTTAGAAGTGATTTTTTACTTGATTTAAAAGATAGTAAATTTAAACCAGATTTTTGGGAAGTAACTCCTGAAAACTGGATGCATATGCCAAAAATTTTTGAAAAAGCTTTTGAGCAAGCAGTTTTTCAAAGACCAACTATAGCTCATGGTTTATCTCTATCAATTGGGTCTGTTGACAAACTAAACAAAAAGTTTGTTAAACAGATCAAAACTTTCTTAGATAGATACAATATCGAATACTATTCTGAACATCTGAGTTTTTCATCACTAGATAATAGACAATCTTATGAACTCTTACCAGTACCAATGACTAAGAAGATGATTGAGATTATTAGTGATAGAGTTAAAGAGGTTGAGGATATTATTCAAAGAAACTTAATACTTGAAAATGCTACTTATTATTTAGTTCCTTATAGTGAAATGGCTGAAACTGATTTCATAAATGAAGTTATGGAAAAATCAGGTGCTAAAATGTTACTTGATGTAAACAATGTATTTGTAAATTCTGTAAATCATGGTTTTAAAGCAAGAAAATTTATAGACCAAATAGACAAAAGTAAAGTAGCTTATATGCATATGGCAGGACATTATTTTGATGAAGAAGCGAATATGAAAATAGATTCTCATGGTATGCCTATTGATTCAGGTGTTTGGAAATTATTAAAATACACTTTAAATCAAATTGATGCTCCTGTAATGATTGAAAGAGATAATAATATACCTCCTTTAGAAGAGTTAGTTACTGAATATAATAAGATGAAAAAAATTTATGAAGAAGTAAAGAATGGCTAAACTAGAAAGAGATGTAGAAAAGAGGTTTTTTGATATTATTACTAAGCAAGAGGATAATCCAAGTTCCAATGCATATAAGGTATATCAAAAACTTGTTTATTATAGATTTGAAGAGATAATTAAAAATAGTTTCCCTGAATTTATAAAACATATTTCAATTAATGAGTTAGAAAAATCCCTATATGAATTTTTAAAAAAACCTCCTTCAACACCTTTTGTATGGAAAATTGCTAATGATTATAGAAAATTTGTAAAGAAACAAAAACTTTTTCATAATAAAAAATATTTATATGAACTTTTATATTTTGATTGGATTGAAGTAGAAATACTTATGAAAGAGTATAAATTTAGAAAAAACACAGAATTTTCATGGAATGAGAGTTATAAACTCTCTTCAAGCGCTAGAATTAAAAAATTTAATTTTGATATTATTAATAGTCAGTATGAGATTAAAAGAGAAAATTTTTTAGTAAGCTATTATGACTTTTCTAGGGATGAAGTTTTATTTAGAGAACTTAATGAGTTTTTATTTGTTTTATTAAAAAAATTAAATAAGAAACAGACTTTAAAAGAGGTATTGAAACTTTTATGTAAAGAGAATGAAATTAATTTTAAAGAAGCAAAAGAATTACTAGAAGATGCAATAAAAGAGTTGTTTTCTCTTAATATTATTGTTAAATCATAGAACCTATATAGTTCTATGACAAACTTTTTTTAATAAGCTATTTGTATAATAGTATGCAAAAATAGCTGCAGAATAAATCATAACTAAAATTCCAAACCAAAGATAAATAAACTCTAAATCAAGTATTTTTACTATGATATAAGCAACAAGAAATTTTGCTACAATTTGTCTATAAAGTGCAATATAAACTATCATTTTTGGTTTTTTAATTCCTTGAAGAGTTGAAACACTTATGAATAAAATAACATAAGCATAGAAAATCCAAATTTCAACAAGCAAATAATCAACTCCAAAATCTACAACAGTTGCATTTGAATCAAATAGTGAGATTAAAAATCTTCCTATAATAGTTAGTGTAATAATTCCAATAGTTGAAAGTACAAATCCATATTTTAAAGCAGTTTTCAAAATCTCAATAACTCTGTCATACTTCTTGGCTCCATAGTTATTAGAAACTAAAGTTAAAACAGCAGTACTAAGTCCTAAACAAGGAAGTAACATAAGTTGCTCAACTCTAAATGCTATTCCATATCCTGCCATTGCTTCTATACCATAATGAGCTACAAAATAAGTAAGTATTAGTGAACCAATAGACATAATAAGCATATTTAAACTTGAAGGAATTCCTTGTGATAAAAAGTGTTTGTATACTCTAAGATTTGGTAAAAAGTATTCTAGTTTCTCAAAGTGTATTACTTTTGTTTGAAGTACTTTGTAAAGCATATAAAACATATTTATAACTTGTATTAAAACTGTTGCTATTGCTATACCTTGAAGTCCCATAGCAGGTATAAATAAAAATCCATATATAAATAAAGGATTTAAAACTAAGTTTGCAAAGAATCCAAATATCAAAGTATTTCTATATGTTTTTGTATCACCAAGGGCAACTAAAATAGAGTTTAGAGAAAAGTTAAACATAAAAAATATTGTTCCAAATAAAATTGGATTTATATAAGTCATTGCATCATCTAAGTACTCACCATTTGCTCCAAGTAAAGTAAATAGTGCAGGTGAAAATATAAGACCTAAGATAGATAAAAAAATACCAATAATAGGAATAAATAAAATACCTTTATGTGCATAAATAGAGGCTAAGTGATTTCTCTTTTTACCAAATGAATTTCCAAGTATTGCAGTGATTGCTGAAGAAAAACCATATCCAAATCCAACAATTACAAAAAATACCATAAATGATAAAGTTAAAGCAGAAACGGCTTGAGTTGAGATAAGTCCAGCATAAAAAGTATCAACAACATTATACATAGTATTAAAAAACATACCTGTACTAGCTGGAATGGCTAATTGTTTTATAAGTGAGGGAATATCCTCTGTGGTTAGTTTATTTGATTTCAAGATTTTTTAGAATTGAAGTTTAGTCTTCAATTCTAATCATAACAGGATCTGCTGTAACTACTCCAGCATCAACTATTGCATTTAATGCATCCATAATATCTTTTTCAACAGAAGTGTGAGTAGATAACATTATGTGAGCACAAGTTTTATTTAATGGTTTTTGAATCATCTTTTCAATTGAGATATTTTTAGTTCCTAAGATAGTTGCAATTTTTGCTAAAACACCAGCTTTATCTTCAACTCTTAATCTTAAGTAATATTTTGTTTCAATCTCATCTTTTGGCATAATTGAAAGATTTTCACTATGGTCAAATTCAAAACCAAGCATTGGAGCACCTTTACCACGTCTTGCAATATCAATGATATTTGCAATAACAGCAGATGCTGTTGCATCTCCTCCTGCACCTGGTCCATAATACATTGTTTCACCAACTTTATCACCAATTACAGAAACTCCATTCATAACACCATCAACTTTTGCAATCATTTCATCATTTGAAATAAATGCAGGGTGAACTCTAAGCTCTACTTTTTTGCCAATTTTTTTAGCGATTGTTAAAAGTTTAATTGTATAGTTAAACTCATTTGCAAAGTCTATATCTTCAGGACTAATATCTTGAATACCTTCGATTAAAATATCTTCAGGTTTTGCATCAACATCATATGCAATAGACCCAAGAATTAAAAGTTTATGTGCTGCATCAAATCCACCAACATCAAATGTTGGATCAGCTTCTGCATAACCTAATTCTTGTGATTCTTTTAAAATAGTGTCATAATCAACACCTTCATTAATCATTTTTGTAAGCATATAGTTACAAGTACCATTCATAATACCTCTAATTGATTTGATATTATTTGCACTTAATCCATCTCTTAGGGCATTAATAATTGGAATACCACCAGCAACTGCTGCTTCATACTCAAATGGAATATCACCAGCTAACTTTTCTAAGTCATATCTGTGATAAGCAAGTAGCGCTTTATTTGCTGTTACTACTGCTTTACCATTTGCTAATGCTTTTTTTACTATTTCATATGGTTTTTCAATTCCACCCATTAATTCAACTACAATATCAATTGATTCGTCATTTAAAACTTCATCAGCATTGTCAGTTAATTTAATAGTTACATCTCTATCTTTGCTTAAGTTTGAAACTACTCCAAGAACTGGTTCTATTTCAACACCAGCACGTGCTTTGATAATATCTTTGTTATCTCTTAAAATATTAGCAACACTTGCTCCAACAGTACCAACTCCAATAATTCCTACTTTTAACATTCTAATTCCTATTCCTATTTCTCTAAAGTTTTTAAATATCTTTTTATATTTTTTGCTGCTTGTCTAATTCTTTTTTCATTTTCAATTAATGCAATTCTCACATACTGATCACCATAATGACCAAATCCAATACCTGGACTTACTGCAACATCAGCTTCAGTTAACAGTTGTTTTGAAAATTCTAAGCTTCCTAAGTGTGCTGCACACTGTGGAATCTTAGCCCAAATAAACATTGAAGCATTTGGACAGTTCATTTTCCATCCAGCATCTTCAAATGCCTCAAGCATAACATCTCTTCTTTTTCTATATTTTTCAACATGTTCATCTACACAATCTTGTGGACCATCTAATGCAACCGTTGCTGCAACTTGAATTGGTGTAAACATACCATAATCAAGCCAAGACTTAATTCTTTTAAGTGCACCCACTAGTTTTTCATTACCAGTAATAAATCCAACTCTCCATCCTGCCATATTATATGATTTAGATAAAGTAAATGACTCAACTGCTACATCAAGTGCTCCATCAGCTTGGAAAATTGAAGGAGTTTTATACCCATCAAAAGTGATATCAGCATAAGCAATATCAGATATAATATAAAATCTCTCTTTTTTAGCCATATCAACTAATCTTTGGTAAAAATCAACTGTAACTGTAGCACATGATGGGTTATGTGGGAAGTTAACAACGATATATTTTACTCTTGGAATTGATTCATCAATTGTTTTTTGTAATCTTTCAAAAAATAGTTCTTCATCAACTCTAAAATCATCTCCAAATGTTAATTCAAACTTATGAACAGCAGCACCTGCAAGCATAAATGCATAAGAGTGAATTGGGTAAGTCGGATCTGGAACAACTGCAACATCACCAACATTTACAATAGCTTCAACTAAGTGTACATATCCCTCTTTTGAACCCATTGTAGCAACTGCATGTTTATCAGGGTCTAAATAATCAACACCATATTTTCTTTTGTACCAATTACAAATTGCAAGTCTTAATTTATAAATACCTGCACTTGCACTATATCCATGATTTTTTGGTTTATCAGCAGCCTCTTTTAATTTATCTGTAATATGTTGTGGTGCTGGCCCATCTGGATTACCCATAGAAAAGTCTATTACATCTTTTCCTGCTCTTCTTGCTTCCATTTTGATATTATTAACCTCTGCAAACACATAGTTTGGAAGTCTCTTCATTCTTTCAAAGTCTATTTCTGGAAACACGTTTTACTCCTTAGTAATTGTAAGTCCCCGCTTTAGATTAGCAAGGGTATATAAATCATTGATTTTAATATATTTAGTATCATTAGGCACATCAACTCTAAGGTCTTTGCGCAAACTATCATCTTTAAATGTATCGATTATATTCAATTCATCATCATAAAAAATTATATTTGGGTGCCAGTTATTTCCATTATTTGATTGGATATTTAATGCATTTGCATTGGATACCCTAACCATATATGGTTTTGAAGACTTTCTAACACTTTGTGATGATTCATTTATTAAATCTACGGTTTTTTCAATATCAGAGTTTCTTGTATCTATATAATAACTCCATTTATACGAACTCCCTCTTTGGATATCTACAACTCTACAGCCATTTTTTTGTAGTTCTTGAGATAATCTAAGAGGGTTTATGGCGGCTTTAGTCTTCAATTTTATAGTCCATTTTAAACTATTATCACTTTTATTGGCTTCTTTTGTAAAGTAGTAGTAGTGACCAATAGTTTTTAAACTATCATTTAAGATTTTAAAAGATTTTTTCGGATTATCATTTATTGTAAATGTAACATCTATAAATCTATTTGCTCCGTATCCAAGTTTTAGTAATCCATTATTTTGAAGAGCACTTGTAACTTTTACATAATCAATCTTACCATTTGTATAGTAGGCAGATTTATTTTTAAATATATAATTAATTAGGTTTTTATGTTTATTATAAGCACTGTATCCTATGATACCTTTTACTTTTGTATTTAAACTTGCATTTAAAACTACACTTAGTGATACAATTAAAAATAAAAACTTACCAATCATAATAATTACTCTCTATACTATTTTTTAAGATTATAAATTAATATACCCGCTGCAACAGAAACATTTAATGAATCAAATTTATGTTCCATTCCAATTGAAACTTTCAAGTCTAATTTTTTAGCAACTTTAGGAGATATTCCTTCTCCCTCACTTCCTAAAAATAAAGCTACTTTGTCATCTTTTTCAATTTTTCCATATTTTTTTAAATCAGTTCCATCCATTGTTGCACCAATTAAAGCAAAACCATATTGACTTAATTCGTTTGCTAAATCAACTGATTTTGGATATATAGTAAAAGGCATATCAAGCATAGCTCCAGCACTTGTTCTAACTATCCCTTGATTATTTAAGGTTTTAACGTTTGAAGCTACAATTCCTTCAACTCCTAAAGAGTATGCTGTTCTAACTATCGCTCCAATATTTCCAACATCAGTTAATCCATCTAAAACTAATATAAAATTCATATCTTTTATATCTTTTATGGGAGTGTAACTAAACTCTGAAAGTTTTAGGAAAAAACCTTGATGGTTTCCACCTTTTGATAGAGCTTGTGCCTTTTTATTGTCTAGCTTAATGATTTTTTTACCAAGTTTTAAAAACTTAGAAAAAAGCTTTGGCTCAATCTCTTTTGAAAACATTACTTCTTCAATTAGTTGGGGATGCTTATCAAGTACATAAAGTACAATTTGTTTACCATATATTATCATGGCGAGATTATATCTAAAATAAATTGATATTCATCTTTTATAATATATACAAATTATTTTTTTAAATTCTTTTAATTATGTATACTCATGCTATATTTTTCTGTTAAGATTTAAAAATTATTAGTTATATAAGATAGTTGAAAATTCGAAAGGTTAAAAGTTATGAGTTTAGATAGTAATAATTATATAAAGGTTTTAACAAGTGATGAGAGAAGTTTGAGTCAAGAGCAAGCTTAATCTTTGTTTTTTAATGACATTGCTCCCAAATTAGTTTTGGGATTTATATCACCACACATTAGTTTTGATAGTGTAGCAAGAAGAATTAAATCTATGTTCCCAAGTGATACAAAAGTTATATTAACTACAACTGCAGGAGAGTTGTGTACTTTTAATTTAGATGAAAAAAGAGACTCTTTATATTTAGATGCAAGTTCAACATGGAATAATATTATCTTACAAAGTTTTAGTTCTGATATGATTGAAGATGTAGAGATTTTAACAATACCTTTATTTAGTGAAAATATAACTCAACAAACAATAAGTCATAATGAAAGAATCAAAAAAATAAAAAATGAAATAGATAGAATAAATGTACCTTTTAGTTTTAACCATGAGAATTCATTTGCATTAACTATTGTTGATGGTTTATCAAATAGTGAAAGCTTTTTAACAGAAGCACTTTATAAAAGTGGAAAATTACCTTGTTTATTAGTAGGTGGTAGTGCTGGAGGAAAGTTTGATTTTAAAGAAACATTTATTTTTAACAACAGTAATACAATTAGACATAATGCTATAATTGCTTTAGTAAAATTAAAACCAGCTATTAAATATGGAGTTTTTAAATCTCAAAGTGTTGAAAAAACAAATTTAACATATTTAGTTGCACAATCAAATCTTCTAAATAGAAGTGTACAAAGTGTATTAGACCCATCATCAAATAGTATTGCAAGTTTTGTAGATGTACTTTGTCAACATTTAAGATGTGATTTATCAGATTTAGCAACAGTTTTATCTGATTATACATTTGCAATTGAAGTTGATAATGAGTTATATATTAGGTCAGTTTCAAATGTAGATATAGAAAATAAATCTATTTCTTTCTTTTGTGATATCTCTTTTGGTGATGTTTTACATTTAGTAAAAAACAAAGATTTTGTATCTCAAACAGATAGTGATTTTAGAAGTTTTAGTTCAAGAAAACCTTCAAGTCCAATAGGTGGAATTTTAAATGATTGTATTTTAAGAAGATTATTAAACTCTAATAGTTTAAACTCTCTAAAAACATTTAATAACATTCCTTTAGCAGGATTTTCAACATTTGGTGAATTATTAGGACTAAATATCAACCAAACACTTACCGCACTATTCTTTTATGAGGTTAAAGAGGGTGAAACTTTTTATGATGATTATGTAAATAATTTTGTTCATAAGTACTCTAATTTTAATTTATATTTTGCACAAAGAGAAATTCATAAATATCAATTAATAGCAAAAGTAAGATCAGCAGTATTAGACTCATTAAAAGAGGCTTTCCCTTTAATTAAAGATATGGTTACTATTTTAAATCATGTGTATAAAGATACAACAGAAGGTAATAAAATTATTGTAGATATAACTTCAAGATTTGAAAACTTTGTAAAAGATCTAATGTCAAATGTTGAAACAAACAGTTCTTTAGTTAATGATATGGAAGATTTAACTAAAAACGCTTCTGAGATTAAAAAAGTTTTATCTTCAATTTCAGGAATTGCAATCCAAACAAATCTTCTTGCTTTAAATGCAGCAATTGAAGCTTCAAGAGCAGGAGAATTTGGTAATGGATTTAAAGTTGTTGCAGATGAGGTAAAAAAACTTGCAGCTAAAACTCAGGTGAGTTTAACAGAAAGTAACCAATCTGTTGATGTAACTATAAAAAATATTGATGCAATTTCTCAAGATATTACTCAATCTAGTGAAAAGTTAGAATTAGTTTCAAATGATATGAGATTAATTAATGAATCAATAGAAAAAATTTATAACAATTCAACACAAAGTAATAGTTATATAGAACAAAAAAGAGATAATTTTAATAGATTAATTGAAAGTATTAATACAATTGAGCAAGTTCATAATCAACTTGAACAATTAAAACATAATTTCTAGGGATTAATTCTCTAGAAGTTCGTTATAAATATCTTTGACTTTTTTACCTGTCATCTTTGAAAGTAGTTTAGCTTTTATTTTTGGAGGTAAATCTAAAGATTGGATATCTGCTAAATCTAAGTTTTGACCAATAGTTTCTTTTGGTTCAATTATTACAACCCATTCTCCTCTAATATTCTCATTTTTGAATTTTTCAAAAAGATTTTTAGAGTTGTCCTTAAAAGTTGTTTGGTGTAGTTTTGAAATCTCTTTTACTAAAAATATAGTTCTATTTTCATCTAGTCTTGCTAATTCTTCTAATAATTTTAATAATCTATGGGGAGATTCATATAAAATTCCAAGATTAGAATCATTTAAAATGTCATTTAATTTTGATGCTCTACTTGCACCTTTATGGTCTAAAAAACCATGAAAAGAAAAAGTAGTATGTGTAAATCCACTCATTGCATATGCTGTTAAAACTGCATTTGCCCCTGGAATTACATCATATGTAACACCATTTTGAATACAATAATCAACAAGTGTTGCACCTGGGTCACTAACACAAGGCATTCCCGCATCACTAACATAAACTACATTTTTAGTAAAAGTATCGGGTGTTAAAGTTTTTAAGATTTGATTTTCATTATGAGAGTGGTATGATTTATACTCTTTATTTGAAAAATCTAGATTGTTTTTTTCGCCAAGAAGGTGTAGAAGTTTTTTCGTGACTCTTGTATCTTCACAAAATATTAGTTCTGCCTCCAAAAGAGCATCTAGACTTCTCTTTGAGATGTCGTCTAGATTTCCTATTGGAGTTGGAACTAAAGTAAGCACTTGTAAGTTTTAACTTATTTTTGTGCGTATTTAGCTTTGAATTTCTCAACTCTACCAGCAGCATCAACGATTTTTTGCTCTCCAGTAAAGAATGGGTGACAAGCATTACAAATGTCAATTCTCATTGTTTCAACATTTGATTTTGTTTCGAATGAGTTACCACAAGCACAAGAAACTGTACAAGTTTTGTAATCTGGGTGGATGTCTTTTTTCACGCCATATTCCTTATTTAAATTAATGTAAAATAAAAGGTCAAGTCTGGGCAGGCCCTTTATTAAACTCTTTGTGAAGGCGGATTATATCGAAAAATACTTAAGAATATCTGAATTTAAGTTTTCTATAATATTTGAAGTTTTATCTTTAAATTGACCTTTATTAAAAGTGTTTTGTCTTTTTGCCAATTTTGCAGTATTTAAAGCGATTTTCTCTTCTAATTGCTCTTTTGTAAGTTTTCCATCTAAGTACTCTAATGTTTCAATAATTCCAATTGAACTTATACAATTTGGTTTTCTTCCATATTTCGATTCTAAATAGATAACTTCATCTATAATTCCATCATTTATCATCTGTTTTGTTCTTAGATTTATTCTTTGTTTTAAAACTTCTCTATCCCATAAGATTTCAAATATTTTTAAATCTTTTGCTACAGGAGTTTTTTGATTTTCACTAAAATAAACACTTGGTGTTTTATTTGTTGATTTATATATACAGTAGGCTTTTTCAATTCTATATCTGTCATTTCTTTCAATTTTTTGCATATACTCTTTATCTAAACTATAAAGTAAATCATAGGCTTCCTCTTTTGAAATATCCAAAGGAATATTTTGATTAATCCCCGTTGATAATCCTTCTATTAAAGCTTTTAAGTAAAAACCAGTCCCACCTACGATAATAAGATTTTTATCATTTTGTTTTACAAACTCTTTTGTTTGTTTGTATAGTTCTATAAATTGGATAACATCAAACTCTTCATTTGGATACACAACATCAATTCCAAAATGAATAATATCACCTCTTTCTTGTGGTGTTGGTTTTGCAGAAGCTATGTCTATTTCTTTATAAACAGATAGAGAATCAAGTGATAATATTACAGAATTAGTTTTATTTGCTATATCAATTGATAATGCAGTTTTACCAGATGCCGTTGATCCAATGATTGCTATTTCTTTCATCTAATCTCTTATTTACTATTTTTACAGTTTTCTAATTCTCTATTTAGATTATTAATCTCTTTTTCTTTTTGAATTAAAGTTTTTAATAACTGTGAAATATCTTGTTTGTTTGAATCTATCATATCATCTTGTGATTTTGAAGAACACCCATTAAATATAAGTGTACATAGGCTTATTATAAATGTAAATTTTAATATTTTCATAAATCTTTCTATTATGTATAAATTAACAAAAAGTGATTAGTCACTTTTTGTTTTAATAAAAGGTATTATAGTCCTAAAGACTTTAATGTTTCTAAAGTTAATGCACCTTGATTTAATTTATTCTCTTTTTGATAAGCATTTACAGCAGCTTTTGTCTCAGGTCCATAAACACCATCAATTTTTGTGATTTTGTAGTTTTTAGATTGTAAAGCTTTTTGTAAATTAGAAATTACATTTGTAGTTGTATTTGTTTCACATAAAATTGGTTGCCATCTTAAGTATGAATCAGCTGTTTTTACTTTTGTTGGAACCATAGTATAAATTGCTGGAATCTCACTTTTAATCTCTTTAGCAGGAGTTGCAACTTCTCTTGTTTTTACAATTTTACAAATTGCTGGGATCTTAACTTCTTTAGTAGTAGCAGGAGTAGCTACTACTTGTTTTGTAACAGTTTTATACACAGGTGGAGTCACAACTTTTTTAGTAGTGGCAGGAGTAGCTACAACTCTTTTTGTAACAGTTTTGTAAACAGCTGGAGTTTTAATCTCTTTAGTAGTAGCAGGAGTAGCGATAACTTTTTTAGTAACAGATTTATATACTGCTGGTACTTCAACTAAACACATAATTTCACCTGTTGAGTTGTCAACTTTCTCAATCTCTCCTCTACCTTTTTTCCATGTAGTATATGCATCGGAAATTTTGATTTTTTCAGTAATAGTTTTATATGTTGCTGGAATTGATACAAGTTTTGTTTTTTCTGGTTCTACCATAATTTGTTCACTTACAGTTTTATATGTTGCAGGAACAGGTATTAATTTTGTAGCTTCAGGTTTTACTAAAATTTTTTCAGTCACAGTTTTATAAGTTTCAGGAACTTCAACTAATTTTGTTGATTCTTCTCTTAATGTAACTTTCTTCTCAACTACTTTATAAGTTGCTGGAACTATTTTAATAGTTTCTTGTGCTTCTTTTACCATTTTTTTAATCATTTTAGTTTCATATTTTTCTGGAACTAAAACTTTTGCATAACATTCACCTGGCTTTGCATTTGGTGGTACTAATGAATTACTTACTGCATTTTTATCTTTGGCTTCAGCATTTAGTGCATTAATTGAATTTAAAGCCTTTGACTTTTCAGCTTCAAGTTGAGAAATTTGTGCATCTTTTTCTTCTAATGCTTTTTGTAGTTCAGCAACTGAGCTTGATAAAACTTCTTCTTTTGAAGAACAACCACTCATAGTAATAATTGCCGCAGCTGCTAATACTGCAGAATTTCTTAAATATTTAGTCATATTATTTCCTTTGTTTAATAATGATTTATGTAAATGGTATCAAAATAATTATAAACGTTACTTTAAAATAAACTTTTTTCTGATATAATTATTTTTATATCAAATCAAGGAGACGAATTTTGAAAAAAATAGTAATAAATACATTATTAGGGTTAAGTACAACAATAGCTTTAAATGCAGCAGATTGTATCATGGTAAAAGAGTTAAATGTTGAATTTAAAAATGCTTCAACTGTATATTCAAATGCTTCTGAGTACCAAGAAGTAAAAGATTATGCAAACTTTTTAAAAGAAACTGGTTTATATGCATTAATTGAAGGTCATACAAGTTCTTTATCAGGGGCAAAATATAATTATGATTTATCTACAAGAAGAGCTGCAAAAGTTAGAGAAACACTAATTTCACTAGGAGTTAATCCTTCACAAGTTAAATCTATGGGATATGGAGAGTCTACGCCATTATATGATAATAGTACAGAAGATGGTGAAGCTAAAAACAGAAGAGTAAGGGGAGAAGTATTTAACAGTGCTTCTGAATTAAATGAATATATAACTTCAGAAAAAAATAGAATCGCTTCAATAAAATATCAAGAACAATAAATCAAAATAAATAGTAAGTAAAGAATCTTTTCTTTACTTATATTTTGATACAATCCCAACATGAATAAATTGTTAAAAAAATTAAATGACTTCAATGAACTAGTTATGTTCAAACACTCAATATTTTCACTTCCTTTTATTTTTATTGCAATGATTGTAGCTGCAAAAGGATGGTTTGGGTTTTCATTATTGGTATTAGGAATTTTAGCTGCACTAACTGCTCGTAATTTTGCGATGGGATTTAATAGGTATTTAGATAGAGATATTGATGCTTTAAATCCAAGAACAGTAAATAGGCCAAATGTAGATGGACGATTAAGTGCAAATCAAATATTAATTTTTACTTTTGCAAATGCCTTGGGTTTTATATTAGTAGCATATTTTGTAAATGATTTAGCTTTGATATTATCTTTACCTATTTTAATAATTATTGGTTCATACTCATATTTTAAAAGATTCTCTTTTTTAGCTCATTTAATACTTGGAATATCATTAGGACTTGCTCCTATTGCAGGTGTTGTTGCAGTTAGTGAGACTATAACTTTATGGTCAATATTATTAAGTATTGGTGTTATGTTTTGGGTTGCTGGTTTTGATTTATTATACTCTTTACAAGATATTGATGTAGATAAAAAGCTTGGACTTCATTCAATTCCTTCAAAATTTGGTGTAAAAAATACGATGAATATTTCAAAAGTTTTTCATGCCTTAACTATAGTTTTTTGGTTTTTCTTTGTAGTTACTTCAAATGGTGGGACTTTTGCTTATATTGCAATATTAGTTAGTGTTTTAATGTTATCATATGAACACTACTTAGTAAATAAAGATTTTAGAAAAATCGATAAAGCATTTTTTACAGTAAATGGATATTTAGGAATAGTATTCTTTTTCTTAATATTATTAGATACAATTTTTTACTAAAAGTTTAAGTTTGTATTTGATAATATTCCATTTCTAGCGCGTCTATGGCTCAACTGGATAGAGCTCCCGGTTTCGGCCCGGGTGGTTGTGGGTTCGAATCCTACTAGGCGTGCCATCTTACATAATATACAAATTTTCCATTTATTAAATATAGCTTATTTATTTTTAAATAATTTTTTCATTTTGAATATGGAATAAAAAATCTCTTTTTAAAATTCTATTATATAAGCTATGTTAGTAAAAAAATAAAAGAATTATGTGAAAAAATAATTTATCAACTGACTAAAATATAATTATAATTTAAGCTAATCTTTTTATGCTAGAATATGCATGTAACTGTAAAAATCTAATCAAAACAAGGGATATATATGCCTTATCTGGTATCTTCAATTATTACTGTTGTTGCTGCAATGGTGATACTTTTAACAAGATATGAAGCAGATGATAGTGCTATTATGTCACAAATTGAAAAGATGAAAACAATGGTCTCTATGGTTGATGGATATGTAAATACATATATCGAATCAGGAGGAATTTTAAGTGATATTAACTTTCAAGTTTTAGCAGATGCTGGTATCTTAAGTAATGTTGGTACAAATCAAAATAACACTAGATTAAATCCTAGTGATGGTTCTGGAACAATAGAAACAACTATGAGTCTACCAAATGATGATGTTATTTGGCATATTATTCCAAATAAGTTAAACGCAGACTCTTATAAACTTTTAGTTGATTTTACAGGAGATTCTTCTTTGATGAGTAAATCTAGATTTTCAGAAGGATTTATAGGTAGAGAGTATTGTGAAAAGATGTTATTTGGAGAGTTATTAAGAGAACAAGATCAATTTGATGGTACAGATGATTTTGAAAATGATTCAGGTTCAAATGATGATGGAAGATTTGTTTGTATAGTATATAAATAAATTTTGGTGTAGCTAAATGCTACTTTAATATGGGCTGTAGGTAGGTATAATCTTAACATAAAAAGGGTCGAAAAATGCCACAACTGATAGCAATGGTAATCGTAGTAGTTGGAGCTATGATATATATGTTCCAAACATTTGGTGGAACTGGTGATAAAATTGAAGGTATTGCACAAAGAACAAGCATTATTACTGAAATTAATAATATTAGAAATGGTCTACAGTTAGCTGTAAGAGCTGGAGATATTACTAACGATGGTGCAGGAAATGTTACTACTTTAAGAGATCTAGCAGTTTTAGGTTATTTCGCAGATCAAATGAATGATGAAATTGCGGATAATACTGATAATGCTCTTTTAACAAATGGTAATGGAAATGCATATAGTGCTATTTCATTTGGTGGTGAAAATAACCCAGGAATGATTATAAATTTAGTAGTTGGTGCAGTAGATACTAGACCAGGAATTAGGGTAGAGTTTTTAAATGAACTTGCAACAAATGCAGATTTTTTAGAAACACAGATATATAATGATTTATCAGCAGTTGCATCAATTGACAGAACAACTACAGATGGTTCTTCAGTTGCAATCGACGGTAATGGTGATACACCTGATGGTACAAGACCTGTAGATAATGCAGCTACTGTAGGTACAGTTGCTGCAGGTACAGCAACTTTAACAGATGGAATTTTTACAATTTATTTTAAAGATATGCCTGAAAGAATAGCAAATCCATAATAAATAATATTTAGGCTCACGCCTAAATATTACAGTTTACACAAAACAAAACCTAAGTACTAAATAATTTAGCATTTAGTTTTTATTTTTATTAAAAAAAGGTTTATAAATGTTCGCAACAAAAATATGGCTAGCATCGGCACTCACTGTTACAGCTATATTTACTGCATCAGCAGTTTATAAATCATATAGTGACTTACATGAAGCAAAACAAATCCAAGAGCACTTTGAAATAATTACAGATATAAAAACCCTTCTAGCCAAACAGTATAATAAAAATCCAAATGATATTACAAGAGATGAAATAATAGCCTATTTACCAAAGGGTGGAAACTGGGATAAAGTTCTACTTTTAGATAGAAACCAAGATAGCACTTTAAGTGAAGATGAACTTGTAAATAATGATGGAGAAATTATAATAAATGAAGATGAAAAAGTAAAACTTTTTGCTTTAAAAGCAAAGTTAAATGATACATTAAACACTGCATCAATGAGTGCTTCAAATGGAACTTATACTGTCAATATAGCTCATAATAAAACCATAAAACAAAAAGATAAAACAGTAGAGGATAGTTTGGAAAAAGCTATTTATTATGCTACTCAAGAGCTTATATATGGAACTGAAACAAACTACTCAGGTGTTGTTACAAATATGGTAGATAACTTTACTCCACATGATGATATTTATCATGACTTAAGTGATATAGGGCTTTCAACTGATAGTGAAACTATAAAGAAAAAGAAATACTTCCAAAGTTTACTAAAAAGTAGGCTAGAAAAAAGTCTAACTCCAATTGAGAGCAAGTTATATACTCTTTTGAAAGATGAATTATGATTAGATTATTAACTCTTTTATCAATACTATTTTCAATATCTTTTTCTATGGATTTAACAAAATTTGAAGATAGACAAATTATGATTGATGAGATAAAAGCAATTGTTTTAAAAGAGGAAGAGACAGCAAAGGCTTATGAAGAGTATATTTTAGAAAATTATGATATTCCTACATTGTTAGAACTTGAAGGTGCTAGTTATTTAGGAAGCTCTTTTTTAAGTGGAATTGATACTACTTATTTTGTGAAACTTGCCTTTGATGGAATTTCAAAACTTACATATAGCCTAAAAGAAGAAGTGAAAAATGACAACTATTTAAAGTCACTTTATGAGAGTAATACCTTTAGAAAAAATAGTTTTTATTCAGGTGGAAAAATTAATTTTATAGTTAAAGATGACTTTGCAAAATATATAATTTATTTAGTTCAAAATCAAACAGCAGGGATTGATGGAATTATTGATTGTAGTTTAAATTTATTAGGAGTTTCTCTTAGTAAGTATTGTAAAGATGGTGATAATATCTATATTTATGATGACTTACAAGTAAATAAGCTTATGTATTTTTATAAAGAAAATTTTAAAAAAGGTCCAATTATTATAACTTCAGATAGAACACTTCAAACAACAAATGCAGAGTTTGATTTTATCCCAAAGGGTGCTGTTTTATATGATGAGGATGGAATTAAATATGTAAAGACATCTACAGGAATTGAGGAGATACAATGATAAAGTTTATTTTATTTATTTTTTCATTTTCTATTATTTCATTTGCAGATGAAAATCAAATGTTAAAACAACAAAATGTTCTTCTTGTTCAAAAATTAATTGAGAGTGAGGAAAAAATAGCCAAAAATTTTGAGAGATATATTCTTGAAAAGTATAAAATACCAACTATGAGCAATCTATTAGAGGATGAGTATTTAGGCTCAAGTTTTTCATTATCAAATAAGTTTGGCTTTGATTTAAGTTTTAAAAGTAGTTCTAATTTACAGTTATATTATGCAATAACAAATGAAAATGACCCAAATGATTATAAAAATTTACTTTATAAAAGAGATTTATACAGAGAATATACTTCTGTATATTTAGAAGAAATTAGTGCTGATGAAATTAACTACAATAATTCGTTTACAGAAATTTTATTAAAGAGTGATGAAGCTAAAACTTTACACTCAATTTTAAAAGCAGGTTATACTATTGAAGAGAGTTGCCCTTCACCTTCTGGTACCTTAGTAGATAAGTATTGTAGTTTAAATGACAGTGCTATAAGATGGTATAATAGTAGTTCTTTTTGGATTGAATATAGTAAAAAAGATTTTGATAGAGGTAATGTAACAGTTTCTACAAGTTCTCTTTTAAGTGATAGTAGAATAACTTCACTACCTATTGGTACATATATTTATATAAATAATGGTGCACAATATGTTAAATTAAAAGATAGTATTTTAAAGGTGGATTAAATCAAAAAGCTAGTTTTATTTTTATCAATTATTTTTGTTAATTTTATTTTTGCTAATTCTCAAAATGTAGCATTAATGAATGGTATCAAAAATGTTATTCAAAAAGAAGAGTTTATTGCAATAGCAATAAATAAATATATTTTACAAAATTTAACTGTACCTAAAAAATTAAATGTCGTAAATTCAAAATATGAATTAGACTGGAATGAAATGCTAAATGATGAGTATTTAGGGACTAATTTTAATAAATATAATCCAATACTAAAAAGTGATATTCTAGTAGAGTTTGATAGCAAAAATAATGCCTATATAAAAGGTGCAATAACAGAAACTACTGAGTATAAAGAAGAGTATAAATATCTATATAACTTTTATACAAATAAAGTATTTAGAGTAAATACAATAGCCCCAATTGATAATACAGATACAAATTTACTTAATGGTTCCCTTGTAGTCTATTCAGATTTACAACAAAAAATTATAAATCTATTAAATGATAGCCAATCTATTTTATACCCAAGTCAAAACTGTACAGCAGGAACATATTTTTATGAAATACAAGATGAAGAATTAATTTATAAATATTGTAAATCACAAAGCTATAAAATAGAGGTTTATCAAAAAGAACCTGTGTATGTAGAAGAGGATGATGATTTAAGTTTTATAAAATCAGATATTGGCTCAAAAGGATATGTAAAAAAGAATGGATTCTGGTATGAATATTATTATCAAGGAGATACTAATAGTCCTTGGATACCAACTGGTTCAGGAAGTATTTTAACTGAAAACTTAGATAATACTACAATTGAAGATAGGATCTTATCTTATATCCCTGATTCAAAAGCACTAACTATTAAAGAAGCAGGTGGTTGTATGCTTGCAAATGGTGATATTTTTTGTTGGGGAGATAATTCTTATAAAAGAGCTGGAATTGATACTTATGGTCAGATTGATACAAGCCTATCTCCTGATTTTGTAAATACTCCTGTGATGTTAAAAGTTAATATAAATGATTCAGTAAGAGCTAATAAAAAATGGTATAACAATCCATATAGAATTAAATTTGAATCAATGTTTATGAATGGTAAAAATGTATGTGGAACTTCACCAATTTATGATATAGATGGAACAAATGAGAAGTATGGAGGGGATTTATATTGTAATGGTAGTGTTGATTCTATGTATTATGAAACATCAGCTAACTCAATTCAAACTTCAATTTTAAGTAAGAATAAATTCTTTGCATGGGGAAAAGATGATTTTGAAGATAATGCCCCTCAAACTATAAATGATGAAGAAGATGGTGGCCCAAACTACAATGATAGACCTATTAGAGATGAGATATATCTAACTGATGTTGCAATGACATCTGATACAATTGCTGTTTTAAGTGATGATGGAAAAATCTATACTTTAGGCAGAAATTATAATGGTTTGTTAGGTATTGGAAGTAATGATAAATTTATCACTCAATATGAACCTGTACAAGTACAAGTTGATGCAGGAGTATTTTTTGACCAAATATTTGTTCTTAGGGATATAGATACTTTTGGTGCAATTGATAATAATAAAAACTTTTGGATTTGGGGAGAAAGGGATGGCACTTTTTTATCAAAACCAACAAGATTAAATGATGGTGATATGCAAATAAATCCTGATTTAATTTTTGTAAATAGTAAAGAGTTTTTATTCCAAAATTTAAGCTCAAAAGTATTTTATAGAACAGATGGCCAAAATGATATTGTCTCAATTAGTACGAGTGATATTCCAAAAACAGCAGTTAGTGCAACAATAATTGAAGAAGATGGAGTTTGGAAATATTTATATGTTGATGAAGATTTTGATTTAAAAGGTACACAAGCATTGTTAGAGTGTAGAAATAAGCGAGATTTTAGATGTAGTGCGGCATTAAATATACAAATTTTTGACCACGCTTTGCAAAAATTAAATAATGAATCTAATTTTTTAAATGTTTCTACATATAAGTTAGATGCAACCGTTGAAGAAGTTTATGAAAATTTTGAAGGCTCTTCTTCTACTGTAAATACATGGACATTAAATACATATAGTGATAATAATTTTACAAACCTAACATCTTCTGTTACCCCACCTTTATATAATCCAACAGAAAGTGTATCCTCTGATGATAAGGTAAGAGTTGACCCTACACAAGTTTTAGGAAGATTTAGAATTGGATATCAATCTGTAGATAAAACTTATGATTTTGGATCTTCTTATGCAAATAGAGATGTAGTTCTTGAGTTTGATTTTTATGAAATTGATTCTTGGGATATGGAAAGATTTAATGTTGTAATAAATGGTGAGAGATATACAGATGATGGGTTTATTCATGATGACCATCAAGAGTGGCAAGATACAAATGACACAGGAATTTATACACTAAACTTAGGAACTATGTATGGAAGTAATACTAGTAGATCTAAATATAATGATGAAAAATATCATTATAAAATAAAAACTAAACTAGACTCAAATGGAAAATTAGAAGTTAAGTTTAGAGTTAGAGAGTTACAAGCTGGTGAATATGGAGATAATAGTTGGGATTTTGGGCAGGCTTTAAATGATGAATCTTGGGCTATTGATAATATACATGTGAAAGTAAAAGAAAAAGATAAACATTTTACATGTGCAATAACAGGAATTAGTACTGATTCACAGATGTATTGTTGGGGAGTTGTGGGAAGAAGTTTACCTATTTTAAGCACTTCATTATATAATATGTATAAAATAAGTACTTTAAATAAATTATTTATTTCAACAAATGCAGACGCTAATAAACAAATGACTTTAGATGAATTTGACATAGATGGAAGTCTATTTTTGAAATATCCCACGTACATTGGTGGATTTGACTATCCATTTTATTTTAAGTAAGGAAAAACATGCGTAAAGTATTGAGTATCACTTTTATAGTATCACTGATTATCTTATTTTCAGGCTGCAGTCCTAAAAGTTACCATAATGAGATGTTAGATAACACAAAAAGAAGCCTTGGGAAAAAGGATTATCAAGATATTAAAACCTCTTATACAGAAGAGTTAGTAAATGAAGTAAAAAAGCAAAAAGAGTATATTTCAATTTTAGAAGATAAATCTTTAGGGGATATTTTAAAAGAAATGGAACTATTAGATGGTAATTTTTACTTTCTAAAAAGCAGTGATATTCTTATTCCTAAAAGTAGAATTAAAATTCATAGCATGAGTGAATTAAATCACTATTTAAATGCTGTATTAGATAAAGAACTTTTTGTAAAAAAAAGTGGCTCAATTTATCTTGTAAAACTTTTAAATGTAAGTGAATCAAAAAAACTATCACTTGATAGAATTCCTTTTAAATTAAATGGTCAAATTTCAGTAGAAGAGTTAATAAAACTAATTACAGCAAGCTGCGGATATGAAGTATCAATTGGAAATTATATAAAAGATAGATTTGGATTTCAAAATAGTATTGTAAATATCAGTTCTACAAATTTAAAAGATGCATTAAATTCATTAGCTTATGCAAAAAATGTTTACGTAGATATTGATTATGATAAAGAGATGATAAATATTAGTAGATATAAAGATATGGTTGTTGAGTTAAATATTCCTCTTTTAGATATTAAATCTACAAATGAAACATCAAGTCAAGAAACATCAGGTGAAAGTAGTATCAAAAATAGTTCTCAAATAGTTTTATATGATGAGCTTGATAAAATGTTAAAAAATATAATAGCAACTGATTCAATCTCTACATATCATATTGATAAAGCAAGTGGATTGATATTTTTAAAATCAACTAGAAGTGTTGAAAATGCAGTTAGAACTATAGTTAAAGCATATGAAACAAGTTTTGCTAAAGAAGCAACTATAGAGTTTGAAAGAATTGAGTTAGCTTTAAATAAAAGTAGAGAGTATGGCATTGGTAGTATTAGTGATAGTAGACAAACAAATCAAGATGCAGGTGTATTAAAATCTATCGGTGCTGATGGTGCAATAAATTTTACAAGCGATAATGCAACAAGACTTTTACAAATTGCAGCAAAAGCAAATAATGAAATAGGAACAATCTTAAATTATAGTAAAAATATAATTGTGTTAAAAAATAATATCCCATCTGTTCAATCAATTAGTCAAAATACTGATTATATTGAAAAAATTGAAACAACAGTAACTGAAGGTGTTAGTACATCTGAAGCAACAGTTAATACTATTAAAGATGGAACTTCTGTTACAGCAATGGCTAAAATATCTAGGGATAAAATATTTTTAAATATTACACCAACAATTAAAAAACTAATTGAAATTACTGAAAAAACAGTTGGTGATTCAACTATTCAATTACCTCAATACAATGACCAAAGTTACAATATTTCAAGAGAAGTAAAACTAGGAGAGACAGCAATCGTTGGTTCTATTATAATTCATGATGATGCAAAAGAGTATCAAGGGATTTTACCTTTAGAAGGTTTTGCAATTGGTGGGGCTGATTCAAAATCTTATGTAAGAAGAGAAATTGTGTACATTGTAACACTAAGAAATATTAAAGGCTTTTAAAAAATGAGTATGTTCTCTGATCCTTATGAGTCTTTTTTATTAGATTATTTGATTACTAAATTAGAAAATGGTTCTAATACTAGAAGAGCATTACTTTTATATGGTGAACAAATAACTAAAGAAACAAAATTTAAAAAAAGACTTAAAGCTGCAATTAGAGATATGGAAATAGGTAAACACTCACTTGAAGCAATTTTACATAAGCATAAGTTTTTAAACTCATTTCAATATAGTTTAGTAGTAAATAGTACAAGTACAATTGATGGATTAAAACTTGTACAATCATTTAAAAAGGCAAACTCAAATCTATTAACTAAAATGATAAATCCTATTTTTGTACCCTTAGGAATAATAATAGCAACATTTTATGGATTGATTTTATATCTTGGAATGCTTGAAAAAGAGCTTGTAGGTTTGAAAAAATTAAATCCTGATGTAGAACAATTTCTAGGAATCCCTGGCTATTTTACTTATGATATTGCATATCTAGGACTTGGAATATCTATTTTTATTACAGCATTTATTCTTTTTGGATATATTTATTGTGAAAAATATAAACCTGGATGGTTATATGGTGTTTTTAAAACACAAGCCTTTTCTGATGGAAGATTTATGTTTAGAATTTTAAATGGTATGCTAAGTGCTGGTATATCTTTTCATAAAACATCATTGATTTTATCAAAAGACTATTTTAAAGTAGGTCTTAGACCATTTTTTCACGAGTTATCAGATATTATCAATAGAAATAAAAAACTATTTATAGTTTTTGAAAAATATAATTTTCCTACAATTATAACAGCAGATATAAAACTTTCAGAACTAAGTAAAACAAGTTTTGTAGAAGTAACAAAAGCACTATATCAAACTTGTGATACAATGTATGAAAAAAATATTAATTATATGGTATTACAATGGAGATTTTTCTTCTGGTTAATTGCTATGTTAGTAACAGTTATTATTGGTTCGGATGTTATTAACTTAGTTATTAGTACATTTACATTTAAAACTTTATATCAGTAGGCAAAAGTAGTTATGTTAGGTAAATTATTTAATAAGAAAACATCTTTAAAAGTGTTAAAAGGAATCAAAAAAAGTAATAAGAAAAAAGAGTCTAAAAATATTTTTGATTCAAAAAATTTAAAAAGAATTTTTGAAGAACAAAAAAAATCTTTTATTAAATTAATAAACAATAAAGAAGATGCAGATACAGACTTAGCTATTTTAATTGAAGATATGATTAAAGATAAATACAAGTTAAGTGGTGGATTTGGAGACTTAATTGCAAATGAAGAAAAATATGAAGAGTTTGTAAGAAGTCTTGGATATGAATATTATGCAACTTATAATGAATTATCTCAATATTATCAAGATACATCTTTTCAACTTGATGAAAAAAAATTAGAGTTTTGTACAAGTATGTACATAATAACTTTAGAAGATAAAAAAACAAAAAATAAAGTTCTTGGTATTAGAGATGTTGTAAACTTAGACTTTGATGTTTTAAGTAAGTTTTACTTCACAAAAATTGTAGTTTTAGGAGAGGGAGTATTATCTTCAGTATTTGGTGAAGATAGAGAGATTATCTTTGGTTCAAATGCTGATACAGATAATGATGAAGAGATTAATAAATATTTTGACAAAATGATGGGACAAGCTATTTTATTAGGAGCTTCTGATATTCACATTCAAAAAACAAATAGATATGCAAGTCTTTGGTTTAGAATCGATGGTATTAAAGTTGAGATGGGTACTATGCCTATTGCAATTGCAAAGACTTTAAAAAGAAGACTTGTAACAATGGCAGACCAAGAAGATTCTGATTATGAATCAATTAATGGTGTTATTAATTATGAGTATGGAAAAAAATCAATAAAATTTAGACTTGGTTTAATTAACTCAAAACTAAACTTTTCACTTGTTATGAGGATGATTGGTGGTAAAGGTGTAGTTTCTCATAAACTTGAGGGATTAAACTATCCAAAAGAGTCAGTTGATATACTAAAAAATCTTACAAGATATGCAAATGGAATGATACTTATCACAGGACAAGTTGGTTCTGGTAAAACACACTTAATGTATGCCCTATTAAAACAACTTGCACAACAGCAACAATATGTTGTAACCATTGAAGATCCAGTTGAGTATGTTGATGAAGCCTTTTTCCAAATTGACTTATCAGAGTTTGCAAGTGCAAGTGAAGAGTTTAAGTATGGTTATCCTGAAGCGGTTGTTGATATTTTAAGACAAGATTCAAATATTATTCTTATTGGTGAGACAAGAGAGCCTCAAACAGCTTCACAACTTGTAAATGCAGCAAACTTAGGACAGTTAGTATTCTCTACAATGCACACCAACTCAGCCCCTGCAACAGTGTCAAGAATGACAAGTTCATTAGGAATTAATGAAGGGGATATTGTTGATAACTTAAGAGGAATAGTATCTCAAAGACTAGTTAGAAAACTTTGTGGTTATTGTAAAACAGAAGATGGAGAAGGTGGTTATAAAAAAGTTGGATGTGATGAATGTAACAATAGCGGATTTAAAGATAGGGTTCCTATTGCAGAGGTTGTAAGATTTAAAATTGGTCATGATGGTGATTTCGAAAATCCAGCTGAATATATGACAGTTGAGAAAGCTTGTATGGCGCAATATCATGCTGGATTAATTACAAAAGAGGATGCGATGGCAATTATTAGAGGGGAAGAAGTATGGTACGACTAGTAATTACTGATTTTGCTAGTAAAGAAGATAATGAATCATTTTATGTAAATGATGAATTTGATGCTTTAACTCAAATATATACATATCAATCCTTTAAAAAAAATGCAGTATATTTATCAAAATATGAAGTGCATGATGAAATATACTCTTTAAATTTGCTTTCAAAAAAACATTTGAAAAAAAATCAGTTTTTAATTCATATTGCAGATGGGGAATATATTATTTTATTTAATCATAAAACAGTTTATTCTGCAAAAATAAATCAAAACTTTATTACTGATGATATGATTAAATCGATCTTAATTACAAAACATATTGTAATGCTTTCAAGTGGTGGAGCTATTGATAAACTCTATTATGTAATAAACTCTAAATATAAAAGTGCTATTGAAAATATTTTAAAACAAAATACAAGAAATGATAAAGGTGATGTTGTTGCGCAATCCTTAGGAGAAATCAAAGATTTAGTAAGGCCATTAGTTGAATTAGATACTTTTAAAGGTCATGCTTTTAAAAACTCATTTAGCTTGATTTTTGTTGCTGGAATTTTGTGGTTCATGTTTTATGGCTTAGATGTTTTTAGTAATAGTTTATTTGGTAAAGAGTCTTTAGATAGTTTAAATAGAGAATTAAAAGTACAAAACAGATTGTTAAAAAGGCAAGAAGTATTATATAATAAGAGTTTAAAAGAGTATAAAGATTTGACTGATTGTATAACTGTGAAAGGTACAAACTAAGATGGTAAGTATTAGTAAAAAAACTGTATCTTTAATTATTAAAATAGGACTAGCCGTAGTTGTTGTATATACTATTGGTTTTGCTTTTTATAAAATTGGTACGTATTATAAAACATATTATGAAAAGCAAAAACTTACTCAAGAGTTACAAATAAAGAAAAATGAAACTAATAGTTTAAAAAGACAAATAAAATTAAATCAAGAAAAGATTGAAGATGTTAAAAATAGTTATATATCAAAGGATGAATTGGCAGTAAAAGTAAAAGATATTTTTGAAAGAATGTCTGTATTTGATTATAATTTAGCATTTTTAGATGCAAAAAAAATGTGTGTTGATAGGTATGTATTAATCACACAATTAACTTATCAAAGTGAACAAGGGAAAAAAGCAGGTGAGGGTATTTTATCATACATTGGTGATATGAAACAAAGTGATAAAAATAGTTCTTTATATTTTGTTGATTATGTGACAAAACCTAAAGGAATTAAAAAATGAAATTAGTTATTCTTTTTTTTCTACTATTTAATTTTTCTATTGCTACAAAGTTAGATTCCCTAAGTTTAGCAAAAATCAAGAAAACTGTTCAAAAAGAGGAAGAAATAGCTAAAGCTTATAAGAATTTTTTGATAAATGAAGGTAGTGTACCAACTGTTGATAGTTTAATTACAGCTGGATATTTACCAAAGGGCTTTAGTAAAATTAATCCTTTTGGTAAGGAGATGAAAATCTCATTAACACTTGATAATACAATTGTTAATAGCCTTCCAGATAGTATAAAAATTGATGCTTATGATCATTATTACAATGGAAAATACAGAGAGTATACAAGAGAACCTCTAAGTTCTACTAGTGATAATGTAAAAATATATTTAAGTAAAAAAGAGAAAATTATTTTTGATAGAATCGCAGAAATTGATAATACAAATCCTGTTAGTCAATATAGTTTAGAAGATGGTGTTCTAAATTGGTATGATGCAAATGGAAATTATAAATACTCTTTTGATGGTGAAAAAATAATTGTAGATGAAAGTGTAACAATTTTAAATTCATTAAAATCTTTTTCGACTGAGTTTAAAAATATGACATCTGGAGTTAGACATGCAGGACAGACTATTTTACAAGAAGATAATGGAGTAGTAGAAGATTATTTAGTAACAGATGATAGTGCTGTTGCTTTAAATGAAACGAAAAGAAATTATGGTGGAACAATTATTCAATTTACAAGACGTGCTGGTGGAATGATTGTAAATGGAGATATTTATACTTGGGGAAATAATCAAAATAGAATTACAAGTATCAATAGTGATAATTTAACAGGAGATAGAAGTGATACAGCTCCTGTAATAAATGCACTAGTTAGAGCAAAGGTTCATGTGCCTTCTCAAACTGTTGATGGACTAGAGTATAGTAGAATAATAAATAAAGGCTATTTCTCTTCTCCTATGAGACCTAGATTTATTGACTTTCATGCAACTGTTTATTCAAGTACTTGTGGTGTTACAACAAAAGGAGAACTTTTTTGCGGAGGTACTACAGGAAAAGATAAATCATTTGGAACAATGTTTACCCATGTAGATAAAGAGGGAAATGATGATGAAATGCTTTATAGAAGTACTTTTTTTAATGGTTCAGCAACTGCTCCAAAAGCAAAAAAAGTTTTTTCAAATAATCAAATATGGCATATCTTAAGTGAAGAGGGTGATATTTATAGATGGGGATATGACTTTTCAGGATTTGCAGGAAGTGGGAGTAGATGGTGGAATTGGAATCAGGTTATCCAAAATCCAGAAATAATACCCAACACAGGTGCTAAATTTGATGATATAACATATCTTTTAACAATTGGATATAGAAAAATTGGAGCTTTATCAACTACTGGAGATATTTATATCTGGGGTGTGGAAACTCAAAACTCAAATAATTATGATTGTACAGAAAGATGGGAATATGTATCTTATAATTTATGTTTTCCTACTGCTGTTACTACATCAAATTCAACAATGTCTGAGGATTTAACTTTTACTAGTATAAAAGGTGGATTAGAAGCATTTATTGCTGAAGATACAAATGGGAATTATTATAAAATATATCATCCTAAAAATAAAAAAATACAAGTAGAATCTTTAAATGAAGCTATTAAAACTTATTCAGAATATGATGAACAAGCAGATAGCACAATATTGTCAATCGATTTATCAAGTAAATTAAGTGGTTCAAGTTTAGAAATAAACAAAGGTATAGTTTGGGTAAATGGGAATAATGAGTTAAAAGGTGATTATTTTACATCTGAAAATAAAAATGACAATCTTTTTAAAAGTGCTATATCAAAAATTAAATGGAAAAAAATCAAAGTAATTCAAGATGATAATGGTATGTGTGGTATTGATGTAAATAACCAAATGTATTGTTGGGGTGTAATGTCTTTTTACAGAAATGACTCAAGTGTATATTCTACTATGGGAAATACATTTATGATACCTGTATTTAATTCAAATTTATATGATTTAGATAAAGATTTTTTAGTTGCTGAAGGTGGAAATGGATATTTAACAAATATGACATCTGATGAATGGGAGACAACAAATAGTGATGGATACAGTGGAGCATTTTTTATGAAGTATCCAACATATATTGGTGGATTTAATTTTGAATTTGAGTTTAAATAATAAAAAAGAGGAAATATGAAAAAAAATATAGCAATTGTTGGTTTATTAATGTTCTTAAATTTAGGTTTAAGTGCTAATGAGATGAATAATGTCGATAAATTAGATGTATTAGACAAACAATCAAAAGAGTTTTTCAAAGCTATTACTGGATTAGAAAAAGATTACTTAGAGGAGCAAATCACTAATATTGAAAGTAAAAAAAATCAAGTAATACCAAATAATACTCCTGCAGTTAATCAAAGAGGTACTGTAGTTCCTGCTGTTCCTGAGCCAACAAAGGAAGAGACAGAAAAAAATATATTTAAACATCAAAATGAGATAGCAAGATTAACAAGTGATTTTACAAGAACAAAACAGTTAAAAGATATTAGAATTAAAAGTATGTACTCTTTTAATGGAAAAGATTATGTTGTTCTAAAACTTGATAATGAAAAAGCTCAAAATGTAGGTGAATTAACTTCTAGTATTGAAGGGCGTTATTCAAATGGAGATTATATTTTAGGCCACAAAATTACATCTGTAAATGTTAGAACTAAAAGTATAAAACTTTATAAAAAACTTGATGATGAGTATGGATATAATATTTATATAAGTAATTATGGAATTAGTGTTAGTGATTTAATAAAATATGAAAAAGAAGATGAAAAAAAGCCTAAAGTTAGTAAACAAAATAGTAGTAAAGTAAAAGATGCCTTTACTAAATTGACAAAAATTAGCTCAAATGTAAATACAGATGAAGTTAAAGAAAAAAAAGAATTAAGTAACACATGTTTATACACTGTGAAAGTATCAAATTTAAATGTTAGAAATGAATCAAAACCTGATGCAACAATTTTAAGAATTTTAAGATTAGAAGATCAATTTACAATAGTTAAGAAAACTGATGACTGGGTTTTATTAGACACTATATATAAGAAAAAATCAGGTGACGTGATGCCTGTTGATGATAAAAGTAATTGGGTAAATATTACTTCTGATAATGTACAAGCAACTGATGAGAATTGTATTTAGGAAGATATTGTGGAATATATAAATAGTTGTAAAGAGGAAATTAATTTACGTTTAGAAAAGATTAAACAAGAGATAACACCTCTAATTGATAGTTATGTAACATTTTTCAATATTGAAAAAGTTTTCTCTAGTGAAAATGGAGGGAAGACTAGATTAAATAGACAACTATTTAATGAAAATCATGAGATTATAGTTCAAAAAATTTTAGAAATAAATGATGTTTTTGAGGAGATGCTTGATCTTATTAAAACTAATATAAAGTCAATATTATCTGAATTTAAAGAGTTTGATAAAGTTGACTTTATAAATTTAATATTTGATGATAAAAACTTTTTAGAGATTTTAGAATTAGACTTAAATAATGAGGTTATTCCAAGGGAAAAAAAGAGGGAAGTTGTAAGGGAAATAATTGCTCTTTTTACTTTAAAAAATAGGATATTTAATTTTAAATACTATTTATCAATGATTGATACAACAATCTTTGATAAACATATTAATAAGTTTGGGGTTGAAGAGTTAATTAATAGTTCAATAATCTTTGAAGTAATTGATTCTTACGGACTACAATATAAAGAGCTTGAAAAATTTCAATTAGAAATAGACTATTTAACTCCTAAAATTGAAAAAATTCAAAGCTTTCAGTTTTTAAACTCCCTATTAGAGTTACATAAAAGAAGATGTGATAACTTTTTTTATGCAAATACAAGATATAAAATCTCAATAGAGTACAATAATGATTTAGAGTTTAGAAAACCAATGTTGTTTAATATTAGTTATTTAGAAAATATTATCTCTTGCTTTATTGAGCAATCATGTATGGATTTAGTAAAACAAGAGCTAAAAAAAGGAAAAATCCAGAAATTTATTGATATAAATATTCAAAAGATTAAAGGTAGAATAGTTATAACAGTTAAAAATAATGGATTTGAAATAAAAAATATATTTAGTCTGTTTTCATCAGATGTAGATAATAAATTTGTTTTAGAAGCAAAAAATTTAGCAGATTCTATGAATGCACTTTTAGAAATCTATTCAGTAGAAAACGAAGGAATGGTTTACTCTATCTCTTTTAAAGCATAACTAAAAGCTTAAGCTTTTAGTTATCTGCAAAGTTCCCAATAATCTCTTTTGCTTTTTGTAGTGCAATATCGCTACTTTCTTTGTCATATGCTAATGCAACAGCCATTCTTCTTCCAACATGACTTTGAGGTTTACCAAATACTCTAATAATAGATTCTTTTGTAAATGATGAGTCAAAGATATCAATAATAGGATTAAATGAATCCCCACTTGCTTTATAAGCAGCACTTGCTCCTGCACCATAATCAATATAATCTAATGGTAATCCAAGTACCGCTCTAACATGAAGTGCAAATTCACTTGCACTTTGTGTAATCATAGTAACCATTCCTGTATCATGTGGTCTAGGACTTACTTCTGAGAAGTAAACATCATCACCTTTTACAAATAACTCAACACCAAAAAGACCACGTCCTCCTAATCCATCTGTGATTTTTTTTGCGATTTCTTGAGATTTAGCTTTTGCAACTTCACTCATGTTCATTGGTTGCCATGAGAAAATATAGTCACCATCTTGTTGGATATGCCCAATTGGTTCACAAAAAACTGTTTCTTTTTCATTTCTTACAGTTAATAAAGTGATTTCATAATCAAAAGTGATAAACTCCTCAACGATTAACTCACTAGCATCACCTCTAGCCTCTTTTGCTAACTCCCAAGATTTTTCTAAATCATCAGGACTTTTTGCAATACTTTGACCATGTCCTGATGAACTCATAACAGGCTTAATTACACAAGGGAAACCTATATTATTAGAAGCATCTTTTAAAGCTTCTAATGTAGTTACAAACTCATATTTACTTGTAGGAAGACCTAGTTCAACAGCAGCAAATTCTCTAATGTTTTTTCTATTCATAGTTTTATTAACTGCATCAGCATTTGGAATTACATGGAACCCTTCAGCTTCAGCATCAAATAAAGCTTGAATATTAATAGCTTCAACCTCAGGTAAAATATAAGTTGGTTTTTCTCTTCTAATTACATCTAGAACTTCATTTTTATTTTTCATATTGATTGTATATGATTTATTTGCAACTAATTGAGCAGGAGCATTATTATAGCTATCAACAGCAATAGTTTCAATTCCAAGTCTTTGTGCTTCTATAACAACTTCTTTCCCTAATTCACCACTTCCAAGAAGCATGATTTTAATAGAATCAGATTTTAGTGGAGCTGTAAATTTCATTTTATTTATCCTTTAATTTGTGTTTACTTTCATATAAAATTTTTTATCATAGCTATTTAACTTATTTGAATTTATAACATTTTTCAAAATACTTAAATAGTCATGTCCAATACCAGAATAGTTTACCATTGTTTGAGATAGTGATAATCCATCAGGATTGATTTTTTTTAATCTTAAATTATACCTTTTTTCTCTAAATGATTTGTATGCATAGTTTCTATTTAGATTTAACATATAAGCACTAATTGAGTCTTCAAGTGTGCTAAAAACCCTAATTAGATGACGTGCTCCTGGTGTTCTTTTTTCAGGAACCATTCCAATTTTTGGATTATAAGTCCAATGACCAAAAATATTATTAGCTTTTTTGATAAACCTACTTTTACCCCATCCACTTTCAACAGCAGCTTGAGCTAATGCTTGAGAAGGAGGTATTACATCGATTTTTTTAATGTATTCATTATAGGTATAAAGCTTTTTTATTTTATATTTCTTTTTTATTTCTAAAAGTTTTTTAAACTCCATAGAAGAGTGATCTAAAGTAAGTATATTAGAGCTAAGAGTCCTTTTTACAAAATCTCTTTCCTCTAAGATTTTCAAATTTTCTTTTTCAATTAGTTTATACATATAATCAAAAAAATACTCTTTAGACTCTTTAGAGTTTTTTATGTTGTAATACTCTTTGGGCATACCTTTAGCTAAAGCCATATCACTAGCTAAAAGTATACCAAATGTAAAAATTAGTTTCTTAAATTTTTTAATAAAGTTATTTATCATAAGTTATATATCAGTAGTAAAGACTTTTTTTACTGCACCTTTGAAATAAATAGTGCCATTTTTATTACTTAATGTAAGTTCTTCTTTACTTTTTGGATAAACAAAAGCAATATCATCAACTAAACCTAAGTCATGAGCCCTTAAAAAACAAGCAGCCATTCCAGTTCCACAAGCTAATGTTTCACCTTCCACTCCTCTTTCATAAGTTCTAACATAAACTTTTCCATCAACTACTTTTGCATAATTTACATTTGCATTGTGTTCATGTCTCATAGTTGAACTCATTTTATGGTCATAAATATCTAAATCATCTACTATTGTTACTAAATGTGGAACACCAGTATCAACTAAAAACCATGTAAGTCCAAATTGAGAAAAAGGTTCTTTTACAACAACAGGAGCTGTTAATTGTGACTCAACAATATTTTCTTCAACCCTTGATTCAATAATTCCAGCACCCGTTAAAAATTTTAAAGATGAAGGAGCTAAATTATTATTATAAGCATAGTGTGCAACTGCCCTTGAAGCATTACCGCACATAGCTGCATCACTTCCATCACTATTGTAAAATAGCCATTTAAAATCAGCATCACTACTTGGAACAAGAACAACTAAGCCATCTGCACCTATTCCTTCTGTTCTGTTGCACAGTTTAACTGCAAGTTGTGAAAAATCTTTTTCTATAAATGTATGAAAAATTACAAAGTCATTTCCACTTGCACTATATTTTGTATATGTCATATAATTTCCTCAATGATTCTTTCTACTTCATTTTGTAAGTGTTTTAAATTTTTAGAATTATCAATAACCATATCAGCCATCTCTTTTTTCTTTTCAATATCCCATTGATTTGAGATTTTAAGTTCAGCTTCTTCTTTATTAATATTATCCCTTTGCATTAATCGCTCAATTTGAATATCTTTAGGTGTATAAACAACTAGTGACCTTGGAATTGGATAATGCATTTTTTCAAAGAAAAGTGGTATATCAATAAAGTATGGTTTGTTTTGTAATTCAAATACTCTAGATTCTTTTATAATCTCTTCTTTGATTAAAGGATGAAGTAGGGCTTCAAGTTTGAGTTTATTTTCTTCATTTGAAAAGATAATCTTTCCTAACTCTTTTCTAATAACTTTACCATCTTCATCAATATATTGACTTCCAAACATTTCAGCAACTTTTGCTGAGTTCTCATCTAATAGTTTGTGTGCTATTTTATCAGCATCAATAGTTAGAAAACCATGAAGTTTAAAAAGATTACAAGTTGTACTTTTCCCAGTTGAAATTCCGCCAGTTAAGGCGATTGCGTTTTTAAATAAATCTATACTCATAGTAGATATTTTACTAAAAGTAAGATTTATTTAATGTTAATAGTAGTTTTTATCTTTTTGCAATACCAGTTAAAGCTTTGTGTTCAGCTGCTGGGAATACAAAAGATGCAGTTTGGATTTCTGCAGAATAGTAATTTAAATCATCCATTAAATCTGCTCTTTGAAGATTTAAATCAGCAGTTGGATGGAAATTTTTAGAAGCAATAATTGAAGTGTTATGTCCAAATCTAAATGGCATAGCAATCCAGAATTTTGTTCCAACTAACTCTAAGTCAGCTTTTAACTTTGCTTCATCTTTAGAAAATGCTGATGTTGCAAAAGTGATTAAACCATCATCTTTTAACACTCTATCAATATTTGCTAAAAGTAATTCATCAATTTGCACATCTGTAAAAATAATTACATCAATATTTTTTTCATTTTTAGATGTTAAAGCTGATAAATCACCAAATTCAAAATTTGAAGTAAGTGAATGTTTTTGTGTTTGAGCTTTGAATTCATCATCAACTGTTCCAATAACTAGAACATTTGAAGCTTCCTTGTGTGTACATAATGGTACATGTACCATCATTTCATTAAATGCGTTTGTATCTCTCATAATATATAATCCTTAATATTTATAAACATTTCGATATAATACCAAAAAATTTTTAAATGAACTTAGATTAAACAATAAACAATGAAAAAAGGTGAATAATGAGTACAGTAAGTTACAAAGATGCTGGTGTAGATATTGATGCAGGTAATCAGTTTGTAGAAAACATTAAACCACATGTTAAATCAACTTTAATTCCAGGAGTACTTGGTGGAATTGGTTCTTTTGCAGGTGCATTTGAATTACCAACGGGATATAAAAACCCAGTATTACTTTCAGGAACTGACGGTGTTGGAACAAAATTAAAATTAGCAATTGATTCTAAAAAATATGATACAGTTGGAATTGATTTAGTTGCAATGTGTACAAATGACTTATTATGTAACTTTGGTGAGCCATTATTCTTCTTAGATTACTATGCTACTGCAAAATTAGAAGTTGATGAAGCTACTGATGTTGTAAAAGGAATTGCGCAAGGGTGTATTCAATCTGAGTGTGCATTAGTTGGTGGTGAAACTGCTGAAATGCCAGGAATGTACAAAGAAGGTGATTTCGATTTAGCTGGTTTTTGTGTTGGAATTGCAGAAAAAGATGAGTTAAATAGAATTGAAAGAGTAAATGCTGGTGATGTATTAATTGCACTTCCATCTTCAGGTATCCACTCAAACGGATTTTCATTAGTTAGAAAGTTACTTTTAGAAAAATTAGGAATGTCTTTAGATGATGATTTCCAAGGAAAACCATTAAAAGATGTTTTATTAGAACCAACTAGAATTTATGTAAAAGAGTTTAAAGCAAATAAAGATAATATCAATGCTTTAGCACATATCACTGGTGGTGGAATTACTGAAAACTTACCAAGAGTTTTACCTGAAAACTTAAAAGCAGTTATCAAAAGAGATTCTATTAGAGTATTACCAATTTTTGAATTTATGGGTAACCATGTGGAACTTGAAGAAATGTACAGAACATTCAATATGGGTGTTGGTATGATTTTAGTTGTTAACCCTTCAAATGTTGATGCAGTTTTAGCAAATACTGATGGTTATGTTATTGGTGAGTTAGCTGATGGTGAAAAGGGAGTTGAATATATCTAGAAATCTAGATTTTCATTCATCTTCTTCGTTAAAGATTTATTTTTAATCAATCACATACTAATTGTATGTTTAATCTTAAAAATAGATCTTTGCCTTGAATCTAAATAAAACTTTAGATTTCTTACATATTATTACTTAGAATAATACTCTAAAATATCAACTACTTTAGAAGCATATCCCCATTCATTATCATACCAAAGAAGAAGCTTTATCATTTTTTTATTTTTTACTTTTGTATATCTATGATCAATTATTGTCGTAAATCTTTGCTTTTTAAAATCACTTGATACAAGTGGTTCATAATTATTTAGTATTACATCAAATTTTTGATTAGTTTCAATATCTTTAAATAGTTTTTCTATTTCCTCTTTGCTCGAAGAGTTTTTTGTAAATAGTGTTACATTTATAGCTCCAACTGTATCAGTTGGAACTCTAAGTGAATTTGAAGAAATCAAATCATGATTAAACTTTTTATTTACATATGAACAAGCAGTAATTGTAGTTGTACTACTAGGAATGATATTTTGAGTTGAAGACCTACCAAACTCAAAGTTATACTTTACATCCCTTGTATCACTTGCTACATAACTTCCATCTAATACTCTTTGATGATTTAAAAGTGGATGCACTGTAACAATATCTGCACATAAAATCTCTTTTGCTTCATCAATTATTTTTAAAAGTGGACTAAGGGCTGTTGCATTACATGAACTAGTTGATATTACTTTGTGAGTATTTTTATTTAACTTATCTTCATTTACTCCAAGAATCATATTAATATCAGCACTAGAGTTTGGATGAGTTAGAAAAATCGCTTTTACATTTAGCTCTTTTAATTTTGAACTATCATTTTTAATTCCACTTGAATCAATAATATAGTCAATACTAGTTAAGTCAATATCAAAAATAGATTTGTGATTAGATATTTTGATTTTAGCTTTTGAGTTTTTTATATAGTTTGTATCTATAATTTTAAATTTATCTTCATAAGCTCCATAGGTTGAGTCATAATTTATAGAGTAAACAATATTTTCTATATATGGATTTATTTCATTAATTACAACTATTTCAAATTTATCATTTGTTAAAAGTTGTTTTAAAATAGCTTTCCCTATTCTTCCTACACCATTTATTAATACTTTTTTTTTCATTTTAGAATTGTAGCATAGTTTAAATACTCAAATCTATAAATAGGAAATGAGAATCTTTTTTTGATTTAATTGTTAATATCTTTTCATCAAAAATTTCAGCTGCATCTCCATAATTTAAATTAATATTATTTAAAAGGGAACTACCCTCTATTTGAACAAAATATAATTGTCTGTTTTCTTTTATTTTAACTGTAAACTCTGTCTCTTTTGTAACTTCACTTACAAAGAAATCAACATCTTGATGGATCTTAATTTCACTATCTTTATCTAATGAAGACACAATATTTAGAAGCTTATTTTCTCTTTGAGTTTTTTTATATTTGTGTGAACCATAAAGTCTTGGAAGACCTTTTTGCGGTGGAATTATCCATATTTGTAATAATCTTAAATCTTTTGATAAATGTTTATTATATTCACTATGATATATCCCCTCTCCCGCACTTAAGTATTGAACTTCACCTCTTTTTAAAGTCTCTTCATTTCCCATTGAGTCTTTGTGCATAAGCTCGCCATTTATAACATAAGTAATAATTTCCATGTCTCTATGAGGATGTGTATCAAAGCCACCATTTGGATGAATTATATCATCATTTAATACTCTTAGAACTCCAAAATTTATATTATCAGGGTTTCTATATTCGGCAAAACTAAAGTGAAATCTACTCTCTAACCATCCAAGATTTGATGTTCCCATATTCTCTTTTGAAAGTTTTTTTATCATCTTTAATCCTTAAAAATATAACTTTGCATACTTAATGTTTTATTTAGTATTTCATTATTAATAGCATCTGCAATTTTATTGTTGCTATTCCCAATTGCAATATAAATAGGTAAAAAATGTTCAAGGCTTGGATGCATATATCTAAAGTTTTCTATATTCTGAATATTTAATATCTCTTTCATATTCCCTTTTTTTAATATTTCAGTAATTTTTTCCTCAAATTCTTTTACATCTTGACTTGGTTTATGATGTGCATCAAATGATACGGTGTGTAAATTATGAGTTAATGAACCACTTGTAATTATCATCGCTTCATTTTTTAAAACTTTTAATTTTTCACCAATATTTATCAACTCTTCTACTGAATAATCTAAAGGAAGAGATAATTGAATAACAGGTATATCAAGTTTTTCATACATCATGTATAAAATTGTCCAAACTCCATGGTCAAATGTTACTCTTTTTTCATCTATTTTTACATCAAAATCTTTTAGGGCTTCTAAAACATCTTTTGTATAATTAATGTCACTAGATAGTGGATATTTAACTCTATATAGTTCAGGTTCAAACCCCATAAAATCATATAAAAGATCATTAGCAAGAGGATTTATTATTTTTAATCCTCTTGAACACCAATGTGCTGAAACCATCACTATGTATTTTGGTTTATCTAAGTTAT
The DNA here is from genome assembly GCF_004214795.1 of Malaciobacter pacificus. Classification (NCBI taxonomy): domain Bacteria; kingdom Pseudomonadati; phylum Campylobacterota; class Epsilonproteobacteria; order Campylobacterales; family Arcobacteraceae; genus Malaciobacter; species Malaciobacter pacificus. The sequence goes on from NZ_CP035928.1 coordinate 136,972, forward strand.
TTACTAGATTCCTAAGATTAGTTCTTGTATTAACTTTTTTTAAAATGGTATTAGGAGCACCATGTGATACAAATAGTGATGGAAACATAATTTATTTAGCCTTAATACCTTCGATTTCAACAATTAGTTTTACATCAGAACCAACAGCAACTCCACCAGCTTCTAATATAGAGTTATACTCAATTCCATAATCCATTCTATTAACAGTTCCAGTTAATGTTAAACCAGTTCTTGTATTTCCCCATGGATCTTTTATTGTAGCCCCTGCTGTTTCTAAATCTAAAATTACATCTTTAGTAACACCTCTCATAGTTAACTTACCATAAGCTTTGTCGCTTTTGATTTGTGATAATTCGAACTTAATTTCTGGATATTTATCAGCTGCAAAAAAGTCAGATGCTCTTAAGTGATTATCTCTTTTTTCGTTATCTGTATCAATTGAAGCTACTTTTACAACTCCATTTAATGATTTTAAAGTATTTGTTGCTTCATCATATTCAAATGAACCACTAAATTCATTGAATTTTCCTGTTACATTTGAAACCATCATATGCTTAACTTTAAATCCAACATTCGAGTGACTTTTATCAACATTGTATGTTCCTGCAAATAATGCACTTGCACTTAATAGTGACACTAAACCTAATTTTACTAATTTCATTTCTCTTCCTTTTAATTTGATTTATACAATTTATTTACTAACTCATATAAAGTATCTAACTCTTCATCACTTAGTGATTCACACATTTTAGTAAGATTTTCAGCATGCTGCGGAAATACTGCTTCTATGATATCTATACCTTTTTTTGTAATAGTTTGTATTGTAGACCTACTATCATTTGGGTCTTTTATTGATGTGATATAACCATCTCTTTTTAGATTTCTTACAACAACTGTTATGTTACCTGGGGTACTCATAGTTAATTTTGTAATTGCTCCAATATTTAAATCGCCTCTATGATAAAGAACTTCTAATACTTTAAATTGATTAAATGTAAGGTTATTTTTTGATAAGTAGTTTAAAGTTTTACTAGAAATTTTAGTATGTGCTTTTTCTAATCGCACAACTGTTTTCATAGCTTTATCTGTTCTTTTCCCGTAAGATTTTAAACTTGTTTTTATCATAAATACTCCTTGTGATGAAATAATACTACTAATTAGTAATAAAAGTCAAGGCTAAGTAAGTATAAAAATTATACTAGTTAGTATTATATTGCTTAATAGTCCCATGAAATAGTGCTTTAAAAAATTTGAAAATTTCTTTTTCATATAAAAAATTTAGATAAAAAAATTACTTAACCAAGTAATAAACTATAATTAGATAAAATATCCCGTTTTGCTATAAAGAAAGAATTGTAAGGATACAAATATGTTATTAACTCCAGGTCCTACTCCTGTTCCAGAATTTGTTAGAAAGGCGATGGCTGATATAACAATCCATCATAGAACTCCAGAATTTGAAGCAATTTTTGCACAAACTAGAGAACTTTTATTTGAATTATATGGTATGGATGAAGTTGTTATGCTAGCTTCTAGTGGTTCGGGTGCTATGGAAGCTTGTGTTACAAATTTAACAAAGAAAAAAGCTTTAACTGTAAATGCAGGTAAGTTTGGTGAAAGATTTGGAAAAATTTGTAAAGCATTTAATATAGATTATACTGAAATTAAAAATGAATGGAATACTCCTGTAAGCGTTGAACAAGTTTTAGATATTATAAAAAATGACTCAGATATTGATTCAATTTATATCCAAATTTGTGAAAGTGCTGGAGGATTAAGACACCCAGTTGAACAAATTACTGCTGAAGTAAAAAAAATAAATAAAGACATCACAATTGTTGCAGATGGAATTACTGCAATTGGTGTTGAAAAAATTGATACTACAAATTTAGATGCAGTTATTACAGGAAGTCAAAAAGCATTAATGTTACCACCAGGTTTAGCAATGGTTGGTTTATCAAATGCAGCAGTTGAAAAAATTGAAAATAACCAAAAAGGTTTTTACTTTAATTTAGCAACTGAAATAAAAAAACAAAGAACAAATACAACAGCATGGACTGCTGCTACTACTTTAATCATTGGATTAAAAGAGATTTTAGCACATATCAAAAATGAAATTGGTTTTGAAAATTTATATGAAAAAACAGCATTAAGAGCAAAAGCTACACAAGAAGCTTTAAAGGCTATTGGATGTGAGATTTATCCAAAAGCTCCAGCTAATGCTATGACAACAATTTATACAGAGCATGCACCACAAGTTAGAAAAATATTAAAGACAAAATATAATGTAAACATTGCTGGTGGTCAAGACCATATTAAAACATTAATTTTTAGAATTAATCACATGGGATTAGTTGAAGATTATGAAGCTGCATGGGCTGTAAATGCAATTGAACTAGCATATGATGAATTAGGTTTAAGAACATTTGATGGAACTGCAAACAGAGTTTTTGCAGACGTAATGTTTAAAGGATAAGGGTTTTGATTTTTGAACACGAAATTCCAAAAGGAAGTCGATTATATTTTGGTGCGTCTGCTAAGGCTAAAAGAGTTTTAGAAAATCAAGTTTGTGATATTTTAGATAATGCAGGTTTTGAAGAAATTTTAACTCCAAATTTTTCATATTCACAGCACCAAGCTATTGGAAATGATAGAAAACTTATTAAGTTTTCTGATGAAAATAATGAGCAAGTATCATTAAGAGCAGATTCTACACTTGATGTGGTTAGAATTATTACAAAAAGATTAGGAAGAACAACTGCTCATAAAAAATGGTTTTACGTACAACCAATATTTACATATCCTTCAAAAGAAGAGTATCAAATAGGATGTGAATGGATTGGGCATAATGATATTTCAGATATCATGAATTTAACAGCAGAAATTTTAAATGCTTTAAAAATTAATCCAATTTTACAAATATCAAATATCAATATCCCTAAACTAGTTGCTAGTGAATTAAATATTGATATTGATTTATTAAAAAATGGTGAGATAGCAGCACTATTTGAATTAAATTGTGATTGGTTAAATAAATTAATTAAAGTAAAAGATATAGAAAGTTTAAAACAAGCGATTCAATTTGTACCACAAAGTATAAAAACTGAATTAGAAAAACTTTTAGATAGAGCACAAAAAGTAAATTATTCAAATACTATTATTGCTCCATTATATTATGGTTCATTAAAATATTATGATGGTATTTACTATAGAGTTATTCACAATAACTCAACACTTTGCAAAGGTGGAATGTATTCAAGTGAGGGAATGAGTTCACTTGGTTTTGCACTTTATACAGATAACTTATTAAAAATATTAGAGGAAGACAGATGAGCGCAGATGTTATAGTTGGAATTCAATGGGGAGATGAAGGTAAAGGTAAGATAGTTGATATGCTTGCTCAAGAGTATGATATGGTATGTAGAAGTCAAGGTGGACATAATGCAGGTCATACAATTTGGGTTGATGGTGTTAAGTATGCTTTACATTTAGTTCCTTCAGGAGTTTTAAATCCTAAAGCTATAAATGTAATTGGAAATGGAGTTGTTTTATCTCCTGAATCAATTATCAAAGAAATGAGCCAATTTGAAAATTTAGAAGGAAGATTATTTATCTCTGATAAAGCTCATTTAAACTTACCTTATCATGCATTAATTGATCAAGCAAAAGAGAGATTAAAAGGTGATAAGGCTATTGGTACTACTGGAAAAGGAATTGGACCAGCTTATTCTGATAAAATTAATAGAATTGGACACAGAGTAGGTGAGTTATTAAATCCAGCAAAATTAACTGATGCAATTTTAGAGTATTTTGAACAAAACAGAGCTATCTTTGATGTTTTACAAATTGAAACTCCAAATAAAGATGCACTTTTAGAAGAGTTAGCTGGTTATACAAAAACTTTAGCACCATTTATTACAAATACTACAAATATGGTTTGGAAAGCACTTGATGAGAATAAAAAAGTATTACTTGAAGGTGCTCAAGGAACTATGCTTGATATTGACCATGGTACTTATCCATATGTTACATCTTCTTCAACAGTTAGTGCTGGTGCTTGTACTGGACTTGGATTAAATCCAAAAGATATTGGAATAGTTACTGGTATTACTAAAGCATACTGTACTAGAGTAGGTAATGGTCCTTTCCCAACTGAAGACTTTGGAAAAGATGGTGATACTATGGCAGATGTTGGAAAAGAGTTTGGAACAACAACTGGTAGAAAAAGAAGATGTGGTTGGTTTGATGCAGTTGCAGTAAAACACGCAGGAAGACTTAATGGTTGTGACCAATTAGCATTAATGAAATTAGATGTTTTAGATGGTTTTGAAAAAATTAAAATTTGTGTTGCGTATGAAACGGAATCTGGTGAAAAAATTGATTATGTACCATCAAGTTTAGAGAATTTAAAAGCTGTTTATGAAGAAATTGATGGATGGGATAGTGTAGTTGGAATTAGAAATTATGATGACCTTCCAGTTAATGCAAAAAAATATATAGAAAAAATTGAAGAGGTTACATCTGTAAAAGTTGGAATAGTTTCAACTTCTCCAGAAAGAGATGACACAATTATAAGGGGATAAGTAATGAGATTAAAATTACACCACACGCCATATATCTCAAGAAGAATTACAAGAGATTTAGTTAATTGTGACTATGTTGAGATGAGGAAAGAAAAAAGTTCAATCTCTGCTGAAATTGAGAAGATTTTAGATGAAGATATTGAAAAAGAGTTTGCACTTGATGAAAAAGTACATGAGATTTTAGATGCACAAGAAGAAGAGATAGAGTTTTTAAATGCAGATAGAAGACAACTTTTTTGGATGACTAAAAAAAGATTGGCTAATGATTTTGGAATCATTTTGAATAATGAAGATAGATTTTCTGATATTGCACATAAAATAATGGATTTCTTATGGGAAGAAGATTTTATTCATTATACTTGTTCAGATAATAAAGTTAAAAATGTTATTTTTGCTTCAATTGATGAGTTTATGAAAGGCTTTGAAAAAGCCGATTCAGAAGTTTTAGAGAAGTTAAAAAATTACAAAAGAAAGTTAATACCAGGAACTGAGGACTATGATTTAGTTTATCATAGATTATATGAAGAGGAATTAATAAAAAGAGGGTTAATTTAATATGCAAAAAGTATGGATATATTTAGAAAATGGAACATTTTTAGAGGCAAAATCTTTTGGTGCAACTGGAACATCAGTTGGAGAAATAGTTTTTAATACTTCTTTAACAGGTTACCAAGAAATTATTTCTGATCCATCATATGCTGGACAATTTGTAACTTTTACAATGCCTGAGATTGGAAATGTTGGTGTAAATGAAGATGATATGGAAAGTACTAAATGTCACTGTAAGGGTGTGTTAGTAAGAAACTATCACGCGCAATACTCTAATTATAGATCTCAAGGTGATTTAGATACATTATTAAAAGAGCATGGGGTTTTAGGTATTACTGAGATTGATACAAGATTTTTAACTAAAATGATTAGAGATGAGGGTGCAATGATGATGATTGCATCAACTGAAATTTCTTGCAAAGATGAGTTAGCTAAAAAATTATCTGAGTCTCCAAGGATTGAAGATATTAACTATATTGAGCAAGTATCAACTAAAGAGTCTTATGTTCATAAGTCTGGTGCTTGGAATCACGAAATTAAAGCATATAATAAAGCAGTAATGAGTGATAAAAAAGTAGTAGTTATTGACTTTGGTGTTAAGAGAAATATCTTAAATGAACTAGTTCAATCAGGACTTGAAGTTGAAGTAGTACCATCTACTTTTAAAGCAGAAGATTTAATTGCTAGATTTGAAGCAAAAGAAATTGGTGGTATCTTCTTATCAAATGGACCTGGTGATCCATTAACTTTAACAGAAGAGAAGAAAGAAGTTCAAAAATTAATAGATAAAGACATACCAATGTTTGCTATTTGTTTAGGACACCAAATGTTATCTATTGCACATGGGTATGACACATTTAAATTACCATTTGGGCAACATGGTGGAAACCACCCTGTAGCAAATCCTGAGAGTAAGATTGTTGAAATTACTGCACAAAATCACAACTACAATGTTCCAGATACAATTGTTGAGATTGCAGAAATTACACATAAAAACTTATTTGATAACACAATAGAAGGTGTTAAATATAAAAATAAAGAGATTTTCTCAGTACAACATCACCCTGAAGCATCTCCTGGGCCACATGAATCTAAATATATATTTAAGAAATTTGCAGAAATCGTAAAATAAAAAATAAAAAAAAGGGGAAGAAGTTTAACCTCTTCCCCTTTTTTATTTAGTAGATTTTATTAAATAAAATTTGAAATTAGTTGATAAGTTCCAGCTGCTGCAACACCACCTGCGATACCTGCAACTAAATCATCACCCATAACTCCCCATCCGCCTTCTACTTTTTCATCAATTTTTCCAATAATAGATGGTTTCCAAATATCAAAAAGTCTAAAGTAAATAAAAGCAAGACCAGACATGATTAAGAAATTTTCACTATTAATTCCACAAATTGCTAATGCTATCCACATACCAGCAAGTTCATCAATTACTATTTCTTTACTATCATGCTCACCAACTTCCTTTTCATAAATATTGATTTGTTTTACTGCAATTACAGTAATCAATAAAGCTAATAAAAAAAGAGTTGAAGGGTGTAAGTATTGAATTAAAAACATACCTAAAAGTAATGATACAAATGAACCAACTGTTCCAGGTGCTTTGGGACTAAGTCCACTAAATCCAACGGTTAAAAAAAATTTTCTAAAATTCATTATTTCTTCTTCTCTATACCAAGTTTTTTTCTTTTTTCCCAAAGTGATTTTCTAGAAATTCCTAACTTTTTAGATAGTTCAGTGTCAGGATATTTATTTTGGTATGATAAAACCATAAGTTTTACATAGTCATTTATAGTCATAATATTTGAGTTTGTCATTAATTGATTTTCATCATTGAATTCCACTTTTCTATATGGAAACTCATCCTCTTTTTCCAGTGTAGAAATAACAACATTTTTTTGGTCAATTAATTTATATAGGTTCTCTTTTGCATTTTTTTTTAATGTATGAAAATCTGTAAGATATATTATAGTTTTTGTATTAACTAAATTAAAAGTTTTTTGCCAGTTTGCATTAGATAGAGAAATAAATTTTATTGGCATATCTAATCTTCTAGATAGATCAAAAACTAATTTATCTGAGCATTTTTGTGAATTAGATTCAATTAAAGTTGGGAAAGATGGAGGAAGGATTGTGTCATTTGTATCAATATCATTCATGATAAAATCTACATATTCTCTAAGTGTACTTAACTCTCTTCTTAAACTTCTACACTCTTTATAGTGATATATTTTTCTAACTAATTCATCCATAATAAATGGTTTCATTATATAATCTTTAGCACCTTCATTAATTGGGTTCGTTACTGTTTCATCTGAAATATAAGAGACTAACAATAAAATTATTGAAGTAGGACTATATCTTTTTATAATACTATTAACTAAAGCAGAAGGAAGTGATGTTGATAGCAGTATAGTATCATAATCTTTCGTTAGATTATCGATATTAGGTGATTCAATATAATCACAACTATGTCCGTCATCAAGTAGTCTAGATACCACTTTTTGAGCTAAGTAAATTTCATTTTCAATAATTAATATATTCATCTTATTTTCCAATTATAATATTTCAATGTTGCTATGCTTTGAACTGCAACACCTTCACTTCTTCCAATGAAGCCCATTTTTTCTCCAGTTGTTGCTTTGATATTAATAAATTGCTTTTTAATACCTATTAGTTCACTAAGTTTTGACTTTATCTCATCTTTATGTGGATTGATTTTTGGTTTTTGAGCTAATATAGTTAAATCAATATTAACTATTTCATATCCAACATTGTACACAAAAGTTAAAATCTCTTTTAACAAAAGTTTTGAGTCAGCACCTTTATATTTGTCATCAGTATCTGGGAAAAACTCTCCAATATCTCCAGCCCCACAAGCTCCTAAAATAGCATCAATTACAGAATGAATTAAAACATCGCCATCACTGTGTGCTTTAAAACCATACTCACATGGGATTTCAACTCCACCTAAATACATTTTTTTATCATTAGTAAATTGATGGATATCTATGCCAGTTCCTGTGAAAAAATTATTAGATGGTCCATTTAAGCAAAAAATATCATTTAGTTCTTCGCCAAATGTTAATTTTTTACTTTCAATACTTCCTTTAATATATTCAATAGTTCCTCCATAAGCTTTAATAGCAGAGCTATCATCTGTGTACTCAATATCAGTATTTAATGCATTTTTTAATGTTTGAGTATGTGAAAGTTGAGGAGTTTGTATTAATTTTACTTCGTCTCTATTAATTGTATCTTCTCCATAAACTACAGTATCTGATACTTTTAAAATAGGAACTATACAAGAGGCTTTTTCTTTTGAAGCAATTAGATTGATAATTACATCTTTAGGTACGCAAGACCTAGCAACATCAGTAACCATAATATGTTCACTTGATACTTTTTGTAATGCATTTTTAATAGATTCTTGTCTTGTTTGTCCTCCATGAACAAACTGAAAGTCATCACTAAAATTTTTCATATAATTTAACTCGTTTTTATGAGAAACAATTATAACTTTATCAAAATTTGCATATGAAGATAATCTATTCGCAACATTTAACCATAAGGGCTCATCTTTAATTCTAAGCCATTGCTTCTTTGTTTTATGTTCAAAGCGTGTTGAATTTCCAGCACAAAGAACTACAAGTGTAACATTTAGCAACAAAACTCCTCTTGTGTAAAAAAGTTACAAATTATATAGTAGCTACACTTATTATAAAGTTAAGAGTTTTGAGAAATTACTTCTTTAATAACATCAATAGAGTTTAAAAGATGTTCTATATCAAAACCGTATGATGATGCTTTAGTAACTGCAAGCTCAATATTTTTTTCATCAAGAGGTTTTCTTATATCACTTAAAATTTTAACTATTTCTAAGATTTGAGCATGTTTTTTAAATGATTCAGGACATTTATCTATTTCATCAACAAAAGCGATAGGGAATATGATTTTATGACTAAAAGACCAGTTTTTAAAGATATTTGCAGTAATTTTAGAACATGTAAATCCTGTAAACTCTTCTTCTACAATTGATGGATTATCACATTCATTAAGTCTTTGTAAAAACTCTTCTGTAAGTTTACTTTCTTGAATTGCATCTGATATTACATATTTACCTATTTGTTGTAAGAAAGCAGGTAAAAGTAGTTCATTTTTTAAATCAAAATCAACACTTGATATCCAGGTATTTATGATATTTGTTGCAAGGGAACTTGCAAATATAAAATCATCATTTGTTGTAGCATAAGCTAAAAGATTAGAATCAATTGTACTTTGGATTGATGAGCCAATAGCAATAGATATTGTAAAATTAATTCCTAATAGATTAATAGCTCTGCTTAATGTATCTATTTCACTTCTAAATCCAAACATACTAGAGTTTGCTACTCTTAATATAGTTGTAACCATTAAAGGGTCTTTATTTATAATAGTTAAAAGTTTATCTACGTCATAGTTTTCTAATTTTCTAAAATTTTCTAACTCTATTATACTATTTGGTAAAGGAGGTAGTGAGTTTATTTTTTCAACCAATATTTTTTTCATTTATTAATTATTCCTATTTGTTTCTTCCATAAAAATCTGATCAAGACTTTTTGCTGATGAGAATAGAATTCTTTCTTTTCTGTCTTCTGTATATGATATGTATGAGTTTACTTTAATATAATCACTTTCATATTTAATTACCATATCTTTAATTTTTTCTATAATCTCTTTATGTTTATTTCTATCACTTAGCAAAATAGCAATTCTGTGCCCATTTAACTTATAAATACCAGTTTGTTTTTTTGCTATATTTTTTATTTCATTAGATATTATTCTAAATATCTCTGTTCCTTTTTCAAATCCATAAATTGTATTAATTTTATCAAAAGATTTTATATATATTTCAATTAGACCTATTTTGTCTTCATTTGAATTTTTTATTGATTCTTTTAATTTATCAATATTATATAAGCCGCTTATGTAATCAATCATTTGTTTGTCATTTTGCTTTAGAGTTTTAAGAATGTTATTTATATTTATCATTAAAAAATTTCTATTATTATTCAGTATTGAGTTAAATTTCTCTTCATTGATTATAGGATAAATGAATCTTAAGGCATATGAATCATCAAGTTCTAAGTTATAATAGTTATAACCAATATCTTCAGGTTCTTCTTGCTCATTTTTCTTACCTAAAATAAAGACTTTACAAACTCCTCCAAATAAATAGTTTTGAATTATTAAATTTAACTTTTTATCAATATCTTTAAATTCCCATAGAGGATTATTTAATATTTCATTTGATAAATTAGATAAGTATTCATTTATTTGAAGTTTTAATTCAAGTTCTTCATTTTGTACATATTTTTTCAACATATTTTGAGAAAATTCAATTAAAGAATCTTTTTCATAAGAATTTTGATTTAGTTTTAATTCATTTATATAATATTTTCCTATATTAATTAAATACTCTTCATTAATTTTAAAATGTTTATATTCAAGGATACTTTTAGGGTTTGTATAATTATAAAGAAAATAGTTTTCATTAGCTTCTTTTATTGATAAGGAATCCTTTGAATAGTAAAGTGCTAATGATAAATAAACTTGTGAGTATAGCTCAAATAGATGAGATGCTGTTTTGTTTTCATCAATATATTTTTTTATTAAAATCAATAATTCATTTACTTCATAAGCTGCTTTTTGTTTTGTAAAATGATTAATTATTAAAATAAAAATTTTAAGTTTATAGTATTCGTAATAGTCATTATTTATTTTTTTAGATTTTGCTAAAATTTGACCTATATGTAAATATTTAAAATTTTCAATATCTTTACTATATTTTAGAACTAAATAAATAGTTTTGATATTTGTATTTAAAAAGTCTTTATCAGTAAAAATAAAATCACTTAATATTGTATTGTGATTTATAATTTTTGTAAAATCTTCATTAATTTTATATTCATAAACTAAAGAATCTAATAAACTTTTTTTAAAAGTCTCTAATGAATTTAGTTCATAATTATCATCAAGAGCATATTGAAAACTATCTCCATACAATTTTAAAATCTTTTTGAAAATATCAAGTTCTTTATACCTTTCAAAAGATATATTACTAATTTCTAATTTATTTATAAGATCTAATAAAATTAATGAACTATTGTTTTTAAATATATAAAACTCTTCATTTTCATGTTTATGATTTTTTTCTCTACCAAAATTACAGTTTTTTGATAAAGTATATCCATCTTGTAGTTTTTCCATTTGATGATATAGGTTTTTTAATATCTTTTCTATGTTTTTGTCTTCTAAATCAATTTTATTCTTTTCAAAAAAATAGTATAAGTGAGTACCCTGAATGTGATTTAATATTTCTAGTTTATCTTCACTTAACGGAGTGTTAAACTTTAAGATATTCATACTCTCTTGCATCAAATTCAAAAATGTACCTATGGTTTTTTTTCTTTCACTATCTGTAGAGTTTATAAAACATAATTGTGTTAATGCTTCAAGAAGTATTACATATGAATCAAATTTTACTTCAAATAAGGCTTCTTTTTCTTCTTTAAGTTTAATTAGATTGTTTTCAATGTCTCTTAATAAGCTAGATAAATCTTTGAAATTATAATCATTATAAGAATTAAAAATTTTAAAAGGTGTAGATATAGAGAATATTTTCATCATATTTGATATGTCTTTAAAAAAGTATGTTGAATCATTATTAGTAAGATTATTTAGTTTTCTTTTTAGATAGGAGTTTAATATTTTGATAAAAGTAAAATTATATTCAAATAATTCAATTAAATCTTTTTGAATATAAAGATCTTTTTTTGATAACTCATTTATATGATTGATTATAATAAGACTGCTTTTTTCAGCAGAGTTTATTAAATCATTATCTTCATCAAAAATTACATTTTTTTTTAAAACTAAGTTGATTTTTTTAAGGTCTTGTATCTCTTGGATATCTTCTTCATCGTAAAAAGAAAGTATCTTAGCATTCGCTTCTATCTCTTTTTTCATATTTAACCTCTTAGTTAGTTATCAAAATTATATAGAAAAGAAACTTATACATATAATAATATAAAATAAATTGCTTCACTTAAGCTTCTCTAAATATATTTAGATATAATCGATTTTACAGTTCAAATATATTATAAAATATTAAAAAAATTATAGGATTTTATTATGAGAAATTGGTTAGACAATCATAAAGACGACAAAGTTAGAACACAAATGTATTATGCAAAGCAAGGTATTATTACTCCAGATATGGAATACGTTGCGCAAGTTGAAAAAATAGATTCAGAACTAGTTAGATCTGAGATTGAAAGAGGAAGATTAATTATTCCTGCAAATGTTAATCACAAACATTTAAAGCCTATGGCAATTGGAATTGCTTCATCTTGTAAAATTAATGCAAATATTGGTTCTTCTGCACTTGCATCTGATGTTTCAAAAGAGGTTGAAAAAGTAGATGTATGTTTAAAATATGGTGCTGATACAATCATGGATTTAAGTACAGGTGGTGACTTAGATATGATTAGAAAGGCTGTAATTGAACACTCAACAGTTCCAATTGGTACAGTTCCAATTTACCAAATTTTACATGATGTAAAAGATAAAATTGAAGACTTGACAATTGAAAAAATGCTAGAAGTAATTGAAAGACAAGCACAACAAGGTGTTTCTTACTTTACAATTCACGCTGGATTCTTATTAGAATTTATGCCTCACGTTGCAAAAAGAAAAATGGGAATTGTTTCAAGAGGTGGTTCTTTAATGGCTGCATGGATGATGCACTACCATAAAGAAAATCCTTTCTATGAAGCATTTGATGATATTTTAGCAATTTGTAAAAAATATGATGTTTCTTTATCTTTAGGGGATTCATTAAGACCTGGATGTTTAGCAGATGCATCTGATGAAGCTCAATTAAGAGAGTTAAAAGTTCTTGGTGAATTAACTTTAAGAGCTTGGGAACAAGATGTTCAAGTTATGATTGAAGGACCTGGTCACGTTCCTTTAAATCAAATTGAAAGAAATATGAAGTTAGAAAAAGAGTATTGTCATGAAGCACCGTTCTATATTTTAGGACCATTAACTACTGATATTGCTGCTGGTTATGATCATATTTCTTCTGCTATTGGTGCGGCAGTTGGTGGATGGCATGGTGCTTCTATGTTATGTTATGTAACACCAAAAGAGCACTTAGGTTTACCAAATGCTGAAGATGTTAGAAATGGTATTATTGCATACAAAATCGCTGCACACTCTGCTGATATTGCAAGAGGAAGAAAAGGTGCAAGAGATATTGATGATGAAATGTCTGATGCTAGATATTCATTTGATTGGAATAAACAATTTGAACTGTGTTTAGACCCTGAGCGAGCAAAAGAATACCATGATGAAACACTTCCTCAAGATGTATTTAAAGAAGCAGAGTTCTGTTCAATGTGTGGACCAAAATTCTGTTCATATAAAATTACACAAAAGATTGTAAAAGATCATGGTCAAGAAATGGTAGATATTGCAGGTTAATTAAGACAAAAATTATCCTATTTAAATTATAATACCAAAAATGAATAGATTTTAAAGGAATTTTATATGGCAAATATTGAAGATATAAAAAAAGAGTTATCGAATATTAAATATCCAGGTTTTGCAAAATCAATTGTAGAGTTTGGATTTGTAAAAGATATTCAAGTAAATGGAAGTGAAGCTTCTATTTTACTTGATATTACTTCAAGTGCTCAAGAAGTTGAAGACCAATTAAGAAAAGAGATTGGTGCAGCTATGAGTTCAATTGGAGTAAATGCAACACTATCTTTTAATAAACCACAAGCTCCAAAACAACAAAGTAATTCTACAAGTGGACAAAATATGGCACCACAAATTAAGAAAGTTGTTATGGTTAGTTCTGGTAAAGGTGGAGTTGGGAAATCAACTACAACAGTTAACTTAGCAATAGCAACAGCAATGCAAGGTAAAAGGGTTGGTATCTTAGATGCAGACGTTTATGGTCCAAATATTCCTAGAATGATGGGATTAAATGGTCAAGAACCAGAAATTGTTGGAAATAAAGCTAAGCCATTAAATGCATATGGTGTTGATGTTATGTCAATGGGTGTTTTAATGGAAGAGGGGCAAGCTCTTATTTGGAGAGGTGCTATGATTATGAAAGCAATTCAACAATTATTAAGAGATATCTTATGGGAAGAGTTAGATGTACTTTTCATTGATATGCCTCCAGGAACTGGTGATGCTCAATTAACTTTAGCTCAAAGTGTTCCAGTTGCAGCAGGAATTAATGTAACTACTCCACAACATGTAGCACTTGATGATTCAAGAAGAAGTTTAGATATGTTTAAAAAACTTCATATTCCAATTGCTGGTATTGTTGAAAATATGAGTGGATTTATTTGTCCATCATGTAATACAGAATCAGATATCTTTGGAATGGGAACTTGTGAAGAGTTAGCAAGCCAATACAATACTCAAGTATTAGGTAACTTACCAATTGAACCAGCTATTAGAGAAGGTGGAGATTCAGGAAAACCTGTAACTTATTTCAATCCTGAATCTGTATCTGCAAAAAGATATATGATGGCTGCTGAAAAATTAATTAACTTTATTGATAACCAAGATGAAGTTTCAAATGAAGCAATTCAACCTACTATGCCTGCAGGTGTTAGTGCATGTTCTACTGAAGGACAAAGAATTAAAGCTGAGCAAGAAGCTGCTAAAAAAAGTGGTGGAAGCTGTGGAACTGGATGTGGTTGTCACTAAGAATTGAATAAAAAAGTAGTTTATCTACTTTTTTATCCACATTTAAACTGCTTTAAATAAATATCTTCAATTTTTTCTTTTACTAATTTTTCTTTCCAATTGTGTCTTTTACAAAAATCTGAAATTTCTCTCTCTTTTTCTTCATCAGAACAGAAATAGTAAAGCTTTTTAACAAATGGTTTAGGTATATTTATTATTGCTTTTTCAAAATAGTTTTCTTTACACTCTTTAGAACAAAAAACTTTTGAAATAGGTATTTTTTTAGAGCAGTATTGACATTGATTTGACATTATAACTCCTTTTTGAAATTATATCTTTAAGATATTAAATGCAACTTAGTTGCATATTTTATTTGCTTCTAGAATTTTTTTCTTCTATTCCTGACATTCCAAATCTTCTAGCTAATTCTTGTTTTACTCTATCTGGACTAATATTTTTTGAAGCAAGTGCGACTAAAACATGATATGTGATATCAGCTGCTTCATAAATAGCTTCATCTGTATCATTGTCTTTTATTGCAAATGTAAACTCTCCAGCTTCTTCAACAATTTTTTTAAGCATAGAGTTTTCATTTCCATTTAGTAGTTTTGAAGTATATGATTTAGATGGGTCATCATTTTTTCTTTCACAAATCGTGTGATATAAAGTATCAATTACACCGTAAGTTGCTGTTGTGTTTATTTGTACTTTAGATACCTCTTCATTGGTATTAAGGTTTGTAAAGAAACATGATTTTCTACCCGTATGGCAAGCAACACCTTCTTGATTTACTTTTAGTAGTAATGTGTCATTATCACAGTCAAGTAACATCTCTACAATTTCTTGAGTATGGTTAGAACTTTCTCCTTTTTTCCATATTCTTTGTTTTGTTCTACTAAAATAGTGGGCATAGTTTGTTTCAATTGTAAGCTCTAAAGCTTCTTTATTCATATATGCAAGCATTAAAACTTCATTTGTAGTTGCATCTTGAGTAATAACTGGAATTAATCCATCAACTTTTTCCCAATCAATTTTATTTAATTGTTCCATTATAATCCTTAAAATTTTGTTCCCATATCTAGTTTTAATTTATCTATAGATTTTTGTTCTTTATTAACATCTACATTAACATCTATATCAATATCTTTTTTTCTTCTTTTCTCTTCTATCTCTTTATACTCTTCAACCTTTTGTTCGTATCTCATATTTTCATCATAAGATGTTTGCGGTTCAAGTTTAAGTTTTAATTCTTTATTATCTAAGTTAGAAGCATTTAAAATAAAAGTAGTTGCTAATGTAGAAATTAAAATTATTGTTTTCATAATATTATTTAAAAAGAGTAGAAAATCTACTCTTTCTAATTATTGATTAATAGCCGATGTTTTAGACTTGTCTTTAGTATCAACCCAAATATTTGGAGTTGAACCACCAGGAGTTAAGAAGATTTTAGCATCTTTATTCTCTCTTAGTGCATCATTAAATTTACCTTGAATTTGAATTTGTTGCATTTCAAGTAATTTAGGCGTTAAAGATTGTGCAATCTCTTTGTTTGCAGCAGCTTGTGCTTTAGCTTCAATTGTTACTGCATCTGCTCTACCTTGAGCTTCAATTCTGTTTTTATCAGCCTCACCTTGTGCAAGTGCAGCTTTTTTCTCTGCTTCTTGTTTAGCTCTTTCAACTTCGTATCTAACTCTTTGAGCTTCTTGGTTTGCTATTTGAACTCTTTCGATTTGATCTTTTATTTTTTCTGGTAATACAATTTCTCTTAATTGAACAGACTCAACAGATACTGGTCTACCTTCAAGTGCTTCAATTTGAGTTCTAATACCATTTTCAATCATAGTAGCAATTTCATTTCTTCTTGTTGGTAACTCTTCTGCATTAAATCCACCAACAACATTTCTTACAATATTTCTAACCACTGGGTTTACAATTTTATCTTCCCATGAAAGACCCCATGTAGCAATAGTTGCAGGAGCACCAGCTGCTGTTAATCTGTATTGAACAGTTAATTCAATTGAAACTGGTAAACCTCTTGCATCAAGAATATTAATTGCAGGATTTAATTTAATACTTTGATCAAATCCTCCACTTGTTTCAACTGATGCATAGTTAATTAATCTTACTTTAGTATCTACAACTATAACTTTTTGGAATACTGGTAAATAGAAATGAAAACCAGGAGTTAAAGGCGTTTCACTATATTTACCTGTAGTTGATTTAATACCAACTTGTCCAGATTCAATAATTGTAAATGGCTTAAAGATAAATAAAGCGGCAATTATAATTATAATTACATATAAGAAACCTGCTTTTTTACCAAAGTTTTTGAAAAATTCAGGTGGCTCAAAAGGAGGTTGGTAGTTACCACCACCTCCATTATTATTTGAACCCCCACCGTTGTTACCTTGTTGTCTTTTTTTAAAATAGTCGTTATCTATTGGCATATTTTCCCTTATATAAAAGTTTAAAATTCGTTAATAATATAACAGATTAGTTAACGTATGTTAAATGCTTAATATATTTTTCATTTTTACCTTGAACTACATCAAAGTATGCTGATTGAATCTTTTCAGTAACAGGTCCTCTTGAACCACATCCGATAACTCTTGCATCTACATCTCTAATTGGTGTAATTTCAGCAGCAGTTCCTGTAAAGAATGCTTCATCAGCGATATAAATCTCTTCTCTAGTAATTCTTCTTCTAACTACTTCAATACCCATATCTTTTGCTAAGTCAATAACAGTGGCTTGAGTGATTGATTCAAGTGAGTTATCATTTGGAGGAGTGATTAATATACCATCTCTAACAATGAAGAAACAAGCACCAGAAGCTTCAGCTATATAACCTTGATCATCTCTTAATAATGCTTCGTCATATCCAGCTTCAACTGCTTCAAATTTTGCCATTTGAGAGTTTAAGTAGTTTGCAACTGCTTTTGCTTTACCCATACCTGAAGTATTTGGAGTTCTTGTCATTGATGAGATTTTAACTCTTACACCCTTTTTAAGACCTTCATCTCCTAAATATGCACCCCATTCCCAAGCTGCACAAGAAACTTTTACTGGAGCTTCTTTGTGATATAGTCCCATAACTCCATAACCTAAGTAAACTAAAGGTCTAATGTATGCACCATTAAATAATTCATTTTTTTGTAATAATTCTACTTGTGCTTGATTTAATTCTTCTTCAGAAAATGGAACATTCATTAAAGTCATTTTTGCAGATCTAATTAATCTTTGAGTATGCTCATGTAGTTTAAAAATAGCACATCTTCCATCAACTGTTTTATATGCTTTTGTACCTTCAATTGCACCATTTCCATAGTGTAGTGTATGACTTAAAACATGTACATTAGCTTCATGCCAATTTACAAATTCTCCATCCATCCATATGTATTTTGCTTCAGTCATTTTATAAAATCCTGTTTTTAAAAATTTTTAGAGATTATTTTATCTAACAAATCTTTAAAATACACATTAAATACTTATATTGTTCAATTAACTTGTTAGTTTGTTTATGATATATTTACAAAATTTTTTAGGGAACTTTTATGAGAAATAATATTTTTTTACTTACTATACTATCTATTTTTATTACTGGATGTACTGTCCAAACAAAAAATTTAAGTTCCGGTGATTTTAGTTTTATAAAAAAAGAAGAAAAAAAGTTTTATGAATTGAAAAGACCTGAAGTTTCACAAGATTTAAAAGAGTTTATTAAAAAAGTAGTTGTGGCTTTAAGTAATAAAGATTTACAAACTTTAAATACAAAATTTATAAATCCAAAAGTAGGCTTTTATAATCTAAGTAAAGTTGATGGAATTACAAGTTTTAGCCATCAAAAAGAGATTTATAATGTAATTGACAGTGAAGTTGAAGAGATTAGTGAATTAATGAATTATATCTCTAAAGATGCAATAAATTATGTAATAATCGAACAAGATTTGAAATTTAATTGTAGTCCAAATGATGATGCTTATTATGGTTGGAATGGCGAAGGTTTATATTTAAGCCCAATAACTAGTGATTATTTATCAAAAATGATTACAACATTAGATGAAAAACAAAAAACAAAATATAGTGAAGAAGAGATAAAAATAGCACAATTTGTAGAGGGTGAAAGTTATAAAATAATACTTACTCCTGATATAGTTTTTTATGTTAATAAAATTGATAAAAAATGGTATATAACACTTTTTGATAGAATTACAACTGATTGTAGTAGCCCAAAAGAAATAGAAAATAATACTAAGTAGGATAGCTTATGAGTCAACAAGAATTTTGGAATGGAAAATTTTCAAGAGATGGTTACCTATATGGTACTAAACCAAATGAGTTTTTAGCTTCAAAAAAAGATTTATTAAAAGCTAATTCAAAATTGCTTTGTTTAGGTGAAGGTGAAGGAAGAAATGCAATCTTTTTTGCTAAAAATGGCTTTGAAGTTACAGCCATGGATGCATCTGATATTGGTATTTCAAAACTTCATTTTAGAACACTTGAAGAGGGTGTTAGAATTGAGACAATTTGTATTGATTTGAATGATTGGATTGTGTCAGAAAAATTTGATGCAATAGTTACTTCATACTTACATATGTATAAAAATGAAAGAGAAACTTTATTTAAAAAAATTGAAGAATCATTAAATAAAGGTGGTTACTTTATTGGGGAATTTTTTTCAACAAAACAAATAAACTATAATAGTGGTGGTCCAAAAGATTTAGATTTACTTTATACTACAGAAGATTTTGAAAAACATTTTAGTAGTTGCTCTAAAACTATTAGTGAAGAAATTGTAACTTTAGATGAAGGGAAAGGTCATAAAGGCGAAGCTTGTGTTATAAGAGTTGTTATTAAGAAAAATTAGTTTAACAGCTTTTTAACTACTATTTAAATATACTATTTACTTAATAATTAATATCAAAAAGAATTTATAAATAAAATTAGAGAAAAGAATGCAAAAAACAATTAATGATTTAATAGAAAAAAAAGTTTTAATAATCGATGGAGCTATGGGAACACAGCTTCAATTAGCAGATATAAAACAAGAGCAATGGGAATATGAAGGAGCTGATTTAGAAGGTTGTAATGAACTTCTAAACTTAACTGCACCACATATTTTAGAGACTATTCACGATGCATATGCTAAAGCAGGGGCAGATTTAATTAGTACAAATACATTTGGTTCTATGCCATGGGTCTTAGATGAATATGAAATTCCTCAAACTTCTTATGAACTTTCAAAGTTAGGGGCCGAACTTGTAAAAAAGTCTTGTGACAAATATAGCACTCCTGACAAACCAAGATTTTGTTTAGGTTCAATTGGTCCTGGAACAAAATTACCATCATTAGGTCATATTACTTATGATGAAATGTATGATGGTTATAAAATCATGGCTCAAGGACTTGCTGATGGTGGTTGTGATATTTTCTTACTTGAAACATGTCAAGATCCATTACAAATTAAAGCAGCACTTCATGCACTAAATGATACGGCACCACACATTCCAATTATGGTATCAGTAACTATTGAGTTATCTGGAACAATGTTAATTGGAACTGATGCTATGGCAATTGCAGCTATTTTAAAACCATTTAATATTTTGTCACTTGGATTTAACTGTGGAACTGGGCCAAAACAAGTTCACAAGCATGTTAAAGCTTTAAGTGAAGTTTCTAAGTTTCCTATTTCAGTTCATGCAAATGCAGGACTTCCTCAAAATAGAGGAGGAAAAACTTATTATCCAATGGGACCTGATGAGTTTACTACGTTATCAAAAGAGTTCTTAGAGTTTAATGGTGTTAGTTTTTTAGGTGGTTGTTGTGGTACAACACCTGAACACATAGCTGTCCTTGCAAAAGATGTTGAAGGGATAGTTCCAAAAAAACCTAGTGGATTTTTAAAAGCTTCACTTTCTTCATTGTTTAATGTAGTACCTTTAAAACAAGAACCAGCACCTCTTTTAATTGGGGAGAGAAGTAACGCTACAGGTTCAAAGGCATTTAGAGAGCTATTAAAAGCAAATGATTATGAAGGAACACTAACTGTTGGTCAACAGCAAGTAAGAGCAGGGGCTCATGTGATTGACGTTTCTGTTGGGTTTGCAGGAAGAGATGAAAGAGCTGATATGGATGAAGTTGTAAAACTTTATTCTCAAAAGATTTCACTTCCACTTATGCCTGATTCTACTCAAACACCAGCCCTTGAAGCAGCACTTAAACAAATTGGTGGAAGATGTATTATCAACTCGGTTAACCTTGAAGATGGTGAAGAGAAATTTGATACAGTTTGTAAGTTAGCTAAGAAATTTGGGGCTGCGCTTGTTTGTTTAGTAATTGATGAAGTTGGAATGGCAAAATCATGTGAGCGAAAACTAGAAGTTGCAGAGAGAATCTATGATTTATGTGTAAATAGACATGGATTTGACCCAGCAGATTTAGTATTTGACATGCTTACATTTACTATAGGTTCAGGGGATGATGAGTATAGAACAGCTGGTATTGAAACACTTGAAGCTATTAGAGAGTTTCAAATAAGACATCCTGAAGTTGGTACGACTCTTGGACTTTCAAATATTTCATTTGGACTATCAACTAATGCAAGAATTTATCTAAATTCAATCTATTTAGACCATTGTGTAAAAGCTGGATTAACATCAGCTATTGTAAATGTTAAGCACATTTTACCACTAAATAAAATCAGTGAAGAAGATAAAAAAGCTTGTGATGATTTAATCTTTAATAACCAAGAAGATGGTGACCCATTATTTAAGTTTATTGAACACTTCTCAAATGTAGAAGCACAAGAAGAACAAAGTGATGAAGAGTATAACGCATTAGAGCCAATCGATAAAGTTAAAAAACTATTACTTGATGGTGATAAAGAAAGAATGCTTCCACTTGTTGAAGAGTTAAGACATACAGTTAATCCTGAAATCATTGTAAATAAGTGGCTAATTGATGGTATGAAAGTTATTGGTGATCTATTTGGTTCTGGTCAAATGCAGTTACCATTTGTACTTCAAAGTGCAGAGACTATGAAAGCTACTGTTGATGCATTAAATCCATATTTACCAAAAGAGGAAAAAGAGACTGATACGACATTAGTACTTGGAACTGTTAAAGGTGATGTTCATGATGTTGGTAAAAACTTAGTGGATATTATTTTATCAAATAATGGATTTAAAGTAGAAAATATAGGTATTAAAGCTGATTTATCTTCATTTATTGAAAAATTTGAAGAGAGTAAAGCAAGTGCCATTGGTATGAGTGGATTACTTGTAAAATCAACTGCTGTTATGAAAGAAAACCTTGAAGAGTTAGCAAAACAAGGAATTAAAGTACCTATTTTACTTGGAGGGGCTGCTTTAACAAAAAGTTTTGTTGATGATTATTGTAGAACTATTTATGAAGGGCCAATTTTTTATTGTAGAGATGCTTTTGATGGTGTAATTGCAATGC
Source organism: Malaciobacter pacificus (assembly GCF_004214795.1). NCBI lineage: Bacteria > Pseudomonadati > Campylobacterota > Epsilonproteobacteria > Campylobacterales > Arcobacteraceae > Malaciobacter > Malaciobacter pacificus. The sequence continues at coordinate 159,327 of NZ_CP035928.1, forward strand.
AAAGAATTGAAGAGGGTGATTCATATAATACTGCACTTCCAGCAGATTTAAAACCTATTATTGATAGTAGTGAAAGAGTTGAAAAAGAAGAAGTTGAAATTCCTCCTTATGAAGAGATTCCTATGCCAGAAGAGGCAAAATTTACTTTTCCTCCAATTTGGGATAGAGTAAGTTTAACAAGCGAAAAAATAGATAGTGAACTTGTATTTAAATGGATAAATCATAGAGTTTTATTTAGACAAAGATGGGGATATAAAAGAGGTAAGCAATCAAGTGAGGCTTTCTTAAAGTATGAGCAAGATGTAGTAGAACCTATGTATGAAGAGTTAAAAGCTGAATTGGTTGATAAAAATATTTTTGACCCAATTGCTATTTATGAGTATTACCCTTGTATGTCTTATGATAATAAGCTTTATATTTTTGATAAGAAGTATTTGTTTAACTCTGAAAAAGAAGCAAGAGAAAATAAACCAAGTTTAGATGAAGCTATAAAAGTACTTGAATTCCCAAGACAGAGAAGAAAACCATTTAGATGTATTGCTGATTATTTTGCAAGTGATAGATTAGATGTAGTTGGATTTACTCTTGCAAGTGCTGGGCTTAAAATCTCTGATTATGAAAGAGAGTTTTACAATGCAGGTGAGTTTAACAAATACTACCAAATTCATGGACTAGGAGTTGAATTAGCAGAAGCCTTAGCAGAGGTTTTACATAAGCAAATGAGACTTGATTTAGATATTGTTCCAAAAGAGGGGCATACTTTAAATGATGTTCAAATGAAACAATATGTAGGTTGTAGATATTCTCCAGGATATGCTGCTTGTCCAGACTTAGCTATGAATAGAGATATTTTTGATTTACTTGACCCAGAAAGATTTGGAATTGAATTAAGTGAAACATTCCAAATGCATCCAGAACAAACTACATGTGCCATCGTAGTACCTCACCACGAAGCTAAATATTACAATGTTTAAAATTTATAATTTGTAGCAAATTTGCTACAAATTATAAAATACTGATTTAATCCTACTTTTTTATTCAATAATTATATTTCTTACAAGTAAATCTAAAAATAATATGATATATAGAAAAATAATGTAACATAACCTAAACTAAAATTAAGAAAAATGAAATATAATTTCAATATACACTAAAAAACAAGGATTATTATGAAAAATAATATTTTTAAGAAGTTGGCATTTTCTTCGATGCTATGTGGTTCATTACTTGTAGCTGGAAATGTAAAAATTGCAACAGATGGGACAGGAGATTTTTTAACAGCACCATTTTATGAAGCAAAAAATGATGTTTGTAGTGAATTAAAAGTATTTAATACTAATGAATCAAGCTCAATTTTAGCAAAAGTTTCAATTAGAGAACAAATTAGTTCACAAGAGGTTGACTTCCCAATTTTCTTATCACCAGGAGATGTATGGGCAGGTACAATTTGTGAAGAGGGAGAAGGAAGAGTTGTATTAAGAAGTATTGATGATTCAAATCACCCTTCAATTGCTGAAGTATTAGCATCAGGAAAAGATTTAAATGCTCACAGTAGAAATGCAAAACACTTAGAAAATATTGATTTTTCAAGAGGTTATGTAGAGATTTATCCAATTGCACAATTTGACGAAGGAAGTACAAATAAAGTTCAAAAACCAGTTCTTCATAAAAGATGGGAACAATTAACAAATGGAAATTCAAGTGATTCAAAACTTAGAAAAAGTGGAGTTGATGAAGATAGTTTAAGTGGTGTTATATCATTTGTTACAGAGCAAAGAGAGACAGCATCAATTGCAATGGTAGCTTTTGAAAACACACATTCAAAACAAAGAACAGGTACTAGTATAGCTTACTCTGAAGATACTAGTCCAGAGTTATTATTAGGTCAAAGTGAAAAAGTACAAATCCTAAAATTATTACAAAATAGTACAACATCATTTGTTTATGATAATTTTGGTCAAGACCAATATGTATATTTAACTTTCCCATTTGGTTACACAGCAGATCAACAAAGAGAAGTTAAAGTAATTGTTAGAGATATGAGTGAAAATAAAGATACTCCAAAAGAGTTAATTTTTTCTCCAAGACCAGCTTCAAATAAATATGTGATTAATAATGAATTAGTTGTAATTCCTGTTAGTGAACTAATAGCAACAACACAAAACTCTTCAAACTATGAAAAAGGAATGATTCAATTAAAAGGAATTAAAAATGTTTCAAATCATCAATTAGGTGCAGGTGAAACTGCTTCATTTATTCCATCTGTTGTTTCAACAATGACTGGGTCTAGTACATTTATTAATACTGTTGTAAAAGCAGCGGTTAAATAATATAGGAATGAAGATGAAAATTTTAATTAAAACTCTTCCTTTTTGTTTTGCATTAGCATTTAGTGCTTGTACTGTAAAAGATACAACAACTTACGGTGTAAAACCTAACTTAGCACATAGTAAAGTAATTGCTGTTGAATCAAAATAATTTATTTAAAATAAGTATAAGAATATTTCTTGTACTTATTTTATTTCCTACTTTTACTTTTGCTTATTATCATAGTGTTATAAACCCAAAAAAACTAAATGTATCTTATGGCTTTGAAAAGGGAAACTATAAGATTCATTTAAAAGAAACTAATTATCTATCATTTAAAAGTGCTACGGGATTTTCCTTTTATCTTCCAAGTTATGTTACAGATTTTAGAATAGAGTTTTTAAGAAGTAGTTCTAAAGGATTAATTTATGGGGCATTGGGAAGAAGTAGAAATGTTGATTTCACAAATGTAATAAAACCATCACTTGATAATTTAGATTATTTTCAAACTAATCCAAAAGATAATAAAAAACAGTTAAACCATCTAAATAATGGTCAAAAAATCTACTATGATGCTAGGACATCTTTAGTTTTTGAAGCTAATAATTTAAGTTCAAATAGATACTTAAATCGAAGCTATTTTTTTACTTTTGATAAAACAAAAGATGCTAAGGCTTTAAAAAATCTTGCATATTCATACTATTTAATTTTAGATAAATCAAAAGTTGATAGTTATGTAAAAAGAAATTTTCAAATACTAGATTATGAAAAAAAAGAGTTTCAATTACTTCACACATATTTAAACAATCTATTAAATAAGAGAAATATTAAGAAAGAAAGTATTAAAAAAGAGAAAAAAGTTGCTGTTATAAAAACAAAACCTAAAAAGGTAGTTCCTGCTAAAAAACAAATATATTTAAATCGAACAAAAATTGTTTTTATGAAAGAGTTTGAATATAAAAAATTTCAGTTTAAAATAAATAATGACACATCAAAAATAGAAATTAAAAAACAGCTAGATGAACTTTATAAAAAAATTACTCACCTTAAAAATGCCCATGAAAAAAGAGTTTTAAATATCAATTATGAAAAAGACTTTAGAGTTTTAAATGCGATTGAGAGTCTAAAAGAGGAGTTGATTTTAGTATCAAGATTATTAGAAGATTTTAATTTTGTTGATTCAAGAATTGATTATACTTTAAATTATGATTTATATAAAAAAATCTATGAATCAATAGGTGTTCATAAATCTAATATAGACTCTTTATTAAGCTTTTTACCCAAAGAAAAACTAGTTACTTATAACCAAAGTGATTTAAATCTTATTGACTATAATTTCACAAAAAATAGTTTGGAAAATATAATAAAACTTGTTGAAACTACTAAAGAAGAAAATAGTGATTTTTCTATGAATTGTTATAATAATTTAGAAAAATTTAATGAAAAATGTATGAATTATAAAGGCTATTATGATAACTTTATTCAAAGTAATATAAATAATCTTAAAATACCTAAAAAAGAGTTTTTATTAAAATATTCTGATTCTAAAATATTAAATAATATTGCAGTTTACTATTATAAAAATTTAGATTTAGAATTGTCTGAGTTTTATTTATTAGAAGCTTTAAAAAAAGCAAAAACTGAATCTGTAAAAGAGCTGATAAATTTTAATATGGGTATCTTAAATTTATTTATAAATAGTGATAAATCAAAAATATTAGCTGTTAAATATTTTGAAAAAACAAAATTAAAAGAGGCTTACTATAATTTAGGGATTAGTTATTATAATGGTTTTGGAGTAAGAGAAAATGATAAAAAAGCATTTAATTACTTTAAAAAAGCAAGTGATATGAATTTAAATATTGCAAAAGAAAACTATGAAAAAATGCTAAAAATGGGTTTTAAATAGGTATTTCAAGTGTGAATTTTGCTCCATATAACTGTTTGTTTTCAAATGTAAATGACTCATTGGTAGCTTCTATAGATCCTTTTAAATGGTTTTCTATAAGCTGCTTAGTCATATATAAACCTATTCCAGTACCTTTATATTGATGTTTTGTTGTAAAGTATGGTTCAAAGATTTTGTCTAGAATCTCTTTTTTTATACCATTAGCACTATCTATAATCTCAATTACTAAATTATCTTTGTCTTTAAATACATTTATTAATATATATTTATCTTTTTCTTTTAAGAGTAAAGCATCTTTTGCATTTATAAGTATGTTCATTATAGATTGAATTAGTTCATTTTCTAAACTTATGATTTCCAAGTTTTTATCTATGTTTTTAATAAAAACTATGTTGTAATTAATGATTTTAGATCCAAGTAAATCAATACATTTATTTATCATATTATGTATATTAATTGATTTTTTTTCTTTATTTTCATTAAAATATGTTCTAAAATCATCAATTGTATCACTTAAATATTGAGTTGAGTTTTTAATATGTAAAATAGCCTCTTTAAACTCTTCATCACTTAGGGTATTTAGTTCTTTTTTTAACTCTAGTCCAGATGCTGCAACTGATATTACAGATAAAGGTTGTCTCCATTGATGTGCAATATTTTCTAACATTTCACCCATAGAAGCCATTCTAGATTGTTTAATTAGTATTTTATTTTTTTCTTCATTTTTCTGTATTTCTAATGCAACTTTCTTGTTTAGCTCATTATTTAATCTTTTTAATAAATACTGTCTATAAAAAAGAAAAGATAAAAAAGAAAAGATTATTAATATATATAAAATCCTATAATCAAACTCTTTATTAAAGTTTACAGAGATCCATTTATTTAATATTTTCTGTAATTCATTATCATTTATTGAGTCTATAGCTTTAGAAAAAATTGAATTTAACAATGGTTCATCATTTCTTGTTCCAATTCCTAAATTCCAAGTATCATTTAGTTTTGCTGTAATTTTAAGTTGCCCTATATAATCTTTTTGTATATGAAAACCAACTGTTGCTATTGTCCCAATAAATCCAAATGCATTACCGTTTAAAACTTTTTCTAAGCCTTCAGTAATATTTTCAACTTCAATAAAATTAATAGTTGGATATTTTATTTTAAGGATTTCTCCATATGCATAACCTTTTACTATAGCTAGTCTTTTATCTTTTACTTGCTCTAATTTATCAATAAAGGGTTGATTAATATCTGTTGCTATAACTAAGGGTATGTGCAAATAAGGTTTTGTAAAATCAAGGTATTTCTCTCTTTTAGGCGTAGACATAACTAATGAAAAAGCATCACACTCTCTATTTTGACCAAGTTTTAGACTTTCACTCCAGCTTTTAGTAACGATAGGTTCAATTGGAATAGCAAGCTTTTTTTCTAAAAGTTTAAAATAATCAGCAGTGATTCCAATATGTTTACCTTTTTTAAAACTTTCAAAAGGCATCCACATTGGATCAATACAAAGTTTGATTTTCTTTTTTTGTTTTAAATATATTAATTCAGAGTTTGTTAGATTTAAATTATTTAAATGATTAGAATATACTAGTTCATTAAATTTTATATCTTTATCTAGTAAACCCATAACTTTATAAGTATTAATAATTAAATTAATCCTTTCAGGAGTAATTGTTCCTATTCTTCCTTTTTCATCATAAACTAATTTTTTCATTTCATTAGCTTCAAAAATTAAGCTTTCTAAACTTTTATTTTGTGGATTATATTTTTCATAAATTAATTTTGCAACTTCATTTATATTATTAAATGCATATTCCCAGCCTTTAATAGTTGCTTGATAAAAATCAGAAACTAATTTAGGATCTTTATTAACAAGCTCACTTCTTGTGAAAATTAATTCTTCATAGAAGTCAAACCCATAATCTTTAGGATTAAAGATTTTTGTTTTATAGCCTTTTTCTTTTAATAAAAAAGGTTCATTTGTAGTATAAGCTAACATCAAATCAGTTTTTTTATTGATTAAATCATTTACATCAAAGCTATGAGGAAGTATATTTATATCATCTAACCCAACACCTTTGCTTGTGAGCATAGATTGTAAAGTAGCAAATCGTTCCTGCTCTTTTGTAATCATTAATTTTTTATTTTTAAAATCTTGAATGTAATTTATATTTGCGTTTTCAAGAGCTATTAAAACCAAAGGAGAAGATTGAAAAATTGAGCCAAGGATTACAATATCTTTCCCATTAGCTTTTTCTATAAGTAATGAAGTTGAGTTTGTACCAAAATCAGCATTGCCATTTAGTACCTCATTAGTTACTATTGTATCTGAAGTGAATTTTTTTAGTTCTACTTCTAGATTAAAATCTTTATAGAAACCTTTTTCCTTTGCAACATAAAATCCTGCAAATTCAAATTGGTCAAGCCACATTAATTGTACAGAGGTTTTCCTAATTTCAGAAGAATGTACAAAGGATATAAAAACAATTAATAAGAGAAGTTTAGTAATATAATTTTTTATTTTTAATCCTTAAATAATCTTAATTATAGTTTATATATTTTCTTATTAATTTATGATTTAATTAACGCAGTTTTACAAAAAAGTAAGATAAAATGTCAACTATAATAATTTTTAGGAAAAATTCATGTCTAAAGAAAAAACATTAAAAAAAAAGATTTTAGATTATATTTATACAACATCGAAACAACCAATACTTTTAAAAGATTTACTTGTTGCAAATAGGCAGTATAATGAAGGTATGCATGTAGAACCTGCAAGACTTGGATTTAGATTAAAGTTAGGAAGAGCATATTTAGTTTATATTCTTTTAGTTTTATCTGTATTAGTTCCTATCTCATTATTAACTCATAAGCCTTTAGCTATTATTGACCCTCATATTTCTATATTAGGTGCGATGATTATAACTGCAATTATATTTATAGGGTTTAATTTTTTTAGGTCATACATGAGAGATTCAATTACTAAAGAATTGATTAAAAAATCATGGATATTACATTTTCCGTATTTTTCTTACGAAGAGTATTCAAAAAAAATTGATGAAATCTTTGAAAATGCTATGAAAGATGAAATAAATAAAAGAGATTTAGAAAGATATATTTTAGATAATTTATCTAAATAGAGTTGTTATTCACAACTCTTTTTACACTCTTTCATGGTTTGAAATGGGATATTACCTCCACATCCTCCCCAAATAAAAGTTTTACAAGTTCCACTATTAAAATCAAAATAATATTTATTAATCATAGCTTTACATTTTCCTGTTTTTGGTTGAGAGTAACACTTTGAATCAAGTTTTTTATTGCTAGTTGAACATCCAGTTAATGCAAATATAAAAATTAAAGTAAGTAAAAAAAGTTTAATCATTTAAAATCCTTATCATAAATAGCTTTTATAGAAGTATTTCTAAGTTTCTTTAAATCCATATCAATATATTTGCCAATGATATCTTGCCTTTGTTTAAAAGCTAATGTAATTTTTCTTTTTGCTGGTCTATGTTCATATATAAAATAGCCAGCTTCATTCATGCTAAGTCTAACAGGTGAAGCGATAGAATATGTACTCATAACACAGTTTTCATGTGAGATATTATATAAATCATCAAAATATTCCTTTGTCCATAACTCCATATTTACATCACTTGAAAAGGCATCTTGATATATGATGTTAAAAAAATCATTAGGAAATGATTTTATATAATTTCTTGCATCACCAATATTTATTTCTATTTTAATATTTTCATCTTCATATTTATTTGTTGTTGCAACACTTTTTATAATATGCTTTATCTCTTCAAACTCTTTTGGGAATTTAAAAGTTTCAAGTGATTTTACAAGTTCCCCATCAAGTTCAGGAGAGTAGATATTCACTTTTATATTTATATTATTTTGTAAAATATAAAATAAAGTTGTAAAAGTATTGTATCCTATACCAAAACAAATATCTAAGATATTTAATTCTTTTTTACCTTTATGAAAATCTAAAGTTGGAATAATATGTTTTGTAAGTGATTCTTGAATTGCTCCATCATCTGGATTGTGATAGTGTTGATTGTACTTTTGCGAAAATAGAGTGTTTGAACCATCTTTTGTGGCAACTATACTGTTTATATTATCTTGCATTAAAGTCCATTATCCCAATGGTGCATTTTTTTAGCAGTGAATAAATCATAATCTTCGAATAAATCAATATAGTTTGCTGCTTGGAAACCTATATTCTCAAGTAATTGTGTTGTTTCAAATCTATCAGATTTTTCTTTTTTCTCTAAGATTATGATATTTCCAGAGTTTTCTATTGCTTTATACATAAGTTTTAAAATCTTATCTTTATTTGGGCAGTAACTTAAAATATCTCCTAAAACTACGTATTCATATTCTCTAGCTGTTGCTCTAAGCTTTGCACTTGATTCATCTATAAAAGGAATATATTTTATATTTCCTTCATTTTCTTTTTTTACTTCTTCTAAAGTATCATTGATAAGGTCTAGATTATTGTTTATATGTAAGATGGCGATATTTGGGTAAGGAGCAAAAAGCTCCTTAAATAGGTTTAACTCTTTTGACAAGATTAGTTACCTAGTGATTTTAGTTTTTCTTCACTTAAAAATAACTCTTCATTTGACATAACTCCAATATCTGAATCTAAAATATCTTGTGCAATTTCTTTTGCTTCTTCAAGTGAGTGCATAGCACATGTTCCACATTGATAGATATTTAATTCTGGGATATCTTCTTGTTTTTCTACATTTAAAACATCTTGCATAGATGCTCTCCATGCTTTTCCTACTTCTTGCTCACTTGGACTTCCAAGTAAACTCATATAAAAACCAGTTCTACACCCCATAGGTGAAACATCAATGATTTCAACTTTGTCAGAGTTTAAATGATTTCTAATAAATCCAGCAAAAAGGTGTTCTAAAGTGTGAATACCTTTTTCCCCTAACATTTTTTCATTTGGTACACAAAATCTTAAATCAAAAACTGTGATAATGTCCCCTGATGGTGATTTCATAGTTTTTGCAACTCTAACTGCAGGTGCAGGCATGATAGTATGATCAACTCTAAAACTGTCTAATAATGGCATAAAAAATCCTTTTGTAAAATATATTCAATTTTTATTAATTGCTGATTGTATCAAAATTTTGATGAATATTTTTTAATTCTAGTTTATAACCAATTCCTGAGTAGTTTTTTATAATACTTTTGAAGGTCTTTTTTCTTAAATCTCTAATAAGTGATTTTAGTGCAGCTTCAGTTGCTTCATTATTCCAAATATGATATTCAATCTCTTCATAACTTACTATTCTACCTTGGTTTTGTATTAAAAGATTGAATAATAAACTCTCTTTTTTATTTAGTACATAAGATTCATTCCCTTTTATAATACTTTGTGTTTGGAAATTAAAATATATATTATCTGAGAGTTTGAAGTTACTATATAAGCGTCTTTCAATAATTTCCATACATTTATGTAATGCATCTAAAATAGTTTTATCATCAAATGGTTTGATTATGTATTTAGTAATATAAAGCTCAAGAAGTTCACTTAGATAAGAGTTATTATTGTTAGAACTAATTACAATAAATGCTGTTTTTATATCATCACTTCTAACTTCATTCATAAAATCAATAATATTTTTATCTTCAAATTCACTGTTTATTATAATTAAACAAGGCGATTGTTTTATATACTCTTTTTTTGATTCTTCTATTGTTTTAGTACATGTAACTTTATTTACTGTATTGCAAAGAAGAGTATATAAAGACTCATCTTTGCTACATTTATCCATTACATAAAGTACAGATAAATCACTTAATTCCATTTAATACCTTATATTAAATCTAATATCTCATCAGTTGTATGAACATTTGCATAAGCAAATTGAAGTGCTGACATAATTGTTGCATGGGCTAAAGTTGCATCAACTTTTACACCATTAAACTCTACATTACTAGTAGTACAAGCATCGTGTGCTACATAACAGTTATATCCAAAGTCACTAGCAGCTCTTGTAACTGCATCTATACACATATAAGACATTGCTCCAACGATTATTACATTTTCAATATTAGAAGAATCTAATATCTCTTTTAGATTAGTGTCTTTAAATGAATTAACATTATTTTTTAGAACTTGTTCTTCATCATTTTTTGGAGTTAATGATTCATGAATTTTTGCCCCATCAGAATTTGGTGCAAAAAATGGTGGGTTATCCATAGCAAATTCATGTCTAACGTGAACAATTTTTATATCTGAGTCTCTACATTTATTTAATATTTTTAAAGCATTCGCTGCAGCCTCTTCTGTTTTGTGTAGTGGCCATTTAGCACCTTGAATACTATTAAAATAGTCATTTTGTAAATCAATTAAAACTAAAGCTGTGTTTTTCATTTTCTCTCCTTTTATATTTATAAAAAATTATATAAATATATAGGAGGAAAAAAGTAGGATTTTTATCGATTTAATTTATAGTTTCATAATCTTTAACTAGTTTTTCTAAAAATAGTTTTGCTTTTTTCTTTTGTAAATAAGCATATCCAGCTACAAATATAACGCCAATTCCATAGGTTAAAAGTATTGCAAGTATTATTAAAATAGTTAAAACCAAAGTATCATGTAATTGTGCATTTATGATTAATTCATTTTCCCCTGAAGCTTTTTGGATATCGATTATTGTATTATATTTTAATAGTGTATTTAAGTGAACTTTTTTTATTTCTATTGAATTTGTTTGAATAGAAGTTTCATACTCTTTTTCTTTTGTAAGTTGTTTTTTGAAAAATTCTAAAAATTCTTTTTTAGTATTTTTAATTTTAATTTTTTCTTTTATGCTAACATCAAATATACCCATAGTAGACCTTGATTTTTTTAATTTAGTATATCAAAAAGAATACAAGGCTTTTAAGGTTTATTGTATATTAAATATACTACTGTATAAAATAATACACCAAGTGATTACAAAAATACAAATACTAAAAAATACTGCAGCACTACCAACATCTTTGGCTCGTCCAGCCATATCATGATGCTCTAGTGTAACAAGGTCAACAACTCTTTCAATTGCACTATTTAAAGTCTCAACTAAAGGCATCAACATCAAAGTTATAAACATAATAACTTTATTTGTAATGGTTGTATCAAGTATAAATATTACAGGTAAAAGTAATACTACAATTACAAGTTCTACTTTAAAAGAAGTTTCTGTTTTTAGTAAATCTTTTAAACCTTTTAAAGCATAAGTTGTGTTTTTAAAAAAGTTGTATTTAGGCTGATTTCTCAATATCTGTTCCTTTTATAAATTTTGAGATGATTAATATCTCACACCAAGCTATTAACATAGTTATAATTGTATGACTTAGAAAATGGTCACCAATTAGCATTTTATATAATCCCATAGCCCAAGCTAAAGTAAATGCTGATGTTATGGCGATGATTTTATTTTTTCTTTTTTTAAATAAGAAAAAAAGTGAAAGTAAAGCAAAGCCTCCACTTACGTGACCTGCTGGCCAGCATTTGATTTTCTTTTCTTGAATAAAATCACTTGGGTATGATTCAAATACTTTAATATTTGGATAATCTCCTCCAAAGTGTTCTATATTTTTTGGACAAGGTGTATTTGAAACAGCTTTTAAGGCTCCAATAGTTATTGGAACTATAATTGAAGATAAAAGAACAATCAGTAAGCCTTTTTTATATTTTATGATTAACTCTTTTTTTCTAAAAAAGATTAGAGATATTGCAATAACTAAAGCAAAAGTTATTAAAACTTTTTTTAATCCATCATATAAAAATAGTCTTAATATTGGTTCATCTTTGTTTATTAACCATTTAGATGTTTCAAAATTAAAAAAGAAATTTTGAATTAATATGTCCAAATTTGTTAATTCAAATAGTAAAATTACACCAAAAAGAAGAAGTGATGTAATTACTATTTGGAAATTAATGGATTTTTGAGTCATACAAAATATCCATATCTTTTTTATAAACCTCACTATCAATTTCAAATATACCTAATAGGGTGTGAAAAAGATTATCATGTGAATATTTATTTGATGATTCAGCTTTTAGCTTTTCTAAATCATAATCATTTTTCATATACCCATCCCCTAGCCATAAAACAGAAGCAACATGAGTTTGCTCTTGTGGAGCCATGAAATATGGCATTCCATGAAGATATAAACCATTCTCTCCTAAACTTTCCCCATGGTCACTCATATAAAGCATTGCAGTTTCATAAGTTTTAGAATAAGGTTTTAAGAATTTTATAACTTCTGATAAGAAATAATCTGTATATAAAATTGCATTATCATAAGCATTGCTAACTTCTTCTTGAGTACACTCTTCAAGTTGATTTGTTTTACAAACAGGAGTAAATTTTTCAAACTCTTTTGGATATCTTTTATAATATGCTGGCCCATGATTCCCCATTTGGTGAAGCACAATTAAAATATCTTTATCTTTATTTTTAGATATATACTCTTCAAGACCAACTAACATTCCTATATCTCTACACTCTCCATCTTCAGTACATATTGTATTTGTTTTTGAAGTTTTGAAGTCTTCATAATCTATTCTATTAGCAACTCCTTTTGAGCTAGAGTTGTTATCTCTCCATAAGATCTTGATATCTTTTGTATTATTTAAAACATCAATAACATTTTGAGTTGAAATACCTTTTTTATAATCATAATCATCCATCTTGTAAATTGAGAACATACATGGAACTGATACTGCAGTTGAAGTACCACATGAACTCATATTTGAGAAATTTATTACATCTTCTTTTTTTAGAAGTGGATTTGTCTCTTTTTCATATCCATTTAGTGAAAATCTATCAGCTCTTGCAGTTTCACCAACAACCATAATTACTAACTCTTTTCTATCAATTTCTTCTTTTAGAATTTTTGCATCTTCTCCAATTTCTTTTACAACAACTGGACCACTATTTGCAGTTTTGTTGATATATTTACCAATACTATACATCCAGTAAACAGGGTTTACACTATATCTTAAAGGTTTGTGCTCTCTAAAAAATGAGCTATAAAATTTACTAAAAGATAAAACAATAATTATAATTATAAGTAGTGATAAAACTATCGTTTTTAGTTTTGAGATTAACTCTTTTTTTAATCCTTGATATTGAATATTTAATTTGTAGATTAAAAAACTTGGAATAAGTCCAAGTATTAATACATATGTAGCAAGTTTTAAACTAAATAAATCTGAAGATTCACTAAGATTAGTTTGTAAACTATTTCTAATCATTTCATCATCAATTACCACATGGTATGTATCCATAAAATAAGCTGTAAAACAAGAAACAATAAAAATCAATATTAACAATGGCTTAGTAGTATATTTTGAAGAAAATAGTGAAAAAAGAAATGTAAAAAGTGCAACTAATATAATTGCAATGGAGATTATATAAACAATATTTATCCCTTCAAGACTATAAGTAGTGATTACATTTTGAAAAAAAGTAAAATTAAAAAATGTAGTCAAAACAATGGAAGATAGTAAAATTACTTTTTGTTGAGATAAATTCATTTTGAACCTTTGATTAATATATGAAATCATAGTTTTAATGAATTAATAATCTATTAATTAAGAGTTAATGAATAATTATGAATTTTTTGTCATATTTTAATATTCAAAGCCTTTTAGCAAATATTGGTGCTATATTCATAACTATAAAAAGTCTTACTATATGGTGCAGTGTTATATATGGAACACTAGCACTTACTAGAATAGCAATTAAATTTATTTCTGCTTGTCCACCTGGAGTAAATGCAAGAAGTGTTGAAATAATTGGGAAATCAAATAGATAGTAGGCAAGGCTAATAAAAACTACTGAAATAGTCACTAAAATAACAAAATGTCCAAATGTTGCTATAAGTGTTTTTATAATAGTTTTGAAATCAACTCCTTTAAAAGTAAATCCAATAATTGTTCCAAATACAACTTGAACAAACTTTAATAACTCATCTGGAACAGTTGTTGTTACTAATCCTGTTGCATGTAAAACAATACTTATAATCATAGGACCTATTAAAAAAGCAGCTGAAAGTTTTACCTTTTTTGCAATTATTCCACCAATAAAACCTAAAGTTATTAAAACTAAAAGCTCTATTAGGTTTACATCTTTTATTGGAAGGGTGATAAGTTTATTTCCTGCAATATCAACTTGAAAAATATACTGTATTACAAAAGGTAGAGTAATAACTATAAAAAATAGTCTTGAAGATTGAACAAGTGTAATTTTAGAAATATTCGCTTTTATCTCTTCACCTATTATTACCATTTCAATAACACCACCAGGCATAGAGCTTAAATAAGCAGTCTTTTTGTCAAAGCCTTGAAATCTATAAAAGTAATACATTCCAGCAACTATTGTAATAATAGTATATGGAATAACAAGAAGTAAACTAAAAAAGTACACATCTAAAAACTGTAAAATCTCAGGAGTAAAAGCACTTCCTATTGTAAGTCCTATTAAAACTCTAGCAGGAGGAGAGAATGTTTTTGGACTTTGTATTGGAAGTTTTTCAAATCTCATTGCAATTGATGCAGCAAAGATTGAACCTAAAAGCCAAGGAAGAGGAAGATTTAGATAAATAAACAAAATAGAGCCACTAACTCCAATTAGTAATGCCAATATCATTTGTAGCAGTATTGTAGTTTTTATCATCTTATTTAAAATCTATTATATTCTTTATTTTTAAAGCTTCGTAAACTATCTGTTTTCTATAGTTTAATTGTTCTTTTTTTATATCTGCATTTAAAGCAAAGAAGTATATCTCTTTCTTTGTTTTAACATATCCTACATACCATCCAATTTGACCATCCCATCCACTTTTAGCTTTTATTTGAAAGTTAGTATCTTTTTGTATAGTTAAAATATCTTTCAACATAGAAATATTTTTTTCTAAAATAGGCAAATTTTGAGTATAGATTTTTTTTAGAAAATCAATTTGTTCGAAGGTAGATATTTTTAAACTACTATCTAACCAGAAATTTGATTTATCATCTCCTATAATTTTATTCCCATAGTTGAATTTCTTTAAATAATCAAGATAGGTCTCTTTTGAAACTTTTTTACTAAATCTTTTAAAACACCAAACACAAGAGTTAGCTACAGCTGTAGCTAATGTTTGGTCTTTATTCCATAAATCATAAGCTCTTTTAACTTTATCCCATTTTATAATTTCATCTTGAGATTTAATAATATTTTCATTTAATAAAATTAAAGTATGAGCTATTTTAAATGTTGAAGCAGGAGAGAATCTAGTATCAGCTCTTTTTGAATTATGTAAGTACAACTTATCACTATTTAAATCAGTTATAATTAAAGTACCATCTATTTTATAGTTTTCAAAAATTTTTTTAATTGATTCATCATTTGCACTTACAAAGGCAGTGCAAAAAATTAGTAAGCTTAAAACTTTGAGCATTTATATATCCTTTTAATTTAGTTGAATTTTAACAAAAACAAACTATTAGATGGATAAGAATCTCCAAATTAAATCTTAGGAAGCGAATGGATTTAATTTGGAATTCTAATAATTGTTAATATATCTTTTTTTGCGGGATAACTTAAATCTAAAGAATGTTTAAAGCACAGGAGAGTTCTTTTAAATTTAAGTATGAAAAATTATACATAAAAAGTGTGTATAAAAAGTGTTAAAATTTATAAATTTTGTATAAGTTACATCCTTATCTCTTCTCTTTTTTGTAAGAACTCCCATCTTTCATCAATTCTTTTTTGCCACTCATCAATTAAGTATTCATTCTCTTTTTTGAATAAGTGTTTAAATCTTGGTTGAGCTGCTAAATAGTCTCTAACTGGAATTATATTTTTTGGTCTATATGTGATATTTAACTCTCTACCATCAATGATTTCATATAATGGGAAAACAAGAGAATCAACTGCTAAATCTGAAACTTCAATTGTTTGGTTTGGAGCAAATTTCCACTCAGTTGTACAAGCAGACATTGCATTTATAAATACAGGGCCTTTAGTATCAAATCCTCTTTGGATTTTTTTAACCATGTCTTTCCATTTATTTGGAGCAACTTGTGCAACATAAGGAGAACCGTGAGCTGCCATAATAGATACGATATCTTTTTTCTGTCTCTTTTCACCATAAGAGTGAGTTCCAGCAGGTGCAGTTGTAGTAGATGAACCAATTGGAGTTGAAGAAGATCTTTGTCCTCCTGTGTTTGCATAAACTTCATTGTCTAAACAAACGTACATAAAGTCATGTCCTCTTTCGAAACATCCAGAAATCCATTGAAACCCAATATCATAAGTTGAACCATCACCACCAAAAGTTACAAATTTTGGCTGAGGTGTATCTGCACTTATTCTACCTTTGTTTCTTAAAGCTTTATTCATAGTTTCAACACCAGCCATTGCAGTTGATGAGTTCTCAAAACCAATATGAATCCAAGAACAGTCCCATGAAGTATGAGGGTAAATTGCTGTACAAACCTCTAAACACCCAGTTGAAGCAGAAACAACTAAGTTATCATTGGTTGCATTTAATACTTCTCTTACGATAATAGAGTGAGCACAACCAGGACATAGAAGGTGTGAACCTTCAAATCTCTCAGCAGCTGTTGAAAACGTTTTTAAGTTTTTAATTACTTTTTGTGTACTCATATTATTTTCCCTCCACATTATAGAAACTTAATTCTGGACCTCTAACTCCGATAAATCTTTGGATATTACCTGAAAGTTTTCCATCTTTTGCTTCTTTATTTAATGTTCTAAAAATCTCTTTTAAACCAGCAACTGTCATATCTCTACCACCTAATCCATAAATTAAGTTAGATATTAAAGGACGTGCCTTTGTATTAATTAGTGCACCTGAAACTTCATTATATAAGGTACCAACAGTACCACCAGGGGCACTTCTGTCCATACATGCTACTGCTTTTACATTTTGAAGTTCTTTTGCTACTTCTTCAAGGGGAAAAGGTCTAAAGAGTCTTGGTGCAATAACTCCTGCTTTTATTCCCTCTTCCTTTAATTGTTCAATAGCTACAATAGCAGTTTCATATGTAGAGCCTAAACATACAATTGCAATTTGTGCATCTTCCATACCATAAGATTCAACAAGTTTATACTCTCTTCCTGTTAACTCTTTAAATTGTGCAAATGTTTCTAAAATAACTTGTTTAGATCCCATTAATGCAGCATGTTGTTTTGCTTTATGTTCAAAGTGCCAATCTTGTTCCGTTTGAACACCATGAGTTACTGGTCTATCAAAGTTTAATAAAGCATTAACTTGTAAATATTCACCAACAAATTTAGCTGCAACTTCATCTTTTAATGGCCTAACATTTTGAGCTGTATGAGATGTCATAAATCCATCTTGATTAGAAATAACTGGTAATCTAACCTCAGGGTGTTCTGATATTTTAAATGCCATTAAAGTCATATCATATGCTTCTTGTGGTGAGAATGCATCTAGTGAAATCCATCCTGAATCTCTTGTCAAGTATAAATCAGAATGGTCACCATTTACATTTAAAGGTGCTGCTAAAGCTCTATTAACTAAACATAAAACAACTGGTATTCTCATACCTGAGGCTTGGTATAAAACTTCAATCATAAGTGCTAAACCTTGAGAAGAAGTTGCAGTGGCAACTCTACCACCAGCTGCACCTGCTCCAACACATGCAGACATAGCAGCATGTTCTGATTCAGTCATCATAACTTCACCATCAATATATCCATTTGCATGGAACATAGCATAGTTTTCAACTGTAGCAGTTGAAGGAGTAATAGGATAAGCAGCAACTACATCAACATCAGCTTGTCTTAAAGCTTGTGAGTTTGCCATATTTCCATCCCAAACTTCTACTTCTCTTAATTCCATAACATTTTTATTCATTGTTACTCACCTCTCTTCTTTTTTTCTGGCCATTTGCTTAAAGCATCTTCTACTGTTTCATACTCATTAAACATTAAAAGAGATTTTGGGTTAGTTGGACATACACTTACACATAGTCCACAACCTTTACAGTGTTCATAATCAACACCTTTCATCTCTTTATTTCTTGCAATAATAGAAGAATCTGGACAGAAAACCCAACAGTTCTGACAGTCAATACAAGTCTGGCTATTCCAAACTGGTTTAATAACTCTCCAGTCTCCCACACTCATACTTTTTGAACTTGTTTCTGAATATTTTCTATCTTCTGGTTGAATGTCTGCTAGGTTATAGTCTACATAACCATCAAATGTATATAATGCAGCCCCTGGAACTAATTCGTCCCACCCCATTTCATTAATTGGTTTACTCATATTAATATCCTTTATTGAACTTCGTCATAAGCTCTTTGGATTGCTACCATATTTGCATCAATCACATTAGCAGGTAACTTTTTAAGTACATGTTTCATTTTTTCTTTAAAGTCTTCAATTTCGTACATATTACTAACTTTCATAAATGCACCTAACATTGGAGTATTTGGAATTGCTTTACCAATAGTATCTCTAGCTATTTGTAAACAATCTAAAATAAATACTCTATCTTTTATATCTTGTAAAGATGGAACTAAATCAATTAATTCATCTTTGCTAAGGTGAGTTGTAATAATATATTTTGTAGTTTCTTTTCCATTAGCAGTTATATCATCTGTTAGAGCAAGACCTGGATCAAGAATGAACACATAATCTGGGCTCATATATTTTTCATGATTTAAAATTGGTTTATCATCAATTCTATTATAAGCAGTCATTGATGCACCTCTTTTTGCTGATCCATAAAATGCAAATGCTTGTACTTCTTTGCCTGATTCTGCTACAATTGAACCAAGACCTTTTGCACCTGTCACAGCACCTTGACCTGCTCGGCTATGCCATCTAATCTCTAACATAGAGGCTCCTTAATAATATTAAAATTGACTTAAAAAAAATAATTAGTCTTTTATATTATATTAACTTTTAACTTATGTGGAACTTTTATTGAGTAAAAATGGTTTTAAATGTTTAATTCTTTTATATATTTAACAGCATCAAAGGCATCATTTTTAATGTTTTTTGTATATTCTAACAACTCTTCTTGTGAACCATATCCACATAAAACACCAACACTATTTATTGACGATTCATTTGCACAAATCAAATCAAGCTTTGTATCACCTATCATCCATACATCATGTTTTGTTTTGTCAAAATTCATATCTGATAATGTTTTTAAAATTGGTTCAGGATGTGGTTTTGGATTTTGTACACACTCTCTTCCTGTTACGATTTCAAAATATTTATTTATATCAAAGTGTTCAAGTAAAGGCATTGTATATTTTCTTGTTTTTGTTGTAACAACTGAAACTCTTGCAAATGAAGCTGCTAATTGAACTGCTTCATATGCTTTATCTAAAAGTAGAGTTTTTTTTGTAGAGATATCTTTATATCTATTTTTATATGCATCTACAAAATCCCAAACTTTAGAGTCTTCAATTCCTAAATCTTTATACATAATATCAAGGGGATATCCAATTAAGGCTTTTATATCTTCATCACAGCCTTTAAAGTCATATTCCATAACTTTAAATGAGTGATGAAATGTAGAAACAATAGCATCAGTTGAGTCTATTAATGTTCCATCTAAATCAAATAGTATGATTGTATCTTTTTTCAAATTCTATTCCTTTATCCAATCTTTTTGGTTATGTGTTATTCCAATAAAAGATGGTTCTATATTTTTTATATCTTTATTAACAACTGTTATTGAGTTTGGTATATATAAAAATAAATAAGGTAAATCATCAGCAATGATTTTATAAATATCTTTATATATTGCACTTAGTTTTTCTTGATCAACTGTAATTGAACCTTTTTCAATTAATTCATCTACTTTTTTATTTTCATAATTTACTAAATTAAAACCACCAAGTTTTGAACTACTGCTATGCCATAGAGGATATGCATCAGGCATAAGTGAAAGAGACCATCCTAAAATTACAGCTTCAAAGTTTCTGGGATGAACTACTGTATTTAAAAAAGCTTGCCACTCCATAACTCTAATTTTCATTTTAACACCAGCTTTTGCTAACTGGTATTGTAATATTTGAGCTGCATTTATTCTAATATCATTTCCTGTATTTGTAACAACTTCAAATGTAAATGGATTTGATTCATCATACCCTAACTCTTTTAGAAGCTTTTTGGCTTTTTTTATATCTTGAACAGGCATTTTAACATCACTATTATAGGCAAATGAACCTGGTAAAAAAGGACCATTACATACTTGTCCATGACCAAAGAATAAAATATCTACTAACTCTTTTCTATTAATTGCAAGTGATAATGCCTGTCTGATTCTTTTATCTTTAAATTTCTCATTTTTTAAATTAAAACCTAAATATGTGTATGCAAAAGCAGGCTTTTCTATGACTTGATAATTGTTTTTAAAGTTTTCATCTATTTGTCTATCTATTTGAATTGGAGTTAATCCACCAAGGTCAAGTTTCTTTTGTTTTAAATATAAAAATGAGGTATTTGGATCAGGTAAAAATTTAAATAGAATTTTTTCTATTTTTGGTTTTCCATCAAAATAGCTTTCATTTACGATTAGTTCTATATCACTTCCAACTTTGAATTCTTTTATTTTATATGGCCCTGTTCCTATTGGGTTTTTATTAAAACTACTTGTCATCAAATCTTTTTCATCTTTAAGTAAATGCTTTGGAAGTATTCCACTCATCCAAATAACTAATGCTTTAAAATATGGGTTTTTATATTTTACTTCAATAGTATAATCATCAAGTGCTTTTACACTTTGAACCTCTTTGAAATTTGATTTTATTGAGTTAAAAACTTTTGGGTCTATAATCTTTTCATATGTAAAAATTACATCGTGGGCTGTGAATTTTTCTCCATCATGCCATTTTACATTTTGTTTTAGTTTTATAACTAAATTTGTTGGAGTTATAAACTCATATGAAGATGCTAAATCAGGAACAATATTTCCATTTTTGTCATATTTAAACAATCCATTAAAAATCCAATTGGCTATTTCACTACTAGCACTATCATTTGCTAAAATAGGATTTAGTCTACTAGGACTTGAACTAATTGATAAGTTAAGTGTTGATGCATTTAGATATATAAAGATACTTAGAATTATAAATATAGATTTCATAAGATATTGTATAATTTTTTTTTAAAAAAGGGCATAAAAAAAGGAAGCAATTTCTTGCTTCCTTTGGATTTTGAAAAGCGGTAGTGATACCAAATATTCCAAGAAGAGATTATCTTTTTGAGAATTGAGTTGATTTTCTTGCTTTCTTTCTTCCGTATTTTTTTCTTTCAACAGATCTTGCATCTCTTGTTAATAACCCATAAGGTTTTAAGATAGTTCTGAATTGCTCATCATAAGCAACTAATGCTCTAGAAATTCCGTGTCTTGCAGCGTCAGCTTGTGCAGAGTAACCTCCACCTAAAGTTTTAACTACAATATTAACTGAAGTTTCTTGTTTTGCTACAACTAATGGTTGCATAACTCTTTTTTTAATTGATTCGTGTCCACCTAACCATGCGTCTAAAGATTGACCGTTGATAGTTAGCTCACCGTTTCCGTTTTCTAACCATACTTTAGCGATAGCTGACTTTCTTCTTCCTGTTGCGTAAACTTTTGCCATTAGTCTTATCCTTTAATTTGCGCAGTGTGAGGGTGTTCAGCACCTGCATATACTTTTAATTTTTTTAACATTGCTTTACCAAGAGTAGTTTTTGGTAACATACCTCTTGTAGCTAATTTGTATAATTTTTCTGGATTATTTTCTAACATATCAGACATTTTATGAGTCTTAGTTGATCCAAAGTATCCTGAGTGAGTGTAGTAATTCTTATCTTCTAATTTAGCACCTGTAAATTTTGCTTTTGATGCATTGATGATAACTACAAAGTCTCCACAATCAACATTTGGAGTGAAGTTAGGTTTATTTTTACCTCTTAATATAGTTGCAACTTCAGTAATTATTCTACCGAATACTTTACCTTCTGCATCTACTACAATCCAATCTCTTTCGATTTCGTTAGCTTTCGCCATTTGAGTAAATTTCATTTATTTTCTCCGCTTTTATTAATGAGGTCGAATAATAGTGTAGTAATACTTAAAAAATACTTAAATTAAGTAATTTTTAATATTTTATACAAAAACTTGAACCTTTTTCGAAAGTAGAGTCAACTTTTAATTGAAAATTATGTAAGGTTAAAATAGATTGAACAATAAATAGACCTAAACCTAAAGAGTTATTCCATCCATTTTTGGATACTCTATAAAATTTTTGATTAATATTTTCTAACTCTTTTGGCTCAATTCCTATTCCTTTATCTTTTACACATAATTCATTTTGTGAAATAGTTATTGTTACTTCATCATCTGAATATTTAAGGGCATTTTCTATTAGGTTTGTAATTGCCATTGAAATTAAAGTCTCATCAACTTTCAAAGTTATATCTTCACCTTCAATAAGAATTTCTCTATTTTTATATTTGTCTTTTAAATCACAAACTGCTTGATTTACTATGTTTTTAATTGAAGTAGGAGTTAGTATTAATTCTTGTTTTCCTTCCTCTAGTTTTAAAGTAAGCCTTAATTTATCAATTATATTTGACATTTTTTGAGAATTAGATTGAATTTTAGTCAAAAATTTATCTTTCATAATTTTTGGTAAATCTTCATCATTTAATATCGTTTCAGAGTATCCTGAAATAACAGCAATAGGGTTTTTGAATTCATGGGAAATTGCTGAGATAATTTCATCTTTTTGTTTATTTGCAATTTTCAATTTTGCTGTTTGTTTTGCTTTTTGTCTATTTTTTTTAGCAAGTTTAAATGCAACTTTATTTAACAGTTTTGTAATTTTATAAAATTCATCAGTATAGTTTGATTTTAACCTATAAGGCGTTCTTTTATTAGAAATGTGTGTTAAAAAGTTTAAAATATTATCTGTTTCATGTTTTATTCTTAAACTTATAAAATATGTTGCTAAAAAGGCTAAGATTAAAAAGAATGTAATAAACATAAATATTTGAAGTGTTAATTTTACAAAATTATCTGTAATCTTATCTGTATAGTCAGCCATTCTTATAAAATAGATTTTTCTATCAATAGTAATTTTTTTTGCTACATATAAAAGCTCTTTTTTTATACTTGAAGAGAATCTAAGACTTTTACCTATTCCTTTATCTTTAGCCATTAAAATTTCTTCTCTATTAGAATGGTTTTCCATTGTCTCTTTATCTTTATCGCTCTCTGCAATAATATTACCTTTTTCATCAATTAAGGTGATTCTTAAATTAATATTAGCTTTTAAATCTTTGATAATATTCTCAATATTATTGAGGTCTTTTAGTACAACTGATAAAGTATCAATATTTTGAATTAAATTTTTTTCTATTTGATTTATGTAGATGTTTTTAGACCAATAATAGGTAATAAAACTAAGTGTTATTAAAATAGCAAGGAATATTAAACTAAAAGTTCTAAAAAAAAGTTGGTGAATTTTTAACAAAAAATATAACCCTCTCCCCTTACTGATTTTATATACTCTTTTGTTCCATCAGGGTCAATTTTTGCTTTTAATCTTTTTATTGCAACATTTACTGTTTTTACTTTTTTGTCAAAAGAATCATCCCAAACTGTATTAAGTAAATGCTCTCTTGTCATTAAAATATCTTTATTTTTGAAAAATTCTAAAAATAAGTCATGTTCTAAATGAGTTAATTCAACTGGATTATCATTTATATAAAATTTTTTATTTGATGCTTTATAAATAATATCTCTCACTTTTAAAATATCTACATCTTTACTTGTTCTTTTAATAACAGCTTTTACCCTTGCAGTTAGTTCTTTTAAATTAAATGGTTTTGTAATATAATCATCTGCATGTGCATCAAAACCTTCTAAAATATCTTCATCTTTATCTTTAGCTGTAACATAAATCACAGGGTTTGCATAACCATCTTTTCTAATATCATTGATAAAGGAAGTACCTTCACTACCAGGAAGGTTTCTATCCATTAAAATTAAATCAATTTCTTCTTCGTCTAAAAGTTTCTTGACTTTTGAATCTACATTTAAAAATCCAATAGTTTCAAAGCCCTCTTTTTGTAGGGTATATTCTAAAAGTTCTAAGATATCCTCTTCATCTTCAACTATTAATACTAATTTATTTGACATTGCCTTTTTCTTCTTCTTTTACTAATATTTCTTTGTCTTCAGAGACTTTTTTATTTGGTCTGTCATCATCATATTCAATAACTGTATCTTTAGAAATTTTTATAACTCCCGGAGAGAACTTAATTGCAAAAATTCTGAAAATAAAGAATATAAAAATTACAAAAAGTAAAAATGTTATATCAAAGTAGTCTCTATTTTTATCTGTAGTTAAAATAATTACATCTCTAATAAGAAAGATAATAAATATATCTATTACAAATCTAAGTCTTAATTTCTCTTTTTTTATAAAATCAGAGACCATTTTAACAACTTCCATTATTACAATGAACTCTAACATTAAGATAATAGCTTTGTAAAAGTCTATGCCAATCATTATTATATATGCAAAAATAATAACGGCAACTAAAACTTCAATATTCCAACCAAGGTAGTTCTTAACTTTATTTAACGTATTTTTCATAAACACATTATATCAAAAAGTTTTATGATTTTGATATCTCCCCACCTACTTTTGCATATTGTAGTAAACTTGCAATTGCAATTGATCTATCTGCAACTTTCTCTAATCTTCTAAGTGCAGTTAAAATATCGAAATAGTCTTTTGATAAATTTATGTTTTTTGTTATAAGTTTTAAAATATTTTTTTGAATCATAGAGTATAAATCATCAGTCTTACTCTCTTCAACGCTTACTCTTTGGTATTTTTCATTAATTATATTCTCATCTGTTTCTTCAAAAATAGTTGTTGCTGTTCTTAGAGAAACTAATGCAGATTTTAATAATGGAATTGTATATTCTAAAATAACTTCTTTATTTAAATCATCACTAAATGACTTTTTAAATAATTTTGTAAAATCTTTTACATTTCCAGCAGTTCTAACTAGCTCATTACTCATCTTTAAATATGCAACAATTGATCTTAAATCACCTGCTTCAGGTGAATGTAGTGCTAAGGTTTTAATAATTAAGTTATCAATTTCATCTGATTTAACTACAATCTGCTTTACAGATAAATCAATCTTTTTTAAATCAGATAACTCTTGAGTTTTAATTGCTTTTAATGCATCTTCCAATGCATCAACTACTTCATTTCCAATAGATTGAATGCCATATTCTATTTTTTCTAAGTTTTGTTGGTAAGGTCTTAACATTATCCAAATCTCCCTGTAATGTAATCTTCTGTTTTTTTATTGCTAGGATTTACAAAAATTGTATCTGTTACGTCATATTCAATAAGTTTTCCTAAGTGGAAAAATGCTGTATAATCAGCAACTCTAGCAGCTTGCTGCATATTGTGAGTTACAGTAATTATTGAATAATCCTCTTTTAACTCTAACATTAATGCTTCAATTTTTTCTGTACTAATTGGATCAAGTGCTGAAGTTGGTTCATCCATTAAGATAACTTCAGGTTTAACAGCAATTGTTCTAGCAATACATAATCTTTGTTGTTGACCACCTGATAATGAAGTTCCTGGATCTGTTAATTTATCTTTAACTTCATTCCAAAGACCAGCTTTGATAAGTGAAGTTTCAACAAGCTCATCACACTCTTTACCTTTTTTGATAATTCCATGTTTTAATGGAGCATAAGCAACATTTTCATAAATTGATTTAGGAAAAGGGTTTGGTTGTTGAAATACCATTCCAATTTTTTTTCTTACACTTACTTCATCAACATCTTTATCATAGATATTTTTATTATCAATAATAATCTCACCTTTAATATTAACAATGGGAATTAAGTCATTCATTCTGTTAATACATCTTAAGAATGTAGACTTACCACATCCAGAAGGTCCAATTAAAGCAGTGATTTTATTTTCATATAACTCTGCATTTATATCATGTAAGGCATGGTTTTGACCATACCATAAGTTTAGATTTTTAACATCAATTTTAACGTTATCTTTATTTGCCATTTTAATTTTTCCTTCTACCATTTAACTTCGAATTTTTTTCTTAAATAAATTGCTAATGCATTTAGTGAAATTAAGATTGTTAATAACACCATAATACCAGCTGCTGTTTTTTCTATATACATTCTCTCTGGCATTCCAGCCCATGTAAATAATTGCGCAGGCATAACTGTTGCTGCTTGAGTTACCATACTTGGTGCATCTGGAATAAATGCAATCATACCTATGATAATTAAAGGTGCAGTTTCACCCATTGCTTGTGCTAATCCAATAATAGAACCCGTTAAAACACCAGGGAATGCAAGTGGTAAAACGTGGTCTCTTGTAACTTGAATTTTATTTAATCCAAGTCCATATCCTGCTTGTCTAATACTATCTGGAACGGCTCTTAATGCTGCTCTTGAAGATACAATAATAATTGGTAATGTCATAAGTGCTAAAGTTAAACCACCTACTAGTGGTGAACTTCTTGGCATACCAAATAGGTTGATAAATATTGCTAAACCTAAAAGACCAAATAAAATTGAAGGAATTGCAGCTAAGTTATTAATATTTACTTCAATAAATCTAGTAAATTTATTATCTCCTGCAAACTCTTCAAGATAAATTGCTGTCATAACTCCAATAGGGAATGCAACAAGCATTGTAATAATCAAAGTTAAAACAGAACCAACCATTGCTGAGAATAAACCAGCGTACTCAGGGATTTTTGAATCACCTTGAGTGAAGAAGATTTTATTAAACTCCTGTTTTATATTCCCTTGTTCTTTTAATTTTTCAACTAAAGCTACTTCTTTGTCTTTCATGTTGTAGTGATGACCTTTTAAGTATTGGTCAACTTGATCATCTGCTAATGCCCAAAGCTCAGTTGTAGTGTTCATAAGTTCAGGTCTTTGTTCTGCTAAAACTCTAATATCTCTTAACCATGCTCTTGAAACTACTGCTCTGTATTTTCTCTCAACTGCTTTGTTATAAATTTTAATTGTTTTTTCATTTATAGTTACAGGAACTTTTACATATGTGATTTTAAATGCAGGAACACCTTTTCCTACAATATCAATTAAAAAAAATGCTAAGAATGCAATTGAAAAAATTAGAGAAGTTAATGTAAACTTCTTAAATCTCTTTGCACTAGCATGTCTCTTTTTAAGAGATGGATCATAAAATGGATTATTTTTATTTTTGTTCTTTTTACCCATAATTTACCTTATAGTGTATTGATTTTGTATTTCTCTTTGAATTTTCTAATTAGTGAAAGAGAAATCATATTTAAAATTAAAGTTACAACAAATAGGATTAGTCCTAATGCAAATGCTGATAATGTCTCAGGTGAATTAAATTCAAAGTCACCAACAAGTGAATTTACAATTGTAACAGTTACTGTTGTCATATCTTCAAGGGGATTCCATGATAGGTTTGGTCTAAGACCTGCTGCCATTACAACAATCATTGTCTCACCTAATGCTTTTGATAAACCAAGTAGTGATGCAGAAATAATACCAGGCATTGCAGAAGGTAAAACAATATTTCTAATCACTTCTCCATGTGTTAATCCTAAGCCAAATGCAGCTTTTCTTTGTGAATCAGGAACTGATCTAATTACATCATCAGATAAAGATGAAATTACTGGAATAATCATAATACCCATTACAACTCCAGATGCTAAAGCACTATTAAATGTAGCTTCTAAACCAATTGCATTTGCAGCTTTTACAATTAGTGGAGCTACAGTAATTGCAGCAAAGAAACCATATACAACTGTTGGAATACCAGCAAGAACTTCTAGTATAGGTTTTAGATAGTCCCTAACTTTATTACTTGCATATTCACTCATATAAATGGCACTTCCAAGTCCTATAGGAATTGCAACAGCAAGTGCAATTATTGTAATCATAAAAGTTCCTGCAAAAATAGGAACTGCTCCAAATTTACTTCCTACAACACCAGGTGACCATTCAGTTCCTGTTATAAAGTACCAGAAACTTCTTAATTTGAAAAATTCTATTGCTTCAAAAAGGATTGAAAATAAGATTCCAAATGTAGTTAGAATTGAAATTGTTGCTGCACTAATTAATGCTAGTTTAATTAGTTTTTCATTTAATTCTCTTCTTCTTTTATTTGATTCAAAAGTGCTCAATACTTTTGCCTTTATGTGTAAATTTTAAACATATGGTATTTAAGAACAATTACAAAATGGTTACAATTTTATAAAGAGGCGTAAACAGGGCTTTTTGATGTTTTAGATAACTTTTTTAATTTCCCAATAATATAATCAAAACTAGATATATCTGAATGAGAATTTATCTCTAAAATAGCTGTTGATACTGTTAATAAATTAAATTTTCTTTCAATACCGAACCTATCTTTTGCAATTATAAATTGATTCTCTTTATCTTTATTGTTATATAAATTTTTAGTAGAGTTTGAAAACTCATTTTGAATTTCGCTAGTTAATTTATATATATCTTCAAAATTTTCACCTTGAATCCCCACAAAAAAATCATCTCCTCCAATGTGTGCTATAAATGATTTTTTTGAGTATCTTTTTTGTAAAAGTTCTGCAAAAATTAAAATTGCTCTATCACCTTGTCTAAATCCATATATATCATTAAAAGGTTTGAAATCATTAAAATCAAAATATATTATATGAGTAGTTTTCTTTTTTTGATCATTTATAGAATTGGAAATAAACTTTTCTATTTGATTATTCCCTGGTAGTTTAGTCAATGGATTTTGGTTAGTAGCTATTTCTATATTTCTTTTATAAGATAGTGTTAAAAGAGAATTAAGATTTATAAAGCCTAAATATTTATCTGATTGAGTAATAAAAATTCCTAAATCATTTGTAGCATTCATTTGATAAATCTCTAAAATTTTATCTATCCCCCAAGAGATTTCTACACTCAGTGCTGGTTTTAAATACTTTTTTAATGAAGAGGAAAAAGTTTTATTTTGTGCTAAAGATAAACCATATTGTGAATATGATATTTTTTTTATATCTGGTTCAAATACCACACCTAAAAAATTACCATTTTTATCAACTATTGGAACAAAGTTATTTTGAGTTTCCTCTTTAAAGTGAATGAATAATTGATAAAGTGATGTATTAATTGATAAAGCTGGTATTTTTTTTATATATTTATTATCAAACCTTAGTGTACTATTGGTTCTTTTATCATTGTCAATTAAGTTAGTTACAATTTTATAGTTTTTTTTAATTTTAGTTATATCAACTTGTGGTTTTTGTATTAAATACCCTTGAACAAAATCTGCACCAATCTCTCTACATGTGTAAAACTCTTTTTTTGTTTCTATTCCTTCTGCAACAACTGTCATTCCCATAATATGTGCCATTTCAATAATAGAAGAGCAAAATAGTTTCTTTTTTTGGTCTTGATCTATATTTGATATAAAAAACCTATCTAATTTTATAATATTAGCTTCACTAAAATATAATAGTTTCAAACCTGAAACACCTATGCCAAAATCATCAATTGCAATTGAATAACCTTTACTCTTATATTTTTGAATCATTGTTGACATAGCATTTTGTTCAATTGATGTACCTTTTTCACTTAGTTCAAAGCATATATCATTTTTATTGATATTAAATTTATTCATAAGAGTTTTTAAAGTTGGTGATTTTTCATCATTTTTAAAAGTATCATCATATATGATTCTATTATCTAAATTGTAAAAAAGTTTAAGATTATCATATCCAATATATGAGAATTTTCTTAAAGCAATTTCTCTTAAAGTTAAATCCAATTCATATAAATAATTGTCATTAAAAGCTTGATTAAATAAGTCATTTATACTAGTTAAACCATTATTACCAATTACATTACGTATTAAGGCTTCAACAGCATAGGTTTTTCCAGTGTGAATATGTACTATAGGTTGAAATGCATAATCAAGATTTTTGATTATATTTTGCCAGTTATGTTGCATAAGTTTTCCAAATCTTATAAATAAGATTTAAGAGGAGGAGGGCATCTCCTCTTAATAGATACTAGTTTTTAATTAGTGTTTTTTGTTTAAGTCTTCTAAAGTTAATTTAGCTCTTTTTGTAACAGATGCTCTAATAGCTTCTCTTTGTGCATCAGGTAAAGCAATAAGACCAATTTCTCCTAAGATTCCATCTGGTCCAATCATGTTTTCTGACATAAATAAGTTAACATAATCTTTGATTGCAGGTACTTCTTTTTCATGATCATTTTTGATGTAGAAGAATAATGATCTTGATACTGGGTATGCAGAAGAAGAGATTGTATCTGGAGTTGGTTTAACACCATTAATTGTTGCACCAGAAACTTTATCATCATTTTCCATTAAGAAAGAGAATCCAAATACACCAAATGCAGCTTTGTTTTTATCTAATTTTTGAACGATTAAGTTATCATTTTCACCAGATTCAACATAAACACCATCTGTTCTAACTACAGAGTACTTTTTATATTTTTTATTAGCTTTATTGTCAGCTTTGTAAAGGTCAGTATATACTGGCATTTTTTTGAATACTTTTTGCATTACTAACTCTTCGAATGCATCTCTAGTACCAGACGATTTTGGTGGTCCATAAACAATGATTTCTCTATTTGGTAAAGAAGCATCAATATCTGACCATTTTTTATATGGGTTAGCAATTAAAGATTTACCATCTTTAGAAGGAACTTCTTTTGCAACTGCTAATGCTAATTGCTCTAAAGTTACATCAAATGGTGCATTTGATTTTGCTTGTGCAAATGCAATACCATCATAACCAATTACAGCTTCAGTGATATTAGTAACACCATTTTGCTCACACATTTTGAACTCTTTTGCTTTCATTCTTCTTGAAGCATTAGTAATATCAGGAGTATCTAATCCAACACCTGAACAAAATAATTTAGCACCACCACCTGAACCAGTTGATTCAACTACTGGAGTTGGGTATTTTGTTGTTGCACCTAACTCTTCAGCTACTGCAGATGAGAATGGGTATACAGTTGAAGAACCAACGATTTTTACTTGGTCTCTCGCAGATAAAGTTGTTGCTAATAATGCACTTGCACTTAAAGCTAATAATGATTTTTTAATTGTCATTTTTTTCTCCATAAAATTAATATGGTGAAATTGTATTAACAGTTGATTACATTTTGGTTACTTAACTAATGAGAACTTTTCTTTAAACTCTTTATATGATCGTACAAATAGTTCTTCTGAATCTATTGGCTTATAAATTATAGCTTTGACCCAAGTGTCATTTTCTTGAATTTTACATGTATTTAAAGGGATATAAGATTGTTTATTTTTATAGTGAGTGTAAGTTTTATTTATTTCTATCATTAAAGTAGTGGATTATAATCCACTAGCTTCAATTAGTTTAGCTTGATTATCAGCGATAAGAGGATCAATCACTTCATCTAGTAAACCATCATTCATGATAGCATCAAGTCTATAAAGAGTTAAGTTTATTCTATGGTCACTGATTCTACCTTGTGGATAATTATATGTTCTAATTCTTCCACTTCTATCACCAGTTCCTACTTGCTCTTTTCTATTAGCACCTTCAGCTTCCATTTTTTCTTGCATTTGAATGTCGTAAAGTCTAGCTTTTAAAACCTTCATAGCTTTATCTTTGTTTTTATGTTGAGACTTTTGATCTTGATTTGTAACTACAATACCTGTTGGAATGTGAGTGATTCTAACAGCCGAGTCTGTAGTATTTACAGATTGACCACCGTTCCCACTGGCTCTCATTACATCAATTTTTAAATCATTAGGATCAATTTGAACATCAACATCATCAACTTCAGGCATTACTGCAACTGTGATAGCTGAAGTATGGACACGGCCTTGTGATTCTGTTGCTGGTACCCTTTGTACTCTATGTGTCCCACCTTCAAATTTTAGCTTTGAATATACGTGGTCACCTTTTACTAAAAATACCATCTCTTTATAACCTCCAGCTTCACTTTCACTAGAGTTCATAATCTCAACTTTCCAACCATTGTTTTCTGCATATCTTAAGTAAGCTCTAAATAAGTCACTAACAAATAATGCAGCTTCATCTCCACCAGTTCCTGCTCTTAATTCTAAATAGATATTTTTATCATCATTAGGATCTTTTGGAAGCATTAATACTTTAATCTCTTCTTCAAGCTCAGGTTTTCTAGTTTCTAATTCTTTTAATTCTTCTTTTGCTAGTTCTCCAAGTTCTGGATCATCTAACATAGACTTATTTTCATCAATATCATTTATTAAAGTAATATATTCTTTTGCTTTTTGAACAATTGGTTCAATATTTGACTGTTCTTTAGAAAGTTCAGTCATTTTTTTTATATCACTAGTTATGTCTGGAGAAATAAGTAAATTGTTTATCTCTTCATATCTATTGATAAAAGGTTGTAGTCTATTTTTTAACATATATTATTTCTAATTTCAAATTATATAGCGTTAACTTTTGTTTGTAATCTAGAAACTTTTCTAGCTGCATTACCTTTTTTTAAGATACCTTTAGAAACACAGTGGTGTAAGTATTTATTAGCAGTTTTCATTGCTTCTACAGCTTTAGTTTTATCCGCAGATTCGATTGCAGATGTTACATCTTTGATTACGTTTTTAATTCTAGTTTTGTAGAATCTATTTCTTTCTGTTCTTACTTTAGTTTGTCTAGCTCTTTTTTCGCAAGATTTGTGATTTGCCATTATTTTTTAACCTCTTTATAAAATTTTTAAGGGTAGAATGTTATCTAAATCAACTTAAAAAAAGTTTAAATTTAGGAAATTTTAATGAAACTATTCGGAACTGACGGTGTTAGAGGAAAAGCTGGTGAATTTTTAGATGCAATGACTGTTTTAAAACTTGCAAAGGCTGCAGGAATCTATTTTAGAAAGCATTCAACAACAAAAAAAATTCTAGTTGGAAAAGATACTAGAAGAAGTGGTTATATGATTGAAAATGCCCTTGTTAGTGGATTAACTGCAGTTGGATATGATGTTATTCAAATTGGTCCTATGCCAACTCCAGCTATTGCATATTTAACTGAATCAATGAGATGTGATGGTGGTATTATGATTAGTGCTTCTCATAATCCTTTTGAAGATAATGGAATTAAATTTTTTGATAATCATGGAAATAAATTAAGTGTTGAATCAGAAAAAGCGATAGAAGATATTTTCAATGATAATAGTTTGATGATAGAAGAACAGGTTGTTGGGAAAAATATAGGTTCATCTAAAAGAATTGATGATGTAATTGGAAGATATATTGTTTCAATTAAAAGTTCTTTCCCTACAGATTTAACACTTGCAGGAATGAGAATAGTACTAGATTGCGCAAATGGTGCAGCATATAAAGTAGCACCAACAATTTTACATGAATTAGGTGCAGATGTAATTACAATCAATGATAAGCCTGATGGATTTAATATTAATGAAGATTGTGGAGCGATGCATCCAGAACATGTTGGAAAGTTAGTTAGAAAATATAGAGCTGATATAGGTCTTGCACTTGATGGTGATGCTGATAGATTAGTTGTAATTGATGAAAATGGTGAGATTGTTGATGGTGATAAACTAATAGGTGCTTTATGTAATTATTTACATGGAGAAAAACTATTAAAAGGAAATGCTTGTGTTGCTACTGTTATGTCAAATAAAGCACTTGAAGATTATTTAGCTACAAAAGGTTTAGTTTTACATAGATCTAATGTTGGTGATAAATATGTTTTAGAAGTAATGAAAGAAAAAGGCATTAATTTTGGTGGTGAACAAAGTGGACATATAATTTTCTTAGATGCAGCAAAAACAGGTGATGGACTAGCCTCAGCTTTACAAGTATTAGCATTAATATTAAAAACAGGTAAAAAAGCAAGTGAAGTTTTAAATCCATTTGAACTTTATCCTCAAATATTACATAATATGAAAGTTAGTGAAAAAAAACCACTTAATGAAATAGATGGTTTAGAAGACATTTTAGAACCTATTAGAAAAAAAGGTATGAGAGATTTAATTAGATACTCTGGAACTGAAAATAAAATAAGACTTTTAGTAGAGGGTAAAAATAGAAAAGATGTTGAAGATGCTATGGAAACTTTAAAGGCATTTTTTAAAAAGGCATTATAATTAAATGAGTAAACATTTTAAAACAGCTTTTATAATTTTTTTATCAATATTTATTATTGATCAAATAGTTAAATTTGGATTTGCAAATTTTGATTGGAATGTTGCAGGTCCAATAATGTCTTTAGAATTAGCTTACAACTATGGTGTGGCTTTTTCTATGTTTTCTTTTTTGCAAGAGTATTTAAAATATATTCAATTAGCAATTGTTTTTGGTGCAACTATGTATTTGTATAAAAATCCTGATGTTTTCAAAGAATATTACATAAGTGTAGCTTTACTTTTTGCAGGGGGTCTATCTAACATTTTAGATAGGTTTACTTATGGCGCAG
This sequence comes from Malaciobacter pacificus, assembly GCF_004214795.1. Classification (NCBI taxonomy): domain Bacteria; kingdom Pseudomonadati; phylum Campylobacterota; class Epsilonproteobacteria; order Campylobacterales; family Arcobacteraceae; genus Malaciobacter; species Malaciobacter pacificus. The sequence goes on from NZ_CP035928.1 coordinate 194,118, forward strand.
TGGTAGATTATTTTTATTGGCATTATGGATTTGAATTTGCTATTTTTAATATAGCCGATGTAATTATAAATTTAGGTGTAGCTATAATTTTGTATAAACAATTTAAGCAAGCAAGAAAAGAAAAACAAAAAACTGAAAATAGCTAATTTTGTAGCTTAACGTAAATTTAGCTATAATCCAAAAAATTTTAGAAATGACAGGAAGATTTAATATGGGTCAAACTATAACAGAAAAAATATTTAGTGAGCATGTAGGAAGAGAAGTATATGCTGGAGAGATTGTAAGAAGTCCAATTGACATGGTAATTGGAAATGACATTACAACTCCAATTTCTATTAGAGCTTTTGAAGAGAGTGGTAGAGAAAAATTAGCAAACCCTGAAGGTTTTGCAATTGTATTAGATCACTTCATTCCAGCTAAGGATATTGCTTCAGCAAATCAAGCAAAAATCTCTAGAGATTTTGCTATGAAACATGATTTAAAATACTTTTTTGATGAAAAAGATATGGGGATTGAGCATGCCTTATTACCAGAAAAAGGTTTAGTATTACCAGGTGATGTTATTATTGGAGCTGATTCACATACTTGTACTCACGGTGGATTAGGAGCATTTTCTACTGGTATGGGTTCAACAGATATTTCATTTGGTATGATTACAGGTGGTAACTGGTTTAAAGTTCCAGAATCAATAAAAGTAGTAATGACAGGAAAACCATCTCAATATGTTTCAGGAAAAGATATTATTCTTGAAGTAATTAGACAATTAGGTGTAGATGGTGCTTTATATCAAGCATTAGAGTTTACAGGTGATACTGTTCAATACTTATCAATGGACGATAGATTCTCTATTTGTAATATGGCTATTGAAGCTGGTGCTAAAAATGGTATCTTTGCATATGATGAAACAACTGAAGCATTCTTGAAAGAAGTATCTGAAAATAATGGTGGTTTAAGAGCAGAGCCAAAAATTCATTATTCTGATGAAGATGCAAAATATACAAGAATTATTGAAATTGATGTAGATAAATTAGAGCCAGTAATTGCATATCCATTCTTACCAGATAATGGACATTCAGTTTCTCAAGCAGTTGAAGATAATATCAGAGTTGACCAAGTATTTATAGGCTCTTGTACAAATGGTAGATTATCAGACTTTAAAGTAGCAGCTGAGATTTTAAAAGATAAAAAAGTTGCTAGACATGTTAGACTTATCTTAACTCCTGGTACTCAAAAAATTCTTAGAGATGCAACAAAATTAGGATATATTGATACTTTAGTTGATGCTGGTGGGGTTGTATCAAACCCTACATGTGGAGCTTGTCTAGGTGGATATATGGGAATTTTAGGTGATAATGAAGTATGTATCTCTACAACAAATAGAAACTTTGTAGGAAGAATGGGTTCTAGATCTTCTAAAATTTATTTAGCAAACTCTGCAGTTGCTGCAGCTTCTGCAATTTCAGGTTATATTACAGACCCAAGAAGTTTGTAATGACTATTGCATCACATAAAATACCATGTGTTATTTTATGTGGTGGTAAAAGTTCTCGAATGGGAGAGGATAAATCTCTTCTTCCATTTGACTCAAAAACTACACTAACACAATATCAATATGATAGATTAAAACCTTATTTTAAAAAAGTTTATATCTCTTCAAAAAATAACAAATTTGATTTTGACTGCAATTTAATATTTGATGATAATGAAATTTATTCTCCAATTGTCGCATTAAAATCAATTTTTGAAGCATTACAATCAGAAGATAAGATTTTTATTATTACGGTTGATACACCTTTAGTTAAAATTGATTCAATCAGTAAAATTATTGATAAATCAAAATCTTGGGATATTTGTGTTGCAAAAACTATAAAAACTCATAATTTATGTGGTGTCTTTTCAAAAAAGACTAAAGAGACGCTAGATGAAATGATTGACAAAAATATCCACAAAGTTGGTTATTTACTTAATAATTTAAATACTCAAACAGTTCAATTTGACAATGATGATGAATTCATAAATTTAAATAATATACAAGAGTATAAAAAATCACTAAAAATTATAAGTTAAACTAATATAACTTAATGCAAATAAACTTATAATCATAAGCATACTATTATCATATTTTAGTTATCCTATATCATATATTATTGGGGATAAGGATAATTATGGCTAAAAATGAATTAGATGAAGTTTTAGATTTAATAGATTCAGAAATTAAAAAAAGCGGGATTTCAAGAAGAGAAGCGTTTAAATTAGCAGGTCTTGGAGCAGCAGGTATGTTAGCTGGTTCTACTAGCGCAAATGCAGCAACAACTGCAAATGCTAGTGAGGCAAAAGGTAAAATTTTAATTATTGGAGGTGGTTTAGCTGGTATCTCAACAGCTGCAAGACTTACAAGTGCACTTTCAAATCCAGATATAACGATTGTAGAACCAAGTGAAAAATCAGTTTCTTATCAGCCAGGGAATACTTTAATAGCTGCTGGAATATATGAAAAATCAGATGTAATGTATGATACAAAAGATTTTATCCCAAGTGGCGTTAAAATGATAAAAGATAAAGCTGTTGAATTTAACCCAGAACAAAACAAAGTTGTTTTAGCTAGTGGAGAAATACTAACTTATGATTATTTAATTGTTGCAGCTGGTTTAGTTTTAGATTTTGGAAAAATTAAAGGTCTAGAAGAAGTTGGAAATGCTTACAGTGTTGGAGATGCTTCAAAGATTTTAAAAGTGTTTGGAGATTCTGGTGCAACGTCAATATATAATATTGATAGTGCAGTTGCAACTTGGGAGCAAATGCAAAAGTTTATTGAAAAAGCAAAAAATGGCCAAAAAGTAGAAGGAGTTTTTTCTCATCCAAATACTTCAATTAAATGTGGTGGGGCTCCAAAAAAGATTATGTATCTTACTAATTCAAGATTAGAAGAAGCAGGAGCAAAGGCAAATGCTAATTTAACTTTTTATCCAAATGGCTCTACTATGTTTGGGGTAAAAGAGTATCATGATGCAATTGTAAAGCAGTTTGAGCAAAGAGGATTTAAGTGGCATTATAATCATAATTTAACGGCAGTTGACTTAGATAAAAAAATTGCGACATTTAATAAGCATTGGAAAGAAAAAGGTGAATGGGATCCTGATTTAGAAGAGTATGATGTAGTAACTAAAAATAGTGCAGTTGAAGTACCATTTGATTTCTTACATATTACACCTCCAATGAAAGCTCCAGATGAAATTGGTAATTCTGCAATTGGTTCAGGAAAAGGATGGGTTCCTGTTAATAAAGAGACTTTACAACATGTTAAATATCCAAATATTTTCTCAATAGGTGATATTGCAGCTGTTCCAATGGGTAAAACAGGTGGAAGTGTTAGAAAACAATATAAAGTATTAGTTGAAAATCTAGTTGCATTAATGGAAGGTAAAGAGATGAAGGCTAAATATGATGGATATACAGTATGTCCTTTAATTACTGATATTGGAAAAGTTATGTTAGCTGAGTTTAATTGGACTAAAAAGCCAACTCCTTCATTCCCACTAGACCCAGCACAAGAGAGATATATTTGGTGGTTAATGAAAGTTTACTTATTAAAACCAATGACTCAATATGGTATGTTAAGCGGAAAAGCTTAATAGGATTTTTTTTGAAAAAAGAGTTATTAATTTACAGTTGTATTTTTATTATTCTTTCAATTCTAATGCATTTTGATCAATGGGTATCTTATCCTGTTGATCATATGCTAAACTTAAAAACTTCAGGAGCTTATGGCTTAGGAGTTTATCATCCTTTTGTATTTACTTTAATCTTATATATCCTTTTTTTAGTTCCAAGAGCTATTATTAAATTATTTAAAAAATATTAAACTATATAACTAGTTACTTTTTTACAAAATATGGTGAATCCTTATTCAATTTTACTTGAAAATTTTACTTGATAGTAATATAATTGTAATATATAAATAGTATATTAATAACTTTATAAGGAGAGAGTAATGAATAAAGAGTTCCTAGATGAGTTTGAGTATCAATTAAAGAAAAACAACATATCAAGAAGAGAGGCTATAAAATTACTTGGTCTTGGTGGAGCAATGTTTTTAGCTTCAAATGAAGCAACTGGAACAAAAGCAAATGCAAGTGATGTAAAAGCAAAAATTGTTATTGTTGGTGGAGGTTTAGCAGGGATTTCAACGGCAGCTAGATTAATGAATTCATTATCAAATCCTGATGTAACAGTAATAGAACCAAGCAGTGATTCTGTTTCATATCAACCTGGGAATACTTTTATAGGTGCTGGATTATATGAGAAAAAAGATGTAATGTATAAATTAGCAGACTTTTTACCAAGTGGGGTTAAATTAATCAAAGATAAAGCAGTAGAGTTTAATCCTGAGAATAATGAACTTACAATTTCTAGTGGAGAGAAGGTTACATATGATTACTTGATTGTAGCAGCAGGTGTTACACTAGACTTTTCTAAAATAAAAGGTTTAGAAGAGATAGGAGATGCTTATACAATTGAAAGTAAAAAAGTAATGAATGACCTATTTAAAAATAGTGGGGCAAGTACAATTTATAATATGGATGGGGCAGTTATTACTTGGGAAAATATGCAAAAATCAATAGCGGAAGCAAAAGCTGGTAAAAAAGTTAAAGCAGTATTCTCTCATCCAAATACAGCTATTAAATGTGGTGGTGCACCAATGAAAATCATGTATCTTATGAATGAAAGATTAAATGAAGCTGGTGCTAGAGATAATGTAACAATGACTCTTTATAAAAACAGTGCAAAAATGTTTGGGGTAAAAGAGTATGAAGATGCGATAAAAGAGCAATTTAGAGTAAGAGATATGAAATGGCATACATCTCATAATCTTGAAGAAGTTAAATTAAAAGAGAAAGTTGCAGTTATAAATCATCATTGGCAAGAAAAAGGTGCATGGGATCCAGATCTTGAAGATTACGATATAGTTAGAAAAAGTGAGAAAATAGAAGTGCCATATGATTTTTTACATATTGCACCACCTATGAAAGCACCAGATGAGATAGGAAAATCTGCAATTGGTTCAGCAAAAGGATGGATACCTGTTAATAAAGAGACACTTCAACATGTAAAATATAACAATATCTTTGCTTTAGGAGATATTGCAGCTATTCCTCTTGGTAAAACAGGTGGAACAGTTAGAAAGCAGTATAAAGTATTAGTAGATAATTTAATAGCGACTATGGAAGGTAAACCTATGCCTTCTAAATTTGATGGCTATACAGTATGTCCAATTATTACAAGTATTGGTACAGTTATGTTAGCTGAGTTTGATTGGAGTATGAAGCCAACACCTTCATTTCCATTAGATCCAACAAAAGAGAGATATATCTGGTGGCTTTTAAAAGCTTATATTTTAAAGCCAATGACACAGTATGGAATGCTTTCAGGTAGAGCATAAAATTTAAATAGGAGAATTAATCATGAAAAGTAAATTATTATCATCAGTTTTAGTTAGTGGGCTATTGATTGTAGGAGCAGGAAATTTATTAGCAAATGAAAATGGTAATTTAACAAAACCAAGTGAAAAAGTTCAATTATTAATTAATAAATATCAATTAAAAATAGTTGATTATGATTATGTAAAAAATAAAATTGGAAAAGGGACAATAAATACTTCCAAGATAATTTTAATTGATGCTAGACCAAATAAAAAATTTAAGGCAGGTACAATACCTACTTCAATAAATATCCCTGATACTGAGTATGATAAATATAAAGATCAATTAAAAGATATATCAAAAGATAAAGAATTAATAGTTTACTGTGGTGGATGGAATTGTGGTAAATCACCTAAACTTGCTAATATGTTGAAAAAAGATGGTTTTAAAAATGTAAAACTTTATCAAGCAGGTGAACCTGAATGGAATAAAAAAGATTATTTAGAAGTTGATATCGCAGTTGTAAAATCTGCACAAGAAAAAAACTCAGCTTTATTAGTTGATGCAAGACCATATAAAAAATATTTAAGTGAAACAATTCCTGGAGCAATTTCAATACCAGATACAGAACTAGATAAATATATTGGTAGATTTCCAAGCAATAAAGAAGAAAAAATCATAGTTTTTTGTGGAGGATATAAGTGTGTAAAATCACATGTAGTATCGGATAAATTAATATCTTTGGGATATAAAAATGTTTCAGTATTCGCTGGTGGTGAGCCATTATGGAAAGAAAAAGGTTATGGAACAACAAAAAGCACTTCAAGTGTAAAAAAAGAAGAAACAAATACATCTAATAAATTTAGTAAAAATGGAGCAAAATTAGGTGTTGATGAAGGAAGCATTGATGGGGAGTGGTTATATGAATTTATTAAAAAAGGAGAAGTTCCTGAATTTATTCAAATAGTTGATGTAACTGCACCAGATGAGTTTAAATCAGGGCATATTAAAGGTGCTATAAATATTCATGCTGAAAAATTAAGTGCAAAAGAGTTAGTTGCAAAATTACCAAAAGGTAAAACTATAGTATTTAATTGTACTGCTGGGGGAAGATCTATTGATGCTTGGACGAAAATCAATAATGCAAAGATGGATGTATCTGAGATATTCTATTTTGATGCAAATATAGATTGTAAAGGGAATGATTGTAAAATTGAAGTTAATGAGCCAATTGGATAATTAACTCTTTTTATTGAAGATAAAAAAAGGCTAGAAGTTTAACTTCTAGCCTTTTTTATTTTTTTGCAAATTTATTATTTAAGTGCAGATTTTGCTGAAGCAACTAATGAAGTGAATGCAGCAGCATCGTTCATAGCCATGTCAGCTAAGATTTTTCTATCTAATTCAATGTTAGCTAATTTTAAACCATTCATGAATCTTGAGTAGTTGATATCATTTAATCTACAAGCTGCATTGATTCTTACAATCCAAAGCTTTCTAATATCTCTTTTCTTTTGTCTTCTATCTCTATAAGCATATACTAAAGAGTGCTCTAATTGCTCTTTTGCTTTTCTAAAGTGTTTTCTTCTACCAGAGAAAAATCCTCTAGCTTGTTTTAATACTTTCTTGTGTCTTCTTCTTCTAACTACACCAGTTTTTACTCTAGGCATATCTTTCCTTTCTTTACCTTAATTTAATAGGTGTCGACTAATCAACCATAAATGGGAGTCGAACTTGTCCACTTTGTGGAGGGACTACAAAATTACTTAAATATTTAAGTAATTACGCTTTACATAACATCGCGTTAACTCTACCAGTGTCAGAACTAGATACAGTTTGCGGGCTTCTTAAATTTCTTTTTCTCTTTTGAGATTTTTTTGTTAAGATGTGGCTTCTAAATGCAGAACCTCTTTTAATAGATCCGTTCTTTTTCACTTTAAATCTTTTTAAAGCGCCACTTTTTGATTTCATCTTTGGCATTGAAAAATCCTTCCTTATAAATTTGCATTTTCATAAATATATGAAAAAGTTTTGGATTCTACTTAAAAAATGCTTAGTTTAAGTTTAAATATTAGTTTTTAGAAAGAAGAAGAGATATAAAATCTCTTCTTTAAAAGTGAGTAGTATTTATTTAAATTAGTCTTTCTTTGGTAGAACCATCATGTTTACAAATCTTCCTTCTTGTTTTGGAAGACCATCTCTATCACCATACTCTTCTAGCATTGGCCATACTTTTTCTAGTACTTCAGCACCTGCTTCAGGATGAGCCATTTCTCTACCTTTTAAGAATACTCTACATTTTACGTGGTAACCTTTTTGTAAGAATTCAATAGCGTGTTTAACTTTATAATTGATATCATTTTCTGCAATTTTAACAGAGAATTTAACCTCTTTTACTACGATAACTTTTTGGTTTTTCTTAGCTTCTTTTTTCTTCTTTTCTTGTTGGTATTTAAATTTACCATAATCCATGATTTTTGCAACTGGTGGTTTTGCATCAGGTGCAATTAAAACTAAGTCTAATCCTAAATCATCTGCAGTTTGTTGTGCATCTCTTGTTGAAATAATTCCATAATTTGTTCCATCATCACCTGTACATCTTACTTCAGGAACTCTAATATCCTCATTCATTATTGCTTCTGGTTTTTTACCTTGTCTACTCAAATTCTACTCCCTTTTTTAATTTCATTTAACATTGAAATAAATTCATCTTTAGTCATGTTTGATTGCTCTCTTTTTCTTCTATCTCTAAGAGCTACAGTTTGTTTCTCTACTTCTTCATCTCCAATTACAACAATCATAGGAACTCTTTGTTTTTCAGCCATTCTAATTCTTTTGTTTAATGACTCATTCATATCAAAGATTTTAGAATCCATATCTTCTTCTAATAATTCTCTTTGTAATTGTTTTGCATATGCAACGTGAGAATCAGCAATAGGTACAAAAATTACTTGAGTTGGTGCAATAACAAATGGGAATTCTCCCGCGCAGTGTTCTGTTAAAATACCAATAAATCGCTCAAATGAACCAAGAATTGCTCTGTGAATCATAACTGGCTGGTCTTTATGACCTTCATCATTAATAAATTCAACATTGAATCTCTCAGGTAAGTTCATATCAACTTGAACTGTACCACATTGCCATTTTCTTCCAATTGCATCAGTGATTTTAATATCAATTTTTGGTCCGTAGAATGCTCCACCACCTTCATCAATACCATATTCTAATCCTTCAGAATCAAGTGCATCCATGATACCCTTAGTTGTAGTTTCCCAGAATTTATCATCACCAATTGCTTTTTTAGGTTTAGTTGAAACTTCCATTTCATATTTGAAGTCAAATAGTTTCATTAATGAATCAACAAATTCTAATACATCAATAATTACATCTTTTACTTGTGATTGCATACAGAAAATATGTGCATCATCTTGTGTAAATTCTCTAACTCTAAATAAACCATGCATTGCTCCAGACATCTCATGTCTATGAACAACTCCATATTCAAATAGTTTAAGAGGTAAGTCTTTGTATGATACTAAATCGTTTTTGAAAATTTGAATATGACCAACACAGTTCATTGGTTTAATACCATACTCTTGCTCATCAATAATAGTAAAGTACATATTTTCTTTATAGTTTTGGTAGTGACCAGAAATTTTCCACATATCAGACTTTAACATCTCTGGACCTCTTACTGGCTCATATCCTCTAACTCTGTGGGCTTTATATAAAATATGTTCTAATTTAGATCTAAGTCTTGCACCATTTGGTAACCATAGTGGTAACCCAGCACCTACATCATCATTAAATGTAAATAGTTCTAATTCTGTTCCAAGTTTTCTATGATCTCTTTTTTTAGCTTCTTCTAACATTCTAACGTAATCGTTTAATTCACCTTTGTCAAAGAAAGCAATACCATAGATTCTAGTAATCATTTCATTTGCTTCATCACCACCAAGATAAGCTCCTGCTACTCTTGTTAGTTTAAATGCTCTGATCATTCTAGTATTTGGTAAGTGTGGACCTCTACATAAGTCTTCGAAGTCACCTTGTTTATACATAGTTAATGTATCATCTTTGATGTTTGATAAAACAGCTTGTTTTAGTTCATCATTTGAAAACTTATTAATGATTTCTTCTCTTGTTGTTTCATATCTTTCAATAGGAAGTTTTCTATTTGCAATCTCTTTCATTTTCTTCTCAATAGTTGGAAGATCATCATCTGAGATTTTTGATTCAACTTTAAAGTCGTAATAGAATCCTTCTTTTACGACAGGTCCTACAAAGAATTTTGCTTCTGGATAAAGTTCTTTGATAGCTTGAGCCATCATGTGAGCACAAGAGTGTCTTAAGATTTCTAAAGATTCACTTGAGTTGTCTGCTTTTATGTCAGTCCCATCAATACCTAAAGCTTCCGCAGTCTGAAGGTCATATATTTGACCATCATTTAATTTACCAATTAATTCCAATAATTTCCTTTTTCAAATTATTTTTATAGTTTTGCTTTATTTTATCGCAAAGCGCCTTAAATTAAATTAGATATAACTTAATTTAACAAAATTTAGTTACAATAAAGAATGATTTTAAACTTATCAAAAATAAAAACAGAAGCTTTATTATTGTTTTGTAAAGACTTAATTAACTCATATAAAGATAAAGAAGACTTAAAAAGTTATGGTGTTGATAAAGAGATAATGATTAATTTTAATAATATTGGAAATGATATGTTAAAAGAGATTTTAAAAGTTACTTATGAAGATAAGTTTTACTTAAATAACAGAAAACACTATAAAATAAAAGCAATTTTAGATGCATATAATTTTATCAATCAAGAAGTATCAAAACTTTTAAAACAAGGTGATGCTTTTAATCCTTCGATGTTATATTTTTCTATGTTAGCTGTTTGGTTTAAGGAATTAAATAAAGAATCAAGAAGTAAAGAGTATATCTATTTCTTATTATATCCTTATGGTCATGTTTATGATAAGTTATTAGTAGAAATAAAAAATGAAGATTTTAAAAAATTAAATATAAAAATGATTGAATTAGCTGAGAAAATAGTTTATAGACTTGATTCTTACTCGTTTAGGTAAGTAATAAAAGAGGAAATCCTCTTTTATTAAAATTTATATCTCATGTATGCTTTGATATCTTGGGCTTCAGTTATAGCACCTGCAGTTGTGTTAACATCTTGTGGTGTTCCTTCTGCTCCAAAGAAAGAGTTAGAACCTGTAAAGTCATAATCCATTAATACATAACTTAATCCAAAGCTTAATGCTTTTGTTAATTGTTGGTTTCTATATACTTCCCAAGCTTGACCTCTTGTTGCAATTTTACTTCCTGCATAAGTATCTTCACCATATGTCATAGATCTCCAGTATTTACTACCTTTATTCCATTCAAATCCAATTCTTGAATCATCTGGGCTAATAGGACAAGGTGCATTTACACCTAACCAGATAGAGTGGCCAGTTTGCGAGTCAGTTGAACCTAGCATTCCTATAGAATTAGGTCTTGTTTTTGACATAGCAAATGAAGCAAATAGTGTAGTATCATCTAAGAAGTCAGAAATTCCATCACCAATACCTTCTGTTTTAAATAAAACTGTTGCAAAATCCATATCACCAACATCATTAAATGCAGGCATTGCCATTTGAAGAGCAGCACCTATAGTATTATTTGGATTTATTATGTAGTTTTGGTAAGCCGTCATAAATGTAGAACCAGGGGCAATATCAGCTCCATTGTAGCCAATTAAATTCCAAGCTCTGGCATAATTTATATGAACAGAGTATTGACCATCATCATATGGTGCAGCGATAAATCCTAGCATATCAACATCAACATTTTTTGATTCATCTCTTGCATAATCAGTTCCATCAAATTGGAATCTAGGTTTTGCATTTGTTAAGCCTCTACCACCGCAAATTTTAAACCAAGAACCTGTTGCTCCTGTAACTTTCTCTAAATCAAATTTTGCAGAAAAACCATCAAACTCTACATCAACTACATGAGATAGAGGTGAATTGGCTTTTTGATTATTTCTGAGATTTATAGGTAGTCCATCTGTTGAAGGTCTTCTTCCAACTGAAAAAGTCCAAGGAACATTTGTTCCTAAGAAAGTATTGTTTTTATATAACCAATAAGCTTCTTTTAGTTTTATAGTATTATCAGTTGCATTTTCATTTGTTAACCAATCAAAATTTGCATATCCTGGGTTTGTATTTGATTGTTGGTGATTAGCTGTATCACCAAAAGCTTTGTTATAAGATAATTTTCCTTTAAAAATTGTATTATCATCAGGTGAAAAAGCTGCACCTAACCATAATCTATTAGTCATTAAAGCATTATTCTTAGCATCTTTCATACCATTTCGTTTATACTGAATATTATCAACTTGTGTTCTAAAATCAATATCCCATTTAATATTATCTCCAGCACTTTGCATTTTTGCTGATCTTGCAGTTTTATCAACTAATGCTAGTTTTTTTTCGATTTTTTGAATTCTACCTTCATTTACAACAGTAGTTTTTTGTTCATTCATCTTTTTTTCTAAAGCTTCAATTTGAGCTTTTAAAGCTTGAATTTGCTCATACATAGCAGAATTTACGTCATTTGCAAAAGTTGCTGTGCTAAGTGAAGCAAATAAAGAAAGAGTTATAATCCCTTTTTTCATAATTTTTCCTTGTGTTTTTAAGTAAGTTAAATAGTGTAATTTATAGAGTAAAAATAGTAACTAAAAGTACAAAGGTACTTTTAGTTATTAAAAAGTTATTTTATGATTAGCAAGAAGGAACATTTCCTGAATCAACTGCAAATTCATATGAAAAATCATATAAGTGCTGAATCCAATTATCTTTTATATCACCTTCTTTTAAATTTGGACAAATTTTAATCATTTCTTCTTTAAATTTTCCATCATTCATAATTTGTTCCCACTCTGCTTGAGTGTGGTTTGAAGCAAATTTTGCACCATTAAATCCACAAGCTTCTTTATACTTTTTAATAAAAATCTTTTGACCTTTAGCAGCATCTGCACTAACAGTTGTTGCAGCAATTCCTAAAGCTAATGAACCAGCAAGTAAAACCTTTAATAATCTCATAATCATTCTCCTATATTATCTTTGATATAATTATATCTATGTCTAAATAAAGATATACTAAATTTATACAAAAAAAGTGAAACAAAAGTGAAATATTTCTTACTGAAACAAATAGTTGCATACCTTAGTGGAAATGCCCAAACTATAAAGCATATCAAAAGATTGGACAATAATTTAATTATAATTGAATTTAATAATAAAAACATAATATATATTGATATTACAAAAGGTAATAGTACAATCTTTAAAAGTGAGAATCAATTAAATGCAAAAAAAGATTTTAATGCACCTTTTGATGTAACATTACAAAAAAGATTTATAAACTCTAAAATTGAAAAAATAGAATTATATAATGATGATAAAATTATTAATATAAAAGTAAACTCTTCATCTTCTTATAAAAAACTAACAACAATTTTACAATTAGAGTTTACAGGTAAACATACAAATATTATTATATTAGATGAAAATAGAGTTATTTTAGAAGCTTTAAGACATATTGATGAATTTTCCTCAAGTAGAGTTGTAAAAGTTGGTTTGAAATTAGATGAGATACCAAAACAAAGTTTTGCATTTAAAGAAGATAGAGTTGAAGATATTGAAAGTTATTTATTTGAGATTTATAAGCAAAAAGAGCTTAAAAATTTAGAAAATGTGCAAAAACAAAAGATTCAACAACTTGATAAAAAAGTAAAGAAACTTTTAAAAACTATTAACTCTTTACCCAAAAAAGAGGAATTAGAACAAGAGTCTATTGATTTATATGAAAAAGCAAATTTAATACTTATGAATTTACATACAATTAAACCTTATCAAAAGATTTTGAAAACCTTTGATTATGGAGGAAAAGAGATTGAAGTTGATTTACAAGGGGCAGCTTCTGCTTCAAAATATTCAAATGATTTATTTAAAAAAGCAAAAAGAGCCAAGCAAAAAGCTTCAAATATAGGTCTTGAAAAAGATAATCTAAATGAAAAATTAGATTTTTTAAATAGAATGATTGTAAATTTAAAAAATGCAAATTCTATTGAAGAGTGTGAGTTTTTATATCCTAAAAAAGAGAGAAATCAAACTAAAACTAAAAAAGCTCAACAGTATGAAAGTTTCTTTTTTGAAGGATATAAAATCATGCTAGGAACTAGTGAGAGAGAAAATATCTATTTATTAAAAAATTCAAAAGCAAGTGATTTTTGGTTTCACTTAAAAGATAGACCATCATCACATGTGATTGTACAAAATAGTAAAAAAGCAATTCCAGATAGTGTGATTGAACAAGCAGCTCTTATTTGTGCTAAGTTTTCAGTTGATTTTACAGGTAATATTGAAGTTGATTTTACCCAAAGAAGAAATGTAAAAATTCAATCAGGTGCAAATGTTTTATATAATCCTTACACTACTATTGTGGTAAAAATTTAACAATTAATTAAAATTGAGTCATTTATGAGTCATTCATTTGATAAAATAGTTTCAAAGAAGGAGAAAAAATGAATTTAAAGACATTGGTTGTATTAATTATTTTTGTATTTTTTACTGGATGTGCTGTGAAAGACCCTTTTGGTAGCAAAAGAGACGGTGAAATTCGTTCAATTGAATATAAAAAAGTAGCTGGTATGGATGTTACTAAAACTCAAATAGTTTACAAAACGTCACTACTTAGAGGATTCGCTTTTGATGAAAAACCAAAAGGTTTTGATGCAGAAGTTGGAGACTTTGTTTCATTTGATTCTAAAGAAAATACTATAAAACTAATTAAAAGAAATGGTTTAAAAAAGTTATATTATTTTGATGAAAATGATAATGTTATTGATATCAAGGAACTTAACTAAATTATAAAAACTATTCAAAGCCAACCTTGTGTATAATATATCAATTTATACATAAGGTTGTCTATGTCTAACGTTATCTCAGAGAGTTCTACTAGAATAAAAACGGGTGTTGTATTAATTCTTGCAATGCTAATTATTGGTTTCATTGATTCATATTTTGTGTTTTGGCTTCTGTTTGGAATTATGCTTATGATTTCAATTAGTGAGTCTAAAAAACTATTTGGTTTAAAAAGTGATAGTATTTATGTATACACTGCTCTTTTATGGTTTGCTGCATATTTTTATCCAACACCTGAAGATTTAATCTTTATTGTTGCTATTGGTTATGCTTCTCAATTAGCATATAAAAAATCAATAGATACAAAGATGTTTTTACCTCTATTTTATCCAACTGCATCTTTTCTTTTTTTACTCTCTTTATATAGTGAATATGGAGTATCAACACTATTATGGTTATTAGTTGTTGTTGCAGGTGCTGATACGGGAGCTTATTTTGTGGGTAAAAGTATTGGTAAAACTAAGTTTTGTGAAACAAGTCCAAATAAAACAATTGAAGGTGTTGTAGGTGGCGTTATAATAGCTGCAATCTTAGGAACATACTTTGCAGATGAACATATAGGAATCTTTTCTGCTTTCTTAATCTCAGTTATTGTTGCTTTTGCTTCTGTATTTGGTGATTTATTTGAATCATACTTAAAAAGGGAAGCTGGAGTAAAAGATAGTGGAAGTATATTACCAGGGCATGGTGGAGTATTAGATAGAACAGATGGATATTTATTTGGTGCAATAGTTATGTTAGTTTTACTTAGGATTCTAGCGTGATTGTACTTGGAAGTACGGGCTCTATAGGGGTAAATACCTTAAATATAGCTAGAAAATTTAACTTAAATATTGAGGTTTTAGTAGCTGGGACAAATATAAAAGTTTTAAATGAGCAAATAAAAGAGTTTAATCCTAAAAAAGTAGTAATTGCAAATAAAGAGAATTTAAAAGATGTAAACCATAATGATGTTTCATTTGGTGAAGATGCTATTTTAGAAGCTATTGAAAATAGCACATCAAAGACTGTTGTAAACGCACTTGTTGGTTTTTTAGGTTTAAAACCAACACTAAAAGCTATACAGTGTGGTAAAAAAATAGCTTTAGCAAACAAAGAATCACTTGTGGTTGCTGGAAAATTTATAGACCAAACTAAATTAAATCCAATTGACTCAGAGCATTTTGGATTATGGTATTTATTACAAGATAAAAAAATCAATTCTATGTTAGTAACTGCAAGTGGTGGTTCATTTAGAGACTATCCACTTGAAAGTCTTGCAAATGTAACTATAAAAGAAGCATTAAACCACCCAAACTGGTCAATGGGAAGTAAAATTACAATTGATAGTGCAACTATGACAAATAAGATGTTTGAACTAATGGAAGCAGCTTGGCTTTTTGATATTAGAAAACTTGATGCAATAATTGAGACAAAATCACTTATTCATGCACTTATAAATTTCTGTGATGGAAGTACAACTGCACATATTGCTAATGCTTCTATGCAACTTCCAATAGCCTATGCAATACTTGGAAAATGTGATGAAGAGATTTTAAAGCCTGTTGATTTAGTAGAAGTTTCATCTTTAGAGTTTAGAAAAATTGAGACTCAAAGGTATCCTATTTGGGAATTAAAAGATGAAATTTTAAATAATCTTGATTTAGGAGTTGTTTTAAATGCAGCAAATGAAGTTGCTGTTTCAAAGTTTTTAAATGGTGAAATAGGTTTTTTAGATATTTCTAAAATGAGTTTAGATGCAATAAATAAATACAACAATGTAAAACCTAAAACTATAGAAGATATATTTGAAATTGATAAAGAAGTGAGAATTTACTGTGAGTCTTGATATGTTAATTCCTTTTGGAATTTTACTTGTTTTAGTAATATATTTAATTTACACTAGAGGTAAATTTGAAAAAAGTACCGTTGAGATATATGAAAAAAAATTTGATGAATGGAAAAAACATAGTAAAATAGAAGAAACAAAAGAATCAAATAAACAGTTAGTAGGTTTAGTTTTTAAAAAAGATTATAAAGTAACAATAGAACTACTTGATGAAAGTGCAAGAAATTCACTAGAAAAAGGAAAGTTCAAGGTTGAAAATCTAAAGGATAACTAATGAAATATTTATTCATATTTCTACTTTTTTTATCATTACTTGATGCAAAAATTTATAGAGACAGTAAAAATCCTGTAGTTTTAGATGATGCTAGAAATATTTTATGGCAAGATGATGTTGATAATATTAAATTATTATTGACTCATGAAGAAGCCACAAAATATTGTGAAGAGTTAAGTTTAGCAGGATTTAATGATTGGAGACTTCCTGATATTGAAGAGTATGAGTCAATTGTTTATAAAAAAAATACAAAAACAAATATTAATTTTGCATTTAGATACAATTTAAGAGATGGATATTGGGCTTCAAAAGCTCATTGGAGAACATTATGGTTTTACGCAGATTATATGCATTTTGTAAGTGGAACTGCATATTATGATAGTAGACATAAAAAGAAATATGTAAGATGTGTGAGAGGTTAAAATTGAACAAAAGAGTATTAATAATTCACGGTTTAGGTGGAAGTGATTATCCCCATTGGCAATCACAATTAGCAATGGATTTAATAAAACAAAATGATGTAGTATCATTTCCAGCATTTCCAAACAGAGATAATCCAGATTTAAATGAGTGGAAAGAGACTTTAAAAAAGGAAATTGAACATTTTAAACCAAATATGGTTGTATGTCACTCTTTGGGAAATGTTTTATGGTTTCATACTTGTGATGAACTTGATATAAAACTTGATAAACTGATGTTAGTAGCACCTGTTTCTATGAATAGAAGTATTGAAGAGGCTAAAACTTTCTATCCTTATCCAATTGCAAAAGATTTAAAAGCAAAAGAGGTAATTATGGCTGCATCAACAAATGATCCATATATGACAGTTGAAGAAGCTATTAGATTACAATCAAAATTAAATGTTGGAATGAAAATTATGGAAGATGCTGGACATATAAATGCAGCTTCTGGATTTGGAAAACTTGATTGTGCTCTTGATTGGTTAAATCGAGAAGAAGAGTGCGAAATTAATAGTGAAGAAGAGTAATGATTTTAAGTATAGAGTCAAGTTGTGATGATAGCTCAATAGCTATTACAAAAATTGAAACTAATGAATTAGTTTACCACAAAAAAATATCTCAAGAAATACAACATAGCGTATATGGTGGAGTAGTTCCAGAACTAGCTGCAAGACTGCATGTTGAAGCACTTCCAAAAATATTGCAAGAGTGTGAAGAATATTTCCCACACCTAAAAGCAATAGCAGTTACAAACGCCCCTGGACTTAGTGTTACACTTATGGAAGGTGTAACTATGGCAAAAGCTTTAGCTATAAGTTTAAATCTACCATTGATTGCAGTAAATCATTTAAAAGGTCATATCTATTCACTTTTCATTGAAAAAGAAGAAGTATTACCAATGACAGTTTTATTGGTTTCAGGTGGCCATACGCAAATTATTGAAGCAAACAGTTTAAGTGATATGAAAGTAGTTGCAACAACTATTGATGATAGTTTTGGTGAGAGTTTTGATAAAGTTGCAAAGATGATGGGCTTAGGATATCCAGGTGGCCCAGTTGTGCAAGAGTATGGATTAAAAGGTGATGAAAATAGATTTGATTTACCAATTCCACTTAGACAAAGTCCAAAGATTGAGTTTAGTTATAGTGGTCTTAAAAATGCAGTTAGAATGCAAATCCAAAAACTTGAAGAGTCTGAAGAGGGATTAACTGAACAAGATAAATATGATATTTGTGCCTCTTTTCAAAAAACAGCAGTTGCGCATATTATGCAAAAGTTAAAAAAACAGTTTAAAATAAATGTGTCTAAAAACTTAGCCATTGTAGGTGGAGCTAGTGCAAATATTCACTTAAGAGGTCAAATCGAAGAGTTATGTAAAAAGCATAAAACTAGTTTGTATCTAAGTGAACTTAAATATTGTTCTGATAATGCAGCTATGATTGGAAGAGTTGCCGTTGAACAATATAAATTAAACGATTTTGTATCAGTTGATGAAATTGATATTCAAACTAGAATAAAGGAGTTTTAATGGGTGGCTTAGCAGATATGTTAGCAAATAGTATGAACTCTTCTTTAGATGGAGATAAGTTTGATACAAGTAAAGAGGATAAAAAGAAAAAGTCTTCAAATGAAATTATTCCTAAAAATCAACATCAATTAGTATTCACTTACGAAAAAAGAAAAGGTAAGCCTGTAACATTAGTTGGAAGATTTTATCTAAGTGATAGCGATAAAAAAGATGTTCTTAAACTATTGAAAAAGAAACTTGCTTGTGGTGGAAGTATAAAAGAAGAATGGATTGAAATCCAAGGTGATGTAAAAGATAAAATAAAAACAATTTTATCATCACAAGGTTGGAAATTTAAATAATAAGTAAGAAGAATTATTTTGAGGAGTATTTATGCAAAAACTATTTGATGAGGTAAATTCTTTAGATAAAAGATGTTACGAAGAGTTTTCTCTAAGTGAAGATATTTTAATGGAACACGCTGCAAATGGTATGTGTGAATATATTCAAGATAATTTTGAAGATAAGAAATCAGTACTTATTGTTTGTGGAAGTGGAAATAATGGAGCAGATGGAATAGCATTAGCTAGACTTTTGTATAGTAAATATAATGTTAGTTTATATCTTGCAAGTAAACCAAAATCTGATATGGCAAAACTTCAATATAAAAGAGCAAAAGCTCTAGGTGTAAAAGAAACAAATGAAGTTTTTGAAGCTGATATTATAGTTGATTCTCTTTTTGGAACAGGATTAAATAAAGAGTTAAAAGATGATGCAATTAAATTAATTGATACATTAAATGAGTTTGAAAGTTTTAAAATTTCATGTGATATCCCAAGTGGAGTTAATAACACAGGTCATGTAAGTACAACTGCTTTTTATGCAGATTTAACTTTAACAATGGGTGCTTTAAAAACATTTTTATATACTGATAATGCCAAAGATTACCTAGGAAAAGTAAAAGTAATTAATCTTGGTGTTCAAAGAGATGTATATGAAGTTAATACTACAAAATTTCTATTACAAAAGAAAGATATAAGGTTACCACATAGAAAGCAAAAAAACTCTCATAAAGGTACATATGGTCACTTAAATGTATTTGCAGGTTGTAAAAAAGGTGCAGGTATAATTGCTGCAAAAGCTGCCTTTGGATTTGGAACAGGGTTAGTAAGTGTAGTTTGTCATGAGAGTCTTGATTTACCCTATCATATTATGCAAACACACTTTTTGACAAAAAACTGTACAGCTATTGCAATAGGTATGGGGCTTGGAAAGTATGAGACAGCTGAAGTTAGAGAAATACTAAGAAATGATATTCCTAAAATTATTGATGCTGATTTGTTTTATGATGAAATAGTAATTGAAAGTTTTGAAAAAGATGTTGTATTAACTCCTCATCCTAAAGAGTTTGTATCTTTACTAAAAATTTGTAATATTGCAGATATAACAATTGATGAGCTTCAAGCTGATAGATTTTTTTATGTAGAAAAGTTTTGTAAAAAGTATCCAAAAGTAGTTTTATTATTAAAAGGTGCAAACGTAATAATAGCTCAAGATGAATATATTTATGTAAATAGATATGGAAGTGCAGTATTGAGTAAAGGTGGAAGTGGTGATGTTTTAGCAGGACTTGTAGCTTCTTTATTAGCTCAAAATTATACACCACTAGATGCAGCTATTAGTGCAAGCTTAGCACATACCTTAGCAGCAGCAAATTATAAGAAAAATAATTACTCTTTAATTCCATCTGATTTAGTTGAAGAGGTTAGAAAATTATGAAAGCAGTAATTATACAAACAACTTGTTCTTCTAAAAGTGAAGGGCAAAAAATAGCAAGAGTATTGATTGATGAAAAGCTAGCAGCTTGCATACAAATGAATGAAATAGAATCACATTATAGTTGGAATGATGAATTTTGTAGTGATAATGAAACGATTTTATCCATTAAAACAGTAAAAGAAAATTTCAAAAAGATAAAAAGCAAAATAAAAGAATTACATAGTTATGATGTGCCTGAAATTATTCAAATAGATATTACTGATGCAAGTAAAGAGTATTTAGAGTTTATAATAAAAAATTGCAATCATAAAAGTGATATTTAAAATAATAGGAGAAAATATGAATGAAATTTTAAAAGTTGGTAAATATGAATTTAATAGTAGATTAATAGTTGGAAGTGGTAAATATAAAGACTTTCAAACTACTAAAGATGCAACATTAGCAAGTGGTAGTGAACTAATCACAGTTGCAATTAGAAGAGTAAATATTACTAATCCAAATGAAGAAAACCTACTAGATTATTTTAAGGATACAAACGTAAAATTATTACCAAATAGTGCAGGGTGTTTTACAGCAGATGAAGCTATTACAACATTTAGACTTATGAGAGAAGCAACTGGAATTGATATCATTAAATTAGAAGTTATTGGGGATGCTCAAAAAACTTTATATCCAGATGTGATTGAGACAATTACAGCTTGTGAAGTTTTAAAAAAAGAGGGCTTTACTATTATGGCTTATACTAGTGATGATCCAATCGTTGCTAAAAGATTAGAAGATGCAGGAGCTGATGCAATTATGCCTTTAGCTGCTCCAATTGGTTCAGGACTTGGTATTCAAAATCCATATAATATTACATTTATTAGAGATGCTGTATCTGTTCCAGTTTTAGTTGATGCTGGACTTGGATGTGCAAGTGATGCAGCAGCTGCAATGGAATTAGGTGCAGATGGAATTTTAGCAAATACTGCAATTGCACAAGCTCAAAATCCATTGGCTATGGCAGAAGCATTTAAACATGCAACAATTGCTGGAAGATTAAGTTATTTAGCTGGAAGAATCCCTAAAAAGCCTTATGCAACGGCTAGTTCTCCAGTTGATGGGTTAATTCAATTTTAATAGAAAAAAGAGAATTTTGAGATTTTTCAAGATTTTCTTTTAAATACTCTTGACAAACTTTAAAAAAGTTTGTATAATTCCGTCCACTTTTTGATAAAGTGAACATTGTCGGGGCGTAGCGCAGTCTGGTTAGCGCACCTGGTTTGGGACCAGGGGGCCGGAGGTTCGAATCCTCTCGCCCCGACCATTTATTTTTTTGACGGTAGGTATAGCTCAGTTGGTTAGAGCATCTGGTTGTGGTTCAGAGGGTCGTGGGTTCGAATCCCATTACTTACCCCATTTTTTATTTTAGAGTGCTTCCTTAGCTCAGCTGGATAGAGCAACGCCCTTCTAAGGCGTAGGTCATACGTTCGAATCGTATAGGGAGTACCACCTTGCGGATGTGGTGAAATTGGTAGACACGCCAGACTTAGGATCTGGTGCCTCACGGTGTGGAGGTTCGAGTCCTCTCATCCGCACCACTTTTATTGATTTTAAGTTTAAAATCGATAAAATTCATTTACAAGCGGGAGTAGCTCAGTTGGCTAGAGCTTCTGCCTTCCAAGCAGATTGTCGCGAGTTCGAGTCTCGTCTCCCGCTCCATTAAAAAAGCCTTATATAAGAAGTTTCATTTTTAACTTTTTGTGTAAGGCTTTTTTTAGCCTTATTTTTTCAAATGCTTCCTTAGCTCAGCTGGATAGAGCAACGCCCTTCTAAGGCGTAGGTCATACGTTCGAATCGTATAGGGAGTACCACTTAAAAGTATAAGCGGGAGTAGCTCAGTTGGCTAGAGCTTCTGCCTTCCAAGCAGATTGTCGCGAGTTCGAGTCTCGTCTCCCGCTCCACTTTTTATAAAAAATCAAATTTCTTTTAACCATCTTTTTAAAAAATCAATTCTAGAATATTGTTTTGCACCTAAATCAAATTTATATTGCATGTATGGTTGACCTAAATTCCAAAAAGAGTAATTGTTTTTTTGTAAATATAAACCTAATAGTACTAATTGAAGTTTTCCCCAGTTTTTATATGCTTTTTCTTTTGAACTAAATCCTGTAAGAGATGTAAATGTTTTTCCAATTTTATATCCTACTTCCCCTGCAACTAGTTGATTATTTTCCTTATCATAAAGCTCAACACTTATAATTTCAAAACCATTTTCAAAGTTTTCATTATATAAGTCAATAATTAAATCTCTGTATTTATTTGTTAACCAGTTGTTTTCATGATATAAATCTAAATTATCTAAAACTAAATCAATATTAGTATTTATACAAAAGTTATATTGATTTTTGTTTATCAATTTTCTTACGGATTTACTAATGTATAAATCATCAAAATCTAATAAAGCGTACTCAAACTGTATTTCAGGGAGCAAATAAAATGTGTCATTAAGAGTTATACTTGTGGCAATAAAGCCACAAGATGCGAGGTATACATAAAACTCTTTTGAAAAATCATCACTTAAGTAGTAATTCATTTTCTCATTTAAGTAGATATGATTATATAAAATATCTCTATTTTTTAAATCATCATATGTTATTTGGTATATAATTTCATTTTCCATATATATCTTTTTCTTTAAATATGAAAAATTATACCTTATCTTCTATGATGATAATCTGACTTACTTTTTCTATGTTTATAATACCTAGTTTTGTTTTTTTCATAATAGTGCCCATAAATAGGTCTATTTAAATCTCTATATTTATGTATTTTATTCCAGTTATTTATTTTATGATGTTTATATGGTCTATAGTGTGCATGGTTTGGTCTAAAATAACCTCTTTTATGTAATCTATCATGATAAGTATATCTACTATCAAACAAGAAGAAGATATTATTAAAAAAATATCCTTTTCTATCAAAATATCCAAAGTAATATCCATAATCATCATAATAAGCATTTTTTCTATAGTTGAAATTCTTGTATCTATTATTATATCTATGGTCATCAGATCTTGCCCCTAATTCAATAACACCATTATTGCCAATAGGAGCAGTTATTCTAACTCCAATAGAACTATCAGAATATAATGACATAGAAGATAAAAACATTATAGTTGCTAATATTGTCTTTTTCATAATTAATCCTTTTTTATAGTATATACTTGAATTATAAGTCTTCAGTGTGGATAAATTGTGATTTAATTATAATCTCAAAGATAGAAAAAAGGTCTTTTTTTGAATAGTTTAATTACAAACAACCATACATCAAACTTTTATAATCATTTAATTGAACAACTGAGTAATTGTGATAGCTTTATCTTTAATGTAGCTTTTATCAACTATAGTGGTGTTCAATTACTTATTGATAGTTTAGAAAAATGTAAAAATAAAAATATAAAAGGAAAAATACTAACATCAACTTATCTTGGATTTACTCAACCAAAAGCATTAGAGAAGTTAAAAGAGTTTGAAAATATTGAACTTAAAATATTTGACTGTGATGAACAAAAGCTTGGTTTTCATGTAAAATCTTATATCTTTGAATATAAAGATGAATATAAAATACTATTAGGCTCTTCAAATATAACAGCAAGTGCTTTTAAAACAAATATAGAGTGGAATATACAAACTATAAATAAAAAAGATGATAGTTTTGTAAAAACTGTTCTAAATGAATTTTATATACTTTGGGAAAAGTCTATTAATGTAAATAAAGAGTTTTTAGAAAGTTATTACTTTTTTTATAATGAGATTAAAAATAGCAGTAAAAAGTTTATTTTTGATAATAAAATCACAACTAACTATATGCAAGAAAAGGCATTAAAAAATCTAGAGAATCTAAGAAGTAAAGGTGAAAATAAAGCCTTAGTAATTGCAGCAACAGGAAGTGGTAAAACATATCTTAGTGCCTTTGATGTGAAACAATACAATGCCAATAGGGTTTTATTTTTGGTTCATAGAGAAAATATTTTATTGAGTGCTAAAAAGAGTTTTGAATCAGTAATAAAAAATAAAACAATGGGTTTATACACTGGGAATAAAAAAGAGTTAGAAGCTGATTATTTATTTTCAACAATCCAAACTATGAGTTTAAATTATCAAGAATTTAATAAAAATGAGTTTGATTATATAATTATAGATGAAGCACATCATGTATCAAGTCCATCATATAAGAAGGTGATAAATCACTTTAGGTCAAAATTTTTATTAGGACTTACTGCAACTTCGAATAGAACTGATGGGCAAAATATTTACGAAGTTTTTGATGATAATATAGCTTGTGATATTAGATTAAATGATGCTTTAAAACATAATCTTGTAGTACCTTTTCACTATTTTGGAATAAATGATATTAGTGTTGATATGCAAAATTTGGATTTAACAAAAATTGATGAGATTGCAAGGATTTTACAAGTTAATAGAAGAGTTGATTTTGTTATTGAAAAAATGAATTTTTATTCTTATACTGGAAGCAAAAGAAAAGCCTTAGGATTTTGTGTATCAAAAGAGCATGCAAAATATATGAGTGAAGAGTTTAACAAAAGAGGAATAGATTCAATATATTTGACTAGTAATGATAGTGTTGATAAAAGAGAAAAAGTTATAAAGCAACTTGAAGATGATAAACATAGTTTAGAAATCATTTTTAGTGTAGATATTTTTAATGAAGGAGTAGATATCCCTTCTATTAATACTGTATTGATGTTAAGACCTACAAATTCACCGGTTGTATTTGCTCAACAACTAGGGCGAGGTTTGAGAAGATATAAGAATAAAGAGTTTTTAACGGTTTTAGATTTTATTGGAAATCATAAAAAAGCTTATTTAGTAGTCTTATCTTTACTTGGAGATAAAAAAATTGATAAAGAGAGTATGAAAATCTCTATTTTAAATAACTTTGCAAATATTGATAACGCTTTTATAAGTATGGATGAAATTAGTAAAAAAAGAGTTTTAGAACAAATTAATTCTGAGAATTTTAATGCAATAAAATATTTAAAAGAACAATATTTAGAGTTTAAACTATTTTTAGGAAATAAGATTCCAAGTATGGTGGATTTTTTTAAATATGATGAATTTATTGACCCAATAGATTTTATTAATCACTCAAAATCATATATTGAATTTTTACAAAAAGTTGAAAAGTCTGATAAATTAAACAAAATAGTATTTGATGAGTTATTTATAAAAGCAATTAGATTTATTGATTATATGCTTCCTATAAAAAGAGTGTATGAATTTGTTGTTTTAAAAGAGCTGTTAGATAAAAATAGTATTGATATAAAAATAGCAAGTAATTTATTAAAAAAATATCTTGATGAAATTAATGAAAATACAATAAATCACTCTTTTAAGTATCTCTCTCATGAGTTTTTTGATAGTGCTCAGAAGAAAAGATATTTAAAACTAGTTGAGTTTGAAAATGATAAATTAATTAGATCTAAAGAGTTTGAACTATTATTAGAAAATAGTAAATACAAAAAGATATTAAAAGATAGTATTAACTATGGACTTCTTCATTATGAACAAAAGTTCTCAACAAAGAATTATGGAATGCCATTTTTAAAACTTTATGAAAAATATAATATGTTAAATATTGCTCAACTATGTAATTTTCCTAAAATTCACAGCTCTTTTAGGGGAAGTGGATTTTTGAAATATGAAAATGACTTCTTTTTATTTATAAATTTAGAAAAGAAAAAATTTTCAAAATCATCTCACTATGAAAATGCTTTTATTTCAAAAGATACATTTACTTATCAAAGTAAACCTAGTATGAGTAGTGATAAAGGTGATGGTCAAAGACTAGTTGAAAATAAAAAATATGGAGTAAAACTTCATATTTTTGTTAGAAAATTTGCTCAAGTTGATAAACAAACACAAGCTTTTATATATTTAGGGCTTGCTAATACTATAAAATACTGGGATGAAAAACCTATCTTTACACATTTAAAACTAGAGAAAATATTGAGTGATGACTTGTATGAAGAATTTACAAAAGTAATATAAATTTAGATTATCTTTTTAAGATTATATTATTATCTTTATCAATTAAAAATGGGATTTCATTTTTTTCTAAAAGATTAGTCATTGTTAATAACTCTTTTGATAAGTAGAAGTCTGAAATATTATTTTTTTTATAAAAAGTATTTTTTTTAGCATCATAACGAAAGTAAAGTAGTTTAATATTTTTTAAATCAATTGACATAAAATCTCCTTTGTGAAATAATAACACAAGAATGTCTCAAAAAGTGCTCATTTTTTTATTTTTATAAAATAACACCATTTATTACATAGTATTTAATAAAGTAAAATGAGCATAAAACTGTAAATAAAACAATAAAAATAGAAGAAAGTTTGAATAAATAGTCTAACTCTTTTTTTATAAAAAAAGTCATAAAAAGATTACTTATTGAAAAAAAGACACCTAAAAATAGTGAAAACCATATAAAGTAACCAATATAGTTATACTCTTTTTGAAGCATACAAAATGGACATTGATGGGTTGGAAGTTCATAAATATATGTAGAAAAAAAGTAGGTTACCGCATAGTATGAAATATAAAAAAATAGTAATGATGTAAAGAAATTAAGTAAAACTTTTTTTTGTATATTTAAAAATATAACTAGAACAGATAATAAATAAAATAAAATAAGTAATGATGGAATAGATAAATTAAATGGTATTTTGCTTCCAGTGTTATTTACCCCAAAGATAATAGAACAACACATTACAGGTTCTTGGGTTGGAATATTTGTTAAATATAATACATCAAGTATAGTTTCAAGTACTATTAATATAAATAAAAAGATAAAAAAAAGATATTTTTGCTTGGTATATGGATATGTTTTTTCTATTAAATCTAAAGAGTTTATTATAAGCCATACACCAATAAGAAATAAAATAAAAACTTTTAAGGCTAAGTTAATTTCACCATACTCATTTGCACCCACAATCCCTGCAGCGCACATAGCCCCTGGAACTATGTTTGATAAATTATCTAAACTATATGTAAAATAAGGAAATAGAATTAATTTTATTA
This sequence comes from Malaciobacter pacificus, assembly GCF_004214795.1. Lineage (NCBI taxonomy): Bacteria > Pseudomonadati > Campylobacterota > Epsilonproteobacteria > Campylobacterales > Arcobacteraceae > Malaciobacter > Malaciobacter pacificus. The sequence continues at coordinate 221,461 of NZ_CP035928.1, forward strand.
TTAGTACAAAAGAGATTATTAGGATTACTAGGTATGATTTTTTTTCTAGTTTATATTGTAAAGACGTAGTTTTATTAAAATCCCAATTTTTTAGAATAATAATCGAATTATAAAAAGCAATACATAAAAGTATAAACAAAATCGCTTGAGAAAATAGATAAATAATAATATCATTTGATAATAATATACTACTCACAAATTTTTCCATCCGCTATATTTATAACTTCATCAACAAAATCTAAATCATCAAAAATAGGATCATGAGTTGCTACAATAATTGTTTTATTTAGTTTTTTCAAACTCCTTAAAGCTTCAATAAATTTTTTTGAGTTTTCTAAATCTAAGTTTGCCGTTGGTTCATCACATAAAATAATATCAGGATTATTTACAAGGGCTCTTGCTATTGCACATCTTTGTTTTTCCCCACCTGATAGGTTATATACTAACTCATCTTTTTTATGGGAGATATTAGCTATTTTTAAAGCTTTTGAAGTTTTTTCATCAAGCTGTTTATTTGATAAATTTAAGGGTACTAAAGGAATACTAACATTTTGATAGACATTTAGTTCATTAAATAGATTATATGATTGGAAAATAAATCCAATTTTATTTGCTCTAAAATTTGAAGCGTGAATATCAGGAAGTTTTGCAATTGATTCACCATCAATTATAATTTCACCATTTGTTGGTTTACTAAGTGTTGCTAAAATAGAAAGTAGTGTTGATTTTCCACTTCCACTAATTCCTTTTAAAATTACACAAGAGTTTGAGTTAATTTTTAAATTAATATCTTTTAATGCATGAAATTGGTTCTTTTTATCTTCATTAAATATCTTATTTAAATTTTTAATTTCTATCATCTCATACTCTCACTTGCATCAATAACACTTATTTTCCAAACAGGAATTAATACTGCACTTATAAATGGAATAATAAAAAATAAAAACAGCATTGTAATAGTTGTAAAATCAATATTTGGTATAAAATCTACATCATTTTGTATATTTTGAAAACCTAAAAAAATATTACTTAAAAGTGGTGCATTTAAAATAAAAACAAATATAAAGGCTAAAATCACACCAATTAAAAATGCAAAAATACCAACAGTTAAGTTCTCTAACATTTTAAGTTTTATAATATCTTTTATACTCCATCCAACAGCTTTTAATATTCCAATCTCTTTTTTATCACTTGAATTAATCATAGAGTATCTTTGATATAAAATCAAAATAAATGTAAACATTACACTAATAAACAAAGTTAAAAAGAAACCACCTTTGTAGTTAAACATATTTTCATAGGCTTTTTTAATATCCTCTTTTGGTATAATTCTAATATTTGCTTCTTTTAAAATTAGCTCAGTCTTTATATTTTGATGCTCTAATTCATTTGGTACATTTAAAACTATATCAGTTGCTTCATCTTCGTTTATATTTAATATCTCTTTTGCTAAATTAATATCCATAATGATAATATCATTTGCTATTAGATTAAACTCTTTTGGTAAATCTTTAAAGATTTTTACTCTTTTTGTCTCTAAATTTTCAAGTCTAAAAACAAACTCATCTTTATAATGATATTTATCAAATATTTGTTTTACACCATTTCCAATTATCATAGAATCAGTTTCAAAAAAAGATGAAATATCTAAATGATTTAAAAGTTTTTGTAAATCTTTATTTGTGTTTTTTTCAAATAAATCAATTCCAACAATCATAAAATTAACATCTGCAAATTTAAAATGGTATTGTCCATAAACTCTTTGTTGAACTTTTGTAACTCCATTGATTGAAGAGAATTTATCTAACCAAGAAGTGGGTAGATTTACAACTTTTCCTGCATTTAATTTTTGAATTACAAAATCAGCTTGTGAATTAAGTGTTGTAAAAATCTCTTTTTTTAAACTATTTGATATAAACATAACTGAACTAATTAAAAAAACAATAATAATAGATATAAAAAATATAGCTAGATGTTTTGATTTATGTTTACTAAGTAATAAAAATAAAAAATTTAAAAATATACTATTTTTCATAGACAAAATCCATATAACTAATATTTTTTTGATTTATAAAAATTATTGATGAAAAATCTTTATACTCTTTAACTCTTGGTTCCCAAAATGATGTTGAGTATGAGATATTAGGAAGTTTTGTTAAATCACTTATTAAAGATATATTACTTTTTTGTTTTGTATAAAAAAACATAAAAAAACAAAATATTAGTAATAGTAGAATAAAAGTTGATAAAAATATTTTTGATAAACTTGTGATAATAAACTCCTACTTTTTATAAACGTATTTTATCTAGCAACTATTAATTTTTAGTTAATTAGTTTTTTATATTTTGTTATGCTATGTCTCTGCTAGTTATTAGTCATATAATACGATTATTTTAAAGGCTCTAATATATAATATATAATAAAAATTATATAATTGCCAAATTTCAAGGAGCATGTCATGCCAAATAAAAGCCAAATATTAGAATTAAAAGAGACTTTACTTCAAAGAAGAGAGAGCATTCTATCTAACATCAATAATAGTAGGAATAGTATTGATGAGATTAAAAATCAAGAAATTAATGATGAGTTAGACTATGCAGAATTAGTTAGTGATTCTTTTACTCAAGGGATGATTGCTAATCATCAAATTGCTGAATTAAAGCAAATTGATGAAGCAATAAAAAAAATAAAAGATGATACATATGGAAAGTGTGATATGTGTGGAGTTAATATTCCTATTGGAAGACTAAAAGCTAAGCCATTCGCAAAATTTTGTACTGAGTGTAGAGAAGTTTATGAAAAAGAGAATAAAAATTGATAGAGAGAATTTATCCAAATAAAAAGAAGCTATATTTTAAATTTGAACAAAATGAAGATGATTTCTTTGTTGAAGAGCAGCCTATTACTTTCTCAAAAAAAGGTAGTTTTTTAGTTTTAAAAATAAAAAAGAAAAACTGTGATACATGGGAATTAATTGACAGAGTTGCAAAATATTTAAGAATCTATACAAATGAGATAGGTTATGCAGGTTTAAAAGATAAAAATGCAACAACTATTCAATATATTTCAATTCCAAAAAAATACTCTAAAGAGATAAGAAATTTTAGGAATAAAAAGATTGAAGTTTTAGACTCTTATTTACATTCTAGTAAATTAAATATTGGAGATTTAAAAGGAAATAGATTTAAAATTAATCTTTATAATGTAGGCTTTGAAGAATTAAATCATATTCAAAAATTAATAAAACAAATTTCTAAAAAAGGTATGCCAAATTATTTTGGATATCAAAGGTTTGGTAAAGACTCAAGTGATAATATAGAAAAAGCTAAAGAGCTTATCCATGATGATAGATTAATGAAAGATAGAAAAGTAGAAAAGATGTTAATTTCTGCTTATCAAAGTACATTTTTTAATGAGTGGTTAGTTGAGAGATTAAATTTAGACATGGAAAACTTTAAACTTTTAGATGGAGATATTTTCTATGATATCAAAAATGATAAGATTTTTACTCCTAAATCTTTAAATGCAAAATTGATACAAGATTTTGAAAATAAATATATTACTCCTACAGGACTTCTTCCTGGAAGAAAAGTATTTAAAGCTACAAGTGAAGCTGGAAAGATTGAAAGTAAGTTTGATGATGCTTATATTAAAGAAAAAGGTTATAGAAGAGAAGCTATAGTTTTTCCATCTGATATTAATTGTAGTTATGATAAAGAAAATAAAAAATGTACTTTAGATTTTATTTTACCAAAAGGCTCTTACGCAACGGTTCTAATTGAATATTTAGCAAATAAGAATTTTAATAGCTAAATAGCTATTAAAATTTTTAAGGTAAAGTTATGATTTTATTATTGTAAACTTTATTACCTAATACAATTAATCTCTCTTCATTATCAAAATCAAAATCATAAACTTTTTTACTTGTAAAGTCATCACTTATATTTATAATGTATCCTTGAGATTCAATTGCATATAAAGAGTTTGTATAAGCTAAAGAGTGAATTTTTGAGTATTTATATTTACTTTTTGATACTTCTTCTAGGTATGGAGATAATTTTATTATCTGTCCATCAATTGTTGCTATAAAAACATCTTCTTTATTAACTAAAATATCTCTTAGTTCATAATCTTTTGCCAAAATTTCTTTTGGAGAAATAGATACTATTTTATTAGGTGTTGCAACAATAAGTGTTTGAAGACTTTGAATTACATCTAGAAAGATAATATTATTGAATTTTCCATCTGGGTCAACAGATATATTCTTTACAGCTTCATTTGAAGCTTTTGAAACAATAATTACTTTTCCATTTAGTGTAGGAAATAGTACAAGATTACCCATGAAGTGTGGATTTGTAACTCTTGTATCATTTGCTAAAGAGATAGGTTGATACTCTTTGAATAAAGTTTTATTATTTACCATATCAATTAATTCAATTGTATTATTAGAGTAAATAAGTGCTAGTCTATCATCTTTTAAAGAAGCTGCAATAACAACATCTCCAATAGTTAATTCTTCTTCACCTATCAAAATTTTGTCTTTATTATTTGTTGCAATTACTTTACCATCTTCACTAACATTTAAAAAGTCAAAATTCTCTGGTAGTTTAAATTCAGATAAACCATCTTTTGTAATCACTTGCCCATTTTCTAATGTAGCACCAACTCTATTCATTGATTTAATATCATAAGGAATAGATTCAGTTTGAACTTTTAAGTCACCTTCTGTATCTTCTGGCTCAAAATATTTTTTACTAGAACAACCAGTTAAAACTAAAATAAATGAAAGAGCAAATAATAAATATTTCATAGGGTTTCCTTATTTTGTTACTAAATAATGATTTAATAAATTAGCTAAGTCATTTGCTTTAGATGTATTTGGTATTAAATTTAAAGCAGCTTTTGCTTCTTCAAATTTCCCTTCATTTGCTAAAAGTAATGCTTTATTAAAAATTGCAAACTCTTTTAATAAAAAGTTATTCTCCATTGATACATTATTTAACTCTGAAATGCTATTATTTTTTACTGCTTCTTGGTAAGTTGTTAACTCTTTTAAGTAAGGAACATTTACTTTTACTATTTCACCTTTATCTTTTGCAACTAAATAAGTAGCAATATTGTAAAGATTAGTATTTGTTTCTTTTAACTTTGCCATTGCATCTTTATCTTCAGGGTTTTTTAGTATTTTCTCAAATGCTAAATTTGCTTCAAGCTTATTTGATTCATCAATGTTACTTTTAACAACTAGTGCTATTCCTGCGATAATTAATATTGCAATAAGTCCTAAAATTAATGTTTTATATTTCTTGTAAAATCTTTCTACTTTAACAAAGCCTTCAAGAAACTTTTCTTCACTATTAAGCTCTTGTTTTACGTAGTCAACATTCTCTTTTAAACTCATAATTTTTTACCTTATATTAAATTAGATGATATGTTACAAAAATTTTTATAAAACCTTACTTTTATGAATTTTTTAGTAGAATATATCTTTATAAATTTAAGAGGTTATTATTTCATGAAAAAACTATTATTAGCATCTTCAGTAGCATTATTATTAACTCAATCATTATTTGCAAAAGAAGAAATACAAGAAGAACAAACAAGATTTGAATCATTATCAAAATTAACAAAAGTTATCGGCACAGTTGAAAAGTACTACGTTGATGATATTAAGTTACAAGAGATTGTAGATAAAGCATTAAAGGGTTTAATGCAAGAGCTTGATGCTCACTCAAGTTTTTTAGATAAGAAATCATCAAAAGAGATGAGCATACAAACAAAGGGTGAATTTGGAGGTTTAGGAATCACAGTAGGAATGAGAGATGGGGCTTTAACAGTTATTTCTCCTATTGATGACACTCCAGCATTTAAAGCAGGAATTAAATCATCAGATATTATCTTAAAAATCGATGACCAAGCAACTTTAAATATGACTTTAGACGAAGCTGTATCTTTAATGAGAGGGAAACCTAAAACAGATATAACTTTGACAATTGTTAGAAAAGGTACTAATGAACCTTTAAAAATAAAAATTACAAGAGATATAATAAAAATTCAATCTGTATTCACTAAAAAGATTGAAGATGAGAATTTATTATATTTAAGAGTTTCTAGTTTTGATACTAAAGTAACAGATGGACTTGAGAAAGCTATAGAAGAAAACCCAAAAGTTGATGGGATTATTTTAGATTTAAGAAATAATCCAGGTGGTTTATTATCTCAAGCTATAGGAGTTGTAGATTTATTTGTTGATAAGGGTGTAATCGTTTCTCAAAAAGGAAAAGATGAAGATAGTGAAGAGAAATTTGAAGCTACTTCAAGATCAACAATGACTAAAAAACCATTAGTTGTTTTAGTAAATGGTGGTTCAGCTTCAGCTTCAGAAATTGTAAGTGGTGCCCTTCAAGATCACAAAAGAGCAATTGTTATAGGTCAAAAAACATTTGGTAAAGGTTCAGTTCAAGCTGTACTTCCAATAGATAATGATAGAACAGAAAATATCAAATTAACAATTGCAAAATACTATTTACCAAGTGGTAGAACTATCCAAGCAACGGGGGTTACTCCTGATATTATAGCAGCTGCTGGAAAAGTTACAGTTGAAGAAAATAATGAATTTAAAATAAAAGAAGCAGATCTTAAAAAGCATTTAGAAGGTGAACTTGAAAAAGTTGATCATACGAAAAATGAAGAAAAAGAAGTAAAAAACGAAAGTAAAAAAATAATAAGTAAAGATGAAATTTTAGAAGATAATCAATTAAATACTTCAATTGCAATCTTAAAAAGTTTGATTATAATGAGTAAATAACAGGAGACTTAATGAATATAGAAAAAATTGTTGAACTTGGATTATGGCCAGAATCTAAAAAAACAACTACTAAAAAGGGTGTTTCAGAACTTGAAGATTTGGGTTATAATCTTTTTTATATAGGAAAAAATGCAGATCTTTACACTTGTCCTGGAGATGAGCCAAAAATTTTATTAGTTAGAAGTGATAGATGTTCTGTTTTTGATATTCCGTTAAATTTAGAAATTGAAGGAAAGGGTGTTTCTCAAACAGCAATTTCAAATAATGGAGCTAAATTTGCAAAAGATGCTGGGATTAAAACAGCTATATTGGATGAGACTATTGATTCATCTTTAAGTATTGCTCCAAGATGTCAGTTTATGGAATTATGTAAGCCTTTAGAAGCTGAAATTGATGGTGATTTAGTTCAATTTGAGTTTATATTTAGAAACTATTTAACGGGTTCATTATTTGATGCTTGTCAAAATGGAAATGATCCTTATGGATTAGAATTAGGTTCTGATTTAAGACAATGGCATAAATTTGATAATCCAATATTTACACCAACAACTAAAGGTGTAAAAGATATACCTCTAAATTCTCAAAGTGTAAGAGAAAAATTTCCTGAAGTAATTTCAAGTATGGAAAAGCTATTTAAAGATTTCTCTTCTTTTGCTTTAGAAAATGGAATAATTGTAGTTGATACTAAATTTGAAATTTTTGTTAATTCAAAGGGTGAATGGGTATTAGGAGATGAAGTTTTAACTCCTGAAAGTTCAAGATTTATTTCAAAAGAGGATTTTGAAGCTCAAAACTACATCTCTATGGATAAACAAATTTTAAGGGACTTTGGTAAAGAACAAAACTGGAAAGAGCAAGCTAAATCTTTAGCACCAGGTCAAAAGTTAGAGGTAAATGTACCACAAGAGATTAAAGATAAAATTTTAAGTGGTTACACAACAATTTTAAATAGATTAAGTAAATAAAACTCATTATCTAAAGTGCTAAGGCATTTTTAGATATAATCGCAAAAATATTAATTGAAGGTAATAAATGAAAGCAATAGTAAATGTAGCATTAAAACAAGGTGTTCTTGATGATCAAGGTAAAGCAACTCATCATGCTTTAGATACTTTAGGTTTTAAAGATGTAGTTAAAGATGTAAGAATCGGTAAACAAATTATCTTAGAACTTAACTCAACTACTGAATCAGAAGCAAGAGAAGAAGTTGTAAAAATGTGCGAAAAGTTATTAGCTAATACAGTTATCGAAGATTACGATATAGAAATAGTAGGTTAATATGAAAATTTCAGTATTACAATTTCCTGGAACAAACTGTGAATATGATACAAAGTATGCATTTGAAAAAATTGGTGCTGATGTTGAAATAATTTGGCATAAAGATAAAAGTATTCCAGCAGATACTGACCTTTTAGTAATTCCTGGTGGATTTTCATACGGAGATTATTTAAGAAGTGGTGCAATTGCAAGGTTTGCAAATGTTATGAATTCTGTTCAAGAATATGCTGCTAATGGTGGTAAGGTTCTAGGTATTTGTAATGGATTTCAGATTTTGTTAGAAGCAGGTTTATTACCTGGTGCCATGAAAAGAAATGATTCTTTACATTTTATATCTAAATATAATCACTTAAAAGTAATTTCAAATGATAATACATTTTTATCTTTAATGAAAAAAGATGAAGTTGTTAATATTCCAGTTGCACACCACGATGGAAACTACTTTATAGATAATAAAGGATTAAGAGAGTTAGAAGAAAATGATCAAATTCTTTTAAAATATTGTGATGAAAATGGAGAGTTAGAGAACTTAAATGGTTCAGTTGCAAATATTGCAGGTATTTGTAATAGTGAACGAAATGTTTTTGGTTTAATGCCTCATCCAGAAAGAGCAATGGAAGAACTTTTAGGTTGTGATGATGGTGTTAGAATGCTTAAAGGTTTTTTACAATAAAGAGATAGATTACTATCTCTTTTAAAAGTTTATTTATGAAAAAACTACTTATATCAATAGTCTTACTTAATCTTTTTTTATCAGTTAATTTATTTGCTGCTAAAAATTTGTATCTTTCTTATAAAAGTATTCCTAAAAAAGTTTATAAAAATCAAAGATTTGAAGTTGTTGTTAAAGCTTTAATTACTACAAATAACTTTGATTCCTTATCAAGTTCATTTTCAACTGGAAAAAATATTAAATTATTAAACCCTAATAGTTCATGGACAAAAGTATCAAATGATATATATGAAAATAGGTATATATTCAAAATAAATGAGGGTGATTTCACTTTACCAAAAATTACAACTAAGTTACTAAAAGGTTCAACAACAATTGATATAAGTAGTTTAGGTGTTCCTAATATTGCTTATTCTGATATCGCCGTAGGTGATAGCAGATTTTCTGGTATTATTGCAGATGAATTGGTTTTAAAAGCTTACAAGACGAAACAATATAATAACAATGATGCTCTAACAATTGTAGATATTGAAGGAATCAATTCAAACTTAGAAAACTTTAAAATTGATGGTGCCCTAGAACAAGGTATCTCAGATCTTAAAGATAATTATACTAACCAAAACTTAGTATACTATTTTGTTACACCAGTTCATGAAAAAAAAGTTGTAATAACATATCATAATACAAAACTAAAAAGTTTTAAAGAGATAACTATTCCTTTAGTTTTACAAAATGAACTTGTAAGTACTCAAACAGATTTAAATCCAAATGATTCAAGTTTTGAGAAATATAAAAAGATTGCAGTAGCACTCTTATTTTTAATCGCTTTAGCACTTTATATTTGGAAGCGAAAGAAGTTCTTATTAGTAATTACAATAATCTTATTTATAATTAGTGCAATTTATTTAATGCCAAATCAAACAGGTACAGTAAAAAAAGACTCTTATATTTATATATTACCGACAAAAAACTCTACAATTTTCTTTAAATTAGATAGTGCTCAAAAAGTTGAAAAACTACAAAAAAGAAATGGTTTTATAAAGGTTATAGGAATTGATAATAAATTTATTGGTTGGGTAAAGGAAGAAAGTTTTGGCAAGAATTAGAGGAATTATACTTTTCATACAATTTTCAATTACTGTTGCAATTACAGTAGTTGCAATGTATTTATTTAGAAATCATACACATAAAGTAATAAAACTTTGGATGAAATTTCAAATGAAAGTTTTGGGAATTGATCTTCAAATCGAGGGTAAATTAGATGAGTCATGTGATATGGTTATAATGAATCATCAATCTTTATTAGATATTATTGTTATGGAGTATATTCACTCAAGAGATTTAGCTTGGGTTGCAAAAAAAGAGATAACAGACTTATTCTTTTTTGGTCATATTATTAAAGCCCCAAGAATGATTAGTATTGATAGAGAAAATAAAGCTGGAATTATTACACTTTTAAAAGAGACTAAGGATAGATTAGACAAAGGTAGACCAATTGCAATGTTCCCTGAAGGAACGAGAAGTGATGGTACAAAGATGCTAAGCTTTAAAGCAGGGGCAAAAATGGTTGCAAATAAGCATAAACTAAAAGTACAACCAGCAATTTTATTTAATACTAGGAATATTGTTGATTCAAAAGCACTAAAAGCAAGTCCTGGTGTTGTAAAAGTTGTATTTTTAGACCCTGTTCAAGCTGATAAATCAACAGATTGGTTTGAGCAAACAGAGATTAAAATGAACGAAGCTTTTAATAAAGAATATAAAAACTATGTCTCTTAGCTGGCAAACTATTCTAGCAATTGGTCTTGGAGGATTTTTAGGAGCAATTGCAAGAGCATATAGTGTTCATATTACAAATAAATATATCCCATTAGAATTTCCAATAGGTATTTTATTAGTAAATGTTATAGGTTCATTTATTATTGGTATGTTGTTTGCTTATTTTTCTCATGTTAGTGTGGAAGATACTACAAAAGCTTTTTTAACTACAGGTTTTTTAGGTGCACTAACAACTTACTCAACTTTTGCAATAGAGTCATATCTATTATTTGGAACTTCTATTTATTTAGCAATTTCAAATATGGCTTTAAATCTATTTGGTACAGTATTAGCAGCTGGCACTGGATATAAACTTATTCAATTTTTTATAAGATAACTCACAAAAAAAATTTTAAGCATTAAGTAGTTATAATAATTACTAAAAATTAAACTTAAGGATGACTCATGGGTATGCCAGGTGGTATGGAATGGATTTTAATTGCATTAGTGGTGTTATTACTATTTGGTGGTAAGAAAATACCAGAATTAGCAAAAGGTTTAGGTTCTGGAATCAAGAACTTTAAAAAAGCAGTTAAAGATGATGAAGATGAAGTTGCAGAAAACAAAAAAGCTGAAGAGTTAGATAAAAAAACTGAAGCTACAACTTCTGAAAAAAACGATACAAAAACAGTATAAGAGATAATATTGCAAAATTTAGTTAAAAATTATATTGAAAAAATATTAGAAACTAGTGTAGTTTTAGAAAAACCAAAAGATGTATCTTTAGGACACTACGCGACTCCTATTGCTTTTTCACTTGCAAAAGAGTTTAGAAAATCTCCAATGGTTATTGCTGAAGAATTAGCAAAAAAATTTGAAGAGTCATCAATGTTTGAAAAAGTTGAAGCTGTAAAAGGGTTCATTAATTTTAAACTATCAAATAAGTTTTTAGAAGAATTAGTTGATGAGTCTTTAAAAAATGAAGCTGATTTTGCAAAAGGTGAAACAAAAGAAGAAAAAATTCTTTTAGAGTATGTTTCAGCTAATCCTACAGGTCCTTTACATATTGGACATGCAAGAGGTGCAATCAATGGTGATGCAATAGCTAGAGTTGGTAGACATTTAGGTTTTGATATTACAACTGAGTATTATATTAATGATGCTGGTGCTCAAATGGATTTACTAGGACTTTCTGTATCACTTGCTGCAAGAGAGTTTATTTTAGGTGAAGATGTACAATATCCAGAAACTTATTATAGAGGTGAATATTTAATTGATATTGCTAAAGTGGTAATTGATAAGTTTGGTAAAGAAATTATCTATGATGAATCAAAATTTAAAGAGATAGCATTTTTTGCAAAAGATATTGTTATGGATATCATTGTAAAAGATTTAAAAGATTTAGGTGTAGAGTTTGATAACTTTGTGTCTGAAAAGTCTTTATATGATAAATGGGATGAAATCAGAACTATTTTAGAAGAAAATGGTTCTTTATATGAAAAAGATGATAAGGTTTATCTAAAATCTACTCAGTATGGAGATGATTCTGATAGAGTTGTTGTAAGAGATAATGGAATCCCAACTTATTTAGCAGGTGATATTATATATCACAAAAATAAATATGATAGACCATATGATAAATATATAAATATTTGGGGTGCAGACCACCATGGATATATTGCAAGAGTTAAAGCTGCAATTAAATTTTGTGGAAATGATTCAGGTAAATTAGAAGTTCTTTTATCTCAGATGGTACAACTACTAAAAGGTGGTGAACCATATAAAATGAGTAAAAGAGCTGGTAATGTTATTTTAATGTCAGATATTACAGAAGAAATAGGTGCAGATGCATTAAGATTTATTTTCTTAACAAGAAAGAGTGATACTCACTTAGAATTTGATATTGATATGTTAAAAAATCAAGACTCTTCAAATCCAATATTTTATATTAATTATGCACATGCAAGAATTAATCAAGTATTTAATAAAGCTGAATTATCTCAAAATGATGTATTAAATGAAAGTTTTGAAAACTTAAATCAAGATGGTTTAAACTTAGTATATGAATCATTATTATTACAATCAGTTTTAAATGAAGCATTTACAAAAAGAGAGATGCAAAAAATTACTGACTATTTATATTCATTAGCATCATCAGTTCATAAATTCTACAATGAATATAAAATCATTGGAAGTGATGAACAAAATAGACATCTAAAAGTTTTAAGTATGGCTGCACTTAGTATTAGAACAGGATTAAATATTTTAGGAATAAAAGCTAAGGAGGTAATGTAATGAAATGGGCAATAATTGTATTAGCACTAATTGTTGGTTACGCTATTTGGACAGGTAATATGGGTGGTGCAAAAGATGCAGCATCTAATTACAATAAAGTTTTAAGACCAGGGCAATAAAGTTTAAACTTTATGCTCTGTTATCTAACTCACTTAAGAACTCTTCTAGTGAGTATTTTTCTCTATGACCTTCACTCATTAAGTGAATAAATACATCACCTAAATCACAAATTGTCCAGTTATCATCTTCTTCAACTCTAATAAACTCTTCACCAAGTGGTTTTAAATCGTTTTTTAAATAAGTTAAAAGTGCAATACCATGTTTTGCGTTTAATGTTGTAGCAATAACTACATAATCAACAATATAGTCTTTTTCTTTTAAATCAATTATCTCAATATTCTCTGCTTTTTTTTCATCTAGAATATCTCTAATTTTTTCTATTCTTTTATCCAAAAGTTTTTACCTTTATTTTTAGTTTTCAAGATCTAAAATCTCTTTTTTTATCTCATTTGGAATATAGTTTAAATCTAGTTTTTCCCTTAATTGAGAAGAACTAATATTTATATCTATATTGAGTGTTTGATATTCACTACATTTTTGTAAATCATAACCACTTCTAGTTGCAACAACAAACTCAACTAATGATTTAAGCTCCTCAATACTATGCCACTTATCTAAAGATTCTATATTATCTGCACCTATAATAAAATATATTTTTGATGCCTTATATTTCTCTTTTAGATATTTAACTGTCTCAATAGAGTACGTTGGTCTATTTTTGTTGATTTCATAGTCGCATATTTGAACATTTGAAAAATTTTTAAAAACTTTTTTTAAAAGTTCATATCTAGTTTTTGGTTCAATTTTAAAACTATTTTTAAAAGGGTTTAAGTATGTAGGAACTACAAAAAATTTATCAATTTTTAGTTTTTCTAGTGCATTATTTACAATAGCAACATGTGCTAAATGAATAGGGTCAAAACTGCCACCAAATATCGCTATATGCACTTACTTAAAACCTTTTCAAATATACTTAAATAATATTATAGCAATTTTTCGATAAAATATCTACCATTAGATTTACAATAAAGGGAAAAGTATGGCTGTAAAAGTTGCAATAAACGGTTTAGGAAGAATTGGAAGATGTGTTGCAAGAATTGTTGCAAGTAGAGAGGATGTAGAATTAGTTGCAGTAAATGCAAGTGGAAGTGATGAAATGCTTCAATACAACCTAAGATATGACACAGTACATGGACCTAAACAAGATATTAAAGTTGAAGACGGATATCTTTATATTGGAAATAATAAAGCTAAGATTTTAAGCGAAAGAGAAACTTCTAAAATTGATTTTGCTAGTTATGGTGCAGAGGTTGTTTATGAATGTACAGGAGCATTTTTAACAACTGAATCAGTTCAACCATATATTGACAATGGTATTAAAAAAGTAGTAATGAGTGCACCTGCAAAAGATGATACTCCAACATTTGTAATTGGTGCAAATGAAGATACATATGCAGGTGAAGCTATTGTATCAAACGCTTCTTGTACAACAAATGGTTTAGCGCCAGTTGCAAGAGTTCTTGATGATGCTTTTGGAATTGAAAAAGGTTTAATGACTACAATTCACTCATATACAAGTTCTCAACCAATCTTAGATGGTAAAGATAAAAAAGACCCAAGAAAGGGTAGAGCAGGTGCTACAAACTTAACTCCAGCAAGTACGGGTGCAGCTAAGGCTATTGGTAAAGTAATGCCTCATTTAAATGGAAAATTAAATGGTCAAGCAATTAGAGTTCCAACTCCAAATGTTTCTTTAGTTGATTTAACTGTAACACTTAAAAATGATGTAACTTTAGAAGAAGTAATTTCTGCTTTTAAAACTGCTGCTGAAGGTAATTTAAAAGGTATTTTAGGTGTTGATGAAGAGTATAGAGTAAGTTCTGACTTTATTGGTGAGTCATTATCAACTGTAGTTCCTGTTGATACTATTCAAGTAATTGAAGGAAATATGGTAAAAGTTTTATCTTGGTATGACAACGAATGGGGATACTCTACAAGACTTGTAGAAATGGGTATTCACGTAGCAACTAAATAATTCTAGGTTTAAGGAAACAATTTGAAATTACAAGAAATTAAAAATATCGATATTAGTGGTAAAAAAGTATTTATTAGATGTGACTTTAATGTACCAATGGATGAATATAGAAATATCACTGATGATAGAAGAATTAGAAGTGCATTAAATACAATTAGATATTGTATTGATAATGATTGTTCAATTATTTTAGCATCGCACTTTGGTAGACCAAAAAATGGTTTTGAAGAGGAGTTTTCACTACAACCAATTGCAAAAAGATTACATACTTTATTAAAACAAGAGATTCAAATGGCTCCTGGAATTGTTGATGATGAAACAATGAAAATGGCTAATGAATTAAAATCTGGTGAGATTTTATTATTAGAAAATATGAGATTTGATGCAGGTGAAACAAAAAATAATGAAGAATTAAGTGCAAAACTAGCTTCAATGGCAGAAATTTATGTAAATGATGCATTTGGTGTTTCTCATAGAGCTCACTCTTCAGTTGAAGGTATTGCACAACATTTTGATATTGAGCATAAAGCAGCAGGATTCTTACTAGCAAAAGAGATTAAATTCTTTCACCATATTGTTCATAATCCAAAAAGACCATTTGTATCAATTGTTGGTGGTTCTAAAGTTTCTGGAAAATTAGAAGCTCTTTATAATCTTGTACCAAAAGTTGATAAAATCTTAATTGGTGGAGGAATGGCATTTACATTCTTAAAAGCATTAGGACATGAAATTGGTAATTCATTAGTTGAAGATGATTTAATTCCTGAAGCAATTAAAATTATGGATGAAGCAAAAGAATTGGGTGTAAAACTTTATTTACCTGTTGATGTTGTTGCAGCAGAAGCTTTTGATGCTGAAGCTATTGCAAAACATGTAACAGTTCAAGAGATTCCTAAAAATTGGATGGGATTAGATATTGGTCCAGCTTCAGCTCAACTTTTCTCTCTTGCCCTTAGAGATGCAAATACTATTTTATGGAACGGACCAATGGGTGTTTATGAAATGGATAAGTTTGCAAAAGGAAGTACAAAAATTTCTCATGCAGTTGCAAGTTCATTTGCTACAACAGTAGTTGGTGGTGGAGATACGGCAGATTTAGTTAGAGTAACTGGTGATGAAGATGAAATGACATTTATCTCTACTGGTGGTGGAGCTTCTTTAGAGTTAATTGAAGGAAAAGTTTTACCAGGTGTAAAAGCCTTAGTAATTGAGGAATAATTAATGCCTATTATTGCAAGTAATTTCAAAACTAATCATACAAGAAAGTCTACAAATGATTTCATTTCTAGTATAAATGAGTATTTAAAATCAAATGATATTAAAAGTGAAGTATATGTTTTCCCTACAGCTACTTCACTTAATGATTTTGATACTGTAAAAAACTTAACAGTAGGTACGCAAAATGCATATTACACTGAAAAAGGGTCTTTTACAGGTGAAATTGGAACACAACAGCTTGATGAGTTTGGAATTAAAACTATTTTAATAGGACATAGTGAAAGAAGACATATTTTAGGTGAATCACAAGAAGAAATTGCTAAAAAATATGAATTTTATAAGGCTTTAGGATATACAATTATTTACTGTATTGGAGAGCCTTTAGAAGTAAAAGAGTCTGGACTTGAAAATACTTTAGAGTATATTTATGAACAATTTGTAGGAATAGATACAAATTATGAAAATTTAATATTAGCATATGAACCTGTTTGGGCTATTGGTACAGGTGTTACAGCAACAAATGATGATATTAAAAATGTTCATACAGCTATTAAAGAAAAAATTGATAAACCACTATTATATGGTGGAAGTGTAAAAGTTAATAATGTTAGAGAAATTTGTGAAATTCCTAATGTTGATGGAGCGCTAATTGGAACAGCTTCTTGGATAAAAGAAGATTTTATACAAATAATAGATAATACAAAGGATTTATAGAATGTTTATGAAGGGTAAAAAAGGTGTAATTTTAGGTGTTGCAAATAATAAGTCTATTGCTTATGGTATTGCAAAAGCATGTGCTGCACAAGGTGCACAAATTGCATTTACTTATTTAAATGATTCTCTTAAAAAAAGAGTTGAACCAATCGCAGCAGAGTTTGATAGTGCTGATTTAGTATATCCTTGTGATGTTAGTAAACCTGAAGAGATAAAAGCTTTAAAAGAGTCTTTAGAGAAAGATTTAGGTCAAATTGATTTTATTGTTCACTCAATTGCCTTTGCTCCAAAAGAGGGATTATCAGGAAGATTTTATGATATTTCTAAAGAAGCATTTGATATTGCTATGGATGTATCAGTTTATTCATTAATTGAAGTTGTAAGAGAATTAAAACCATTATTATCTGAAAATTCTTCAGTTTTAACATTAACTTATTATGGGGGAGCTAAATATATCCCTAACTATAACTTAATGGGTGTAGCAAAAGCAGCTTTAGAAATGACAACTAAATACTTAGCAGAAGATTTAGGGAAAGATGGAATTAGAGTAAATGCAATTTCTGCAGGACCTATTAAAACTTTAGCTGCAGCTGGAATTGGTGATTTTAGATTCATGTTAAAATGGAATGAAGCACATAGTCCTCTTAAAAAGAATGTTTCAATTGATGAAGTTGGAAACTCTGGTATGTACTTATTATCTGACTTAAGTTCTGCTGTAACTGGAGAGATTCATTATGTTGATAGTGGATTTAATATTATGGGAATGCCAGCAGTTGATTTTGATGAGAATGGTAAGCCAACAATTGCTTGGAATGGTACAGACCGTTAAGTAAAAGCCAATTTCTTGGCTTTTATAGGTCTGTACGAGATGATGGTTGTAACGAATGTGAAGCCATCATGTCTGAGACTGATAAATAATTCTATCAAAAACTTTAATTTAGAATTTATGGAATTTTAAATTAAAATTTTAAAATATTATAGGAAAGAAATGAGTATTAATTTTAAAGAATTAGCAAATAAATATCAAACACCATATTATGTATATGATTTTGACCATATAACAGCACAATACAACGAGTTAAAGGGTGCCTTTAAAGCAAGAAAATCTCTTGTTGCATATGCAGTTAAAGCAAACTCGAACTTATCAGTAATTAAGCATTTAGCATCATTAGGTGCAGGAGCTGATTGTGTAAGTATTGGTGAAGTAAAAAGAGCATTAAAAGTTGGAATTGCTCCATATAAAATCATTTTCTCAGGTGTTGGGAAAATTGATTCTGAAATAAAAGAAGCATTAGAACTTGGTATTTTAATGATTAATGTTGAATCAGATGCAGAATTACAAAGAGTAGAAGCAATTGCAAAAGAGTTAGATGTTGTTGCAAGAATTTCAATTAGAGTTAATCCAAATATTGACCCAAAAACTCATCCTTATATTTCAACAGGATTACATGAGAATAAATTTGGAGTGGATATTGATACAGCAAAAAGAATGTATATCCAATGTAAAAACTCTGAAAACTTAGATCCTCAAGGTATTCACTGTCATATTGGTTCTCAGCTAACTGAACTTGAACCAATTAAAGAATCAGTAAAGATTGTTGCTGATTTAGTTAGAAACTTAAAAGCAATAAAAATTGAACTATCTTTTATGGATATTGGTGGTGGATTAGGTATTGTTTATGATGATGAAAAATTAATTGATACAAATGAATATGCACAATCAGTTTTAGAAACAATGTTTGGTTTAGATATTACAATTATTTGTGAACCAGGTAGATTCTTAGTAGGAAACTGTGGTACTTTTGTAACTAAAGTTTTATATGAAAAAGTAAATGGGAATAAAAGATTTGTTATTGTTGATGGTGCTATGAATGACTTAATTAGACCAAGTTTATACAACGCATATCATAAAATTGAAGTTTTAAATGATAATAAAGAGTTTAGTGATTGTAATTTAGTGGGTCCTGTTTGTGAAAGTGGTGACTTCTTTGCTAAAAATATAGATTTACCAAAAACAGAACATAATGACTTAATTGCAATTTATTCTGCTGGGGCTTATGGATTTACAATGGCAAGTAACTATAACACAAGAGGGAAAGTTGCGGAAATTGCAGTAGAAAATGGTGTAGATAGATTAATTAGAAAAAGAGAAACTTTTGAAGATTTAATTGCTTTAGAAGAAGAGTTTTTAAAATAAATTAGAAGGTCTTTTATGAATGAAGATGGATTATTAGAACTTAGAAATAAACTTGATAGTATTGATAATGAGCTTTTAGCTTTAATTAATGAGAGAATGAAAATTGTTCATCAAGTTGGTGCTTTAAAAGCAAAAAGTGGTGGAGCTATTTATAGACCTGAAAGAGAAAAAGCTATTATAGATAGACTTGAAAAACTAAATAAAGAATCAAATGGTTCTTTGAATAGAGCAGCTATTGAAGCACTATTTTTAGAAATATTTGCAATTTCAAGAAATATAGAACTTCCTGAAAATGTAGCATATCTTGGACCTGAAGGAAGCTTTACACACCAAGCTGCTGAAGGTAGATTTGGTGCTATGAGTTCATATATTTCTATTAGTTCTATTAAGGGTATTTTTAGGGAAGTTAGTACAAAGAAAGCAAGGTTTGGTGTTGTTCCTATTGAAAACTCATCAAATGGAATAGTTACTGATACAATTAATTGTTTAAAACAATATGATTTAAAAATTATTGCAGAAGTAGTATTAGATATTCATCATACACTAGCAACTAATTGCGATAAAATCAAAGATATTAAAAGAATCTATTCAAAAGATATCGCCTTTGATCAATGTAGAAAATTCTTGGCAAATGTAGGGCTTGATGAAGTAGAACAAATACCTATTGAATCAACAACAAAAGCTGCGAAAATTGCAGTAGAAGAAGAAGGAAGTGCGGCTATTTGTCCACATGTTGGAGCAAAACTACACAATCTTCCTATTTTATTTGAAAATATTGAAGATACAGACAATAATAAAACAAGGTTTTTTATAATTAGTGACTTTGAAAATGCAAGTTCAGGAAATGATAAAACATCAATTTTAGTAAAATTTGCTGATAGACAGGGAGCTTTATTTGAATTTTTAAAAGATTTTAATGAAGCTGGAATTAATTTAACAAAGATTAAATCTCATATAGTAGAGGGAAATTCAATCTTCTTTATTGATTTTGATGGTCATAAAGATGATGAAAATGTTAAAAATGTCCTATTAAAACACAGTGAAAATGTTAAAGTATTAGGATCATATGTAAAAGAAATAAACGATATTTAATATTAGGAAAATAGATGCAATTTAATAGTGTATTAGAAAACGTTACAACTTATGAAGCTGGTAAACCAATAGAGCTTGTAGTAAGAGAGTTTGGAGTTAATCCAAAAGATGTAATCAAATTAGCTTCAAATGAAAACCCATATGGAACAAGTCCAAAAGTAGTAGATAAGATTCAAGAATTAGCTAAAAATATGTTTATATATCCTGATGATTCTATGTTTGAATTAAAAGAAGCACTAGCAAATAAATTTGATGTAACTAGTTCAAATGTAGTTATTGGTTCAGGTAGTGATCAAATATTAGAGTTTTGTGTTCATGCAAAATGTAATGAAAATTCAAAAATTTTAATGGCAAAAACAACATTTGCAATGTATGAAATTTATGGAAAACAAACAGGTTCTACTATTATTAAAACAGAGTCTGATACTCATAATTTAGAGCAATTTTCAAAACTTTATAAAGAGCATGGCGCAGATATAATTTTCTTATGTTTACCAAATAATCCATTAGGTGAATGTTTAGATAAAGATGATGTATATGAGTTTTTAGAAACAATTGATAGTGAAACATTAGTTGTAATTGATGGTGCTTATCAAGAGTATGCTTCTTTTAAAGATGAGAAAAAAAGAATAGTTCCAAAAAATTTAATTGAAACTTTCCCAAATTGTATCTATTTAGGAACTTTCTCTAAGGCATATGCTTTAGGTGGTATGAGAGTTGGATATGGTATTGCTCAACCTGATATTATACAAACTTTATATAAATTAAGAGCTCCTTTTAATATTACAACTTTAACATTAGCAGCAGCTATTGAAGCTTTAAAAGATGAAGAGTTTGTAAATGATTGCATTGCAAAAAACTTTGAAGAGATGCAAAGATATGAAGAGTATGCAAAAGCAAAAGGCTTTGAATATATTGATTCATACACTAACTTTATTACTTTAAAGTTTGGGGATAAATATATCTCAAAACAAGTTGCACAAGAGTTATTACAAAAAGGTGTAATTGTAAGAGATTTAACTGGATATGGTGTAAATGCAATTAGAATAACTATCGGTACACAAGAACAAAATAGTAAAGTATTTGCTCAATTAGATGAAGTTTTAGAAAAATTAAAATAAAGATTGATTATGAATATAGATGTAAAAGGAAAATCACAAAAAGAGTTAAAACAACTATCACAAGATATTAGAGATAGAATAATAGATGTTGTCTCAAGAAAAGGTGGACACTTTTCTTCAACACTTGGAGCAGTTGAATTAACTATAGGTATGCATTATGTCTTTGATGCATACAGTGATCCTTTTATATTTGATGTTTCTCATCAATGTTATCCCCATAAATTATTGACTGATAGATGGGATGATTTTGAAACTATTAGACAATTTGGTGGATTAAGTGGATTTACAAAACCAAATGAATCAGTTGCTGATTACTTTGTAGCTGGACATAGTTCTACTTCAATTTCACTTGCCGTAGGTGCAGCAAAATCTATAAAACTTAAAAATGAATCTAGAGTTCCAGTTGTTATGATTGGTGATGGTTCTATGACAGCAGGTATGGTTTATGAAGCATTAAATGAGCTAGGTGATATTAAACTTCCTGTAGTAATTATTTTAAATGATAATGAAATGTCAATTGCAAAACCTATTGGAGCAATTTCAAAATATTTATCAAAGATACTTGCTGGTAAATCATATCAAAGATTTAAAGGGAAGGTTGATAGTTTTATAAAGAAAAATATGCCAGAAGGAACTACATACATAGCAAAAAGAATGGAAGAAGCTATGAAGTTAATTACACCTGGAATTTTATTTGAAGAGATGGGTGTTGATTATATAGGACCAATAGATGGACACGATTTAGAAGAAGTTATTGATACATTACAAATTGCAAAAGATATGAATAAACCTGTAATTGTTCATGCAAGAACAGTTAAAGGAAAAGGTTATAAAGTTGCAGAAGGTCAGCATGAACATTGGCATGGGGTGGGTCCATTTAATGTTGAAGATGGTGCTTTTGTAAAAAAAGAGGCACCAAAAGCAGCAACTGCAGTTTTTGCTGATGCTTTAATTAATTTAGCTTCAAAACATGAAAATGTTGTTGGCGTAACAGCTGCTATGCCAAGTGGAACAGGTATAAATAAACTAATGGATAAATTTCCTGATAGATTTTGGGATGTAGCAATTGCAGAACAACATGCAGTTACTTCAATGGCAGCAATGGCAAAAGAGGGTTTTAAGCCATTTATTACAATTTATTCAACTTTTTTACAAAGAGGCTTTGATCAAATAATTCATGATGTATGTCTAATGGATTTACCAGTAGTATTTGCAATGGATAGAGCTGGAATTGTAGGAAATGATGGTGAAACACACCAAGGGGCTTTTGATATTTCTTATTTAAGATTTATTCCAAATATGATTCTGTTTGCTCCAAGAGATAATAAAACTTTAGAGTTAGGTTTAGATTTTGCTTATAAGTTAAAAAGCCCAAGTGCTATTAGATATCCAAGAGGTGCATTTAGTGAACTTGAGTATCCTTCAACTGCTTTTGAGCTTGGAAAGGCAGAAATTTTAAAAGAGGGTAGTTCTAAAAAACTATTTATTGGTTATGGTGCGGGGGTTAGTAGAGCAATAAATACAGAAGCTTTACATAGTGAAGATATTACTATTTTAGATCTAAGATTCGTAAAACCAATAGATAAAAAAACTTTAGTTGAGTTATCTTCTAAATATGATGATTGGTATGTATTTAGTGATTCTCAAAAACAAGGTGGAGTAGGAAGTGCCATATTAGAAGTTTTAAATGAAGAAAATGTTAAAAATGTTAATTTAAAATCTTTTGAATATGAAGATATTTTTATTGATCATGGTGATACAAAAAAGGTTGAAGAGTCACTAGGTTTACTTCCTGAACAATTAGTAAAAGCTATCTAAATCTTAATTAAATAATTTTCTAAAAAATCAATTCTAATTTTTACTTATAAATATAATAGGATATTTTTTATCCTATTATATTCCCTTAAATACGTATTTAAGATATTTTTACTCTTAAATATTATAACTTATGCTTATAATAAAATAAAAAATATTAAAGAAAATTAATTTTTATTTAATAATTATTATCCTAAAATATTTATATAACACAAAAAGGAGATCATATGAAATTAGTAGTTTCATTAGCAGTATGTTTAATAAGTGCCGGTTCTGTTTTCGCAAGTTCTTCATTAATTCAAAAAGCAAAAAATAGTAGATTAGAAGCAATTCCAGCTACGCAAGAAGCTTTAATGAAGTTAATTGATGATAAAAATGACCCAATTACAAAAGAGAAAGTTGAATTAGGTAAAAAACTTTATTTTGACCCAAGAATGTCAAAAAGCGGACTTATATCTTGTAATACTTGTCATAACTTAGGATTAGGTGGAGCAGATGGAATTCCTGCTGCTATTGGACATGGTTGGACAGCAAATCCTCATCATTTAAACTCACCAACAGTTTATAACTCAGTATTTTTCAAAGCACAGTTTTGGGATGGTAGAAGTCCTCACTTAGCAGACCAAGCTCAAGGTCCAGTTCAAGCAGGTCCAGAAATGGCTGCACCTCCAAAACTTGTAGAAGATAGAATTAATTCAATTGCTGAGTATGTACAAGAGTTTAAAGGTGCATATGGTGATGATGTAAAAATTGATTTTGAAAAAATTACTGCAACTATTGCAACATTTGAAAAAACTTTAGTGACTCCATCAAAATTTGATGACTTTTTAAATGGAGATGAAAATGCATTAAATAAAGAAGAGAAAGAGGGATTAGTAACGTTTATTGATAAAGGTTGTACTTCATGTCACTCAGGAATTGCTTTAGGTGGAACTATGCAACCATTCCAAATTGCTGCTAAATATAAGTTTACAAATGTAGGTGATTTTAAAGGTGATGAAAATGGTATGGTAAAAACACCAACACTTAGAAATATCACTGAAACAGCACCATACTTCCATAATGGACAAATCTGGTCATTAAGTGAAGCAGTTAAAGAGATGGGTTCTACTCAATTAGGTATTAAAATAGATGATAATGATGCAGCTAAGATTGTAACATTCTTAAAAGCATTAAAAGGTGATAAACCTGAAATCATTTATCCACAATTACCAGAGTCTTCTATAAATACTCCAAAACCATCAGCAAACTAATAATCTAAGAGCTTAGTCTCTTAGATTAAATGTTATTTAAGTATCATTTTAAGTTTTTCTACACATAATCCCATAGCAGTACTTTCATATCCTTTTACACTTTTTATATATGGTTTGCAAAAGCCTTCAACCATTATAGCTCCTGCTTTTCCCATACATTCACCACTAGATATATACTCATCCATATGTGTCTTGTCAAATGGTACAAATTTGTAAGTAGTAATAGAAATATCAATATATTCCATTTTTTTTGATTTATAAATCATACAAGTTATAACTGATGTTTTATTACCACTTTGTAACTCTAACATTCTTCTTGCATCATCTAAATCTTTTGCTTTTCTAAGTAGTTCACCATTACAAGTTACTACTGAATCAGCTACCAATAGGGGCATATCTTCTACGCCATATTTTTTATATAATTCTTCAAATTTACCTTTTGTAGCTTCATAGCAAAAAGATTTAGGATTTGTTGTTTTAATTGAGTCTTCATCAAAGTTTCCACCATTTTGAATAAACTCTATTCCATTGTCTTTTAATATCTTTGCCCGAGTTGGGGAGTTCGAACCAAGTCTAATCAATAAAAGTCCTTTTTATTTGAATTATACTCAATTTGTATATAATACGCCTTTTAAAAGATTTAATAAGATTTTAGGATAGATAAAATGAATATAGTAGTAATAGGCGCAGGTGGAATAGGTGCTTTTTATGGAATGATTTTACATAGTGTTGGATGTAATGTTAAATTTATAGCAAGAAATGAAAACTTAAAATATTTAAAACAAAATGCTATGAAGGTAACTCATCCAAATTATGTTATTGAAGATAAAATAGATACATATAGTATAGAAGAGTTCGTGGATAATTTTAAGCCTGATGATATTGATGCAGTTATAATTGCTACAAAATCAATGAGCACAAAGTCAATAAGCGAAGTTCTTGCAAACTGGACTAAGGATGTAAAAAAGATACCTTATTTTATATCACTACAAAATGGTGTTGAAAATGAAGATGTGATGGAAAAGTATTACAATAAAGATTATGTAATAGGTGGATTAACTAGACTTATAGTTTCTCATACAGTTTCTTTAGGTCATGTTCACTGCTCAGGAGAAGTGCAGACTTTAATTGGAGCACTTTATCCAAATGAGAAGAATAGTGCATTTTTAGAAAAGTTAAAAAGCTATTTAGACAAAACGCAAACAACAACTATAATATGTGAAAATATTAGATTAGAGTTATGGAATAAGTTAATTATAAATAATGGTGTAAATCCTATTTGTGCATTATTACTAGAAGAATCAGGTCCTTTAATAAGACATCAAAAAACTTCAAAGATAATTGAAGGTCTTATGAAAGAAGCAGCACTTGCTTCAAATGCAGTTGGAGTAAATTTAACACAAGACGATGCACAAAAGATGTTTGAACTTATGACAAACTTTCAATCAGTTAAACCATCTATGTGGGTTGATTTAGAAAACAGTAGGGATTTAGAACTTGAAGATATTTGTGGTGTAGTTATAAAAAACTGTGAAAAGCAAGGTTTCGATGCACCATATACAAGAAGTGTATCAACTATATTAGAGTTTTTATACAATAGAAAAAGAGGAATAGAAAACTAAATGCAATATTATGTTTTATTACTTCTTACAGTACTTTTTTGGTCGGGAAATTTTATTGTAGGGAGATATATTTCAAGTGAAATATCTCCTATGGAGTTATCTTTTTATAGATGGTTTATAGTATTAGTTATACTATTACCTTTTTTTATATTCCATTTTAAAAATATTATGCAGGTATTTAAAAAACAGTATTTAAATATCATACTATTAGGTGCATTAAGTGTTACAGGGTTTAATACTTTTTTATACTATGGATTGCAAACAACCACTGCTACAAATGCATTGTTGATTAATTCCTCAACACCAATATTTATAATACTATTTTCAGCCCTAATTTTAAAAACAACTATGAGTAAAGTTCAATGGCTAGGAATTGTACTTTCTACTTTTGGTGTAGTTTATTTAATATTAAAAGGTGAAATTGACCATTTTTTTGACTTAACATTTACAAGTGGAGATTTATGGATAATAGCTGCTTGTATTGATTGGGCTTTATATTCAGTATTATTGAAATTTAAACCAAAAGAGTTAAATGCCTTTGAGTTTTTAACTGTTACGACT
The DNA here is from genome assembly GCF_004214795.1 of Malaciobacter pacificus. Classification (NCBI taxonomy): domain Bacteria; kingdom Pseudomonadati; phylum Campylobacterota; class Epsilonproteobacteria; order Campylobacterales; family Arcobacteraceae; genus Malaciobacter; species Malaciobacter pacificus. The sequence goes on from NZ_CP035928.1 coordinate 247,962, forward strand.
ATTATTGGTGTTGTAATTATATATGGAGTATTTTTATATCAAGGATATAGTTTCTCTTTTGATTTTGTAAAAAATGATGATGTCTTATACTCAATGATTTATATAGTTATATTCCCTTCACTATTATCATTTTATTTTTGGAATATTTCAACACCTCAAGTTGGGGCAAATAAAGCAGGGCAATTTGCTCATATAATGCCAATTTCAGGTGCAGCACTTGCATATATTTTTCTTGATGAGGTATTATATTTTTATCATTTAATTGGACTTATATTAATTTTTCTTGGTATTTATTTATCAATTTTTTATAAAAGAAAAGTATTTTAAATGCAAAAAATCTCTGGGGTTTTAATATTTTTATCTTTTATAACAACTTTATATTTTTATTTTTTCCAAAATGATTTTTTAATCATTTCTGGAATATTAGCTTGGAGTGCATTTATAATACTTTTTACTTCACTAAAAAGTAAAAAACTACTCTTGTTATTCTTTTTTTATTAAGTATAGTTGCTTTAATTTATTCATATATAAATAGCTATGAAATAAACTTTATCAAGCTTTTTACAGTAAATCAATATTTATTAACTCTTTTAATTGGTGTTGGTTTTTTAAGATTGATTGCCACACCAAAAAATGAAAATTTAAAAGATTTACCAAAGGGAAAAGGTTCATTTATTAGAACATATATGGGGGTTCATTTCTTTGGTTCGGTTATAAATATGTCATCATTACTATTGGTTGCTGATAAAATGTATAAAAAAGCAAAACTTAGTGATGCACAGATTGTTTTATTAACTAGAGCTTTCTCTTCAGATGCTTATTGGTCACCATTTTTTGTTGCTTTTGCAGCAGCTATTACTTATGCTCCAAATTTAGATACACATATAATCATCATAAATGGTCTTTTCTTAGTATTGATTGGTTTTATGTTCACTTTCTATGAAATTACAAAAAATGATAGATTTGAGTTAGAAAACTTTAGAGGATATCCCATTGCTTTAGAGACATTAGTTCTTCCTTTTTCTTTAGCTTTTTTAGTTTTACTTACAAACTATTTTGTTAAAGATTTAAAGGTAATTGTGTTAATTGCTCTATTTTCCCTTATCTTAGCTTTTTTTGTTTTACCAATTAAAAAAGGAATAAATAAATCAATTAATATATTTAAAAGTCATATTTTAGAAGAGTTACCAAAAATGAAAGTGGAGATGTCACTATTTTTGATTGCTGGAATGTTTGGTATTTCAATTAGTTCAATTTTATTTGGAATAGGAATAGAATTACCCTTTGAGAAATTTGATTGGATCATTGCTTCAATATTTTTAGCTCTTTTTATAATTTTAGGTTTTGTTGGAATTCATCCAATAATATCTATTGCAATTGTAGGAGAGTTTTTAAGTGGAGTTAATCATACTCTTTTAGCGGTTGCTTTTTTAATGTCTTGGGCAACAACAGTTTCAACTTCACCATTTAGTGGTTTAAATTTAACAATAGTTTCAAGGTATACTTTAGATTCTAAAAGAGTATTTAAATTAAATATTATTTATGCAATAAAAATGTATTTTGTTTCAGTATTTTGTTTATATTGTTTATCAAAATATTTAGGGATTTAAAAAATCATATAAATTTCATACGATTAAATTATAATTACATTAATAGGTAGATGCATGTCTCATTTATATCCTTTCTGCTTCCTAATTTTGAATAAGATAAGCTGCATTTACCTTTTGTAATCTAATCTAAAATTCTTCTAGATGTCCAATATGCTTTTTTATAAAAAGGTTTATTTAATTTTGTGAATTTTATACCTTTGATTGATGCATGCATAAAATTTCCATCACCCATATAAACTCCAACATGTCTATCATATTTTCCTGTTTTAAAGAAAACTAAATCTCCTAATTGAAGTTGAGATTTTTTTATACCTTCTCCTGATTTAACTTGTGTTCTAGTACTTCTTGGTATTTTTACATTGAATTTCTCTTTAAAAATTCTTTGAGTAAATGCTGAACAATCAATACCTTTTTTAGAATTGCCACCAAATTTATATTTTACATTTTTCCATTCATTATAAAACTCCATTAGGGCAGCTTTAATTTCTTTATCACTAGCATTTGAAGAAAGCTCTTTTGTTTTTTTAGTTTTACCTTCTTCAATCATAGCTTTATATTCTTCAGGTGTTATTATTGGTTCAAATTTTTCTTCTTTTTCAGATTTGAATAATTTTTGATATTCTTCATATGAAATAATAATTTCTTTATTTGTATTATTGTTTGTATTTATATTGTGTTCTGAGTTGTCTGCTACAGATTTAGATGCTGTACAACCTGTAAATATTAGTAAAAGTGGAATAAAAAAATAAGATTTTTTTATCATTAGAACTCCTGTCTAAAATTAAAATAAGCTTATATTATAGCAAAAAAGTACTTAATCAATAATTCTTTGTGATTTCCAATAATGCCTCTTAAAATAGACATTATCAAGTTTAGATATGGTTACTCCTTTTTTTGTTGAAGCATGAATAAACTCTCCATTATCTAAATATATCCCAACATGTCGTGAATTCTTTCCTGTTTTAAAAAAAACTAAATCGCCAGTATTTAAGTCTGATTTCTCAATTTCATAACCGGTCTTAGATTGTAATTTTGTTGTTCTTGGAATATCTAAATCTAGTTTCTCTTTAAAAGCAATTTGAATTAAAGCAGAACAATCTATTCCATTTTTAGAGTTACCACCAAATTTATATTTAACACCTTTCCATTCAGAGTAAAAGTTATAAAGTTTTTCATTTAGATTAGAACTTGATTTTCTCTCTTCTTTTATCTTCTCTTCAATTAAGTGTTCAAGTGAAGCACTCTTTATTTCAATATTATCAACTGTTTTTATATGAATATTTGTAGTCTCATTTTTTATTGAACAACCTGTAAAAAACAAAAATAAGATAGAAATAAATAATATATTTTTAATAAACATTATTGATATAAACCCCAAAATAAGTATATAATAAAATATTAATCAAAAATAATAATTATGTCAAGTTTTAAAAGGAATTAAAATGTATAAGATTATATTGTTTAGTTTAATTAGTATTTATTTTTGTGCTTGTAGCACTTCTTTTAATGGCTTAGAAATTGATAAATTAAAAGGTAAAAAAGAGATTACAATAGATTACTGTACTGTTGATTCTTATATATCCAACTCAGAAACAAAAGAGTATGGAACTATCTTCACTGAATATATAGATTTAGATACATCTTGTTTATGGAATGGTTTATCAAGAGGTTTTTTTGAAGATTTATTTAAAGATTCAGTTGATGTAAAATCAATGAAGGTTATTGAAAGAGTAGATTATGGAAATCAAGAGTTTACTACATATTTAATTGATAATAAATATTATATGAATTTAATATATGAGTTTAGTGCTTTTGAAGATAAGTTTATTATTGACTATAAGGGTGAGTATTTTACTAAATTAATAAAGGAAAAGGATGTTAAATATGAAAATAAATATCTTTATAAACCAAGGTTTATATCAAATTATAAAGAGAGTTTAGTTGATAAAAACATGTTAAATAATTACTTTGGACGAGATTCTAATTTTGAATTTGCGCAGTAATTACCTAAGAGAGAATTAGTACCCTCTTAGTGTAATTCCTAATATAACAGCAATTAATCCTAGTACGATATTTGTAGGAATTAAATATTTTGCAAGTGGAGCTAATTGGGCTTTTGCTATTGGAAATTCTCCTTTATCAAAAGCTTTTTGTGCTTTGTTTCTTTTTATATAAATTACTATAAAAATCAGTGTCATCACTGTCCAAATAATCTCTTTTAAAATTACAAAATTATATAAAGGTGTTCCTTTAAATCCTAAAGCTATTATCATGATAATGGCAGTTAATAATAAAAGAATAATTGAAGGAATAACCATATTAAAAAACCTTCGTAAGTTTTCCAAAGTTCTTCCTAATTTGATTTTTGGATCTTCTATGTCTTGCATAGAGTAGTGAACTGCAAATCTAATTACAATCATACCACCAACCCAAATTATGGCTGATAGTACGTGTAGAAATATGATTAAAGTTGAAAAGTTATTAAATAATTCGCTCATAATTTAATCTTTATAAATTTGCCTTAGCAAATTCAATTGCGGCTGCTTTTGCATCTTCAATTTTAGTTACATCTTTTCCACCAGCTTGTGCAAAGTCAGGTCTTCCCCCACCTCCACCACCAACGATTGGTGCAATATTTTTAATCCAATCTCCAGCTTTGATGTTTGTATTTTTGCTTCCAGCAACAATCATAACCTTGTCACCTTTTGCTTGAAGTAATAAAATTGCAAGTTTTTCATTTGCATTTTTCATATCATCAACGATTTTTTTAAGATCACCTGCTTTTACAACATCAACTACAACTTTTGTATCACCAATCATCTCTTCTTTAATTGGAGCAGCTGTTTGACTTTGTGCTTCTTCTAGTTCTTTTTTAAGATCTTTAATTTGGTCTTTTAATTTTTTGATACCTGTAATTACATCGTTGTTTTTAACTTCAGCTTTTACATCATTTAAAGTTGAAATTATCTCTTTTGTGTACTCAATTGCAGCAGTTCCACAAACAGCTTCAATTCTTCTAACACCTGCAGAGACTCCTGATTCTTTAATAATATAGAAGCTTCCAATATCAGCAGAGTTTTTCACGTGAGTTCCACCACAAAATTCTACAGAAACATCAGCAAAACTTACAACTCTAACCATGTCTCCATATTTTTCACCAAACATTGCAATAGCACCTTTTTCTTTTGCCTGTTCAATTGGTAACTCTTCGACATTTCCAGCAATTCCTCTTGAAATCATAGAGTTTACTAAATCTTCAACTTCTTCAATTTGTTCATTGCTCATAGCTTTTGGATAAGTAAAGTCAAATCTTAATCTTTTTGCATCATTTAATGAACCAGCTTGTGATACACTATCTCCTAAAACCATTTTTAGTGCACTTTGTAAAAGGTGTGTAGCACTGTGATGTTTAGCAACTTCATATCTGTTTACTACAACCGCTTCAACCGCTTCACCTCTAGAAATTTCAGAATTTTCCACATTTACTTTAGAAAGATTTAATCCATGGAATTTAGCAGTCTCTTCAATAATTGCAATATGCTCACCATCTTCTAATGCTCCAATATCACCCTCTTGTCCACCACTTGTAGCATAAAATGGTGTTTTATCTAACATTACCCATCCCGTAGTTCCCTTAGATAGAGTTTCTACTTCTTTAAAGTTTTCATCTAAAAGCGCAACGATAGTAGATTTATATGAAACATTTTCATATCCTACAAATTCATTTAAACCATATTTTTCAATAAGTTGTTTAAAGTCACCTTCATTGGCAGAGTCTCCACTACCTTTCCACGCTGCTTTTGCTTTTGCTTTTTGTTCATCCATTAACTCATCAAATTTAGCATTGTCAACTTTTAAATTTTTATCTCTTAACATATCTTCTGTCAAATCTAATGGGAATCCGTAAGTATCATAAAGTTTAAATGCTACTTCACCACTAAATACTTCTTTAGTGTTTGCTAATTCATCAGTAAAAATAGCCATACCTGAATCAATAGTTTTTAAGAATCTCTCTTCTTCTAAAGTCATTTGTTCTTTTACATAATCTTTTTGCTCAACTAATTCTGAATAGTGTCCACCCATAATTTCACATAAAGTATCATATAAATCTGCCATAAATGGTTTTCTAAATCCTAAAAGATACCCATGTCTAACAGCTCTTCTCATAATTCTTCTATTTACATAAGGTCTTCCTTCATTTCCAAATAAAATACCTTGTGCAAGCATAAATGAACAAGCTCTTAAATGATCAGCAATCACTCTATATGAACCAATAGTCTCTTTTGTAGGAGTTTTTCCTGCTAAATTTTCTAACTTTTTGATAATTGGCTGGAAGTTAGATGAATCAAAGTTATTAAAAACACCTTCTTTAATAGCAATAACTCTTTCTAATCCCATTCCTGTATCAATTGATGGTTTTGGTAGAGGTATTAATTCACCGCTTGATGTTCTTTCATATTGCATAAATACTAAGTTCCAAATTTCTAAGAATCTATCACCTTCTCCACCCATTTTATCTTCAGGACCATTGAAGTTTTCTTCTCCTTGGTCATAAAAAATCTCGCTACATGGACCACAAGCTCCTGTATCTCCCATTGACCAGAAATTATCTTTGTCTCCAAATCTCATGATTCTAGAAGGATCAATATGCTTTGACCAAATATCATAAGCTTCATCATCACTGTCATGAATAGTTACCCATAATTTTTCAATAGGTAGTGCTAGATTTTTAGTTACAAACTCCCATGCATAAGCAATAGCATCCTCTTTAAAGTAATCACCAAAAGAGAAATTACCTAGCATCTCAAAAAGTGTATGGTGACGTGCTGTGTAACCAACATTTTCTAAGTCATTGTGTTTACCACCAGCTCTAACACAAAGCTGACACGATGTTGCTTTAGGATTAGATGGAGCTGGAACAGCACCTGTAAAAATATCTTTAAATTGAACCATACCTGCATTTGTAAACATTAAAGTCGGGTCATCTGGTACTAATGGCATTGAAGATATTACTTCATGTCCTTTACTTTTGAAAAAATCTAAATATTCTTTTCTAACATCCATAAAACTTTCCATTCTTATTAAAATTAAGTTGATTTTATCTAAAAATTAATTTAGGCTAGATTAGTAAAACTTAAAAAAATGTAAAACAAAATTTAAGTTAATGGAAGATATAATAAATAAGTTGAATTAATAATATTAAGTGAAACAAAATAAATTAAAATTAAGGAAGATAAAATGGGTAAATATATTGAATTAACTCCTGCAAATTTTGAAGAAGTTACAAATAGTGGTGTTTCTATGGTAGATTTCTGGGCTCCATGGTGTGGACCTTGTAGAATGATCGCTCCAGTAATTGATGAGTTAGCAGCTGATTTTGATGGTAAAGCAAACATTTGTAAAGTTAATACTGATGAAGAGCAAGATTTAGCAGTTAAATTTGGTGTTAGATCTATTCCTACAATTATCTTTATGAAAGATGGTGAAGTAGTTGATACTATGGTTGGTGCTTCTTCAAAGCAAGCATTTACTGATAAAATTAACTCTTTATTATAATAAATAATCAAAATAATAGACAAAAAAAGGCTAAGATTTAAATCTTAGCCTTTTTTTATGATCAATTTAAGCTTAATATAAATTATTAGATGATAAAATTTTTCCACAAAATAAAAAAGGAATAAAAATGGGAAAATATATTGAATTAAATAATAACAATTTTGAAGAAACAGTAAGTGAAGGTATTTCATTAGTAGATTTTTGGGCTCCATGGTGTGGACCTTGTAGAATGTTATCACCAGTAATTGATGAATTAGCAGCTGATTTTGAAGGTAAAGCAAAAATTTGTAAAGTTAATTCTGATGAAGAGCAAGATTTAGCTGTTAAATATGGTGTTAGATCAATTCCAACGATTTTATTTATGAAAGATGGAGAAGTTGTTGATACTATGATTGGTGCAGCATCTAAACAAGCATTCACAGATAAATTAAATTCAATTATCTAATAACACTTATATACTATAAATACAATCAATTATTTAAAAGGTAAGGTTTTTTAACCTTACCTTTTTTATTTTTAAAACAAATAATCAAATGTCATATTAAAGCCACACAGATTTTTTATGATTTCACTATAAGAAATTCATAAAAAGGATCAGTCATGAGTAACACAATGAAATTTGCAATACCAATTCTTGTTGCAATCATCGTAGCTCTTATTCCAACACCGGAAGGATTAGCAGTAAACGCACAATATTTCTTCGCAATATTCTTAGGAGTTATTGTAGCTTTAATTTTAGAACCAATTCCGCCAGCACTTATTGGTTTAACAGGGGTTGCTTTTAGTGCAGCGTTTGGTTTAGTAGGAGACAATGCAAAAGATGCTGCTAAATGGGCATTAAGTGGTTTCTCTAATGGAGTTATTTGGTTAATTTTTGCAGCGTTTATGTTTGCACTTGGTTACAAAAAATCAGGTCTTGGAAAAAGAATTGCGTTAATTTTAGTTAAAAAATTAGGTAAAACTACACTTGGTTTAGGTTACGCAGTTGCATTTGCAGATGGAGTTTTAGCACCATTTATGCCTTCAAATACAGCAAGAAGTGCAGGTACTATTTTCCCAATTGCTATTAATATTCCACAAATGTTTAATTCAACTCCTGAAAATGAGCCTAGAAAAATTGGTTCATATATTTCATGGGTAGCAATAGCTGCAACAACTGTTACAAGTTCTATGTTCTTAACAGCACTTGCACCAAATTTACTTGCAGTGTCTTTAGTTGAGAAAAACATTCATATTCCAATTGATTGGGGTACTTGGTTTAGTACACTTGCAATAATTATGATTCCACTATTCTTATTAGTGCCAATCTTAACATATATTGTATATCCACCAGAACAAAAAACTTCTCCTGAAGCTCCAGCTTGGGCAGCAGCAGAGTTAGAAAAAATGGGTTCAATTACTAGAAAAGAAATTTTAATGCTTGGACTTGGATTACTTGCTCTTGTTTTATGGATTTTTGGTAAACAAATTGGAATAGATAGTACAGTTGCAGCAATCTTTGTATTATGTTTACTTGTTTTAACAAATGTTATTACTTGGGAAGATGTTATCACTAACAAAGGTGCAATCAACGTATTCATCTGGTTCGCAACTTTAGTAGCAATGGCAGCAGGTTTAAATAAAGTAGGATATTTAAAATGGGCATCTGGATTAATTTCTAGCTTCTTAGTGGGAATGGATCCAACAATGATTGCACTTGTCTTAGTGGTATTATTCTTTTTATTCCACTATTTATTTGCATCAGTAACTGCACACGTGGTAGCTTTACTTCCTTTATTCTTAGGAATTGCGGCTAACTTACTACCTGCAGATATGTTACAACCTTTAGCAATCTTACTTGTAGGTTCATTAGGGTTAATGGGAATTATCACTCCATATGCAACTGGTCCTTCTCCAATTTGGTATGGTGCTGGATATATTTCACAAGCAAAATGGTGGTTCTTAGGTCTAATCTTCGGTGCAATTTTCTTAGCTGCACTTGTAGTTTTAGGACTAATAATCTTATAAAAAAACTTATCTCTCCTTAAAAAAAGGTGTTAGGAATTTTTCCTAGCACCTTTTTTATTTAGAATTAACTATAATAGCAGAATGAAAAAGCTCTTAATTATTCTTATATTCCCAATTTATTTGTTAGCCAATCAATCAATATTGATTATTAATTCATATCATAAAGGTTATGAGTTTAGTGATAGAATAGTAAAAGGTATAGAAGAAATTTTATATAAAAATACAGATATTGATGTAAATATATTATATATGGATGCTAAAAGAGTTACTTCAAAAGAGTATTTTGACAGTTTAGAAAAACTTTATAGTGTTCAGCTGAAAAATAGAAAATATGATTTAGTTATAGCAGTTGATAGATTTGCTTATGATTTTGTTTTAGATACTCACAATAAATTCTTTATTGATTCTCAAATACTCGCAGTTGGTATAGAAAATTTTTCTTATGATAAAGCGAAAAAATATGGTGTTGAAAATAAAGTTTCTGCATTAATTGAAAGAAGAGATTTAAAAGGAAATGTCGATGTTATTAGAGCAATATTTCCTAGTATGAAAAAACTTTACATCATTAATGATAAGAGTTTAAATGCCCTACATACTGAACCACTTATATTTGATTTAATTCAAAACTTTAATGGAAATTTTGAATTAGAATATATTAAAGAAGATTCATTAGAGGATTTAAAAAAAAGATTTTCCAAAAGAGAAGAATCTAGTGCAGCTATATTTATTAGGTTTTACAAGAATGCAAATGGTGAATTAAACAAAAATCATGACATCGCTGATTTTATTAAAAATGCTCAAATCCCAATATTTATCACAGACTCCCTTTTTATAAAAAAAGGTGCAACGGGTGGAAAAATAGTAGATTTATATAGATTTGGTAAATCTTCAGGTCAAATGGCTTTAGATATTTTAGAAAAAAAGCCTCATCAAGTTTTAGTATCAGATGATTTATATTTTATATTTGATTCAAAAAAATTAAGTGAATTCACCCTTCCAGTTGATGCTTTAAGAGTTGATTATGAAGTAGTTAATAAAAGAGAAACTTTTTATGATAGACATACAGGATTTATCAATTTTGTTTTTACTATTTCTCCATTCTTAGTATTTTTGATATTGGGATTATTTCATAATATTTATATGAGAAAAAGAACCGAAAAAGAGCTAAGACAAAGAATTGAATTTGATGAAGTTTTATTAAATGCTATTGAAAGTCCAATATTTTGGGAAAATGAAAAGGGAATTATTGTAGATTCTAATAGTAAATTTTGTTCACTTATTGGGGTAACTCATGAAAGTATTTATGGGAAGAGACTTGAAGATTTTAAAGATAATCCAAAAACAAAAGAGATTATTGAAGTAATTAATAAATATATAGAAAATAGTTATGAAAACTTTGAGTTCAAACATTTTGATGAAAATAGAAAAAAAAGAGTTTATATTGTTAAGCAAGAAAGATTTCAAGATAAAAAATCAAAGACCTCAGGTCGTGTGACAATATTTACAGATGTGACAAAAGAGAGAGAAATAAATAAAGAAAAACAAAAAAATAGACAGTTTATTATTCAACAAAGTAAATTAGCTGAAATAGGAGAAGTTTTTTCATCAATCGCTCACCAATGGAAATCTCCTTTAATTGAAATTACTGCTATTGCTCAGGAACTATTTTATAGCAAAAAATGTGTTGCAGAAAAAGAGGATGAGAGTTTTGTAAAAGATATTATGAATCAAGTTACATATATGACTGATACCATAAATGATTTCCAAAAATTTATAATGCCATCTAATGAAAAAGTTGAGTTTGATATTTATGAAGCAATAAAATCTATGCTTGAAATTGTAAATCATAATATGAAGTATAATAGTATAAAAATAAGTGTTGAGGTACAAGAAGGTACTAATTTATTAGTTACTGGATACAAAAATGAGTGTATGCAAACTTTTTTAAATATTGTTAATAATGCAAAAGATGCATTGTTAAATAATGATTATAGGAATAGGCATGTTGATATCAAACTATTTAATCAAAATGACTATCTAGTGGTTACTATAAAAGACAATGCAGGTGGTATAAAAAATGAAAATATTTATGATGTTTTTAAACCATATTTTACAACTAAATCTGATGGTCATGGAATAGGTTTATATATGAGTAAGGTTATTATTGAGGATAAAATGGGCGGTATTATTAATGTAGAAAATGTTAATGGTGGAGCATTATTTACAATTAAATTGGATCAGAGAAAATGAAAATATTAATTTTAGAAGATAATAAAAGTTTATCAAATGTAATGAATAAAGCATTGAGTGCTGAAGGTTACCAAGTGGATTGTTTTTATGATGGTGATGAAGCATCAAATGCTATTGAAAATGGTTATTCATGTTTTATATTAGATATAAATGTCCCAAATTTAGATGGAATTACAGTAATGGAATATATCAGATACAATCATGCAAACACGCCAGTAATAATAATAAGTGCAAATCATGATTTAGAAAAAATTGAAAAGTCTTATCAGGTAGGATGTGATGATTATTTAAAAAAGCCTTTCTATATTTTTGAATTAGTTCAAAAAGTTAAAAAATTGATTTCAGTTGAAGAGCAATTTATAAAGTTTGATGAAGAGTATAAATTTGATTTTAAAAATAAAAAACTTTATAAAAATGATGATAATGTTGAATTAACAAAAAAAGAGATTTTGTTTTTAGAATTATTTACAAAAAATTTACATCATGTTGCTAGCTATGATGAAATTGAAGAATATGTTTGGGAAGGTGAAGAAACAAATCTTACAAATATTAGAACTATGATTAAAAGATTAAGAAAAAAACTCCCAAGTGATGCTATAAACATCATTAAGGGCTTAGGGTATTCATTAAATAAGAATGCTAAATTGATTTGATTACAGATTAAGAAAATGTGAAGTTAAATTATCTAAATTGCAATTAACTTTATACTTAACAAAAATTGAGTATTATTACCCTCTTATATTAAATGGTTTTATTTATTGTCAAATGTTTTTTAATTTAATATATTTTCAAAAGGATATAAAATGTTAGATTTAGCGATAATTGGTGGAGGACCTGCTGGGTTAACAGCTGGGTTATACGCAACTAGAGGTGGTTTAAAAGAAGTAACTATGTTTGAAATGGGAATGCCTGGTGGACAAATTACTGGAAGTTCTGAAATTGAAAACTACCCTGGTCAAGGTAATGTAATGTCTGGTATGGAATTAATGCAAAACTGGCCAGAGCAATGTCAAAAATTTGGTCTTAAACATGAAATGAACCAAGTAACTAATGTTAAAAAAGTGAATGATATATTTGAAGTTACAACTGGTGATGGTAAGACTGTAGAAGCTAAAGCTGTATTACTTGCAACAGGTTCAGTTCCAAGACGTGCTGGATTTAAAGGTGAGAATGAATTCTTTGGAAGAGGAATTTCTACTTGTGCAACTTGTGATGGATTCTTTTATAAGAATAAAGAAGTGGCGCTTATTGGAGGTGGGGATTCAGCTTTAGAAGAAGCAGTATATCTTTCAAAAATTTGTTCAAAAGTATATTTAGTTCATAGAAGAGATACATATAGAGCAGCACCTTCTACAATTGAGCATATGAAAGCTTGTGAAAATATTGAAGAAGTTACAAATGTAACTGTAGAAGAGGTATATGGAGATGCAAGTGGAGTTACTGGATTAAAAGTAAAATCTAAAGAATCAGGTGAAATTAGAGATTTAGATGTTCCTGGTGTATTCGTATTTGTTGGAAGAGATGTATTAAACGAACCTTTAAAACAAGAAGATGGGTCTTTCTTATGTGATACAAATGAGCAAGGTGAAGTAATAGTAGATTTAAAAATGAGAACAAATATTCCTGGTTTATATGCAGCAGGTGATGTTAGAATTGATGCAGCAAAACAAGTTGTTTGTGCAGCAGGCGATGGTGCAACTGCTGCGGTTGATATTATTGAATATATTGGATAAAGGAAATTTTTAGAAGATGATCAAAGTAGGTATAGTTGGAAGTACAGGAAGAGTTGGTTCATTATTAATTGATGATTTAGCTAATGATGAGCAAGCAAAAGTTGGTGCAGTTCACGTATTTGGTGAAATGACAAAACAATTACCAGAAAATACAGTTGTTACAAATGATATGAAAGTTTTACTTGATTCAAGTGATGTAATTATTGATTTTAGTGCTCCAGTTGCAACGGAAGCTTTATTAACACAAATTGTTGAAAGTGGAAATGGTAAACCTTTAGTTATCGCAACAACAGGATTTAATAAACACCAACAAAATTTATTAGTTGAAGCTAGTAAAATAGTTCCAGTACTATATGCTACTAATATGAGTTTAGGTGTTGCAGTTTTAAATAAACTTGTAGCACTTGCTTCTAAAACATTAGCAGATTTTGATATTGAAATAGTTGAACAACACCATAGACATAAAGTAGATTCTCCTTCAGGAACTGCTCTTACTTTAGCAGAACATGCTGCAAATGCAAGAGATTTAGACTTAGATAAAGTTAGAGTTTCAGGAAGAGATGGAATTATTGGTGCTAGAACTAAAGATGAAATTGCAGTTATGGCATTAAGAGGTGGGGATATTGTTGGTAGACATACAGTTGGTTTATACAATGATGGTGAATTTATTGAATTAAATCACACTGCAACTTCTAGAAATACATTCTCTAGAGGTGCTATTAAAGTTGCAAAATGGATTATTGGAAAAGATCCAAAATTATACTCAATCAATGACGCTTTAGGTCTATAAGGAAAATAAAAAATGTGTGCAATAGTTGGAATTTACGGAAATGAAAATGCTTCAAGGCTTGCTTCAATAGCTCTATTTGCGATGCAACATAGAGGACAAGAGGCTACTGGTATCTCTTCATCTTGTGATGGCAAAATATTTACAAAAAAAGATAGAGGTTTAGTTTCTGAAGTATTTACTGATGAAGCATTAGCTTATTTAAAAGGTAATATGGCAATTGGTCATAACAGATATTCAACTGCTGGTGGAGACTCAATATTAGATGCTCAGCCTGTATTTGCTAAATATAAGTTAGGTGAAATATCTATTGTACACAATGGAAATCTTATTAATAAAGATGAAGTGAGACAAGATTTAATTGATAAAGGTGCTATTTTTCAAACAGGAATGGATACTGAAAATTTAATTCATTTAATTGCTAAAAATACAAAAGATAGATTAAGAGATAGAATTAAAGAAGCACTAGAACGAACAGTTGGTGCATACTGTTTTATTGTTCAATCAAGATCAAAACAATTTGTTATAAGAGATAGATATGGAATTAGACCATTATCTTTAGGAAAATTAAAATCAGGTGGTTATATTGTTGCATCTGAGACTTGTGCATTTGATCTAGTTGGTGCAGACTTTATAAGAGATGTAAATCCAGGTGAAATGTTAATTTTTGATGAAGATAAAGATGAACCTGAATCAATCCAATTATTTGAAGCCCAGCCAAGACCTTGTGCTTTTGAATATGTATATTTTGCAAGACCAGATTCAGTAATTGATGGTAAAAATGTATATAGAACAAGAGAAAACATGGGTAAAGCATTAGCTACTAATGATAAAGATAATGGAATTCACGTAGATATGGTTGTTCCCGTGCCAGATTCAGGTGTTCCAGCAGCACTTGGTTATGCTGCTGAAAGTGGAATACCTTTTGAATATGGAATTATTAGAAATCACTATGTTGGTAGAACATTTATAGAACCAACTCAAGAGATGAGAGACATCAAAGTAAGAATGAAGCTTAGTCCTATGAAGTCACTAATTGCAGGAAAATCTTTATTAGTAATTGATGATTCAATTGTAAGAGGTACAACATCTAAAAGAATAGTTAAGATGTTAAAAGATGCAGGTGCAAAAGAAGTACACTTTAGAGTTGCATCTCCTGAGATAAAATTCCCATGTTACTATGGAATTGATACACCAAATAAAGAGGAATTAATTTCTAATAATATGTCTATTGAAGAAGTTAGAGAATATATTGAAGCAGATTCTTTAGCTTACCTATCTGTTGATGATTTAGTTGATGCAATTGGAAATGATAGAAATTATGCACTTGAAAGTTTCAATGGAGACTATTTCGTAAAAGCATAATGAGTAATTTAAAAGACGTATTAACAATAGGTCGATATTTTAAAAATAAATTCGGAGAGAAAGTTTATAAAGTTCCAGTTTCAATAGGCGGATTCACTTGTCCAAATATTGATGGAACAGTAGCTAAAGGTGGTTGTTCATTTTGTGAGAATGACTCCTTTTCTCCTAACTTACAAGATAAAAGACCAAAATTCAAATTAAATCCAAGAATCAGTGAAAATCCTTTTTTAGATAATCAATTAAAGCAATTAGAATTACAATTTTATGCAACTAAACAAAGGCTGCAAAATAAATTTGGTGCAAATAAATTTATAGTATATTTTCAATCTTTTACTAATACTTATGCTCCATTTCATACCTTAAAAGCACTTTATGAAAAAGCACTTAGTTTTGATAATGTAATTGGTCTTAGTATAGGAACTAGAACAGATTGTGTAACAGATGAGATACTTGATTTTTTAGTTGATTTATCAAAAGAAAAAGAGATTTGGATTGAGTATGGTATCCAATCATTTTATGATGAAACACTTGATAAAATAAATAGAGGTGATAGTGTTGAAAATATGAAGTACTGGATACAAAGAAGTAAGGAAAAAGGATTAAATGTATGCGGACATTTAATCTATGGACTTCCTGATGAAAATCAAGATATGATGTTAGAAACATTTAAGCAAACAGTTGATTTAAATGTAGATTCAATTAAATTTCATCCTCTTTATGTAGTTAAAAATACACTTTTAACTAATGAGTATAGAAAAGGTAGATTTGAGCCAATTAGTGAAGATTTATATATTGATACAGTTGTAAAATCTATTGTTAATTTACCTGAGAATATATCTGTTCAAAGAATAACTGCTGGAATTGATGATGATACACTTTTATCACCACAATGGTGTAGAAATAAACATTCTCAAATGAAAAAGATTAGAGTTGCTTTGGAAAAAGAAGGATTCAATTATTAATGATTATTATTAAAACTAGGTAGTTCCTAGTTTTATTTCATTTTTAATAGATAATCAACAACATTTTCAATAAATGCATCGTTTTTTCTATCTTTTCTATATGCAATATATAGTTTTCTCATCATTTTTTGATCACCTATTCTAGATTCAAATAAAGCTCCTGCTTTTATTAGTGATTCAATAGCATTTCTTGAAACAATTGATACTGTTGGTGTAATGTTTTTATCAGAGTGTAATACAGTTTGTACGATAGTCGTAGCACTTGTAACTTCACTTGTAACATCAAATGTATCACAATCAGGATAATTAGCTCTATCAAGATTTTCTTTAAATAGTAATCTAGTATTTGATTCTGGATTTCTACAAACCCATTTATAAGATAATAAATCTTCAGGTTTTGCTTTAGCTGGAAGTTTTTGATTTGAAAAAATTACTATTTCATCATCCATCCACTCTCTATATATAATGTCATCATTTGTAACATAATTCTCAACTAATGCAATATCAATCTTTTTATCAAGTAAATCTTCGATTGCTTCATGTGAAACTGAAACATTAATTGATACGTCATTATGAATATTTTCTTTTAAATTATTTAAAAATTTTGGCAAGATATAATTACCAATAATAAAAGATGCTCCAAATATAAAAGTAACATTTTTATTCATAATTTTTAGTAATTCTTTTTCTCCATTTGCAACACATTTTTCAATCTTTAGTGCAATGGAATAAAGCATTTGACCCTCTTTAGTTAGTCTAATACCATTTTTCTTTCTATCAACAACTTGAACATCCAAATAATCCTCAATATACTTCATTTGTTGAGTAACCGCAGGTTGAGAAATACCTAGTTTTGCTGATGCTTTTGAGAAAGATTTTTCTCTTACAACAGTTAAAAATGTTTCAAGTTTTGCAAAGTCATTTAGCATCCATTTCTCCAAATAAAAATTTATTAAAATTATAACATTTATTTATATATAAAATCATTAAGAGCTGTCAAGAATTTATTAATTTATCTAATCTATGTTATAATAAATAATAATTGGAGAATAAAATGTCAGAAAATCTATTATCATCTTTAAACGAAGCACAAAAAGTCGCTGCAGAGTATATTGACGGTTCACTATTGATTCTTGCAGGAGCAGGGTCAGGTAAAACTAAAACTATTACAACTAGACTTGCTTATTTAATATCAATTGGAATCGATCCAAGTTCAATTTTAACATTAACATTTACAAATAAAGCTGCAAGTGAAATGAGAGAAAGAGCATTTAAAATGATAGATTCAACTATTATAAATACTCCTCCATTACTTTGTACTTTTCATAAGTTTGGTTTACTTTTTCTGAAGTTTCACATGAGTGAATTAAATAGAAAAAATAATTTTGTGATAATAGATACTGATGATAAAAAAAGAATATTAAAATCTATTGATAAAGAGATTACTACATCACTTTTAGTTAGTGAAATATCAAAATATAAAAATACTTTGATTACTCCATATGAAGCAAAATCAAGTGCTCAATTAAAATTATATCAACAGATTGCAAATATATATGAAAAATATGAAGAATATCTTTTAAAAAACAACTTGGTTGACTTTGATGATTTATTACTTCTTCCATATAAAATTTTAAAAGAGAACGAATCTTTAGCAAAAGAGATAAGTCAAAAATATCAATATATAATGGTTGATGAGTATCAAGATACGAATGAATTACAATATAGATTACTAAGATTATTATGCTCATCACATAATAATCTATGTGTCGTAGGTGATGATGATCAATCAATATATGGTTGGAGAGGTGCTACAATTAAGAATATACTTAATTTCTCTGAGCACTTCGAAAATACAAAAGTTGTAAAACTTGAAGAAAACTATAGATCGACTGATACAATTTTAGACCATGCAAATCAATTGATTGAACATAATAGAGACAGATTAGGTAAAAAATTAGTTGGTACTAAAGATAAGGGTAGTTCTGTAAGAGTTTATGAGTCCCATGATGAAAATGAAGAGACAAGAAAAATTTGTGATGATATTAAAATTTTATTAGAATCAGGTGTTCAGGGAAAAGATATTGCAATTTTATTTAGAGTAAATGCTTTATCAAGATCACTAGAAGAAGGATTTAATAGAGCAGGACTTCATTATAAATTAGTAGGTGGGATGAAATTCTATGAAAGAGCTGAGATAAAAGACTTAATTGCATATTTTAGAGTTCTTACTAATTCAAATGATAATTTTTCAGTAAAAAGAATTATTAATAAACCTAAAAGAGGCATTGGTAAAACAACAATAGAAAAGCTTGATGCTAAATCAATAGAGACACAAAAATCAATTGTAGATTTAATTTCTAGTTTAAGTTCAGAAGAACTATCAGCAGTTGTTGGTAAGAAAAATGCAAGAACTTTAAAAGTATTTGAAGCTTCTATAATGGATTTAAGAGAAATATTAAATGATTCGAAAATGAAATTTTTAGATTCATTTGAAGAAACTTTTGATTATAGAGCTTCTTATGATAATGTGCCAGATGGTTTTGATAGACAAGGAAATATTGACGAATTTTATGGATATGTAAGAGATTTCTTTATTCAAAATCCACATTTAGATTTAAAAGACTTTTTAAATGAAATTGCTTTAGAGAGTGAAAGTGATGAATTTAGTGGTGAAGCAGTTTCAATGATGAGTATTCATGCTGCAAAAGGTTTAGAGTTTAAACATCTATTTATAATTGGTTTTGAAGAAGGTTTTTTCCCAATAACTGGTGATGGTAGTGATATAGAAGAGGAAAGAAGATTAGGGTATGTTGCTATAACACGTGCAATGGATAAACTAACTCTTTCATTTGCTCATTCAAGATTTTACAAAGGTAAAAGAACAATCTTGACAAAATCAAGATTTTTAAGTGAATCAGGTGTGATTAAAGGAAGTTTAACAATTGAAAAACACTCATCATTTAAAAAAGGTGATTTAGTTCAACATAAAATATTTGGTATAGGAAGAGTTCAAAAATCTACAAAAGCTGGAAAAGATTATAAATTAACAATCAATTTTGGTGGAACTCATAGAGAAATTTTATCTTCATTTGTGGAAAAAGCTTAGAGATAATTGATGCAAAAAAAACTTTATAATAAAGAGCCATTAAATAAATTATTGGTAGTTAATAAACCAATGTTTATTAGTTCAAATTCATATTTAAATAAAATAAAAAGAAAATACAAAAATAAAAAAGCAGGATTTTCTGGTACTTTAGACCCTTTTGCAAAGGGTTGCTTGATTGTTGCTTTTGGACAATACTCAAAACTTTTTAATTATTTATCTAAAACTCCAAAAACATATAAAGCAGTTATTTGGCTAGGGGCTACATCTGAATCTTTAGATATTGAAAATATTATT
This sequence comes from Malaciobacter pacificus, assembly GCF_004214795.1. Lineage (NCBI taxonomy): Bacteria > Pseudomonadati > Campylobacterota > Epsilonproteobacteria > Campylobacterales > Arcobacteraceae > Malaciobacter > Malaciobacter pacificus. The sequence continues at coordinate 267,635 of NZ_CP035928.1, forward strand.
GATATAAATGATGAGAGAATATTGAACCAAGATGAAGTTATAAAAGTAATAAATTCCATGCTAGGAGAGATAAGTTATACTCCTCCAAAATTTAGTGCTAAAAAAATCGATGGTAAAAGAGCTTATGACTTGGCAAGAGCTGGTCAAGAAGTTGAAATGAAAAAATCAATTATGAACATTTATGATATAAAGTTTTTAAATTACAACCATCCTTTTATTACTTTTGAGGCTACTGTAAGTGAGGGTAGTTATATTAGATCTTTAGCACAATTAATATGTGATGGATTAAAGGTCAATGGAACTTTATCATATTTAGAAAGAGTTAATGAAGGAAAATTCTTTTTTAATAATGAAAAAGATTTAAACCCTTTAGATTATATTGATTTACCTATTATTAAATATAATGGAACTAAAGAGTGGTTAGATAATGGGAAAAAAATTTCAATTGATTATTTAGATAAAAAAGATAATGGAAAATATATAATTGTATTTGATGACTTTTTCTCTATTATTGAAATATATGAAAATGATGTTAAATATTTATTAAATAAGGTTACATTAAATGTCTGAAATGATTGCTAAATCTTATGCTAAAGTTAATATCTTTTTGAAAATTTCTGATAAAAGAGAAAATTATCATGAACTCGTATCTAGGTTTGTACGAGTTCAAAATAAATATGACATAATGTCATTTGTTAAAACTAGTAGGAAAGCTGTTAACATTATAGGTGATTTTGGTTGCAAAATGGAGTCAAATACTGTATATAAAATGTACAATTTAATAAAAGAGTACAAAAATGTTGAAAATTTCTTCAATGAATACGAAATTAGAGTAGAAAAAAATATACCAGAATTTGCAGGACTTGGTGGTGGTAGTTCAAATGCTGCTACATTTTTATTAATGGCAAATAAATATTGTGAATTAAATCTATCAAAAGATCAAATGTGTGAAATAGCTCAAAAAGTTGGAGCTGATGTTCCATTTTTTGTATATGAATATGATAGTGCAAATGTAACTGGAATTGGAGAAATTGTAGAAAAATTTGATGAAGAAGTTTTAGATATAGAAACAATTACACCAAAAGTTCAATGTAACACTGGAGAAATTTTTAATTGTTTTAGACAAAATTACTATAAACAGATTTCAAAAGAAGAATCAAATAGACTTTTAAATATGAAGTCTATAGATATTTTAAATGAGTTAAATATTGAGCAAGCAAATGATTTATATCAACCAGCTGCCAAAACATATCCATTATTAAAAGAGTATGCAAAAGATGATTGGTACTTTAGTGGTAGTGGAAGTTCATTCTTTAGGATTAAAAATGGCAAATAATAAAAAAGATAATAAAAGATTAGAGTTTAAAAATAAAAAAGCATTCCATGACTATTTTATTTTGGACCAATTTGAAGCAGGAATCGTATTAGAAGGTAGTGAAGTAAAAGCTATTAGAGAAGGAAGAGTAAATTTAAAAGACTCATTTGTAAGAATTATTAAAGGTGAAGTATACTTATTAAATACTCATATTTCACATTTAAGTACTACACATGCTACTTATAGACCTGATGAAAGAAGAGATAGAAAACTACTTTTACATAAGAAAGAGATAGGTAAACTATATGAAAAAGTAACTAAAGATGGAATCACTTTAATTGCTTTAAAAATGTATTTTAACTCTAAAAACATAGTAAAAGTAAAAATAGCAACAGCGCAGGGTAAGAAACTTCATGATAAAAGGGAAGACCTTAAGAGAAAAACGATGTTAAGGGAAACTCAACAAGCTTTAAAGAATTACTAAAAGAAGATAAAAATTATCTTCTTTATAAGCTAAAATTATAATTCTTCTATTAATAATCTGTTAATTTTTTGTTAATTTTAAGTTTCTGTTAGATATTATTTGCATATTAAGTGACATTCTTGTGACTTGTATATAAAATTAGTAGGAGGAAATTGATGCAAAACGGTGCACAAATCGAGTACGATTACTCAGTTGCGAAGTTATTTACGTTTGCAACGATTTTGTTTGGTATCATTGGTATGACTATCGGGGTTATACTTGCATTTCAATTAGCTTTTCCAGGGTTAAACAACCTAGCTGGAGAATATGGTACATTCAGTAGATTAAGACCTTTACACACTAATGGTGTAGCTTTTGGTTTTTCTCTAAGTGGTATTTTTGCGGGATGGTATTATATCTCACAAAGAGTATTAAAGGTTTCTTTAAAAGAATCGCCATTTTTAATGGCTATTGCGAAATTACATTTTGTAATTTATTTTATTACTATTCTTTTAGCAGTTGTTACACTATTTATGGGTATTACAACTTCAAAAGAGTATGCTGAATTAGAGTGGCCACTAGATATACTAGTAGTAGTATGGTGGGTTTTATGGGGTGTTTCAATTTTTGGACTTATTGGAATTAGAAGAGAAAGAACTTTATATATTTCTATTTGGTATTTTATTGCTACATTTATTGCCGTTGCAATGTTATACTTATTTAACAATATGGAAGTTCCAACTGCTTTAGTTTCTGGTTATGGTTCATGGATTCACTCTGTATCAATGTATGCAGGAACAAATGATGCATTAGTACAATGGTGGTATGGACATAATGCCGTTGCATTCGTATTTACTACACCTATTATTGCATTGATTTATTATTTTTTACCAAAAGAATCTGGTCAAAATGTTTACTCATACAAATTATCAATCTTAGCATTCTGGGGATTATTATTTGTATATTTATGGGCTGGTGGACACCACTTAATTTACTCTACAGTTCCTGACTGGATGCAAACTATGGGTTCAGTTATGTCTGTTGTATTAATTTTACCATCATGGGGATCGGCAATTAATATGCTTTTAACTATGAAAGGTGAGTGGAATCAATTACAAACAAATACACTAATTAAATTTATGGTATTAGCTTCAACTTTCTATATGTTATCAACAATTGAAGGACCAATTCAAGCTATTAAATCTGTAAATGCTATTGCACACTTTACTGACTGGATTCCAGGACACGTACATGATGGTGTATTAGGATGGGTTGTATTTATGATTATGGCTTCATTATTCCATATGGTTCCAAGAATGTTTAAAAGAGAAATTTACTCTAAATCATTAATGGATACACAATTCTGGTTACAAACTACAGGTATCGTTTTATACTTTACTTCTATGTGGATTGCAGGTATTACACAAGGTATGATGTGGAGAGCATATGATGAATATGGTTCATTAGTATACTCATTTATTGATACAGTTACTGTATTACACCCATACTATACTATTAGAGCTGTTGGTGGTTTATTATACTTAATTGGATTCTTTATGTTTGCATACAATATCTACAAAACAATTACTGCAGGTAGAGTATTAGACAAAGAACCTGTAAACGCTACACCAGTAGCTGCATAAGAAGGAGGGAAAATTATGTTTCATTGGTTTGAACAAAGACCGTTTTTCTTTGCGGTATTAGTATTCGTATTTGTTGCATTTGCAGGGATTATTGAAATTATTCCTGATTTTGCAAAACAATCAAGACCAACTGTTGGTACTAAACCATATACACTATTAGAATTAGCTGGTAGACATGTTTACATTAAAGATTCTTGTAATGCTTGTCACTCTCAGTTAATTAGACCATTTAAGTCTGAAACTGATAGATATGGTATGTATTCATTATCAGGTGAGTATGCTTATGATAGACCATTTTTATGGGGTTCAAAAAGAACTGGTCCAGATTTAATGAGAGTTGGTAATTACAGAACTACTGACTGGCATGAAAATCACATGATGGATCCAGCTTCAGTTGTACCAGGTTCAATTATGCCTGCATACCCACATCATTTCACAAATATGGCTGATATAGAAACTGCATATGCAGAAGCTGTAACAGTTAAAAAAGTATTTAATACTCCTTATGACCAAGAAGGAATGCCAAAACTTGGAACATGGGAAGAAGCTCAAGCTTCAATGTTAGAAGAAGCAAAATTAATTGCTGCAGATATGAAAAACCAAGCAGTTAAAGATGCTGTTGCAAATGGTCAGATTCCTGAAATAGTTGCAATAATTGCGTATTTAAATTCTTTAAAATAGAGGCTATAAATGGATTATGAAACACTTTTAACGGTACAAGGTTATGCTAAATTCTTTTTGATTTTAGTTGTATTTATTATATTTTATTCATATGCTTGGTCTTTATATAAAAGACAAAGAACTGGTGAAAGAGATTTTGAAAAATACTCAAACCTAGTACATGACGATTCTAGTGTTTCACAGCCTTTGGAAGAAAGAAAAAAAGATAGTGATATAGATAATAAGGAGAAATAAGATGAAGTCTATGGTAGTAGGTGGAATAATTCTTATCATCGCATTATTAGCAGGAACTTGGTTTGCAGCAGGGGATGCTTTTAGCAGTGATGATTATATTAGTAGTTTAACTTTATTAGGTGCAGTTGCAATTATTACAATTGTTGTATTTGTTGCACTTAAATATGTTAACCAAATGAAAAATGACACAGCTAGTGGTGAATTAGCTGAAGAGAAATGGGATGGTATTGGTGAATATAAAAATCCTATTCCAACTGGATGGGGATTAGCATTCATTGGTACAATTATTTGGATGTTTTGGTACTTTACGGTTGGTTACCCAATTAATGGTTTCTCTCAAATTGGACAATGGAATGAAGAGACTTTAGAGTACAATGCAAAGTTTGAGAAAAAGTGGGAAAACCCATCTGAAGAAACTTTACAAGCTATGGGACAATCTACATTCTTAGTACAATGTGCACCTTGTCATGGTGTTGATGCAGAAGGTATTAATGGAAAAGCTCATAACTTAACAAAAAGATTTGAAAAAGATCAAGTTGTACATGTTATTAAAAATGGTGCAAATAACTTAAAAACAGCATACCCAGGTGGAATGCCTCCAATGATGTTAACAGAAGAAGCTGATATTAATGCAGTTGCTGAATATGTTGCAGGTGGTTTCCAAGGTGAACAACCAGCATCTTATGCAGTTTGTGCTGGATGTCATGGTATGGATGGTAAAGGTATGGCTTATGTTGCTCCAAATATTAGAGAGTATGATGATGCAATCGTTATGGCTGTGTTAAAAGATGGTAAGAAAGGAAACATTGGTGCAATGCCAAGTTTTGAAGGAAGACTAAATGAAACACAAGAAAAAGCTTTAGCATCTTACTTAAGAAGTATAGGAGAGTAATTATGGCTGGAAATACACAAATGAACGACAATGAAAGAGGTGTTTTCTCTTTACATGGTATAATTGGTTATTTAATAGCTGTAGCACTTTTACTTACTATTCTAGTAGTATTAACTATTAATGGAATAAAAGTACAACAAAATGAAGCTACAAACTATTATCAAGTTAACCAAGATTTAAATGGTTTAAAAATGAATAGTTCTGATAACCACAAACAGTACCAATTAATTGGTAGTGAAAAGTAAGGGGTAAAGTATGGAAAAATTAATAGGTGTTTTACTTCTAGTATCTGCAATTATGACAGTATACTATGGTTTCTTTGATTCTGCTAAGGTATTTGTAGGTTAAATGAAAGCTAATAACTTATATAAAATAGGAGTGATTTTTTCACTTCTGTTTTTATTCTCACAAAATCTATTTGCACAAAATTTCATATTAAGTGATGATAATTTAATTGATGATAGAGCAAAAGAAAAAATTAATAATATCGGTACAGAAGCTAAGTCTAAATTAGGCATTAATATATATATTTATACTAAATCTAATTTAGGTTTAGATGAAAACATAACTACAAAAGATAAAATTGAATACATTAAAAATTATGAATCTGAAATTATTCAAACTTTAGATAAGCCTTATGTTTTATTAACAAGTGCAGTTGAAGAGACGCATGTAAATCTTTACATGAGTGATGAATTAAAATCTATTATTGATAAAGATGATATATTAGATGGTTATGTAGTTCCTCTTTTAGCTTCAAAAGATAAAAATTCACTTTTTGCAAAAGTTAGTGCTGCAATGCTAAATGGTTATGCAGCAATTGCTGATATTGCAGCTGAAAGTAAAAATATTGAACTAGAATCAAGTATTGGTAATCAAGGTAAAGTATCAAGTACAATTTGGCGTGTGCTAATGTATTTTTTAATTGTTACAGGATTATTAGCGTATACTTATGCAGTTCTTAAAAAGAGAAAATAAATGAAAAGAAATTATTGGCCACTTTTTTTTATAGGTATATTTTCATTCGTATTTAGTATGATCATATGGACTATTGTTAGTGCAACTAGTGTTCCTGTTAGTGAAGATAGAAGCTTTTTACAAACTTACCAAGAAGTAGATGATAACTATAATAAGATTATGAATTCAAATATTGATTTTAATAAATCTTATGATTTAGTTTTTATTCTAAATGGTAAGAAACTACCTTTATCAACTGAGGATATTATGTACTCTCAAAGAGTTTTAGAAAAATATTCTAAAAATAAAAATCTATTAAATGTAGGTGATAATCAATTAGAGATTATGGCTATTAATAAAGATACAAATGAAAAGTCTCTTATTGATATTGATTTAGTAGTTACAAAAAGTTCTAAAAATGATAAAGATGTAGTTTTAAAAACAGATAAGTTTAAAAATATTGAAAATAAATATACTACTAATTTTTCAATTGATGAAGAGAATAATTGGAATATAACAGGTATGTTTAAAATTAATGATAAAACAGGATATATCTTTCTAAAAACTAATGCAATTTAAAAAAAAACTGCTAGTATTTCCCACTCATAGGTCCATAAGGACCTATCTTTCAAAAGAAAAAGAAAATAATAAATTACTTCCATTTTGTATTACAATTGACGAGTTTTTAAAAAAGTCAATTACTCTAAGTGGAAAAAAATATTGTGAAGAAGAGCAAAGAGTTCTATTTTTAAATGAAGCAATAAAAAATACTAATATTTCTAAACTTGGAATATCAAGTGAATTTTCAAATTTTTTAAAACAAAGTGATTATATATATAGATTTCTTTTAGAAATCTCTAGTGAGAAAATTGATATTGAAAAGATAAAATCAGTTGATACTTATGAATTCTATATTGAGCATTTAAGTATATTAGAAAAAATTAAACACAATTATGAAGAAATCTTAGGAAAAGAGAATTTTGTTGATAGAATTAATTTATCTAAATTTTATAAAATTAACAAAAGATTTATTAATAAATTTGATTGTATTGAATTATATTTTGAAGGATATTTTACAAAAATAGAGTTTGATATAATTGAAAAAATTTCATCACAAAAAGAACTTTCAATAAACTTTTACTCAAATGATTACAATAAAAAATCAATTTCAATTTTTAATGATATCTTTGATTATGAGTTTAAAAGCAATTATGAATATAAAATAAATCTTACAAAAAAAGAGATAATTAATGAAATAGAAACAAAAAAAGTTGTAGATAATTTTTCAATAAAAGGATTTAGTTCAAGATTAAATCAAATTGCATTCATAAAAAACTCAATAGTTGATGCTGTAAATAGTGGAATTAATCCATCAAACATTGCAGTAGTTTTACCTGATGAAAATTTTGCCCAAACTATACAATTATTTGATAATGAGAAGTACTTTAACTACGCAATGGGTAAGTCTATTAAAAATCATAAATTATATCAAATATCACACGCCATTCACTCTTATATTAGTGATGATGAAGTTAAGCATGTAAAAAATTTAGAATATTTAGGTATAAAAAAAGAGATTATTGATGAGACTATTAAAAAGGTTTGGAAACATAATTGTTCAAAAGATTTACTTGAAATTATCACAACATATATAAAAAATTTTGAAAACAATGATGAAGTTTTAGAAAAATTTAATGAATTACTTTATAAGTTAAATATACTAATTTTTAGTACAACAAACAAGATTTTAGTAAAAGATGTATTTAAAGTATTACTACAAAAGATATCATCAATAACTTTAGATGATGTAAATTCAGGGAAAATCACAGTTTTAGGATTATTAGAGACAAGAGCAGTAGCTTTTGATTGTGTTATTATTTGTGATTTTAATGAAGACTATATTCCTAAAAAATCAGTAAAAGATAAATTTTTATCTACAAATATTAAGCAAAATGTTGGATTACCTACAAGTAGTGATAGAGAATCATTACAAAAATATTACTACAAAAGGTTATGTGATTCTACAAAAAGAATTTATATCTCTTATGTGAAAAATGACACAAGTCAAATATCAAGATTTGCAAATGAATTGTTTGATGATAAAATTAATTCAAAAAATGAAGATAATAGCTATAAACACATTTTATATAATAATCATTCAATATCATATTTAAATGAAGAGATTATAGATAAAATAGATTTAAGCAAATTTACTTGGTCTGCAACTTCATTTAAAACATATTTAGAGTGTAAAAGAAAATTTTATTTAAATTATATTTTAAAAATAAAAGAACACGATATATCTTTAAAACCTAAAAGTTATGAATTAGGTAATATCATTCACAATATTTTAGAAGAGTATTATAATCAAGATTTTAGAGATTTTTCTATAATTGAAGAACTGTTTAATAAATATAAAACATCAAATGCTTTTTTAACTTTAGATTTAGAAATATGGAAAAAGAAACTATACAAATTTTATGAATTAGATAATAAAAGACTAGAAACTAGAAAAATTGTTGGTTTAGAAAAGCAGTTCAATTCTACTTTTGATGGAATAAAAATAAAAGGCACAATAGATAGAATTGATAAATATGAAGATAGATATGAAGTTTTAGATTATAAAACTTCTAGTTCTTTAAAGGTTGATTCTATAAAAACATCTGAAAATAGTAAAGATTTTCAATTGGAATTTTATTATATAGCGATGAATGATATCTATAAAACTGATAAAATAGATTGTTTTTATTATGATCTTTCAACAAATAGTTTGAAACAAGAAGTTGCCCTTGATAGAAAACTAGAATTATTAAGTCAAAAATTTGATGAAATTAAAGAGATATCTAAAAAAGAGATTAGTTTCACGAAATGTGAAGAAAAATCTACTTGCCAATACTGTCAATATAAAATAATATGTGATAGAGAATAGCGCATATGATATTGATATTAACTATTAATTAAGATTAAAATCTATATAATTTCAATTGATTTAAATAATTGTATATAAAATATACATAAATAATCAATTATATATAAATTAATTGTATATAATTATTTTGTTCTTCTAAGATTTCGAAATATATTGCGCGAAGTATATTAAGAAATTTAAAAATAAAATTAGTAATTAAGGAATTAAAATGAAAAAAATTAGCTTAGTAGCTTGTGGTTTATTATTATCATCTTCAATGGCATTTGGTGCTAACTCAATTGATGAAGCATTTAAATCAGGAACTGTGTCTGGAACATTAACTGCATACGGACTAGTTCATGATGGAAAAGGTGGTGAAGCTGATTCTGATGGTGGTTATACAAATGCTGCATTAGCTTATGAAACTGGTTCATACATGGGACTAAGTGCTAAAATGGGATTCATTGGTGGTCATGCTTTTGCTGATGGCGAATTAGAAAATGATGCTTTAATGACTGAAGCTTATATTAAATATGCAACTGATGGATTTGCATTATCTGTTGGTAGACAAGCAATTGATTTAGAGTGGTTAGGTGATTATAATGAGTCTGTAGTTGCAGCAATTACAGCTATTCCTGATACTATATTAGTATTAGGTTATGTTAATCAACAAGCAGCAGCTGATGAAGATGAAATTGGTAACTTTGATGAAATTACTGAAGATGGTGCATACGTTGTTGACGTTAAATATAGTGGAATTGAGGGTGTTGAATTAAATCCTTATTTCTATTCTGCACCAGATGTTGCTGAGTTTTATGGTTTAAAAGCTTCATATTCAAATGATATGTTTGGCATTGTAGGACAATATGCAGCTTCAAGTGAAGATGTAGGTGAAGATGGTTCAATTGCACATATTGAATTAAGTACAACAGTTGCTGGTGTTGCATTAGCTGCAGGGTACTCTGAAACTGATAAAGATGCAGGAATGGGATCAATTACAGCTTATGGTGATAACTTAACTCCATTTGATAATGGTGACCAACAATATATGACTGATTCTGAAACTTACTATGGTTCAATTGGTTATGCAATTGGTTCAGCTGATGTAGGTGTATTATTTGGTGAATCTGATACAGCTGCTGGTGATTACGCTGAGTTAAATGTATATGGTTCATATGGATTAACTGATTCATTATCTTTAGGATTATTATTTGTTGATTATGACAAAGATGGTTCATCTGATGAAGATTATAAAGAGTACTCAGCTACTTTATCTTACTCATTCTAATACCTTAAAATAATTTAGGAGTTTTTCTCCTAAATTATTTAGTCGATGTTGCTATTAAAACATCCTCTATTACTTTTGTAATATCCCCATCTAAAATTGCTTCTACATTTGAATACCCAATATTACTTCTTGTATCTTTGATTTGTTGATAAGGTTGTAAAACATAAGATCTAATTTGATGCCCCCATCCAATTTCACTTTTTTCAACACCATCTTTATCTGCTTGTTGTTTTTCAAGTTCTAGTTCATATAGTCTTGATTTAAGCATTTTCATTGCACTTGCTTTATTTTTGTGTTGAGATCTATCATTTTGACACTGTACTACAATACCTGTTTCAATATGTGTTATTCTAATAGCACTTTCAGTTTTATTAACATGTTGCCCACCAGCTCCACTTGCTCTATATGTATCGATTCTAATATCTTTATCTTCAATTTCAATATCAATATTATCATCAATCTCAGGACTTACCATAACTGAAGCAAACGATGTATGTCTTTTTGCATTTGAATCAAAAGGAGAGATTCTAACAAGTCTGTGAATACCATTTTCTGCTTTCATATAACCATAAGCATTTTCACCTTTGATGATAAATGAAACATCTTTTATACCAGCCTCATCACCAGCTTGATAATCAAGTAGTTCAACTTTGAAATCACGTCTTTCAGCCCATCTTAGGTACATCCTATAAAGCATACTAGCCCAATCTTGCGATTCAGTACCTCCAGCACCTGGATGAATAGAAACAATTGCATTTGAACTATCATCTGGATTACTTAACATTACAGAGATTTCTGTAGATTTTATTAGTTCTCCTAATTCATTTGCTTCTTCATAAAGTAATTCAAATGTATCTTCATCTTTTTCAATAGTAGCTAATTCATATAAATCATTAGTTCCACTTAAAGCTTCGTTTGCTTTATTAAACTTTGAAAGTTTTGATAATATTCTATTCTTTTCAATACCTATTTTAGTGGCATTTTCAACATCATTCCAAAAGTTTTGATCAGCTTCTAAAGTTTCAATCTCTTTTAGTCTTCTATTTAGCTCATCAGGTTTTAAAATACCTTCGATATTTTTTAGTTTAGTATTTAATAGTTTGATTAATTCACTATATTCGTATGCATCCATGTAAGTACAATCCTTTTAAAAAAGTAATTATACTTTAAATATGTATAAGAAGTGGTTAGATTAAGATAATCATAAAAAAAGGCCTAAAGAAAAACTTTAGGCCCTCAAAAAAAAGTGTAGGAAAGTATGATGCTCTAAGAAATTAGAATTTGTAAGATAAGTTAACTCTTGTTTCAGAATCTTTAGTCTCATCTTTACCAAACATAGAGTGACTAACTTTTACAGATGCATTTTTAGTAAATTTGTATGATGCATTAATTTCTGATTCATCATACTCTTTATTTGCAGCTTTAGCATCGTAGTTTGCGTATGCAGCACCTAATTTTAAATCAGCAATTTTATATGCAGCTTTAATCATATATGCATCAGTATCAGCTAAATATCCTTTTTTACCAGAACCAGCAGTTAACTTAGTATAAGTACTGTATGAACCTTCGCCTAAACCATACTCTAAGTTTGTTTCATCATCAGTAGTTGTATATGCAGCAGTTAAAGAAAGATCAGCTAATTTTGCATCAACTTTTAAACCTAACATTTGACCATCTAAATTTGTTGTTTCATTTTCAGAAGTTAAGTATTCTCCAGAAACTTTTACAGCACCTAATTTATACGCAGCTTCTAAGAACATTAAGTTAATATCTTTATCATCTTGAACAGATGCGTATTGAGCTGTTAAATCTAAGTTTTCAATTGATTTATTATTAACTAAGATTGTGTATGCACCATCTTTAGATACTTGATCAAATTCACCTGGGTTACCATTTCTATCTGTTCTTGTAGACATTTTATCAACATAACCTAACACGATAGTAGTTTGTGGTAAATCTGTATTAACAAATGTAATTGCTTCAAAAGAGTCTTTAATTAATCTTGAACTAGAGTTCCCTAATAATGGAGTTTTTAAGTGTTGTCTACCAACTTTGATTGATGAATTATCCATTGTATATGCTAAGTAAGCTTCACCTAAAACAGAACCAGATGCATCTTCATCTTTAATTGTAATATTACTTTCATCATCTTTGTTGATTACGTGTGATGTATAAAATGTTGCTCCAGCAGTTAATCCATAGAATGAACCTGTTTTAATTCCTAAGCTACCACCAAATACGCTGATATTACTATCTTTTTTACCAGCTGCTGCTTCATAATCTTCTGCAAAGTATTGAGCTCTAATTTCTCCTTTTACTTTTGAATCAGCGAATGCTTGCGCTAAAGATTCAGCTGATGCTGTAGTTGTTAATCCAGCAACTGCTAATGAAGCTACTAAACTTAATTTTGCGATTTTTTTCATTTTAATGTTCTCCTAAAAATTTTATATCAAATATGATGTAGAATTTTAATGAGTTAAAGTTACTAATTGATTACAATGATTATAGAAGATACAAAAAAAGGGAAAGTAAAAAATTACTTTCCCTTAAGATTTCGAATTTTTAAGACACCAAACTTTGATGTAGTGAAATTATAGATAGATTTTATTACAGCTAAGTTACAAATAAATCAAAGAAATTTGATTTATTTTAAAGATTGTAGATAGTTAAAGATATTTATTGTATCTTCTTCTGTTGTTGTAGTTGCATAGGCTCTCATTTGATATGGATTACCTTTACTATAAGTACCTCTTTTATATCCATCCATCAATTCAAGAATGTCTTCTTCAGATAATGTATTAATTGCTACTGAAAGTCCAGGTTCTAATTCTCCTTTTTTCCCATGACAACTTTGACATTTATTTTCATAAAGTTCTTGACCTCTTTGAGCTTTCATGATCTTTTCTTCTATCTCTTTTTCTTTTTTCTCTTGAGCTTGTTTTGCTTCAAGTTTAGCTAAAACTCTTTTTTCTAACTCTTCTTGAGATATATTAGTGTTTGTATTTACAAATGCTGTAGAAGTTGTTCCTTTTTTAAGAATATAGATATAGTTGTTATTATTTATTTTTATATCATCAACTCTCCAACCACTATTTTTCATATCTGTTAATGAGTATTGAGAATTACATTCACCACCATCTAGTGCTACTTTTTCTAAAGTCATAAGATTTGTGTGATTCTCTTTAAAACACATTGTTGTTTGTGCAAAAGTAAGAGTTGATAAAGCTAAAGTTGAGAGTGATATTTTTAATAGGCTATTCATTTGTATCCTTTTATTTGATAGAAGATTTTATCATAAAAAAACTAAAATGAAATAAAAAAAGGTAAAGAGTTAAAACTCTTTACCTTTGAAGAATTTAAAAGTTCAAATACTAGAACATGTAAGTGAAATGTAATCTTCCTCTTTGAGCTTCAGTATCAGCAGCACCAGCATTTTCTTGGTTAACTACACCATATCTAGCATATGCATAGAAATTTTTAGATGGTTTCCAAGTTAATTGACCATAAGTTTCATCAGAATCTAAGTCTGTTGTATCATTATTCATCATATTATGATTGATTGCAGCAGAGATTGAAGAAGTAATTGCATAAGAAGCATTTAATTTAATCATATCACCTTCTACATCTAAAGTATTAAGATTTAAAGCCCAACCTTGGTTTACAGCCTCAGCATCATCATCAAATGCAACTAAACCACCGTCTTTACCTGTTGCAGTATATGAAACATTAGCTCCAAATGCACCAGCTTTTAATTTAGTACCTACATAGTATAACGCTTGCTCTTCACCTGAATCTAATTCTAATGAAGTATATCTAGCATATGGAGATAATGAAACTCCACCTAAATCTAAAGATGTTTTAGCACCAAATGTGTAAGATTCAGCAAAATCTTTTAAATCAATAAAGTTAGCATCTAATGCAACTCCACCAAGTTTAGTCATAACGGCAACAACTGCTAAATCTTCAGCTCCAGTTGCTACATCTACACCTTCACCAGATAATTTAGTTTGGTTCATAAATCCACCAACTAATGTAACAGGACCAACGTTAGCTACAGCAGTAATACCAGTACCCTCTTGAGTTTGACCAATATCATCATAAGTATCAGTTTGTGGAGTATTAATAGTTTGTTGACCAACATTGATTGTTAAGTTATTAATACCTGTATATGTGAAGTAACTGTATACTGTGTAGAAGTTACCACCCATGTAGTCAACACCTTCTGATGTAGTATCTGAAGTTCCAGTTACTGCTCCAACATAAGTATATGATAAATCATCATTGATTTTAGAAATTAAACCAACAGCAATTTTGTGTTTATTGTTTGTTGTATTGTTGTAGTCGTCTTCATTACCATCAGCTACAACAGTACCATCTTCTAATGTTTTACCTTTTGTATCTGTAAAGTTTGTGTTATCAATAGATCTATCATCATATCTATAAGTTGCATAACCTAAGATAGATGTATTTTTAATTGCATCCTCTAATGCACCTGCAGATGCAGTTGTAGAAAATCCAGCTACAGCTACTGCAGCTACTAAACTCATTTTTGCGATTTTTTTCATTTGTTCTCCTAAAATTTCGAAATCTTTAATCAGTTTACCGGAGCGCGCGAACATGTTCAAAACGGAGGTTTCGAAACTCTACCGGCTTACCGTTGCGTTCATTCTACATCACTAAATTTTAAAGTTTTCTTAAAATTATGCTTTTGAGTGTTAATTAACTGTTAATTTAAGTTAGTTTTTAATTAACCGATTATTAATGCTGTGTTAATGCTATTTTAGGAGTTTTTTAGTCTTATTTGTAATTTGATAATGAAACTAAACAATCTTTTAAAATATCTGGCTTTGTTATTTTTAGTTTTAGGTTATTTATTTTATACAGTTTGTATAGTAGAGTTTCTATATGAATTATTGCATCTTCTAAAAGTTCAAATTTTTTCTTTTTTATCTCTTTTTTTATAAGAGTAGAAACTTCAGAATAATCAATAAAATAATCAGCTGAATAATCATAATCAAAAGATAGATTTATGATTATTCTTTGTTTATTTACTCTTTCAAATGGCAATAAGCCAATAATACATTTAAATGTTAAATCTTCAATATGTACTCTCATATTAGATTACTTTTCCCTCTTGACCTTTTATAAGTCTTACAATATTTGGAATATGTTTGTAGTATATTATAAACGCAATTAAATACATAGGTACATTAGAACCAACATTTAATCCATCATTTATAAAACTTGCACTTATGATAACGGCAGTTAATCCAAGAAGTGAAGATAGTGAAGATATTTTTAGAACTTTTGCACATATTATCCAAACAGCAGCTCCTATTAATGTAGCAATTGGTATAAGAGCAATATAAACACCAAGTCCAGTTGCAACACCTTTTCCACCTTCTAATCCTAAGTATATAGAATAACAGTGCCCTAATACAGATAGAACTGCAATTCCCCAAAGTGTAGAATCACTAACACCATAAGCCATAGCTATTAAAATTACAACTGTTCCTTTTAAAGCATCAAGTATAACTGTAGCAATTCCAAGTTTCTTAGCTAAGCTAGGATTTGTTTCTTTTACAACCCTTAATACATTTGTAGCACCAATACTTTTACTTCCTGCACTTTTTATATCAACATCTGCAAATGTTTTTGCTAAGATAAGACCAAATGGGATTGACCCAACTAAGTAAGCAGCAACTAAAAACAGTACATTTGTATTTGTTAAAAAATCCATTTATTACCTTTAGTAATCATATAATTAAATGAGATTGTAACTAAAATTTTGTTATATTCACATTTAATTAATTGAAGAAGGTCTATTTTGAATTTAAAAGAAGAGATTATAAAGTTAAAAGAAGAGTTAGACGTAACTTTAGTAGCACACTTTTATCAAAGAGATGAAGTGTTTGATTTAGCTGATATTACAGGAGACTCATTAGAACTTGCTAAAAAAGCAATTGCAACGGACTCAAAATTTATTGTATTTTGTGGTGTTGGTTTTATGGGAGAGAGTGTTAAAGTAATGGATACCTCAAAAAGAGTTCTTATGCCAAAAATTGCATGTTGTGCAATGGCAAGAATGATTGATGAAGGTTACTATGAACAAAACTTGAAAACTATGAATGAAGCAGGAATATCAAATGATGATATTCTACCTATTACATATATCAACTCAAGTGCTGCTGTTAAAGCAAGAGTTGGTCAAATGGGTGGATTAGTTTGTACTTCATCAAATGCTTATAAAATCATTGAAAAAGGTTTAGAATCTGGTAAAAAGATTTTCTTTGTTCCAGATAGATGTTTAGGTCAAAACTTTGCAAAACAAATGGGGCTTAAGTCTGCAGTTGTTGGAGATGGAACGGATTTAAAAGAAGCTGATATTATCTGTTATAATGGATTTTGTTCTGTTCACCAGCAGTTCAATGTTGAAGATATTGAATTTTATAGAGAAAAATATCCTGATATTTTAGTTGCTGTTCATCCTGAGTGTGACCCAAGTGTTTGTGATGCAGCTGATTTTGTAGGTTCTACTTCGCAACTTATTACTTATATCAAAGATTTACCACTTGAACAAAAAGTAGTAGTTGGTACGGAGTTTAATATGGTAAATAGATTAAGAGAAAAAAATACATATATCTTAAGCTCAACTAAACCTGAATGTCCAACTATGAATGAGACAACACTTGAAGATGTTTATAGAACATTAAAATCAATAAAAGAAGATAATATTTCAAAAGAGAATGAAATATTTGTTAGTGAAGATACAGCAAAATGGGCAAAAGTTGCTTTAGAAAGGATGTTTGAAGTATGATTAATATTAAGAAGTTCGTGAAAAATGCTATTATAGAAGATAATGGTAGGGGAGATTTATTCTTTGATGTTGCACCAAAAGGTAGATTTACAGCAAAAGCTATTTCTAAAAGTGATGGTATCTTAGCAGGTGTACAGTATGCTAAAGTATTAGCTAGAACTGAAAAATTTGACTGTAAATTTTTAAAACATGATGGTGATGAGATTAAAAAGGGTGATGTTATTGCAGAACTTGAAGGAAAAGCATCTATTCTATTATCTTCTGAGCGAACTTTTTTAAATATGCTTCAACATGCAAGTGGTATTGCTACTAGTGCAAATAAGTACGCAAAGCTTATTGAAAATACAGGTGTTGTATTACTTGATACTAGAAAAACAAGACCACAACTTAGAGACTTTGAAAAGTATGCATCAAGAATAGGTGGTGCTATAAATCACAGACTTGGACTTGATGATTGTTTAATGCTTAAAGATACTCACTTAAGAACTATTAAGGATTTAGGAGAGTTTATTAAAAAAGCAAGAAAAAGAATCTCTTGGGTAACTAAAATTGAGATTGAGTGTGAAACATTTGATCAAGTAAAAGAGGCGATGAAAGCTGGTGGAGATATTATTATGTGTGATAATATGCAACCTGAACAAATATTAGAAGTTGTTAAATACAGAGATGAAAATTTTCCTCATGTTTTACTAGAAGCTAGTGGAAATATCGATACAACAACTATTCAATCATACGCTGCAACGGGAGTTGATGCTATTAGTAGTGGAAGTATAATCCATCAAGCTACTTGGTTAGATTTTTCAATGAAGTTTGATTAATAATAGTGGTTAACTTTTGGTTAGTTTTGAAATAGTAGTATGTAAAGAATAAAGGTTTAAAATATGAAGAAGGATTTTATAGTTAATAATAAAGTAGATATGAGTGAATACTCTAAAGCTTTGAAATTAATTGAAAAAAGTAGATATATACTTATTGTAACTCATGTAAATCCTGACCCTGATTCTATAGGTTCAGCATTGGCTTTGTCAAATTTATTTTATGAAAATAAGATTAAGCATAAGGTTTTTAACGTAAGTTCAGATTTGCCTCAAAACTTGGATTTTATTCCAAAGTTTGACAAAATTACTGACCAACTACCTAAGTTTTTCGATTTAGTAATTAGTGTAGATTGTGGAACTAAAAAAAGATTAGGAATTGATATTGACCCTAATATACCGCTTATAAATTTTGACCACCATAAATCTAATGATAGTTTTGGTGATGTAAATATTGTAGATTGTATGAAAAGTTCAACAGCAGAATTAGTATTTGAGTTTTTTAAACATAATGGATTATATATTACTAAAAATTCAGCAACGGCACTTTATGTTGGAATTTATGATGACACACTAGCTTTTAGTTTAGGTAGATGTGATGAGGTTACTTTTGAAAAAGTTAATTTTTTAGTTGAGTGTGGTGCAAACCCATCTGATATAGCAAATAAACTTTTAAGAAGAGACTCTTTAGCAAAATATAGAATTATTCCAAAAGTATTGGAGAGTTTATCTTTATATAAAGAAGGAAGTGTAGCTTCTATAATAGCTCTTCCTCAATGGTTTGAAGAAACGGGAGCTCACAATAGAGATTGTGAAGATGCTTTAGATATGGTTATGAGTATTGCTATAGTAAAAGTAGCATTTTTTATTAGAATAGTTAATGGTTCAGCTAGGGTTTCATTAAGATCTAAAGGTTCTGTTGATGTATCAAAGGTGGCTCAAAACTTTGGTGGTGGAGGTCATTTAAATGCTGCAGGTTGTAGTATAGATATTTTAGATGTAAATAAAGCAAAAGAAATAGTATTAAAGGAAGTTCTTGAGATTTAATAACAAAAGAGAGAATAAAGCTAAAAAGTTTTTATTATTTTTATTAGTAGTGTTAGTTTTAGGTGCAATAGCATTTGTATTTTTTTCACCAATGTTTGAAAAAAATTCTCCTAAAATATCAATAAAAGATGATATTTACTGGAATTTAAAAACCCCTTTAAAAATAAATTTAAGTGATGATACTGAAATCAAAGATTTTGAAATAATTTATAAAGATGAACAAAATGAGATTAGATTAGATACGCAAGTAATTAATAAATCAAAAGGTTCAATCGATTTAAATATTATTGCTCCTAAAACCATGGAAAACTATAAACCAACATCTGCTTTACTTAAAATAAAAGTTAGTGACACAAGTAAGTGGAACTTTTTTATGGGAAATGAGATAAAAAAAGAAGTTAAACTAAAAATTGATAAAAAAAGTCCCATAGCAAATGTTATTTCAAATACATACTTAATAAAACAAGGTGGAAGTGCTGCTGTTGTAGTTGAAGTTAAAGATGAAAATTTAAAAGATATGTATATATCATTTAATAATGAAGAGAGATTTGAATTAATACCTTTTTATAAAGAAAATTTTTATATGGCTATTATTGCATGGCCAATTTATATAGAAGAGTTTAAACAAGTAAATTTAGTGGCAGTTGATGAAGCGCAAAATAAGTCAGTTACAAAAGTTCCATTATATATAAAATATTTAGAGCCAAAAATTGATACACTAAAAATTTCAGATGACTTTGTAAATAGAGTTAGTAAAAATGTATTACAAAAAAGTGGTATGGATATCCCAAATAGTCAAGATGAAATTTTTGTGAAGGCAAATAAAACTTTGAGAAAAGTAAATGTTGATACTGTTAAAAATGAAACTAGAAAAAAAATGAGTAGGGAAAAAGTTTCAAATTTTGATTTAAATACATTTAAAAGATTACCTTCATCTATGAGATTTGCTTCATATGGTGAAAGAAGGCATTACACTTATAATGGCAAAAAAATAGATGAAGCATGGCATTTAGGAATTGATTGGGCAAGTGTAAAAAAAGCAAAAATTTTTACATCAAATGATGGAAAAGTGATTTTTAATGATTATCTAGGAATTTATGGGGATACTTTAATTATAGATCATGGATTTGGATTAGCTACATTATATGCCCATACTAGTAGAGCAGCTGTATCTTTAAATCAAGAAGTAAAAGCAGGTGAGCACATAGCAAATACTGGTTCGACAGGAGCTGTATTTGGAGATCATTTACACTTTGGAGTTTTAGTTCAAGGAATTGAAGTTAATCCTGAAGAGTGGTTGAGTAAATTCTGGATTAGGGAAAATATTACAAAAATAATTAACAATTCAATGGAAGTGATAAAAAGCAAATGAAACAAAGAACTATAGCAAAAAGTGTAGAAATTGTAGGAATAGGGCTTCACAAAGGAGTTCCTGTAAAAATGAGACTAGAACCTCTTGATAGTGATATGGGAATTGTTTTTTATAGATCTGATGCAGGAGTTACAATTCCAGTTAAAAGAGAGTTTGTTGTTGATACAAAAATGGCAACAGTTATTGGAAAAGATGATGTTGTTGTTTCTACAATAGAACACTTATTATCAGCTGTTTATGCATATGGTATTGATAACCTTAGAATTATAATTGATAATGATGAAGTACCAGTTCTAGATGGAAGTTCTTCAGGATATTGTATGCTGATTGAAGAAGCTGGAATTAAAGAGCTTGAAAAGAGTAAAAAAGCAATAAAGATAAAAAAAGAGGTTGAAGTAACAACACCTGAGGGTAAAAGAGTTTGTTTAAAGCCATCTAATAGAATAGTATATGATTTTAAAATTAAGTTTGACCATCCAGCCATTGGTGAACAAGATTTTCATTTTGATTATTCAATTGAAGAGTATAAAGAAAATATCTCAAGGGCAAGAACTTTTGGGTTTTTGCATGAAGTACAATATCTAAGAAGTATTGGTTTAGCTCAAGGTGGGTCTATGGAAAATGCAATTGTACTAGACCAGAGTAAAGTTTTAAATCCTGAAGGCTTAAGATTTGATGATGAGTTTGTAAGACACAAAATTCTTGATGCAGTTGGAGATATGGCTTTATTAGAATATACTTTAGTTGGAGAGTATGATGCAATTGCAGGAAGTCATCATTTAAATCACTTATTAACTAAAAAACTTTATGAAGATGAATCAAATTATGAAATTATTGATTTAGAAGAGGCTAATAGTGAAGCTAAAGTATTTGAACTAGCTTATTCAAAAGTAGAAGCATAGGAAAAAACTTGATTGAAGTCTTAGTTATAACAATCTCTAATCCTTTATTAATTGGGATTTACGAAAATAATAAATTAATAAAAGAGTATAAATTAGAAGGTAAGACCTCTG
Organism: Malaciobacter pacificus; assembly: GCF_004214795.1. Classification (NCBI taxonomy): domain Bacteria; kingdom Pseudomonadati; phylum Campylobacterota; class Epsilonproteobacteria; order Campylobacterales; family Arcobacteraceae; genus Malaciobacter; species Malaciobacter pacificus. The sequence continues at coordinate 289,080 of NZ_CP035928.1, forward strand.
ATTTATTACCAACACTATTTGAAGAACTACTTAGTACTTATGATATAAAAAGATTAAATTATGTAAATACTCCGGGTTCATTTATGGCTATAAAAGTTGCTTATGTTTTTTTAAAAACAATAGCTATTACGAAAAAACTTCAATTTAGAGCCATTGATGGCTTTGAATTTAACGAAAATTCTCCAATAAAAGCTTTAGGTAAAAAATATTTCATAAAAGATGAAAATAAAATTAAAGTAGACTTTTTAGAAAAAGATAGTATAATACGCGATTTTAAATTACCTTTAAGTATAGAAAATATAAATTTTAATAATCAAACACTGCCAATATATAATTTACCAGCTGTTTAAGAAGGAAATAAATGAGAGTAAGCGTTCCAGCTACTAGTGCCAATTTAGGGCCAGGTTTTGATACACTAGGTTTAGCAATTGCTATGAAAAACCAAGTTGTAATAAAGCCATCAAAATTTCATAGTGTGTCATTAAGAGGTGAAGGTTCTAATAATCCTGCACTAAAAGATAACAATATGTTTATCTCGATTTTTAATGATTTTTATCATAATTTAACACACAAAAAAAGAAACTTTAGATTTGAATTCCAAAATGAAGTACCTCTTTCAAGAGGTTTAGGTAGTTCATCTGCTGTGATTGTTTCAGCAATTGCAAGTGCTTATGCAATTGAGGGAATAAAATTAGAAAAACAAAAACTATTAAATTTAGCACTTGCTTATGAAAATCATCCTGATAATATAACTCCTGCAGTTATGGGTGGCTTTAATGTTGCAACAGTTCAAGATAATGAGGTTAGATTTTTAAATAAATCAATTCCAAAAGTTTTAAAAGCAGTTGTAGTAATTCCTAATAGACCAATATCAACACAGCTTTCAAGAAAGGCACTACCATACAAATACTCAAAAGAGGATGTAATTTATAATATATCTCACTCTTCTTTATTAACTGCTGCTTTTATGAGTGAAAATTGGGATATGTTAAAATGTGCTTCTCAAGATATGATTCATCAAAAATATAGAATGAAACATATGCCAGAACTTTTTGATGTTCAAAAAACTGCCTTAAGTAATGGTTCTTTAATGAGTACGTTATCAGGATCTGGTTCAACACTATTTTCAGTGGCTTATGTAGATGATTCAAGAAAATTGGAAAAAGCATTAAAGCAAAAATTTCCTCACTTTAAAGTATTTACATGTGACTTTGATAATGTTGGTGTAAGAATAGATTTATAAGTTTTTGGAAATTAAGAACATTTAGGGTATAATAATTGGCTAATTTGAAAAAGATCTTAAGAACTTGTATTGTTTGTAGAAAAAAATTCGAACAAAAAGAGTTATTAAGATTTAAATGTGAAAATGAAAAACTTGTGCAATATAACAACTATGGTAGAAGTTTTTATATTTGTGAGACTTGTTCAAAACAGATTCAAACGGATTTAAAAGTAAAAGATTTAAAACGATTGGAAAAAATACTAAACAAAGAGTGTAAAAGTAAAAATAACTTTGTTACACAACTTAAGGAGATACTAACAGATGTCAGATAAAGTAAGAGTTTATGAAATTGCAGAAGAGGCAGGGGCTAGCAGTCAAGATGTGATTGTAAAAGCAAAAGATTTAGGAATAGAGCTTAAATCACCTCAAAGTGCGGTATCATTTGAGGATGCTGAAGAGATTGCAAATTACATAATGACTGGTAAAAGTGCAAAATTAGCTAAAAAAGCACCTGCAAAACCAAAAAAAGAGATTAAAAAAGAAGTAGCTAAGCCTGTAGTTACAGAAGAAAAAGTTGAGAAAAAAGTTGAAGCTGCGACTAAATCAACTGAAGTTAAAAAAGTTAATGAAATAAAAAAACCTGCAATTTCTAAACCAAAGCCTGTTACAAGCTCTCAAGTAGAAAAAAAAGAAGAAGAAAATAAACCTGCAGTTAATCCTGAAAACAAAAATAAGATTGTTCCAAAAAGAAGAGGTTTAAAAATTGTTAAGAAAAACAATCCAAAACCAGCTGAAAAAACTGTTAACAACTCTTCTGTAGAGCAAACAGCAAAAAAACCTATGAAATCACTTAGTGAAATTTTAGGTGGAACTGAGACAAAAGAAGAGATAAAAACTAAAGATATCAAAATTCCACCTGCAAGTGCAGATGCTAAAAAAGCTAAATCTAAAAAAGAGAAGAAGAAACCAAGTCCAAGAGCACATGATCATGGAACTAAATTAGATGTAAGCTATTCAGATGACTTTAGAAGTTCAGATGATTCATTATTAGGTGAAGAAGTAGTATTACTTGATATGGATTTAAGTGATAATATTAAAATTTTAGATGAACCAAAACCTAACAATAATAACAATAACAAACAATCTAGAAGTTCTAGACCTGCTGCTTTTGGTAATGCTCCAAGAGGATTAAAAAGAGGTAAGAGAAAGAAAAGAGTTAGAAGAGAAGTTGAAGAGGTAGAAATTACTGAAGTAACAATTCCTGAAGATATCAGAGTTTATGAATTTGCAGAAGCTTGTGGTAAAAGTGCTGCTGAAGTAATCACTGTGTTATTTGGTTTAGGAATGATGGTTACTAAAAATGACTTCTTAAAACAAGATGAATTAGAAATATTAGGTGAAGAGTTTGGTATTGAAGTAACTGTTAAAGATGCTTTAGAAGATGCAAATTATGTTGAAGAATACCAAGAAGAAGAGATTGATGATTCAAACTTTGTTACAAGACCTCCTGTTGTAACTATTATGGGACACGTTGACCATGGTAAAACTTCTTTACTTGATAAGATTAGAGAATCAAAAGTTGCTGCTGGTGAAGCGGGTGGAATTACTCAGCATATTTCATCTTACACTGTAGAAAAAGATGGTCAAAAAATTACATTTGTAGATACTCCAGGTCACGCAGCTTTCTCTGAAATGAGATCAAGAGGTGCAGATATTACTGATATTATCATTATTGTAGTTGCAGCTGATGATGGTGTTAAACAACAAACTGAAGAGGTTATTTCTCATGCAAAAGCTTCAGGTTGTCCAATTATTGTTGCTATGAATAAAATTGATAAAGAAGCAGCTAATCCAGATATGGTAAAAGCTCAAATGGCAGAGAGAGATATGACTCCTGTTGATTGGGGTGGAGAGACTGAATTTATTGGTGTTTCTGCTTTAACTGGTGAAGGAATTGATGATTTATTAGAAAATATTCTTTTACAATCAGAAATTTTAGAGCTTAAAGCAGACCCAGAAGCTAAAGCAAAAGCTGCAGTTGTTGAAGCATCTTTAGAAAAAGGTAGAGGTCCAGTTGCAACAGTTATTGTTCAAAACGGTACATTAAAAGTTGGTGATAATATTGTTTGTGATACTACATATGGTAGAGTAAAAGCAATTACTGATGATAATGGAAAACCTATTAAAGAATTAGGTTTATCTGAAACTGGTACAGTTTTAGGATTAAATGATATTCCTGTATCTGGTTCTGTAATGGTTGTTCAAGATTCTGATAAAGAAGCTAGAGATATTGCAACTAAAAGAGCTGAGCATGCAAGAGCTAAAGAGTTGTCAAAATCTACAAAAGTTTCACTTGAAGAGATGAGTGGATTAATTGCAGAAGGTAAAATTAAACAACTTCCAGTTATTGTTAAAACAGATGTATCTGGTTCACTTGAAGCTATTAAAGGTAGTTTAGAAAAAATCCAAAATGATGAAGTAAAAGTAAAAGTAGTTCATGCAGGGGTTGGTGGAATTACTGAATCAGATTTAATTTTAGCAAGTGCATCTGAAGGATGTATTATTTTAGGATTTAATGTAAGACCAACAGGTGCTGTTAAAAATAAAGCAAAAGCTGATGGTATAACAATTAATACATATTCAATTATTTATGATTTAATTGATGATATTAAAGATACATTATCTGGTATGATGAGTGCAGTAATTAGAGAAGAAAATACTGGACAAGCTGAAGTTAGAGATACATTTGTAGTTCCAAAAGTTGGAACAGTTGCTGGATGTATTGTAACTGATGGTAAAGTAATCAGAGGTGGTCATGCTAGAATCATTAGAGATGGTGTTGTAACTTACACTGGTAAAATTTCATCATTAAGAAGATTTAAAGATGATGTTAAAGAAGTTGGTAATGGTTATGAGTGTGGTATTATGTTTGAAAAATTCAATGACATCAAAAATGGTGACTTCATTGAAACATTCATTCAAATAGAAGAAAAAGTTTCTATAGACGACTAATAATGAAAAGTATAAACTTACAAAGAACGGAATCACTTCTTATGGAGTTGATTCCCGAAGCACTTTCAAATCTATCAGATAGCAGAATTAATTCACTACCTATTACAGCAGTTAATTGTAAAAATGGTAAGTATGATGCGATTGTTTATTTTGATGGAAGTGATTTTGAACAAAAAGAAATTCCAGGTGTAATTTCTGCACTTCAAAAAGCAAATGGAAGAATTAAATCTCATGTATTAGCAAGTACTGGTTGGTATAAGTGTCCTAATTTTAAATTTCAAAATGATACTTCTTTAGAAAAATCAATGAATATAGAAGCATTATTTGCACAAATAGAAAAAACAAAAAAAGAAGAAGAGTAATGAATTTAGAAGAATCAATTAAATTAGCAGTTGAATCACTAGGTGCTCAACTTTATGATATTGTAAATACAAAAGAACATGACAAAAACATTTATAGAGTTTATGTTACAAGTCCTGAGGGAATTAACTTAGATAAATGTGCTGAAATTTCAAGAATGATTTCTCCTATTTTAGATGTAAATGAACCAATGAGTGGAGAGTATACTTTAGAAGTAAGTTCACCAGGAATTGAAAGAAAGTTAAGAAAAACTGAACATTTTAAAGCATCAATTGGAGAAAAGGTTAAAGTAAAAGATATTGCAACTGAAATTTACAAAGGTGAACTTTTAAGTGCAGATGATGAAAAAATAATAATTAAAACTGAATTTGGAGAAGAAGAGGTTTCTTATAGCTCAATCTTATCAGCATCAACTTATTTTGAATGGTAATTAGAATTTTCTAATTACTATTTTAACTACTAATTTACTCTTATTTCAATATACTTCTTTTTATATATTAAAACTTTTTTACGGAATTTAACAAATGAAAATTAATGATCAATTTTTTATGAAATTAGCTATTGATGAAGCTTGGAAATATCAATTTTTAACTTATCCTAATCCTGCTGTTGGATGTGTAGTAGTTAAAGGTGATAGTGAAATACTATCAATTGAAGCTCATAAAGAAGCGGGTATGCCTCATGCTGAAGTAAATGCATTAAAAGAAGCATATTTAAAGTATCATCCAAATGATTTATTAAAGATGAAAAAAACTTCCCATGAAATACATGATTATTTAATTAAAAATCATAATGGTTTTTTTAATGATTGCAAAATATATGTAACATTAGAACCATGTAATCATGAGGGAAAAACACCAGCTTGTGCAAATTTACTTAAAGAGTTAAAACCAAAAAAAGTAATCATTGCACATGAGGATATGAATAATATTGCAAGAGGTGGGGCAGAAACTCTCAAAGGTGAAAATATTGATGTGAACATTGGTTGTATGAAAAAAGAGGCCTATGAGCTTTTATATCCATTTCTAAAATGGAATAGTGGAACATTTATTTTTTATAAAATGGCACAAACGTTAAATGGTTGTATTGATGGTGCAATTTCAGCAAACCAAGCAAAAGCATATGTGCATACATTAAGAGACAAAATAGATTTACTTTTAATAGGTGGGAATACAGTGAGAACTGATAAACCAACACTTGATGCAAGATTTATTGCAGGACGTGCTCCTAATGTAATGATTTATAGTAAAAACAAAGTATTTGATAGTAATATCCCACTATTTAAAATACCAAATAGAAAAGTTATAGTTAGTGATGATTTATTTAAACTACTTGATTATAAGTTTGTTATGGTTGAAGGAACTTATAATTTATTAGATACTTTAAAAGATAGACTAGATTATATTTTACTAATAGTAAATCCAAAAATTAGAAAAGGCGTAAATGCTTTAAATGATTTGGATATTAATTTTGAGATAGTTCATGAGAACTATATAGGGGAAGAAAAACTCTTATTTTTAAAAAGAAAGTAAAAAGCTTTCGCTTTTTACTTAACTTTCTCGATGTATTCACCAGTTCTTGTATCACACTTGATTACATCACCTTCCACAATATGGAAAGGAATTTGTACAACTGCACCTGATTCTAAAGTAGCTGGTTTTTTACCACCTTGAGAATCACCTTTAAAGTTAGGTGGAGTTTCTACAATTTTTAATTCAACTGTCATTGGTGGCTCAACTGTAATTGCATTACCATTGAAGAACATCATATCAACATTCATTCCATCAATAATCCAATCAGCAGCTTCACCAACTTGGTCATAAGTTAAACCAATTTGCTCATATGTTTCAGTGTTCATGAATTGTAACATTTCACCATCATCATATAAGTATTGCATTTGACTTTGTTGTAAGTCTGGAGTAGTACATTTATCACCTGCATGGAAAGTTTTTTCAATAACTTTACCATTTAAAAATGATTTGATTTTACATCTAACAAATGCTGCACCTTTACCAGGTTTTACGTGTTGGTATTCTGTAATTTTATATGGAACACCATCAAGTTCAATTTTAAGACCTTTTTTTAATTCACTCATACCAATATTTGCCATTAGTATTCTCCTTAAATTTCTGCATAAGCAACTGATTTAGCTGCTTGGATATTTTCAAGTTCTTTGATAACATTTGAACTTGCTTTTTCATCAATTAAAATAACTGCTAAAGCACCATCTTTTTGTCTCGATAATCTAAAGTCTGCAATATTGATGTTAGAGTTTGCTAAAGTTTTACCAACTTCACCAATAACACCTGGAACATCTTCATTTCTCATGATTAACATTTTACCTTGTGGTTCAATGTCTAATGCAAATCCATTAAGCTCTACGATTCTTTGAACATCATCATTAAATACAGTTCCTGAAATTGTTTGTACACCTTTTGATGTAGTAAATTTAATAGAAACTTTATTTTGATATCCACTATGATTTGAGAATTTAGATGTAGTAATTTCTATACCTTTTTCCTCAGCTATAAAATTAGCATTTACATAATTAATATCCTCAGTTGATACTGCAAGTGCACCAACTGTTGCAAATGTTTCTAATGATTCTAAATATTCAGCAATTTCACCTTCAGCTGCAATGTTTATAGATCTAATTTCAGTTTTATCACTTTGAGCTATTAAGAATGCCATTTTTTGTGTTAACTCAATGTATGGTTTTACAAATGAAGGAATTTTACTCTCATCAATTGGTAAATTTAATGCATTTGGATATGCAATTCCTCTTGCTGATTCAATAGCATTATTTGCTGCTTGAACAGAGATTTCTCTTTGAGATTCTTTTGTATTTGCACCTAAGTGTGCAGTTACAGTTACATTTGGTAAATCTAATAATGGGTGATCAGTAGCAGGCTCTTTTTTGAATACATCAATACCAGCCATAGCAATTTTTCCTGACTTTAAGTTGTTTACTAATGCATCTTCATTATATAAACCACCTCTAGCACAGTTAATTAATACTACACCATCTTTCATTTTAGCAATTTCTTCTTCACCAATCATATCGATTGTCTCTTTATTTTTTGGTGTGTGAATAGTAATAATATCACAATCTAAAATGTCTTCGAAGTTTGTTGTATATTTAATACCTAAATCAGTTGCTTTTGTTGAAGGAATATATGGGTCGTATGTAATTACGTCCATTTCAAATGATTTAGCTCTTAATGCAACTCTATGTCCAATGTTACCAAAACCAATAACACCTAATTTTTTACCATAAAGTTCTCTACCATACCAATCTTCTCTTTTCCAAATTCTTTGGTCTTTTAATTGACCATGAGCATAAGGAAATTTTCTCATACAAGATAACATGTGAGTCATAGTTAATTCAACTGCTGCAATAGTATTAGCAGTTGGTACATTCATCGCAATGATACCTCTTTTTGAACAACCTTCCATATCAACATTATCATAACCAACACCGGCTCTGATAATTGCTTTTAAGTTAGTTGCTGCATTTAAGAATTTTTCATCCACATCTGTTGAAGATCTTGTAATTGCAACGTCAGCATCTTTGATAACATCTAAAAGTGCTACTTTATCAATGTCTGCTGCATAAACATAATTTACATCTTCTGTATTTTGCAGGATTTCTAATCCTGCATCATGAATGTGGTCACAAACTACAATTGTATGTTTACTCATTTAAATAAGTCCTATTTATTTGATTTGATCTTTTAATAAATCACCTAAAGTCATAGATGAGTCATCATTAACAGATTTTAATACTTCTCTTTCTTGTTGTTGCTCTAATCTTTTAACAGATAATCTAACTCTATTTCTTTTAGTATCAATATTTACAACAACAGCTTCAATTTCATCACCATTATTAATTTCTTCAACATTTAATGGACCAAAATCTTCATTTCTAATTAAACCATCTAAGTTGTTCTCTAGTTTAATAAATACTCCGAAGTCTTTTTTATCTTTTACGTTTCCTTTTACGATATCACCTAATTTGTGAGTATCTTGGAATCTTTGTGCTGGAGAATCTGCAATTTCTTTAATTGATAATGAAATATTCTCTTTTTCTCTATCAATTTTGATGATTTTAACTTCTACATCATCACCTTTTTTGAAGATTGATTTACATTTTGTATTTGGCTCCCATGAAGCTTCTTCATTATGTAATAAACCATCAACATCTCCAATAGTAACAAATGCACCAAAATCAGTTAATGTAGCAATTTTTCCTTTTACAACATCACCAACATTAAACTCTTTTGTGAATTTTGCAAATGGTTTTTCTTGTAAGTTCTTTAACGATACTCTTAATCTTTTTTTATTTACATCTAATTCAATAACTTCAACGTTAATTTCTTCACCTAAAGTTAATAACTCTTTTGGATTTTTAACGTTTTTATTCCATGAAATTTCAGAAATATGTAATAAACCTTCAATGTCATTTCCTAAATCAACAAATGCACCATAAGATTCAAAGTTAGAAACAGTAACAGTAATTGTATCACCAACTTCTAATTCGTCTTTAATCTCTTCCCATGGATTTGCAAGTGCTGCTTTAATAGATAATGATAAGTGTTGTTTTGCTTTATCGTAAGATAATACAACAACAGTAACTTCATCACCTTCATTGTAGTAGTTAGCTGGATTAACTGGACCTTTGTATGAGATTTCATTGTAGTTTACTAAACCATCAATTCCACCTAAATCTACAAACATACCATAAGAAGTAATTTTTTTGATTGTTCCGTTTACTGCTTCACCACTTTCCATGATTTCAGCAACTTTGTTATCTTTAACAGCTTTAGCTTCTTCAATTAATTTTTTTCTAGAAACAATAATTGAATTTTGTGCTTTGTTAACTTTTAAAACTTTTGCTTTAACAGTTTTACCTACAGCACCTTGAGCTTTTAAGAAAGATTGAGCCATTGGCATGAAGTATTCACAACCTTCTTCATCTTCAATGATAAATCCACCTCTGTTTTTAACAGAAACAACTTTACCTTCGATTGTTACATCTTCTACATCTTCACCATATTTTTCAACAAATGCATCAAACTTAGCTTTTTGTAAAACTTTTTTATGAGAGATATTTGGTCTTTCACCTCTGTTACCCATTAACATAACTGGAATTGAATCACCAACGTTATATTTAACTTCACCACCAATTGTGATCTCACTTGGGTTTAATTGACCTTCAATTTTTTGACCAACATCAACTAGTACTCTATCATTAGTAATTTCAACAATTACACCATCAACTACAGAATTATTTTCAGCATTCTCAAAAGACTCATTAAGCATTTGCTCAAAATCAAAGTCTTCACCTAAATCTATATCATCGATACCCATTTTATTCCTTCATATTTACCATTTTTATTAAATGGGACGATTATACATTAAATTGCCTTAAAAAGTTGCTTAGTTAATTAATTCTATTTTATTCACAACCTGTTGAATTATCCAATCTGGCGTTGAAGCGCCTGCTGTTACACCACATAAAGTTTTATTTTTAAACCAAGATTCTTCTATTTCTGATTCATTTTCAATTAAATATGAGTCATCGCAACTCTCTTTACAAATTGCATGGAGTTGCTTAGTATTTGAAGAGTTTTTACCTCCAATAACTACCATAACATCAACTTCTTTTGAAATTTCTCTTGCAGCATCTTGATTTTCAAAAGTTGCATCACAAATTGTATTAAATACTCTAACCTCTTTATTTTTTAAAATTAATGCATTTACAATTTCTAGATATTTCTCTTTTTTCTTTGTTGTTTGTGCAACAGTTGCAATTTTATTGTTTTTAAATTCTAAATTTTCTAATTCACTTGGTTCCATTATTATATGAACATCTTGAGCATCTTCAGCATAAGAAGCAACTCCTTTAACTTCTGGATGATGCTCATCTCCAAAAATTAAAATAGAATAATTTTCTTTTGACATTTTCTTTACTATTTGCTGAGGAGTAGTAACAAATGGGCAAGTTGCATTTATAACTTTTGCTTTTTGTTTTCGTAAGTTTTTTAAATCATTTTTAGGAATACCATGTGTTCTTATAATGATTGTATCATTATCTTTAACATCCTCTAATCCATTATATAATCCAACGTTAAAATCATTTTTTAATCTATTGATTTCATCTTGGTTATGAATTAGTGGCCCCATAGTTGAAGAGTTTTTGTAATCTTCAGCAATTTTAATTGCTCTTTTTACTCCAAAACAAAAACCATAATTAGCTGCTAATTTTACTTTCACAATAATTATCCTTATTTATATAAAGAGTCTAATATCTCTTTAAAATTAGGAAATGATGTTAATATACAATCAACATCTTCTATTTCCATATCACTATTTAAACCTGCAATTGCAAAACTCATAGCAATTCTGTGATCACCATGTGAATCAATAGTAGCTTTTGAAATTGTACCACCTGTGATTTCATATCCATCTTCAAATTCAGTAAATTCTACACCACATTTTTCTAGATTGTTTACAACTGATTTGATTCTATCAGATTCTTTTACTCTTAATTCACTGGCATTTTTAACAATTGATTTTCCATTTGCTAAACTCATTGCAATAGAAAGAGCAGGTAGTTCATCAATTAACCAAGAGATGTTTTCACTAACTTCTACACCATTTAGTTCATTGTTTATTACTTCAATATCACCAATTGGCTCATAAATATTCTCTTTTTCAATAAAGTTTACTATTGCACCCATTCTTTTTAATACTTGATATGCTTCAATTCTAGTTGGGTTTAAAGTTACATTTTTAATTACAACTCTTGCACCTTTTGTAATGGCAGCAGCTACTGCAAAGAAAAATCCAGAACTTGGATCTGTTGGAACAGTTATATTTAAAGGTTTTAAATGACCTGTTAAAGGGTGAATATTTATAAATCCTTCCTCATCATTTTCTAATTTTGCTCCCATACCTTTTAACATTCGTTCTGTATGGTCTCTTGTTAATTCATTCTCTTTATATTTAGAAACTCCAGTTGCTCTAAGTGCTGCAAGAATCATAGCTGATTTAACTTGTGCTGAATCAACAGGTGAGTGATATGTAAATGGCTTTAACTCTTTTACACCTCTAATAAATAGGGGAGCTTTATTTCCATTTTCTCTTCCATCAATATTTGCTCCAATACTTCTTAATGGATCTGCAACTCTTTTCATTGGTCTTGCATGAAGGTATTTATCACCTGTTAGTGTAAATGCACCATCAACTGAAGCTAATAAACCACAAAATAGTCTCATAGCAGTTCCAGAGTTTCCACAATCAAGCACATTAGATGGCTCTGTTAGTTTATCAGTGGGAGTTATTTCAACACTACTTCCATCTCTTTTAACTTTTGCTCCAAGTTGCTCTACAATACTTAGAGTATTTAAAGTATCTTCTGCTGTTAAAAAGTTTTTAACATATGAAGTTTGGTTTGAAAAAAGTGAAAACATAGCACATCTATGTGAGATTGATTTATCACTTGCAATATTGTCAATTTCAATGTTAAATGGTTTATCTAACTTTTTAATACTAAACTTTTCCACTTTTTTCCTTTTAATTTATTGTCTTAATCCAATAGATAATTTTTTATCTAAGGCATCTAAAATAGAATTCATTGATGTTAAAATATCTTCTTCTTCCATAGTTTTTTCATCATCTTGTAAAACAAATCTAATTGTTAAACTCTCATTTTCACCAAGTTTTTCATCACTATAAATATCAATTAAATTAAATTGTTTAATTCTTTTATCGTTTAATGAATTGATAACATCTTTAATTTTTTTGTATTCTAAATCTTTTGGAGCAATAATACTTAAGTCTTTTTTTGATGCTTGGAATTTAGAATAAGATTGAGTTTTTACTAAATCATTTTTTAATGCATCAAAATCAAGTTCAGCAATAAATGTATCACCTAAATCATAATCTTCACAAACACTAGGGTGTAATTTTGAAATATATCCAATTTCTTTCCCCTCTATTATTACTTTTGCACTTTGATAAGGGTGCACAAAATCATTTTGAATATTCTCTAAAGTTTCTAAATCAAACTTTCCAACTGTATTTAAAATCTTTTTAGCAAATGAGAAGAAATCAATATTTTCAGGTTTCCCAGAATTTGAAACATCTTCTTGTGCTATTGCACCTGTTTGAATAAATGAAATCTTTTTTGATTCATTTCTATTTTCATCAAATACTGTTCCTATTTCAAAAAATGCAGTTGATCTTGCTCCATTTTTGAAATTGTTTGAACAAGCTTCCACTAAATTTAATAAAATTGTACTTCTAAACGTATTCAACTCTTTTACGATAGGGTTTAAAATATCAAGATTGTCTTTAACTGTTTTAAATCCATATTTTTCTAAGTTCTCTTTTGAACTAAATACATAAGTAAGCGTTTCATAAAACCCATTTTCAATAGCTTTTGCTCTTAATCTATTTTTCTTTACTAAATCTAAAGAAGTTTTATTTACTCTATTTACTTCATCAATAGCAAGAGGCTTTGCAATAATATTATCAATACCGATTATTCTTACTATCTCTTCTGTAACATCAGCAATATTTTTGATGTCATGTCTAAACTGAGGTATCTTAACTACAAGAATATTATCACCTGTATCTTTAACCTCAAATTGAAGTGATGTTAAAATTCTTTCAATTTCTGTTTTTTCAATATTTTGACCAATAATTGAATTGATTTTATTAACATTAACATCTAAAGCAATTTTCTCTTCCTCTTCAACAAAAGATTCACTACCTTTATAAATTAAAGCTCCATTATCTGATACTATTGAAGTAAAGTAATTAATACCATACTCAATATCAGGCTCACTTCCTCTAGAAGTTCTATAATAGATATCACCAGTTTTAATTTTAGTTTCAAAAACTTTTTTCGATACTAACTCTGGATTAACGTAAGATGCTTCAATTATAAAATTAGTCTCATTTGCTTCAATTTTATTGTGCTCTATTCCTATTTTACTTAAGTGTTCTGTGCCATAAGTATTATCAAAACCTTGAGTATCTTTTTTTACATGAATAATACTAAGGTCACCTTTTTTAATGGCTTTTTCTTTTGGATAAGCATTTAAAATTACACCAGTACAGTGAGTAACATATGATAAGATATTAGCTATGTCATTTGAGTCTTGATATTTATCAATTATACCTACTCTGATTTTTTGTAATACACTAAGTTTAAACTCTGAAAAATCAATAGCTTTAAAAACTAGTGAAGTATCAATTTTATTTTCACATTCTACTTCTAATACTTGACCAATACCAAAATCATTAAAGTTAGAGTGGTTTTCAAATTCATTTAATGGGATATTATAAAAAGCACTTAATTCTCTAGCAACTCCAGCAATACTTAAACAATCACCTCTATTTGCTGTTAACTCAATCTCAATAATTTCATCATTTAATAATGGATATTCACAAAGTTCTTTACCAATAATTAATTCACCTATAGAATCATCAAGTTCTAAAATACCATCATTTAATTTTGCCATACCAATTTCAGTTGATGAACAAATCATTCCATTTGATTCAACACCTCTTAGTTTAGCTTTTTTGATTTTAAATCCACCACCTAAATTACAACCATTAATTGCAACTGGTACATATTGACCCGCATCTACATTTTTCGCACCACAAACAATTTGTACCTGTTCTGTTCCAATGTCAACTTGACAAATATTTAATTTATCAGCATCAGGGTGTTTTTCTTTTTCTAATACTTTTCCAAGTACAACTTTTGAAGGGATTGAGATTTTTTCTAAACTGTCAACTTCTAGTCCAATTGAATTAAGTGCTTTACAAATATCTTCAGTAGATATTTTTGAAATATCAATAAACTCTTGTAACCAATTTCTTGTAACTATCATTTAAACTGTCCTATTAATCTTGTATCACTTTCAAATAATGATCTTAAATCACCAATATTGTGAATTAACATAGCAAATCTTTCAACTCCTAATCCAAATGCATAACCAGATTTATTTTCATATCCAACTGCTTTAAATACATTTTCATCAACAACCCCACAACCAAGAACCTCAAGCCATCCTGTTTGTGAACAAACTCTACATCCATCACCTTTACAAAATACACATGAGATATCAACTTCAGCTGAAGGTTCAGTAAATGGGAAGAACGATGGTCTAAATCTAACATCAACATCACCAAACATATGATGTAGAAATTCCACTAACACATGTTTTAAATTTGCAAATGAAATTTTATCTGCTTCATCAACTACTAATGCTTCAATTTGATGGAACATTGGAGTGTGTGTAATATCAAAATCTCTTCTAAATACAGTTCCTGGAGCAATCATTCTAATTGGTGTTGATTGATTTAACATAGTTCTAATTTGTACTGGAGAAGTATGAGTTCTAAGTAGTGTATAATCTTTATTGTAGAACGTATCTTGCATATCTCTTGCAGGGTGATATTTAGGTAAGTTTAATGCTTCAAAGTTATGGAAATCATCTTCAACTAATGGACCTTCTTCAACTGCAAAGTTTAAATTCTGAAAATAAGTAATAATTCTATCCATTGTTTCAACTACAGGGTGAGTTGCACCACATGATAATTCATTATTAAATTTTGTAACATCAATTTTTTCTGATGCAAGTTTTTGATTTAAAGCCTCTTTTTCTAAAATTATTTTTTTTGCTTCAATTGCTTCATTAACTTGTGCTTTCTGTTTATTCAAATTTTCTGCAAAAGCTTTTTTTTCTTCAGCTGGAACACTTTTCATTTTAGCAAACTCAGAAGTTATAACACCTTTTTTACCTAGTGTTTCAATTCTTAAGTTTTCTAACTCTTCAAGTGATGCTGCATTGTTGATTTTTTCAATCCAAATAGTCACTTCTTTTCCCCTAAATTTCTATGTTTTAATATCATCATATTTATAATTTATGGCGATTATACTTAAAGATTTATTAGAGTTTGGTTATAATGTTTTTTATATCAATTTCAAGGAAAAAAGATGTGCATTTTTTGTAAGATTGTAGCAGGTGAAATACCAAGCAATAAAGTTTTAGAAGATGAGAATTTCTTATGTTTTCATGACATAAATCCAACTAGAAAAATTCATGTATTAATTATTCCAAAAAAACATTATGAATCTTTTGATGTTGTAGATCCATCAATTATGTCAGGACTTACTGAATTTACGCAAAAAGTTGCTAAAGAATTAAATGTAAGTGAAAGTGGATACAGATTAATTACAAATATTGGGAGTGATGGTGGACAAGAAGTACCACATTTACATTTTCATTTAATAGGTGGTGAACCTGTGGGTAGGTTAGTTAGAGAAAAATAAGAGAAGCTATTCTCTTGTTTTTTCTTTTTACTCTTGGAAAGATCCTAAAGCCATGATTTTTTCATATTTCTTTTGGTATCTTTGAGCTGGAGTTAGTTGTTTTAACTCTTCAAGAGAAGTTAAAAAATACTCTTTTAATGCTCTAATTGCTTCTTCTTTTTGTCTATGAGCTCCAATTAAAGGTTCATTTACAACATCATCAATTAATTTTAAATCTTTTAAATTCTCAGCTGTAATTCTAAGTGCATTTGCAGCTGTTTCAACTTTTGATGGGTCATTCCATAAAATCGCACTACAACCTTCTGGTGAAATAACTGCATAAACAGAATATCTCATCATTGCAAGTTTATCTGCAACTGAAATTGCAAGCGCTCCACCTGAACCACCTTCTCCAATTACAACTGAAACAGTTGGTGTTGTTAAGTCTGCAAACTCAAAAAGGTTTGTAGCAATTGCTTCAGATTGATTTCTCTCTTCAGCACCAATTCCAGGATATGCACCTGGAGTGTCTACTAACATTAGAATTGGAATTTGAAATTTCTCAGCCATTTTAGCTGCTCTTAGAGCTTTTCTATATCCTTCAGGACTTGGCATACCAAAGTTTCTATGAAGCTTATCTTTAGTACCTCTACCTTTTTGCTCACCAATTACCATTACTTTTTGTTCACCAATAAAACCTAAGTAACATACAATTGCACTATCATCTACATAGTGTCTATCACCATGGATTTCATATGCATCAGTTAAAATCTCATTAATATAATCCATTGCATAAGGTCTATCCGGATGTCTTGCAAGTTGTAATTTTTGATAATCACTTAAATTCTTAAAAGTCTTTTCAACTTCTTTTTCAAGTTTTTTTTCTAAAATCTCTACAGCATGTTCATCTGCTTTAGTTTTAGCAATAATAATATCTTCTTCAATTTTTTTTATTTTATCTTCAAAATCTAAATAAGCTGCCAAATTATTTCCCCTTTAATAAAAAAAAAGAGCTAGTTCATTACTAACTCTTTTCGTACATAGGTATTTATTAGTCGTTATATTTTTTAAATATAACAGAACCGTTTGTTCCACCAAACCCAAAGTTATTACTCATAACTGTAGTTAACTCAGCTTTTCTTGCTGTATTAGGAACGTAATCTAAATCACATTCAGGATCTTGATTTTCAATATTAATTGTTGGAGGAATAATTCCTTCTGTTAATGCTTTAATTGTAAAAATCGCTTCAATAGCACCAGCAGCTCCTAAACAGTGACCAATTTGACCTTTTGTAGAAGATACAGGAGGGCAATTTTCAGCTCCATCAAATAAAGCTTTAATAGCTGCAGTTTCATTTTTATCTCCAACTGGAGTAGAAGTACCGTGAGCATTAATATAATCAATTTTTGGATATTCACCAGTTAATGTTTTTGCTACTTCAAATGCAGCTTTCATAGCTCTTAGTGGACCATCAACTACTGGTGCAGTAATATGGTTTGCATCTCCAGATTCACCAAATCCAATGATTTCACAGTAGATTTTAGCTCCTCTTGCTTTTGCAGATTCTAAATCTTCTATTACAAGTGCTCCTGAACCTTCACCCATTACAAATCCATCTCTATCCGTATCAAATGGTCTTGAAGCTTTTTTAGGATCATCATTTCTAGCACTTAATGCTTTCATTGCAGCAAATCCACCAACTCCAGCACCACAAACAGCACTTTCAGCACCAACAACTAAAATTCTATCAGCTCCACCAAGCATGATTGTTTTTGTTGCATCTGCAATTGCGTGTGTAGAAGCAGCACAAGCAGTTACACAAGATAAACTTGGTCCCTTTAAATTGTGCTCAATTGAAATAAAACCACTTAACATATTTGCTAAAGCAGAAGGAATAAAGAAAGGAGATATTTTTCTTGGTCCTCTATTTGCACATACAACTGAGTTTTTCTCAATTGTAGATAATCCACCAATTCCAGAACCTGAAATAATTCCAAATCTATCAGCAATTGAATCATCAACTTTCTTGTTTTCTTGTGATACAAAACCTGAATCAATCATAGCCTCTAAACCAGCTTTGATTCCTAATTGAATAAATCTATCAGCTTTTTTTACCTCTTTTTTGTCCATTACTGTAGTTGGATCAAAATTTTTTACCTCTCCAGCAATTTGAACAGGGAACTCAGATGCATCAAATAATGTGATTTTATCAATACCACATTCTCCTTTAACTACTGCATCAAATGATTCTTTTACACTGTGACCTGTAGAATTAATAGTACCTAAACCTGTTACAACTACTCTTCTCATTAAATAAGCTCCAATTTTTGTTTATTATTTGTTATTTGAAAATATTCAATTTTTTACAAAAAACTCAATATTTTAAATTTAAAAATAGAAGAGTTAACTCTTCTATTTAAGCGTATAAATTACGCGTTATCTTCGATGTATTTAATAGCATCAGCAACAGTTAAGATTTTTTCAGCATCTTCATCTGGGATTTCGATGTCAAATTTCTCTTCTAATGCCATAACTAGCTCAACTACGTCTAAAGAGTCAGCACCTAAATCTTCAATAAATTTTGAATCTTCTTTAACTTCTGCTGGATCGCAATCTAATTGCTCAACAACTACTTCTTTTACATCATCTAATAATGCCATATTTATTTCCTTTTATAAAATTAACACTGAATTATAACCAAAAAGGTTTAAATTCTCTTTTAAATTTATTAAATACGTTTATATTAAACGTATAAACCACCATTAACTTTTAATATTTCACCTGTAATATATGATGAATGATCACTTAATAAAAATGCAACTGCATCAGCAATTTCACTTGGTTGACCAAATCTTGAAAGTGGAATATTTCTTTCATATTCTGCTTTTACTTCTTCTTTTAATTCATCTGTCATGTCAGTTTGAATAAATCCAGGTGTAACTGCATTATATCTAATTCCTCTTGCAGCTGCTTCTTTTGCAAATGATTTAGTCATTGCATTTAATCCACCTTTTGAAGCTGAATAGTTAGTTTGTCCAGGATTTCCCATTTCTCCAACAATTGAAGAGATATTTACAATAGATCCAAATTTCTTTTTACCCATAGCCTTTAATGCACCTTTACATCCAATAAATGCAGATGTTAAGTTTGCAGCAATTACATCATTGAAGTCTTCAACTGACATTCTTAATGCTAACTTATCTCTAGTAATTCCGGCATTGTTAACTAAGTATGCTAACGCACCATCAGCATCAATAATTGTTTTAATTGCATCATTAAATTCATCTTCTTTAGTAACATCTGCTTTAATAATTGCAGCTTGACCACCAGCAGCTTCAATTTCAGCTTTAATTGCTTCAGCAGCTTGGGCTCCACTTCTGTAGTTAATCCATACTTTTAACCCATAACCAGCTAAAGTTTTTGCAATTTGTGCTCCAATACCTCTTGATGCACCAGTAACTAATACATTTGAACCTGTAAAATTCATTGCTTTCCTTTGATTTGTTTAAAAATTTTTACATTATATCTAAATAAGGCTAAAGTTTATTTATACACCTCTTTTATTATCCCATACCCGAATATGTAATCTATCACAATATTTGTAGCCATTTTGAATAGCCATATTAATAACATCTTCACTATTTTCACTAATTTGTTGTGCTGTATCACCCATAGGCATTAAGAAAACTTCGCATTTTGGAATATCTTTTAATATTTCGCGAATTTCTTCTTTTGCATCATTCTTAAAATCTTTTCCAATTACGAATTTTAAATATGATTCATTTGTATTTGTAAGTACTTTTGTAAGTGTTTCTTTGTTTACTCTTTTTTTTAGTGGTTCAAGGGAATTACTTAGTTTTACACTCATGGAAAATAAAATTTTCTTTTGATACTCTTTTGTAAAGTTAAGATTTAATGAGGCATTTGTTTCAATAGTTACTTTGTGACCATCATTTATGTAGTGTTCTAATAGTTTTTGAAACTCTTCTTTATTCCAATAAAGTAATGGTTCCCCACCAGTTATAACTATATCCATTTTATAATCATAGGTATAGATATTTGTTAATTTATCAACTTCAGAGACAATATCTTCATAAGATTTGTATTTTGTCCAAGTATCTTTAAACTCTTTATCAACTGCAAAATAAGAATCACAAGCACATTTTTTAATTCCACTTGGAGTTTCATACTCAACCATAAAACCTTCACAAGTGAAATTACATTTTCCAAATCTAATAAAAACTGATGGAGTTCCTACAAGTTTTCCTTCACCTTGAATTGTTGGACCAAAAATCTCATTTACTTCAAGCATAAAATGTACTTTTACTTTTTGGTGTTTCTAAAAATTCTATGTGAGAAACTTCAACATTTAGTTTTGCCATTTTTTTAGCAACTATTTTTAAAAGCCAAGCTGAAATATTTTCACTTGTTGGAACAAAATCAACTATTACATAACCTTCATAAAGTTCAGTTATATAAGATTCTTCATCTTTGAATTTTGTTAAATCTACTAAAGAATAACCTTCATCAAATTTAACTAACTCATCTTTTTTTATATCTGGAAGTAACTTTGAAAATAATGGGTCATTAATATCAAGGATAAATTTATGGTCTAGTACATCATCTAAAAATAGTTTAAACCAATTTAGGTGTTTAAAGTCAGTTACCATTCCATCTTTTAATTCTTCAGCTTGTAAATAAACAATTACTTTTCCTTGATGACCATGTAAATGTCTACATTTAAGACATGAATCAATTGAGAATTCAGAGTTTAAAGTTTGTGACCAAACTCTATGCCCATAACAAAAATCAAACTCTTTTGATATTTTCCAATGCATTATATAGCCTTGTAAGGTATTGGATCACTAGAACCTGCTTCTTTAAATCCATTTAATCTTAATCTACAAGAATCACAAACACCACAAGCTTCATTTTGTTCTTTATAACAAGACCAAGTATGTTCTAATGGTACATCTAACTTTAGTGCTTCTTGTACAATTTGTGCTTTTGAAAGATGAACTAATGGAGTTTTTATCTCAATTTTTGTCTCTTCTTTTGTTCCTTGATTGATTGCCTTTGTCATATCTTGTATAAATTCATCTGTACAATCAGGATAGCCTGAACTATCTTCTTGAACAACGCCAATATACATAGCAGTTGCTTCTTCTTTTTCAGCAATTGCTGCAGTTATTGAAAGAAAAATTCCATTTCTAAATGGTACATAAGTTATTGGAACTCCAGGTTTTACACCTTCAGTTGGGACATCAATAGATGAATCCGTTAATGCACTAGCTCCAATTTGTGTGAAAAAGGGGATATCAATTTCATATTTTTCTAAAATTCCTAAATCATTACAAATATCTCTAAATGCTTTTAATTCTCTTTGTTCTGTTCTTTGCCCATAATTAAAATGAACAGCAATTATTTCATAACCATCATTTTTAGCTATATATGAAGCTAAAGTAGAGTCCATTCCTCCACTTAATATACATATTGCTTTTTTAGCTGTGCTACTCATGTGTTAAAAAGTCCTTATTCTCTTTATTAAAAAATTTCCAATTTATAGGAAGTATTTTTACTAAACTATCTTTAGTTAGTTTTTCTACTTTTTCATCAATCACTATCATTGAATTACTACTACTTAATGTAGAAACCATTCCTGGACTTCTTTTTTTAGATATTGAGAAATATTCTCCATTAAAAGTTCCAGGTATTATAGTTACTCTACCTTTTTTTAATATCAATTCTTCATCTAATTTTCCTAAAATATAATTAGGATAAATCTCATTTGAGCCAATTAATTTTTGAATTAAAACTCTTCCAAACAGTTCAAGTATTAATGAACTTGCAAGGGGATTACCTGGAAGATTTAAAATATATGTATTATCTATTTTGCCTAAAACAGTAGGTTTTCCAGGTTTTATAAAAATGCCATCAAAAATATTTTCATAATTTAGTTTATTAATTGCATCTTTTGTAAAATCAGCATCTCCAACTGAAACTCCACCAGAAGTTATAATTAAATTTGCATCTAAACTATTTTGAATTAATTGTTTAATTGATTCTACACTATCTTTAGCTTGACCTATAAAGTTTACATCACAACCTAACTCTTTAGCTCTTGATATTAAAGTTGGAGTATTTGAATTATAAATTTGATGGGGTTCAATTTTTTCATAGTGAAGTTTTAACTCTTCACCGCTAGAAAAAACTACTATTTTTGGTTTTTTATAAACTTTAATATGTGTTATGCCTTGACTAGCTAATAGTGTGACTTTTGCAAAATTTATTTCATCGCCTTTTGTAATTAAAAGTTCATTCTCTTTTATATCTTCACCAATAAATCGTATGTGTTGAAATTCTTTAACTTGTTTTTCTATTTTTATATTGCCATTATCAAGTTCTTTTGTATCTTCTTTTGGAACAATTGCTGTTGCATTTGAAGGAATTCGTGCACCCGTCATAATCTTAATACAACTGTTTTCATCTAATAAACTATTATTATCATCACCAGCAAAAATGGTATCTATAATTTTTAATTCTTTATCTTTTGATTTATGAATAATAGCATATCCATCCATAGCAGAATTATTAAATTTTGGTAATGATTGATTAGCATAAATATCTTGTGAAATAATTCTATTAACAGCATTTTCTATTGGTATAATTTCAAACTCCAAGTTTATATTTAAACTTGAGATAATCTGTATAGCTTCATGAATATTAATAGCCACAATATTCCTTTTTTTTGAAATAAAAAACTTATGACAAGTTAGATATAATACCAAAAAATTTTAAAAGAGAGATAAACAATCATGGAATTAATGCAAAGCGCAATCCAAACTCACGTATATGTAATATATTTTTTTCTAGCAGTTATGCTATTTAATTTATACTCAGTTAGTACACAAAAAGATTTTATAAAATTAGCTAAAAGATTAAGATTTATGACTCCTTTATATCATTTAACAAACGCTATTGTAATTTACACAGGAACTATTGTTGCTTTTTATGCTCAATATTTTAGTCTTACAATTGCTTTAATGATTCCTGCTTCTATTTTCTTATTAGTTATTGAGATTAAAAGATATAAAAAAATGAGAGTTATAAAAAGTGGTGATATTCAACTACAAGAAGAGTTTTATAAGTATGCTAAAAAAATCTATATAATTGAAATTATGGTTTTAGTTTTTGTTTATATGATTTCTAAGGTATTTTAATGCAATTTACATATGATGAAAATTGTGGTGAATCTATATTAACAATCAAAGATGATGTTTATAAATATTTAATAAAAGCAAGACGTCATAAAATAGAAGATGAAATTTATTTTAGAAATTTAAAAGATAATAATATATATTTATATCAACTTATTGATATTTCTAAAAAAGATGCTATTTTTAAACTTGTTTCAAGTGAAGAAAAAATAGTTTCAAATCAAAAGAAATTACACCTTGGTTGGTGTATAGTTGACCCTAAAACAGTTGAAAAATATATTGCTTCATTAAATGAATTAGGCTTAGATAAAATTACATTTATATATTGTGAATATTCACAAAAGAATTTCAAAATAAATTTAGAAAAATTAGAAAAAATTTTAATTAACTCTTCAAGTCAATGTGGAAGAAGTGATATTATAAAACTTGATATTTGTAAAACTTTAGATGAATTCTTAGAAAAAAATGATGATGTATATTTTTTAGATTTCTCAACTACAAATGTAGATTCTAAAAAGAATAATATTAAAACTTTAGTTCTTGGTTGTGAAGGCGGTTTTTCAACAAATGAAAGAGATGATTTTGATAAAGATAAAGTTGTTGGATTTGATAGTAATTTAATTTTAAGAAGTGAAACTGCAGCTATAAGTGCAGTTTCAAAAATATTGGTATAAAAGTAAGAACTTTTACTTTTTTACCAATTTCTAACTAATGCATGACATCTAGAACATGCATTTAACATATCAGAGTATGCGTTTGTAGCATTGATATATGCTTTTTCTTCTAAGTTCAATTCTAAAACACTTGAACTTAAAGTAATTCTTTCAGCTGCATTTTTAGCAACATTTACTAAGTGTTTTTTATTCTCAGGTAAATATTGAGCGATTACTTTTTCATCCGAAAATAGTGCATTACCTTCTTTTACAGATTTTAAACCTTTATTAATTAATTCAATATTATTATTTAGAAAACCTTTTTGAATTTCAATCATTCCGTTTTCCATTTGTGACATTGATTTCATCATAACATCATTAGCATTAGCAGCTGCAAATAATAATGTTGATGCAATAATTAATTTTTTTAAACCCATCTGATTCTCCTTGATTTATATATTTAATGATATTATCTTTTCAATTAAAACATGTTG
Source organism: Malaciobacter pacificus (assembly GCF_004214795.1). Classification (NCBI taxonomy): domain Bacteria; kingdom Pseudomonadati; phylum Campylobacterota; class Epsilonproteobacteria; order Campylobacterales; family Arcobacteraceae; genus Malaciobacter; species Malaciobacter pacificus. The sequence goes on from NZ_CP035928.1 coordinate 313,371, forward strand.
ATTATTTTAATAAATAACTAAAAGATAAGATTAGTGTTGAATTCTTACTCACATAAAAAAAGCTAGAAGTAAATTACTTCTAGCTTGTAATATTTTAAAATAAGTTCTTAATGAACTTCTCTCCATTTACTTGCTTTCCATAAGAAGGCAAATATAGCAAAGATAACTAAGTAGATTAAGAATTTAGGTCCTAATTCTTCTCTCTCAGACTTTTTAGAATCACCAACTTCTTCTAAGTATGCAATAACTTGTTTTTGTGACTCTTCATTAAGTCCAACTCTAGGCATTGCAGTACCTTCTAAGTGTTTTTGAGGGTTGTTAATAAACGTCTCTAAGTATCCAGCACCTCTAGATCTGATGTGTTGAGATAAATCAGGTGGTAATTTACCCATGTATTTTTTTATATCAGCATCAGGTGTAAATGCTGCCATTGTACCATTTAACATATCAGCATATTTAATACCGTGACATCTTTGACAAGCATTAACAAATACTTCTTTATTTGTCATCTCTTTTGGAGCAATAGATTTTAAATATGCAATCATATCTGCAATCTCTTGTGGTTGCATCCAGTCGTATCCTGGCATTGGGTGAATTTTTCCATCTTGGAATTTGTGCTCAACTAAAGCAGCTTTTGCAGGATTTTTAATAAATGCAGCTAAATATGATTCATTATACAATTTTCCTGCACTTCCTAAATCAGGAGGTGTTACACCGTAAGCAGCAGCTGAAGATGCATCATCCATTAATTTTGGGAAACCTTGAGACTCAATTGAGTGACAAGCAGTACAGTTTGATGTTACTAAAACTTGACCATTTGCTACGTCACCTGTTAATTCATTAACATCAGCTACATCTTTTTTTGTATCAGAAAAAGTAAAATCAGCTGGCGCTACATGTGGATGCATTTGAGAGTGAGCAAATGGCTCAACTCCCCAGTAAGTAATAAGTGTTAGAACTACTACTACTGCTAATATTTTTAATTCTCTCATTATGCATCTCCTCTTTTCTTCGCGTCAATTTTTGTAATAATAGGTAATACAACGAATAATAAAATAAATGCTAACGCTGAGAAGAATCCAACCCAAGCATTAGCACCTGTTGGAGGTAATTTTCCATATACAGTTAATACTATTAAGTCTACCATTAAAATCCAGAACCAAATAAAGAACATAGGTCTTTTGTGTGCTGGTAAGATTTTTGGATCTCTATCTAGCCATGGTAATACTAAGAATATAACGTTTGCAAATGCAAATGCAATTAATCCAATATCAAATGCTTTAAATCCAGCAATATCAAAGAAGAATCCTCTTAATACTTCATATGACCATAAGAAATACCACTCTGGGTAAATATGCGCAGGTGTTACCATTGCATCTGCTGGGTCAAAGTTAACTGGGTCCATTGCAAAGTTATAATGGAAGAATACTAAATAGAAGTAGAAGATTAAGAAAATACCTAATACTGCTAAATCTTTAGAAATAAATACTGGCCAGAAAGGAATAACTTTTGATTCTCTTTTATTTCCTGATAAATATTTTTCAGCTTCTGCATCAAAATCAATATCTTCAGATGATTGATTATTAACGTGAGGAATTCTTAATGTATAGAAGTGTAAACCAATAATCCCCATAATAGTAATAGGTAATAAGAATACGTGTAACATGAAGAATCTAGTTAAAGTAGCATCAGCAACATTAAAGTCACCTCTAATCCAGATAACTAATTGATCACCAATAACAGGAACTCCACCAAATAAGTTAGTAATAACCATAGCAGCCCAGTAAGACATTTGTCCCCATGGTAACATATATCCAGAGAATCCAGCAGCAGAGAATGTCATGAATAATAACATACCTGAAATCCAAATCATTTCTCTACCTTGCTTATAAGAACCATAGTAGATACCTGTAAACATGTGAATATAAATAATTAAGAATACAACAGAAGCTGCAACACCATGCATATGTCTAAATAACCAACCAAATGCAACTTCTTGCATAATTGTATAGTTTACTGAATCAAATGCTAAATTTACATCTGGTTTGTAGTACATCATTAAGAATAATCCTGAGATTACTAAGATACCAAATGTAGTTGCTAAAAGAACACCCATTGCCCATAAGAAGTTAATATCTTTTGGAATCCAGTATTCAGTCATTAATACTTTATTTAAAGCTGTAGTGTTAAGTCTTTGGTCTAACCATTCACCAACAGAGTTTGCTTTTTCAAATTTTGCCATAATAACTCCCTTATATTACTGCTTTAAGCATTTTTTGGTATTCAGGACCATCTTCACCTAAAGTAATAGTAGTACCAGAAACACTAAACGGAGCTAAATCAAGAGGTCTTGGTGGTGGACCAAATACGTTTTTAGCAGAAGGAGTAAACTCTCCACCGTGACATGCACATTTCCACATAGTTTTTTTCCATGCAGGAATACATCCTAAGTGAGTACAAAGACCAATAACAACAGTGAATCTATCTTCACCAATTACTAAATCTCTTTCAGATGCTTCCATCTCTTTTGTTTTTTTTAGAACAAAAATTGGCTTACCTCTCCAAGTAATAACTTCAGGTTCTCCAGCTTTTAAAGTACTTAAGTCAAATTTAGTAAATCCACCAGCAAGAACACTTGGTAATGGATCCCAAACTTGTTTCATACCAACAAGCGACGCAGCACCACCTACAGCTGCAACAGCTGCAAATGAGTAACCAATAAAATCTCGTCTATTTGTTTGATTAGACATATTTGGCTTCCTTTTTTTAGTTTTTTTAATCGCCTAATTATATAATTTTCATACTTAAATAGAATTGATTCACAGCATAAGAATAGCTTATAAAAGGAAAAATGGGAAGTTTTTACACATAAAAAACAAGTATTTTATAGGAAGTGTTTTATTAGAGAATCTTATGATTCTCTAATAAATTTTACAATTTCAGATTCAATATTTTCTTTTTCAATGATTGTATTATGAATGATTTTTGAATTAAATAATTCTTTTATGTTTTGAGGTAGATTTGCTTTAAATTTATTAGAAATTTCTTCTAAAGCTTCTTTATCAGCATATTTTTCATCATTTTCTAAAAGGGCATTAAGTACTGTTGGAGAGAATTTTGTCCACTCAGCTGTTGAATAAATAACAGTTTTTAAATCTTTTTCTTTTAAATTCTCATAAGCTTTTATACAAGTTGCTGTGTGTGGATCCATTAAGTATCCATCATCTAAAAATGATTTGATAACCTTTGCACCATATGTATCATTTGAATTTATTGCACTAAAATATTTTTGTAATTCTTTTGTTTCATCTTCACTCATCACAAACTTTTTGTTACTATTTAGATCTTCCATCATCTCTTTAGTTCTTTTTGCACCATAAAGAGAATATATTACCCTTTCTATGTTTGAAGATTTTAAAATATCCATAGCTGGAGATTTAGTTAATTTTAACTCTTTATCCGTGATATCATAAACACCTGTGTTAATCCACTCAGTTAAAATATTATTTTCATTTGAAGCAACTAGTAGTTTCTCAATTGGAACACCCATTTGAAGTGCATAAAATCCTCCAAGAACATTTCCAAAATTACCTGATGGAACTACAAGATAGATTTTTTCACCATAAGTTATCTCTTCTTGTTTTAAAAGTTGGATATATGACCAGAAGTGATAGATGATTTGGAAAATAATTCTTCCAAAGTTAACTGAGTTTGCAGCACTAAGTTTAATGCCATCATTTTTTAACTCTTCTTTAAATGAGTCAGATGCAAGTAAATTTTTTAAAGCACTTTGTGCATCATCAAAGTTACCATGAATTCCAATAACTTTTAGATTTTTACCATCTTCACAAACCATTTGTAATCTTTGAACATCACTAGTTCCACCATCTGGATATAAACAAGCTACTTGGATATTCTCTTTATTTTTAAATGTATTTAAAGCTGCTGGTCCAGTATCACCTGAAGTTGCTGCTAAGATAAGATATTTTTCATTTTTAGCTTTTGCAATTGAGCTTAAAATAGAACCAAAAGGTTGTAATGCCATATCTTTAAAAGCACGTGTAGGTCCATGATATTGTTCATGTACAAAAAGGTCATCTTTTACTTTTACTACAGGACAAGGATTTGAAGCATCATCAAAATTATCATATAAATCTAAAGCTTTTTGAATCTCACGTTCTTCAATATCGATTTCAAAAGCTTTTAAAATATCATACGCAAGCTCTTTGTATGATGAATTTAAATGATTTTGTAAAAAATTATCTTCTAATTTGGGTAATTGTTCAGGTACATAAAGTCCACCAAATGAAGCACTTGGATTTAAAATTGCTTCACTAAAAGTAACTTCACTTTGTTTAACTCCATCATTTCCTCTAGTTTCTATAAAATTCATTTCAATATTTCCTTAATCGTTTAGTAGTTTTTCCATATCAATCCCATTATTTGGGTTGTCTTTTCTTAAAAATTGAGTGCCAATTCCATCACTTGTGAATAATTCAAGTAAAATTGAGTGTTCAACTCTACCATCAATAATATGAGCTTTATTAACACCATTGTAAATTGCATCAATACATGAATCAACTTTTGGAATCATTCCACCAGCAATTGTTCCATTGTCTTTATAGTTTTGTACATCTTTTTTATCAAGAGAATTTAAAAGATTTCCTTCTTTATCTAAAACTCCAACAGTATCTGTTAAAAATAGTACTTTTTGTGCTCCAATAGCTTGAGCTACTTTAGAAGCTGCAACATCTGCATTGATATTAAAACCAGGATGATTAGGTTCTGCACTATCTCCAATAGGAGCAATAACTGGAATAAATCCTTCTTTTATAAGATTATTAATTAATGTTCCATCAACACTTGTAATAACACCTGTGTATCCAAACTTACCATTTTCTTTTGGAGTTGCTTTTATAATTCCTGAATCTTTTCCTGAAATACCAATAGCTTTTGCACCATGGTGAGTTAAAAGTGAAGTGATATTTTTATTAATTTCACCACTTAATACCATTTCAACAACTCTCATTGTATCTTCTGATGTTACTCTATGACCATCTACAAATTCTGAATGAATCTCTAATTTATTTAAAAGTTCAGAGATTCTAGCTCCTCCACCATGAACAATAACTGGCTTAATACCAACTAGTGAAAGAAGAACAATATCTTCTGCAAATTTTTCTTTTAATTCTGGGCTAGTTTGTGCTGAACCACCATACTTAATAACAATAGTTTTTCCGTAAAATTTTTTGATGTGTGGTATAGCATCAAGTAGCGTTTGTACCTTTTGATGTTTAGCTTGCATAAATTATCCTGTGAAAATTTTAAGGCTGATTATATCTAAAACTATCTTATTAATTAAAAATTTAGTATTATGTTAATATGAAAAAATATTTAGCCTTAAAAGCAAGTGCTGGAAGTGGTAAAACTTTTGCCTTAACAGTACGGTATATATCTCTTTTACTTCTTGGTGCAAAACCTAATGAAATACTAACTCTTACATTTACCAATAAAGCTGCAAATGAAATGAGTGAGAGAATTTATAAAACACTACTTACTTTAGGTGATGATGAAGCTTACTTAACACAAATTGTAAATCAATCAGGACTTACTAAAAGTGAAATTCTAGGAAAAAAAACACAATTAATAAATTCATTTTCAAACGCGACCTTATCTATTTTCACAATTGATAAATTCATAAATAAAATTCTTAGAGAGTTTTGTGGATATATTGGAATAAGTGATGATTTTGAAATCAAATATGATGATATAGAAGCTTTAAGTATGAAGTTTTTACAATCACTTGATCCAAAGCAGTTTGAAATATTAATTGATTTTTCACTTTATGAAAATAAAAAATTTAATTCTATTTTTGAACTATTTAAAGATCTACTTGAAAAGAATGAAGAGATAGATATTGTAAATATTGATGCAACACTTATTGATTTTCAAAAAGAGCAAACTTTAAAAGAGGGTTTAAAAATAAAAGAGCATATTTTAAATTGCCCCAGTGCATCTGATACGGTAAAGGGTATGGTTAGTTTTGAAACTTTTGATGAATTGTTTGGTAGGACATGGCTTGAAAAAGATTTACTAAGTGAACATAGAAATTTCAAAAAATGTGCAAATGAGACTTTAGATAAATATTTTTTAGAGTTAAAAAAACAAATGGGGATTTATTATAAATTAAGAGCTGGATATAGTTTAAGTAAGCTTTTTGAATTATATAAAATGTTTAAAGAGTTCAAACTCTCTTTTAATAAGGGAAAAAACTATCTAGAATTTAATGATATATCAAATTTAACTTATGAATTATTATCAACTAAAATAGATAAAGATTTTTTATATTTTAGGCTAGATTCAAATTTTTCCCATCTATTAATTGATGAATTTCAAGACACATCTTTACTTCAATATAAAATCTTAAATCCTTTAATTGAGGAGATTTTATCAGGAGATACAAGTAAATTTAAAACATTTTTTTATGTTGGAGATACTAAACAATCTATTTATAGATTTAGAGGTGGGAAAAGGGAACTTTTCGATTTTGTTGCTAATAGTAATAATCTAATAGATGTTGAAGTATTAAATACAAATTATAGATCTTGTGAAAATATTATTGAATTTGTAAACAAGCAGTTTTTAAATTTATCTAATTATGAGTACTATGCACAAGAAAGTATTACTAAAGGTGGATATGTTGAAGTTATTGAAGATAGTGCTTTGGATGAAGATGAAAAATATAAAAATATAGCTTCTAAGATTGCTTCTTTAATGAAAGAAGGTATTAACTCAAATGATATTGCAATTTTAACATATACAAATGATGATGTTTTAAGTTTGTATTACTATTTAAAGAAAAAGTTTCCAAGTCTTAAAATAACAACTGAAATGACATCTAAATTAATAAATCAACAAAATGTTAAAGCTGTTATAAATGCAGTTAAATATATCTATTTTAAAGAGGATATTTATAAAGAGAATCTAAATGCTTTAATAGGTAAAAAGCTTTTAAACGAATTTAATTTTGAAATAGATTTAGATAAAAAATCAATGCAAGAACTTGTAAAAGAGATTTCTACTAATCTTGAAATAATAGATGAAAATGTAGTGAAATTTATAGATGAGTGTAAAATTTATAATAATATAGTTGATTTTGTTTATGAAATTGATAAGCTAGATTCAACTATTGAAAATAGTGAATCAACGGGATTACAAATATTAACTATATTTAAATCAAAAGGTCTAGAGTTTCACACTGTATTGATGCTAGATAGAATTAAAAAGAAAAATGCTGATAGATCAACCTTACTTTTTAATTATGAAAATATAGAATTAAAAAATATTTTTTATAAGATAAAAGGCTATGAAAATTATAACAAAGAGTATTTTGAAGCTTTAAAAAAAGAGAAGAGTTTAGTTATTGAAGATGAGTTAAATATTTTATATGTTGCTTTAACTAGAGCAAAAAATAATATGGTTATTTTTAAAAAGCAGAAAGCTTCAGTTTTTGACTATTTAAGTATGAGTCCTATAAAAATTGGACAAGTAATTACAAGTGAAAATTTATCAAAGAATCATGAAAAAGTTGAGAAGGTTATTTATAAACCACTTAAATTAGGTCTTCAAGATAAACAAATAAGTACTGAAAAAGAGTATTATGAAAATCATTTACACTCTAAGTATTTTGGTCTAGCAACACACTATTGCCTTGAAATGATGGATGAGTTTAACATAGATAGCTTAGATTATTGTATTAATTTGGCAAAAAGTAGATATTCAAATTATTTAGAATTAAATGATTTTGAGAAAATAAAAAATAGTATTTTTAATCTACTTCAAAATACTACTTTTCAAGAGTTGATTAAGGATTCTGAGTTTATAAGTGAACAATCCATAATATATAAAGAGGAGATAAAAATTATTGATCTTTTATTATATAAAAATGATAGTTACTATATTCTTGATTATAAAACTACTAAAGAAAAACATCTTGAACATAAAGTGCAAGTAAATCATTATAAAAAGGCTATAAGTGATATTTTTAATACATCAAATGTATACTCTTATTTAGTTTATATGAATGATGAATCAGTAAGTATTGATGAGGTTAAATAAAGTATCTAATTGAAGCAAATCCAAAAGCTTTACTTTTTTTAATTTGTTCAACTTGCTCATCATTTACTATTCCACCAAGAGCAATAATATCTATATCTTCATATATTTTAATTGTTTGTTTTAATTTATCAATACCTTTTGGTTCACCTTTATTAGGTGTTTTGAAAATTGGTGAATAAGTAATGGCATTTACATGTCTATTTTGAGCTTTTTCAATATCATTAAAATTATGACATGAGATAATTGTGTATAGACCTAATTTTTTCGCTTTTGTTATATCATCAAATTGTTTAGAAGTTAAATGAACTCCATCTGCATTAAGCTTTTTTGCAAGTTCATAATCACCATTTATTAAAATTTTTTTTATATCAAAGTTTTTACAAATTTTTACAAATATTTCTGCTAAATCTTTAAAATTAGGTGATGTTTTATCCCTAAAACATGCAAAATCAACTCTATTTTTTGATAAGACTTTAAATAGATTTTTTTCAAATAACTCTTTATTATCTGAGTAGTATTTTGGATCAGTTATTAAATAACTTATAAACTCCTCTTGCATTTAGATGCATTCCTTTATTGTAAAATTAAAAGAATTATATAATATTTGCCATAAAAAAAGGGAAGATAAAAATTATCTTCCCTTATGTGTTAATCAGTCTTTTGAAACTAATTAGTGATCTTCATGTTCCATCATAATAGATCCTGCAATATAAACATAAGTTAAAATTGCAAAGATAAACGCTTGTAAAAAACCAAACGCAGCTAACATAAAGAATCCAGAAAGAGGCACAATCCAAGGTACTAACATAAGTAATACCATTAAGAACATGTCATCTCCTCTAATTGATCCAAAAAGTCTGAAAGATAGTGAAACAATTCTAGATAAATGAGAAATTATTTCGATTGGGAACATTAAAGGTGCTAAAATAGGCATAGGTCCAGCAAAATGTTTAAAATAGTTTATAAAACCATTTTTCTTGATTCCAAGATAATTATAGTATACAAATACTATAAGTGCTAAAGATAATGTAAAGTTAATGTTTGCTGTTGGAGACTCGAAACCAGGGATAAGTCCCATCCAGTTACTAACAAAAACTACTAATGCTAAAGATGCAATTAAAGGCATATATATTCTAGCATTTTTCTCACCCATAGTATCAGAACCCATAGATATAACTCCACCTACAAAGGCTTCCATTACATTTTGTGCTCCTGTTGGAACTAATTGTAAGTTTTTAGTAGCTGCTCTTGCAACTAAGAAAATAATACCAATTACTAAAATGTAGTGAGATAGAATCATCCATTCTTGACCGTGACCACCGATAGCGCCTAAGAACGTAAACAGTCTTCCTTCCATTTTCTTCCTTTTTATGTTTCACAACACTAAATTACGTGCCTATTATATTGTTTTTAATCTAAAAATTTTCTTTAGTATTAAAATTAACTTATATTTGTTTAAATTTGTAACCGTTTTGTTTCAAAGATTCTCTTATTTGTTTTTGGTGATCTTCACCCTTTGTTTCAAGTGCAATTGTAATTTGGGCTTCACCAAATTCAAGCTTTATAGAGTCTCTATCATAATCGATTTGAACGATATTTGCTGAACACTCTTTAAAGATTTCAGTAAGTTTAGTAAGAGAACCTGGTTTGTCCATTAATTTAATAATTAAATTCATTTTTCTATATGATTTTACTAAACCTTTTTCTATAATTTGTGAAATCATTGTTACGTCAATATTACCACCACTAACTATAGCACAAACTTCACTATCTTCAATATCAATTTTTTCATGCATAATAGCAGCTGTTGAAACAGCACCTGCACCTTCAACTACAAGTTTATGCTTTTCTAGTAAAAATAGAATTGCATTTGCTATTTCATTATCACTCACTTCAACAATATCATCTACATAATCGATAATAATATCAAGAAGTTTAGGTGTTACATCTCTAACTGCAATTCCATCTGCAATTGTTCTAACAGAAGTTGAATCAATTGGCATTTGAGATCTATATGACTCTTTCATGGCTCTTGCACCTGTTGCAACCACACCGATAATTTTAATATCAGGATTTATAGCTTTTGCTGCAATTGCAATTCCTGAGATTAATCCACCACCTCCAATTGGTACTATTATTTGTTTTAAATTTGGATTTGATTCAAGTATTTCTAGGGCAATTGTTCCCTGCCCTGCAATAACATCATCATCAGCAAAAGGGTGAATAAACTCTTTGTTATGCTCTTTTGTAAACTTTTTAGCAGCAGCATAGGCTTCATCAAAGTTTTCTCCTGTTAATACAACATTTGCACCATATTGTTTTACTCCACTAACTTTTGTTAAAGGAGTTGCTTCAGGCATAAAAATTGTAGCTTCAATATTGAAGTAATTCGCTGCAAATGCCAAACCTTGTGCGTGATTACCTGCACTTGCTGCAACTACACCATTTTGTTTTTTTTCTTCACTTAAATTAGCAACTCTATTAAAAGCTCCTCTTAATTTAAAACTTCCAGTAAGTTGTAAATTATCTTTTTTTAAATAGATTTCACTATTGTAAGTTTCACTTAAAAATGGTGCTTTTGTAAAAGGAGTATTATAAGATATCCCTTCTAGATTTTTTTTTGCTCTTTTTATATCATCTAACGTTATCATCTTGTTTCTTTTCATGTTATTTCCTTGGAATAATATCTAAAAATAGTTTTTACTTCTTTAAATATAAACTATTTTTAGATAGGGACTAGCCCCTATCTATACTCTGCACGTATTTGCTTTACGGCTTCTACCATATTTAATAGACTTTGTTTAGTCTCTTTCCATTTTCTCGTTTTTAATCCGCAATCAGGATTTATCCATAATTGTTCTTTTGGTAAAACTTTAAGTAATAGTTTAATTTGAGTTTTCATCTCTTCCACACTTGGAACTCTAGGAGAGTGAATATCATAAACTCCAGGTCCTACTTCTTGTTTATATCCTACTTTTTTAAATATTTTAAGTAGTTCATTTCCACTTCGTGCAGTTTCAATAGAGATTACATCTGCATCCATATCTTCAATAGTTTTAATAATATCATTAAACTCACTATAACACATGTGAGTATGGATTTGAGTCTCTTTTTTTGCACTACTAACTGCTATTTTAAAGTCTCTTACTGCCCAGTTTTCATAATCTTTAATTTTTTCATTTCTTAAAGGGTATCCTTCTTTAAACGCAGCTTCATCAACTTGAATAATTTTTATTCCAGCTTTTTGTAAATCATCAATTTCATCACTTATAGCAATTGCAATTTGTTTAGAAATTTCACTTCTTGGTATGTCATCTCTTACAAAAGACCAATTTAAAATAGTAACAGGACCTGTTAGCATACCTTTCATGATTTTTTTTGTTTTACTTTGAGCATATGTAATCCAATCAACTGTCATAGCTTTTGGTCTACTAATATCTCCAAAAATAAAAGGAGGTTTTACACATCTACTTCCATAAGATTGAACCCATCCATTTTGAGAAAATGCGAATCCTTTTAATTGTTCTCCAAAGTATTCAACCATGTCATTTCTTTCAGGCTCACCATGAACTAAAACTTCTAAATCACAATCTTCTTGAAAAGCTATACACTCATCAATATAGTTTTTCATATCTTTTAAATATTGTTCTTTTGATATTGTTGCATTTTTAAAGTCTCTTCTTGACTTTCTAACTTCAGGTGTTTGTGGAAAAGAACCAATTGTTGTTGTTGCTAAATCTTTATATTTTAAAATCTCTTTTTGTAGTTTTATTCTCTCTTGAAAAGAACCATCTCTTGAAAAGTTTTCAAAGCTGTTTATTACATTAATTCTTTTTTGTACATTTTCATCATGGATTAGATTTGAGTGTTTTCTTTCAAAATTTGATTTAATGTTTTTTTCTAAATCCAATAACTCTTTTTCTTTTAAATTATCAACTCCATTAAAGAAAATTTTTGAAATTAAATTTATTTCTTCAAGTTTTTCGCAAGAATAACTTAGCCAATCTTTTATTTCATCTTGAAGTTTCTCTTCATACTTTAAAGTAAAAGGTGTGTGTAATAATGAACAAGATGAAGAAACAATTAAATTATCTTTATCTATAGTTTTTGATATATTACTTAGTTTTTCTAAAGAAGTTTGAATATCATTTTTCCAAATATTTCTACCATCAACTATTCCTGCAATTAGTTTTTTATTACTTTTTGAAATATCTTCTAATGCTTGAATATTCTCTTCTCCATATAAGAAATCTAAACCAATTCCCCATACAGGAGTATTTACTAAAACTTTTGTAGCCTCTATTGAATGTTCAAAATATGTAGTAACAACAACTTTAATATTTTTACTTACTTCACACAATCTATCATATGCAGGTTTTATTAAACTTAATATTTTAGAATCATTATCTTTTACAAAAGTAGGTTCATCAAACTGTACAAATATCTCATCATCAAGTTTTTCTAACTCTTTTAGTAACTCTTCGTAAATTGGTAATATTTTATTTAATAATTCAAAAGTATCACCTCTATCAACTCTTTTTGATAAGGCTAAAAATGTAATAGGTCCAATAATATTTATTTTTGTTTTAATTCCTAGCTCTTTAGCCTCTTTATACTCTTCAACGATTTTTGTAGCATTTAATTTGTATTCATCTTCTAAACTTAATTCAGGAACTATATAATGATAATTTGTATTAAACCATTTTGTCATTTCCATTGCTACAGTTGAATCATTTCCTCTAGCCATAGAAAAATAAAGTTCTTCATTTTTTAAGTTTTTAAATCTTTTTGGAATAGCATTTAGTAAAATACAAGTGTCTAAAACATTATCATAAAGTGAAAAATCATTTGAACTAATAAATTCAATTCCTGCATCTTTTTGATATTTCCAGTGTCTTTTCTTTAAATCACTTGCAACTTTTTTTACGTCATCAAATGAGCAATCTTTTGCCCAAAAACTTTCTAGTACTTTTTTAAGCTCTCTTTGTTCTCCAATTCTTGGAAAACCTACAACGTATGAATTTACTGACATTAATATATCCTTTAATATTTTTTATTTTGATTTGTTTTTGTTATTTAAATATTAAAGTTATCGTGGTGGGTGTACTCCTGTTCGTCTAAATGCGAAACAAGTAGTATAATATGGACATCTAGGAATAAACTTAAAAAGTGAGACTGTTAGTTTTGTTTTTACTTTAAACAGGCAATCACAATGACAAGGTTTATTAAAATTGATTGTATTAGTTAAGCATAAAAGAAGTTCCGGTGGATCTTCATTTTCAAGTTCATCACAATCTTTAGATAGTCTATATTGTAAAGTCTTTTTCGCAATAGTTACTTGAGATTCTAGTTTTTTTTGTACATTATGAGCTAATATACTAGCAAATGTAAAATATTTTTTTCCAAAACCTTTTGGTGACTTCACAACAATCCTTTCATAAAATTTTAAGGGCGCAATTATACCCAGAAAAACTAAACTTAATTTAAAATTAGATAATATTTAGAAAAATCAATAAGGGATAAATTGAAATTTACTTTTGTTACTTTATTTCCAAACCTAATAGAACCATATTTTCAAGATTCAATATTAAAAAGAGCAATTGACTCAAATTTTATAGATTATGAGTTTTATAATCCTAGGGATTACACAACAAACAAACATCTAAAAGTTGATAAACAGATGATTAGTGGAGGAGCTGGAATGCTTATGACTCCTCAGCCACTTTTTGATTGTTTAGATGAAATTAAAAGTAAAAATGAAGATGCATATATAATATTTCCACTAGCAGCAGCAAAGCCTTTTAATCAAAATGATGCAAAAAGATTAGCCAAGAAAAAAAACATAGTTTTTGTTTGTGGTAGATATGAAGGTATTGATGAAAGAGTAATTGAAAAATATGCAAATGAAGTATTTTCAATTGGAGAATATATATTAACAGGTGGTGAATTAGCATCAACTGTAATGGCGGATGCGATTTCAAGAAATGTTGAAGGTGTTCTTGGAAATGCTGATTCTTTAGTAATGGAAAGTTATGAAAACAACCTTTTAGAAGCTCCATCTTTTACTAAACCTGAAAATTTCCAAAATTTAAGTGTGGTTAAAGAATTCTTAAAGGGAAACCATAGTAAAATATCCGACTTAAAAAATGGTCTATCTATTTGCAAGACGAGATACTTTAGGCCAGGTTTAGTTACCAACAAAAAAACAAAATAGAAGTGTGATACCCCGCAACTTGCAAATGCGGGCACTTTCACCAAAGGGAAATACAATGAAAAATAGATATATTGCAAGCTTCGAAGCAGCGCAAATTGCAGAAAAAGAAGTTCCTCAGTTTAGAGCAGGGGACACAGTTAGATTAGGTGTTGAAATTAAAGAAGGTGAGAAAAAAAGAGTTCAAACTTTCGAAGGTGTAGTTATTGCTAGAAGTGGTGAAGGTGTAAGTGCAACTTTTACAGTAAGAAAAATCGGTGCTAACTCTGTTGGTGTTGAGAGAATCTTCCCATTATACTCTGAGTCTTTAAAATCTTTTGAGGTAATCAGAAGAGGTAGAGTAAGAAGAGCTAAACTTCACTACCTAAGAGGATTAAAAGGTAAAGCTGCAAAAATTAAAGAGCTTAGAAAATAATTAAAATCTTCGTAAACTTATTGTTTATCTGTGATAAACAATAAGTTACTACATAAATAACTCATAAATATAAATCTTCACAAATTATTAATTTTCAATAAACTAATACTAAAAATAAAATGATAAAATGTCACACTTAATTATTAAGGATAATATGAATGTTTCATGAGATAATAGATTTTATAGTTAGTACAGTTAGTCAGTTAGGATATATTGGAATTTTTTTTATGATGTTCTTAGAGAGCTCATTTTTCCCATTTCCCTCTGAAGTAGTTATGGTACCAGCAGGATATTTAGCCTATAAAGGTGAAATGAATATATATATAGCTATCTCAGCTGGAATTGCAGGTTCACTTGCA
Source organism: Malaciobacter pacificus (assembly GCF_004214795.1). Taxonomy (NCBI): domain Bacteria; kingdom Pseudomonadati; phylum Campylobacterota; class Epsilonproteobacteria; order Campylobacterales; family Arcobacteraceae; genus Malaciobacter; species Malaciobacter pacificus. Next base: position 328,474 of record NZ_CP035928.1, read on the forward strand.
GGAGCACTTTTTAACTATTATTTAGCAGTAAAATTTGGAAGAAAGTTTTTAATTAAATATGGTAAATATTTTTTTATTAAAGAACAAACTATAGAAAAGATGGAAGAGTTCTTTAAAAAGCATGGACATATCTCTACTTTTTCTGGAAGATTAATCCCTGCTGTTAGGCAATATATTTCATTTCCAGCAGGACTTGCAAGAATGAATCTACTAATTTTTTCTATTTATACAAGTTTAGGTGCAGCTATTTGGGTTGTGATTTTAACTCTATTAGGTTATTACTTAGGTGATAATGAAGCCCTTATAAAAGAGTATTTAAGATATATAATAGTTGCAATTTTAATCACTCTTGTAATTTTAGGTATTTGGTACTATAAAAGATATAAAAATAGAGCCAGTGTTTAAATCACTGGTCTATTTAATCTCATATAATATAAAGATGTTAATGCTAAACCAAAACTTATAGCTCCTAAAATTGATATTGCTTTTAATCCATTTTCTATAAAAATTTCAATAAGCTCAGGTGTTACACCATGAGAATTCATATCAACTAAAGTTATCATTGCTGTAAATGCATAAGTTCCTGGAATCATAGGAATAATTGAAGCTACGGTATAAACAGGTCTAGGTATCAAGAATTTTTTTGACCATCTTAATGCTACAACCCCTATAAATGCAGAAGCAATAAAAGTTGCTAATTCTATAGATAGTCCTAAATCCATGCAAGTGTCTTTTATGATGTATGTCATTGCTCCACCAATAGCACAATAAATCAAGGCATTTTTGGGCACATTAAAAAGCATTGCAAAACCAGTTGAAGCAACTGAAGCGAAAATAGAGTTTATAATAATATCAAAAATCAAACCACTCATTACCAGCCTTTTATATTTAATACACTCATGGCTAAAATAATACCCATACAAGTTGCAATTGTAAGAAGTGAAGCTTGAAGCCATCTACCCCAAGCCATACTTAAATATCCTTTGAAGCCATCTAAAAATGATGTAACAAATGGAAATCCAGGGACTAATAAAAGTACACTAGCTGCAAATACTACATTTGGAGTATTAGTTAAATTAAATAATAGTGAAGTACTAGATAAAAGTGTAGCTATAAATGCAGTTATACCAAAAGTAAGTATCAACATAAATCTTTTTTTAGATAACTCTTGTCTAATATACATAGCAATTGATGAACTAATAAATGTAATTGCAAATGCCCAAATATCTGCACCATAAAGATATGAAAATGAAGCACAAGCAAGTCCAACCATTAAAATAACTAACCACCTATTATAATAGTTTGGTTGAATATTTTTCATGTGAGTAGTTACCCAATCTGAGTCATGTTTATCTTTTTCAATTTCTATTACCATTTTTTGTACATCACATACAATTGACATATTAATTGGTTTGTGATGAACCCTTCTTGTAGTAGTTGCAGACCTACCTTTTAGAAGTGTAGTTAATACAATAGCAGATGGGATTAGTGAGATTTCTACTGAATCCACTCCTAAGGCTTTTCCTAATCTTTGGGCAGTTTGTTCTATTAGAATACTTTCTGCTCCAAACTCTAACATTAATACTGCAGCTTTTATTATTACTCTTGTTATTTTTGATTGTTCTTCGTAGTCGATGATTTGCTCTTTTCTTAGAAAATTTTTAAGAATTATAATTAAATTATATTTAAAAGTTATGTAGAAGTTGTGTATTTTATTTGCTTTAATTATTATTTGATATAATTGCGGCAATATAAAAGGAAAAAATTGAAAGATTTAACAAAATATTTTACAAATAAAAACGTACTTTTTAAAGATATTAAAGAAGTTACTCCAAAAGAGCTTGGAAGTAGAAAAAAAATTGGAATTTATAGTGCAACAAGTGTTGATAAGAATTATTATGCAATATTTATAGTTGATGCTAAAAGTAGATTTTTAAGAAAAAATGCAGAAGATTTAATAGAACTTGGTGGAAAGTTAGCAGATTTTGAAGGTCATAATTTTAAGAAAAAAGAGTTACTGATTTCAAGTCCACTATGTAGTAAAGCAAAAACATTTTTAAAAGAAAACGGATGGAGTGTAAGAGTTGATTTTATGTGATATTGGTAATAGCACTTACCACTTTTTCATCAAGGGAAAACATAAAAAATATTTTTTAGATGAAAAGCTTCCAAAATTTGATGAAGAAATATATTATGTATCAGTAAATAAAAGCGCGACTAAAGAGTTGAAAAAAGTTAATCCTCAAGCTAAAAATATCAAGAAATTAATGAATTTTAAGACTTCTTATGTAGGACTTGGTATTGATAGGGCAATTGCTAGTTATTTTGAAAAAGATTCAGTAATAGTTGATGCAGGTAGTGCGATTACTGTTGATATTATGTCAAAAGGAAAGCATCAAGGTGGATTTATATTACCTGGATTTAGAGCATTTATGAAAACTTATCCAAAAATTTCCAAAAAACTAAAGTTTGATTTTGAAAAAAATATAAATTTAGATAAAATACCGCTTCAAACAAAAGATGCTATTACATACGCTATGATGAAATCTATCATTTTACCAATCAAAGAAGTAAGCGAAAACAAAAAAATCATCTTCACAGGTGGAGATGGAAAACTATTAAGTAAATATTTTGAAAATAGCACATACAAAAAAGATTTAATATTTGAGAACATGAAAAGGATTATTGATGCTAACGATTGCATTGCCTAAGGGAAGAATTGCAGAAGAGACTTTAGACAAATTTGAGAAAGCTTTTGGTGAAAAATTTGTATTTGAGAATAGAAAACTTATCTTAGAAAAAAGTGGTTTTAGATTTTTAAATGTAAGAAACCAAGATGTACCAACATATGTAATGCATGGGGCAGCAGATTTAGGAGTTGTAGGACAAGATGTTTTAGAAGAAAAAGAGTATGACTTAATCAAACTTCTAAACCTACAACTTGGAAAATGTAAAGTTGCTTTTGGTCTAAGAAAGGGTGAAAAACTTGATATGACTAAAAGTAAAATTACAGTTGCAACAAAACATGAAAAAATAGCTAAAAAATACTTTGAAGAAAAAGCAATGGCAGTTGAGATTATCAAACTTTATGGTTCTATTGAACTTGCACCATTAGTTGGTTTATCAGATTGTATTGTTGATATTGTTGAAACTGGTGAAACAATGAAACAAAATGGTCTTGAAGTAGGTCCTACTATCATGGAAAGTTCTGCACACTTAATTGCTAATAAAAACTCATTTTACGCTAAAAAAGATTTAATCTTAGATTTAAAAGAAAAGATAGAAGCTACTTTATAATGGGATTAGAACTATACTCTAAAATAGAACCTTTCTTAGATTTTGAAGATGAGGTTTATACTTTACACAAACAGTTTATGGAGTTTGTGATGGTAAATGAACTTGATAACATCATTGATATTGGATGTGGTCAAGGATACTTTTTAGAAAATCTTAAAATCAATGGTAAAAAAGCTTTTGGAACAGACCTTAGTGTAGAGCAAATCAAAGTTTGCCAAGAAAAAGGCTTAGATGCCAAAGCAATACCACTAAATGAAGTTAGTGAAAAGTTTGATTGTTCAACAGCAATTTTTGATGTATTAAACTATATTCCAAAAGAACACTTAGAAACTTTTATAAAAGAGTCTTATGATGTTTTAAATGATGGTGGATATTTTGTATTTGATGTAAACTCATACTTTGGATTTGATGAGATTGCCCAAGGCTGCATTACTATAGATTTAGAAGATAGATTTATAGCTATTGATGCAAACTTTGATGAAAAAAACTTACAAACAGACCTAACAGTTTTTACTCAAAATGATAATGGAACTTTCACTAAAGAAAGTGATAGTATAGTTCAAGAGTACCACTCAAAAGAGTACTTAGAAAAACTACTAAAAAAATGTGGTTTTGAAGTACAAGAAATTAGAGACTTCAATCTTCACAGCGATGAAGATGCTGATAAACTAATATTTATTTGTAAAAAATAGATATTAGTTTTATTACATAATTCTAATTTTAATAATTACTATTATAAAAATATAAATAAATTTTATAATTTACATAAATAAAGTATATAAAGTAAAAGTATTTTTACCAAAAAAACTATATAATTTTAGCTATTCCCAATAAATTATTTGTAGTAGGAGGGTTTATGGAATCGTTAAAGTCAAAGTTATTGCTTTTTTCTTTAGTACCTTTTTTATTAGGTGTTATTTTATTATCTATTATAAATTATATAAACACAGATATAGTTTTAGAAGATACACTTAGTAATTTTGAAAAGTCAACTATTAAAGAGAAACAATCACTATTAAGAAATGAGTTGGTATCAATTAAATCATTAGTTGACAATATATTATCAAAAACTGATGATATTGAAGAAGCAAAAATAAGAATAATTGATTTATTAAGTGGTATTAGATACTTAGAAGATAATAGTGGTTATTTCTTTGCTTATGAAAAAAGAGATGATGGTTACTATTTTGGATTTCATCCAATAAAACCACAGTTAAATGGTAAGAAAACAAATATAGAAAAGCCTGATATAAAAGGTTATGCTTTTAGGAAAGATTTAATTAACTTTGCAAAAGATAATAAATTTGTTACATATTCCTATGAAAGACCAAACACAAAAGAAATTGTACCAAAAATGGCATCTTCTGTTTATATTCCAAAATTACAATGGACTATAGTTACTGGTATTTATGTTGATGATATTGAAAAGCAAATGAATGTATTAGAAGAGAATATTGCAAACTCTATAAATAATTCTTTGATGATTTCTGTATTAGTGTGTGTTGTACTGATTATTTTAACTGTAATAATTATTCTTCCTTCTTTAAATAAAGTATTGATTGAACCAATATACAAATTTCAAGATGGTTTAGTTAACTTTTTTGATTATCTAAATAAAAAAAGTACTGATATAGAGTTTGTTGAGTTAAAGACAAAAGATGAGCTAGGTCAAATGTCAAACTTATTAAATGAAAATATAAAAAAAGTACAAAAAGATATCGAAGAAGATAGACATATAATTGAAGATACAATTAAAGTTTTAGGTGAGTTTCAAAAAGGTGATTTATCTCAAAGACTTGAAACAAATGTATCAAATGAAGCCTTAATTAAATTAAAATCTGTTTTAAACAACATGGCAGAGAATTTAGAAAAGAATATTGAAAATGTTTTAAGTGTATTAGATGAGTATAGTAACTATAAATATACTAATAAAGTAAATCCTGATGGTTTAACTCAACACTTATTAAAATTAGCAGAAGGTGTTAATACTTTAGGTTTATCTATTACTACAATGTTAGTAGAAAATAAAAAGAATGGTTTAAATCTAAAAGAGAGTTCAAACACACTTTTAAGCAATGTTCAAATTTTAAATAATAGTTCAAATGAGGCTGCCTCAAATTTAGAGGAAACTGCAGCAGCTTTACAGCAAATGACTTCAAATATTAGAGACAATACTCAAACAGTTGCTCAAATGTCAAATTTAGCAAATACTGTTACTAAGTCTGTTAAAGATGGAGAAGTACTTGCTTCTAAAACTTATAGCTCAATGGATGATATAAATACTCAAATCTCTTCAATTAATGAAGCTATTGTGGTAATTGATCAGATTGCATTTCAAACAAATATTCTATCCCTAAACGCAGCAGTAGAAGCAGCAACAGCAGGTGAAGCAGGAAAAGGATTCGCAGTAGTTGCTCAAGAGGTGAGAAACTTAGCTTCAAGAAGCGCAGAAGCTGCAAAAGAGATTAAAGATTTAGTTGAAAATGCTACTTCAAAAGCAAATGATGGAAAAAATATAGCAACTAATATGGCTGATGGTTATGTTGAACTTAATCAAAATATTTTAGATACTATTGAGTTAATAAAAAATATAGAGTTTTCTAGTAAAGAACAGCTAAGTGGAATAGAGCAAATTAATGATGCTGTTTCATCTTTAGATAGACAAACTCAAGAAAATGCTAAAATAGCTTATGAAACACATGAGGTTGCCACTTCAACAGATAAGATTGCAACAACAGTAATAGATAATGTAAATAAAAAAGTGTTTAAAGAATAAAAAGATTGATTTAAAATCAATCTTTTATATGATTAAATTAATCCAACTGCATCTCTAATAATTTCCATTTTAGCAGAAGCTATTTTTCTAGCTTTATCTGCCCCAAAAGCTAAAATATCATGTACTTCTTTTGGATTATTTAAGAAGTGTTCTCTTTTTTGAACGTATGGTTCAAAATGCTCATTGATTTTATCAAGAAGTGTTAATTTAAAGTGACCATATCCTTCACCAGGAGTTGCATATCTTTGTTGTAACTGCTGTAATTCATTATCATTCATAAATAGTTCACAAAGTTTATAAATATTACAATTCTCCCACTCTTTAGGCTCATCAAGTTCTTTAGAGTCAGTTACGATTCCCATAACTTGTTTTTTAATTTTTTTCTTAGTATTAAACATATCAATAGTATTGTTGTATGATTTTGACATTTTAGCTCCATCTGTTCCTGGAACTGTTGCAACATTGTCATCTACTTTTGATTCAGGCATTACAAAAACTTCTTTACCATAAGCATGATTAAATGAATTTGCAATATCTCTTGTCATTTCCACATGTTGAATTTGATCTTTTCCAACTGGCACTATATTTGAATCAAATAGTAAGATATCAGCTGCCATTAAAACTGGATATGAAAATAGTCCATGATTAGCTTGAATACCACGTGCAGTTTTGTCTTTGTATGAGTGAGCTCTTTCAAGCAGTCCCATTGAAGTATGATTTGATAATAACCAGTAAAGTTCTAAAACCTCTTTTACATGATGTTGTACCCAAAATGTAGATTTCTCTGGGTCCATACCAAGTGCTAAAAAGTTTACTGCTGCTTCAAAAGTGTTTTGTTCTAAAACCTCTTTTTCTTTTACTGAAGTTAGTGCGTGATATGATGCAATAAATGCAAATAAATCACCATCATCTTGTGATTCAATCATTGGTTTAATCATACCAAAGTAGTTACCGATATGAATAGTTCCAGATGGTTGAATTCCTGATAAAATTCTCAAATCAAAGTCCTTTTATTTTTTGCTGACATTATATCAAAACTACCTAAAATTACTCACTTTGGATTCTAATGTTTGACTTTGATATAATTAACTCAATATGCATGATTAAATCATAGTATTCTCCCATATATGCAAGGGGAACTTTTGTCTCATCTTTAATCTCTTTTTTTAATTTTTCTAAGTCATTTAGTTTGTCTTTTAACTCTTCTTTACTAAGCCCTTCTAATGATAAATCAAGGGCTTGAAGTTCGTCATACCATCTATAAATTTTTGACCTAATGCTCCATCTATATAAAGGAAATATCCCTTTAAAAATAGGAATCATTAATGTAATTAAAGGAATTAATAAAATTTTTAATCTATCCAAATTTGAAGCTATCCAATATGGAAAAATCTTTTCTAGCCAAGTATCTCCATGGGTAAAATATCTTTGAGCCTCTTCATTTATAGGAATAGTTATACCACTAAGAGTTGGGAATTCATTTTCTTTTTCAAACATTCCTTTTTGAGAGTGTGCTTCTTTTACTTTTTTTATAAAAATTCTAATTAGTTCATCAGAAAATTCATTATGTGTTACTAGTAATGCAGTAGTTGCTAATAGTCTTTTATCTTCATTTGGTAAATTTTTATGAAGATTTACTGTTCCTTCATATAAGTTGACACTATTTAAGTAAGTAAATTTTTTACTATAAGCATTTGCTCTTCTAAATGAAAATAGATTTATATCTTTATTTTGTAATAACTCTTTTAAAATTTTATTATTTGAAGAAGTGACCAAAAACATTGCATCTATCTTTCCTGAAATTAATGCTTCTTTAGCTTCTATTGTGTTAAGGTTTAAAAGCTTACTATTTTCATTATTAATACCATTTGTTTTTAAAACTTCTAAGCTTAAATCTTCAGTGCCACTTTTAGCTTCACCAATAGAAATTTTTTTACCATTTAAATCTTTAATATATTCTACATCATGTAATTTTTTATTATAAAATATCCATAGTGGTTCATTGTATACTGATGCTAAGGCTTCAATATTTGAAGAGTTCTTTATACTACCATTTTGAACAAAAGCAATATCAACTTTATTTGATTGTATTAATTCTAGATTTTCTATAGAACCACTTGTATTTATGATATTTACTTTTACTTTCTCTTTTTCTAATAATTCTTTATATTTTAGTGCTGTTTCATAATATTGACCTGATTTTGAACCAGTTGCTATGGTAATCTCTTTTTTAGGACTAGGTTGTATAAATTGAGCAGTAATATAAAATAGAATTACACCAATTATAATCATAAGTAAAGTAACATTTAAAAATTTATTTTTCATCAAAAAGTCTTTCAAGGTTTATTGTTAAAAACTTTATAATAAGTAGGATTATATTTAACTAAAAGTATATGATATAAAACTTTTGATAGAATTTCAAAAATTTAAAAAGGAGATATTATATGACTACAGTTAAAGTTGAAAGACAATGTGGCTGTTTTAGAAACTCTGATTATGAAGCAGAGTCGCAATTTGAAACAGTTGATGAAGCATTACAAAAAGCACAATTAATGTGTATTTCTATGAATGAAGACTTCTGTCATAAACATAAGTTCAAAGCAGAGTATGTTGATGGTGAAGTTATTATTAAAATGGAAATGAACGGATAATTTTTTATTCTAATCTCTTTGTAGATTTTTTTAGCTATAATGCAAAAAAATTAAAGACAAAGAGTTAGAATGATTGATATAAAACTACTACAAAAAGAGTTCGATACAACTGCAACTGCCTTAAAAAGAAAAGGTGTATCTCAAGATATTCTTGACAGTCTTCAACAAATCTCACTTACAGCAAAAGCTAAAAGACAAGAGATGGAAGATGTTACTGCTGAACAAAATAAATTATCAAAAGAGTTTGGAAGATATAAAAAAGAGGGACTAGATATTGCTCCTTTACAAGCTCAAATCAATGAATTAAAATCACAAAAACAAATTTTTGAAGATGAAGTTAGAGCTATAGAAGATGAGTTAACTAAATTAGCACTTGGAATTCCAAATCTTCCTGATGAAAATGTTCCAAATGGAGCAAATGAAGATGAAAATGTTGTTTTAGAAGTTATTGGTGAAAAACCATCTTTTGATTTTGAACCAAAAGAGCACTGGGATTTAGATAATGGTTGGTTAGATTTTGAAAGAGGTGTTAAACTAGCAAAATCAAGATTCTCAGCTATTAGAGGTGAGGGTGCAAGATTAGAGAGAGCTTTAATCAACTACATGTTAGATTTTAACAGACAAAGAGGTTTTGAAGAGTGGTATGTTCCATTTATGGCAAATACAAATACACTTCAAGGAACAGGTCAATTACCAAAATTTGAAGATGATTTATTTAAAATTGAAGGTGAAGATTTATACTTAATTCCAACAGCAGAAGTATCACTTACAAATCTTTATAATGATGAAATAGTACCGGCTGAAGAGTTACCACTTATGCTTACATCTTATACTCCTTGTTTTAGAAAAGAAGCGGGAAGTGCAGGAAGGGATACAAGAGGTTTAATTAGACAACACCAGTTTGACAAGGTTGAAATGGTAGCTATTACTAAAGCAGATGAATCAGATGAAGTATTTGAAAAAATGGTATCTTGTGCTAGTGATTTATTAAGCTCACTTGGACTTGCTCATCAAAAAGTAATGTTATGTACTGGTGACCTTGGATTTAGTGCAGCTAAAACAATAGATTTAGAAGTTTGGTTACCAGGTCAAGGAAAATTTAGAGAGATTTCTTCAATTTCGAATACAAGAGAATTCCAAGCTAGACGTGCAAAAATTAGATATAAAGATGGAAAGAAAAATGTATTAGCTCATACATTAAACGGTTCATCATTAGCAGTTGGAAGAACACTGTTAGCTATTATGGAAAACTATCAAAGAGAAGATGGAACAGTTGCTATTCCTGAAGTTCTTAAAAAATATATGTAAAAGTTAGCTTCTGCTAGCTTTTATAAAAACTACAAGTTATTAATCCTCTATTAGATATTAAACAATTTTAAACTTTCTGATTTTTTTTTTGAGGATACAAGGAAAAGTACCCACTACATTTCCTTGTATGACTAAATTTAATTAAGAAGTAAAGTAAATAAGTAAGTTCCATCTGAAATAGTTACAATTATTGTAAGTTATTTACTAAGGAGAGATAATGATGAAAACCTCTTATTTGAATTAATTATACACTTCATAAACTTAAAAATTGCTATGTTATTGCTACTAATATAAAAAAAATCTTAACTTTTTTGACTAATTTATATACATTTGGTATAAATTAAGTTTTGAATTTAATTATTTGACAAAAACTTTTGTATCAAAAAGTTTATTCTCAATTTTTACTTCAAAATATCCTTTTGTAATATTGTAGTGTTTGAAACTGATTTCTTCACCTATTTTAGTCTTATTTTTACTGTAAATAGGAATTGATTTTATTTTGTGACCTATTGATTTTCCTATTTTTACATCAATCTTTTGATTTTGGTAATTTCCAAAAACTACTATTTTTGAGTAACATAAACCATTATAGTCGTTTTTAGTCTCTCTTAAATGTTGAATATTTTCTCCATTTCCATTTTCATCAAAGATTCCAACAGCAACAGCTTTATCTATTTTTACATTTTTTGAAAATAAAGATGTAGTTATGATTAAAATTAAAATTAGATATTTCATACTTTAATAGTACTATTTTTTTATGTAATTTTTGTGAAAATTAAAATAAATAGATTATTTAGATAAAATATAAAAAAATACAAAGGTATTCTATGGCTAATTGTCCTATGTTTTTGAATTTAAAAGGTAGAAAAATATTGATTTTAGGTGGAGGAGAGATAGCCACACGAAAATTAAAAGTTTTATTAGATTTTACAAAGGATATAACTGTAATCTCAAGATCTTTTAGTGATGAAATGCAAAAATTAATCAAAGATAATAAGCTTAAGAATTTTAAAAAAGAGTATAAGCAAAATGATATTGTGGGTTTTAATATTTTAATTGTTGCTTTTAATGATATTGAATTACAAAAACAAATTGCAAAACAAGTAGAAGGTAAAAATTATCTATGTAACTTTGCAGATTTACCTGAAAATTGCGATTTTAATTTGGGTGCATATCTAAAAAAAGAAGATTTGATTATTTCTATTTCTACAAATGGTGGAGCACCTTCTGTTATTACTCAACTAAAACTTTGGTTAGATAAAAAAATACCAAATAGTGTAATTGATTTTATAAAAGAGATAAAAAAAGAGAGGTTATCTCTTCCTAAAGGGGAAGAGAGAATGAAGTATTTTAGAAATAAAACAAAAGATTTTTTTGATAAATTAGATTAAATATTTTCTTCTTTATCGAACCATTTTAATTCATCTCTTAAATTTACAACTTCTCCAACAATAATAATTGCAGGACTTACTGCTTCTTTTGATTTTTCAACTATGTTTTCTAAGGTTCCTGTAATAACTTTTTGATTTTTAGTTGTTCCATTTGAAATAATCGCGCAAGGGTAGTTTTTATCTTTTCCAACTTTTAGTAAGTTTGTTACTATAAGTTCAATATTGTGTAAGCCCATCAAAAAAACGATTGTTTCATCTTCAATAAAAGATTTCCAATTAATTTGAGCGATATTATCACTAGATTTTCTATGTCCTGTTACTACTCTAAATGACGGAGTAATTCCTCTATGTGTAATAGGAATTCCTGCATATGCTGGAACTGAAATAGCTGAAGTAACCCCAGGAATAATTTCAAACTCCACACCTCTTTGTCTTAAATAAAGTGCTTCTTCTCCACCTCGTCCAAATACAAAAGGGTCACCACCTTTTAGTCTTACTACATTTTCATATTTTAATGAACATTGATAAATAATTTCATTGATTTCATCTTGAGGAACTCTATGGTTACCTTTTTCTTTACCTACAAAAATAAGTTCAACTCCATCTTTTGCTTCTTTTAATATATCACTATTGGCTAGTCTGTCATATATAATCACATCAGCATTTTGAACAACTCTTAAAGCTTTTACAGTCATAAGTTCTATATCACCAGGACCTGCCCCTGTTAAGTATACGTTTGCCAAATTTTTCCCTGAATATTTTTTTATATTTTACTATTATATTATATATAATTTAGACTTATAATGTATATAAACTAACCATATAGTGTGTTTTATAAAAATTATAGTATATTACGATATTAATATAATTATAAAATATGAATAAGGTATATAATGAGTTTTAAAAAGTATATAAAAGCTGTTGGAACAGGGCCTAAAGGAAATAGGGAGTTAGAAGAGAATGAAATTATTGATGCAATTGATAATATTTTATTAAGAACTGCAACAGATTCTCAAATAGGAGCATTTTTAATTGCATGGAGAACAAAGTTTGAAACAAATAGTGAATTAAAAGCTATGGTTAAAGCTTTGAAAAAATATATGAAATTTCAAAAAGTAGAAGACTCTTTAGAATTGGGATACTCTTTTGATGGAAGAGCTAGTAATCCATTTTTATTTCCTTTATATGAAGAGATTTTAAAAGAGTTTTATTCTAAAAATAGTGATATTAGAAGATTAAATCTAGTTATTTCAGGAGATAGAGTTCAACCAGCTAAAAATGGTTTAACAACAAAAGAAGTTTATTCACAAATACAAAAAGGTGAGTTTATTCATTTTTTTGATAGAAGTGAATATTTAAAAGAGTTAAGTGACTTAACTGACTTAAGACAAGAATTAGGTCTTAGAACAGCGTTTAATACAGTTGAAAAGCTATTAAGCCCTGGAGAGAGTGAATATGCAGTAACAACAGCATTTCATAAGCCATATGTTCAAAAGTATTTAGATATCTTTGGAGAGTATTATAAAGATATTATTGTTGTAAAAGCAAGTGAAGGTAGTCCAGAAGTTATGAAAAATGGAAAATTCTGGAAAATGATTGATGGTGAAATAGTTGAGCAAAATTTTAAATTAGAAGATTACGAAATATCTTATGATAGAAGTTTTGAGAATATTACCCTTGAAGAATCACTAAATATAGTTAATAATGCAGATGATGAGCTTATAAAACTTGCTAAATTTAATATTGCATTATATTTAGTATTCGCTTCTAGGGTAAAAACTATTGATGAAGCATGGGAAAGGTTAAATTAATTTTACCTTTTTAAGCATTTATGTACTATGCTTAGGGTTTTAAAAATAGGAATATAATATGTTAATAGATGGATTTGGTAGAAAACATGATTATCTAAGAGTTTCAGTAACTGAAAGATGTAATTTTAGATGTCAATATTGTATGCCTGAAAAACCATTTTCTTGGGTACCTAAAGAGAACCTACTTACTTATGAAGAGCTATTTAAATTTATTAAAGTAGGTATTGATGAGGGTATTAAAAAAGTTAGAATCACAGGTGGTGAACCTCTTTTAAGAGAAGAGTTAGATGTTTTTCTAAAAATGATTTATGATTATAAAAATGATATTGATTTAGCTTTAACTACAAATGGTTTTTTATTATCAAAAGTTGCACAAAGATTAAAGGATTCAGGCCTTAAAAGAATAAATGTATCTTTAGATAGTTTAAATGAAGCAACGGCTGCTAAGATGGCTCAAAAAAATGTTTTAAAAACAGTATTAGAAGGTATTGAAGAAGCAAATAAAGTAGGTCTAAAAATCAAGATTAATTGTGTTCCTTTAAAGGGAATTAATGATCAAGATATTTTAGAAGTTTTAGAGTTTTGTATGGAAAAAGGTTATGTTGTTAGATTTATTGAGTTTATGGAAAATCACCATGCAAAAGATGGTGCAAAGGGATTAAATTCTGATGAAATTAAAGAGATAATATCTCAAAAATACCCTAACTTTAAAACAGTTCCTAGAGATACAAGCTCACCTGCTCAATACTATGAGTTTGAAAATGGTTTCCAATTTGGAATAATAGAACCACATAAAGATGATTTTTGTGCTTCATGTAATAGAATTAGATTAACAGCTGAGGGTTACTTAATACCTTGTTTATATTTTGAAGATGCAATGAGTATTAAAGATGCTGTTCAAAATAATGATATAGATGAGGCTGCTAATATTTTAAAAAAGGTTTTAGCTAATAAACCTGAAAAAAATAAGTGGTCAACAAAAGATGAAAATGAAACTTCATCTAGAGCTTTTTATGAAACGGGAGGGTGAGATAACTCATCCTACTGTTTCAAAATAGTATCTTCCATTTTTTTGTGCTATTTCTAAATCAACTTCAAAAATCTTAGATAAATTTTCACTATTTAAAACTTCTTGTTTTTTCCCTTGAATAAATACTTTGTTTTCATACATTAAAGCTATATGAGATATCTCCTCAAAAATCTCTTCAATATGGTGAGTCACTAAAATAATACTTGCTTGAGATGATAGTTTTTTCATCATATTTATAAAGTTTACTTGAGCTTTTATATCTAAACCAATAGTTGGCTCATCTAGTATAAAAGCACTTGGCTTATGAATTAAAGCTCTTCCTATAATTGCTTTTCTAAGTTGCCCAGTTGATAGTTGGTAAACTTGCTTATCTTTTATCTCATTTAATTCTAAAAATTCAATTACTTCTAAAGCTCTAATGTGCTGAGCTTCACTGAAGTCTTGATGTTTAAATACCCCAATAGAACTATAATATCCACTTAAAACCACTTCATAGGTAGTTAGAAAATTACCATGGGTTTCAAAATAGTTATGTAAATCATTAGTAATAATTCCTAGGTATTGTTTTAATTCACTTAGTGTATATCTCTCTTTTCCTAAAATCTCTTTTTTATATTTATACTGTTTTCTTGGGTGAATTTCTGAAGATATTAATTTAATTAATGTAGATTTTCCACTACCATTTTTTCCTAAAATTGCCCAGTTCTCACCTTTGGCAATTTTTAGATTTAACTCTTTTAATATTAGTTTCTCATCGTATGAGAGATGGATGTTTTCAAAATTTATTATCATGTTAAATTTTAGCAATATTTATCTAAAAGAAAATATAGTTTAAACTTAAAGATATTTTAATATTAATTTAACTATAATCCGCAACCACTTTTGTAAAAGTGAAACAAATTAAATATACCTATTAGGAGGTCAAGATGGCTTTAGATCAGGAAGTAAAAGCAGGAATTATTGCAAAGTATGCAAAAAAAGATGGTGATACAGGTTCAGCAGAAGTACAAATTGCTATTTTAACAGAGCAAATTAAAGTATTAACAGAGCACTTAAAAATTAATAAAAAAGATCACTCTTCAAGATTAGGTCTTTTAAAAATGGTTGGTAAAAGAAAAAGATTATTAGCATACTTAAGAAGAAAAAACTACAACTCATTTGTAGAATTAGTAGCTTCTTTAGGAATTAGAGCTAAGTAATTAAGTTTTATTAGCTTAGAAAAAGGGTTGTAGTTTTGCTACAACCCTTTTTTTTTATTAAAAAATTATATTAATTAATTATAATAACAAATCTTAATGAACTTTCTTGTAAAATTAAGACAAAAACAATCGGATTTAATATGTTATTAACAAAAAAAAGCGAATACGCATTATTGTCACTTATTTCTATAGCTCAAGGCGAGAAGCCAAAAAATGTAGATGTATTATCAAAAGAGTTGGATATATCAAAATCATTTCTTGCAAAGATTATGCAAAATCTTGCTAAAAATGAATTAGTGATTTCTCACAGAGGTGTAAACGGTGGGTTTACTTTAAAAAAGTCTTGGGAAGAGATGACTATTTTAGAAATAGTCGAAGCAGCAGAAGAGAGAATACCTATGGTATTTGAATGTTCACCTTCATTACAAAGCTGTCCAAACCAAAAAGCACTTAATTGTTCTATTTGG
Source organism: Malaciobacter pacificus (assembly GCF_004214795.1). Classification (NCBI taxonomy): domain Bacteria; kingdom Pseudomonadati; phylum Campylobacterota; class Epsilonproteobacteria; order Campylobacterales; family Arcobacteraceae; genus Malaciobacter; species Malaciobacter pacificus. The sequence goes on from NZ_CP035928.1 coordinate 344,404, forward strand.
CCTTTATTAAATAATTTACAATTAAAGGTAAATGACTTCTTAAAAGATTTAACACTAAAAGATTTAGTTTAATGAAATTATTTCACATTTCTCATACAGATTTAGATGGTTATGGTTGTCAGTTAATTACAAAAGAGTACTTTAAAGAAGGCTCTTTTTATAATGCAAACTATGGTTTAGAAGTAAAACTGACTATTGCTAAGGTTTTAGAAGAGATTTTAAATTACAAAGATGAAGAGATTTTATTAATTATTAGTGATTTAAATCTAACTTTTCAAGAATCAAAAGACCTAGATAGAGATATAAATAAATTAAAAGAAGAAGGTTTTAATATTAAACTTCAACTTTTAGACCATCATGCTAGTGGTGAGAAAAGTGCTAATACTTTTGATTGGTATTATTTAGATAATAAAAGATGTGCTACAAAAATAGTTTATGATTATATGTTTGAGCAGTTTGATGGTTTTGATAGTGAAACTATTAAATGGATGAATCCGCTAGTTAATGCAATTAATGCAATTGATATTTGGCTAGAAGATGAAATATTCAATTTTGAATTTGGTAAAGTTCTAATGACAATGGTTAGTAGTGCTAGAGAAATAAATAATGTTTTATTTGCTGATTTAAATAGGGACTATAGACATTTTTTATTGAAAAAAGCTACTATGTTTTTAAATGAAGAAAATGCAAATATAAAACTAGATAGCAATATCCACAGTTTTAAAAAAGAGTTTTTGAATCAAACAAAAAATGATGATACTTTAGATAACCTAAGTGCAAAATATTTAGTAAAATCTTTAGCTGATGTAAAAGAGAGTTTAACTGTAACTTATAATGGACATAAAGGACTTTTAACTTATTGTTTAGGTTCTGTTTCAATTCCAGCAAATGCATTTTTAAAAGCAAATAAAGAGTATGATTTCTTTATTGATATTGGAAGAAAAGGTCATGCTTCATTTAGAGCAGATGGTGTTGTAAATGTTTCAATCATGGCTGAAAAACTTGCAAAAGGTGGCGGACATGTAAATGCAAGTGGTGCAAAATTTGAAGACTTCAAAGAGACTATTATCTATAATGATGTTAAGTCTTACTTACAAGAAAAACTAAATAAAATATAATAACTCCATATAATTTATCCAGTTTTTTAAAAAATTTACTTATAATCTAGGTAAATTTTTTATAAGGATATAAAATGGAGTGTGAATTCCCAAGTGTAAATTCAAATAATGAAGAAATAATAGAAATTTTTAATAATACAAAAACTATTGCAATTGCTGGTCTTTCTCCAAATGAAGAAAAAGCTAGTAATAGAGTTGCTAAATATTTACAAAGTGCAGGATTTAAAATTGTTCCTGTTTATCCAAAAGAGGATGAAATTTTAGGAGAAAAAGTTTATAGAACTATTTCTGAAATTCCATTTGAAATTGATATGGTTGATATTTTTAGAAAACCTGATGCCATTGCTGCAATTGTAGATGAAGTATTAAAAAGAGATGATGTTAAATGTGTTTGGACACAATTAGGATTAGTAAATAATGAAGCTGCTCAAAAAGCAAAAGATGCTGGATTAAAAGTAGTTCAAAATAAGTGTACTAAAATAGAACACGCAAATAATTTCTAAGTAATAGTTAGTCTTGATGTATTTGGAAGCTCAAGTTTTGCAATACATCCTGACTTTCCATCTTTCCTATTTTTAAGTGAGATTTTACCTCTAAGTGCATCTGCTGCATTTTTAGCTAAAAATAATCCTAATCCAACTCCACTTTGATTGCCAACTCGTTTAAATGGTGCAAATAAATCAATATCTTCATTAATACCTATTCCTTCATCAATTACTGTTAATACTATTTTATCTTTCTTCTTTTTTAATTTTATTGCAATAGATTTATTTTCAGGTGTAAATTTAATGGCATTTTGTACAAAGTTTTGAAGTATTTGGTTAAAAAGAGTAAGTCTAATAGATGTATGTAAATAATTAACATTTGAAAAAAATGTAATGATTATATTTTTTTGAGCACTCAACATTCTATAATCATTTGATTTTTTCTTTAGATATTGTACTAAATCTAAATCTGTCATTTGTTCAAATTGTGCACCTTCAGCTCTTCCTATATCTAAAATTGAAGATATCATTTTATTCATATCATCAATTGATTTAATAGTAAGATTTAAAGTCTCTTCATATTGTTCTATTTCTCTTTTTTTTCTTAAAGTTACTTCATTTTTTAATTTCATAACTGCAAGTGGGGTTTTTAATTCATGGGCTGCACCAATAAAAAGCTCTTTTTTAAATTTAACATATGTTTCAATTCTATTTGTTAATGAGTTAATTGAATTAGCAAGTGAGTGAAACTCAATTGGTAAATCTTTCTTATCTATTTGGGTTAAGGTATTTTCATCCATATGTGATAGTTTATTATTGATTTGAATGATAGGCTTTAAAAGTGATTTTGATACAAATACTGAATATAAAAGCATCATTATAAATCCAGGAATAGCTAATATAAATAGGTTTTTGAAAATTAAAGAGTGTAATAATTCTCTTTCAAAGTCAATATTTTTTATGATTTGTAAGAAAAGTTTATCTTTTAATTCAAAAGGATATAATAGCTTCACATAGTAGCTTGAATTCTTTTTATAATTATAAAACTTATAGTTTTTTAAGTCTTTTTCATAAACTAATTCAACAGTAATGCTCTCTGTTTGTGATGGTTTAAAATTATCATGGGAATATGTTCCTTGATAAATCTGTTTAGCTTGTTTTAAAAGGTTTTTATGAATATCTTCGTAGATAGTGCTTCTTGTATATTCATAGAATATAAAAGATAAAGTAATAATGAAAAGTGAAGTGGCAATAATCAGTTTATTATAGAACTGTTTATATATACTTCTACTTTCCATTAAAAAAGAAAATTCCTATTTTTGATCTTCATCTACCGTATTTGGGTAGCAGAATCTATATCCTCTTCTTCTAATAGTCTCAATTGTAGAGATATTTAATGGTTTATCCATTTTTTGTCTAATTTGATTAATTGCAACTTCAATAACATTTGGAGTTACTAATTCAGGCTCTTCCCAAATTGCATCCAATAATTGCTCTTTAGAAACAATTTGATCTCTATGTCTTGCTAGGTGAGTTAAAACTTCAAAAGGTTTACCTTTTAATTCAATCTCTTCACCAGCATATTCAATTTTTTCTTCATCTGGGTTAATTGATAATTCATCAATTTCAATTACATTTGTTCCACCAAATCTTAATCTAGCTTCAATTCTAGCTAGTAAGATATCAAAATCAAATGGTTTTTTAATGAAATCGTCAGCACCAGATTTTAATGCTTCAATTTCAGATTCTTTATCATCTCTTGCAGAGATAATAACAACAGCAGTTCTTGAGCTTCTATTTTTTACAATTTTACATAACTCAATACCATCACCATCTGGTAACATCCAGTCAGTTAATACTAAATCATAATTTCTAATATCTATAAAATATTCAGCATCTTTATAGTTTTCTGCAGTGTCTACTTGATATCCAAAATCAGTAAGACCCTCTTGTAATGTTCTATTTAAAGTAATTTCATCTTCAATAATTAATATTCTCATCTCATCCCTTAAATTTAAGTTAAGTTTAAATTTTGGCGAATTGTATCATAAAAATTTAAAAATTTAAAGGGTTTTTAAGCTAAATTTTAAAATTTATAAAAAACTACTCAAATCAAGTGGTAATTATTTTTATTATTTAAAAATTTTAAGTTAACTTTTTATTAATGTATAAAAGATAAAATATCAACAATTAAATGATTAAGGAATAATATGAGAAAAGTAGTATCAAGTTTTGTAGCTTCAATTGCATTAGTTTCTACGCTAAGTGCAGCTGATTTTTACGCAACAGTTGACGGAGAGAAAATTACTAAAGATGATGTTGCTATGGCATTACAAGACCCAAGAATTAATTTTGAGAAATTACCAAAAAATGCTCAAAAAGAAGTTCTAGAACAAATTATTAATAGAAAGCTAATTGCAAAAGATGCAATTAAAAATGGAATTGAAAAAGATAAAACATTTGAAAAAGCTATTAATAAAATGAAAGAAGATTTAGCTTTCCAAATTTGGCAAAAAAATGAATTAGAGAGTTTAAAATTTACAGATTCACAAAAAAAAGATTTTTATGAAAAAAATAAAGATAAGTTTGTACAACCAGGTAAATTAAATGCAAGACATATTTTAGTTAAAACTGAAAAAGAAGCAAAAGATATTATTAAGCAATTAGATAAAGCTTCAGATAAAGAAGCAAAATTTATTGAGTTAGCAAAAACTAAATCTGAAGGACCAAGCAAGAAAAATGGTGGAGATTTAGGAGAGTTTTCTGAAGCTCAAATGGTTCCAGAGTTTTCAAAAGGTGCTAAAAGTTTAAATCCAAAATCTTACTCAAAAACTCCAGTTAAAACACAGTTTGGTTACCATGTAATTTATTTAAAAGACAAAAAACCATCTAAATCATTATCTTTTAAAGAAGTAGAAGGTAATATTTCACAAATTCTTATCGGAAATGAATATAACAAGAAAGCAAAAGAACTAGCTGATAAACTTAGAAGTAAAGCTAAGATTGTTATTAAATAATTAATTACACAAGGAGATAGAATGGGTGCATTAGATGTAGTAAATGCGGGAGTATTAACAGGTAGTGAAGCAAAAAAACTTTTTGCTTATGCAAAAGAGAACAACTTTGCTATTCCAGCTGTAAATGTTGTAGGAACTGATTCTATAAATTCAGTTTTAGAAGCAGCAGCTAAAGTAAATTCACCAATTATTGTTCAGTTTTCAAATGGAGGAGCAGGATTTTATGCTGGAAAAGGTTTAAAATCTTCTGATGCTGCAGTATTAGGTGCAATTAGTGGAGCTAATCATGTTCATACTATGGCAAAAGCTTATGGGATTCCAGTAGTTTTACACACTGACCATGCTGCAAGAAAACTTTTACCATGGATTGATGGTTTAATTGAAGCTAGTAGAGAAAACTTCAAAAAGACTGGAAGACCTTTATTTACTTCACATATGTTAGATTTATCAGAAGAGCCATTAGAAGAGAATATTGGAACATGTGTTGAGTATTTTAAAACTATGAATGAACTTGATATGATGATTGAAATCGAGTTAGGAATTACTGGTGGAGAAGAGGATGGTGTTGATAACTCTGATGTTGATAATGCACTTTTATATACTCAACCAGAAGAAGTATGCTATGCATATGAAGAGTTAAGTAAAGTTAGTGAAAACTTCACTATTGCTGCATCTTTTGGAAATGTACATGGTGTTTATAAACCAGGAAATGTAGTATTATCTCCAAAAATTTTAGATAACTCACAAAAATTTATTACTGAAAAACACTCAACTGATTCAAAACCAGTTGATTTTGTATTCCATGGTGGATCTGGTTCTGAGTTATCAGAAATCAGAGAAGCAATTGATTATGGTGTAATTAAAATGAATATTGATACAGATACTCAATGGGCAACTTGGGATGGAGTTAGAGGTTTTGTAGCTAAAAACCATGATTATTTACAAGGTCAAATTGGTAACCCAGAAGGTGAAGATAAACCAAATAAATCATACTATGACCCAAGAAAATGGCTAAGAGCTGGTCAAGAGTCTATGATTGCTAGACTTGAAGTAGCATTTTTTGATTTAAATTGCTTAAATAAAAACTAATTAATTTATAAAACTAGCTTATAGCTAGTTTTATAACACTGCTTTCAATTTAAAATTATATAATATCCCTAAAGGATTAAGTTTATGAATATAGTTTTAAATAAAGAAAAAATAGAGAATATTAACTCAGATTTAGAGTTAGTACTAATAAAAAATAAAAAAAATTTAAATTCTAAGATTAAAAAAGTTTTAGATGAAATAAACTTTTTTAGTTCAGCATATAATTGTTTTGCATCTCAAAATGAAAAAAAACTTTACATATATGTGAATGATAAATCAAATGAAACATTTAAAATAGCATTTAGTAAAGCTTTAAATAGCGTTAAATCATATAATATTGATTCTATAAAATTAGATATTGTTCAATTGAAAAAAGAATTAAAAATTAATAATATCGTAGAGGGCATATTATTAGGAACATATACTTTTAACAAGTATTTAAATGATAAAAAGAAAAATGATATTAAGATAATTATTTCTACATACAATTCTATTACAAAATATGAAGATTTAAAGAAGAAGTTAGCATACTCTTTATCTTTAAGTAATAGTGTAAATTATGTAAGAGATATAGTAAATAGTGCCCCTGAAGATTATTATCCTAAAGTTATGGCTAGTGATGCTTTAAAAATTGCAGAAGATTCTAAGATTAATTGTGAAGTTTATGGTGAAGACTATCTTCAAGAAGTTGGAATGAATGCTATGTATAGTGTTGGAAAAGCTTCAAGACATGAATCTCAGTTAATACATCTTTCTTATAAACCTAAAAAGCCTAAGGCAAAAATAGTTTTAGTAGGAAAAGGACTTACATACGATACGGGAGGACTTAGTCTAAAAAGAGGCGAAGGTATGATTTCTATGAAGTGTGATAAAGGTGGGGCTAGTGCTTTATTAGGTGTGATGAAGTTTTTAAGTGAAAATGATGTAGACATTGAAGTTCACTCTATTTTAGGTGCTGTTGAGAATATGATAGGTGGAGATGCTTATAAACCTGATGATGTACTTAAAACTTATAGTGGAAAAACTGTTGAAGTTACTAATACAGATGCTGAAGGAAGATTGGTACTTGCTGATTGTTTAACTTATGCACAAAAGAATATAAAAGATATTGATTATATTTTTGATTTTGCAACATTAACAGGAGCTAGTATTGGAGCTTTTGGAGGATATACGACGGCTGTAATGGGATATAATGAAAAGATTAAAAAATTAATTACTAAAGCTTCAAATAAATCAGGAGAGTTAGTTGGATTTTTACCTTTCAATCAATTTATGGAAAATAAATTAAAAAGTTCAATTGCAGATATGACAAATACAAGTTCAAATAAAAATGGGGGAGCAATAACAGCAAGTTTGTTTTTATCTAACTTTATTGAAAAAGAAAATAAAAATAAATGGTTACATTTTGATATAGCAGGTCCTTCATATAGAAAAGAGACATGGGGATATAATCCTTATGGTGCAACAGGATGTGCAGTGAGATTAGTTGTTAGATTCTTAGAAAATATAAATAAATAACAAATTAATAATTTGAAGATTACACTTTGATTACAAAAAAAATAAGCTAATTTTGATTTTATAAATATTCTAATATATTTCCATTAATTAATCATTTTAAGGGAATATATGAATAGTTTAAAATTAAAAAATAAGATTTTTTTTGTACTCTTACTACCTCTAATAAGTATCTGTATATTATCAATCTTAATTATTTTTGAGAATATTGAACAACAAAATAAGATAAAGGAAACTAGTTCTTATTTAAAAATATCTCAAGCAGTTTCATCTTTAATTTACCAGTTTCAAATTGAGAGGAACATATCAAATAAATATTTAAATTCTTATGGAGAAAGATATAAAAAGAATTTATTAGCCCAAGTTGAAAACACAATTAATACTGAAATTGAATTAGAAAATAGCTTTAAAGAGTTTGATAATGATAAAAGTTTTATAAAAGAGTATAAACAAAAAAAAGAAGAGTTAAAAGTTTTAAGGGATGATGTTTTATCTTTAAGAGTTGATGAATCAACTTTATTAAATTTTTATGATGAAAAAATTAAAAATCTTTTTCTGTTTTTAGACGAATTAATACTTCATTCAACTGACTCAAAAATATCAAAATTAATCCAATCTTATGTAGCCTTATCTAATTTAATTGATAAATCATTTAAAGAAAAGCAGTAACTTGAAGAGATTTTTTCAATAGGAAAAATACAAATTGAAGATTATTATAATATTGGTTCTTTATTATCATCTCAAAAAACCTATATTGATATCTTTGAAAAAAATAGTACAGATGATATTTTAAAAATTTACAATGAATTCAAACTTAGTGATTCTTATAAACAAATTGAAAAATACAGAGAGATTCTATTATATAAAAATCAAAAAGATAATCTTTTATTAGCAATGAAAGGTGAAGCTGGTTATGGTGGATTAATTCATGATTTTAAGAATTATATATTAAGAGGAGATAGTAATTATTTAACATCATTACAGCAAAAACACACAAATATTTTAAGAACAATTAGAAAATATAAAAGATTAAAAAATGTTACAAAAGAAGAGAAAAAGCATTTAAAAATAGTTCAAAGAGTATTTGATAAATATCTTTTAGCAAGTGATGAAATAGCTCAATATAAGCAAGAAGGCTTATCAATATTAGAGATTGATGAGAAAGTTAAAATAGATGATACAAAAGCTTTAGAAACATTAGATAAATTATCAAAAACAATCTATGGAACATCTTTATCACAATGGAGTAATATCTCTACTTTAAGAATTGAAGAGTGGAGTGGTAACATAAATTCAGACAAAGAATTTTAGAGATTCTGCGTTAAAATAAAAAATGAATAAGGGTTACCATGAGAAAATATAGTCAAGAGTTTAAAGACTCAACAGTACAATTAATTATTAACAATAATGAAAATGTAAAAGATATAGCAAAAGATTTAGATTTAAATCCAAAAACATTATATGCATGGGTTACTGCATATAAAAAAGAACATAATATTCCAATGAGGAATATTGAAATAAAAAGTACACTCAAAGAGAGTGAAGCTGAAGAGCTTAAACGCTTACGTAAAGAGAATAAGATTTTAAAGCAAGAAAGGGATATATTAAAAAAAGCAACAGCATACTTCGCAAAAGAAACTCTATAAAGTATGCCTGGATACAAAAACATACAAAGAGTTTCAATATCAATAAAATGTGTAAAATTCTAAAAGTAAATAGAGCTTCATATTATCATTGGGTAAAAGCTGGTTGTATTGTAAAAAAAGTAGATATTCAACTTAATGAACTTGTAAAATCTATATTTGTTTTTGGTAGAAATAATTATGGCAGTAGAAGAATTCAAGATAAACTAAAAGAACTCTATGGGCTTATTGTATCAAGAAGACGTATTTCTACTATTATGAAAGATTTGAATCTAAAAGTGAATATTAAAAGAAGATATAAAAATACTACAGATTCAAATCATAATCTACCAATAGCACCAAATATTTTAAATAGAGATTTTTATGCTTCAAATCCTAATGAGAAATATGTTGGTGATATTACTTATATTCCTACTGGAGAGGGATGGTTGTATCTTGCAACTGTAATTGATTTATATTCAAGAAAAGTTGTTGGATGGTCTATTGATGATAGTATGAAAGTATCACTTGTAAATGATGCTTTAGATATGGCAATTAAACATAGAAATCCACCTAAAGGACTTATTTGGCATACAGATCGAGGAAGTCAATATGCTTCTTATAGTCATAAAGATTTATTGCAAAAATATGGAATAATTCAAAGTATGAGTAGGAAAGGAAATTGTTGGGATAATGCAGTAGCAGAGAGTTTTTTTAAATCATTAAAAAATGAGTTAATTTATCAGAAATATTTCTATACTAAAAAACAAGCAAAACAAGAGATTTTTGAGTATATTGAGTTTTATTATAATAGAACAAGATCACATAGTTATCTTGGAAATTTATCACCTGTTAGATTTGAAGAAATCAATTTGATGTTACAAAATGAAATAGCTGCATAGAATTATAAAAAAAGTGTCTTATTTTAAGTTACCACTCCAATCTGAAGTTGAAGCTTTAAGAGGTATTATTAATAAAATGATTGATAGAACTAAATTAAAACTTGAAAATATCAACCTATTACTTAACAACTATACTTCTAATAACTATACTTTTGAATTAAATGACATTCAAAAGAAAGGCATGTACGGTGACTTTGGTATTGTTTATAATTCAACTACACTATTAGCTCAAACAACATCTCAATTAATAGCTATGATTACAAATGCAGGTAAAGAGTTAAATGATAACACAACTACACTAGCAACATCATCATATAATTTATCAATTGCAGCTAACCAACAAGCTTCATCATTAGAGCAAACTGCTGCATCACTTGAAGAGATAACTAATAACCTTAAAAATAATAGTCACAGTATTAATAAAATGAGTAACATTGCAGATGAGTTAAATATCTCTTCTCAAAATGGAGCAAATCTAGCAAATCAGACTTCTGATTCTATGAGTGAAATAAATGATAAAGTATTAGCTATTAGTGAAGCGATTGCAATAATAGATAAAATAGCATTTCAAACAAATATTTTATCACTAAATGCAGCTGTTGAAGCAGCAACTGCTGGTGAAGCTGGCAAAGGATTTGCTGTTGTTGCTGCTGAAGTTAGAAATTTAGCTTCAAGAAGTGCTGATGCTGCAAATGAGATTAAACTTTTAGTAAGTGATGCAACATCAAAAGCAAATGAAGGTAAAAATATTGCCAATAATATGATTGAAGGATATAAGACTTTAAGTTCTAAAATTTCTGAAACAAAAGAGATTATAGATGAGGTTACACACTTTAGTAAAGAGCAAGAAGAGGGTATTATTCAAATTAATCAAACAATAAACCAATTAGACCAGGCTACACAAAATAATGCATCAACTGCTAATGAAATTGATACTTTATCTAATCAAGTTGCTAAATTATCACATAGATTACTTCAAATTACTTCAAAGGCAAATATAAAAGATATCTATTATGAAATGGTTAATGATATTGACTTCTTAAATCAAGTTTCTAAATATAAAAATGACCATATTAATTTTAAAAAGAACAATTATAAAGTCTTAGATAGTTATGAGAATTCAACAGTTGTTGATTGTAAGTCTTGTAATATGGGTAAATGGATTATATCTTGTGAAAATAATCATAATTACTTTACTAAAACAAAATATTGGGATGAGTTAAAACAAAGTCATCAGTTAGTTCATAATGAGGTTCAAAACTATATATCAAGCAATCATAAAAAAGTTGATAATTCAAAACTAAAAGTTATAGCTAAAGATATTGAAAGCTATACTTTTGAAGTTTTTGATAAATTAGATAAAGTTGTATTATTAAACTCTAAAAATAAGTTAAATTAAAATTTTTTTTCGTATGAGGGATATAAGTTAATTATACTTCTCTCATACTCTTGTGTAAATAATGAATAGTTTTTAAACTCATTAGGAACATCTAAAGAGAGTATCTCAAAAGTATCTAAACCTTCTTCTACAGAGTTTTTTAATCTATTATCTAAGAAAGTTAAATAATTAATATTTTCATCAATTACATTTTTTGAGTAAGCCACTGCTCCATGACCTGGAACTAATGTTTTAAAATCAAATTTTTTTAATTTTTCTAATGTTTTTATCCATTTTTGTAAATCAGCATGGGGAGTTGCTAGAGCTCTTTGATTAAATATTAAATCTGATGTATATAAAGTTTTTGTATTTTTATCAAAAATTACAACATCACTTTTTGTATGTCCATCATATAAATAAACCTCTAGTTCATAGTTATTAAGTTTTAAAGTACCTTCTTTTAATACTTTATTTGGAGATAATGATTTTGTAGTATAAGCAGTATCTTCTATTAAGTTTGCCATATTACTTACATACAATTCTCCATGGCTTTTTATTTCATTTAGTGTATAAGTTGTACCATAAATATTTACATTTTTAAATACATAATTACCCAAGAAGTGATCAGGGTGATGATGTGTATTTATTACATATTTTATGGGTTTATTCGTAATTGTTTTAATCTTTTCTTTTAATTGCTTTGCATACTCTACAGTAGAACCTGTATCAATAAGAATAACACTATCTTTAGTTATAATAAATGCACTATTAGAGATGTCCCCACCATTTGAAGGTGAGAAATACTCTTTTTTACCTTCAAAGTAGTAGCTGTTTTCAGATACTTTTATAGGTTTTAAATCAAATTCAAAAGCAAAACCACAAACAGTTAGTGTTGTAAGTGATATTAACTTTTTCATTAGAATTTCAACTCAAAACTATTTGCATCATTATCTTTAAAAAGAATATTTAAATTAGTGTATTTATTTTTCGTTTCGAAGATAAATCTAGGGTTTTCACTAATTGCAGGAGTTAATTTAATCTCATCAATTAAACTATTTCCATCTTTAATTAAGATCGTATCAACAAAGAATTTTGTATTACCAAATATTAGACCAGTTTCCATTGGATGAAAAACAGAAGCTTTAATTCTAGTAATACCTTTTTTATCAAAAACTTGACCTTTTGTTTGTCCTAAGAATTTAGAAAATTCGCTATTTTGTGATGCTTGAGAAGAGATGTCACATCCTCCTCCATTACTATGAATGTTCGCACTTCCAACATGCCATAATCCACTTGAGTCTTGAACTAAAGCTCTTAATGGTGTTTCTTGAGCTACTTTTATATTTGATGAAAAAATAGGAAGTAGTTTAGTTGTTGGCATATCAACAATTTGAGCAATTGGATTTAAATCTGCAAAAATAATAAGTCTTTTGGCATCTTTAATTTTTGTTGCATCAACATAAATTGGAACTTGAACAGGATTGTCTGCAAAACTAGGAACTTTAATTGTGATATTTTTATCATCAAAGATATATTCCTCTTCACCAATTATGGATTTTACTAAGTCGTCAAATGTTGGAGATATAATTGGATTTTTAGCACTTGCGGTAGTTGCTAAAAATACTAGGATGAAGAAGAATATATGTTTCATGATAAATCCTTTAAATTTATTTATTTTTTATTCAACAGTCTTTGCAATTGGTGCCTGGTATTTAACTCCATATTTTTCAAAGATTTTAGCTATATTGCCATTTTCATACTCTTCATGAAGTAAACCATCTATGTGGTAACTTAATGGTCTAAATTCACTATCTACTGCAACTGCTAAATCCCATTTAGATTTAACTTGAGGAATACTATCACTCATGAAGTATTTATCTTGATTGTTGTTGTAATCTAAATAGTATTCAAGTTGTGATTTTAATCCTGCAATTGCATCAATTTTTCCTGATAAAAAATCTTTTACTGCATCTTCATACTTAAAGTAATGCTTAACATTCTCCCTTATTAAACCTCTCGCAAATGCAGATAAATGTAAATCAGGTAATGCATCAAGTTCTACTCCAATTGTATGATAGGCAAATATAGCCAAGTTTTTAAACTCTGGTATTACTTTTTTATGAGTTGCAATAACCCATCTTTCACTTTGGTAAGGTCCTCTAATTGAGACTCTTTCATTGATTAATTCACCAGTATAATCATCTGTTAGTCTTAAATAGTCATAATCATAAGGAACTCTAAACATTACATCAGCTTTATTCCTATGTATAAGGTTACCTTTCCAAAGTGTATTTCTTAAGTCATCTGATAGTGTTTCATCTGTACCTGTTTGATAAAATACAGGTTTTACATCAAGTGAAGCTGCAAGTTTTTTACCTAAATCTACATCGATTCCAGTTAACTTTCCATCTTTAATAAATGAATAAGGAGGAAAGTTTTCATAAACTGCTATTACCATTTCTCCACTTTTTTGAATATCTTCTATACTTCTTGCGTGAGCAAAAAGAGTAAGTAAGATTAATAAAATCGATGACTTAAGAATTTTCATTTTTTACTTCTTTTTTAATTAAATTATTCTGGTTGAGGTAAAGATAAAACGTAAGTTCTAATTGCCCACATAGCTTCTTGTGGTAAGATACCTTTAAATGGTGGCATGTAAACATTACCATTTCTAACTGCACCATTCATAAATCTCTCAATAAACCACTCATCACCATCAAATCCAGCTTCTAAATATCTTAAATCAGGAGCAACTCCACCAGAAATTGCATCTAATCCATGACATCTAGCACAGTTTTCAGAATATTGGATTTTTCCAAACTCAACTACTTTTTTATCATCAGTTTTGTATGGATTCTCTTCCAGCATCTCTTCACCTAATAATGGAATTCCAGCTTTTTTGATTACTTCAACATCAATTGCTTGTGGAGTTACACTACCATGTCCAAATGCACATACTGCAGAAAATAGTGCAGCTAATCCAATTTTTTGAATTTTATTCATAATTTTCGTCCTTTTTTTTGTTTTGAATATTGAAATTATAGACAAATTTTATAGCTTGATTATAGCGATTAAAAAGAATTCTAAAATGCTAAACTCATGCTATAAAAATCCTATACAATTTTATAAAAATAATTTAAGGATTCCCTATGAACAAGTTTTTATTTACAATGTTAATACTAACAATAAATTTATTTGGATTAGATAAAATAAAAGTTGGTGTATTAGCATTTGGTACTGTTAATTGGGAGTTAGATGTAATTAAAACTAATGGTTTAGATAAGAAGTATAATTTTGATTTAGAAGTAGTAAAACTTGCTTCTAAAAATGCTACATCTATAGCATTCCAATCTAAAAGTGTAGATGTTTTTGTAACTGATTGGATCTGGGTAAATACCCAAAGAGAAAGAGGTAATGACTTTACATATTACCCTTACTCTAAAGCAAATGGAACACTATATGTTCCAATTGATAGTAAAGCAAAAACACTTTTAGATTTATCAGGTAAAAATATAGGTGTTGCAGGTGGTCCTGTAGATAAAACATGGTTACTTCTTAGAGCATATAGTAAACTTAAATATAATAAAGACTTAATTGATATAGTAAAACCTACATTTGCAGCACCACCTATTTTGATGAAAAAAGTGCTAGATGGTTCTTTAGATGGAGCTATAAATTTTTGGCATTTTAATGCAAAACTAAAGGCAAAAGGTGCAAAAGAGTTCATTGATATTTCTAATGTATTTGAAGAATTAGGTGTACATAGTAGTATTCCAATGATTGGATGGACATTTAGAGTTGAAGATATACAAAAAAATGAAAAACTATATAAATCTTTTATTTTAGCTACACATGAGGCTAAAGAATTACTACTTTCAAGTAATAAGGAGTGGGAGAGACTAAAGCCACTAATGAATGTTAAAGATGAAAAAACTTTTGAAGCATTAAAAGAAGGGTATAAATTAGGTATAGTAAAAGAGTTAAATGAAAAATCAAAAAAAGATTTATCAAAAGTTTTTAATATATTACTAAAAGAAGGTGGGGAGAGACTTATGGGGTCGAGTAAATATTTACAAGATGAAACTTTTTGGAATTTTAAAAAATAGATAGGTTGTAATTTGAATCAAACAAAAGTTGTATCGATTATTTTATTTATAATTATTTGGCAAGCCATATCTATATTTGTAAACTCTTCTGTCTTTCCAAGTGTTGTTGATATAGTTGGTGATTTAATGAAACATTTAGGTGATGGGGATTTACTCTTTCATCTAGGAGTTACCCTAAAAAGAGTTTTTATAGCTTTTAGTATTGCTATGATTATAGGAATATTTATAGGAATTCTTATGGGAGTTTCAAGAAAAATAGATGATTTGTTTGATTTTCTATTAGTTCTTGGTTTAAACATTCCAGCTTTAGTTACTATTGTTGTTTGTTATATTTGGTTTGGATTAACTGATTTTGCAGCACTATTGGCAGTTATTATAAATAAAGTTCCTATTATTGTTGTAAATGTTAGAGAGGGTACAAAAGCAATAGAAAGAAAGTATTTAAATCTTGCAAAAGTTTATAATGTATCTAAAAAAGAGACTTTTTTTAAAGTTTTTTTACCACAAATTTACCCATATATTATGGCTTCAACAAGATTATCTTTATCTTTAATTTGGAAGATAGTATTAGTAGTAGAACTATTAGGAAGAAGTGATGGGATAGGGTTTAAAATATCAATGTTTTTCCAATATTTTAACATTACATCAATTTTAGCATATTCACTAGCTTTTGTTATAGTAATTTTATTGATTGAAAATTATATTTTAAAACCAATTGAGAATAAAATAAGTGCATGGAAATAGAATGATAGATATAAAAATTAACTCAAAATATTTTGAGAAAAAAGAGATATTAAAAGATATAAATTTAAATATTGAACAAAAAGAGTTTATATCTATTTTAGGTCCATCTGGATGTGGCAAAAGTACTTTTTTAAATATTTTAAGTGGATTAGATAATGATTATGATGGAAAAATTAATTTATCAACAAATAATGTTTCATTTATGTTTCAAGACCACAGGTTACTTCCTTGGCTAACTGTAAAAGAAAATTTATTACTAGTTTCAAAAAATAAAGATATAAATGAAATAATAGAGCTTCTAAAGCTTATAGATTTAAATGAAGTTTTAGATTTTTATCCTAAAGCCTTATCTGGAGGTATGAAAAGAAGAGTTGCATTAATTAGAGCATTTATTAATCAACCAGATGTAATTTTTTTAGATGAGCCTTTTACTTCTTTAGATTTTCCAACTGCACAAGATTTAAAAAAAGAGTTTTTAAATTTATGTCAAAAATTTAATCCAACAGTTATATTAGTTACCCATGATATTAGTGAAGCAATACTTTTTTCTAATAGAATTTTATTTTTATCTAAAAACCCAGCAAGTTTGATTTTAGAGTATCAAAATCCAAATGAACAAAGTTTTGATATTAAAAAAATAGATGAAATTAAAAATCAATTATTTGATTTATATCCAAATATATTAAAAGGAGAAATATAATGAAAAAAATAATATTGAGTTTTCTAGTATTCTTTTCTACATCATTATTTGCAAATGAGAATAAAATGCAAGTATTTAAACCTTTGACAAGTACTTGTCCTGCTTCTTGGTATGAGGAGATGAAGAATATTACAAAAGATGTTGAAGTAATTACTTTAAGAGATGTAAAAGCAATAAAAAGAGATGTTGGAGTACCCTATGAACTTCAATCTTGTAATACATCTTTTTTAAATGATTTTGTATTTGAAGGGAATGTACCTCTTGCTGCTATAAAGGATTATTTAGCAAATCCTGTAAAAAATAGTATAGGATTAGCTTTACCTGCTTACGAAAATGATAAAGATAGAAAAAAAGTGTTTGTTATATTTGAAGATAAAACTTATGAAGAGTTTGGAATGTATTGATTATATGTTTTAAAAATAATCTAAATAACCTTTATAAATAGCAATTCAGTTCAAATATATTATACTTCATATATTTATTATTTTATTAAAGGCTGCCTCTATGAAGAAAAAATTATCAATCAGATTCAAATTAATTACTATAGTTGTAAGTGGATTAATTCTTCTAGGGTCATTAATATCCTATATCTCTATTAATATGTCCATGACATCACTTGAAAAATCTGAAATGGATAAATTAAAAGCTGTAAAAACTACTAAAAAAAATGAAGTACAGACATATTTTAATACTTTAGAATCTTTACTTTTATCTCTTGCTCAAAGTAAAACTACAAAAGATGCTTTTTTAGATTTTTATGAGGGGTTTCATAATTTAGAAAATGAGGTTGATTTAGGAATTGATTTTATTGAAGAGCAAATTATCGTTGATTTTCAAAAAAACTATTTAGATTTAGTTAATTACAATGTTCCAAATAGTGATCAAAGAAAAGATATAAATATCTATTTACCTGTAAATAACAACTCTTTAATTGCACAGTATATTTTTATTACAGATAATAAAGAGAAATTAGGTGAAAAGAATAATTTGATTTATAATGAAAAATATAAATCAAAATATATGGATGCCCATAAACTATACCACAGTACATTCAATGAGTTTTTAATACATTATAGTCTATATGATATTTTTATGGTTGATTTAAAAGGTAACTTAATCTATACAGATTTCAAAGAAAAAGATTTTGCTACTAATTTAATTAATGGTGTGTATTCAAAAACTGGTTTAGGAAAAGCATATAAAAAGGCTTTAGATCTTGATAAAAACCAAATAGCCTTTGAAGACTTTGCTCCTTATGAACCTAGTTATAACTCAGCTGCTTCATTTATCTCTACACCAATTTTTATTGATGGGAAAAAACAGGGTGTTTTAATTTTCCAAATGCCAGTTGATAAAATAAATGAAATCATGAATTTCAATGGTCAATATGAAGAGGCAGGTTTTGGACAAAGTGGTGAAGCATATTTAATTGGTAGTGATTATAAAATGAGAAATGATTCTAGATTTGTAAAAGATTTAGATGATGAAATAGTTAAAGAGCTAAATTCAACAATTGGTGTATGGGAAGTAAAAACAGACACAACCATAGCAGGTTTCGAAAAAAATCAAGAAAAAGGTTCATGGATTATTGATGATTATAGGGGAGTGTCTGTTTTAAGTGTATTTGAAAAAATAGATATTTTCCACGGTACACAGTGGCTTTTAGTGGCAGAAATTGATGAAGATGAAGCTTTAAAATCAGCCTATGAATTGAGAAACTTTGTATTAATTGTTTCTATAATTTGTATTATTGTTTTCTTATTACTTTTAATAGTTTCCATTAGTAAATTAATTATTAATCCAATTGAGAATTTAAAGAGAGGTTTAGACTCATTTTTTGCATATTTAAATCATAAAACTGATAATGTCAAAGAGCTTGAAATTATCTATGAAGATGAAATTGGACAGATGTCTAGGGTTATTAATGAAAATATAAATTTAACAAAAAAAGCTATTGAAGAGGATAGAAAATTAATTGATGAAACTATTGCTGTTCTTAGTGAGTTTGGACAAGGCGATTTATGTCAAAGAATAAATCTAAATGTCTCAAATCCAGCTTTATTACAACTAAAAGATGTTTTAAATAACATGGCAAATAATTTAGAAGAAAATATTGATAAAGTACTAGATATTTTAGAAAAATATTCTAACTATAATTATCTTGATAAAGTTGATAACAAAGGTTTAAAAGAGGACTTACTTAAATTAGCTAATGGTGTGAATAATTTAGGAAATTCAATTACAAATATGTTGATTAAGAATAAAGAAAATGGATTAACCATTGATGAAACATCAGAAATTTTATTAAATAATGTTGATGAATTAAATAGAAGTTCAAATAATGCAGCGGCTTCCCTTGAAGAGACATCTAGTGCAATTGAACAAATAACATCAAATATTAGAAGTAATTCTGAAAATATTTATGAAATGACTCAATACTCACAAAAAGTAAATGAATCATCTTCAAGTGGGCAAGTTTTAGCAAATGAAACAAATACAGCTATGGATGAAATAAATAGTAAAGTACATGCAATTAATGAAGCCATTGAAGTAATTGATCAAATAGCATTTCAAACAAATATTTTATCTCTAAATGCAGCAGTTGAAGCTGCAACAGCAGGTGAAGCTGGGAAAGGTTTTGCTGTAGTTGCCCAAGAGGTTCGAAATCTAGCTAATAGAAGTGCTGAAGCTGCAAAAGAGATAAAAGATTTAGTTGAGGATGCTACATCTAAAGCTAATGAAGGCAAAGGTATTGCTTCTAAAATGATTGAAGGGTATAAAGAGTTAAATTCAAATATCGAACAAACTTTAGATTTAATCTCTAATGTTGAAAAAGCAAGTAAAGAACAACTTTTAGGAATAGAGCAAATTAATAGCACTGTTTCACAGCTTGACCAACAAACTCAAAAAAATGCACAAATTGCATCTCAAACAAGAGATATTGCCTCAACTTCAAATACTATGGCAAAACAGATATTAAAAGATGTAGATGAGAAAAAATTTAAGCAATAAAAAAATATAGAAATCTATTTTCTATATTTTTCTTTATGAATCTCACCCCATAAATACAACTGTTTTAATATAGGTTTTAAAGTTTCACCATAAGGTGTGAGTGAGTATTCTACTTTAGGTGGAACTACTGGATAAACTTCTCTATTTATTATTCCATCTTCTTCAAGTTCTCTTAACTTTTGAATTAGCATCTTTTGTGTAGTTCTAGGTAATAGTTTTTGTAGCTCACTAAATCTTTTTGTTTCGCTTCTTAAATACCATAAAATTAATATTTTCCACTTACCTGCTAATACATCAAGTGCAGTTTCAACTGGACATTTCTCATAATCTTCAATATTTTTATCAATTTTTTTAGTCATTAAAGTGCCTTTAAATCACAATAGTATCTTTTTAGATAGTACATTTCTTTTTAGTATGTACTTGTTTGATTAGTATATTTTAGCTAAAGTTACACTATAAAGTAAATATATTTAAAAAAAGGAATTAATATGAAAGCATTTATTGTAGAAAAAATTGAAGATAAAAAATTTGAATCATCATTAAAAGAGATTGATACTCCAAAGATAGAAAAGGATGAAGTTTTAATAAAAGCAACTTATTCATCATTAAATTATAAAGATGCATTAAGTTCTGTTGGAAATCCAGGTGTTACAAGAGTATTCCCACATGTTACTGGTATTGATGTTGCAGGTGTTATTGAGCAATCTAATAGTGAAAACTTTAAAGTTGGACAAGAGGTATTAGTAACTGGATATGATTTAGGTATGAATACAAATGGTGGTCATAGTGAATATGTGAAAGTTCCAGCTTCTTGGGTAGTACCAAAACCAGAAAATATAACAGATAAAGAGATAATGACTTATGGAACAGCTGGATTAACAGCAGCATTAAGTGTAAATGAGTTATTAAACAATGGCATTAAAAGTGGAAAAGTATTAGTAACAGGAGCAACTGGTGGTGTTGGAAGTATTGCTGTTTCTATTTTAAGTAAATTAGGCTTTGAAGTTGTGGCAATTTCTGGAAAAGAAGAGAAGATTGAGTTCTTAAAAGCTTTAGGTGCAAGTGAAGTAATTTTAAGAAAAGATTTTGATGTTGAAAATAAAAGACCAATGGGAAGTGAAAAGTATGATGGAGTTATTGATACTGTTGGTGGAAATATTTTAGCAGAAGCTTTAAAAGTTATAAAATACGATGGAGTTGCTACTTGTTGTGGTTTAACATCATCATTTGAGTTAAATACAAATGTATTCCCATTTATTTTAAGGGGAGTTAGATTAATTGGTATTGATTCAGTTGAATGTAAAATAGAGAAAAAAATAGCTGCTTGGGTAAAAATAGCTGATGAGTTTAAAATTGATACTTTAGATGATTTAACAAATGAAATAACATTAGAAGAGGTAAAAGAGGCTTATGAAGCCCTATTAGCTGGAAAAGCAGTTGGTAGATATTTAGTTAAAATTTGAGTTTAGGAGTAAAACCCTAGCTCAAACTAGTAAAAATAGTATAAAAAAGGTAAAATTAAGTTTTTATTAAGTTCTATATGTTATGCTTAAAAGTAATAAAATATTACTAAAAGGATTAAATTATGAATGTAAATACTTATGATGCATATTATAATAATAAAGTTTCATCTGAAGATATAAAAGGTATGTTTAAAATAGAGTTGGGGATTATTGTAGCTTTAACTATTCTTATTTTAATTTAAGCTATCCAGTAAAATCTTTTTTAATTTCATATTTATATCATCAGCAATTTTATCATTGTTTCTTAGTTTATGATACTTTCTAAAAGAAATATATCTATGATTTTTATCAGAATAAACTGAAATGTTTAGTGGGCAATAAGTTATATTCTCAATATTTTCTTCATGCATTTGTAGTGTGAAACTACTTTTGCATATTAAAATATTTTTACCTTTGTTTAGCACTGCTTGTTTATCTAAATATTCAGCAATTTCTTTAGTAGATTTTGCTAAATCAAGTTCATGTACAACAACAAAACTATTGAATTCAATTTCTGATTTTAAATCTACATATAATTGTTCAAATGATGTATCATCTATTTTTATAGTGTATATATAATCATTTTCAATTATCTCATATTTTGCAAAAGCAAAACTAGTAAATATTAAAAGTGAAGAAATGAATTTTTTCATTTCTTACACTCCATTTCAAATGGTGCAATACCTAAAGTATCTAAATCAGTAGTTGGATGTAAAAATCCTTCTTGTGGAGAAGTTGTAATTAAAGCTCTTGGTTGAACTAAACTAATTGGCATTCTTAGTTGACCATTATAATTTCTAAATGAAATTTTTCTTCCCATATACGCTGCTAAATCAAATTTATCTGAGTGAATATAATCAAGATTTGTTTTTAAATCAGCAGTATTTGTCTTTGTGATTGCACCTATGATAGATCTTATTGCCGTCCAGTTTGTATAATCTTTTGATTGCATCCATCTATTTGAAAATTTTTCAAATCTACTTTGCATTTGAGCTGCTCCCCAAGCTTCAATAACTTTATGCCATGCAGTTGGAGTTAATCCTTGCGTTCCAGCAATTGGTCTTGGAAGCCAAGTATTAAAATACATAAATTCACCAAAGTCACCGTAATGGTCAGCTAAAACAATTAAATCATAATCATTTGCTTGTGTAAATACTGGAAATTCACTATTAGCTTTTCTTCTAATATCGCTATTGTTATCCCAAACTTTTTCTTTTACAATTTTAGCATTAAACTTTTTTACTGATCTTTTTATATCTTTTACAATCTCTTTATCTTTTTGATTTTCTCCACTAATTAAAAAGATATCTTTAAAATCTCTTTTTACTAAAAATTGTACTAATCCATCATAAAGCATTGCATTAGAAGGTGCTGTATGAAAGAAATTTGGTAAACAGTAGTTTTGTCTTAAAGATGTTGTTGGACTACTTGCGTTAATCATTAAAGCTTTTTTAGAAAGAGGATTTTCTAATAACTCTTTTAATAGATCATCTTCAACATTTAATACTATATAAGAGTTACCATTGTTTATAAACTCTTCAAAATTCTTTTTTAATTCTGCCTTATCGTAAGATATCTTTTCAATTAGATTAAAATGTTGTTTTAAAAATCTTGCACTTTTATTACTATCTTTTACTGCAATTTGAGCACCTTTTAATCCTAAGTCTTCGGGATCTTCAATTACATTTGAAAGTACAGGTGGTTTTTCGATTTTTTGTTCTAGATATAAAATATTTACTTCTAAATTGTTTGCATTTACCAATCCAAGTAAAAAAAGAAAAACAATAATAACTCTTCTCATATTTATTCCTTAATAATTTTAAATTATTATACAAAAGTTATATAGCATAAATACAGCATTAATTGAGTTAAATTTTTAAATAAATTAAGAATAAATTAATGCTAAATTAATGCTATACTCTTTAAGTACAATTTTGAAGTTTAATTTTAAAAAGGAAAGAAAATGAAAAAAATCTTATTATTTGTAGCAGCGCTACTAGTTACATCTGAGTTTGCAATTGCAAAAAATTTAAAGGGTTTATTACATTCAAGAACAACATTAGAGCCAATCACTATTAGTGTAGGTAAAGAGCTTGCTGCTAAACCTTATAAACTTGAAGCTGGTAAATATTATAAATTAGTTTTAAAAAGTGATGGTTCTAGAGAAGTTCCAATTGTAGGTGCAGAGTTTTTTAGAAATATTTGGGTAAACCAGGTTTCTATTAATGATATTGAAGTTAGACCTTTAGGTTTAGATGGATTCGAGTTTGATGATGAAGGTGAGATAGAACTTACTTTTGTAACTATTAAACCAGGTACTTATACATTAGGTTTACCATCAGCTAAAAGTGATAGAGAAAGAGCAATTTTTATTGTTGAATAAATTTTATAAAGGGTATTAATGATGAAGAAATTAATTCTAACATCAATTTTAACTGCATCTATTCTAAGTGCAGATACAGTATTTGTATCAAATGAAAAAGATAACACTATAACAGTAATTGATTCAAAAACAGAAAAAGTTATAAATACTTATGAAGTAGGTCAGCGACCTAGAGGTATTTTGTTAAGTAATGATTATTCAAAACTATATATTTGTGCAAGTGATGATGATACAGTTCAAGCTATGGATACAAAAACTGGAAAGATTTTATATAATCTTCCTTCAGGTGAAGATCCAGAACAGTTTGCATTACATCCAAATGGAAAAGAGCTTTACATTTCAAATGAAGATGATGGTATCGTAACAATTGTTGATGTTCCAAATAAAACTGTAATTTCACAAGTTGAAGTAGGTTTAGAGCCTGAAGGAATGGCTGTTAGTCCAGATGGAAGTGTAGCTATTAATACATCTGAAACTTCAAACTTTTTACACTGGATTGATACAAATACAAAAGAGATAATCCATAATACTTTAGTTGATGCAAGACCAAGACATATTGAATTTACTAAAAGTGGGGATAAAATTTGGGCATCAAGTGAAATTGGTGGAACTGTGATGGTTGTTGATACTAAAACGAAAGAAGAGATTGCTAAATTTGGTTTTAAAATTCCTGGTATTTTTAAAGACTTAATTCAACCAGTTGGTATTAAATTAACTGATGATGGGAAATATGCTTTTGTTGCACTAGGTCCAGCAAATCATGTTGCAGTAGTTGATGCAAAAACATATAAAGTTATAAAATATTTATTAGTTGGGAAAAGAGTTTGGCAATTAGATTTTGCAAATAATCAGAAAAAACTATACACTACAAATGGTGTAAGTGGTGATGTTTCAATTATTGATGTGGAATCTTTAAAGGTAGAAAAGACAATAAAAGTTGGAAGATATCCTTGGGGATTAGCAGTAATTCCAAGCGATAAATAATAATAACAAATTGGGAATGTTGATACTTTAATCAATATAAATTAAATAATCTATAAATAGCTTGGATACTTTCTCCTTCCAAGCTATAATTTCTTTAAAAAATCTAAAAATAAAACTCAATATTTAATTTTCAATTAAAATCAAAATATATATTTTATAATAAAATTCATATTAATTATATATAAATTTACAAATTTGAAACTTTTGCTAAACTCAAGCTATAGTATAGATATATAATTACATAATTGTTTTAAAATAATTACATATAAATGTATTAATTTAAAATAAATTTTTTTAAGGAGAGACGATGAAAAACAATATGTTACAAAAAGCAGCTATTGTAACTTTTATTGGTTTATTAGGACTTCAATCAAGTATTGCAAGTACTGATACAAAAAAAGTATCGTGGGAAGATATACTTAATGACAAAAATACAACAGAAGATGTATTAATGTATGGTATGGGACCAGAAGCAACTAGATATTCTAAATTAGATCAAGTTAATACTAAAACTGTAAAAGATTTAGTACCGGTTTGGAGTTACTCATTTGGTGGAGAGAAACAAAGAGGACAAGAATCACAAGCATTAGTTCATGATGGGAAAATTTATGTTACAGGATCATATTCAAGAATATTTGCATTAGATTCTAAAACTGGTAAAAAAATTTGGTCTTATGAACACAGATTACCAGCAGATATTAAACCTTGTTGTGACGTAATCAATAGAGGTGCAGCTATTTTTGGGGATAAAGTATTCTTTGGTACTTTAGATGCAGGTATTGTTGCTTTAAATAAAGATACTGGAAAAGTAATTTGGAAAAAAAGATTTGGTTATGAAGATAGACCAAATAAAGGTTACCAAGACGGTTATACAATGACTGGTGCACCAACTATTGTAAAAGATAAAAAAACTGGTAAAGTAATGTTAATTCACGGTTCATCAGGAGATGAATTTGGTGTAATTGGTAAATTATTTGCACTTGATCCTGATACAGGAAAAGAGATTTGGATGAGACCAATGGTTGAAGGTCACTACGGAAGATTAGATGGTAAGAAATCTACTCCAACAGGTGATCCAAAAGCTCCAACATGGCCAGATGACAAAAATAACCCAACTGGTAAAAAAACTGCGTGGAGCCACGGTGGTGGTGCACCATGGCAAAGTGCTAGTTATGATTATGAAACAAACTCAATTATAATTGGAACTGGTAACCCAGCACCATGGAATACTTGGGAAAGAACTGCTGATGGTGGAGATCCAAGAGATTGGGATAGTTTATATACTTCAGGTCAAATTGCAGTTGACCCTACAACTGGTGATATTAAATGGTTCTACCAACATACACCAAATGATGCATGGGATTTCTCAGGAAATAATGAGTTAGTATTATTTGATTATGTAGAAAATGGTAAAACAATTAAAGCAACAGGTCATGCAGATAGAAATGGATTCTTCTATGTAATTAATAGAGAAGCTATGCCTAAAGCTGAAAAACAAAGAGAAGATCAAGCTAGAAGATTTATTAAAGCGTTCCCTTTTGTTGATAAAATCACATGGGCAAGTCATATTGATCCAAAAACAGGTAGACCTGTTGTAGATCCAAAGCAATACCCACCATTACCAAAAGAAGGTGAGACAAGAGGTGAAGCTATTCAAGTTGCTCCACCATTTTTAGGGGGTAAAAACTGGAATCCAATGGCATATAATGAAGATACAAAATTATTCTATTTAGGTGCGAATCACTGGGAAGAAGATTATTGGACTCAACCTGTTAAATATAAAAAAGGTGCAGCATATTTAGGTCAAGGGTTTAGAATTAAAAGAACTTTTGATGATCACGTTGGTATTTTAAGAGCAGTGGATCCAGTAAAAGGTGAGATTGTATGGTCTCATAAAGAGAAATTACCATTATGGGCTGGTGTATTAACTACAAAAGGTGGTTTAGTATTTACAGGTACTGGTGAAGGTTATGTAAAAGCATTTGATGCAAAAACTGGTGAAGAGTTATGGAAATTCCAAACAGGTTCTGGAATTATTTCTTGTCCAATTACTTGGGAAGAAAATGGTGAACAATATATTGGTTTAGCTAGTGGATACGGTGGTGCTGTACCTTTATGGGGTGGAGACATGGCTGATTTAACTAAACCTGTTTCTCAAGGTGGATCTTTCTGGGTATTTAAACTTAAAAAATAATTTTTTACGCAAATTGGGAATTAAAGTATATAAAATTATTAGTATATGAGTTAATAACACTTAAAGGTATATAATGAGAAATTTGATAATCATACTAGTTGCTTTTGTTGGCTTTCTTTATGGATATGAAGATGATATAAAAGTAATTAATGGATGTAAACTAGTGCCAAATACACAATGTAAAAAAGTTGATTTAAGTAATCAAAATCTTTCAGGCTTAGATTTAAAAGGATCTAACTTTGAAGGTGCAAATTTTGAAGGCTCTATTCTTGATGGAACGGATTTAACTAAGGCTATACTTAAAAATTCGAACTTTAAAAATGCAAAATTAAGGCATGCAATTTTAAAGCAATCAGATATAAGTAATTCAAATTTTGTGAATGCAAATTTAGCAAGAGCAGATTTAAGACATGCAAATATGAAGGTCGCACAAGCATCAAATGCAAATTTTGATGGAGTAAATGCATGGGCTTTATTTGCTCAAGGAAGTAATTTTGACAACTCTTCATTTCATGGTGCTAATTTTCAATTTGCAAGAATGAGTGGTTCTAGTATGCGAAATTGTAATTTACAAGCTATAAGTTTAGAAGCAGCATGGATGACTAGGGTAAATTTTGAAAATTCAAACTTTACTAATGCTTATTTACAAGAGACTAAATTAGGTAATTCATCTTTACTAAAAGCAATTTTTACTGGAACTAGAATTCATTATGCAAATTTAAGTGGAGTTCTTATGGATGATTGTATAGATTGTCCCACAAATTGGTAAATCTTATAAAGGAGGTAAATGACATGAAATGGGAAACACCTATGTTTATAGATAATAGATTTGGTTTTGAAGTTACAATGTATATTTGTAATGAATAATAAAAAATAACTGGTCTCCTTTAGTTTTTAGGATATATAACTTGAGTTTTTCAAGTTATATATCTCTTACAATTAATATGCTAAATTAATGCTACAAACATTTCATATAATTAATATAAATTCAAAAAATATGTGGTAAACATGAGTAAAAATATATTAGAACTAAAAGACGTTGAGTTTTCTTATGGTAGTAAAAAAGTATTAAACAATATATCTTTTAACATAAAAGAAGGAAGTTTCTCTGTTCTTCTTGGATTAAACGGTGCAGGTAAATCTACAGTTTTCTCTTTAATAACAAGACTTTTAAAATTGCAAGTAGGAAAAATTAATATAAATCAATATCCAATTAACGAATATTCAAAAGCTTTAAAAGATATTGGAATAGTATTTCAAGAGCCAACTTTAGATTTAGACTTAACAGTTAAACAAAATTTATATTATTATGGTTCATTAAAGGGCCTAAATTTCAAACAAACACTTGAATCTATTGGTGATGAGATTGTAAGACTTGAACTTCAAGATTCTCTTGATACTCCAGCTAGAAGATTAAATGGAGGACATAGAAGAAGAGTTGAAATTTTAAGAGCACTTATAAATAGACCTAAGCTTTTATTACTAGATGAACCAACTGTTGGTTTAGACTTAAAAAGTAGATTTGATATATTAGAGTATGTAAGAGATTTAGTAAAAAGAGAAAATCTTTCAGTACTTTGGATTACACATCTATTTGATGAGGTTAATGAAGAAGACGATATTTCATTTATAAAAACTGGTCAAATTGTTGAAGCTGGTATTGTAAAAGATATTGTAGCAAAATATGAAAAAGAAAATTTAGTTGAAACATTCAACCATTTAGTAAGGTAAAAAATGAATATTTATTTTAATTGTATGAAGGGTATTGTTTATAAAGAATTAATTAGATTTATAAAACAGAAAAGTAGATTTTTTTCAGCATTAGTAAGACCTCTTTTATGGTTATTTATTTTTTCTGTTGGATTTAAAACAGCATTAGGTTTAGCTATAACACCTCCATATGAAACATATATAACTTATGAAACATATATTGTTCCAGGACTTGTTGGAATGGTTTTACTTTTTAATGGTATGCAAAGTTCATTGACTATGATTTTTGATAGAGAAATGGGAAGTATGAAAATTCTTTTATCATCTTATATAAATAGAAACTACTTATTATTTTGTAAAATGTTTGCTACATCAATTGTTTCTACTATTCAAGCAATTACGTTTTTATTAATTGCAAAATGGTATGGAGTTGATATTAGTTTTCTAGCAATAGTTATTACAATTCCTGTAATTATTATATCTTCTATAATTCTAAATGCTTTTGCACTATTTTTATCCTCTGTAATCAAACAGTTAGAGAACTTTGCAACAGTGATGAATTTTGTTATTTTCCCAATGTTCTTTTTAAGTTCAGCGCTTTATCCTTTATGGAAAATAAAAGATTCTTCAATTTTATTATTTGAAATATCATCATATAACCCATTTACTTATATAGTTGAAGCCATAAGGTTCAGTTTATATCTAAAATTTGATATTCAGGTTTTTTTAATATTAGGAATTTCTCTTGTTATTACCCTTATAATGGCATTTGTAGGATTTAAATCTAAAAAAGTTAATCATGGCTAAATTTACGCTATATTTCTCATGTATACTTTTGCTTAGACAAATTCCCAATTTGTTATCAAAATTTTTAAGGAGAGACTTATGTTAAAAAACAGATTGCTTACAAGTGCAGCTGCTGTATCATTATCTGCATTACTTACAGGTTGTGTAGCTGATAGTAATGTAGCTAAAACAGAAGCTAGCGCGACAAAAGCTGCTTATACACCAGTTACTAGTAACGATGTATTAAATGATGTAAAAACTACAGGTGATGTATTATCAAATGGTATGGGATTACAGGGACAAAGATTCTCACCATTAACTCAAATTAATAAAGAGACAGTTAAAGATTTAGTACCAGTATGGAACTTCTCTTTTGGTGGTGAAAAACAAAGAGGTCAAGAATCTCAACCATTAATTAAAGATGGTGTTATGTATGTAACTGCTTCATATTCAAGAGCATTTGCAATTGATATTGCAAGTGGTGAAGAGTTATGGCAATATGATGCAAAATTACCTGATGCAATTTTACCTTGTTGTGATGTTATTAACAGAGGTGGAGCATTATATGATAACTTATTTATCTTTGGAACATTAGATTCTAAATTAGTTGCTTTAGATAGAAAAACTGGTAAAGTTGTATGGAAGAAAAAAATAGAAAACTATAAAGATGGTTACTCAATTACTGCTGCTCCAATTATCGTTAAAGATATGGTAATCACTGGTGTTGCTGGTGGTGAGTTCGGAATTGTAGGTAAAGTTGAAGCTAGAAGTGCAAAAACTGGTGAAGTTATCTGGACTAGACCAACTGTTGAAGGTCACATGGGATACTTAAACGGTAAAGAAAATGGAATTACTGGTGGAGAAGCTGGTAAAACTTGGCCAGGTGATATGTGGAAAACTGGTGGTGCTGCTACATGGTTAGGTGGTACTTATGATCCAGAAACTGATTTATTATTCTTTGGTACTGGTAACCCAGCTCCTTGGAATTCACACACAAGACCAGGGGATAACTTATACTCTTCTTCAAGATTAGCAATTGACCCTGATACTGGTAAAATTGTATGGCATTTCCAAACAACTCCACATGATGGATGGGATTTTGATGGTGTTAACGAATTAATTTCTTTCAACAAAGATGGTAAAAAATATGCTGCAACTGCAGATAGAAATGGTTTCTTCTATGTATTAGATAGAACTAATGGTAAATTTATTACTGCAAACCCATTTGTTTCAAAAATTACTTGGGCAAAAGGAATTGATAAAAATGGTAAACCAATTTTAAATCCAGAAGGAAGACCAGGTAATCCTAATGGTGAATCAAAAGGTAAATCAGTATTCTCAGTACCTTCATTCTTAGGTGGTAAAAACTGGATGCCAATGGCTTACTCTCAAAATACTGGAAACTTCTATGTTCCATCAAATGAGTGGGGAATGGATATTTGGAATCAACCAATTTCATACAAAAAAGGTGCAGCTTACTTAGGTGCTGGATTTACAATTAAACCAATTTATGATGATCACATTGGTTCATTAAAAGCAATTGATCCATTAACTGGTGAAATTAAATGGAACTATAAAAACAAAGCACCATTATGGGGTGGAGTTTTAACTACAAAAGGTGGTTTAGTATTCTTCGGAACTCCTGAAGGTAAATTCTTAGCATTAGATGATGAAACAGGTGAAACTTTATATAGCTTCAATGTTGGTTCAGGAATCGTTGCTTCTCCAGTTACTTGGGAGCAAAATGGTGAGCAATATATCGCAATCGTTTCTGGTTGGGGTGGAGCTGTTCCTTTATGGGGTGGTGAAGTTGCAAAATCAATTAAGAACATTAACCAAGGTGGTACTGTTCACTTATTCAAATTACACAAGTAATTTGAATATTTAAAAATCTATAAAGGAGGTACTAATCATGAAATGGGAAACACCAATGTTTGTTGATAATAGATTTGGTTTTGAAGTGACAATGTACATTTGTCACAACTAAGAAAAGTTAGATACTTTCCAAATTTAGTTTTTAGTTAAAAGTTTTAGTTTATAAACAAGTCAGTTTGCTCAACTGGCTTGTTTTTTTATAATTGAGTTTATGCTAATATAAGTTCAATTATGAAAAGAGAGGTAAGGTTTTTATGAAAATTCAAGTTTTAGGTTCTGGAGCTGGAGGAGGTCTTCCTCAATTTAATTGTAATTGTGACAATTGTAAAGGTTATAGAGAAGGAAAGCCTACAATTAAAAGAAGAACTCAAAGTTCAATCACAATTAGTGAAGATGGTGAAAACTGGGTATTATTTAATACTAGTCCTGATATTTTAGAGCAAATTCACAACTCACCTTTTTTACATCCTACTAAAAAAAGAGAAACTAAAATTAAAGCAATCGTGTTTAATGATGCTCAAATAGATCATACAACAGGTTTATTGATGCTAAGAGAAGGTTGCCCTCACGAGATTTACTGTACAAAAGAAGTAAATGAAGAGTTAAATACATCATTTCCTACTATGAAAATGTTACAACACTGGGATGGTGGTGGAACTAATTGGCATGAAATACTTCCTGATTCAACAACAAAATTTGAAATCCCTGTAATGCCTTCTTATGAGTTTTATGCACATGCATTAATTTCGAATGCACCACCTTATTCAGCTCACAGAGATAAGCCAAGACGTGGTGATAATATTGGAATTACAGTAGTTAATAAAAATACTGGAAAAAGACTGTTTTATCTTCCAGGTCTTGGAGTTATGGAAGATCATGTTTTTGAAGAGATGAGAAATGCAGATGTTCTTTTAATTGAAGGAACACTTTGGACAAATGATGAAATGATTAAAGGAAAGTTCTCAAATAAACTTGGAACTGATATGGGACATATTCCATTAAGTGGTGATGAAGGACTTATTAAAGTATTAGATACTTTAGAAAAGCCTAGAAAAATTTTAATTCATATTAATAATACAAATCCAATTCTAGATGAAAGTAGTGATGAGTATAAAGAATTGATATCTCATGGAATAGAAGTTTCATATGATGGCATGAGTATCGAAATTTAGTAGTAGGAGAAATTATGAGTAAGTTATTAAGTAAAGAAGAGTTTGAAGCAAAACTAAGAGGTATGGGTAGTATGTATCATATCCACCATCCGTTTCATATCAGAATGTACAAAGGAGAATGTACAAAAGAGGAGATTCAAGGATGGGTTGCAAATAGATTCTATTATCAAACAGCAATACCTATTAAAGATGCAGCTATTATGTCAAATAACCCACCATTAGAAGATAGAAGAAAATGGTTAGATAGAATTATTGACCATGATAGCGTTGGTGGTGGAATTGAAGCTTGGTTAGAGTTAGGTGAAGCTGTTGGATTAAATAAAGAGGATTTAATTTCTCATAAGTATGTATTACCTTCTGTTAAATTTGCAGTTGATGCATATATTAACTTTGCTAAACAAAGACCTTGGAAAGAAGCTGCAATGTCATCATTAACTGAGATGTTTGCACCTCAAATTCACCAACAAAGATTATCAACTTGGCCTGATAATTATCCTTGGATAAAACCAGAAGGTTTAAGATATTTCCAAAAAAGATTAAGTGAAGCAAGAAGAGATGTTCAACATGGATTATCAATTACTTTAGAAGAATTCAATACGGTTGAACTTCAAGAGAAAGCTTGTGAGATTTTACAATTTAAATTAGATATACTATGGACAATGTGTGATGCGTTGTATTTAGCATACGAGTTAAAACAACCTCCATACTTCAATATTGAAGGGGCAGAAAATGCACAAAGAAAAATTAATTGCAGTGAATAATCACTTTCAATTGCAATTTGAAAAAGCACAAGATTGCTTTGTATTATTGTATCCTGAAGGAATGGTTCAGTTAAACCAAAGTGCTGGTGAGATTATGAACCAATGTGATGGAACTAAAAATTTTAATCAAATAGTAGAAACTTTAGAAAAAAAATTTGATATGTCTGGACTAGAAAAAGATGTAGAAGCTTTCTTTACTGAGGCATTTGAGAGAAAGTGGGTAAATTATGTCGACTAATGAAAAAGTAAATGATATTAAACCACCATTATGGGTATTATTAGAATTAACACATAAGTGTCCTTTAGAGTGTACTTATTGTTATAATCAATTAGATTTTGCTAATACAAAAGATGAAATGATAAAAGAAGACTGGTTTAGAGTCATGGAAGAAGTGAGAGAACTAGGTGCAGTACAATTAGGAATTTCTGGTGGTGAACCATTACTTAATAAAGACATAGTTGAAATTGTTGCAAAAGCTAGTGAATTAGGTTTTTATACAAACTTAATTACTTCAGGAGTAGGTGCTCCTGAAGGGATTATTGGTAAATTAAAAGATGCAGGATTAAAAACTGTTCAACTTGGTATTCAATCTCATGATAAAGATACTATGACTTTAGTAACTAATCACAAAGGTGCTTATGAGCAAAAGTTAAAAATTGCAAAAGAGATTAAAGATGCAGGATTACAATTAATTGTAAATACTTGTATAACTAGACAAAATATTCATCAAGTTGGTGAGATTATTGAGTTTGCAGATGAGACTTTAGATGCTGATTATTTAGAGATTGCAAATATTCAATATTATGGATGGGCACTACAAAATGTAAATGCGCTTTTACCAAATAAAGAGCAATTAACTAAAGCAAAAGAAGTAACAGATAAATATAGATCAAAAAAGAAAGACATGAAAGCTTTCTTTGTTGTTCCAGATTATTTTGCTGATAGACCAAAAGCTTGTATGAATGGATTAGGGACTACTTTCTTAACTATTAATCCAGATGGAATGGCACTACCATGTAATACAGCAAATACTATGCCTATACAGTGGCCTAATGTTAAGAACTCTTCAATCAAAGAAATTTGGTTTGATTCAGAGCAATTCAATCACTTTAGAGGCGATTCATGGATGAGTGAACCTTGTAGAACATGTGATGAAAGAGATAAAGATTTTGGTGGTTGTAGATGTCAAGCTTATGCACTAACAGGTGATATGCATGCAACTGATCCTGTTTGTTCAAAATCTCCAGACCATGGTGTAATTGAGAAAAAAATAGCTGATAGTGTTAAATTTGCAAACCAAGATTTGGTTTATAGAAATAAGAAAAACTCATTAGCTTTTATAAATAAAACTTTTTAAATAAAAAAGAAGATAGATTAGGAAGCTACTATCTTCTTTTCTTTCTTGACTTTGAAACTCTTTTTGTGTTTATCTTGAAATTATAGTTTATATATTTATTTATCATTGATTCAGATATATCATACATTTGATCTAAACTTGTTTTAATTTCCCAAGTTGATTTATTCTCTTTTGTTGCTAATTCTTTTTTAACTGCAATATTATTTTTGTTATAAATGTCTAGTATTTTTTCAACTGGAAAATTATCAATAAAATCGTATGATCCAAAAGACTTTCCAAACTCTTTTTTATAATTATATATCAAACTAAAGGCAAGAAGTTCAGGAATCCAATAAGAGCCTTTTTCTAATTTGGAAGAGAAGATAGATGTTAGAAATTTATAATAAGCTCTCATTGGTTGAATATTTGTTGAAATCTTTTTTAATAATAAAGATTTATTTTCATTTTGGAAGATATAAATCATAGTCTTAGGAGTAATTATATTATTGTCTAAGTACTCTTTTAGATTTCTAATATGACTTAATATTATTTTTGTATCATTTTCATCTTTTGGTAATTGCATTTTTTGATAATCACTTAAAAGATGATTTACAATAATTAATAACGTATCTAATTTTAATTTTCTCAAATTAATAGATTCACACTGTTTTAATACTAAATCTAGTTGTTTATTTAAATCTTTATTTTTTTCCAAAACCCTTACCTATATTTGATTGAACGTATTTTATGAAAATATTTAATTTAATTCTTCTTTTTAAGTGCTAATAAAATTGTTTATTAGTGCTTATTTTATTATTTAAAATTGTTAAATAAATTGCTTATCTAATATTTAATTTACTATTTTTGATTTTATCAATTAATTTATGTATCTCTTCTACCTTTTTTTCTTCCTCTTCAAGATGATTTTTTGCATCAAGATTAAATTTTTCTAACTTTTTATCTAAATAGTTAGTATAAAATTTTCCATCTTTGAAATCTTTATCCCTTACTATTTCTCTATGAAGAGGAATATTTGTAGGAAACCCTTCAATGTAAAATTCATCTAAAGCCCTTGTAGCTTTTCTTACTGCACCTTCCCAATCTAAAGACCATACAATAAGTTTTCCAATCATTGAATCATAGTTTGCTGGAACTTTATATCCCGTATAAACACTAGTATCAATTCTAACTCCTGGACCTCCTGGTGTTAGGTATTTACTCACAGTTCCAACTGATGGCATAAAGTTTTTTTGAGGGTTTTCTGCATTGATTCTAAACTCAATTGCATATCCTCTAAATTGAACTTCTTCTTGTAAGAACTGCAATTTATCACCTTCTGCAATTTCAATCATTCTTTGAATTATATCAACACCTGTAATAGTTTCAGTTACTGGATGCTCTACTTGAACTCTTGTATTCATCTCAATAAAGAAGATATTATCATCAACATCCACTAAAAATTCAACAGTACCAACACTTTCATATCCAAGTTTGAACATTGCTTTTGTTGCAATTCTATATAGCTCTTTTCTTGTATCATTATTTAATCTTGGACTTGGTGCTATTTCAATTACTTTTTGATGTCTTCTTTGAATAGAACAATCTCTTTCACCTAAGTGCAAAACATTTCCATACTTATCTGCAATTACTTGTATCTCTATATGTCTTGGATTTTCAACATATTTTTCAATAAATACTTCACCTCTACCAAAATATTTTAGGGATTCATTTGTAGCACTTTCAAACATTGAAGAAAAATCTTTTTGCTCTTTTACAATTCTCATTCCTCTTCCCCCTCCACCAAAAGCAGCTTTGATAATCACAGGAAATCCAATCTCATTAGCTATTTTTACACCTTCTTTAACATCTAAAATTGGTTCATTCGTTCCTTCAAGTACTGGAACACCAACTTTCTTCATTGCAACTTTTGAGGCCATTTTATCCCCAAATAGTTCAATATGGTCTGCTTTTGGGCCTATAAAAGTTATTCCATTTTTTTCACAAGCTCTTGCAAAATCAGCATTTTCACTTAAGAATCCATAACCTGGATGAATTGCATCACAATTAGCTCTTTTAGCAATGGTAATAATTTTTTCAAAGTCTAAATATGCTTGTATTACATCTCCCATAATTGGATAGCATTCATCTGCTTTTCTAACCCAAACACCTTCAACATCAGCTTCAGAAAAAATTGCAACACTTTTTATATCTAACTCTTTACACGCTCTTATAATCCTAAGTGCAATTTCACCTCTATTAGCCACTAAAACTTTATTGATTTTATTCATTATTACTTCCTATAATTTATTAAAAATGTAATTGTAGGTTTTTTTAAAAATTAGTTCTTCTTTTAGAATGCTTTATAAGTTGTTCTTTAGTGCTTATTTTATATTTTGTTTATGCTAAAATAATTGTTATGAAAAAAGATACTTTACAAAAAAGAACAAAAATAGCCAATGACATTATGTTTTATATTTATACTCATATTGATACAAATATCGATATTGAAGAGCTTAGTATTGATTTAAATGTTAGTAAATTCCATATGCATAGAATTTTTAAAGAAGCATTTGGAAAAAATATTTATGAAAGTATAAAATCAATTAGATTACAAAAGGCATCAAATTTACTTTTAACAAATAAATATTCTACCATTTCTGAAATTGCAAATGAGTGTGGATACTCTTCTCAATCATCATTTATAAAAACTTTTAAAGATAGATTTGAAATGACTCCAAAACAATGGAGAAATGGAGGGTATAAAAATTATTCTCAGAAAATTTTACAACAATCAGCTGTTGCTATGAAATCAACTGCAGATTTTAGCGATAAAATACCAGAAATAGTAAAAATGCCTTCCTTTGAGAGCTTTTATATTAGAAATCCAGGATACAATTCAAATATAAAACAAGCATGGCAAAAATTACAAACATGGATTTTATCAAATGATATTCATGAATATAAACAAATTGCACTCTTTCATGACAATCCAACAATTACACCACTTGAAGAGTGTCAATATATCGCTTGTATTGTTACTAATGAGAATATAAAAAGCGATAGATTACCAAATTTTAAAATTTCAGATGGAGTTTATGCGAAATTTGATGTAGAAGGAAAACAAGGGGATATTCTAAAATTTATTCACTGGGTTTATCATGAATGGCTTCCCAAAAGTGAATTTGAAACTACTACAAAACCATCTTATGTAATTTATAGAAAAAACAATTTTTTAAGTAGCGATAATCAATTTGATTTAAGTTTTTATGTATCAATAAAATTTTAGTAGCAAAATTTTTTAAATATGGTATAATTTTCATTATACCAAAGGAGGTGATAATCATGAAATGGGAAAAACCACAATTCGTAGATAATAGATTTGGATTTGAAGTTACAATGTATATTTGTACTAAGTAATTTTATAATTCAAGTACAAACAGTTAGCATTAGGCTAACTGTTTAATTAGGTCTTTCAACCATATATCCACTACCTCTTATATTTTTAATAAAATCTTCTTTTAGTACTTTTTTTACTCTATTTACTTCAGCTCTAATTGTTGCATTATCTATATAATCGTCATTCCAAACATAAGTTCTAAACATATCATAATTAACAACTAAACTTCTATTATGAGCTAATAGTTCTATAATTTGTAATTGTCTTTTTGGCAAGATATGAGGTTCATTATTAAAATATAAAGTCATTGATTCTGCATCAAAACTATAAGATTTTGACAATCTTTTATGTTTTTGAGGGGCAATGTTAGTTTTTAAAATTTTATTAATTCTTAGTGTTAATTCTCTTAAATGAAATGGCTTTTTTAAATAATCATGACAACCAATATCAAAGGCTCTTGTTATCTCTTCTATATCAATTAGTGCAGATATATAGATTGTAGGAACCATTCTTTTTTGTTCATGTAATTTTTCTAATATGGTAAGTCCATCTACATTTGGTACATTTATATCTAGTATTAGTAAATCAAATTTTTCATTTTCTAATATTTCTAAACATTTTAGTCCATCTGTTGTTGCTGTGATTGCATGTCCTGTTGAAGTTAAATAATCTGTGATCATTTCGTTTAACATTACATCATCTTCTAAAAGCAAGATTTTCATTTTTCTATTCCTTTAAATGTATATGTAAATGAAGCAAAGTTTTCCCCAGATTCAAGTCTAATTCCAACATTTTCTTCACTGCAGATTCTTTTTACTAAATTTAATCCTAGTCCAAATCCATCTTGTGACTCTTCTTCTCTGTAATACTCTTCAAATATTTGCTGAGGATCTAAAATTTGAACTGAACGACCTTCAAATACTAAGTCACATTCTCCATTTGGATGAAGTTTTAATTTTACATTAATATTCTCATTTGGCAAGGTAT
This sequence comes from Malaciobacter pacificus, assembly GCF_004214795.1. Classification (NCBI taxonomy): domain Bacteria; kingdom Pseudomonadati; phylum Campylobacterota; class Epsilonproteobacteria; order Campylobacterales; family Arcobacteraceae; genus Malaciobacter; species Malaciobacter pacificus. The sequence continues at coordinate 383,180 of NZ_CP035928.1, forward strand.
ATTTAATTGCATTGGTTAGGTTATTATCAACAATTCTTTGAAGTTTAATTTCATTAAAGTTTAAATTTATCTCTTCTTTATTTGATGAAAAATTTAATGTAGCTTTTGATTTTATAGCATTTTGGGTATAAAAATCAATTCTACTTCTAACAAAATCAACTAAATTTATTTCATGAACAGCTTGATTAACTTGATTCTTTTTAACTAAGTAACTTAAATCATCATATATACTAAATAGATTTTTCATTGCTACTTCAATATTTGATAAATACTTGTTCTTACCAAACTCCATTTCATACATATCAATATTTCCCATTATAACTGAAAGTGGAGTATTAGTTTCATGAATTGCATATTTTAAAAACTGTTTTTGAGATTCGATTAGATTTTGTGCATATTTATGCCCTTGTTCTAATTTTTCTGATTGATCGTTATAATCTTGAGAAGATTGTTGAATTAAATGAGTTAGGGCTTGTAAACTTCTTGCATAGTCACTTAGTCTTGTATCATTCTCTTTAACTTCATCACCTTTAACTTTTTTAGGTTTTTTTTCACTTAATGCTAAGACAGTTAATGTTTGATTTAAAAGTTCATTACTAGATCTCTTTTTATTGTGATAAAACTCCCCATAAGTAAAAAAACCAGAAGTAGTAGCTACTTTTGAAAATGGGCTGATTTCAATATCTATTAGATTTGGCATATATCTTCTTCTAGCCATACAAGAAAAAATAAAAAATGATTCACTATTTGCAACGGCACAAGATTTAAAAAGTGATTGAATAGGATTACTCATAATCATTTCAACATTACCAAAACCTAATTTTACAACATCACCTTCATTTAAATTTCCTGCAAAACTTAAACTTCCATCATCATGTTTATTTATTACAGCTCTAGCTAAAGGAATACCATTTTTTTTGACGATTAATGGAAATTCTATTCCAGTTGCAGGTAGTGCATGTGCTACATAATCCCCTAAATATTTTTTATAAAAATCAATTGGTTTAAGTCCAGATATTTGATAAACTCTATTGCCATGAACTTTTTCAACTACATGATCTATTCCTATGGGTGACCAATTAAAATTATAGGCACTACAAGCATTTAATTCTTCAGAGTTTAAAGAAACTCCTACTGCTCCATCACTTAATATAGTTTCATTAGAACAAATAAATGTTTGTTTAAATGTAGCATTATCAGCAGCCATCCCACCACAAACTATTACCTTTTCATTAACTGAACTAATACCATTTAAAAACTCTTCACCATTTGTAGTATATGGATTACAAAATGTAATTATAACTTTTGTATCAGGCATACAGAGTTTTTTAGCTAGTTTTACTCCATTTTTAAAGGAATCTTTTTCTGTTGCATATGCTGTTTTAATTTTTGTATTTTCAAATATTGAAAAAGATATCACGGTTTTTAAAGTACTAATATTGCTATTATTAATTTCTCCATCTGTTGATGAACCAATCAAAATAGCATGTGGAAGTTTTTTTCTTAACACCTCTACTATTTTTTCTAATTTATCTTTTGTTTGACCACAATATATCTGAATTAATATATTTTCCTTGTCTTTAAAATTATTGAAATCTATCATCAAGTCAAGAGGCTGGTTCTTAATTGTATAATTATAAGTCTTCATAAAAAAAATTGTAGCAAAAAAAATAAAAAAAATAAAGAAAAAAAAGCTCTTTAGAGCCCCTTTTTATGGTAAATAAGTAAAAAAAAATCTAATGCTATACTTAGGCTATACTTAGGCTAAACTCACGCTACATTTCTCGTGTAAAATTTCATCAAGCGGAAAAATTGCTTAGGATAATTAAGAGTTTTTCTCCTAATTAAATAAAACAATAATATTAAAGGATTTAAAAATGATCTATAGCAGACCAGAATATAAAGCTCAGTATGAGAACTTCATCGGTGGAGAGTGGGTTGCTCCAAAGAGTGGTGAGTACTTTGACAATATTTCACCAGTTGATGGTAAGAGCTTAACACAAATTCCAAGATCAAATGAAGAAGATGTAGAATTAGCTATTCAAGCAGCAAAAACTGCATTTGCATCATTTAAACACACTTCTGTAGTTGAAAGAAGTACAATGCTAAACAAAGTTGCAGACGCAATTGAAGCTAACCTAGAAGCTTTAGCTATTGCTGAAACTTTAGACAATGGTAAAACTGTAAGAGAAACTTTAGCAGCAGATGTACCTTTAGTTGTAGATCACTTCAGATACTTTGCTTCAGTAATTAGAGCTGAGTCTGGAACAGTTGCAGATTTAGATGAAAATACAATTTCACAAGAAGTTTATGAGCCATATGGTGTTGTTGCTCAAATTATTCCTTGGAACTTCCCACTATTAATGGCAGCTTGGAAATTAGCTCCTGCATTAGCAGCAGGTAACTGTGTAGTTATGAAGCCAGCAAGTGCAACTCCAATGTCAATTTTATTATTAATGGAAACAATCCAAGATGTATTACCAAAAGGTACTGTAAACATTATTAATGGTTCAGGTGGAAAAATTGGTAAATTCTTATCAACTCACCCAGACATTAAAAAAGTAGGATTCACTGGTGAAACAACTACTGGTCAATTAATTATGCAATATGCAACTGAAAATATTATTCCTTCTACATTAGAATTAGGTGGTAAATCTCCAAATGTATTCTTTGAATCAATTATGGATGCTGATGATGAGTTCTTCGATAAAGCAATTGAAGGTCTAGTATTATTCGCATTTAACTCAGGAGAAGTTTGTACTTGTCCATCAAGAGCATTAATTCAAGAATCAATTTATGAGCCATTTATGGCAAGAGTTTTAGAGAGAGTTAAAGCAATTAAATTAGGTAATCCTTTAGATACTGAAAACATGATGGGTGCTCAATGTTCTCTTAACCAAAAAGAGAAAATTATGGAATACATTAACATCGGTAAAGAAGAAGGTGCTGAGTGTTTAATTGGTGGAGATGTATTAGAATCAGAAGTAAATCCAGATGGTTTCTATATTCAACCAACAATCTTCAAAGGTCATAACAAAATGAGAATTTTCCAAGAAGAAATTTTTGGACCAGTACTTGCTGTTACAACTTTCAAAGATGAAGCTGAAGCATTAGAAATTGCAAATGACACAATCTACGGATTAGGTTCAGGTGTATGGTCAAGAGATGCTCACCAATTACATAGAATGAGTAGAGGTATCGAAGCTGGTAGAGTATGGGTTAACTGTTACCATATGTACCCATCTCACGCATCATTTGGTGGATACAAAAAATCAGGTATCGGTAGAGAAACTCACATGATGATGTTAAACTCTTACAGACACACAAAAAATATCTTAACTTCTTACAGCAAAAACGCTTTAGGATTCTTTTAATAGGTATTAGACAAAAGAAATTCCCTTTTGGGAATTCTTTGTCCTTTTATTTGTTTTCTTTAGTGATTTAGTGTAAAATTAGTACAGAAAACAAACTTATATTCCTTATAGGGACTTACAAGGATAAAATCATGGATACAAGAAGAGTAACTGTTACTCCTGAAGCTTCAGAAGTGATAGAAATGTTAAAAAAAGAGCATGGAGAGCTTGTATTTAACCAAAGTGGTGGTTGTTGTGATGGTACTGCTCCTATGTGTTATGAAAAAGGTGATTTTTACGTTCCAAGTAGAAATGTTAAAATGGGTGAGATTTGTGGTTGTGAGTTTTTTATAGACCATGAACAGTTTGAGTATTTTAGACACTCACAAATTATTGTTGATGTTAAAAAAGAGCAAGGTGCATTTGGAAATTCATTTTCTATTGAAATAGACCATGGGTATCAATTTTTAACAAGATCAAGAATTTTTACAGACGAAGAGTATTTAGCTTTAAAAGAAGAGGAAGAAAAGAAGTAGTTACTGCTTTTCTTCATTTGTAACTAATGCTAAGTTAGTTAAATCATATTTTTGTAATAAATCTAAAAGTTTTACAACTCTTTCATATTCTACTTTTTTATCAATTCTAACAATCACTGATTTATCTTTATTCTCAATTGCTTTTAAATTATCCTCAAGTGATTCAAAAGATACTTCAATCCCTTTTATAGCAAGCTTTTCACGACTAAGTTCTATAAATACTTGTTCTTTATCTATTTTCATCTCATCTGCACTAGAAGTTGGTAAATCTAGTATTAGTGCAAGTTCATCTTTTTTAAATACAGAACTAACAATAAAGAAAATTAATAGAATAAATACAACATCAATAACAGGTGTTAAATCAATCCCTAATGGTTCTCTTCTTTTCATTAGAATTTACCAATAACCTTTTTTGCTTTTAATTCAATTGAATCAATTTGAGAAATAAAGTGATTATAGGCAATATGATGTGGAATAGCTACAATAAGTCCTGCAATTGTAGTAATAAGAGCTATTGCAATACCATTTGAAAATACAGTTGGGTCTCCTAATCCATTTGCTGTAATAGCTTCGAATGATTGGTAAACACCAATAACAGTTCCAAGTAATCCAAGAAGCGGAGCAATTGTTGCAATATTTTTAATATAAGTAAGACCTGATTCTAATTTTTTTACCTCATACTCAATTTGTGCATATATTGAATTTTCAGGATCAATTCTATTTTTAATTTTTTCAATAATTGCATTTTTTCTAGGAAGTGTAAAAAATTTCCATAAAATGATAGTAAATCCAATAATATTTAGTGCAATTAAAATATAAACAATAATTCCACCTTTATCAATATATTCCATTAAATCCATAGTTTTTCCCAATAAAGTTTTTGTTATTCTACTAAATTTTTATTAACAGATGGTACAATTTTATATGAACTTACAAAACTCCCCTATACAAAAAGTAAAATTTAATAAATTTGAATACTATGTTAAAAGAGATGATTTATTAAACAATGACTTTTCAGGAAACAAAGCTAGGAAGTTTTATCATTTTTTAGTAAATGATTTTCCAAATATCAAAAAAGTAGTCTCTCATGGTTCAGCCCAATCAAATGCAATGTATTCATTAAGTGTTTTATGTAAGTTAAAAAATTGGAATTTTGAATATTATGTTGATCATATAGCAACTTTTTTAAAAGAAAATCCTATAGGAAATTATAAAGCTGCACTACAAAATGGTATGAAAATTTTTGAAAAAGAGTTAGCAAAAAAGTTTGATGAAAATACACTTTTTATAAGTGAAGGTGGAGCAGTTAAAGAGGCTAAATTAGGAATTGAAAAATTAGCTAAAGAGATTGAGTTTTGGGCTAATGAAAATCAAATAAAAAAGCTAAAAGTTTTTTTACCTAGTGGAACAGGAACTACTGCACTTTATTTGCAAAGATATTTGAGCTTTGAAGTAATGACATGTGCTTGTGTAGGCGATGAAGAGTATTTACAAAAGCAGTTTGAATATTTAGAAAATGATAATTTCCCAACAATTTTAAAAAGAGAAAAGAAATACCATTTTGGAAAATTGTATAAAGAGTTTTATGAAATTCATAAAGAACTTATAAAACAAACAAATATAGAGTTTGATTTACTTTACGATAGTTTAGGATGGCTTGTTTTTGAAAAATATGTAAAAGAAAACTATGATGAAAATACAAAATATTTGTATATTCATCAAGGTGGTATACTTGGTAATACAAGTATGATTCAAAGATATATCTATAAATATGATTAGTTAAAATTTTTTATAAATTCTATAAATTCATCTTCTCTTAAAGCTTTAGAATATAACCAACCTTGTATTTCATCACAAGCCTCTTTTTGTAAGAATTGTTTTTGCTCAATTGTCTCTACACCTTCTGCAATAGTTTTAACTTCTAATCCATTTCCTAAAGCTAAAATAGTTTTTGCAATTGCTACATCTTTTTTATTTGAAGGAAGACCACTTACAAAAGATTTATCAATTTTCAATTTATCAATTGGAAATTGTTTTAAATAGTTTAATGATGAATAACCAGTTCCAAAATCATCAATAGCAAGTTTTATCCCAAGATTCTTTAGATTTTTTAAAATAATTAAAGACTCTTCAATATCTTCCATAATATAACTTTCTGTTAATTCTATTTCTAAATTTTGTGGACTTAATTTTGAGTTTTCTAATTCTTTGATAATGGAAGCTAATAAATCACTATGTTTAATTTGAATACTAGAAATATTAATAGCAATTATTCCCTCATTTAATAAATTTAAATCACTTAGTTTTTTCATAAAATTACAAGCTTTATTCAAGACAAATTCACCAATAGGGATAATTAATCTACTCTCTTCTGCATGGGAAATAAATTCACTAGGGAACACTAAACCTAATTTTTTATGATTCCATCTAATAAGTGCTTCAGCTCCTACAACTTTATTTTCTTTTATATCTATTTGAGGTTGATAATAAATTTCAAACTCTTCATTTTTGATAGCTTCAGTTAACTCTTGTTTCATAGTGATTTTTTCAAAAATTTCACTTGTCATTTCATTTTTATAAAATTGATATTGGTTTTTGCCACTATTTTTTGCACTATACATAGCAGTATCTGCATGCTTAATTAAATCTTCTACATTTAGTCCATTGTTTGGGAAAATAGAAATTCCAACACTAATAGTAATATCAAAAATATATTTTTCAATTTTTATTGGTTCTTTAAAATCAGCTACTATTTTTTTTGCAATTTTAGTAATATCTTTATGTTCTATTAAATCTTCAATTACAATTATAAATTCATCTCCACCAATTCTTGAAATAGTGTCATTTTTCCTTATATTCTTTTGTAATCTATTTGCAACGTAAGTAATAACTTCATCTCCTATTGAGTGGCCATAACTATCATTAATCAATTTGAAGTTGTCAATATCTATAAAAAATATTGCTAATCTTTGTTTTAATTCATTCGCTTTTTCTATAGATTTTATAAGTCTAGCTTTTAGTAAAAGTCTATTAGGAAGATTTGTTAAAGGGTCATGATGTGCTAAAAATTCAATTTTTGCATTTGAGTTTTTGATTTTTGTTATATCTGAAAATAGAGCAACATAATTTAATATATTTCCTTCTTTATCCTTTACAGCACTTAGATTTAACCATTCAGGGTAAAGTTCTCCTGATTTTTTTCTATTCCAAATTTCACCTTTCCAAGAACCTTTATTTTTTAATTCTCTCCATAAAAATTTATAAAAATCTCTATCATGTTTCCCTGATTTTAATATTTTTGGATTTTTTCCTTTTATATCTTCAAATGAATAGCCAGTAATTTTTGAAAAAGCATTATTTACTGAAATAACTTTTGCTTTTTCATCTGTTATAATAATTCCTTCTGTTGTGTTTTCAAATACAATATCAGAAAGTTTTAATTTTTTTTGGATTTTTTGCTCTTGAGTTATATCTTTAAAAATGCAGTGAGTTCTTAATTCTTTATTTACATTTGATAAAGTTCCAGTGAAACTAACAAGTATAATCTCTCCATTTTTTTTCTTCATTTTTATTAATTCATTTTCAATATGCATATTTTTTAAAAAGTTTGCAAATAGAAATTTTAAAGTTTCATAACTTTCATCTGTAAAAATTGAAAATTTTTGACCTATTACATCATTTTTTTCATAGCCAGTAATTTCTAACCATTTTTTATTTACATTAGTAATAATTCCTTTTGAATCCAAAGATTGATAAGGGTAAGGTACCTCTTCGTATAAAAGTTTAAAATTATTTTCAATACTTTTATTTGTATTAGCAATTTCTGAAATATTTGTAAAAAGTAGCTTGATTATTGTATTACCCATAACATCATTATAAATTACATTTAGTTGAAAAATATTTTTGCCAATTTCTATAATTTCATTATCTTTAAAACTATTAGATTTAATTTTTTTATAAATTAAATCCCATCTTGCTTTTGAAATAATTGTTGTGATGTTCTCATCAATTCTTATGTCAAACAGATTTGAGGCTTTGGGGTTAAACCAATAAATTAATTGTTCTTCTTCATTGTCAAATAATTCAATAACCGCTTCATTTAAAGAATTAAAAGTATTTTTTACATCTTTTAATTTTGATTCTAAAAAAAGATTGTAGTTTCCTTTTATATTATTTAAAATCTCTTTTGAAGTGATTATAAAATAATTCGAACTATCTTTATCAAAAATTAAAGCTCTTCTTATATCTTTCTCTCTCATGATTTTTACTATTTCAAATAAAGCTTTTTCACTATCAAAGTAAATCAGTTGTTTGTGGGCAAATTGTTCAATATTAAGTTTTGTATCAATATGTTTTTGTGCAAGATTTACAACATCGCTCTCTGTTAAAATACCAATGGGTTCATTCTTATCAAAAATTAAAACAGAGCCAATGCCTTTTGTTCTCATTAAATCAAGGGCATTTTGAATTGAAGAGTTTTTTTGTAAAGAGATTACTTTTTGTTTATTTTTAATTAAATCTTTTGCTTTTATATTTGTTTTAAAAATATCCTGTTCAAATTCAAAAATAATTTTTTCTTGAATAATAGAACCTTTGTAGTCACCCTCTTTGTCTAAAATTATAACTCTTCTTATTTTATGATTTAACATAAGGCCTAAAATATAATTTATTTTTCTACTTTCTTTTGCACAAATCAATTTTTTATTTGCAAAATTTATGGCTTTTGAATTTAAATCGATGTGCTTAGCATATAAAAAAAGAATATCTCTTTCTGTGATAATACCTACAGGTTTTTTTCCATTAAGTAAAACGAAATGTTTAGTATTGTTTTTTATCATTTCATCAAGAATTTCTTGTAAAGTTACGTCATGATTTATTGAGTCTTTAATTTCTGAAATGAATTTTGTTAATGCCATGTTTTTGCCTGTTAATAGAGAATAGAAGTCATAATTCTACCAAAAATAGTTATAATTTGAACTAATAAAATTTACTACATTAAAAAAATTTACTATAAATTGGATATAATCCCTAACTATGAAAAAGAACAATATAATATTAATAGGTTTTATGGGTGTTGGTAAAGGTACAGTAGCACGTGCGTTAGTTAATAAATCAGGCATGATGGCTATAGATACTGATGATATTATTGAAAGTATGGAAAATAGAAAAATTAAAAAAATTTTTGAGCTTGAAGGTGAACCATATTTTAGAAATTTAGAGAAAAAAACTGCTAAGTGGCTTGCTAAAAATGTAAAAGGAACTATCATCTCAACAGGTGGTGGATTTTATAAGCAAGAAAAACTAAATGAAATTGGAAAAGTAGTTTATCTAAAGTCATCTTTCCAAGGAATACTAGATAGAATTCACAGTGCGCCAAATGCTGCTAATAAACTTAAAAAAAGACCATTATTACAAAATATGGAAGCTGCAAGTAAGCTTTTTGATGAAAGAGCACCTCAATATGAAGCAGTTGCAGATATTATTGTAGATGTAGAAAAGAAAGATATAAATTTAATAGTTGAAGAAATTTTAGGACAAGTTTAATGAAAATTATAAATACAAGTGACGCAAATTTTAAGAATGAATTTGATGCAATTTTAGCAAGAGCTAAAAGTGATATCAAAGGTGTTTCATCAATTGTTATGAATATAATTGATGAAATTGTAGAAGAGGGTAATGAAGCTTTAAAAAGACACATCGAAAAGTTTGATAAATGGGAAGTTAAAAGTGATGAAGAGTTACTAATTTCACAAGATGATATGAAAAAAGCTTATGAAAATATTGATGATAAATTAAGAGCTGCACTGCATACTGCTTATGATAGAATTAAAGCATACCACGAAAAACAATTGCCAAAATCATGGTTAGATTTTGAATCAAATGGAACAATTTTAGGACAAAAAGTAACTGCAGTTGATAAAGCTGGATTATATATTCCTGGTGGAAAAGCAGCATATCCAAGTTCTCTTTTAATGAATGCAGTTCCTGCAATTGTTGCTGGTGTTGAAGAAATCGTAGTATGTACTCCAACTCCTGAAAATGAAGTAAATGAACTGTTACTTGCAGCTTGTCACTTATGTAAAGTTTCAAAAGTTTATAAAGTTGGAGGAGCTAGTGCGATTGCAGCTATGGCTTATGGAACGCAAACTATTCCTAAAGTTGATGTAATTACGGGACCTGGAAATATCTTTGTAGCTACTGCAAAAAAATTAGTATTTGGTGAAGTAAATATTGATATGATAGCAGGTCCAAGTGAAATTGGAATACTTGCAGATGAAACAGCAAAACCTCACTACTTAGCAATTGATTTATTATCTCAAGCAGAGCATGATGAGATGGCTAGTTCAATTATGATTACAACTTGCGATAAAATTGCTGAATTAACTAGCAATGAAGTTGAAGAGTATTTAAAAACTTTAAGTAGAGAAACAATTGCTAGAAAATCTATTGAAGAGCGAGGAGCTATTATAGTTGCTTCAAATATGGAAGAAGCAATTGAGCTTATGAATGAAATCGCCCCAGAGCACTTAGAGGTAATGACTAAAAATGCTTTTGAATTATTACCATACATCAAACACGCAGGTGCAATTTTCCTAGGTGAAAATACTCCTGAGCCAATTGGTGATTATATAGCAGGTCCAAATCATACACTACCAACAGGAAGTACGGCTAAATTTTATAGCCCATTAAATGTTGAAAACTTTATGAAGAAAAGTTCAATCATCAATTTTTCAAAAAATGCAATTGATGAGTTAGGTGAAGCGTGTGCACTATTAGCAGATACAGAAGGTTTAACAGCTCATGCTAAATCAGTTAGAGTTAGATTAGAAGATAAATAAAAGAAAAAAGAAAAGGAAAATAGATTTATGTCAACGTTCAAAGATTGGTTTACAGAAGACGAAGATGATATTTTTATGGGAAGCCCAAAATCAAAATTTTTTGATGTAAGTAGAGAAGCATCTCAAGATATCGTAGAAGAAGAGTGGGATAAAGTTATTGAAAAATTAGCTGTTTTAGAAATGATGGTTCAAAGAGAAAAAGGAACTGATTTTGATATTAATAAAATGGTTGAAGAGTTTAAATGGGATAACGAAAAAGAAGTAAATTCTATGAAAAAAGGTCTTTATGTAGAGTTTACTGGTGAGATTATCTGTAGATTAGATTCATAGGTTTTTTTTGTGGAAGAGTTACAACAAGTAAAAGACCAAATAAAGCAATTTGTTATTGAGTGTAATGATACTAAAAGTTTAGAATTACTTGATAAATTAGCAACAGGAAAGATGCTAAGAAGTAAGTTAATACTTAAAATTGCAGGAATTAATGAGCAGTCAATTAAACTATGTGCTATAGTTGAAATGATTCATGCCGCATCACTTTTACATGATGATGTAATTGATGAAGCTGATACAAGAAGAGGGCAACCATCAGTAAATGCTCTTTATGATAATAAGACTTCAATTATGTTTGGAGATATTTTATATTCAAAAGCCTTTACTGAATTATCTCAAATGGATAAAAAGATTGCATATACTGTATCAAATGCCGTAACATTACTTAGTATTGGTGAAATGCTTGATGTAGATTTAACAAATAGTTTTAATAAGTCATATGATAAATATCTTGATATGATTTATAAAAAAACTGCTTCATTAATTGAAGCTAGTGCTAAAGCAGCAGCTATTTTAGTAGGACATGATGAAGTGAAATATGCACTTTATGGAAAGAATTTAGGTCTTGCTTTTCAAATGATTGATGATATCTTAGATATCACTCAAGATAGTGAAACTTTAGGGAAACCTGCTATGCTTGATTTTGTTGAAGGTAAAGTAACTATTCCATATCTATTATTACATGAAAGAGTTGAAGACAAAGAAAAATTAGAGTCTTTATACAAAAAAGAGTTATCACAAGAAGAGTCTGATTGGATTAAAAAACAGATGATTCAAACAAATGCATTATCTGATTCAATTACTCAAGCTAAAAAATTAGGAAATGAAGCTATTGAAGCTGTAAAAGGTGAAGAAAATAGTGAAACTCTAATTATGATTATGAAAGCAATGATTGAAAGAGAGTTTTAATATATGAGTTATTTAGTAATTAGTTTTTCCCATAAAAATACTGATATTGAGATGAGAGAAAAACTAGCTTTTAATGACACAGAATTAAAAGATAGATTTTTAAAAAATATATTAGCATGTGATACTACTAAAGAAGCTGTAGTTTTATCAACATGTAATAGAGTTGAGATAATAACTAGGTCATCAAATATAAAAAATAGTTCTAAAGATATTATTCAAAAAATTTCTGATTTTTCAGGGGTTGAGTTTGATAAACTTTATAAAAGAGCTGATATTTATGATAATGATGGTGCAGTTCATCACTTATTTACTGTAGCATCTGCCCTTGATTCACTAGTAATTGGTGAAACGCAAATTGTAGGACAGTTAAAAGATGCCTTTAGATACTCTCAAGGTAAAGGATACTGTGCTCAGAATATCACAAGAGTAATGAACTATGCTTTTAAGTGTGCAGCAAATGTAAGAAATGCTACAAGTTTAGGTACAGGTTCAGTATCAGTGGCTTCAACTGCAGTTGCAAAGGCAAAAGAGATTATTGGAAATACAACTGGGATTAAAGCTCTTGTAATAGGTGCAGGTGAGATGAGTGAGTTAACAGTTAAGCATTTGTTAGCTTCAGGCTTTGATGTAATTATTACAAGTAGAAATATGAAAAAAGCTCAAAATTTAGCTGATACATTTGAAGTTAATGTTGATGTTGCTCCTTATGAGAGTTTAACAGCACTTTTAGGGCAAGTTCCAGTTATGATAACTGCAACTTCTGCTCCTTATCCAATTATTACAAGTTCAAATGCACCTGAAGCTTCATTTAATAGGTATTGGTTTGATATAGCAGTGCCTAGAGACATTGATGATATTGATTTACCAAATTTACAAATTTATTCAGTTGATGATTTACAAGATATAGTAAATGAAAATATGAGTTTAAGGGCAGAACAAGCTAAAACTGCCTATTCAATTGTTAGTAAAAATTCACTTGAATTTTTTGATTGGTTAAAATCACTTGAAATTGAACCAGTAGTAAAACATCTTTATACAAAAGCTGATGAGATTATTGAGAAAAAAATGGCAAATGCCATAAAAAAAGGTTTTATAAAAGCTGAAGATGAAGAGAATATTAGAAAACTTTGTCAAACAGTAATAACTGAATATTTACATGCTCCATCAAAAGAGTTAAAAAATATTTCACAGAATATGGAGTGTGATATTGTAGTGGGTTCAATTCAAAAAATGTTTGGACTAACAAATGATTCAGACTTAAGCGAAAAATATAGATGTGAACATCTATCAAAAAATTAAATTATAGGACGATTATATATGAAATTTTCACAAATGTTTATTCCAACAACAAAAGAGACTCCAAATGACGCAACACTACCATCACACCAATATCTAATAAGAGGTGGATTTATTGCTCAAACTGGTGCTGGAATTTATGATTTTATGCCATTAGGGAAAATTGTTCTTGATAAAATTAGAGCTATAGTAAAAGAAGAGATGGATGAAGCTGGTGCTAATGAAGTTCAATTTGGTTTTGTAACACCATTATCATTATGGGATGAATCTGGAAGATCTTTAACTATGGGTAATGAACTATTAAGATTTAAAGATAGAAAAAATGGTGATTATGTATTATCTCCTACAAATGAAGAAGCTGTAGTAAATATGGTAAAAAATAGAATTACTTCATATAGAGATTTACCAGTACATTTATATCAAATCAATACAAAATTTAGAGATGAAGCAAGACCTAGATTTGGTCTTATGAGAGGTAGAGAGTTCTTAATGAAAGATGGATACTCTTTTCACTCTAATGCAGAAGATTTAGTAAGAGAATTCAATCATATGGAAGAGACTTACAAAAAAATTTATACTAGACTTGGATTAGAGTTTAGAGTTGTTGAAGCTGATAGTGGTGCTATTGGTGGAAGTGGTTCTAAAGAGTTCCACGTTTTAGCAAATAGTGGTGAAGATACAATAGTTGTTTGTGATTCTTGTGATTATGGAGCTAATATTGAAGCAGCTACTAGAAAAGCAAATAAAAAAGAGAAGTTAGAAACAATTGAGTGTGAAAAGGTTCATACACCTAGTCAAAAATCTATTGAAGAAGTAAATACATTTTTAGGAACTGATTCATACTATTCAATGAAAGCAGTAATTAAAAAAGCTGTTTATGAAGAAAAAACTGAAATCGTTGTTTTCTTTGTAAGAGGATGTGATGAATTAGAAGAGACAAAAGCTTGTAATGCAGTTAATGCTTTAGAACTTGAAGATGCAATCGAAGATGAAATTATAGCTGCAGGTATAGTTCCTGGATTTTGTGGAATTTTAGGAATTAAAGAAGATATTCAAGTAGTAGTTGATAATGAATTACAAGGTGATAACAATCTTGTAATTGGTGCAAATGAAATTGATTACCACTATAAAGGTTTTAATTTAACAACTTTAGAAAATGTTGTTTATAAAGATTTAGTAGCTGTTCAAGAGGGTGATATTTGTGCTTGTTGTGGTGGAAAACTTTCATACACAAAAGGTATTGAAGCAGGGCATATCTTCCAATTAGGAACTAAATACTCACAAGCTATGGGTGCAAATTTCTTGGATGAAAATGGGAAAACTCAACCATTTGTAATGGGATGTTATGGTATTGGAGTTTCAAGACTTGTTGCAGCTGTAATTGAGCAAAACCATGATGAAAAAGGTTGTATCTGGACAAAAGAAACAGCTCCTTTTAAAGTTGATGTAATTGTTTCAAATGCTAAAAAAGATGAAGAATTAGAAGCTGGAATGAAAATCTATGAAGATTTAAAATCTGCTGGAATTGAAACTATTATTGATGATAGAAAAAAAGAGAGATTTGGATTTAAAATGGGAGATTACGAATTATTAGGTTTCCCTTATGCAATTATTGTTGGTAAAAAACTGCAAGATGGACTTGTAGAAATTGCTAATAGAAAAACAGGTCAAAAAACTGATGTTGCAATTGATGAGGTTGTACAAAAAATAGAAGAGCTTTTAAAATAATTTATTAGATTATTGTGCTATAATCACGCAATTTAAAAAAAAGGACTTATTTATGGACGCTTCTATGATTGACTTAATTAGTGATTATGCTGTAAAGATTGTTATTGCAATTGTAATCTTTTATATTGGTAAGTGGGTTGCTAGAAAACTTACTGATTTAGTAGTAAAAATTACTAGAAAAACTGGAAAAGTTGATGAAACATTACTTAAATTTTTAAGTAATATTATTTTCTATGTTTTAATGATTGTTGTTATTTTAACAGCACTAGAACAACTTGGAGTTGATACAACTTCATTCTTAGCAATACTTGGTGCAGCTGGTTTAGCTATTGGTTTAGCTTTAAAAGATTCATTAAGTAACTTTGCTTCAGGTGTTATGATTATTATGTTTAGACCATTTAAAGTGGGTGATTTTATTAATGCTGGTGGAGTTAGTGGTTCTGTTGAAGAAATCTCAATTTTTAATACTATTTTAAAAACTGGTGATAATCAAACTTTAATTGTACCAAATGGAGCTATTACATCGGGAACTATTACAAATGTAAATGCAAAACCAACTAGAAGAGTAGATTTAGTTGTTGGTATTGGTTATGATGATGATATTAAAAAAGCAAAAGAGGTTTTAAATACTATTATTACTTCTGATGAGAGAGTTTTAGTTGATGAAGGTGTTACTGTTGCAGTTTCAGAACTTGCTGATTCATCAGTTAATTTTGTAGTTAGAGCTTGGGTTAATACTCCTGATTACTGGGCTGTTAAATTTGACTTAACAGAGAATATCAAATTAACATTTGATAAAGAGGGGATTTCTATTCCATATCCACAACAAGATGTTCACCACTACAACAACGATTAATCTTCCTGTTGTTCTAGAAAATATACTAGATGACCTGCTAAAAATTGGTGTAAAACCAGTTTTAGTAGGTGGTTGTGTACGTGATTACTTTTTTAAAATACCAAATAAAGATTTTGATATTGAATTATTTGGTTTAAACTGCTTAGAAACTATTGAAAAGACTTTACAAAAATTTGGAAATGTTAAACTAGTTGGAAAATCATTTGGTGTGTTAACTCTAAGAGTTGATGAATATGATTTTGATTTTGCTTTACCTAGAATTGAAAAGAAAATAGGTAATTCACATACAGATTTTGAAATTGTAAGCGATGCTAATTTGAGTTTTAAAGAAGCAGCTATTAGACGAGATTTTACAATAAATGCAATTGGATATGATTATGAGTCAAAAGAGTTCTTAGATCCTTTTAATGGATTAGAAGATGTCAAAACAAAAACACTTAGACATATTGATGATAAAACTTTTGTAGAAGATAGTTTAAGAGTTTATAGAGCTGTACAGTTTACTTCAAGATTTGATTTAAAAGTTGAAGAAAAAACTTTAGAGCTTTGTAAAAAGATTGTTAATTCAGATGAGTGTAAATATTTACCAAAAGAGAGAATTTATGAAGAGTTTAAAAAACTATTTTTAAAATCATCTAAACCTTCATATGGGTTTGAACTGTTAAGAGAGTTTGGTTTACTCAAATATTTTCCAGAACTTCAAGCCCTTATTGGATGTATTCAAGATAAAGAATATCATCCAGAAGGAGATGTTTGGGTTCATACTTTAATGACTATTGATGAATTATCAAAAATAATAAAAAAACAAAATCTAGAAGATGAATATAGAAAATTATATCTGTTTTATGGAATACTTTGTCATGATTTAGGCAAGCCATTTTGTACAGAAGTTATTAATGAAAGAATCACTTCACACAAACATGAAAGCTTAGGGATTGAACCAACAATTTCATTTTTATCTAAATTAACAAATGAAAAAAAGTTTATAGATATAGTTTGCTCACTTGTAAAAAATCACCTTGCACCTTTTCAGCTCTATCTTGCACAATCAAGCGAAAAAGCAGTTAAAAGATTATCACTAAAAGTGAATATTGAAGATCTTTGTTTGGTTTGTTTAGCGGATTGTTTAGGAAGAGACATACCTGATAAAGACAAGTGTTATAAAGCAACTAATTGGTTGCTACAAAAGGCAAAAGAATTAGAAATTCATAATGCTCCTATACTTCCATTAATTCAAGGTAGAGACTTAATTAAACTAGGGTTTAAGCCTAGTAAAAAATTTAAAGAAATACTTGATTTTGCATTTGATTTACAAATAGATGAACATATGGGGAAAAATGAAATACTTTTAGAAATATCTAAAAAATTTAATTAATTAAAATATTAATTTAGTTATTTTTTAATAAAATAATAATCATTTAAAAGGAGTTAAAATGAAAAGAATATTAATAAGCTCAATTTCAGCTTTATTATTAACAACAGCAGCAAATGCACAAGTAAATCCTAACACTGGATGTGGACTTGGTTCTGTAATTATTAAAGACCAAAGTACAGTTGTAATGCAAGTATTAGCAGCAACTACAAATGGTACATCTGGTAACCAAACTTTTGGTATTACTACTGGAACACTAAATTGTGATAAGCCATCAAACTTTGTTTCAAATGATAAACTACAAAAATTTGTTGGTGAAAACATGGATGAATTAGCAATGGATATTTCAGCAGGTCAAGGTGAAACATTAAATACTGTTGCTACATTAATGAACGTTCAAGATAAAGCATCATTTAATGCAAAATTAAAAGAGAATTTCTCAAGCATTTATGCAAATGAAAATGTTACTTCAGCTAACGTGATTGATTCAATTGCTAAATATATGTAATATTACTATAAAACAAGGTATTAAAGTATTAATTTTTAATGCCCTGTTTTTAAATCTACTTCAAGCTTCAAATACAAATTTAAACAAATATATAAATAAAAATAAAATCTATAATGATACTTATTGGTCAAAACTTCTACACTATAAAAATGGTATAAGTGAAATAGATTCTGATAATTTTTTTGTTTCTAAAAATGGAAAAAATGATTTAAAAAAAGAGTTATTAGAGACTATTGATTCTTTAGTAAAAGGAAAAAATGATGTGTTATGTCGTTTTCCTTTAAGAGTAGAGTGGCTTAAACAAAATATACCAAGTTTGGTTAATCAAATTAAAAACTATGAGTGTAAAGATTTAGATATTTATTTAAAAGAGATAGGTGGAAAAAAAATTAGTATTGTATTCCCTTCTTCTCACATTAATTCTCCTGCATCAATGTATGGACACACATTTTTGAAAGTTTATGATAATGAAGACACAACTTTAATATCAAATGCAATTAATTATGCTGCACAGACTGATGAAAAGAATGGATTAGTATTTGCATATCAAGGTTTATTTGGTGGTTATGAAGGACGATACTCTATCTTACCTTATTATGAAAAAATTAAAGAATATAATAATTTAGAGCAAAGAGATATTTGGGAATATAACTTATCTTTTACAAAAAAAGAGATTAGAAATATTGTTTTACACACTTATGAATTAATTAATTCTTATGCGTATTATTACTTTTTTTTAGAAAATTGTTCTTACAATCTTTTATGGATGTTTGAAATAGCAAAGCCAGATTTAGATTTAGTTAATAAATTTAATTTAAAAGCAATACCACTTGATACTATAAAAATATTAAATGAAAATAATTTAATTGAGTCTTCAAATTATAGATATTCTAAAATGAAAAAGATGAAATTTATTTTAAATAAAATTGATAATAAAAAATATCTTGAAGAGTTTTTACAAAGTAGTGTAAAACTAAATGAAAATCTTAGCTTTGAAGATAAAGTAAAATATTTAGATTTAAAAATAGAGTATATAAGATACCAAAGAAGTCAAAATAAAATCTCTAAAGATTTATATTTAAAAGAGTATTTAAAGTATTTAAAGATTAGAAGTTCTTTAGATAAAATCTCTACTTTTGATATAAAAAAGCCTAAAAATCCTATAAACTCACATGATTCATCAAAGTTGAAGATTTCATATAGAACTGATGATTCAATATTATTAGATGTAAAACCTGCTTATAATGATATTTATGATGTTTCTGATGGTTATCTCGAAGGGGCATTTATAGACTTTTTTAATTTAGGACTAATTTCTAAAGATGATGAAGTATCAATTAATAGATTTACAATATTAGATATTAAATCATACTCTTCAAGAGATGAAATTTTTAAACCATTATCATGGGGAATAAAACTAGGCTATGAACGTTTTAAAGATAATTCAGATTATTTAAACATATCTCCTGAATTTGGAGTAACATATTCAAATGATGTTGAATATTTATATATAATGTTAAATTCAAAACTTTATACTAAGTCCCATGATACACTGGCTTCTTTAGGTGGGAATATTGGATTAGTTTCAAATAGATTTGATAACTATAAACTTGGATTAAAATACTCTTATGATAAATATAATAAAAGTATTACAAACAAAGAATTTGAAACCTTTCTTACATATAAATTTTTAAGAAATACTTCTGTTAATCTAAATTACACAAATGATAATTTACATGAAAAACGAGATAAATTATCATTTGGTTTATTTTACTATTTTTAGGGTCTAAATATCTCATTTTTACTTCCATTTACCACATGGAAAATTGTCACTCTATATTTTTTAGAATAGTATTTTAAAAGCAAAGACTGCAGTGTTGGTTCAATTGATGGAGTAAACCAAGCATTGTTTGAAGTTGCAATCATATATTTTGTGTCATTTAAATCTTTAAATATCTCATCAGTTGTTGCTTCATAACAAATAGCATTTCTAAACTTTATATCTTTAACTATAAAATCTGTAGGAGTAGATGCTTTTGAATAATCACTAGCTCCTCCATAAAAAACATCATTAATTAAATCAACAAAAAATTTAGGAAGAGGTATTTCTTCTCCAAATGGAACTAAAACTACTTTTTTTGCAATTTTTACATGACCATTTGAGATATGATAAGTTGCATTATAAATTTTCTCACCTTCAAGATATAAAGCACCTGTAATAATATCAATATCATAAGAAAAACTATTTAATCTTTCCATAGTTTGAGCATCAAGATTTAATGCAGTAGCAAAAGATGTTTCTGGTAAAACTATTAAATCCTTATTCTCTTCGACTGCTTTTGCAATTAGTTCAAAGTTTTTCTCTATTAATATTTCCCTGTAATCTTTTTCCCATTTTAGATTTTGTTGAATATTCATTTGAGGCATTGCTATTTTTAAGTTTGGATTATCTATAAAATCACCTTTTGGTAATGAAATAGCAAAAATTAAAGGCACAATCCCAATTATTTTTAATCTTTTTAATTTAATAATTAAAAAAAGCCCTATTAAAATTAAGGCTAAATCAATTTTTGATGTTCCAATATAAGAGTTTATAAACAGCAATTCAGGTTTAATCCAATTAAATCCAAAGGGAATTAAAAAACTAAATCCAAAAAGTGCTAAAGCTCTAAATAAGGCTTTATCATAAAGTGCAAATAGATAAAAAATTATTCCATAAACTAATCCAACACCTATTAAAAGAATGGGTGTTAAGTAAACTAACTCATAATATTTTAAACTAACAGCCATCCAGTAACACCAAAAGACACCAATAAAAAAACCTGTGAAAAATAGTGCTTTTTTAGGAATTGTTAGTATTAAATAAAATGCTGAGATAGCAAATATTGTATCAATAATTTTTATTTCTACACCAAAATAGTTTAAGTAAATAAATGAACTAAATAAAATGGCTGTAATCAAGCCTTTTATTATAAAGTTTTTGTTAGAATGTTCGCGTTTTGCTAAAAACATAATAGACTACTTTTTAAAAGGAAATTTGATGGAAGGTTCAAGCGCTGATTTAATAAGCTCATTACTACCTCTTGTTGCATTATTTGCAATATTCTATTTTTTAATTATTAGACCACAACAAAAACAAGCGAAAGCTCATAAAGAAATGGTTGCTAATTTAAAAAAAGGTGACAAAATTGTAACAAATGGTGGCTTAATCGTTGAAGTTGCAAAAGTTGAAGAGACATATCTAGTGATTAAAAACAATGATAACTCTGAGATGAAACTTATGAAAGAGTTTGTAGCTAAGCTTTTAGAAGACTAAAAAACTATTTAAGACATGTAAGATTCTTACATGTTTTATACCTCAAATAACCTACTAAGGATTAAGATTGAAAATCTTTAATTATAGATTCATAATATTTGCATTAAGTATTGTATTTGGTATATTTTTCTCTATCCCTTCACTTATGCAAACTGATACTGGTAAAAAAATTTCTCTAGGACTTGATTTACAAGGTGGATTACACATGCTTTTAGGTGTAAATACACATGAAGCTGTAACTGCTAAAATCAAATCTATTGCATCTTCAATAAAATATTTTGCTGATGATGAAGAGATTTTAATAGATGCATTGTCAATAAACGAAGACAGTGTTACATTTACTGTTTTAGATGTTGATGAAATGCCTAAAATGGATGAGATGTTAAATACATCAATAACTGGTTTAGAAGTTAATAAAAATGATCAAGATTATATTTTAACTTTAACTGCTGAAGATATTGAAAAAACAAAAGATTTTGCAGTTAGTCAAGTTGTTGAAACTATTAGAAATAGACTTGACCAATTTGGATTATCAGAACCAAGTGTTACAAGACAAGGTGATACTGATATTGTTGTTCAACTTCCAGGTATTAAAACTGCTGAAGATGAAAAAGCTGCTAGAGAACTTATCTCAAAGCCAGCTAATTTAGAGCTTATGGCAGTTGATGAAGAAAGAGCTGATCAAGTATATACAATGACTGCATCTCAAGCTGCACAATATGGGAATATCATATTAGAAGACACAAACGATGCTAGTACAAAATACTTAGTTAAAGAGATTCCAATTTTAAATGGTAGTCAAATTATTGATGCACAAGTGGCTTTTGATCAAGCTAATCAACCGATTATTAACTTTACATTAAACTCAAGTGGAGCAAGAATTTTTGGGGATTTTACAGCTAAAAGTGTTGGTAAAAGACTAGCTGTTGTTTTAGATGGAAAAGTTTATTCTGCACCTAATATTAGAGAGAGAATTGGTGGAGGAAGTGGACAAATTTCTGGTGGCTTTACAGTTGCAGAAGCTGGAAATGTTGCAATTGCCCTAAGAAGTGGAGCACTGCCTGCTTCTGTTAAATTATTAGAAAAAAGAAGTGTAGGACCAAGTTTAGGTGCTGATTCTATTAAAGCTTCAATGATTGCACTTATTTCTGGTTTTGTTTTAGTATTTATTTTTATGATTATTTACTATAAACGTGCTGGAATCATTGCTAATATTGCACTTGTTACTAATATCTTTATTATTATTGCTGTTATGGCGATGTTTGGTGCAACTTTAACACTTCCTGGTATGGCAGGTATCGTACTTACTGTTGGTATGGCAGTTGATGCCAATGTTATTATTAGTGAAAGAATTAGAGAACTCCTAAGAGAAGGTATGTCAATTCCAAAAGCAATTGAAGATGGTTACTCAAATGCAATGAGAGCTATTTTAGATGCAAATATTACAACATTATTAGTTGCTGTTATTTTATATGCTTACGGAACAGGACCAATTAAAGGATTCGCTGTAACTATTTCTATTGGTATTTTAGCATCTATGTTAACAGCAATATTAGGAACTCATGGTATTTATGAAGCATTATTACCAAAAATTATGCAAAGTAAAGATAAGAAAAAATGGTTTGGAGTTAAATAATGGAATTTTTTAAAATAGATAAAGTATTTGACTTTATGTCAAAAAGACTTCCTTTTTTAGGATTGTCTGGATTATTAGTTATAGCTTCAATTGTTTTACTTTTTACAAAAGGTTTAAACTTTGGTATTGATTTCGCTGGTGGTACAGTAGTTCAAGTTCAATATGAACAAAAAGCACCAATTGAGAAAATCAGAAATACTTTAGAGGGAACAAAATATGAAAACTCTACAATAACTGAGTTTGGAAGTCCCCAAGAAGTAGTTATTAGAATCAAAGGAAGTTCAAGTAATTTAGCCAATGACATTGGCGATGAAATGCATAAGCTTTTAGATTCAACAGGAAACTTTGAAGTTAGAAGAGTTGATATGGTTGGACCTAAAGTTGGTGGAGAGCTTAGAGAAAAAGGTTTAATGGCTTTAGGATTATCTTTAGTAGTTATTCTAATCTATGTATCATTTAGATTTGAATGGAGATTTGCTGTTGCTTCTATCTTAGCTTTAGCACATGATGTTACTATTGCACTTGGAGCAATATCTCTATTTAATATCGAAGTGAACTTAGATATTTTAGCAGCTATTCTTACAATCTTAGGATATTCACTAAACGATACTATTATCGTATTTGATAGAATTAGAGAAGGTGTTCAAATATCAAAAGAGTCTATTCTTGATAAAGTAGTAAATGAATCAGTAAGTAAAACTTTATCTAGAACTACTCTTACATCATTAACAACATTCTTTGTTGTTATTACTCTGTTCTTATTTGGTGGAGAGATTATTCATGGATTTGCCTTTACAATGCTTGTAGGTATTGTAGTTGGTACTTATTCATCTATTTTTATTGCAGCATCATTCTTAGTTCAGTTAAAATTCTCAATTGCTAACTTTAAAGCTAAAGAGGCTGAAAAGTTAAAAAGACAAAAAGAGAAAGAAAAAATGAGAGCTATGTACGAGCAAGGTACAGTATAAAATACTTAGTATATTAATTACTTACAAAAGGGAAGAAGGTTTTTACTTTCTTCCCTTTTTTTATTTAAACTGCAAATCTTTTAAATATAAACATATGAATCAACATTCAGCTGTATAAAAAATATACGCTATAAATAGGCTATTTTTGGGCTACACGAGGGCTATAAATTTATTTTATAATACGCCAATTTAAAATAATTAGGATAATGATAAAATGTTCCAAAATAAAAAATATATTAAGTTTTTACAAAAATCTAAAGTTATAAATGCAGATATTATTTGCGTGAATATTCTAAAAGAAGATAATAAAGGTTTAAAGCATAGTATTAAAAATATGTTTATCAACTCAAATGGAGATTCTATTGGATTTGAATTTAGTGAAGAATTAAAGAATTTTATTTTAATTCATAGTAAAGAGTTTTTCAAAGAAAAAAAAGGAAAACTAATTAAATTTAATATTAATAAAACTAAATGGAATGAGTTATTTGACATGGAATGCTGGGCTGAGCCATTTTTTGCAAAAAATGATTATGGATATTTAGGAGAAGCTTTAAAAAACGCAATTAAAAGAGTTAATACAACTTTAGTAAGATCTATTAAGCACTCTGGTGCACACGCTTTCATACCAGTATTAGATGAGGAAAACAATTCATTCACTGGTAATAAAAATATTTTTTATGAAAAAATTAATTTTCCAATAAAGTTATTACTTTTAGGTACAGCTAAAGGAAGTGTTGAATTAGTCAAAACAGCAGATTTATTAGGATGGCAAATTTGTTTGAGTGATATAAGGGGTGGTAATTTTAAAAGAGTTAAGCATCTTGATGAAATAGTATTATTAAATGAAGAGAAGAGTATCTCTAAAGTTTTAGAAAAGCAATTTGATGTTTCAATTATTATGGATAATCAAAATAAGTCTGAGCTATATTTAAAAGAACTTGTTAATTCTAATGTAAAAAAAATTGTATTAACTTCAGCAAATAATGAGATAAAGAATTTAGATGATAGAATTGTTATTATTTCTAATCAATCTCATCAGCCTTTAGAAAGAGTATTCCTTGAGATTTGTAAAAATATTCAAAACAAAATACACCTAAAAAAAGAGATAGGCTATGAATTTATTTAGCATAATATTTGTATTAGGACTTTACTTCTCTTTTCTATTGAAAATAACTCTATCTTTTTAGTTATATATAAAATTTTTTGCTATAGAATATTAATTATATCAAAGAGATTTAAACAAAAAATCTAATCTCTAGGAGAAATTATGAATACTTCTAGCAATAATAAAAACCTATTTAGAAAGATTAAATATAAATTTGATTTTGTAACTTCTAATCATGGTAAAAATTGGCTCTTAGCTCTTAATTGGATTTTTATTTTTGAACTAATATCTTCGATTTTAGAATACAATTTAGTTGAAAAAGCACAAAACTTTGTAGAGCCAATTACAAATACTTTATTTAAAGAAATATCAATAGCTATCTTATTAGTTTTATTTATATGGTATAGTTTATATAATTTTATTTTTATGAATAAAGAGAGATTTTTACTTTTTACAATTTATATTTGGGTTTGTATCTATTTTTTATTTACAAATGATTTAACTTTTAATTTACTTTTACACAATCTAAATCCTACAGAATTATATATTGATGGCTTTGGCATATATTTAGTTGTGCAAGTTTTATTGAAAGTTATAATTTTATACTTGATATATAAATTGTTGATAGCATTTAAAAATCGAAAAAGTAATACCTAAGTGAACTCACCCTAAACAAGTAAGTATTCAGTTATATTTGGCTAAAATATCTGCCATTTATAATGCATAAAATAAAAGGATAACTATGGATTGGGGTAAAGTAACCTATATTTTCTTTTCACTAATGTCTCTTACAACAACAGCTGGATTTTTATACGAGCCAAACGAAATTGCACTATTCGTAGCTGCTGGGGTAAATATTATATCAACAGTTTTAAAACTTGGTGTTAGAAACTTATTAGCTGCAGAACTTCTTGCAAGTTCGTTAGTTGCAGATTTACACTTAATCCCTGCATTTATGGTATTAACATTTACAAATGACCTACCATTAGCAATTTCATTAGCAATTGGAGCAGTTGTAGCAAATGTGTTCTCAATTGCATTAGCATTAATAGAAAGTGCAAAAAGTCAAGATAAGGAAGAATTTTAATGGAATATAATTCAAAAGAGATTGAGCAAAAATGGCAAAACTACTGGAGTGAAAATCAATCTTTTGAACCTAGTGATGATCAATCAAAAGAGAAAAAATATATCTTAAGTATGTTTCCATACCCAAGTGGTAGAATTCACATGGGACATGTTAGAAACTACTGTTTAGGTGATGCATTCGCTAGACACTTTAGAAAATCAAACTACAATGTTTTACACCCAATTGGTTGGGATAGTTTTGGAATGCCTGCTGAGAATGCAGCAATAAAAAATAAACTTCATCCAAAAAAATGGACTTATGAAAATATTGATTATATGAGAGATGAACTAAGAGCATTAGGTCTTTCTTTTAGTGAAAATCAAGAGTTTGCAACAAGTGATGAATTATATACAAAATGGGAACAAGAGTTTATTATCAAAATGTTTGAAGAGGGGCTTTTATATAGAAAGTCTACGACTGTAAACTGGTGTCCACATGATTTAACTGTTCTTGCAAATGAACAATTAGAAGAGGGTTGTTGTTGGAGATGTGGTACAGAGGTAGTTCAAAAAGAGATGCCTGGTTACTACATTGGTATTACAAAGTATGCACAAGAATTATTAGATGATTTAAAACTTTTAGAAAATGATTGGCCAAGCCAAGTTTTAACTATGCAAGAAAATTGGATTGGTAGAAGTGAAGGTTTAGAATTTAAGTTCCAAATTGATTATGATTCAAGAATGAAACTTGATAGACAATTTACTAAATATTTAGTATTTACAACTAGACCAGATACTATTTACGGGGTTTCTTATTCTGCACTTGCTCCAGAACATCCAATTGTAAAATATATTGTAGAGCACAATCTTTTACCTCAAAAGAAAATTAATGCAATTAAAGAGATGCAAAAAGTTAGTGAAAGAGATAGAGCAACACAAGAAAAAGAAGGTATTTCTTTAGAAATTGATGTTGTACATCCTTTAACTGGTGAAAAAATTCCTGTATGGGTTGCAAACTTTGTATTAAGCTCTTATGGTGGAGGTGCTGTTATGGCAGTACCAGCTCACGACCAAAGAGATTTTGAATTTGCTAAGAAATATGATTTACCAATTAAACAAGTTATATCTGGACCTGAAGGGTTAATAGAAAATCCAACAGAAGCATATACAGGTGAGGGTGAATTAATCAACTCTGAAAGCTTTACTGGTCTTCAAAATACAAAAGCTAAAAAAGCAATTATGTATCATTTTGAGCAAAACTCTTATGGTGTTAAAAAAATCAATTTTAAACTTAGAGATTGGGGAGTTTCAAGACAAAGATATTGGGGAGCACCTATTCCATTTGTACATTGTGATGATTGTGGATTAGTTCCTGAAAAAACTGAGAATCTACCAATTGCACTTCCAGAAGATGTAGAAATTACAGGTGAAGGGAATCCTTTAGATTCTCATCCAACTTGGAAACATACTAATTGTCCTAAATGTGGTAAACCAGCAACTAGAGAAACTGATACTTTAGATACATTTGTTCAATCTTCTTGGTACTTCTTAAGATACGCAACTGACCATAAAAAATGGAATGATGTTGGTATTTCAAAAGAAGATAGTAAATACTGGATGGATGTTGACCAATATATTGGTGGAATAGAACATGCAATTTTACACTTACTTTATGCAAGATTCTTTACAAAAGTACTAAGAGATTTAGGTTATACTGAATCAACTGAGCCATTTAAAAGGTTACTTACTCAAGGTATGGTACTTAAAGATGGTGCTAAGATGAGTAAATCAAAAGGAAATGTAGTAGATCCTGACTTAATTGTTGAGAAATATGGAGCTGACACAGCTAGATTATTTATTTTATTTGCTGCTCCTCCTACAAAAGAGTTAGAGTGGAATGATTCTGCTGTTGATGGTTCATTTAGATTTATAAAAAGATTTTTTGAAAGGTCAGCTAATGTTACAAATGAAGCAGTAGCTAACTTTAAAAATATTGACCATTCATCATTAGATAAAGATGAAAAAGATGCAAGAAAGAAAGTATATGAAGCTTTAGAAAAATCTAATGAGGTATTTACTAAAACGTATACATTTAATACTTTAATTGCATCATGTATGGAAGCTTTAAATGCTCTTCAAACACAAAAAAATGAATTAGTATGGGCTGAAGGTTACTATGTTTTAACAAATATTTTAGAACCAATTATTCCTCATACTTGTTGGGAACTTTCAAAAGAGTTATTCAATCTTGAAAACTTTGGTGAAAAATTAGAAATTAAAGAAGAAGTATTTACTTTAGATTCAATCTCTTTAGCTGTTACAATTAATGGTAAAAAAAGATGTGAAATTGAAGTAAGCCCAAGTGCTTCAAAAGATGAGATTTTAGCGATGGCTAAAGAAGTTGGTGCAAAATGGATTGATGGTAAAGAAATCATCAAAGAGATTGTTGTACCAAATAAATTAGTAAATTTAGTAGTTAAAGGATAAAAGATTATGAAAAGTATGAATAATATTTCAAAAAAAGTACTATTTGTACTTTTCACTTCTTTTATTTCACTCTCTTTATTTTCTGGATGTGGATATAAACCATCAACTTATTACGCAAAGAAAGAGTTAAGCGGTAAAGTCTTTGTTAAACTTTTTGTAGATTTAAAAGACCCTAAAAATGCAGTATTAATAAAAGATTCAATAAATCAATTATTAGCACAAAAAATAGGTTCTAAATTAGTATATGATGAGAGTTTAGCAGATACTGTTATGAACTTAAAAATTAATTCTGTAAAAATGAGAACACTACAATATGATATTGATGGATATAATAAGTTATATAAAGCAGTTGTAGATATTTTAGTTAGCTATACAAAAAAAGATACTAATAAAACTAACAAATTTATTGTTACAGGAGAGCATAACTTCTCTGTTGATGATGGTTCAACAATTACAGATACAAAAAGATTTGATGCTATTAAAAATGCAAGTGAAGATGCACTTGATGAAGTTTTATCAAAAATTGCAGTTTCTTCTTTTAGACAATGAGATATGATTTAAAAAAGTGTTCTTTAGAACACTTCTTAGAGCACAAAACACTTTACTACGATAAAATCGATTTTTCTATTGTTCATAGATCATGGGAAATACTAAAAACAAAAATTAAAACACCTTTTGTGATTCATCTTGTAGGAACTAATGGAAAAGGAAGTACAGGTAGATTTCTAGCTCACTATTTAGTTAAAAAAGATTATAAAGTTCTTCATTACAGTTCTCCTCATATTGTAAAATTCAATGAACGAATTTGGATAAATGGAAGTGATGTAAGCGATGAAACTTTAGAAAAAGCTCACAAATACCTTCAAGATATTCTTTCTGTAGAACTTTTAGAAAAATTGACATATTTTGAGTACACAACACTTTTGGCTTTATACTTATCAAAAGATATGGATTATATTGTTTTAGAAGCAGGTCTTGGTGGTGAGTTTGACGCTACAAATGTGATTGAAAACAATCTATCTTTAATCACTACAATTGACTTAGATCATCAAAGCTTTTTAGGTAATAGTGTTGAAGATATAGCTAAAACAAAAATGCGTTCAGTTGATAATAAAATGATAATTGGATATCAACTTCATGATAGTGTTTATGAAGTTGCTAGTGAAGTAAAAAAACAAATAAAAGAAGAGCGAAATAGAGAGATTGAGATTATTGAAGTAAAAGAGTTTGAAAAGTATATTTTAAATAACTCTTTTGCCTCATATTTAAAAAGAAATCTTCATTTAGTTATTGAGTGTTTAAATCAATTAAATATTGATATTGATATAAAACTTTTTGATGATGTAAAACTTTTTGGGAGATGTCAAAAAGTTTTACCAAATGTAACTATTGATGTTGGTCACAACCCTCTTGCTGCAAGAGCTTTAGTAAATGAATTTAAAGATAAGAAGCTTACCTTGATTTATAATTCTTACAAAGATAAGGATTATGAAAAAGTATTAAGTATATTAAAACCAATAATAAGTAAAATAATTATTATTCCTGTTGAAGATAAAAGAATTGTAGATAAAAATAATTTATTAGAAATTATAAATAAATTAAATATAATACAATTTAACTCACTTGAAATAAATGAAAATGAAGAGTATTTAGTCTTTGGTTCATTTTTAGTAGTTGAGAAATTTTTATCTTTAATAGGCTTTAATGAAAAATAGATTAATAATTACAATATCAGACATAAAAGGTACTAAATCTTACAATATACATCAACTCTTTAGAAAATTCTTTTTTATAATTTTAACAGCTACTTTTATTTTACTAGCAGGAAGTTTTCTATTTATTAATTATTTAACAAGCGAAGTTGAACAAGTTAAACAATCAAAGAAAAACCAAGAAACTCAACTAAATATCTTAAAAGAAAAAGAGGATAAATTAGTATCTCAAAATAAATTATATTCAATGCAAATAAAAAGTAAAGTGCAAGATATAGAAGAATTAAGCTCAAAACTTGATGAAATTCATACTATAATTGGTATTGAAGATGATGATACAAAAGAAGAAATTACTAAAAAAACTTTAGATACTATAAATGAAAATAAAAAGAAATATGCACTTAACCTTATTCCAAATGGTAAGCCTTTAGAAAAATTTAGATACTCATCAAATTTTGGTTACAGAATTAATCCTGTAACTAAAAAAAGACAGTTTCATAGAGGTTTAGATATGGCAGCACCTAGAAAAACTCCAATTAGAGCAACTGCTGATGGGATTATTGAGTATGTTCAAAGTAGAAATATTGGAGATTATGGAAGGGTTGTAAAAGTACAGCATAATTATGGTTTTAAAACTGTATATGCTCATATGGAAAAAACTTTTGTAAATGTTGGTGATATTATAAAAAAAGGTCAAATTCTAGGTTTAGTTGGAAACAGTGGTAGAAGTACAGCTCCACATTTGCATTATGAAGTTAGATATGCAAATATGGTTTTAAATCCAAGAAGATTTGTGGATTGGAATCTAAGTAATTTTGAAGAAATATTTAAAAAAGAGAGGAAGATAGAATGGGAGTCTTTAGTAAGTCTGATAAACAGTCATCAAACTCAGCTACGATAATTGCAGAAGGTACTTGTATTATTGGTGGTATTAGTACAAAAGGAACAGTTCATATTGATGGAAAGTTTGAAGGTGTTATTTTAGAAGCTAATGTAATTTCTATTGGTCCAAAGGGTGAAGTGATTGGAGATATTAAAGCCAATAATTTAGTTGTAAATGGACTTTTTGATGGAAAAATTGATTGTAATGAAGTTCAAATTTTATCTCAAGGAAAAGTTATAGGAGATATGAGATATAATGAACTTATAATAGAAACAAATGGGAAGTTTGAAGGTAGAGGTATTAGAAAAAATTCTGAACTAAAAAGTAAATATAATGAAGTTGAGAATAAAATTAATAACATCGTTGTCTCGCCATCTAATATAATAGGTCATGATAAATCTTAAAAAGAAACTAGAAACACTTTATACAAAAAAAGAAGAAATAGAAAAGCAGATTTTAGAGCTTGAGCAACAAATACAAGAACAAGAGTTAATTTCACAAAAAAGAAACTTTTCTAAAGATGAAAAAATAGATATATTTAAATCTTTATTTATAGCAAGATTTGATATTTATGCAAAAAAATGGATAAATAAAGAGGGAACAAAACAAAATTTCTTTCCTGTAACTCAAACATTTAGAGGTGAAGATTATCTACCTTTAACAAATAAAGAGATTGAAGAGCATTTAAGAGGACAATCTTTTTTAGCAACTTATTGTATAAACTTACAAAATAAATCAAAGTTTATAGCCTTTGAAATACTTGATGAAGATAAATTTAAATTACAAATTGCACTAAACTCTGTTAATGTAAGAGCATACTATGAGTTAAACTCTCATAATAGTTTAGTAGCTTGGATTTTTTTAGAAGAGGAAATCTCTTCGAAAGTAGTATTTAACTTTGCACAATTTATTTTAAAAAAAGCAAATATCTCCGCAAAAGTTTTTCCAAATAAAGAGTTTGCTACAAAAGCAAGTTTAGGAATGCCTTTAGAGTTACCTTTACATTTAGAGTATAGAAATAGAAATAAAACTGTATTTATTGATGCTAATACAAATAAAATATATGAAGACCAATGGATGGTGCTAAATTCAGTAAAAAAAGTTTCTAAAGAGATTATATATACATATTCTCAAAACTCTGAACTTGTAAGTATTGTAAAAGAGTTTGATGATATTGAGTTTCCAATTGAAAATATTGAAATTGTATTATTTGATTATATTTATATCCCAACTTTACATTTATCAAAAAGTTTAATTAATAAATTAAAAGCATTCTCTTCTTTTGATAATCCTCAAATAAAAGTTTTACTTAGTCTTAGAAAGCCACTTTATAATACTCCAAGAGTTATAAAATCTTTTGAAGAAGATGAAAGACATTTAATGCTTCCTAGAGGCTTATATCAAACGATTATTGACTTTTTTAATGAAAATGATGTGAAGTTTTCTATTGAAGATAAAAGAGTCTTTAGTAATATTGAAACAAAAAAAGTACAATTTAAATTAAGACCAGAACAAAATGATGCAATTGATGGAATTATGAAAAGTGACTTTTCTATTTGTGTTGCACCTCCTGGTTTTGGTAAGACTTTAATTGGTGCAAAAATGTTTGAACAAAGAGCTTGTAATACACTAATAGTTGTGAATAAAAATATGCTTTTAAACCAATGGATAGAAAGATTTGTTGATTATTTTGGATATTCTAAAAAAGATATTGGTTATCTAGGAAAAGGTCATAATAAACTTAATGGTTATATGGATGTTGCCACAATGCAAAGTTTAAAAAATGACCCAAGTATTATTAATAACTACTCTTTTGTAATTGTAGATGAATGTCATCATATACCAGCAGTTACTTTTGAGCAAATCATAAAAAACTTTAAGGGTAAATATATTTTGGGCTTAAGTGCAACTCCAAATAGAAAAGATGGATTAGACCCTATTTTATTTCAACAATTAGGTGATATATCTTATGAGTATAAAAAGAAAAGAACACACTATAATAAGTTAAAGATAATTAGAACGGATTTTGTTAGTGATGCTGAAAACTACTCTACTATCATCAATGAGTTATGTGTTGATGAAAAGAGAAATGATTTAATAATAAGTGCAATAAAAGATAATATTAAAAGAAAAATTTTAGTTTTAACTGATAGAATAGAGCATATAAATTTACTAGAGACTCTTCTAGAAAATGAGGGTATAGATTTTGTTTGTGTTCATGGTAGCATGAATAAAAAACAACAAGTTGAGAATATGAAGCTTGTAAAAGAAAAATCCTTAATACTTGCAACAACATCATATTTTGGAGAAGGAATAGACTTCCCTCATTTAAATACTATTTTATTTGCAACACCAATTTCTTATTATGGAAGATTAATTCAATACTTAGGTCGAATTGGTAGAGGTAATCAAGAGTGCTTAGCTATTGATTTTTTAGATTCAAAAAATGCTATGTTAAATTCATCTTATAAAAAAAGATTAGATGGATATAAACAAATGCATTACAAATAAGGAGCATAAATATGTTAGGAATAATTGTTTCTACAACACTTATAGCATTAGTTATAAACTTACTGCTAAAAAGATTTCATTTACCAACCATTATTGGTTATATTGTTACAGGAACTATAATCGCATATTTATTTAATCTTCATGATGCTGTTAATAATCATGAATTAAAAGAGATAGCAGAGTTTGGTGTTGTTTTTTTAATGTTTACTATTGGATTGGAGTTTTCAATAGAGCATTTAAAAAAGATGAAAAGAGAGGTATTTTTTACAGGAACTCTTCAAATAGTTGTAACTGCACTAGTGGTATTTATAATTTCAAAATTTGCAATAGGTCTTGGAACTCAAACATCTTTAATTATTGGTGCAGCCCTTGCTCTTTCTTCAACAGCAATTGTTTTAAAAACATTTAATGAAACAAAAGAGATAAATAGACCTCATGGTAGAAGAGTTTTAGGAATTTTAATTATGCAAGATATTGCTGTAATTCCAATTCTTTTAATGATATCATTTTTTACTATGGGTGAGGGAAGTAGTGTTACTTTAATGATCGGAAAAACAATTTTAGCCGCAATTGTTTTACTTGGACTTTTATATGTAACTGGAAAATATTTATTAGAACCATTTTTAACACATGTTTCAAATACGAAATCTGATGAACTGTTCGTTGCTTCTGTTTTATTACTTGCAATGGGTTCTTCTTATTTAGCTTATTACTTTGGATTTACATACTCTTTAGGTGCCTTTGTAGCAGGTATGTTAATTGCAGAGACTAAATTTAAACATCAAGTTGAAGCTGATTTAATTCCTTTTAGAAATATTTTATTAGGTGTATTCTTTATTACAGTTGGTATGCAAATTAACTTTAGTGTAATTGCTGATTATATATTTATAATTTTAATTTTACTACCTGCTTTAATGGGTTTAAAATACTTAATTATTTATACATTAGTTAGGTTTGAAGATAACAAAAGAGTTGCTTTTAAAACAGCATTATCTTTAATTCAAATTGGTGAGTTTTCACTTGCAATATTAGAGATTGCAAGAAGTCAAGATTTAGTAGATCCAACTTATTCTCAAGTATTAATTGTAACTATTGTAATTTCTATGATTTTAACGCCAATTATTTTAAAGAATTTATCTAAAGCAGCTGCAAAACTTGTTCCTGAAGATGTTATGATGGCTTGTAATACTAATCAAGTTGATGTTGATACAGAAAATCACGTTGTTGTATTAGGTTATGGTAGATTTGGACAATCAATTGTAAAGCAGTTAAAAAACTTCAATCAAAACTATGTGATATTAGAACACAATATTAAGTTCTTCCAATTAGGTCAAAGTAGGGGTGAGCCAATTGTATTTGGAAATGCTGCTCAAAAACATATATTAAACTCATTAAATATTAAAAAAGCATCAGCTGTAATTGTTGCTGTTAATAACCCAGAAGCTTTACATTTAATTTGTGAGGCAGTAGATTCTTTAACACACAACAGTAAAACAATTGTAACAGTAACTAGTGAAAATGATAAAGTTATATTAGATACTTTACATTTAGAGCACGTTATTGTTGAAACAGACCAAATTGCAAAAGCAGTTGTTGATGAGGTTATGTTATGTCGAATCGGTTAGTATTATAATTAATTATAATAATTATAAAAAATAAATTATAGTTTTAACTTATATGTAATCTTTATTAATATAAACTCTTCTTAGATAATTTAAGGAGAGATTATGAGATTTGGAAATATTTTACTAGGAGTTGGAGTACTAGCTTCAACTATGTTTGCTGAAGGTTTTATCAATTATAAGTCTTTATCAAAAGATTTAAAAGCTCAGGCAAAAAAAGATGGTAATTTTGCAACAACTCAAGATGTAAAAGATGCTTTAAAAGCTAAAGATTGGGCTGTAGTTGATGTTAGAACAATTGAAGAGTGGTCAGGTGGATTTATTGAAGGAAGCCAAAGAATTGGTAGACAAGCACCTGAAAAAGCTTTAGAAAGTATTGTTACTGATATGGATGATAACTTTGTAAAACCAAATT
This sequence comes from Malaciobacter pacificus, assembly GCF_004214795.1. Lineage (NCBI taxonomy): Bacteria > Pseudomonadati > Campylobacterota > Epsilonproteobacteria > Campylobacterales > Arcobacteraceae > Malaciobacter > Malaciobacter pacificus. The sequence goes on from NZ_CP035928.1 coordinate 418,627, forward strand.
TAATAGTTGTTTGTAATACTGCTTCAAGAGCTTCTATTGATGCAGTTAAATTTAGAGATATGGGATTTAAAAAAGTAAAAATTTATCCAATGGTTACTTGGATTGATGAGTGTAATCCTGTGGTTACAAAATATTCTTTATCAAAGGATAAAACAGGTTCTAAACAAAAGTTCGGTAGCTATTATGCTGAACATTGTGTAAAACCAATAGATAAAAAGTAGATATTTCTACTTTTTATCTATATATCTTTTTTTTGCACTTTCTTTTATTTTATCAACTTCAACTAATATAAATCCATCAATACAATCACCAAAATTAGGGTCGATATTAAATCCTAAAAATTTTACTCCACCATCTTGAGCTATATCACTATATTGCTTATATAGTGTTGGAACTGAAACATTCATGTTCCCCAGACTTGATTTTAATATTTTAAAATCTTGTTTTTTATCTTCAAGACTAAATAACTCTTTTATTTCTGATTGAGTATTTGAAAATTGATATGGCTGTACAGGGTTAACAAAGTTCTTTTCTTGACCAAAATAATGGTCATAATAAAATACCATTAAATCCTTTGCTGTTCTTGGGTAAGTTGCACTAAGAGAAACAGGCCCAAACATATATTTAATATTTGGGTTATTTTTTAAATAAGCCCCAATTCCATACCATAAATAATCTAAAGCTCTAGTTCCCCAGTATTTTGGTTGTACAAAACTTCTTCCAAGCTCAATAGAGTTTCTTAAGTATGGAACAAAATCATCTTGGTATTTAAATAGATTATATGAGTAAAAACCTTTTACACCAATATTTTTATATATAAAATCACTATTACCTATTCTGTATGAACCAACTATCTCTAAATCATTCTCATCCCATAAGATGATGTGTTGATAATAAATATCATATTTATCTGTATCTCTTTTTTTGTTGATTCCTTCACCAACTTTTCTAAATGATAACTCCCTTAGTCTTCCTAATTCTTTTAGTACAATTGAGTCCTCAACATAATCATATAAATAGATTTTTTTCCCATCATTTGTTTCTCCAATTAGTTTAGAGTTTTTAAGTTCATTTAGTAAATCTTTTCTATTTACAGGATGCGCAATTGCACTTTGAGTTTCAAAAAATGATTTTTTCCCTCTTTTTAAAGCATATAGATGTTTTTTATATAAATTTGTAAGATATTTTTTATCAATACCTTTGGGAATAATATTTTCATTTGGAATGATTTTTCCAACTTTAATATTTATTCTTTTTGATTTTTTATTAAACATTTCATTTGATAAAAGTAGAGTTGAGAAAGTTTTATTTAATAATGAAATTGTATAAAAAGTTTTAGAATTTTTTGCATTTAAAAATATAGGTAATATAGGAGCATTAGTATTTTTTGCAAAATTTAAAAAACCTTTATTCCAAGTAGGGTCCTTAATCCCTTTTGATGTAGCACGACTTACTTCTCCTGCTGGAAATATTATAATAGCTTCTTCATTATTTAAAGCATCGTAAATATTTTTAATATCTTGCTTTGATTGCTTTATTTTATAATTATCTATTGGAATCATTAGTGAATTTATTGCTTCAAATCCAACTAGAAAATCATTAGCCACTATTCTTACATCTTTTCTTACTTGACCTATAAGTCTAAGTAAACATAATGCATCCAAACCACCTAATGGATGGTTAGCAATAATAACAACTTTACCAGTAGTTGGGATGTTTTGCATATCACTACTTGAAACAGTATAATCAAAATCAAAATAGTCTAAAACTGCATCTACAAAATCAAATCCTTTTAAGTGGGAATTTTGTTGTAAGAACTGATTTATCGAGTCTTCGTGAACTATTTTCTTCGCTATTTTAAATAAAGATTTTTTTAGAAAACTTTGTTTATCTTTTATTTTTGGAAACTTCTTTTCTATCTCTTTTTGTACATCAATCATTTATTCTCCTACTAATAAATTTTGTATAATTACATACAAAGAGATAAGTAAGATGATCACATTTTTTTTAGATCAATGATAGAACTTTTAATGAAGTTTTATTAAATCTCCAAGGAGTCTATCACTTACTTCAAATCCCAATAGGTTGATTAAGCTTCGAGCTTCTGTCATTATGGAGATAGGATAAAAGTAAGGTTACTTATCTGTTTGTATGTAAAATAACATTTGTAAAGGTATTTGTGATGTATAAACAATTCATAGGAATAGATATTTCTAAAGATAGCTTTGATTTAACACTACTTGAAAATAGTGGTGAAATTAAACTAGAAGTAAAGCTTACAATGAATAGAGATGGATTTGATACTTTAGTAGAGTATTTATCCACATATCCTAAAGAAGAGCTTTTAATAGCAATGGAAGCAACTGGTATTTATCATTTACCACTATTATCTTTTTTATTAGAAAATAGTTTTAAGTGTGTAGTGATTAATCCAATACTCATAAAGAGTTTTATTGGTTCAACTACCCTTAGAAAAACTAAGAATGATAAAAAAGATGCAGCTTCAATTGCTCTATTTAGTTTAAAATCATATCAATCTTTACATCTTGCTAGTACTAATAATATTGAAAATATTAGACCGCTTATCCGTGAAAGAGAAAACCTCTCGAAAGATGTAGCAAGATTAAAAACTGAAATAAAAGCTAATTTAGTGCAATTATTCCCTGAATTGTTAAAGAACACAAATATATTTACAAAGAGCATTTTAAATCTGCTCCTTAAAGCTCCTAGCCGTAAAGCAATTAGGAACTTAAGGGAAAAGACCATCCAACGAATCTTAGATGATACAAGTGGCAATAAAGTTAAAATTACTGCAAAGGATATATTAGCCTTAGCAAAAACTTCTATCGCCGTATCCGATAAATATCTTGAAAAGGTTTTAACTTCTAAAATTAGAAGATTAATAGCTATTCAAGATGAATTATCTATTCTAGATTCTGAGTTGGAAAACTCTTTAGAAGATACTGATATAAACAATGATATTGATATAGTACAATCAATACCAGGAATTGGAGCAGTAACTTCTAAAAACTTTATGGTTGAAGTATCCTCTGTTGATAAGTTTAATTCCGTAAAGCAACTATGTGCTTTTATAGGAATTGACCCATCAGTTAGACAAAGTGGTACTTCAATCAACTATAGGGGCAAAATCTCTAAAAGAGGTAATGCAAACCTTAGAAGAACTATTTGGCAAATGGCAATTGGTACTATTCGTTCTTGTGAAAAATTTAAACTCTATTTCTCTAAAAAACGAGAAGAAGGTAAAAAATTCAAACAAGCTGTTATTGCTGTTGCAAATAAACTTCTAAAAACAATATTTGTAATGTTAAAGAACAAAACCAAATTTGATGAAAATTTAGCTTTAGGTGTTTCCAAATGAAACTTTAAAATCTTTGTTTTTTAGTTAGGTTTCTTTATAGTTGACTCCTTAATGCAATTGTAGTTACCTTTGATTACAAAAAGGTAACACTTTTTTTAGAGGTAACCATAATAAGTGTTGTTATCATTTTGTAATGGATTAAATTTATAATAAGTCTCAAATTTATGGGAGATATTTTATGTTTAAAAGAATTATGTTACTTAGTGTTTTAATTTCTACAACTGCTTTTAGTAGTGAGATAGACTTAAAATCAAAAAAACTATATAACAAAACTGCATATATACCAAGTCAGTGCTACACAAAAACAACAAATAATGCCAACGAAAATATATTACATAATCCATGTTTTAGTTGCCATGTAAAAAATAAAAAACCAAACTATACATTATTAGATGATGATTTACAAGAAGCTTATGATTTCCCTTCTCATGCATTAAAAAATAGATGGACTAATCTTTACAAAGATAGAACTAAACAAATATCAAAAATCAGTGATAAATCTATATTGGATTATATAAGAGAAGATAACTATAAAAATAAAGATGGCGAAATTATTTTAAAGTCTAAACTAGAAAATTTAAATAAAGATTGGGATTTCAATAACAATGGTAAATGGGATGGTTATATCCCTGATATAAACTTCAAATTTGATAATGAAGGTTTTGATAGAACTAATGATAATAAATATACAGGATGGAGAGCTTTTTCATACCAACCATTTTTAGGAACATTTTGGCCAACAAATGGAAGTACAGATGATGTTTTAATAAGGCTTTCAAAAGAGTTCCAAAATGATGAATCAGGAAAGTTTGATTTAGAAGTATATAAAACTAATTTATTAATTATTGAATCTTTAATCAAGCAAAAAACACTTGATATTGAGAATACTGATGAAAAAAAGTATGGGGTAGATTTAAACCAAAATGGAAAATTAGATATTGCATCTCAAATTGTATTTAATTGGATAAAACCAAAGTATGATATGAAAACTAGAAAAATTTATGATTTTTCAATGAGTTATGTAGGAGAAGCAAAAAAACTTTTGGAAGATAATACTTTAAAAATTGCTCCTGGACTTTATCCTATTGGAACTGAGTTCGCTCATACAGTTAGATATATTGATATTAGTAAAGATAAAAAAATCAAAATGTCATCAAGATTAAAAGAGTTTAGATATGCAAAAAAAATAAATTGGAATACTTATGCTCAATTAAATAATCTCGGCCTTGCTGATATTAAAGAAAGGCATGATTTCCCTGATAGATTAGATGTATATTTAGGTAATTTAGAGACTGGACTTGGAAATAAAAGAGGTTGGTATTATCAAGGTTTTATTGAAGATAAAAAAGGTGATTTAAGACCTCAAACTTATGAAGAAACTCTTTATTGTATGGGATGTCATAGTAATATTGGAGCAATTGCTGATTCTACTTTTGTATATCAAAGAAAGTTAGAAAAGGGCTCTTATTTAGATGGTTGGTATCACTGGACACAAAAAGGAATCGAAGGAATTCCTGATAAAAAACTTCCTAATGGACAAACAGAATATGTTAGATATTTAAAAGAGAATAGTGCAGGTGATGAGTTAAGAGCAAATGATGAGATTGTAGAAAAATTTTTCAAAAAGAATTGGGAAAAAGATGCTGAAAATATTGAAAAAGATTTGATTACTAAATTAGAAGATCCGAAAGCTATTTTAAAACAAGAGTGGAAATTTAAGCAAAAAGAGTTAGAAAAAATAAAAAATGATATCTCTTACTTAATTCTTCCAAGTGAGAAAAGAGCAATTACTTTAAATAAAGCATACAAAGTGATTGTTGATGAACAAAGTTATATTTATGGAAGAGACGTACATGTAAAACCAGCTATTAATGTACATAAAGAGTTGAAAGCTGGAACAATGACTCATTTACAAAAGGTTGAACAATGACAAATTTTTATGATAGTTTTTTAAACTTTGTAATAAGTACACAGCAAAAAATAAATTTAACAATAAGTGATTCTTTTGATAAATTAGAATCAGGTGATAATAGTATGTTTATGTATATTTTAGCTGTTTCTTTTATTTATGGGCTGATTCATGCTTTAGGGCCAGGTCATGGAAAAATGGTAATTGCAAGCTACTTTTTAGTTAAAGGTGCAAAAATGAAAGAAGCTTTTAAAGCAGGTTTTTTAACTTCTATTATTCACACAATTTCTGCTTTAGCTATTACTTTTGTACTATATCTATTTTTTGAAAGTGCAATTACAAAATATTTTTCTGATATAAATACGAATATATATAAGATATCGGCTATATTTATTATAGCAATAGCTCTATTTTTATTATATGAAACATATAAAGATAGAAATGAAAAAGAAAAGTTTCAAAGAGTAGGAAATAAAAGCTTATTAGCAGTCACGATGAGTATAGGAATTGTGCCCTGTCCTGGTGTTATGTCAATAGTTCTTTTTTCTATAATCTTAGGATATATAAATCTTGGAATTTTAAGTGCTATAACTATGAGTATTGGAATGGGAATCACAATTTCATTAGCTGCTATTTTATCAACACAAATAAAAAAATCAAAAAGTAAGAATCTTAGCTCAATTATGAATATTATTACTTATGGTGGAATTGCTGTGTTATTTTCAATGGGGGCTATACTATTAGTATGAAAAAGTTAAGTCTATTTATTTTTTTAACAATAAGTTTATATGCACATCCTCACTATTTTTTAGATTCAAGTTTGGAAGTTTCAAATGAAAATATAAAAAATATTTGGAAATTTGATAGATTAAATTCAAAAATATTGATGTTTGATTTTGATAAGAATAAAAATAAAATATTAGATGAAGAAGAAAAAATAGAGTTTTTAAACTCTCATTTTTTTAAATTAAAACAGAACAATTATAATATATTTTTAGCAAATGAGGAAACGGAATTTAACATTGAACCTAAAAATGTTGATTTAGTTTTTGATAAAAAAAGATTAAGTATAGTTTTTGATATACCTTTTCATCTTTCAAGTGATACTACAATATGTACAATGGATGAAAAAATAATGCTTGCTTATAAATTAGATAAATTAAACACAAATTATAAAACAGATATTCAAAAAAGTGAATATGATTATTGTATTGGAGTATTAAAATGAAAAAGTTATTATTAATATTTTTATTTGCAACTATTGGATTTTCACATCCTGTAAGTTATACAATAGATTTAGCTGTATCTTATGATGAAGATTCAAAAACTGCAAAAATAGATTGTGCTAGTAATAGTAAAAACAAGTGCGGATTGTATTCAGTTCGTTTACTTGATAAAAATGATAAGCAGATAGTAGATAAAAGATTTCCTTTTTTAAAAAATTCAATAAACATAAAATCTGATATAAAACCTTCTAAGTTAGAGTTTTATCTAAGAAAAACGCCAGAGCATTTATATGTAAAAATATTTGATTAATGGTAATTTTTTTAGTTACCATTAATTCTTATTAAACTTATCAACTATTCTTTAACCTACCTAAAAATAGAGCTTACAAACTATTTTTTTTAAATCATTTTACTAACCATCTTGATAAATGTTATCAAAGTGTAATTGTTACTTTTTACAATACTTGTTCATTTAAAAATATAAAATTCAAATAAGGAAGCAAAAAATGAATAAAAGCTATCTAAGTTTAAGTGCATGTGCACTTTTAGCTACTTTTACGTTTGTTGGTTGTGGAAGTTCTAATAGTTCTTCTACTTCATCAGGTACATTACAATTAAATCCAACTCTTGGTAATATTGATTATATTTGTGGTTCTACTAGTGGAACTACAGATGAAAGTGGTAAATATAAATTTAGTTCAGGAGATGAGTGTGAATTTACTTTTGGTGGAGTTACTTTAAAAGCAACACCATCTGCAAATCTTACAATTGAATCAATTTTAGAAGACACTACAAAAAATCCTAATATATCACAAGATGCAATTTGGGGATATGTTTCTGCTGCGACTGGATTATCTCAAGCTGAATTATCAAAAGCTGGAAAAGCTCATATAAAAGATGATTTTAAAAATGCAACTGATGATATTACTGATTTTTCTTCATTTGATAGATTTGAAACAGCACTATTAGATGATGATGATTTTGCTTTATTAACTGATGAAAATGATATATCTTTAAAAGAAAAGTTTGAAACAAATAAAGCAAAAATTTCTTCAGCTAAAACTACAAAAAGAGTTGATGTTAGATTTGAAGGAATTTCTACACCTGTAAAAGAAGAAACAAAATTAACTCAACAATCAAGCAGTAAAGTTTATATAAATGGAGAAGAACAAGAAATCAATTACACTCCTATTATGAAAACTGGTTTTAAAGATACAAATGATGAAGTTTTCGGATTAGTTAAAGATATGAATGATAAGATTATTTCATTTGAAGATGGCAATCCTTATATTTGTAATGGTACAAATGAAGGTGTTGGTTCAGGCTTAGACTATACATCTTTTTTAAATGTTAATGATAAATTATATATGGTTTCTCAATTTGAGTGTCAAATCGGTGCTATGTATATGACTGAGTTAGTTCAAAATGAGGAAACTGGTGCTTTAACTCCTAAAGAGGGTACATTAGAATTTATTTCTCAAAAAGATGAATTTGGTGGTTTTGTTCACTGTGCAGGACAAAAAACACCTTGGGAGTCTCATTTAGGTTCAGAAGAGTATGAAAATGATGCAAGAGCAGTAGAAAAAGCTGGGTTTGATAAAGCAGTTGGGAGTACTTCTTATGATGAAACTGTAAAATTCTGGGGTGGTGATTTTGAAAAGATGAGTCCATATTATTATGGTTGGACACCAGAAGTAAAAATCACACAAGAGGGTGAAGCTGATTATTCAAAACATTATGCGATGGGTAGATTTTCCCATGAATTATCTTATGTAATGCCAGATAATAAAACAGTTTATATGAGTGATGATGGTACAAATGTTGGATTATATATGTTTGTTGCAGATAAACCAACTGATTTAACATCAGGTACATTATATGCTGCAAAATGGGAACAAACATCTGAAGTTGGTGTTGGTGCAGGTGAAGCTGATATTTCATGGATTAATTTAGGGCATGCTACAAATAGTGAAATTAGAGAATATTTAGATCCAGATGGTGATGTTTCAACTAATGATGGATTAAAATTCTCAGATATCTTTGATGCAGTTGATGGAACAGATGGAACTTGTTCAGAAGGTTATACTTCAATAAATACAAGTGTAGGACATGAGTGTTTAAAAATCAAAGATGGTATGAAAAAAGCAGCTTCAAGACTTGAAACAAGAAGATACTCAGCTATGATGGGAGCAACAACTGAATTTAGAAAAGAAGAAGGTATTACATATGATAAAAATACTGGAACTTTATATGTTGCTATGAGTTCTGTTGAAAGAGGAATGGAAGATAAGCAAAAATCTGGAAAGAGTGAAACTAAATACGATATTGGTGGAAATAATGATATTAAAGTGCAATACAATAGTTGTGGAGCTATTTATGCCCTTGATGTAAATGCTAATGAGGCTATGGATTTAGAAAAAAATAGTATTTCATCTAAATATGTTGTAAATAACATGTACTCAATTTTAGAAGGTAATCCAACAACTTATGATGAAAATTCAGATTATTCAGAAAATGGTTGTGACGTAAATGGAATTTCTAATCCAGATAATGTAACTTTCTTAGAAAATTCAAACATTTTAATGATTGGTGAAGATACTGGTAAACATGAAAATAATATGGTTTGGGCTTATGATGTACAAACAAAAGAGTTAACAAGAGTATTTACTACTCCTATTGGTGCTGAAACGACTTCTCCATTTTGGTATACAGATTTAGCAAATGGTTATGGATATATGTCAGTTGTGACACAACATCCAGATGATAAAACAAGTGATGCTGGTCAGTCTGTTATTGGTTATGTAGGACCATTTAAAAATCTAACTAAATTAGAAGCAACAGATACTGTTTCTATCTTCCATGTAAACGATACTCATTCACATATTTCAAGTGAAGGGATGGATTTAGAGATTAATGGAACTGAAATTGAGTTTGATGTAGGTGGATATGCTAGATATGTAACAAAATTAGATGAGTTAAAGAAAAATAAACCAAACTCTTTAATTTTAAATGCAGGTGATGTATTTCAAGGTACATTATATTACTCATTATTTAAAGGTGAAGCTGATGCTGCTGCTATGAATATGATTAAGTGGGATGCTTATGCTTTAGGAAATCATGAGTTTGATGATGGAGATGAGGGCTTAAAATCTTTCTTAGATATGTTAAATGAAGATATTTCGGTTATCTCTTCAAATGTTGTACCACAAAGTGGAAATATTTTAGAAAATTATTGGAAGCCTTATATTGTAAAAGAGATAAATGGTAAAAAAGTTGGTGTAATTGGAATTGATATTGTAGGTAAAACTAAAAACTCATCTAATCCAAGTGATACAATTACATTCTTAAATGAAATAGAAACAGCTCAAAAATATATTGATGAATTAAAAGACAATGGAGTTGATAGAGTAGTATTATTAACTCATCAAGGTTATGATTATGATTTAGCAATGGCACCTCAATTAAGTGGAGTTGATGTTATTGTTGGTGGAGATTCTCATTCATTACTTGGAGATTTTTCTAAATTAGGATTATCAAGTGTTTCAAATGATTATCCTACAAAAGTTTCAGATAAAGATGGAAATAAAGTTTGTGTAGTTCAAGCTTGGGAATATGGACATATCTTAGGTGATTTAGATGTTGTATTTAATAAAGATGGTGAAGTAATTGACTGTAGTGGTACTCCAAGATTATTAGTAGGTACAGATTCAATTGATGAAAATCTTTTATCAACAGTAAATGAAGTAATTAGTGATAATAAAAATATTGAAGTTGTAGTTGAAGATGAAGCTACTTTAAATGTAATTAAAAACTATGAAAATCAAGTAGATGTAAAAAAAGCTTTAGTTATTGGTGAAGCTTCAGAAACTTTAGGTCATAACAGAATTCCAGGAGATATGAAAGATGGTGTTAGTAATTTACCATTAGGTTCAGATATCGCTCCAATTGTTGCTAAATCATTTTATGATTTAAGTAATTTAGCAGATGCTTGTATTCAAAATGCAGGTGGAGTTAGAGTTAAAATTGATTCAGGAAATATTACAATGGGTGATGCTTATACATTATTACCATTTGCAAATACTTTATTTGAAATTAAAATGAAAGCTCAAGAGATTAAAGATGTGTTAGAGGATGCTATTGAAGAAGCATTTTATGGTGGTGAGGATATGACAGTTTCAACTGGTTCATTCCCTTATTCTTATGGATTAAAATATGATGTTGATGCAAGTGCTCAAGCAGGAAATAGAATTCAAAATCTAGAAATGAAAGATAGAGAAACTGGAACTTGGTCTACTTTAAATTTATCTGATGATACAACTTTATATACTATTGTGACTAACTCTTATACAGCTGGTGGTAAAGATGGTTATTTAACATTTAAATCAGTTCAAGATGAAAGAGGAGTTGGTACAGATACATATTTAGACTATGCTATGAGTTTTGTAAAATATGTTGAAACTAAAGCTGCAAATAATGAATTAGTGACAAAACTACCTGCTCAAGACCATCCTATAAAAAGTTTTGTAGGACTTAAATAATTAACTTATTAAAGATATTTAGAGTTAAACAACTCTAAATATCTCTTCTATTTGATACCATTTTAGATTTTTTAGATTTTTTTTAATTTTATAAAATCCCCATAAATATGTAATTTTTACCATTATTATCTATTGATAATAGTTACCACTTAGAAAAATGTTATCAAAGTGTAATTGTTACTTTTTACAATACATGCTCATTTAAAAAATATAAAAATCAAATAAGGAAGCAAAAAATGAATAAAAGCTATCTAAGTTTAAGTGCGTGTGCACTTTTAGCTACTTTTACGTTTGTTGGTTGTGGAAGTTCAAGTAATACTACTACTTCAACTGGTACACTACAATTAAATCCAGCTTTAGGAAATATTACTTATGACTGTGGAGATGGAGAAAAAACTACAGATGAAAATGGAAAATATTCATATATAGCAGGAAGTGAGTGTGAATTTACTTTTGGAGGAGTTAAGTTAAAAGCAAATCCATCTGCAAATCTTACAATTGAATCAATTTTAGAAGACACTACAAAAAACCCTAATGTATCTCAAGGTGCAATTTGGGGATATATTTCTGCTGCAACAGGTTTAAGTCAAGCTGAACTTTCAAGTGCAGGGAAAGTATCTCTTTCTGATGCATTTAAAAGTGCAACTGATGATATAAGTGATTTTACTTCTTTTGATAGTTTAAGTGAAGATTTAGAAGCAAGTTCAGGTTTTGCAGCTTTAACAGACTCAAATGGTAAATTTTTAAAAGATAAATTTGCATCAAATAAAGCAAAAATCTCTTCAGCTAAAACTGCTAAAAGAGTAGATGTTAGATTTGAAGAGATTGAAACACCAGTTTCAAGTGATGATAAACTTACACAACAAGCTAGCTCAAAAGTTATGATTAATGATGAAGAACAAGCAATTTCATATAAAACTATTTTTAGAACTGGATTAGAAGGAAATGGAGAAGTTTTAGGACAATCAAAAGATTATCAAGATAAATTAATTACATTTGAAGATGGAAGTCCTTATATTTGTAATGGTTCTAAAGGTGCTGAAAATAGAGAAGAAGGTTCAGGAATGGATTTTACTTCATTACATAATGTAGATGGGAAAATCTTTGCTATTTCTCAATATGAGTGTGCACTAGGTTCTATGTATATGATGGAATTAGAGCAAAAAGGAGATGGTGAACTAATTGCAAAAAAAGATACACTTCAATATATCTCTCAAAAAGATGAGTTTGGTGGATTTGTTCACTGTGCAGGTCAAACAACACCTTGGTCTTCTCATTTATCTTCTGAAGAGTATGAGCCAGATGCAAAAGACACTAGTAAAAATAGTTATCATTTAGAACTAAAGAAATACTGGGGAGAGAATGATTATAGTGCATATTACTATGGATGGACTCCTGAAGTAAAAATTGAAAATGAAAAACCAGTTTATTCAAAACATTATGCAATGGGAAGATTTTCCCATGAATTATCTTATGTAATGCCTGATAATAAAACAGTTTACATGAGTGATGATGGTACAAATGTTGGATTATTTATGTATGTATCTGATACTGCTAAAGATTTAAGTGCTGGAACATTATATGCTGCAAAATGGAATCAAACATCTGAAGTTGGTATTGGTTTAGGTGAAGCAGATATTCAATGGATCTCTTTAGGTCATGCTACAAATGAACAAATTAGAGCAATTATCGACCCTGATGGGGATATTACTACAAATGATGCTCCAACATTTGCTGATATTTTTGATATTAGTGAAGGAACAGATGGTTCTTGTACACAAGGGTATGTTTCTATTAATACAAGTGCAGGACATGAGTGTTTAAAAATAAAAGAGGGTATGGAATTAGCAGCATCTAGATTAGAAACTAGAAGATATGCAGCTTATATGGGTGCTACAACTGAGTTTAGAAAAGAAGAGGGTATTACTTTTGATAAAAACTCTGGAAAGTTATATGTTGCTATGAGTGAAGTTTCAAAAGGTATGGCCGCAGATTCATCTAATGATTTAGGTGGAAATGATGATATAAAAGTTGAAGCTAATAAGTGTGGAGGAATTTATGCTTTAGATGTTTCAACTAATAGTGTAAAAGATACAAATGAGTCTGTAATACCTTCAAAATATGTTGTTGAAAATATGTATGGAATTTTATCTGGGAATCCTATTTCTTATGCAGAAGGAACTACTTATGCAGGTAATTCTTGTGATGTAAATGGTATTGCAAACCCTGATAATGTAACTTTCTTACCAAACTCTGATGTATTAATTATTGGAGAAGATGCTGGTTCAAGTGTTCATCAAAATAATGTTGTTTGGAGTTATAATGTAAAAACTGAAGAGTTAAGTAGAATTTTTACTACACCTTTAAGTGCTGAAACAACTTCACCATTTTGGTATCCTGAACTTGCAAATGGATTTGGATATTTATCTGTTGTAACTCAACACCCAAGTTTTGATTCAACTGATGAAGGAGAGTCAGCATTTGGTTATGTAGGGCCATTTAAAAACTTAACTTCTTTAGAAAATGTAAAATCAATTGACTCTGTAACAAAAATTGCTACACTAGACACAAAAGTTGAAGGTGGAAGTGAGATTGTTGCTTTTGATAAAGATTCAAAAAAAATGTTTACAACAAATGGTAAAAATAATACTTTAGATATTACACCAATAAATGAAGATGGAACAATAGGTTCAACAACTGCTATTGATTTATCAGCTTATGGAGCAGGAGTTCAAAGTGTTGCTGTATCAAATGGAAAAGTTGCCGTTGCAGTTGGAAGCGATGATAAAGTAAATACTAAAGGTAAAGTTGTGATTTTTGACACAGCAGGAGTTTTAGTATCTCAAACTACAGTTGGATATTTACCTGATATGGTAACATTTAGTGAAGATGGAAATAAAGTGATTGTTGCAAATGAAGGTGAACCTGATGCAAGTTCGGGAACTTATGTTGATGTTGCTGGAACTATTGGTATTGTAACTGTTGCAAATACTGATAAAGATGATAATGCAAATGGATATGCTGAGGTTGGATTTGAAAATGCAACATTAAGCGATGCACTTGATGGAACACCAGTTAGATTAGGTGGAACACCAAGTAATGATAAAGCTTTAGATTTAGAACCAGAGTATATTACAGTTAGTGGAACTTACGCTTATGTAACATTACAAGAAAATAACGCAGTAGCTAAAATTGATATTAGTACATCAACTCCTGTTGTAATAGCTGTTAAATCTTTAGGAGCTAAAGATTATTCTAGTGAAAATTTAATTGATATTGAAGAAGAGGGATATGCTTTATTTAAAAACTATCCAGGATTAAAAGGTTTATATATGCCTGACTCAATCTCTTCATATAAAGTTGATGGTAAAACTTATTTAGTTACTGCTAATGAAGGTGATGGAAGAGAGTATTTAGATTCAGCAGATGAAGATGTATTTGTAGATGAAAAGAAAATCTCTAAGTTAGACTTAGACTCTTCAATAGCTGCTGCTTATGAAGATGAAAATGACTTAAAAGTAGTAACTGATATGGGTGATTCAAATAACGATGGTTTATATGAAGAATTATATACTTATGGTGCAAGAAGTTTTACTATTTGGGATGATGAAGCAAATTTAGTTTGGGATAGTGGTGATGCACTTTCTAAATTAACATCTAAAATGATGCCAAATTTATTTAACCAAGATGAAGGTGAAATTGATGGTAGAAGTGGAAATAAAGGTGTTGAACCTGAAGCTTTAACTGTTGGGAAAATAGGAACACAAACTTATGCTTTTGTAGGATTAGAAAGACAAAATGCAATTGTAGTTTATGATATTACAACTCCTGAAAATGCAAAATTTGTTAAGTTTATAAATACTGAAGCACAAGGTGATATTTCACCTGAAGGTATGAGTTTTGTTGATGCTGAAAACTCTCCTACTGGAAATGCACTATTACTAGTTGCTTTTGAAGTTAGTGGAACAACAGCTGTATATGAAATCAAATAAACTTTAAAAAACTCTTTTAAAAAGTTATGATAAAATCCCTTATTATTAAGGGAGATTATCATAATGAATAAATCAGATATTACAAACTTACTTACTGTTTTAATCATGGCATATGGTTATTCAAATGGCAATGATACAATTTTTATGATTGGTTTATTTGCTCTAAGTGGAGCAGTTACAAATACACTTGCGATTCATATGCTTTTTCATAAAGTTCCATTTTTATATGGAAGTGGAGTTATTGAAAACAAATTTGAACAGTTTAAATCATCAATTCATAATCTTTTAACGAATCAATTTTTCACTCAAGAACACTTAACAAAGTTTTTTCAAACAGAAGTAAATAGTGCAAAAAATACAATAGATTTTGAAAAAATTTTAAATAAAACAGATTTTACTCCAGCTTATGACTCATTAAAAACAGCAGTTATGGAATCAAGTTTTGGTGGAATGTTAGGCATGTTTGGAGGTGAAGCGGCACTTGAACCTTTAAAAGAGCCATTTATAAAAAAACTTCAAAAATCTATAATTGATATTACAAGTAGTGAAGCTTTTAATAAAGTTTTAGATGAGAGTTTAAAATCAGAAGATTTATCAAAAGATGTTCATAGTAAGTTAAGTGAAATTGTAAGTTCAAGATTAGATGAATTAACGCCTAAAATGGTTAAACAAATAGTGCAAGATATGATAAAAGAACATCTTGGATGGCTTGTGATTTGGGGTGCAGTTTTTGGTGGACTTATTGGGTTTGTTTCAACTTTAATAGTGTAGCTCTTTATTTAGGCTTTATATGAAAAATGTAGTATAGTTTTACTACATTTTTTACTACAAATTAAAAAAAGCCAATAGTTTTTGATAATAGTTGATTGATTAATGATTTAAATATATATTATTAAAAAATTTATTTAGCTTGTCAATTTCTTTTTCATTTAAAATATACTTTTTTTTCTCTTCTGTTAAGTCAGATATCCCAAAGTTTTTTATATAGTTTTTTCCAAGAGAAAAATAATTAGAAGCATAAGGTTTACTAATACTTTTTACATACAACCAAAAGATATCAGTTTTAAAAACTTGTTCTAATATTTTTAACTCTTCTTTAGTCTCTGCCATAGCAGCCATACCATTATAAAAATATATATCTTCATTCTCTACAAAACAACTTTTAAACCCTTCTCTTGCCATTTGAGGGAATAGTAGTTTATATTTATATCTTTCTAAAGATTGGTTTCTACCAAAAGCATACCAATATTTATAATCTTTACCTTTACCTTTATCTCTATTAACTAATGCATCTTTATTAGATAATAAATAGTGGTAAGCAAAGGGATAGTCATTTATAAACTTATCTTCTGAAATCACATAAATTTGATTTTCTTCATTATACTCATATGGAAAAATAATTTTTTCAATAATATTATTAATTTTATCTGTTTTAACTAGTAAATTTGAATTAACAATATCTTTACAAATACTTTTTTCAATTTTAGTATTTTTATCTATGTAATAGTATTTTTTAGTATCTTTTATTGGTTTAAATATGAAAACATTGTTTTTTAATGTTGCTATACCACTTTTAGTGTTATATATTTCTCCAAAAGGAGTACCTACTTTTTCTATTTTATTTACTATATTCTTATTTTTTAAATACCATCCTTTAGAAATTGATAAATCTATATATTTGTATTTTTCATAGATAATATTATTCTTTAAGCCTAATCTTTTTAAAGGAGTATATTTAACTGTCTCCGATTTTATATTTTTTAAAAAACAAATTGAAGTATAAGTCATTCTTGAGTTAAATATTTGCTCATGTTCAAAGTCAATGATTTTTAAATCAACTTGATTGTCACTGAAATATTTTCTTATTGCTCTACCATTAAGACTTTTTATAAAGGTATTAACTGTTATATATCCAAGTATACCTTTGGGCTTTAAAAGTTCATATCCAATTTGAAAAAATGGAATATATAGATCAGGGTGCCCTGTTTTACATGTACTCCAATTTTTCATTAGTTCTTTTGTTTCATTATTCATATTTCTAGAACACACATAAGGTGGATTCCCTACTATAATATCAAAACCTTTATTTTCTCTAATTTTCTTATTTTCATCTTGCCATTTATATTCAAGAGAATCACCTACAAATAGGTTGAACTCAAATTCTTTAGTATCTTCACCATACTTTAATGCTAATAAAGATAGAAGGATTTTCGTTCTTTCAATACTATACTTCTGAATATCAATACCAAAAATATTATCTCTAAATATACTTTTAAAAGACTTGTTTGTTAACTTTTTAATTTCTAAAGCTGAATCAATTAGAAACCCTCCACATCCACAAGCTATATCAGCTACTGTTATCTTTTTAGCAGAGTTTTTACTCACCGTTGAAAACACTTCTTCTATTATAAATTCTCTAATATCTTTTGGAGTATAAATAGCACCATTAACTAACTTATCTGATGGGGAAATTACAAACTCAAAAAATTCAACTAACTCTTCAAAATAATAGTGTTTATTGGATTCTTTAATAAGTTCTAAGAACTGTATTAATATTCCATATTCTAATTCATCTTCATTAATTAAAAGGTTTTTAATTAGAAGGTTTTGAATATTTGTTATTTTATGCTGAATAACAAAAGATGAAACTAATAATCTATTTATAGAATATTCATCTGTTCCATAATCTTTTAGGAACTTACAAACTGACTGATTCAAATTCTAATTACCTACCAATTGAGGGTATATATCTTTTGCATTCCAGCTTGAAGTAGTATTTTCTAAATGATTAACTACTGACTTGAAGTATGGTAATATAAAATCCTTTTGATATTTAATAAGAATTTTTTTGTATCGCTTAATATTTTTAATTTTATTCCATATTTCAGGAAAAAAGTTTGATAAAATAAAATCTAAAACTAGTATTAATTCCATAGGATGATGCATAACTCTTGGAGCATCTAAAAACAGTGCTTGTCCAAAGTCTAGATTTGTAGTTTTATTATTCTCATCTTCTGTTAATCTATTCCCTCCAAATTGAAAGTGATATACTGGATGTGCCTGATGCCCTCCTTGGCTTACATTATGTTTATCAAAATGAACAGCATAGAGAAGTTTACTGCTTGAGTTATTTTTATTTTTTCCTTTTATTACAATGTTTAATGAAAACTTTTTAAATGGATCAAGCCCATTTTCTAATCCTTGATTATCTCCTTCTATATCCATATCTAAAAATAATTCTAAGTTTGAAGCACTCTTTTTGTGTGATATTTTTTTAGGAAACTTACTATCTTTATTAATGTCTATTTTAAAAGGTAATAATGTATATTCAAAATTATTTACTTGGTTTAATTGATTACTAATTCTGTATAACTGTGATGAGTCAATACCTTCTGTAGTTAAAAGCTCTGCAATTTCTGATAAATCAGATGCCATTTGAATAATGTATTCATTATTCATCGTTATACTTTTCAAGTTTAATATTTAATTTATTTTTATCAGAAGGGTGAACAACTATATTTTTCTTTTTTATAACAGGTGATTGTGTTAACCAAGCCTCTAAAGAAATATATTCATATTCTTGCCACTCTTTAGGTTCTGAGCGAGTATATACTTTAAATCCTTCATGTGGATCAAGAGGTTTTTTTAATGCTTTACAAACAGTCCAGTAATCATAGCTTTCATTTTTTTCTATTAAACTTGGAACATTAAGATTCTTTAGTTTTAGATTTTCTTTTAAAATATTAACTCTTTCTTCTGCATCTAAGTATGATAAGTATGTTCCAGATATTTCATTAAATATTTTATCAACTTCAAACATCCACCATCTATTCCATCCATCATGGAAAACACCTGTATATTTTGCTCTTTCAAATACTTCTTTAATTTTACTCCAGTCATTAGAACTATCTTTATCTATTCCTAATCTAGCTGCCAAATATTTCTCATTTATTAATATCCCTTTAGCATAAATAAGCTCTTTTAAAATCATTTGGGCATATTCATGGCTAGGAATATTTTCTCCACCCTCAAAACGTGAAAAGATTCTTGGGTCTAGATTTAATATATTAATATTTAAAAGCTTACTAAAATCTTTTTCTACAATAATCTGTTTATATCCATTTGCTAAAGAAATTAGTTTAGATTTTGCGTTAGGAGGAGTACTACCTTTAGTTAAGAACCTATCAAAGATGTTATTACTTGTTAAATCTTTGAAATATGTTGCCTTTAATTTTAAATCTGTTGAAAATAGTACAATTGGTACATCTTTAACCGTAAGCTTTGAATCAGTAGATAAATCTCTTACATGTTGACCCCAAACTGAACCTGTAAAATTTGAATTCTTAGAAAACTCATCAGTTCTTAAATCTAAAAGTAATCCATCATAGTTATTTAAATTCTCTATAAAAAAATCTTTTGAATTAATTTCATCAACATGTTTATATTCTATTAATAAATTTTCATCTTTTAAACCATCAGTAAATGAATCTACTGTTTCATTACTTTCATCATCAATATATAAATATTTAATCATATTTTAAATCCTTCTTTATCCCAAGGTAATTCTACTCTAATTGTTGTTGAATAACCTTTTTTAGGTTCTTTTACAAATATTTTACCGCCATAACTAGTAATAATATCTCTAACAATTTTTAATCC
Source organism: Malaciobacter pacificus (assembly GCF_004214795.1). NCBI lineage: Bacteria > Pseudomonadati > Campylobacterota > Epsilonproteobacteria > Campylobacterales > Arcobacteraceae > Malaciobacter > Malaciobacter pacificus. The sequence continues at coordinate 438,330 of NZ_CP035928.1, forward strand.
TAGTCCTGTACCAGTCATTTCTTCATGTGTTTTTACAATCTTTCCAACGGGAACACTTGTTGTGTAAAATGCATTAAAAATTTTTTCTCTATTTTCTAGTTGTATACCATCACCATTATCTGAAAATTCCAAATAGACATTATTGTAAATTTTTCCACACTCTATAAATATTTTACCATCTACTTTTGCTCTGTTAATTGCTTTACGAGAATTAGTATAGAAGTTAAATAAAATAGATGCCCATTCTGACTTATGCATTGGAATTGTATATAAGTTATATCCATTGAATTTAGGTTCGATGAATTCTATGTTTCTTTTTGATATGTCTGCTTCTAAAGTGGATTGTAAAGCATGAACAACAGTTCTTAGTTCAATTGATTGTAATTCTTTTTGTACATTTTCAGAAAAAGCTTCATCGAAATATGATACATAAGTTGATAGTCCATCTAAGTGTTTTTTAATTCTTTCATTAACCTGCAAAGCATGTTCTAAAGAGGAGCTATTTTCAACATTCTTTATATCATGTTGTAGGGCACCTTGGTATTGTTTTATTTCATGAATAAACTCTCCAATAGTTAAACCTAAAGCAGCTAGGATTCTTAAAAGGTTCATTTCCTTTATAAATTCTTTTTTCTGTTCTTTTTGTTCTTTTTGTGCATTTTCAAGATCTTGCGCTAATTCTATCAATTTATTTTGATTAATTGTTGGTTCTTTTTTTTGACTTTCGACAGAGGTATCAATTATTTCTTTTAATTCAATAATTGCATCATCAATTATTTCTTCTGGTTCTTTTTGCCAATCTTTATCATTTGTTCGTGTTTTCACACCTCTTTCTGCACCAATTTTAGTTACTGCATCTGTAAGTATCATATACCCAAAATCAGTTAATTCTTCAAATGCTTCATTATCTAACAAGCCTTCCCTACTTGATGTCTCTTCAAATTGTTCACCATAATCGTTATTAACTTCTATAAAACCAAAAAAATTTATATTACCGTGAACTGGAAGAACTGTTCTTCTTGCAATAGACTGATCTAACCCTAACCAATCATCATCTGATTCACCATAAGGTAAAACTCTAAAACCATTTCTATATAATCTTATTGCACCTTGCGTTTTGGCTTTTTCTCTAATTACTGTCTCAATTTGCTTTGGAATTAGTCCCTTGTTGTAAATAAAATAATATGCTTTTAGAGAAACATTCCTTAACACTTCAAATGGAGTTTCTTCGTTTAAACAAAAAGTCCTCTCTCTATATCCAAGCTTTGAACTTTTTAATGTTAAATACATATATCCTTCATTATCAACTTTACCAGTAATCTCAGCTAAAGCATGTTTAAAAAACATGTTTTTTTCGTCAGCAATAATTGTTTTTTTGTTATTCTCTTGACTAATACATTTAAGTTTAAATCCTGGATCATCATTCTTTAAATCTTTTTTAGTTTTAGAAAGAGGAAAAGGCTGTAATACTTCAGAAGCATATCTATATACTCTTTGAATTTGTGCTTTAGTCCAGTTATCTCTTAACTGCTCTATAATTAATGTTGTACCTTCTTCTTTAGTCTTTTCAGTATATGAAATTTCATTAGTAATAGATAATAAGTCGAGATCACCAAGGAAGTTATCCCACTTAATAGTCACCTTTAATGCTTTATGAGAATCTTTTGTTTGTGTAATAATAGTTAGTTTCTTACCTAGTCTTTGAGCAGAAAAACGTCCAATACCTTTTTTCCCTGCTCGTTTTCTATTATATCGTGTAGACATGGGAAAGTGTAACTTTTCACTTGAAGATAGTCTCATAAAACCGTTAACTAACTGTTCTTTAGTCATACCTAACCCATTATCATCTATTTCTAAAGTACCTCCACCTAAAGAAGAGTCTTTAAATACAATATTAACATGGGTTGCATCTGCGTCATAGGCATTTTTTACTAATTCAGATACTGCTGTTTCATGTCTTGCAACAAGTTCCATTCCTAAACGGTTAATTATTCCTGCATCGACAGAAAATCTAACATTTTTTTCATCAAATTTCGATAGGCTATTGGATAATTCTAAAATTTTAGAATAGTTGTTAGGCTCATTTTTTAGAACTTCTTCTAGTTCTTTTCTTATTTTCTCTGGCATTAATATTCCTATAAAATATATGAAATGTATTTTATCTTATTTTATATTTGATAATATAAAATCAATCATAAGAATTTATTAATTCTATTGTAATAATAAATATTTATATAAAAGTATTTGATTTTTAATAATAGTAATATTATAGACTTATAGTAAATTTTCATTTTGTATATAGTTTAAAAAATTGTCTACACTATCGGGGTCATTCCATTTCTTTATTGTCAAATAGATCTTCTAGCTGTTCAGTATATTCTCGAGTTAACATATCAGAATCTTTTTGATATTTAATATGTAAATCCAAATAGCCAAAGAGGTAATTTATTTTTAAATCCAACTTCTATACTATCCGCAACTACATAAGAGTTTTTAATACCTTTTATTTGTTCAAAACTTTTATTTTTGCCACCAATTTCAAAAGTATATTTTTCATCTACTAAGAAATCACCTTTATCAACATAGTATATAGAACTATTAACACTAACTTGTGAAGCGAAGAAACTTTCTCTTAAAGTTCCTATTTTTGGTTCTAAACAAAGCGATGATAACAGTGTTGTATTAGATAAATAAAGTTTATCAGGTTTTTGCATTGATTTAAATCGTTTGCCTTCAAATACAATATGTCTTAATAATTCTGCTTTATGAAGTAGTTCTATGTATTTGTATAGAGTAACTTTTGATAATCCAACTTTTTGTGCTAGGCTTTCAATACTAAGTTCAAGAGGATTTGACACACAAATACTTGTTAAAAGCTTTTTTAATGTACTTATTTTATCCCCTGAAATATTGTGAATTGAACCTAAATCAGTATGAAGAATAGTGTTAATTGTATCTAATACCATTTGTGTGTAACTATCTTTATTTTCAAAATAGAATGGATAAGCCCCAATCCTTAAATACTGCTCAAAGTGTTTTAAAATTTTTTCATTATCTAGCTTTTTAATAATGTCATTTGCGATATCAACATGGTCTTTTAATACATGTTCCAATTTGTAAGAATCAAAGTTTTTATTTAACTTTAGTTCCAAAAATTCTTTAAACGATAATATTGGTAAATGATACATCCCGTATCTTCTTGTAAAACTAGGGTTTGTTAATTTGATTGTACTTGAACCTGAAAATAGAACTTTTACTTCTAAAAAATCATATATACTTTTTAGTTCTTGCTCAAAATCATTAGCTTCATGAACTTCATCTATCAAAATACATTTACCACCATAATTAACAAATTCTTGAACCAATTCAAAAAGAGATACACCTGCTAAATGTGGATGATCACATGAAATGTAAAGTACTTCATCACTTTTATATTCTAAAGCTTGTGCAACTTGAAGCAATAATGTTGTCTTACCTACACCCCTAGAGCCATAAACACCACTAAACTTTGATTCACTAGCTAATAATCTATCGTATAAAAAACGATGGTATTTGATAGTACTGTTTTGTACTTTTTTGTTAGATAGTTCAAATAAGTTGTTTAGTAGACTTTTCATTATTATCCTTTAGTAGTAAAGTTAATTAAACGATTATATCATTTTTTAGTTGAAATATATAATCTATGTTAATAAAATACATATTTATATGTTTAATTAGGTAATCTTTGTATTTCATCAATTATGATTTAAAATATTTATTTAATCTTAAATTTGGTAGTGTATCTTATGTATAAAGTAATAGTAAATAATCAATGTAATTGTTTTAAAAAAAGTGAGTTAGAAGTACATAGTGAATTTGAAAATGAAGAAGATGCACTTAATTTCGCACTAAAAATGAATAAAATTATGAATAATGAGTTTTGTAAAAAACATTCATTTCAAGTCTTAAAAGTTTTTGATACATTTAGTATCTCTTTAGTTAAACCATTGGAAAAAGCACTTAAGTGTTGTGGTAGTGGTTGTTGTAAATAAAAGAGGATAGATGATAAAAATTATATTAACTTTAATTATAACAATTTTTCTTTTTTCTGCTTGTAGCCAAAAGAAGTCAACACTATCTTTTACTCATGATTTAGAAAAAAAAGAGGGTATTTATTCTTTAAAACAAGCAAAATATATCTCTATTGAGGAATTAGTTAAGGAAATAGAACACTATCCTATAATTTTTGTTGGAGATCATCATAATACTAAAAAGACCCATGATTTTTTTGAAAGTTTATTAATAGAACTTGATAAAAAGAACTACAAACTACATTTAGCTAATGAGTGGTTTTCTCCAAGCCATGATAAGTTATTAGAGAATTATACTAATGATGTTTTTGACTCACAAGAATTAAAAAATAGAAGAAAATGGGAAAAGTTTACAAGTTTTAAATGGGAATATGTAGAACCATTGTATGAAATTGTTAAAAAAAATAATGGAAAGCTTTATGGTATAAACTTATCAAAAGAAGATAGAAAAAAAATATCATTAAAGAGTTTTGATAAGATGAATAATGAGGAAAAGATATTTTATGATAGTTTAGATTTAAATGTAAGTGTTCATAGAAATTTTGTGATGCCTTATTTATCTCATTGTTCAAAAATACCACAAAAGACAGATGAAAAATGTGAAGAAAGAATGTATAGAGTTCAAGTATCTTGGGATACTTACATGGCACAAAATGTAGCTAAAATTTCTAAATTTTCATTAAAATCACCAAAAGATAAACTTATAGTTTTTGCAGGTGCTATGCATATTGAACATGATTTAGGGATACCTTTGAGATTCTCAAGGTTTAGTAATCTTCCATTTTTTACAATATCAAATGAAAAAATTTTAAAAGAAAAAGATATAAAAGTAAAAGCTAGTAAAGCAGATGTGATCTATATTTATGAGTGATTTCTTAAATATCATATTAATGCTAATTTAAATACAATGTTGTTTAAAAAATCATATATTAATTTTCTAATAATTATAAAGGAATAATGTGGCAGTTGAAGAAATAGAAGTATTAGTTTTACTTGATGTAGGCGGACTTCAAGATGAAGAAAAATTACAAAAGTTTTTAAAAAGAAAGAGTTTTAAAGAAGTTGAAGGAGAGAAGCATGTTTATACATCTAGTTCTACAACAACTTTAGTTACTACAAAAGCTTTTATTTTAGAAATTTTCAAAGAGGCTTTACAAAAAGCAGGGTTTGAAAATGCAAATTTAGTATTTTTGCTAAATGAAACACCTTATCCTCCATATTATTATGACAAGGAAACAGGATTCTTTGAAGAAGTAAAAGAAGAAGCTAAATAGTGAAAAATATTTTTGAGTATTTAAAAAATTTAAAAGCAGATAAAAGACTAAAAGAGTGTCAACTTTTAATTGTAAATGATGACATTCAAGCTCAAATGGCTAGTGATGTAGTCTCTTTTTTAGGATTTAAACCATTTGTTTTAAGTGATTTTAGGGCAAATTTTGGTGATGATTTATTATCATTTAGTGAAGAATTACAAGAGATTACAAAATCCTTAAATAGCTACTATAACTATAAAAAACAAGACAAAATCTTAATCTCACCAATTAGAACTATCTCTTTTCCTTTACCAAAAGAAAAATGTTTTGATAGCTTTGAAATAAATTTTGCAGATACAATAAATTTAGAAGAGTTCAAATCAAAACTTTACAATTGGGGATACTACTTTGTAGATATTGTTACAAGTGAGGGAGAAGCTTCTATTAGGGGAGATATTATTGATATTTGCCCACTTGGAAGTGAGTTTGGTTATAGAGTTTCATTATTTGATGATGAAGTTGAAAGTATTAGAAAATTTGATATTGAAGATCAAAAATCTTTTAAAGAAGAGATTGAAGGGTTTTCTATTTCTCCAGCTTTTCTTGCTCTAGATGAAGCTACATTTGAGCAAATAAATGAACAAATAGAAACAGTTCAAACTGATGCATTTATTAAAGATATTCACTCACTTGGATTTTGGTATCTAAATGATTTAGGTGAGTATTTACCTCAAAATTTAAGCTCATATATCACAAAAGAAGCCCTTGATGAGCTTGAAGAAGTTTATGTATTTGAAGAAAAAAGAATAGACAAAGATAAGTTTTTAACTATTCCTCAAATAATTCAAAGTAGAAACTACCAAGAAGTAGCCCCAGCTAATATCAAAGAGTTTTTAACTTTCCATTCTGGTAAAAAAGTTACTATTATCTCTAGTAGCGAAGCAAAAGTTAAAGGCTTTAATTTAGACTTAAATGATAAAGATATTAACTACTTATTTGATAATCAAATCATAAATCTTGTTTCAAACTCTGAAGTAATACTTTCACTAAATAAAGAGATTAAAAAAAGAAGAAAGAAAAAAGTAAAACTAGTTTTAGATGAACTTCAACTAAACGACTTTGTAGTACATGAGAAGCATGGTATTGGTCAGTATAAAGGTATTGAACCAGTAACAGTTATGGGAGCTAAAAGAGACTTCGTAATTGTTATGTACGCAGGGGATGATAAGCTTTTAATTCCTGTTGAAAATATCGATTTAATTGATAGATATGTAGCTGATGGAAGCTCTTATGCGGTTGTTGATAAGCTTGGTAAAGGAAGCTTTGCTAAGTTAAAAGAGAAAGTAAAAGATAGATTGTTTGCTATTGCAAATGATATTATTAAAATGGCAGCAGCTAGAGAGTTAGTAAATGGTATAAAAATCAATACAAATAAAAAGACACTTGAAGATTTTGCTAAAAGTTCAGGCTTTGAATATACAAAAGATCAAAAAAGAAGTGTGCGAGAAATCTTTGATGATTTAAGTAGTGGTAGAGTTATGGACAGACTTCTTTCAGGTGATGTTGGTTTTGGAAAAACAGAAGTTGCTATGAATGCAATGTTAGCTGTTGTATTAGATGGTCATCAAACACTTTTTGTATGTCCTACTACGCTTCTTGCTTCTCAGCACTTCCAAGGTATTAAAAAAAGATTTGATGAGTTTGGAATAAGAGTTGCTAAACTTGATGGAAAATCAACAACTAAAGAGAAAAATGAAGTTAAAAAAGCACTTGAAAGTGGAGATATCCAAGTGGTTATTGGAACTCACTCACTTTTAAGTGTTAAAACAAAAGATTTAGCACTTGTTATAATTGACGAAGAACATAAGTTTGGTGTAAAACAAAAAGAGAAATTAAAACAATTAAGAGAAGATGTGCATATTTTCTCAATGAGTGCAACTCCAATTCCAAGAACTCTAAATCTAGCCTTATCAAAACTAAAAGGTATGAGTGCTTTACTAACACCTCCAAGTGAGAGATTAGGGGTTAGAACTTATGTAAAAGAGTATAGTGATAAGTTAATTAAAGAGATTATTTTAAGAGAGAAAAGAAGAGGTGGACAGCTTTTTTATGTGCATAATAACATCGCTTCAATTGAAGCTAAAAAAGCAGATATTCAAGAGATTGTTCCAAATATCAAAATAGAGATTATCCACTCAAAAGTAAAACCAGCAGATGCTGAAAAACTAATTGAAGCCTTTGAAAACAAAGAGTTTGATATCTTACTTGCAACATCTATTGTTGAATCTGGACTTCACTTACCAAATGCAAACTCAATTATCATCGATGGTGCTGATAGATTTGGTATTGCAGATTTACACCAATTAAGAGGTAGAGTTGGAAGAAGTAATAAAGAAGGTTTTTGTTACTACGTTGTTGAAGATAAAAAACAAATCACTGATGATGCAATCAAAAGACTAGTTGCCCTAGAGTCTAACTCATATTTAGGAAGTGGTACAGCTTTAGCTCACCAAGATTTAGAAATCAGAGGTGGTGGAAATATTATCGGTGAAGCACAAAGTGGGCATATTAAACAAATTGGATATGGTTTATATCTAAAAATGTTAGAAGATGCACTTGCCTCTTTAAGTGGCGAAACAAAAGAAGAGAAAAAATCAGTTGATATTAAACTAGCAATTTCTGCATATATTAGTGATGAGTATATCAGTGAAGATAGAGTTAGACTTGAATTATATAGACGTCTTAGTAAAGCTCATGATAATCAAGAGGTATATGCAATTGAAGAAGAAATGGAAGATAGATTTGGTAAACCAGATATTCCAACTAAACAGTTTATTGAATTAATTTTAATTAAAATTTTAGCACTTAGTAAAGGTATTCAAACAATTAGTTCATATGAGATGAATATTACTTTTGTAAAAGGTGATGATACAAAAGAGACTATAAAATCTCCAAGCAAAGATGATGACGATATTATTGCAACTACAATGAAGTATTTAAGAAGTTAGGGTAATAAGATAACTAATCTTTTATCCTAATTTGATTCCTTCCACTATTTTTTGCTTCATAAAGTGCTACATCAGCTGCCTTATAAAGCTCTTTAGAGTCTTTTATCTCATTTGCTTTTTTACATACAAGTCCAATAGATACAGTTAAGTAATTTGAAATCTCACTATTCATATTTTCAATTTTTAAGTTTTCAATTTCTTCTTTTATACTACGTGCAAAGTTTAAACAGTTTTCTTTTTCAACACTTGAAAAAATCAATGCAAACTCTTCTCCTCCGATTCTAAAGGCAAAGTCACTGACTCTTTTTGAACTCTCTTTTAATACATGGGATACTTCTTTTAGAATTTTATCACCTTTTTGATGTCCATATTCATCGTTATATTTTTTAAAATAGTCAATATCTAGCATTAAAAAAGATATATAGTCATTTCTTCTTTTTGCTCTATTTAACTCTTCTTCAATTATTGTATTAAAATGCCTTCGGTTGTATAATTGTGTTAATTCATCTGTAATTGATAAATATTCGACTTTTTTCTTATTTGTAATATTATGTCTAATTGAAGTATATCCTACAACTTTATCTTCTTGAATTAACGGTTCTATAATAGCTTCAACCCAATAAATCTCACCAGATTTCTTTTGATTTTTAAACTCTCCTCTCCATGTTTTTTTTGCTTTTATTGTATTCCAAAGTTCTCTGTAGATTTCATCAGGTATATCATCATGTCTAACTAATTTATGTGTATTTCCTATTAGTTCTTCTTTTGAGTATCCTGATACTTCACAAAAGGCTTTACTAACTGAAGTTATCTTTCCTTCTAAATTAGTTGTTGAAGAAATTATATGTTCATCTAAAATTTTTAAATGATCTTTTAATTTATTTTCAGCCTCAAGTTTTTTTTCTAAAATTTCATTAATATTTTTTGCTAAAGATATAAATTCATTAAATGTCAAATTCTCGTATTCTATTTTTTTATTTTTTTTTGAAGCTTTTTTAAACTCTAAAATAAGATTATTGATGTTAAGATTTATATATGTTGATATTTTTTTTGATAAAAAATATAAACTTAATAATAGTAAAACAAAGACAATACTTACTGATTTTAATTCATTATAAATAATATCTTCATAGATAAAATTTTTATTCTCAATCTCTTTTGTAGCATCATCTAAATAAAAACCACTTCCTATAATCCATCCCCACTCTTTGAAAACTTGGATATATGCAATTTTTTCAAATAGTTTTTCATTATTTAATTTTTTGAATTTATATTCAATAAAATTATTTTTTTCGTCTTCTAAAATTTTTAATTGAAGATTCATTAACTCATTATTAGGATATATAATTGCTGGATTTTGTATTTTACCATCAAAAAGTAATGCTTTTTTATCCAATGTATTAACAAATAGATATCCATTATCACCAAATCTAATAGTTTTTATCCATTGTAGAATTTCATTTTGTAATTGAGTTAAATCTTGTATATTCGATGTTTTAGTATTTGAATTTCTGTATTTAATATAATTAATAACTCTTTCTACTTCTCTTTTTACTTCATTTTTCTTTATTTCAGTAACCTCAGTTTTTTTTAATTCTTTCTCTTTTTGGAAACTTGCATTTTGAAATAAAATAGTAAAAACGAATGCTAAAATAATACAAATACTTACAATCAAGAAAATTAATTTTGTAAAGAAGTTTGATAATGACATAAATTTACTTTTTTATTTTATTATAGCTAAAAAAAAATTATATATTTGAATTTAAAGTTTAAAATCAGAGAAAAAATCTCCTATTTCGTAAAAGAGTTATTAAATTGTTATTTTTGTTAAAAAATCGTTAATAAAAAATTTAATAATTGTTAAAATCTACATGTCATAATTTCATATATCAAATAAAAAAGGATAAAAAATGAAATTTAAAAACAAAGTATTAACAGGTCTTTTATTATGTAGTGTTGCTAGTACAACTCTTTTTGCAAATTGTCAAATAAAAGATGGTCAAAAAGATTGTTACAAAAAATCTTGTCAAGTAGATAAAAAACATCATAAAAAAATGAGAGATATGAAAAATCATAGAGAAGGTCATATTTTTGGACTATTTAAGCAATTAAATTTAACAGATGAACAAAAAGTTGAAATCAAAAAAATAATGCTTGAAAGTAAACAAAATCAAAAGAATGCTAGTGATGCATTTACTAAAGATTCATTTGACAAGAAAAAATATATAGAAATTATTAGTCAAAAAAGAGAGAATATGTTAAAATCTAAAGCAGAAGCTTTAGAAAAATCTTATGCATTATTAACTTCTCAACAAAAAGAACAACTAAAAGTTTTAATGGATTTAAAGCAAGAAAAAAAAGAGAGTTTTTTAGATAAAAAAATGGAAAGAATCTCAAATAAATAAAAGGAAATATTTTGATAAAAATTGCAATGGTAGAAGATGATTTAGAATTAGCAGATGTATTAACTCAATACCTAAAGCAATTTAATATTGAAGTAACAAATTTTGAAGAGCCATTTTTGGCTCTTTCTACTTTAAAAGTTCAAAAGTTTGATCTTATAATTTTAGATTTAACTCTTCCTGGTATGGATGGGTTAGATGTTTGTAAAGAGATAGTAAAAAACTTTGATATTCCTATAATTATTTCAAGTGCGAGAAGTGATTTAACTGATAAAGTTACAGCTTTACAATTAGGTGCTGATGATTACTTACCAAAACCATATGACCCAAGAGAACTTGAAGTAAGGATTAAAACAATTTTGCGAAGATTTAATCACTCTAATAATAGTAATGAAGAAATTTCAAAAAAGACTTTTGAATTAGATTTTGATAAAAACGAGATTACAAAAAATGGAAAATATGTTAAACTAACAGCAGCTGAGTTTGAGGTTTTGGGTTTATTAATAAAAAGAGAAGGATTTGTAATCTCTAGAGAAGAGATTTTTGATAATTCTGATTTACTAAATCAAGATTATGATAGCACGGGTTCTTTAGCCGTTATTATAAATAGAATTAGACATAAAATAGAAGACAATCCAAGAGAACCACAATTTTTACATACAATTAGAGGAATGGGATATAAATTTACACAATGAATAGATCATCAATATTTTTTACAATAACAGTTAGTTTTATTATTTCACTACTTTTAGTAGTAATTAGTTTTTTTATTCTTATGACACATGGTTATAAAATAAAAGAAATGGCAATTTTTGACAAATATGAATATCCAATAAAACTAGTTTTAAAACAGTCTAAGTATGGTTTTGATGAAAAATTTTATAATAAATTTCTTGAAATGAATTATGAATTAATTTTAGATAAAAATAAAGTTAATGCTATTACTTATAATCCTCAAACTAAAGTTGTTGTAGAGAAAAAGCATCACAAAAAAAATGATTTATTAAGAGTCTTAAAATTAGGAGATAATACTTATATTTATATAAAGTCTCAAAGAAGGGCTTGGACATATTTAATAAAAGATAATAACCCTAAAAGTGATAGTATTGAGAATATAAATATATATATTATGTTGGTTTTTTCAATTATATTTATAACAATTATTTTAGTATATTTAATAACTCTTAGAAAACTAATGCCTCTTAAAATATTAAAAGATAAAGTAAAAACTTTAGGTGATGAGAACTTTGATTTTGAGTGTTGCAATAGTAATGGTAAAGATGAAGTTTCGCAACTTGGAATGGAGTTTAAAAAATCAGCTTTAAAACTTAAAAATTTAAAAGAAGCTAGAAATGTATTTATTAGAAATATTATGCATGAATTGAAAACACCAATCACTAAAGGAAAATTTTTAACTCAATTAGAACAAAGTGAAGATAATAATGAAAAATTAAAATCAGTATTTAATAGACTTGAATCTTTAATTAATGAATTTGCTTCAATTGAAGAATTAATATCTTCTACAAAAAATATAGATAAAAAATTATATTTTTTAAATGATATTTTAGAAAATGCAGTTGATATTTTAATGTTAGAAGAAGATGATGTTATTTATAATCACGAAAATAAAAAAATAAATGTTAATTTCAAACTATTTTCAATTGCTGTAAAAAATCTGATTGATAATGCTTTAAAATATTCAGATAATAAAAAAGTTACTGTTAAGACTCAAAATGAAGATATTATTTTTGAAAATGATGGTAAAAAACTAGAATTTGAATTAGAACAATATTTTGAACCATTTTTTAGCAATGAGGATAAATCAAAAGACTCTTTTGGCTTAGGTTTATATATAGTTCACAATATTTTAAAAGCAAATGACTACACACTAAAATATGAATATGTTGATGGAATTAACAGATTTATTTGTAAGAAGGAAATATTATCTACGATATAGCTATTATAGGTGCTGGAGCGAGCGGGTTAATGCTTGCTTCAAAATTAGATAAAAGAAAATTTAAAAATATTTGTATTATAGATGCAAATCCTAAAGTTGGTTCAAAAATCAAAGTTAGTGGTGGTGCTAAATGTAATATTACTAATGAGTTGGTAACATATAAGAACTACCTTGGAGATGAGAATTTAGTAAAAGAGTTATTAAAAAGATTCTCTAAAGATGATTTATTAGACTTCTTAGCTAAAAATGAAGTTTTTCCAAAAATTAATCCAAAGATTGTAAAGGGAACATATTTTTGTAAATCTAGTCAAGATGTTATAGATATGTTTTTAAAACTAACTACACATGTAAAAAAGTTTTTAAATACAAAAGTGCTTGATGTAGATTTTCATAATCACTATAAAATCAAAACAGATAAAAACATAATTGAAGCAAAGAAGGTTGTAGTCTCAAGTGGAGGTTTGTCTTATCCTGTTTTAAATGCAAGTTCAATTGCCTATGATATAGCTAAAAAATTTGGTCATACTATAAGTAAACTTGACCCAGCTTTAGTTGGATTTACAGTTCAAAAAGAGCAATTTTGGTTTAAAAATCTTTCAGGGATTTCTCTTCTTGTTCATACTTTTGTAGATAATAAAAGGTTTGAAGGTTCATTTTTATTTGCACATAAGGGCTGTTCAGGTCCGGTTACATTAACAACTTCTTTATATTGGAACAAAGGTAAAATAGCAATTGATTTTTTACCTAATAAAAAAATAGAGAGTTTTTTAAGAAGTAATAAAAAAATTTCAGCTGCTTTTCCTTTTCCAAAAAGATTTACTGAAGAGTTTTTAAAATCAATTGATTTAAAAGATATTGCTGTTAGTCAACTAAGCGAACAAGAAAAAGAAAAACTTAAAGTTTTGAAATATTATGAGTTTAGTCCAGCTGGTAATTTTGGTTATACAAAAGCAGAAGTTACAAAAGGTGGAATTAGCACAGATGAAATAAATCATAAAAGTTTTGAAAGTTTAAAACAAAAAGATTTATATTTTATTGGAGAGTGTTTAGATATAACAGGAGAATTAGGTGGATTTAATTTTCAAATATATTTTTCTCAAAGTACTGTGTGTGCAGAGTATCTAAATAAGAATTAATTTCTTTTACAAATAACTTTTCCTAATAATTATTTTTTTATAAAAGCTTTACTATAATATGTAAAAAACTTGTATATATAAGGCTAAATAATGTTATTTGTTAATAAAAAGCTTGAATCAGAGAACCTCTCTTTAAAAGAATAGATTGAAAAATTACAAAACCAGTTGAATTTAAAAGAATTAGAAATTCAAAAAAAAGAAGAAGAGTTTTCTCTAAAATTATTAGAAAAAGAGGAGTCTCTTAAAAAAGAAGTACAACTTTATAAAGAAATAGCAGTTCATTCTCAAGAAGAAGGTCTTGTTGCCTTTGACAAAGATAACAATCTTATATTTGCAAATAATTTAGCTAGAAATAATATAAAAGATTACTCTATTGTTTTAGATGCAGTAGTAAATAGAAGTGATAGACTTATTATGGAAGATTATGAGGCAAATGTGTCACTAAAACAATATCAAGATTTCAATATTGTCTCACTAAAGAAAACTTCAATTCATGACAACAAAGATGGCGGACTTCTACAAAGACATAGTGCTAATGTAACTAAAGCTTTAGATAATACACAACAAACTTATCTTAGTTTACTTGAAGAACTTAAAGGTATGGCAACTGAATCAAATGAAACAGCTGAAGGTTCAACTGAAGGTTTAAATCTTACAAAGGAAATTGTTGCTGATTCAGATTTATTGCATGAAGAGTTAGAAGTAGAAAATCAAGTTGTTGATTCCTTAGTTGAAAAAAGTAAAGATATTGCACAAGTAATTAATATAATCCAAGAAATTGCCTTCCAAACAAATATTCTTTCATTAAACGCAGCTGTTGAAGCTGCAACTGCTGGTGAAGCTGGTAAAGGATTTGCTGTAGTTGCACAAGAGGTTAGAAATCTTGCAACAAGAAGTGCAGATGCTGCAAAACAAATCAAAGATGTTGTTACATCAATTCAAGCTGAAACACAACGAATAGAAACAAGTTCAAAAAAAGTTTCAGGTGTTGTAAATGAAACAAAGCAAAGAATTGCCGTGTTAAGTAAACTTATGACGACTTTCCAAAAAAATGCAAATAGATCTGTATATGAAGTGGAAAGTATCTCAAATAAAATCTTTATAAATCTTGCAAAACTTGACCACGTAATTTACAAAAATAATTTATACCAATTAATTTTTGGTAATGATAACAACTTTAAAGCAGTTGACCACCATAATTGTAGATTAGGTAAATGGTACGATACAGGATTAGGGAAAGAAGAGTTTAGTTTTGTTCCTTCTTATAAAGGCTTAGAAAAATACCACCATACAGTTCACCACCAAGCAAACCTTTTAGCTAAAGAGTGTTCAGGTCATTCGGTTTCTTGTTCTAAGCAATTAATTGAAGATAAGATACAGTTAGTTGAAGATGCTAGTGAATATGTATTTATTTATCTAGATAAAATTTTAGAAGAGAAAAATGAGACTGTGATGAAAGAAGCAGCTCAAAAGCTATTTAATTAAAGGAAAAAAAGATGAATAAAAAATATTCTATTGCAATTGTTGATGATGAAACAGAAATTTTAAGTGTTCTAGAGCCACTTGCAGATTATAAAAAACAACCCGTAATTTAAGCTGATTTAAATTTTAAAAAGTTGAATCAAACTTCAGATAAGTTATAATTTTTTACTACAAAAATTTAACAGAAGAGCGATTCAACTTATGGAAATTATTCTACCAAAAATATCTTCAAGTCTATCTAAAATGTGGACTAAGGTTTTAAATCTTGAAAATTCACTTTTTCCTTCTTTGAAAAGAGAGCTTCAATTAGAAGAGTTGTCAAATAAAGAGCAAAAGCTTATTAAGATATTAGACTTTGCTGCGATTGAAAAAAATATCACTGTCGTATCTATTACAAACACTCCAAAGCATAGAGAAGAGATTGCACGAGCATTTATTGCAAAGAGTGTTTACAATATCCAAACAACCAGAGACCTTATCGATAGACTTCATAGTGATAGAACGCTGAGGATCTTGTGTGGGTGGAGATATAAAAACGATATTCCAAGTGAGTCTAAATTTAGTAGAGTCTTTAAGGAGCTCAGTGAGCTTAAAATTGCACAAAAGACGCATGAGCAGTTTGTGAAGGAGTATCTAAGGGATACACTCTTTTTTTATAATGCAAGTGATGCAACAAAAATACCACTGAGAGAAAAACCTGTAAAAGTAGAAAAAGAAAAGTTTAAACCAAAAAGAAGAGGACGACCTAAAAAAGGTGAAACAAGAGAGCCTAAAACACCCAGTATCTTGCAGCAACAAGAAGATATGAAAACCACAAAGCAGATGCTATCTTTGGTATCAACGCAGTGTGGAGTTGGAAGAAAACAGAATTCCAAAGGCAACTTTGAAACATGGATAGGAGGGAAACTCCATATCAGTGTAGTAGATGGAGATATCCCTATTACTGCTATTTATTCAGGGGCAAATGTTCATGATAGCTCAGTAGCACTTCCTCTTATAAACGAGACAAGCAAAAAAGTATCATATCTTTATGACTTACAAGATGCAGGATACGACAGCAATATTATCAGAGATTTTTCCAAAAAACTAAATCATAGACCGCTTATTGATATCAATCCGAAGAACTCCAAAGAGTTAAAAGGAAAAATTCAACTTATAAAAGATGAAAAAAAGAAATTTAAAATTCTAAACCTTACTCAAAGTTTAGATACCCATCACTATAACCAAAGAAGTATGGTTGAGCGTGTAAATAAATACCTCAAAGAAGACTTTGGATGCAGTAATATTTATTATAAAGGAGCTACAAAAGTAGCTTCTGTTTTAGCATTTGGTATTTTATCAGTTTGTATTCATCAGAGTTTGAAACTGGTAACATAACTTTTAGCTAAAAACACTAAAAATTAGCCATTTTTAAAACTCAACCATCAAGCACGCACCCAATAATAGTTTTTTATCTAAAATTGACCCATAAAGCGGTAAAATGATTAAAAGTTTAAAAGATCTGCTTGATAAGCTTAGTAGGTTTACAAATTCACTAGTTTATGATGGTGGAATTTGCAAGCGGCTCAATAGATTAAATAATATAAGAGTTAAAAATAAAGATTTAATAGATAATACAAAAGTTGAATTAATGTCTAAAATTTTAGATTCAATTTCTCATCAATGGAAAAATCCAACTTTAAGAATATCTTCTGAATTATCTGAGTTAAAATCAAAAATAAATGAAGAACATATAAAAAAAGAACAACTTTTAAGAATACATAATAGTATTCAAAGTGAGTTAAAAAGTTTATCTTACATGTTAAATGAAATTAAATATTTATTTAATAAAAATAAAAATGAACAAATTATTATTAAAGATATTATAAATGAGTTAAATGATGTTTTAAGTAATGAGTTTGAGCTAAATAAAATAAGCTTGAAATATATAAGCTTTGATGATTTCTCTATTGAATTAAACCCTGTTGAATTAAGAAATATACTATTTAATTTGTTGAAAAATATTGTGATACAAAGTACAATTTCAAATAATGAAGAGACTAAAATTTATATAGAAACAATTAAAGAAGATGATGGAGTATTAATTAAAATAGAAGATAATTTAGAAATAGAAAGTAAAACGTTTATAGATTCTATTTTATCAATTGAAGATAGTTCTATTGTTGGAACAAACATAGGAGATTATTTATATTTGTGTAAATTATTAGTAAAAAAAAGTAATGGTATAATTTGGTGTGAGTATACAAAAAAAACTACAAATTACTATTTAAAGTTAAATAATTTAAAAGGTAAATTGTAGATGAAGGTATCTTTTTACGTAAAATTATTTATTGCTTTTGTAATTTTTGCCATTTTACTTTTAGGTTTTTCTACATTTGTATTTAATCATTTTTATAGTTTTCATTCTAAGAAACAAAAACAAGAATTGATAACACAACTTATTTCAAGTAAAGAAGAGATTTTTAAAAATTATATTTTAGATTTGGAAAAGAAAGTGAATTTCTTGAAAGATATTTATGCTTTTAAGAAAGATAACAATTTTGATAATGATTTAAAAAGAATTCTAAAAAAAGATACTACTTTAAATAGTTTAACTATTTCAACTTTAAAGGGAAATATTCTATTAAAAATTCCAAATAGTAATTCCATTGAAAATAAAATTATTCATGAAATTTATAATAAATCATATTATAAAAATATAAGAACATTAAAAGAGAATAATTTTTATCATTTTTATGAAAAAAAAGATACTCCAATTTTAGTATCTATATTAAGAACTAAAGATAGCTTTTTTATTTTAGAGGTTGATTTTAATAATATATTAAAAAATATAAGTATAAATGAAGAAATTTATATTTTTGATATGAAAAAAGATTATTCTATTTATCATAATAAAGCATTTAAAGATTTAACCAATAAAAAGAGTTTTATCTCAAAAAATATTGATATAAATAATAATCAATATTTAACTTTTATAGGTGAAATAAAATATGATTTTGATATTCAATTTTTTAGTAACTATTATGAGTCAGTAATAGTAATTGGTCTATTATTATCAATATTTTTAGCTCTTTTATTTACAAAGCCTATTGCAAGTTTAAATAAAAGTATTGAAGAGAAAAATCAGGCTTTAGATGAAGATATTAAAAAAAGTTTTAAAGAGCAAAGTCAAAAATTAATAGATAAATATATTATATTTATAAAAATTGATACAAAAAACAGAATTATTGATATTAGTAGGGCATTTGCTTATTTATCAGGTTATTCGAAATCTGAACTTATAGGACAAAAGTATAAAAAAATTTTAAAAAGTGAAAATAAAGATCTTTTTAAAAACCTAAAAAAAATAGTTAAAAATAAAAAAGCTTTTTCAAGTGAAATTGAAATTCAAAAAAAAGATGGATCAAGTTTGTGGCTTAGAATAAATGTTGAAGCAAATTATGATGAAAAAGTGGTTAAAAGTTTTACAATCATTGCAACAGATATAAGTGATAAGATAATGATTCAAGATTTGTATGAAGACCTTAATCATCAAAATACTCAATATAATGCGATTTTTGAAAATGTTGATAGTGGAATTGCATTAATAGATTTAGATGGTAATTTTAAAAAAATCAATCATGTATTTACTAAACTTCTAGGTTATTCAAATGAAGATTTAATAAATATGAGTTTTTTAGAGTTGGTATTTAAAGACTCCAAAGAGATTTTAGTTAAATTACTCCTTGAAGTTAAAGAGTTGGGATATATTTCAAATATAGAACAAATATTTTTACACAAAGATGGAAATGAAGTTCATTTAGAAGTATCTTTTAATCTATTATCAGATGAAAAACATTTTGTTTTTGTTGTTAATTCACTTGAAGATAAAAGAAAATTACAAGAGTTAAATCAAAATTTAGAACTAAGAATTAAAGAAGAAGTTGAAAAAAGTATTCAAAAAGACAAACTTCATCAACAAGAACAAATTAAAAATGCAAAATTAACTTCTATTGGTTCATTAGCTGCTGGCATTGCCCATGAAATAAATACACCTCTTACTTATATAAAAGGTAATTTAGAGTTGATGTATTATGATATTTTAGATTTACCTGAAAGTTCAATTCAAGAAAGAATGAAATCTGATAGTGAAAAGATGCAAGAGGGAATTGAAAGAATTGCAAACATAGTTGATTCAATGAGAGAAATGTCTCAAAGTACAAAAGAGATAAAAGAGAATACTAATATCTATGCAACACTTATTACATCTTTAACAATGGCACATAATAGATCAAAACAGGTTTCAAAAATCTACTTGAATAATAAATTATTTAATATAAATACTTCAAGTAAAGATGAGTTTGAGTTTTTTAGTATAGTTCAAAAGCAAAGAATAGAACAAGTTTGGATTATTATTGTGAATAATGCATTAGACGAACTTGTAAAAATTGAAGATTATGAAAAAAGAAATTTATCAATAAATATTAAATATGAAAGTGATGAAATTATTATAAGATTTAAAGATAATGCTGGTGGCATAAAAGAGGATATTATTGAAGATATTTTTGAACCTTTTATGTCTTCAAAAGAACACAGTGGAATGGGTGTTGGATTAAATATTGCTAAAAAAATTGTAGAAGAACAAGATGGAACTATAATCGCTTTTAATGAAGATGAAGGTGCTGTTTTTGAGGTTAGATTAAAGGCCTTTGAAGAAATCTCTAATAGTTAATTAAATACAATTACAAAAAAATTAAAGTAGGGTGATGAGAGTAGCATTTATTGGAGATATTGTAGGCAGACCTGGTCGAAGAATTATTAAAGAGAACTTATCAAAAATTAAAGAACAATATGAGATTGATTTTGTAATTGCAAATGCAGAAAATGCAAGTCATGGTTTTGGTTTAACTATGACAAATAGTTCTGAGCTTTTTAAAGCAGGAATAGATGTTATTACAGGTGGGAATCATAGTTTTGATAAGAAAAAAGATATGATGGCATTACTTGAGAATGCTGATGTGTTAAGACCTGATAATTACCCTGAAGGATTAGTTGGAAGTGGTGTAAAGGTTTTTGAAGTTTCAAGTAAAGATGACATTGAAAAACTAGCAGTTGTAAATTTAATGGGACAATTTGCTATGCCTACAGTTGAGAACCCTTTTAATTGGGCAAAAAAAGTTATATCAAAACTTCATGATGAGGGAGTTAAAAATATATTTATAGATTTTCATGGTGAAGCTACAAGTGAAAAAAGAGTAATGCTAATGATGTTTAAAAATCAAGTTAGTGCAATCTGTGGAACTCACACTCACGTAGGAACTGATGATTTACAAATATTTGAAAATACTGCATATTTAACAGATATTGGTCTTACAGGTTGTAGAGACAATGTTATTGGAATGGATGCAAAAATTCCAGTTCAAAAAGCAACAACAGGAATTGGTGGGCATTTTGAAGTTCCAAATAATTGTAAATCAATTTTACAAATGATGGTTGTAGATATGAGCGATGGCAAAGCTTCTAATGCTTTTAAACTAAAAAAATACTGCAATAAAAGTCAACACTTTATAACAGAGGCCTTTGTTGAATAGTATTTCTAACTCTTATGAGCTTTTAAAGTTTTTAAAAGAGCAGAATTTATTAGAAGATGAGCCAATAAATTGGTGGCCAAATGATAATGATTTTGAAATCTTTTTAGGCTCAATTCTAACTCAAAATACAAAATGGACAAATGTCGAAAAATCCTTAGAAAATCTTAGAAATTTAGATCTATTAAGTTTAGAAAATTTAATAGAAGTTGATAATGAAATTTTAATAAATGCAATTACTCCAAGTGGATTTAAAAATCAAAAATCCCTAAGAATTAAACAAATCTGTAAAAATATAATTGAAGATTTTGAATACTTTGAAATTTTTTGTAAAAATGTTTCAAGACAGTGGTTATTAGCTCAAAAAGGAATTGGTCCTGAAACTGCTGATGCTATTATGTGTTATGCTTGTAAGCAAGATTATATGGTAGTTGATAAATATAGCGCTAAACTATTAAGTAGATTTGGATATGAATTTGAAAGCTATGAAGAACTACAAGAATGGCTGGTATATGGAATTAATGAAAATTACGATAAAATATCCAAACTATATGGTTATGAAATCTCATTAAATAGAATATATTGTCGATTTCATGGCAAAATTGTTGAATACATGAAACAAAATCCAAAGGGCTAATTGATGATTATAATTCCACAGACAAAAGGTGGTGTAGGTAAATCTACAGTTGCAATGCAAGTAATCGCTCCATACTTGTATAAAAAGCACGGAAAAAAAGTTACATATATTGAAATTGATGATGAGAATAATGATTCTCAATCATTTACAAGAACAGAAATTGTAAATAAAAAGATGTTAGGAACTAACAGATTAACTGAACTTGATGAATTAATCCTAATGGATGATAATCATGAAGTTATAGTTGATGTTGGTGGAAATAAAACATCTTCACTTGTGCTTGAAGAGATTAAAAAAGTTGGTTCTTTTGGAAATGTTAAATGGATTATTCCATTAGGTGATGGTGAACTTGATGGAAAAAATGCAATTGCAACAATGAAAAAAATCAAAAAGATTGAAAAAAATCCAGAAGAGAATATTATATTTGCTTTAAATAGATCAATCTCTATGGAAGAGGATTATTTTAAAGAACAGTTTATTAACTTTTTTGGACATAAATATTTAGATTCAAACTCAGTAATTTGTGACTTTGTTAAAAATCCAAAATACTTTCCAGTTAAAAATGATAAAGTAATTACAATGAGTAGATACTTAGGAAGTACAGTTTGGGAAATGGCATACAACAATAGTGATTTTGCAGCAAAAGCTATGAAAGCAAAAGAGCTTGGAGATATTGAAAGTGCTAGAAAATATCTTTTTTTTAGAAGAATTCAAACTGAAGCAAAAGATTATGTAATCAACACTTTAAATAGAATTTTCTGTGATTTAGATAAATGGATTGATATTAAAAAATGAGTGATATGAGTTTTAAACAAGCAAAAGAGCTTGTTGAACGAATGGAATTTTCTGAAATCGCTTTAAAAAAAGCAGTTACAAATTTAGAAAAATCATCAAAAAATTTTGAGCAAACACTAAAACACCAAGAGGATTTAATTTATAAAATCCCAGAAGCTAATAAAAAAGTTTCATATATGGCAATTGCAGTTGCTGTTAACATTGGTTTTGTTTTAGGTTTATTAGTAGCAAAATTTTTTTTATAAATAGTAGGGATAAATAATAAATGGGTAAACAAGAAAAAATTGTATCAATGTTCAATGATATTGCAGGAACATATGATGTAGCAAACAGAGTTTTATCAATGGGAATTGATAAATCATGGAGAAACAAAGCTTGTAATAAAGCATTTGAGCTTTATGGAAATAAACAAATTGAAAAAATCGTAGATGTTGCTTGTGGTACTGGAGATATGATTATCTACTGGGAAAAAGTAGCAAAAGAAAATGGTATTGACTTACAAAATGTAGTTGGAGTAGATCCAAGTGTTGGTATGATGGAAGTAGGCAAGAAAAAACTTCCTCATGTAGAGTTTATTGAAGCAGGAGCTGCTGATATGCCTCTTGATAGTGATAGTGCTGATATTATCTCTATCTCTTATGGAATTAGAAATGTAGTTCAAAGACAAGAAGCTTTCAATGAATTTGCAAGGGTTCTAAAAAAAGATGGTTTAGTAGTAATCAATGAGTTTACAAAAAATAAAAAAGAGAAATTACTTGACCATGTAACTGATTTTTATATGAATAAAATCTTACCAACTTTAGGTGGAATGATTTCAAAAAATAAAGAAGCATATACATATTTACCAAACTCAATTGATGAGTTTTTAACAACAGAAAATTTATGTAATGAACTTAAAAACGCTGGGCTTGAACCTGTTCATGTTAAAGCATTTTCTATGAATATTTCAACACTAATAATTGCAAGAAAAATCTAATTTTTCTTGCATTTTAGGAATCTATTTTGAACTCACCAATAAGTGTAACAACACTAAATACACAAATTAAATCACTACTAGAAACGACTTTTATTCAAGTTTATGTTGAGGGTGAAATCTCTAATTTAACTTATCATAATTCAGGGCATATATATTTTTCAATAAAAGATGCAAACTCTACAATCTCATGTGTAATGTTTAGGGGAAATGCAAAGTATTTAAAGTTTCAACTTGAAGTTGGACAAAAAATTAATATTAGTGGAAATATAACAGTATATGCTCCAAGGGGAAATTATCAATTATTATGTAATAAAATTGAACCATCAGGAAAGGGTGCATTAGCACTTGCATTTGAGCAGTTAAAAGAGAAACTTGATGCTAAAGGATACTTTAAGGCTGAAATTAAAAAAACACTTCCAAAATATCCAAAGAAAATTGCACTTGTAACTTCTCCAACAGGTGCTGCTATTGAAGATATGAAAAAAGTAGCAACACATAGATGGCCTTTGGTGGAGTTTATTTTAATCCCAACTTTAGTTCAAGGTGAGGGTTCGGCTTTTGATATTTCAAATTCTATTAAATATGCAGATAGTTTAAACTGCGATGTGATGATTGTAGGAAGAGGTGGCGGAAGTATTGAAGATCTTTGGGCTTTTAATGAAGAAATAGTAGCAAATGCTATTTATGAGGCAAAAACACCAATTATATCTGCTGTTGGTCATGAGGTTGATTATCTAATAAGTGATTTTGTAGCAGATGTTAGAGCAGCAACTCCATCAAATGCTATTGAAATAGCATTGCCTGATATAAATGAACATAGAATGTATTTAGATAATGTTTCAAATGAATATCAAAATAGATTTAATAATATTCTTTTAAATAAACAACAAAAACTCACAAACTTAAAAACACTCTTTATTCAAAACTCTATTGAAAGTAAATTTGAGTATATTCAAAGTGAAATTAAAATGTTAAAATCATCATTTAGAACTGATTTGATTCAAAAAATTAATAGCACACAAAATGAGTTAAATCTATTTAATTCTACATTTAAAAACTCAATCTCTTCGATTTTATCTAAATCACAATCCCAATTAGATTTATTAAAATCTAGTTATGAAATGAATCATCCTGATAAAAAAGATAAAAATGGATTTGTACAGATTTCAAAAGAAAATAAAATAATTTCTATGGATACAATAAGTATTGGTGATAAAATAGAACTTCAAAGTCCCAAATATATTGCTACATGTACTGTAAATAACTTAGAAAAACAATAAAATTTAAGTTTACTATAGGTAAAATATTGTGTATTTATATGAATTAATCAATACACAAGCTGTATATGGTGCACGTTAAAAGGAAAACTCTATGGAAAATAATGAAGAAAAAGTAATTGACTGGGCAAACACAAGTGAATATATGACTTTTGAATTAGGTGCTATGAAGTATGCAATAGAACTACCTAAAATTAGAGAAATATTAACGTATCCAGATAATATTACAACTTTACCAAATACTTCAAAATGGGTTAAGGGATTAATTAACTTAAGAGGTGAAGTGGTACCAATTTTAGATATTAGAACTAAATTTAATACAGGACCTGCTAAATATGATGAAAATACATCTGTAATTGCTGTAATTACAGAAGATAAAAGAATGCTTGGAGTTGTTGTTGATTTAGTTGATGATGTTCAAAGATTAGATACAAGCACATTAGCTCCAGTTTCTGAAATGGGTTCTGCAATCCCTTCAAAATACTTAAAGGGTTATGTTAGACTAGATAATAATGAAATGCTAGTTATAATGGATATTGAAAAAGTAGTTGCAAAAGAAGAATTAATTGATAAGTAGGTTAACATGCAAGAAAAAATCCAGCAGTTAAGAAAATTAAAATTATTGTTTGTTGAAGATGAAGAAGAGCTTCTTAACATAATTTGTGACGCATTAAAAAAATTAGAAATTAATTATTTAACTGCATCTAATGGCGTTGAGGCTTTAGAAGTTATATCACAAAATAGTGATATAGATGCTATTATAACGGACATTAATATGCCTCATATGAATGGCTTAGAAATGATTAAAAAGTTAAAAGAGCAGGGCAAAAATATACCTACGATTGTAATGTCTGCACATACTGAAGAAGAGTATATCCAAAAAGCTAAAGAGTATGGAGTAGATAAATACTTATTAAAACCTTTCGATTTTATAAATTTTATTGATATAATTGTTGATATGAAAATTAAGTAGTTTTCATGAAAACTAATAGTAAAAATCTTCTTAAAAATTTTAATTTATTATATGTTGAAGATGATGATGTTGTTAGAACTGAGTTGTCAAAACTTCTTTTAAATTTTTTTAACAATGTTTTTGTGGCTAAAAATGGATTAGAAGGTTTAGATTTATATCATTCTAACAAAATTGATATAATACTTTCAGATATAAATATGCCAATCTTAAATGGTATAGATATGATTAAAGAAATTAGAAAAAAAGATGAGGAAATTCCTGTTATATTTACTACAGCTTTCTCTGATAATAATTATCTTTTAGAGTCAATAAAATTAAAAGTTCAAGAATATATAATTAAGCCTGTGGATATTAGAAGTCTTATTGAGTCTATTTCTAAGATTGCAAAAGTTAAATATCAAGATACTTTATTAGAATTAAGTATTAAAGAACTTAGTAAATTTAAAGATGTAATTGATTCTGTTAATATCGTAATTAAAACAAATAGCAAAATGAAAATCACTTATGTAAATGATCTTTTCTGTAAAATATCTGGCTATTCAAAAAAAGAGTTGCTAGGAAAAGAATTCAAAGATTTAGCTCATAAAGATATGTCAAAAGATATTTATACAAGTTTATATGCAGATGTTCTAAATAATAAGCCTTGGAGTGGCACTTTAAAAAATAGAAAAAGTGATGGTAGTGCTTATACAACAGATTGTTATATGATTACTCTTTTAGATGACAATGGAGAGATTAATGGTACTATTTCAATTCAAAAAGATATAACTCAAGAACAAAATAAAAAAAGAGAAATTCAACTTGCATTAATGAGAGATAAAAGTGATATTTTTAAAAGAAGTCAAGAAGGTAGTCTAGAGCAAACAATAAAGATAAATGAATTATCAAATCAATTACAAAAAGCTCAAGAAGATTTAAATAAAGCTTTAACAAGTATAGATAAATACATGCACAGTGCACAAAAATATAAGATTGAAATTAAAAACTTAAAAACAGAATTAGGTCTACAAAAAAAGAATTCGTCGCATACAAGTAGTTTTAAACTGATGAAAGAGAATTCAGATTTAAAATATCAAATAAAAAGACTTGAAGATAAAGTTTCTTATCTTAGAGAAATACAAGAAAAAGAGTTATCTAATCTAAAATTGCATTATGAAATGCAAGAGGATGAATATAAACAGTCTTTAGAAGAGCTAGAAGAAAAACTAAACAGTATACAAAATGATGAGGTTTTAGTTGAGAAATTAGCATACTGGAAAGAAAAAGCTAAAGATGAATCAACTAAGCTTGAACAATTAGAAAAAAAGATTATATCAGTTGCTGATGGTAAGTTATTAAGTAAAATCTTTAACTAAATTAAGATTTTACTTAGATATTTATTTTATTGTAATAGATATAATTTTTTGATCCATTAAAGGTTTATTACCTCTAGCAGTTGGAACACTCTCTAATTTTTTTACTACATCCATGCCATTTACTACATAACCAAAAATTGTATGTCTACCATTTAACCAATAAGTTGGAACAGTTGTAATAAAAAATTGACTACCATTTGTATTTCTTCCAGAATTTGCCATAGCTAAAATACCTGGTTTATCGAATATTGCATTAGGTGCAAACTCATCTTCAAATGGTTTTCCCCAAATTGATTCTCCACCTGTACCATTACCTTTAGGGTCTCCACCTTGAATCATGAAATTTTTAATGATTCTATGAAATATTAATCCATCATAGTAGCCATTTTTTGCATGAGTAACAAAATTTTCAACCGCTTTTGGTGCAATATCAGGTCTTAGTTCAATTTCAATAGAACCTTTTGTAGTATTCATTATTGCAATTGGATTTGAAGCTTCTAAAAGTAACACAAAAGTACAAATAAAAAATAAAATTTTTTTCATTTTCTACCTTTTAATTTAAATATAGGACAAAAAGTATAGTATAATAGGTTTAAAAATAAATTAAAGAATCTTTTTTAGTCAAGTTTAAAAAAAAAGTGTTAAAATTCAAAGATTTTATAAGTAAGGGTTATTTAAAGATTATACAATACGCCATATAATCATAACCTAGATTATATATTTAATCGTGCTTCATTATCTAAGGACAAAATAGATAGAATCACAAGAGAATATATTTAAGGCAAAAAGCCAGTTAATTTAGGAAATTTAAAAAGGATTTAAGTATATGACATTTGATATGCTATATAGCAAAATTCATAGAGCAACAGTTACAGATGCAAATCTTAACTATGTTGGATCAATTACAGTTGACTATGAGCTTATGCAAGCGGCTAAGTTAAGAGTTGGTCAAAAAGTTGATATTGTTAATATTAATAATGGTGAAAGATTTCAAACATATGTTATTAAAGGCGAGCCAGGAAGCAAAGATATGTGTTTAAATGGAGCAGCAGCTAGAAAAGTTGAAATTGGTGATAAAATTATTGTTATTGCTTATGCTTCATACAATGAATCTGAATTAGAAAATTATGAGCCAACTGTAGTTTTAGTTAATGATAAAAATGATATTGATTTAATTACAAATGAGTTAGTAGGGAGTGATTATGTTTGATGGAATTGATTTAAAAAATTTAGATTTAAATAAAATGATGGGTCAATTTCAAGAAATGGCTGAAAAATCTAAAGAAGAGAATGAATCAAGAATTTTTACTTCAAAAGCTGGTGGTGGAATGGTAGAAATTTCTATCAATGGTAATTCTGAAATCGTAGATTTACAAATTGATGATTCACTTTTAGAGGATAAAGACTCTTTACAAATTTTACTAATTTCTGCTATGAATGATGTAATTAAACAAAGTGATGAAAACAAAAAAATGATGGCAATGAACATGATGGGTGGTCTTGGTTCTTTTGGCCAAAAGTAGTATATGAAAAAACTATTACAACAGTTCGAAACTTATTTATTAAATAACTTACCACAATCTAAATCTTTTCATCCATATTTTGAGGATGCTTTATCTGAGATGCTAAAAGCTGGAGGAAAAAGATTTAGACCTATGCTTTTACTTTCAGTTGTAAAATCAAATAAATCTTTACTTTTAGCAAATGCAATGCCTGTAGCTCTTGGTTTAGAGTTTTTGCATACTTATTCATTAGTTCATGATGATTTACCTTCTATGGATAATGCTGATTTAAGAAGAGGATTTGAAACAATTCATAAAAAATATGATGAAGTAACTGCTATTTTAGTAGGGGATGCTTTAAATACTGAAGCTTTTAATTTAATCTCAAATGCATCATTACATAATGACATAAAAATAGAGTTAGTAAAATGTTTATCATCAAATGGCGGAATTGATGGAATGATTATAGGACAAGCAATTGATTGTTTTTTTGAAAATCAAAAGCTTGAACTTAATCAACTAGAGTTTTTACATATTCATAAAACTGCAAGACTTATTGCAGCTTCTTTAAAAATGGGTGCAATAATCAGTGAATATGACATAGAAACTCAAAATAAATTATATGATTTTGGAATTGACTTAGGATTGTTATTTCAGATTCAAGATGATATTATAGATGAAACTCAATCTAGTGAAGAAGCTGGAAAAACTACTCAAAATGATGAATCAAAAAACTCTTTTGTAAATTTACTTGGCCTTGATGGTGCAATTAATAGTGCAAATGAACTAGCAAATAAGTGTGAAGCTACATTAAACACACTTGAAGATAATTTAAAAAACTCATTAGAAGAACTTTTATTAAAGTATATCAATAGACATAAATAAAACTTTTGATATACTCTTAGTCAATTTAACTCAAACCTCTTGACAATTTATAAAAAATTTTATAAAATTTGGCACTTGGAAATTTAGAGTGCTAAATTCTAAGTTAAATTAGAAATATAACATAATTAAAAATAAAGAAGGAAGTATAATGAATTTTAAACCATTAGGTAAAAGAGTTCTTGTTCAAAGAACACAAGCAGAAGAGAAAACTGCAAGCGGAATTATTTTAGTTGATTCAGCTAAAGAAAAACCAAATACAGCTGTTGTAAAAGCAATTGGTACAGATGTTACTGAGTTAAAAGAGGGTGACACAATTGTATTTGAACAATACAGAGGAACTGAATTCACTTTAGAAGGTGAAGATTATTTAGTATTAGAAATTGAAAATATTATAGGAGTTATGTAATGGCAAAAGAGATTTCATTTAGTGATAGTGCAAGAAATAAATTATACTCAGGTGTTGAAAAATTAGCAGATGCTGTTAAAGTTACAATGGGACCAAGAGGTAGAAACGTTTTATTACAAAAAGCTTTTGGTGCTCCAACAATTACAAAAGATGGTGTTTCTGTTGCAAGAGAAATTGAACTTGAAGATACATTAGAAAATATGGGTGCACAACTTGTAAAAGAGGTTGCTTCTAAAACTGCTGATGAAGCAGGAGATGGTACTACAACTGCTACAGTTTTAGCACATTCAGTATTCAAAGAAGGTTTAAGAAACGTAACAGCAGGTGCTAACCCAATTTCTTTAAAAAGAGGTATGGATAAAGCTTGTGAAGCAATTTTAGCTAACTTAAAAGAGTCTTCTAAAGTTGTTGCTAATAAAACTGAGATTGAGCAAGTTGCTACAATTTCTGCAAACTCTGATAAAGCAATTGGAGCTATGATTGCTGAAGCAATGGATAAAGTTGGTAAAGATGGTGTTATTACTGTTGAAGAAGCTAAAGGTATCGTTGATGAATTAGATGTTGTTGAGGGTATGCAATTTGATAGAGGTTACTTATCACCATACTTTATTACAAACTCTGAGAAAATGATTACTGAAATGGATAATCCATTTATTTTATTATATGACAAAAAAATCTCTAACTTAAAAGAGATGTTACCAATTTTAGAATCAGTAAATCAATCAGGAAGACCTTTATTAATCATTGCTGAAGATGTTGATGGTGAAGCATTAGCTACTTTAGTAGTAAATAGATTAAGAGGTTCTTTAAATATTGCTGCTGTTAAAGCTCCTGGATTTGGTGATAGAAGAAAAGCTATGTTAGAAGATATCGCTGTATTAACAAACGGTACTGTTGTATCTGAAGAGTTAGGAATGAAACTTGATACTTGTGGTATTGATGTATTAGGAAGTGCTTCTAAAGTAGTTATTGATAAAGATAATACAACTATTGTTGATGGAAATGGAACAGCTGATGCAGTAACTGGAAGAGTTAATCAAATCAAAGCTGAAATGGCTAATACAACTTCTGAGTATGATAAAGAAAAATTACAAGAAAGATTAGCAAAACTTTCTGGTGGTGTTGCAGTTATCAAAGTAGGTGCTGCTACTGAAACTGAAATGAAAGAGAAAAAAGATAGAGTTGATGATGCACTTTCTGCAACTAGAGCTGCTGTTGAAGAAGGTATTGTTATTGGTGGAGGGGCTGCATTAATTAGAGCTGCTGCTAAAGTAAACCTTGAATTAGATGGTGATGAGCAAATTGGTGCAGATATTGTATTAAGAGCTATTAAAGCACCTATGAAACAAATTGCAATCAATGCTGGATTTGACGCTGGTGTTGTTGTAAATGAAGTTGAAAAAGCATCTAGTGATAATTTAGGATTCAACGCTGCAACTGGTGAGTATGTAGATATGTTTGAAGCTGGTATTGTAGATCCTGCAAAAGTTGAAAGAGTAGCTATGCAAAATGCAGTATCAGTTGCTTCATTATTATTAACAACTGAAGCAACAGTAACAGATATTAAAGAAGAAAAATCAGGTCCAGCTATGCCAGATATGGGTGGAATGGGCGGAATGCCAGGAATGATGTAGTCATATTAAGACTTCATCAATTAAATAAGTCTCTTAATTTATTTAAGAGACTTATTTCTAACTTACTAGTTTTAACCCCACAATAGAAAATATTAACATAGATATAAAGAATAATCGTAAAAAGCTTACGGGATCATTATAAAAAACTATTCCAACTATTACTGTTCCTATTGCTCCAATTCCAGTCCAAACTGCATAAGCTGTTCCTATTGGAATAGATTCAATAGCTTTAGTTAACATATAAAAGCTTGCCATTGCAAATAAAATAAATAAAATAGTAGGAAATATTTTTGTAAAATTTTCAGTAAGTTTTATCATAGAAGCAAAGCCTATTTCAAGTAAGCCAGCAATAATTAAATATGTCCAACCCGTCATATAAGTCCTTTATTTAATGAATGT
This sequence comes from Malaciobacter pacificus, assembly GCF_004214795.1. Classification (NCBI taxonomy): domain Bacteria; kingdom Pseudomonadati; phylum Campylobacterota; class Epsilonproteobacteria; order Campylobacterales; family Arcobacteraceae; genus Malaciobacter; species Malaciobacter pacificus. The sequence goes on from NZ_CP035928.1 coordinate 470,044, forward strand.
AATAAATTTTGAGTATTAAAAAAGGGAAGTTATAAAAACTTCCCTTGAAAAATTATTTTTATAAATAATACACTCATTTATATAATCTACTCGTAAGTAAATTTAATATCTTAATTAGTGTTTAACAATGCTAAAAATGTGAATCCTTCGTCATTTACACCTCCGTATTGTTTTGATAATGTAATTATAACATCATTTTAAATTAAAGTTTACTGAAATTAAAAAAAATTATTTTTCTAAAGCTAAGATTAGTGTGATTGTTGTTCCAATATCTTCATTACTTTGAATTTTGATATCTCCATTATGAATATCTACAATCTTCCTAACAATGGACATTCCAAGGCCCGTACCCCCTGAATTTTTATTTCTACTTTTATCTGTTCTATAAAATTTTTCAAATATTTTATTTTGTTTGTTTTTTTCAATACCAATTCCAAAATCTTGTACTGAAATTTCAAAAAAACTATTGTTTTTATTACCTTTTACAATAATTTTGCTATCTTTATAGCTATATTGTATTGCATTTTTTAGTATATTTTTTAATGCAATTTTGATTAAATTTGCATAACAATTAAATTCAACACTATCTTTTAAATCTAAAATGATATTAATATTATGAAGTTTTGCAAGATTTTTTACTTCATTAATTGATTCATCAATTATTTCATCTATATAATAGTTTTGCATTTTATCTATCATGATTTCATTTTCATTTTTTGCTAAAAATAGTAAGTCATTTATTGTTTGCTCAATTGTTAATATCTCATCAAGTGAAGTTTGAAGAGTCGATTTATATTCATCAATATCTCTATCTTTTCTAAGTGCTATTTCTATTTCACCTCTAATTATTGTAAGTGGAGTTTTTAGTTCATGGGATGCATCTGAACTAAATTGGCTAACCCTTTGAAATGATTCTTCGATTCTTTCTAAAAGGGAATTTATTTCAAGTATCAGTGAGTCTATCTCATCATTTGTATTCGTTGATTTTATTCTTTCAGACAAATCATTTGCATTGATTCTTTTTAATTGATTTAATATCTGCTCAATTGGTAAAAATGATTTATATATAATAAAGTTTCCACCAAGTATTGAAAATATTAAAATAATTGGTAAAATAAAATAAAGTATATAAAGTAAGTCTTCAAGAGTGGAGCTTAATATCTCTTTTGTAGTTGCAACTTCAACTATAATATCATTTTGTTTATGGAAATTAATTTTTATTCTACTAACTAAATAGTTGTTTTGTTCTTCAAAAGTGATTATCTCTTTTTCTAAGGTTTCTAAATAGTCATCATCATGAATAATATTATCTGGATAGTTAGGAGTTTTTGATATTGTTTTGTGTTTAGTAGCTTCCATAACTCTGATATATAAGGGATCCATCATATACTCAATATCTTCATCTAAGGTTTTATCACTAATATTTTGATGTTCTAAAATATCATCTGTAACATCAAGTATAATTACTTTTAGATTAGCTTGAATTTTATCTAAAGTAGTGATTTCTAGTGATTTATAAAGTGCAAAAGAGAATATTATCAAAACTAAAAATTGAATAACTATACTATATAAAACTAATTTTCTTTTTATTGATAGATTAGACATCACTAATTTTAAATCCTATTCCTCTTACAGTTTTTATAAGTTTTTTATCAAAATTTTTATCTATTTTATTTCTAATTCTATAGATATAAACATTAACTATATTACTCATATTTGAGTTTTCAAAAGAGCTTAAAGAATCACTGATTGTAGTCTCACTTAAAACTCTATCTTTGTTTTTAATTAGGTATTCAAGTAGTGTAAACTCTTTTGATGTTAGTACTATTTCTTGAGAATCTCTTTTTGCTGTTTTATTTAGTAAATCAAGCTCCAAATCAGCAATTTGTAGTTTTGTTTGTACATTTGAAGTAGTTCTTAGTTGTACCCTAATTCTTGCAAGTAATTCTGCAAATGAAAATGGTTTAGCAAGGTAATCATTTGCTCCAATATCTAAACCTTTTATTTTATCTTCAATTGAATCTTTAGCTGTTAGCATTATAATAGGAGTTTGAATATTTGAAGCTCTTAAACTTTTACAAACTTCAATTCCATCTTTTATAGGAAGCATAATATCAAGTAAAATCAAATCATATTCATTTACACTTGCTAAATATAATCCTTCATCTCCATTTGTTGAAGAGTCAACTATATAGCACTCTTCAGTTAAACCTTTTTTTAAAAAGTTAATAATTTTTTCGTCATCTTCTATAATTAAAATTTTCATATGCTATTCTACACTTTTATGAATTAATTCTAATATGGTAATTTCACTTGGTGCTTTATACCTCATATCTATTCCCCAAGTACCAAGCCCAGAATTTACATAGATTGCAGTATCTTTTACATAATGAAGACCAGATAAAAAAGGTTGAACTATTTTTACTAAATAATGAAAAGGAAAAATTTGACCTCCATGGGTATGTCCACATAAAAAAAGGTTAGAATTTAAAGCTAATTTATAATCCTTTGGTTGGTGGGAGATAAATATAGTAGGTTCACTTTCTTTTATACTTGCTAATATTTTTTTTTCATCTCTTTTAATTCCAAAAAACTTAGAAAATCTATCAGAAAGTCCAACTAATTTTATGATTTCATTTTTATATTCAATTTTTTTTATTTCATTATCCATAAAAATAAAGTTTGTTAACTCTTTTTTTAAATCATTTAATCCATAAACTAAATCGTGGTTCCCACTAATAAAATAAACATCACCTTTTAGGTTATTTAAAATTGCAAGTTTTTCTTTTATATTTTTAACTTTACAATCAATAATATCACCAGTAATAACTGTAAAATCATAATCTAGTGAATTGCAATAAAAAACTAATTCATGTAGAATCTCATCTGGAAAATTCTTATTTATATGCAAATCACTCAAGTGAAGTAGTTTCAAATGATTTAACTTTTCATTTGAAACTTTTACCTCTAAAGTTCTAGCTTTTGGTAGACTTCTTTTACTCATGATTAAAGATTCCTTATTTTAGATTATTTCAATTCTAAATTATAAGTAATATCGATTTGATCTCTAACTGTTAAAAAAAACATTGTTGGTGGTTTCATTCCATATTCACTTAATAAAATAGAAAAGCCACCATCAAGTTTTAAAGCACCATTTTCTTCAATAATCATACTTGTTGTTGATATCTTGTTTTCAATACCATTTAAAGTTAATGTTCCATTAATTAGATATTTGTCTTCTACTTGCAAAACATGGTTTATATTGAATGAAATGGTTTTATATTTTGTTGCATTTAATAATTCATACATATTTAAATCTCTATCTTTTTTACTACTAATTAATGAAAGAGTATCAAAATAGATTTTTCCTTTTAATGATGTTATTGCATCACCAATTGATAATTCTCCTTTAACTTCATTTGTTGTTGGATTAATTTCACTATCACCAAAAACCTCTGTGTGAGCTTGGATACTCCCACTTGACACACCTAAACTACTTGCACTTGCAAATAGACCTAAACAAATTAATACTAATACCTTAAACATAATTAACCTCCTTGTTATTTGGTATAAACTGATTTGACATAATTTTTAGTAAGGTTATTAATAAAATTACTGGTACAAATAAAATTAGGTTTTCTAATGCTACAAAAAGCCCAGCCCCTGAAGCAATCCAACCTATAAAAATCATATATATTGATATTGTTTTAAAATCTTTTTTTATAATTGTTTGTAGAATAATTACGTTGTAATATGAGATTACAAATGGATAAATAAGTGATAAAATAAATCCTTCTCTTAAAAAATAGAATAGATATGAAAGTGCAAAAAGTATTATAATAAATAGTTCTTTTTGATTCTTTTCTAATTTTAAAGTAAGAGCAGCAACAACTCCCACTATATGAAATAGTGCAATCTCTAAACTATATCCATCTCTCCAAATTGAGATTGTAATATCACGTGAAAGAGATTCAAAAAGTGCAGAATCTAAGAATATCCATAAAACCATTGCATATAAAGAGAAGCTTTCACTATAGTCTCTTTCTAACTCTTTATTTGGTAAAAATCTTGAAGAGATAAGTGTAATTATTGTTAAAATTATTGCAATAATATCCCTTAATTCTACATCATAGTTAAACATCATTGTTCCAGTCACATATGAAATACATAAGGCAAGTCCAAGTTGAATAAAATCAGCTTTTTTAATCTCATTTATAATTAGTGGTGCTAAAGCCCCAACTGTTAATCCTAAAATAAATAGAGTTATAAAGTTAAAGTTTGGATAGATAAAACTCATAATTAGTTGAATTACTAATAGTATTGATATTTTATTTTTGTTCTCTATTTTTAAATAAGGAATTAAAAATGAACCTATAATTCCACCAATTGGAAGAGGTGCAATTACAAAAATATTTGAAGAAAAGTATTCAACAATTCCAGTTTGAGCAATAAGTAAGTAGTAGCAAAGCTCAGTTGCTATAAATAGTACTAAAATTAATCTTTGCATAATAGCTCCTTTTTATAAAAAAAGATTAAATAAATAAACACATATGTTAAATCAAATAGTGAGATTAAAAGTGCTTCAATTCCAAGTTTATCACTTGCATATAGTGCAAAAAACATTGAACTTGCAAATACTCTAATAATCACTGTAAGAAGTGTAAAATTTGGATTTTTAAGAGCCATATAGTGAATAACTCCAGTCATGCTTACAAAAGTAAAAACAACATATTCATAAACACCATTGAAACTAAAACCTAAAAGTGGATAGCTAAAACTTGCAAATAGTATTAAAAAAATTCCACCAAATCCATCAGCATAAACTCCTGCTAAATTATAAAGTTCAAGTTTAGAATAGCTTGTTCTAATTTTGATAAATGCAAAGATAAAACTAAATGCAATAAGACCAAAAAGTGATCTTAATATCCATAATTTATCAGTGGGAATATTGCTAAATCCAGCTTGAGTAAATCCAGAAATTGATAAAACTGTAAATATCCCTAAAATTCCAACTAAATATAGTTTTAGAAAAATCTCTTTGTGTAATTCTTTTATTTGATTTATAAACATAGAAATTACCATAAAGAAAACTCCAATACCCATTGCAACGTGAGCATGAGCAACTATTAAATCATTTCTATGAAATAACCATCTAATTTCTGGAATAAACAGAATATTTCCTTCAATATCAACAAATAAAAAAGCTAAAATTGAGATTAGTAAAGCTCTTTTTGCATGAACTTTTATATTTGAATCTTTATACCATCTGTAAAGAAGTGGAACATATAATAAAGTTAAATATTGGGCAAACCACTCTTGATTGTAAGTTAAGGCTTCAAAGAAAATTCTATATAAAACTGTTCCAAAATAAAACACAGTTGGAATAATCCATAAAATATTCCAACGTGCAGCAAATTCACCCTCATTAAGTAGTTTTATAATTAGATAATAAATAGGAATTAAAGCTAAACTCATTCCAAGCGTATTATCTCCATGTGGACCAGTTACCGTACTTTCAACTTGTCCAATGATTGGATTCATAAGTATTAGTAAAGTAATAGGTGCGATAATAACAACTCTTAAACATACTTTTATCCATAAAGGTAATACTTTGTAAAGTCTAATAAATTTATATAAGGCAATAATATAAAAAACACCAGCAAATGCAAGTAAAAAATTTAACTCATAAGCAAAATCATAAAATGCTAAACCTCTATTTTTACCAAGAAGAAGTGAAATAACCATAAATACTAAAAAGATATACCAAATAATAGTATATAAATCTAAGTATCTAAGACCATCTTCAGATGTTCCAACTTCTTTATTTATTAGTAAAAAAGGTAAATATGAAAGCATTAAAGGTACAAATCCATAAAGCATTAAACTAATATGAATTGATCTCATGTTTACTGGACTTAAAGTTTCAGAATTAATATTTAAGCCAAGTAAATTTAATGAATATATAATTCCAAATAAAAGTCCAAGTGCAAAAAATACAATAGAGATTTTAAAATGTTTATTTATTAATTTTTCCATCTTTTACCTCATAAATTTTATTAGCAATTTGTGCTAAATTTTTATCGTGAGTTGCTACTATAATAGTTGTTCCTTTTTTTGATAAATCTTTAAACATTTCAAAAACTTTTTGTGAGTTTTGTGAGTCTAAATTTCCTGTTGGTTCATCTGCAAAGATTACTTTTGGATTGTTAATAAGTGCTCGTGCAATAGAAGCTCTTTGTCGCTGACCTCCTGAAATCTCAGTTGGATATTTATTTTTTAAATCATTAATTCCTAAACTATTTAAAAAAGTAGAAATGTCATCATCACTTGCTTTTTCATTTGCTAATTTGATATTTTCTTTAATTGTTAAATAGTTAATTAAATAGTGAAATTGGAAAATAAAACCAATATTCTCTTTTCTAAAGCTATCAATATTTTTGATATTTTTATAGTTCGTTTCTTCATAGAAAATATCTCCACTTGTAGGTTTAAGTAGTGTTGAAAGATTTGACAAAAGTGTTGATTTTCCGCTACCACTTTCACCAATTAAACATACAAATTCACCTTTGTTTATTTCTAAATTGATATTTTCTAAGGCTTTATCTTTATTGTAGTAATGAGTTAAATTAATTGCTTTTATCATATTTTATTTCCTTGAATTAACTCAACCGGGTCAGTTTTAGCTGCATTTAGTGCAGGTATTATTGAGCCTATAATTGCCATCAAAACTGATGTTATAAAAATATATATTGCAAGAGTTGATGAAATCTCTCCATTTACATAACCTTGTAAGCTTTGAACATTTTTTATAAAATAAAGTGCTAAGTTTGAAATAGCAAGTGCTGCAATAAAGCTAATTACACCTAATATAAAACTCTCGTACATAATTGATAAAACTATTTTTGATGTTGGAATTCCAATAGCCCTTTTTATCCCAAATTCTGCTCTTCTTTGATTTATTGTTATGCTCATTAAACTAATAATTCCAAGTAATCCCATACAAAATGCAATTGCTGAAATAACATTTGATGAGGTTTTAATGATTTTAAATTGATTATAGTTATCTACAAAATTTTGTGTTGATTTTGCTTCTATATCATTATGTAGTTTTTTTATTTCATTATTTATTTTGTCTGTGTTTGCTTCAAGTTTTGTATTAACCATAATCATTGAAGCAGATTTATTAAATATTTTTCCAGCATCATTAATATTTAAAACAACTCCACCATTTTCAAAACCAATTTCACTTTTAAAAACTCCAGAGATTTTAAATGTTTTGTTTGCTATTTGGATTTGTTCTTTATTTTGTAGTTGCTCAAAAATTGATTGTCCAACAATTACTTCATCGTTTGATGGATAATTTCCTTTATCAATTTTGTAGTTTTTAAATCTATTTTGAGTAACTCCATAAATAGCTACTATTGGAAGTTTTTCAACTGGACTTGCACCAACAATTAAAGCTGATGATTCTTTTACTCCAGTAATTGTATTGATTTTTTCAATTAGATTTATATCAACGTTTGAAAAAAATGTATCAGAGATTTTTGCTTGAGTAACTATAATATCTCCATCACTTTTTAACATTGATGAATACATAGTTATAATTCCATTAGAAATAGAACTGATTAAAAAGATTGATATGATAGAAAAAATCAGACTTGCAAAAATAAGTGTAGTTTTTAGTTTATTTGCTGCAAGTGCTTTAAAAGCATATAAAATCAAAGTTTTCCTTTTTTATTTTTTGCAAGTTTAGTTTGTCAATATGAAGCTAATATGAATAAAATATTAATTTTTGTTCATATTTCTTAATAAGTATGTAACTATCATTTGTTACAATTGCAAAAAACAAAAAAGTGAAGATATGAAAGAAAGATTAAAAGAGATTATAAAAGAAGCAGGAAAAATACTTCATGAAGGTTACTACTCAAACAAAGATGTGACATTTAAAGCAAAAAAAGATTTAGTTACAAAATATGATGTTGGTGTTGAGAACTTTTTAAAAGAAAAATTTTCAGAAGAGTTTACTGATTTTAATATTATTGCAGAAGAGTCTGATAACTCAAATATTGAATTTAAAGACTCAATTATAATAGACCCAATTGATGGAACTACAAATTTTGTAAATGGTGTTCCTCATACAGCTATTTCAGTTGGAGTTTATAAAGATAAAAAACCATTTATTGGAATAGTTTATAATCCAATTTTAGATGAAATGTATGAAGCTCAAATTGGCCAGGGTGCATATTTAAATGGAAAACAAATAAAAGTATCAGATGAAAATGATTTTCAAAAAGCACTAATGGCTACAGGATTCCCATATTCAAGTGGGACAAATAGTGATGATTTAAATGATGTAATCGAAAAAATAAAAACAATCCTTCCAAAATGTCAAGATATAAGAAGATTAGGAAGTGCAGCAATTGATTTATGTATGGTAGCACGTGGTACTTATGAAGGTTATTATGAAATGAACCTAAAAGCTTGGGATGTTAGTGCTGGAATAATAATTTTAAATGAAGCTGGTGGAAAAGTTTCAACACTAAATGGAAGTGATTATAGACTATTTGAAGATAAGTATATTGTTGCTACAAATGGTTATATTCATAATTCGTTATTAGAGTTAATTAAATAAGAAAAATAATAAAAAAGCAACTATTTAGAAATAATTAAATATAATTATCACTATTTAAACGCTAGAATAAGGGATTTATATGTGTGGAATTGTTGGTTATATTGGTAAGCAAAACACTACAAAAATATTATTAGATGGACTAAAAGAGCTTGAATATAGAGGTTATGATAGTGCTGGAATCGCAGTATTAAAAGATGAAAAAATTGATGTATTTAAAGCTTTAGGAAAATTAGTAAATCTAGAAGAAAAAGTAAATGCAACAGTATCAAAAAATGACTATGAAATTGGTATTGGTCATACAAGATGGGCAACACATGGTAAACCAACAGAATTAAACGCACACCCACATTTAGGTGAGTACTCTTATGTAGTTCATAATGGAATTATTGAAAATTATAAAGAATTAAAAGATGATTTAAGTTCAAAAGGACATAAATTTGTATCTCAAACAGATACAGAAGTTATAGTTCACTTATTTGAGAATTTTTACAACCAACTTAATGATACAACAGCAGCTTTCAAAAAAACAATAGAAAGCTTAGAGGGTGCATTTTCAATTTTATTAATTACAAAAGCAGATCCAACAAAAGTATTTTTCTTTAAACATGGAAGTCCTTTAATTGTAGCAAAAGGAAAAGAAGAGAATGAAGTATTATTTGCTTCATCAGATGCGCCCCTTATTGGATTATCTAATGATGTGGTTTATCTTGAAGATGGTGTTGGCGGAATTGCAAGTTCTAATTCAATTGAATTTTTTAGTGATGATTATTCTTGGTCAACACTACCTAGTTCAAAACAGTTTGCTCAAAAAGATGGATTTAGATTCTTTATGGAAAAAGAGATTTATGAGCAAAGTACAGTTGTAAGTGATTGTATGCTTGGAAGAATTGCTGATAAGAGTATCTCTTTTGATGAAATTGATTCTTCAATTATTGAAGGAATTAATGAAATTAAAATTTGTGCTTGTGGTACATCGTATCATGCAGGACTTACTGCTTCATACCTTTTTGAAAGGCTTTCAAAAGTTAAGTGTAATGTAGAAATTGCAAGTGAGTTTAGATATAAAGAACCACTTCTTACTACTGATACTTTATTTGTAGTTATAAGTCAAAGTGGGGAAACAGCAGATACTTTAGAGGCCCTTAAAATGGCAAAAGATGCAGGCCTTAAGACATTAGTTGTTTGTAATGTTGATAACTCATCTATGACTAGAACTGCTGATGCTACAATTTTAACAAGAGCAGGTATTGAAAAAGGTGTTGCTTCAACAAAAGCATTCTCAACTCAAACTGTTGTACTTTGGATGTTAGCACTTTATTTTGCAAAGGCTAAAAATGTAATATCATCAGAAAAGATGCAAGAAGAGTTACATGCATTAAGAGAAGTACCTAAATCACTTGTTGTAAATGATAAAATTCATGAAAAAACTAGAAGATTATCAAAAAGATATCTTCATGGACATGGTTTCTTTTTTATAGGAAGAGATGTATTCTTCCCACTTGCTTTAGAGGGTGCTTTAAAATTAAAAGAGATCTCATATTTACATGCTGAAGGATATCCAGCAGGTGAGATGAAACATGGACCAATAGCACTTGCAGACCCAGAGTTATTTACAATTGCACTTATGCCTCAAAATTTATTATATGACAAAATTAAATCAAATGTAGAAGAATTAAGTGCTAGAGATAGTACTATTTGTGCAATTTCACCACTTGATTTTGAATTAGCTGATGATTTTATAAAAACAGCAAAAACTGACCACTACATGTTAGAATTTTTTGAAATGCTAGTAGCACTTCAACTTCTTTCAATGGAAATTTCTATTAGACTTGGTAATGATGTTGATATGCCAAGAAATCTTGCAAAATCAGTAACAGTAGAGTAAGCACTCTACTTTTACAAACTTAAAAGAAAAACTTAGATAAAATGTAGCACTTTTTTACAAATTTTGTAATTAAGAGAATTCAAACTTTTATTTTTTATAAATTTTTTAACTTTTATATAGTTGGAAAACAAAAATGGAAAACGAAGGAATGGAAAACAACGGAAAGTTTAAAAGCTTTTCTGGAAAACAAAAGGATGGAAAACAAAAATGGAAAACAAAACTCAATACTTATTTACAAGTGAAGTAGTAAGCCCAGGACACCCTGATAAATGTGCAGATATTATTGCTGACTCAATTGTAGATAGATTAATTATTGAAGACAAAGACTCAAGAGTTGCTTCTGAAGTTTTTGTTGCAGGAAAACATATTGTTATTGGTGGTGAAGTTAAGTCAAAATGTCAACTTAGTCACGAAGAGTATGAGCATATAGTTAGAGATGCTCTAATTAAAATTGGTTATGATGGAAAATCTGCTTTTACAAAAGAGCAGTGTTTATATCCTGATGAAGCAGATATTCAAGTTTTATTAAATCAACAATCACCTGATATTTCTCAAGGTGTTGATCAAGAAACTGGAGAAATTGGTGCTGGAGATCAAGGTATTATGTTTGGATTTGCTTCAGATGAAGCAGCTGAGTATATGCCAGCAGCTATTACATATGCTAGAATGTTAGCTGATAAAGTTTACAATTATGCATTAACTCACAAAGATACTTTAGGGGTTGATATTAAAACTCAAGTTACTATTGATTATGTAACAAAAGAGAATTTTGAAAATTGTAAACCTCAAAAAATTCATACAATTGTTGTAAGTGCACCTTCAAAAGAGGGTATGCCAATTGAAGAAGTTAGAGCTTTAATTCAAACATTAATTGATGATGCAGGATTACCTACAGATTTATATGATAAAAATGATACAATCATTCATATCAATCCAACTGGTAAATATGTAAATCACTCATCATTATTTGATAGTGGTTTAACAGGTAGAAAACTTATTGTTGATTCTTTTGGTGGGTATGCACCTATTGGTGGTGGAGCTCAAAGTTCAAAAGACTATACAAAAGTTGATAGAAGTGGATTATATGCTGCACGTTGGATTGCAAAACATATTGTTGCAGCAGGTCTTGCAAAAAAAGCAATTGTTCAAATTTCATATGCAATTGGTGTAGCTAAGCCAACTTCAGTTGCTGTTGATACAATGGGAACATATACAAAATTTGATGATGACAAATTATCTTCTTTTGTAATGAGAACTTTCCCATTAACACCAAGATGGATAACTGAAAAGTTTAATTTAGATAAACCAAGTAAGGAAACTTTCCTTTATGCAGATGTAGCTGCACGAGGTCAAGTAGGTCAGCCTGATTACCCTTGGGAAAAATTAGACGAATTAGAAAAATTTGAGAATATTTAATAAGATTAAAGGATTAAAATGGATTTAAAAAACCTATTTAGCAAAATCTCTTTTGATAGTAGTTCAAAAGAGCAACCAACAAAAAAAGATGCACCTACACACTGGATTAAATGTCCTGAGTGTAGTTCATTAATGTTTTTTAAAGAGGTTGAAGCTCAAAATAATATTTGTCCAAAATGTAATTTTCATATGAGAATTGGGGCAAAAAGAAGAATTGAAATTATCACTGATGAGGGTAGTTTTGTTGAATATGATGCAGATTTAAAACCAAATGATCCTTTAAAATTTGTTGATAAAATGTCTTATAAGAAAAGAGTTCAAGAAGCAGAAAAGAAAACAGGAAGAACATCTTCTGTTGTAAGTGGTGAAGCTACAATTGATGGAATGGGAGTTCAGTTAGCTGTTTTTGATTTCTCTTTTATGGGTGGATCTTTAGGTTCTGTTGAGGGTGAAAAAATAGTTAGAGCAGTTAATAGAGCAATTGAAAAACACCAAGGTTTAATTATAGTTTCTGCTTCAGGAGGAGCTAGAATGCAAGAATCAACATTTGCATTAATGCAAATGGCTAAAACTTCTGCAGCACTTAAAAGACTTGATCATGCAAAATTACCTTATATCTCTGTTTTAACAGACCCAACGATGGGAGGAGTTTCTGCTTCATTTGCTTTTTTAGGTGATATTATTATGGCAGAACCAGGTGCATTAATTGGATTTGCAGGTCAAAGAGTTATTAAACAAACTATTGGTGCAGATTTACCTGAAGGATTCCAAAGAGCAGAATTCTTACTTGAAAAGGGTTCTATTGATATGGTTGTTAATAGAAGTAATATGAAAAAGACAATCTCAGATTTATTAAAAATGTTCTCAAAAGAGAAAGTAGCTAACTAAAAAACATGCAAACAAACTTAGAAAAGGCTTTAGGCTTTGAGCTTAAAGCCTTTAATTATTTATATGTTTTATGTGATTATGAAACACTATTAAAAAAATCAATAACTTTAGAAAAATTTGTTCAATTGTGTCATGAAAAAGATGTAAAAATTGTTCAATATAGAGATAAAATATCAACTATAGAAGAGCAAAAAAATAATCTTTTATATTTAAAAGAGAAGTTAAATATACCAATTATTATAAATGATAAAATTGAATTAATAGAGTTTGCAGATGGCTTACATTTAGGTCAAGAAGATTTTGAAAAAGTTCACAAAGATAAAAAATTAGCTATGAAATTAATTAGAATGAAATTAAAAAATAAACTTTTAGGTCTCTCAACTCATAATGAAAAAGAGATATTAGAAGCGAATACTTTAGATTTAGATATGATAGGCCTTGGGGCTTATAAAAACACTTCAACAAAAGATGTTTCTACTATTATTGGTGAAAAAATGCCTTATTTAGCAAAAATTTCAAAGCATCCAGTTTGTGCAATTGGTGGAGTTAAAATTGAAGACCTTATAAAGAATGTAAACTTTAATGTAGTTGGGAGTGCTTTTTATGACTAAAATAAATATTTATTCAATATTAAAACCATCTAAAGATGAATTTGATTCAATTATGAAAGAATTCATAAAAATGTCTTCTAAATATGCTAAAGTAGAGTTTCATTATGTATTTAATAAAACTATTTCTAAAGCACAAACAATTGGTGAAAAAGAGTCACAGTTAGCTTATAGTGAAGCCTATGAACCTTTACTAAAAGGTTATAATATAGCACTTGATGTTTTAGGTAAAAGAGTTGATACTTTTGCATTTTCAAAGCTAATAGAGGGTAGAAATGAAATAAATTATTTTATTGGTGGAGCTTTTGGCTTTGAAAGAGACTTTTTAAAGAAATGTGATAGTATAATATCTTTGAGTGATTTAACTATGGCTCACAAAGTCGCTAATGTAATGTTAGCAGAACAAATTTACAGAGCACTTAGTATACAAAATAATCATCCTTATCATAAATAATTTATTATATTTTTTGTATAATGTCAAAATTTTTTAATTAAGGGTGTAAAGTGGCAAATTCAAAGCAAATAGAAGAGTTAAAAGAGATTCTATTAGAAAGAAAAGAGTTAATTACAAGTAATATAGAGGGAAGCAGACAAAGTATTGATTCTTTAAAAAACTCTGAGTGTAATGATGAATATGATTATGCAGAGGTTTCAAGTGATAGTTTCAAAGAGGGAATTATTGCAAATCAACAAATTAAAGAGCTTGGTGAAATTGAAGATGCATTAAAGAGAATTCAAAAAGGTACTTATGGAATTTGTGAAATGTGCGATGAAACTATTGCAATTGGAAGACTTAGAGCTAAACCATTTGCTAAGTTTTGTACGCCATGTAGAGAGATTTATGAAGTAGAAAAATAGTATTAAAGAGAGGGTATTAGTATGGGTTTTAAAAAATATATTGTTTTTTCAATAATATTTATTGTAGCAATTTATGGTTATGCATTTAGTTTAGAGTTAGGTGATTATAAAATTACAGTATTAGATATTTCTGTAAACTTGCCAGTTGCTGTATGGTTAATAGTACCAATAGTTTTACTATTTCTCGCAACAATTGGACACATTCTTTTTTATGGTTTAATTAATATTTTTAAAACTAGAGCAATTAGAAAAGATCATGAAACAATGATTGATTTATTAAAAGCTAACTTACTTGGAAAAAACAGTAATAAAAAATTTAAAACTCAAGGTTTTAAGAGTTTATCAAAAATTCTTACACAATTTAACTTTACTGTTAAAGATGAAACATTTTCTTCAACAGATGAAGAATTAAATAAAATTGTAGCTTATGTGCAAGATATTAGAAATGGAAAATTTATCAGTGATAAATCATTTAAATTAAGTGAAACTTCAGAGCTAGCTAATTTAAACTTGTTAAATAAAATCAATGAACAAGTAGATTTTGCAGTTGAAGTTGTTAAAAAAAGTGAAAATTATCCAGTAAATGTAGTTAAACATGCCTTTGATAATGTTTTAACAAATAAAACAATGACAACAGTAAAAAAACTATATAAAAATATAAAACTTGATAAAGAGTTAGCAAAAAAACTATTTGAAAAAGATGCAGCAAATAATGAGTTTGGTTTTACAACAGAAGAGATTATCAAAATTGTAAAAGATTTAGATTATAAAAGTCAAGATTATATGATGCTAGCAAAGAATTATGAAACAATTTTACAACCAGATCAGATAATCGCATTATTTGAAAAACTTTCAAACGAACTTGAAACAGCGACTCCTGCTTACTTACATGTATTATGTGAATATGAAATGATTGAAAAAGTAAAAGAAATTGTATCTGCAACTTCTGATGATGAGTATACAGCATTTAAAGCATTACTTGATTTAAAAGATGCTGGAAAACAATATAATTTAGAATCGCTTTCATATAAATAATGGAAAAAAAGATAGACTTTAGCAAGCCATTAATTGTGCTTGCTCCACTAGCTGGATATACTGACTTACCCTTTAGATCTGTAGTAAAAAAATTTGGTGCAGATATTACAATCTCTGAAATGATATCTTCTAATGCGTTAGTTTATAAATCAAAAAAGACTTTGAAAATGATTGAGAAGTCACCTTCAGAAGATCCTTACATTGTACAAATTGCTGGTAATAAACCAGAGCTTGTACGAGATGCAGTAGAAATTTTAAATGATGTAGAAGGAATTGACGGAATTGATTTAAACTGTGGATGTCCTGCTCCAAAAGTTTTCTCTCATGGAAGTGGTTCAAATTTATTAGGTGATTTAAAAAAACTTGAAGATATACTTTCAACAGTTAAAAAATATTCAAAAAAACAATATACAACTGCAAAAGTGAGAATTGGTGTTAATGAAAAAATTCCAGTTGATATTGCAAAAGCAGTTGAAGCTTGTGGTGTTGATTATGTTGCTGTTCATGGAAGAACAAGAGCTGGAAAATATAAAGCTCCAGTTGATTATGATGCAATTAAAGCTATGAAAGAAGCGGTTTCAATCCCTGTTATTGCGAATGGCGATATTAAAGATTATGAGAAAGCAAAAGAGGTATTGAAATACACTAATGCTGATGGAGTAATGATTGGTCGAGGTGCTATTGGGAAACCTTGGGTGTTTTATCAATTAAAGCATGGAGTTGAAGATATAACTAATGAAAAGAAAAAAGAGATTATATTAGAACATTATGATGCAGTGTTAGATTTTCATGGTGAACATGGTGTTGTAATGTTTAGAAAACTACTTCACTCTTATTCAAAAGGCTACACAGGAGCTAATGAATTTAGAGATATTATAAATAGAATTTCAGATCCTCATGTAATGAGAGATATGATTGAAAACTTCTTTTAATCTACATTTAATTATATTCAAAAGATATTTAGATAAAATATTGCACTTTATATAATTTTCATTAATTATTATTTTTAAATATAAAGGAATTATTTGTCTGAATATTATTTTGAATTGATAATAAAACCTCAATCAAATCAGGAACTTTTTTTAGAACTTTTAAGTGCTATCTCTACTGAAGCAATTGAAGAAAGAGAAGATTGTTTAATTGCTAGAAGTGAAGAAGACTTAAGCGATGTGAAAGATGGTATTGAAAAATTTGCACAGGCTTTAGATACCCCTTGTGAAATTACATTAGAAAAAAAAGAGAATATTGATTGGATTAAACAATATCAAGATTCAGTGAAAGCTGTTGAAATTGGTAATTTTTACATCAGACCATCATGGGAAGAGAAAATTGATGGAAAGATTGATATTATAATTGATCCTGCTTTATCTTTTGGTTCAGGGCATCATGAAACTACATCTTCTTGTGTTTATGCAATTGATAAATATGTAGATACTAAATCAACAGTTATTGATGTTGGTTGTGGAAGTGGAATACTTTCAATTGCTGCAGCTAAAAAAGAGTGTATAGTTGATGTTTGTGATACAGATGAAGTTTGTATCAAAGATTCTCTTTCAAATGCTACTTTAAATTCAATAGAGTTTAATAATTCATGGGTTGGATCTACAAATAAAAGCAATAAAAAATATGATGTTGTAATAGCAAATATTGTTGCAGATGTATTGATTATGATTCACAAAGATTTAAAAAAGTGTATGAATGATGATGGAATACTTATTATTTCGGGAATTTTAGACAAGCATGTAGATAGAGTATTAAAAAAATTTGAAGATTTAGAACAGATTGAATTAATTCATAAAAATGAATGGTACAGTGCTGTTTTCAAAAATAAATAAGGAGTTTTAGTTTATGGCTAAAAGACAAGATAACAATAATAATGGTGATAACAATAACTTTTTTAATAATAATCCATTATTAATTTTTGTAATTTTTTCAATAGTAACAATTTTTGTATTTAAAGCAATTTTCCCTGAAGAACAAATGGGGAATACTTCGAATCAAAATATAAGTGCATTTGGACAAACTACTAATAAAACAGTTGCATATTCAGACTTAAAGAAACTTATTTCGTCTGGTCAGATTCAATATGTTGGTATTGGAAATACTCAAATTAGGGCAGTTTCAAAAGGTGGAAACGGACAAGTTGTAACTTATACAGCTAGAAGAGTGATTCCTGATGAAACATTGATTCCTGAATTAGAAAAGAATGGTATCTCTTATGGTGGAGTAAATGAAGAAAATGTATTAGCTGATATTTTATTTGGTTGGGTTTTACCAATCTTTATTTTCTTTGCTATTTGGATGTTTATTGCAAAAAGAATGCAAAAATCTATGGGTGGTGGTTCAGGAGGAATTCTTGGAATTGGTAGTTCTAAGAAAATGATAAACTCTGAAAAACCAAAAGTAAAATTTGATGATATGGCTGGTAATAAAGAAGCTAAAGAAGAAGTTCAAGAAGTAGTTGACTTTTTATCAGACCCAGAAAGATACGTAAAACTTGGAGCTCAAATTCCAAAAGGTGTCTTATTAGTAGGACCTCCAGGAACTGGTAAAACATTACTTGCTAAAGCAGTTGCAGGTGAAGCTAATGTTGAGTTCTTATCTGTTTCTGGTTCAGCATTTATTGAAATGTTTGTTGGAGTTGGAGCTTCAAGAGTTAGAGATTTATTTGAACAAGCTAAAAAAGTAGCTCCTGCAATTATTTTCATTGATGAAATTGACGCTATTGGTAAAAGTAGAGCAAGTGGTGGACCAATGGGTGGTAATGATGAAAGAGAACAAACTTTAAATCAATTACTTGCTGAAATGGATGGATTCTCAACTGAAGCAGCACCAGTTATAGTTTTAGCAGCTACTAATAGACCTGAAGTTCTTGATCCAGCCTTACTGCGACCAGGAAGATTTGATAGACAAGTATTAGTTGATAAACCTGATTATGAAGGTAGAATCGAAATACTAAAAGTACATATAAAAGATGTAAAACTAGGGAAAGATGTTGATTTAAAAGAGATTGCTAAAATGACAGCAGGACTTGCGGGTGCAGATTTAGCAAATATTATTAATGAAGCAGCACTTCTAGCAGGACGTGCTTCAAAAGATCAAGTTGATCCAGAAGATTTCAAAGAAGCAGTTGAGAGACAAATTGCTGGTTTAGAGAAAAAATCAAGAAGAATTTCTCCAAAAGAGAGAGAAATTGTTGCTTACCATGAATCAGGACATGCTTTAATTGCTGAAGTTACTAAAGGTGCTAAAAAAGTAAATAAAGTATCAATCGTTCCAAGAGGACTTGCAGCACTTGGATATACATTAAATACTCCAGAAGAAAATAAATACTTAATGCAAAAGCATGAGTTAATTGCAGAAGTTGATGTTCTTTTAGGTGGACGAGCAGCTGAGCAAGTATTTATTGGTGAAATATCTACTGGTGCAGGAAATGATTTAGAGCGAGCAACTGATATTATTAAATCTATGGCATCTGTTTATGGTATGAGTGATATTGCAGGTCTTATGGTATTGGAAAAAAGAACAAACCAATTCTTAGGTGGACAATCTCAAAAGGATTTCTCTGATGAAATGGCAAAAAATCTTGATGAATATATTAAAAATGTATTAAATGAAAGATATGAAGCTGTAATTGAGACTTTAGAAAATAGTAAAGATGCAATTGAGCAAATGACTAAAGAATTACTTGAAATTGAAGTGATCTCAGGTGAAAGAGTAAGAGAGATAATTAAAGAAAACGGTGGTACTGTTTTTGAAGATGAAGACTTACATACAGAAGCTTTGAAAGAGGAGAAAGAAGAAGAGACTTCTTCTGAATCTTCAGATAAATAAAATTAGAAGACTATTTGTGGTCTTCTAATTACTCTTATTTTAGCTATAATTTAATAAACTAATTACTTGGTAAAATTATGATACTCAAACAAATACTATTTATTATTTTAATTTCTTCAAACATATTACTAGCAAATAATGAGAGTAATACTCAAAAAAATAATTTTGGATTCCTATCAACTTTTAATATTTTAGATGATTTTAAAGATGCAAGAAGTAATTTAACCACTTGGTTAGAAAAGCTAGGAGAAGAACAAAACTTCTCAGTTAATGTTTATTTTTATAAAGACTCTAAGAAAATTTTAGATGATTACAATTCAGGTAAACTTGATTTAATTACTATTAATTATTACAGTTTTTTTGAAAATAAATCAAAATTAGAAGCAATTTCTTCTAGATATTGGACTATTACATACAATAAAGAACAAACATATAAATTATGTTTAATCAAAAATAATAGTGTAAAATTTAACTCTTTTAAAGACCTAAAGGAGAAATCTATTATTTTAAGAAAATATGATGATCATGGAAGTATTTGGTTAGATTATCAATCTTTAAAGAGTAATAATAAAACATTTAAGGATACTCTTGATTTGGTAAAATATGAACATAATGAATCAACAAGTTTATTAAGTGTTTATTTTAACAAGAATAATTTAGCATTAATTAGTGAAGATACTTGGAATACAATGTTAGAATTAAACCCTGCAATTTCTAAACGAATTAGTGTATTTCAATGTTCTAAGATAGATTTTTTGCCATTCGTTAGCCTATTTTCAAAAAAAGTTAAAAATGAAGATATTAATACTTTTTTTAAGATTTCTGATAATATGAGAAATGAAGAAAAGATTAAGAATATACATGAACTGTTTCAGTTTGAAAAAATTGTAGAATTAGAAAAAGATGATTTAAAAGCTATTGATAATTTCTACAATAATTATATAACTTTAAAGAAGAAATATGAATAGTTTTAAATTATTAATTGTACTCTTATTACTTTTTAGTTCAAATTTATATGCAAATGAAAAAAAAGAATTACCTATTATAAAGTATGGTTTAGTTACCTATTATGATGTATTTTCAAACTTTAAAGATACAAAAGATAGTTTTGCAAATTGGCTTGAACAATTAGGAATAAAAAAAGGTGCAAAACTTAAAACTATTATGTATGATGATATAGATCAATTATTTAGTGACTATCTTGATGGAAAACTTGATATTGTTACTTTGAATTTTAACGATTATTTCTTAAGAAGAGAGAAGATTAAAGAGATTTCTAATAGATACTGGTCTGTTTCATATAATGATAAAAATGAATATAAATATTGTTTAGCCGTTAGAAATGATATTAAATTTAATTCTTTTAATGATCTAAAAGATAAAAAAATCATAATGAAAGAACACGAAAATATAGGTAGAATATGGCTTGATTATAATACGACTAAAAATTTAAACAAAGATTTTACAGATTTAGTTGATTCTATTAAATATGAGCCTAAAGAATCCACTTCATTATTAAATGTGTATTTTAAAAAAGAGGATATTGCTTTAATACAAAAGCAAACATGGGAAGTTATGCTTGAATTAAATCCAGCAATTAAGCATAAGATAAAACTTTTTAAATGTTCAAAAATGGATTTTTTACCATTTATTAGTTTTTTTTCTAAAAAAACTGACAATATAAAGTCTGAAATTTTTTATAATGCAATATTAGATAGAGATGATAAAGAGATTGGCAATTTATTTGAACTTTTTGATTTTAATAAGATGTATAAATTAGATAAAGAAAATATTATAACAGTTGAAAAATTTTATGAAGATTATTATAACTTAAAAAAGAAGTATAAATAATGTTAAATATATTTATAAATAGACTTTTTGGTAAATTATTTATTCTTATTTTTTTAGCTATTGTTTTAATAGTTACTACTTTTGCTGTTTTAGCAGTTGACTTTCAAAAAAGATCTATTTTAGATTCTTTATCTTCAGAAGCTAAAAGTATTGCAGATTCTATATCTTTTGTAAAAAAAGATGATATGATTATTGACAATGAAATAGAAATTTTAGAGTTTACTTTAAAGTTTGTTAATCAAAATGAACAAATAAAATCTTTTATAGTTTCAAGAAAAGATTCTTATAATTTATTAACTTAACTTTCGCACCTAAAACCAAGCAATTTTCCAGTCACATCTCTTAATAGATCAATGATAGCTGTAAAATCCTCATTTCTATTGACAACTTCTTCAATTTTTGCAATCTCATCTAAAATAGCTAAAAATGCTTGCATAGCTATTGCTAGAGTATGAAGTTCACATTCTAAATCTTTAAACAATCCACCAATTGTTTTAGGTTCATTGCTGATACGATTTATATAGCTAACAACATTGTATGTAAAAAAAGATAGTGTAATTCTGGCTATCAAAGCTTCATAGATTCGATTCTCTTCTTTTCCGAATCCAAAGTGTTCACGAAGTTCTTTATACCCTTGTTCTATATCCCATCGTCTTTTATAAATATCTATAATCTCTTCATCACTAAGTATAAGATTGGTTGATACGATTGGTATTAAATTCTCTTTTGTTTTTATAAAAACAATTTTTAATTTACCAGCTTTTTTATGTTCAACTATGGTTGAAAAATACTCAAACTTTATCTTTTTGCCATATTGACCCATCTTGATAGATTTAAGCTTTTTAAATTTGTTATAGATGCCATCAAGGGTCTTTTTCTCTCCTGTAAAATTCCATATCCTGTCATTGTTTACCATTCTTGAAATGACTTGCAATCCAAGTTCATTCATAGTTTCTATAAATACAGGTTTAGAATACCAGCTATCTACAAGCAGATAATCTGCATATATACCACTAGCTACTGCTCTTTTAATCATCTCTATAGCAATTTGTGATTTCCCTTTTAAGCTTTCCAATCTTCGCTTATGTGCATTGGTTCGATGATCAATAATATTTGTAAACTCTTCTATCTTTACCCTTGCATAACTGTTCATAGCAATTGCAAAGTCCAACATAAAATTTGAATAACCATCACTATAGTTTAGTGATACAACATTTACACCTCTGATTTTTCTCTTTGCTTTATTGCTCCAAAGGTTGTCACAACTTCCCTCTATATTTTTACCAACTTTATCTTCAACAGTATCATCAAGTATAAGAACTCTTACTAGCTTTGAATCTTGCACTTTATGAAGTAGTGATAAGATCTTTAAAGAACTAAGAGATAATAGTTTTCTCCAATTATAAGAAGTATTGGAAAGTAATCGATAATATACATCTTTTTTGAAACTATCATTACTTTGATCCATAAAGGTTGATATTTTTTTATTCATAACCAGCATATATACAAAATGTAATACAACCATATGAACAGCAACTCCCTCTTTTTTAGAAAAATTGCTCTTGGTTAAAATAGTTTTCATATTTAACAAACGTAATGTTTCATAGATTGGATTTTTTAACTTATCGTTTATAATACCGATGATCTTGGATTCTATCTGCATTCTTACCCTTTAATATAATAGATATTATAGCTAAAAGTGCCTATTTAAGGGCTTTATTGAGAGTTCAAAATAGAAAAATATCATAGAAAAACAACTAAATTATTTTTATGTCAACAAGGATAAGATTATTAACTAAAGGAGTAATGTTTTAGGGAGATTTAGCTACAATTTTAATCAATTTAACGTGCGAAAGTTAAGTTATTAATTAAAAAGAATCAATGGAAATTAATTGATGGTGCTAATTTATATAAAGTATTTGAACAAAATATTAGTAATTCCCAAATAACTTTATCTCAGTATTCAAATGAAAAAGTTTTTAAATATACTTATCCTATATATATACAAAACATACTTTGGGGTTGGTATCATATAGAGTTATCCCTTGAAGAGTATAATAAGAAAGTTGATTTGATGTATGAAAATATAATATTCTTAGCTTTTGTTATGTTATTTACTTCCATTTTTTTATCATATTTAATTACATCTATGATTACAACTCCAATTATAAAATTAAGTAAAGTTTCTTCTGAGATTTCAAATGGTGATTTATCACAAAGAGTAGATATAAAAGCTAATGATGAAATTGGCTATTTAGCAGTTACATTTAATAATATGTTAAACTCTTTAGAATCTTCCCAAAAAGAGTTAAAAAAAGCTCAATTTGATTTAGAAAGAAGAGTTGAATTAAGGACTCAAGAGTTAAAGAATGTAAATGACTCTTTAGAAGAAAAATCAAAAGAACTAAAAGAATTAAATGAGAATCTAGAGTATAGAGTTATTAGTGAAGTTTCAAAAAGACAGAAGCAAGAACAATTATTAATACAACAGTCTAAACTTGCAGCAATGGGAGAAATGATAGGTAATATTGCACACCAATGGAGACAACCATTAAATGCATTAAGCTTAGTTCTACAAAATATCCATTTCTCATATAAAATAAATGATTTAAATGATGAATTTATGGATAATTCAATGCAAAAAGCAAATCTGCTAACAAATACAATGTCAAATACAATTGATGATTTTAGGAATTTCTTTAAACCAAATAAAGAAAAAAAGGTTTTTTCTTTAAATGAAAATATCATAAAAACAGTATCAATGGTTGACTCGTCTTTAGAAAATAATAATATTGAATTAATAAAAAATATAAATCAAGATGTTTATATCTTCGGATTTCCTAATGAGTTTTCACAAGTTATTTTAAATATAATAAATAATGCAAAAGATGCATTAATAGAAAATAATATAGAAAATAAGAAAATTAACATAGATTTATCAAAGGATTTAAAGTATGCTTATATTAGCATAAGAGATAATGCAGGAGGCATACCCAATAATATTATAGGAAAAATTTACGATCCTTACTTTAGTACAAAAGAAGAAGGAAAAGGTACGGGTATTGGTTTATATATGTCTAAAACTATTATTGAAGAAAATATGCAAGGCTATATTTTTGTGGAAAATGTAGATCAAGGTGCAAAATTTACTATTAAAATACCTATTAAAGGAGAGAGTTAATTGAAAGAATTGTTAACTCATTTAAAAAAATTAAATATTTTATATGTTGAAGATGATACAAGTACAAGGGAAGAGTTAGAGTATTTCTTCTCTACAAAAGTTAATAAGCTTTTTGTTGCAAAAAATGGGGAAGAAGGTTTTAATTTATATAAAAATGAAAAACCTGATATAGTTGTTACTGATATTCAAATGCCAGTTTTAAATGGTATTGATATGATTGAAAAAATTAGGAATATCGATAATTATGTACCAATTGTAGTAATTACAGCTTTTAGTGATACAGATTATTTATTTAAAGCAATAAAGTTAAATGTAAATCATTATTTAACAAAACCTTTAAACTTAATCTCTTTAGTTGATATATTGGCAAAACTTTCTAAAAATATAAGTTTAGAAAAAGATAATAAAGAGATTTTAAATACTTTAAAACAGTATAAAGATATTGTAGATGAAAGATCTATTATTTCTAAATCAAATTTAGAAGGTATTATTACATATGTTAATGAACCCTTTGAAAAAATTTCAGGTTACACAAAAGATGAATTAATAGGTAAGCCCCATAATATTGTAGCTCATCCAGATACTAAAATAAGTATTGTTAAAGAACTTTGGAAGAGAATTAAGATTGAAAAAAGATTATGGCAAGGTAGAATAAAAAATCTAGCAAAAGATGGTAGTGAATATTATGTTGATATTATTATTAAACCAATTTTGGATTTAGATGGAAATATAATTGAATTTATATCTTTATCAAATGATATAACTGATTTAGAAAAATCAAAAGAGTATTTTAAAGAACAACACCAAAAAGGTGAAATTAATCTAGGTGAATCAATAAGAATAGCCAATTCTTATAAAGAAGCTATTGATGAGAGTAATATTATTTTAAGAATGAATCTTGATAAAAAAATAGTTTATGCAAATGATGCTTTTTTTAAAATTAGCGGTTATACAAATGATGAACTAATAGGAAAAGATTACTCTTTTCTAGAACATGTAGGTTTAGCAAAAAATGAAGCAGAGAAAAAAAATAGAGATATATTTTCAGGAGAAATATGGAAAGGAAAGATTTCAAACTATAAAAAGAATGGAGATATTTTTCATTGTAGTGTAACAATGTACCCATTAAAAGATAAATATGGGAATGTTATTGAATTTATGGGCATTAGACATGATATTACAGAAATAGAAAATTTGCAAAATGAATTAGTTCAAACACAAAGAGAAATTATATTTAAATTAGGACAAATTGCTGAAACAAGAAGTGAAGAAACGGGAAATCATGTAAAAAGAGTTGCAGAATATTCAAAACTTTTAGCTCAAAAAATTAATTTAAATAAAGAAGATATAAATCTATTATTTTTAGCTTCTCCAATGCATGATATCGGAAAAATTGGTATTCCAGATTCTATTTTAAACAAACCAGGAAAACTAGACTCTAATGAGTGGGAAGTAATGAAAACACATGCACAAATTGGATATGAAATTTTCAAAGACTCATCAAGACCAATATTAAAAGCAGCGTCAATTGTTTCTTATACACACCATGAAAAGTGGGATGGTTCAGGTTATCCATTAGGATTGAAAGGTGATGATATTCATATCTTTGGTAGAGTAACCGCTGTAGCTGATGTTTTTGATGCATTAGGAAGTGATAGAGTTTATAAAAAATCATGGCCTTTAGAAAATATATTGGATTTCTTTAAAAAAGAGAGTGGAAAACATTTTGATCCTAACTTAATAAAAATTTTTATAGATAATTTAGATGAATTTTTAGAAATTAGAGAAAAATTTAAGGATAATTAACTTTTAGTTAAAATATACACATGGAACAACTAAATAAAAAACTATTAAAAAATATTAAAATTCTTTATGTTGAAGATGAAAAAAATATAAGTGAACAAGTGAAATACTTCTTTGATAGATATGTTAAAGAATTTCATATAGCAAATAATGGTGAAGAGGGACTAGAGCTTTTTGATAAAGTAAACCCTGATGTAGTAATTACTGATATTCAAATGCCAAAAATGAATGGTTTGGACATGATAAAACAATTAAGAAGAAAAGATTTGCCAGTAATTATTACCACTGCATATTCAGATGCTGAGTATTTCTTAAAAGCAATTGAGCTAAAGGTTGATAAGTTTGTTATTAAACCTATAAATTTAATAGAATTAGTAAATGATGTTCAAAGTGTTGTTTTAGAAAATCATTTAAAAAATGAGATTTTTGAAAAAGATACATTACTTGAAATAGTTGATAAAAATGTTTTAATTTCAATTACAGATACAAATGGAGTTATTTTAGATGTAAGTGAAGCTTTTTGTAATCTTACTGGTTATTCAAAATCTGAATTAATAGGGAAAACTCATAATATTCTTAGACATGACACAACAGGTGATGAGTTATATCAGGAATTGTGGAATGAAATTACTTTGGGAAAATCTTTTAATGGTGAAGTGAAGAATAAAAATAAAAATGGTGATACATATTGGACCAAACTTACTATTACTCCTGTTAAAATAGAAGGGAAAATTCAAAAATATATTGCAATTAGACATGATATAACAAATAAAAAAATATTAGAAACATTAGCAATTAAAGATGATCTAACAAAAATTTATAATAGAAGATACTTTAATAAAATTATTAATAAAGAGATTAGAAGAGTTAAAAGAGAAGATAATACTTTAAGTTTATTATGTATTGATATAGATCATTTTAAAAAATATAATGACACTTTTGGACACCAACAAGGTGATGAAATTTTAATATCAATAGCAAATAGTCTAAAATCATCGCTATTAAGACGTTCTACTGATTATCTATTTAGAATTGGTGGCGAAGAGTTTAGTATGATTTTTTCAGGATTAAGTATCGAAGAGTCTTTAGATTTTGCTAATAATATAGTAAAAAATATAGAAAGCTTAGAACTAAAACATAAAGATAACTCCAACGTAACTATATCAGCAGGTTTAGTTGTTCAAAGTTCTCAATATCTAGAAGATGAAAGAATTCTTTATAAATATGCGGATGATGCACTTTATGAAGCAAAAGAAAAAGGTAGAAATCAAGTAATTTTATCTGAACATTCAAAATAAGTCTTGACAAAAAAAATTTTATTAATTATACTTGTATAACTTAAAAATAATAGGGAGAGTAAAATGAAAATATTTAATTTTTATAATAACCATTTCATCAAAAGTGTTAATACTCTTCTATTGCTTAATTTTTCTCTCTAATTACAATCGTAATTTTCTCAAAATAATTTTAAACAAATTGTTGTATTTTTTTAATAAAAAATAGAATATAATATATACGTATAAATAAAAGGTAATAATAATGGATAAGAATAAAATCATAGTTTTTGATACTACATTAAGAGATGGTGAACAATCTCCTGGTTGTTCAATGAATACTGAAGAAAAAATCAAAGTTGCATTACAGTTAGAAAAATTAGGTGTCGATGTTATTGAAGCAGGATTTGCAGCAGCAAGTCCAGGAGATTTTGATGCAGTTTCTAGAATAGCAGAGCAAGTGAAGAACTCTAGTATTTGTTCTTTAAGTAGAGCTGTTGAAAATGATATTAAGCAATCTGGATTAGCTGTTTCAAAAGCACCATTACATAGAATTCATACATTTATTGCAACTTCACCAATTCATATGAAATATAAATTAAAAATGGAACCAGATGAAGTTATTAGAAGGGCAATTCATGCTGTACAATATGCAAAAACATTTGTTGATGATGTTGAGTTTTCTTTTGAAGATGCAGGAAGATCTGAAATTTCATTTATGAAAGAAATGATGGATGCAGTTATTGATGCAGGTGCTTCAACTATTAATTTACCAGATACTGTTGGATACAGATTACCACATGAATTAGGTGCAATGGTTAGAGAATTAACTGATTATGCTAATGATAGAGCGATTATTTCAGTTCATAACCACAATGACTTAGGATTAGCAACAGCTAATACTTTAGCAGCAGTTGCTAATGGTGCTAGACAAATTGAGGTTACAATTAATGGTTTAGGTGAAAGAGCTGGAAACTCTGCTTTAGAAGAAGCAGTAATGGCTATTAAAACTAGAAAAGATGCATTTGGAGAGTTATATACTACAATTAACACTCCTGAGTTATATCCAACTTCAAGATTAGTTGCAACAATTACAGGTGTTGAGCCACAACAAAATAAAGCAATTGTTGGTAAAAATGCATTTGCACATGAAAGTGGTATTCATCAAGATGGTGTATTAAAACATCAAGAAACATATGAAATTATGAGACCTGAAGATGTAGGTGTATTTAAAGACTCTACATTAATCTTAGGAAAACATAGTGGAAGAGCAGCATTTAAAGATAAAATTGCTCATTTAGGATTTGATAAAGTTAGTGATGCTGAATTAAACTCTGCATTTGAAAGATTTAAAATCTTAGCTGATAAGAAAAAAGAGATTACTGATGATGATGTAAGAATGTTAATTACAGATGAAGCTTTAAACTCTGGAAAAACTTATGAGCTAGTTGGATTACAGATTTCTGATTGTTCAAATGGTATGCCAATGGCGGCAGTTTCTATTAAAAAAGATAATGAAGTTATTCAAGATGCGGCAATTGGTGATGGTACAATGGATGCCATCTTTAAAACTATAGATAGATTAACAGGAATTAGCGGTGAACTAAATGACTATAAAGTAATTTCTGTAACTGAAGGAAAAGATGCATTAGCTAAAGTTACTACAAGAGTAACATTTGATGAAAATGCTCCATCATTTGTAGGTCATGGATTAAGTATTGATACTATGTTAGCAACTGCGAAAGCTTACTTAGGATCTGTTAATTCATACCTTTCTCAAAAAGAGAGACTTTCTAAAAAAACAGAACACCAAGTATAATACTTAAATAGCTCCTTTGAGCTATTTAATAGCTGCAATTTAAACTACACAAGGAGACTTCAATTTGCTACAATTCTATTTCTTTTTAAAATTATTAAAAGAATCATTTAGGGATTTAATCCCAATTATAATCGTTATTTTATTTTTCCAACTTGCAATTATTCAAGCTGTCCCAGATGGATGGGTTAGTACTGCAATTGGATTAGGTATTGTTGGTGTTGGTTTAGCTATATTTTTACAAGGTTTAGAAATAGGAGTTTTCCCTGTAGGAGAGGGATTAGCTCGTGATTTTGCTAAATCAGGCTGGACTGCATGGATATTAATTTTTGGATTTTTAATAGGTTTTGGTACTACAATTGCAGAACCAGCACTTGCTGTTATTGCAGATAAAGCAGCATCCATTTCAAGTGGTCGTATTGATGCTACATGGTTAAGAATAGTTGTTGCTTTATCAGTTGGTTTTGCTATTTTATTAGGTGTTTTTAGAATTATTAAGGGTCATCCTATACACTATTATATTATTGCAGGATATATTTTAGTTGTAGGAGTTACTTTTTTTGCACCTCAAGAAATTATAGGTCTTGCATATGATTTAGGGGGAGTTACAACTTCAACTGTAACAGTTCCTTTAGTTGCAGCTCTTGGTATAGGTTTAGCTTCTTCAATAAAAGGAAGAAATCCTGTTATTGATGGCTTTGGACTTATCGCTTTTGCTTCTCTAACTCCTATGATTTTTGTACAAATTTATGGAATAGCAGTTTATAATTTGGTTGATGCAAAAGATGTTGCTGAAGTAGTAGTTCAAGCAACTGTTTCAACTACAGCAGCGATAACTCCACAATCACTTTTAATGGGTATTTATAATGTTGCAAAAGATGTACTGCCTATTATTTTAATTATTTTATTCTTTCAATATGTTGTTGTTAAAAAGCCAATAGAAAATATTAAAACAGTATTTTTTGGATTTTTTTTAGTAATTTTAGGACTTGATGCATTTATTCTTGGTTTAGAAATGGGTCTTTTCTCACTTGGTGAGACAATGGCTTACCAACTTACAAAATCATCTTCTGTTATGATGATTTATGCATTCGCTTTTGCAATTGGTTTTTCTACTACTATGGCAGAGCCAGCACTTATGGCAATTGCTAAAAAAGCTAAAGAGATTAGTGATGGTAAGATAAATGATTTTGCTTTAAGACTTTTTGTAGCTGCTGGTGTTGCAATTGGTATTGCTTTAGGTGCATTTAGAATTGTTGATGGTGGGCATATTCACTACTATATTATTGTTGGATATATTGTTGTTATAGTATTAACTTTTATTGCTCCAAAATATATTATTCCAATTGCATATGATAGTGGTGGAGTTACAACTTCAACTGTAACAGTTCCTTTAGTTGCAGCCCTTGGTATTGGACTTGCTACAAATATTGAAGGAAGAAGTCCTTTAATTGATGGATTTGGTCTTATTGCCTTTGCTTCACTTTTCCCTATGATTACAGTTATGTTATATGGAATAATAACAGAAAAACTTGGCGTTAAATCTGATACTCAAATTGAAAAAGAAGAGTTATTACATGATACATTAAGTGATGCAGAAAACATGGATTTATCAACTGTTAATATTGATGGATCTAAAGTTAGACACTCTTTATCTTTACAGTTTAGTGCTGTTGTAATAATAGTTCCTGAAGATAAAAGAGATGAAGCTATCCAAGCGGCACATAGTGCAGGTGCTAGTGGAGTTACTGTTTTAAATGCACATGGTATTGGACTTGAAGGTATTGCAAATTTCTATAGAACATCATTTGAAGCAACAGATGTAATGCTTTTATTTTTATTGCCACAACATATGGTAAATGATGTAATAAAATCAATTATCCATTCACTTCATATTACAACAACAGGAAAAGGTATTGCATTTGCCTTTCCTCTGTCTCATATGAAAGGAATATCTTTAACAAAAGAGGATATATTCAAAGATAAAGCATATGAAGTAGATATAAATAAAAAATCGGAAAATAATCTTGCACAAAATTCAAAATCTTAATGAAATAAATAAAATTATTAATACAGGCGAGCCTGTATTAATATATTTTAGTGGTGAAAACTGTTCTGTTTGTAAGGTTTTAAAACCTAAAATTGAGCAAGAAGTATCTGCTAATTTTCCTAAATTTAGAATATATGAAGTTCAAACGGACATACATAAAGAACTTGTCAGCCAATTTACTGTATTTTCTATTCCTACAACAATTATTTATTTTGATAAGAAAGAGTTTAAAAGATATGGAAGAAACATGAGTATTCATATTTTTTTAGAAGATATAAGAAGACCATATAATTTGATGTGTGAGTAGTATGAAAAGAACGTTATTAATATTTTTAATTGTATTTATTGTTATGCAATTTATTCAAACAGATAAAACTTTACCAAGTGTTGATAAAAATTTAGAGATAAAAGCTAATGAAGAAATCATGACTATCTTTAAAAATGCATGTTACGATTGTCATTCAAATGAAGTAAAATGGCCTTGGTACTCTAATATTGCACCATTTTCATGGGTAATATCTAATCATGTTAATGAGGGGAGAAAAGCACTTAATTTCTCAACATGGGAAAATTATAGTGAAGAAGAAAAACAAAAAGAGTTAAAAGCAATTTATAGAACAGTTTATGGTTCTATGCCACTTATAAGTTATATTTGGCTTCATAAAGAGGGTGATTTAACAAAAGAGCAAAGGCAATTAGTTAGAGATTGGACGGGAGTTAGAAAGAAAAAGTGAGAGAAGAAGTAGCAGAGCTTTTAGCTGATAAAAAAAACTTACTTACAATTACATACTTTGAGCTTCAAAAATTGTTTGAAAAAAAATATGGTCCTAATACTGTAGTTTTGATGGAGATAGGAACATTTTTTGAAGTTTATGAAGTAAACAATGAAGAAGAACAAATAGGTAAAGCAAAAGAGATTGCAGAACTTTTAAATATTCAACTAACTAGAAAAAATAAAACTATTTTGGAAAACTCAAAAGAGAATCCAATTATGGCTGGAGTTCCTGCAATCTCTTTTGAAAAGCACCTTGCTAGAATTATTGGTGAGCAAAAATATACAATCGCAATTATTAGACAAAAAGGTGTTCCACCTAATGTTACTAGATATTTAGATACTGTAGTAAGTCCTGGTACTAACTTTGACTTTGTAGTTGACCAAGATGAGAATAATATTACTTCTCTTTTAGTTGATCAAGTAAAAGGAATATATTTAGTTGGTTATAGTGCTATTGATGTAACAACTGGTAAATGTTACTATAATGAAGTACATGGAACAAGTGAAGATAAGTTCTTTGCTCTTGATGAAGTATTTAATTATATGAATATGCATAAAACAAATGAGGTTGTAATTACATTTGCAGATAATAATATTAATCAAAAAGAGGTGATTGATTATCTAGAACTAAAGCTAAAAACATTTCATATAGGTTCTTTTAGACCAAAGATAAATTACCAAAATGAACTATTTAAAAATGTATTTAATATACAATCTTTATTAACTGCAATTGAACATCTTGATATGGAAAGAGTTCCTTTAAGCACTGAATCACTTGCAGTTTTAATTGACTTTGTAATAGGACATGATTCAAATATCATTCAAAAGTTATCTTTTCCTGCTAAACTTGATGTTAGCAGATATATTTATTTAGGGAATAACGCTTTAGAGCAATTAAACATAATAGAGACTACCCATAACCCAAGTTTAATAAAACTTATCAATAACACATCTACTGCAATGGGAAAAAGACTTTTAAAAGAAAGACTTACTCATCCTGTAAAAGATAGTAAAGAAATCTTGCGAAGATTTGCTTTATCAAAAGAGTTGTTTGATTACCATGCTCCAATTGAAAATGAATTAGCAAATATTTATGATATAGAAAGACTAACTAGAAGAATAAAACTAAATAGACTTCATCCTTTTGAGTTAAACTATTTATATGACTCATTACTTAGTATAAAAGAAGTAGTGTCTTTTATGGAAAACTACAAGTTTTTAACTCCTCCTTGTAGTAGTGCAGAGCTAGAGCTATTTATTCAATCTATTGATTCAACGTTTGATTTAGCAATCAGTGGAAAGTATATGCTAAAAGATGTTGAAGGAAATATGGTTTGTGAGGGTATTAATACTCAAATTGATGAGTTAAATACTCAAAATGAAGAGTTATATTCAAAACTACAACTTCTTCAAAAACATATTTTAGGATTTTTAAAAACTGAAGATTCAAACTATGTTGGAATTAATAGATTAGATAAAGAAGGTTTCTTTTTAACACTAACTAAAAATAGATACAATTTAATTAAAGATGAATTACAAAATTCACATATAATAATAGATGATGATTTACATCTATTTAAAGACTTTACTGTAAAAGTACAAACGAACAATGTAAAGATTTTTTGTAAAGTAACAGAGAGTGTATCTGATAAATATGTTCATAACTTAAGAAA
The DNA here is from genome assembly GCF_004214795.1 of Malaciobacter pacificus. Taxonomy (NCBI): domain Bacteria; kingdom Pseudomonadati; phylum Campylobacterota; class Epsilonproteobacteria; order Campylobacterales; family Arcobacteraceae; genus Malaciobacter; species Malaciobacter pacificus. The sequence goes on from NZ_CP035928.1 coordinate 503,623, forward strand.
AATAGTTGAACTAAATAAACTAGTATTTAAAGAAAAGATTGCAGAGTTTGAAAAGAAGTTTGCAACGCTACTTGAAGAGTTAGTTCAATTTATTGCTGAAGTTGACTTAACAGTTTCAAATATCAAAACAGCCAAAAAATATAACTATACTTGTCCAAAAATAGTAAAAGCAAAAGAGGGTGAGAACTTTATAGAGCTTATCGATTTAAGGCATCCAATAATTGAGGCAAATGAAGAGCAGGGGATTTATGTACCAAATGATGTTATTTTAGGTGAATTAAGTCTTGCATCAAAAGAGTATCAGAATAATGTGATTATCAAAAACTCAAATCCAGTAAATATGTTTAATAATAAAATGCATGGAATACTTCTTTATGGGATTAATTCTTCAGGTAAATCATCACTTATGAAAGCAATAGGAATTTCTGTAATACTTGCACAAGCAGGGTTTTATGTACCTGCTAAATCGATGAGGTTTTCTATATTTGATGCTGTATTTACTAGAATTAGTGGAGCTGATAATATTGCAAAAGGATTATCATCATTTGCAGTTGAAATGTTAGAGCTTAAGAATATTTTTAATAGAGCTAGTAAAAATTCACTTGTATTAGGTGATGAAATTTCTCATAGTACAGAAACTATGAGTGGTCTAAGTATTGTTGCAAGTGCAATATTAAAACTTGCAAAATTAGAATCTATTTTTGTATTTGCGACACATTTACATCAATTACCTGAAATTGAAGAGATTCAAAAGCTTAAAAATATTATCTCTCTTCATTTATCAGTTATGTATAAAGATGATGAAGATAAGCTAATATTTGATAGAAAACTAGCTTTTGGAAGTGGCTCTTCTATGTATGGTTTAGAGTATGCAAAATCACTTCATATGGATAGAGAATTCTTATCTGTTGCAAATGATATTAGAAAAAAATTAACTGATGATTATAATCCATTAGAAAGATTATCTCAGAGAAAAACTTCTAAATACAATAAAGACGTTTTTGCAAGTTCATGTGTAATTTGTGGAAAAGCTTGTGATGATGTTCACCATATTAAAGAGCAAGCAAGAGCAAATAAAGATGGCTTTATTGGTCATATAAATGCTAATCATAAATATAATCTAATTCCACTTTGTAAAGAGCATCATAAAATGGTTCATGATGGAACTATAAATGTAAATGGCTTTGTAGCTACTTCAAGTGGATTAGAACTTCATTATACAATATTAGATGATACTAAGTAGTTTTTCATGCTTTTACTAACATATTTTTTAATAGCTGTTGGAATATCTTTTTTATGCTCTATCTTAGAAGCTGTGATTTTGTCTTTAACTCCAGCTTATGTACAATCTTTGACAAAAACTAATCCTAAGTTGGCTAAAAGGTTAGTTAGACAAAAAGATAATATAGATTTATCAATTGGTGCAATATTAACTTTGAATACTTTTGCACATACTTTAGGGGCAGCTGGTGTTGGAGCTGAAGCTGTGAAGATTTTTGGTGAAGAGTTTATGTTTTATATTTCAGCTATTTTAACTCTACTTATTTTAATATTCTCTGAAATAATACCTAAAACAATTGGTGCAGTTTATTGGAAACAATTAAGTGGAATCAGTTCTTATCTTATTAATATATTAGTCTTTATTACCTATCCCTTACTTTTAGTGATGAACAAAATTACAGCTTTTATTTCTAGTAAAAAAGATCATAAAAATATTACTAAAGAAGAGATTGAAGCGGTAGTTAGTATGGGTGAAAGTGAAGGTGTTTTAAAAGAAAAAGATGGAAATATAATTGAAAATATACTTCATTTAAATTCAATTAAAGTAAAAGATATATTCACTCCAAGAAAAGTTATGTTTACATTAAGTCTTGAAGACTTAAAAAGAATTTCTCAAAATAAGATAGATAATGATTTAGAGTTAGAGAAGTTAAAAGAGTATTCAAGAGTACCTATTTATGATAAAAATATTGATGATATTGTTGGAGTTTTATTATCAAAAGAGTTTTTCTTTGATTATATAAAAAATACAAGGGATATTGAAAAGTTAGTAAAACCTGTTTATAGTGTAAATGAAAATATATCTGTTTCAAGATTACTAGACCTTTTTTTGAAAAAAAAGGAACACCTATTTATGGTTGTTGATAATTTTGGCCAAACAGAAGGAATAGTAACTTTAGAAGATGCAATGGAAACAGTACTAGGTCAAGAAATTATTGATGAATTAGATAAAAATATTGACTTACGAGAGATTGCAAAAAATAGTTAATATTTTTTGCAATTTTATTTAATACTTTTCTTTATCATTATTTTTTAGTAATTCAGGTCTAAATCTAATTACTTTATTTCTTCCAGTTTCTTTTGCTTCATATAAACATAAATCAGCATATTTAATACATTTCCAAATTTGATCTGTGTCAGTTGGATAGAAAGCATATCCAATACTTACAGTTTTACTAAATGATTCATTATTAAATGTGAAAACTAATTTTGAAAAGTCATTATTAATTTTCGTTGCTAAATTTAATGCACTCTCCTCAGTTGGATTTTTCATAATAATTAAAAACTCTTCCCCTCCAAATCTAATAATAAACTCATTTTCACTAATTGAGCTTTTCATTGTTTTAGAAAGTTTTTGTAAAATTGCATCACCAGCATCATGTCCATAAGTATCATTAATCATTTTAAAATAATCAATATCTAAGAACATAATTGCATAAGTTGTACCCTTCGAAACTTCAATAGGCATTTTTTTCTCAATAAATTCATCAAGGTATTTTCTATTATAAAGTCCTGTTAAACCATCTATTAAATTTCTCTCTCTCAAGACATCCATAAGCATTCTGCTTTCTAAAATAGGTTTAGTCTCTTCTAAATATTTTTTAATAATACCTATTTGATATTTCGTATGTTTAAGACAATTCTCATCTTTACAAATTATGTGTATAGTAATACTTTTTTGATCATTTATTAAAAATGGTATGCATATATAATGATTATTCTCTTTGCAATTTGCAACTCTACAAATTTCTGAAAAGTTTTCTGATAAGATTATAGTATCAGTTCTTTCAGCTCTACAATGCTCTTTTATATTTTTATTTATATGACAACATGCTTTTAGATTATTTGTTGAATAGATTACTACTCTTTCATCTTTTATTAAATCATTTTCAAAAATATAAAAATCTTCTATTTTGAGTTTGTTTTTTAATACTTGTGTTAATCTATAATAGATATCTTCTTTTGTCAAATCTGTTTCAATAGTCTTTTTATAATTATAAATTTCAGATATATCTTTTATAATTTCTTGAGCTGTAAGTAGCTTATCATTATTAACATTAGTCGATCTATTATGTACAAATGCAGTAAGATTTTTTTCAATTCCTGTTAAAACTGTTTCAAGTTTTTCTATTAATTCATTAACCCATAAGGAAGCTTCTTTATCCTCTTTTAGAACTCCTTGCTTTGCTCTAACAGAATAATCACCTTCGTGTACTTGTTTTAAAACATCAGTAATACCATCAAAAGATGAAGTATAAGGTTTAATTCTTTTTACTATATAAAATAGAATTATAATTAAAAATATAGTTATAATAGCTATTATTTTTAATAAAATAGATATGCTTGCAATTCTATCTTCTTCAATATCGAAACTTAATGATATAGCCCCTAAAACTTCACCCTCTTTTGCATTATGACATGATAAACAATTAGGTTTATCATGCATAGATGCTGTATAAGGAATAGTGATTCTAAGTGAAGCGTTTGTAAAAGATTCACTTATTACTATCTCTTCTTTTCCTGTGTCTAATACTTTTTTATCTATGGCATCTTTTGGATATTCATTACCAAGTGTTGATTCTCCAAATTGCTCACTTACACTTTTAGCTCTTATTATCCAAAGATCATTGATATCTTTTAGATCATTGATACTTTCTAAAAATACATCCCTTTGATTCATATTCCCATTAACCATATGAGTGGTTAAAGACTTTTTAACTATATCTGCTGTTAAATAAGCTCTTTTTTTTGCACTATCATAGCCACTTTGCCTAGATCCAAGTGCTACAAGTGCTACAATTAATATTGTTAACAAAGTTACCATAGAGAATATTATAATAGTTATTTTTTTATTTGAATTCATAGAGATACCATCAATGTTAAATTTATATAATGATATCATAAAATTATTTTTTTGGAAATAGTTTTTTATAATTTTTAAGTGAAAAATTAAATATTAGTTATTTTTCTCTTTTTTTCTCTTTTATTATATTTCTAGTCATAAGTAGTAAGAATAGTAAAGCAATAGATATATTTAAATAAAAGCCTTGCATATTACCATCTGTGTAGAAAGTATATGCAAGTGCTGAAAAGATTAGTGTAATTACTAAGCACATAATTATAAGGCTTTGAAACCTTCTTCTAGGTCTAATGTTCCTTCATAAAAGGCCTTACCAACAATCACACCAGCAATATTCCCATTTGCTTTACAATTAGTAATGTCATTAATATCTTTTACTCCACCTGAAGCTATTGTATCAACTCCTGAAGCAAGTGCAATTGATTCAGTAAATTCTACATTTACACCACAAAGCATACCATCTTTTGAAATATCAGTACAAATAATAGCTTCAACTCCAGCATTTGCGAATTCTTTTGCTAAATCAGTTGCCTTCATTGTTGAAACTTCTGCCCAACCTTCAACTGCTACCATTCCATTCATAGCATCAATTCCAACAGCAATTGGATATTTTGCAGCCATATCTTTTACAAATTGTGGATCTTTTACAGCAATTGAACCTAAGATTAATCTATCAATACCAAGTTCTACATACATTTTGATAGTCTCTTCATCTCTGATACCACCACCAACTTCGATTTTTAAATTACAGTTCTCTTTGATTTTCTTGATTTGTTCTAAATTTGCTGGCTCTCCTGCAAAAGCACCATTTAAATCAACAACGTGAACCCATTTTGAACCTAATTCTTCAAATCTTTTTGCAACTTGCCAAGGCTCATCTGAATAGATTTTTGCACTATCCATAAGCCCTTTACTTAATCTTACAGCTTTTCCATCTTTTAAATCAATCGCTGGTAAAATATCCATTTAGTATTTCCTTATTTAGATTTATTTACATAAATCTTCTATAGTATCTTCAATTGTTTTATACTTAAATTCAAATCCAAGGTCTAATAGATTCTGTGGAGTAGCACTTTGTCCATCAGTTAATACTTTTGCACCCTCAGAAAAAATAAGTTGTAAAACAAATTCTGGTAATGGAAGTATAGTAGGTCTTTTTAGTGTTTTACCTAAAGCGTGAGTTAAACCTGCATTTGTAGTTGGACATGGTGCAGTTAAGTTAAATATTTTAGAAGTTGGATTATCTATAATAAATTTGTATGCTTCAAGTAAATCTTCAATGTGAATAAATGAAAATGCTTGTTTACCACTTCCAATTACTCCACCCAGACCTAATTTAAATGGAGTAATCATTTTTACTAATGCTCCACCATCTTTACCAAGAACAATCCCAAATCTAAATATTGATACTTCTGTATCTTCACTTTTTGCTTTTAATGCTTCTTTTTCCCAATCTTGACAAAGATTTGATAAAAAATCATTAGAGTAATTACCAGTTTCTGTGTATGTACTTTTATTATCATAAATACCAACAGCAGAAGTTGATATAAAAAGCTTTGGTTTATTTTTGACACTTTTTATAGCTTCTACAACTTTTTTTGTAGTATCAATTCTACTAAAATATAAAAGTTTTTTATAAGATTCGCTCCATCTATTGATGATATTAGCACCTGCAAGATTTATAACTATATCAGAAGAGTTAATTATCTCTTCTAATTTATTTTTATCATTTAAAGTTTCTCTTTGTATAGAGATAACTTTATAGTATCTGTTTGTAAAATAGTTTCGAAGACTTTTTCCTACAAAACCACTAGCTCCTGTTATAGCGATAGTTTTCATAAGAGCTCCTTTATTTATATTTTAGATATTCATAAAGTTTTTTAAAATTTTTAGTCCATTATCATGAGATTTTTCAGGGTGTGGTTGGAATCCATAAATATTTTCTTTATTAACTGCACTTACAAACTCATAACCATAAGTTGTAGTTCCAATCACATTTTTCTCATTTGTAACTGCATGATAAGAGTGTACAAAGTATAAATAAGGGTTTTTTAATCCTTCAAATAAAGGATGTTCTTTATTTACAATTGTATTCCATCCCATATGAGGGATTTTGTGATCTTCATGCATTTTTGACTTATCAAATTTTACAACTTCACCTTCAATTAAACCAAGTCCATCACTGTGACCAAACTCTTGAGAACTTTCAAAAAGTAGTTGCATACCTAAGCAAATACCAATCATTGGTTTTCCTGATTTTGCAAATTCATATATTGCTTCTTTCATGCCAGTCTCATTTAGATGCTCCATAGCATCTCCAAATGCGCCAACTCCAGGTAAAATAACTCTATCAAAATTTTTTAGTTCATTTGGGTTTTTAACTATTGTTGCTTTTGCATCAATTAAATGACAAGCATTATAAACACTTGCTAGATTTCCCATATTATAATCAATAATTCCTATCACTTTATTCCCTTTTATAAAAAACTATTATACTAAAGTTTTGCATCAGCTAGGGTTAAAGAAAAGAGGACTTTATTATTTTGTTTTTCTAAAGCTATTTTAGCTTCTTTAATTGTAGCACCAGTTGTGATTATATCATCACATAATATTGTCGTTTGATTATATAATTTTGTTAATTTAAATTTTCTTGGATTATTTTCTCTATAGTTAGCATCTTTTCCCGCGTATTTAACTATATTTGTAGCTTTTAAGCAGTTGTATTTTGGTTTTATATATTTTGATTTTAAATGTTTTGCTAATACAGCTGTATGGGAAAATTCATGTCTTGTATGATCATCAATTGGTATTGCTACAATTTGCTCATTAAAATCAAAATTTTGTGCAAATTTTGCAAATGATAATTTTGCTAAAAGATTAAAAACTCTATCTCCATGGAAATAGTATTTAGAGCTAATTAAATCATCAAGCTCCGAAAGTGAATAAAAAGAGTAATTATAAAATCCTGGTAAAATTTCTCTTTTATGAAAAGAGGGTGTTAGTAGATTGTTTTGACAATCTTTACAAATAATCTGGAAAGATAAGTTTTTACAAGCTAGACATAACATATTAAAATAATATCATAAATTATTTTAATATGTTTAAATGATAGTATTAAATTTTTAAAACAGCCATAAAAGCTTCTTGCGGTACATTTACTTTACCAATAGCTTTCATTCTTTTTTTACCAGCTTTTTGTTTCTCTAAAAGTTTTCTTTTTCTTGTAATATCACCACCATAACATTTAGCAGTAACATTTTTACCTGTTGATTTAACAGTTTCTCTTGCAATAATATTATTACCAATAGATGCTTGAACAGCAACTTCAAATAATTGTCTAGGAATTAACTCTTTTAAGGCTTTAATAAACTCTCTACCCTTTGATAAAGCTTTATTTTCAGGAACAATAATTGATAATGCATCAACAACTTCTCCAGCTACTTTAATATCAAGTTTTTGCAAAATTCCTGGTCTAAATCCAATTGGTTCATAATCAAAAGATGCGTAACCTTTTGTAGTTGATTTTAATTTATCATAAAAATCCATTACAATTTCATTCATTGGAATATCATAATCAAGTAAAACTCTTTTACCTAAGTAATCCATTTTATTTTGAACACCTCTTTTATCATTTAAAAGTTTAATACAATTCCCTAAAAATTCATCAGGAACTAATATTGTAGCTTTTACGTATGGTTCAAAAATAGTCTCAATATAGTTAGGTTCTGGTAGTTCTGAAGGATTTTGAATAACAATTCTTTCTCCATCTTTTTTTAATACTTCATAAACAACTGTAGGTGCTGTTGCAATTAAATCAAGATTAAATTCTCTTTCTAATCTTTCTTTAATAACTTCCATATGAAGCATCCCTAAGAAACCAGCTCTAAATCCACTTCCAAGTGCAGCTGAACTTTCTGGTTCAAAAGAAATAGATGAATCATTTAATTGAAGCTTAGTAAGCGCTTCTCTTAAATCTTCAAATTTATCAGTTTCAATTGGATAAATTCCTGCAAATACAAATGGCTTAGCTGGTTCAAATCCATCAATAGCTTCACTAGTTGGATTTTTTGCATCAGTCATGGTATCACCTACTGCAATACCATCTAGAGTTTTCAGACCAAGCACAACAATTCCTATTTCTCCTGTTTCAAGCTCAGTTGTTTTTTCTCTTTTTAATGGATGAGGATACATTAAATCTAATACTGGATGTTCTACTTTTGTATTCATCATTTTTAGCATTTGACCTTTTTTAATACTTCCATCATAAACTCTAACAAGTGCTAAAGCTCCCAAATAGTTGTCAAACCATGAATCATATATAAGTGCTTTTGTAGGTGCATTTTCATCACCTGTTGGGCAAGGGATTCTATCTACAATAGAATCAATTAAATCTTTTACTCCAACTCCTGTTTTTGCAGAAATCAGATTATGTTCTGTACAATCAAGTCCAATAGCTTCTTCAGTCTCTTCTAAAACTCTAATTGGATCAGCACTTGGAAGGTCAATTTTATTTACTACAGGTAAAAGCTCTAAGTCATTATCAAGTGCAATGTAAACATTTGCAATAGTTTGCGCTTCAACACCTTGAGTTGAATCAACAATTAATAATGCACCTTCTGATGAAGCTAATGATCTACTAACTTCATAAGAAAAATCAACGTGACCTGGAGTATCAATTAAGTTTAGTACATACTCTTGTCCATCTTTTACATATTTTAACCTAACACTTTGTGCTTTAATTGTAATACCACGCTCTTGTTCAATATCCATAGTATCCATCATTTGTGAAGATAGCTCTCTATCACTAACTGCTCCACACTCTTGGATAATTCTGTCTGCTAAAGTAGATTTACCGTGGTCAATATGTGCAATAATACTAAAATTTCTAATATTTTTTTGCATTTATATCCTAACGTATATTAATATTTATTCGCGATTATATCTAAAAAATTGTAAGTTTAATGTTAAGTAATTTTAATTTGTAGAGGGGATAAAAAGATTTAGGTAAATCCTAAATCTTTTATTGTGAATTATTGATTGATTAATCCAGTAACTCTTCTATTAGCAGCTCTACCCTCAGCTGTATCATTTGTTGCAATTGGTTGTGTTTCACCATATCCTATTGCTTGTAATCTCATTGCATCAATACCTAATTCTTCAAGTGCTTTAACAGCTGAATTTGCTCTTTGCTCTGATAATTTTAAGTTATAATTTTCAGAACCTTTTGAATCAGTATGAGCTTCAATAACTGCGTTTAATTTTGGGTTTTCTTTCATTATTAAAGCAAATGCTTCTAAATCTGCATTATATGCACCTTTAATATTAGAAGAGTTAGTATCAAAATTAATACTTAAATTTACTGTATTTACACAACCATCTGTATTTACTTTTACACCTGCAGATGTGTTAGGACATTTATCTAATTTATTAACTACCCCATCATTATCATCATCAAGTTCACAACCATTTTCATCTACAATTGCACCTGGTGCTGTATTTGGACATAAATCTTTTGAGTTTAATACCCCATCATTATCATCATCCCCATCTACAATTGGAGCAGTTACAACTGGTTCAACAACTGTTGGAACTACAGGAGCAATTGTTTCACTATATTTTTTACCTAAAGGCATACCTAAACCAATAGTGTACATAAAGTCATCTTGAGTTTCCTCAAATGCATATAAGTGTCTAATATCACCTTTTAAAGCTATACCATAGTATGGAATATCATATCTTAAACCAATACCATAGTTTACAATTCCTCCATCATCATGTGAAGTGATTTCTTGAGATACATCTTGGTAACCAATACCTGCTAAAGCATATGCTGCTAATCTTTCTGTTAAAGGGTATTGTTTCACTGCATTTAAAAAGAATCTATTTACATTTGTATTTCCAGAACCTTTATATTCTAAGCTATCACTTCTCATATATGCTAATTCTATTTGGTCTATATATTTGTAGTCTAAGTTTTTTGCTAATGAAATTCCTGCATTTGCATAGTTATCATCTTCTAAGTTAATTTTACTATCACTTAAAATACCCGCTGCAAACGGAGTAAGTTCATATGAATAATCTTTACTTGGAGAGCTTGCTGCAAATATTAGTGAAGCACTAAAAGCAGTTGTTAGTAAGACTTTTTTCATTATAATTATCCTTAATATATTAATAATTTTTAAAATTATAACAGAAAAATAGTTTAATTACAAATTATTTGGTATAAAAAATATTAATTTAAGATAAATGTATAAATTGGAGATAAAAGTGATTAGATAGTTAAAAAGATAGACCTTAGTCTATCTTCTTTTTGAGAATTATTTATTAATTACAGCAGTAACTCTTCTATTTTCTGCTCTTCCTTCTTTTGTCATGTTAGATGCAACAGGTTTAGTTTCACCATAACCAACTGCATTTAATCTTGAAGTGTCAACATTTAATGCTTTTAATGCTTCAATTGTAGAAGCAGCTCTTTTTTCTGATAATTTTTGATTATATTTTGCAGATCCAACTGAATCAGTATGTGCTTCAATTGTAGCTTTTAACATAGTATTCGTTTTCATCATAGTAGCAAATGCTTCTAATTTTGAATCATACGAAGGTTTAATTTTCGCAGAATCTGTATCAAAGTTAATGTTTAAGTTAACAAGTGTCATACAACCAGTATTATCAACTTTAGCACCAGCAATTGTATTAGGACATTTGTCTAATCTATTTACTACACCATCTTTATCATCATCTAATTCACATCCATTTGCATCAACAGTTGCACCTGCAACAGTATTAGGACATTTATCTTTAGCATCAATCACACCATCATTATCTGAATCTAATGGAGCTGGAGTTACAACAGGAGCTGGTTTTGCAATTTTTCCAAATGGAATAGCTAAACCAACAGTGTATAATAATGTGTTATCTCCATGATCTGTTTCAATTAAATGTCTTAAATCAGCTTTAAATGAAATATCATTGTAAACTGGTAATTTTACACCAAAACCATAATTACCAAATAAGCCATCTTCATTTCCAGCAAATTCATCATCAAAAATTTCAACACCTGCACCAACTAATGTATATAAAGAGAAAGATGAACTTAAGTCATACTCTTTAATAAAGTTAGTAAATACTCTAGTTACACCAGTATCTCTAAATGCATTTTGGTATTCTACATCTTCAATTGATCTTAAGAAACCTAATTCAATTTGATCAAAGAAAGAGTCAGTTTGATTAAAACCTAAAGCTAAACCTGCATTTGCATAAGCATCTGGTAAATCAGTATTATGCTCAGGGAAAGCTGTACTAAACATTGGCGTTATTTCGTATTTGTAATCACTTGCAGCGAACATCATTGATGCACATACAACTGATGATAATAATATTTTTTTCATTTTTTGTCCTTTTGGATTAAATAATCTTTGTAATTATAGCTAAAATTTATTAATTTTACTATTAAGCTATAAAAATAGAGTTTACAGATTCGTTATTATGGATTCTTCTAATAGTTTCTCCAATCATTGTTGAAGCTGTTAAAACTGTAATTTTTTTAGCTCCTTCTTTAATTGGAATTGTATCTGAAACAACTAATTCATCTAAAACACCATTCTCTATTCTATCATAAGCAGGTCCACTTAATACACCATGAGTACAACATGCCATAACAGAAGTAGCACCTTTTTTCTTTAATACTTCAGCAGCTTTTACTAAAGTACCAGCAGTATCAACCATATCATCAACTAAGATAACATCTTTACCTTTTACATCACCAATGATATTCATAACTTCAGATACATTAGCTTTTTCTCTTTTTTTATCAACAATTACTAAATCATATCCTAATTTATCTGCATAACTTCTAGCTCTAGCAACCCCTCCAATATCTGGACTTGCAATAATAGGATTTTTCAATTTCTTTGTCTTAATGTAGTTTACAAATAAAATTGAACCAAATAAGTTATCTGCAGGAATGTTAAAGAATCCTTGAATTTGTGCAGCGTGTAAATCAATAGTTACAACTCTATCAATTCCAGCAGCTTCTAATAAGTCAGCTGTTAATTTTGCTGTAATTGGAACTCTAGGTGCTGCTTTTCTATCTTGTCTTGCATATCCATAATATGGAATAACTGCAGAAATAGATTTTGCACTTGATCTTTTTAGGGCATCTACCATAATTAGTAGTTCCATTAGATTGTCATTTGTTGGAGCACATGTTGGTTGAATAATAAATACATCAAGACCTCTAACGCTTTCTGTAATTTGTACAGATATTTCTCCATCACTAAATTTATTTAATGTTGCACTTGATACTTTCATACTTAAGTATTGTGCTACTTTTGTTGCGAATTCAGGGTTTGCTGAACCACTAAAAAGTTTGAATGTTGACATAAAATTTTCCTTGGGTTTATTAGTTGTTGTATTTTATCCAAATGGTACTTAATAGAATTTAAGGTAAATAAAACTAAGAGATTGTACTTTTTATAAATGCACTTCCAATAACTTTAGCTTCATCATAGAATACCGCAAGCTGCCCTGCAGCTACTCCTAAAACAGGCTCTTTTAATGAAATAATAACTTCATTCCCTTGAATTTTAACATCACAAGTAGTTGCAGTTGTTCTATATCTAAGTTTAACTGTACATGAAAACTCTTTTTCATCAATATACATATTTAAATTACTACAAAGAACTTCATTAACTTCTAAAGCAGCTTTTTTACCAACAGTAATTGTGTTATCTTTTGGATTTAATTTTGTAACAAAATGAGGTTCTTGTGCTCCATGAACCGTAAAACCTCTTCTTTTACCAATTGTATAATGAGCATAACCTTTATGCTCTCCAATTTCATTACCCATTTCATCTAAGACTTTTCCTGCTTTGTCTATGTTTGCATGCCTTTTTATCACATCTGTATAAATAGTTTCAACAAAACAAATCTCTTGAGATTCACTTTTCTCAGTAATTTTTTTATAAGCTACATTTAGCTCTGAACCAAACTTGATAATATCTTCTTTTTTATAAGTACTTAAAGGAAACATCATATAAGGAAGGGCATCAGGACTTACTTGTGCTAAAAAATAGCTTTGGTCTTTTGTTTTATCATCAGCTTCATAAAAAAACTTTCCATCAGTTTTTACATAATGTCCTGTTGCTAAATATGATGCTCCATGGCTTTTTGCAAAATCTAACATCGCACCAAATTTGATTTGTTTATTACACTTCACACAAGGATTTGGTGTAGTACCCTGTAAATATGAATCAACAAAATAGTCATAAACCTCTTTTGAAAAATCATCAGCTAAGTCTAAAACATGATATTTGATACTTAAAAAATTAGCAACATCTTCAATAAAACCAAGGTTCTTTTCATGGTATCCATCAGTACGGTTGTGAAGTTTTAGATATACACCTTCAACTTCATATCCTTCTTTTTGTAACATATAAGCAGTAACTGATGAATCAATTCCACCACTCATACCTACCATTACTTTTTTTATACTCATCATTTGCCTTTTTATTTATAAAAACTTATAAATCCACCACCAAGACAATAATCACCCTCATATAAAACAAGACTTTGTCCAAGTGTTACAGCTCTTTGCTCTTTTTCAAATTCAACTACAACTTTTTCATTATTTGCTTCTACCACTGTACAGGCTTGTTTTTGTTGTCTGTATCTTACTTGTGCCATTAGTTTATCTCCAATTTTTGGAGGAGTTTCTAATACCCAATGCATATGACTAGCTTCAACACTTTTACTCATTAGTAATGGATGATTTGTATCTTGAACAACTGTTAATGTATTGTTTTTTATATCTTTAGCTGCAGCGTACCAAGGTTTGTGAGTGTTGTTCTCACCTTCAGTCTCTTTTATTCCACCAAGTCCAATTCCTTTTCTTTGACCTAATGTGTAGCAAACTAAGCCTTTGTGTTTACCTATAACTTTCCCATGCTCATCAATAATATCACCTGGAATTGCTTTTAGGTGTTGCGTGATAAAGTCATCAAATTTCTGATTACCTATAAAACAAATTCCAGTACTATCTTTTTTATTACTTACATGAAGGTTATGTTTTTCAGCAATCTCTCTAACTTCTTTTTTTGTTAAATCTCCAAGTGGAAACATAGCTTGACTTAATTGCTCACTTGAAAGTGCATGTAAGAAATAACTTTGATCTTTTGAACTATCTTTTGGAGTATCAAGTACATAGTGGTCTTTGTATTTTGCAATTTTTGCATAATGTCCAGTTGCAATCATATCTGCACCCATACTTTTTGCTTCATTTAAAAATACATTGAATTTGATTTCTCTATTACATAAAATATCTGGATTTGGAGTAAGCCCAGCTTTTAAGCCTTCTAAAAATACATCAAAAACCCTATCTCTGTACTCTTTTACGAAGTCTTTTCCCTTTACTTCAATTCCAATTAATGCACCAACTTTTTTTGCATCTTCAAATTCTATTCTATTAGGGCATTGGCTACCTTTGATGCCATATTCCCAATTTCTCATAAAAAGGCCTGTTACATCATAGCCTTGTTGTTTTAACAATAGTGCCGTAACTGATGAATCAACTCCACCAGACATTCCTACTACTACTTTTTTCTTGTTCATAGTTTACCTTTAAAAAGCTCTTTTAAAGCTGTATTTAATTTACAACAATTAGTTGTTTATCATATATTTTAAAGGAATAATAACTGACTCTCTATTTGCCCAATCTTTGTGAGGGATAATAAGATTTTTTTTATTTATTCTCTTATTATCAAAAAAGATTATATCTATATCTAAGGTTCTAGGCGCATCTTGAAAGGACCGCTTTCTTCCAAATTTTTTCTCATATCTTTGCATCGCTTTTAATAAGTCATTAGGGCTAAGATTTGATTTGATCGTGATTATACCATTTAAAAAGTCATTTTGTTCTAAAAAGCCAAAAGGAGGATTTTTTAATAATGGAGAAGTCATAAGTAAAGTAAATCTTGAATCATTTTTTAAACATAAGATTAATTTATCAAATGTTTTTTTCATATTTCCAATATTTCCCCCAATTCCAATAGTTACTAGATACTTTTTTGAAGAGTAACTATTGAATTTTTTTGGAAAATTTGGAGTATAAAAAAGTGTTAATTTTTCATTTAGTTTTTTTTTCATATTTTATAAAATCACAGCCTTACCATTTTGCATTACAATTGTATCTTCAATTCTAACACCAAACTCATTTGGAAGATAAATACCTGGTTCAATTGTGAATACCATATTATTTTCTATAATTACATCACTTTTAGAGTTAATAAATGGAAACTCATGAATATCAAGTCCCACTCCATGACCAGTTGAGTGAACAAAATATTTGCCATAACCAGCTTTATCAATTATACTTCTAGTTAGGTTATCAATTTCACTAGCTTTCATACCAACTCTTGCTTTTTCTATAGCATTTAATTGGGCTTTATAGACGATATCATAAATTTTTTGATGTTTTTTATTTTTAAAATTTTGTTCTCTTTTGAAATTAAATTTTTCAAAATTAGCTACGCTTGTACAAGTTCTATCTGAACAATATCTTTTATATTTAACTCCAGCATCAACTAATAATAAATCATTTAACTTTAGTTTTTTGCTTGTAGGAAGAGCATGAGGTTTTGCTGCATTTTGATTAACTGCTACAATTGGTTCAAAGCTAACATCTAATTTTCCTGTTTGAGTCATTTTTTCAAAACATTTAAAAAATAAAAACTCTTCACTTTGGTTAAAACCATTTTTTCTAATATATTTAGCAAACTCTTTAAACCCTTTTCTTCCAAGTTTTGCAGCTTTTTTTAGTAATTCAATCTCTTTATCACTTTTAATAGATCTTTTTAACTTAGAAAAGTTTGGACTTTCAATAAACTGTGTTTTTATATCATTAGTTAAGTTTTTAAAAGTAGAATATTTAAAATCATTTGGATCAAAGTTTATTTTTTTGATTTTATTTTTTGTCAATATTTCTTTTGTTGTTTTGATTAAATCATTAGTTTCTATTACTTCACAATCTTTTGCATACTCTTTTGCTTCTATGGTATATCTAGCATCAGTTATAAAATATTTGTCATTTTCTAGATTTAAAAAGATAACATTGTCACAAGAAAAGTTACATTCATAATAGATTGCATTTTCATTTTGAAGAATAAAATTTTTCATATAAAGCCTTTGCTTTGGTATTGTTTAACATAAATTTAATTATAATCTTACCTAAATTTTATAAAAGGAATATAATATGAAAATAGCCGTAATTCAAGGACCAAATATCAATATGTTAGGAATTAGAGAACAACATATTTACGGACCTATGTCAATGGATCAAATACATGAACAACTAAAAAATGCTGCAGCTCAAAATGGAGTTGAATTAGAATTTTTCCAATCAAACTTAGAAGGTGAGATTGTGGATAGAATTCAAGAGTGTTTAGGAACAGTTGATGGAATTATGATTAACCCAGCTGCATTTTCTCACACTTCAATTGCAATTAAAGATGCACTAAGTGCCGTAGCTATGCCTACTGTTGAAGTACATATTTCTAATATTTACAAAAGAGAAGAGTTTAGACAAAAATCAATTACTGCAGGGGCTTCAACAGGAGTTATTTCTGGATTTGGACCATTTGGTTACCATATGGGATTAATTGCTTTAATGCAAATAATTGCAGAGATTAAAGCTGCTGAAAATGCTCAACAACAATCTGCTGAATAAATGAAAATTATAAGTGCAAATTGGCTTTTAACTTGTAATGAAAATAATAGTATCATAAAAAATGGTGCTATTGTTTTTGATGAAAAAATATTAGAAATTGACTCTTTAGAAAATATCCAAAAAAAATATCCAAATAAGCAAATAGAAATTTTAGGTAAAAACTCTGTTTTAATGCCAGGGCTTATAAATTCTCATATACATTTAGAGTTTAGTGCTAACAGTACAACTTTAAAATATGGAAATTTTATGAATTGGTTAAACTCTGTAATTAAAAGTAGGGATGAGTTAATTAATAAAGCTACAAAGCAATTAATTGATGCAAAATTAAAAAAGATAATAAAAACAGGTACTACAACAATTGGAGCAATTTCATCATACTCTTTTGAGCTAGAAGCTTTAATTAATTCTCCAATTAATAAAGTATTTTTTTGTGAAGTTATTGGTAGTAAATCAGATATGATTGATACACTTTTTGCAGATTTTAAATCAAGATATAATAATGCAAAAAAATATTCATCTAAAAATTTTATACCTGCTATTGCTATTCATTCTCCATATTCTGTACATCCTTTTTTAGTTAGAGAAGCACTAAAGTTTTCAAGGGAAGAAAAATGTGCTGTAAGTGCGCACTTTTTAGAATCACCTGAAGAGTTTGATTGGTTACATAAAGATGAAGGTAGTTTTTTAGAGTTTTTTAAAAACTTTTTAGGGCAAGAAAAAGCTGTAAGTAAACCAATGGAATTTTTAAATCAGTTTTCAAATATTGAGAATTTATCTTTTACTCATTGTGTAGAAGCAAGTGATGCTGATATAAAAAAAATTGGAGATTTAGGTGCTTATATAAATCATTGTGTTACATCAAATAGGGTTTTAAATAATTCTAAATTAGATTTAGAAAAGATAAAAAATGTACCTTTTACAATTGGTACAGATGGATTGAGTTCTAACAATTCATTATCTATGTTTGATGAATTAAGAAATTGTATTATGGTTCATTCAAGTGAAAATATAATAAATCTTTCAAAGAAACTTTTAATTGCTGCTACATCAAATGGTGCAAAAGCATTAGGTCTAAAAAAAGGTCAACTAGAAAAAGAGTTTGATGCAGATATGATATATTTTAAGTTACCAGATATTTTAGAAGATAAGGATGATTTAGCTATGAATATTATACTTCATACTAAATTTGTTGATAAAACAATCATAGGAGGTAAATATGTTTAATTTTATTAAAATACTTTTTTCTCCAGTAATTGCAATTTTAGATTTTATTACTAAATATTTTAAAACAATTGTATTTCTAACTATACTTTATTTTTTTGTATTTGACTCAAGTGAAGCTTTAAATGAAAATAGTAATTCTTATGCGAATCTACAGAAAATAGAGTTATTTGGACCAATTTTAGATGTTTCTAAAGTTTTAGAAGATATTCAAAAAGCTAAAAATGATTCAAATATTAAAGGTGTTATGATAGATGTTAATTCTCCTGGTGGTGCAGTGGCTCCTTCTGTTGAGCTGGCTTATGCTATTAAAGAGTTAAAGGAAGTAAAACCTGTAGTTGTTTATGCAAGTGGAGTAATAGCAAGTGGTAGCTATTATGCATCTATTTGGGCTGATAAAATTATTGCAAATCCGGGAAGTATGGTAGGCTCTATTGGTGTTATTATGCAAGGTGTTAATGTTGAAGAGCTAATGAAAACAATTGGAGTTTCAACTCAAACTGTGAAAGCTGGTAAATATAAAGAGATTGGAACACCAAGTAGAAAATGGTTTGATTATGAAGAAAAACATTTACAATCAGTTATTGATGATACTTATAAAATGTTTATTAATGATGTAGCTAATGCAAGAAAATTAAATGTTGAAAATCATACTGAATTTGCTGACGCAAGAGTTTTTACGGCAAATCAAGCTAAAAATGTAGGATTAGTTGATGAACTTGGAACTATTTCTACTGCTCAAAATATTTTAATTGAACTTTCAAATGTTGATAACCCTATTTGGAAAAAGCCAGATAGATTTGAAAAATTTATGGATAAGATTATTAGTGAAACAGTTTCTCAAGTTTCTGTTTATTTTTCTAATGGATTAAAAGCTTATTAAAAATATAATTTATTTTAGATATAAAAAAAGGGGAAGCAAATGCTTCCCCTTTTTTATTTAGTACTAATAAGAATTATTTAGTTCCTGTTACTACTTTATAAGTATCATTAGCAATTACATATTCTTCATTTGTTGGGATAACAAGGATTCTTGAAGCAGAACCATTTGTAGAAATATCTCTAGCAGTTTTAGCTCTTTTGTTATTTTTAACTGGGTCTAATACTAATCCCATAGAGTCTAAACCAGCACAAACTTTTTCTCTAATTAACGCTGCATTTTCACCAATACCACCTGTGAAACATAATGCATCAACACCATCAAGTGCAGCTACATAAGCTCCTACATATTTTTTGATATTATAAGCAACCATATCAACTGCTAATCTACATCTTTCATCACCATTACTCATACCTTCTAATACTTCTCTTAAATCTGAAGATTTACCAGAAATACCTAAGATACCTGATTTTTTGTTCATTACATTTAGTGCATCATCAATAGTCATATTTTCTTGAGACATCATGTATTGTAAAGCACCAGCACCAACATCACCAGCTCTTGTTCCCATCATAAGTCCTTGCACTGGAGTAAGACCCATAGAAGTATCAATACATTTACCATCTAATACAGCAGATACAGAAGAACCGTTACCTAAGTGACAAACGATGATTCTAGTATTATGTTTTTTATCTAGCATTCCTCTTGCTTCATTTGATACAAAATAGTGGCTAGTTCCGTGGAATCCATATTTTCTAATACCATGTTTTGTATATTGATCATATGGTAATGCATACATATAAGCGTAATCTGGCATAGTTTGGTGGAATGCAGTATCAAATACAGCAACATTTGGTTTACCTGGCATTAACTCTTGACAAATTTCCATACCTAAGATATTTGCTGGGTTATGTAAAGGAGCTAATGGGATTAATCTTTTCATTGTTTCAATAACTTGATCAGTTACCATTACTGAACCTGAGAACTCTTCCCCACCATGAACTGCTCTATGTCCAATAGCTTCGATATCATTTACAGAGTCAATAACTTTACCTTCACCAACTGTTAAAGTAGATAATACAGCTTCAATTGCTTCTTTGTGTGTTGGCATCTCAATTTTTAATTCTAACTCTTTTTCACCAAACTCATGTTTTAAAACACCATCAATACCAATTCTTTCACAAATACCTTGTGCAAAAACTTTTTTTATAACTGGGTTCATTAATTGGTATTTTAATGAAGAACTTCCTGCATTTAAAATGAATACTAACATATTTACTTTCCTTTAATTGTTTTAGTTTTTAATTATTTAATTTGTGTTGCTGTAATAGCTACTAAGTTTGCAATATCTTCGATTGAACAACCTCTTGATAAATCGTTAACTGGCTTATTTAAACCTTGTACGATTGGTCCATGAGCTTCAGCTCCTGCAAATCTTTGAACTAATTTATATCCAATATTTCCAGACTGTAAGTCAGGGAATACTAATACATTTGCTTTACCAGCAACTTTTGAATCTGGCGCTTTTTTTGCTCCAATTGCTTCAACGATAGCAGCATCTGCTTGCATTTCACCATCAAATGAGAAATCAACATTTCTTTCATCTAAAATTTCACAAGCATATTGAACTTTATCAACTAATGGATGTTTTGCACTTCCTTTTGTTGAGAATGATAACATTGCAACTCTAGGTTCTAATCCTACAACAGAAGATGCAGTAGCAGCAGTAGCAGCAGCAATATCAGCTAATTGTTCAGCATTTGGTTCTGGGATAACAGCACAGTCTGCAAATAAAATCAGACCATTGTCTCCAAATTTACCATCTTTAGTTTCCATAACAAATGTTGAAGAAACAGTATTAATACCAGGAGCTGTTTTAATAACTTGAATAGCAGCTTTTAAAACATCAGCAGTTGGAGAATTCGATCCTGCAACTAAACCATCAGCATCACCAAGTCTAACCATCATACAACCAAAAAATCTAGGTTCAGTTGTCATAATTTCAGTAGCTTCTTCTCTTGAAAGATTTTTTGATCTTCTTAATTCAACTAATTCATCAATATATTTATCGATATTATCGAAATTTTTAGGATCTACAATAGCTGCACCTTCAATATTTGCACCATATTTAGCAGCATCTGCTTTTATAGTATCAACATTTCCTATTAAAACTACATTTGCAGTTTTTTCTTCAAGAACCATTTGAGCAGCTTTTAACACTCTCTCATCTTCTGTTTCTGGAAGAACAATCGTTCTTAATTGTAATTTTGCTTTCTCTTTAATGCTTTCAATTAAACCCATCTAAGTTATCCTTTCTACTTTAAACTTTCAATAATGATTATAAAAAAGAAGCGTAGCAAAAGAATAGCATTTTTAATATTCTTTTTTAAGACAAATCTTTTTGAAAATCCATATTAGTACATTGAATATATAGTATTAAATAAAAAAAGCTCAAAGATGAAGATTATTGTGACAATCATTGATTTAATTGTATAAATAGTAAGAAAAAAAAGTAGTTTTTGTACAGTTTTTGTACAATAGACTCAACTTTTTATAAAGTGAGCATTTTGTAACAGTTATTTGATTTTTACATTTGGTTGATTAAGAAGTTTAATAAAAATTAATGATGTCATTAAAGCATCATTATAGGCATCATGTTTCCCCATAGTTGGTATTTTTAAATCTTCCATTATTACATCAAATCTAAGATCAATGTTACTTTGAGGAATTTTCTCTATTTTATAGTCATAATAAATTGCTGAAACTTCATATGCTCTATTTGGGAGTTTAATACCTAGTTTTGGTTTTAAATATTTATTAATCATGGCAATATCAAATTCTAGAAAATATCCTACTAAAGGTTTATTTCCAATATAGTCAATAAATTCTAAAATTACATCATCAATATCTTCAGCACTTTCTAAATCACATTCTCTAATGTGATGAACTTTAATTGCTTCTGCTTGTAGTTTTGTTTTAGGTTTTACAAATCTAACAAATTTTTTACTTGATACTATAGTATTATTTTTTATAGTAACTGCACCAATTGAGATAATATCATCTTTTTTAGGATCAAGGCCTGTAGTCTCACAATCAAAACATACAAACTCTTCATTTGAAGAGTTTTCAAAAAGATAAGAAAACTTGTCATCTTTTAGATTTTTTTTATTGAAATAATTACTAATTTTTTTAAACATAGTTCAACTTAAAGTGAAATTCTAACTGCTTTTTTAATTTATTAATGATTTTAAATGAATCTTTCAATAAATCTTTTTCCATTGTATTTAGATTTTCAGGATTTATATAATTGTCAATTTTTTCTTTTTTATCTAGTTTATCAAGATTTGATTTTAATTTTAAATTTGTCAAAAAGTTAAATGCCATACTTAATTCTTTTGCAAACTCGGTTTCTAAAATGCCTAATTCATTAAGTTTTTGAATTCTTTTTATTGTATTTATATTTAATACTTTTTTTTCTAAACTTAAACTTCTGATACCTTGAACAATTATAAAAATACCACCCTTTTTTATATCAATTTCATTTTTATGTTCTTTATCATCTGTTTCAAATACAAAACCATCAAAGAAACCTAATGGAACATCAAAACTACTAATAACTTTTGCAAATTGGGCATTAAATGTTTGGCTATTTCCTGCAACTTTAAATAAATACTCTTTTAAACTTATAATTAGTTCTTTATTACCTGAAACACTTACCGCATCATAAAATATAGCAATATTCATAAAATTATCACCACTTGGTTGATTAACCCATTCATAAATCAAGTTTTTAAATTCAGATTTTTTTCTACACCAGTAAGGATTTGAAACCATGATATTACCTTCACATCTTGGAAAACCAAAATCAACTAATGTTTCTGTAAATTTTTCAGTGAAATCTTTTAATGTTTTTTCATCAATTTCACAATCATCATCAATAATTAAAGCATTGTCTTGATCAGTTCTAAGTATTTGTTCTCCTCTACCTTCACTTCCCATTACAACTAAAGAAGATTTTTCGTAAAGATCTTTTGGTGCTAATAATTTATATAATTTATCAAGTAGTTTTTTATTTAATTGATTAATTAATTTTGAAATAAACTCTACTTTAACCCCTTTTGCATTTAATGATTTAATAATTTTAATAAATGAAAGGGAAGCTTTTTTTAACTCTTCAACAGTTTCTGCCTTTACTATTTGGTTAGAGACTGAAAATGTATTAGTTGCAAAAAATGATGATAGAGATATTTGGTCTAGAATTCCAACAATCTCATTTTCATCATTTTTAACTATAACTCTTTTTAATCCATGTTTTGCCATAGTTAACTGGGCATTAAATAAAAAGTCATTTTCATTTATATAAACTAATCCTTTTGATGCAATTTTTATTACTTTATCATCAAAATCCATTCTATTTAAAATTACTTTTTCCCTAAAATCTGAATCAGTTACAACGTACATTTCTCCATTTTCATCTTTTAATAGAAGTGTTGGAATTTTTTCTTTTTTTATTGTTTTAACTGCTTCAAATATTGTTTTATTTGTATCTAAGACTATAGCTTTATGAATTTGTGCATCTTTAACTTTTGCAATCATTATATTTGCCATTTCTTTGTTCTTTTCATGGCTAATATGATTATTTAATTTATCTGAAATAGATTGAAAAAAATAGCTCTCTAATTGAGAGTTTTGATGTAATGTTTCTATGAATATTTGTCTAGGTAACTCATAGCAAATAGTCTCTTGGGCTGTAACAAATTCATGCTTTGAAAAGTTTTCAATTAATGATATGGCATCAAATATTTCATTTTTAGAATATATTGATAATACTTCATCTTCACTTTTTTCTTGAACCATACCCTTTAGTATGAAGTATAAGTGTGTCGGCTTCATCTGTGCTTTTTGAATAGTTTGATTAGCTTTAAAGTAAGTAATATCAATATTTTCAGCAAATTTATCTAGTTGTGATTTGTTTAGATTTTCAAATGGATGGATACTTTTTATGAACTGTTTTTGTTCTAGAATACTCATAGTTTACTCTTTGTAGTAGTATTGTATTTAATGATAACGAAAGATAGATAAATAATTATTAAATAATTATGTTTTCAAAGGAGAAACTCCTTTGAAAATTGATATTAGTGATCAACTGCTCCAGCTGCACCAATACCTGTATTTGCTCTAATATTTTGAGCTCTAAATAATTCTTTTTCGTCTTTACCTCTTTGAGAGTTATCAGTTTTAGAGAATAACCAAATAGCAACAAATGCAATAGTTACAGAGAATAATGCAGGGTGTTTATATGGGAATAATGCTTCAGCGTTTCCTAAAATATCTACCCAAACAATTGGTCCTACAATTACAAGAGTAACAGCAGTAATAAGACCAATAAATCCACCAATAAATGCACCTCTAGTTGTTAATCCTCTCCAGTAAATAGATAAGAATAAAATAGGGAAGTTAGCAGAAGCAGCAATACCAAATGCTAACCCAACCATATATGCGATATTTTGTTGCTCAAATGCAATACCTAAGATAACACCAACAATACCAACAATAACAACAGTGATTCTTGAGATTTTAACAACTTTTTCATCACTTGCATTTGGATTAATAACATTTGCATAGATATCATGAGAAATAGCAGATGCTCCTGCTAGTGTTAATCCAGATACAACAGCTAAGATTGTAGCAAATGCAACAGCTGAAATAAATCCTAA
The DNA here is from genome assembly GCF_004214795.1 of Malaciobacter pacificus. Classification (NCBI taxonomy): domain Bacteria; kingdom Pseudomonadati; phylum Campylobacterota; class Epsilonproteobacteria; order Campylobacterales; family Arcobacteraceae; genus Malaciobacter; species Malaciobacter pacificus. The sequence continues at coordinate 528,303 of NZ_CP035928.1, forward strand.
GAATGCATTACCACCAAGTAAGTGTGATAAGTGAATTGATGCCATATTGTTTCCACCAAATAGCTTACCATCTATAAAGTATTGTGCACCAGCATCAGAGTTTAATAATGCAATCGCACCGAATCCAACGATAGTAATGATAATCCAGAAATAACCAACAAAACCAGTTGCATAAACAACAGATTTTCTAGCTTCTTTTGCATTACCAACTGTAAAGAATCTCATTAATACGTGAGGAAGACCAGCAGTACCAAGCATTAAAGCCATACCTAAAGAAATAGCTGAAATAGGATCAGAAATAAATCCTCCAGGACTTAAAATAGACTCAGCAGCAGCATGGTTTTGTGTAGCGTTAACGAATAAAGCTTCAAATGAGAAATCAAATTGGTATAAAACCATAATAGCCATAAATGAAACACCAGAAAGAAGTAAACAAGCTTTAATAATTTGTACCCAAGTTGTAGCTAACATTCCACCAAATGTAACATAAATAATCATCATTACACCTACTAAAATTACTGCAAACTCATAATCCATACCAAATAAAACTTGAATTAATTTTCCAGCTCCTACCATTTGTGCAATAAGGTATAAAACAACAACAGAAAGTGAACCAAATGCAGCTAATGTTCTAATCTCTTTTTGTCCAAGTCTATAAGCAGCAATATCAGCAAATGTAAATTTACCTAAGTTTCTTAGTTTTTCTGCCATAAAGAAAAGAATAATTGGCCAACCAACTAGGAATGAAACAGCATAAATAACACCATCATAACCTTTTAAGTAAATAAGACCAGAAACCCCTAGGAATGCAGCAGCTGACATATAATCTCCAGCAATTGCTAAACCATTTTGAAAACCTGAGATTCCTCCACCAGCAGTATAGAAATCACTTGCAGATTTAGTTTTTCTAGCAGCCCAATAAGTAATACCTAAAGTACCAACAATAAAAATAAAGAACATAATAATCGCAGGTATATTAAGTTCTCTCTTTGTTGCTTCAAACTCTGCATCACCTGCAGCAAATGCAGCAATTGCAAAAATAGCAATTAATGATAATATTCTTAGCATTATATGATATCCTTTACATCTTCTTTAATTTCATTTGTTAAGTCTTCAAACTCACCATTAGCTCTTTTTACATAAATTAATGTTGTAATAAAGCTAATTACTAAAATTGCTAATGCAATAGGAAATGCAATAGTAATAATACTATCATCTAATTTTGTTGCTAGGACTTCTTTGTTAAATGCAATTGTTAAGATATATGCATAAAACATAACTAGTACAAAGATACCTAATTTGATACCAAAACCATTCCTCTTTGAAACTAATTCCTGATATTTAGGATTAGATTCAATTCGTTCAACTAATTCGTTGTTCATTTTGCTTCCTTTTTTACTAGTTTTTACAAAAGCTATTTAATAGTAGCAATTAAATAGCAAGTGAAAAATGTAATCAATTATACATACTAAAATAATTTACTCAAGAAAAAATTGAAAAATTTATGTATAAAAAATGTAAAAATGTAGAAAAGTAACATAATATACATATATTAATTATTTAATTTAATAGATAAATTTAATATTAATTTAAGAATATATATTATTGATAATAAGTTTTAATATTAAAGTGTAACTTTTTGTAATAATATTGATTTATAATGTTACTAAAGAGAATAAATCTCTTTAGTAGTTACAATTAGTGATCAACAGCTCCTGCTGCACCAATTCCAGTATTTGCTCTAATATTTTGAGCTTCAAACAATTCTTTTTCATCTTTTGCTCTTTGAGAATTATCTGTTTTTGAGAAGAACCAAATTGCAATAAATGCAATAGTTACAGAGAATAGTGCAGGGTGTTTATAAGGGAATAAAGCCTCTTCATTTCCTAAAATTTGAACCCATACAATTGGTCCAATTACAACTAAAATAACCGCAGTTGCTAAACCAATAAACCCACCAATGTAAGCACCTCTTGTTGTTAATCCTCTCCAGTAAATAGATAAGAACAAGATAGGGAAGTTAGCAGATGCAGCAATAGCAAATGCAAGACCAACCATAAATGCGATGTTTTGGTTTTCAAATGCAATACCAAGTACAACACCAATTACACCAATAGTAATAACAGCAATTTTAGAAACTCTAATTTCTTGCTCTTCAGTAGCATTTGGATTAATTACACAAGCATAAATATCATGAGAAATTGCAGATGCACCAGCAAGAGTAAGACCTGCAACAACCGCTAAGATTGTAGCAAATGCAACAGCTGAGATGAATCCTAAGAATACATTTCCACCAACAATGTGAGATAAGTGAATAGCAGCCATGTTGTTTCCACCAAATAACTTACCATCAACAAAGTACGCAGCACCTGCATCTGAGTTTAAGAATACGATGGCACCTAAACCAATTACAGCAATTACTAAATAGAAGTAACCAATAAATCCAGTTGCATAAACAACAGATTTTCTAGCTTCTTTTGCATTACCAACTGTAAAGAATCTCATTAAAACGTGAGGAAGACCAGCTGTTCCTAGCATTAAAGCCATACCAAGTGAGATAGCTGAAATAGGATCAGAAATAAATCCTCCTGGTTCCATAATTGCTTGACCTTTTTCATGTGTTTCAACAGCTTTTGTAGCTAAGGCTTCAAATGAGAAACCAAAGTGACTTAGTACCATGAATCCCATAAAAGTTACACCTGAAAGTAATAATACAGCTTTAATAATTTGAACCCATGTAGTTGCTAACATACCACCAAATGTTACATAAATAATCATCATAACACCAACTAGAATTACTGCATACTCATACTCTAAACCAAATAATACTTGGATTAATTTACCAGAACCAACCATTTGTGCGATTAAATATAAAGTAACAACAGATAATGAACCAAATGCAGCTAATGTTCTAATCTCTTTTTGGCTTAATCTATAAGCTGCAATATCTGCAAATGTAAATTTACCTAAGTTTCTTAATTTTTCAGCCATTAAGAATAAAATTACAGGCCACCCAACTAGGAATCCAACTGCATAAATTAAACCGTCATAACCACTTAAGTAAACAAGTCCAGAAATACCTAAGAATGATGCTGCAGACATGTAATCCCCTGCAATTGCCATACCATTTTGGAATCCAGAAATTCCTCCACCTGCTGTATAGAAGTCAGATGCAGATTTAGTTTTCTTAGCTGCCCAGTATGTAATACCTAAAGTACCACCAACAAAAATGAAGAACATAATAATCGCAGGGATATTTAATTCTCTCTTTGATGCTTCAAAGTTAGCGTCACCTGCAGCAAATAAAGCTACAGCGAAAATTGAAATAAGTGTTAATATTCTTAGCATTACATTAAGTCCTTTACATCTTCTTTAATATCATTTGTTAAATCTTCAAATTCACCATTAGCTCTTTTTACATAAACTAGTGTTGTAATGAATCCAACAATAATAATAGCTGCTGCTATAGGAAATGCAATTGTCATAACACCTTCGCCAGTTCTTATACCAAGTAATGTTGGTTCAAATGCAATTGTTAAAATATATGCATAAAACATTACAAGTACAAAAATAGCTAATTTTAAAGAAAAGCCATTTCTTTTTTTTACCAATTCTTTATATTTTGGATTTTCTTTGATTCGTTGTATTAACTCATCATTCATATTTTCCTCCTAAATATTTAAAATACAATTGTAGTTTAGCTTAAAGCTATAAGTAGCATTAAAATAGCGCTTTGTATTAAATAAGTGGGAATTATATAGATGTAAAGTTTATGTATAAATATTATTTTAATAAAATAAGATAAATTTAAGTAAAAATTAAAAAGATGTAACTTTTTGAATCGTTATTTTGAGTAAATTAATCAAAAAATTAGTTTGTATAGAAAGTAGTTTTTGCAGGAGTCATATCTTTTAGCTTTAAAAACATCATGGAAGTCATAATTGCATCATTTAAAGCATCATGTTTTCCTAATTCAGGAATATCAAGTGTTTTCATTATTGTATCAAATTTTAAATCTATAAATTCATATTCACTAGTTTTTTTTCTTGTTTTATAATACATTGATGATACTTCAATAGTTTCATTTGGAAGTTTAATACCTATATATCTTTTTGTATATTTAGAAATCATTGCTATATCAAATTTTATGTAGTAACCTACAATTGGTCTATTACCGATAAAATCTAAAAGTTTTAAAATTGCTTCTTGAGGCTCAATTGCATTTTGTAAATCAATAGGTCTAATTTGATGAATTTTTATTGATTCTGCATCAATATTTTTAGATGGTTTAACAAATATATTAAATGTATCTCTCATTATGATTTTGTTATCCTTAATTTTAACTGCACCAATAGAAAGTATTTCATCTTTTTTAGGATTAAGTCCACTTGTTTCACAATCTAATGATACATATTCACCTTTTATTGGAGTGTCAAATAAGTAAAGATATTTATCATCTTTTAATCTTTTTTTATTTAGGTTCCTAAAGAAGTTATCAAACATTATGAGATCTTATCAATTTTAAATTTATAAGTAATGAATTTTTTAAATTCAACAACAATTTTTAAAGAGTCTTTTAGCAAGTCTCTTTCAATTTTACCTAAAGTGTGAGTATCAATTTCATTATCAATTTTATTACCATCTTGAATATTTTCAAGTTGTGATTTTAATCTTAATGTATTAACTACATCAAATGCTTCTAGTAGCTCAGCTGCTTGTTCTTTTTCTATTTCACCTCGTTGTTGCAAAATCTTTATTCTTTTTACGGTTGTAGTTTCTCTAATTTTTTCTCTTAATGCTAAACTTCTAATACCCTGAACAATAGGGAATACAGCAACTTTTTTAATATCAAGTTTATTTGATTTTGTCATAAAATTAGATACGGTTGTAGGAGTATCAAAAGTTAATGTTGCTTTTGCAAAATATGCCATAAATACATCTTTATCATGAAGTTTATTAAATAAATCATCTTTTAAATTAATTAATAATTCCTTATCCCCTGCAACTGCAAATGAATCAAAGAAAATTGCTAAGTCCATGTAGTTTTGCATATCAGGTGCTTCTATCCATCTTGCTGTTTCAGCTTTATATTCACTAACTGTCTTACACCAAAATGGATTTGAAACCATAATATTACCTTCACATGGAGGATAACCAAAATCAATTAGGTGTTCAATTATTTTATTCATATATGGTCTATATTGTTCTACATCAACACCATCTTTTACTACAAGTGCATTATCTTGATCTGTTTTTATTATTTGTTCATTTCTACCTTCACTACCCATTACAATAAAACAAGCTTCTCTTTGAAGTTGTGAGGGAACAACTAAACTATAGATTTTTTGATAAACTTTTGTATTAAGTTGACCTATAAGATTTGAAATATGATTTACTTTTACACCTTTTGCATGTAGACTTCTAATGATATTAATTAAATCACCACTAGCATTTTTTAAATCTTCAATTGTCTTAGCTTTTTTTATTTTAGAATCAACTACATAAGTATGATTTGCAAAATGTGATAAAACATCAATCTGTTCTAAAATACCAATCATTTCACCTTCACTATTTGTTACGCCAACTCTTTTTATATTTCTTTTAATTAATAAAGTTAGTGCTTCAAATAAATAATCATCACTAAACACTGTTAATAGTGGAAAAATAGCAATATCTTTTACAGGAATTGTTAAATCTCTTCCTTCAAGTAGAACTTTTACTTTTAACAAAGAATCTGTAATAATACCATAAACACCATCATCTCTTTTTACAATGATAGTTGAAGTTTTATACTCCATAGATTTAGATATTGCATCATTAAGTTTAGTATTTTCTTCAACAATACATGCTTCATGAATTAATGTATCATCAACTTTTGCAATCATAAAAGAAGAAAGTTCAGATGTATACTCTTTATCTTTTAATGTTTTAATTTTATTAACTAAATCTTTTAAATAAAAATCTTTAAACTCTTGATTATCTTCAATGAGTTTTAAGAAAGCTTGTTTTTCTAACTCATAACAAATTAAATCTTCATGAACTTTAAATGTATTTTTACACTTTCCATAAATTAAAGAGTTTGAGTCAAATGAATCTTCACTATGATAATCCATTACAACTGCATTATCTGAAGAGTATTCAAAAACGCTCCCTTTTATAATAATAAAAAAGTGATTACTTATTTTTTCTGGAGTTATAAGTGTTGAATCCTTTGGATAATAAGCAATATCCATATATTTTATACAATAATCCATTTGTTCTTGCGTTAAAGCCTGAAAAGGAGGAATTTTAGATAGGAATAGTTCTTGATCTTGAAGACTCATTTTTGTCCCTTAGTAAAGTGCTTTTTTATATTAAACTATTTTAACATAAAAAAACACAAGAAGAGTGAGAATAAATCCCCCTTAGAAAAAGGGGGGGGACTCATCTCTTAAAGTGAAATTAGATACTAGTGATCGTGTGCCTCACCAGCTCCCGAAGGAATTCTAATTTTTTCTACAAGATCTTGAATCTCTTGTGGAGGTTCTGGAGTCATTCTAGATACAACGAATGCTACTACTAAGTGTAGGATTGTACCAATTGTACCGAATGCTGCAGGAGCAATTCCCATGAAGTAATCTTCAGGTTTACCACCACCCCAGATGAAGTAGATAGCATAAGCAACAGTTGATACAAGACCAACAAGAATACCAGCAATCGCACCTTCTTTATTCATTCTCTTATCAAATACCCCAAGGATAATTGTTGGGAAGAATGCAGCTGCAGCAATACCGAATGCTAATGCAACAACTTGTGCAACGAATCCTGGAGGGTTGATTCCTAAGTAACCAGCAACACAAATAGCAGCTACTGCTGAAACTCTTGCCCACATTAACTCAGTTTTCTCATTTAATGTAGATTTACCAGTCTCTTTGTCTTTAAAGATAACTTGACCCATTAAGTCATGTGAAATCGCTGAAGCAATTACAAGTAATAAACCTGCTGCTGTTGATAATGCTGCTGCTAATCCACCAGCTGCAATAAACGCGATAACCCAGTTTGGTAAGTTTGCAATCTCAGGATTTGCAAGTACCATGATATCTCTATCAACGTATAACTCATTTTCAATTTTTCCAGTATTTTCAGCTGGTTTACCATTAGTAGTTAATCTGTGACCATCTTCTGCTCTGTTATCACCATCAAATACAGGTTTTCCACCTTTTCCTTCAAATGCAGCACCAGCAGCATATTGAATTTTACCATCACCATTTCTATCATTCCATGCTAATAGTCCACCATTTTCCCAAGTTTTGAACCAGTTACCATCGTTTGGAGTACCATCTTTATGACTTAACTCACCATTTACAAACGCTTTATATTCAGTGTTTTGTAAGTTTTTAATTAAGTTAATTCTTGAGAATGATGCAACTGAAGAAATAGTTGTATACATAATCGCAATAAATACTAACGCCCATCCAGCAGAAATTCTAGCATCTTTAACAGTTGGAACTGTAAAGAATCTAACAATAACGTGAGGAAGTCCAGCAGTACCTAACATTAATGCTGTAGTTAACATAAATGTATTCCATAAGTTACCTGGTTGAGTATACTCATTAAAACCTAAATCAGATACAGCTGTATCAAGTGCATGCAGTAAGAAGGTACCTTCTTTAATTGTTTGAACACCAGTATCAAATTCAAAAGTTGTTTGCGCAAAAATACCTAATTGAGGTAAGAATGTATCAGTAACTTGTAATGATAAGAAAATCGCTGGAATCATGTAAGCGAAAATCATAACAACATATTGAGCAACTTGAGTATATGTAATACCTTTCATTCCACCAAGAACTGAGTAGAAGAATACAACTGCCATACCAATGATAACACCTGTGTTTACATCAACTTGTAAGAATCTTGAGAATACGATACCAACACCTCTCATTTGTCCAGCAACATATGTGAACGAAACGAAGATAACTGAAATAACTGCAACTAATCTAGCTGTATCAGAGTAGTATCTGTCACCAACGAAATCAGGAACTGTAAATTTACCAAATTTTCTTAAATAAGGAGCTAATAACATAGCTAGTAGAACATATCCACCAGTCCATCCCATTAAGAATGCACCACCATCAGAACCTCTAAATGCAATAATACCTGCTAATGAGATAAATGAAGCTGCTGACATCCAGTCTGCTGCTGTTGCCATACCATTTGCAACTGGGTGAACTCCACCACCTGCAACATAGAAGTCCTTAGTAGACCCTGCTTTTGCCCATAAAGCAATACCAATATAAACTGCGAATGAAATACCTACGAATAGATAAATTAATGATTGTAATTCCATGCTTTAAACTCCTACTCGTGAACGCCGTATTTTTCGTCAATACCTGTCATTGCTTTAACGTAAACAAAAATTAAGATAACGAATACATAAATTGCACCTTGTTGTGCAAACCAGTAACCTAATTTAACACCACTGATTTCAATAGCGTTAAGCTCATTTATGAATAATATCCCACAACCGAAAGAAACAACAAACCAAACTACAAGTAGTTTAAGAATCATTGCAATATTTTCTTTCCAGTATGCTTGTGCTTTTTCTGGACTCATCCTGCTCTCCTTTAATTTATTTATTAAACAACAAGTGCTTAATAAGTTAACAATGAAATTTTAATAAGTTAAGGTTGCAAAAGCGTAGCAATGAAAAAAAAATTTATAAAAATTATTTTGAAAGTAGGAATAAAGTAGCATTTTAGGGCTTAAAGCCCCTAATTATAGGTGTTTATTAAGCAGAATAAAATCTGTCGATTTTATATCCTAAACCTCTAATGTTTTTTATAAAATCTTCTTTTAATGCTTTTTTTAATCTTGAAATTTCTGCTCTAATTGTTGGATTATCAATATTTTCACCATCCCATATGTCAATTCTGAATCTTTCAAAGTCGACAATCATATTTATATTAAGTGCCAAAATATGAATGATATCAAGTTGTTTTTTTGTTAAGTTTTGGGGTTCACCATTAAAATAGAGTGTTTTTTTATCTTTTGAGTATGAGTAGTTTTCTGAAAATCTTATATGAGATGTATTACTTTGCTCTTTTTTTAATATTTGATTTATTTTAATTCCAAGTTCACCTAAATGAAAAGGTTTTTTAATATACTCTCTGCAACCTAAGTCATATGCTTTTGTTATATCTTCTATGTCAATTAATGCTGAAATAAAAATAGTTGGGATGTATATTTTTCTCGCATTTAATTCTGTTAAAATTTCAAATCCATCTTTAGTGGGTGTGTTAATATCTAAAATTAAAAGATCATAGCTATTATTTACATTATCTAATACGTCTTGGCCATCAGTAAAACTTTCAACCATATGTCCAATATCTTTTAAGTACTCTGTTATAGAGTTATTTAGCATTAGTTCATCTTCAAGAAGTAGTATTTTCATTTATTTTAAACCTATAAGTAAATTTTGTTTCTTTGTCAGTAGATTCTAAATTGATTATAACTAAATTTTTATCACATATTTCTTTTACTATTTTTAATCCTAGTCCAAATCCACCACGTGCAGAATTTTCTCTATAGAAATCATCAAATATTTTGTTTTGATACTCTATTTTTTTTGAGTTTGTAACAACACTAAATTCTACATCATCATCTTTTGTATATTCAAGTTTGACAAAAATAGGAGACTTAGCATATGAATATTTAATTGCATTTGATAAGTTATTATCAATAACTCTTTGAAGTTCAGTTATGTTAAACTTTATATAAATATCATCATCAATATTACTTATAAAATATAAGGAATTTGATATAGCAATTTCCTCAAAAAATTCAAGTCTATGTTTTAAAATAGTACTAAAGTCTAAATACTCTTTTTCATATATAACTCTATCCTTTTTAATTAAGTAAGATAAGTCATCATAAATGTATTGAATTATTTTTGCACCTGATTCAATATGAGTGATGTATTTATTATTTGGTATTTTCATTTTTAGAAGATCAATGTTGGTTTGAATTATTGATAATGGCGTATTTATTTCATGAACAGAATTTTTGATAAATGATTTTTGTGATTCAATTAATTTTGTAAGTTCAGCTGTTTTTTCACTAACTTTAAATTCAAGATTTTTATTTAAATCTTCAAGCATATGTGTTTTAAGTTTTATATTATTCATAGCATCTGTTGCATAGTTTGCAATAACTTTAAACTCTCCAAACATTAATCTATTTTGATTTATAGGAGTGTCATCAATTTGTGATTCTTTAAAATACTTTCCTATTTCCTTTACATCGTTTACAATTAATATAGTCGCATTTTTATAAATAAAAATTGAATAAAGAACTAACATTATTGTTAAAGAAGATATTTGTAAAGTATAGTTTGAAATTTTTTGATTGTATTCTTCTTCTTTTTGTTTTACTAACTCATCAATTTCGTCTAAATAAACACCTTTGCCAATAGTCCAGCCCCATTGTTCATATGATTGAGCATAAGAGATTTTTTTAATATTTTTTTGAACATCTGGTTTAAACCAAATGTAATCAATAAAGCCACCATTTGGAAGTTGTGAAATTTCTATTAATTCTTTTATAACACTTTTTCCTGCTTTATCTTTAATGTGGAGTTTATTTTTCCCTATATCATCAGGAACAACAGGATGAAAAATTAAATTTCCATTATAGTCGTAGATAAAAATATATTCATTTATATTGTTATTATGTTGTATTTGATATAAAGCATTTAATACTTCTAATTTAATATCTTTTTCATTTTTTTCATTTTTATATTTATTATGGTAAAAGTTAATAAAATTTATCGTTGATAATATATCACTTTTGAGTAACTCTTTTTGACTATTAGTGTAATCTTGTTTTTGTGTTTCTATTTTTTGCTGTAACTCTTCATGGGCATTATCTATTATAATAAAGGTAAAAAATGATATTAAAATGACAATAAAGAAAATACTATAAACAATTAGGTGATAAAGACTTTTAGCTTTAAACATAAAAGAATCCTTGATTAAATAAGTTTATAAGGATATCTAAAAAAGTTTTAAAATAAGGTTTTGATTTCATAAGTAAGTGGCGCGGTTGACGAGACTCGAACTCGCGACCTCCTGCGTGACAGGCAGGCATTCTAACCAACTAAACTACAACCGCACATACTTAAACAATGGTGGTCGATATAAGACTCGAACTTATGACATCTACCTTGTAAGGGTAGCGCTCTACCAACTGAGCTAATCGACCAAATGAGATGGTGACCCCTAGGAGACTCGAACTCCTGTGGCATGGATGAAAACCATGAATCCTAACCGCTAGATGAAGGGGCCAACAATGAAAAGTTAAATGGTGACCCGTGAAGGATTCGAACCTTCGGCCACCTCCTTAAAAGGGAGATGCTCTACCAGCTGAGCTAACGGGTCAATTTGAAAGTAAGTGGCGCGGTTGACGAGACTCGAACTCGCGACCTCCTGCGTGACAGGCAGGCATTCTAACCAACTAAACTACAACCGCACAAACTTTCTTAACAATGGTGGTCGATATAAGACTCGAACTTATGACATCTACCTTGTAAGGGTAGCGCTCTACCAACTGAGCTAATCGACCTAAAATATGGTGACCCCTAGGAGACTCGAACTCCTGTGGCATGGATGAAAACCATGAATCCTAACCGCTAGATGAAGGGGCCATATTTGAACTTTATAATGGTGACCCGTGAAGGATTCGAACCTTCGGCCACCTCCTTAAAAGGGAGATGCTCTACCAGCTGAGCTAACGGGTCGCTCTTCAATTTAAGTTGTTCTTCTTAAATTGGACTGGAATTATAATAGGTTTTTTTTTATTTGTCAAGGGTTTTTTGAAAAAAATTTAAAATTTCTTTCAAAGATGTCTTTGCAGCTTGTATTTGAACCTCATTTCTATTACCTAAAAAGTGGTGTGTAGATACCATGAAATCAATATTTTTGCCTCCTACACCTATTACAACTGTACCAACAGGTTTTTTTTCAGTTCCCCCACTTGGTCCTGCAATACCTGATATAGCTATAGCATAATCAGCCCTAAATTTTTCTAGGGTACCCTTTAGCATCTCATTGACAGTTTCATGTGATACTGCTCCAAAATTTTCTAAAGTTTCTTCTTTTACATTCAATTCTTTATGTTTAATTTCATTTGAGTAGCTTACAATTGCTCCATTAAATATATCAGATGAACCAGAAATTTGTGTAATCATATATGAAACTAAACCTCCAGTACAAGATTCAGCTGTTGTAATTGTTTTATTATGTGCTCTTAGAAGCTCTTGAAGCTTTAGCATATCATTTTCATTAAAAATATCATTAAACATGAATAATAGCCTTTAAAATTGATTTATAGCTAATTGTAGTAGTAATTATATTAAAAGTAGAAAAATTAAAAGGATATATAGATGAATTAAAGAATAGATACAAATAAGAGAAAATTCTCTTATTTATACTGTAGTATTATTTGTCGTCAGTAAAATCTGCTAAGAATTGATCTTCGTAGAATGTTTTACCTAAATGTTCACATACTTTTTTAATGTCTCTTTCTGCATTTCCTAAACAAGAAGTTGCACCAGGACTTGGAGTCATATTAAAGATGATTCCTTCTAATTCAGTAATTGATGCTTCACCAAGCATTAATTTTTGCTCATCTTTATTTAATACTTGTGGTCTAACACCACCGAATCCTTTTGCATATTCAATATCATCTGTAGATAAAGAAGGAACGATTTTTTTAGCATCTTTAACAAATAAACCTTTGTTAATACCAGGAACTTCAAATAAGAAGTTTTTAAATACATAGTTTCTGATGTCTGAATCTTTTAATAGATCCCAGAAAATTTTCATAATATTTCCATCGAAGTTTAGAGTTTTTAAACATTGGAAGAATGATTTTCCACCTTTGTATCTTTCTAAAACTAATAATGCTAATGCTGTTGGTCCAAACCTAGTTTTTCCATCACATAAAATATCAGGATCTCCATGAAGTGCTGCAAATGGTAATTTATCATTTTGTACCATATATACTTTACCATTTAAGTAAGTATCATTAGTAATGTAGAATGATCCAGCCATTGATAATGATCCCATATGTTTACCGTAACCCATTTTATGAGCTAAGAATAATGAGTGAGCACCAGCATCAACAACTACGAAATCTGCAGTATAAACTGTACCATTAACTGTAGTTAACTTAAATTTATCACCAATTTTTTCAATCTCTTCAACTTCAGAATTAAAATACACATCAGTTGTTTTTGATTCATCAGCAGCTTTACCAGCTTTAACTAACTCTTTAGTCATTTCACCAAAGTCAACAGTTGTATATTGATTATCAGTACCCATTGCTACAATTGGTTCAGGTCTTTCTTTTGTTCTTTCTTTATCAGCCCATACTAATAATGGTTCTTTTTCTTTTAAAGTCTCTTTATCCCATAATTCTAAGTAAGGGAAAATCTCTTTAAATTGGTTATATCTATTTGTAATAAATTCAACCTCTTTTTCACCAACACCTAAAGCCATTTTTTGGTGTTTAAACATGATTTTATCTTCAAGTCCATACATTAAGTTGAACTTTTCAATCATTTTTGCAGTTCTTTTTGTGATTTTTGCTTTTTCAAATGTATAATTTGTTTCAATATCACCTACGTGGATTGTTTGAGAGTTACTTGTCCCTTTTGAGTTTAAAGTAGCTAAATCTTCATATTTTTCTAATAAACAGATACTATTTACATCCGAATATTTTGCTAATTCGAAGAATAATGCAGCACCAGAGATACCACCTCCAACAATTACAACTTCATAATGTTTCTCATTCATACAGCGTTCCTATGTTTTGAATTATTGGGAGATTTTATCATAAATTTTTATTAATTGGTTTAAAAAAAATAGATTGTTCATCAATTAAGTTATATTTTATATAGTTTGGTAACATCTTACAAATATAAATTAAAGCTAAATTTAAGCTAAAGATTTAAAAAAATATTCATAATATGTTTTTCAAAATTCTTTAGATATAATCTACGATTTAATAAAACAACAAATATTTCGATTATTGAAGGTGTTATAATATGGATTACAAAGAGAGTTTATTACTTCCAAAAACTGATTTCCCAATGAGAGGGAATCTTCCTCAAAACGAACCAAAAAAATATGAGTCATGGGATACAAAAAAAGTATATGACAGAATGAAAAAGAATAGAGAAGGCGCTCCTTCTTTTACATTGCATGATGGACCTCCATATGCAAATGGACATATTCATATCGGTCATGCTTTAAATAAAATTTTAAAAGATATTATAGTTAAGTATCACTATTTTGAAGGAAAATCAGTAAGATATGTTCCAGGTTGGGACTGTCATGGTTTACCAATTGAGCAAAAAGTTGAAGAGAAAATTGGAACTACTAAAAAAAAAGAGTTACCAAAGTCAAAAATTAGAGAGTTATGTAGAGAGCATGCTTCTAGATTTGTAGATATTCAAAGAGATGAATTTAAAAAGCTTGGAGTTATTGGGGATTGGGAAAATCCTTATTTAACTATGGATTTTAAATTTGAAGCAAATATTTATAGAGAACTTTGCGCAATTGCAAAACAAGGTTTATTAGTTCAAAGAAGTAAGCCAGTATATTGGTCATGGGCAGCACAAACTGCACTAGCTGAAGCTGAAGTTGAATATGAAGATAAAACTTCACCATCAATTTATGTTGCATTTAAGCATGAATCAATTGATGCAAGTGTAATTATCTGGACTACAACTCCTTGGACATTACCAGCAAATACTGGTATTGCTTTAAATGGAGAAGAAGAGTATGTAAAAACAAGTGACAAGTTTATTGTTGCTAAAAAACTATATAATCAATTAATCGAAAAAGAAATTATTAATGGAGAGATTGTTGATTCAGTTAATCCAAAAGATTTAGAAAATACAAATGCTATTAATCCATTAAATGGAAGAACATCTAAAATTGTTTTAGGTGACCATGTTGAAATGGAAACAGGAACAGGTGCAGTGCATACAGCACCTGGGCATGGTGAAGATGACTACAAAGTTGGTTTAAAATATGGACTTGATGTTATTATGCCAGTTGATGCTGAAGGTAAATATGATGAAACAATAGTTAGAGAAAAACTATTTAACGATACTGAAAAATATCTTGGTATGCATGTATTTAAAGCAAATGAGTTAATTTTAGAAGAGTTAGGTGAGGCACTTTTAAGTAGAGTTGATATTAGACACTCTTATCCACACTGTTGGAGAACTCATAAGCCAATTATTTTTAGAGCAACTAAGCAATGGTTTATCTCTATTGATGATGAGTATGGGCAGGAAAATAAAACTCTTAGACAAAATGCACTTGATGTAGTTGAGAATTTAACTTTCTATCCTGAATGGGGAAGAAATAGACTTAAGTCTATGTTAGATGGAAGACCTGATTGGTGTATCTCACGTCAGCGAGATTGGGGTGTGCCTATCGCATTCTTTAGAAATAAAAAGACTGATGAAATCATTTTTGATGAAAAAGTTCTTAACTTTACAGCTATGATTTTTGAACAAAAAGGTTGTGATGCTTGGTATGATTTATCAATTGAAGAGTTATTATATCCAGGAAGTGGATATAACCCAGAAGATTTAGAAAAAACTATGGATATTTTAGATGTATGGTTTGATTCAGGTTCTACTCAAAATGCTGTATTAAGAAGTAGAAACTATGATGCTGGAACATTCCCTGCTGACATGTATTTAGAAGGAAGTGACCAACATAGAGGTTGGTTCCAGTCTTCACTTTTAACTACTTTAGCATCATCTGAAATTGCACCTTATAAATCGATTTTAACACATGGATTCACTGTTGATGAAAAAGGTGAGAAAATGTCTAAATCAAAAGGAAACGTAGTTGCTCCTGATAAAGTTATGAAGCAATATGGAAGTGAAATTTTAAGACTATGGGTTGCAATGAGTGATTATCAAAGTGATTTAAAAATTTCTGATAATATCTTAAAACAAAATGCAGAGTTATATAGAAAAATCAGAAATACTTCTAGATTCTTACTTGCAAATGTTAGTGACCTTGAAGAGATTGTATCAGTAGATAAAATGGGACCATTAGATAAGTGGATATTAAGTAAAGCTAAAAAAGTATTTGATGAAATTGAAGCTGCATTTAGTGTTTATGAATTCTCTAAAGGATTAAATAAATTAAACAACTTCTTAGTAGTTGATTTATCAGGTATCTATTTAGATGTTTGTAAAGATAGATTATATTGTGATGATAAAAGTGATATTCATAGACTTGCAAGTCAAAGTGCAATGGCATTAATTGCTAAAAAGTTAATTTCTACATTGTCTTGTATATTAACATATACTATGGATGAGTTAATTGCTTATGCACCTGCATTTATTAAAGGTGATTGTGAAGATATTTTTGATTATTCAAAATTTGATCTACCTGTAGTTGAATCTGGAATAAATGATGCTTTGTTAATTGAAGCAAAAGAGAAGTTTGCTGAAATCAAAGATGCATTAAGTAAAGAAAAAACTATTAAGTCTACTTTAGAGTTAAGTATGTATACTAACTGTGAAGAGATTTTAGCTTTAGGCGAAGTAGAAGCATCAGATTGGTTCTTAGTTAGTTCAGTAACAAACAGTAAACAAAAATCTGATATATTAGGTTCGTTTAGTATTGAAAACTTTGAGTTTGAAGTTTATAAAGCACAAGAACACAAATGTCCAAGATGTTGGAAGCTAACTTCAAAAGAAGAAGACACACTTTGTTCTAGATGTGATGAAGTGTTAAATTAGGAAAAAAATGTTTCAAGAAGAAGTTACATTAACATTTATATTCGCAACTATAGCTGTAATATTAGCATTTACAGCTATAGGAATATATTTTGTAAAGAAAAAAGCAAAAGAGGTGAAATAATATGATGCCATTTACTGATGAAGATTTACAAGCACCAGTTAGTTCAATAATAAAAGAAAAAATTGCTCCAATGCTAGCAAGAGATGGTGGAGCTATTGAGTTATTAGATATCAAAAACGCTAGGGTTTTTGTTCAATTGCAAGGTGCATGTGTAGGATGTAGTGCTAGTAGTAGTACACTCAAATTTGTTGTGGAAAAAGAACTAAAAGCAGCAATTCATCCAGAATTAGAGATTGTAAATGTACCACATGGTATGGAAGATAAACTACAGGAGCTTTAATGATAAATGAGAATAGATTATTAAATGAAGCAAATAGCTTATTTTTACAAAAAAAATTTGAAAAAGCTTTATTCTTATATTCACAATTATCAACTGAATTTCCTGAAAATAAAGAGTATCCAGTTTACGCATTATTTTGCGATATAGCTAGTGAAGATGAACAAAAAGCTTTATCTTTATTTGACTATTTTAGTGTAGTAAAAAATGAAAACCTTGATGAGGCAATTCATTATGTTGAAGATGTAATAAATGCTTATGATGGTGACATTGATAAAATGATGGAGATACTTCAAGATTTAAGTGCTTCAACTGTTGATGCTCTTGATGCTATTAAATATGAAGATTTTAAAAAATTAATTGAATCTAGAGGTTCTTTTAGAGTTGCCTTTGAAGATATTATGTTTTCAACTAAAGTAGCTATTGAATCAAAAGAGGATTTTTTTGATTTTGTATCAAAATTAATCGATAACGATTTTAATAACACTGCATATACATATTTAGATGGTTTTAATGAATATTTTTCATATGACAGTGAAATTGAGAAACTTTATAAAAAATTAGAAGAGAAAAAACTTGCAGCTAATCATAAATAACAGAGTATATACTGATAACTCAAATGAAGTAGATGAAAATTCAATTTTTGTTGTTTCAAAACAAAATGAAAGATTTAAACAAGCAGCTATTGATAATGGTTGTAAGGAAGTTGTTTTTGCAAAAGATTTAAAAAATCATTTAGATATGAGTTCAATTAAAGTTATTGGAATTACTGGAACAAATGGTAAAACTACAACTGCTGCTGCTATTTATTCAACTTTACTTGACTTAGGTTATAAAGTAGCCCTTCAAGGTACACGTGGTTTTTTTATAAATGAGACAAGAGTTGAAGAGTACTCTTTAACAACTCCCGTTCAACTTGGAAATTTTGCACATATTCAAAAAGCTATGGATAATGGATGTCAGTTCTTTGTAATGGAAGTTAGTTCACATGCTATTGAACAAAAAAGAATTGAAGGGCTTGAGTTTGCTTTAAAAATTCACACAAATATTACAAGAGATCACTTAGATTATCATAAAACAATAGAAGAGTATATTAGAGTTAAAAATTCTTTCTTAAGCGACGAAACACCAAAACTTATAAATAAAGATGACCCAAAAGTTGTTTGTAATACTAAAAATGGTTTTGCATACTCACTTGAAACTCCATCAACTTATAAAGTAGATGCATATTCTTTTAAAAATGGTATGCATGTGATGTTTAATCACTTTGGAAAACATTACTCTTTTTCATCAATGATGATGGGTATTTTTAATGTTTACAATCTTATGGCTTGTGTTGCTGCTGTTCATATAACAACACAAAAACCACTTGAAGAGATTTGTGAAGCCTTGGAAGGATTTGGGGGAGTTAGTGGAAGAATGGAAACTATTAGTGTTGACCCACTAATAATAGTTGATTTTGCTCACACACCTGATGGTATGGATGAGGTTTTAAAAAGTTTTAATGAAAAAGATATTATTTGTATATTTGGAGCAGGTGGGGATAGAGATAAAGAAAAACGACCTCTTATGGGAAAAGTTGCAGCAAAATATTCAAAACATATAATAGTTACTTCAGATAATCCAAGATTTGAAGACCCTGATATGATTATAGAAGATATTTTAAAAGGTATTGATAATCACCCAAGTGTAATAGTTGATGTAAATAGAAAGAGTGCTATCAAAACTGCAATTGATATGGCTGATAAAAATTCTGTAGTATTAGTTTTAGGAAAAGGTGATGAGGCTACTCAGATTATTTATGATAAAAAATTCCCTTACAATGACAAAGAAGAAATTTTAAAAATATTAGGACAGTAAATGTTATATATAGAAAAAACAAAAAAAAGCGTACAAGAAGTTGTTGATAAAATTCAAGAAGTAGTTCCAAACTATAAATTTGGAGTTTTACATATTCATAACATAAAAGAGACATTAAATTCAAAAGGATTTGATTTTAAAAATGACTGTCAAGTTTTAGATGTATGTAATCCAACAGTTGCGAGTACATTTTTAGGACAAGATATGAGTTTAAGTGCAATAATGCCTTGTAAAATTTCTGTTTACAGGGAAAATGCTAAAACATTCATCGCTAGTAATTCTGTAGTTCAATTAGTAGATGATATTAATCCAGATTTAATAGAACTTGCTCAAGAAACACAAGAAACTATTTTAAAAATTATTGATGAAGTCAAATAATATTAAGACTTTTTAGTCTTGATATTATTTTTACTTTTTTTTCTCACAAATTTTTGCAACATTTGAACTAATTAATTTCACATCATTTTGACTTTTACTTAATAAATCCATATAGTTATTTGTTCTTTTTTCAAACTCTTCAACTACACAATTACAAAAAATTTCATTTTTTTCTTTGTACATACATGATCCTTTTAGAATCTCTTTGTCTGATTTGGGCCAAGCTGCAAAACTAAAGTTTACAACTAAAATTAATGTCAATATATTTCTCATATGTTTCCTCTTTTACTCTCTATTTTTTAAATAAATTAATCCTATTAAACTTAAAACTGCTATAAATAAGGGATAGAAAAACAAGTAGTCTTTTAGAACAATTTTATTTTGTTCTATTTTTGATTTTTCTAATCTATTGATATCTGCGTAAATTAAAGCTAAATCTTCTTTAGAATAAGCTGTATATGATTTTGCATTTGATTCTTTTGCAATATAATTTAATACACTTCTATTAGAATTCCCAATACCTATTGTATACGCTTTAATATCATATTTCTTTAAGAATTTTATAACTACATCTAAAGGAATTTTAGATGCTGTGTCTTCTCCATCACTTAAAATGATTATGATATTTGATTTTGCTTTTTTATCTTTTAATATATTTACACTTTGAGCGATTGAATCAAATAGGGCAGTATTTCTTCCTGCCATTTCTACTTCTAAATAGTTTAAAATTTCTATTTGTGCCTCTTTATCAAAACTAAGTGGGCTTGCAAGTAAGGCTGAATCTCCAAATAAAACTAAAGCAATATTATCAGATACCCTTTTTGAGATAAAATCTTTTACTATATCTTTAACTACATCAAATCTATTTTTTAGTGGGTCTAAATCTCTATTTATCATGGACCTTGAAGCATCAAGATTTAATACGATATTTACTCCATCATTTTTTATAAGTTGAGTATCATTTATTTTCACAGGACTAGCTAGAGCAATTATCGAAAATATTATTACAACATATTTTAATGTATTTAAAAGTGCTGTTGATTTTTTTGTAGCACTTTGAAAAATATTTAGATGTGGCATATACATGCTTGGAGTTTTTGCTTTACAAAAAATTGAACATGCAACAAAAACAAGAATTAAAAGTAAAAAATATGGATACTCAAAACTTATATTTTCAAATATATTAAACATCAATCACATCCAAAAAGTTGGAAAATTTTGCTTGTATACTTTTATCAATATCTTTTACTTCTTTTTTATATTTATATTGTTCTAAATCTTCAATCAAATCATTACAAAGTCTTATTTCCCTTTCATTTCGTGCAAGTAGTCTTGAGTATTTTGTAATATCATAAGCACTTTGTTTAGGATTTGAAAAATCAATATTTTCTAAAATCTCAAAATATCTTTTTCTATCACTTTTTTTTCTATTTTTAAAAAAACGTATAAGTACAAAAGCTATTGATATTAAAAGTATAAGTCCAAATATAACTAAAGCTAAAAATATAAAAAATGAATTATCAGGAATTTCTACTAAAGGTTTTATGTCATGTAGTTTTGATAAAGGGTCATTTTGTGGCATTATCTTAAAACTCCAATTAGTTTTTTTGTGCTATCTTCGTGTGTGTATATTTTTGTAAATTTTATACCACAATCTTGAAAATGATTAAATAGCTTTCTATCGTTTTCTTTTATTTTTTGAATATAGTTTTTGATTGTTCCTTTACTAATTACACCATCAAAGTTTTTATTTGTCATTGGGTCAACAAAGTTTACATTCCCAAGTTCCGCTGGATTTTCTTCAAAGTTATCTCTAACAATTAATGCAATAACTTCATGTTTTTGACAAAGTAATTTTAGATCTAAAGTATCTATGTCAAAAAAGTCACCAATTAAAAAGATTATTGATTTATGATGAATTGATTTAAAAAGTTCTTTTGTTATTGTTTTATAGTTTATATTTTTACCTAATACATTATAGTTGTAAATCTGTTCAGCCATAAAATTAACATTGAAAATCTTTTTTGATTTTTTTGTACATATTTCTAATGTTTCATTTGCAATAAAAGATGCAAAAGGGTCACCTTGTTTTATACTTATATATCCAAGTGAACTAGCAAGTTCAGTTATTATTTCTTGTTTAAATTTTTTTGTTCCAAAATATGTTGAACCAGTTAAGAAAGATACAATTTTTATATTTAGCTCTTTTTGAGTGTGATACTGTTTTACATAAGGTTTTTGCATCTTTGCACTAATAAGCCAATCAATATTTTTTACATCATCTCCATATTCATACTCTTTTAGTTCACAAAAGTCATACCCCTCACCTTTTTTTAGGCTAGAGTTATTCCCTATAATTTCTGAAAATAAGTTTTTTTTTGTTTTTATAAGTATCTTTTTTAAGGCTTGATTCATATTATGGGATATCAACCTTTTCTAAAATCTTTTGAATTACATCATCAACAAGAATCTCATTTGCCATTGCTTCATAAGTTAATATAATTCTATGTCTTAAAACATTTTTTACAACCATTGCAATATCTATTGGGCTTACATAGTCATTCCCTCTTAAAAAAGCGTTTGCTTTTACTGCTTTAAACATATCAATAGTTGCTCTAGGGCTTGCACCAAAGTGAATCATATTTGATACTTCATCTAGATTATATTTATTAGGATATCTACTAGCATCAATAATATTTACTATATACTCTTCTAATTCATTGTCTATATGTATATTTTTAATTGATTTTTTTAAATTATTTAATTCATCTTTATTTATAACTTTATTAATATTCTCAAAACTATTCATAGTAACTTTTTTAGCCATTTCTAATTCTTGTTCTTTTGTATTATAGCCAACAACAATTTTAAACATAAACCTATCTAATTGTGCTTCAGGAAGTGTATATGCTCCTTCACTTTCAATTGGATTTTGTGTAGCTAAAACTAAAAAGGGTTGTTCTATTTTAAAACTATCTTCTGCAATGGTAACTTGTCTTTCTTGCATTACTTCAAGAAGTGCAGACTGTACTTTTGCAGGAGCTCTATTTATTTCATCTGCTAATAAAAGATTTGTAAACACAGGTCCTTTTTTAATTTTAAAATCACCTGTTTTCATATCATATATTTGAGTACCTATAATATCACTTGGTAGTAAATCAGGTGTGAATTGAACTCTTTTGAAGTTTAAATCAATTGCATCAGCTACACATTTAACGGTAGTTGTTTTAGCAAGTCCTGGAACTCCTTCTAAAAGTATATGTCCATTCGTTAATAATCCTATTAAAATAGAATTTACCATGTCTTCTTGACCTATTACACCTTTTGAAATCTCTTTTTGTAATAGTTCTATCTTTTCGTATAAGCTCAAAAATAGTCCTTTGTTTTTGATACATGATTGTATCAAATTAGTGGTAAATTAAGATTTAAAAACCACTTAAACTAAAATTAATGTAAGCTTAGTTAAAATCACGACTCTAATTTTATATTAGAACCTCACATGTGTCAACATCCTGATTTGGGTTGTGACTAGTTTGCGCTAGACATTAAGGGGCACAGAGGCAAAACCCAAGATTTATTATATTCAAGGAGAATACTATGGTTACAATGAAAGACCTATTAGAGTGTGGTGTACACTTCGGACACCAAACAAGAAGATGGAATCCAAAAATGAAAAAATTCATTTTCGGTGTTAGAAAGAATATTTATATTATCGACTTACAAAAGACGTTAAGATACTTCAGATATACATACAATGTTGTTAGAGATAGAGCTGCTGCTGGTGAAACAATGATTTTCGTTGGTACTAAAAAACAAGCTTCTCAAGCTGTTAAATCTGCTGCAATTTCTTGTGGTATGCCTTACGTTAACCACAGATGGTTAGGTGGTATGTTAACTAACTTTGGAACAATCAAAAAATCAATTAGAAAATTAGAAATCATCAAAAAGATGAGAGAAGAAGGTCAATTAGACTTACTTACTAAAAAAGAAGCTTTAATGCTTTCTAGAAAAGAAGAAAAATTAGAATTATACCTTGGTGGTATCAAAGAAATGAACAAAATCCCTGATATGATGTTCGTTTTAGATGCAGTAAAAGAAAAAATTGCTATCCAAGAAGCTAGAAGATTAGGAATCACTGTTGTTGCTCCTTTAGATACTAACTGTGACCCTGATGTTGTAGATTTACCAATTCCAGGAAATGATGATGCAATCAGATCTATTCAATTATTCTGTAACGAAATGGCTGCAGCAATGAATGAAGGTAGAGCTGCATTAGCTGAAGAGACTGGTGAAGATGTTGAACCAATTAGTGAAGAAGAGCAAGCAGAAGTTGTTGCTGAAGCAGTAGCTGAAGGTGAAGCTGAATCAACTGAAGAAACTACAGAGGAAGCGTAATTATGGCAGGTGCAACTCCAAAATTAATTAAAGAATTAAGAGAAAAATCTGGTGCAGGAATGCTTGATTGTAAGAATGCATTAAACGAGTGTAATGGTGACATTGATGAATCAATTAAGTGGTTAAGAGAGCAAGGTCTTTCTAAAGCTGCTAAAAAATCTGCAAATGTTGCTGCTGAAGGTATTGTTACTATTTTAGTAAACGAAGACAATACTATAGGTACAATGACAGAAGTTAACTCACAAACTGACTTCGTTGCAAAAAATGCACAATTCTTAGATTTAACAAAAGGAATTACTGCACACGTTCAAGCAAACTCAATTGCTGATGCGCAAGCTTTAGCTTCTTCAACTATCGAAGGTCAAGAGTTTACTACTTACTTAAACGAAAAAATTGCAGTTATTGGTGAAAACTTAGTTGCAAGAAAAGTTGTAAATGTTGAAGGTACTGTTGTTAATGGTTACGTTCACATGGGTAAAGTAGGGGTTTTATTAGCTGCTAAATGTGATGATGCTGCTAAAGAAAAAACTGCTGAATTATTAAAAAAAGTTGCTATGCACGCAGCTTCAATGAAACCAACTGTAATTTCTTACAAAGATTTATCAGCTGAATTTATTGAATCAGAAAACAAAGCGATTATTGCTGATATTGAAAAAGAGAACGAAGAGTTAGTTAGACTTGGTAAACCTCTTAAAAATATCCCTCAATTCGTTTCTAAGCAACAATTAACTGAAGAAGCTGTTGCTGCTGCTGAAGCTGAAATGAAAGAAGAGTTATTATCTCAAGGTAAACCAGAGAAAATTATTGGAAACATCGTTAAAGGTAAAATTGCTAGATGGATTGAAGATAACTCTCAATTAGATAGAACTCACGCATTATTATCTCAAACTTACGTTATGGATGATTCAATGACTGTTGAAGAAGCTATTAAAGCTTGTGATGCATCAATTGAATTAGTTGAATACGTTAGATTTGAACTTGGTGAAGGTATCGAGAAAAAAGAAGAAGATTTCGCTGCAGAAGTTGCTGCGCAAATGGGTAAATAATCCAAAGAAAAATCTTCATAAAGGTAAACTTGTGATAGGTGAACAACAAAATATAAAAACACCTATCTCAGGTAACCAACTACTAACTGCAAATAATTTATCCCATAAATTTGATTATGAATTATTTAATAATATTAATTTATCATTAGAAAAACAAGAATCAATAGCTATTATTGGAACAAGTGGAAGTGGAAAATCTACACTTTTAAATGTTTTATCAACTTTATTAAAACCTTTTGCTGGAGAAGTTTTATATAAAAATAAAAATCTTTATTCATTAAAACAAAATGAGCTTTTAAAAATTAGAAGAGAAGATTTTGGTATAATTTTTCAAGCGCACTATTTATTTAGAGGTTTCACTGCAAGTGAAAATCTAGATATTGCTACTTTTTTAAGTGGTGAAGCATTAGATGAAAAGTTGTTAAAAGATTTAAAAATTGACCACGTTTTAGCTCAAGGAATTGGTGAGTTAAGTGGAGGACAACAACAAAGGTTGTCAATTGCTAGAGTTTTAACTAAAAAACCTAGGATAATTTTTGCAGATGAACCTACGGGTAATCTTGATAAAGATACTGCAAATATAGTTATGGATACACTTTTTGATTACATAAAAAATAATGATGCAGGATTAATTCTTGTTACACATGAAGAAGAATTAGCTTATAGATGTGATAAATTGTACAGATTAGAAGATTTAAAATTGCAGGAGTTAAAGTGAATTTATTATTAATATGTGAGACTGCAATCATTGAGCATATTTTTACTTTGGTTTGTAAGAAACTAAATATTGATTTAACTGTTCAAAAAAATAATAATGTTGAAGATAGATATGACTTAATAGTTATAGATCAAAATTTTATTGATGACAAATTTAATATTATTAAACAATTTTCAAAAAAGCTTGGAGCTATTTCAAGTGAAGAATTACCATTTGACAAATCTAGAGATTTTATTATTCCAAGACCTTTTTTACCTACGAAACTTACAGTTTTACTTCAAGAACAAATGGATGTTATTAAAGAAGAGGCTCAGGTTGAAAGTTATAAAAAAGAGAAAGTAATAGCTAATGATGTTGCTGATTTAGACTATGAAGAAGAGGATGTAGAAGTCACTGTTCCTGTTACAGCTTATGTAGATTCTTTAGCAAATGATATATATGAGCAAATTGAAGAAGAAAATGATGAAAGTATCGTAAATCTAGCAACACTTAAAAGCGGTGGAGTATTAGATTTAAGTGAGTTGTCTAAAATAAATGATATTTTAAAAGAAGAATCAATTCAAGATGAAATTAATCTTGAAAAAGAGGATTGGAAAAATATTTCAGATATTATAGATGATGCTCTAGAAGAGGTAAAAGAGTATGAGTTTGATTTAGAACAAAATCAGCCTAAACCTTATAATTTAGTTCTTAGTCATTATCAAATAGATGAATTAAAACCATTATTAGAAAAGTTTAACCAAACTATAATTGATAAACTTGCAAATGGTGAGACTGTTGATGTTAAAATAGCTTTAAAGGAAAAGAATTGATAAGTGAAAAAAAAGGTGCTATATTAATTTTATCAGGACCTAGTGGGTGTGGAAAATCTACTTTATTAAAAGAAGTATATAAAGAGATTGATGATTATTACTTTTCTATTTCAACTACAACTAGAGCTCCAAGAGTAGGTGAGCAAAATGGTGTTGATTATTTCTTTGTATCAAAAGAAGAGTTTGAAGAAGATATTAAAAATGATGGTTTTTTAGAGTATGCAAAAGTTCATGATAATTACTATGGAACATCATTAAAACCTATAATGAAAGCACTAAAAGAGGGTAAGTTAGTTATTTTTGATATTGATGTTCAAGGTCATGAAATAGTTAGAAAGAAGCTTGATTCTATTGTTACTTCAGTATTTATAACAACACCTAATTTAAATATCTTAAAAGATAGATTAACTTCTAGAGACACAGATAGCAGTGAGATTATTGAAAAAAGAATTAAAAATGCTAAAACAGAAGTTGAATATTTTGATACTTATGATTATTTAATAATTAATGATAATTTAGAACTAGCAGCGAAGCAATTAGTTAGTATTGCTAATATTACTAGAATAAAAGCAAAACTATTTGATAAAGAAAAAATCGTATCTAACTGGCTAAATTAATCTATTTTATAGAGTCAAATGACGAGGGTTTATCAAAATAATACCCTTGGCAATAGTCTATATTCAATTCTTTAATCTTATTATAAATATCTTCATTTGAAACATATTCAGCAACTGTTTTAACTCCAAACTCTTTTGAGAAGTTTGCAATAGTACTAACAATAATCTCTAAATCTTTAGATGTATTAATACTCTCAATTAATGAACCATCAATTTTTACAAAGTCTATATCTAGCAGTGTTAGTAGATTAAAGTTTGAATATCCAGCACCAAAATCATCAACACCAACTATACAATCAAATTTTTTAATATTTGAAATAAATTTTGAAACTTCGTTAAAATCAGATATCTCTTCAGATTCTAATATCTCAAACTCTAATCTATCTGTATATTCTCTATTTTGTTCTAATGATTCATAAATAAATTTTGTAGTCTCTTCATTTGCAATATCATCAAATGAAATATTTACAGAAACTCTTTTATTTTTTTCTTTTATAAGTTTAAATGAGTCTTGTAAAATAATTTTAATAATATTAGGATATAGCTTTGTTCTTTTAGCAACATCTAAAAAGTTAAAAGGTGAGATTTCCTGTCCATCTTTTGTAATGTATCTAATTAGGGCTTCATATTTATAAGTCTCTTTTGTTTTTGTATCAACAATAGATTGAAAATATGCTTGAAATAAATTCTCTCTAAACCCTGTCTTTAACTGTTTAACCCATTTAATATTCTCTTCAAATGATTGTTGAATTTTAAAGGCTTCATTGTAAACCATTATTCTTTGAAGTTTACTTCTTGCATAGTTTATAACCCTTTGAGAGTATTTAAATGCCCTAGATCCATCACCTTTTGCAATACCAATTGTAAGATTTATATCAATTTCATTATCTTGGATATATAGAGATTCTTTTTCAATTTTATCTGCAAAATCCCTACATATTTCAACAAACTCATCTAAGTTTTGTTCATGCTCATTTGCAACAATTGCAAATTTGTCAGCTTCAATTCTATAAATAGTAAATTTTTTATTATCTAAAAAGTTTTTAAGTTTATTTGCTAAATCAGCTAAAATTATATCACCATTCTCTTCACCAAAAAGGTCATTAATAGTTGAAAATTCATCAATATCAATTAGTGCCATTAATTCAACATGATTTTCATCTAACTCTTTTTTTAGTTTATTTCTATTTGGAAGGTTTGTTAATTTATCAATATATAAATCTTTTAACTCATGATAAAGTAATGATTGAGACATTACTTGAAGAAGTTTTGCAACATCAATTGGCTTTAAAACATACTTATCTACTCCAATATCAATGGCTTCTAGTAAGTACTCTTTATTTGAAAAAGCTGTTGCTACTATAATTGGGATATTTAGATTAATTTTTTTAATCTCTTTTACCATATCCAATCCATTCATGATTGGCATGTTAACATCAGTTATGATTAGATCAATTTCACTTTCATGCTGTTTAAAAAGTTCTAAACCCTCTTGCCCATTTTGTGCAACATACTGTTTTTTTGTAAAACCTTTTAAAATTTGATGAGTTACTTCTCTTAAATCTTTTTCATCTTCTGCATATAAAATTGTGATATTTTTTAGTATTGAAATATTGTTTACCATGATTAAGACGCACTCCAAATTTAATAAGATATAATATCATAAATAAACATAATTGCAAAATAATTTTAGATAAAAAAATAAAAAATAATTTTTTGCTTGTCCATAAATAGTAGGAAAAAATAGTGTCAAAAGTAAAATGTAATCATTGTCATCTCTCATTTGACGATGAAATTATGATAAAAGATGGTGATTTGAAATTTTGTTGTAAGGGCTGTCAAGGAGTGTATCATTTATTGAAAAGTGATGGTCTTGATTCATTTTATGACAAATTAGGAAATAAAACAATTGCTCCTCCAATAAATTTAGAAAATGATGATTTAAATAAATTTGATTCAGAAAATTTCTTAAATAATTATGTTCGTAAAACCGATGAAGGTTTTAATCAAATTGATTTGATTATTGAAGGAATTCATTGTGCCGCTTGTGTATGGTTAAATGAAAAAATTTTACATGATACAAAAGGAATTATTCAAGCTGATATAAACTTTACCACAAATAAAGCAAGAATAATTTGGGACGAGGATGAGTTAAAGCTATCAGATATTATTTTAAGAATTAGATCTATTGGATACAATGCTTATGCATATGATTCTAGTATAGCTGATATTCAAGCTACAAAAGCAAAAAGAGACTACTTTATTCGTATGATGGTTGCAGTTGTTGCTAGTATGAATATTATGATGATAAGTGTTGCTAAATATACGGGGTTTTTCACTGGAATGGATAATGATGTAAAACATATGATTCATTTTGCAGAATTTTTATTATCTACTCCTGTATTATTTTATAGTGGTTGGGTATTTTTTAAAGGTGCATATTTTGGTTTAAAAAATCGTGTATTAAATATGGATTTTTTAGTATCATCAGGCGCAACTTTAACTTATATTTACTCTTTATTTATTCTATTTGGAGCAAAGGGCGAGAGTTATTTTGATAGTGTTGCTATGATTATTACTTTTGTACTTGTGGGGAAATATTTAGAAGTAATTGGTAAAAAATCAGCAGTTGATACACTAGATAAAATTAAATCTTCACTTCCTTTAGAAGCAACTATTATAAAAGATGGTATAAAAAAAGTTGTAGCGTTAAATAGCATAAACATTGGAGATATTGTTCAATTAAAAGCAGGGGAAAAAGTTCCCGTTGATGGAAAGATAACAAAAGGTAATGCTTCATTTGATGAATCAAGTTTAACAGGTGAATCAATCCCTGTTTATAAAAATGTAGGTTCAGAGTTATATAGTGGGACAATAAATAATGATTCTTTAATTGAGTATGAAGTAACAAAAGATTTCAAAAACTCAACTTTTTCATCAATTGTTACTTTATTAGAAGATTCATTAAACTCTAAACCAAAAATTCAAAATACTGCAAATGAAATATCAAAAGGTTTTACTACAGCAATTTTATCATTATCATTATTGACTTTTTTAGTTTGGTATTTTTTTGGGATTGATTTAGGTTTTGATTATGAAGGAACTAATCATTTTGAGAAATCATTTATTGTTGGAATCTCAGTGATTGTAATTGCTTGCCCCTGTGCTTTAGCTTTAGCTACACCAATAGCGAGTTTAATAGGTATTTCAGAATTAGCAAAAAAAGGTTTACTATTTAAAGAAGCTAAATTTATAGAATCAATTGCAAAAAGTGATACGGTTGTTTTTGATAAAACAGGTACTTTGACAAAAGGTGAGTTATCAGTTGTAAAAATGAGAATTTTAGATGAAAATATACATAAATTAAATCTATTGTACTCTTTACTAGATTCATCTTCTCATCCTATAAGTGTTTCAGTTAAAAAAGCTTTATTGAAGAAATATGATAACTTAGAGTTAAAAAATTTAAATGAAGTTAAAACTATAAATGCAAAAGGTGTTACTGCAAAATATAAAAATCTAGATGATAAAGAGTTTGAACTTATTGGTGGAAATATTGAATTAATGAGAGATAATGAAATTTGGTATAAATTTGATAGTACTAGTAGTGTTTATTTATTTGCTATTAATAAAAAAGTAATTGCAACCTTTGAACTTGAAGATGAAATTAAAGAAAATGCTCAAGATTTAATTGATTATTTAAAAGAACAAAATTTAAATATAGTAATGTTAACAGGTGATAATGAAGCAGTAGCAAAAAAAATATCGGAAAAGTTAGGTATAAAAGAGTATTATGCATCACAAACACCTATTTCAAAAGCTCAATATATAAAAGATTTAAAAGCAAAAGGTAAAACAGTTGTTATGGTTGGAGATGGATTAAATGATAGTGTAGCATTAGGTAATGCTGATGTTGCAATTGCAATGGGTAATTCAGCAGATGTTTCATTATCAATTTCTGATATAGTTTTATTAAATTCATCATTAAAATCTTTAAAAGAGTCATTTGTTTTATCTTATAGAACATACAAATTTATTAAACAGAATCTATTAATCTCTTTACTGTATAATGTTGTAACAATACCATTTGCAATGGCTGGATTTGTTATGCCTTTAGTTGCAGCACTTTCAATGAGTTTAAGTTCACTTATTGTTGTATTAAACTCATTAAGAATAAAAATGAAATAGGATGAAAATATATGATAAATGATACCTTATTTTTAATGTTGATTGTTGGGCTGATTATCACAGCTGCATTACTTTTGCTTTTTATTTGGGGTGCTAAAACGGGGCAGTTTGATGATTCAAATAAAATGGTTGATGGATTGCTTTTTGATAGTGTTGAAGATTTAAATGACGCCATAGAAAAAGAGAAAAAATTAAAAGAGGCTAAAGAATTAAAGTCTAAAAATAAAAATAGTGAAGAAATAAAAAAAGCTTAAAGTATTAAACTTTAAGCTTTTTGAAAAGTACGTAAATAAAAATTATTTACCGATGTACTCTGCTAATTCTTTGATTTGCTCATCAGACAGTCTTGCAACTTGACCTTTCATAAGCATTTTCATTTTACCAGCATTAGCATAGTTTCCAGCTTTGTAACCATTTAAAGCTTCAATAACTTGAGCTTTAGTTAAATCTGCAGGGATATGTGATTTTCCACCAGTAGTAGTGTTCATTTCACCTTTAGCTCCATGACAACCTTTACATGTATTGTAAGAAGCTGGTGCAGCGAAAGCACATGATGCAGCGATAACTGTAGTTAATACAAGTTTTTTCATTTTGTTCTCCTTAAATTTTGAAAAAATATTTTAGCTATTTTTTCTTTTGCTTAGCTTAATATTTTAAATTAAACTTTTTAGCTTTTAAAAGTATGCGTATTTATTGTAAAATAATTGTGAAATTTTATATTTTTATTGGTAAATATATTATGAACTCTGCTCCATAATAATTATTTTTATTATAAGTAAAGTTCGAATTCTTTACAATCAATTTCCCTTTCATATGTTTTGTAATAATTTCATTTGACATAAATAAGCCAATTCCTGTTCCTTTACTTTTATGTTTAGTAGTAAAATATGGTTGGAATATTTTATCTATAATTTTTTCATTTACTCCATGGGCATTATCTTTTATAGATATCACAAGATTATTTTGTTTTTGATATAGTTTAATTATTATTAATCTATCTTCATTATCACTAATATTTTGTATTAGTGCATCTTTTGCATTATTAATGATATTTAATATTACTTGAATGAATTCATTTTTAAAAGAGTTTACGTCTAATTTTTCATAATCTTTTTTTATTTGTATATTGTAATAGGGATTTGAATCAATATTTGCTAAAAATATCGCCTCATCAATACTTTTCCCTATATCAAAAAACTCTCTTGTATTAGATGGTTTAAAAAAGTTTCTAAAAACCTCAATTGTATTAGATAAATATTTTGTACTTTCAAGAATTTTGTCTATGGATTTTAATTCTTGATCTATATCTATTATATCGAATTGCCTATTCATTTTTATTCCACTAGCACTTGTAGATATTACACTTAAAGGTTGTCTCCATTGATGGGCTATATTTTGAATCATATCTCCAAGTGCAGCCATTTTACTTTGTTGAATTAGTATTTTTTCTGTTTTATCTTTTGCATTTCTTTCATTTATAATATCTTCATTTTTAACTTTTAACTTATTAATTAATCTTTTTCTGGAAATACTAAGATAGATTGTGAATATTAAAAATAGAACTAATATTATAAAAAGAAGAACTATTAAAATAATTTCTTTTTTATACTTTAATAACAATGAAATTTTTGATTCTAAGTTTATTATCTCAGCACTTTGTATTTTAGGAATAGAGAGGTTAAATTCCTTCAGTTTTTTATTATCTAAAATTGTTTTTGAAACTTTATAAGAGTTTTTTCTATTATTTAATAAATCATTTATAGCTTTAATAGACTCTTTTGAAAGTAATTTACTATATAAGATATTACCACCTACTATTCCATTATTTAAATAAGTGGAATAAATTGAATAGATAGGTATTTTTGACTTTTCTGAGATTTTATTAAGAACATCTTGTGATTTAAAGATATTTCCTAATGGTTCTTTAAAATATGATAAATAAAATATGAAAGTATGACTATCTATTTTTGATGTAATATCTATTATTTCATTTAGTGGTAAATTACTTAAGTCTCTAATATTCAGATCTTTTTTTATATTTTCTATTTGCTTTTGTAAATTTATATGCTCTTCTTGATCTATAAGTATCATATTATTTGCATTAGGATTTTGGTCAATTGCTAACATTAAACTATTATATATATTTGTTGTGTTTGTTATATTAATTGTATTTGAAAAGTTTGAACTTTTTTTTTCATTGGTGTAGTAAACATAAGGTATATTTGAAAAAAGTTTAAGTCCATATTTTTGCATGAAATAAAAAGCTGGATTTGATTCAGTTATTACACCATCTATTTTTATTGAGCTGTATTTATCTTTTATATATTCATAAAAATATTCATAATTAGAAGTTCGATTTATAAGTGAGTCTAAATTCTCTTTATAAATATTTAAATTCTTGTGCTCTTTTTGAACTTCAAGTATTCCTTTTGTGTAGTCTATATCCCAAGGATAAGAGCTACTATAACTAGTAATTATTAAAATATTTTTTTTTGTTTCTTGCGCGTTTATGAATGAAGTAAATAAAAATATAAAAAAGATTATTTTTATTATTTGTATCATTTCTTTCCTTTTGATTATTATACATAAAATATAATAAATAATTAAAAAGTGATATATCAAAGTATATACTTTTACTAAAATAAAGAAAAATTTTTATACACTACACTTTTAAATAAGGTAAAAATTTGGATAAAAATATAGTTTTAAAAGTAGAAGATTTAACATTTTATTATAAAAAAGAGAAACCAATTTATGAAAATTTTAATTTAAATTTACATGAAGGTGAACTTATTACTATATTTGGAAAAAGTGGAAGTGGAAAGACAACACTTTTTGAACTTATTATTGGTACTTTAAAACCAATAAAAGGAACTATTCAAAAAGAGAATATAAGTTTGATTTTTCAAGATCCATATAACTCTTTTCATCCAACTTATTCAATAATAGAGCAAATTAATGATGTAGTACAAAGAGATTATGAAAAAGAGTTACCAAGTTTACTAGAAAAACTTACACTACAAAAAGAACTACTATATAAAAAGCCATATGAATTAAGTGGAGGTCAGTTACAAAGATGTTCAATTTTAAGAGCACTTTTGATGAAACCAAAATTACTTTTGGTTGATGAACCAACTTCTGCACTTGATAATATAATTGCATATGATGTAATGAAATTATTGGTTTCTTTGCTTGATAATTGTGCAATTCTTTTAATAACACATGATATTGATATGGCTAAATGGTGTAGTGATAAAATTATAAGGTTAGAGGAAAAATGAACGAACAAAAAAAAGCATTAGTTTTACTAAATATGGGTGGAGCTAGAAATAAAGATGAGTTAAAAATGTTTTTAACAAATATGTTTAATGATGAAAATATTTTAACAATTAATATTGATTTTATTAGAAGTTTAATAGCAAAATTTATTGTATCAAGAAGACTTGATGAAGCATGGAAAAATTATGAAGAGATAGGAAATGCTTCTCCAATTAATCCCTTAACTGAAAAGTTAGTTGCAAAATGTAATGAAAAAATTGAAGGTTTCAAAACATATCAAGTTATGAGATATACTCCTCCTTTTGCTGCTGAAGTTATTGAGCAAATTAAAGCAGATGGAATAACAGAGGTTGTTTTACTTCCTTTATATCCACAATACTCAACAACTACTACAAAATCATCAGTTCAGGATTTTATAGGTTGGGCTCCATATGATACATTTAAAATATCTTACTTTGAAGAGTTTTATAAAAATGATAAATTTAATGATTGTATTGTAAATGAGATTATTAGAAATGTAGATGATAGTACACAATATAATCTAATTTTTTCAGCCCATGGTCTTCCTCAAAAAATAGTTGATAAGGGTGATCCTTATGAAGAGCAAATGAAAGAGCATGTAATAATGTTAAGAGAAAAACTTAAATTTATGGGTTATAACTTTAAGTCTGTAAACCTTGCATATCAATCAAAAGTAGGTCCTATGAAATGGCTAGAGCCTTCTCTTGATAATATGTTAACAAATTTTAAAGACCAAAAAGTAGTAATTTATCCAATTGCATTTATTGTGGATAACTCTGAAACTGATTTTGAGCTTGATATTGAGTATAGAGAAATGGCTGAAGAAATAGGGGTGAGTGAATTTAAAGTTTGTAAATGTGTAAATGATAGTGATGAATTTGTTGAAGCTATTAAGGATATAATCAAAGCATATATGTAGGAGAAGTAAATGGAAAATCAAATCTTATTAGATATTGTAAAAAAGTCTATAGAAAAAAAGTTTGATTCAAATATCAAAATAGATAAAGAGAAACTTTTAAGTGATTTTCCAAAACTTCAAAATCCTGGTGCAACTTTCGTAACTCTAAATTTAGATGGAGAATTAAGAGGTTGTATTGGTTCACTTCAAGCTAAAAGAAGTTTAATAGATGACTTAATCTCAAATGCATATGCTGCAGCATTTGAAGATCCAAGATTTTTGGAATTAACACCTAGTGAGTTTAAAAAAGTAGATATTGAGATCTCTATTTTAAGCTCACCTGTTGAAGTTCAATACTCTGATTTAAATGATTTAAAATCAAAAATAAAACCAAATATCCATGGTGTGATTTTAGAATACAATAGAAAGAGAAGCACCTTTTTACCCCAAGTTTGGGAACAGTTAGCAACTTTTGAAGAGTTTTTTTCTCATCTTATTTATAAAGGTAGTTTTGATGATAACTTATTTGACTATAATCCTAAAGTATTTGTCTATGAGGTTAAAAAAATCAAATGAGTATTAGAAAAACAGTAGTTGCAGGAAGTTTTTATCCAAATGAAAAAGATGAGATTTTAAGATATATTAATCATTTTAATAGTTTTGAAGATACAGACGAAACATTTGAAGATATTAAAGCAATTATTGTTCCCCATGCTGGATATATTTATAGTGGATATACTGCAAATTTAGCATATAAAAAAGCAAGTTTAAAAAGCTACAAAAGAGTAGTTGTAATTGGTCCATCTCATAATGTTTATTTAAAGGGTGCGAGTGTAGCTTTGTATGATGAGTATGAAACACCTCTTGGAAATTTATCTATTGACAAAGAGTTTAGTCAGTATTTAATAGATAAATATGACTTTTTAGATTTTAATATTGAGTGTGAATTTGAACACTCAACAGAAGTACAAGTTCCATTTATCAAACACTATTTTGGTGATGTTGAAATAGTAGAAATAATTTATGGTGAGATTGATTATAAAGAGATTTCCAAGATTATTGATGAGGTTTTAAATAGCAGTGTTAATTTAGTAGTAATTAGCACTGACTTAAGTCATTTTTACACTTTAGAAGAGGCAAATAATTTGGATGGATTTTTTTTAAGTGCTGTTCAAAATAAGAATTTAGATTTGTTTAATTCTTGTGAAGCTTGTGGTAAAGTTGGTGTAAAGGCACTTATAAATTGGGCAATACAAAATAGATATGAATCAAAGTTACTTCATTACTGTACAAGTGCAGATGTTTCAAAAGACAAAAATAGAGTAGTTGGTTATACATCAGCTTTAATAGGAAGATAAATGTTTTTATTGAAAAAATTTATTTCGGCATTTTTATTACCAATTCCAATTGGTATTTTTTTGCTGTTTTTGGCTTTTATTTTTTTAATTTCAAACTCATATAAAAAAGCAAAAGTTTTTTCTATCCTTGCACTTCTTTGGTTTATTTTATTATCTAATCAATTTATTTCAAATGCAATTTTGTCTCCTTTAGAAAATTCACATAAAGCCCTTTTAGAAACACCTAATGTGAATTATATTTTAGTTTTAGGTAGCGGACATAAAAGCGATGACAACATAAGTATTACTTCTCAAGTAAAAAGTACAGGAGTTAATAGATTAGTTGAAGGTATAAGACACTACAACAAGCTAGAAAATGTAAAGTTTATAGTTTCTGGTTATAGTGGTTTTGATGAAAACTCACATGCCTCTATGCAAGAAAAACTTGCAATATCTTTAGGTGTAAACCCTAATGATATAATAAGGTTGGATACTCCAAAAGATACTTATTCAGAAGCAATTGAAGTAAAAAAAATAGTAGATAATCAAGCTTTTATTTTAGTTACAAGTGCATCTCATATGAAAAGATCAATGCTTCTTTTTCAAAAAGTTGGTTTAAACCCAATAGCTGCTCCAACTCAAAACTTAGCTTATGAATCTGAAGGTTATTCTTCATATTTTAATTCAGAAAATCTAAGAAAAGTTGAAGTTGCAGTTCATGAGTATTTAGGTATTTTATGGTCAAAGATAAGAGGACAAATTTGATTTTATTTTAATATTTAGATAATATTGCGACTTTGTTGCATAAAGAGGTAAAATTGAAACTAATTGAAATAGAAAATCTTTCTTATAAATATCAAAAACAAAATGTTCTAGAAAATGTAAATTTATCAATAGATAATGATGATTTTTTAGCAATCATTGGACCAAATGGTGGCGGTAAATCAACTTTACTAAAACTAGTTTTAGGTTTATTAAAACCTCAAAATGGAAAAGTAAATAAAAATATCAAAAATGACAAAATAGGATATGTTCCTCAAAATACAAACTTAAATACTGACTTTCCTATTACTGCTCTTGAAGTAGTCCTAATGGGACATGTCTCAAAACAAAAAAGAATTTTTGGTTATTCAAGTCATGATAAATCTTGTGCTATGAATTCCCTTAAACAAGTTGGAATGGAAGAGTTTGCAAATAGCAAAATCGGAGATTTAAGTGGAGGTCAGAGACAAAGAGTATTTATAGCTCGGGCACTTTGTTCAACTCCTCAGATTTTACTACTTGATGAACCAACAGCAAGTATTGATGTAAAGGGACAAAAAGAGATTTATGAGTTATTAAAAGAGCTTAATAAATCTATTTGTATAGTTGTTGTTAGTCATGATATTTCAGTTCTTTTAAACTATGCAAAAAATGTAGCCCATGTAAATAAAAATCTTGTGTATCACAAACTAGACCAAGTAACTAACAATGTATCAGCAAATGATGAACATCTTTGTGAAGTTGAACTTTTAGCAGCACTTGGTAAAACTCAAGTTTGTTGTAATCATGAGCATTAAAAGGTAACTCGTTACCTTCTTTAGAATTTTGCTACTTTTAGATGAATTTACTTCATCGCTAAAAAGTAGTATTTAAATGATTTGGTCCCTTAAAAAATGGGACATTTTTTAAGGATATATATGTTTGAAGCTTTACAATATGACTTTATTCAAAATGCAATCATAGCAGGAGTTCTAATCTCAATTGCTGCTGGTATCATTGGCTCACTTGTAGTTGTAAATAAAATCACTTTTTTAACAGGTGGAATTGCCCATAGTTCTTATGGTGGAATTGGACTTGCTATTTATTTAGGAATTCCAGTGCTTTTTGGAGCAACTGTTTTTGCAATAATCACTGCAATAATCATCGCAATACTAACCATAAATGATAAGAAAAGAATAGACTCCATCATAGGTATGATGTGGGCTAGTGGTATGGCTATTGGTATTATATTTGTGGATTTAACACCTGGCTATAATGTGGATTTGATGTCATATCTTTTTGGTAGTATTATTGCTGTATCAAGTGATGATATAACTTATCTCTTACTTCTTGATTTATTTATCATAAGTGTAGTATCAATTTTCTATAAGCAAATACTAGCCGTTTCTTATGATAGTGAATTTGCAAGTCTAAGAGGAATAAATGTAAAGTTCTTTTATACACTTATTTTAATCCTTGCAGGACTTTGTGTAGTTGCAGCTATCAAAGCAGTTGGGCTTATACTTGTGATTGCTCTTTTGACTATTCCTACATATTTAGCTGAAACTTTTGCTAATAAACTGTCTAAAATGATGTTTATAAGTGCTCTTTTAGCTACTTTATTTACACTTCTTGGACTTGTGATTTCTTACCTTTATGATATTAGCTCAGGGGCTAGTATTATTATCGTTGCAGTTGCTATTTTGGTTATTGTGAAGTTGATTAAAAGATAAAAAAACTATTCAAATTGAGTCATTTCTGAGTCATTTGTTAGATATAATAAAATTTATTATAAAAACAAAAGGCTCTATTTTTTATGTGTATAAATCAATTTAAAGATACCAAATACCAAGAACTACAAACTATCCAAAAAGAAGCAAGAAACTTAGAGTCTCAAATAAATGCAATAAAATTCCAAAATCAAAAACAATCTATTGTATCACCAACTGATGGATATGTAGCAAAACTAATAATAATATCTTTTCTTTTATTCTATACTATCTTTTTGTTCATATAATTTTCCACATTGATTAATACTCTTTCTGCAAATTATATCTTCTATTATTATGAATTCATTTTGTTTCTTAAATTGTTCAAAAGTACCTTTCCAAAGTAAATTACTATTACAAATTCCATAGCTTTTAAGTACAATACTATTTTTAATATTATCTATGTGTAAGCTTGAAGATGTTCCTGCTCCTCCTGCTGGATTAAAAATGAAATATTTGGGTGGTAGTTTATTATTTAAAATAGGAGTGTAATTTTTTTCATTTTTGATTTTTGATATTTCTGAAAGAATGGATAAAGAGTTATTATTAAAAATTAACTCAAGTTCTTCTTCTCTTTTTAAACCTTTGTCTTCTTTTAGACTATAAAGATATGAAACTACATTTAGATTAACAACAAATTCACCATTTTCATTAAAATACTTTGAGTTTATTTTTTCCACATCTTTTTTGATATAAGGCCATTTTTCAATATGATCTTCTTTTAGATCTACTAATTCAAAAATTGAAATAAAACCTAAATTATTATAATTTATCTTATCTGCATATAAAGACATAATTCTACCGGTTGTTATATTTTCAAGGTAATTATTTAATAGAATTTCTATTTTATCAGTAATTATTTTTTCATTTTTATTATTTTCGGCAAATAGAAAATTGATATAAAAACTAATTGTAAAAATTATAAATATATTTTTCAAAGGAGTCCTTTTTTTATTTTAATCTCAAATACACACCAAACCCATACAAACAATAGATTTCATATGGTTTTGGGTTTTCATCATATATCCAAGAAAAGAATCTTCCACTATAGCTTACCTTAATATTTTCTTGGATAATTTTGTTTAGTTATTGCCATATCTTTATTATGAATAAAAGTATTAGCATCTGTAATTGTTAATATGGTATCATCTGTAAATTTTGATTGAGATATAAATATCTTCGTTCTTTACCAGCACTAAATGTTAACAGATAGTTTTTTTTATACCTTTAATCATTACTTTTACAATATCTAATAGTCTCTCTAAGAGATCTATCATTATATTTTTCTACTAAAGATTCACATCTTTTAATCCATTTGTTTTTTATATTTTCTGAAAATGGTTTTTGCTTTAAAACATAAAATAGTATTACATCAAAAAATCTAATATTTTTATCCTTTAAATTCTCAAGCCAGAAGTTTAATACTTTTTCTTTATTAAAAGTTACTCTGTAATAAATAAATATAATGACATTAAGTTCTATTGGCATATCTCTGTAACTTGAAAAGTAAGCTTTTTCACTTATAATATCATCAATATTAAATTGAATTAATTCATCTTCAATATTTTCTATTTTTTTAACTAATCTATCAGCTTCCATACAACCACATGTAGAACATGAACCAATTCCATATGCATCAGAAATACATAGTTTGTTTTCTTTTATTTTTTCAATTGCTCCTCTAAGATTTATAGAATACTCTAAGATTAAATTAACAGCTTTAATATCATGTTTTTCTGGATTACTTTCTCTAATAAATTCATAGTTTTTAGTATATTGTCTTATTAATAGTGATGTTTTCTTCGAGATTTCTTGTTTATTGGTGTTTTCAATTCTAAATGATTGTAAAGCTATTATGTTAAATAAAACTCTATTTTTTCTAAAAATTACTACTAAATTTTCAAAGTATAATAAAGAAGAAGTTCCTGCAGCTCCTAAAACTAAAATCACTTTATTTGAATATTGAAGTAAAGTATTTAACTTTTTTTCAAAATCATTATCTTTTGGATTCAATTTAAAATTAGCTTGACTTATTGCAAGTAGTTGTAAATCTTTTTGAATTGATAAAGTTTTAAAAGAATCATCTATTTTATCTTGAAGTAAATTGATTATATTGTTACCGCAACCACCAAGACCTATAATTAGTTTTTTCATACTTTACCTTTGCAAAATTTATCTAAATACAATTTATATGAATATTTGTTATAAAATATTTTACTATTAAAAATTGACAACTTAGTGTCTGGAAATTAATTTTTAATTTCTACATACTTTGACAGTTTTGTACCTTTTCTAATTTCAGATGCCAAAGATTTTTGAGTTCCTGCATTTTTAACAATATTTTCAATACTAAGATTACTTTCTTTTATAATATCTGCGTATTTAATCCCAAATAAATGATATTGAACATAAATTTCACCTTTTTTTGCACTTTCTATCATTTTATTTAAAATAATTGATAGCTCTATTTCATTCATTGCTTTATCTCCATTTTTTCATACTCATTAACAATAAATTCGGCCAAAGGCTCCCACAAAGTAACATCTTCATTTAGCTCACTAAATACTTTTCCATGATTCTTATATGAAATTATTTTCATTTGATTGAAATTCGTTTTGAATTTATGCTGATCCAATCCTGAAGCTTTTTCTAAATCATTTAAATTTACAGATATTTCATTTTTATTAGATATCTTCAAAAAAGCTACTAATATTTTATGGTTATATTGTTCTGGTTTAGAAAACCATGAAGGTATTTTTCTTTTTACTCTCTCAATTTCCTCTTCTTCTGTTCTTTCAGTTAGTAAAGAGGTTTTATTTTGTTTTTTACTATTTGCTACATCTTGTAGTTTTTTTGTGTCTGTAAGTATAGACAAAAGCAATTCTTCTAACTCTTCATCTCCTAATAATATTGATTTTTTATAGGCAAGTTTAGAATTTTCAATTAAGTTCGAAACAATTTCATTCATATTTGACTCCTTATTTGAAACTATAATATAAACTTACTTAATTTAACTTAAAAGTACTTATAAGTATTTTTAAGTTAAGAAATAGGGGTCAAAACTACACCCCAAAAACTACACAAAACTACACCCCAGGGGTTGAATCTCCACTTTTGAAACTACACCGAAACTACACCCCAAAACTACACCCCAGGGGTTGAATCTCCACTTTTAAATTTATGATATTACAAAATGAAATATTTTAAATGATTAATTAAAATTCTTATTATAATTTATAAAATTATTAAATAGGGAGTATTTATGCCTACAAAACCTAGAATTGATTTTGCGGGATTTCATCATATTGTAAATAGAGGAGTAAATAGAACAAATGTCTTTAATCATCCAAATGATAAAGATATGTTTTTACAAATCATAAATAAAAGCTCAAAAGTTCATAATATCATATTACATACTTATGCTTTGATGGAGAATCATTATCACCTTTTACTAGAAACAAAGGAAGAGAATCTATCATCATTTATGAGAATTGTAAATGCAAATTATGCAATATATTTCAACAGAAAATATAATAGAAGTGGCCATTTGTGGCAAGATAGATATAAATCAAAATATGTTTTATCTGATAACTATTTGTATACAGTAATAAAATATATTGAGTACAACCCTCTTGAAGCAAATATTAGCTCAAAAATTTCATCTTATCCTTTTACTTTATCATATAATATTTTTAAAGGTTTGAAATATTATCCTTGTTGCGAAAATTCAATTTTATTAAAAGATTTTGATATTAAGACATTGAGTGATTTTTTAAATAATCCACTGAATGATAAAGAAATTGAGTTACTAAGTGAAAAAGAAAATATAGAAAAAAAGAAAAATAAAATCAATGTACTGAAAATTAAAACATTAAATGAGCATTTTAAAGATGTAGATTCAAAAGAACAAAGAAATAACTCAATTTTTAACTCTTTTTATGATGGTTATACTCAAGTTGAGATTGGAAATTATTTGAATTTATCTAAATCATCTATTTCAAAAATACTAAAAAGTGGAGATTCAACCCCTGGGGTTAAAAAATTATGCTAAAATACAACAACTAAATAGAAAGACGGAATAACCAATGAATGAAAAAATAAAAATAGGTGAGATAAACTCACTAAAATTAAACAGAGTTAGTGAACCAGGTGTTTACTTAATTGCAGCAGATGAAGAGGAAGTATTACTTCCAAATATATATGTTACAAAAACTATGGCTATGGGCTCAGTTATTGATGTGTTTGTTTACACTGACAGTGAAGATAGACCAGTAGCTACTACACTAAAACCTTATGCAAAGCTTGGCGAGATTGCTTTTTTAGAGATTGTTGATAGTGCTAAGTTTGGGTACTTTTTAGATATGGGATTACCAAAAGATTTATTATTACCTAAAAATAGAACTAAAAAAACTTTTAATATCGGTGAGAGAGCAATAGTTCAGTTACAACTTGATGAAAAAACAAATAGACTTATTGCATCACAAAAATATATCTTAGAGAAAAAAATCACTGGATTAGAAAGAAAAGATGAAGTTGAAGTTATGGTTTATTCAAAAACTCCACTTGGATTTAAAGTAATAGTAAACAATCTTTATGAAGGTATGATTTTCCATAATGAAATTTTTGAAAATGTAAGTATAGGTGATAAAAAAAGAGCTTATGTAAAAACTGTAAGAAGTGATAATAAACTAGATATTACTTTACAGAAGATTGGCGAGAAAGTAAAAGATAATGAAGTTTATGAAATCTTAGTTCAAAATGGTGGAAAGCTAGATTTTACTTATAAAAGTGACTCTACAGACATAAAAGAGATGTTTGGGGTTAGTAAGAAATCATTTAAAGCAACTCTTACTAAGTTAATACAAGAGGGTAAAATAATCCTTGATGAAACATCAATAAGAGTTAAATCGTAACAGTTACATCTTGATTGCAGTTAATTAAGACTAAATTTATCCTATTTAAATATTAAATTTTATAAAATCACTTTAATTAATTTATATTTAAAAGGAAAAACAAATATGGCAACAACAATGTTAAAAGGAAATGTTGTAAATTTAGCTGGAACTGAAGTTAACGTAGGTGATACAGCTCCAGTAGTAAACGTAGTAGCTCAAGACTTATCAAATGTTCAAGTTGGTGGAAGTGAAAAAACTCAAATCGTAGTAGTAGTTCCATCATTAGATACTCCTGTTTGTGCAGCTGAAACTAGAAGATTCAATGAAGAAGCAGCAAAAATCGAAGGTGCAGAAGTTATCGTAGTTTCTATGGACTTACCATTTGCAATGAAAAGATTTTGTACAACTGAAGGAATTGAAAATTTAACAGTAGGATCTGACTTTAGAGCAAAAGAATTTGCAAATGCTTATGGTGTTTTAATTGCTGATGGTGCATTAGCAGGTGTTACTTGTAGAGCAATCTTTGTAATCAAAGGTGGTCAAGTAACTTATAAAGAAATTTGTCCAGAAATTACTGAAGAGCCAAACTACAATGCAGCTTTAAGTGCAGTATTATCTTGTGGTACAGGATGTGGTTGTCACTAATTTTTAGGGGAAACTAGTTTTCCTCTAAACATATCCTTTACAAAAAATCTTTATAATTTT
This sequence comes from Malaciobacter pacificus, assembly GCF_004214795.1. Taxonomy (NCBI): domain Bacteria; kingdom Pseudomonadati; phylum Campylobacterota; class Epsilonproteobacteria; order Campylobacterales; family Arcobacteraceae; genus Malaciobacter; species Malaciobacter pacificus. The sequence continues at coordinate 573,173 of NZ_CP035928.1, forward strand.
AAAAGATTAGTAAAGGACTCTTAAATGAAAATATTTAAAAAACCTTCATGGCAATTAAGTGAAAATGAAGTAACTCCAAAAGAATTATTTGAAAAAAGAAGAGATTTTATAAAACTTGGTGCGGCTAGTTTAGTAGCAAGTTCTGCATTAACTGAGCTTCTTGCAAAAGAGAATATCCCTACACCAACTCTAAACTATATAAAAGATACAAACCCTGATAATCTAAAACTAAACACTTTTGAGCAAATCACAAGTCATAATAACTTTTATGAATTTACCACAAATCAAAGTAGAGTAAAAGACTTAGCTCATACACTAGATACAGATAATTGGTTAATTACTATTGATGGAGAAGTTGAAAAACCTCTTGAGATATATTTTGAAGATTTAGTAAAGATGTTTGACTTAGAAGAGAGAATTTATAGATTTAGATGTGTTGAGGGTTGGTCTATGGTTGTTCCTTGGGTTGGATTTCCATTAAAAGAGTTAGTAAAAAAAGTAAAACCTCTTTCAAGTGCAAAGTATGTAAAGTTTGAGACTTTATATGACCCATTTAGTTTTCCAGACCAAAAAAGAGGAAAACTAGGAGTGATAGATTACCCTTATGTAGAGGGTCTTAGAATTGATGAAGCCATGAATGACTTGCCACTACTTGCTGTTGGTTTATATGGTGATTCTATGCCAAAACAAAATGGTGCTCCAATTAGACTTATTGTTCCTTGGAAATATGGTTTTAAATCTATTAAATCTGTAGTTAAAGTCTCTTTTGTAAAAGAAGAGCCTCTAAATACTTGGCAAAAAGAAAATCCAAGAGAGTATGGTTTTTATGCAAATGTAAATCCAAATGTTGATCATCCAAGATGGTCTCAAAAAAGAGAACGTGTTTTAGGAAGTTTTTTAAAGCAAAAGACTTTGATGTACAATGGATATGAAAAAGAAGTTGCACATTTATACAAGGGTATGGATTTAACAAAGTATATTTAGATGAAGATTTTAAATTTAGTTTTACTAACACCGCTTTTATATTTATTAGTTAGATTGTTTATATTTGAAGATGTAAATGACCCTATAAAATATATTTATACACTAACTGGTGTTAGTGCTACTGTGATTCTGTTTATATCTATTACTTTTTCAATTATAAAAGAGAAAATAAATCTTATCAAATATAGAAAAATAGTTGGCCTTTATGGATTTTTTTATGCACTACTTCATTTACTAAATTTTATTGGCTTTGATGCTCAGTTTGATGTGTTATTTATTTTTGAAGAGACAATTGATAAGCCATTTATTTATCTAGGAATGATTGCTTTTTTTATAGTTTTATTTATGGCTTTAACATCGAGTAAAATACTTTTTAGAAAATTTAATAAATTTCACAAACTAATTTACATAGCTTTGGTATTAATAATTATACATTGGCTTATGGCACAAAAAAGTTTAGAGTTCACAAGTTACCTATATTTGGCACTTTGTATAGTAGTTTTAATGCTAAGATTAAATAAACTTAGTATAAAAAGTAACCATTAACTTTTGATTAACTAAGTATTTAAAATACATTAATCATGAGCCGTTATAATTTTCTTATAGATAAGTTGACGCAGCGACTTATTTATATCTGTATTTTTAAGATAGAATTTCTTAAATAAATAATTTTTTTTATGTTTCCTTGTGTATTAAGGGTACCTTCCTCCAAGGGTACCCTTTTTTTTATTTCAATCAATTTTTATACTTTTATGCTAATATTCGCAAATGATAAATCTTTTTAAACAATCAACTAACTAATCACATGCCATTATCAAATCTAAATGAAGAACAACTAAGTGCAGCCACATGTCCTAGTGGATACAATCTTATTATCGCAAGTGCAGGAACAGGTAAGACTTCTACAATTGTAGGAAGAATTGCAAACTTAATCAATAGTGGTGTAAAACCAAATGAAATTTTATTATTAACTTTTACAAATAAAGCAGCTGCTGAAATGGTTCAACGGGTTGCTAAATTTTTTGGTAAAGATATAGCCAAACAAATTATGGCTGGAACTTTTCACTCTGTTTCATATAAATTATTAAAAGAGTTAAATGTAAATATCACATTAAAACAACCAAGTGAGTTGAAAACACTTTTTAGATCAGTATATGAAAAAAGAGTTTTTTATGAAAGACAAGAGGATGTAAATCCATATGATGGTGGATATTTATATGATATGTATTCACTTTTTTTAAACTCAAATGAGGGTGAAGATTTTGCTACTTGGATTAAGAATAAAAATCCAGATCATGAATTATATACTATGATTTATGAAGATGTAGTTGATGAGTTTAATCAATTAAAACTAAAATATGGATATGCAAATTTCGATGATTTATTAACTATTATGTTAACAACTTTGGAAGAAAAAGAGTTTGATTTTAAAGAGATATTAGTTGATGAGTACCAAGATACAAATCCTTTACAAGGTAGACTTTTAGATGCTTTTAAACCTAAATCACTATTTTGTGTAGGTGATTATGACCAAAGTATTTATGCTTTTAATGGTTCAGATATTGGAATTATTTCAACATTTGCTAAAAGATATAATGATGCTGAAGTTTTTACATTAAGAAAAAATTATCGTTCAACAAAACCAATATTAGATTTAGCTACAAAGGTAATTGAACATAATGAAAGAGTTTATGAAAAGAAACTTGAAGTTATTAGAACTGAGAGTGAATATAAACCTAAACTTTTAGCCTTTAATGAATTATTTAATCAATACCATTACATTTCAGAACTAATTTCAAAAAGCTCAACTCCCCATGAAGAAATAGCTATTATATATAGAAACAACTCAAGTGCAGATGGAATTGAAACAAACTTAAGAGAGTACAATATACCAGCTAAAAGAAAAGGTGGTATGAGTTTCTTTGATTCTGTAGAGATAAAATTTATTATTGATATTTTAGTTATGCAAATTTCCCACAATGATATGATGGCTTTTATTCACGTAATAGAGCATGGAAAAGGGATTGGAAAAGCAATAGCAAAAGATATTTTTGATGCTTTAATAAAATTAGGACAAGGTGATTTATTAGAAGGTTTATTTCATCCAGACCAAAATATTAAAAATCCCTATGAAACAGGAAGAATAAAGAATGTTCAATTAGGTCTATTTGATGATTTTATAGAATTAGGTTCTATTTCTAAATTCAAAGATTGTAATTTTGAAGAAGGTTTTTTGTCAAATCCTATATTAAAGCATCCAAAATTAAATGTTGATGGAGCTAAGTTTTTATACGATTTTTATCTTTTAATGAAACATTTAAGAAGAACAAAAAATCCATCAACACTTGTTAAAAGTATTACTTCATCTATGATTTACTCAAAAATTAAAGAGTTTTTATCTACAAAAAGAGCAACTCAAAAAGATGGAACAGTAAATCCTATGCAAAAAACAAAATCTTTAGCAAGATTAAATAGAAAAGTTCTACTTTTAATAAATCTTTCAAAAAATTTCAATGATTTATCCAAATTTATTAATTCAATGATTCTTGGTGGTGGGGAGATGAGTGAAGGTGAAGGAGTTAATCTTTTATCAATTCATGCTAGTAAAGGCCTAGAATTCAAGGAAGTTTACGTTATTGATTTAATGGATGGAAGATTTCCTAATAGAAAATTAATGAGTAAAGGTGGTAGCATAGAAGAAGAGAGAAGACTTTTTTATGTTGCAGTTACTAGAGCTAAAGATATACTATATTTGAGTTATGCAAAGTATGATAAAATCAAAAAACTTACCTTTGTAGCAAGTCCTTTTTTACATGAAGCAGGACTGATAAAAGAAGAAAAAGAAGAAGATTCTTTATAATTATTTTATAATTTTTTTCCAATAATAACTATTTTTGCTAATCTAATATAATTAAATAAGATATGAATTAAATAGCCTAAGTATAGCGTTTTATGAATCTTGACAAAAAAACTCTTCATTTACTTTTAAAAAAATAATTTTTTTAAAAGTAAAAAAAATAAGAATATATTAGAATATTTTTTAATCAAAAAAATCTCTTTAATTTTTATTGAAATGAATATATATTCACTAAAAAAGTCAACTTATAATTATCATAAATTAGTCTAATATGACTATTTTATGGGTGCTACGTGAATGCTATGAATCAATTGAGTATTTTCATTATTCCATAAGAAAAACTAATAAATTAAGTTTTATTTTAAGTTATTAGAACTATAATATATGTCGATAAAGATTTTTTATAAGTATTGTCAAATAATTTTAGGAGGTACTCACTTGAAAAAAATTAATATTTTCAATAAAGAGTCAAATAGTCCTTCTTTAGAAGCATCTTCAAGAAGAGAGTTTTTTAAGAAAACAGCTGTTTACTCTGCTGGAGCCTTAAGTGCTGCAAGTGTAATATCACCAGTTTCTGCGAAAGCTGATGATCCTGCAATCATGAATGAAGCACCTTGGGGACAAAAGTTAGGTGATCCTGTAGATAAGAATCTATATGGTATGCCATCACCTTATGAACACAATAACATTAGAAGAACACATCCAATTTTCTCTTCTGGAGATTATTATGCTTCTGTTGCTATGTGTCCAATTCACGAATCAGAAGGAATTATTACTCCTAATGGTTTATTCTTTGTAAGAGATCATGGTGGAACAGCTCATATTGATCCAAAAGAGTGGAGATTAATGATTCATGGTAAAGTTAAAAAAGAGATCGTTTTAACTTTAGAAGATTTACAAAGATATCCAAGTGAAACTAGAATTTACTTTATGGAATGTCCAGCTAATGGTGCTCCAGAATGGAGAGGACCACAGTTTAATAACTTACAATTTATGAAAGGTTTAATGAGTGCTGCAGCATGGACTGGTGTAATGCTTAAAACTATTTTAGAAGATGTAGGTCTAGATAAAGATGCTGTATGGATGTTAGCAGAAGGTAGTGATAATGCTTCAAATCCAAGAACAATTCCAGTTGAAAAAGCTTTAGATGATGTAATGGTTGTTTGGGCTCAAAATGGTGAAGCATTAAGAGCAGAGCAAGGTTATCCTGTAAGACTTATCGTTCCAGGATGGGAAGGTAACTTAAATACTAAATGGTTAAGAAGATTAGAGTTTAGTGATAAGCCATGGCACTCAAAAGAAGAAACTTCTAAATATACTATGTTACAAAAATCAGGAAAAGCGATTAGATATTTCTGGGTTAATGAAGTTAACTCTGTAATTACTTCTCCATGTCCTGAAAAACCATGGACACACTTGAAAAAAGGTGATATGGTTGAAATTGAAGGTATAGCATGGTCAGGACATGGAACTATCACTGGTGTTGATATTTCACTTGATGGTGGTAACAACTGGAAAAAAGCTAGCTTAAAAGGTTTAGTTTTACCTAAATCTTGGACTAGATTTAGTTATGTAATAAAATGGGATGGCAAGCCATTATTATTAGCTTCTAGAGCTACTGATGACTTTGGAAATATCCAACCTACAATTGATGAAGAGACATCTGCTGTTGGTGTTGAGTCAGTATATCACAGAAATGCTATTGTAACATGGGAAATTAATAAGAAAGGAGAATGTAACAATGTTCAAATTAGAAAACATAACAAAAAAGCTTAATTCTTCTATTCTTGCACTAGGAGCTTCAGCTTTATTAGCAAGTTCGTTATATGCTGCTAATGGTGTATCTGTTGATGGTGCTGTTAAATATCCAACAAAAGATGGTAAATATGGACCATACTATGTTCCTACAACTGATGGTAAAAATTTTAATAATGGAAGAGCTGCAACTAAAAATGAAATTGCAGTTTGGAATATTGATGTAAGACCTGATGGTGAAGGTTTACCAAAATATGATATGAAACATGGAAAACCAGTTATGGAAGATGGAGAGCCTAAAAAAGCTGAAGGTTCAGTTGAATGGGGTGAAGAGTTATATGATGCTCAATGTGCTATGTGTCATGGTGAGTATGGAATTGGTGGAAAAGGTTATCCAATGCTTGCTGGAGGAACTGTAGCGTCATTAAAGATTCAAAGACTTAATCCAGCCGATGAAAATCCTAATCCAGAAACTCCAATTAGAACAATTGGTTCTTATTGGCCATATGCAAGTACTGTATATTGGTATGTGCAAGATTCAATGCCATTTAATCATCCTAAGAGTTTAACTAATAGTGAGACTTATGCTATTACTGCATATTTATTATCTATTAATAATGTTAAATACGAAGGTGAAGAGATGGATTATGAATTCGTATTAGATAGAGAAAAAATGATGAAAATCAAAATGCCAAATGCAGATGGTTTCTATCCTGAAGTAGATACGAAAAATCCTCAAGATGGTATTGAAAATATGAGAAAACTTTTATCTGATCCAACGATTTATGGAAAAGGTACTAAGTGTATGACTAATTGTTTTGAAAAACAATATGGAAAAGGTACAACTGTTGATGATTTATTAATGAAAATTAAAATACCATTAGATGATGGAATTGTTCAACCAGTTTCTACTGAAAGAAGTTTACCTGAGAAAAAAGCTGAAGGTTCAGTTCATCCTGGTAAAGCAGGATATGAAGCTAAATGTTCTGCATGTCATGCAAATCAAGCAATTGGAGCACCAGTTCTTGGTGATAAAGATGCATGGGCAAAAGTGATGAACAAAGGGCTTGATGCTGTTTATAAAAATGCTTTAAATGGTATTAATGCAATGCCTCCAAAAGGTGGGCATATGGATACACCAGATGATGAAATCAAACAAATTGTTGATTACATGATTGAAGCAAGTAAATAAATAAAATTAAGGAGAGAGCATGATTTTAATTAAGAAAATACTAGCTGCGACTGCAGTTAGTGGTTTTATTGCTATTAATGGATTTGCATCAGATGCAGATTTAATTAAAGAGGGTGAGAAGATTTTTAATAGTAAAAATTTAGGTAACTGTCTTGCGTGTCACGGTGCAAATGGTAAAAACATTGATGGACCAGGAAGTATGGGACCTAATCTTCAATATTTATCAGCTTGGCCAGAACAAGCATTGTATGATAAAATTTATGACCCATATGTAACAAATCCAATTTCAGCAATGCCAGCATTTGGTAAAAATGGTTGGTTAAGTGATCAAGAAATTAAAGCAGTTGTAGCTTATATTAAAACAATAAATTAAATTAATAAAAAAGGAATTTAAAATGATGAATAGAAGAAATTTTTTAGGACTAGGATTAGGTGCATTAGCAGTTGCTGCTGCAGTTCCTTCACAATTAAGTGCTGTTAACTTTAGAGAGACTAAGCCAAAAGCTTGGACTGCAACAAAAGTTGATGAAGCTATAAAAGAGATTTTTGGTACAACAGATGCAACAGAGGGTGGAATTAATTTAAGTGCTCCAGATATTGCAGAAAATGGTGCGGTAATTCCTGTTTCATTTGATACAGAATTAAAAGCTTCAAAAATAGCTGTATTCCAAGATGCAAACCCAGAATCTGCAGTTGCTGTATTTACTATTCCAGAAGCTGGAATTATTGATTATGGTATTAGAATCAAAATGGCAAAAACAGGTACTGTTACAGTAGTTGCAGATGTAAATGGAAAATTACATAAAGTTTCTAAACTTGTAAAAGTAACAATCGGTGGTTGTGGTGGTTGATTTAGTTTCAACAAACCAATAAATACAACAAATAGAAAAATATAAAATAGAAAATTAAAAGGATTTTTAAAATGGCAAAAACAAGAATTAAAGCAAAATTAAAAAAAGGTGTTGTAACTGTTAAAGCTTTATCAAAGCACCCAATGTTAAGTTACCAAGAAGCAAAAAGAGCTAATAAAGAGACTAATTTTATTACTTATTATAAAGCAGAAGTAAATGGTAAAATTGTATTTGAAGCATCAACTTCTCAATTCTTATCAAAAGATCCTTACATGAAGTTTTTATTCAAAGGTGATGATGTAAAAAAAGGTGACACAATTACTATTACTTGGTCAGACCTTAAAGGTAAAACTGAAGTAAGTGACGCAAAAATCAAATAATTGCAATTAAATAGTAAATAACCTAAGGAGAGAGCATGTTATCAAAGTTAGTTAAATCTACAGCTTTAGTTGCAATTATAACTTGTGCTGCTAATGCTGGAGAGTATAATAAAGAACCAGAGAATGATAGAAAAGAGCTAGTAAAATATTTTGAGGCAAAGTTTGCTGATGCTGAAAAAAATAGATATGCTTTTTTCCCATATTCAACTGATGATGAGTTAAAAAACAATATTATGAAGGGTGTAAAATTTGAAGAGTTCTCAAAAGGAAACTACGCATTTTCTAAAAATGGTAGAGCCTCTTATGATGAAATCAAAGAATTCCCTCCAACTGAAGAGTTTGTAGAAAAAGGTGAAGCTTTATATGAAGAACCATTTGCAAATGGTAAGTCATTTAAAGATTGTTTCCCTGATCCAGAAATCGGTGGACAATATCCTTATTTTGATGAAAAAAGAAAAGATGTTGTATCTTTGACTCAAGCAATTAATGAGTGTTTAGAAACTAATGGTGAAAAGCCGTGGAATACTAAAAAAGGTAAAATGGCACATTTAGAAGCTTATTTTGCTTTTGCTACGGGTGAAGCTGAAAAGAAAGTTGATATTAAAGTTAATAGTGCAGATGCATTAGCAGCTTATCAAAGAGGTAAAGAGTATTACTATTCTCAAAGAGGATATTTAAAACTTTCTTGTGCAACTTGTCACGTTCAAGGTGCAGGTCAAAGGGTTAGAAATGAGTCTTTATCTCAGTTCTTAGGTCAAACTACTCACTTCCCTGTTTATAGATTAAAATGGGCAGCTGCAAGTGCAGATAATGATGGTTTAGGAACATTAGAAAGAAGAATGTCTGGATGTATTAAAGATCAAGGTCAAGTGCCACCAGGTGATACTTCAAAAACTATGAAAGAGTTGCTATACTTTATGGCTTATATGTCAAATGGAATGACTGTTGACGGTCCAGATATTAGAAAATAATAAAAGGTGAAGATTATGAAAAAATTATCAATTAAAATAGCTACATCTATTGCATTATTAACTACTGGATTAGTATCAGCTAACGCAGCAGAATATTCAAAAATTGATGTTGAAAAAGTTTGTAATGTTAAAGAGAATGGAATTTCAAAAGTTATTGAAACTGCAAAACAATATAATGAAATTGCTATAAAAGAGGGTTTAGAGTTTAGAAGACTTGGTGTTAATAACTCTGGATTAATTACTTCTGTTGAAGAAGCAATTAAAACAGGAGCTAAAGAAGTTAATCCAAAAGATTTTAAAGGTAAAGCTTCAAAAACTAAATTAGAAACAAATTTTGCAGCACACAGATCTTGTAAATTTGCTATAAGAGCATTACAACAAGCTGAGGAAGCAAAATCTACTTGGAGATTAGCAATCCCTGGAGATGGATATAAGTATAAATAATAAAATTATTTATACTTCAAAAGTCAAGGTTATCCTTGGCTTTTTTTTTACAAATTTTTAAGGAAAAACTATATGAAACTATTAAAAAAATTAGTTCTTACAGCAGCTATTACTACTTTATATTCTACTTCTTCTTTTGCTTCAGAAGGTAATGACAATTTTGTTGCCATATCTCCAGGTGTAAAATCAGTTGATATAACATTAAATGGTGAATCTTTTACTATTATGAGAAATCAATCAAAAGATAGCAAAATTTCATCACTTTATGATACAACTTTTAGAGGAACTCCTCAGCCAATTAGTTTAGGAGCTGGTATTGAAACTCTAGGTGAGATTGAATTTATAGAGTATATGAAAAAAGCTCAAAATGATAAATCAATAGCAATTATTGATTCAAGAAAGCCAGGTTGGTTTGCAAAATTAAGAATTCCAGGTGCAGTGAATGTGCCATTTACTAATTTCAATGAAAAAGACACAGCTATTGAAATGATGGAAGATGAAATGGGTGTGGTTGAAAAAGAAGATGGTACTTTAGATTTTTCAAATGCAAAAACTTTAGTGTTATATTGTAATGGATATTGGTGTGGTCAAACACCAGGTATGGTTAAAAATGCTGAATACGCACTTTTAAAAATGGGGTATCCAGCTGAAAAAATTAAGTACTACAGAGGTGGTATGCAAGCTTGGACTTCATTAGGTTTTACTGTTATTGGTGAAGCCTCTAAATAATTAAGGGAAATTTATAATGAGTAAATTAAGTAGAAGAGAATTTGTTTATATGATGGCAATGCTAGGAGCAGCGCCTGTATTTGCAAACTCTCATACAAGAATGGTAGAAACTTCTCAAAAATTAGAAGATTACTATAAATTAAAGCCATTTGGTAATGCAAGATTTTTACATATGACTGACTCTCATGCTCAGTTATTACCAGTATACTTTAGAGAACCAAGTGTTAATATTGGTTTACATGGTAACTTAGGTAAACCACCACATATTGTTGGTGAAAAGCTTTTAGATTACTATGGAATTAAAGGTAATAAAAGACTTGAATACGCATATTCATGTGTTGATTTTGAAAAGCATGCAAAAGTAATGGGAAGAACTGGTGGTTTTGCTCAAATTAAAACAGTTGTTGATTATTTAAGAGAATCTTTTGGTAAAGACAAAACTTTATTAATGGATGGTGGTGATACTTGGCAAGGTAGTGCAACTGCATTATATACAAGAGGTAAAGACATGGTTGGTGCTATGAACTTACTAGGTGTTGATGTTGCTGTTGGACACTGGGAGTTTACTTATAAAGCAGAAGAAGTTCTTGAAAACGTAAAAATGTTAGATGCAGAATTCTTAGCACAAAATGTTAAAGTAAAAGAAGATGCATTATTTGAGGAAACTGATGTTGCAATGGCAGCATATGATCAAGATTCTGGTCATGCATTTAAACCATATACTATTAAGAAAATGGGTAATGCAAGAGTTGCTATTATTGGTCAAGCATTCCCTTATACTACAATTGCAAATCCACAAAGATTTATTCCTGATTGGACATTTGGTATTAATGATGAAGGTATGCAAGAAATAGTTGATGAAGTAAGAGAAACTGAAAAACCTGATGCAGTTATTGTATTATCTCATAATGGTTATGATACAGATAAAAAAATGGCAGAAGTTGTTACTGGTATTGACTTTATTATGGGTGGACACACTCACGATGGTGTTCCAGAAGCATATCCAGTTAAAAATGCTGAAGGTACAACTTATGTATGTAATGCAGGTTCAAATGGTAAATTCTTAAATGTTCTTGATTTAGATATTCAAAATGGAAAGATCAAAGACTTTAAATTTACTCTATTACCAATTTTCTCTGATTTAATTCCAGAAGAAAAATCTATGAAGAAATATATCGAAGATGTAAGAGCTCCATTTATGAAAGAATTAACTAGAGAGATTGCAACAACTGATGTAACTTTATTTAGAAGAGGTAACTTTAATGGTTCTTGGGATCAAATCATTTGTGATGCATTATTAGAAGTAAAAGATGCAGAGATTTCATTATCTCCTGGATTTAGATGGGGAACATCTGTAATTCCTGGTCAAGCGATTACATTTGATGATTTAATGACTCAAACAGCTATGACATATCCAGAAACTTATGCTAGAGATATCTCTGGTAAAGATATTAAGCTAATCTTAGAAGATGTTGCAGATAACTTATTTAATGAAGATCCATTCTACCAACAAGGTGGAGATATGGTTAGAACAGGTGGAATCTCTTATAAAATTAATCCAAAAGCAAAAATGGGTGAAAGAATTTCAGATATTACTCTAACTAGAAATGGACAAAAAATTGATGCAAGTAAATCTTATAAAGTTGCAGGTTGGTCAACTGTTGGTGCTAAATCTCCAGGTGAACCAGTTTGGGAAACTGTTGAGACTTACTTAAAAAATGTAAAACACATTTCAAAATTAAATGTAGATACTCCAGATATCGTTGGAGTAAAAGGAAACCCTGGAATTGTTTAATTCCTAATTTAAAGTATAAAGTATTTACTTTATACTTTTTCCTTTTAGTAAGTTTTTCTTTAAAGATTTACTAATTTGAAAAAAAGGAAACTACCTTGTTTAAAAAACCACTTCTTATTATTTCAATGTTATGTTTCAATCTATTTGCAAGTAGTGAATATGAAGAGGGCAAAAAAGTTTTTGAAGCGAAATGTTCATCTTGTCACACATCATATGTATCTATAAATAAATTAAAAGAGAATTTTTTTGAAAAAAATAATAAGCTACTTAATTTAAAAGCTCCAACAGTTAATATGTTAGCATATGCTATTATGGATAGTTCAAAAAAAATTGGTGATCCAACTGACCCTGAGATGAGACAGATTGAGATTGAAGAGTTCTTAAAATCATATTTAGAAAAACCAGATATCTTTAACTCTATTTGTGATGAACATATATTAAAATTCTACGATGTTAAGCCTTCTATGAAAGGTGAATTAAGTGATGATGATTATATTAATTTATCATATTTTTTTATGGAGTATAAAGAGAATTTAGACATAAAACAAGAGATAGTTTTAGATAGTGATTTTGATGAAGATGAAATAATTTTAAATGCACAAAAAGATAATAAACTTATAATGGTTTATGCAACTTCACAAGATTGTTATTTTTGTAGAAAAATGGAGAAAAATGTTCTAAGTTATAATGATATTAAAAAACAGATTGACAAGAATTATATTTATATTAAAGTAGATGTTGAAAAAATGGGCTTACCATTTAATTTAGTTGAAAAATATAAAAAAATTACACCATCATTTTTCGTTTTAGATAGTGATGGAAAGTTTATTACACAATATCCTGGAAGTTGGACTAAGTCAGATTTTAAAGAGATTTTACAAGAGAATATAAAATAGATGACAAATATAGGAAAAGTAATACAGACATTTAGTGCTGATAAAAATAGTAGTGGTTTACCAAGACCAATAGTTAGTAGTTTAAATCTAATAGTTGACTATGGGATAGAAAATGATAAGTTTGCACTAAAAGATTTAGACCAAACAGTTATGATGGTAGGATTAAAATCATATGATATTGCAAAGCAAGAAGGCATTAATTTAGTTCACGGTGCACTTGGAGAGAATATTTTAGTTGATTTTGACCCACATGAGTATAAAATCGGTGATGTATTTTATATTGGAGATAGTGCAATTGAAATCACACAAATATGTACCGTTTGTAATCATCTAAGTGTTTTTGATAAAAAACTACCAAAGTTATTAAAATCCCATAGAGGTTTATATTGTAAAATATTAAATAGTGGTATTATCACTAAAGAAAAAGAAGTATTATTTAAGGAAGATAGATGAAAAAGTTTTTATTAGTTTTATTTTTAGGATTATTCAGTTTGGCAAATGCAGAGTTTTCAGAACCAAAGCCAAGTTTTGAAAATCCTAGAAAAGTTGTTTATTCTTTACATGTAGGAGATTTAGACACAGTTAGTCATACAATTGGTTCTATGTATAATATTTTAAAAGAGTATCCTGCTGAGAGTTTAAAGATAGTTGTTGTAGCTTATGGGAAAGGTGTAAGAGCCTTGAAAAAAGATTATGATGAAAGAACTTTAACAAGAATTAAATCTTTAATGGAATATGACGTGGAGTTTATTGTATGTAAAAATACAATAGAGACTATGAAATGGACTGAAGAGGATTTTATAGATGGTGTTGATTATACACAAGCTGGAATTGTTGAAGTAATAGAGAGACAAGTTGATGGATTTATAGGAATTACTGCTTATTAATATATGAAAAGCTTTAGCTTTTCATATATTTTATTCAAACTCCATTTTCTTAAAGACTCTAGCAACATTTCTAAGTGCTAGCTGTTTAAATGTATCTAGGTGGGCATATTCACTTTGATCTATCTTATAAGCATCTTCAAGTGTTCCATCATTATCTAAAACTTCTTCCACTTTTGTTCTTAAAAATTCTAAATAACCTTTTGTGTATTTTCTAACTTCAGTCATATTTGTAACATCACCGTGTCCTGGAATTACGATTTGAGCATTTAGTTCTTCTAATTTATCCCAAGCTTCAAGCCATAAAGCAGTATCAGTAATTTCAAATATTGGAAGCATTCTTTGATGAAAAGCTAAATCCCCAGCAAATAATATTTTCTCTTTTGGTAACCAAATAGCTATATCACTATATTCGTGGGCATATCCAAAATATTTTAATTCAACAGTTTTATTCCCTAAATCTATTTTATAGGTATCTTGAAAAGTTATATCAGGAATCACTACTTTTGTGCCAATCATTTTATCTTTTAGAACTTGTTTTTGTCTTTGGTAAATTTTTTCACCTTTTTTCTCAATTTCATCTTTTGCTAATTCATGAGAAATGATTTGAGCATTTTGTTCTTTCCAGTATGAACTTCCTAACATAGCATGACCTTGAGAGTTTTCTAAAACTACATATTTAACAGGTTTATTAGTAATTTTTTTTATCTCTTCATGAAAGTTTTTTGCAAGTAAATAGTTTGCTCCTGCATTCCAAACTAAAACTGACTCATCTCCAACAATAAAACCAAAATTATTGTTATGACCTGAGTTTTCATATGTTGAAGGTTGAGTTGCTCCAATTGATGTGTATACATCTTTTGATACTTCTTTTACTTTATTATATAAAATTGAATTAGTATCATAATCAAGTGATGAAATAGTTTGCTTAGCTTCGCTCCAGCCTTTATAACTATCTTGGTACCAAATAGCATTTTTGTATCCCATATCATTTAATCTTTTAGTTGCTAATAATGATATATTCCCATTAAAGCAGTAAACTACAACTTTTTTATCTTTAGAAATTTCATTTTCTACTAAATATTCAAGTTTGTCTCTTGATATATTTGTATACTTATTGGCTTTAATATATCCACCTTGTTTTACAATATCTTCTTTTATTCTTACATCCAAAACTACAGTGTTAGGTTTTTCATCCAATAATTTTATTAAGTCTTGTGTATTAATAGCTTTAACTTCTTTTTTTATTTTATCAATTGAGAAATTTTGTCCAAAAATTGATGTCATTAGAATTGCTATAAAAACGATGCTTCGTAACATTTTTACTCTCCTTTTAGTATTATAAATAATTATATTGAAAAATCACTTGTTTGAAACTTTTTAAAAGTGTATAATTATCTAATAATAAATTTTATTAAGGAGATATAAAATGTTTAAAAAGAGTTTATTAATGTCATTTTTATTTGGAGCGACACTTAGTTTAAGTGCTGCAAATATTTCAAATGATGAGTGTTCAAAAAAAGGTGATAATTTTATTTTTGCAGGAAATGAGTGCATTGAGTACAAAGCATATACAGGCGATACTGATGAGAGTTTAAATATTATTGTTCATGGTTCTTGGAAAGAGGGAACTAATATTTTAGGAAGATATGCTCCTTTTGCTGAAAGTATAGCTTTTCAAACTGATGTTACAACAGTAGCTGTGGCACTTCCTGGATATTCTGGAAGCTCAACTAATAATTTCCCTTCACTTTTAAATTCAAAAGGAATTGAGAATTTATCTTCAAATAAAGAGTATTTAGCTTTTGTAGAAGATTTAGTATCAAAAATAAAAGAGAAATATGAAGCAACAAATGTAACTTATATTGGTCATAGTGCTGGTTGTGCAATGGGTGCTACGCTTCTTGGTTTAAATAATGAATTAGTTTCAAATCTTTTATGTGCTGGTGGAAGTTTTAAAAAAGATAAAGATGGTTTAATTAAAGCAACTGATGTAATTGATAATATTTCTAAAGATGTAAAAATTGCATTAGTTTATGGAACAAAAGATGATATCTCAGAACCACAAAAAACAATAGATTTTTATAATTTAGCAAAAGAAAAAGGTTTAAATGTTGAACTTATAAAAGTTGAGGGGGCTGGACATCTAGATTTAGATATGACAGATCCTTCTGTTGCAGCAATTATAAAATTAAATGAAGAAGAGTAATTTACTCTCCTTCATAAAATTCTAACTCTCTAAAAGCATCAAATACGTTTCTACTATTTAATTGTTCATATAAAGGTTTATTTTTAAACTCATCCATTGTAACAATTTTTGTGATTTCATCTGCTCCAATGTCTTCTTCAATAGCTTCAATAACTCTTTGTTTTAAAAGTGTAAAGTATTCTACAAACTCTTTTGTTGCTGTTTTTGAAGTATCTGTTCCATGACCTGGAACTAACACATCCCATTTTTGATTATTGATGATTTCTAAGGCTTTTAAAGCACCAATTACAGAACCATCTCTATTTGATGTAACTCTTCCATTCATAACCATATCACCTGAGAATAATACTTTATCATCTGGCAAATAAACATATAAATCATCAGAAGTATGAGCCTTAACACCAATTGGTACAATCATGATTTTTTTAGAGCCAATATTTAATGTAGTAGCTTCTTTTATATCATTATCTATCTTTATAAACTTAGTTTTTAAAGCATTATCTCCTTGAAGAATTTTAACACCTCTTATTTCACTATTTTCGTTATATTCTTTATTAATTAAACTTGGTCCATAAAGTTTTGCATCAAATTTTTCTTTATAAAAACTATTACCTAGCCAGTGGTCATCATGACCATGAGTAATCAAAACATTTTTAACAGGTAAGTCTGCAATTTTTTTCATTTGTTCATAAGATTGTTTAGCAAACTCATAACTAGCACCTGTATCAACTAAAACAAAGCTATCAGAAGTTTTTATATAACAACTGTTTGACATAAAACCACCATTTTCTTTTTTAGGCATGTCTAATTCACCAAAAAAACACCAAACATCATTTGAAACTTTTGTGGGTTTTAAGTTATAATCAAATGCAAATGTGTAGATTGAAGTTAAAATCAGTGAACCTAATACTTTTTTTAACATATTTCTCCTTTTTATTATAATTTTTTATTATAATACAAAACTACTTTTATATAAGTAACAGTTTTAATCAATTATTAGGAAATATTTAATGGATAAAAAGAAACAAATTAAATTTAATATGAACAATTTTTTAATTTCAACTAGTGTAGCTTTAGATTTTATGCAATTTCATAGAATTGGTACATCTATGGGACATTCAAAAAGAGTTGCATATATAGCACTTAAACTTGGTGAAAAGTATAATTTAGATTCAAAAGATTTATCAGATTTATGCTCTTATGCATTAGCTTCAAATTTAGGATTAAGTGGATGTTTTAATGAAAAAAGTTTTTGTGAAATTGCAAATGAAAGTGTAAAAGATTTTGTATTCCAAAATGAGAAACAAGATATTTTGTTATATCAAAAAGAGTGTTTTGATGGCTCTGGTCCTTATGAATTAAAAGCTAATGATATACCACTTTTTTCTCAAATTATATTTTTAGCTAAAACTTTAGATGATAAGTTTGATTTAGGAACTAGAAATATTCAAAAAAGATTTGAAGCAGTTGAGTTTGTAAAAGAAAACATAAATACACTTTTTTGTGAAGATTTAGTTGATAAGTTTTTTGAGTGTGTAAATGATGTTTCATTTTGGGAAAATATGTATAATGAAGCTGATACATTAATGTTTATTTACTCTTCATTTGAAGATTATACTGCACCAGTTGATTTTGAAACAGTTGTAAAAATAGCAAGGGTATATCATCTTTTAGAGAACTTTAGTTCAAGATTTTTAGATGTGTGTGCTTTAGTTTGTGATTTTTATGAGTTTGACCATAAAGATAAAATGACTTTTTTAATAGCTGCAAGTTTTGCAAATATTGGAAAACTATCAATTGGTAGAAGAATTTTAGATAAAAAAGAGCCTTTAGATGTTTATGAAATTGAGATTATAAAAGCTTATCCATTTTATACAAATAAAATATTATCAAATATTATTGGATTTGCAGATATTACATCTTGGGCAATTAAAGTTCAAGAAAGACTTGATGGAAGTGGCTATATAAACTCACTTGATGCAAAAGAATTAGCTTTTAAAGATAGATTATTAGCTGTTTTATATGCATATAATGCCCTAAGAGAAAGAAGAGAGTATAGGGATTCCTATTCACATAAAGATGCAATTGAAGTTTTAAAATTTGAAGCTAGTGAAAATAAATTTGATGAAGTAATAATCAAAGATATTGAAGAGATTTTTAAAGAGAGTTAAAACTCTCTTTAAATTATGGTTTAACCACAGGTAAACCTAAGCTTAGCCAAGCTTGAATTCCACCTCTATACCATTTCATTTTTTCTTCTGGATAACCAATTTCTACTAAATATTTCATAGATTCAGGTGATTGACCACACCATGCTCCATTACAGAACATTAAAAGTTCTTTTGCTTCACTAAAATCATATTTACCATTTATTACTTTTACCCCAAGTTTTGCAATCGATTCTTCAAACTCTTCAGGGAATTGAGATTTTTTTAGATATCTATATGGAACATTTATAGCTCCTGGAATCGTTTCGTGGTAGAACCAATCTTCAGTTCTAGAGTCTATTAAAAGCATATTTTTATTTTCACTTGCTTTTTCTAAAAACTCCATTACTTCAACTTCTCCAACAGTTTCTACTTTTTCAGAGAATTTCATTTTTGAGATTTTTCCCATATATGTAACAAATGATCTTTTACAGTTTTCATTTACACTTTTTGCTGCTTGATTTTGCCCTCCATAAACAACTTCAGGGGCAAATTTCACACTTAAACACTCACTTGGTTTTACTCTTTTTACTAGTATACTTTTTTGTTCATCATCAGAGTTTGTGTATGAAACTTCAACTCCCTCTTTTTGGATATCAAATGCCAATAGTAAAGTAGAACTAAGTGCTAATCCTGTTAAAATATTTTTCATCATATCATTACTCCTTATATTTAAAAAATTAAAAATAGTTATATCAATTGTACACTATAAAATTATAAAAATAAAGCAAAAAAAGATAAAAATCATACTTAAGAAAAATGTGGGTATAATCGCGACTAATTAAAGAAAATTTATAGGAAATTTTAAATGAGCGAAAAATACGAACCATCAATTGTAGAAGATAAATTTTATAAAATATGGGAAGATAGAGGTTACTTTGAGGTAGATGGAAACAAATCTATCCAAGAAGAGGGTAAAAACTTCTCTATTATGATGCCACCGCCAAATGTAACTGGAAGTTTACATATTGGGCATGCTTTAACATTCACATTACAAGATATTATTACTAGATATAAAAGAATGGATGGGTTTAAAACTCTTTGGCAACCAGGAACTGACCATGCTGGTATTGCAACTCAAAACGTTGTTGAAAAACAATTATTAGCTGAAGGTACAACTAAAGAAGAGATTGGAAGAGAGAAGTTTTTAGAGCGAGCTTGGCTTCAAAAAGAAACTTCAGGTGGTAATATTGTTCACCAAATGAGAAAGTTAGGTGTAACACCTGCTTGGAAGCGTGAGCGATTTACAATGGATGAAGGTCTTAAAGAGGCTGTAAAAGAAGCCTTTGTAAGACTATATAATGATGGATTCATCACTCAAAATAACTACATGGTAAACTGGTGTACTCATGATGGTGCATTATCTGATATTGAAGTTGAACATGAAGAAGTAAATGGTAAGTTCTATCATATGAATTATCATTTTGCAGATGGCTCTGGACATGTTACAGTTGCAACAACTAGACCTGAAACTTATTTTGGGGATACAGCTATTATGGTTCACCCTGATGATGAAAGGTATACTTCAATTGTAGGTAAAGAAGTAGTTTTACCATTAACTAATAGAAAAATTAAAGTTATTACTGATTCTCACGTTGATATGGATTTTGGAACTGGTGTTGTTAAAGTTACTCCAGCTCATGACCAAAATGACTACGAAGTTGGGAAAAGACACGATTTAGAGTTTATTACTTGTTTTGATGACAAAGGTATTTTAAATGAGTATTGTGGAGAATTCGCAGGGTTAGAGAGACTAGAAGCTAGAGAACCAATAGTTAAAAAACTTCAAGAAGAAGGATTTATAGTAAAAATTGAAGAGCATACTCATCAAGTAGGTCATTGTTATAGATGTAAAAATATTGTTGAACCATTTATTTCTCAACAATGGTTTTTATCTGAAAAAGTTGCTCAAAGTTCAATTGAAAAAACAAAAGCACACAATAACTTCCACCCTCAACACTGGATTAATTCATATACAGCATGGATGGATGAGTTAAGACCTTGGTGTATCTCAAGACAGTTATGGTGGGGACATAGAATTCCTGTGTTTACTTGTGACTCTTGTAATCATCAATGGGCAGACCAAGCAGATGAACCAGAGAAGTGTCCAAAATGTGGTGAAAAACACTATACTCAAGACCCAGATGTACTTGATACTTGGTTTAGTTCAGCTCTTTGGGCTATGTCACCATTAGGTTGGGGAAATAATGGAAAATTACCTGAGTTATATGATTTTGAACAAGATATGAAAGACTTCTATCCAAACTCATTACTTATCACTGGATTTGATATTATGTTCTTCTGGGTAGCTAGAATGATGATGATGGGTGATCACTTCCAAGGCGAATTACCATTTAAAGATATTTATATGCATGCACTAGTTAGAGATGAACATGGGGCAAAAATGTCTAAATCAAAAGGAAATGTAATTGACCCTCTTGATATGGTAAATGAGCACTCTGCTGATATTATTAGATTTACATTAGCATATCTTGCAGTTCAAGGTAGAGATATTAAACTAGGGGCTAAAAACTTAGAGCAATTTAGAAACTTTACAAATAAAATCTACAATGCTTCTAATTTCTTAACATTAAATGTTGATACATTCCCTGATTTAAAAGATTTAGAGATTAAAACACCACTTGGAAAGTATATGCAATCAAGACTTTCAAGTGCAGTTGAAGAGGTAAGAGAAACTTTAGAGAGCTTTAAATTCAATGAAGCTGCTTCAACTTTATACAGATTTGTTTGGACAGAGTTTTGTGATTGGGGTATTGAGTACTCAAAAGCTAGTAAAGACTCTATTGTAGAACTTGGTGCAATTTTTAAAGAGACTTTAAAAATGGTATCTCCATTTATGCCATTTATTTCTGATTTCTTATATCATAAGTTATCTGGAACTTCATTAGAAGAGGGTGATGCTTCTTTAATGGTTTGTAACTTCCCTAAAGATGTTAAAAAAGATGAAGAAATAGAATCTATGTTTGCTATTATTGAAGAAGCAATTACTGCAATTAGAAGAGCAAAAGTTGTTATTGATATGGGTAATAGCAAAATTGCAAAAGCTTATGTAAAATTAGATAAATCAATTGATACAGCAGTTGCAAAACCATTTATTGAAAAACTTGCAAAAGTTGAAGATATTGAGTTTGTAGAAGCTAAAGTTGAAAATAGTATCACTGATGTATCTGATAACTTAGAGGTTTATTTACCAACTGGTGAAATTGATATGACGCCAATTATTTCTAAACTTACAAAACAAAAAGAGAAGTTAGAAAAAGAGATTAACAAACTAAACGGTATGTTATCAAATGAAAAATTCGTAGCAAATGCACCTGCAAATGTTATTGAAGAAAATAGGGCTGGATTAGCACAAGCAGTAGAAAAAATGGCTAAGGTAGAGAACGAACTTAAAGCTTTAGGAGCTTAAATTATGAAAGAATTAAAACAATTAAGAGTTTTACTTTTTATTGTTTTGATTTTTAGTTTTCAAGCTTGTGTATCAACATCAAGTATAAAAAGTATTGCCCAAACAAATTCTGCTTCACAAATAGAAGAGTATAAAAGCGAAGTTTTAAAACTTCTTTTAAAATATAAAGAGAAATTAGATTTAAGAAATCCATACTCATGCAATAAAGATCTAGCTTCAAATATTAATCATCAAATTAGGTCCAAACAAGATTATATAAATATCATTGAAAATGATAAAAAACTAAAAACTTATGAAGAGTATTTACACTACGCTTTTAGTGAAAATGAGATTAGAAATAGAAATGATTTTTTAATTTTAGGAATGTATAAACTTATCTATCAAGCTTTTGCTTATCAAAAAAATCATACTTTTGCTGCAAGTCAATATGATAAAAAATCAATGATTAAACTTTATGAAACACTTCAAGTTATAAGATGGAAAGTTAGAACAAATAAAGATAAAAACAATCAATATCTTTTTAAAACTTGGCAAAATAATTGGCAGCTAGAACTAGAAAATAGTGACCTAAATGATTTAAATATTATAAAACAGTTAAAATATATTAAAAACAATCAAGAGAGTATTTTTGATCATTCAAACTTCTCTTTTGAGATTTTAATTTCAAGTATGCTTGTAAATATAGAGCATATTTTAAGAAAAATAAATATTGAACCATATGAGATGGGAATCTCAGCAATAAAAAGTTTTGTGTTTATTCTATAAAAAGATATAGTTATTTTTTAACTATATCTTTTCTTAATTTGTGAGTTAACGTAAATAATACTGGAAGATAAATTAGATTTAAAATCGTTCCCCATGCTAATCCAAAACCAAGGGCGATACCAATTGGTTGGAAAATAACAGCTTGTCCTGATGGGAAGAAAATCAGTGTACTCATACCAATAAGTGTTGTTACTGTTGTAATAATAATTGGTCTAAACCTTTTAGTTGCTCTTTGGAAAATTTCTTCTAGTGTTTTTGCTTTTTTAAGATAAGTCATCATAATAATACCATCATTAATAACAACCCCCGCAAGTCCAAGTGCTCCAATCATTGAAGGCATAGATAAATTAAGACCCATAATTTGATGTCCAATTAGAACGCCAAGTAAAGAGAAAGGAATTACACTCATTACAATAAATGTCTCTCTAAATGAGTTAAATAAATAAAGCATTGAAAGCATGATAAGTACTAAAGCCAGAGCTGTTGCTAAAAGCATATCTCTTTTTAATTCAGCTTTTTTCTCAGCTTCACCCTTAAATTTAAAACTTACACCATTTTCTTTTAATTTTTCAATAGTTTTTTGAAGTCTTTGTTCTGCTTCAGTGGCTGTTAGAACATCTGGATTAACATTTGCAAATACATAGAAATTTTTAATTCCATCATCTTTAATTAGCTGTTCAAAGGCTCTAATAGAGTTTAAATCAACTACATTTTGTAGACTTACAAAGCTTCCATCATTTAGAGGAATTTTTGTATTTTTAAAGCTTTCAAAATCATCTTTATCTTTTGATTTGATTTTAATATCAAGCATCTCTTTATCATCAAAAGAGACTGCTTTTTTCTTTGATAAATAAAGATTTGATAGATAATTTCCAATAAATGCTTCACTTAGTCCTAATTGCTCACCATAAGCATTTACTTTTAATTTTATCTCATCAATTCCAAATTTTAATGAATTTGATGCAGATTTAACTCCATTCATTTGTGATAGTTCATTTGTTAGAAGTTCAACAGCTTGAATTGCTTTTTGATTATCTGCTGTTATAACACCAATTTTTATATCTGATTTAATTGGGCCTACTTTTCTTTCTAATACTGCAATCTCTTCAAGATTATATTGAGTTTTATAATCTCTTTTTTCTAAATATTTTTTTAACTTACTTGCAATTTCTTGAGATTTTAACTCTCTAGTTCTACCATCTTCATCATAATAAAAACTTAGAGTTGGGGTTACAAATTTATCAACAAAATTTGAAGGTTTATTTTTCATTAACTCAATAGTCATATACATAGCATAAGGGAAGTTTTCTGTGTTATCTCCTAAATCTTTTCTATATCCAGCAATTGAGTTGATATTTCTTATATAAAACTCATCTTTATTTTTTAAGATATCTGCTTCAATTCCTTTTACAATCTCAAATGCCTCTTCTAAAGTTGTATTAGCATTAGCTTTTAGTGTAATTTTTATATTTGTTGAGTCAAATTTAGGGAACATTTGAAATCTTGATTCTTTTATAAAATAAAAAGTTAAAAAAGGAACTAATATCACAAATAAAACTATAAATGTCTTTTTAAAATGCATAAAGAAATGAATGATTTTATTGTAAATAGCATTTGCTTTTTCCCACGATGTAACTTTTGCTTTATTTTTAAGTGTATGGGCTGCATGAATTGGTAAAAATATAAAAGATTCAATTAATGAAGCGACAACAAGGGCACTTAATGCAATAGGAATAAGCTTCATAACCTCACCCATAGTTCCACTAATCATTAAAATTGGTAAGAATGAGAATAAAGTAGTAAGTGAAGCAATTGTAACAGGTTGAACCATCTCCTTTGCACCCATTAGTGCAGCCTCTTTAGGAGGATACCCCTCTTCTATATGTTGTTGAATATTTTCACTAACTACAATTGCATCATCAACTACAATACCAATTGCTATTAAAACTCCAACTAATGAAATCATATTAATTGTATATCCAGATAAGTACATATAAACAGCTGCAATTACAAAAGAAGTTGGAATACCAACTGCAATAATTAAAGACATTCTTCCATTAATTAAAATTGCTACTAAAATAGTAATCATTATAATTCCAAATAGAATATTTGAAGTTACGATATTTAATCTATCTACAATTCTCTCAGAGTTATCATCAGATATCTCTATATTTATATCTGGGTTTTCTTTTGCAATTTTTGGTAGAAGTTTTTTAATTCCTTCAACTATTTTTATAGCATCTGCACTACTTGCTTGAACAACTTGAAGTGAAATAGAATTTTTCCCATTTAATGAGTACATAGTAGAAGAGTCTTCATACTTCTTACTTATCTTTGCAATATCTTTTACATATACATTTGTATTTGATATTCTAAGTAAAGTATTTCCAAAATCAACTGCATTTTTAGCCCCATTATATGTAGAAATATAGTAGTGTTTCTTTGGATCTTCAATTTTTCCTATTGGAAAAATATATGAAATAGTTGAGATTGCATCAAAAACTTGGGATTTATTTAATCCCAAAGCATCAATCTTTTTATCATCAAGTAAAACTTCAAAATATTTATCTGAATCTCCAAAAACATTAATCTCATTTATTCCACTAATATTTAAAAATTGACTTTTTATTTTATCAGCAAGTGGTTTTAAGTCATCAAGATTTAATTTTTCACTTGTAATTGCAATATCAACTAATGTTCTTGTTCTATCTAAAGTTTTAACAGTTGGTTCATCCATATCGCTTGGAAGATTTGATTTTGTTAAAGCAATAATATCTTTGATTTTATCACTTTCTTGATACTTATCAAATCCTTTTTTTAATTCTAAAACAATAGAAAAACGTCCCGGACTTATGATTGTAGTCATAGTATCAACAGAGTCTACATTTTTTAAATTATCCTCTATCTCTGTAACTGCCATTTTATCTAAGATATCAACTGAAGCACCTGTATATGAGCCTTTTATTGATATCATATCTAATTCAAAACTTGGAAAAATCTCTTTTGGTGTTTTTGTATATGACCAAATACCTATTGCAAAAATCAGTACAAATAAAGTATAGTTAACCCTAGAGTTATCTATAAAAAACTTTAATAATTTCTCAAACATTTACTACCTACTTGAACCATCAAGGTTATATTCTTTTATTATTTCAAAATCGCAATCTTCTTTTACATTTTCTGCATATACTTTGATATTTAGTAAGTTTGCTAAATCTTGGATGGATTCTACAAAGCTTTGTTTTGCTAAATCAGTTGCAATTCCATTTGTATAATCTCTTGCTAATCTTATACTATCAAGATTAATGTTTTTTAAACAATCAAGTGCAATAAACTTAGTTTCAAATCTTTTCATAATTACTTTAGCGCCACATTTATGAATTTCATCAACAAAGAATTTAAATTTTTCTATATCTTTTGCTACGGCGTATGCAGTTACAGAAAATACTAATTGATTAGAAATATCTTTATGTTTTAAAATAGTTTTTTCAAGCCAAGCAATAAATGCAGTATTATTAATAGATTCTAATGAAAGATTAATTGAAATTTCATGTTTTATATTGTTTATTAAAATATGATTTATTACTTTTGTAATTACTTTTTGATCAAACTCAATAATTTTTTCATATTTTTCTGCAATTGAAACAAAAGTACCAATAGGGATATCTTTATTTTCATCATCTTTAATTGAAGTAAATGCTTCTTGCATAAGAAGTTTAGTTGAGTCACATAATGAGTAGCAATCTCCAATATATCTCACATCAAATTTGGAATTATCAATAATATCAAATACTAAATCTTTCCATTGAGTCATTGTTCTTGATTGGCTACTCTCTTTACAGATAAATGCCTCGTTTGAACCAATTAAAGTAGCTTTTTCATAAGATTCAGTTGCACTTTGAAGTAATTCAGGTATTGTACAAAATGGTGTGATTTTAGAAGCTCCAATATGCATAATATCTTTTTTATTACAAGCATATGAAAATTTGTTTATTTGATTTTGGAGTAATTTGATAAATTTTACTATGTCTTCATCATTAAAATTCTTTGCAATAATTGCAAATTCAGATCCAAAAAATCTATAAACTTTACTCTCTTTGTTTTTATCTTCAAGTTGAGTCTCTTTTAAAATATTAGCAAATGCTTTTATGTACTCATTTATCTCTTTATTTGTATGAGATTTTGCAAAACTTGATAGTTCAAAGAGTCTGATAATTAGTACATAACCCTCAAGTTTATTTATAAATAGATCTTTCATATCTGTTTCAAAGTTTTGTTTTAAAGGAAGAGAAGTTAATTCATCTTTTGATAATTTCTTTGTTATTTTAGATAGATTTCTATTTAATTTATCAATCATATTTTCAATTTTTAGACTCATATCATTAAATGCTATTGAAACAGCTTTTATTTCAGTAGTAAAAGGTAATTCTTCAATTTGAGTGAATTTACCTTGTGCAATATTATTTGCAAGTTTTTCAAGTTTTTTTAATGGTTTTAATAAATATTGTACAAAAACAAATAATATAGCAATTGAAATAAGAAAGGCTATAAAAGAATATATAGTTGCTGTTTTTACTTGATTATAAAGTTTTGCATATGCTTCACCTGCATTAGCACTTACATAAATAACAGCTGTTTTTTGCCAGCCATCATTTATTTCACTATATTGTTCTGGAAGACTTAAGGATATTAAATTTATAAACCAACTTGGTACATAGTCAAATTTTTCATCTCTTTTTACTTGAACTAATATTTTATCTATATTTAAAATTACTGTAGAATCAACCTTTAATCCTTTTTCATTAGTTGCTCTAAAAGAAAAAGGTATTTCTCCACCATTTATATATTTTTCTGATGGAATAAAACTATAAGTACTTTCATCTATTTCACTTACAGGTTCTTCATGATAATCTGGATTTTCAAGGGCTAAAAGTTCTTGGTTCATCTCTAAATCACTAGTAATCTTTTCTATTTTACCATATTCATTAGGAGTTTTTAAATTTGAGATTTTCCAAATAGAATTGTCTAAATCATTTGAGGCAATAATTAAATCACTCTCACTAAATGTAAATAGAGAGTTTTCTAGTCTTATCTCTTTATAAAATCCACTATTAGCAATTGATTTTATTATAGTTTCGATTTCGGGGTTTGTTTTATCTTTAATAATATTCTTTAAACTCATTCCTAAAGAAGTTGCTGTATCTTGTGCTTTTGTGATTGATTCACTAACTAAATACTCTTTAGTGTTTTTAATACTTATTAAAAAATTACCTGCAAAAATCATAAAAAATATTATCGAAATGATAATATAAAGCTGTTTTGATAAAGACATTATTAATTCCTTTTTTAAAATCTACTCATAAGGTCTTTCCAAGACCTAAGATTATTACTTCCAACTTTTACAGAACCTCTATTTTTAGCTTGCCAAAGTCCTGTTGCATTAAAACTATATACTGGTTTTAAATCTGGTCTTTTTGTTGCTAATTTTAGTGTTTTGTTAATATTATCTAAAACAACAGGAGTTGCACCTGGTTTATGATAATAAGTTAATACCATATGAGCTTGTTCATACTTAGAGTTTGTGCGTTTATATGTAACATATGTGATACGCAATTTTTCATCAGGCACTCCAAGCTCTCGTAAGCTAAAATATTTTGCAATAGCATAATCTTCACAATCACCAGCTCCTGTTCCCATAAATTCAAATGGTGTAGCCCAATAATCTTTTTTCTTCCAATGGGATAAATCTGATTTATATTTAATTTTATTAAAAAAATCATTTACATTTTTTAGTTTATTTAGAATTTTTTCGTTTTTAGAAGACTCCATCATAGAATCCCAAAGTTCAACTCTTATTTTAGCACTAGAGCCATATTTTTTTTCAATTTTAGAGAGTTTTTCAGAAGTTAAAGTAAAGTTACTAGATGCAACTATTCCAATGGTAATAACAGAGATGATAAGAATTGATTTTAGTAAGACTTTATTCAAACCATCTCTCCTAATTTTTATTGTTTATTATTTATTATTTTAACAAACTCTTTATTTCATCTTCACTAATTTTATCACCATCATATTTAATAGCGATTACATTTTCAGTATTATTTAAATACCACTCATCAATAGCCTCATTTGAAGATAGATTAACACTATTTTCTAAATGATACTCTTCAAGTGATAAGTAAACAAATTTTTTCTTAGCTGGATTTGGCATAGTAAAAATTAAAATTGCCCATAAAATACAAATTATAGCAATTGTAATAACTAATGTAGACATTGATACATCTTGGTAAAATGCTCCACCAATTAAACCACCTAAGAATGTACCTAAATAACCAAATGAGTTAAAGAAACCTAATACTAATCCTCTTTGGTGAACTTTTGCAAATTTTGTAGCAAGTGATTGCATAATTGGTTCGTGCATATTAAAACCTATGAAGAAAATTGCTACACCAATAATGAAAGCTGTACTTCCTGTACTAAATCCAATAATTAAATATGAAATTGCAAAAAGTGCAATACCAATAATTAAAATCTCTTTGAATTTTCCTTTTTTCTCAGCTAATATAGCAGCTGGAGCCATAGCAAGAAAACCTAAAATCATAGCCGGTAGATAAACTTTCCAAAGCTCTGTCATATCCCACTCGTATGCTTTTGTTAGAGTAATTGGAATAATCATAAATGCAAATGTCATTAAACCCTTTTGTAAAAAGTTTGTGATATTCATTTTAATTAGATTTGTATTCCCTAAAACTTGTCCAAAATCAGGTTTTGCGTTGTATGTGTGAGTAATCTTTGGTGGATTTGGAACTTTTTTAAGAATAATAAAAATTGAAGCCAATGCTAAAACCATAGTAATAACAAATAAAGATTCAACTCCTAAATAAGCACCTACAAGTGGTCCTGCTAACATTGAAACAGCAAATGAAATACCAATAAACATTCCCATCATAGCCATAGCTTTTGGTCTTTGCTCTTCTTTAACTAAGTCACTAATAGTTGCAGTTACAACTGCCCCAATAGCTCCAGCACCTTGCAGTAATCTACCAAGCATAAGTGTGTAAATATCTGTTGAAAGTGCACAAATTAATGAACCAATAGCAAAAATAATAAGTCCTGTAACAATAGTACCTTTTCTTCCTAATTTATCACTCATAATTCCAAAAGGAACTTGGAATATCATTTGAGTTAATGCATATCCTCCAACAACGATCCCTACAAGTGTTGGTGTTGCTCCTTGTAAATTTAATGCATAAACTGATATCACTGGTAAAACTAAAAATAAACCTAAAAATCTAAGCGCAATAATTAAACTTAGAGGTAAAACTGATTTAATCATTTATAATCCTAAACATAATATAATTTGTCGAGATTATAGTTAAAAAATAGTTAAGTATGGCTTGAAAAGGATATAAGTGAAAATAATTTTAGCAACAGGTAATAAAGGCAAAATTGAAGAGTTTAAAAAATTAATGCCTAATGATGAGGTAATCGCTTTTAAGGAACTTTTAGGAGATATTGAAGTTGTTGAAGATAAAGATAGCTTTCAAGGAAATGCAGTAAAAAAAGCTGTTGAAATCTATGATGAATTAATTAAAAATGGTTATAAAGATATTGTAGTAATTTCAGATGATAGTGGATTAACAGTGCCAGCTTTAAATAATGAACCTGGAATTTATTCTGCTAGATATGCAGGTGAGAATGCTAGTGATTTAGAAAATAATAAAAAATTAATTTCTAAATTAAATGAGAAAAAATTGACAAAAACACCTGCTTTTTATACTGCTTGCATAGCAATTGTTTATAAAGGACACCCTTATAGTGTTCATGGTTGGATGAATGGAAATGTAATAAATGAGCAAAGAGGAGATGGAGGTTTTGGATATGACCCAATGTTTATAGCTAATGGTTTTGATAAAACTTTAGGAGAACTTGGATATGAAATAAAAAAAGATTTTTCTCATAGAACAAAAGCATTGAATTTAGCTAAAAAAGTTTTAGATGTAATTATTTAGCTAATTCTTCATAAATAGATATATTATGTGATTTAGCTTTCACATAAATATCTATTTTATCTTCATTAACACTTGCAAATATATCAAAAACATTATCATCAATTTTTATTGTGTTTATGTTTGTCAAATCCTTAGTTTTTAAATACTCTTTAAAAAAACTCATGTGATTTTTTGCTTGTATGTATAAATATTGGTTTTGAATATTTTTTATTTGTATAGATTTTGTTTGCATAATATAAATAAGTAAATATGAAAATAAAGAAACTAACAAAAGTGTGATTAAAAGAGTAAATGATTTTTTCATCTTAAAAACTCCATTTTTGTTTTATTGTATTATCTAAATTTATTTCTATAAAAATTATGTTATCCACAATATTTAAATTAAAGTTTTTTATATTTTCCAATAATAAATTATTATCAAAATATAAATTACTATTTTTATAGCTAAGTTTGGAGATATCTTTTTTATGTTTTTGTAAAAATACTTTAGTACTTAATAAATTTGTTTTTTTAACTTCTAATTCATAAGCTTTTTTATTTGTTTCTAATAACTCTTTTGAGTAAGCTAGGGAGTAGATAATTACTAATGAACTTATAATTATGGATAATATTATTTCAAAAAGAGTAAAACTATTTTTCATATTTTAATATCTTTATATCTTCATTTTCAAAAACATATTTTTTGACAGTCAAAAACTCAACTTCTGTGTCGTTTATTGTAATTTTTAAGTTTTTTGAAGATTTTTGTAATCCAGAGTAGTCTTTAATATCAAATTTATTTTCTATAGAGTTTAAAAGCATAAAGTTTTGATGATTTGTTTGGTCATAGTAAGATGAGTTTAAAAACCCACTTACTATTAAAATTAGTAATGTAATACTTAGAAGTGTTTCAAAAAGAGTAAAACTATTTTTTTCCAAGCTCTTGTGCTTTATTATATGTTTGCTCTATTGTATCCATCATAGCATTTCTCACACCATTTTTTTCTAAGACACCATAGCCAACTGCTGTTGTTCCACCTGGACTCATAACTGAATCTTTAATAAGTGCAGGATGTTGTGTTTCAAGTAAAGTTGAAGTACCAGTAAATAATCCTTGAACAAGTTTTGAGCTTAAATCTCTTGGAAGTCCAGCTCTAACAGCCCCATCAGTTAACCCTTCTGCAATTAAAGCTAAAAATGCAGGTCCACTTCCAGCTACTGCTGTTGCAATATCAAGTTGCTTTTCACTCTCTAACCAAAGTGTTTGGCCAATTGATGTAAAAATTTCTAATGCTTCATTTTTAACCTCTTCATCCCCTGTTAAAGTTGTCATTGATTTTAGAACTGATGCAGCCACATTTGGCATTGTTCTAACATAATATTTAGCTTCGATATGCTTTTTTAAAGAATCCAAAGTAGTTCCAGCTAAAATTGAAAATAGTATATTTGCTTTTCCACTAAGTCTTGCAGATACAGTTTGAAGTACATATGGCTTTACACAAAAAAGTATATTTTTCCCTGTGATATCTTCAACATCATCTAATTCTTTTATAGAAATTTGAGGAATTGTTTTTTGAACTTCTTTTAATTTATTTATATTCCTTCCTATTATTTCTACTTCATGGTTGGCAACTAGTCCTTTTGCTAAAGATTGAGCCATAGTACCATTTCCAATTAAAGTTAGTTTCATTTAGTAACCTTTTTTATTATGATAATAATTATTTTTTATGATTATAGCAAATAAAACATAAGCTACAATTAGCTAAAATATTTTTTTTTTACAAAGGATGTTTTTATGAATAAAGTCTTTAAGTTTAGAGATATACTATTGGTTGTTTGTGCAGCACTATTTTTTACAGCGTGTTCAAGTAAAAATGAAATTCAAGAGTATAATAAACCAGCAATGTATTGGTACAACAAAATGTTAACACAAATATCAACTGGTGATTTGGATTCTGCTGATGATACATACACATCACTAGAAAGTGAGCATAGAAATTCTCCTTTTATTCCAACATCTTTATTAATTTTGGTTAATGCTCATATGGATGAGGAAGAGTATGCATTAGCAAATTTTTATTTAGATGAATATATTAAAAGATTTGGATTAAGTAAAAATATTGACTATGTTAGATATTTGAAAATCAAAGCAAACTTTTTAGGGTTTAAATATCAAAATAGAGACCAAGAATTAATTGAAAATACAATAGTTGAAATTAATGAATTTAAAGCAAAATATAAAACTTCTCCATATATGCCTTTAGTTGATACTATTAATGCAAGACTTTATATGGCTAAGGCAGCTATGGATAAAGAAATAGCAGATTTATACGAAAGAACAGGTAAAGAAAAAGCTTCAGAAATTTACAATGAAAAAGTAAAACAATCATGGGTTAATCCAAATGAGATTGTAGAAGTTGATGTTCCTTGGTATAGATCAATTTTTGAATAAATATAAACAATTTTTAGGAGTGTAAGATAGATGGAATTAGAAAATTATGATGAATTTCCTCAAACAATACCATTAATAATAGAGGATGAAATATTTTTATATCCTTTTATGATTGCTCCGCTTTTTTTAAGTAATCAAGAAAATATAAAAGCAGTGGAGTATGCAATGGAACACAACACTTTAGTTGTGGTTGCAGTGTCAAAACAAGGGAAAGAAGATAAAAGAGAAGAAGACTCTTTCTATGATGTGGGAGTTATTGGAAATATTATGAGAAAAGTATCTTTACCTGATGGTAAAATAAAAGTACTTTTTCAAGGATTAGCTAAAGGTAGAATAAATGATTTTGCAATTGAACAACCACTATTTGCAAAAGTTGACATTTTAGAAAATGAAGTATCAAGTGATGAATCTATCAAATCTGTAATTGATGTATTAATTGAAAATGTAAAAAAACTTTCAAAATTAAATACAAAGTTTCCAGCAGATTTAATTAAGACAATTGAAGAGAATGATGATGCAACAAGAATTGCAGATTTAATATCATCAGTTTTAAAAGTTAAAAAAGATGAAGCTTATAAACTATTTTCTCAAACAAGTGTTGAGCAAAGACTTTTAGATATTATTGAAGTAATTAAAAAAGAGATTGAGTCTTTTAAAATTCAAAAAGAGATTACTCAAAAAGTAAATTCTAAAATTGAAAAAACTCATAAAGATTACTTCTTAAAAGAGCAAATTAAAGCTATTCAAAAAGAGCTTGGTGCTGATAATCAAAAAGATGAAGAGATTAAGTCGTACAAAAAGAGACTTAAAA
Source organism: Malaciobacter pacificus (assembly GCF_004214795.1). Lineage (NCBI taxonomy): Bacteria > Pseudomonadati > Campylobacterota > Epsilonproteobacteria > Campylobacterales > Arcobacteraceae > Malaciobacter > Malaciobacter pacificus. The sequence goes on from NZ_CP035928.1 coordinate 606,776, forward strand.
AAATCAAGAAGTTTATGGATAAAGAAGGGTACAAAGAGACTAAAAAACAAATTGAAAAATTAAGTAGAATGAACCCAGATTCTCCTGATGCATCATTACTTCAAACTTATGTTGAACAAGTTTTAGATATACCATTTGGACAATATGCTGATGAAAAAATCTCAGTAGCTGCTGTAGAAGAGCAATTAAATAAAGATCACTACTCTTTAAAAAAACCAAAAGAGAGAATTTCAGAATACTTTGCAGTTAAACAGATGTTAGAGCAAAGAAATTTAGAAGATTTAAAATCAAAAGGGACTGTTTTATGTTTTGTAGGACCTCCTGGTGTTGGTAAAACTTCACTTGCTAACTCTATTTCAAAAGCCTTACAAAGACCGCTAGTTAGAGTTGCTCTTGGTGGTATGGAAGATGTAAATGAATTAAGAGGTCATAGAAGAACATATGTTGGAGCGATGCCTGGACGACTTGTAAAAGGATTAATCGATGCTAAAAAGATGAATCCTGTAATGGTTTTAGATGAAATTGATAAACTTGGAGCAAACCACAGAGGTGACCCAACAGCTGTTATGTTAGAGATTTTAGACCCTGAGCAAAATCATGAGTTTAGAGATTTATATTTAAATTTCCCAATTGATTTATCTCAAATTATATTTGTATCAACAGCAAATGATGTAAGAAGAATTCCAGCACCCCTAAGAGATAGAATGGAGTTTATTGAAATCTCTTCTTATACACCAAATGAGAAGTATCATATTGCTAAAGATTATTTAATTCCTCAAGAGTTAGAAAAACATGGATTAAAGAGAAGTGAAGTTGCTTTAAGTAAAACTACTATTGATTTAATCATCTCTAAATATACAAGAGAAGCAGGAGTTAGAAATCTAAGACGTGTGTTTGCAAAACTATTTAGAAAAGTTGTAAGACAAATCTTAATGGATGATTCTATTAAAAAAGTATCAATAAATACTAAAAATATCAAAGAGTATTTAGATAATCCAATATTTGAAATTGACCCAGCTGATAAGAAAAACTCTATTGGTATTGCAAATGGATTAGCATGGACTTCAGTTGGTGGAGATGTTTTAAAAACTGAAGCTATTAAGTTAAAAGGTAAGGGTATTTTATCTGTAACTGGTAATCTTGGTGAAGTTATGAAAGAGTCTTCAAGAATCTCTTACTCTGTTGTAAAAGTTTTAATTGATAATGGAGCATTATTAATTGATAATGAAATTATTCCAAAGTTTCCAAAAGAGGAAGAAGAAAAAATTATAGTTAATCCAAGTGAAGTTTATAAAAGATATGATATTCACTTACATATTCCAGAAGGTGCAACTCCAAAAGATGGTCCAAGTGCAGGTATTACTATGGCTTTAACTATTGCTTCAGTTTTAAGCGAAAAAGCTATTAAATCTGATGTTGCAATGACTGGTGAGTTAACACTATCTGGAAAAGTTTTACCAATTGGTGGATTAAAAGAGAAGTTAATTGCTGCATATAAAGCAAAAATGAAAAAAGCATTAATTCCTAGAAAGAACTTTGAAAGAGATTTAGATGAAATTCCTGATGAGGTTAAAGATGCTATGGAAATTAAGCCTGTTGACGTTATCGAAGATGTATTAAAAGAGGCATTAGTTCTGTAATGAGAAGAGGAATGAGGCAGAGTTTAATAGTAAACAACTTTTTTACTCTTGCTTCGATAATTATAATCTCAGTTACAATTACTTTATATACAAAGTATTTTTCTGACCCTGAACCTACAAAAGAGATTGTCACGCCACTTGCTTGTCAAGATGAAAGCTTTTTTACATTAAAAGTATTTAATCAAAAACTCTTAAATGAATCAATGAAAGCTTTAAACAAAGGTTTTTATAAACTTGATGGTGGATATATAAAAGCTCAATATTCTGATAGTATTATTGAGGAGTTTATAAAACTTGATGAAGTTAATAATTACTACATAAAAGCTATCTCAAAATCTCCAAAAGATGATATATCAAAATATCTAACAATAAATTATGAATTGATTGAAAATGATAGAAAAGACCCAAATAAAAAATCAAAGGATTGTAAACTTTGTAGTGGTTCAATCCAAACCTCTTTTAGAGCAGGAAATGTTGAGATATTTAGGTATTACACTGATTTTTTAATTTTTAATAAAAAAGAGATAGAATCAAGAATAGATTGTACAATAAAGGTATACAAAAATCATGTTAAGAAACTTTAGAACAACAAATAATTATACAGCAACAAATGTGCTAGTTGCTATTACAGTGTTGATGTATATTATTCAAATTAATATACCTCAAGGGTCATTATTTTTAGGATTAAATCTATACTTTAGTGTATATGATTTTTGGTGGCAACCTTTAAGCACTATTTTTGCTCACGGTGGAATAGCACACTTGGCTATGAATATGTTTGTTTTATGGCAATTTGGTAATTTAATAGAGAGATATAAGGGAACAAAAGAGTTTTTAGCTTTATATTTTATTTGTGGGATTACCACATCAATTCTTTCTTATGGATATATCTATTATTTAGACCACCAAGTAAATTTAGTAGGAGCATCAGGAGCTATATGTGCACTTTTAGGATATGTAGCATATCTTGATAAGGCTCAAAGAAGTGGGATTATTACTTGGGTTTTATTAATAAGTGTTGCACCCCTACTTATTGGACTTCCTATTGCTTGGTATGCACACTTTATAGGACTAGGGGTGGGTTTTTTATACGCGATTATTAGAAGATAACAAAATAATTTAATATGTTAATCTTTCATTAAAAATATTGGGATAAAATTCATTTTTAAATTTTTAAAAAGGTCGAAAATGAATTTAAATAGTATTTGTACATATACAAATGAAGATTTAGGAAAATTAGTATTAAGATTTGCTGTTGCTATACTAATGTTATTTCATGGAGTAGCAAAACTACAAAGCGGACTTGATGGAATTATTAGTACAGTAGAAAGTAATGGTCTACCAACTTTTGTTGCTTATGGAGTATATTTAGGTGAAATTCTAGCACCAATTATGTTATTAATTGGGTATAGAGTTAAATTAGCTTCTATTTTGATTATTGGAACAATGGGATTTATTCTATTTTTCTATTCTGATAGTATTTTAGCTTTAAATAAATATGGAGCATGGGCTATTGAGTTACAAATGTTTTATATTACAACTTCAATTACAATTTTCTTTTTAGGTGCTGGAAAATATAGTTTAGATAAAAGATAATTGTTACATATTTACTATAATAGTTACAATACTCATTATAATTAAAACAATTGCCATACTTATAAATATATCTTTTAAGGTAACAGTGGGGTTTAATATCCCACAGTATGGACATTGTCTCTTTTTAGCTTCAATTTCTCTTTTACAATTTTTACAAGTAGCTATTTTATATCCTTTTATTTTTTAGATTTTATCAAAAATTGATTTAACACAAGTTATTTTTAATTAATAATAAATATATATTTACAAAAATACTATTTTATAGTAATATAAAAATATTTAAAAGTTAAATACTATATAAAATAATTTTTTAAACTATGTGAGCACAAAATGAAAAACTTATCAATAAAATTAAAACTAATTCTCTTGTTTATTTTAATTAAAATATTACCTTTAATTCTAATCTTAACTATAGTTTACATAGGAATTACAAAACTTCAAACATATATTGAAGAGAGTACAAAATATCAGTTTAATACAAACAAAGAAATTATTTTAAAAACAGCAGATGCATCAATTGAAGATAGTATCAAAAATTTAGATGAAAAATCAAAAGTATCACTAGAGAGGATCTCTTATGAAATAGCAAATAAAGTTGCAGATTTTTTATATGAAAGGGACAGAGATATACTATTTTTATCAAAAATAGATTTAAATGAGAAAATATTAAAAGAGTTTTTTGAAAGTAAAAATAGAGATATTTTAATTCATAATCAATATATGTATAATGATAAAAGCTCTTCTTGGATAAATAGTTTTGACATACAAAAAGAGGAGCGAAAAAATAAAATCTTAGTTTTAAAAGATAATCAAGAGGAGTTTAATTATACAGACCCATTTATTTTTTCAAAGAAAAGTATTCCAATTTATAAAGAGGTAACTTTTTTTGATTTAGTTGGTATGGAAAAATATAAAATATCAAATATAAATAAAGAACTTTTAGATATTTCAAATAGAAAAAATACATATATAAACTCTGAAAACTATTTTAATAGAATTTCTAAACTCAAAAAAGGTGAAATCTACGTTTCAGAAGTTATTGGAGAGTATGTTAGCTCTAAAGTAATTGGAACTTTTACGAAAGAAAAAGCAAAAAAAGCAAATATAGAATTTAAACCTGAAGATCATGCATATGCAGGAAAAGAAAATCCACTAGGTAAAAAATTTGAAGGTATTGTTAGATTTGTTACTCCTGTTTTCAAAGATAATATAAAAGTTGGATATGTCTCTTTAGCACTAGACCATGAACACATTATGCAGTTTACTGATACTTCAAATCCTACTAGTAAAGATGCATTACAAGATATTTCAGATGCAAGTTTAGGTAATTATGCTTTTATGTGGGATAGTGTTGGAAGAAGTATCTCTCACCCAAGAGACTATTTTATTTCTGGATTTAACTCAAAAACTGGAAAAAGAGAGATGCCATGGCTTAGTAAAGATGTAGCTGATAAATTCTATGCTTCAAATTTAGAGATAAATGAATTTTTGAAGAGTTATCCAACTTTTGAAAATCAAACATTAAAGAAAAAACCAAATATAAAACAGCTTAAAGATGATGGTAATATTGGTTTAGATTGTAGATATTTAAATTTTGCTCCTCAATGTGAAGGGTGGATGCAATTAACAGAAAATGGAGGTTATGGTTCTTTTGTAATCTTTTGGAGTGGAGTTTGGAAACTTGTAACAGCTGCTGCTATTCCATATTATACTGGGGATTATGCTAACAGTAAAAGAGGTTTTGGATTTGTTACAATTGGAGCTAATGTAGATGAATTTCATATGGCTGCAAATAATACAAAAAGAAAAGTACAAGAGGTTTTAGAAGAGCAAACAGCTTTAATGAAAGAGAATATAGAAATAAATTCAAAGGAAGTAGAAGATTTTATTGAATTAATTAAAAATGAACTTTTTATAGTAACATTTATCATGATAATATTAGTAATATTTATAGCTATATTAATGTCAAATTTCATAAGTAGTAAAATTAAAAATCTATTAAAAGGTACACATAAATTTTCAAATAATGAGTTTGATTATAAAATAAAAGTAAATAGTAATGATGAAATTGGTGAACTTGAAAACTCTTTTAATTTAATGGCAAAGAAAATTAATCAAAGAACTGATGAATTAAATGAAGCATTGAAAGAAGCAAAAGATGCAAATGAAGCAAAATCAATTTTTCTTGCTAATATGTCCCATGAAATAAGAACACCACTTAATGCTATTATTGGTTTTTCAAAAGTTTTAGTTAATAATAAAAATCTAGATGAAAAAACTATTAAACAAGTAAGTTTAATTGAATCAAGTGCCCATGGTTTGCTTTCTATTATTAATGATATTTTAGATATTTCAAAAATAAAAAGTGGGAATTTTAATATATCAAAAGAGAAAGTTAATCTTTTTAAGTTGAATGAAGAGTTAGTTGAACTATTTTCAAGTAGGGCTTTAGAAAAAAACATTAGGCTCTTTTTCTATATGGATAATAATATTCCTTCATGTGTTTATTGTGATGATATAAGAATAAAACAAGTAATCTCAAATATTTTAAGTAATGCTATTAAATTTACTCAGGATTATGGAAATATTAAATTTAATGTAGAGTTACTTAAAAAAGATGAATTATCTCAAAAAGTTTCTCTTAGATTTGAAATAGAAGACACAGGAATCGGAATTCCAGAAAGTAAGTTAAAAAATATCTTTGAGGCATTTATTCAAGCGGATAATGAAGCAACTAAAAACTATCAAGGAACAGGCTTAGGTTTATCAATTAGTTCTCATATAGTTAATCTATTTGAATCAAAACTTGAAGTTAATAGTGTAGTAGGAGAGGGAACTAAATTTTGGTTTGATTTAAATTTAGATTTTTGTACTAGTAGTGATACATTACAAGAATTAAAAAATGATAATATAAAAAAAGAGACTATTATTGTAAGTGAAAATAATAGTTTTAATGGAAAACTTTTAATAGCAGAAGATAATTTAGCTAACCAAGAATTAATCAAAGCAATTTTAGAAAATATGGAAATAGAGTTTACTATAGTAAACAATGGTCTTGAAGCATTAGAAACATACAAACAAAATAGCTATGATTTAATTTTTATGGATATAAATATGCCTATTATGGATGGGGTTGAGTCTTTTAATAAAATTAGAGAGTATGAATCTAGTATAAATAAAAAACAAACTCCTATTTGTGCCCTAACAGCAAATGCAATAAAAGGAGACAGAGAAAAATTCTTAGAGTTAGGGATGAATGATTATTTAAGCAAACCTATAAATACAAAAGAGTTATTAAGAGTTTTAAATAAGTATTTAGTTTTTACTAAGATTGAAAAAGAGGTTGTTAATAATAAAATAGAAGTGCAGAAGGTTTGTAAAACTTTGAGTGTAAGTGAAAAAATTGCTATTAAGATAATAGAAAAATTTGAAAAAGATATTAAAAAAGATATTTTTGAATTAGAGAAATTTATTGAATCTAATGATGAAGTAAATATTAAAGAAAAAGCTCATTATATAAAAAATTCTTGTTTAAATGTTGCATTAGATGATATTTGTAATTTCTTGCAAGAGTTAGAATCTGAAAAAACAACAACTAGTGAAAAACAGAGTTTATTTAAGAATATTAAAGAGAAATTATCAAATTATTTATAGATAGGAGATAGAGTATGAAAGGTATAGTTTTTACAGAATTAATTGAGTTTGTTGAGGATGCTTTAGGTTTTGACGTAGCTGATAAGATGATAGAAAAAGCAAAGTTAGAAAATGATGGAGCCTTTACTCAAGGTGGTAATTATCCTTTTTCTCAAATGTTAAAATTGCTAGGGGCTTTATCTGAGATTACAGCTAAAAAGCCAAATGAGTTACTTTTTATTTTTGGAAAACATTTATTTAGTGTTTTAGTAAAACTTTATAATAAAGATATACAAAAAGTTGGAGGAGCTTTAGAGTTTATTGATAGTGTAGAACAATTAGTTCATGTGGAAGTAAAAAAGCTTTATCCCGATGTTGATTTACCTACTTTCCAAACAGTTTCTAAAGATGAGAATAGTATGGTATTAGTATATAAATCAGAAAAAAGGTTAGAATCTTTTGCCCATGGTTTGATGATAGCTTGTGGAGAATATTTCAATGAAAATTTAGATATAAGTTATAAAACAATTAGTCAAGAGCCTTATGAGGTTCAATTTAATATAAAGAAAAGTTAAAAAGATGGAAGAGAAAAATCCTTGGCAGGCTCGTTTTGAAAGAGAAAGAAAAGCTAGAAAAGAGAGTGAGAGACTTCTTGAAGAAAAAAGTTTAGAACTTTGGAAAATAAATCAAGACCTTGAAGCTTTAGTTGAGAAAAGAACTAAGTCTTTGCAAAAAGCTTTAGAAAAAGCTAAAAAAGCAGATAAAGTTAAATCAGACTTTTTAGCTAATATGTCTCATGAAATAAGAACACCTTTAAATTCTATTATAGGTTTTTCTCAATTTTTAGTAAATGATAAAACTATAGGTGATAAAAATATTAAAAGTGCATCAATTATCGAATCAAGTGCAAATTCATTATTAACAATAATTAATGATATACTTGATTTTTCTAAAATTGAAAGTGGAAACTTTGATATATCAATGTCACAAACTAATATAAATGAAGTTTGTAATGAAGTAGTTGATTTATTATCAAATAAAATTGAGAAAAAACAACTGAAGTTTGATTATAAATATGATAGTAAAATTCCAAAATATATATTAACAGATGGTTTAAGATTAAAACAAGTTTTACTAAATCTTTTAAGCAATGCTATAAAATTTACCCCAGAATCAAAAAACATTAGTTTTTTTGTTAATTTAGTAGATGAAGACTCTTCAAAGGTTTCAATAGAGTTTGAAGTTAGTGATACTGGAATTGGTATACCAAATGATAAATTACAAACAATTTTTAATCCTTTTATACAACTTGAAAATATTGAAAATAAACATCATACAGGTACAGGTTTAGGTCTAAGTATTTGTAGAAATATCTTAGAAAAATTAGATTCAGAATTTCAAATTAAAAGTAAGATTAATCATGGAACTACTTTTAAATTCATTTTGAATGTAGAAGTTTGCCAGAGTGATAAAGTAGAAATAAAAGAAAAGGAGCAAAAAATTAAAACTGATGAACAGATTATAAAAGGTAAAATCTTAATAGCTGAGGATAATAGTGCAAATCAACAATTAATTGATATTGTGTTTGAAGAACTAGGAGTTGATTATAAACTTGCTATAAATGGCCAAGATGTAATTGATATTTATAAAAAATATCATGAAGATTTTGACTTAATTTTAATGGATATAAATATGCCAATAATGAATGGAATTGAGGCTTTTTATGAGATTAGAGAATATGAAGAGAATCAAAGCTTAAATCCTATTCCAGTAGTTGCTTTAACTGCTAATGCAATAAAAGGAGATAGGGAAAAGTTCATTTCCTTGGGAATGAATGATTATTTAAGTAAGCCAATTAATCTAGATGAATTAGAAAAACTACTACAAAAATATACAAAATAAAATATTTCAATATGTAATAATATTGTAATTTGAGATAAAATAGTGTAAAATAGCTTTATGTTTTTGCACTTAGATTTAGATTGCTTTTTTGTTTCTGCTCATAGAACCTTAGATGATAGTTTGTTTCATATTCCAGTTGCTGTTGGAGGACGAAGTAATCTTAATATATTTTCTTCTAAAAAAGAGGTTAGAAAAATATCTTCTAATAGTGGAGCTTTTGTAAGTACTATTCTTACAAATGAGGGTATGAAAAGCTTCAAAGATTACTTTGTTGATGAGAATGGAAAAATCAGAGGTATTGTAACTACATCTTCTTATGAGGCAAGAGCATATGGAGTTAAAACAGCAATGAGCGTAAATGAGGCATTAAAATTATGTCCTCATTTAAAAATGTTAGCACCAAACTATCCTTTATACCATGACTTATCAAATAAATTAAAAGAATTACTAATAAAAGAAATACCACTTGTAGAACAGTTTTCAATCGATGAATTTTTTGGAGATGTTACTGGATATATTGATGAGGATGAGATTGTAGAGTTTGCTTATAAGCTAAAGAGAAAAATACAAAAAGAGTTAAAACTGCCTGTTTCAATAGGAATAGCTAATACAAAGTATCTTTCCAAACTTATCACAGAATATGCAAAACCAGATGGTGTTAAGTATGTGAGTCGTGACCATATTGCAAATTTTATAAAAAATATCCCAATTGAAGAGTTCCCTGGTATTGGAAAAGGTTTTCAATCAAGATTAAAAGGATATGGAATACGAACACTTGGTGATGTGAAAAATAATCAAAAGCTTTTTTATTCATGGAAAAAACCAGGTATTGATTTATATAACCGTATTTGTGGAATAAGGGATAATAAGCTTACTACTTTTAGAGAAAAAAAATCTATAGGAATAGGGCGAACCTTTGATGTATTATATGATAGAGAAGAGTTAAGAAGAAGGGTAATTATTCTTTCTAGGTATCTTTGTTTTTTAGTTAAAAAAGCAAATGTAAATCCACTAAGTTATCATATAAAGATAAAATATGAATCAAGAATAAAATCAAAAAATTATATAAATGTAAATACAATTTTTAATGAACTTGATTTTAAAAAACATATGGCAAAGCTTTTTGAAGAAAATGATAACCATCCAAGTCATGGAGTAGTTCAGCTTATGATTAGTGTTACCAATTTTGCAAAAATAAATGAATATACCTATAATCTCTTTGAATATGAAGATAATCTAAAAAAAAGAGAGTTAACAAATCAGCTTCAAAAAGTTAGGGCAAAATATGGGGTAGATGTGATAAAGTCATTGAGTGAAATTAAAAATGATGATTAGAATTTAGTTTTATTAATAAATAGTTTTTTTTAGTTATTATTGCACAAAGAAAAAGCCTTTTTATAAAGGATAACTTAAAGAGGAAGTAGTTTTAAAAATAGACAATAATTTATTAACAATATATTTTAAAAGAACATAGCAAGTATTTTTACTTGCTAATGTTTGATTTTTGAAGTACTTGTTTTTTGCAATTATCTAGAATTTTGCAGAAGTATTTCCATAATCAAACAAATATGTTTGGTTAACAATTTAGTATGAAGATAGCTTTATTGTATTGCTATCATAATGATTTAAGTACTAACTTGTGATCTTTTACAATTTACTGTTTATGACTTTGCAAATACACGAGCAGGATCATAAGGTGTGTTATACTTAAATATAGAGTAGATAATTGTTGCAAGTTTCCTTGAAACAGCGATTAGTCCCTCTTGTTTAGATTTGCCTTGTGACCTTTTGGTATCATAGTATTGCTTGAGTTCTTTGTTGTGTATCATACAACTAACACTTGCTAAATATAATGCATGCTTAGCTAAAGAAGAACCTCTTTTAGAAAGCTTTCCAGTTGATTTAGAATTACCAGAACTATTTTCTGTAGGAAATAATCCTAAATAACCAATAAATTTAGTAGGTTTAGAGAATCTTGATAAGTCACCACATTCACTAATAATTGCAGCAATAGTTTTAGAAGAAACTCCAGGAATTGTTTTTAAGTTCTCAATTAAAGAGTTAGTTGGAACATCTTCTTCTTTACTAATACCTTGTTTGTCTAAAAGAGCTAGTATCTCATCTTCTAAGATGGATAACTCTTCTTGGTACATTTTAAGTAATCTAATAGAGCTTTTAATTGCAATAGCTCTTGCATCTTTGGCTTTACCAGAATATATTGAAGATTTAGCTAGTTCTAAAACCTTTAAAGCTTTTTCATTATTAAAATTATTACCTTGAATATGACGAAATATCTTCATAATTCTGTCAACACTACTGTGTTTATAGTGGTGAGATGTTGGATACTTATCTAAAAGAGCTAAACCACAGATACTAAAAATATCTAAAAAGTTTTCAAGCTCTGGAAAGGTAACAGTTACTTGAGTTAAAATTCTCTTTTTAACCTCTTTCATATCAGATTGAATAGAAGCTCTATTTCTATAAAGAGTTCGTAAAGATTGATATTCATCATCTGTAACATAACCTGAACTAAACTTGCCATCTTTTAAAAATAAAGCTATGATCCAAGAATCTATATTATCATTTTTAACTTTTTTCATTGTGTGTTGTTCTCTATATCTTGTTGTCTGAAATGGATTTAATAGTTTAACATTAAACCCATGAGAGTTTAAAAATTCCCAAAGGTTTTCACCATAGATTCCAGTTGCTTCAAGACCAATAATAAAATCATTTGTATTTAATGATAGTTTTTCAAGTTTAGTAATAAACTTTTTAAATCCATTAATACAGTTTGTGATCCTTAAGGGCTTTGTAGTAACTTTTACTTCATCTTCATCAATGATAGTAACAACATGAAAGTTTTTAGCAATATCAATTCCAACATAATACATAATTTATACCTCGCTTATAATAATCTTTAGTTGCCTAGCCTAAGCTAGATTCACAGCCTCGTTAATCTATATGTAGTAGATGCTATACAGCTATCTCTACAGCTTTTAATAAATGATTAACAACTAAAGATATCAACAGGCTTAAATATTGTAGTTTGTTAGATAAATCTTCCATTGCTACAAGGAGAAAAATGTTGTTATATCTAAAGTCATAGACTGTAAAAAGTAAAAGATTTGAAGTTAGTACTTCAATCTTAGAAGAATATATTTTTTAGCTAAAAATCTAAGTTATATATTCTTAATTTATTATACGAGGAGTTTAAATGAAAAAGTTTTCTATTTTACTATTTATTGTTTTTTCACTTAATGCACAAGAGTTTGATAAACTTTATAAAGAAGCTGAAAAATTAGAACTTCAAGGAAAATATAAAGAAGCAAATAAAATTTACAAAGAGATTATAAAAAAAGAGAAAACTATAAATAGTATTTATATAGATGAAGATAAAAAAAGTGAAATAACAGCTATGAAAGATACAATAGATGAGGTAGATGATAAAGAAACAAATGAAACTATCGCTCAAATTATAGCTTCAAAATTTGATATTTATCCCCACCATGAAAACTATTTTTTCCCAATTTCTTATGATACAAATAAAAGATCAGATGGTAGAGATAGTTTAGAAACTAAATTTCAATTAAGTATTAAAAAGCCAATAATCCATGATTTTTTTGGTTTTGATGAAACTATAAATTTTGGTTACACTCAAACTTCATGGTGGCAATTATATAAAGATTCTTCTCCTTTTAGGGAAACAAATTATAAGCCAGAAATATTTGTAACAATACCTTATGGGAAGAAAGATAAGACATCATTAAAAGCATTTACTTTTGGTTTTTTACATGAATCAAATGGACAAGCAGAACCAAAGTCTAGGTCATGGAATAGAATATATTTAGAGAGTTATTTCCAAGTTGGAAATCTATTTGCAGTTCCAAGAGTATGGTATAGAATACCAGAAGAGGAAAAAGATGATGATAATCCAGATATTGAAGATTATATGGGTTATGGAGATTTTACTTTAATTTATCCCTATAAAAAACATACTTTTAAAGCTTTGTTTAGAAATAATCTAAAATTTGATGAAGATAATAAAGGTTTTGTTCAATTTGATTGGACATTTCCATTTTTCAATTCAAAAAATACATTTGGCTATCTTCAATTATCAAGTGGATATGGGGATAGTTTAATTGATTATGATAAAGAGATAAATAGAATAAATTTTGGTATCTCTCTTTCTAGATAAAAATTATAATATTTCGTTAATTCTCTAATGTTATAATTAAATAAAAAATAGGTTAGCAAATGGGAATAAAAGATAAAATAAAAGATAAATCAAGTAAATTATTAGATTATCCTAAAGTAAAAAGCGAACAGCTAAAGGATATGATTGATGCAAAAATTAGAGAAAAAGCAGTATTAGCAACAAAAGCTAGACTTGCAGAAAATCATAAGACTTTTGATGATTATAGTGATGAGCAATTAGAAGTAATTATTGCTGATGAAGAGAGAAAAATTATTGATGACTTAAAAACAAAATCCCTTGTTGTAGCTCTTGCTGCACTTGGAATAAATATGTTTGTTTAGGATTATAAAATGTTTAAACAAGTAAAATCTGCACTTTTTTGGTACTACTTATTTAAATTTAGAAGAAGAGTTATTTTAATAGTATTACTTTTAATTGTTGCTCTTTTTGCAAATGCAATTTATTCTGATGTAGTTCAGTATTTGACATTGAAAGAAAAACTTGAATTTTTAGAAGCAGTACTTATTGCAAAATGGATAATTATAATTTTTAATATAGTTTTTTCAATCTATTTAATTCTTACAATGTTTAAAAAAGAAGAAGATAAAGTTGTAAAAAAAGTGCAAAAAGAAGATAAAAAAATAAAAACTGAAATTAAAAAAACTGATAAGTTTTCAAATAGAGAAAAAGAGTTTCTAAATAAAAAAAAGTTAAGAACTAAAGCTGATATCTTATTAGAAAAGTAAAGAGATTTAAATCTCTTTACTTATTTTCTGTTCTTGCATACTTGCAATTTCAAGTGGATTTTTGATTGCAATTGCTTGTGTTGGATAAGCAAATTCACAATTATTTTTTTCTACTAATTGAGCTATTTTTATTAGTACATCCTCTTTTGTTATCAACCACTCTTCCCATGCTGGACTTTTTGAGAAACAATAAATTAAGATATTGATTGATGAACCTGCAAACTCATCAATATATACTAATAAAGTATTTTTAATACCTTTTAAGTCCTCTTTTTTTGCAACCTCAAAAGCTTTTGTCCTAGTGATATGTGTATTAAAATCAGTTGCTATATCAGGATGATTTTTTAACATATCTAATATATCTTCTTTTAAATTTTTAATATCACTCATTTTACTTTCATAAGTAATACCAAGACTCATTTTTATTCTTCTTCCAACTACTCTTTTTGACCAGTTCATAATATGAGAGTTTGCAAGTTGAGAATTTGGAATAGTAATCATAGCATTATCAAAAGTTCTAATTCTTGTAGTTCTCATTCTAATATCAACAACAGTTCCTTCTATATCTGGAGTTTTTATCCAATCGCCTTGAGAAAAAGAGTTATCTGTCATAATATTTAAAGACCCAAAGAAGTTCGCAAGTGTATCTTTAGATGCAAGTGCAACAGCAATACCACCAACTCCAAGAGAAGCTGCTATTGCTTTAATATCAATTCCAAGTTGAGAAAGTAAGAAGAGTAATACAAGCATAATAAGTATGATTTTTACAATTCTTAGTAAAAATACAATCATCTCTTTTCTAACATTTGGATATTTTTCTAATAATGTGTGTGCATAGATATTTATACTATTATTGATTATTGCATAGATGGCCCATGTTAAAATTGCTATGTATACTGTGTTAATCCATGGTAATAATGTATTAATAAGCTCTTCATCTTTTACTAAAATAAATACAGATATATGAATAGATAGAGTATAAAGTGCGTACTTTAAAGGTGAGTCAATAGACATTCTTAAGTATTGTCTTATACTTTCACTATCTTCATCCTTTACTTTTACAAAAACTCTTGATATAAAGTTTGCTAAAAGTGAAATTATATATTTATTTAAAAATCTAAAGAACACTATGATAAATAAAACTACAACAATTTCACCAATTGAAAATTTTAAATAATAAGAAGTTAGTTTAGATACAAAAGATACTCCTTTTACTGAATCAATTTTATCAACTAAATATTGTAAATTAAATTCATCAATAATAAAATTAGTTGGTCTGTAAACTGACATATTTTCTAAAAGATAAGTTAATACAAATTGTTGAGTATTTGTCTGATTATATGCATCAATATAATTTTCTACAAATTGGTTTGATATTCTATTATCAACTTTTTTTTCTGATTCATATAGTACTTTGTATTCCTCAAAGTTTACTTGTGAAAGAGAATCTAAATTTTTATTTAATAAGTCAATAAAATATTTTTTATCTTTATACTCTTGTTTTGCAATTATTATTGATTTTAGAGTGTTTTCGTAGTTTAGTTTTTCTTTTATGTAAATTAATTTTAACTCATCTCTTTTTACAGCAAGAGTATTATTTAGTTTTTTATTTATATTTATTCTATTTGTTAAAAAGTTGATATCTTCATTGTATTTTTTTGTGTTATTATATATCTCTAAATACTTTTCACTGTTAATATTTTGTACAACTTCATCTAATAATTTATTTTGTTGTTCAAGTTGTTTATCAATATCATCACTTGCAGATACTTCTAATGTTTGATTTGCTTCAGTAGTTTCATTAGAAGGTGTTTCTTCTTGTGTAGAAGTTATAGTCTGTTCATCTTTTTTTATAAGTTTAACTGGCTCTAATTCTGTATTTTGAGCAACTAGTAATATTGGGAAAATAATAGATAATAAAAATAGGTAATATTTTTGATTTAACATATGGCTCCTTTTAAAATTGTGATTTTACCAAAAAAGAAGAAATAGAAAGTTAATGGAAAATTTAATATTAATTTTATGGTGCGGATAACTGGACTTGAACCAGCACGGGTTGCCCCACAAGCCCCTCAAGCCTGCGTGTCTACCATTCCACCATATCCGCTTAATAAGAAGTTTTTGAAGTTTAACTAAAAAAAGGCCAAGAGCAAGAACTCTTGACCTTTTAAGTTATCAGTTCTGTAGTAAGTACTGATTACCCTAAGAATGGGTTTGCATATAAAGCGATCATTGCGATAACTAATGCATAAATAACTTGAGCTTCGATCATCGCTAATGCAATGAACATAGTAGTCATTAATTTTCCACCTAAACCTGGGTTTCTAGCAGTACCAGCGATTGTTGCAGCAGCAGTGTTACCCATACCGATAGCACCACCAAGTGCAGCTAAACCTAAACCAATACCTGCAGCTACTACAGAGTATGCTTGAATCATAGACTCACCTTCAGCAGCGAAAGCGAAACCAGCAAATGCTAGCATTAAAAGAACGATTTTTTTCATTCTGAAATCCTTATAAAAATTTGTATTACAAAGTCTGTTCGGCTTGCGTATCCCTACTTATCACTTTGTTGGGCAAAATTATATTCAAATTAAAATAAAATAAAGCTAAAATGATTTATTTAGATATTATTATAAAATTTGTTATAATAATTATGATTATTAAAGAAAGGTATTTTATGAAAAAACTATTTTTTGGATTAACTTTATTTATTATAGCCACTATAGGTACTATTTATGGTGTATTATTTACAAAAACTGGTAATGATTTTATTGCCTCATATATAGAGAATAAAGTAAATACAGAACAAAGTGATGTAAAATTAAAGGTAAATAAATTTGAATTGACTTTTAACACTATTACTTTTAATGCAACAATTGATGATAATTCTAATATAGATGTCATTGGAGATTTACAATTATTTAAAAAAGTTGTTGATTTAAAATATAATATTAAAATCAAAGAGCTTTCTAACTTGGAAAACTTAATAAATCAAAAGTTAAATGGACCTTTTAACACTTCAGGTATTTTCAAAGGTAATGAAAGAGCGGCACTAATTGAAGGTATAAGTGATATTGCATCTAGTGAAACTACTTATAAAATAAATCTTATTAATTTTGAACCATCAGATATTAATTTTTTAGTAAAAAATGCAAAAATTACTGATTTATTAAACTTAGTAAATCAACCTAATTATGCATCAGGTAATATTGATATTAAAGGTGATATCAAAAATGCAAGAGCAAATCACTTAGATGGGACAATCATAACTAACATAAATAATGGTAAGTTGATAAACGATGTAATTAATAAAGAGTTAAATCAAAATATTGCTTCAAGAATAGGTTTTAAAAGTGATATTAACGCAAAACTTATTGGAGATAAAATTGAGTTAAAGTCTGATTTGATTACTTCATTAGCAGATGTATTTGCTTCTAAAAGTATTATAAATCTTAACACAAATAAAATCACAAGTGATTATAAAATTGATGTAAAAAACTTATCAAAGCTTCAAGGTGTAATTGGTACTAAACTAAATGGTAAATTTATTTTAGATGGTAATTTAGTTTTTGAAAATGGTAATTTAAAAATTGATGGTAAATCAAATATCTTTGAAAGTAATACCTCTTATGATTTTAAACTTTTAAATTCAAGTCTACAAGATGTGAATTTTAAAATAGAAAATGCAAAAATAGATAAACTTTTACATATGTTAAATAAACCTATATATGCTGTTGGTGATTTAAAAGTTCAAGGTAATATTCCAAATGCAAATTTAAATACATTAGATGGAAAAATAAATACTACTATAGAAAATGGAAAACTTATTAATGAAGTTATAAACACTGTATTTAAACAAAACTTTAAAAAGAATGTCTCTTTTAGTGGGGATTTAGATACAAAACTTTCATCAAATAAAGCATTAACAAAAGCTAAGATTGACACTTCAATTGCTAATTTAACTGCAAATGAATTAGTTTTTAACTTTAAAGATTCATCTTTAATTAGTGATTATCTTTTAAGTGTACCAAGTTTAGAAAAACTAAAAGATTTTACAGGAGCAAAACTACGTGGGTCTTTAGATATATCAGGTGATTTAAGTAAAAAATCAGGAGCTTTAGTTGTAAATGGAAACTCAGATGTTATTGGTGGAAAGTTAAACTTTAATTTAAAAAATGATGATTTAAAAGCAACATTAAAAGATGCCCAAATCAAACAATTAACACATATGCTTTACTATCCAGAAGTTTTTAACTCAAAAACAGATTTAAACTTAGATTATAATTTATTATTAAATAAAGGTAAATTATCAGGAAATCTTTTAAATGGTCACTTCTTACCAAATGATTTTTCTGCTTTAGTTAATCAATTAGCAAAATTTGATCTTACAAGAGAAGTATATGAAACAGTTAAAATTAATAGTGATATAAATAATATGGTTTTATCTAGTGTTATAAATATGAAAAGTGCAAATACAACAATAGATGTTACAAACTCAGTTTTAGATTTAAATAAAGATACAATAGATGCTACTGTAAAAGGGAAAATAAAAACAACAGATTTTGGAGTTAATATAAAAGGAAGTATTTCAAAACCTAAAATATCTCTTGATACAAAAGGCTTAATAGAAAATCAAATTAATAAACAATTAGATAAAAATCAAGATAAAATAAAAGAAAAGCTAGACAAGGTTTTAAAAGGTAAACTTGGAGAAGAGGGCTCTGAGAAATTATTAAATAATATCAAATCTCTTTTTTAATAAATAAAGCTAAATTAGCTTTATTTTTTTGTAGTTGTTAAAGATACAGAATTCCAACTTGTCATTCCACCTCTGTACCAAAGCATCTTTTCTTTTGGATAGCCTAGTTTTATTAAATAGTTCATACTTTTAGAAGATATTGGACACCAAACTCCATTGCAAAAAAATACTACAGTTTTTGCATTTGTAAAATCAAATTGATTTTTTCCTATAACCTTTACACCTAAATTCTCATAGGCTTTATTAAAATCTTCTATAAAATCTTCATCATAAGCTAAATCTTCAAAGGGAACACTAAGAGCACTTGGAATAGTCTGTTTTTTAAACCAAATAGCTTTTCTACTATCTATTAAGGCATATTTATTTGGATCTTTTTGTGCTTTATTATATATAAAATCAAGTACTTCAATTTCACCTATAGTTTTTATCTTCTCATCAAATATCATTGGTTGAATAACACCATGTAATTATAAACTCTCTTTTACATCTATTTGATATATTGTTTCTTATATTTTGTTCATCAAAGTTTTCAGGATTTACAGGCATTTTTAAACAATCCTTATGAACTTCTCTTTGAATTGTATACTCTTTTTTTGAACCATCAAGAAAAGTATGAGTAACTTTTACTCCACTGTATTGCAAAGCTATTGGATTAATATTTGCATATAAATAGTATGAAAATATAAATATTAAACTAAAAAATTTCATTTTTTTCCTTTTTTTAAATAATACCATAAAAAACAAAATAAAATTTATTATGATAATTGTTATCATAATTAAGAAAAGATAAAGTTTATTTTCGGTTTAATTTCATTAATGATAATTGATATTAAAATTAAAAAGGAAACAATTTATGTTAAACAACGTTAAAAAAGCTTTACTTTCTGTTTCAGTAGTTACTGCCATAGCACTAACAGGATGTACAGCTTCAGATAATCAAACAGCCAAAACAGAGATTTCTTCTTCTCAATCAGTATTAAACTCTTATGCAAATATTGCATTAGCAAACTATACTGATACATTAAATGATGCAAAAGCACTAAAAAATGCAATTGATAATTTTGCATCAAACCCAACACAAGCTACATTTAATGAAGCAAAAAAAGCTTGGTTGATTTCAAGAGAATCTTATGGTCAAACAGAAGCATTTAGACTTTCAAATGGACCAATTGATGCGGAAGAAGGATGGGTTGCAGATTCATATGGAGCACTAGAAGGACAATTAAATGCGTGGCCACTAGATGAAAATATGATTGATTATACAATTGATGCAGATGGTAAAAGAACTAGCGGTAATATTATCGATACAGTAGGTAAATTTAATCCAGGTGGTGAGGATTCAACTGTTGTTGATGTAACAAAAATTACAGTTGATGCTATTACTGCATTAAATGAAAATGGTGGAGAAGCAAATGTAGCTACAGGATATCATGCCATTGAATTTTTATTATGGGGACAAGATCAAGATTATTCTAACTTCTTAAAAGATGGAATTACAAGTGGACCTTTAACAGCTGGAAATAGATTATTATCTGATTTTACAAGTGACAAAGATGCTCCTAGAAGATTAGCTTATTTACAAGCAGCTGCAAATAAAATTGTTGCAGACTTAGAGGTTATCAAAGGTGCTTGGGATAAAGATATAAATGGTACAAATGGATTATATAGAGCAGCATTTTTAGGAAACTTAACTGGTGATGAAGCAGCTAAAAATATTGATTCAAAAGAAGCATTAAAACAAGTAATTGCAGGACTTGGGGTATTTATTAAATCAGAACTTGCTAATGAAAGAATTGCAGTTGCTGTGTTAACTCCATCAGAAGAAGATGAACACTCTTGCTTCTCAGATAATACACATAGAGATATTTTAACTAATTATTTAGGATTTAAAAACTTATTAACTTCTACATATAATGGTAAAAAATATGGAGTAGCTTTACTTGATGCAGTTGATGCAGATTCAAAAGCTAGAATTACAAAATTAATGTCTTCAATTGAAGCAAAGATAAACTCAATTGATGAAATTGCTAAAACAAAAGAACATTTTGATTATCAAATTAAACCAACAAGTTCTCAAGCAAAAGTGATTGTAAAACTTAAAAATGAAATGAGAAAACTTGGTGATGAGATGGTTACAGTTGCAAAAGCAAATGGGATTAGTCTAACAACTGAAGATGTAACGGATGCTGAAGAAACACAACTTTAATTTAATTAAATCTGTCAAAAATCTCCTAATATCAAAAAGCCTTGTAGTCTTTGTAGCTACAGGGCTTTTTGCCGTTAATTCTCAAGGCGAATATTTATCAAGTGATAAAAATAAGTCACTATTACTAAAGCCTTATAAAAAAATGACAGATGAAGAGTATGACATATTTATGTTAGGAAAGAGTTTTTTTAGAATCCCATGGGTTGAGTCTCCTAGTGCAACAACTGCTAGAGATGGATTAGGACCACTATTTGATGCAAATACATGTGTTAGTTGTCATCCTGGAAATGGTAGAGGAACTTTATACTCAAAAAAAGGAAATGCTTCAAGAAGTTTAGTTGCTAGGGCTTCAATAGATTCAAATGGTAGTGAGTTACATAAGAAACTTTTGATAAATAAAGGTTTTGTTCCTGAACCTGTTTATGGTTCTCAAATATCTATTAATGGTATACATGGAGTTTTATTTGAAGGAAGAGTAGATATAAAATTTAAAGAAGTAGAAGTTGTTTTTCCTGATGGAGAGATTGATACTTTATTAAAGCCTTTATACACTTTGAAAGATTTAAATTATGGAGAATTACATAAAGATTCAAATATCTCTTATAGAATCGCAAATAGTTTAAATGGAATGGGATTAATATCACTAATTAGTGATGAAGATATCTTAAAAAATGAAGATGTAGAAGATAAAAATAATGATGGAATTAGTGGAAAAGCAAACTGGGTTAAATCTAAGATAAATGGTCAAAAAGAGTTGGGAAGATTTACTTGGAAAGCAAGTGTTTCTAGCTTAAAAGAGCAGGTTGCAAATGCAGCTAATAATGATATGGGATTGACAACAACATTAAATCCCCATGAAAATTGTACAAGTTTTCAAAAAGAGTGTTTAGAAGCTCCAAAGTCAAAAGATAATATTGATATTCCAGATTTTAGATTAGATGCTATAACTTATTATTTAAAGAGTTTAAAAACATATAGTGCAAAAGAGACAAAACAGTACAAATTAGGCTTAAAAATTTTTGAAAAAGTAGGTTGCGTAAAGTGTCACATAAGTAGTTTTAATACTATAAATGGACAAGAAATTAAACCCTTTTCAGATTTTTTATTACATGATATGGGTGAAGAGTTATCAGATGGTAGAGTTGAATTTGAAGCCTCTAAAAGTGAGTTTAGAACAGCACCTTTATGGGGATTAGCCCTTCATGAAAAAATAAATAAAACAAAACCACGATTATTACATGATGGAAGAGCTAGAGATTTCCAAGAAGCTATTTTATGGCATGGTGGTGAGGCAAGAGATGCTAAAGTAAACTATATGAATTTAGCAAAAAATGAAAGAAAAATTTTAATTGAATTTTTAAAAGGATTATAATGAAAAAAATATTTGTGTTTATGTTTTTAAATTTAGGAATATTATTTGCTCAAGATAGAGCTTTTACTTCTATTTTAAAAAATGTTTCAATAGTTGATGTTAATGAAGCTATAAAAAATGCTCAAAATTTAGAAAAGAGTTTCTCAAAAGATGATTTTACAAAGTTTGTACAATCATGGAAAGAAGTAGAGACAATGTATTTTGGTGGGGATATTGATGAAAATTATATTGATACTCCAAGATATATTGATGTATTTCACAATTTAAAAGAGGATTTATCTGCACAAATGCAAAGGGTAATTGAATCAAAAGATGAGCCAAATATTGCACTGTTTAAAAACTCTTTTAAAACAATAAATGCTTTAGAGTATATTCTTTATAATGACAAAGAGATAACACAAAGAGAAAAAGAGTTAGCAAAAGCTGTGATTGCTAATATAATCTCTCACTTAAATGATATAAAAGAAGTCTATACAAACTATTTAAATGGTCAGCAAAAAGAAGAAGCTTGGGAGAATGCTGTTGTATTAAATACTTTAATTGCTTCAACTTATAAACTTAAAGAGTGGAGAATTGGTGACCCAGCTGGATTTACTGCTAAATATAAAAATGATTTAGATAACACTAGAGGTGAATATTTTTTAAGTCAAAACTCATTTAATGCAATTAAAGCAATTGTAAATGCACATGAAGAAGTAGTAGGAAATAAATCTTATTATAATTTTGCTTCTATGGCAAAACACAGTGATGCAAAAAATGAAATCAAAGAGGTTCATGTAGCTATAGAAGAGATTAAAATTGCTTTATCTAAAATCAAAAAAGATGATTTTAAAAATGCTCAAGAGTTATATAAAGCAGTTAGTAATTTACATAATGCATATTATTTATCATTAACAACTCAACTCTCTGTTACTGCAAAAATCTTAGATGCAGATGGTGATTAATATTGAATGAATTTTATGCTTTAGAGTATTTTATAAATCCAGGAAAGAGACTTTACTGGATTTATATTATTAGTTCAGTGTTATTAGCAATAATATATTTTTACTATACAAAAAAGAGTAATAGATTAATAACTTCTTCAAAACTTTGGCTACATCCTAGTGCAAAGTTAGATTATTATTACTTTTTTGTATCTTATTTTATAAATATATTATTGTTAATACCACTAATTGTAAGTGCTAAAACAGTTGCTTTGAGTGTAAATAAGTTTTTATTTTTACAATTTGATTATTTTGAAAATACACTATTTTCATATAGTCAAATTGTAGTGATGTATACAATAGCATTATTTATCGTAAGTGATTTTACAAGATATTGGCTTCATAGATTTTTACATACTATACCAGTACTTTGGGAATTTCATAAGGTACATCACAGTGCAAAAGTATTAACACCATTTACATTTTATAGAGTTCATCCTGTTGAAAATTTACTTTTTGGTATACGTTATAGTTTAAGTATTGGATTAGTAACAGGAGTATTCATTTACTTTTTTGGTGCAATGATAAATATAAAAATGGTTTTAGGGGTTAATATAATTTTATTTATATTTTCAATTTTTGGTTCAAATTTGAGACATTCTCATGTACCTTTTTCTTATGGTAGGATATTAGAAAAAGTATTTATGTCTCCAAAGCAACATCAAGTTCATCATAGTAAAAAACATTTTAATAAAAATTATGGTGGATACCTCTCACTTTGGGATAATATTTTTGGTAGTTTAAAATTATCCCATGAAGTTAAGGTTTTAAAATTTGGATTAAGAGCTGAGCAGATGAGTGATTATAATTCTATTTCAAAAGTTCTAATTAAACCATTTTTAAATTTGCCACAAGTATTTAGTAGGAGAAAAAAATGAAATATTTTTTAGTTTTAGGTATTTTTAATATCTTTTGTTTTGCTGCAACTAGTAATCAAGCAGTAAAAGAGAACTTAGGTCAAGCACTATTTTTAGATGCAAACCTATCAAAAAATAGAACAATGTCTTGTGCAACTTGTCATAATCCAAGTGCAGGTTTTGTAGATGATAGAGATAATGGTGTTGCTAAAATGGCATCTTTAGGTGATGATGGAAAATCTCTAGGAGATAGAAATGCTCCAATTGCTGCTTATGCAAAGTTCTCTCCAAAATTTCATTTTGATGAAAAAAATAAAGTTTATAAAGGTGGTCAATTTTGGGATGGGCGAGCTAATACTTTAGAAGAACAAGCAGGAGGACCACCTCTTAATCCTATTGAGATGGGAATGGC
The DNA here is from genome assembly GCF_004214795.1 of Malaciobacter pacificus. NCBI lineage: Bacteria > Pseudomonadati > Campylobacterota > Epsilonproteobacteria > Campylobacterales > Arcobacteraceae > Malaciobacter > Malaciobacter pacificus. The sequence continues at coordinate 631,079 of NZ_CP035928.1, forward strand.
TTCTAAAGAAGAAGTTGTTGAAAGATTAAAAGAGAATAGTTATTATGTGAGTACTTTTAAAGAGTTATATGGAGATAATATTTTTGAAGATTTAAATAAAGCTTATAATGCTATGACTGAGGTTATTGCAACTTTTGAAAGAACAGAACAATTTTCACCTTTTGACTCAAAATATGATAAGTTTTTAAGAGGGGAATATGATTTAACTGTTTTAGAAGACTTAGGTAGAACAATATTCTTCTCAAACAATAATAACTCTTGTATAAATTGCCATGTATTAAAAGTTGAAGACGCTCCTATGGAAACATTTACTAACTATGAATATCATAATATTGGGGTTCCTATAAATGAAGCTTTAAGATCAAAAAATGGTGTAAAAGAGATAGATAAAGGTTTACTAGCAAATCCTTTAGTAAATGATGAAGCACAAAAAGGTAAGTATAAAGTTCCCACACTTAGAAATATAGCAGTAACTGCACCTTATATGCATAATGGAGTATTTAAAGATTTAAAAACAGTAGTTGAGTTTTATGATAAATATAACAATAAAGATAGAACTATAAACCCTGAGACAGGTAAACCTTGGAGAGAGCCTGAAGTTAAAGAGACAATATCCCTTGATGATTTAAAAGCAAAAAAGTTAACTGATAGAAAAGTTGAAGCATTAGTTGCTTTTATGAAACTTTTAACTGATGAGAAGTATGAACATCTTTTAGAAAATAAATAGTAAAAAATAGTTACAATAGTTTAATTTTACATAAGGATATCGTATCAAAATTCTATTTATCACACTATTTTTTACATTTAGTTTATTCGCTAATTTTGAAAATGATTTCAAAGATTTAGAGAATAAAAAAGAACAAATTATTAATAATTATAAAATTCGAATAGAACTTGCGAAAATTGAGGATAAAAAAATTAGATATGAAATATTAAGTAATACTTTAAAATGTATTAATAATTCTAGAAGTAGTACAGAGTTAGATGCTTGTAAAGCACAAGAAAATTCAATTTTAATGGATTATATAAATAAAGACTTTGATAGTAGTAAAGAGTTTACTATTATCAAAAATAGAGTTTTAATTGAGTATAAGGCTAAGTACTTAAAGACAAAACAGAAAGTAAAAAAAGAACTTATAAATCAAACTTTAAAATGCATAAAAACTTCAAAAAACTCTAATGATATAAATAGTTGTAAACACAATGAATCAATTAATTTAGAAAAAATATATCTTAGCTATGAAGATAATCCAAGATTAAAAAATATTATTGATAAAGATGAATTAATAAATAGATATCAAATAAGAATTGAAATGGCAAAACTTGATAATGATATCTCAAAAGTTGAAATTTTTTCAAAGACTCTAAAGTGTTTTGAATCTTCACGAACAAAAAGAGATATCTATTTTTGTAAAAATAATGAGAAGAACAGAATTATTAAATATCTAAACTGATTTTTAATATAAACTTGCTTATAATAAGTACAAAATATATATAATGAGGAGAGATCATTATGTCAAAAAAAGTACTTATAACTGGTGGTAACAAAGGGATAGGTCTTTGTGTTTCAAGAGCTATGTTAGAGTTTGGATATGAAATAGTAATTGTAGCAAGAGATTTTGAAGATTGTCCAATAGTTGGTGTTGAAAATGTTACAGCTATTGAATATGATTTATCAGATGTTGATAATTTACCAAAGCTTATGGAAGAGGTTGGTGAAGTTGATATTCTAATCAATAACGCTGGATATATGCAACCTAAATATACTTATGATAACTATCCTAAAGAAGCAAAAGAGCATCTTATGAATGTTGATTTACACACTCCCGTTGAATTAATGAACCTAGTTAGTGTTTCAATGAAAAAGAAAAAATTTGGAAGAATCGTAAACACAGCTTCAATTGCAGGACAAATTGGACATCCTGATGTTTGGTATGGTATTGCAAAAGCTGGACTTATAAATGCAACAAAAATATATGCAAAACTATTAGGGACTGATGGAATTACAGTTAATTGTGTTGCACCAAGTGCAGCTGAAACTGGAATGCAAAAAGATAATGATGAGGCAAGAAAAAAGGCTTTTAAAGCAGCAGTTGTAACAAACAGATTTGCTGAACCTGAAGAAGTAGCGAAAGCTATTGTTTGGTTAGCAACGGATTGTCCTGAGTATATAAATGGAATAACAATAGATATAAATAATTGTTTTTATCCAAGGTAAAGTTAAAAAAATTAGTAGGGAATAGTAATGTTTAAAAATACAACGATTAGATCAACTATGATGATTTTTTCATCAATAATTATAATAGTTGCAATATCAAATATGGTAATTAGCTACTTAAATTTAAGTAGTGTAAATAAAAAAGTAGAGAGTCAAGCAAATGATGTATTACCAATTTCATTTGAGTTATTAGCTTTAGAAAAAAATACAATTCAAATACAACAGTGGCTTACAGATATATCTGCAACTAGAGGTGCTGAAGGTTATGATGATGGTTTTAGTGAAGCAAAAGTATATTTTGAAAAAGCAAATAAAAATATTGATAGATTAATTGAATTAAATAAATTAAATAATCATTTAGAGCAAATTCCTATTTTAGACTCATTTAGAAATGATCTAAAATCTTTTTATGAAATGGGTTATAAAATGGCAGAGGTTTATATAAAAGATGGTCCAGAGTTTGGAAATAAAATGATGGAAAAATTTGATCCATATGCCACAAAAATAACAACTCAACTTCAAAAAATGATTTCATATGAAGAGGAAATAAATAGAAGTCTTGAAAAAGATATTGTTGATTCTGTTCATGCTTCATTGACTATTAGTATTTTACTAGGATTCTTACTATTGATTGTACTTACTATTATTTTTGTAAGCTTGTATTATAAAACTGTTCCAAAAATTGAGGCTTTTGAACATGGTTTAAAAGATTTCTTTAGATTTTTAAATAAAGAAACAAAAGAGGTTGTTCTATTAGATGATAGTACAGATGATGATATTGGTCAGATGTCAAAGGTTATTAATGAAAATATTAAGAAAACTCAAAAAGATATTTTAAGAGATAGTGAATTTATTGCAGATGTTACTAGATTTGTAAATGAACTAAAATCTGGAAATATGTTAGCTAAAATTGAAAAAGATACAGATTCTCAAGACTTAAAGGAACTTAGAAAATTATTGATTGAATTACAAGATTATTTAGAACATACAATTGCAAGAGATTTAAATAGATTGCTTGACATACTATCTAGTTTTAGCAGATATGATTATACTCCAAGATTTGAAAATGCTTATGGAAAAGTAGCAGTTGCTGTTAATGAACTTGGTGATGCTATTACTTCTATGTTAATTGAAAATAAATCAAATGGTTTAACATTAGAGCAAAATTCAAAAACTTTGATGAATAATGTACATGAATTAAGTAATTCATCAACTAGTGCAGCAGCTTCACTAGAGCAAACAGCAGCAGCTTTAGAAGAGATAACTTCTACAATTAAAAATGATAATGTAAAAGTAAATCAGATGTCACAATATGCAAATGAATTATCTTCTTCTTCAACAAAAGGTCAAACATTAGCTTCTCAAACAACAAATGCAATGGATGAAATAAATGATAAAGTAACAGCTATTAATGAAGCAATTTCAGTAATTGACCAAATAGCATTCCAAACAAATATTTTATCATTAAACGCTGCAGTTGAAGCAGCAACAGCTGGTGAAGCTGGTAAAGGATTTGCTGTAGTTGCACAAGAGGTTAGAAACTTAGCTTCAAGAAGTGCAGAGGCTGCTAAAGAGATTAAAGATTTAGTAGAAGATGCTACACTAAAAGCAAATAGTGGTAAAACTATTGCTTCTGAGATGATTGAAGGTTATAATGGTTTAAATGAGAATATTGCTAAGACTTTAGAGTTAATTAAAGATGTTGAAAGTTCATCAAAAGAACAATTAGCTGGAATTTCTCAAATAAATGATGCAGTTACTTCTCTTGATAAACAAACACAACAAAATGCAGAAGTGGCTTCAGTGACTAAAACTATTGCTGAGTCAACTCAAACTATTGCACATACTGTTGTTGAAAACGCAAATGCTAAAGATTTCAAAGGTAAAGATACAGTAGTAGCAAAGAAGGTTGAATTAGCTCATCAAGTTAATGTGAGTAGTTCTACTGTGACTACTTCAAAACCTAAAATTGTAGAGCCTAGACCTATTAAAACAACAACTAATTCAAATACTATTATTTCATCAAATAATGATAATGATGAATGGGAAAGTTTTTAAAATCAAAAAAGTGACTATTTAAGGTTACTTTTTTTTATTATTAATTTAGAATAAATGTTCTATAATTAGAATAAATGTTCTAATTAAAGGACTAAAATGCTAATAAGAAAAGAACAAATCTTACAAACATCCTTAAAACTTTTTAATGAAAAAGGTTGTTTAAATACTTCAACAAGACATATAGCTGATGAATTGAATATTAGTGTAGGGAATCTTTATTATTATTTTAAAAATAAAGAAGAGATAGTAATAGAGCTTTTTTTAAGATATTTAGAAAAGGTTTTTAAGAATGTCACTAACTTAAATTATGAAAAAGATGAGATATTTTTATTAAAAGAATTTTTATTAGATAATTTAGAAATAGAGATAGAGTATAGGTTTTTTCATTTAGAATTAAATTTATTAGTTATCTCTTTTTCTAAATTTAAACAAATAATGCAAACTCAATTAAAAAGTGAAATAGAACTAATAACACAATTAATCAAGCACCAAATAAAATATGGTTACATAAAAGAACTAGATGAAAATGAAATAGAATTCTTTGTATCTAATATTTGGATTGTTGTAACAAATAATGTCTTATATTGGAGTTTACAAGAGCATGATATTTTTTCACTTACTAAAAAAGCTGCATTAAATAAATATTATTTAATAAAACCATATTTAACAAAGAAAAGTTTAGATAATGAAAATATAAAAGATATTGAAAAAGTATTAAAGGATAAGAGATGAGAGTTTTTAGATTTATAGTTTTCATTTTTTTTATAGTAGATTTTTCTATTGCAAGTGAATATGAAATTGATATATATTTAGATAATGAAGTTTCATTTTATTCTCAAGCTATAAAAAAAGAGACAAAAACACTTTTGGATTTAGATGATAATATAACTTATAAATTTAACTCTTGCGAAAAACAAGATTGTGCTAATTTAATAAAAATAAATAAGGATTCTATTTTTGTATTTAAGAGTCAAAATAGTTTTAAAAGTACAAAAAATCATGTAATAAACTATGATAAGATAATAACCTTATATGATGAAAATAGAGTTATAAGAACTACTAGTATCTCTATTTTAGAACTTTTAAAAGAAAACATTAAAAAAAAGAGTATATATTTAAAAAGTGATTATATAAATAATGATGAAGAAAAAATAGATAAAAATCTAAAAAAATATTCATTATTAGATATTTATAATTTAATTGATAAAAATAATCTAACATTAAAGCAAAACATTAATGAACTGACTTTTAGTAAACTAAATAAGGATGAAGCAGTAAGTTTATATAAGCCAAAAGTAGAATTATTTGCAGATGTCATTCAAATAGATGCAGATAGAGCCAAATATAGTTCAGGACTTTATTCTGAAGGTACAGTTGATTATGGTTTAAAAGTAACTCAATTAATCTATTCAAATCAAGTGATAAAAAATATAGAAATAAAAAAATACCTAGATAAATCTGTTAAAAATAGAGTTAAAAATGAGAAAAATGAAGTAATTTATAAATCAATTCTAACTTATTTAAATATTTTAAAGCTAAAAAAATATAATGATATTATCAATGTTAAAAAAGATTTTATTACTAAAAACTTGCAGTTATCAAATCAAAGAGTTCAAATTGGTGTTCAAAATAGAAGTGATATTTATAGGTGGAAAAATGAACTTGCTAGTGTAAATATTGAACTTGCCAACTCTTTAAAACAGTTAGAAAATTTAAAGCTAAATTTATCAAATATGATTTTATTAGATGAGAAGTATGATTTAGAAAATTATGGTTTATACTCTTCAATATTTAAAATAAATGATAATACTGCGATAAAATATATCAATAATGAAAAAATTCAAGATTATTTCTTCGAAAATATGATTTTTAAACATCCCTCTTTAAAATATATCGATGAATTAATAAATGCAAAAAATGAACAGTATGATATGAATAAACAATCAAGATATTTGCCTACAGTTTCTTTACAAGCTCAAGGTAAAAAAATAGAAGATAGGTATGGAAGCGCATCTAATTTTCCTAGACCTTGGGATAACAACGAATTACAAGTTGTTTTAAATTTAAATTTGCCTTTATATGAAGGTGGAAAAAAATCACTTGATATTCAAAGAAGTGAAGTAGAGCTTTTAAATTTAAAGCTAAAATATAATGAAGTTAAGAATCTAATTAAAACTAATCTTTTACAAAACTATGATTCTATAAAAAAGAGTTATTCTAAAATTAAATATTCTCAAGAGTCTCAATCTTTTTCTAAAAAAAATTATGCTTTAGTTTTGGATAGATATAAAAAAGGTAAAGAAAATATTATATCTGTACTTGATGCTCAAAATTCATATATTGTTTCAAGATTAAATAAAAACATTTCAATAATTGACTATTTAGCTGACTTAACTTCAATATATTATTTTACTGGAAATATTGATGTATTAATAGATAAAAATAAAAAAATAGAATTAGAAAAAGAGATATTAAGGATTGTAAATGAGAACTAATTATTTATTATGGATACTAGTAGTTTTATTTTTTAGTGCTTGTGAAGATGTAAATAAAAAACAAGAAATAAAAGATAACAATAAAACAGTTTTTGCAACTAATGTAAAATTAAAAGATGATAATCAAAATAGGATTTTCTATGCCACAGCTACAACAACTAATCAAATAAAAACAAGTTTTAAGGTTCAAGGAAATATAAAAAAACTTGATTTAAAAATTGGTGATGAGGTTAGTAAAAATCAATTGATTTCAAAGCTAGATTCAAAGCCTTATGAATTAAAAGTATCTCAAGTTAGATATGGACTTAGTGAAGCAAAAGCTAGTCTAAAAAATGCCCAAAGTAATTATGAAAGAGTAAAGAAATTATATATAAACCAAAATGCCAGTACAAGTGATATAGACAACGCAAAGGCAAAACTAGATGCCTCAAAAGCAAAAGTAAAAAACATATTACAAGAATTGGAGTATGCAAAACTTCAAGAGTCATATACAAAATTGTATTCACCAATTGATGGTTATATTTCTTCAAAATTTGCACAAGAAAATGAAAATATTCAAGCAGGTATGCCTATTGTTTTAATTAGTGATAAATTAGTAAATGAAGTTCATGTTCAAGTCCCTGAAGATTTTGTAAATAAATTAAAAAAAGATGATGAAGTTAAGGTATTATTTAACTCAATTTCAAAGAAAACATATAATGGAAAAATATCAGAAATATCAAAGTTTTCTTCACAAAATGAGAAGTTATATTTAGTAATTATCAAACTTCTAAACAGTGATGAACAGATAAAAATAGGGATGTCAGGAGAAGTATATTTTAATATAAATGAAAATATGAACTCTTCTGTTTATTTAGTTCCTTCTAGTAGTGTATTAAGTGATGGAGATAATCATTTTGTGTATGTTTTATCTAAGGATGAAAATTTATACTTAATACAAAAACAAGAAGTGAAAGTAGGTGAATTAAGTAGTGCTGGCTATGAAATAACAGAAGGACTAAATAGTAAAGATTTAGTTTTAAAAGCAGGTATGAGTGAAGTATTTGAAGGAATGAAAGTAGAGCTTGGAAATAAAAAAGAATTAGGATTATAAGATGAATATTACATCTTTTGCATTAAAAAATGACAAAGTAACTATTGTTTTTTCTTTATTGATTTTTATTTATGGTGTAATTACTTTTATAGATTTGCCAAGGGCTAAAGACCCAGGATTTATCATAAGAACTGCAACAGTTGTCACTTATTTTCCTGGTGCTAGTGCAAAAAGAGTTGAGCAGCTAGTAACAGATAAATTAGAAAAAGAGATACAACAAATGAGTGAAATTGATTTTATTAAATCAACTTCAAAAAATGGTGTATCAATAATTTTTGTTAATATCTTAGAAAAATATAAAAATATGCGTCCAATTTGGGACAGTCTTAGAAGAAAAGTTCAAGATGGTTCAAGAAGTTTGCCTCAAGGGACATTAACTCCTATTGTAAATGATGAGTTTGGAGATGTTTATGGAACATTAATCTCAATACAAAGTGATGGATTAAGTTATAGAGAATTAGAAGATATTTCAAATGATACAAAAGATATTTTCTTAAGATTAGATGATGTAGCAAAAATCGAGATTTTAGGTATACAAAATCAAGCAGTATATATTGAGTATGATAACTCAAAATTATCTAGTTTAAATCTTAGTGCAAGTTACATAAAAACAATTTTAGAATCTAAAAATATAGTTTTATCAGGTGGGAATATAAAGCTTGAAAAAAATAGATTATCTATAGAACCAACAGGAAATTATGAAGATATAGAACAAATTAAAAATACTTTGATTCCTTTAAATACAGGAGAAAAAATATACTTAAAAGATATTGCAAAAATAAGATATGAGTATAAAACACCAAGTAATTTTATAGTTCAAAAAGATTCAAAAGATGCTGTTTTATTAGCAGTTTCGATGAAAGATGATGGAGATATTATTAAATTAGGAGAGCAAATAGATGCTTTACTTGTTTCTGTTCAGGATAAATTACCATTAGGAGTTTATTTAGATAGATTATTTAATGAACCAAAAGTTGTAGATAGAATAGTTAGTAATTTTGTAATTAATTTACTTCAAGCTATGGCTTTAGTAATAATAGTAATGTTATTCTCACTTGGATTTAGAACAGGTATGATTGTAGCCTTACTTATACCTATGTCTATACTTTTATCTTTTATTATTATGTCTATATTTGATATTTGGTTAGATCAAGTATCTTTAGCAGCTCTTATTATATCTTTGGGATTATTAGTAGATAGTGCTATTGTAATGAGTGAATCTATTATGGTTTTAATGCAAAAAGGTAAAAGTGTTGTTGAAGCTTCCATAAAAAGTGCAAATGAATTAAAAATACCACTATTAACATCAGCATTGACAACATCAGCTGCTTTTTTACCAATATTTTTAGCAAAATCAACTACTGGAGAATATACAAACTCTATTTTTAAAGTAGTAACAATCACACTTTTATCTTCATGGGTTTTAGCTTTAACTTTAACGCCAGTTTTAAGTAAATATTTTATGAAAAAGGGAATTAAAGCAAAAATAAAAGAGTCTTTTCTTTCTAGCTTTTATAAAGCAAGTTTAGTTTTTGCAATTTCAAATAAAACAGTTACTTTAATAGTAACTATAGTTTTATTTATAGGTTCATTACTTTTATTTGAAAATGTACCAAAAAAGTTTTTCCCTCCTTCTAGTGAATCTACTTTTACTGTAGAAATAAATTTACCAGTTGGAACAGCTATTGAAACTACTTTAGATAGTGTAAAACAAATAGAGAACTTCATAAAAGAAAAATATATGAAAGAGGAAAAAGAAGTTATTAATTTTGTCTCTTTTATTGGTGAAAGTGCTCCTAGGTTTTGGTTGTCTTATGACCAAGAGTTAGCAAGTAGTGAATATAGTACCATTTTAGTTAATTTAAAAGATACTCAAAATATAAATGAAATTAGAAAAGATATAGAAGATTTTGCAAAATCAAAATTTCCTGATATGCAAATAAGTGCAAAAACATTAAATATGGGACCACCTGTTAAAAAACCTATAGAGATTAGAATTAGTGGGAAAGATATAGATAAATTATCACTAATGAGTTCTAAAATAAAACAGGAATTATCAAAGATAGATGGTGTTGTAAATATATCTGATGACTGGGGTTTAAAGAATAAAAAAATAATAGTAAATATTGATGAATCAAAAGCCTTGAAAGAAGGGATTTCAAACCTAGATATTGCAGTTTCTCTTCAAACAGCTGTAAGTGGTTTTGAGGTTACTACATTTAGAAAAGATGATAAACTTATACCTCTTATTTTAAGGTCAAATGAAAATACAAAAGATGATATAGATAGATTAAAAACAATAAATGTTTATTCTCAATCAACAGGTAAAAATATACCTTTATCTCAAGTTGCAAAAATAGATGTAGTTTATGAAGAATCAAAAATAATAAGAAGAGATAGATTAAAAACTATTACAATTGGAAGTGCAATTAAAGATGGTTATAATGCAATTGATGTTTTTGATGAAATTAAACCTTGGTTGGATGAATATTCAAAAAGATTTGATTTAGGATATTTTTATGAATTTGGAGGAGAATATGAAGCTAGTGCAAAGGCTAATGAATCAATAATTGTAAATCTGCCTATCGCTTTTATGGTAATTCTTCTTTTAATGGTTGCCCAGTTTAATTCTATACGAAAACCTTTTATTATATTAACTGCAATTCCCCTTGGTATTATAGGAGTTAGTTTTGGATTATTTATTACAAATTCATATTTTGGATTTATGACATTACTAGGAATTATATCCTTAAGTGGTATTGTAATTAATAATGCAATTGTTTTATTAGAAAGAATAAAATTAGAACAAGTAGAAAATAGATTAAGTCCTTATGATGCTGTACTACAAGCTAGTCTAAGTAGATTTAGACCTATTGTACTTACAACTTTGACAACTGTTTTAGGTTTAGTTCCTTTATGGTATAGTGGAGGAATTATGTGGGAACCTATGGCTATATCTATAATTTTTGGTTTATTAGTATCAACAATATTTACTTTATTGTTTGTTCCCGTTTTATATTCTATTTTCTATAAAGTAAAAAAGGTATGACTATGTTAAAACAGTTGTGGTTTAAAGTTTTAATAGGTATGTTTTTAGGAATTGTATGTGGTTTGATTTTATCACCTAATGCTTTTGCAATTATTCCTGAAAATATAGCTTTGAGTATTGCACCTTGGATTGCTTTAGTTGGTAATATATTTTTAGCACTTATTAAAATGGTAGTTATTCCTTTAGTTATGAGTTCAATAATTTTAGGTATTACAAGTGCAGGTAATCCAGAAATATTAAAAAATCTTGGACTTAAAATAGCCCCTTATTTTGTTTTAACTACGACAGTTGCTGTTATTATTGGTATTATTATTACCTATTTATTAAAACCTGGATTATATGTATCCCCTGATATTTTAAATAGTATTGAAATTACAGCAGTTGAGGTTTCAAAAAATTTAAAAGATATTTCTGTTCCTGATATGATTGTTGATTTAATTCCTGTTAATAACGCAAAAGCTGAATTAGATGGGAATATTTTAGCCTTTGTAATTTTATCAATATTTATTGGAGTTGCTTTATTAAATATTGAAGATGATGATGCAAGACCTTTAAAAGATTTAGCAAAATCTTTACAAGCATTTTCTATGAAAGTTGTTGAGTGGGCTATGAAATTAGCTCCTTATGCGGTATTTGGACTACTTTGTAATATCACAATAAAAATAGGTTTTGATGCTATTTCTTCAATGTTTATGTATGTTTTAACTGTGATTATAGGTTTAGGCTTACTTTTAGTTTTCTATTTAATTATTGTCTACTTTTCATCAAATTTAAGACCAATAGATTTTTTAAGTAAAATAAGAGAAGTTCAACTAATGGCATTTTCAACTTCATCTTCTGCTGCTGTTATGCCATTATCTATTAAGACAGCACAAGATAAATTAAATGTTCCAACTACAATCTCAAAATTTGTAATACCTTTAGGTGCAACTGTAAATATGGATGGAACGGCACTTTATCAAGTTTGTGCTGCAATATTTTTAACACAACTTTTTGGTATTGATTTAACATTTATAGAAATTATAGTTTTAGCTTTCACTACTGTTGCAGCATCAATTGGAGCTCCAAGTACACCAGGAGTTGGTATTGTTATATTAGCTACAATATTACAAGGTATCGGAGTTCCTGTTGAAGGAATAGCTCTTATTTTAGGAGTAGATAGAATTCTAGATATGTGTAGAACTACTGTAAATGTTACAGGGGATTTAACAGCAAGTTTAGTTATGAAAAAACTAACAGGATACTCAAATGTATCAGAAAAGTCAGCAAGAAAGGTTGTTCATGAAAGCTAAAAAAAGCGTTTCTTTAGTTCTTGGAAGTGGTGGTGCTAGAGGTTATACACATATTGGTATAATAAATGAGTTAGAAAAACAAGGCTATGAAATAAAATCTGTTTGCGGATCGTCAATGGGAGCACTAGTTGGTGGATTATATGCAGCAGGTAAGTTAGAAGAATATCAAAAGTGGGTGTCTAATTTTAATGTAATAGATATTTTAAAACTTATTGACTTTTCTTTTAATAAAGATGGAATGATAAAAGCAGATAAAGTTTTTGCAAAAATCGAAGAGATTATTGGTGATGTTTGTATTGAAGATTTGCCTATTTCTTTTACTGCTACTGCAACTGATATTGTAAATAAAAAAGAAGTTTGGCTTCAAAAAGGAAGCTTAAAAGATGCAATTAGAGCTTCAATTGCAATTCCTACTATTTTTACTCCAAAACAATTAAATGGCAAAACTCTTTTTGATGGTGGGATATTAAATCCAATCCCAATTTTACCAACTGCTTCAGAGTTTACAGATTTGATTATAGCAGTGAATTTAAATAGTGATGTAAAAGCTAAAAAAGAGCATCTTAAATTATTTAAAAAAGATAAAGGGTTTATTCAAAATAGTATAAGTGAATTCTTACAAAAGCATATCACAAAAAAAGAATCACTTAGTTATTTTCAGCTTATAAATAAATCAATAGAAACTATGCAAGAAATAATCTCAAGGCATCAACTAGCAAGCCATAGACCTGATATTATGATAGAAATTCCAAGTGATATTTGTGATTTTTATGATTTTCATAAAGCAAATGAATTAATAGAATATGGGAAAATTATAACTAAAGAGGTTTTATAAACAAAAGCTATTAAGCTTTTGTTTTATTTGACATAAGTATAAGTACTACACCTATTATGGCAGCTAAGAATGATGCTGCAAATACTCCAAGTTTAACTGCACTAATTGTACTTTCATCTAAGAAGGCTAAGTGAGTTATAAATATAGACATTGTAAAACCAATACCAGCTAGGAAACCTACTGCAAATATTTCATACCAAGATATATTATCTGGTTTTGAAACAATTTTAAGTTTTGTAGCTAAGTATGTAAAACCAAATACACCAATAGGTTTACCAATTAAAAGTCCAAATACAACGCCTAAAACAATCATTAAGTTTGCATTTACTGTTGAGAAATCAATTAAAACTCCAGCATTTGAAAATGCAAATAACGGCATAATAAAAAATGCAGATAATCCATGTAAATTGTGTTCTAATCTTACTAGAGGATTTTGAACTTTATCATATCCATAAGCAATTCCTTCTAAAGCATCAATTTGATGATGATTTAGTACAGGAGTTGGATCTTTGTGTTTTTCAAACTCTTCAATTGATTCTTTTGTTTTTTCTAAAAATCTCTCTTCATCAATTTTTGAGCTAATTGGAATAGCAAAGGCTAATAAAACACCAGCGATTGTTGCATGAATTCCTATTTCATGGATGAAAATCCATAAGAACACACCTAGTATTAAATATGGTAATAATTTTTTAACACCAAAATAGTTTAATGCCCAAATTAGAGCATAAGTAACTCCAGCGTGTAAAAAGTATTCTGCTTTTATTTCTGCTGTATAAACAGTAGCAACTACCATAACAGCACCTAAATCATCAACTACTGCAACTGCAACTAAAAATAGTTTTAATGCTGGATTTACTTTTGTTCCTAAAAGCATAAGTATACCAAGTGCAAATGCTATGTCTGTTGCCATAGGTACACCAAATCCTAATGGATTATCAGGATTTAAAGCAACATAAATAAGTGCAGGAATTGCCATTCCTCCAATTGCAGCTACTATTGGAAATGCTGCTTTATTAACAGTTGATAATTCTCCAATAACCATTTCTCTTTTTATCTCAAGTCCTACCATTAAGAAAAATAAAGCCATAAGTCCATCATCAATCCAATAGGTTAATGTCATAGAAATTGTTTTATCACCTAATGTTATTCCTAAAGGCATATGCCATAAGTCATAATAAGCTTGTCCCCAAGCAGAATTAGCAACTAAAACAGCTGCAACAGTTGCAATAAATAATAAAATACCACTAAGGGCTTCTTTATTTATAAAGTCTTGTATCGATGTAAATTTTTCAATTACAACATTTTTATCAATCATGATTTATTTCCTTTATATACAGTTTGGGCATAAGCCTTTGATTATTATTGTACCTATTTTATGATTTTCTAAATTTAGATTAAAATCTTTATGAATACATTCAATTTTTGAACAGTTAGTACAAATAAAGTGAGAGTGCTGTGTTTTTTGCATTTCAAAGTATCTTTTTTTATCATTTGATTCAAAAGAATAAATTATTTTTTCCTCTTCAAATTTTGAAACATTTCTGTAAAATGTAGCTTTATCCATTGATAAACTATCTTTAATATCTTCATAGCACAAAGGTTTATTAGATTCAATTAGAATTTCTAAAATAGCTCTTCTTGCATTTGTTAGTTTGATATTTGTATTATTTGTTATTTTGTCTAATTTGTTCATAGCAATATTATATCAATTTACTTTTTAAAATTACTTTTACAACTAAGTTGCATTAAAGTTATAGTTAATTAAAATTCGATAATCGCAACTAGGTTGCAAAAAAATAAAGGATTATTAGATGAAAAAACTATTTGTTGTTTTAATATTTTTGTTTTCTTGGACATTTTTAAGTGCAAAAGAGATTAGTGTAAGTATTTTACCTCAAAAATATTTTGTAGAAAAAATTGTGGGAGACAAGTTTAATGTAAATGTAATGGTAAAACCAGGATCCTCACCTGCTACATATGAGCCTAAAACATCTCAAATGAGAGATTTAGTTAAATCAGATATATATTTTTCAATTGATGTACCATTTGAAAAAGTGTGGTTAGAAAAATTTAAACAAAGTGCTAAAAATACACTTTTTGTAGATACTTCAAAGGGTATTGAAAAACTTGCGATGGAAGCACACTCTCATGGAGAAGAACAACACCATGAAGAAGATAAACATGAAGAACATGACCATGAAGAGCATGCACATGATCATGGAGGTTTAGACCCACACATTTGGTTAGACCCAATTTTAGTAAAAATACAAGCTAAAAATATTTATGATGCAGTTTCAAAAATAGATAGTAAAAATAGTGAATTTTATAAAGCCAATTACGAAGTATTTATAAAAGAACTAGAGCAATTAGATAATAACATTAAAGATATTTTAAAAGATGTAGAACATAAACCATTTATGGTATTTCATCCATCATGGGGATACTTTGCAAAGAGATATCATTTAGAACAAGTTTCAATTGAAGTAGAAGGGAAAGAGCCAAAACCTAATCAATTGGTTGAAATTATTGAAGATGCCAAAAAACATAATATTAAAGTAGTTTTTGTTGCACCTCAATTCTCACAAAATAGTGCAAAAACAATTTCAAAGAGTTTAAATGCAAATGTAGTTACAATCAATCCACTTAGTTTAAAATGGGATGAAGAGCTAATAATAACTGCAAAGGAAATTGAAAAAAGTTACAAATGATTAGAATAATTTTTCTAACACTTTTATTTACAAACCTTATTAATGCATGTTCTTTATGTGCAGTATACTCTCCAAGAACAGATGTATCAATACATATAAAAGCAGATAAAGAAGAGATAAAAACAGCAAAAGTTACATGGACTTTTGCTGCTGCTTTTAGTGACGAACTTTTAAAACTTTATGATTTAAATTTAGATGAGACTTTTGATGAAAAAGAGCTAACAATGATAGAAGATGCTCTTTTAGCTTATATTGAAACAAAAAACTTTTTGACTTTTATCTCTTACGATAAAGATATACAAAAAGAGTCTAGAAAAGTAGATGTTACTAACTATAAGTTTTCTTTTGATGGAAAGTCATTGTCTTTTGACTATGAGATAAGATTAAACTATAAAATTATTGATAAAAATAAACTTCATATTAGAATACATGATGATGGAGCATATTTTTTAATACTTTTTGATAAAAATAAACAATTTTTTAATATTCCATACAAAGTTAAAAAAGAGTATAAACCAAATAACATTACATACACTATAGATGCACCTTCATTGGCTAATAGTAATATAATTACCAAAGATGAAAATGTAAAATCTATTGAAGAACCTACATTAGAAGAAAAACTCACAGTTGAAGAGAAGAAAAAAGAGTTGACTTTTCTTGAAAAATATACAAAAGAGATTAAAAGATATTTAATAGAAATTGAAAAAGGTGAAGATAAATTAGCACTTGTATTTTTACTTTTTGCTTCATTTATTTATGGAGTAATTCACGCCCTTGGTCCAGGTCATGGAAAAGCTTTAGCATTTTCATATTTTTCAGCTCAAAAAAGTAGTTTTATTCAAGCTTTTAGTATTTCTTTAGCTACAGCATTTGTTCATATAATTGGAGCATTTATTTTAGTTGTAGTTTCTGTATTTGTACTTCAAAGTGTTTTAAATAGTTTTATTGAAGATTCAATTTCATATTTAACATCTCTTTGTGCAGTACTAATAATGATTTTATCACTATATATACTTTATAAAAAGTTAAAAAAGAAATCTTGTGATTGTTGTAAAAGAAAAAAACAAGATTTATTTTTTGTTTTAACAGCTGGTCTTATTCCTTGCCCTGGTACTGTTTTATTATTTGTATATGCATTTATTTTAGAGACTTATTTATCTGTATTACTTGCAAGTATTGCTATTAGTTTAGGTATGGGGATTGTGATTTTTGCTTCATCTTTCTTAGGATTATCTTTAAATAAAGTATCTGCAAAGTCACATAAATTAATTAACTTTTTAGAAATAGTTGCTCCTATATTTATGTTTATTTTAGGAGTATTCCTTCTATTTGGTTCTACTATTTAATTGATATAAATCAATTTTTAAAACTTTTTATATAGATATAATCCTTCAAAAAAAGGATTATATCAATGATTTCAAATAATATATTAAATGATCTAAACTACAATGAAAAAAAGCCAAGTATAAGTGTACTTTTTGAAAGTTCATTTTCAAAAGAGATTAGAATACTTTTAAAAGAAAATCAAATTATGAGTGAGCATAAAACACCATATCCTATAGTTGTTGAGGTATTTGATGGATGTGTTGATTTTGGTGTTGAAGGTAAGATTTATAATCTAATAAAAGGTGATATATTGACTTTAGAAGGAAATGTTCCCCATGATTTAAAAGCTACAAGTGATTGTATTATAAGGCTTAGTCTTAGTAAACTTGATAGTGTAAATAGAGTTAAAGGAGTTTTGAAACTTTAAATAAGTTTCTCAACTTTCTTAAACTCACTTATTAACTCTTCAATTGGTTCAATTCCAACAGAAATTCGAAGTAAGTCTTTTGGAAGACCAATTTTATTTAAAAAAGCTAGTCCTTCTTTTGTTTGAAGATAATCATAGTGAGCTAAATAAGTATAAGGCATAAGAAGAGTAAACTCTGTACCTAAACTAGGTCCTTTTGCTATATTAAGTTTATCATAGATTTTTTCAAAATCATTTGTGAATGTAACAGAAACTATTCCAACCCAAGAATTCTCATCAATCATCAGGTTTTCATAATTTACTTTGTTTTCCTCACTTAAACAATAAAAAATTTTATCAATAATTGGAGAGGTTTTAAAATACTCAACTAATTTTTTAGTATTTGAACTAATTTTCTTCATTCTTGATTTATAATCTTTTATCTCATATGCCATTCTTTGCAAATCTTTTATATATGGCATATCAGCATACTTAAAAAACTCATGACTTATATGAGAGATTTTAGAATCAGTATTTAAAATAATAGCTCCCATTAAAACATCAGCATTCCCACAAGCAAATTTTGTAAGTGATTCTATATAAATATCGGCATAAGATTTTAAATCAAGTAAATATGGTGTAGCAAAAGTAGAATCAATAACTAAAGGAATATTATACTTTTTACAAAGCTTTTTTAGTCTTGGAAGATTTGGGCATTTTAGAAGTGGGTTTGTTGGAACTTCAGTAATTATTGCTGAAACTCTTAGACCTTCATTTTCTAAGTATTTTTCTAAATCATCTAAATTTGATACATCATAGAATTTTTTATTCTCTTCAAAATAGTGCTCAACTATATTCATAGTATCAAGGTATAACCATCCTAGTTGAACTAAAACAGTTCTTCCATTTCTTGATTGAATATTTTTAATACCTCTTAAGGCACAATAAACTGCATTCATTCCAGATGGGTTTAAACAGATATTCTCTTTTGGTTGATTATATGCATCACTTAATATTGAAATAATATTATCATAAGATACTAATTGATCTTCATACTCTTCTTGATATTTCTCTTTTAATAATCCTACATCACAAAGATAATCTTGAGCAAGTCTAGAAGATAGGTTATATCCAACATGCTGAATATATTTTAAAACCTTTTGTAATTGTCTTGAACTTTTTTGTACAAGTATTACTCCAAATGGCTCATCTATTTCTATCTTATTATGAATATAGTATTTATTACTTACTATTTCAACCGCTTTTTGTGAACTTAAAAGTACCACTTCATATGCTTCATTTACTTTGTATTTATCTTCAATATAGTTTGCTAGTTGCCGTAAATATGGATGTAGTACAAATCTAGGATAAGCACTTTTGATTTTTTCTAAAATCTCAGGTGTTTGCTCTTCATAATCAATCACATCTTGTAAAGCAGGCATAGAAACTGATACCGCATGTATGTTATTTTGTGGTAAAGTTTGCCCACAAGGAATGTGATTAAAAAAACTATTACTCATATATTTTTACTACTTTACTGCTTGTTTAATATCTTCAATTAAATCTTCTATATTTTCTAATCCAATAGAAAATCTAACAGTACCTTCTGCTATTCCGATAGCTTCAAGTTCTTCTTTAGAAAAAGAGGCATGAGAGATTTTAGCAGGGATTTCAACTCTTGAATCAGGACTACCAAATGAACACTTTTCACCAAATATTTTTGTATTTTCAATAAACTTTTCTGCTAATTCTAAGCTTTCAAAATCTGCACTGAAAACTCCAGGAATATAATCCATTTGCTCTTTTGCCAAATCATACTGTGGGTG
Source organism: Malaciobacter pacificus (assembly GCF_004214795.1). Classification (NCBI taxonomy): domain Bacteria; kingdom Pseudomonadati; phylum Campylobacterota; class Epsilonproteobacteria; order Campylobacterales; family Arcobacteraceae; genus Malaciobacter; species Malaciobacter pacificus. The sequence continues at coordinate 650,388 of NZ_CP035928.1, forward strand.
AGATTTTAGTGCAGGGTGAGTTACTTTAGTGATGTAATCTTGCTCTTCTAAGAATTCAGCAATTTTAATAGATACTTTTTCATGCTCTGCCATTCTAACTTTTAAAGTTGGAATACCAAGTGTGATTAAGTAAACATCCATAGGGTTTTGACTTCTACCATGGGCATTTGCATAGTAGTGAATTTCATCAGCTAACTCTTGTGTTTTAGCAACAATTGCACCAGCAACAACTGCTCCATGTCCTGAGATATATTTAGTTGTTGAAAATAGTGAAAAATCTGCACCAAGTTCAAGTGGTCGCTGAGATATAAAAGTTGCAAGAGAGTTATCAACTGCAAATAATGCATGATATTTTTTTGATAATTTTGCAACAGATTTTAAATCAATAATTTTAAGACCAGGATTTGTAGGAGACTCACATAAAACTAAATCAATAGGATTTTCACTTAAAATTTTTTCCATCTCATCAAACTCTAAAAAGTCTGCAAAATGAACTGTGATATTATATTTTTCTTTAAATACTTTTAATAATCTAAAAGTCCCACCATAACAATCTGCTTCAACTAAGATATGAGAGTTTGCTTTTAAAACTGTTTCAAATAAAAGTGCAACTGATGCAATTCCTGTATGAGTACATACACATCCAGCACCTCCTTCAACTTGAGTAAATAGATTTTCTAACATCTCTCTTGTTGGATTATCACTTCTTGTATAGTCGTAGATTTTACCACCATTAGAAGAGTCTTGTTTTTTTAAATCAAATGTTCCTGTATTATAAATAGGGAAGTGAGAAGCCCCTGCAACATCTTCAAATGGAGCAAATGCAGCAATATGGCTTAAATTTGTTTCTATATGTTTTTTCATGTCTTACCTATGTTTTTTGGGGATTATATCTAATTTTTTCTTTGAATAAAAATTAGCTAATAATTAACATAAATAAATATTATATTAGTGTTGCATAGCACAAGGACTAAGTCCTGTTTTAAAAAACATAGCAGTTACTGTATCCATAGTTTGTATGTGATTTACAAGCCAGTTTATTAAATCTACTTCTAAATACTTTAATAGTGTTTTTTCATCACCACTATTTTTAAAGTTTTCAATAATATATCGCATATGTTCTAAACATCTTTCGTGTTCACCTTTATGCATCATATATGGAGGGAAGTGTAATTCTAGCATTTTGTCTTCTTCACCTTTAAAATGATCAACTGTATGATTAAACCATTTTGTGTAAATTTCAATTACTATATTTTTATTATCTTCAGTTTTATCATTTTTGTACTTTTGTACTGTTTCATATAATTCATTTATTATTTCCACATCCTCAAAATGAACATCATTCATAAACTCTTCAGCTACTAAAGGAAGATTATTTTTATCTATTAACATTATATTGGCCTTTTTCTTTTTTAGAATTTTTCCATAATAAGGTTTTAATTTCCTTGATTAGTGTCAAGTTAATATAGGACAATATTTATCCTCTTTTATGTTTTCTTTTGATAGAGTTTTGTTTATTTACAAACAAATTTTAAAAGAGAATAAAATGAAATTAGATGAATTAGAATTACAAATAGATTATTTTGAATTTGATGAGAACTTATATCAAAAACTTCAAGCAACACCATTAGAAAATCCAAAACTTGTATCTTTTAATAAAGAGGCTTGTGATTTAATAGGACTTGATTATGAAGCTTGTGAAACTCAAAATTTTATAGATTTTATAAATGGTATTAAAGTTTTAAAAGGAAGTGTTCCTTATGCTATGGGATATGCAGGACATCAGTTTGGATACTTTGTACCACAACTTGGTGATGGAAGAGCTATAAATCTTGGAAGTATAAATGGCTGGCATTTACAAACAAAAGGCTCTGGACTTACAAAATATTCAAGACAAGGAGATGGAAGAGCAGTTCTAAGGTCAAGTATTAGAGAGTATTTAATAGGTGAAGCAATGCATCATTTAGGAATACCAACTACAAGAGCGTTAGGAATTATAGATTCAGATACCTATGCACATAGAGAATGGAATCAAGAGTCTTGCTCAATTGTAATGAGGCTTAGTCGATCATGGATTAGAGTAGGGACTTTTGAATATTTTGCAAGAACAAAAAATGCAATTGAAAATATTAAACAATTATCCGATTATGTAATAAAACAATCTTATCCACATTTAATTGATGTTGAAAAGAAATATGAAAAGATGTTTTACTCAATAGTTGATAAAAGTGCCGAACTTTTAGCCCAATGGAGCGTTTATGGTTTCCAACATGGAGTTATGAATACAGATAACTTTTCAGTTGCAGGTCTTACTATTGATTATGGTCCATTTGCATTTATGGATTATTTTGAAAAAAACTCAATTTGTAATCACACTGATTCAGAAGGAAGATACTCATATAATAACCAGCCTTTTGTAGCTAGATGGAATCTTGCTGTTTTAGCAAACTGTTTAGAAAAAATATGTGATAGTGAAAAATTAAACTCTTATTTGGAGACATTTTTAGCTCAATACCAAAAAGTATATTTAGAGATGATGAATAAAAGAATAGGTTTAGAAGCTTCTAAAAGTGGAAATTTAAATTCTGATTTAATCAAAGAGTTATTAGGAGCTTTAGAGACTTCAAGAATGGATTATAATGTTTTCTTTTATAGATTAACAAATCTAAAATCATTTGAGGACCTAAGTAGTATTCTAAATATAGCAGTATTTCAAGAGCCAATAAAAAATTGGTTTGAATCTTATAAAAATGTATGCTTAGAACAAAATAGTAGTTTTAGAGATAGATTTGAAATTATGAAAAAAGTAAATCCAAAATATATATTAAAAAACTATATGATTGAAGAGGCTATACAAAAAGCTCATGATAGAGACTACTCTTTAGTAAATGATTTACTAAAAATTGCTCAATCACCCTTTGATGAACATCCTGATTTTGAACACTATTCAAATCCAACTCCTATTAAGTATGCAAATGTGAAATTAAGTTGCTCTTCTTAATATAAGTAAAACTTATTATTTTTTTATAAATTTATATTATAATTTAAGAATAGATTAAGCTAACAAATTATAGAATACTTTTATCAAAGGAAAAAAATTATCCAATGATGTAAGGAGAATATTATGGCTTGTGATACAGGTTCAAAACCAATTGAAGAAAATGAAAACGTTATAAATAATGAAAATGAAAATAAAGAAATAAAAAAGGAAGAAAATATGAGTTCAAGTTTAGTTTTAAGAAAAGCGCCAGAGTTTAAAATGGATGCATACGATGCAGCAACAGGACACTATAAACAAGTAGCAAGTAGTGATTATGAAGGTAAATGGAGAGTAGTTTGTTTCTATCCAGCAGATTTTACTTTTGTTTGTCCAACTGAAATTGCAGCAATGAATGCAAAATATGATGAGTTCCAAGAATTAGGTGTTGAGATTTTAGCTGTATCAACTGATACAAAATTCTCTCACAAAAGATTTGTTGAGACTGAGCCATTATTAGCTGGGTTAAAACTTACAATTGGTGCAGACCCAACAGGAACTGTTTCAAGAGCATTTGGTGTTATGATTGAAGAAGAAGGTATTGCTTTAAGAGGAAGATTCTTAATTAATCCAGAAGGTACAGTTGTAGCTCAAGAAGTTCAAGCACCAATGGTTGGAAGAAATGTACATGAATTCTTAAGACAAGTTAGAGCTTGGCAACATGCAGAAAAAACAGGTGAGGTTTGTCCAGCAGGATGGGTTCCAGGTAAAAAAACGCTTCCAGTAAATACTGATGTTGAGCAAATGACAGGAAGAGTTGGTGATTATATCACTGTTGATGAGATTATGTCATAACCATTGAAATTCAAATTCCACTACTACTATATACACTAACATATTTATAAGGTTCAAGGGGTTTCCCCTTGGGCCTTTTTTTATGTAATTTTTTTTATGACCAATGGTCAATTTAAAAAAGAATTAAGTTTTCATGGAATATAATTTATATTGACCGACGGTCAGTCAAAAAAATATTTAGGAGTTGCAATATGCCAAAAATTGTAGATAAAGTACAAAAAAGAAAAGATATTGCATTATCATGCCAAGATTTAATTTATGATGTAGGAGTAAAAAAGCTTACTGTTGCTCAAGTTGCTAAAACAGCTGGAATTGGCAAAGGTACAGTTTATGAATATTTTGAAAATAAAGATGATATTATTTTTGAGATTATTAATATCCATATCCAAAAACATCATGAAAGCTTTTTAGAAAGTATAAAAAATGTTGAAACAACAAGAGAAAAAGTATTTCATTTTTTTAAATTTGTTATGGATGATAGTGAAGAAAATTTAAAACATTTTAATGGTTATAAAGAGTATTTATCAGTTGTTTTAAGTGACGAAAATTATGATATGAAGTTTTTTAATAATACATGTCATTTATTTTTTAAAGAACAACTAAAAAAAATTATTGAAGAGGGTATTAATAAAAATGAATTAATAGATCAATCAATTAATTTTGTTGATGGATTAATGCATTTTGAAAAGGGTGTTGTTTGTGCAAAGATGACACAAGTTGAATTTGATGCAAAAAAAGCTTGTGAAGATTTTGTAAATAATTTATTTGATAATTTAGAGGTTAAAAATGATAAGTAGAAAATATGAAAGAGTAGTATTTGCTTTTTTTATGTCTTTATTTATGAGTTTTATCATGAGCTTTATAATCTCTATAATAAATTTAGGTTTTGTTGATGGTTTTATGTATAAATGGATGAAAGCATTTGGATTAGCTTTTATGTGTGCTTTTCCTATTATATTTGTAGTTGCCCCGATAGTACATAAAATTGTGCATAAATTAATGAAAAATATTGATTAAGATAAAAGGAATTTATATGAAAAGAATAGGAATGGCAATATTTGTTGTGTTTTTCATGATGGCTAACTTTATTGAAGCAGCAAGTAAAGCACCTTCTTTAGTTGAAGTTGAAACATTAAAACAACAAGAAGTAAATGATTTACAAGAGTTTGTTGGAACTGTAAATTTTGATAAAAAATCAAAAGTGGCAAGTCAAAGTAGTGGTATTGCTAAAAAAATAAACTTTGAAGTTGGACAGAAAGTTAAAAAAGGTGATGTGTTAGTTGTAATTGATTCAGATGTTTTAAACGCACAAATTAATGCTGCAAAATCTTCAGTTAATATGTACTCAGTACAGTTAAAAAATGCAAAGAAAAATTATGACAGATATAAAGCTTTAGTTGAGAAAAAATCAATTGCACAAAAAACTTTTGATGATGCAAAGTTGGAGTATGATGTAGCAAAAGAGAGTTTAATAAGTGCAAAAGCAAATTTAAATGAATTAAATATTCAAAAATCAAAAAAACTTATAAAAGCACCATTTGATGGAATAGTAGTTGAAAAAACTGTAAATAAAGATGAGTGGCTAAATCAAGGTACTTCAATAGCAACTGTCGTAAATACTAGTGATGTGGAGATTATATTTAATCTTCCTATTTCTTTTATTAATGGACTTGAAATAGGTCAAGAATATGATGTGAATATTTCAGGAAAAAGTGTAAAAGCAAAATTATTTGCAGCAATTCCAAGTGGGGATAAATTAACAAGAACTTTCCCTGTTAGATTTAAAGCAACTATTAAAGATATGTTTATTTTTGATGGAGCTCAAGCAAAAGTAAATTTTGCAAAAGAGTCAAAAAGTGTTGCTTTAGTAATAAATAGAGATGCTGTTATTAAAAGATTTAACATGGATGTTGTATTTGCAGTTGTTGAAAATCAAGCAAAAATGATTCCTGTAAAACCATTAGCATTTTTTGGTACAAATGCAGCTATTAGTGGACAAGGATTAGTTGAGGGTATGCAACTAGTAACAAAAGGAAATGAAAGAATATTTCCTGATATGCCTGTAAAAATTATAAATAAATAGGACTAAGAATGGATTTAATAAAATTTTCAATAAAAAATCCTGTAACAATAATAGTTTCAGTTCTTATTGTAGTTTTATTTGGTTTTTTATCATTAACAAAGTTACCTTATCAGTTAACTCCCAATGTTACAAAACCAGAGATTAAAATTACAACAACATGGCCAGGAGCTACTCCTTATGAGATTGAAAGAGAGATTATTGAAGAGCAAGAAGATGCACTAAAAAGTTTGAATAACTTAGTAGAGTATGAATCATCTTCAAAGGATAATTCAGGTGAAATCACTCTTACTTTCAAATTAGGAACAGATTTAAGAGCAGCACTTCAAGATGTATCTAACAAATTAAATGAAGTTAGTTCATATCCAGCTAATGCAAATGAACCTATTATTGAAACAGCAACAGCAAGTCCAGTTATTTGGATGATGTTACAAACTTTAGATACAAATGATAGACATATTGATGAGTATAAAACATTTTTCGAAAATGAAATCAAACCTGTTATAAAAAGAGTTAACGGAGTTGCTGGTACTATGGGTGGAGGAGGAAGAGAACAAGAGATGCAAATTAGTTTAGATACTAATAAACTTGCCTCTTATAATCTAACTATTCCTCAAGTAATAGGTATTTTACAAGCAGAAAATGTTGATATCTCTGCTGGTACTCAAAATATGGGTAGAAGAAGTTACAGAATTAGAACAGTTCATAAATTTAAAACACCTCAAGATATAAAAGATGTAATTTTAATTTCAAATAGAGAACAAAGAGTTACAGTAGGTGATGTAGCAAGTGTTGATTTTGGATATGCAACACCAAGTACTGTTGCAATGTTCTTAGGTAAAGATGGTATCTTTTTAGGGGTTCAACCAAGTAGTGATGCAAATATTGTTGCTTTAACAAATGAAGTTGAAAAAGTTGTAAATGAATTAAATGACACTATTCTAAAAAAAGAAGAACTAAAAATAAAATGGTTGTATGATCAAAGACCTTATATTGTTGGTTCTGTTGATTTAGTTAAACAAAATATTATGATTGGTGGTGCTTTAGCAATAATTGTTTTAATACTATTTTTAAGAGCTATTTCACCAACAGCTGTTGTTTCAATTGCTATTCCAATTTCAGTTATTGGTACATTCATTATTTTAGAGTCTATGGGAAGAAGTTTAAATACAATTTCTTTAGCTGGTATTTCATTTGCAGTTGGTATGTTAGTTGATAGTGCCATTGTAGTTTTAGAAAATATTGATAGGCACAGAAAAGAAGGAATGAGTATTCCTGAAGCTGCTTATAAAGGTGCTAGTGAAGTTTGGGGAGCTTTAATTGCAAGTGCATCTACTACTGTTGCAGTATTCTTACCGATTGTATTTTTACAAGATGAAGCAGGTCAGTTATTTAAAGATATTGCAATTGCTGTAACAGCAGCTGTAACATTCTCTTTATTTGTTTCAATTGCAGTTATTCCAATGCTTTGGAAAAAATTTGCTTCAATTTCTGGAAAAGAGCCAAGGGGTGAAAGTGGTTTAACAAAACTTGGGCATAAATTTGTAAACTTTATTATGGGATTTGTTAAATGGTCGTTAAAATCTACAATGACAAAAATAGCTACTATTATCTCATTTGCTGTAATCTCAGGGGCTACGATTTTTCTATTATTCCCTAAGTTAGACTATTTGCCTCAAGGAAATAAGAACTTAGTGTTTAATATTTTAATTACTCCTCCAGGTCTTTCTTATGAAGAAAGATATAATATGGGTGCATATTTAATGAAACAAATTGAACCTAATATTAATAATGATATTGATGGAGTTCCAGGAATAAGTAGAGCATTTTTTGTATCATTTGGTGATTTTAACTTATTTGGTGGTACTTCTATGCACGAAAGTCGAGCAAGAGAATTAATACCATTTTTTAGACCAATTGTAAATTCTCTTCCTTCTGTATTTGGAGTTTCATTACAATCAGGAGTATTTGAAAGTGGAATTGGTGAGGGTAAAACTGTAAATATTGATATTAGTGGTGAAAGTATTGAAGAAATAGCTGGTGTTGGTACAAAATTATTTATGGCAGCGCGAGGTGCAATTCAAGGTGCTCAAGTTAGACCAGTACCTTCAATAGAATTACTTTATCCAGAAGTTAGAATAAAACCAAATCAAGATGCCTTAAAAGCATTTGGTATGAGTTCAACTGATTTGGGAATTATGAGTGATGTTCTAATGAGTGGTAGAAAAATCTCTGATTATGAACAAGATGGAAAAAAGAAAATTGACCTTGTTTTAAAAGCTGATGATAGTTTAATTAAAACACCAGAAGATATATTAGCTACACAAGTTGCTTTACCAAATGGTGCTTTAGTTCCTATGTCTTCACTTGCAAGTTCAGTTGATACAACAGGTATTAGTGAAATTAGACACTTAAATGGTGATAGAACTATTACATTACAAGTTACACCACCTGAGCATATGACTATTCAAGAGACAATGGGTATTTTAGGTGGAGCTTTAGAAAAAATGAAAAGTGAAGGTGAAATCTCTAAAACAGTTGAAGTAGGTATTAGTGGTACAGCTGATAAGTTAACTGAAACAATTGCAGCTTTAAGTGGAAGTTTCATTTTAGCAATAGTAATTATTTATTTACTAATGTCTGCTTTATTTGGTAATTTCTTGTATCCAATTGTAATTATGTTTACAGTACCTTTAGCAACAGCAGGTGGATTTATTGGACTTGCTTTAACAAGTAATTTTATAGAAGAACAGCCTTTAGATGTTCTTACGATGTTAGGATTTATTATTTTAGTTGGTATTGTTGTAAATAATGCAATTTTAATTGTTCATCAAAGTTTAAATTATATTAGAAATGAAGGCATGGAGCATAAAAATGCAGTAATAGCAGCAACAAAATCTAGAATTAGACCTATTTATATGAGTTCATTAACTTCAATTTTTGGTATGTTACCTTTAGTTTTAGTGCCAGGTCCAGGAAGTGAATTTTATAGAGGTTTAGGTTCAGTTATCACTGGTGGACTTGCATTGTCAACTGTATTTACGATATTTGTTACGCCAGCACTTTTAATGTTCTTTATTAAATTAGAGTCAAAAGTTTCATCAATGTCTAATAAGCCAATTGATGTTAGTAAAGCATAAAGGATTAATTTATGAAAAAAATTTCAATATTATCATTAGCATTAAGTTCACTATTTTTAGTGAATGCTAATGCATTAAATTTAGATGAAGCAATAGATATAGCACTAAATAAAAACTTAGATATTAAGAGTTCTGAGTTTACTTATATGAAAAGTATTCAGAGTTTAAAACAGAGTAATTCAGCATACCTTCCAAAATTAGATTTAGGATATGCTTATAATAATACAGATGAAGCAGTTTTTAATAACAACCAATCAGAAACTACAGCTTTAAGTGCAACAGTTTCTTATAATTTGTTTAATGGTTTTAAAGATTTAGCAAATAAAAATGCTTCTAAGTATTTATCTCAATCATCTAAATACTCTTTAAATGCTACAAAACAAGATATTGTTTTAAGTGTAAAAAGTGCTTATATAAACTACCTAAATGCACAAAATTCACTAAAAACATATAATAGTGCTTATGAGTTATTTAAAGAGCAGTATGAAGATTCTAAAAATAGATATAACCAAGGATTAATTGCAAGAAATGACTTATTACAAGTTCAAGTAAATATGTCAAGTGCAAAGCAAAATGTTGTTCAAGCAAAAGGTGATTTAAAAGTTGTAAAATATCAATTATCTAATGTTTTAGGTGGCATTGATTTAACAAATGAAAATATAGAAAACTTAGATGAAAAAACTCTTAGTATTAAAGATTATGATAAGTCTAAACTTTCACAAAGAAGTGAAATACAAGCATTAGAAATGGCCTTAAAATCATTTAATCAACAAATAAAAGCAACAAAATCTAGTTATTATCCAACAGTTGATATTAGTGCTTCTCATAATAAATATTATGATACTTTTTCATTAAATAAATATGAAGCTATACCAAATGTTGATAATCAAAATAGTGCTAATATAACAGCAAGTTGGAATTTATATAGCGGTGGTTCAACTATGGCACAAGTTGAAAACTCTAAAATTGATTATAAAAATGCAATAAATCAATTAGATAAAACAAAACTTGATATAAATCTTCAATATGAAAATGCTAAATCAAATTTAGAGGTGGCAATTGATAATTTAGATACTTCAAAGTTATCATTAATTCAAGCAAAAGAGAATTATGAAATTGTTAAAAATAGATTTGATGAAGGTTTAGCAACAACTACAGATTTAACAGATGCCAATTATTTATTAACTCAAGCGCAACAAGGATATAATAAAGCATATTTTGATAAATATTTAGCAATTGCAAGTTTAGATAGAATATTTGAGATAAATAAATACTAAGGTTAGTTTTGCAAATCTTTCAAAAAGAGTTTAACTTAAACCCACACTCAAGAGGATTTCATCTAGTAACTGATGAAATCCTCTCAACCCAATAGTCAGGTTTTCTATGATGATGAGCAATTGCAATAATTAAAATGTGATTTTCTTCAACTGAATAGAGTAAATTAAATGGAAATTTATTTACAACACATTTTCTTATGTCTTTTCTAATTTCAGCATACATATTTGGGAATCTTTGTATTCGTTTTAAGGTATTGAAAATTTCTTTTTTAAACTTTTCCCCTAAATTTGTTTGTTGTTCTTCATAATAATCTTGCGAATCATAAAACTCTTGTTCGGCAATTTCTAGAAATAAAATATTCATTATTTAAAAATATTTTCCATTGGTACAGCCTTAAGCTCACCTTTTCTATAAGATTCAAGACGTTTATCAGCTTCTTCTGCCCAAATTTGATCTATTTCTTCATCAGGTTTGTCAAGACTTTTTAAAAGTTCATCTATAAGTTTTGACCTTTCATTGGCTTTTAGTTCTAGTGCTTGCTCTAATACTTCATTTATACTCATATTATAACCTTTTAATTTTATACTAAAAATTGTATCTAAAAAATGATAATAAAGCTGTTATCATCCTTTCAATACTTTACCATATTAAAGACTTAATAAAGAATATATCTAGGTGAACATAGAGATTATGGTGGTAGTAGAAAAATTGTTGCTACAATTATTGGTACTTAAAATACACTAAATTAACTAATTAGTATAATACTTTCTAAAGATTAAGGAGTCAACTATAAAGAAACCTAACTAAAAAACAAAGATTTTAAAGTTTCATTTGGAAACACCTAAAGCTAAATTTTCATCAAATTTGGTTTTGTTCTTTAACATTACAAATATTGTTTTTAGAAGTTTATTTGCAACAGCAATAACAGCTTGTTTGAATTTTTTACCTTCTTCTCGTTTTTTAGAGAAATAGAGTTTAAATTTTTCACAAGAACGAATAGTACCAATTGCCATTTGCCAAATAGTTCTTCTAAGGTTTGCATTACCTCTTTTAGAGATTTTGCCCCTATAGTTGATTGAAGTACCACTTTGTCTAACTGATGGGTCAATTCCTATAAAAGCACATAGTTGCTTTACGGAATTAAACTTATCAACAGAGGATACTTCAACCATAAAGTTTTTAGAAGTTACTGCTCCAATTCCTGGTATTGATTGTACTATATCAATATCATTGTTTATATCAGTATCTTCTAAAGAGTTTTCCAACTCAGAATCTAGAATAGATAATTCATCTTGAATAGCTATTAATCTTCTAATTTTAGAAGTTAAAACCTTTTCAAGATATTTATCGGATACGGCGATAGAAGTTTTTGCTAAGGCTAATATATCCTTTGCAGTAATTTTAACTTTATTGCCACTTGTATCATCTAAGATTCGTTGGATGGTCTTTTCCCTTAAGTTCCTAATTGCTTTACGGCTAGGAGCTTTAAGGAGCAGATTTAAAATGCTCTTTGTAAATATATTTGTGTTCTTTAACAATTCAGGGAATAATTGCACTAAATTAGCTTTTATTTCAGTTTTTAATCTTGCTACATCTTTCGAGAGGTTTTCTCTTTCACGGATAAGCGGTCTAATATTTTCAATATTATTAGTACTAGCAAGATGTAAAGATTGATATGATTTTAAACTAAATAGAGCAATTGAAGCTGCATCTTTTTTATCATTCTTAGTTTTTCTAAGGGTAGTTGAACCAATAAAACTCTTTATGAGTATTGGATTAATCACTACACACTTAAAACTATTTTCTAATAAAAAAGATAATAGTGGTAAATGATAAATACCAGTTGCTTCCATTGCTATTAAAAGCTCTTCTTTAGGATATGTGGATAAATACTCTACTAAAGTATCAAATCCATCTCTATTCATTGTAAGCTTTACTTCTAGTTTAATTTCACCACTATTTTCAAGTAGTGTTAAATCAAAGCTATCTTTAGAAATATCTATTCCTATGAATTGTTTATACATCACAAATACCTTTACAAATGTTATTTTACATACAAACAGATAAGTAACCTTACTTTTATCCTATCTCCATAATGACAGAAGCTCGAAGCTTAATCAACCTATTGGGATTTGAAGTAAGTGATAGACTCCTTGGAGATTTAATAAAACTTCATTAAAAGTTCTATCATTGATCTAAAAAAAATGTGATCATCTTACTTATCTCTTTGTATGTAATTATACAAAATTTATTAGTAGGAGTATAAATGGATTATGATAAATTTGCAGACTTTTCACCTTGTGATTATGCAGGACCTTTAAAAAGAGAGAGTTTTATGGATTGTGGTATAAAAGAGTTATGGCAAGGTATTCCAAGAATTTCTGGACCTGCTTTTACTGTTGAAATGGTTGGTGGTGAGAATTTAAGTTTGCATAGAGCAATTTATGAAGCTCCTGTTGGTTCAATTATTGTAGCTCAATCAAATACAATGGATTATGCTGTAATTGGTGGAAATGTATCTTTAATTGCTAAAAAAAGAGGAATTAAAGGTTTTGTGATTGATGGACTTGTTAGAGATATTGGTGAAATTAGAGAAAACCAAGTAGCAATCTTTGGAAGAGGTGTAATACCTATGCCAGGTGGTAAGAAAAATGCCGTTCCTGTTAATATCCCTATAACTGCTGGTGGAATATCAGTTAATCCAGGTGATATAATAGTTGCTGATGAAGAAGGCGTTGCTGTTATTCCAAAAGAGAAAGCTGAGGATATTTATGCTCAAACAAAAGCAAATGTACAAAAAGAAAAAGAGATGAGTTTTGAACAGTGGGCAGCAAATCACAAAGATAAAATTGATTCTTTTTATAAAATATAATAGTTAATATTTAGGAAGTTTGATTATAAAACAAGCTCCATATTGTTTTTCATTTTGATAATCAAAACTTCTATTTTCTATAGATAAAGAACCTTTTAGGTTTTTTTCTATAATCTCTTTGCACATATAAAGTCCAATTCCTGTTCCTTGAGATTTATGTTTTGTTGTAAAGTATGGATCAAAAATTTTATCTTTAATCTCTTTTTCAACTCCTCCACCATTATCAGTAATTTCAATTATGTTATGGTTTAGAGTTTGACTTATATGTATTTTTACTAACCTTTGAGTTTCTTTTTTTTCTATTAAAATATCTTTTGCATTATTTAAAATATTTAAAAAAACTTGAGTTAATTCATTTGGAAATCCTAAAGCCCTATATTCAGACTCTTTAACATCATCTATTATTAAAATAGCATTATTTTTATAGGTTGCATTTATTATAGTCATTGAATTTCTGTAAATCTCTAAAATATTAAACTCTATAGCTTTTTTATCTTGTCTAAAGAAACCTCTAAAATCTTCAATAGTTTGATTTAAAAAACTGATATTTCTTAAAATTGATGAATAAGATTTATCAATATCATCATTAGTTGCAAGATTTAATTCTCTTTGCAGTTGCATTGAAGTAACAGTTGAAGAGATAGCTGATAGTGGTTGTCTCCATTGATGGGCAATATTACCTATCATCTCTCCTAGTGCTGCGTATCTAGATTGTTGAATTAGAGTTTTATCTTTTTTTCTATTATCTTCAACTTCTTTCTTAATTTTTTCTTCTAGATTTTCATTTAATTCTTGAAGCTCTTTTGTTTTTTGAGTTACTAAATCTTCTAAGTTTTCATTTAAGAGTTTTAGTACTTCTTGGTTTTTAACCTCTTCAGTGATATCAGTTAAAACAACTATAATAATAAATGTATTTTCATCTAAAATCTTTTTTACAGCACTAATCGAAAAGTGACTGATACTACTAGCTACATCTCTTCTCATAGCAACTTTATGTGGTAGTTTGGGATTATTAATTATATATTCAAACCATTTTAAACCATCATAATCTTTATTTAATAAATAGTTCTCTTTATTAATATCTTGGAAAAAATCACAAATACATAAATGCTTAGATTTAAACTCATTAAAACTATTATAATTTTTAAAAAAATCAACTAATGATTTATTTGCATCAATCATTTTTTCACCATTACTAACTATTACAATATTCTTTTGTGCATCTAAAACACCACGATTTGATTTACTTTGTCTTTCTAGATTTTTTGTATTTTTATTAATTTGTAAAGCGATTGCAAATGCAATTATAAAAACTAAAGTAAAGATAGTTAATACAAGAATTATCTCTAGCTTAACATAATAATCCTCTTGCTTTTTTAGCTCTTTTTGTAGTGATTCAAGCTCCTTAGAACCTTCATATAATAATCTGTTAGCGTTTTCAGTAATTCTAATAAAAAAAGATGGAGTTCTTTTGTAATAGCTTTTAATTTCATTATTTAAATCTAAATATTTATTTATATTATTTTGCTCTTTATAAATATCTTGTTTTTTCAAAAGAGTAATCATATCTTCAATCATTTTTTCAAATTTTATAAGTTTAGGAAGAAGATCAATAGATTCTAAGGATATACTGTTTTCATATTTTTTATAAGTTATTGTTTCAGTTGTGAAACTTTGACCCGCAATATTTAATCTAATAACCCTTTGAAATGTTCCCCCATTTTTCAAAATATGTAAACTCTGTTTTATTTCATCGGTTCTTTTTGATATTCTTTTTTTTATTAATTCTCTACCTCTTTCATTTGTTGCTGTTGTTGCTAATTCATAAAAATCTGATCTTATTTTATATAAATCAGTCACAATATATCTTCCAATATAAATTTTTGATTTTAGGTTTTCACTCTTTTGAGATAGTCCATTTACTAATTTTTGAAAAAAAAGATGTAAAAATATAAGTGATAATAGGCCTATTGTAAAAACCATTACCAATAAAATAAGCTGACTTAATGTTTTAGAACTATTAATTTTCAATTTAGATATTCCATTTTTTTTTATTAATTCTTTTATACTCTCTATTTTACAATTAACAGTTTATTATTTCTTTAAACAAATATTTTTTTTTGATAATAAATTGTCAATAAATTGTCAATAATAAAACCATAAAAATATTGACACTTATTATGTATACTTTACATTTATATTATAAAATTTACTAAATAGGAATTTAAATGAAATTATATGCACCATGGGAAAAAGCTTTTAAAAAAGTCTCAACACCATTTGAAGAGTTTTTACATGCTCAAACAACAACAGGGTTGATTTTGATTGTGATGACTGTATTAGCTTTAATATTGGCAAACTCATCACTTTATGAATCATATTCACATTTCTTTCACCTAAATATTGATTTTAATGTTGGCTCTTGGGCCTTATCTCATACTTTGCATCACTGGATAAATGATGGTCTAATGGCAATATTCTTTTTTGTGATAGGTTTAGAGATTAAAAGAGAAATAACAGTAGGAGAATTATCAAATCTAAAAGTTGCGCTTTTACCGATTCTTGCAGCAATTGGAGGAATGGTATTTCCTGCACTAATCTACACAAGTTTAAATTATGGAACTCCTGGAAGTGCAGGTTGGGGAATCCCTATGGCAACAGATATTGCCTTTGCAATTAGTGCTTTAGTTTTACTTGGAAAAAGAGTTCCAACAGCACTTGTTACATTTTTAGTAGCACTTGCAATTGTGGATGATTTAGGTGCTGTTTTAGTTATTGCATTATTTTATACAGAGACAATTAATATGGTAGCTCTTGTATTAGCTGCATCAATGTTTTTTATAATGATAATGTTTAATAGATTTGGAATTCATATGATATTACCTTACTTTATTGTAGGTTTATTTATGTGGTTTTTTATGCTTGAATCAGGAGTTCATGCTACAATTGCTGGTGTTTTAGCAGCCTTAGCAATTCCTTCAACTCCAAAAAGAGTTCCATCAACTTTAGCAAAAGATACTAAACATCTTTTAGAGGAGTATGAAAAGTATCCAGAAAAAGAGAATTTTGAATTACATGAAGAGCAAAAAAAGATTTTAAATAATATCAAAGATAAAATTGATGAAGTAGGTACTCCTGCATCAAGATTAGAACATAATTTACATTTACCAGTTGCTCTTTTAATTATTCCTATTTTTGCTTTAGCAAATGCTGGAATAAAAATTGATTTTAGTTCAATTGGTTCAACAATTTTAGAACCTGTATCTTTAGGAATAATTTTAGGTTTAATTTTTGGAAAAGTTATAGGAATTTTTGGAGTTTCATGGTTAGCTATTAAATTAAATATAGCACAACTTCCAACTGGAAGTACTTTAAGTCAAGTATTTGGAGTTGCATTTTTAGGTGGTATTGGTTTTACAATGTCAATATTTGTTGCAGATCTTGCGTTTTTAGGAAATGCAGAATTAATCTTCCAAGCTAAGGTTGGTATTTTAAGTGCTTCATTGTTTTCTGGATTATTTGGATATTTTTGGTTAAAATCAGTTTCAGCAAAGAACAAACATTAAAATAATGTGAAACTAAAGGAAACTAGTGAAAAACAATAATGTTCTTTTAATCGAAGACAATTTAGAGTTACAAAACTTAATAAGTGGATTTTTAGAACCTTACAACTACACTTGTAAGGTTTTTTCTGATCCCTTTGAAGCTTTAAAAGAGTTTGAAGAAAACTTTACAAATTACTCAATTGTAATTTTAGATTTAGGACTTCCAGGAATGGATGGTTTTGATCTATTTAAAAAATTAAAAGAGATAAAAAATATTCCTATAATTATATCAACTGCTAGGGATGATATAGGAAATAAAATCCATGGCTTTGAACTTGGTGCTGATGATTATTTATCAAAACCTTATGAACCAAGGGAATTAGTTCTAAGAATTGATGCTACACTAAAAAGATACTCTAGTAGTAATGAAATGAATATAAATGATTTATATATTGATTTAGACAAAAAAAGAGTTTTTTTAGAAAATCAAGAAATTGAGTTTACAAAAATAGAATCAGAGATATTTTTTATGTTTGTAAACAATATAAATAAAGTAGTTTCTAGGGAAGATATCTTAAATCAAACAAGTCTAAAAAAAGATACAAAAAATAGAACAATCGATATGCACATAAGCAATATTAGATTTAAAATTAATGATGATTCTAAAGAGGCTAAATATATCAAATCAGTTTGGGGAATAGGGTATAAATTTATAAATGACAATTAGGCAAAGACTTTATATCTCATTCTCTTTAATCTTATTGATTACAATATTTATTATAGGTGTATTTTTTTACTCAATTTATAATTTCAATGAAGTACATTTATCTCAAAAACATAGATATGACCAAATTAGAAGGGTTGAAAAACTAAAGGAGTATAACAACTCTTTTTCTTGGATTGTATTAGATATTATTACTGATTATGAAAAAATAAATATTGTAAAAGAGAGACTTAATAAATCAGATGAGTTATTAAAAAAACTACTTTTAAAAAAAGAGATAACAATTGAAAACTCTGAATCTATAATTGAAAAAGAGAATCTTCAATTGATTTTCTTACAGTTTGAAAAAATACATAAACTAATTAGAAATGAATTATATGGAATAGTTTTAACAAAAGAAGAGAATAGAACTTTCAATGATTTCAACACAAGTTTTGAGTCTTTAAGTAAGCAAGTAGATGAGCTTTTAGATTATGAAATTGATTATTTGCAAAATGAACTTAATAAAACAGAAATAGATAAAAATAACTTTATTGATACTATAAAAATTGAGGTTGTAATTCTTTTTTTAGTTGCACTAATTTTAGCCCTTATAATATCTTCAAAAATTATAAGAGAGATAAAAGATAAACTTGATAAATTAAATAAAGGTGTCTTACAACTCTTTAATGATGATGAAAATAAAATTAAAGTTGATATTGGTAAAAACAATGAATTAAATGAAATTACTAATAATCTAAACTCATATTTAGAAAAACAAGAAGATATAATTCATTCAAGGGAAGAGCTACTTAGAAATATAAGTCATGAATTAAAAACACCAATTACAAAAGGTAAATTTTTATTAGAGAATCTAAAAGATAAACTAGATAAAAATGAACTATCAAATATAAATAGTGTTTTTGTTGATATTGAAGAGCTAACTAGTAAACTTCTTCAAAGAGAGAAATTAAATTTTGCAACTTTAAATATTACAAATTTTAAAATTAGTTCTTTGATATTAGAAGCTCTATCTAAACTCTCAATAGATGATGAATCAAAGATTGAATTAAATGTTGATGATGATTTTGAAATAAGTGCAGATAAGTACTACATGACAATGGTTCTAAAAAATCTAATCGATAATGCAATGAAATATACAAACAATTATCCAATAAAGATTCAAACACTTAATAATAGAATATATATTAAAAATTTAGGAAATAAATTACATAATGATTTAATATATTATACAAGACCTTTTACAAGGGATCCAAACCAGCAATTAGGTCATGGATTGGGATTAAATATTGTAAATAAGATTGTAAAAATGCATGACTTTACCTTAGATTATGACTATAAAGACTCTTATAATATTTTTATAATAAAATTTAAATAAAACCTTCCATCTTTTTTAAATATAAGTATTTACTATAAATATATCATAAGTTTAAATTAATAAAAAATGATTATAATTCTGAAAATTTATTGCAACTTAGTTGCAAATTAAATAAGGAATATAATGAAAAAAACTCTTTTTATAATTTTACTATTAAGTAGTATGGTTTATGCAAATACTCAACTTTCATATGAATACGGAAATAAAGATTATAATAATTCAATGACAAAAATTGATGGAAAAGTACAAAATATAAATTATAAATATTTTGATAAAAAGCAAGAACTAAACTTAAGTATGCAATCAGATAATGTTAATAGAAAACACTCAATTACAAATGTAAGTTTACCATCTTTAGATGTTGAAAAATATAGTGCAAAATACTCATATAATCTAAATAATGTTTTAGCTTTAAAAGGCTCTTTTATAAAAATTATAGATAATTTAGCTCCAACTGATTAGGGAAAAATTTATGGAGTTGGTGCAACTTATAATATTTCAAAAGCTCTTATTAGTTCAATTAATTATTATAAAAGTGATTACAAAGATTTTGACGTAAATCAATATGATATTAGTTTATCAAAAGCTTTTAAAATCAATAATTTGAGGCTTAAAGCAACAATCCTTGCAAAAAAAATAGATATTGATGGCAATAAATATGGTGCATATACTTTTAAAGATAGAGATTATTTTACTACAGGCTTAAAACTTGCAGGAAATTATAATGGATTTATTACAGGCTTTGCCGCTTTCTTTGGAGAGAGAATTTTTACAGTTTTAGATGATGGTATGAAAGTTCAACACCATGCAATGCAACAAGATAAAACATATATGTTTTCATTTGGTAAAAAGTTTAAAAACTTTGATATTATTGCAAAGTATTCATATCAAAATGGAAAAGAACTACCAGAAAATAGAGATGATGTAGATACAAAAGTAACTTCAATACTTTTTTCATATAAATTTTAATTAAATGTCAAGGAATTGTAAAGAGTAGTTACATTTTAAAATTTACATATCTCATATATAATATTTTTAGTTTAACTAAAATATTTAACCTTAAAGGATGTAATATGAACTTTGTTAGAAGTTTAATCGTATTAGTAGTAGTTTCTTTCTTGGCTATTGGTTACATTAGCTCAAGTTTTTAATTTTATGTTTTAAGGTTAATAAATTTTTTATTAACCTTTTATATACTCTCTTTAGTTATTTCCCCTTTAACAATTTTCTTATTAAATCTTTAAAGTTTAATGTTATACTATTGTAATAAAATCAATTAATTTTATATAAAAGGTAAAAAAATGTTCGCAATATATAATAAAGGGAGTGTAGGATTTAGAAGTACAGTAGATAACCTGTATGAATTAAAAAAAACTGATGCTCCTGATGCTGTTCAATTAAAGCCTAATGATGATGATTTATTTCAAGAGTATTTAACTTCAAAAAAAGGGAAAGATACTCAACAAGCGATAAATGCATATAAAAAAGTCGCAAATATTGATACTTCTGAACAAGTATTTCATGTAAAAGATATTATGACTTTAGAACCTGTTTATATAGACCAATCAATAACAATCCAAGAAGCCTATGATAAATTAAAAGATGTTGAGGTTAATCAACTTCCAGTATTAGGCTTTAGCAAAAAAATCATGGGTATGATAAATAAAAAAACTATCTTAAATCTTATAATGGATGATATATCAAATATAAATAATATTTTAAATAGAAAAATTGAAGATATTTATCTTGATGAGGTTTTAACAACAGACCCTATAACAGATATAAGAAGAGTTGCAAAAGTTATGCTAGATTTTAAACTTGATGCAATTCCTGTTGTGACACAAGAGGATATTTTAGTTGGAATAGTTTCAAAAACAGATATTATAAAGGCTGTTTCACATATACCTAAATTTCAATTATGGTCATAAATGCAACTTTTTATTTTAGTTTCACTCTCACTTATATTTTTAAGTGCAAACTCTATTTTTGCAAGAATGGCATTAATTACCCAAAATATTGATGCTTTCTCTTTTACTTTTTTACGTATACTTTCAGGGGCAATTTTACTTTTAATAATATATTTTTATAAAACTAAAACTCTGAAATTTGATTTGAAAAAGAACTGGATAAGCTCTTTTATGCTTTTTTTATATGCCATTTGTTTTTCATACTCTTATGTAAATATGGAAGCAGGAGTTGGAACTTTAATTCTTTTTGCAAGTGTTCAAATAAGTATGATTTTAATAGCAATTTTTTATAAAGAAAAGTTTAGTTCAAAAAAAGCTTTAGGTGTAATTATAGCTTTTAGTGGACTATTTTATTTATTGTATCCCAAAGAAGAGTTTTCCTTATCTTTTTATCACTCTTTTTTAATGATATTATCAGGTATCGCTTGGGCTGTTTATAGTGTTCTTGGGAAAAAATCAACAAATGCTACTTTAAATACAACTGATAATTTTTTAAAAGCTACACTATTTGTTATTGTATTTATGTCTCTTTTTATTAGTGAATTAAAATTTGATTTATATACTGCAAGTTTAGCAATTATATCTGGTTCATTAACATCTGCAGTTGGGTATTTGATTTGGTATTTTGTTTTACCTAAAATGAAAATTACAACAGCAAGTATATTGCAGCTTTTAGTTCCTATTATTGCTATATTTTTAGGAGTTGTATTTTTAGATGAAGCTCTTACTTTTGAGTTGATTATTTCAACGCTACTTATTCTTCTAGGGATTTTAATAGCTCTTTTTTGGGCTGGCTAAATAGATATCCTTGAGAAAAGTTAATACCTAACTCTTTAATAATTTTTTGAACATCTTCATTATGTACAAACTCTGCAATTGAAGATATATTTACATTCTTTGCAAAAAATGCAATAGCTTTTGTAATTTCATAACTTCTTTTATCTTTATGAATATTTTTAATATATTTAGCATCAATTTTTATAAAATCAACATCTAAATCTAAAATTCTTTCAAAATTAGAGTATTCAGCACCAAAATCATCTATTGCAATTTTAAATCCTTGTTTTTTAAGTTCAATTAGTTGGTTTAAATGGCTATCTTTCCCACCTGTACTAACACCCTCTAAAATCTCTAAAATAACTCTATTGGGATTTATATTATATTTGGATGCTTGCTCTTTTAAGTAATCCACCAAATACTCTTCTGCTAAATCATCTTCTGTAATATTTATTGAAAATGTGTAGTCGTTAGAAAGCATTGTCTCAAAACTTTTTTTAATCATAATTTTAGTTATATTAGGAATTAAGCCAGCTAATTTAGCGATTTCTAAAAATTCAAATGGACTAATTACTTTATCTTCTAATTCAATTCTAACTAAAGCTTCATATTTATTAATTAAGTTTTTCTCATTGTCATATATACCTTGAAAATAAGCAACAATTTGATTATTATCAAGGGCATTTTTTATAATGTTAGTATATTTAATAAATTTTTCTCTGTCTTTGTAATTTAGATTATCAAATTTATCAAAGATAATGAATTTGTTTTTTCCACTCTCTTTTGCCTTTTTTAATGCAGTAGATGCTTTTCTTAATAGATTCTCTTCTCCAAAAGTTGCTCCATATGAGAAAGTAATACTAATTTTAATTTCATTAATATCAATCATGTGATTTAAAAAATA
Organism: Malaciobacter pacificus; assembly: GCF_004214795.1. Classification (NCBI taxonomy): domain Bacteria; kingdom Pseudomonadati; phylum Campylobacterota; class Epsilonproteobacteria; order Campylobacterales; family Arcobacteraceae; genus Malaciobacter; species Malaciobacter pacificus. The sequence continues at coordinate 672,885 of NZ_CP035928.1, forward strand.
TTGTTGAATTGAATTAATCTTACTTTTTATATCAATTTCTTTATCATAAACTAAGGCAAACTCATCAGAATTTATTTTACATAAAGTATCAGCATGAAAGTTGTTTTTTAACACTTTTGAAACATCTTTTAAAATTTTATCACCTATATCAAATCCATAGGCTGTATTAATATAACTAAAACTATTAATATTTAGAAGAATTAAGCTCTTTTCACCTTTTTTCTTTAAAACATTTTCTAAATAACTTTTATTGTATAAATCAGTTAATTCATCATGATAAGCTAAATATTTCATTTTATTATTAGTTTTTCTATTTTTCAAAACAATGCTTATTATTGTTGAGGCTGTTTTTAAAAGTTTCTTATGAAATGCACTTGGAGCTCGATGTTCAAAAGATGATAATGCAAAAGATCCAATTACTTCTTTATTTTCATTAGTAATTGGTGTTGACCAGCATGCGCAAATATTAAAATCTCTAGCAAACTCTCTTAGGTTTGTCCATCTTTCATCAATAAATGTATTTTGGATATATTGGGGTTTATTATAATAAACAGCATTTCCACAAGAGCCATTATGAGGGCCAGGGCTTAGATCATACAATAGTTTTTTTGCATCATTAGGTATAGAAGGAGCAGCTTCAACATCTAAATCACCATTATGGTTTTTTATTAATATTGAAGCCACTGAGTTTTTTAGTAAAGATTCTGCCATAATACATAGTTGATCTAAAATTTCATAGGTTTGTTGGTTTGATGCAACCATATGAAGTATCTTTTCTTCTAAATCTAATATATTATTATAATCTTCAGAACTAATTTCTACTTCATTACTAAATTCTAATTTACAACTATTATTGAGTTTGTTTCCCATAATTAAATCCATGATAATAATACAAATGATACTATTTAAATCTTAAAAATAAGTTTATAATAATTTTTTTATGAATTTAATCAAAATATTTAAAATCTTTATCTTCGCTTCCATCTTTTTTTCTATTTTTAAACTTCCACATAGTTATAAAATATTTAATAGAAGCGAAAGATAAAATAATAGCTATTACAAATAATCCTATATAAACTAATAAAACAGCTATTTCCATAACAAACTCCTTTTAGAACATCGCAGCTCCACTTGCTCCCATGATTTCTCTTGCCTCTTCAGTCATAAGTTCAGGACTCCAAGGTGGAGTAAATGTAAGATTTACTTTTGCTTCATCTACTTCATCAACAGCAAGTGTTACATATCTAACTTGTTCTACTAAACTTTCTGCAACAGGACAAGCTGGACTTGTAAGAGTCATCTCAATAACACAGTGTAAATAGTTCCCTTTTTCTTGTAAATCTATATTATATATTAACCCTAAGTCATAAATATTTGCTGGAATTTCTGGGTCAAATACATTTTTTAAATTTTTTATAATCTTTTCTTTAATTTCATCTTTATCAAAATTTGTACTCATTTTTTATCCTTTACGCATTTTGCGCATACTCTTTTATCTTTTTTATCATTCCAATAACTCCACTTTGTCTATTTGGAGTAATAACTTCTGATAAATCAAGTTCATGAACTATATCCATATCAACCTCTTTTAACTCTTCAATTGTAGAGTCAGAAAAAATCTTTAATATCATATAAACTAAACCTTTTACAATTATTGCATCACTAGTTCCATGAAAATATAATTTACCATCTTTAATTTCACTTGTTAACCAAACCTGAGAAGTACATCCATGCACTATATTTGCTGGAATTTTATCATCTTCAGGAAACTCTTCAAGTTTTTTACCTAAATCTATAATATATTCATATTTTTGTAATTCATCTTCAAAAAAATCTAAATCTTCTTTAATATCTGCAACTCTTTGTTCTATACTCATTTTTAATCCCTTAACATATTTAAAGCTCTTTTTAGTGCATTTATTAGATTATCAACATCTTTGTAGTTATTATAAAATGCAATAGAGACTCTAATTGTTCCTTTTATTCCAAGTTGTTTCATAATTGGTTGGGCACAGTGATGACCAACTCTTAAAGCTATTTTCATCTTATCGATTAAAATTCCAATATCATCATGAACAATTCCTTCAAAATTAAAACTTAGACTTCCAACACAGTTATCTATGTCATTATAAAAAATAATTCCATCAAGTTTTTCTAACTCATTACGTAAATATTTATATACATCATTCTCTATTGTTTCAATATTTGCATATCCAACATGGCTTAAATACTCAATAGCTTTTCCAAAACCAATAACACCTGCTATATTTTGAGTTCCTGCTTCAAACTTGTATGGAGAATCAAGTAGTGTTGAACCATAAAAATCAACTTCATGAATAGTTGCTCCACCTGTTTGATATGGTTTTAATTCATTTAAATATTGCTCTTTTACATAAATAGCACCAACTCCCGTTGGAGCAAATGTTTTATGTCCAGACATTGCAAAGAAATCACAATCAAACTCTTGCATATCAACTTTTAGATGAGCTAAACTTTGTGCCCCATCCACTAATACAACTGCACCATAAGAGTGAGCTAATTTTGTAATAGCTTTTATATCATGAATCTCTCCAAAGGCATTTGAAATATGTGTAATACTTACAAAAGCTTTTGGATTAGCTTTTAGTAATTCTTCAAAATGCTCCATATCAAAGTTCAATCTGTCATCACATTTAACTACTTCTAAACCTTTTCCTATTGTTCTTCCTTGCATATGCCAAGGAACAACATTTGAGTGGTGTTCTAAACTTGAAATAATCACTGTTTCAAAATCAACAGCAAATGAACTTGCAATAAAATTTATTGATTCAGTAACACCTTTTGTAAAGATAATCTCCTCATTTTTTGAAGCATTAATAAACTCTTTTAATATTTTTCTCGCATTTTCAAACTCTCTTGTTGCTTTATTAGCATCCCCAAAATTACTTCTATGTGTATTAGCACAATATTTTGTATAGTAATCAATTTGTGAATCAATAACAACTTTAGGTTTTTGCGTAGTTGCTCCATTATCCAAATATGTGATATCACTATTTGAAAAATATGGGAAATCCTTTTTAAACATATTTTCTCCTATCATATTGCACCACAAACTCTTTTACAAGTTCATCTTTTAAATTTTGTGCAATATCTTTCTCAAAAGCTTCTAATAACATATTATATGCATTATCTTTTGAAATACCCCTTGATTGAAGATATAATAACTGCTCTTTATTTAAAGACCCAGTTGTAGCACCATGACTTGCTTCAAGTTCATCAATAAATATCTCTAAATGAGGTTGAGCAAATATAGTTGCATCATCACTTAATAAAATAGTATCACTATTTTGAAATGCCTTTGAATTAGGTGCACTTTCATTTACAACAGATGTTGCTTTAAATACAGCTTTTGAACTCTCTTTTAATGAGTGCTTATAGTTTATGTTACTAAGGGATTCTTTTTCATTGTGGATAGTTTTAATTAAATTTGCACAATTTGCATCACTATGTAACTTTACTAATCCATTAAGATTATAAGTAACACTTTGTTTTTCAATAATATTTTGAATTGTATTTACTATAAACCCATCACCATACTCAAAGTTTGAAAAATCTAAATTTGAGTTTTCATCTTGTGAAACTAAAGTATTAAATAGCATTGAATTTGAACTACTAATATCTTGAACTTTTACATACTCCAAATTAGCATCTTTTTCTAAATGAATATTTCTATTTATGCTTAAAGCAGAGTTTTGTCCATTTGTAATAAATAGTTCAACTACTTGAGCTTTTATTCCTTGACTAACTTCAATTTTAATAGAGTTTGTAAAAAAAGTTTCATCTTCGCTGATTTTATGAATTAAAAATATTGGCTCTTTTATATTTTTATCTATCTTTAAAACCTTTTGTTTTACATCAAAATTTCTTGTGATATCAAAAAGTGGTGAAGCATAAGTAGCTTCATCAACCACTTCTTCTAATCCCATAATATCAATTTCTAAAGTTTCAACATTTTTAAAATCATAAGAAAAAAGTGGGTCAAAATTTATCTTTAAAAACTCTTCCTCTTTTTTCTTTGGTAGTCTTAAATCTTTTGTATTAATTACTTTCATCTTTAATTCCTATTGCTTCATAACCTTTTTCATCAAGTTCAAGTGCAAGGCTATAATCACCTGTTTTTGCAATTTTTCCATCATTAATAATATGTACAAAATCAGGTTTAATTAACTCTAATAATCTATCATAGTGCGTAATCATAATAATTGATCTTTTCCCATCAAGCATAGAGTTGATTACATTTGCAACTATTTTAATAGCATCAACATCAAGTCCTGAATCTATTTCATCAAGTAAGATTAAATCAGGTTTTAACATAAGTAGTTGAATTAATTCATTTCTTTTTTTCTCACCACCACTAAAACCATCATTTAAATCTCTTTGAAGTAGTTTTCTATCTATATTAAATTTTGCAGTCTCTTCTTTTGTAAGTTTTAAAAACTCCATTGTATCGATTTCATCTTCTCCATTATAAGCTCTTTTTTCATTAATAGCTGTTCTTAAAAAGTAGCTATTATTTACTCCTGGAACTTCAACTGGAGATTGGAAACTCATAAAGATTCCTTCATTTGCTCGCTCACTCACATCAAGTTCTAATAAATCTTTATTTTTATATGTGATGTTTCCATCCGTTACATTACAGTCATAGTGAGCACTTATTGTTTTAACAAGTGTTGATTTACCAGCACCATTTGTACCCATGATCGCATGTACTTCACCTGGTTTAACCTCTAAGTCTAAACCTTTTAAAATTTCATTCTCATTTATATTAACGTGTAAATTTTCAATTTTTAACATCTTGTTTTCCTTATAAATCCGTTGGATTAACCAACGCTTCCTTCTAATGATATATTTAATAACTCTTTTGCTTCAGCAGCAAATTCCATTGGTAACTCTTTTAAAACCTCTTTACAAAATCCATTTACAATCATTGCAATTGCATTCTCTTCACTAATACCTCTTTGATTTAAATAAAATAATTGTTCGTCCGATATTTTTGAAGTAGTAGCTTCATGCTCTATATTTGCACTAGAGTTTCTTATCTCATGATATGGATAAGTATGGGCTCTACATGTATTTCCAATCAGTAGTGAATCACACTCTGAAATATTTCTTGCATTGTGGGCATTTTTACCAACTCTAACTAATCCTCTATATGCATTTAAACCATGCATTGCACTAATACCTTTTGAGATAATAGTTGATTTTGTATTTTTACCTAAGTGAACCATTTTAGTTCCAGTATCTGCTTGTTGTGCTTTTGAAGCAATTGCAACAGAATAAAACTCACCAACACTATTATCACCTTGAAGAACACATGATGGATATTTCCAAGTAATAGCACTACCTGTTTCTACTTGTGTCCAAGAGATTTTTGAATTATCACCTTTACATAAACCCCTTTTAGTTACAAAGTTGTAAATACCACCTTTACCATTTTCATCACCTGGATACCAGTTTTGAATAGTTGAGTATTTTATTTGAGCATTTTCTAGTGCACAAAGCTCAACTACAGCTGCGTGAAGTTGGTTGTCATCTCTCATTGGTGCAGAACAGCCTTCATTATATGATACATAACTTCCTTCATCACAGATGATTAGTGTTCTTTCAAACTGTCCAGTGTTCAGTGCATTAATTCTAAAATAAGTTGATAATTCCATTGGACATCTAGTCTTTGGAGGAACATATACAAAACTTCCATCAGTAAATACTGCACTGTTTAAACAGGCAAAATAGTTATCAGTTACAGGGACTACACTTGCTAAATATTTTTGTAATAAATCAGGATATTTATTTGCAGCTTCAGAAATAGAGCAAAATATAATTCCTAATTTTTCAAGCTCTTCTTGATATGTTGTTTTAACTGAAACTGAATCAAATACTGCATCAACTGCAACACCTGCAAGTTGTTTTTGCTCTTCTAGCGGAATACCAAGTTTTTCATATGTTTTTAAAATCTCTGGGTCTACTTCATCTAAGCTATCTAGTTTTTTCTTAGGAGCAGAAAAATATGAAATATTTTGATAATCTATTTTAGGGTACTTTAAATGTGCCCAATCTGGCTCTTCCATCTTTAACCACTTAGCATAGGCTTTTAATCTAAAGTCTAAAAGCCATTGAGGTTCATTTTTTTTTGCACTTATTGCTTTTATTACGTCTTCATTAAGTCCAACAGGAAAAGTATCGCTTTCTATTAATGTTTCAAAACCAAGTTTATACTCTTGTTTTAAAACGTCGTGAATATGTTTGTTGTCACTCATAATTGACTCCATTTTTATTTATATAAGATATTTTTTGTCCTATTTTAAGATTCTACAATTTTTAGTAATTCACTAAATTGATTGTAGTCAATAGTTTATTAAAATTTATTAAATAGGATAAAAATTATCTTATTTAAAATAATAGCAGAAATATTACTTAAAATCAAATAAAAAATTTAGGAATAATTGAATATAATTATATGAATAAGTTGTTACTTTTTGAAAACTTAGACTTGTATAAAATCAAATTAAGACATATTTTATCCGATTTAGATTAGAATACGAAAAATTTTTAAAAAAGAAGTATTTTTAAAATACCTCTTAACAAGTTAAAATTAAAAAATATTAGGAATATAATTATGATGGAAGTTTATTTAGACAATAATGCCACAACAATGGTTGACCCAAAAGTTTTTGAAGAAATGAAACCATTTTTCTGTGACATTTATGGTAATCCAAACTCACTGCACAGGTTTGGTGCTGGAACTCATCCAAAAATGGTTGAAGCATTAAATTTTTTATATGAAGGTATAAATGCAGCTGATGAAGATGATATTATTATTACAGCAAATGCAACAGAGAGTATTAATACTGTTATCAAAGGTGTTTGGATTGATAAAATTTTAAATGGTGATAAAAAACATATCATCACAACTGAAGTAGAGCACCCAGCTGTAACAGCAGCATGTAGATTTTTACAGTCTCAAGGTGTTGCAGTAACTTACTTAGGTGTAAATGCTGAAGGTACTATTGATGCACAACAAGTAAAAGATTGTATCAAAGATGAAACTGCATTAGTTTCAGTTATGTGGGCAAATAATGAAACAGGAAAAATTTTCCCAATTAAAGAGATTGGACAAATCTGTAGAGATGCAGGTGTATTATTCCACACTGATGCAACTCAAGCAATTGGTAAAATTCCAGTAGATGTTCAAGATTGTAATGTTGATTATTTATCATTCTCAGCTCACAAATTCCACGGACCAAAAGGTATTGGTGGATTATATGTAAGAAAATCATGTGCTTTAACTCCATTATTACATGGTGGTGAGCAAATGGGTGGTTTAAGAGCTGGTACTGTTGATGTTGCATCAATGGTAGGAATGGGATGGGCTATGAAATTAGCTACTTCTACAATGGCTTTAGCATATGAAAAAAATCATATTTCTAAATTAAGAGATAAATTAGAAAGTGCAATTTTAGAATTACCAGACACAATTGTTATTGGAGGAACTGAAAATAGAACTCCAAATACAACATTAATATCTATTAGAGGTGTTGAGGGTGAATCTATGTTATGGGATTTAAACCAAAAAGGAATTGGAGCATCAACTGGTAGTGCTTGTGCTAGTGAAGATTTAGAAGCAAACCCAGTTATGAATGCATTTGGATCTGATAGTGAATTAGCTCACACAGGTGTTAGATTTTCTTTAAGTAGATTTACAACTGAAGAGCAAATTGATTATGCAATTGAAGTTATTAAAAATGCAGTTACAAGATTAAGAGGAATTTCAAGCTCTTATGCATACGCGCCAGCATCACATGCATCTGGTTTATAATATTTAAAGAAGATATCAAAAGGAATTAAAAATGGCAAAAAATGATTTAATTAGTGGTTCAATTTGGGATGAATATTCAAACCAAGTAGTTGAAAGAATGAACAACCCTAAACACCAAGGGGAAATTACTGAAGAAAGAGCAAAAGAGTTAAATGCAAAACTTATTATTGCAGATTTTGGTGCAGAATCTTGTGGTGATGCAGTAAGATTATACTGGGCAGTTGATGAGTCAAATGATAAAATTTTAGAATCAAAATTCAAATCTTTTGGTTGTGGTACTGCAATTGCATCTTCAGATGTTATGGCTGAATTATGTGTTGGAAAAACTGTTGATGAAGCTGTTAAGATTACAAATATTGATGTTGAGCATGCACTAAGAGATAATCCAGATACTCCAGCTGTTCCACCTCAAAAAATGCACTGTTCAGTTATGGCTTACGATGTTATTAAAAAAGCAGCAGGTGAGTACAAAGGTGTAGATATGGAGTCTTTTGAAGAAGAGGAAATTATCTGTGAGTGTGCTAGAGTTTCATTAGCAACTTTAAAAGAAGTTATTAAATTAAATGATTTAAAAACTGTTGAAGAGATTACTGACTTTACAAAAGCAGGTGCATTTTGTAAATCATGTATTAAGCCTGGTGGGCATGAAGAAAAAGATATTTATTTAGTAGATATTTTAAAAGATACTAGAGCTTCAATGGAAGAAGAAAAATTAAAAACTGCTGCTGATGCAAGTGCTTCAGGTCAAGCTAGTTTTGATAAAATGACTTTAGTTCAAAGAATTAAAGCAGTAGATTCTGTAATTGATTCTGATATTAGACCAATGTTAGTTATGGATGGTGGAGATATGGAAATCATCGATATTAAAGAAAACTTACCACACTACGATATCTATATTAGATATTTAGGTTCTTGTTCTGGATGTGCTTCTGGAAGTACTGGAACATTATACGCTATTGAGTCAGTTTTACAACAAAAAGTTGACGAAAATATTAGAGTATTACCAATCTAATTTTTAACCTATGTGATTTCACATAGGTTTTTTCTTTTATGAATAAAGCTTTAACCTTACGAATAGCAAGAGCCTTTTTATCTTTATCTATAGCTGGTATTATTATTGGCTTTTTTTTCCCTTATGATTTATATTTAGCAGTATTTCTTTTTTTACTTTTAGTTTTTAGAATTTATCAAGAATCAGATAAAAATCTATTCTCAACAAATGGGAAAATCTTAATTGCTGGTACAGTTTTAAGTGGCTTACTTGGTTCTTTTGCAGAAATCTGGGGCATAAGTAATAATTATTGGGAATATCATAATTTAGATAATAACAGACATTTTCCCTATTGGTTACCTTTTGCTTGGGCATTAACTTTTAGCTTTTTTTACAAGTTAGAAAGAGATATTTTAAAAATCACAAATACAATTTCTTTGAAAAGTAAATTGATTTTTGTAGTTTTAGTTTCAGCTATATTTCCTACATGGGGAGAAATAATTACAATTAATTTAGGGGTTTGGACTTATTATTGGGATTATCAGTTTTTTGGAGTTCCTTTATTAGCTATATTTCTTTTGGTAGTTTTTCATACATTTATATTTATTTTATTTACACTAATTTGTAAAAAATACAAAATCTCTAATCCTGTATTTAACTTTGTTTTAACTAAATAGGTTCACTAAAGTAGTAACCTTGAAACTTTTTTATTCCAAGTGATTTTACAGTTTCATATATCTCTTTAGAACTTACATATTCAGCAATTACATCAATATCAGCCTCTTTTGCAAAATTCATTATATTTTTTGCTACTAAATAAGATAACTCATCCTTATTGATTGTACTAATAATACTGCCATCAATCTTAATTGCATCAGCATTTATTTTTGAAAGATAAATAAAATTAGAGTATCCACTTCCAAAATCATCAATATAGATTTTATAAGATAGTTTTTTTAACTCCATTATAGTTTTAGTAATCTCTTCATATGATATTATTTCATCAGTCTCTACTATTTCTAAAGCGATTTTAGATGCAATATTACTAGTTTTTGCAAACTCTTTTAATATGTTTAAAATGGGTTCATTTTGTAAATCTTGTTGAGTTAAGTTAATAGAAATTTGAATATTCTCTTGGGAATTTAAAATTTTTGTTTGAATAATACTTAATAACTCTTTTGTAAGTTTAGTTGATATAAATGTGTCTTTAATTGTTGGTAAAAACTTTTCAGGAGAGTATATTTGACCATCTTTGATGATTCTAATTAAAGCTTCATAATATCTTTTTTTATCATTTTCATCCTCATTTATAATCTCTTGATAATAAACCACAACCCTTTTATCCTCAATTGCATCTTTTATATCATTTATTGTTAAAAAGTCTTTATTTCTATGATCTTCTTTGTATATCTCAATAGAGTTTCTACCTTTATTTTTGGCATTGTAAAGTGCCATATCAGCTAGTTTAAATGCACTTATAAAGTTTCTTTGTTTTTTAGGATTAAGGTTTACTCCTATTGATACGCTTAGGGAGATTCTCTCACTATTAGAGACTTTAAATTCCCTATTTTTTATTGCATTATGAATTTTTTCTACTAACTCTAAAGGATCAAATCTTTTCTCTTTTTTAATAAGTAAACAAAACTCCTCTCCCCCATATCTTACAAATATATCTTTTTTTTCTCTAATCTCATTTTTAATTCTGTTTGATATTTGAACTAAAATATCATCACCAACTACATGTCCATAAGTATCATTAACTTTTTTAAAATAATCAACATCAATTGCACAAACAATATAATCATTTAGATTGATAAACATCTCATTATCTTGAAGATAGTTTCTAGAATAAATACCTGTTAATCTATCAATATAAGATATTTTTTTAGTTTTGTAAAACTTAAATGTTTGATACATAAGTATCACAAGTAAGATTGATATTAATACCCAAAATAGTTGTAAAAATAGTTTTACTTGTGAAATCGTAGAAGAGATTTCATCAATTTTTTTTACAGAAAAATCAATGCTTAAAATCAAAGTAATATCTTCAATCTCAATAGGTTTTAAATATGTTAAAGAGAGTTCATTTATGTAATCATGTTTAATAACTTTTGATTTTTTAGTATAATAAGCTTCAATCCAATATTTTGAATCAATATCGAATTTTTGATTTATCTCAGCTTTCTCTTCACCCCTTGCAGCATCTGAAATAAATCTAAATATTTCATTTTTATCAACATAAAGTATATATGCGTATTTGATATTATTAGTTTTTAAAAGTGCTACTTTTTTATCTAATAGATTAAATAGTGATTTTTCATTTTTATTTATTTTTTGTTCATTAAGTAATAAATCTAAATCTTCTTTATTATCTAATACAATTTTTTTTATTTCATTGGCTGTATTATTTGTTATTTCAAATACATCATTTGTAGAGATCTCTAAGATTTTTGATTCAATATTTTTTTCTATATAAATAGTTGAAAAATAAGCCATTAATATTATTATAAAAATAGCAAGAAGTGAACTAAAGTATAGATTAAATCGGCTTTTTAATACAGGTTTTAAAATCATTATTTATCCACAAATCTTTTATAATCACTAGGAATTATCAAATTGTATTTTCTTGCTCTACTTGAAGATATTTTTATATTTGGTCTACTTTTAAACCAAAAAAAAGCGCCTAAAATATCACTACTTTTTTTATATGTTTTTTTATTGTCCGTAAAAAAGAATTTCCTTTTATTTTTACATTTATTTATATCAAAATCTTTTTTTATATAAATAAAATCTGCATCTTCACAATTTGAAGAAAGCTTTGAATATATTGAAAAAAAACTATTTAATTGTTCATTAGAACCAATTATATAAATCTTTGGATCAAATACAAATGCTTCTGCAATCTGACTTACAATCTTTGCTTCAAGTTCGATGATATTCGATGAGTTTTGAGGTAAATAGATGTTTTTTGACACTAAAGGCATTAAAAATAGAAGATTAAAAAAAAGAATTCTCATTTAAAATACCCACTTTAAGCTAGCTGTATAGCTTCTATTACTATTTGACATAGTTTTAAAAGAGTTATTTGCATAATCAACAAAAACTACATCCATATCATCATCTAGTAAATTATTTGCTTTAAAATCAATTTGTAGGTTTTTATCTAAATTATAAGCTAAACCAAATGACAAATTAAAACTATCATCTATTTTTAGTTTGTCATTATATTTATATTTTTGTTTATAAATAAGCTGTTCATAAAAATTAAAATCACCAAATTTTTGATAAGCTTTTATTGAACCACCCATTTTAGGGCTACCATATTTTTCAATTGAGTTAATATATCCATAGTAATTAAAATGGATTTTATTAAATTTATTAAAATACCTTTCATAATTTAGTGAAAAGCCAGTTGCATTAAAATCTTTTTCATTGTAGTTAATATAGCCAATTTCATTAGAATCAAAAACAATCATATCTTTAATCTCTAAATAGTTTAAAAAAAGTGATAGATTTTGTATTTCATCTTCATACTCTATTTCAAATGTAGCAATATTTTTATTTTCATTTTTTAGATCTTTTTTTGCTTACTTGCAAAATCAATTTCAAACATTGAAGGTGGAGTAAAAGTATTTGTTAAAAATAGTTTTAAACTATAGTTTTCATTTAGTGCTGATATATATCCAAGTCTTGATGTTAGAAAATCAAAGTTTTTAAAGCCATTATCTTTAATATATTTATCATATTTTAAATTAGCAATTAATATATTTGAGTCATTAAGTTTATAAGAGTGTTCACTTAGTATTGAGTAGATAGTTTCACTTTTGAGGTTTGAATATTTAACATCACTTTTTGTAGTATTATCAAAGTAAGTTATATCTCTTCTATTTATATCATACTCTTTGTGTTTTATTGCTCCACCTAAGTATAAAGAGTAGTTTTTAAAATCAAAAATATTTGTAAGCCCAAAGTCATATTTTCTAAATGTCAAATCTTCATCTAGCTCTTTTGGTAAATTAAAAGTATTAAAATCAACCTCAGAGGCTAGTAAAATTCCCTCTTGATTTATCTCAGTTGAGTTTTTTTCAGTTTGATTAAAACTAAAATAGACCTTTCCTAAGTCCTCATTAAAAGCCTTTGAAAACTCTAAAAAATATTGATCATATTCACTTTTTGAATAATCAGGTTCTAAATCATATGCAAGTCCAAGATAGTTTTCCTTTTGCACTTTTGTAAAACCAGAACTAAGTTTATACTCATCTTTTTTTAAAGATAAGTGAGCATATTTATTTACATTTGAGTGGCTTAACATAAATAAAAGTGAAGTATCATCAATATCATTTCCATAAACAGCAGTAGTTGAGTTTGAATTTTGTCTTGAAATAGAACTTCTTAATATACCACCTGAAACAGTATATGCTCTTTTTGTATGTAACTTTATAGTAAGTTTTGCAGGTTCATTACCTAAATGTAAGGTACTTTCTCCATAATATATTTCAATATGACTTATATGTTCCATTGGATAATTGGCATATAAAAGCCAAGGTGATAGAGTTTGAACTGAGCTTAACTCTTGATCATCTATATATAATCTCATAGATGTACTTATACTATTTGGATTTCCTGCGTAAGTTAGATTTGAAGCTCCAAAAAAGTTTGTTTGCATAGAGACTTTTGGCAATATTTTTAATATATCTTTTAGTGTCTTAACACCCATCATTTCTAAATCTTCTTGGGTAAATGATACAACATGTCCTAAAGACTCTTTTTTTGTTTTATTTGCTATTTGTTTAGAAGTTTCATATTTAAATTCATCAAGTAGAGTTTGTAAATCTTGGGCAGAGAGTATTTTTAACAAAAGAAAAAATACCAAAATTAAACGCATAAAAAACCTTAAAAATTATTAATTTTAATATTCTACTTGAATAATTCTTAAGTACTTATAATAATATCACTTATGATATAATGGCATTTTTATTTTAAGCTACATTACAATTTAGGGATATTTATGTCAAATACAAACAATCAAATTTTAAAAAATACAAATGCTCAAATATTAGATGAATTCAACGCTTCTATTATGTTTGATAAAGAGTTATATGCTCAAGATATCAAAGGAAGTATTGCTCACTCACAAATGCTTTGTGAGCAAGGTGTTTTAACTAGTGATGAACAAACTGCAATAGAAACAGGACTTTTACAAGTTAAAGAAGAGATTGAATCAGGAAATTTTGAGTTTACACTAGCAACTGAAGATATTCATATGGCAGTTGAATCAAGGCTAACTGAAATCATAGGAGAACCAGGTAAAAAACTTCATACAGCAAGAAGTAGAAATGACCAAGTTGCAACTGATTTTAGACTTTATGTTCAAGATAAATCAGTTCAATTAAAAAATCAATTAAAGCAGTTAGTTGCTACTTTTGTAGATGTTGCATCAAAACATACAACAACTTTAATTCCTGGTATGACTCACTTACAACACGCTCAACCTCTTAACTTTGGTTATCACATGCTTGCATATGCAAATATGTTTAAAAGAGATTTTGAAAGATTTGAAAGCTCTTATGAAAGAAACAACTATTCACCACTTGGAAGTGCAGCCTTAGCAGGAACTCCACATAATATTGATAGATTTTCAACTTGTGAAAAACTAGGCTTTAGCTCTCCTACAAATCATGCTATGGATACAGTTTCAGATAGAGATTTTGCTTTAGAAATCTTATTTAATATCTCAACTTGTATGATGCATATTAGTAGAATTTCTGAAGAGTTAATTTTATGGTCTTCATATGAATTCCAGTTTGTTAGAATGAGTGATGAATATGCTACTACATCTTCAATCATGCCTCAAAAGAAAAACCCTGATGTACCAGAATTACTTAGAGGAAAAACAGGAAGAGTTTATGGAAACCTAATTTCACTTCTAACAGTTATGAAAGGTTTACCACTAGCATACAACAAAGATACTCAAGAAGACAAAGAGGGTGTTTTTGATTCTGTTAAAACAGCTGAAATTTCTATTTCTATTTTAAATGAAGTTATTAAAACTATGATTGTAAATACTGATAAAATGGAAGATGCTTGTAAAATAGGGCACTTAACTGCTACAGATTTAGCAGACTTTTTAGTTCAAAAACAAAATATGGCATTTAGAACAGCTTACTATATAACAAAAGATGTTGTAGCAAAGGCAAATGAACTAGGAAAAGATATTAGTGAATTAAATATTGATGAAATTAGAAGTGCAAATGAAGAATTAAAAGATGTAAGTGAAGAAATAGTTATGTATTTAGATTTAAGAAACTCAATGAACTCTAGAAATTCATACGGTGGAACATCATCAATTCAAACAGAAAATCAAATAAAATATTTTGAGCAATGGTTAGAAAAAAATTAAGAATAAATAATTAATAAGATGAGAAGATCTCATCTTATTTAAAAGTTTTAGTGTAATAAAAATCTCTTAGTGTAGTCAAAAAGTGTTGGAATATCAGTTTTACCAACAAAACCATCAACTCCAATTTGTTTCATTTTACCTCTTACAGCATCAGTAGTCATTGATGAGTTTACAATTACAGGAATTTCACTATATAACTTGCTATTTTTTACAAAAGATGCCACTTGATATCCATCAGTTCCTGGCATTTCAATATCAGTTAAAATCATACCAACATCTTGTGGGTCTAACTCTTCAAGTCTTTTTATTAGTTGAGAACCATTTGTATAAATCTCATACTTAGCACCAGTTTTTTTGAAGAATTTATTTAATACTTCTCTAGCAACTCCTGAATCTTCAGCTGCTAAAATAACTCTATCTGAGTGTAGTTTCTCATCTACATATTTTTGAACTTCATTTTCACCATCATCAGTAAAGTGAATATCTTTTAATAACTGCTCTGCATTAAATACTGTACAAAGTTCATCTTTATCGTGAACTTTTACATAAGTTGTATATGTGATTTTAGAATTTGTCTCTTCTGTATGTCTTAATTGATCTGTTGTTTTTTCTACAATATCAAGCATATCTTTTACTAAGAAACCAATTTTTTTATGATTAAATTCACAATAAATAATAAGCTTATAATCTTTTATCTCTAAAGGTTTAACCCCTAACCAAACATCAAGATTGATAAGTGTTACAGGCTCACCCCTAATAGTTGCAATACCAGCAATAACATCACTATCTTTTGGTGTGTCATTAATTGCAACTTCTTCTGTGATTATAAACGCTTTTACTTTTGCAATATTAATCGCATATATACTATTATGACCAGTGTAAAATACAGCTAATTGTTGAACGTTTCTTAAATGACCTTGCGTCATTTGTTCAACACTACCACTAATACCGCTCATGTGAATCCTTTATTAAATCTTAAGTTATCAATTATATAAATTTTAAACTTTAAGACACTTTAAGTTATTTTTTTTGTTTCTTCAAAATTTTTTGTACAGTAACCGATGCCATCATAAGTCCAAATGAGCCAGTTACACCTTCAAAGCTTCCTTTTTCAATACAATTTGGGTTTTCAGATGAAAAAATTACTTTAAATTTTTTCTTAAAACCTTGAGCTTTTAACTCATTTCTTATTTTTCTAATAAATGGGTCATTATAAGTATCCCATATTGAAATATATTCAATTTTACTAGGATCAAATCTTTTAGCTCCACCACTTGTACTAATTACTTTTGTAAAATGTTTTTTGATTAAATGAACTTTTGGTTTAACATCATCAATTGCATCTAAAATATAATCATATGATGAAAAATCATGTTGATCAATCCACTCAGGAGTTATTTTTACATGAATTGGCGTAACATTTGGATATTTTTCTTTTAAAGCATCAACTTTAACTCTTCCAATATTACCATGACTTCCCATTTGTCTGTTCATATTTGACTCTTCGTATGTATCAAAATCAACTATTGTAATATCTGTAATTCCTGTATTATATAGTGCATCAAGTGCAAAACTTCCTACACCTCCAACTCCTAGTAAAATAAGTTTTGTATTTTGAAACTTCTCAAAAGTTTCTTCACCAAATAATTTTATAGTTCTATCATATTGCATAATTCTTCTCTTTATATAATCTACTCTTTTATTAAAATAGGATATTATATCATAAAATATATATGGGAGTTATTGATGGATAAAGAACCAATGACAAATGCCGGTTACACTAAAGTAACTAAAGAATTAGAATTTTTGAAAAAAACAGAAAGACCTGAAACAGTTATTGCTTTAGATGAAGCAAGACAATTAGGTGACTTAAAAGAAAATGCAGAATATCATGCTGCAAAAGAGAAATTAAAATTAATTGATGTAAGAATTGCAGAATTAAATGACTTAATTTCAAAAGCTATTATTATTGATCCTTCAACACTTCCTCATACAAAAGTTAGTTTTGGTTCTACTGTTGATTTAGTAGATTGCAATAGTGATGAAGAGTTTACATACTCAATTGTTGGTGGAGTTGAATCAAGTGCACAAAATGGTTTAATCTCTTTTAACTCACCTTTAGCAAAACAACTACTTGGAAAAGAAGAGGGTGAAGAAATAACTGCAACTCTTCCTGGTGGAAATAAAACTTATGAAATATTAGCAGTGTATTATAAGGAGTTAGAACTATAATGAACGTAGCAATAATTGGAGCTAGTGGTTACACAGGCTTAGAATTAATAAAGATTTTAATCAATCACCCAAAGTTTAATATCACTTATATAGCTAATTCAACTGGAAATGAAAATGTTCAAGATTTACATCCATGTTTAGCAGGTGTAATAGATGTGGAAGTTTCAAAAGCAGATGCTAGTGAAGTAGCCAAAGTTGCTGATTTAGCATTTTTAGCATTACCTCATAAGACTTCAATGTTTTTTGCAAAAGAGTTATTAGACCTTGGTGTGAAAGTAGTTGATTTAAGTGCAGATTATAGACTTGAGTTAGAAACTTATGAAAAACATTATTGTCCACATGAAGATAAAGAACATATAAAAGATTCAGTTTATGGATTACCTGAATATTATAAAAATGATTTAAAAGATGCAAAACTAGTAGCAAACCCAGGATGTTATCCTACAGCATCTCTTCTTGCTCTTTTACCATTTGTAGATTATATTCAAGAAGATTCTCAAATCTTTATTGATGCAAAATCAGGTGTTAGTGGTGCTGGTAAAAAGCTAAGTGAAGTAGCTCATTTTGTAAATTTAAATGAAAACCACCATGCATACAATCCATTTAAACACAGACATATGCCAGAGATTGAAGAAAAAGTAAAAAAAGTAAAAAATAAAGAGTTTCAAATAAACTTTGTACCACATTTACTTCCAATCACAAGAGGAATGTTAGTATCAGTATTTGCAACACTTAAAGAAGAAATCGATGTAGAAAAAGTACTTGAAGATGCATATAAAGATAGTGAATTTGTAAGAGTTAGAAAAACACCAGTTGATTTAAAATCAACAGCTGGTACAAACTTCTGTGATATTTTTGTATCAAGAAATGGTAAAGCACTATTTATAAACTCTTCAATTGATAATTTATTAAGAGGAGCTTCATCACAAGCTGTTGTAAATGCCAACATCATGTGTGGATATGAAGAGGGTGAAGGGATTCCTAAAATAGCTTATGTTCCATAATATAAAATATGATGCTATTTTTGTAGCAGATTCTCACTACAACCAAAATCACCAAGAGTTTTTGACTTTTTTAAAAAAGTTAAACTCTGGTGAAATCACAGCAACTCAACTTATACTAATGGGAGATAATTTTGATTTTATCTCAGGTGAGTGTAAATATTTTATAAAAATAAATCAAGAACTAATTGATATTTTAAATATTTTGTCTCAAAATATAGAGATACTTTATTTAGAGGGAAACCATGATTATAATATGCAAGTATTATTTCCAAATATCAAAGTGATAAAAAGAGAAAATCAACCATATATTTGTAAAACACAAGATGGCAAAAGTATAGCTTTATCCCACGGTGATAATTTTATCGATTGGAAATATGATTTATATTGTTCTATTATTAGAAACTCTACTTTATTAAAGTTTTTAAATATTTTAGATTTTAATTTCTCTATTTCAAAAAAAATAGAAAATGCACTTCTTGGAAAAAGTATATGTCATGATATGAAGAATTTTGAAGAATTAGTGAAAAAAAGAGTGAAAAACTATAAAACTGATTTAATCATAGAAGGACACTATCATCAAGGTAAGAGTTATAATATTGATAATAAATTTTATGTAAATATCCCGTCATTGTGCTGTTCAAAAGAGTTTTCAAGATTTACAAAGGATGGATTTAAAAAGGAAAGTTTATGATAAATACAATTTTAGTAGTCATAATTTTACTTTTAGTTATCATTTGTTTGATTTTAGTCTATTTGCTAATGAAAAGTAAAACTACTATTTCATATAAATATGAACCTACAGATAATAAAGAAGAATCATTTAATTTAGTATTTCATAACAATATAGAAAAAAGTGATTATCATCTTTTGGTAAAAACTTGCATGCTTATATTTGATTCTTATAAAGCCTTAGACTATAAAAATAGTGATGAAAAGGTACTAGCTCAAATAGAGTGGCACTCATGGCAAGTCTCTTTGCTATTATCTTTAATCCAAAAAAATGGACAACTTTTTTTACCTGATTTAAAAAATCATATCCCTTCTACTATTTTACAAATGCCAAAAGAGAGTGTAGAGTTCGAAATAAATAGAATCAAAAAGAAGTATTATGAAAACGTAAATATAAGTAAAAATAGAGATCAACTTAGTAAACATGTGATTTGGAGTGTAAAAGAGGTTTCCTTGATTTTTTATTATTTAACCTTTTCTCGAAATTCTTGACATCTTGTATCTTTTAAGATACAATTTCTTTATGTATTTAATAAAACAAACAAATATCTTTTCAAAATGGCTATCAAAACTCAAAGATACTCAAGGTAAAGTTGCTGTATTAAGAAGAGTTGAGAGAATGAAATTAGGAAACTTTGGAGATCATAAATCAGTTGGTAATAATATAAATGAACTTAGAATTCCAACAGGTCCAGGATATAGAGTTTACTATACTTTAAAAGATGATGAAATTATTGTTTTATTAATTGGTGGAGATAAATCATCACAAAGTGATGATATTAAAAAAGCAAATGAGATTTTAAAGGAGCTTGAAAATGAGTAATGTAGAACTTACAAACTTTGATATAGCACAATATCTTGATAATAAAGAAGTAATAGCTGAATATCTATCTCAAATTTTAGCTGATGGTGATATGGATGAATTACTTGAAGCTCTAGGAAATATTGCAAAAGCAAAAGGTATGAGCCAAATTGCAAGTGAAACTGGATTAGGTAGAGAAAGTTTATATAAAACTTTTCATAAAGGTACAAAACCTAAATTTGATACAATTATGAAAGTAATTAGTTCACTTGGAGTTAAAGTCCAAGTAACAGCTTAATTTAATAAGGAATAAAATGGTATTGGATTGCATTTTGATAAAATTGATGAAGACTTATCTGTTGAAGGTTTAATTAGAGACTTTGGAAATACATAAAAAAGTGATTACTGATTATAGAAAAAGAAATTTTTCAGTAGAATCTCAATACTCTCCAGCAGGAGATCAACCCCAAGCAATCGAAAAACTGAGTAATAGTATCCTTGAAGGTAATAAGTTTAATACTCTCAGATTTCAAATGAAGATTTTAAAAGTAAATTTAATTTATGAAATATTAATTTTAAAAGTTGACACTAGAGGTGATATTTATAAATAATTTATAGTATTAAAAAGATAAAATTAAACAAATAGAAATAAATTAAAAGGTTCATGGGATGAGTATTTTACAAATGCTAAAGAACATCATTTATCAAGATCAGCTCTTATTCAAAAAGCAGCATCTGAATACATAAAAAAGTGATTACTGATTATAGAAAAAGAAATTTTTCAGTATAATCCCACATGACAAAATTTAAAGTAGAATCTCAATACTCTCCAGCAGGAGATCAACCCCAAGCAATCGAAAAACTGAGCAATAGTATCCTTGAAGGTAATAAGTTTAATACTCTTTTAGGTGTTACAGGTTCAGGTAAAACCTATACTATGGCAAAGGTTATTGAAAAAACTCAAAAACCAACACTTATTATGACTCATAATAAAACACTAGCTGCTCAGTTATACTCTGAGTTTAAACAGTTTTTCCCAAACAATCATGTGGAATACTTCATCTCATACTATGATTATTATCAACCTGAAGCTTATATTCCTAGAACTGATCTGTTTATAGAAAAAGATAGTTCTATAAATAGTGAATTAGAAAGATTAAGACTTAGTGCAACAGCATCACTTCTTTCTTTTAATGATGTAATAGTTATCGCTTCAGTTTCAGCAAACTATGGTTTAGGTAATCCTACTGAATATAAAGAGATGGTTCAAAGAATCGAAGTAGGATTTGAATACTCTCAGAGGGAATTTTTACTAAAACTTATAGAAATGGGATATAAAAGAAACGACAAATTTTTTGATAGAGCTGATTTTAGAGTAAATGGTGATGTAATTGATATCTACCCAGCATATTATGATGATGAGTTTATTAGAGTTGAATTTTTTGGTGATGAGGTTGAATCAATCACAAAACATGAGTATCTAACAAACAATAAAATCAAAGAAGTTGAAGATGTGATTATCTATTCTGTTAATCCCTTTGTTGTTACAAATGATAGATTAGCAGTTGCCGTTAAACAAATAGAAGAAGAGTTAGATGAAAGACTAGAACAACTTTATAGTGAAAACAAACTTGTAGAGTATCAAAGACTAAAACAAAGAGTAGAGTTTGATTTAGAGATGATTGAAGGAACAGGTGCTTGTAAGGGAATTGAAAACTATGCACGACACTTAACTGGTCAAAAGCCAGGTGAGACTCCATATTCACTTATGGATTATTTTGAAACGATGAATGATGACTTTTTACTAATAGTTGATGAATCACACGTTTCACTTCCTCAGTTTAGAGGGATGTACGCAGCTGATAGAAGTAGAAAAGAAGTACTTGTAGAGTATGGATTTAGACTTCCAAGTGCACTTGATAATAGACCTTTACAGTTTGATGAGTTTATGAGTAAAAAAGCTTCATATTTGTTTGTAAGTGCTACTCCAAATGAACTTGAAATAGAAAAATCAAGCGTAGTTGCAGAGCAAATCATCAGACCAACAGGACTTCTTGACCCACTAATTGAGATAAAAGATAGTGAATATCAAGTAGAGACACTATATGATGAACTTAAAAAAGTAATAGAGAAAAATGAAAGAGCCTTAATCACTGTTTTAACAAAAAAGATGGCAGAAGAGCTTGCAAGTTATTATCAAGATTTAGGTATCAAAGTTAAGTATATGCACAGTGAAATTGATGCAATTGAAAGAAATCAAATCATCAGAGAGTTAAGACTTGGAGAGTTTGATGTTTTAATTGGTATTAATCTACTTAGAGAAGGGCTTGATATCCCAGAAACTTCACTTGTAGCAATACTTGATGCAGATAAAGAAGGATTTTTAAGAAGTAGAACTTCACTAATACAGACAATAGGAAGGGCTGCAAGAAATCAAAATGGTAGAGTAATACTATTTGCAAAAAGAATCACAGACTCTATGCAGTATGCTATTGATGAAACAAGTAGAAGAAGAGAAATCCAAGAAGCCCATAACAAAAAGCATGGTATTACTCCAACTTCAACAAAAAGAAGTTTAGACCAAAATCTAAAAATGGAAGAGTATGATGATGTTGCTTGGAAGAAAAGCAAGCTAGAAAAAATGCCAGCAAGTGAGCGAAAGAAAATCTTAGTTGAGTTAAATAAACAGATGAAAAAAGCCGCCCAAGACTTGAATTTTGAAGAAGCAATTAGACTTAGAGATGAGATAGATAAGATAAAGAAGTTATAGGTATAATAGAAAAAATTAATTTGGAGTTTATATATGCAAGTAACAAAAGAAACTATATTGTCTTTTTTAAAAGAGCATAAAAAAGAATTTCAGAAAAAATATTTGGTAGAAAAAATCGGACTTTTTGGATCTTATGCAAGAGATGAAGCAACCGAAGATAGTGACATAGATATTCTTGTAAAAATGCCTTCAAGTTTTGATAACTATTATGATTTCAAAGAGTATTTAGAAGAAAAACTTCAGAAAAAAATTGATTTAGGATTAGAAAAAAGTATTCGTAGTTTTATTGCAGAAGATATAAAAAAGGACATAATATATGTCTAAAAGAAAAATAGAATTCTATATATTAGACATATTAATTGCAATTGATAAAGTAGAAAGATATACAAAAAAATTTTCAAATGGTACTGAATTACTAAATGATGAACTAAGTTGGGATGCAACTATTAGAGAGTTAGAAATTATTGGCGAAGCAACTAAAATATTATTGAATGAATCTTTTTTAGAAGACAAAAAGTATAGAAGAATCGTAGATTTTAGAAATCAGATAAATCATGGTTATTTTGGTATTGATGAAGATATAGTTTGGGATGTTATTAAAAATAAATTAGTTGAATTTAAAACAGATATTGATGAATTAATTTATTTAAAAAATATTGATATTATTCTCACAATTGAAATATTTGAAAAAGAAAACTTAAAACAAAAATCAGTAATAAAGTTTTTACAGCAATTAAAAAATTTAAATAGTAAATAAAAGGAAATTGGTTTGCCAAGATTAAAAAAAGCAACTAAAGAAGAGATAGAGATCATAAAACAAGCGTTTGTAGAAAAGTATAGTGATGCAGTTACAGAGTTAGAGTATAGAAACGATTATGAGTTATTAATCGCAATCATACTTTCAGCTCAATGTACAGATAAAAGGGTAAATATCATCACTCCTGCACTTTTTGAAAAGTACCCAAGTGTAAGAGAGCTTGCCGTTGCAAATTTAGAAGATGTAAAAGAGTTATTAAAATCTTGTTCATTTTTCAATAACAAAGCAAAAAATATCATCAAAATGGCACAAAGTGTTTTAGAAGATTTTGATGGTGAAATCCCACACGACCAAAAGAAGCTTATGAAACTTGCAGGTGTTGGAAATAAAACTGCAAATGTATTTATGATTGAGTTTGAGGGTGCAAATTTGATGGCTGTTGATACTCATGTATTTAGGGTTTCGCATAGACTAGGTCTTAGTGATGCTAAAACTGTAGATAAAACAGAAGAAGAGTTAGTAAAAAAACTAAAAGGGCATGATTTACACATCTTTCATCAAGCGATGGTTTTATTTGGTAGATATATTTGTAAAGCAGTTAAACCTGATTGTGATAACTGCTTGTTCCCTCATGTATGTAAATCAAAGAGTGGGTTCAAACCACATTGATTAAAAATAATTATAAAAGGAATGATATGAGTCAAAATGTAGATGATGAAAGATTCACTCCAAATTGGCACACAGAAATTCTAGATGAATTAGAAACTAAAGAAAAAGACAATCAATTAAAATTTTCAAATTTTGATGATGCTAAGAAAAGGTTACAATCAAAAGCTATTGCAGGCTTTCATCATTCCATTCCGAAAATTATACATAAAAATTCCGAAAATTCAAAGCAATTATTCCGAAAATTCAAACAGCTTTAAACCCTATCTAACTCTACACTCTTCTTTAAAATCTTTAAAGATATACTCATCTTCTACTTTGATTACTTCTACATCTTTTGCTTCACAAAAGTATTCTTGGCCTTCTTTTTGGATGAGGTAGTTAAATTTATATATATTTTTACTACTTGATAGTACCTCTACATTTGTTTGATTAAATGATAGTTTTAAAACCTCTAAACCTTTATGCTCTTTGTAGTATTGTTTAAAAGCATTTGGAAGTTGATTTTTCTTTTCAACACTAAAGAAAAGTATAGCCACTACTATAGATACAGCTACCACCGAAGTAGTCACCAGCTCTTTTTTTGTAAAACTTGTTTTTATTTTATATACTAAATATATGATTAAAGCTATTATAAGTAGGGAAAATATAAGTATTTGCATGATTTATTTACCTTTATTTTGAAGTCTTGCTTTAAATGCATCTTTTGATAGATATTTACTAGAAGTTGATACAGCCTTTGGCAAAAACTCATCTTCTGCTACAGCTTGTGTTCTTTTTACAAGTGAGCTTTTACCTATTGGTTTATTATCTACTTTTATATCTTTTATCAAATCAGATTTTAGATTCTTTAAAATCATCAAAACCGTATCTTTATTTTTATTATCCACATCTAAAACTATTTTCGCCAATTTTTCGCCTTTTTAATTTGGATTATATTATCTTTTTTATTTATATTGAATAACTTAAAAATCTAAAAGAAGCAAATATTCTAAAATATTTTATAAAAATGAATGAGGGAGTAAATGAGGGACTATATAAGGGAGTAAATGAGGGAGTAAAATCTCTGTACAATCTCACGATTTAGATAGTTTTCTCATATCTTTTAAACTAATTGTTTCATTTTTCTCTAAACTTCTCTTTTTTGCAATTTGTAAATCAAGATGATCAAAATAAAATTCTAAGGCTTGTGAAACTAAGGCACTTTTATTTTGATTTAATTCTTTTGCAAATTCTGTCACTTCATCTGATAAACTTTTTGGCATGGAAACTAGTAGTTTTGTATTTTTAGTTGTTATCATAATCTAATCCTATGGTTTTATATATACATTAGTATATCTAAAAAGATATAAATCTTAGAATAATTTTCGCCAATTCTTTGCCTTTTTAATTTGGATTATATTATCTTTTTTGTTTATATTAAATATAATAACCTAAAAATCTTAAGGAAGCAAACATCATATGAAGATTGCTATTGCTGGAACAGGCTATGTAGGACTTTCAAACGCTCTTTTACTATCACAACAAAATGAAGTAATAGCACTAGATATAATCCCTCAAAAAGTAGAACTCTTAAACAACAAAAAATCACCAATCAAAGATAAAGAGATAGAAGAGTATCTACAAAAAGATAACATAAACTTCACAGCAACCTTAGATAAACAAAAAGCCTACCAAAACGCAGACTTCATAATCATAGCAACACCAACAGACTATGACCCACAAACAAACTACTTCAACACAAAATCTGTAGAATCAGTAATAAAAGATATCATAGAAATAAACCCAAACACAACAATAGTAATAAAATCAACTATTCCAGTAGGATACACAAAAGAAGTATCAAAAAAATTCAATACAAATAATATAATCTTCTCACCAGAATTCCTAAGAGAAGGAAAAGCACTATATGATAATCTATACCCTTCTAGAATAATAGTAGGTGAAAAATCAAAGCGAGCCCAAACCTTTGCAAAACTACTAGAACAAGGTGCTAAAAAAGAAAACATTGATATATTATTCACAAACTCAACAGAAGCAGAAGCTATAAAACTATTTTCAAATACATATCTAGCCATGAGAGTAGCATACTTCAATGAACTAGACTCTTATGCTCAAACTCACAACTTAGATACAAAACAAATCATAGATGGAGTTGGATTAGACCCAAGAATAGGAAATCCCAAGGTAGTTGGTATTTATAGACTGATTATGAAAAGTGGAAGTGATAACTTTAGACAAAGTGCTATTCAAGGCATCATGAAAAGAATCAAAGCAAAAGGTATCGAAGTAGTTATCTATGAACCAGAACTAAAAGACAAAGAGTTTTATAACTCAAAAGTCATAAACGATTTAGAAGAGTTTAAACTCCTAAGTGATTTAATAGTAGCAAATAGAATGGAATCACCTCTAGAAGAGATTAAAGAAAAAGTTTATACTAGAGATATTTTTAATAGTGATAGTTAAGAAAAGGACCAAAAAATGACAAACATAATCCTATGCGGAGGAAGTGGAACAAGATTGTGGCCAATAAGTAGAACACTTATGCCAAAACAATTCGTAAAACTATTCTCTCATAATAAAAAAATAAAATCATTGTTCCAATTAACAGTTCAAAGAAACTCAAAAATATGTGATAGTCAATTTATAGTCTCAAATACAGAACAATACTTCCTAGCCCTAGATCAACTTGAAGAATTAAGTAAAACAAATAATAAATACCTCCTAGAACCAATAGGAAGAAATACTGCCCCTGCTATTGCCCTAGCTTGTATGCAATTAGATAAAGATGAAATAGTCCTAGTAACTCCAAGTGATCACCTAATAAAAAATGAAATAGAATATGAAAAAGTTCTATTAAAAGCAAAAGAATTAGCTGAAGATAATAACCTAGTAACCTTCGGTATTACCCCAACATTTCCTGAAACTGGATTTGGATATATTGAATCACAAAATGAGTTTGATGTAAAAGCCTTCCATGAAAAACCAGACTTAAATACAGCAACTTCCTACCTAAAAGCAGGAAACTACTACTGGAATAGTGGTATGTTTATGTTTAAAGCAGGTGTGTTTTTAAATGAACTAAAAAAATACTCTCCAAATATTTATGAAACATCACTAAATGCCCTAAATAATGCAAATAAAGAAAATGACCTAACTAGAATAAAACATACTGATATGATAAATATCCCAGAAGATAGTATAGATTACGCTGTAATGGAAAAATCTTCTATAGTAAAAGTAATACCCTCTAATATAAACTGGTCAGATGTAGGTAGCTTTGATGCCCTTTATGAAGAACTTCCATGGAGTGAAACGGAATCCTGCAGCGAAGCAAAGGTAAAAGATGAAAATAATAATACATTAAATGAAAATCATATATCAATAGATTCTAAAAATAATCTAATATATGGTAATGATAGAATAATAGCAACAGTAGATGTAGAAGATCTTATTGTAATAGATACAGGAGATGCACTACTAGTATCAAAAAAAGGCTCTTCTCAAAAAGTAAAAAAAGTAGTAGAAAAACTAAAACAACAAAACTCCCAACTACATAATATCCACCTAACAGGACATAGACCATGGGGAACATATACAGTACTAGAAGATAAAAGTGGATATAAAATAAAAAGAATAGAAGTAAAACCAGGAAAAAGACTATCCCTTCAAAAACACTTCCATAGAAATGAACACTGGATAGTAGTATCAGGAACTGCAACAGTAACAGTAGGAGATAAAAAACAATATATCAGACCAAATGAAAGTACATATATAAAAATGGGAGAACTTCATAGACTAGAAAATGAAGGAAAAATACCAGTAGTACTAATAGAAGCCCAAGTTGGTGAGTATACAGGTGAAGATGATATTGTTAGGGTTGATGATGATTTTAGGATGTAAAATTTGCAAAAAATCAATAAAAATATAAAAATGAGTCATTTCTGAGACATTTGTATAGTACAATACATGATGAAAATATAACGGTAAAATATACTTGTTTATTATTTACTAAGTTGTAAGAAGATAAAATATTTGTCTTAAAAATAGGGAGTAATGAAGTTTGAAAAAAGTCCTACTAGTATTCGGAACAAGACCAGAAGCAATAAAAATGGCACCATTAGTAAAAGCCTTTGAAGAAGAGAGCTCAATTGAATCAAAAGTATGTGTAACAGCACAACATAGAGAAATGCTTGATCAAGTTCTTGAAATGTTTGATATTAAACCTGATTATGATTTAAATATTATGAAACCAGGTCAAGATCTTTTTGATGTAACTTCAAATGTTCTTTTGGGATTAAAAGAAGTATTAAATGACTTTAATCCTGATGTAGTTTTAGTTCATGGTGATACAACTACTACTAGTGCATCTTCACTAGCTGCTTTTTATAATAAAATAAAAGTAGGACATGTTGAAGCAGGACTCAGAACAGGTGATTTATACTCTCCATGGCCAGAAGAAGCAAATAGACAAATAACAGGTGTATTAGCAAACTATCACTTTGCTCCCACAACAACATCTCAAAATAATCTTCTAAAAGAAAATAAAGATCCAAAAAATATAATAGTAACTGGTAATACAGTTATTGATGCACTTTTTTTAGCATTAGATAAAATAGAAAAAAATGAAGAATTAAAAACTAAAATTGTAAATTCTATAAACTCTCAATATGAATTAAAAGAAAATAAAAAACTAATCTTAGTAACAGGACATAGAAGAGAAAACTTTGGAGATGGATTTATAAATATTTGTGAAGCTTTAAAAACACTTGCAATAAACAATCCCGATGTAGATATAGTATATCCAGTACACTTAAATCCAAATGTACAAAAACCAGTTAAAGAAATACTATCAGATACTAAAAATGTATTTTTAATAGAACCACTTCAATATGAACAATTTATATATATGATGAATAAATCATATTTTATAATAACAGATTCAGGAGGAATACAAGAAGAGGCACCAAGTTTGGGAAAACCTGTATTAGTTATGAGAGATACAACAGAGCGACCAGAAGCAGTGGAAGCTGGAACTGTAAAATTAGTAGGAACAAATAAAGAGACTATTATCAAAGAGGCTCAAAATCTTATAGATAATGAAGAAGAATACAACAAAATGTCAAAAGCACACAATCCATATGGAGATGGTAAGGCTTGTGAGAGAATTGTAAATTTTATTAAGGAAACAAAATAATATGAATCAAAATAAAAAGATATGTGTAATAGGACTTGGATATATAGGTTTACCAACAGCAGCACTTTTGGCAAATAGAGGTTATAGTGTACATGGAGTAGATGTAGTTCAAAGTACAGTTGATACTATCAACCAAGGTAAAATTCATATTGTAGAACCAGAACTTGATACATTTGTACAAAGTGCTGTAAATAGTGGAAAATTAAAAGCAAGCCTAAAACCTGATATTGCAGATGTATTTATCATAGCTGTTCCTACTCCTTTTCATGATGGGCATGTACCAAATGTGGATTATGTAGTAAGTGCTACAAAAGCAATAACTTCTTATGTAAAAGATGGTGATATAGTGATACTTGAATCAACATCACCAGTAGGAACTACAGAGCTTGTAGAAAAGACTCTAAAAGAAGAAGATGTAGATACAAGCAAACTTTATATAGCTCACTGTCCTGAGAGAGTACTTCCTGGTCATATCATGAGAGAACTTGTGGAAAATGATAGAATCGTAGGTGGTCTTACACCAGAAGCTACAGAAAAAACTGTAGAATTTTATAAAACTTTTGTAAGTGGTGCGGTACTTTCAACAGATGCAAGAACAGCTGAAATGGCAAAATTAACTGAAAACTCTTTTAGAGATACAAATATAGCTTTTGCAAATGAATTATCTATGTTATGTGATAAGTTTGATATAAACGTATGGGAATTAATATCTTTAGCAAATAGACACCCAAGAGTAAATATACTTCAACCAGGTGCTGGAGTAGGAGGTCACTGTATAGCTGTAGATCCATGGTTTATAGTTCATGCAGGTGGTGAAACAGCTAAGATGATAAGAACAGCAAGGGAAGTAAATACATATAAAACAGAGTGGGCTATAGAGAAGATAAAAAATGCTGCACTAGCTTACGAAGTTGAAAATGGAAGAAAAGCAAAAGTAGCTTGTATGGGATTAGCATTTAAACCTGATATTGATGACTTAAGAGAATCACCAGCACTTTATATAGCTAGAAGACTTAAAGCTGATGGACTAGATGTATTAGCAGTTGAGCCGAATATAGAGAGTCATAAAGAATTTGAAATAGTAAATTATAAAGAGGCTATAAAACAAGCCGATATAGTGACATTTTTAGTAGCACATAAAGAGTTTAAATCTTTAGAAATTCAAACTGATTTAGACTTTTGTGGAGTTTTAAATTGATTACGTATATCAAAATAAATTCTTTAATAAAAATAATGTTTTAACTAAGAAAAACTATTAATGACCCAAAACAACAAACGAATAGCCAAAAACACAATGTTTCTTTACTTCCGTATGATTATCATCATGGCAGTAGGTTTTTATACTGTAAGAGTCGTATTAGATATACTTGGTGTAACAGATTTTGGTCTTTACAATCTTGTGGCTAGTTTTGTTCTTCTCATGGCTGTTTTGAATAATACTTTAACAGGCGGTACACAAAGATTTTTGACTTTTGAAATAGGCAAAGGTGACTTAGTAAAACTCAAACAGACTTTTTCAACTGCTGTAATGATTCATATCGCTTTAGCTTTATTAATTTTACTTTTAGGTGAAACTATTGGTCTTTGGCTATTGTATGAAAAGATAAGTATCCCAGCTGATAGATTTGATGCTGCATTTTGGGTTTATCAGTTTGCTATATTTTCTATTATGGTCACAGTTATGCAAGTACCTTACCACGCTTTGATTATAGCTCATGAAAGGATGCATATATTTGCCTATGTAAGTATTGTTGAAGCTATTTTAAAACTTTTTGTTGTTTATTTACTGTTGGTTATATCATTTGATAAATTAATAATTTATGGTATTTTGATGTTTTTAGTTTCATTAACAATTGCTTTATATTATAGAATTTATGTGTTAAAAAATTATGAAGAGTCTCATTTTACACTTATGTTTGATAAACATATTATTAAATCTATGATGCAATTTTCAGGTTGGAATTTATTTGGAACATTAGGTGCAATGTTATCTAATCATGGAGTATCTATACTTTTAAATCTATATTTTGGACCTGTGGCAAATGCTGCACATGCTATTTCAATGCAAGTGAGTAATGGATTAAATCAATTTGTAAATAGTTTTCAAACAGCTATAACACCACAAATAACTAAACTATATGCATCAAATAAAATAAATGAACTAAATAATTTTTTATATCAAAATACTAAGTATGCATTTTTATTACTTTGGATAATGGTATTACCAATCATTTTAAAGTTAGATTATGTTTTATCTGTATGGTTAACGCAAATACCTGAAAATACAATTATTTTTACAAAATTACTTATGATATATGGTTTAATGTATTCTTTTATACGTCCAATGGTTATGGCTATACAAGCAACTGGAAAAGTTAAAGGTATTCAAATTAGTGCTGGAGTGTTATTGATTCTTGTTTTACCAATTTCATGGGTTTTATTAGAAAATGATTTTCCTATATATTCTCCATTTATAGTGATGCTTTGCATGTGGATTTTTCATATTTTATTAGAAATATTTTTCTTAAAAAGATTAATAGGTTTTTCATTGATAAGCTTTTTAAAAATATCTTTTGCTCCTCTTATAATCATTATAAGCATTTCTTTACTATCACTAAATTATTTATCTAATTTGATAGATAATAATATTTATCAACTATTACTTTTTTTTGTAGTGTCTATATTTGTAAATTTTATTTTAATCTATTTTATAGGTATAGATTTACAAACAAGAAAAAAACTAAAAATTATTTTTAAAAATAAGTTTAAATTACAAGGAAATAGATGAGTTTCAATATTATAAAAACTACTGTACAAAAAGATCAATGTATAGGTTGTGGAACTTGCGATGCTATTTGCCCCGTAGATGTTTTAAAAATGGATTTTAACTCAATAGGTATGTATGAACCTATTGAATCAGAGGGTTGTTTAGATAAATGTACACTTTGTATGGATGCTTGCCCTTTTGTAGAAGAGAATAAAGATGAAAAAGAGTTAGCAAAAGATATCTATGAAGATGAAGAAAATATAAATTTTCATAAAGATTTAGGCTATTTTGTAAATACCTATGAAGTACATAAAAAAGATACTTATGAAAGGTTAAAGTCAGCATCTGGTGGAGCAGGACATTCACTACTGAAAAATTTACTTGAGCAAAAGCTTGTAGATACAATATTGACAGTAGAATCAAATAATGATCCAGATAAACTTTTCAAGTTTTCTAACTTTAAAGAGATTAAAGAGTTAGAAAAAATAAGAGGCTCAGTATATTATCCTACAGAAATGTCTGAAGTTTTAGATTATGTTTTGAAAAATGATGGAAGATATGCTATTACTACACTTCCATGTTTTGCAAAAGCTATCAGGCTTGCACAAGCTAAAAATAGTAAACTAAGAAAAAGAATCAGATTTATCATAGGTCTTGTTTGTGGGCAGATGAAAACAAAGGAGTTTGCCCATGCTTTGGCAAAAGTTGCTATTGGAACAGATAGATTGAAAAAAGTCAATTTTAGAGTCAAACAAGAAAACAAATCAGCGATAAATTTTGGTTTTGAATTTACAAGTATTGATGAAAAAAAAGTTAATAGACTTTCAAATGCAGATCTCCCTTCAAAGTTGTGGGGAAGCAGAGCCTTTACTCCAAATGCTTGTAATAGTTGTACAGATGTTTTTGCTCATTGTGCAGATGTAGTTCTGATGGATGCTTGGCTACCTGATTATATGAAAGATTATAAAGGTCATACTTTAGCAATAGCTCGTACAAATGAAATAGATGAAATTATTTGTAATAGTAATGATGTATCGATTGAAATGATTGATTATAATTTAGTATATAAATCTCAAGAAATGGTAGTAGATACTAAAAATAATTATAAATATGGTAATAAAAATTATTTTATTAATAAAATAATAAAATATAGAAAAGAAATACAAAAACTAAGTAATAGTGGATATGAAGAGAATAAGAAAAAAATTAATTCATTATTAAAAAAAATTAGAGTGATGGGAAAGCTTTCTAATATCAATAATCTTGAAAGTATTTCAAAAAAAATAGTTAATAAATTTAAAAGGTTTAATAAATGAAAATAGCAGTACTGACAATGACTTTCAATAATAATTATGGAGGGTATTTACAATCATATGCACTAATTGAAACACTAAAAAAACTTGGTCATGAACCAATGTTATTGTTTGTACAGTCAAATGATCTAAGTCTTAAAACTAAATTTAAAAAATATTTAAAAAGATATTTTTTATCTTATGTAACAACTAGATGGAAGAATGAACGATTTAAAAATATTATTGAAAAAAATACTAAATACTTTGTTGATAGATATATTATACCCAAAACTGATCCAATATACTCATTTGATGATTTTAAAAAGTATGGGGATAAGTTTGATGCTTATATTGTTGGTAGTGATCAAGTTTGGCGACCTACTATGTATAAGTATATCGACAGGGCTTTTTTTGATTTTGTAATAAATCCAAAAGCAATTTTACTTTCTTATGCTCCATCATTTGGACTTGATAAATGGGAATTTACTCCGGAGCAAACTTCAAAGTTTAAAAAACAAATTAAAAGATTTAAAGCAGTATCAGTTAGGGAAAATAGTGGAGTTTTACTTTGTAAAAATAATTTTGGAATTAATGTTCAGCATGTTCTTGATCCAACTATGCTATTAGAAAAAGATGATTATGATAAAATCATAAAACAAGAAAATGAATCTGATTTTAATGGTGAATTATTATCCTATATTTTAGATGAAACACACGATAAAAAATATCTTGAGGAGCTAATAGTTTCTACTCTTGGTTTAAAACCATACAGTATAAATGTTAAATCAAAAGATCCGAATGAGGATATTGAGAAGCAAATTTATCCAACAGTAACTTCATGGTTAAAAGGTTTTGATAATGCTAAGTATGTAGTAACTGATTCTTTCCATGGCTGTGTATTTTCTATCATATTTAATAAGCCTTTTATTGTATATGGAAATAAAAGCAGAGGAATGGCTAGATTTAATTCTATTCTTAAAATATTTGGTCTAGAAGATAGGCTAGTTCTGAATAAAAGTGATATAAATATAGAAAAAATTCAAAGCCAAATTGACTGGAAGAAAATAAATTTAATACTAAATAAGTATAAAGTTAGATCTAAAAATTTTTTAATTGATAACTTACAATAAGGAATAAAATGCAAGATGATTTATTAGGAATATATTATATTTCATTAAAAAAAGATACTCATAGAAGAAATAAAA
Source organism: Malaciobacter pacificus (assembly GCF_004214795.1). Taxonomy (NCBI): domain Bacteria; kingdom Pseudomonadati; phylum Campylobacterota; class Epsilonproteobacteria; order Campylobacterales; family Arcobacteraceae; genus Malaciobacter; species Malaciobacter pacificus. The sequence goes on from NZ_CP035928.1 coordinate 707,552, forward strand.
TGTCAAAATCATTTAATGATGAATTTGAAAAAATGAACTATATAGAAGCAGTTTATGGAAAAAACTTAACTACAGAGGAGTACTTTAATAGAATGAATCATTTTTTTCATAATACTGATAAGTTAATAACTCCTGGTGAGCTTGGTTGTCTTATGAGTCATGAAAAAGCCTTGAAAAGTTTTATAGATTCAGATTACAAATATGCACTTATTCTTGAAGATGATATAATAGGTACTGAACAAGACATAAAAGAGATAAGAGATATTATAATTAATTTAAAAGAAGAATTTTTCTTTCATTGTGGTGGAATGGACGGTAGGAAAGCAAGTAAATATATTTTTGGAAAAAAAATAAAAAAAAATAAAAACATATTTTTATTAGCAGAATTTAGTATTAATCATTTATGGAGGGCATCTTCTTACTGTATTGATAAAAATACAGCTATTAAGTTATTAAATATATACAAGAATAATATTGCTGTTGCAGATGAGTGGAATAAAATTTTACCAAGACTAAAAGTTAAATCTTATGTAGCAAGTATATTGCTTCATCCTATTGAACTTAGTGAGTCCAATCTTGAATCAGATAGATTATTAAAAAAAGACAAGATGACATTGATGAAGTTTTTAACCAAATCAGTTAGGAAAATAAAAAACATTTTAAATAAAAAATTTTATAAATTAATTGGGTACAAAAATATTTATAATGATTAATAATATTAGATATCTGTCAGGTTTAATTCTTTTAACAACTAGTTTGTTTATGCCATATGTATTATATATTTATTGTTCTCTGTTATATTTTTTTTTCTTGTCTGAAAAAATATTTATAAAATATAATTTTTTATTATTTCTATTTATAATTACTTTTTTGGTTTCAAGTCGATATGTAGGTTTACTGTGGGATGGCTCAGATGATATGGCTTCCTACTTTTTAGCATATGAACATTATACGACCTTTGAAACTGTTCCTGCTATTTCACTATTTTATGCTAAAAATGTTGATATATTATTTGCATATTATTCATATTTTTTGAAAGTATGGAATTTTAATTTATTTCAATACTATTTTTCCACAATTTTAATAACTTTTATAATTATGTATTTTAGTTATAGAAAAATTTTAACCTTAAAAGAAGCAATTTTTTCTGTAGTATTTTATATTTTATATATAAAAAGTTTTCAGTTACAATGGCATATTCTCAGATCATCAGTTGCTCTCCCAATACTTTTCATGGCAATTTACTATAGATCTATTGATGAAACTATAGCAAAAAAATCACTACTTATTTATGTTATTGGTGCGACAATTCATATGTCATCTGCATTATTATTATTACCGCTATTTATTTTTGCAAAAAACTTAAGAACACATATTAACTTTATCAAGTACATTAAGATAATATTAAAAATATTATTTGTCTCAATAATTTTATTTTTAATATTAACATTAACAGATAATTATGTAGTTAATAAAATAACCGGTTCTTTTGATACTCGTTCTTTTTTTCAAATTAATTCAAATATTATTTATTTAATATTACCATTATTTTTAATGGTTACATATGTGATAGTTTTCAAAAAATTAAATTTAACAAATTATTTCATATATAATATTATATTATACAATTTATTACTTATTATAGTAGGTGTAGTAATAGCAGGAGGGGAGATATTTAGAATTGTTCAGTTTACTTTATTTTTACAACCCATTGTATTTTTAATGATATTACAAAATATTAAAAACTTATCGATAAAAATTATATTTTCAATACCAATCATTTTAAGTTTATACCTTGGACATTTATATATTGTAAACCTTAATCAATCTAAATTCTTTTATAAAAGTAATCAAGCCCCAATTAATCTAACAGTATATCAAACCTTCCCCCTTCTTATAGAATATTTAGAAAACGATATTCAATATTTTAATGGATACAGATATAAGGAAAAACATTGAAAATCTTATTAATATCAAACATGTATCCATCAAAAGAAACACCTTTTTTTGGTACATTTGTAAAAAATTTTAGAGAACGACTAGAAGATGAAAATATTACTTTTAAACTTGTAGTTATCAAAGGCAAAGGAACTTCTAAATTAGATAAAATCAAAAAATATTTTAACTTTTTCAAAAATACAATTAGCAAAGTAAAAGTAGATAACTATGATATGATATATGTACATTATATAAGTCACTCTTTACTACCACTTTTGTTAGTACAACGATATATTAAAAAGCCTCTAGTTTTAAATGCTCATGGAAGTGATATATTTGTAAACAATAGAATTGGTGGATTTATTCAAAAGCTTGTAACTCCTATTATTAAAAAAGCAGATATGATAGTAGTGCCATCAGATTATTTTCAAGATGTTATTTACACTAAATTTAATATCTCTAAAGAAAGAATATTTGTTTCTCCATCTGGTGGTATAGATACTAATCTGTTTAAGCCTCAAGAGATAAAAAAAGAGATATTTACAATAGGATATGTTTCAAGAATAGATAAAGGCAAAGGTTGGGACACTCTACTAGATGCTGTTAATTCACTGATGAGTGAAGGTGTAACATTTCGAGTTTTAATTATTGGTGGTGGTGCAGAGGAAAAATCACTTTTGCAAAAGATTGAAGATCTAGAACTTAAAAATATAGTGGAGTTTGTCGGACCAAAGCCTCACAATGAGCTTGTAAGCTATTTTAATCAAATGAGTATTTTTGCCTTTACTACTAGGCTTGCAGAGAGTTTGGGTCTTGTAGGACTTGAAGCTATGGCATGTAGTGTGCCTGTAGTTGGCTCAAACATAGGTGCACTTCCTAGTTATATTAAGGATAACATAAACGGTAAACTTTTTGAAGTAGGAAATGCTGAAGCTTTAGCAAATAATATTGAACATTTTATCAACATGAATGAAAAAGAATTACAAATGTATAAAAACAATGCACTAAAAACAGCGATACTATATGATTCCAAAATTGTAGCTAAAATTTTGTCTTCTAAATTGAAAGGATTTATCGATGAGAAGTGAAATTATTAATGATTATAAAATAAATGCATTTGAAAATAAAAAACACTTTTTAAATCAAATTAAAAATGAAAAAAAAATACTCATAGCAATGAATGCAGAAAAGATACTTAAAGATGATGAAAAACTAAGAAAAATTGTAAATGAAAATATCTCATATCCTGATGGTATTGGTGCAGTTATGGCATTAAAACAAAAGGGCTTAAATACTATAAAGATACCTGGTAGTGAATTTTGGTTAGATATAATAAAAGAATTTCAAAATGAAAAAAGTTTTTATTTTATAGGCTCTACACAAGAAGTAATAGAAAATACAATAAGAAAATTGAAGATAGAATATCCAAGTATAAATATTTTAGGATATCAAAATGGATTTATAAATGAAGAACAAAAAAGTGAACTAAAAGAGAAACTACAAAATTTAAAACCTGATGTTATTTTTGTAGCACAAGGAAGTCCTCGACAAGAGTTTTTAATGGATGAACTTATACATTTACAGCCTGCTTTATATATGGGGTTAGGTGGTAGTTTTGATATTTATGGAGGAAATAAAAAAAGAGCTCCAAAGGTATTTTTAGATTTACATTTAGAGTGGTTATATAGACTTTTAAAAGAACCTACAAGAATAGGCAGACAGTTAAATTTAGTGAAATTTTTAGTTTTGTTAAAACTAGGTAAATTATAAATCAGGAAAATATATGCTTATAATAAAACTTATCTCTATACTCATTTTGACATTTATTTTTATAAAACTAATTATAAAAAACGCCTCATTTCTAGGATTAGTAGATATCCCAAATGACAGAAGTTCTCACACTAAAATCACTCCAAGAGGTGCAGGTATTGGTTTTGGTTTGAGTTTTTTTCTATATTTTTTGGTTTTTGATTTTTCTTTTTTTATAGAGTATTGGAGTGTATTTTTAGCTATATTTTTAGTATTTTTGATAGGTATTTTAGATGACCATAAAGATGCAAGTCCAAAGCAGAAGTTTTATGTGATATTTATATCTTCTATTATTTTGTATTTTAGTGGTATTAGTATAGATAGTTTGGGGTTGTTTTTTGGTTTTGAAGTTTATCTTTGGTATTTTGCATTGCCTTTTAGTATGTTTGCATTTGCAGGATATACAAATGCCTTAAATCTTATCGATGGATTAGATGGATTGGCTGGATTGGTATCTCTTATTATACTTAGTACTTTTGTATATATTGGTTATAAGTTTGATGATGAACTTATACTATCGCTTAGTACTGTGCTTATAGTGACACTATTGGCTTTTTTGTACTTCAACTGGAACCCTGCGAAGATATTCATGGGAGATAGTGGGAGTCTTTTTTTAGGATTTATTATAGCATTACTTGGAGTTTTATCTATAAAGTATGTACATCCTATAGCTGTATTATACATCATAGCTATTCCTATACTAGATACTGTTATTGTGATGATAAGACGTATAAGATATGGTAAGTCACCTTTTAAGCCAGATAAGACTCACATACATCATATTTTATTAAAGTTCTTTTCAAAAAATGTCAAAAAAACAGTATTTTTCATATCTTTGATGCAAGGACTTTTTTCTTTACTTGGTATAGTCCTAGCTTCAAACTCAAAAGAGTTGGGTAATGGTGCTGGAGCTTTTATGGCTTTGGTTGGATTTTTTGGTATTACTATACTTTTTTATATGATATTTACAGGTATGAAAAGAAGACAAAAACTCATAGAAAAACTAGCTTTAAGAAAAAAAAGAAAATATAAGCTAAATAACCAAAAAAGTTAGATAAAATCTTACTTAATTTTATAAAAGGACTATATAAATGAGATACCTATTAGTAGTATGTTTACTATTTATAAACTTATTTGCCATACAGCTAAGCCCTGAGCAGATCATGATGGCAAAACAAGCAGGCATAAGCCAAAGCCAGATAGATAGTGCTATAGTACAAAAAGAACAAGCTAGCGAGCAAAGCGTAGCAAAAGAGCAAGTAGTTCAAAACGATCTCGTATCAACTACTACAAAAGTACAGCTACAAAGATTTGGAAGTCAATTTTTCAATAATAAAAATAAAATAAATCCATACTCTATGCCAACTCCATCAAACTATATACTAAACTATGAAGATAAACTAAACATAGTGATATATGGAGCTACAAATGAAAACTTCAAACTATCTATAAATAACAATGGAAATGTAACTATCCCACTAGTAGGAGAGCTTAAACTTATCGGTAAGACTTTTGAAGAGGCAAAGACTCTTATAGAAGAAGAGGTAAAAAAAGCCTATCCAAACTCTACGAATATCTTAGTAGATATCTCTGAGTTTACATCTATTCAGGTTACTATCTCAGGACTTGTAAACGCACCTGGTCTTTATAACCTTACTAGTTTTTCTACTATAAAAGATGCTATCTTAAATAGTGGGGGAATCCTACCTAGTGGTTCATATAGAAATATATCACTAAAAAGAGATGGAAAAGTTATAAAAAACTTTGATCTATATGAGCTTATAAGATATGGTAAAAACTCATCAGATATGACTTTGAAAAATGGCGATATCATAGTAGTAAATCCAGTGAGTAAACAAGTATCTATAAAAGGTTTTATAAATAACCCAGCTATATATGAGCTAAGATCATACGAATCATACAAAAACCTTATCAACTTCACTACAGGATTCAAAGCAAAAGCAAACACAAAAGCAATAAAACTAAAAAGATATGAAAACAACTCTATAAAAGTCCTAAGCCTAAACAAAGAAGAGTTATACAAACTAAAACCAAAAAATGGTGATGAAATAGTAGTAAGCCAACTAAGCGCCCAAAATGCAAACCTAGTGACTATAGTAGGAAATGTATTCTTAGAAGGAGAAGTACAACTACCAAAAGATAAAAAAATCACTACACTATTCAAAGACCTACTAGATACTCACGGTCAAAATGGTTTTTTCAAAAAAGACACAAGATATGAGTTTTCTATGGTAGAAGATATCAAAGGCAAGGTAAAAAGTTTTAGTCTAAAAGATGTCTTAGACTCTAAGTTGGACTTTTCTTTAAGTGCAGGAGATACTATAAAGGTATTTAAAAAAGATGAATTCCAACAAAAACCTTACATCTTCGCAAGTGGTATGATAGTAAGTGATGAAAAAAGAAAATATGACTTTATAGATGGACTAAAAGCCAAAGATCTATTTAGTATAGTTAACTTCAAAACAGAGACTATAATAGATGATAAAAGAAAAGCAATCTACCCAGACAAATCAAAAATCCAAATAAACAGAGTAGAAAACAACCAAAAAGTAACTCATCTAGTAGATATATCTACAAATGGAAACTTTGCTATCAAAAAATACGATGAGATAGTTTTCTTTGACTTTGAAAGTACAAACGACATATCAAAAGCCACTATAAAAGGTGAGATATTTATCCCAGGTACTTACAACATCACAAAAAATACTACTATAAAAGACCTAGTGAACCTAGCAGGAGGTTTTACTAAAAAGTCACTACTTAGTAGAGCAGAACTAGCAAGATATGAAACAAAAGGCGATGAGAGAATCAGAACTATCATCCCAATAGACCTAAACAAAGCCTTTGATCTAAACTTACAGATATTTCCAGATGATGAGTGGACGATATTTACCATAAAAAACTGGAATGAAAAAAAATATATAGATATCAAAGGAGAGGTTAGATTCCCAGGAAGATACTCTATAGCAGAGGGTGAGAAACTATCTAGCGTTCTAGCTCGTGCTGGTGGATTTACAAAGCATGCCTTTGTAGAAGGTAGCGTGTTTACTAGAGAAGAAGTAAAACAACTACAACAAAGAAGACTAGATGATAGCTTAGATAGACTACGTACAAAAGCCCTTCAAATAAGCTCAAGCGCAAATGAAGCAGGTGAATCACTGCAGAGTAAACAAAACATGGTATCAACAGTAGCCCAACTAGAAAAAGAAGCTTCAAGAAACAAACCAATAGGTAGAATATCTTTAAATTTATACTTAGATTTACAAAGATTCCAAAACTCACCTTTTGATTTAACACTAAAAGACCAAGATAGTCTATATATACCAAGTATAAACGACACTATCTCAGTAGTAGGAGAAGTACTAAATCAAAACACTTTTGTATATGAAAAAGACCTAGATGCCAAAGACTACCTAGCAAAAGCAGGTGGTATCACAGAACTAGCTGATGAAGAGTATATATACATAGTAAAAGCAAACGGTGAAGCAAAAAGAGTAAAGACAGACTACTTCTGGGGTAACTCAAACGATGTATTCAAAGGTGACACTATAGTAGTGCCTATGATGTTAGACCCAGTATCAGATATAAGCTTCGCAAAAGATGTATCAAGTATAGTTTATCAGTTGGCTGTAACAGCAGCATCTCTAAAAACAGTAGGTGGACTATAGTATGAGTGAAGTAGTAAATAAAGAGTATATCCAAGAAGATGAGATAGACCTAAGGGAACTTTTCTCTACTATTTGGAAACATAAGATTAAAATAGTACTATTTTCTTTTATAGTAGTTTGTGCTACTTTGATATATGCCTTAAGTATCCCAAACTCATATAGGTCAAGTGTAGTACTATCACCCCAAGGTGATGATGGTAAGTCAAGTCTAGGAGGTCTAGGCTCACTTGCAGGACTTGCAGGTATATCTCTTGGTGGTGGAAGTAGCAAAGACCCTATGACTATGATGCAAACAGTACTAAAAGACTATGAGTTCAACTCATATATGATAAAAAAGTATGACCTGATAGAAAAAATAAATAAACCATCAAATCTTGTATTTGCTCTTGGTTTTGATTCACTTTATAGTGTGCCAGAAATTGATGAAGAAAAAACTCAAGATGAATTGATATATGATACAAACTTAGCTTTATCAAAAATATTAAGTATATCTAGTGATAAAGATAGTGGACTTATCACTTTTAGTGCTGAGTATATAGATAGATTTTTAGCAAAAGAACTAGTAGATATCTACTTAAAAGAGATTATAGAAAAGATAAAAATCCAAGATATGAAAGAGATAGAAAAACAAATCACTTACTACCAAAAAGAGCTAAGCTCAACATATGATGTAAGCCTAAAAGAACAGCTAAGTAAGTCAATCTCTTCGCTTATGCAAAAAAGAGTATTCTCTCAAGCAAATGACTACTACTTTGTATCAAAGCTAGTAGATAGTAGAGTAGCATATATCAAAGAAAAAACAAAACCAAAAAGAGCACTTATCTTAGTAGTGTCATTTGTGACATCTATCATACTAGGTATTTTTATGGTATTTTTTTATGAGTTTATAAAAGGAAATAAAAAAGATGAAAAAACTATCTAAGGTAGTTTTATCTACTCTTTTTTTTTCTTCAAGCGTTTTAGCCTCAAACAACACTTCCATGTTCAATGGAAACACAGGTATCATAGAGACACCAAACGCTAGAATTATGCCTGATTGGTCTATGAGAATGTTTTTAAATCAAGATCAACCATTCACTTACTTTGGTTTTACAGCAACTCCTCTACCTTTTTTAGAAGCAAACTTCCATGTTACAAGAATCAGTGGAGTTACTGGATTTGGTAGTAATTATGGATATGGCAATTACAAAGATAAATCTTTTAATCTAAAACTACTTTTACAAGAAGAGACTGAACTTCTTCCTAGTGTGGTATTTGGACTAGATGATTTTTGGGGAACAGCTTTATATAGTTCTAAATATGTGGCCTTGGGCAAAGAGATAGGTTATTTTGATTTTACTTTAGGATATGCAAAAGGTAGGCTTGGAGGTGAAGATATCTCTAAATACTCATCAACTTCAAATAGTGGTGGAAGTGATAATAGTGCTGTACAGTTTATAAAAGATACAAACTGGAGTGGTGGAAAACCCTTTGGGAGTGTAGTTTTTAAAGCTCACCCAAAAGTGAACTTATTAGCAGAATACTCACCTATAGAGTATGAAAAAGATAGAGTAAATGCCTTTTATGATGGCGCAAGTTTTGATAAAGCAAAGTCAAATATAAACTTAGGTTTAAAATACTTTTACTCTCCAAATAGTACTGTAAGTTTAGCTTTTACTAGAGGGAATAACTTCGCCTTTGGATACGCTTATCAGTTTGGTTTTTCAAATGATGGTATGTTTGATAGACTTCCAGACCCAAAATGGAAAGCAGATGAAAAAAAACTAAAACAGTATGAAAATATATCTCAGGATGAGTTCACAGCAAAACTATCAAATGAAGTCGCAGCAGAAAAGTTCAAAAAAGTAACAAGTGAAATCTCAAAAAATAAAATCTGGATCGAACTAGAAAACTCAAGATACAATAGTGATATAAAAGCAGCAGGACGAGCTATCTCAACAGTAGATGAAGTAGCACCAAAAAACTATGACACTATATATGCAACACTAAAACAAAAAGACGTCCCAACAAAGACTTTTAAAGTTAGTAGAAAAGAGTATGATGCCTTTGAAAATGAAAAAGTAAGTTCAAACTACATGAAAGATGCACTTATTTTATCAAATAGCTATGAAAAAATGTATAAAGAGTTTAAAGAGGACACAAAAGAGACACATAAATCAGACAAACTAAATATCGGTGGATTTAACTACAACTTTGGTATGAGTGCAAGTAGTGTTTTAAATAGAAAAGAAGACCCATTTGCTATAAAACTTGGTGTTAAGCTTGATTTAGAGTATGACTTTGGAGGAGGATTTTTCTCAAGTGCTTCACTATCTCATCCTTTATATAATTCAATAAAAGATTTACCATCAGATGATGATGTGACTACAAACCTATCAGTAAATACACAGCTTTTAGATTATAGTAAATACGATAGCACTCAACTAAATCACTTTACTGTAGGATATATGACAAAAGCTCCTTATGAAAGTTTGGCAAGAGTTGAACTTGGATATTTAGATATTGCTTTTGCAGGTGTTGACTTAGAGTGGTACAAACCACTGTTTGATGATAGGTTTGGTGTAGGTTTACAGTATCAAGTAGCTTATAAAAGATATATAAACAACATGGTAAAAATTTATGGTGACACACAATATGATGCCAAGTTTGTAAATCTATACGCTTTAGTATCACCAAAATATGATATTCATATGGGATTAAAAATTGGTGAGTTTATGGCAGGAGATAGAGGATTTAAGATAGATTTATCTAGAAATTACAAAGAGTTCTCTATGGGTGTATTTGCAACATTTACAAACTCTGATGAAGTATTTACCGATGAAGAAAACAAAGGATATATAGATAAAGGTGTATATTTAAAAGTTCCACTAGAGGTGTTTACATTTAAAAATATTAAAAATATTTTAACATACAACCTAAAACCATGGACAAGAGACGTAGGCAAGTTTATAGAAAGCCCAAATGCAATATATCCTATGAGTAGTAGTGAAAACAATAGTCAAATAATGAAAAAAAATATTCATAGATTTAAAGAATAAATTTATAAAAATTAAAAAAATTATGTTATAATAATGCCAAAATTGAAAAAAGGAATTTAAAATGAAAAAATTATGTGTGATTTTATTATCAGTTTCATTAGGTTTAACATCAGCTACAGCAGCAGGTTCAGCAGCAGGTGCTGGTGCGGCAGCAGCAGGTAGTACTGGTGGAGCAGCAGCGGCAGGTGGAGCGGCAGCAGCAGGTGGAGCAGCAGCAGCAGGTGGAGCAGCGGCAGCTGGTGGTATTGCAATCGGTGGTACTGTTATCTCTACAGCAACTGTGATTGGTGCTACAGTAGCAACAATTGGTGCAGCAGCTATTGCATCGTCTTCAAACGATTCAAACCACTCACACTAATTACTTAAAAGAGAAGTTATTTCAACTTCTCTTTTTTACTTCTAAATTAACACAAAATTAACAACTCTTAGCAATAATTCATAAATTTTTATTTAAGGAAAGTTTATGAAAAAAATTTTAACTTTATCTTTTATTAGTGCAGCAGTTTTAGTAAATGCACAAGAAGTACAATTAGAAACTCTAAGTGTAGTAGAAAAAGAAAATAGTAAAATAATCAAAGACATAAGTAACGAACAAATCAAAAGTGCAGATTTAGCAGAAGCCCTGACAAAAAACATCCCATCTATTTCAATAGTAAGAAGAAGCGGTATTGCAAATGATATTATATTAAGAGGGCAAAAAAAAGATAATATCAATATCCTAATAGACGATGCCAAAATCTACGGAGCCTGCCCAAACAGAATGGACCCAGCAACATCTCATGTATTATCAAACAACATAGAAAGTGTAGAAGTTATAGAAGGTCCATACGATGTTGAAAACTTTGGTACACTAAGTGGAAAAGTTACAGTAAATACAAAAGAACCAACAAAAGATTTTGGTGGTGACATAAATGTAGGATTTGGAAGCTTTGGATACAAAAAAGCAAGTGCAACAATCAGCGGTGGAACTGATAAATTAAAAGTATTAGTAAGTGCATCAACAGAAACAAGTGATCAATATGAAGATGGTGAGGGAAACAACTTTTTAGAGCAACAAAAAGCAAGTGGCGTACCAGTTGCTAATCAATACTCAAGAGATGGTTTAGATGCTTATGAGAAAAAAACTTTACTTACAAAAGCAGTATATAATATCACTGATGATAGTGAAATAAAGCTATCTTATACTGCAAATAGAAGTGATAATGTTTTATATCCAAATACTCCAATGGATGCAAAATATGATGACTCAAATATCTACACAGTTGGATATACTACAAGAGACTTAGGAAGTTTATCAAAAGAATTAAATATTGATTATTACTACTCAAATGTTGATCATCCAATGGATACATCATTTAGAGATGCTGGAAGTATGATGTATATGACAAATCATATGAAAAGCTCAATTTGGGGAGCTAAAATAAAAAATAGTTTAGAAGTTGCAAGCTCTATTGTAACTGTAGGACTAGATACAAGTGTTAGAAACTGGAGAGGAAAATACTTAAATATCACAAATCCTTATATTGGAGATTCTATAGCTAGTACAGATACTAATAATAAAGCAATTTTTACAAAATTAGAAAAATCATTTGGAAAATTAGATTTAGAGTTTGGCGCTAGATATGATTATACTGATATAGATACAGTTGATAATAGTTTAACTGATAAAAAATATACTGATTTGAGTGGAAACATATTTGCAGTTTATAATGCAGACGAAAATACAAAATATTTCGCAGGTATAGGAAAAGCTTCAAGGGTTCCAGATGCTAGAGAATTATACTCAAGAAAATCAACTGGAGATTTAACAGGAAATGATAATCTAGAAGATACAAAAAACTATGAACTAGACTTAGGTTTTGAGAAAAATATTGGAGCACTAAATATCAAAACAAAACTTTTCTACTCAAAATTAGAAGATTATATTTATAATACAGGAACATTTACAAACATAGATGCAAAAATCTTTGGAGCAGAAATTTCAGGTTTCTATTTAGCAAGTGAAAATTTATCAATTGATTATGGAATTGCATATCAAAGAGGAAAAAAAGATGGTAATTATACAGATAAAGATTTAGCAGAGGTTCCACCATTAAAAGCCAATTTAGCTCTAAACTATGAACAAAATACTACAACATACACAGCAGAAGTTATTGCAGTTGATTCTTGGGATACATATGATTCAAGTGCAGATGAACAAGAACTAGCTGGCTATGCAGTTGTAAACTTAAAAACAAATAGCAAACTATCTAAAAACTTCGCTTTGACTTTAGGTATTGATAATTTATTTGATAAGACTTACAACTCAACAAATACTTATCAAGATATTACGTATATTGGTTTAGGGGATGTTCAGTTATTAAATGACCCAGGAAGATACCTTTATGCAAATTTAAAATATAGCTTTTAAAAAATAATTGCTTTTTGCTTATTTATTTAGTATAATTTATTTGAAAAGATAAATTAATATATTTATTCTAATATAAATTAGTAAAAAAAGGATAATTATGATTGAGATGATGTCACCATATGACATTATGGAAAAATTTGTTGAAATTATTGAAAAAGAAAGAATTCGAAAAAATATGACACAAGTAGAGTTATATAAGGCTGCTGGTATGTCATCAAAATCCTATGCGAATTTTATTCAAAATAAAACAACAAAATTTGAAAATATCATCAATATCATGATTGCCCTTGATATGACAGCTAAACTTGAATCTTTACTTCAACAAGAAAAATTCACTTCAATTGATGAAATTAGAAATGAAAAGAACAAGAAAGAGAGAAGAAGAGTTAGAAAAGGAAAAAGTCATGGATGAAATCAATGCATACATTTATGGTAAGAAAATTGGCACAATGATTGAACATGATGGAGTTGTATATTTTGAATATGACAAAGATTTTAAATTAGAAGGATTAGAGATATCTCCTCTTAAACTTCATACTTCAAAAACAAAAGATGCCTATACCAACCCAAATCATCCTACTTTATACCATGGAATAGCAGGTGTCTTTTTTGATTCACTTCCAGATAAACATGGAATGCCTTTTATTGACAGGTATTTTGAAAAACAAGGGCTAAAATCTTTTGACCTAACCCAATTACATAAACTAGCATTTATTGGTGATAGAGGAATGGGAGCAATTGAATATTTTCCAAAAGAAGAAGATGATTTTGTAACACATGATATTGCGATAAATGCAAAAGATGCTTATGAAGAAATGAAACAAGCCTTAAAAGAAAAAGAGTCTTCTATTGAAACATTAATGAATATACGAGAAAGTGTTTCTCCTGTAGGAGGAGGAAGACCTAAAATGCTAGTTCAATATAATTATAAAACTAAAGAAATTAGATTAAACAAAAGAACATTACATAAAGAATTTGAAAGAGCAATAATAAAATTTGATGAGATTTATGATTATGTTGGAAGTATTGGTTTTACAAAACTAGAATATATTTTTATGTCAATGGCAAAAGAAATGGGAATAAATACTGCTGATTTTGAATTAATCAGTGAAAATAATGCCAATCATTTACTTGTTAAAAGATTTGATAGAGATAAAAATGATAAAAAGATACATTTATGTACAGCTGCAGGATTAATGCATACAGATATATCTATTTTAAAATCAACTTCATATGAAAATCTATTTGCATTGACAAGAATAGTTTGTAAATCACAAGAAGACATAGAAGAACTGTTTAAAAGAATGGTTTTAAATATATTAGTTTTCAATTTCGATGATCATGCAAAAAACTTTTCGTATCTAATGGATGAAAATGGAGAATGGAGTCTATCTCCAGCTTATGATATTACATACTCAAAGGGTGTAATGAAATCACATACAACAACAATTGGAGGGAAAGACTTAAACTTTACAAGATCAGATGTTCTTAATATCGCAAAGTCTCAGTCTATTAAATCTATAGCTGCTGCAAAAATTATAGACAAAGCTATTGAAGTTGTAAAAAACTTTGAAAATAAAGCTAAAGAAATTGGACTTGATAAAAAAACTATTGAAGAGTGTAAAGAAGATATCGATAGTCAAATCTCTTTACTTAATCACTATTCTTAGCATCCTCTTTTTTATCTTCAATAAAATGACTTATGGCATCTTTTATATTTTCTAATTTATTTGGATTACCTTGTAGTCTTGTGAAGTGTTTATTTACATCTTCATTCTCTTTGATTTTTAAATCTGCAATTGCAGAACAAATATCCAAAAATACACTATATGGTACATCATCTCCTCTTTTTAAGAAGTGAATAGACCTTTGTAAAGATACAAAAGGATTTACACTAACTCTATGCAAATTATTTACTTTTGTGTTGATATAGTTTACAAACTCTACTCTCATATCACATTTTTCAATACTAAGAAGTTTTTTTGTAGTATGAAAAGTACACTCAAAAGCAACTTTTGTAGAATCAAAATCAAATCCATCTACTAAGTATTCAAGAGATGCATCTTTGAATTTTTCTCTAAAAACAAGTTGATAAATATCATTTTTGTATCTATATGTATAAGAGTTGTTTTCATATTCAAAAAAGTCTTTATTTAAAGCATTATTTATAAGCTCTCTATCTTCACTAATAGGAAATATCATATCTAAGTCTCTAAAAACATCAGACTTTATACAAGACCCCGCAAGAAAAAATCGAATCTCTTCTTTCTCAATATTTTGTACTATCAATCTTTGAAAAAAATCATTTAATTTTATAACAATATTATCAAGTCTATAATCAAAAGCCAAAGCTTGATCATAAGATAAAAACTCCTGGTAGTGTTTCCAAAAATCGTAAACCACTTTTTATTCCTGTTGTATAAATTTTTCCAATTATACTATGTATTAAATTATTTTATTCATAATTGATATTTAAATACAAATACACTACAATTGTATATACAAATTTAACAAAGGAATTATTTATGAAACAAGCAATAAATATTAGACTTGAAAAAGATATAGTTAAAAGTTTAGATGAATATGCCCTAGAATTGGATAAAACAAGAACTAGTTTGATTGAAAAAGCCATTGATTTATATTTTGATAAATTAGATGAAATGGTTGCAGATAAAAGAATTGATAATTTAAAAAATGGATCAACAAAAGTTGTACCGTTAGAAGAAGTATTTGCAAAAGCTGGAATTGATGTATAAAATAGCTTTTGAGGAAGAAGCTCAAAAAGAATTCTTGAAAATTGATAAGAAAAATCAAGAATTAATTGCTACAAAAATTCTTGATTTACAAAATGGTATTTTTTCAAAAAATAAGGCTTTACAAGGAAAACATAAAGGTAAATATAGAAAACGAGCAGGTGATTATCGAATTATTTATTTAAAGGAAAATAATTTCTTAGTTATTACAATAATTAGAGTGGCCCACAGAAAAAAAGTATATTAAATTTAATCTCATAAATACTATTTTTTAATCAAAATCCATTCTAACTTGCGTTTGTCCTGTTGTTCCAAACTCATAATCTATCTGTGTTGCAATTGCTTTGAAATCTATTCCTTGAATCTCTTTAAAAGCTTTTAAAATCTCTTTTTTACCATTTACCAACTCTTTTGATTTTATACCATGAGATATAGATAAACTAGCTTCCACAAAAGCTGATAATTTATCGCACTGTTTTAGTGCAAGTCCATCAATTGCATCATATTTATCAGAGTTGTATTTTGAAACATCTTCTACAACTTCTATCTTTCCATCTACTTTGATTTTATTTTCAAACTCTTCTTTTACTCCATCATATAATCCAAGAATATATGAAAACTCTTCATGGAGTGTTTCTGGTACATTTGGTAAAATATCATCTTCTATTTTTTGTATTTCATACTCTGCAATTATTTCAGATAATTCATCTACACAGTATTTTACAGGAGTGATTATATCTCTTGTTAAAGCTTCAGGTAAATCATGGAAAAGGGCTGTGAAAAAGTTGTTTTGAAGTCTTTTATCACAGGCATTTACATCAATAGAGTAAAAATATCCAAAAATAGCTACTGTTAACATATGACCTAAAACTGAAGTTTCAGGAACTCTTGGAGTTTGAGCCCATCTTTTTTGAAATCTCAATCTACCACTAAGATCAATTACTTTTGCAAGCTTTTTATTAAGTGCAATTTTTCGCACTCCTATAAGTTCATAATAATCCTCTATCTCTTCATCAACACTTTTTTTAACATCTTCAATATCACTTAAGAATTGACTTGTTTGATATACGATAGAAAACTCCCATTTCGTAGATAGATATGATGCGGCTTTTAGTATAAATCTCTCTTTTTTATATATTTCTGGGTTGTTTAAATAATCTTCAAATTTTTGTAAAAAATTACCATTATCTATATCTTCAAGTGATGGTCTTAGTTTTGAGATAACCCAAGAGTTAATCTCTTTTGATTTTTTTTGAAGTGCTTTTCTAAAAACATCAGGTCTAATATCAGTTACAACTACACGTCTTAAAAACTCAAAAATTCCAGCTTCAATCAAGTGAGTAAAGTTTATATCATCTTCAAGTTTTGCTATAAAATAAGCAATAATAAATTTGTGGGCTTGCTTATCAAGCTCAACTAGCTCAACCATTCTTGGATAGTCATTCCATCTTTGAATAGATGCACTTGAAAATATATAGTCAATTATTTTTGGATTTATCAAGTTTTAATCCTTTTTTGTTTTATCATCTGAAAAAAACATCAGTTTTTTTCCAACTAACATAAGAACTATTACAAAAAACATCATCAAATAAACTTGCCAATCTTCCATAATAGCTCCTTTTTTATTGCTTCGATTATCTCATAAGATTGATATGAAAGAAATTAATCTTATAAATTATTATCTTCGATTAATTGAAGAATTTTATTATCTTCAATATTTTCTAAATCACTTTTTGAATATATGCACATTAGGTATATAATACCTTTTTGGTCAATATAATAGTATATAACCCTAAATCCTCTAATTTTTATTTTGTAACAGTTACTGCCTAAGTCAATTCCTGCTTTAGGATTATTTAAAAGTTCTTCTTGAAGTTTTTTTAAATCATTTGAGATTTCTTTATATTTTTTTGCAAGTTTCTTAGCCTCTTTTTTGAAGTTTTCAAGAGGCTTAATTATCAATTTCATTTATGAAATCCTCTAAAGTATCTAAATCATCACCTTCATTTGCAATTATTGTTTTTAATTCTTTACAAGATTCATTAAAACTATCATAAAGTCTTTTACTTTTTTGTTCTATTAGAAATGCCTTTATTGATTCTGTAATAATTTCACTTCTATTTAGTGAATATTCTTTTGTTAATTCATCAATTTGCTCTATTAAGTATTTAGGAAGTCTTAATCCAACTTGCTGCTTTTCAATTTGTTCTAAAGTATACATATATAACACCTTATATAAAATAGTTATTATATTGTAAAACAAAATAAAAAAAAAGTCAATAATTTTATGAGAAAAAAATTTTTTGACTTTTTGACGCAAAATCAAAAATTAGGAGTATAATTCCGCAAATTTTTATACAAGGAAAAAGAAATATATGTCAACACTAAGTATTGGAAAATATACTTTAAAGCATTTTGATTTAAGTGCAAAAGAGACAATGGATAAGTATCTAAATCTTATAAATGTAGATGTTAGTGATTATACATTTGCAGGAAATTATATTTGGTTATCAACTGCAACTGGTTTTTATGCAATTGTAAATGATACTTTTTGTCTGTTTATTTTAAACTCTGGTGAATTAACTATGCTTTTGCCTCCAATTGGAAAAAAAGAGAATACTTATGAAGCTATTATTGATTGTTTTGAGATTATGAACTCCCACAATAGTAATAGAAACTACTCAAAAATGGAGTATGTTCATGAAGATATCTTAGAAGGTTTTGTTGATTATTTAGAAGAGGGTACTTTGATATATGAAATGTTAAAAGATTTTATTATAGAAAAAAAGTTAGTTGATTATATTTATAAAGTTGATGATTTGATCGATCTAAAAGGGGATTCTTATAAATCAAAAAGAAATGAAATCAATAGATTTAATAAAGTTTATCCAGAACATAAAATTGAGATACTTGATATAAAGAAACATGGAAATGATGTTTTAAATCTTTTTAATAAATGGGTAAAAGATAGAACAACATATATGCCAAAAGAGGAAGTTGAAGTATTTTTAGATGGTATCTATTTTGAAAGATTTGCTATTAAAAGATTAGTAAAAGATTATGAAAACTTAGACATCATTGGATTAGTGATATATATAGATGATGAAGTAAAAGGCTTCACTGTAGGTGAAAAAATAAATAAAACAACAGCCAGTGTAATCTTAGAGAAAACAGATTTTGAAATACTTGGCTGTGCGCAGTTTATTTTTAGAGAGTTTACAAAAATATTAAAAGATAAATATGGCGTTGAGTATATAAATGTAGGTGATGATATGGGATTTGAAAATCTTAAAAAAGTAAAAATGTCATATAGACCAAATAAATTAGTACCAAAATATACTATTTATCAAAAATGATTGAAATCGCAACAACAAAAGATTTGAATACTCTATTTGATATTGAAAACAGAGTATTTGCAAATGATAGTTTTGCACTAAGTAAAAATTCACTTAGATATCATCTATCAAATAATATTATCTATAAAATTGAACAAGATGAAAAAATAGCAGGATATATTCTGTGGCTAAAAAGAAAAAATTATTATAGATTATACTCTTTGGCTATTCATCCAGATTTTAGAGGTTTAGGACTTGCTTCAAGATTACTAGAGTATAGTTTAGAAAACCTAGATAAAGAGAAGTTTTCACTTGAAGTAAAAGTATCAAATTTGGATGCCATTAGATTATATAAAAAGTTTGGCTTTAAAGTAAGTAGAATTTTAAAAGATTATTATGAAGATATTGATGGATACTTGATGGTAAAGTAGGGCATAGAAACTATGCTCTACAACTTCCCATTTTTCCTAAGGCATTGATTTTTTCAACTCTACCTTCGTGTCTTCCACCTTCAAAAGATGCTTCATTCCACGCATCAACGATTGCTTCAACCATACCGTATCCGCTTACTCTTTCACCTAAACAAATAACATTTGCATCATTGTGCTCTCTTGCCATTTTTGCAGAGTATTCATTATGACAAAGTGCCGCTCTAATTCCATCAAATTTATTAGCAGCCATTGACATACCAATACCTGAACCACAAATTAAGATTCCCTTTGAACCTTCATTTGCTAATACACTTTCACAAACCTTTGCTGCAAAATCTGGATAATCAACTCTATCTTTTGTGCTTGGTCCTAAATCAACTACTTCATGACCTCTTGCTTCAAAAAGCTCTTTTACATAAGCTTTTATATCAATTCCAGCGTGGTCTGCTCCAATAAAATACTTCATTAGTAAATTCCTTTTTCGTGGTTAATTTCTATATCTTTATCTTTTAAATCTTCTTCCAAAGAATCAACTGTCTTTAAAACTCTATCCCATCTAATTTCATAATTGTCATCAATTGAAAAATATACTATCCAAGGTTTTCCAACAATATATTTGTATGGAACAGTTCCCCAAAATCTTGAGTCATTTGAGTGATCTCTATTATCACCCATCATAAATGTTTCATCTTCAGGAACTTTAATAGGCATCATATCAAACAGTTGTGCAGGATTTAATCCATTGTTTACAACACTTGGGTCATTGTGAATTCCTGGATGATCTATCTTATATGGATCTACTACCCAAAGTTTATCCTCTATTTGAATGATATTCTCTTTTGGATAATTAGCTTTTACATATTCATTTCCTTCAACAGGATGTAAAAGAAGGTGTTTAGATTTAAGTGCAACTAAATCTCCACCTGTTGCAACAGCTCTTTTTACATAGTGAATAGCTTCATTTTTTGGATATCTAAATACTACGATATCTCCTCTTTTTGGTCTTGGTCCTTCTATTAAGTGACCATTGTCATTAAAATCAGGTAATACTTTAACTTCTAACCAAGGAATTCTTGGAGTTGGAATACCATAAGAGAATTTTTTTACAAAAAGCATATCACCTATTAAAAGTGTATTTTTCATACTTCCACTAGGTATTACAAATGCCTGAGCTATAAAAAATATAATACCTAATACTATTACAATAGTTCCAGTCCAAGAAGAAGACCATCTATAAAGTTTATTTAACATCTATCTTGCTTCTCTTTTCTCTCTTAGTTTTGCAGCTTTAACAGTATTTTTAAGTAACATACCAATTGTCATAGGTCCTACTCCACCTGGAACTGGAGTTATATGTGAACACTTATGCTTACAATCTTCAAAATCAGCATCACCTGTTAATTTTCCTGTATCAAGTCTATTAATACCAACATCAATAACAACTGCACCGTCTTTTAACATATCACCTTTTAGTAAATGTGGAACACCAACAGCAATTACAACTATATCTGCTTCTTTTGTGTGTGCTGCTAAATCTTTTGTTTTACTATTACATACAGTTACTGTTGCTTTTGCATTAATTAAAAGTGATGCCATTGGTTTACCAACAATATCAGATGAACCAATTACTACAACATTTTTTCCACTTAATTCAATATTATACTCTTCAAACATTCTCATAACACCAAATGGAGTCGCTGGTAAAAATGAATCTAAGTTCGAAACCATTCTTCCTACATTGTATGGGTGGAATCCATCAACATCTTTTAAAGGGTCAATTGCTTCTAAAACAGTTGTTGTATCAATATGTTTTGGAAGTGGTAATTGAACTAAAATACCATCAAGTTTTGGATTTTTGTTCATCATAGCTATAGTATCTAGTAGCTCTTCTTGAGTAATAGAACTAGGCATTTCATGCACAACAGAGTAAATTCCTGCACTTTTACATGCTTTTGCTTTGCTTCCTACATAAGTAGCACTTGCTGCATCATCACCAACTAATATTACTGCAAGACCTGGAGTGATTTGTTCATTTTCAACTAGTTGAGAAACTTCAACTTTAACTTCTTCTTTGATTTTATTTGATAGTTCTTTTCCATCTAAAAGTATCATAGGGTATTACCTTGTTTTAAAGTTTTATTAAGGCAAATATATTAGCAAAAAACCAATTAATAAAAGTTAAATAGTAGTTTAATTAAAACTTAAACAAATATTTAGGTAAGTTTGTGTAAAATCCCGCACTTAAAATTTAAAACAAAGGATCTGTTTATGTTAGAGGGTATCGTAAGAGATAGTATGACAAAACAAGCAACTAAGACTTTAAGAAGAGATGGTTACTTAATTGCAAATATTTATGGTAAAGGTTTAGAAAATATTTCTGCTGCGTTCAAAAGAAATGAATTCATTAAATTCATGAGAACAAAAGAAACTTTAGCATTTGATGTAAAAGTAGGTGATAACACACTTAAAGTAGTAGTACAAGAGTACCAAAAATGTCCATTAACTTCTGATTTATTACACGTTGATTTAATGGTAGCACAACCAGGTGTTAGAGCATCTTACAAAGTTCCAGTTTATACTACAGGAACTCCAAAAGGTCTTAAAAATAAAGGTCTTTTAATGATTAACCACAAAAGAGTACCTGTAAAATGTACTTATGAGAACTTACCACAAAACTTTACGTTAGAAGTTTCTCAATTAGATACAGGTGATAACATCTTAATTAGAAACATTGAATTCCCAGAGGGTGTTGATTGTTATTTAGACCCAAGAGTACCAGTTGTTGGTGTAATTAAAGCTAAATAATTTTAGATAAATCACATGCATTTAATCGTTGGTCTTGGTAATATTGGTGAGAAATACGAATTAACAAGACACAACATAGGATTTATGGTCATTGACGAGATGACCAAAAATCTTACAACTTCAAATATAAATAAATCAAACTTCAACTCTACACTTTTAAAATCAGGTTATAACCTTTTTTCAAAACCTACAACTTATATGAATAATTCAGGTCTTGCAGTTGGTTCTATAAAAGAGTACTATAAAATTGAAAATGAAAATATTATAGTTATTCATGATGATTTAGATTTACCATTTGGTGCTGTTAAGTTCAAAATAGGTGGTGGACATGGTGGTCATAATGGACTTAAATCATGTGATGCACATATTGGAAAAGATTATATTAGAGTTAGAATTGGAATTGGAAAACCACAAGATAAAGCTGAAGTTGCAAATTATGTATTAAGTAACTTTTCAAAAGAAGAATTAAATAAACTAGAAGATATAATACCTCATACTATAAAAGCGATAGAAGCACTTAAAAGTGAAGATATCGATCAAGTAAAATCAAAATTTACATTGAAATAAAGAATGAGAATATTAACAAAATATATTTTAAAAAAATACCTTCAAAACTTTTTAATTGTTTTAATTTCACTAGAACTTTTTTTTGTTGGAATTGATTTTTTACAAAACTTTAAAGATCTACCAAGCTCAGCAAATTTACAGCTACTATATCTTTTATATAACAGTTTTTTTACTTTAACTTTAGCACTTCCATTATCAATAGTATTTGGTTGGATTATTACTTTAGTTTTATTTATTAGATCAAACGAACTTGTTGCTTTTAACGCAATAGGTGCAGATCTTAAAGATATATACTCTCCTGTATTAAAAATATCTTTTGCTCTTTTAACACTGCTTATTGTGCTTCAATTGACACCTTTAGCATACTCTTATGACCAAAAGAAAAAAATACTTGATAATGAATATTTTACAAGTACAAAAAGTGATATTTTTTTAAAATATAATGACTATTATGTATACTTTAAAAAACTATTACCTTTGGAGCAAAAAGCTGAAAATATACATATCTTTAGAGTTGAACAAGGGGATGTTATTGAGACAATCATAGCAAGAAATGCATACTTCCAAAATAATAAATGGTATGTAGTAGATGCTAAAATTGTAACAAAACCAAAAGAGTTAAATTTTGATAACTCAAAACTAACTATTAGATATGAAAAGTTTTTGAATACTTTAGAGGGATTTAAACCAAAAATTTTAGATAATGTATATGAATCAAAATCAAATTTTTCTGTCATAGATGCAGTTTCAGCATTGATTTTATTATCAAATCAAGGAATAAATACTGATACAATTAGAGGTATTTTATATAATCAATTAGTAGTTACTTATTTTGTAATACCTTTGATTTTACTAATATTTGCATATGCATCACTAAATAGTAGATTTTTTAATATGGGTAAATTCGTATCCCTATGTGTATTTGGAACACTAATTGTTTGGGGTGTGTTTTTTATGCTTTTTAAATTTACAAGTGGTGGAATTATACTTCCTGAGCTATCAATACTACTTCCTATGTTTATTTGGGTAGTTGGCTCAATATATTTTTATAATAAAAAAATCAACTCTTAAGGTAGAAATTTATGAAATCTCATGAAAAAGCATATGGTGTAGTTCCTTATTTAGCTATTGATGATGATATTAAAATTTTATTGTGTAAATCTGTTGCGAGTAAAAATAAGTGGGGATGTTTAAAAGGTAGTAAAGAAAAAAATGAGACTGCTTATGAATGTGCCCAAAGAGAGTTTTACGAAGAGAGCTCTATTAATGTTGAAATAGGTTTATTTGAAGACTATTTTGAGCAAATAAATCTTGAAAAAGATATTGGTATTTGGTTAGTAAATGCTAAAAATATAGAAGGCTTAGAAGAGTTTTTTAATGAAGATAAATTAAAAAGCAATTATCTATCTTGGGAAAATTCAAAAGTGAAATTCTTTTCACTTGATGATTTACCCGAGATTAAAAAAAAGCAGATGAAACTAATCAATCAAGTTAAGGATTTTTTGAGAAGTAAGCATCTACACCATTAGCAATACCATTTGCTAATAGTTTTTGATAAGTTGAAGAGTATAATCTTTTACTCTCAACAGGATGAGACATATATCCAAGTTCTATTAAAATAGAAGGCATCTGAGCACCTACAAGAACCCAGAACGGTCCTTCTCTAACTCCTGAATCTTTTACATCTGTATATTTACTGTGAGCAAACTGTAGTAATCCTGCTTGCACATCAATAGCTAATTTATGTGAAGCTGTAATTCTTGGTCTATTTAGTGATTCTAAAAAGGCACTCTTTGTAGAAGAACTCATTTTTGTAATATCCTCTTTATTTTCCATCGCAGCAACTCTTTTTGCTCTTTCACTTCTAGCAGGACTTAAAAAGAATGTTTCTATACCTTCAACTTTAGTTGCTTTTGCCTTAGGAACAGCATTTGCATGAATAGATATAAATATATCAGCATTTTTTTCATTTGCTAATATTGTTCTATTTCTAACTTTTATATATTTGTCATTGTATCTAGTAAGATAAACTTTATGACCACGTTGTTTCAACATAGCGTGAAGATATTTAGCAACATTTAAAGTAACTACTTTCTCATATCTTTTTCCAGGACCCACAGCACCTACATCATGCCCTCCATGTCCTGCATCAATTACAATAGTTCTTGGTCTAAAGTTTGGATATGGTAGTGTCTCTTTTTGTTCTTTTACACTAATTGTTAGAAGTTTTCCATTTAAACTATATTTTACATCAGTTTTATTTTTATTTCTAATCTTTATTCTAACAGCAGTTTTTGCATAGTCTGTAACTATTATTCTATCTATTTCATCAATTTTTAAAACAGTTGGTTTTGTGTGTTCAAATTTTCCTTTTATATCAAAAGTATTTTCAAAATTTTTGCCAAATTTATATGATTTATATTTAATATCATTTAATGTTACATTTTTATTAAATCTCACAAAAATCTTATTGTTTTTTGCAGTAATTGTCCTAATCTCATTTTTCTTATCAACATAAGGATTGCCAAGTTCTTCTTGTTCTAAATATTGTTTTTGAACATCTTCTACACTAATTATAATTTGTCTATCATTTATTTCATATGATGTTTTTAGATTTTTTTTATCTGAAAAAACAATTCGTAAAACATCTGGTTTAAATTGACCAATTACAATTTTTTCAACACCATCTATACTAAGTTTTGTAGGAGCTGCATCTTTAAAATAGCCATTTATATCATAAACATCTTTTGTTAAAGGGTTTTGTTTAAGTTCAAAAAATTTAATATCATCTTTTGTAACATCAACATTAAAATCTATTATTACTTTATTACCTTGAGTATAAACAGATTCTATTGCATATTTTACAGTTGATTCTTTTGTATCTTTAGACTCTTTTATCTCTTTTTGTGGAGTAGATGATATTTTATTTCCTCTTTCTAAAAGTATTTCCAACTTTTTTTTATCAGGAGTAATATCTTTATTTAGTTTTTCACCAAGAACAATAAGTTTTTTCAGCTCTTCGATTTTTTTATCATTATCTTTTTTTAGAACAGCTTTTAGGTATTCCATTCGAGCTGTTCTATAATCATCTTTAATAGAAGCATATGTATTTGTACTAAATACTATAAATAGAAGGGTTAGAAGAAAAAAATTCTTAAAAATTTTATTCTCCTTTTGTTAGTTTTTCCATTAGCTCATGAACTGATATTAGTTTATCAATTCTGTAGCCATTAGCCCCTGTAAAAAATAGACCTGTATCTTCATCACCATTATAAGCTGCACCTAATCTATCTGCAATACAGTATCCAACGGCTTTAGCTTCAACACCTCTGTTACATGGTGCAACACAGTTTGAGATACACTGAACTTTTGGTGCTGTGTTATTTTCCATAGAAAAATGTAATTTAGTTCTAACTGATCTTGCAGGTAATCCAACAGGAGATTTACCTAATTTAATATCATCTTTATCAGCATTGATTAATACTTCTTTTAAATTTTGATGGGCGTCACACTCGAAAGTACCTATAAATCTTGTTGCCATCTGAACACCAGTACAACCTAGTGCTTGGAATTTTTCAATATCTTTTTTATCCCAAATTCCACCAGCTGCAATAATTGGAATATCTCCCCAATTTTTAGCCTCTTCAATAACAGGTCCAACAATATTTTCTAATTGAAACTCTTCTTTGAAACAATCTTCATATTTGAATCCTTGATGACCACCACTTAAAGGACCCTCAACAATAACGGCATCTGGAATTTTGTTATATTTTTGCCATTTTTTACAAATAAGTTTTAAAGCTCTTGCACTTGATACAATAGGAACTAAAGCTACATCTGGAAAATCTTTTGTAAATTCTGGCATATTTGTAGGAAGTCCAGCTCCTGTAATAATAATATCAACACCAGCTTCACATGCATCTTTTACAACTCTTCCATAATCATTAATTGCATATAAGATGTTACAACCTAGTGGAGCATCTCCACAAATTTTTCTTGCATTTTGAATGATTTCATTAAGAGAGTCTCTATTATAAAAGTTCGCTACATCTTTTGGTTTATCTTTTTTTGTGATAATTTGTACATTTTCACTTCTATTTCTATAATAACCTGTACCAACAGCAGAAATAACACCTAGACCACCCTCTTTACTTACATTACCAGCTAATTGGTCCCAACTAATACCTACTCCCATTCCACCTTGGATAATTGGGTGTTTTATTTCATACTTTCCTATTTTCAAAATTAGCCCTTCTAGTTTATTGTTATCTTAGCGAAACTTTTTTTACCTTTTTGTAAAATGTACTCACCTTTTGATAAATTTAGTTTATCATCTGTTACTTTTTCTTGATTTAATTTAACAGCACCTGCTTTTATATCTCTTCTTGCTTGTGAAGTTGAAGGCACTAATTTAGAGTCAACTAAGGCTTGACCAATCCAAATTTCACCTTCAAAAGTGTATTCATCAATATCTGTTGGGATATCTTTTTTTGCAAAAACTTTTTTAAACTCTTCTTTAGCTTTTTGACCAGCACCAATTCCATGGTATCTATCTACAATCTCAATTGCTAAAGAGTCTTTCGCATCTTTTGGATGAATTGAACCATTTTCAACACCATCTTTTAACTCTTCAATCTCTTTTAGTGACTTAGTAGATAATAGTTCATAATATCTCCACATTAATTCATCACTAATTGATAAAACTTTACCAAACATATCAAATGCCTCATCAGTAACACCAATATAGTTACCTAAAGATTTAGACATTTTTTGAACACCATCTAAACCTTCTAAAATAGGCATCATTAAAACTGCTTGTTGTTTTTTACAGTTGTATGCTTTTTGTAAAGTTCTTCCCATAAGTAAATTAAACTTTTGATCAGTTCCCCCAAGCTCAATATCTGTATCCATAGCAACTGAGTCATAACCTTGTAATAATGGGTAAGTAAATTCACTTACAGCAATTGGTGTATTTGATGCATATCTTTTTGAAAAATCATCTCTTTCTAACATTCTTGCAACAGTTAAATTTGAAGCAAGTGAAATTAATCCAGCAGTACCTAACTCTTTTAACCAAGTTGAGTTAAATTTTACCTCTGTTTTACTCTCATCTAAGATTTTAAATACTTGCTCTTTATAACTTTGAGCATTTTGTAATACTTGCTCTTCACTTAATACTTTTCTTGTTTCACTTTTACCTGTTGGATCACCAATAGTTGCCGTAAAATCACCAATTAAAAATTGAACAATTCCACCATATTTTTGGAAAGCTGCTAATTTTTGGATTAATACAGTATGCCCTAAGTGTAAATCTGGAGCAGTTGGATCAAATCCCGCTTTTACATAGAAGTTTTCACCTGTCTGGAAATATCTAGTAATAAGTTTCTCAATTCTTTCGATATCAATTATTTCAGCTGTTCCTCTTTGTATTTCAGCAATTGCTTCTTGAACTTTGTTTTCCATTAAATTCTTACCTTTTCTAATTTTTATATGCATCTTTTTTTGAGAAAAACTCTATAACTTTAACTTTTTTCTCTATTATTTTTCTAACTTCATCAATATTTGATTTATTTATCTCAAATTCAATATCACAATATTGTCTATAAGAGTGCTTTTGTCTTCCAAAATCTACAGATAAAATATATATTTCGTATTGAGACATATGAGTTAGTAATCTTGCTAATTCACCTTTTGTATTAGGTAAAGATACTAGCATCTTATATTGATATACTGTATCTTTTGTCCATTTACAAAATAGCATTTGATTTTTTGATAATATTTTATTATATGCTTTGTCACATAATTTATGATGTATTACAGCATTACTTCCATCTCTAAAAGCTACTATATCATCACCAAATTTTGGGTGACAACAATGGTCAAATGATACAGAATTAATACTAAAATTAGAATATATCAACATATTATCAAATTTAAACTCTTTTATTTTACTAGTTAAGATTTTAAATCTTGTCATCAATCCTCTGTGGGCAACTATTTTTTTCTCAACTTGTAACTTTGTGTGTTTAAAATAGTCTAATATTTGAGGGATTTTATATGGAGATTCAACTTCAAACTTACTAGTAATATCTTCATCATATCTTGAGAATACTGTATTTATTATATTTTTACCATATAACTCATCAATCTCTTTTTGTCTATGAGAACATGTAAGTCTTATTTGTTTTTTTACCCTTGATGTTTTAACCATCTCAATCCAAGAACATCTAGCAATCTCTTTATCACTTACTTCAATATTAACAATATCTGTACTTTTAAGTTCAGTTAATAAAGGTTTTTTAATCTTGTTAATATAGCAAGCTTTTGCTCTCTTACCCACATCAGTGTGAACTAAATATGCAAAATCAAGAGCCGTTGAACCAACTGGTAGATTAAAAATCTCACCCTTTGGTGAGTAAACAATAATCTCTTCAGTATATAAATGATCTTTTGTCTCTTGATAAAACTCTTCTACATTTTCATTTGAAAACTCTAGTGATTTTAACCAATTTAAATTTGTAGTACTTTTTTCACCTGTTTTATACTTCCAATGAGCTGCAATACCATATTCAGCAACTTTATTCATTTCAAATGATCTAATTTGAATTTCATAAATTTTAGAGTTATAAAAAACTGTTGTATGAATAGTTTGATAACCATTCTCTTTTGGAGTTGCTACATAATCTTTAAATCTTGAAATCAAAGGTTTATACTCTAAGTGAATAAATCCTAAAACTTTATAACAATCAATATCCTCTTCAACTAAAACTCTAATTGCAAATAAATCTAAAACTTCATCTAAAGAGATACCTTTTCTCTGCATTTTTAAATAAATAGAGTAATGGTGTTTAATTCTAGAGTAGATTTTGATTTTTTCTAAATCAAATCCATTTTTTTCTAATAAAGATTTTGTAGTTGATATAAAATTATTAAAAGTTAATTGCATTGCATGTTCATTATCTTTTAAAAATTTATCAATCTTTTTATACTCTTGTGGATAAATGTAAAAAAATGCTAAGTCCTCTAAAGCATTTTTTAGTGTAGAAATACCAAGTCTATTTGCTATTGGCACATAAACAACAAGTGTTTCTTCCGCTATTCTTCTTTGTTTATTAGGTGGAAGTGCTGAAAGTGTAAGCATATTATGCAATCTATCACATAACTTTACTACTAATACTCTAACATCATCAATTGAAGCAATTAGCATTTTTCTAAATGTTAAAGCTGAAGATATTAGTTTTGCATCATTTGTGTTATTTGAAGGAACAAACTCATGCTCTCTAATTTCTACAATTTTTGTTAATCCATCAACCATGTGGGCAATATCATATCCCCATCTTTGTTGAACGTACTCTAGTGAATAGTTTGTATCTTCAACAACATCATGAAGTAGGGCAGTTGCAATTATTGCTTCATCTTTTGAAAAGTGAGCTGTAATTGAAGCTACTAAAATAGGGTGTACACAATAAGGTTCACCACTTTTTCTGTATTGATTTTCATGTGCAGTTATAACAAAATCTATTATTTCTTTTAGTTTTGATGAGAGTTTTGTTTCTGATTCGAGTTCTTTTATAGCATCTTCAACAGAATTAATCTGTTGAATTCTTTTGATAAATGGATCCATTAAATTTAGACCAAGATATAAGAGAGTTCTTATATCTAATTTTTGTCTACTAGTCCTTCAATTTTTAATAAACCGTTTGCAATTTCATCGATTGCAATATCAGTATATTTCATTTTTTGAGTATTTTGCTCTAATAATGGTTTTGCACCTTTACTTAATTCATCAGCTCTTTGTCCAACAGCAATAGCTAAAATATATCTATCATTGTTAACTTGTTTTAAAGCTTTTGTCATTCTTTCTTCTAATCTCATTTAAATTCCTCTGTGATTTATTTAACAATTGAACATCTACTAAAATCACCATTAATGATTTTTAGTAAGTTACCTTTTTCATTCATATTAGCAACAACTAATGGAAGCTTATTGTCTTTTGCTAAAGCAATAGCAGTATCATCCATAACTTTGATATGATCTTCTAATGCTTGGTCATAAGAGATTGTATCTAATTTGATTGCATCATCATATTTCATTGGGTCTTTATCATAAACACCATCAACTTTTGTTGCTTTTATTAACATACTTGCACCAATCTCTGTTGCTCTTAATGTTGCAGCAGTATCAGTTGTAAAATATGGATTACCAGTTCCTGCTCCAAAAATAACAACTCTACCTTTTTCTAAGTGTCTTCTTGCTTTTCTTACAATAAATGGTTCAGCAATTTGTTCCATTTTAATTGCAGTTTGAAGTCTTGCAGTTATACCTTTGTGTTCTAATGCTTCTTGCATTGCAACACCGTTAATAACAGTTCCTAACATTCCCATGTAATCAGCACTTGTTCTTTTAATAACACCATCAGCAGCAGCAGTCACACCTCTAATAATATTACCACCACCAATAACAATACCAACTTCAATACCGTTATCAACTAAGTTTTTAATTTCCTCAGCAATATAATCTAAAATCTGAGTGTCAATACCATAACCTTCTGCACCTGCAAGTGCCTCACCAGAAAATTTTACAAGTACTCTTCTATCCATTTTATCCATATTACGTATCCTTTAATAATTCGTGATTTTATCTAAAATTTTATTAACAATTACTTATTAGCTTAAAGCCCACTCATAAAATGGCAAAATATTAATTTTTATATTTGGATCTTTTATATTTTCATTGTTTGAAATAGTGATAATATTTACCTCATTTATTTCATTATCTTTAGCTGTTTTTATTATCTTTTTTAAAATACTTCCCATTAAAATTGAGTTAAAAAAAGGAATACAAACAACAGCTTGATTTAAAGATTTGATATAAAAATCTATATTATCTAAGTAATATAACTCTTTAAATTTACTATTTAATTCTAAAAAAATCATATTTGTAAACTCATTTTTAAACTTTTTATTATGAGTAATTGCATTTAAAAATGAGTGATTATAACAGTAGATTTTTTTTACAGCTTTCTCTTGATTATATTTTTGTAAGAAATATATAGTATTGTTTTCTTGAAGTTTTTTAGCTGTTTCATAAAATATATCTTTTGAGACTTTAATTTTCATTTTAAGTGCATTAAAAAGTTGGAATAATGATTTCTTTTCATCAATATTTTCAATTAAAATATTAAGTATTTCATACTCCGTAGTATTTTTAGATTGTAGTTTTATAATCTCTTGAAGTCTATGTACTTTTTTGTGTTCTTCAAGATTAATTATTTCTGGGAGATTCCCATATTTTAGGAAGTTATTAAAACTAATTGTAATATTTTGATGTCTTTGATCATGAAGTATATACTCTTCAAAATCTAAAGGATTTATAGTTAAGTTTTTAAATCCTTTTAGCCTCTTTTTTATATCACTACTAATAATTATATTATCACAATATGGTATTTCAAATGAGAAATCAAAATTTTCTAGGACTAAAACTTTTATTTGATTTTTTCTTAAAAATTCATCAAGATTATTTTTTATATCTTCATAGTTATTTCTACTGTCATTAAAATCAATATAAATATATTCACTTATTTTAAAATGTGATAAATAATCATAAATAAGATAGGTTTTACCCACATTTGAAGGGCCATAAAGTATTGTTTTAGGATGAGTTATTTTAACTTTTCTTTCTAAAAAATTAATTTTAGAAAGATTTAATTCATATGAAGCTTCTAAACTTTTCATTATTGGTTTTTAGATAGTACTACAGCTTCTTTTATTGCATTGATATAACTTTTAGTATTGATTTTTTCATTTTTATAAGCAATATTAAAGGCAGTTCCATGGTCAACTGATGTTCTAACAATAGGTAAATTAAGACTTACATTAATACTTTCATCAAAATATAAAGCTTTTAATGGTGCTAATCCTTGATCATGATACATTGCTACAAAGTATTTATAGCTTTTTCTAGAAAGGGGTGAAAAAGCAGTATCAGGAACTAGTGGTCCAGTGAAAACCTTTTTGTTTAGTATTTTATTAGCATTTTTTATTGCTTTAAATATCTCAACTTCTTCATCCCCTAACACTCCATTATCACTTGCATGTGGATTTAAGCCTAAGACACCGATTTTTTCAGCTTTTACATTAGTATAAAAATCAATTAAAAATTGAGTTAAATCCTCTTCTTTTATTTTTTTAGCTACTTTTTTAAGGGGAATATGCTCTGTAAAAAGTCCTACAAACATCTTTTTACAACCTAGCATCATGATTGCATTTTTACCAAAATAGTCCCTTAAAACTTCTGTATGACCTTTATATTTTATATCAGCTTTTGACCAAGCTTCTTTATTAATAGGAAGTGTACAAATTGCATCAACTTCATTTTTAGAAGCTAAGTTTATTGCATCATGAAATGAGTCAAAAGAGTATTGCCCAGATTTTTTGTGAACTGTTCCAGGCCTAATTTCAAAGTCACCTTTTGTTTTGAAAGTTTCAAAATTTTTGGGAATTTCTATATTTAATTCTGTCGCAGCTTTTTTTAGCATTTTTTTATTAATACAATAAATAGGTTCACAAAGTTTTGAAACTTTTTCATGACTTTTTAAAGCAATTTCTATACCAATTCCATTTAAGTCACCAATACTTATAGCTATTTTAGGTTTCATTTATTTGCCTTAGTTTATTATATTTTTCATATCAATAATTGCTGTTGAAAGTCCTGTAAAAACACTTCTTGCAACTATACTTTGCCCAATGTTAAGTTCACTAATTCCTTTAATTGAAGAAATAAGTGTAACATTTTGGTAGTTTAATCCATGACCTGCAGCTATTTTTAAATTGTGTTTTAAAGCAAATTTAGTAGCATCATTTATACTTGTAATTGATTCATCAAGTTTAGTTTTTAACTCTTTTTTACTAAGTTCTAATTCTTTAATACTATGATGAGTTTGAGCTAAGTTTGAATAAAGCATTGCATAAACATTTGCAAAAGTTCCAGTATGTAGTTCAATCCATTCAACTTTTAATTTAGAACAAAGTTCTATAGTTTCTAAGTCTGGGTCTACAAAAAGAGAAACTTCGATTTCATTTTCATGTAATCTTTCAACAACTCTTTTTATCTTTTCAAAATTTGACTCTATATCAAGTCCACCCTCTGTTGTTACTTCATTTCTATTCTCAGGTACTAATGTAGCTCTATGAGGTTTTAATTCACATACAATATCAATAATATCATCATTAATTGAACATTCTAAATTAACAGGAAGTGTACTTTGCTCAATAATTGCTTTTGCATCATTGTCATGTATATGACGTCTATCTTCTCTTAAATGAATTGTGATTTGATCAGCACCTGATAGCTTACAAATTCCAAGTGCATCAAGGGGATTTGGGTCGTTTATTTTTCTCGCTTCTCTTAAAACAGCAATGTGGTCTATATTTACACCAAGTAGCATAGTGTGTCCTTTTTAGGGATTTTAAGTGGTAAAATTATAACTTAAAAGACTTAAGACAAGTCTTTTAATGTAGAGATATTAGCAGCTAGTTTATTATGAACTTCTAAGTATTCCTCTTCAGGTATTGAATCAGCAACAACTCCTGCTCCTGCTTGGAAAATAATACTATCTTTTTTAATCATTGAAGTTCTAATTGTAATTGCACTATCCATATTTCCATCAAATCCAAAATATGCAATGCTTCCTGAATAAAAGTTTCGCTTAATTCCTTCAAATTGTGCAATAAGTTCCATAGCTCTAATTTTAGGAGCTCCTGTCATAGTACCAGCTGTAAAAGTTGCGGCAAATAAATCAAACATATCATATTTATCATCAATTACAGCCTCAACATCAGAAACTATATGCATTACATGAGAGTATCTTTCAACTCTCATTAAATCAGTTACTTTAACTGTACCTGGTCGTGCTACTCTTCCAACGTCATTTCTTCCTAAATCAACAAGCATTAAATGTTCTGCTCTTTCTTTAGGGTTATTAATCATTTCTTCTTCAAGCTCTAAATCTCTTTCAATTGTTTTTCCTCTTTTTCGAGTTCCTGCAATAGGTCTTAAAAGAAGATGTCCATCAACAAGCCTAATCATAACTTCTGGACTACTTCCTGCAATTGAAAAATCTTCAAATTGTAGTAGATATAAATATGGACTTGGATTTTTACTTCTTAGGGCTCTATAAAAACTTAATGGGTCAACTTGGGCTTTTTGAATAAATCTATTTGACATTAAAATTTGGAATACATCACCTGACTTAATCATTTCTTTTGATTTTGCAACCATATCAAAAAACTTTTCTTTTGAAAAGTTAAATTTACCTTCATCTTTAATAATAGCTTTCTTAAGTGGAGTAAAAGTATAGGCAGTTAAAAGTTGTTCTTCTATTTTATCAAGTTCTTTTTCTTTTTCTTCTAGAGAAGTAACCATAACTAATTTTGAAGTTTTATGGGAAAACCCTAAAATTATCTTTGGTCTAATTAAATCTAAATCAGGAATATTTAATTGATCTTCTAATGAATTCATATAAGGTTTTAATACAGGTTCAAACTCTTTACCTATATCATAACCTACATTTCCTATAAAACCATCAACAAGACCAATTCCTAACTCTTCACTTTTTGCTTTAAAAAGCTCTTTATCAAAATTTTTGTAATAGTTTTTTAAGAATTTTAATGGATTTGATTCAACTTCATTTATTTCACCATTTTCATTTTTATGATAACAAACACCATTTTCATACCAAACTCGCTCACGTGCTTCTATTATTATATATGAGTAGTTCCCATCACTAGAGTTGATAGTACTTTCAAAAAGAAAAGTAATCTCTTCTTTATAAATCTCTTTAATCTTTTCATAAATTGAAACAGGTGTAAACTGGTCTAAAAATAGTTCTTTACTATAAAAATTCATTTAATCTCTTTAAAACTTAAGTACGTATGCACTTGATAAATTTAATTTCTTCTTGATAGAATCAATATTGTCTTTTGCAACAGCCCTTGAAGAGTAAGGTCCAATTAGTACTTTATTATACATAGTACCTTTTACTTCAACTTTATATACTTTATACTTTAATCCTGCATCTCTAATTTTATTAATATAACTTGAAGAAGGTGTTTTAGTAAATGCACCAATTTGTACAAAATAACCACTAATTACTTCATTTGAAGCAGTTGATTGAACTAAGTCTTTTATGCTTTTTTTAGGCTCTTCTTTTACTTCAGGTTTTGTTTTAACTGCTTTTTCTTCAGTTTTCTGAATCTCTTTAGTTTTCTCTTCTATTTTTTTAATAGTTTCATCTAAAGTTGATTGAAGAGTCTTTTCTTTTTCTTCTTCTTGAATGTTTTGTTCAATATTATCAATTTTATCTTCAGAAGATTTAGTATCAGTATTAGCTACTGTTTCAGCCTCTTTTTTTATTCTTTCATTAATGATTTTTTGAAAATTTTCTTCTATATTAGAGTTTTCTTCAAGCTTTTTCATCTCTAAAGAACTAGCTTTTGAAGATGTAAAATCATCCTCTTTTTCATCTCCAGTTAAAAGGCGAATAATGATAATTGTCAATAAAAATAGTACAACTAAAACAATACCTAGAGCTAGATATTTTTTCTTATTGTCATTGTCATTATTTATTGGTTCATTTGCATCTAACATAATGTTATTTAGCTCATGTTCATTTGAAATAGGAGTTTCAACTATAACTGGATCTTCTTCAGTGTAAGTTTGTTCTGCCTCTTCTAGTTCATTTAATTTTTGTTCAAGCTCTTCTCTTTCTTGTTGAAGTTGAACTTTTTTAATAAACTCTTCGCCTTTTATTTGCATAGCTAATCCTTATAGGTTTTCTTAGTACGTTGATTGATTATAGATTACAAAATTACTTGCTAACTCTTTTAGTTCTTCTTTAATTTTTGCATGTAATGCAGTATCTTCAATATTATCTAAAACATCACAAATCTTATTTGCAATAATTTCAAATTCAGCTTCTTTCATACCTCTTGATGTAAGTGCTGGTGATCCTATTCTAATACCTGAAGTAACAAATGGACTTCTTGTCTCACCAGGAACTGTATTTTTATTTACTGTAATTCCTGCATTTCCAAGTGCTGCATCTGCATCTTTACCACTAAATGGTTTATTTAAAAATGATACTAATACTAAGTGGTTATCTGTTCCACCAGAAACGATGTCATAACCTCTAGAAACTAATACTTCACCAAGTTTTTTTGCATTTGCTTTTACTTGTTTTGCATAATCTTTCCAAGAAGGATCTAAAACTTCTTTAAATGCAACAGCTTTTGCAGCCATAACGTGTACTAATGGACCACCTTGTAATCCTGGGAAAATTGCAGAGTTGATTTTTTTAGCAATCTCTTCATCATTTGTCATAATTAAACCACCTCTTGGACCTCTTAAAGTCTTATGAGTTGTTGTTGTTACAACATCAGCATAAGGGAATGGACTCATATGCTCACCAGCAGCCACTAATCCAGCAATATGTGCAATATCAGCAAATAAAATAGCACCAACTGCATCAGCTATTTCTCTAAATTTAGAAAAATCAATCTCTCTTGCATAAGCTGATGCTCCACAAACGATAATTTTTGGTTGAGTGATTTTAGCAATTTCCATTACTTTATCATAGTTAATTCTACCATCTAGCTCTACACCATAGTAGAATGCTTGGTAATTTTTACCAGAAAATGAAGGTTTAGAACCATGAGTTAAGTGACCACCATGAGATAAATCCATACCTAAAATTTTGTCACCTGCTTTTAATAATGCTGCATAAACTGCACCATTAGCTTGGCTTCCTGCATGAGGTTGAACATTTGCATAGTTACATCCAAAGATTTCACAAGCTCTATCAATTGCTAGTTGCTCTGCTTTATCTGCAAATTCACATCCACCATAGTATCTTTTATATGGATAACCTTCTGCATATTTATTAGTAAAAACAGAACCCATAGCTTCCATAACTGCTGGACTTGTAAAGTTTTCACTTGCAATCATTTCTAAGTGGTAAGTTTGTCTTTCTAACTCAGACTCAACAATATCAAAAATCTCTTTATCTGCATCTTTTAAAGATTTATTACTAATGTAACTCATTTATTTTCTCCTAATAGTTTTAATTATATTTTAGTTTTCTTCATCAACATCGTCATGAAGATTAATTTCATGTTTAACTGGTTTCATAGCTGGGAATAACAATACATCTCTAATAGAGTGTTCATTTGTTAACATCATAACTAATCTATCAATACCAATACCTTGACCTGCTGTTGGAGCCATACCATAAGATAAAGCATTTACAAAATCTTCATCCATTTCATGTGCTTCATCATCACCACTATGTTTTGCTGCCATTTGACCTTCAAATCTCTCTAATTGATCAATAGGGTCATTAAGCTCAGAGAAGGCGTTTGCAATCTCTTTTCCTGCAATAAATAACTCAAATCTATCAGTTAAATGAGGTTTATCATCATTTCTTCTTGCAAGTGGAGAGATTTCAACAGGATACTCTGTAATAAAAGTAGGATCAATTAATTTATCTTCTACATACTCATCAAATAACTCACCTTGTAATTGACCTAAGTTCATTTTTTCATTTACTTCAAGATTTTGCTCTTTCATAAAAGCAATTATCTTATCTTTATCTTCAACAATATCAGCTGGAACTCCACCAATCTCATAAAGTGATTGAATTAATGGAATCTCTGTAAAGTTACTGAAGTCGATTTTAAATTCACCATAAGGTAAAACTGTAGGTAAATCTAAATGTTCAAATAAAAATTCAAAGTACTCTTTTGTAAGTATAATTAAATCTTTGTATGTTTTGTAGGCCCAATAAAACTCAATAGATGTAAACTCTGGATTATGTGTTGCATCCATTCCTTCATTTCTAAAACATCTATTTATTTCAAATACTGCTTCAAATCCACCAACAATACATCTTTTTAAATATAGTTCAGGTGCAATTCTTAAAAATCTATCAATTCCTAATGCATTATGATGAGTAACAAATGGTTTAGCATTAGCTCCACCTGCAATAGGGTGCATCATTGGAGTTTCAACTTCTAAGAAACCTTTGTTTTCAAAGAATCTTCTAGTTAGTGAAATAACTCTAGATCTAATTTGGAAAGTTTTTCTAACTTGTGAATTCATAATTAAGTCTAAGTATCTTTGTCTATATCTTAACTCTTTATCTTGAATACCGTGGTATTTTTCAGGAAGTGGTGAAATGGCTTTTGTTAAGATTTTTAAATCATGAACGTGTAATGAAAGCTCACCTTTTCCAGTAATAAATGGATAACCACTTACTTCAATAATATCTCCAACTTCTACATTCTTTTTGAAAATATCGTTATAAAAACCTTCTGGTAAATTATCTCTTGCCACATAAATTTGTAAAATTCCTGACTCATCTTCAATTTTAAGAAAAGATGCTTTTCCCATAAGTCTAAAAAACTTAATTCTACCTGCAACTGTATAGTTTCTATTTTCATCTCTTTTTTCTTCAGTTTTAAATATATCACTGTTTACATTGATATACTTAGAAATAGAAGTATTTCTTTTACTATCATTTGCATAAGGATTAAATCCCGCTTCTTTTAAAATATTGGCTTTTTCTATTCTTTGTTGTATGTATTTATTTTCGAACAATATTTATTTCCTTTTTTAGTTAGTTTCTTCTGGTTTATTTACAATACTTTGTAGTTTTTCTTTCATTGTATTGATTTGCTCATCTGTTGCTGTTGATACTTCTTTAACTTTCTCTTCTACTTTATTCATAACCTCTTCTTCAACAGCTTTTTTTACTTCATCTACACTTTTTTCTACTTCTTGTTTTATCTCATTTGTAGTTTCATCTATGCTTTCTTGAATTTTTTCACTTGTAGGTTTTTCACTTGATGTTGCATCTTTTGCTGTATCAACAACAGTATCTACAGTGTTTCCTATCTTTGTTGTGATTGAACTTGTATCTAGTTTAATTATATATGAACCAACACTTAATAAATGTGGCATAACAACTGAACCAGCCGATTTCTCATCAATTGCTTTTTTAAATGAATTTACTTGGTATAATGCATAAGCAATAACAGAAAAGATTAAAAACACTTTTGCTGCACCAAATAAAAATCCAAAAATTCTATCAAAAATTCCTAGACCACTTGCGTTGAAAATTTTGCTTATGATTAATCCTAGTGCATAAACAATAATCCAAAAACCAATTAACGCAACAATAAATCCAATTAATTTAATTGTTGTTTCATTTTCAAGTGCTAAAAAAGGTGCTATTAAATCACCAATATCTTTAGATACTCTTGAAGCTACAAATATAGCACCAATAATTCCAACAATTCCAAATACCTCTTTGATAAGTCCTCTAAAAAGTCCTTTAAGTCCTAAAACTAAAGTAATACCTAGTACCACCATATCAAAAATAGTAAAATCTTGCATAAATTTCCTTTGTATAATATGCGATATTCTATCTAATGTTTACAAAATAGAAGTTTAATTAAAATTAATCATAAAGCTTGCACCAAAATATTTTTTATTTTCATATTCAAATGCAATATTTTTAATATCAATACTATAACCTAAATTTTTTACAAAAAGCTCATTTACAATATATAATCCTAAGCCAACACCAAAAGCTTGATGTTTTGTAGTAAAATAAGGTTCTAATATTTTAGAAATAATCTTTTCATCTATACCATTTCCACTATCTGTTATTTGTAAAATATTATTTTTAAATTCAATTAATATAACTCTTTCATCTTCATTTTTATTATGTGTCAAAGCATAAATGGAATTATCTAAGATATTTAAAATTGCTTGTGAAAAATCATTTTTATTACATTTTAAAATAGTATCACTTTCATAAATAAAAGAGCATTTAATATTGTTTTTTTCAAATATTGATTCAAAAAAGTCAGTGGCTTCTTTTAATGCCTCAACTAGTGAAAAATTATTGATATTGTTCTCTTTATTAAAAAAGTTTGTAAAATTTTCAATAGTATGTGATAGCTTTTGTGTATTTGAAATAATATCATCACAAGACTTTTCAAAATCTTTATTAGATAATAAATTAAGCTCTTTTTGAATCTTCATACCACTTGCAATTGTGCTAATAACACTTAAAGGTTGTCTCCATTGATGAGCAATATTCTTAAGGATGTCTGCAATGGCTGCAATTTTTGATTGTTGAAAGAGTAATCTATCTTTTTCTTTATCTTTTTCTATTTCTTTTATGTCTTGAGTTATATCTGAAAAAGTTGCAATTATGTAACTTTCACTTGGGTTTGTTGAAGCTTTTACTGAAAAATGTCTAATCTCATTTTTACTATTTTTCATAGCAACTCTAAAATGCTTTTCGCTATTAATCAAAATATGTTCTGCCCAATTTTTACCTTCATAATCTTTATCGACAATATATAAATCATTATCTAAATCTATAAAAGTTTTACAAATACATCTATATTTTTCTTTGAATTCATCAAGGGTTGTAACATCTTTGAAAAATTCTATTAATTTTTTATTTGCATCAATTAATGTATCTCCATTTGTAATTACAATTATACTAAGTTGAGAGTCTAAAATTGATTGTTTTTTCATCTCTTGAGCTTTAATTTTGTTTAAGTAAGAAGAATAAATATAAATTAAAAAAGAGAAAAATATAAATATTAGTGCAATAATAGAACTCATTATAATTTTTATTTTAAAAGATTTTACACTATTTAAATCAATGTTTTTCAAGTCTAGAAAGTTTATTATATAAGCTAGTTTTTCACCATTTGCAGTGTTTAATGTATAATTTGAAATTAGATAGTTATTTTCAATAATATATTCTTTAATATTCACATACTTTTCAATCTTATTTTCTGTTACATAATTTATTAAGTTCTCGTCTGCATTTATATTAGCTATATAATAATCATCAATGAAAATATTTGTGTGAGGATATTTTAAAGTATTTTTATATTTTTTATCAGCAATTACTAAACTGTTTATATTATTTTCTTTTAAATCTTTAGCAATTGAATTAAAATGAGTTATTATTTCTAAAGCCCCTAAAAAGTTATTTTCTTTATCAAAAATTGGCGTTCTTGCTTTTAATGTTAGATTAAATAATGCAACACTTATAGAACTTGAAACATCTTTATCCATTAAACTTTTTTTTAGATCTTTTCTAAAAAGTAAATTATCACCTTTTAATTTAGTCCAAGATCTATAAACACTTTTACCATTTTTATCAACTATTTGAATCCAAACATTTTTATATTTTGAATATTTATTAATCTCTTTTGTGATGTTTTGATAATCTATTTGATCGTAACTTTTATTTTTCATAATATTTTGTAGATCATAACTTTTAGCTAAAGCTAAAGAGATAGTTAGTGTTGTGTTTAATTTATCTTTGATTAAATTTTGTGTTGTTTTAACTATATTTTGATGGGTGGATTTGTAAATAGAATTTAGAAGCTCATGTTGTTTATTGGAAATATAATAATAGGAACTGATAATTATTAAAATTGCTAAAATTGAGAAAGTTAGAATTATTGTTAATATATTTTTTTTTAGTTGCATAATTTTATATTTAATTTTCCTATATTTATCAATTTAGATTATATAAAAGTAAGGCTTTTTTTTAATTGAAATTTTCATTTTAAATTAATATTTTTTAGATAAAATCACAAGATGATAAAAAGATACCCAACAAAACAAATATTCGTAGGAAATGTACCAATTGGTGGTGATGCTCCAATACCAGTTCAATCTATGACTTTTACAAAAACATCAGATGTAAAAGCAACAGTTGAGCAAATAACAAAATTACATTTTGCTGGTGCAGATATTGTAAGAGTTGCTGTTCCTGATTTAGAAGCAGCTAATGCATTAAAAGATATAAAATCTCAAATTGATTTACCACTTGTTGCAGATATACATTTCAAATATAAACTTGCTTTAATTGCAGCTGAAGTTGTAGATTGTATCAGAATTAATCCAGGCAATATAGGAGATAAAAAAAGAGTTGCTGAAGTTGTAAAAGCTTGCCAGCAAAGAAATATTCCAATTAGAATTGGAGTAAACTCTGGAAGTTTAGAAAAGCAATTTGAAGATAAATATGGGCAAACACCTGAAGGAATGGTTGCAAGTGCTGAATATAATATAAAATATCTTGAAGATTTAGGTTTTACTGATATGAAAATATCATTAAAAGCAAGTGATGTTCAAAGAACAGTTCAAGCATATAGAATGTTAAGACCTAAAAATAATTATCCATTTCATTTAGGTGTAACAGAAGCTGGAACACAGTTTCACTCAACTATTAAATCTTCAATTGCATTAGGTTCACTATTACTTGATGGAATAGGGGATACTTTAAGAGTTTCAATGACAGGTGAGCTTGAAGAAGAGATTAAAGTAGGAAAAGCAATCTTAAAAGATGTAGGAATTGCAAAAGAGGGATTAAATATCGTTTCTTGTCCAACTTGTGGAAGAATTGAAGCAGATTTAGTAAGTGCAGTAGCTGAAATTGAAAAAAGAACAGCACATATTAAAACACCACTTGATGTTTCAGTAATGGGATGTGTTGTAAATGCTATTGGTGAAGCTAAAAGCGCTGATGTTGCAATTGCATTTGGTAAGGGAAGTGGATTAGTAATGAAAAGAGGTGAAATAATTGAAAAGCTTTCAGGTGATGCTTTAATTAATAAGTTTATACAAGAGGTTGAACTTGAAGCTGAAAAAAGAAAATAATGAGTGATAATATAAAATCTTTTAAAGAAGTTTTATCCTCTGAAATTGTGTATATAAAAGAGCAATTTTTATCAAGATATATTGCTAGTTTTAGAAAAATAGAAGAGGAAGAGTATGTAAATATAAAAGATTTTTTTTGTGATATTATAGAAGATATTTGTAATGGAAATTTAGAAAAATCATTTATTACTTGTGAAAAATTAGTAGAACTAAATATTAAACTCTCAATTCCATATGTAACTTTAACAAATGAACTTATAAATTTAGAAAAGTTAATTATGGAAAGACTCTTATATAAAAATGCAAAAGATGAAATTTATGAGATTTATAAACTTCATTTGGAATTAGAAGATACTATAGCAAAAATCTATCTTGATAAATATACTGAGAGTTTAATTAGTAAAAATAACATTAGATTATCTAGTTTAAATGATATATATGAAAGAAATGTAGTGTTATATTATAAGGCTCATTTAGAGTGGTTAAACGAGTTATCAAAAGCTGTAAAATCAAGAGACATAGCTATAATCCCTGAAACTAATCACACCCTTTGTACTTTTGGAAAATGGTTACACAGTGATGGTAAGAAAATAATTCAAAATAATTCAAAATATAATAGTATTTTGAAAATGCATGAGAAACTTCATTTTATGTCAAAACAAATTATGAGCTATTTATCAAAAGATAGTGGGCAAAACCATATCTTGCTAACATATTTAGAAAAAAGTGAAATGTTATCTTTATCTTTAGGAACAGAGCTTGCATTAATTGACAATACTTTAATAAATAATGAAGCGAAAAAAGATCCACTAACAGGTGCATTAAATAGACAAAGGATAGAAAAACTTTATCAAAATCAATTAGAAATTGCATCAGCTACAGCAGAAACATTTGTACTTGCAATGTGTGATCTTGATTATTTTAAAAATGTAAATGATAGCTATGGTCATATGGTTGGGGATAAAATGTTAAAAGCTTTTGTTCAAATTGCAAAAAAAAGCCTTAGAAGTTCAGATATGATTATTAGATATGGTGGAGAAGAGTTTGTCTTTATACTTCCTGCTGTTAATGCAAAAAAAGCAAAAGAGATTTTAAATAAAATTAGAGAAGATTTCCAATCATTTAGTATAGATTATGAAGATAAAAAAGTATCAACAACAATAAGTATTGGTTTTATACAAATCAATTCAGAAAATGGCGAATCCTATTTTAAAAATTTTGAAGATGCTTTAATAATAGCTGATAGAAAGCTATATGAAGCTAAAAATAGTGGTAGAAATAGAGTTTGCTAATAATTTGGAGAAAAGATGGATAGTGTTTATAGTATAAATATAGAAAGAGCAGTATTAAGTTCGATTTTATTTAATCCAGAAGAGTTTGAAGATGTTTTAGGTGTTTTAAAAGCAAATGACTTTTATTTG
The DNA here is from genome assembly GCF_004214795.1 of Malaciobacter pacificus. Taxonomy (NCBI): domain Bacteria; kingdom Pseudomonadati; phylum Campylobacterota; class Epsilonproteobacteria; order Campylobacterales; family Arcobacteraceae; genus Malaciobacter; species Malaciobacter pacificus. The sequence continues at coordinate 752,502 of NZ_CP035928.1, forward strand.
CCTGCACACAAAAAAATATTTGAGGTAATGGAAAAACTTCATAGTGATGCTATGCCTATTGATGAAGAGTTTATTAGAAGAAAACTTGAAGGTAAAGATGTAGATGACTCAATTTTACTTGAAATTCTTTCAGCAAATCCAATTACTAATACTTTAGCTTATGTTAGAGAAATCAAAGATGGTGCAATTAAAAGAGAGCTTGCCACACTTGCAACAACTATCAAAAAAGTAGCTATCGAAGAAGAGGTAAGTGCAAATGAGGCCCTTGATACAGTTCAAGGTGCTTTATACAAAATTTCAACTGATAGTGCTACAAATGAAGTAAAAGATATGCAAGTTGTAACCACTGATACACTTGATTATATCAAAAGAATGAAAGAGCTTGGAAATACTCACTTAATTGGTGAAACAACAGGTTTTGAAGCTTTAGATAAAAGAACAACAGGATTTAATGAAGGGGATTTAGTAATAATTGCAGCTAGGCCAGCGATGGGTAAAACTGCACTAGTTTTAAATATGGCATTAGCCAATGTTGAAGCAAATAAGGGTGTTATATTCTTCTCACTAGAAATGCCAGCAGAACAATTGATGCTAAGAATGTTAGCAGCAAAGACTTCTATTCCATTACAAAACCTTAGAAAAGGTGATATGGACGATAATCAATGGAGTCAATTAAGTGGGGCATTTGATGATTTAAATAAAAAGAAGCTTTTTGTTGATGATGGGGGTAGTGTTAATATTAATCAATTAAGAGCAAGGGTTAGAAAATTAGCACAAAATGAAGATAATAATATTTCATTAGTAATCATTGACTACTTACAACTTATGCAAGGAACTGGAAATAAAGATAGACACCAAGAGGTTTCTGATATTTCAAGGGGACTTAAAATGCTTGCTAGGGAGATGAAAATCCCAATTATTGCTCTATCTCAGTTAAATAGGGGATTAGAGAATAGACCTGATAAAAGACCTATGTTAAGTGACCTTAGAGAATCTGGAGCTATTGAGCAAGATGCCGATATTATTATGTTTGTATATAGGGATGATGTTTATAAAGAAAGAGATGAGGCTAGAAAAGAAAAAGAGGCTAAAGACAAAGGTGAAGAGTATAAATCTACTTTTGTTAATAAGCCAGTTGAAGAGGCTGAGGTAATTATTGGTAAGCAAAGAAATGGACCTATTGGTACAGTAAAACTTGATTTCCATAAAGCGTTAACTAAATTTGTTGATAAGCCAAATGAACACCATGGTGCAGCTCCTGTTGAAATTGTATTTGAAACAGTTGCTGATAATGAAAAAGAGACGAATATAGATATACCTGATATATTATAAAGTTTATAAATAAATTATTTAGTTATTTAATCTTAAGAAAACTTAGCTTATAATCTTTTATATTATTTTAAAGGATTAATTATGAAGAAAGGTTTTTCTCTTTTAGAGTTGATTTTCGCTATTGTAATCATTGGTGTTATTGCATCTTTTGCAGTTCCTAAGTTTTTAGATACAAAAGATTCAGCTGTTGTATCTACTTTAAAAAGAGATATTTCTTCAATTATTTCATCCATTCAAACATATCATCTTCAAGTAGGTAAGATTGATAATATTTCTGATGCAATAACTTTAAATAGTCAAAACTGGACAACTGATGAAACTAATAGTAAAAAAATTAGTGATTTTAAATCTTGTGTTACAATTGAAGTAAAAATTGATGAGATCTCTTTAACTTTAGATGAGTCAAATACAGATAACGTTTGTGCTAAATTAAAAGAAGATGAGGGAATTGAAACACAATCTTATCAGTTGTTATAGTTTATTCTTTTTTTCTTACTCTTAGAAAAGATGCAAACTTTGGTTTACCATATTTTGTTAAGTCATAATATTTAAAAGTTACAATTTCCCCAATTTTAGGAGGTTTTTCTCTTTGTTTATTTGAAAAGCCTCCGCCTAAATTAAATACAACACCATTTTTTAGTTTTATAACTAGGCTTTTAAAGTTATTTTTTTCATTATAGTTATGAGCAATTACTAAACCTTCATCATCATAAAACTTTTTTACTTTCAAAATATCATTGCTTCTTCCTGTAAAATAAGCACTATTTGGATTTTTAATTATCACACCTTCAGCTTTTTTTGAGACTAATTCTTCTAAAAATTGATTCAAATGCTCTTCATTATTACAAACTATTTGTGGAATGATTTTTAGATGAGGTATATTTTTCTTGGATTTCCAATCTTTAAATATCTGAATTCTTTGAAAAAAATTACCTTTTTGGTTAGGAACTTCAAAAATATTATAAGTAATTTGATTCCAATTTTTTGAAGGAATTTTATCTAAAACTATATTTTGAATATTTTCAAAATCACCCCTTTTTGTCCAAAGTTCACCATCAAGTGCAAAGGGAGGAAAATTTTGTATAAACCATTTTGGAGTATAAATTTTATTACCATTTTTAGTAATTAACTCTTTACCATTCCAATATGCTCTTATTCCATCTAGTTTTTCACTCATAACCCAATTTTCAATTTTATGAAAGTTTTTTTCATAAGTTTTGGGCTTTTGTATCTCTAATGAAAATAATAAAGAATAACTTATTATAAATACTAAAAAAAGTCTCATCTTATACCTTTAAAATAATAATAAAAATTATATTTAAAATATTTTAAATTCATCATAAATTCATAATATTTTTTTAGATAAAATGTTTAACTTTCACATGAAGCGATATAAAGGGATTTTATGAGTGAAGAAATAGTATTAAATGATATTGATAAAAAATATCTATTAGATTCAATAAGAGATGTAAAAGATTTTCCAAAACCTGGAATTGTTTTTAAAGATATTACTACACTTTTAAACAATAAAGATGCATACAAGTTTTTAATAGATCACTTAGAACAAAGATATAAAAGTTATGATTTAGATTATATTGCGGGTATTGACTCAAGAGGATTTATTTTTGGGGCAGCACTTGCAGATAGATTAGGTATTGGTTTTGTCCCAATTAGAAAAGTGGGAAAACTTCCTGCTGCAACTGTTTGTGAAAAATATGAATTAGAATATGGATTCGATCAAATTGAAATTCATTTAGATGCTTTTCCAAAAAAAGATGCAAGAGTTTTAGTTATTGATGATTTAATTGCAACAGGTGGGACTGCTAATGCTGCTGCTAAATTAGTAAAAGATATTAATGCAAATTTAGTTGAGATGTGTTTTTTAATACATTTAACATTTTTAGATGGTGCAGAAAAATTAAAAGAGCATGCACCAGTATATTCAGTTTTAGAAATTTAAAAAAAAGAGATTATAATGAGTTACTATATTCCAAAGCCAAGTAAATTTGACCCAGATACAAAAGGGCAATTTGGTATTTTTGGGGGACAATATGTTCCTGAAACATTAATGCCTATTTTAAAAGAATTAGAAGAAGAGTATAAAAAGTTTAGATTTAATGAAGAGTTCTGGAAAGAAGTAGATGGGTATTTAAAAGATTATGTTGGAAGACAAACACCTCTTTATCACGCGAAAAATATAAGTGAAGAAATTGGTGCTACAGTTTACTTAAAAAGAGAAGATTTAAATCACACAGGTGCACATAAAGTAAATAATGTTATTGCTCAGGGATTGTTAGCTAAAAAATTAGGTAAAACAAAAGTTATAGCTGAAACTGGTGCTGGACAACATGGTGTTGCAACAGCTACTATTGCAGCTTTAATGGGATTAGAGTGTACTATTTTTATGGGTGCAAAAGATGTTGAGAGACAAGAACTAAATGTATTTAGAATGAAACTTTTAGGTGCAAAAGTAATTGCAGTAGAATCTGGAAGTAAAACATTAAAAGATGCTATGAATGATGCAATTAGATATTGGGTTACAAATGCAAGAGATACATTCTATATCATTGGTACAGTTGCTGGTCCTCATCCATATCCTATGATGGTTAGAGATTTCCAAGCAATTATTGGATGGGAAGCAAGAGCTCAAATATTACAAAAAGAGGGAAAACTACCTGATTATGTTGTAGCATGTATTGGTGGTGGTTCAAATGCTATTGGTATGTTCTCACACTTTTTAGAAGATAATGAAACTACTTGTATTGGTATTGAAGCAGGTGGTTTAGGACTTGAAACAGATAAGCATGGATGTAGTTTAGAAAAAGGAACTCCTGGAATTTTACATGGTCAGTGTTCATATTTACTTCAAGATGAAGATGGGCAAGTAATAGAAGCACACTCTATTAGTGCAGGACTTGATTATCCAGGAATTGGACCAGAACATTCATTTCATAAAGATAACAAATCAGTTTCTTATGATTCAATTACAGATGATGAAGCATTAGATGCTTTTGTATGGCTAAGTAGACGTGAGGGAATTATCCCTGCATTTGAGAGTTCTCATGCAGTTGCATATTTAAAAAAGGCAAAGGATAAATTTCAAGGTAAGGTTGTTGTTATTAATTTATCAGGAAGAGGTGATAAGGATATGGTTCAAGCAAAAAGTTTATTAAGCTTTGACTAGGTTCTTTTATGGAAAAACTATTTAAAAAACTTCAACCACATTCTGGAAAAATTTTAGCAGTTATTGTTATTACCTTTTTCTCATACCTAGGATATAATTTATATCATGCACCTGTAAGTGGATTTGAAGAAAAGTTTGTATATTTATTAAAAGAGTATGGATATATAATTCTTTTTGCATGGGGAATGTTAGAAGGTGAAGCAGGTCTTGTTATGGCAGGACTTTTATCTCATACAGGTGATATGAATTTATATTTAGCAATATTCATAGCTGGTCTTGGTGGATTTGCTGGTGATCAAGTATATTTTTATATAGGAAGATTTAATAAGTCTCATGTTCATAAAAAGTTTAAAGGACAGCGAAGAAAATTTGCTTTTGCGCACTTACTTTTAAAGAAATATGGATGGCCTATTATATTTATCCAAAGATATATGTATGGTATGAGAACAATTATTCCAATATCAATTGGACTTACAAGATATAGTGCAAAAATGTTTGCATTTATAAATCTTATTAGTGCTTGGTGTTGGGCTGCTATTACTATAGTTCCTGTTTGGTATTTTGGTGAAGAGATTTTAGTAGTTTTAGAATGGGCTAAAGAGCATTGGTATTTAGCAATTCCAATTGCTGCAATTTTTGGCGGTAGTATAATTTATATGTTTAATAAAGCTACAAAAAAAGTAGAAAGAAAGGTAGTAAATGAAAATTAATTTAATTGAAAAAAATATTAATGATATTAAAGCAGATATAGAGATAATTTTTATAAATGATTTAGATAACTGTGCGGATAAAGAGGTTTTAGAATCAATAGATTTTAAAGCAAAAGATGAAGCTTGTACACTATTAGCTGAGTCAAAAAAAATTTATGTTGGTTACGAGGAAGCATCTTATGATTCAATAGCAATTGCATCAGCAAATGCAGTTAGAAAGATTGCATCAACTAAATATGAAAGTGCGAAATTAACTTTAAATAGTGACTTAGAAGAAAACTTTAAATCATTAGTAGAAGGTGCATTTTTAGGTGAATATAAATTTACTAAATACAAATCTAAAAAAGAAGAAAAAAAGAAATTAACTTTAGAAATGGCAGTTAATAATAAAACTAATGAATTAGAAAATATTTTAAAAGAGTCTAAAACTATTGCAAAAGCTGTAAATAAAGCAAGAGATATGGTAAATACTCCTCCTCAAGATTTTTATCCAGCTGTTATGGCTGATATTGCAAAAGATATTGCAAAAGATACAAATATTGAAATCAAAGTTGAGGGTGAAAAGTATTTAAAGAAAAATGGTATGAACTCTATGTTAAGTGTTGGTAGAGCTTCAATTCATGAATCAAAACTAATTCATTTATCATATAAACCAAAAGATGCAAAGGTAAAAGTTGTATTAGTTGGTAAGGGTTTAACTTATGATTCAGGTGGACTATCTTTAAAGCCTGCTGATTTTATGGTTACTATGAAATCAGATAAATCAGGTGGTTGTGCTGTATTATCTTCAATTTGGGCTATAGCAAAACTTGGGCTTCCAGTTGAAGTTCATGCAATTGTTGGTGCAGTTGAAAATATGATTGGTGGAGATGCTTATAAACCTGATGATGTACTTACAGCTAAAAATGGTAAAACTATTGAAGTTAGAAATACTGATGCTGAGGGAAGATTAGTATTAGCTGATTGTTTGTGTTATGCACAAGATGAAATTAAAGATATTGATTATATCTTTGATTATGCAACTTTAACTGGTGCTTGTGTTGTTGGTGTTGGTCAATATACAAGTGGAGTTATGGGAAATAGTGATGAATTAAAATGCAAAGCTGTAAGTAGTGCAAAAGCAGCTGGAGAGTATGCTACATCATTAGATTTCAATAGATATTTAAGAAAATCAATTAAATCAGAGATTGCTGATGTTTGTAATATTGCTAATACTAGATATGGTGGAGCAATAACTGCTGGAATATTCTTAGATAACTTTATTTATGAAGAGAATAAAAATAAATGGATTCACTTTGATATCGCTGGACCTGCTTTTGTAGAAAAACAATGGGGATATAATCCTCATGGAGCAAGTGGAGCAGGGGTTAGATTTACAGTGGAACTATTAAAAGATTTAGCTAAATAATAGATTTAAAATAGAGATTTTTTCTCTATTTTAAGACTCTTTGAAAGAGTTGAAAATTTCTAAAACTTCATTTTTATTTGTAATAAAAATATCTACAAGTTTTGGGTCAAAATGTTTAGCACGATTTTCAGTTAGAAAATTCATAGCTTCATTAATTTCCCATGCTTTCTTATACGGTCTTTGTGATGTTAATGCATCAAATACATCAGCAATTGCAACAATTCTTCCATAAATATGAATATCTTCACCTTTTAGTTTATTAGGATATCCTGTTCCATCATATTTTTCATGGTGAGTTAGGGCTATTGTAGCTCCTGCTTGCAAATAATCACTTTTTGCATCTTTTAAAATATCATAACCAATCATTGAGTGATTTTGCATGATTTTTAACTCTTCTTCATCCAATCTTGCAGGTTTTAAAAGAATTTTATCTTCAACTCCTATTTTACCTATGTCATGGAATGGAGCAGCATAATATATTAAATCTTGTTCTTTTTCATTTAATCCATACTCCCTTGCTAGCATTTTAGAATAATATGCTACTCTTGCAATATGAGAAGCAGTTTCAGGATCTTTATATTCAGCTGTTTTACCTAAAATTTTAAGAGTTTCATGCTCTTTATCAATTAATTCTTTTGTAGCTTTTGCAACTTCTTGTTCAAGCAGTTTTGCTCTATCTTCTAGTAGTAATCTATTTTGATAGTCACTTAAAAGATTTTGTACTCTTGCTTGAAATAGTACAGTATTAATTGGTTTACTTAAAAAGTCATTTGCACCTAGTTCAAAAGCAGATTTATGAATATCTTCATCACCAGCTGCTGTTATCATTATGATAGGCACATTTTTTTTGTGAACTCTAAACTCTTCTATAAATTCTAATCCATTTAATGTTGGCATCATATAATCAATTAGAATCATGTCAACTTTATTTTTTAGTGAGTAGACTAATGCATCTAAAGGATTAGAAAAACTTGTTACATTTAGATTCATATCTTCACATATAGCTTCAATTAAGAAAAGATTATTTTCATTATCATCAATAGATATAATTTTTATATTTTCAAATTCCAAAATAAACCTTATAATTTTATTTATCTCTATAATATTATCTTTTCAATTAATTTATAATAACATTTTGCTATAATAATAAAAAACTGAAAGATTTTGTAATGCTAAAAAGAATCATATTAATATTATTTTTATTCTCTCTTACACTTTTACACGCTAAAAAAGAATTACTTTTTTATGTTGGAATCACTATGGTTAAACCCATTGATAAATTAGCTAGAGAATTTGAAAAAAAATGTGATTGTAAGATAAAGATTTTACAAGGTGGAAGTCAAGATTTATACGATAGCATAAAACTTAGTCAAATTGGAGATTTATATCTTCCTGGATCTGTTACATACAGAAATAATAATTTAAAAGATGGTTTGATTTTAGATGGTAAATTTGTTGGTTTTAATAAACTTTCAATGGTTGTAAAAAAAGGAAATCCTAAGAATATAAAGCCATCACTTGAAGAGTTATTAAATCCAAAATTATATGAATACTATCTATTTAGCTTCTGATTCAAGAAATTTAGTTAATGCAATAAAAGATGGGAATGCAGATTTAATTTTAAATTGGCATGCAACAACTTACTGGAGTGAAAATAAAGATTATATTGAGGCTTTATACATAGATGAAAAAGTTATAAGCAAGGCAAAACTTGTATTAAATTTATTAAAAACTTCTAAATATCCAGAATTAACAAAAGAGTTCATGGAATTTGCCACATCTAAAAGAGGTAGAGAGATTTTTTATAATTATGGTTTCCTCTCTAAACAAGATTTGATAGATTTTGATAAAGTTAGTTTCTAATGATAAGAAATAATAGTATTCTTCATGGATTAATTGCTTTATTACTAGCTTTTGTATTAGGATATATGGGAATTATTTTTATTCATTTGGTTTTTAAAGATATTGTTGAAAAACTTGATACAAATGTTAAAAATGAGTATGCTAGATATAAGATTGGTGAGTATATTTTAAAAGAGATTAGTTCTATTGAAACTCACTATTATAAAATGGGTATTTTAACAAATATAAAAAGCATTAAGCCTATGCAAGAAGAGATTAAAAAAGAGATTGAAGATGTAAAAAAGGCGATTAATGTTTTAAACTATGGAGGTGAGGTTAATAGTTATATAAAACTTAACATTTTAGATATAGATGAAACAACAGATGTAATTAAATTTACTCCATCACTTAATCAAAAATTTACATTTGAGGCAATTGATCTTCTTCCTAAATTAAAAGAGCTTGAAAATAAATCTTCTAAAATGGAAGATATAATGAAAATAAAAATTAATAGTAATAATGCAACAAATGATGAACTTTTTAAAGTTGAGCTATTTTTTAAACAGTTACCAACACTATTTACTAGAATGAAAGAGAATGCAAATAGATTGCTTTATGACAGTAAAAAAAATATATCAAAATTAGAAAGTAGTATAAATAAAGAGAAAAAATATTATGAAAACCTTGAGTATATTTTTACTTATTTTATTGTATTTTTAATTATTATACTTGGATATTTATTAATTAAACAAATAACAAAAAAGAATAAAGAACTAGAAGCTATAACTTTAAAAGCTAAACAATCAGAACAAGAAGCATTAAAAGCTAATGAAACAAAATCTCAATTTTTAGCAAATATGTCTCACGAAATTAGAACTCCTTTAAATGCAATTATTGGTTTTTCTGATATTTTAGCCAATACTGAAAATGTAAATAAACAAAAAGATAAAGCTTTAGTAATCTCTAGAAGTGCAAAAGCCTTATTAAATATTATTAATGACATTTTAGATATTTCAAAAATTGAAAGTGGTAAGTTTGAAATCTCAGAAAGTAGTTTTAATTTAAAATTACTTTTAGAACAGGTTGTACAATTATATGCTGTTAATACAAAACAAAAAGATATTAGATTTTTATATAGACTAGAAGATTCTATTCCTGAGTATGTGATAAGTGATGATACAAAATTAAAACAAGTACTATCTAACATTTTAAGTAATGCAATAAAATTCACTCCAGAAAATAAAAAAGTTACTTTTGATGTAAGTTTAATAAATAAAACAAAAAACACTGCAAAAATTAGATTCTCTATTAAAGATGAAGGTATAGGTATTTCAAAGGAAGAACAAAAAAAGATTTTTGAGCCATTTTCACAAGCTGATGGAAGTATATCTCGTAAGTTTGGTGGAACGGGTTTAGGTTTAGCAATTAGTCTAAAAATTGTTCAGCTATTTGGATCTGAAATTAAATTAAATAGTGAAATAGATAAGGGAAGTGTTTTCTATTTTGATATTGACTTTGAAGTTGAGAATAAACTTGAAAATATACTTGAAGAGAGTAAATATAATTTTGCAATATGTAATATAATTGAAGATCCAGAAAATATACGGGAGCATCTAAAAAATATTGTTAAAAATTTTGGAAATATTCATGTTGGAGATGATATTGACAAGCAAGAACATTTAGACTTGATTTTCTGTTTTGGTGATCCACAATTTTATGAAAAGTTAAAAGGGCGAAAAGAAAAATTTAAATGTCCTGTTGTTTATGTTGGTCAGATGAAAAAAATGGAAAATAATATTATGAAGCCTTTAATGGATTATTATCTTGATGTACCTATTTATGGCTCAAAAATATTTAATATTATTGCAGAAGTCAAATCAATTGAAAAAACAAATAAGAACTTACAATCTTCTGATGTTAAATATATAGGAAAAATCTTAGTTGCTGATGATAATACAAATAATCAACTATTAATGGATTTAATATTAAAAGATTTTGGACTAGATGTTACAATTGTTGATAATGGTGAGTTAGCATTTATGGAGTATCAAAAAAATAATTATGATATTGTATTTATGGATATTAATATGCCAATTATGGATGGGCTTACTTCATTAAAATTAATTAGAAACTATGAACAAATATCTAATAATCATACTCCAATTATTGCTTTAACTGCAAATGCAATTGAAGGTGATAGAGAAAAATATATAAAAGAGGGAATGGATGGTTATTTAAGTAAACCAATAGATAATCAAGAGTTAGTAAAAATACTTGATAAGTATTTAGAAATTGAAAATAATTGTGTTGAAAATTTAAGTATAGAAAATATATCTTCAAAGTTAGGTGTAAGTGATAAAATTGCAAATATGTTAGTTGAAAAGTTTAAATTATCAATAAAAGAAGATATGAAAGAATTAAATGATTTTGTAGAAGCTAATGATATTGAAGAAATATCTAAAAAAGCACACTATATTAAAAACTCATGTTTGAATATTGGTTTAGATAAAAGCTGTGAAATTCTTGATGAGTTAGAAAAAGCAGACTCTTTATCAAAAGATGAAATACATAACAATTTTGAGCTGTTAAAAAAAGAGATTAAAAAGTATGAAATATAACATTAAGTAAATATTTTTAATTTATCTCTTTTTTTGTCTTTATTACCTATAATATGTATTCAAAAATACCTTCCATATTGGTTGGAATTCTTTTGATAGAAGTATAATTTCAATATGAAAAATCCTTATTTAGTCCTTTTAATTTGCTAAATTTTGCTAAATATTGAAATAAAGTTTTTTATATAGATCACAAGAAAACCTTAAAAAAGCCAATTTGATGGATATATTAGATTATTTATACAAAATGATAAAAGGATTATAATGGGATTAGGTGTAGGAATAGTAGGACTTCCAAATGTAGGTAAATCAACAACTTTTAATGCATTAACAAAAGCACAAAATGCAGAAGCACAAAACTATCCGTTTTGTACAATTGAACCAAATAAAGCGATTGTTCCAGTTCCTGATAAAAGATTAGATGAATTAGCAAAAATTGTTAATCCTGATAAAATTCAACATTCAACTATTGATTTTGTTGATATTGCAGGACTTGTTAGAGGAGCTTCAAAGGGTGAGGGTTTAGGGAATCAATTTTTATCTAACATTAGAGAAGTTGAAGTAATCTTACATATGGTTAGATGTTTTGATGATGGTAATATTACTCACGTAGAAGGTGATGTTGATCCAATTAGAGATATTGAAATTATTGAAACAGAATTAATTTATGCAGATATAACTCAAGTTGAGAAAAAAATTGAAAGATTGAAAAAACAAGCAAAAGCTTCTAAAGAAGCTGCATCTCAATTAGTAGTAGCTGAAGAGTTAATGGCTCATTTAGGTGAATTACAGCCTGTAAAAACTTTTGAAAAAGCTGATGATGATATTTTTATTGCATTAGATAAAGAGTTAAGATTCTTATCAAATAAAGATGTAATTTATGGTGCAAATATGGATGAGGATTCACTAGCTGAAGGTACAAATGAGTATGTTGAAGCATTAAAAGAACATGCAGAATCTGTAAATGCTGATGTTATTATGCTTTGTGCAAAAATTGAAGAAGAGTTAGTTGGTTTAGATGATGATGAAGCAAAAGAATTCTTAACTGATTTAGGTGTTGAAGAATCAGGATTAGAGCAAATTATTCATAAAGCTTTTGATAAATTAGGATTGCAATCATATTTTACAGCAGGTAAAGTAGAAGTTAGAGCATGGACTATTAGAAAAAATACAAAAGCACCACAAGCAGCAGCTGTTATTCATAATGATTTTGAAAAGGGATTTATTAAAGCAGAAGTAATCTCTTATGAGGACTTTGTTAGTCTTGGTGGAGAAGCAAAATGTAAAGAAGCTGGAAAGTTAAGACTTGAAGGTAAAGATTATGTTGTGCAAGATGGTGATGTAATGCACTTTAGATTTAATGTTTAAATTTTTTTAAAGTAATTTATAATCCTTTGATAATATTTTAGTTAAAATAAAAAATAATAAAAAACGTATAGGAGCATAGAGTGTCATCTACAAGTATTTTAGAAAAGATAGAATCCCTTCCTCCGCTACCTAAAACTATTGTTGAGATAGAAGAGTTTAGAAAGAAAAGTGATAAAGAAGTATCAGAATTATTGGAAATAATTGAAAAAGATGCATTAATAATTTCAACTTTATTAAAAATTTCTAATTCTGCTATGTTTGGTTTTAGAAGTAAAGTTGAAACTCCAAGTAGAGCTGTTAATTTGTTAGGAATAAATTTTACGGTTTCTATTGCTATTGGAGGAACAGTTCAAAATATGTTAGCTTCTAACTTAGACCCATATGGTATAAATAGTGATGATTTTATGAGAGCGTCAAATATTTCTTCTACTTTAGCAAACCTTTGGTTATCAAAAGTTGATTTTGATTTGAAAGAGGAAATTGTTCTTCCTGCACTTTTACAAGAAGCTGGAAAATTTGTATTATCAGATATACTAATTAGTGAAAATAAGCTAGAAGAGTTTAAAAACAAATTAGCTCAAACTAAAGATATTGCAAGTACTGAAAAAGAGATTATTGGAATTACTACTTCAGAAACAACGGCAAAAATTTTTAAGCATTGGAAGTTAAGTGATAATTTAATAAATATGATAGAATTTGTAGATGATATCTCAAAATGTGATTCTAATTTTAAAACTAAAGCTAGATATTTAGATATTATTAAAACAGCTTGTTGTGTAACTAGTCCTTTAAGTGATGAAAATATAGAAAAAGCGGTTTCAAAAGCAAAAGATTATGGTTTTGATACAAAACCTTTATTAAGTGCAATAGAAAAGCTTCAAGATAGATTACTAGACGAACTATAGACCTTGTAGTAGAATATCCCAAAGGTATTCTATTTCTTGGTTATTTAAGTTTATTAAATCCTTTTCTTCAAATAAAGATTTTATTTTTTTCATTTCAAAAACTTTTCCATAGGTACATTTTGCATGAACTGGCAAAAAACCTCTTACTAAAGATATATTTTCTTTTATTTCACTTTCACATAATAAACATTCATAATCGGTATGAATTCTTCCTTCAAACTCTAAAAGAGATATATAAGAGTGTATTATAGCTCTTAAAGCATTCTGCTTTTCTAGAATAAATATTAAGTTATCTAAACAATAAAAATAAAAAGGGTCTAATCCTTCTAACTCTTTTAAATGTGGATAAAAAAGTTTAATATATCTTTGCCAACAATACATTTTTTCATTGTCTAATATCCACTTAAAAGGTATTTGAATTACATCTTTAAGTCTTGGAATATTAGCTTTTGTTGTTTCAAGTTCGAAATCAATTTTATAACCAATATTTATATTGGAGTGTCTTGCTCCATAAAATCTATATGCTTTGATAAGTTCATGTTCTGTAAGTAATGTAACAATTAAATCATCATCTTTAACAGGTTTAATATCAATTATATATCCTTGCATAAATTAAAATTAATCCTCTTCTTTTCTCATCTCAATAATCTCATCTAAAAGCTCTTTTGCTTCTTCATCTTTTATATCCCCATGAACTAAATCAGTTAAAATGTCTTCAAAGTCTTTTTTCATCTCTTCCATCTGTTTTAACTCTTCATTAGCATCGATTGTGTCATTATTTGATTCAATCATTGTTTTTAATTCTTTGATATACTCTTCAATTTCTATTAAAACATCTTCTTTAATTAATGTTTCTAATTCTCTTTGAATACTCATTTTGTTACCTTTTGATTTATTGCTAATTGTATCTAAATGCAACTGCTACTTTACTTCAATATATTCATATTTTTTTTTGGATAAAATATCTAAAATATATAAGTAAGGAAATTAAATGGCAGAATTTAATAATGTATCGATTGCAAAAGCTGCAAACGTATTATTTGATGGAAACATTACAAGTAGAACTATAGTTTTCCCTGATGATTCAAGAAAAACTTTAGGAATTATGTTACCAGGAGAATATGAATTAAACACTGTTCATAAAGAAGTTATGGATATTCAAAGAGGTACATTAGAAGTTATGTTACCAGCAGAAGATTGGGTAAAATTTGAAGGGCCAGCAACTTTTGAGATTCCTGCAAATTCAAAATTTAAATTAAGAGTTCATTCATTAGTTGATTATTGTTGTTCTTTTATTAAAAATAAAATTTAATTCTCGGCATTTAATTACAATGCGATAAATCGCATTGTATTACGAGAGTTTAGTAAAGCATACTTTCTTTAATCTCTTCAAATTTTAAAACTTTTTTACCAAAATGATCATTTAAAAACTTTTGAGCTTTCTCTTTTGAAACAAAAGGTATTAATTCTTCACCCATAGGTCCATAGATATTTGAGCCAATTACATAAAATGCTTCTTTTGCACTAATAGCATTTAGTGTATAGTAATCAGTAACTTTTATATCTTTAAACTCATCTTTAGAGTGATTATGTGCAAATTTTGAAGGATTAAAATAAAACTTCATCATATCCTTAACTCCATCAAAATAGTGAGTATGGGCTTCTTTTATATTAATACTAGCAACCCACTTTGGATATTTTGCAACAAACATCCCACATACTGGACATTTTGCATCTGCTGGTACATTAATGATTTTATTTTTATCAACAGCTAGTAAAGGATTATATAAATAAATAGCAACCGCTTGTTGCATTTGAGGTTTTAAATTTTTACAAACTTTATTATCTATTAGATACTGTTTTGCTTCACCAATAGAGTTAAATTCTTTACTTACCTCTTTACATAGAGATTCATAAATTTTTTTCCCTTTTTGTGCTACTTTTATTCTTTTTTGATTAATAGCTTTGTCATCATTTTTAAAGTCATCTTTTGCGATTTTTAATGCTTCATTGTAGTTATGAATCTCTCCTCCAAACTCTTTTTGAAACTCTTTAGCTTCCTTTTCACTCAAAAATGCATATTTACTAACCATACTCATAGTTCCTTTTTTTGAACTCCCTACAACATAAAAGGCACTTTTGGCATCAATTAGTTCTAAACTATTAGTATCAACTACCTGAACATGTTTAATTTTTTCTTTGAAAGCTTCATCAACTTTTGCTTGACAATGTATTGAACAGTATTGTTCTTTATGTCCATTTTTAAACTCAGTCACATGATTTGTTTTATAAAATTTTGTTAAGTGCATTCCACATACATTACAAAACTCTTTTGATGAGTCACTTTTCACAAGTGTCGCATCCTTTGGGTTTACTGTTTGGAACATCTCTTGGGCATAAGAAAAACTTAATATAGTTGAAATCAAAATTAATAAAATTTTGTTTTTGTACATATTTATTCCTTTGAATGATTTTATTCATTATATTTATAAATAGTTAATTTTATGTTAAATAAATCTATACTGTTATTTGATTTTTCCCATTCTTTTTTGAGATATAAAGTTTTTTATCTACATTTTTTATTATTGAATCAATAGATTCATTATTTTTTTATCAATATCATAAATTCCAATGCTTAAACTTGTAAAAAATGAAATATTATCATTAAATATAAATTTGTATGATCTTAAATCATGACTAATTTTCAAAGCTACTTTTTTTGCAATATCTGCATTTGCATTTTTTAACAAAATCGCAAATTCATCTCCACCTATTCTAAAACCTATATCTGATGACCTAATATTTTTTTTCACTATTTCACCAAATTTTTCTATAACTTTATCCCCTGTGTAGTGACCATACTTATCATTTATTAATTTAAAGTCATCAATATCAATAAATACAATACTTAAGTAATTATAATCATCATTACTTCTTTGTGATTTTAACTCTTTGTTTAATATCTCTTCAAATAAATCTTTTCTATATAGTTGAGTTAAAGAATCTAATTTCATCTTTTTTATAATATTATTTGCATACTCTACTGTTAGAGTATCTTTCATCATTAAAATTATTTTATAAATATTTAAAAGAGAAGTATATAGTGGTAGAATTTCTGTATATTCATCATTTTCTAAGAAATAAAATAGATTTTGAATATTGATTGATATTCTTCTTTTTAACTCTTCAAAGAACTCTTTTTTTTCATTTGACAAAATCTCAACTGATTCTATCCAATTATAAAATAGCTCATCATTTAAAGTGTTATTAAAAGTACCTTTATTTTCAATATTTTCAATTAGTTTTTTTAGCCATATAAATTTTTTTGATAAAATATCCTGAGGAATAATATTTTCATCGTTAATATTTTGATTAAAGAAGTTTTCAATATCTCTTTTATCCTCTTCAATCATTCTATTTAAATAGCCTTTTGCTGTATAAGAAGACATAATTTTAAAATATTCAAATATCTCTTTTATTAAATGTTCTGTTTTATCATATTTTTGAATATGAAGAAGAAAGTGCTCTTTTAAAATTGATGTTCCCTTCATAAAAAGCTTCAAAAGCTTCATCAATATCACTTGATAGATACTTTAATAAGTTGAATTTTGTCAATATATTCTCTTTTTTTTAATTTTGAAGATTTAGTATATAGTAATAGTATTGTATTTAAAATAGAATAAAAAAAGGTAGAAGTAAGAACTCCTACCTTTTTTGTATAAAATAAAGTATTTAACTACTCAGCAACAGAAACAGTTACAGGAGTTGACTCCCAAATACCGTGTTTAGTACAGTAACCGTGAGCTACTAAGTTTAATTTTTTGCTAGTTGGAATAATAGTAAATGTAGTAGTATTATGAGCTTTAACATTTCCTAAAGTTCCTGGTACATATGTAGCTTTTGCTAATAATGTTTCACCATTAAATAAAGAAACAGACTCAATGTAGTGATCAAAATCATCTGGGTGTGTATATTCGTTACCCATTTTAACAGTTACTTCAAATGGCTCTCCTGCTTTTGCAGTTTCAGCACAGTGAATGAATGGTGAGTGTCTATCAATTAAGTCTTTTTTAGCTTCTCTCTCAACAGTATCAATATCAACGTATTTATTAATTTTTGGCATATTATCTCCTATATAATTATTTTAATGACGGTATTATACTATAATTTTCTTAAAATAAAATAGGACATAATGTATCCTAATTGTAATTTTCAATATTTTCAAAGATGTTCATTAATAGATTTAAACTTCCAACCTCTATTTTTAAGTAGTTTTATAAAGTTAGTTAAATTCTCTTTTTCATTTAATCTATTTACAAAAATAAAATCATGCATAAGTAATATAATTTTGTTTTTACTTTTAGAACGATTATTTTTATCAAATTAGACCTTTATTTGATCATATTAAAATTTCAAGATTTTAATATAGAATATATTTTGTTCTTCTTAGATATAATTGCGACATGAATAAAGAAGACTATTTTATAAAACAATTTTCAAAAAATAAAATCATTGGTGATGATGGCGCTGTTATTGGTAAATATGTTTACTCTCAAGATGCTTTTTTTGAAAATGTTCATTTTAAAAAAGAGTGGATGAGTTTAAAGCAAATTGCATATAAATCAATGATTGTAAATATTTCAGATGCAATTGTAATGAATGCAATTCCTAAATATGCACTTTTAAGTGTAGCTATTCCCAAAACTTATTCAAATGAAGATTTAAAAGAGCTAGCCAAAGGTTTTAAAAAAGCAGCAATGCAGTTTGACATCGAAATTATTGGTGGAGACACAATATCAAATGAAAAATTAGATATTTCAATAACAATAGTTTCAAAAACAAATAAACCTGTTTATAGAAATGGTATCAAGAAAAATGATTTAGTTTGTTTTACGGGAACTTTAGGTGAAAGTAAAAGAGATTTAAACAGATTATTTAATAATGAAAAAGTTTCTAATAAATCAAAGTTTATTAAACCAAAATTGAAGCAAGATTTTTTTTATGAAATTGCTCCATTAATAAATGCAGCAATGGATATTTCTGATGGTTTGTTTTTTGATTTGGAAAAACTATCTCAACAAAGTAAAGTAGGCTTTGAATTTTTTTATGAGATTGATGAGTTTAGAGGAACTTCAGGGGAAGAGTATGAAATACTTTTTGCTTTTGATGAAAAGAATAAAAATAAAATAGAAGAAATTGCAAAAAAACATAAAGTAAAGTTAAATATTTTTGCTAAGGCCAAAAAAGGAAAATATGAAACAAAAGCTAAAAAGCATCACTTTTAAAAACTAAGGAAATATATTGAATCAATTACAAAGATACTTAAATCACTCAAAAATAGATGTACTATTTAAACAAAATAAAGATGACTTTGTTGTAACAGAAGTACCATTATATGATTTTTCAGGTGAAGGAGAACATCTAATAATTAAAATTAGAAAAAAAGATTTAGCTACATGGGATGCTATTGAAATATTAGCTAAACATTTAAATTGTAGTACAAGAGAGTTTGGTTATGCTGGATTAAAAGATAAAAATGCGATGACAATTCAATCATTATCTATTCATAAAAAATATGAAGAGGCTTTGGATAGCTTTGATAATCCAAATATAAAAATATTAGAAAAAACTTATCATAATAATAAAATAAAAATAGGCCATTTAAAAGGTAATAAGTTTTTTATTAGACTTAAAAGAGTTAATTTAGTTGATGCAAGAAAAATAGAACAAATTTTAGGTCAAATAGTAACTTATGGGATTCCAAACTATTTTGGTTTTCAAAGATTTGGAATTGAAGGTGATAATTATAAAAAAGGTAAAGATATTATTGATGGTAAGTTAAAAGAAAAAAGAAGAAACTTAAAACAAATGTATATTAACTCTTATCAAAGTTATCTGTTTAATAATTGGCTGTCAAAAAGAATTGAAATCTCAAAATTGGTAGATGCTTTTGAACCAAAAGAGATTTATGAAAAATTAAATTTACCACTTGATATAGTAAAACAGATGAAAAAACAGCCACACCCTTTAAAAGTATTACCAGGAGATATGTTCTCTCATTATCCTTATGGAAGAATCTTTACTATTGAAAATCTTGAAGAAGAAGCTCAAAAGTTTTATGACAGAGATAGAGTTCCAACTGGATTATTATGTGGGAAGAGGGTGAAATTAAGTGAAGGTTTAGCTTTTGAAATTGAAAAAGAGTTTGATGAAAAAACTGGAACAGATGGAGCAAGAAGATTTGCTTGGGTATTCCCTGAAGAGTTGGAGAGTAATTATAAAGAAGATAAAAATTGGATGGAGTTACAATTTTATTTACCAAAAGGCTCTTACGCTACAGAAGTAATAGCTGAAATTATACACTAATAACTTTTTTTTCATAGATAATAATTAAGTAAAAATAAGCTAAACTTTTTACATAAGCTTATGAAAAGGTATATTTATGAAGTATGAGGAACTTATTAGTGAACTATGTGTAGTGATAAAAGAATCAGAAAATAATGCAGAATTGATTTACAATAATTGTGAAGATATTCAAGAATTAATTTCTAATTCAAATCTTTCTTTTAATGAAAAAGAAAAAGTCACAAATAAATTAACAGAGGTTTTTGGATTTTTGCAACATCAAGATTTACATAGACAAAAAATTGAACGAGTTGTTAATTATGTTTGTGAAAAGAATGATATTGATAAATCTCAATACAATTTAGCGCCAAGTGCTAAAAATATTGATAATACCGATGACAATATTAGTGAAGATGAACTTGAAGCTTTAATCAAGCAAATGCAATCTTAAAAATAAAAGAAGTTAAACTTCTTTTATTTCTTGCAAGCTACTCTTTTTACATTATTTAAGTTTCCAAATATTCTTAGTGATGTAACTTCTACATTTTTAGCTTTTTCATTTAATTCTAAATTTGCTGCATGTTCAGAATTTAACCTTACTAACTTAACTTTCGCACGTTAAATTGATTAAAATTGTAGCTAAATCTCCCTAAAACATTACTCCTTTAGTTAATAATCTTATCCTTGTTGACATAAAAATAATTTAGTTGTTTTTCTATGATATTTTTCTATTTTGAACTCTCAATAAAGCCCTTAAATAGGCACTTTTAGCTATAATATCTATTATATTAAAGGGTAAGAATGCAGATAGAATCCAAGATCATCGGTATTATAAACGATAAGTTAAAAAATCCAATCTATGAAACATTACGTTTGTTAAATATGAAAACTATTTTAACCAAGAGCAATTTTTCTAAAAAAGAGGGAGTTGCTGTTCATATGGTTGTATTACATTTTGTATATATGCTGGTTATGAATAAAAAAATATCAACCTTTATGGATCAAAGTAATGATAGTTTCAAAAAAGATGTATATTATCGATTACTTTCCAATACTTCTTATAATTGGAGAAAACTATTATCTCTTAGTTCTTTAAAGATCTTATCACTACTTCATAAAGTGCAAGATTCAAAGCTAGTAAGAGTTCTTATACTTGATGATACTGTTGAAGATAAAGTTGGTAAAAATATAGAGGGAAGTTGTGACAACCTTTGGAGCAATAAAGCAAAGAGAAAAATCAGAGGTGTAAATGTTGTATCACTAAACTATAGTGATGGTTATTCAAATTTTATGTTGGACTTTGCAATTGCTATGAACAGTTATGCAAGGGTAAAGATAGAAGAGTTTACAAATATTATTGATCATCGAACCAATGCACATAAGCGAAGATTGGAAAGCTTAAAAGGGAAATCACAAATTGCTATAGAGATGATTAAAAGAGCAGTAGCTAGTGGTATATATGCAGATTATCTGCTTGTAGATAGCTGGTATTCTAAACCTGTATTTATAGAAACTATGAATGAACTTGGATTGCAAGTCATTTCAAGAATGGTAAACAATGACAGGATATGGAATTTTACAGGAGAGAAAAAGACCCTTGATGGCATCTATAACAAATTTAAAAAGCTTAAATCTATCAAGATGGGTCAATATGGCAAAAAGATAAAGTTTGAGTATTTTTCAACCATAGTTGAACATAAAAAAGCTGGTAAATTAAAAATTGTTTTTATAAAAACAAAAGAGAATTTAATACCAATCGTATCAACCAATCTTATACTTAGTGATGAAGAGATTATAGATATTTATAAAAGACGATGGGATATAGAACAAGGGTATAAAGAACTTCGTGAACACTTTGGATTCGGAAAAGAAGAGAATCGAATCTATGAAGCTTTGATAGCCAGAATTACACTATCTTTTTTTACATACAATGTTGTTAGCTATATAAATCGTATCAGCAATGAACCTAAAACAATTGGTGGATTGTTTAAAGATTTAGAATGTGAACTTCATACTCTAGCAATAGCTATGCAAGCATTTTTAGCTATTTTAGATGAGATTGCAAAAATTGAAGAAGTTGTCAATAGAAATGAGGATTTTACAGCTATCATTGATCTATTAAGAGATGTGACTGGAAAATTGCTTGGTTTTAGGTGCGAAAGTTAAGTTACTAAATTTTGCAGGTCATCATGGAACTCTTTTTGAAGCTCTTTTATATCATTCATTAAGTTAGGATCGACATTTTTCCCTGAACTAATATGTTTTGAACTCCATTCATCTAAAGTTTTATTTCTCTCAATTTCAAAGTTTTGATATGTTCCTAATTGAGAGTAAACTTTATCTTTTGTATTTAGAATATCAACTTTTAATTGAGCTGTATCATATACTAAATCTACATCATCTACTTTGTCAAGAGCATCTTGAATAAATGAAGCTCTTGAAGCAGCTGTTACTAATGAGCTTGACATATTAGCTATTTCAGATGCCATACTTGAAATTTGTTCAGAGACTTGGGCATTTTTTTGAGTTGCTCTATCTAATGTATTTATTGCATCATTTATTTGAACTATTCCATTTTCTTGTTCTTTTGAAGCTGTTGCAACGTGGTTAATTATTTCAATAGTATCTGAAATATTAGTATTTAATTCTTCATAACCTTTAATCATTTCATCTGAAATTGATTTACCTTCATGGGCTTTAGTACTAGCATCTTCTACTAAATCTTTAATCTCTTTAGCAGCCTCTGCACTTCTTGAAGCTAAGTTTCTAACCTCTTGTGCAACTACAGCAAATCCTTTACCTGCTTCACCAGCAGTTGCAGCTTCAACTGCTGCATTTAGTGATAGAATGTTTGTTTGGAATGCTATTTGATCAATAACATCAATAGCTTCATTAATAGCTGTAACTTTGCTATTTATTTCATCCATAGATACAGCAGTTTCATTTGCTAAAGATTGTCCTTTATTTGCTGATTTTGTAACATTTTGAGCTAAATGAGCCATGTTTACTGTTGCTTGAGTGTTATTTTGTATATTAGAAGTTATTTGTTCTAAAGTTGCAGCTGTTTCTTCTAAAGATGCAGCTTGTTGATTTGATGATATTGATAAATTTCTTGATGCTTCTGATAATACTTTTGTATTTTCATTTAAGTTGTTACCTGTATTCATAACCATTGCTAAAATTTCTGAAGTATTATTTCCAACAAGCTTTATACCTGCTGTTAATGAACCTAAATCTCCATAAATTCCATCATCATTAATTTTGAAATCATACTTTGATTCTGAATAAGATCTCAATGTTTCATTAATCCTGTCAAGTGTCTCTTTTGTACTTTCTATCATATGATTAAGTTTATTTTTTAAATCTTCTACATGTGGATTAGAAGCTTTTTTATTAACATTATAAACAAAGAAACCATTTTTCGTTTTTTCTAAAACATCACTTGCCTCTTCAATAACTAATTCATCTTGATGTAGTCCATCTCTCACTTTTTTCATATATTGATTAAATAATGAAGATACTTCTCCAATTTCATCTTTAGATTCTACTTCAAGTTTGATATTTGAATCATTTGAATTTAAAAGGTTTTCAAATCCTTTTTTTAATTTTGTAATAGGGTTAGTTGCTTTTTTCACGATAATAAATATTAGTCCAATAGTTATCCAACCAAGAACAGTAGATATAATTAAAATATCAATTACAAGCTCATCTATTTGAGAATCTGATTCATCAAGTGAAAATGTTAAATCCATTACACCTATAACATCACCTTCTTGTTGATTAGCATGACACATTAGACACTCTTGAGTAGCTATCATTGGTTTTATCATTCTTAAATTATGGCCATTTTCATCATCTGTTTCAAGTAATGCTGATTTTTTAGAATCAAATACAGATATTACATCCGTATCTTTTGTAAAAGGGCTTGTTGAACCATATAACTCCATTAGAGGTTTACTTTTTGCTACAGTAAGGTTTTTCACACCTTTTATTGCTCTTGCATCATCTTCTGCTTTTTGAATTTGTGCAGGGTCTCCTGTGTTCATTGCATTTCTTAAACTTTGGAACATGGCTGAATTCAGCATTTCTAAATTTTCTTTAGTCTTAGCTATTGAATCACTACTAACCTTTTCTGTTGTAAAATATACAACCGCTAAACTACTTAATGTCATTAAAACAAGTAGAGGTAATATGATTTTATTGCTTATTTTTTTTGTTACAAAATCCAACATTTGATAGCCCTTTTTTCTTTAAGTACAATTATTATATAATTAATAGTATTTATTATTTATAAAAAACAGCATGTTTTTTTATGAAAAGATTAAAAAAGAAACAAAAGAGCAGAAATAATGATTGTAGGGCTTGTAGGCAAAATAATTAAAAAAGAACCGACGTTATTAAACGTCAATGTAAATGGAATTATTTATGAAGTTTTTGTCTCATTAAATTGCAGTTCAAAAATAGTTTCAGATGAAATTACTTTAGTTACAACTCATATTATTAGAGAAGATTCTCAAACTTTATATGGTTTTCTAGATCCAAATGAAAAAAAATTATTTGATACGGTTATAAAAATAAATGGAGTTGGTCCTAAAGTGGCATTAGCTATTTGTTCAACCTTTACTCCAACTTCTTTTGCACAAATAGTTAATGAAAATGATATATCAATGCTAAAAAGAGTTCCTGGAATTGGACCTAAAGGTGCAAGTAGAATTTTAGTTGAATTATCTGGATTTGTAATATCAGGGGATGATGCTTTAAATGATCACTCTTCAAATAGTACTTTAGAAGCATCTTTAGCCTTAGAATCATTAGGTTTCAAAAAAGATTTAGTATCAAAAGTTTTAAAAACTTGTGTAGGAAATAATACAAGTGATCTTGTAAAAGAAGCACTTAAAAAATTACAAAAATAATAATAAAAGGAAATAGATGAAAATTGCAATAGTTTTTGGTGGAATAAGTTTTGAACATGAAATATCAATAGTTAGTTCAATTGCTATGAAAGATGTATTGAAAAATGAACTGGTATATCTTTTTTTAGATTCTTCAAGAGAATTATATCATATTCCAACAGATGTAATTAAGTCTAAACTATTTAGTTCAGGTGAATATAAAAAGTTTGATAAGGTTTATTTACAAAAGGGTGGCTTCTATAAAAAAGGTGGACTTTTATCAAAAAATAAAGCTATAGATTATGACCTTGTACTATCATTAATGCATGGAGGTGATGGTGAAGATGGTATTTTTTCATCTGTTTTAGATTTCTATGGTATTCCTTTTATAGCTCCAAGAACAGAAGCTTGTGTTGTTAGTTCAAATAAATTTTTAACTAAAGGTTATGCTTCAAGTGTTGATGTAAAAACTGTTGATTATAAATATTATACAAAAGGTGAAACAGTTGAAGTTAATGAATTTCCTGTAATTTTAAAACCAGTAAAATTAGGAAGTTCAATTGGAGTTTCAATTGTAAAATCACAAGAAGAACTAGAGTATGCTTTAGATGTTGCATATGAATTTGATAATGCAATTATAATTGAGCCTTTTATTCCTGGGGTTAAAGAGTATAATTTAGCAGGAACTAGAATAAATGGAGAATTTAAATTCTCCATTATTGAAGAGCCTCAAAAAGCGGAGTTTTTAGATTTTGATAAGAAATATTTGGATTTTTCAAGAACTTCAAAAGCAATGGAAGTTGATTTAGGTGCAGAGTTAAATGCAAAGGTAAAAGAATCATTCAAAAGAATCTATAATAATTTATTTGAAGGTTCAATTATTAGATGTGATTTTTTTGTAATTGACAATGAAGTTTACTTAAATGAAATCAACTCAATTCCTGGTTCTATGGCAAATTATTTATTTGAAGATTTTAATTCTTTATTTACAGATTTAGCTAAAAACTTACCAAGAAAAAAACATATTCCAATAACATATGAATATGTAAATAAAATCCACGCATCTAAGGGTAAATAAAAATTGGCATCAAAAAGTTTAATAGTAGATAACAAAAAATTCGATATATCTTATGAGATAGTTAATCCAACTGCTTCTAAAGATATTGTATTTTTACATGGTTGGGGTTCAAATAAAGAGATTATGAAAAACTCTTTTGGAAAATATTTAAATAATTTTAGACATATTTATATTGATATGCCAGGATTTGGAAAATCTTCAAATAGTTATGATTTAACAACTAATGATTATGTGAAAATAGTGGATGAGTTTTTAAAACTATTAAACAGTTCAAAAGATATAATTGCAGGACACTCTTATGGAGGAAAAGTTTCAACTTTATTAAATCCTAAAAATTTAGTTTTACTAAGTAGTGCTGGAATTTTAGAAGAGAAACCTTTTGATGTTAAATTAAAAATTGCATTTGCAAAGATTTTTAATAAATTAGGTCTTAGCTCTTTAACAAAATCTTTTAGAAGTAGTGATGTTAATCAAATGAGCGAACAGATGTATTCAACATTTAAAAATGTTGTAAATGAAGATTTTTCTACACATTTCTCAAATTTTCAAAATAATGCTTTAATCTTTTGGGGTGAGAAAGATACGGCTACATCTTTAAGTTCAGGTAAAAAAATTGCTTCTTTAATAGAAAAATCAACTTTTATATCTTATGATGGTGACCACTATTTCTTTGCACATAATGCAAAAGATATTTCTGAAAGAATAGAGAATGGAATACTTTAATATATTTACGCATATTGTACTAATCATGGCTTTAGGTTGGTACTTAATTACAAACTTACAATGGTACAACTATAAACTTGATAGAGTTGTTTTTAAGCATCATAAATGGCAATGGCACATTACTTACTTTTTAGCGCCTGTTGTATTATACTATTTAATTCCTAGTCCATATTTTGCTATATACTTTTATTTGATATATATGACAAGTTTTATATTATGGAATAGAAAACTTGATAGGCCAGTTGTTTTAACTTCAAGAGTAAAAAGATTTTTATTAATACTGTTATTTACTACATTTGCAATCTCTGCTTTATGTTTAGCAAGTCCAGAGTGTACAAATATGTTTATTTTTGTTCCTTTGATTATTACATATGTTGCTTCAACTATTTTAGAAAAGATTTTTTTCCTATCTTTTAAGCATAAAGGTAAACAAAGATTACAAAGTATAGTGGGACTTAAAACAGTTGCTATTACAGCTTCATATGGAAAAACATCAATAAAAAACTATTTACACCATGTATTAAAAAATAAGTTTAAAACATATAAAACACCAAGAAGTGTGAATACTATTGGAGGTATTGTTTTAGATGTAAATAGGGATATACCTTTAGATACACAAATTTATATTGCCGAAGCAGGGGCAAGAGTCAAAGGCGATATTGAAGAGATAACTATGTATTTAGAACCTGAAGTTTGTGTTTTAGGAAGTGTTGGCGAGCAACATATAGAGTACTTTAAAACTTTAGATAATATCATTCATACAAAAATGGAAATATTAAAATCACCAAAAATGAAAATGGGATTTGTGCATGAGAGTGTTCCAATTAAAGACTATGACACTATTACAAAATTCCCAAACAATTTACATATAACTAAAAGTACGCTAGATGGATTGTGGTTTGATGTTGAGATTAATGGACAAATTGAACATTTTTATGCTCCTATTTTAGGAAGTTTTAATGCAATAAATTTAACGGCTGTTATTTTAGTTTCTCATTATTTAGGTATGAGTATTGATGAGATTAAAATTGCACTAAAAACACTTCCTCAAGTTGAACATAGACTTCAAAAAATTGAAGCTGGTGGAAAACTTATTATTGATGATAGTTTCAATGGAAATTTAGAAGGTATGCTAGAAGCTGTAAATATTTGTAGTACATATGAAGGTAGAAAAGTAATTATAACTCCAGGTTTAGTTGAATCAACTGACGAAGCAAATATTCTTTTAGCAAAAGCCATAAATGAAAAATTTGATTTTGTAATTATTACAGGAAGTTTAAATAGCCATTTATTAAGTTCAAATATTGATAGTGAAAAGGTATTTATCTTAAAAGATAAATCACATTTAGAAACAACATTGGCTCAAAAAACCACACAAGGTGATTTAATTTTATTTGCAAATGATGCACCCAATTTTATATAGTTAAAACAGGTTAAAAAATGGAACATTTATATGCACCTTGGAGATACTCTTATGTTAGTGAAGAAAAAATAGAAGGTTGTGTTTTTTGTCATATATCAAAAAATCTTGATGATGAAAAACTTCAAGTACTTTTTCATGATGAATTTTGTTATGTGGTTATGAATAAGTTCCCTTATTCTCCTGGACATATGATGGTTATACCACATTTTCATACAGATAAAATAGAAGAGCTTAATGAAGATACTTGGATACAAATGAGCATTAGAGTTAGACAAGGGGTAAAACTATTAAAAGATATTATGCCTTGTGAAGGTGTTAATATTGGTATGAATCTAGGAAAAGCTGCAGGTGCTGGTATTGAACAACATGTTCATTATCATATGTTACCAAGATGGATTGGGGATACAAACTTTATATCATCTATTGCAGGTAACAGAGTATATCCAGCTGATTTTAATGAGATATTCCAAAAACTAAAAGAAAACTCTTCAAAATATTTTATCTAGTGCTTTACTTACACTACAAATAAACATAATTATTGTATATTATGCCCTTAATGTATATAAATTAGGAAAAAAAATGAATAGAGATATTATAGTAATTGGTGCAGGTATTATGGGACTAACTGCAGCTTATGAATTACATAAATCTGGTAAAAAAGTTACAGTAATAGATGAAGGTAATATCACAGATTGTACTTCATTTGGAAATGCAGGTTTATTATCTGCATTTGACAAAGGTCCTTTATCAAATCCAGGAGTAGTATTAGATACTTTAAAACTAATGTTTAAAGGTGAATCACCTGTTATTCTTCATCCTACATTAGATAAAAAAATTATATCTTGGCTTTGGAAGTTTATTAATAGTGCAAATCCTCAAAGATTAAAAAGAACAATAGCGTTATTTGAAAAGTATGGACAAATTACAATTGATAAATATAAAAAGATGCAAGAAGAAGATGGCTTAGATTTTGATTTTCAACATAAAGGTATGCTCTCTTTGTTTACAAACCAAGAGACATATAATAAAAAAATAAAGCAATATAGTTATGAAGATGAAACAAGATTCAAAATACTTACTAAATCTGAAATAAAAGATTATGTTCCTTGTTCAAATGAAAAAGCTAAAGGGGCGATACTATTTAAAAAGAATGCACATTTAGATCCAAAAAAAGTTATTACACAATTAAAAGAGTATTTGGAAAATAATGGTGTTGAATTTATATTAAATGAAAAAATCACTGATATTCAATTTAGTGAAGATAAAATTGAATACGTGAAATCAGCTACAAAAACTTATGAAGCAAATACTTATATTATGTCAACAGGCTATCAAACACTTTTAGCTGATAAATTAAATAAAGAATTAATTATGACACCTGCAAAAGGTTATAGTATTACATTTAATATGCCAAAAGAGTATGAACCTTTAACATCAACATTATTTGCTGATTTATTTATAATAATGTCACCACGAAAAGATGATGTTAGACTTACTTCTAAATTAGAAATAGGTTCTACTAATCCTGCTGTTGTTAAAAAGCAAATTGATAGTATAAAAGAGAATTTTAAAAAATATACTATACCTTTTGAAATGTCAAATGAAAAACTATGGGCAGGATTTAGACCATTGACACCTAATGATATGCCCTTAATTGGTAGAGATGAAAAATACAAGAATCTAATATATGGAATGGGACTTGGTTGGCTTGGTAT
This sequence comes from Malaciobacter pacificus, assembly GCF_004214795.1. Lineage (NCBI taxonomy): Bacteria > Pseudomonadati > Campylobacterota > Epsilonproteobacteria > Campylobacterales > Arcobacteraceae > Malaciobacter > Malaciobacter pacificus. The sequence continues at coordinate 782,042 of NZ_CP035928.1, forward strand.
GACCTTTGGACCAAGTTTAGCAATGATATTAAATGATTTAATTATAAATGACTTAGAGAATAAAGATTGTGATGACATTCTTCTATTCTCTGGCTTTTATCAAGGAAAATACTAAAAAGGGATATTATGATTACAAGAAAAATTGTAAATGAAAAAATGAGTAGAATTGTTGAATATAATGGAACAGTTTATCTAGCCGGGATTGTTTCTGATGATAAAGAACTTGACATAAAAATTCAAGCTAAAAGAGCATTGGATATTTTAGAAGAAAGATTAAATGAAGCAGGTTCTAGTAAGCATCATATTTTAAGAACAGAGATATTTTTAAAAGATATTTATAGAGATTTTAATGATTTTAATGAGGTATGGAAAGAGTGGATACCTCAAGATGATAAACCAGCACGTTCATGTGTACAAGCAAATATGGCAAGTCATAATACGCTAGTAGAACTTGTTGTAACAGCAGCTAAAATTCAATAGTATATAACTATTGAATTTTATTAACAATCTTACAAAAAACTTAAAACACTCTCTAATTGTATATAGTTATCCTTTTTAGAAGGAAATAAAATATACTTTTTTTACTACAAAACCCCATAAATCTTGACATTTAACTAAAATTAAGTTATAATCCGCGTCCACTAAATGTGGTTAGAGTGCATTTTATGGCACATCTAACGAGTTCTTTAAAGGAAAATAAATGGAAAAAATCAGATTAAAGCTTAAAGCTTATGATCATAGAGTTTTAGACAGAAGTGTTGCTTCAATTGTTGAAGCTGTAAAAAGAACTGGTGCTGATTTAAGAGGTCCAATCCCTCTACCAACAAAAATCAGAAGATACACAGTTTTAAAAGGTCCTCACGTAAATAAGGACTCTAGAGAGCAATTTGAAATCAGAATTCACTCAAGAATGATTGATATCATTGCTGCAACTCCAGATACTGTAGATTCATTAATGAAACTTGACTTAGCTCCTGAAGTTGATGTTGAAGTTAGATCTATGGGTCAAGAATAAGAAGAAAGGGTAATACAAGATGGAATTTATAGTTCAAAAAATCGGTATGAGTAGAACAGTTTCTGTTCCAAGTACAGCTGTTACACTTTTAAAAGTTCTTGATACAAAAGTATGTGAAGTAACTGACGGTGTAGCATTAGTGTCTTACAGTAACGGTAAGAAATTCAATAAAGCAATTGAAGGTCAACAAAAAAAATATAACTTATCTAAAGAGTTTAATAGATTTGCAACATTAACTGTAGCAAATACTGAAGCTGGTGATTTAGATGTTTCACCATTAAGTGAAGGTGCTGTATTAAAAACTACTTTTAAAACTAAAGGTAGAGGTTTTCAAGGTGGGGTTAAAAGATGGAACTTCGCTGGTGGTAGAGCATCACACGGTCACAGAATGGGTAGAAGAGTAGGTTCTATTGGTAACTGTGAATGGCCAGGTAGAGTTATGCCAGGTAAGAAAATGCCAGGGCAATACGGAAATACAAATGTATCTGTAAAAAATAATGTAGTTTCATTTGACGCTGAAACTGGAATCTTAGTAGTTAAAGGTTCTGTATCTGGTGCAAATGGTTCATTAGGAAAAGTAAAGGTTGCTAAATGAGTAAAGCAATAGTTTTAAACGAAAAATTTGAAAACAATGGTGAAGTAGTTTTACCTGCAAGTTATGAAGAGATTAACTCTCACAACTTATACTTATATGTAAAATCATATTTAACAGGTTTAAGAGCTAATACTGCTAGAGTTAAAAACAGATCTGAAGTTAGCGGTGGTGGTAAAAAACCTAAAGCTCAAAAAGGTTCTGGTGGTGCTAGATGGGGTTCTAAAAGATCTCCTTTATTCGTTGGTGGGGGTCAAGTATTTGGACCTACTAAGAGAAACTACAACCAAAAAGTTAATAAAAAGCAAAAAGTATTAGCATTAAAATATGCTTTAAATGCTCAAGCTAACAATGAAGCTTTATTCGTAGTAGATTCAGTAAAATTAGAATCTGGTAAAACTAAAGACGCAGTTGCAGTTTTAAGTAAAATAAACAAAAGAGATACATTAATCGTAGTTGATTCAATTGATGAAAAAACTTACTTAGCGTTTAGAAACATTAAAAACTGTTATATGGTTGAAAAGCAAGAAGTTAACGCTTATTTAATTGCTGCATACCACTCAGTACTAATTGAAAAATCAGTACTAGATGCATTAACAAAAGAGGCTTAAGATGGCAGATATTACAGATATTAAAGCAATATTATATACAGAAAAAACAATCGAGCTTCAAGAAAATGGTGTAATCGTTGTTCAAACTAGTCCAAGAATGACTAAAAGCGGTTTAAAAGAAGTATTTAAAGAGTATTTTGGTGTTACTCCATCAAAAATCAATTCTTTAAGACAAGATGGTAAAGTTAAAAGATTTAGAGGAAGACCTGGAAAAAGAGCAGACTTCAAAAAATTCTATGTTACATTACCAGAGGGCGCTGAAATAGCGAACCTATCAGCTTAAGGAGATATTAAATGGCAATTAAAAAATTTAGACCAATAACTCCTGCAAGAAGATTCATGTCAGTTATGGATACTTCTGATATTACTTCTAAACCAACAGTAAGATCTTTACTTGTAAGAGTTAAAGCTAACGCTGGTAGAAATAATAACGGTAGAATTACATCTAGACATAAAGAAGCAGGTGCTAAAAAACTTTACAGAATTATTGATTTCAAAAGAAATAAATTTGGTGTAGAAGGTACAGTATCTACTGTTGAGTACGATCCGTACAGAAACTGTAGAATTTGTTTAGTAACTTACGCTGATGGTGATAAAAGATATATCATTCAACCTTCAGGATTAAAAGTTGGAGATAAAGTACAAGCTGCTGAATCTGGACTTGATATTTTACCTGGTAATGCAATGAGATTAATGAACATCCCAGTTGGTACAATGGTTCACAACATTGAGTTAAAACCTGGTAAAGGTGCACAATTTGCAAGATCTGCAGGTTCTTATGCACAAATCATGGGTAGAGAAGACAAATACGTTATCTTAAGATTACCTTCTGGTGAGATGAGAAAAATGTTAGGTGTATGTATGGCTACTGTTGGTATTGTTGGAAATGAAGATTTCATCAATATGGTAATTGGAAAAGCTGGTAGAACTAGACACATGGGTATTAGACCTCAAACTAGAGGTTCTGCAATGAACCCAATTGATCACCCACACGGTGGTGGTGAAGGTAAAACTAACTCAGGAAGACATCCAGTTACTCCATGGGGTATGCCAACTAAAGGTTACAAAACTAGAAAGAAAAAAGCTAGTGACAAATTAATCATTTCAAGAAGAAAGAAGTAAGGGTTTAAGATGGCAAGATCAATAAAAAAAGGTCCATTTGTAGACGCACACTTAATGAAAAAAGTTATCAAAGCTAATGAAGCTAACGATAAAAAACCAATTAAAACTTGGTCAAGAAGATCTATGGTTTTACCTGATATGATTGGTTTAACATTTAATGTGCACAACGGAAGAAACTTCGTTCCTGTATTAATTACAGAGAACCATGTTGGATATAAATTAGGTGAGTTTGCACCAACTAGAACATTTAAGGGCCATAAAGGTTCTGTTCAGAGAAAGGCGTAATAATGGGAAGAGCAATATTAAGATTTATTAGAGTTTCTCCTACAAAAGCAAGATTAATTGCTAGAGAAGTTCAAGGTATGAATGCAGAGTACGCAATTGCATCTTTAGCATTTACTCCTAACAAAGCTGCAGGAATCATTTCTAAAGTTATAGCTTCAGCTGTTGCAAATGCAGGTTTAGAGCCAGAAAATGCAGTAGTTACATCTGCAAGAGTAGATAAAGGACCAGTTCTTAAGAGATTTACTCCAAGAGCAAGAGGTAGTGCATCACCTAAACATAAACCAACTGCACATATTATGATTGAAGTAGCTGCAAAAGGAGATAAGTAATGGGTCAAAAAGTTAATCCAATAGGTTTAAGATTAGGAATTAACAGAAACTGGGAATCAAGATGGTTTCCTAAATTTGGAAACATTCCTACTAATGTAGCTGAAGATGACAAAATCAGAAAGTATGTTAAAAAAGAATTATACTATGCTGGTGTTGCACAAACTATCGTTGAAAGAACAGCTAAAAAAGTTAGAGTTACTATCGTTGCTGCTAGACCTGGTATCATTATTGGTAAAAAAGGTGCAGATGTTGAGAAATTAAAAAACAACTTATCTAAATTAGTTGGTAAAGAGATTGCTGTTAACATTAAAGAAGAGAGAAAACCTCAAGTTTCTGGACAGTTAGCTGCTGAAAATGTTGCTCAACAATTAGAAAGAAGAGTTGCGTTTAGAAGAGCTATGAAAAGAGTTATGCAAAACGCACTTAAAGGTGGAGCAAAAGGAATTAAAGTTTCTGTTTCTGGTAGACTTGGTGGAGCTGAAATGGCTAGAACTGAGTGGTACTTAGAAGGTAGAGTTCCTTTACATACTTTAAGAGCTAGAATTGATTATGGTTTTGCTGAAGCTCATACAACTTATGGTTGTATTGGTATTAAAGTTTGGATTTTCAAAGGTGAAGTTTTAGCTAAAGGTATTCCTGCAGAGAAAACTGAAGATACTTCTAAACCAAAAAGAAGACCATCAAAAAGAAGAGGTAAATAATCATGTTAATGCCTAAAAGAACTAAATACAGAAAAATGATGAAAGGCCGAAACAGAGGTAAAGCTTCTAGAGGTAACTCTTTAGCTTACGGTGAAATCGGTTTAAAAGCTGTTGAACACGGAAGAATTGACTCAAGACAAATCGAAGCATCAAGAATTGCGATGACTAGAAAAGTTAAGAGACAAGCTAAAGTATGGATTATGGTATTCCCAGACAAACCACTTACTGCTAAACCATTAGAAACAAGAATGGGTAAAGGTAAAGGTGCTGTTGATAAATGGGTTATGAACATTAAGCCAGGAAGAATTTGTTTTGAGATGGCAGGGGTTTCTGAAGAATTAGCAAGAGAAGCTTTAACTTTAGCACAACACAAACTACCATTTAAAACTAAAATTGTAACAAGAGATAGCGAAAATGAACTATACTGATTTAAAAGATAAAAGCTTAACAGAGCTAAACGAGTTATTAAAAGAGAAAAAGGTGCTTCTTTTTGAATTAAAAGCTAAGCTAAAAACTATGCAGTTAACTAACACTTCTGAATTAAGAACAGCGAAAAAAGATATCGCAAGAATTCAAACAGCTATTACTGCAGCAAAAGCTAACTAAGGATCTAAGTATGACACATAAAAGAGAGATTCAAGGTGTAGTGGTAAAAAAATCTGGAGACAAAACTGCTTCTGTACTAGTTACAAGATCAGTTTTACACCCAAAATACCACAAAACTGTAAAAAGATTTAAAAAATACTTAATTCATGACGAAAGAAATGAATTAAACGAAGGTGACACTGTAATTGCTGTTGAGTGTAGACCTTTATCAAAAACTAAATCTTTTAGATTAAAGACTATTGTAGCTACAGGAGTTAAATAATGATTCAAAGTTTTACTAGATTAAACGTAGCTGATAATACTGGTGCAAAAGAGATCATGTGTATCAAAGTTTTAGGTGGTTCTAAAAGAAGATATGCTTCTGTTGGTGATGTAATTGTTGCTTCAGTTAAGAAAGCTTTACCAACTGGTAAAGTTAAAAAAGGTCAAGTTGTTAAAGCTGTAGTTGTTAGAACTCATAAAGAAGTTCAAAGAGAAAATGGTTCATTAATTAGATTTGATGACAATGCGGCAGTAATCTTAGATGCTAAGAAAGAGCCTATTGGAACAAGAATCTTTGGACCAGTTGCTAGAGAAGTTAGATATTCAGGTTTTATGAAAATCGTTTCACTTGCACCGGAGGTATTATAATATGGCAGTTAAATTAAAAATTAAAAAAGGTGATACTGTAAAAATCATCGCTGGTGATGATAAAGGTAAAACTGGTGAAGTTTTATCTGTATTACCAAAACAAAACAAAGTAATCGTAAAAGATTGTAAAGTTGCTAAAAAAACTGTTAAACCATCTGAAGAGAATAAAGATGGTGGATTTGTAAACAAAGAGATGCCAATTGACATTTCAAATGTAGCAAAAGTAGAAGGGTAATAAATGGCAGCAAGATTATTAGAAAAATACAAATCAGAAATTAAACCAGTTTTAGAGTCTGAGTTCCCAAAAAACAAAATGTTAACTGCTAAGTTAGATAAAGTAGTTATCTCTGTTGGTGCTGGTGAAGCTATGAAAGATTCTAAATTAATGCAAAATATTCAAGACACAATCTCTTTAATTGCTGGTCAAAAAGCAGTTTTAGTTATTGCTAAGAAATCTGTTGCAGGTTTTAAAGTTAGAGAAGGTTATCCTGTAGGTGTTAAAGTTACACTTAGAGGTGAGCAAATGTACACGTTCTTAGACAAACTTTGTTCTATTGCACTACCTAGAGTAAAAGACTTTAGAGGTTTAAATAAGAATGGTTTTGATGGTCAAGGTAACTTCAACTTTGGACTTGATGAGCAATTAATGTTCCCAGAAGTTGTATATGATAACATTATCAAAACACACGGTATGAATATTTCAATTTCTACTACTGCTGATAACGATGCTGAAGCATTTAGATTATTAGAGTTAGCAGGAATTCCATTTACAAAAGGAAGAGCGTAATGGCAAAGAAATCTATGATCGCTAAACAAAAGAGAACACCTAAGTATGCTGTAAGAGCATACACTAGATGTTCTGTTTGTGGAAGACCACACTCTGTATACAGAGATTTTGGTTTATGTAGAGTTTGTTTAAGAAAAATGGCTAACGAAGGTTTATTACCTGGTGTTAGAAAAGCTAGTTGGTAGGAGATAAAAAGCTATGATGAATGATATAATCGCAGATGCTTTAACTAGAATCAGAAATGCTGCAATGAGAAAATTAGAAGTTGCAACATTATTACATTCAAATACTGTTGTAGGTGTTTTAAACGTATTACAACAAAAAGAATACATTACTGGTTTCAAAGTTATTGATGGTGAAAACAATAAGAAGTCGATTCAAGTTGAATTAAAATATGATGACAATGAAAACTCAGTAATTAACGAAATTAAAAGAGTTTCTAAACCTGGAAGAAGAGTTTATAAAAACGCTTCTGAAATCAAATCTTTTAAAAATGGGTACGGTACTATTATCGTTTCAACTAACAAGGGTGTAATTGCTAATGATGAAGCATACGCAGCTAATGTTGGTGGCGAAGTACTTTGTACTGTATGGTAGGAGAGTGTAATGTCTAGAATTGGAAAAAAACCTATCGCAATTCCTTCAGGAGTTGAAGTATCAGTTGCTGGTACTATTGTAAATGTAAAAAAAGGGAACAAAACTATTCCTGTTGAAACACACGGAAGAGTTGAAGTTAAAGTTGAAAACAATGAAATCGTTCTAGAAAGAGTTGGAGAGTCTAAAGAATCTTCTGCTTTCTGGGGAACTTACAGAGCTTTAATTAACAACGCTGTTGTTGGTTTAGATGCTGGATTCCAAAAATCTTTAGAGATTAATGGAGTTGGTTATAGAGCTGCTGTTAAAGGAAACGTTTTAGAGTTACAATTAGGATACTCTCACCCAATTAATTATGATATCCCTGAGGGATTAGATATTTCTGTTGAGAAAAACTTAATTCACGTAAAAGGTGCTGACAAACAAGCTGTTGGTCAAGCTGCTGCAATTATTAGAGGCTTTAGAAAACCAGAACCATACAAAGGTAAAGGTGTTAAGTATACTGACGAGCATATCGTTAGAAAAGCCGGAAAAACTGCTAAGTAAGGTGTGAGATTATGAGTAGAGCAAAAGATTTAGCAAAGAAAAATGCTTTAAGAGCAAGAAGAAAAAGAAGAGTTAGAGGAAATATCTTTGGTACTGCTGAAAAGCCAAGAGTATCAATTTTTAAATCTAACAAATACATTAGCGCACAAGCAATTAACGATGTTGAAGGTGTTACTTTAGCAGCAGTTAGTTCTCAAGCTATGGGTCTTAAAGTTAATAAAGAAAATGCAGTTAAAGTTGCAACTGAGTTTGCAGAGAAATTAAAAACTGCTGGTGTTGAAACAGTAGTTTATGATAGAAATGGTTACCTTTATCACGGTGTAGTTGCAGCATTTGCTGATGCATTAAGAGATAATGGTATCAAATTATAAGGGTTAATGATGGCAGCAGTAAATAGAGAAGATTTTCAAGAAGCAATCGTTAAAATCGGAAGAGTAACAAAAGTTGTAAAGGGTGGTAGAAGATTCAGATTTACAGCTTTAGTTGTTGTTGGTGATAAAAACGGTACAGTAGGATTCGGAACTGGTAAAGCAAAAGAAGTTCCTGATGCAATTAAAAAAGCTTTAGATGATGCATTTAAATCATTAGTTAAAGTTAATATTCACGGTACAACAATAGCACATGATATTCAACATAAGTATAATTCAAGTGTTATTTTATTAAAACCTGCATCAGAGGGTACTGGACTTATCGCTGGTGGAGCTGCAAGACCTGTACTTGAGCTTTCTGGTGTAAAAGACATTATTGCTAAATCATTAGGTTCAAACAATCCTAATAACCTTGTACAAGCTACTGTTGAAGCTTTAGCTAGAATTAAAGGATAGTAAATGGTATTAAATAACTTACAACCAGCTGCTGGTAGTACTAAAAACGTAAAAAGAGTAGGTAGAGGTCAAGGTTCAGGAATGGGTAAGACTTCTACAAGAGGTCAAAAAGGTCAAAAATCTAGATCTGGTTACAAAATTAAAAGAGGATTCGAGGGTGGTCAACAACCAATCTATAAAAGATTACCTAAAGTAGGATTCACTTCAAGAGTAACAAAACCTTATTCTATCAACGTAGATAAAGTAAAACAAGTTGCAGCACTTGAAGAAATTACAGTTGAGACAATCAAATCTGTATACAAATTATCTAAATCAGTAGTAAAAGTTAAATTAGTTGGTTCAACAGCTAAAGATTTAGCTTCTAAGATCAAAGACGAAAACGTTACAACTACTGGAAACTAAAAATGAGTAAAGATCTAATAAATAAGATTCTTATTACATTAGGTTTTATTTTTCTTTACAGGTTACTGGCATACGTGCCAGTTCCTGGAGTTAATATAGACGTAGTTAAAGAATTTTTCGACTCAAACGCTAACAATGCACTAGGTCTTGTTAACATGTTCAGTGGTAATGCAGTTGAAAGACTGTCTATTATCTCACTTGGTATTATGCCTTACATTACTGCTTCTATTATTATGGAACTTCTAGCAGCAACATTCCCAGCACTTGGTAAAATGAAAAAAGAAAGAGATGGTATGCAAAAATATATGCAAATCATCAGATATACAACTATTGTTATTACATTAATTCAATCTATTGGTGTATCAGTAGGTCTTAATTCTTTGACAGGTCAAAATGGGCAAGGTGCAATTTCAATTGATATGAACACATTTATTGCAGTATCTGCAATTTCTATGTTAACTGGTACTATGTTATTAATGTGGATTGGTGAGCAAATTACTCAAAGAGGTATCGGTAACGGTATTTCATTAATTATCTTTGCAGGTATTGTTTCTGCAATTCCAAGTGCTATTGGTGGTACAATTGATCTTGTTAATAATGGTCAAATGAATTTCTTAACAGTAATTGGTATTTTAGTTGTTATTTTAGCAACTGTTGGAGCAATTATTTATGTAGAGTTAGGTGAAAGAAGAGTCCCTGTATCATATTCTAGAAAAGTAATGATGCAAAACCAAAATAAAAGGGTTATGAATTACATTCCAATTAAGGTTAACTTATCAGGTGTAATTCCAGCAATTTTTGCAAGTGCTATTTTAATGTTTCCTGCTACTGTATTACAAGGTAGCCAAAACGAGTATTTAGTGGCAATTGCAGATTATTTAAGTCCTAGTTCATATACGTTTAATTTATTTATGTTTTTATTTGTAGTTTTCTTTGCATTCTTCTATGCATCAATTACATTTAATGCAAAAGATATATCTGATAATTTAAAAAGACAAGGTGGATTTATTCCTGGTGTTAGACCTGGAGAACATACTTCTGAATTTTTAAATGATGTTGCAAGTAAATTAACTTTCTGGGGTGCGATTTATTTAGGTGCAGTTTCAACTGTTCCATGGTTAATTGTAAAAGCTATGGGTGTACCTTTCTATTTTGGAGGGGTTGCTGTGCTTATTGTAGTTCAAGTTGCAATTGATACGATGAGAAAAATTGAAGCACAACAGTATACTAATAAATATCAAACGTTAAGTGCAGTAGGTTTATAAAATGGCAATTTCAATTAGAAAGCCTAATGAAATTCAAAAGCTTAGAGAAGCAAACATCATTGTTGCAAAAACTCTAAATTATTTAAAAGAAAATGTTAAAGCAGGTATGACTTTAAAAGAGGTTGATACTATGGGAGAAGAATTTATTCTTTCTCATGGAGCAAGACCTTCTTTTAAAGGTTTATATGGTTTCCCTGGTTCTATTTGTACTTCTGTTAATGAAGTAATCATTCACGGTATTCCTACAGATAGAGTTTTAAAAGATGGAGATATACTTGGTATAGACATTGGAACTGAACTTGATGGTTGGTATGGTGATTCTGCAATTACAATGCCTATTGGAAATATATCAAAAGAGGATGAAGAGCTAATCGCTTGTGCAAAGGACTCTTTATATCATGCGATTGATATTATTAAAGATGGTATGAGATTTAAAGAATTATCATATGAAATAGAAAAATTTATTGTTGCAAGAGGCTATCAGCCATTAGTTAGATTTTGTGGTCATGGAATTGGTAAAAAGCCACATGAGGACCCAGAAATCCCTAACTATTTAGAACATGGTTCACCAAAATCAGGACCAAAAATCAAAAATGGTATGGTTTTTTGTATTGAGCCTATGATTTGTAAAAAAGGAAGAAACCCAATAATTTTAGATAATGGTTGGGATGTTGTTTCTGAAGATGGATTAAGAGGTAGTCATTACGAGCATACTGTTGCTGTTGTTGATGGCAAAGCACAAATATTAAGTTTAGTAGAATAATTGGAGAAAAAAAGTGGCAAAAGATGATGTAATAGTTATAGACGGTAAAGTAATTGAAGCTTTACCTAATGCTATGTTCAGGGTTGAATTAGACAATGGTCATGTAGTACTATGTCATATCTCAGGAAAAATGAGAATGCACTATATAAAAATTTTACCTAGTGATAAGGTAAAAGTTGAGATTACACCTTACTCTTTAGATAAAGGTAGAATTACTCACAGATATAAATAATATATCTTTTAAATAAGGAATTTATTCCTTATTTAATATACAAAACTATGAAGCACTAATTAAAATAGTTCGCACGCTTTAAAAAGCATTATTATAATAATGCTCCATAACTTTATATACTAAATTATTTTTTACTTACTAGTTCTATTTCTTTTTCAATCAATTCTTTTTGTTCTAATAATAGATTCAAATGTTTTTTCAAAAGTTCTCTATCTTTGTAAGACTCTATAATAAACTCATACAATTTAGGTCTATTTTTTTTCCAATTATGTAATGTTGTTTTATTTACTTCTAAATCTATTTCTAATTTTCTTAAACTTGGTATTGTCATAACTATTCCATTTTAAAATTACGATTATTGTACCAATAATTTATATATATGTCAAATAATTTTACATTTTTTCCTATATATTGGAACAAATAATCTTAAAAGTATTCTTTTTGTACAATTTTAACATGACAAAATTAGTTAAATACAAAATTTTAAATCAATTGAATTATTTAAAATCAATAGGTTTTAAGTATCATGAAAACTTAGAACTATTTTCACCTGATATTAAAAATTATAAATTACCAAACAATATTGAAGAATTAAAAAATATATGTGAACATTGTCATTTGTGTGAATTGTCAAAAACTAGAAAAAATGTATTATTTGCTTACGGAAATAGGTATTCAAATATTATGTTGATAACTGATGAACCCACTAATAGTGAAGATGAACTAGGTTTATTTTATAGTGGTAAAACAGGTGACCTTTTAAAAAATATGATTGAAAATGTTTTAAAAGTTCAAAAAGAGGATTTATATTTAACAAGTTTAGTAAAGTGTAAGAGTAATTCTGGAATTAATAGTTCAAATGTCGAGACTTGTAATGATTATTTATTAAAACAAATTGAGTTAGTAAATCCTAAATTAATTGTGGTTTTAGGAGATAAAACCTATTCTTATTTATTGAATAATAGCAATGATTTTTCTCAAGTAAGAGGAAAAGAGTTAAGTTTTAACGGTATAAAACTAATTGCTACTTATTCAGCAACTTTTTTACTTAGAAATCCATCTTTTAAGAAAGATGCTTATTATGATATGTTGAAAATTAAAAATATAATGGAGAATTTAATTTGAAATATTTACTTAGTATTATTATTTCGGTTTTTGTTTTTACAGGTTGTGTTGAGAAACAACAAGTTGTTGAAGCGAATATTCCTAATGAAAAAATTGGAAAACCTATAGTTAAACCTGAAATAAAGATAGAAGAAAAAATTAATGTTGTAGAAGAGTTAGAGATTGAAGAGGAGATTATCCCTTTTTTAGAATCCCAAGACAAAGTTAAAATAGCATTTATATATCCTTCAAAATATGTAGCAAAATATACGAAACCTTCAATATCAACAATTTTAGCCTATTTATCTTATAAAGAAATAGATTATGACTTTAAGATAATTGATACAGAAAATGAGTCTTTAGAGAATATTCAAAGTGCATTTGAAACTTTAAAACAAAATGATTATAAGAATGTAATAGCACTATTTACTCCAAGAGTAAATGAAATTTTAAATCAAATTGATTTAGAAGATATAAGGGTATATTTACCTCTAATTGAAAAGAACTCTTCAATTGAAAATAAAAGTAATTTAATTTATGGCTCAATTTCTTATGAGGAACAAATTAATAAACTAATTGAATACTCTCCAAATGATAAAAAGGTAATGTTTTATCAAGACTCATTTTTAGGTAAAAAGTTAAAATCAAAATTTGATTCTTTAGGTATAAATATACCTGTTGTAAAAGAGATAAAGAAAAAAAGAAACTATTTTAGAGGTTTAATTAAAGATTATAGATTAAATAATGCTAATATCTTTTTAAATACTGATATTGTAAAAACATCATTAATTCTTTCTCAAATTACTGCAAATAGAATATATCCAAGTATTGTTTTATCAACTCAAAATAACTTTGACCCAAAATTAATATCTTTAACACAAGAAAAAGATAGAAATAAATTTATTGTTGCTAGTTCAATTGATGATGTCAATGAAAAACTTTTAGATACTATTGAATTATTTGGTGGAAATGTAAGATATGAGTGGGTTGATTATTCAGTTTTAGTTGGAGTTAATTACTTATTTGATTCAAATAGAAGTGGATTGCTTTTAACTGAAATTATTGATAATGAAGTAGATTATAAACCTCGTTTATTTAAGGCTACTGATTTTGGTTTTATTGAAATTAAGTAAAATTTAGATAAAATCGCGAATATTTATGTAAACGGAGTTAAGATTTGAGAACACATTATTGTACTGACGTAACTGAAAAAAACATTGGTGAAACTGTAACTGTTGCTGGTTGGGTAAACAGTAGAAGGGATCACGGTGGAATTATATTCATTGACTTAAGAGATAAAGGTGGTATCGTTCAATTAGTAGCTGATCCACAAGATAGTCAAGAAGCATTAAACATAGCAGAAACTGTAAGAGACGAGTTTGTATTAGTAGCAACAGGAAAAGTAAGAGCTAGAGGTGAAGGTTTAGAAAACCCTAATTTAAAAACTGGAAAAATCGAAATTATTTTAGATAAATTAGTTATTGAAAATAGATCTAAGCCTATGCCATTTGATTTAAATGATGAAAAAGTAAATGATGAAATTAAATTAAGAAATAGATTTTTAGAGTTAAGATCAACAAAATCATATGAAATTTTCCAATTAAGAAGTAAAGCAGCTATTCAAGTTAGAAATACTTTAGATGAATTAGGTTTCTTAGATGTTGAAACTCCAATTTTAACAAAATCTACACCAGAAGGTGCAAGAGACTATTTAGTACCATCAAGAGTACACCCAGGTGAGTTTTATGCATTACCTCAATCTCCACAATTATTCAAACAACTTTTAATGGTATCTGGATTTGATAAATATTTCCAAATTGCTAAATGTTTTAGAGATGAAGATTTAAGAGCTGATAGACAACCTGAATTTACTCAAATAGACGTTGAGATGTCTTTTTGTGACCAAGAAGATGTAATCAAAGTTGCTGAAAAATTAATTTACGATGTGTTTACAAAATGTGGAAAAACAGTTCCTGAAACATTTCCAAGAATGAGATACTGGGATGCAATGGAAACTTATGGTTCTGATAAACCTGATACAAGATTTGAAATGCCATTGGTAGATGTAATTGATATTTTTGCAAAATCTACAAATGAAATTTTCGCTGATATTGCAAAAGATAAAAAGAACAACAGAATCAAAGCACTTAAATGTCCAAATGGGGATAATATCTTCTCTAAAAGACAAATGAAAGGTTTTGAAGATTACGTTAGAAAATTTGGAGCTAAAGGTTTAGGTTACTTCCAAATGAAAGAGGATGGATTAAAAGGTCCATTAACAAAATTCTTCTCTGAAGCTGATTTAGATGAGATTGTAAAAGTTACAGAACTTGAAGTTGGTGATGTAGTATTCTTTGGAGCAGGTGAGAAAAAAACTGTATGGGATTACATGGGAAGATTTAGACTTTATTTAGCTGAGACTATGGATATTATTCCAGCTGATAAATATGAGTTCTTATGGGTTGTTGATTTCCCAATGTTTGAAGTTGAAGATGGAAGAACAAAAGCACTTCACCACCCATTTACAATGCCAAAATCTTTAGAAGATACAAGTGATTTAGAAGCTATTGAATCAATTGCTTATGATATTGTATTAAATGGTACTGAGCTTGGTGGTGGAAGTATTAGAATTCACAAAGAAGAGATTCAAGCAAAAGTATTTGAACTTATGGGAATCTCTGATGAAGAAGCTAGAGAGAAATTTGGATTCTTATTAGATGCACTTCAATATGGGGCTCCAAGTCATGGTGGATTTGCAATGGGTCTTGATAGAATGATTATGTTACTTGCAGGAACTGATTCTATTAGAGATGTAATTGCATTCCCTAAAACTCAAAAAGCTCAATGTCTATTAACTCAAGCACCTTCAGAAGTTGATGCTGAGCAGTTAAAAGAATTAAGCTTAAGAATTAGAAAACCTATTACTGAATAGAAACTTTTAATAGGTAGGTTAGTATGAAAAAAATAGTTTTATTTTCACTCCTACCTATACTACTATTTGCAAAATTTCAAGTTACCACTTACTTTCCTTTAGAGACTTATATTGCTAAATATATTGGTAAAAATGAAATAAGAGTAAAACAGATAAATAATAGATATCTTCCTACAAAAAGAAAAATATCAAATTTTGATATATCAAAATTAGCAGATGTGAAACTTTATATACATTTAGGACTAAATGTTGAAAAAGAGTATGAAGATATTTTCAAAAAATCAAATCCTTTTATAGAGACTTTAGATTTATCAAAAGATATAAAAATAATGGATAATAATCCATATTATTGGTTAGACCCATTTAATTTAAGAGTTATTGCTAAGAATATATATGATAAGTTTTGTGAAATTGATAAATTTAGTTGTTCTTTTTACAAACAAAATTATGAAGCTTTCTTAGATGAAATTGACAATACTTTTTTAAATATAAAAGAGAAACTAATGGCAAGTGATGTTAGAAGTTTATATGTATTAGGAAATTATTGGGACTATTTTGGAAAAAGATTTAGAATAATATTAGTAGACAAAGAAAAAAAGTACATAAAGCTAAATGAATTAAGTGAGTCAATACAAGAGACTAAGAATAGAAAAATAAATAAAATTATTTATTTAAAAGGTGATTCTTATAGTTTAGCTAGTGCTATTTCAAATAGTCTTAAAATTAAACTTATTGAACATGACCCATTCGAAGAAAAGATATTTTTCTCACTTAGATTACTTGCTCAAGAAATCTCTAAATAAAAATTATTTTTTTAAAATGTATAAATAGTATACAACTGTATAGTGCATCAGATATAGTTTAAATGATAACATTCTTATATAGAATATATAACAAGAGGTTATTATGAATTTAAATTACAAAGGTATAGATATAAAAAAAGATTTATATCCTATGATAAAATATATTGAAGATGTAGAAAAGTATAGAGAAGATTTAGGACGATTAAGTTCATCTTGGGATACTTTAGCATTATTAGGTCAATTAGGAGATATAAATATTGACATTGGAAAAACGAAAGATAATTTCTTAAATCTAACTTCAACACTTCTAAATCACTTAAGTGAACAACAAATAAATAAAGTAAAAAATGAAATGACTTTTAAAGCACAAGTTGCTATTGATATAGTTATTAGGAATTTATTTGAAAGAACTGCGGATATTGGTTTCTTAGCAACGGATGATGATATTAGGAGTTTTTTAAACAATTATAAATCAAAGAGCCACTTGCAGATTATAAAAAACAACCCGTAATTTAAGCTGATTTAAATTTTAAAAAGTTGAATCAAACTTCAGATAAGTTATAATTTTTTACTACAAAAATTTAACAGAAGAGCGATTCAACTTATGGGAATTATTCTACCAAAAATATCTTCAAGTCTATCTAAAATGTGGACTAAGGTTTTAAATCTTGAAAATTCACTTTTTCCTTCTTTGAAAAGAGAGCTTCAATTAGAAGAGTTGTCAAATAAAGAGCAAAAGCTTATTAAGATATTAGACTTTGCTGCGATTGAAAAAAATATCACTGTCGTATCTATTACAAACACTCCAAAGCATAGAGAAGAGATTGCACGAGCATTTATTGCAAAGAGTGTTTACAATATCCAAACAACCAGAGACCTTATCGATAGACTTCATAGTGATAGAACGCTGAGGATCTTGTGTGGGTGGAGATATAAAAACGATATTCCAAGTGAGTCTAAATTTAGTAGAGTCTTTAAGGAGCTCAGTGAGCTTAAAATTGCACAAAAGACGCATGAGCAGTTTGTGAAGGAGTATCTAAGGGATACACTCTTTTTTTATAATGCAAGTGATGCAACAAAAATACCACTGAGAGAAAAACCTGTAAAAGTAGAAAAAGAAAAGTTTAAACCAAAAAGAAGAGGACGACCTAAAAAAGGTGAAACAAGAGAGCCTAAAACACCCAGTATCTTGCAGCAACAAGAAGATATGAAAACCACAAAGCAGATGCTATCTTTGGTATCAACGCAGTGTGGAGTTGGAAGAAAACAGAATTCCAAAGGCAACTTTGAAACATGGATAGGAGGGAAACTCCATATCAGTGTAGTAGATGGAGATATCCCTATTACTGCTATTTATTCAGGGGCAAATGTTCATGATAGCTCAGTAGCACTTCCTCTTATAAACGAGACAAGCAAAAAAGTATCATATCTTTATGACTTACAAGATGCAGGATACGACAGCAATATTATCAGAGATTTTTCCAAAAAACTAAATCATAGACCGCTTATTGATATCAATCCGAAGAACTCCAAAGAGTTAAAAGGAAAAATTCAACTTATAAAAGATGAAAAAAAGAAATTTAAAATTCTAAACCTTACTCAAAGTTTAGATACCCATCACTATAACCAAAGAAGTATGGTTGAGCGTGTAAATAAATACCTCAAAGAAGACTTTGGATGCAGTAATATTTATTATAAAGGAGCTACAAAAGTAGCTTCTGTTTTAGCATTTGGTATTTTATCAGTTTGTATTCATCAGAGTTTGAAACTGGTAACATAACTTTTAGCTAAAAACACTAAAAATTAGCCATTTTTAAAACTCAACCATCAAGCACGCACCCAATAATAGTTTTTTATCTAAAATTGACCCATAAAGCGGTAAAATGATTAAAAGTTTAAAAGATCTGCTTGATAAGCTTAGTAGGTTTACAAATTCACTAGTTTATGATGGTGGAATTTGCAAGCGGCTCCAAAATATGATGAACAAAGTAATCAATCAAAAGATTTAATAGTAGATAGATTTAAAGAGTATGTTGCAAAATATTCTGTTTATTTTGATATTGTATTATCAGATACAAAAGGAAATATATTAGTTAGACTTGATCAAAACTCTAAAGTTGAAAAAGTTGAGAGTGATTATATTCAAATGGTTTTAAATACAAGTGATGAATATGTAGAAACATATAAGTTTCATGATTTTATACCTCAATATAAAAAGTCATTAGTTTATTCATATAAAGTAACAAAAACTAATAGCTCATCATCTGAAAATATAGGAGTGTTATCTTTATGTTTTAGATTTACAGATGAAATGAAGGGAATTTTTAATAATTTAGTTGATCCTTCAAACAAAGAGTGTATGACTATTTTAGATGAGAGTGGATGTGTTATTGCTTCAAGTGATAAATATCATATTCCTTTAGGTGTTGAGTTACCAATTATTTTAAATGAAGAGTATAAAATAGTATCTTTTGCCGGGCGAGATTATATTGCAAAAAGTTGTGAAACAAATGGTTATCAAGGATTTATGGGATTAAAATGGTATGGTCATATGATGATTCCATTGGAGTATGCATTTTTAAGTGATATTTCAAATGAAAGTATAGGAAATCAAAATGTGATTGATGCAATGATGGATAATAAAGTTCATTTTCCTAAAGAGTTAAAAGATGTATTTAATAAAAGTAAATCGATACAAGAAAATTTGAAAAGAGTTATTTGGAATGGTAATATTGTTCAAAGTAAATTAAACTCTGTAAATAAAGAGTTCTCAAAATCTCTTTTAGCAGAGATTGGAGTAACTGGAACAAAAGCAAACTCTTCTTTATCAAATTTAAATGAAACTATTTTAAGTTCAATTTTAACAGAGAGTAAATTTTTATCAAGTCTAGCAATTGATATAATGGATAGAAATTTATATGAAAGAGCTAATGATTGTAGATGGTGGGCATTAACTTCATATTTTAGAGAAGCATTTGATGATAAAAACTCTATTATTTCAAAAAAAGATGAAATAACTTCTATTTTAAAATATATTAATGATTTATATACAGTATATACAAATCTTTTAGTATTTGATAAAGATGGAAAAGTAATAGCTGTTTCAAATGAAAGCCAAGAGTATTTAGTAGGAAAAATTTTAAATTATGAATGGGTTAATAGAACATTTAATTTAAGTGATACTTCTAAATATTGTGTTTCAAATTTTGAAAAGACATCACTATATAACAATGAATCAACTTATGTATATTGTGCTGGTATTAGGTCATTGAAAAATCCTAGTATGATAAATGGTGGTATTGCAATTGTCTTTGATTCAACTCCTCAATTTAATAGTATGCTAGAAGATACTTTACCTAAAAAAAATGAATTAACTGATAAAAATGATATGTTTGCTATCTTTGCAACAAGAGACAAAAAAATTATTTCTTCTACTAATGAAAAACTTGAAGTAAATGGCTCTTTAAATTTAGAAGATTCATTTTTTGAATTAAAAAATGGTCAAGAAATGAGTAAAATTGTAGAAATAGGTAATACTTATTATGCCGTTGGAGTAAAATGTTCTTCAGGATATAGAGAGTATAAAAGTAGTATCGATGATTATAAAAATGATGTCTTTTCTATAGTATTTATAAAAATTGGTAATAAAAAAGAGAAAGCTGTTGAAATAGTTCAAAATAATAAATATATTCAAAATTTAAAAAAGAAAAAGAATGATTCAAATGTAGAGATTGCAACATTTAATATTGGAAGTAAATTTTTAGCTGTAAGAGCTGAAAATGTTGTTGAATCAATTGGAATTGAGCAAATGCAAGAATCAATAGAAATGGATAAATCTAATCACTTTAAAGGTATGGTTTTATACAATGATAAACTTGTTGCAATTCTTGATATTAGAGACTTTATAAAAGAAGATATTAATGATGAAGAGTTAACAAATATTATTTTATTAGAGTATGATAAAGATAATATTGAGCATTGTGTAGGTATTTTAGTATCTTCTCTTGAACATATTTCACTGGTTGAGAAAAAGTCAATACAAAATATCCAAGAACACTTCTTAGGAACAGGTACTTTAGTAGAGAGTTTAGTTGATATTGATGATTATGAAAAATCAAAAGTAGCAATGCTTTTAAATATAAAAAAGATAGATGATAACTTAACTAAGAAAGTTTAATTGTAATTATTATAGTAGGGTTAAAATATATTTGGTACAATACGAAAAAAGTATTAACAATTATATAAAATATTAAAGAAGAAAAAATGAGTATTGAAAATAAACCAAATAAATTTTTACCTACTACAAGAAAAGAGATGGAAGAGAGAGGTTGGGACGAACTAGATGTTGTTCTAATCACCGGTGATGCTTACATCGATTCTCCATTTATGGGAATTGCAGTAGTTGGAAGAATATTAGAAGACATAGGTCTAAGAGTAGGAATTATCGGTCAACCTGATGTTGAATCTGATAAAGATGTAAAAAGATTAGGTGAGCCAAAACTATTTTGGGGAGTTAGTGGTGGAAGTATTGATTCAATGGTTTCAAACTACACTGCAACAAAAAAGTTTAGAAACTCTGATGACTACACTCCAGGTGGAAAAAATACAAAAAGACCAGATAGAGCTACTTTAGTATATACAAACTTAATTAGAAGACACTTCAAAGATACAGTGCCAATTGTTTTAGGTGGTATAGAAGCTAGTCTTAGAAGACTAACTCACTATGATTATTGGACAAATAAACTTAGAAAACCAATACTGTTTGATTCAAAAGCAGATTATATGGTTTATGGTATGGGTGAGCAAGCTATTATTGACCTTGGGACTTATCTAAAAGAGGGGAAAGACCCAAGAACTATTAGAGGGCTTTGTTATATCTCAAAAGAAGCACCAAAAGGTGAAGATTTTAAAGAGATACCTTCTCACCAAGAGTGTTTAGATGATAAAGAGAAATATATAGACCTTTTTAGAGATTTTTATGATAATAATGACCCAATATACTCAAAAGGGCTTTATCAAAAAGTAGATACTAGATATTTAGTTCAAAATCCACCTAGTCGTCATATGGAAGAAGAAGAGATGGATAATATCGCTTCATATCCATATCAAAGAGATTTACATCCTTTCCATGCTAGTGAAGGGAAGGTCAAGTGTTTAGAGACTATTAAGTTTTCTATTATGACTCACCATGGATGTTGGGGTGAGTGTAACTTCTGTGCAATTGCAGCGCACCAAGGAAGAACTATACGAACTAGAAGTGAACAAAATATCCTAAAAGAAGCAAAACACTTTACAACTATGAAAGATTTCAAAGGAATTATTTCTGATGTTGGTGGACCTACTGCTAATATGTATGGATATGAGTGTAAAAAGAAAATGAATCTTGGAACTTGTATTGATAATAAAAGATGTGTAGATGCCCACAGACTTTGCAGAACTATGAAAGTTGACCATAGTAGAAATATCCAACTTCTAAAAGATATTAGAGCAGTTCCCGGTATTAAAAAAGCCTTTGTTGCTTCTGGTGTACGGTATGATTTAATTACAGCTGATAAAAAACATGGTAAAGAGTATTTAAAAGAGATGGTTGATCACCATATCTCAGGTCAGATGAAAGTAGCACCAGAGCATACAAATGATGAGGTATTACATCATATGGGAAAACCTGGAAAACAAACATTAATTGACTTTAAAAAGATGTATGATGATTTAAACAAAGAATCTGGGAAAAAACAGTTCTTAACATACTATTTAATAGCTGCTCATCCTGGATGTGAAGAAAAACATATGCATGAGTTAAAACAGTTTACAACACATGAATTAAAAATGAATCCAGAACAAGCACAAGTTTTTACTCCAACTCCTGGAACATATTCTGCTGTTATGTATTACACTGAAATGGATCCATTTACAAAGAAAAAAATCTTTGTGGAAAAAGACCCAAGAAGAAAAGAAAAACAAAAAGAGATAGTAATTGAAAAGAAAAGATTTGGTGGTAAAAACAGTAAATCAAAAACTTCTGGTGCTGGAATGCAAGGATAGTTAAATAGAAGAAAGCTAAGTATTTATTACTTTGTTTTCTTCAATTAATCTATATATTTAAAACATAAAAAAAGGGAAGCCAAAAATTAGCTTCCCTTTTTAGTAATTAAAACTTTTTAAATTATGATAAAGCGTTAAACATATCTTGAGTTACTTCTGAAACTTCTTTTGTTCCATCAAGTTCAAAATATACACCCATTTCTTTATAAAAGTCAATTAATGGTGCAGTTTGAGCGTGGTATGCTTCTAATCTTTTTGTTACAGTCTCTTCTGTATCATCAGCTCTTTGGATTAAATCTTCCTCTTTTTCATCTACTGGAGGGTTGAATTTAATGTGATAAATTTTACCAGTTTTTTTAGAAGTTCTTCTTCCTGTAATTCTTTCAACAATCATTTCATCTGGAACATTTAAAGAAATTACTTTATCTAAAGAGATTTCCATAGTTGCCATTAACTCTTTTAAAGCTTCAGCTTGAGCTAAAGTTCTTGGGAAACCATCTAAGATGAAACCTTTTTTACAATCATCTTGTGCTAATCTATCTTTAATAATACCAATTATTGTTGAATCAGGAACTAATTGTCCCGCATCCATAAATTTTTTAGCTTCCATACCCATATCAGTATTGTTAGCAATTGCTTCTCTTAAGATATCTCCAGTAGAGATTTGAGGTATATCGTACTTTTCAATTAAGAACTTTGCTTGAGTTCCTTTGCCAGCACCTGGTGCTCCAAATAGCATTAAATTCATATTGCTTTTCCTTACTTTTTTCCGTATTGTATTCAAAAAGCTTTTAATAATACATAAGTTTAAAATGCAAACTAGCTTTTTAATAATACATAAAGAATTTAAATGATTTTTGATACAATTACGCCAATTAACACATGTAAGGTCATTTATGAAGAAACTATTTTTAATTATTGGAGCTCCGGGAAGTGGGAAAACAACTGATGCTGAATTAATAGCAGCTAAACATGAAAATATCACACACTATTCAACAGGAGATATGTTTAGAGCTGAAGTTGCGAGTGGAACTGATAGAGGTGCTGTAATTGATAGTTATATAAGTAAAGGATTAATTGTGCCTATTGATATTGCTATTGAGACTATTTTAGGAGCTATTAAAAGAGCTTCAACTCCAACAGTAATTATTGATGGATATCCAAGAAGTATTGAACAAATGGAGCAGTTAGATAAATATTTACTTGATGAAAATGAAGTTGAACTTGTAAATGTGATTGAAGTTGATGTATCACAAGAGACAGCTTTTCAAAGAGTTTTAGGAAGAGCAGCTGATGCACAAGTTGTAAGAGATGATGATAATGAGCAAGTATTTTTAAATAGGATGAAACTTTTTACTGAACCTTTAGAAGAAATCAGAAGTTTTTATACTCAAAAAAATATACTAAAGACAATTAGTGGTGAAGCTACTATTGAAGAAATAGTAACTGAAATGGATAGTTTTATTCAATCTAAAATATGATGAAAAAAGTAAATTTTTATTCAGTAATTATTGGTACTGAATTACTAAATGGTCGAAGAAAAGATGCCCATTTCTCTTTCTTAAATGAGCAGTTACTGAAAAGAAATTGGGAACATAAAGCTTCATTTGTTATTGAAGATGACCCAAAACTTATGTTTAATATTTTTAACTTAATAAAAAATGATGAAAATTCAGTTATGTTTTGTTTTGGAGGAATTGGTTCAACTCCTGATGATTACACAAGACAAACAGCTGCTAGAGCTTTTACTGATTATAAAATGGAATTTAACGAAAAAGCTAAGAGTTTAATTATAAATCAATTTGGAGAAGAAGCTTATCCTCATAGAGTAAATATGGCATATCTTCCCATTAGTGCTAAACTTCTTAAAAATGTTGTAAATAATGTTCCAGGATTTTATTTAGAAAATAGGTTCTTTTTTACCCCTGGTTTTCCTTCAATGAGTCAATCTATGGTTATTGAAGCATTAGATACTCATTATCCAATTTCAAGAGAAAAATATAAAAAAGTTATGACTATTGATACAAGTGAAAATGACTTAATAGAAACAATGAAAAAAATGCCTGAGCATCTAGATTTTGCTTCATTACCTAAGATAATTAATGATAAAAGAAAAGTTGTTATTTCATTAGGTGGTTATGATAAAGCAGAGGTAGATAAATATTTTGATTTATTTATTAGATATTGTGAAGAAAATAAAAAAGATTATATTCTTAAAGATATAAATTTTTAGTTATTTAACTGGTTCTAAATAATTCCCAATTTTCCAGCTTTTATCTTTAGGATAGTTTGCTAAATTATAGTCTTTCCAAACTTTTTTACAAAATTTATTGCCTCTTTTATACTCATCTTTTGCAAACTGATGAGCTCTTCCAAAGTTTGGAAAAACACCTTTCCCTGTTGCATACATATAAGCTATGTAACAATTTGCATCATAAAGTTTTTGTTTTGAAGCCTCTTCAAAATAATATAAAGCCTTCTCATAATCCTTTTCTACAACTTTACCATGTAGAAAAAACTTTCCTATTAAGAACTGTGATTTAGAGTGATTTTTATTGGCTGCTGATAATATAGTATTATATGCTTTTATTTCATCGTGATATTTAGTTATTTTAGATAGGTAGAATTTCCCTAGAATATAAGAAGCTTCAATATTTCCATTGTTTGATAAATTTAGTAATATATTATAAGCATTATCAAGATTTTTTTTCTCTTTTATAAGTTTTATTGCTTTTTGAAGTTTTTCACCTTGTGATGAAGATTTATTTAAAGTTGTACTATTTACAAGATTGAAAAATATTATAATTAGTACTACTAGTTTCATTACACAATTACTCTTTTTATATTTGTACTAAGTGTTGTTGTGATTTCATATGAAATAGTATCGTGAACTTTAGCAAGAGTATTAGCATCATTAAATATGCATACTTCATCCTTATTTGTATTAAGTGAAAGATTATCCATTGATACTCTACCTAGAACTTTGAATCCATCAGGTGTTGTATAGTTTTTTCTTTCATTTAGTCTTAAAAAACCATCTCCGTAGCCAACATCATATGTGGAAATAATAGTATCTTCAGTAGCTTTATATGTACCTCCGTAACCAACACTTTGGCTCTCTTTTAAAGTTCTTGTAGAAATTCTTTTCCCCCATAGTGATAATACAGGCTTTAAAGTTGGAAATTTAAAGATATTAGCATTATCAAGGTATCCATATGTTGCAATACCAACTCTTGCAAAATCTTCGTTAAAATTAGTGTGTCTAAATAGGCCTGCAGAATTACAAGAATGGAAGCTAGGAATATCTAGTGAAAGTTTTTCACATAATTCACTTACAGCTAACTTAACCCTAGAAAAAACTGACTTTTGCCAGAAAAAATCAGTTGAGAGATTATCTGCATTTCTATGATGTGTGAATATCCCAGTCACCTTAATATTCTTCTTAGATAGCCCTAAAAAAGCCTCTTCTAGCTCTTCAATTAAAAT
This sequence comes from Malaciobacter pacificus, assembly GCF_004214795.1. Classification (NCBI taxonomy): domain Bacteria; kingdom Pseudomonadati; phylum Campylobacterota; class Epsilonproteobacteria; order Campylobacterales; family Arcobacteraceae; genus Malaciobacter; species Malaciobacter pacificus. The sequence goes on from NZ_CP035928.1 coordinate 807,713, forward strand.
TCCATTCCTATGCATCCCTGTATCAACTTTTATATGAACATTACATCCAAGTGGTAAATTATCAATATCCTCAATTGAATTTAATGCTATGTGAAAAGTATGTGAATAAGTGTGAAAATCCTTGTGAGCAAGTATTAAAATATAGTCAAATAATTTTTCTATAGCCAGTGCTTCATCTAGTGTTCTAACAACTGCTTTTTTTATACCAAATTCACTAGCTAGTGTTGCTATTTCAATTAGTCCATGGCCATAGGCATTATCTTTTAAAACAACAGCTACTTTTTCTTTTCCACCTGCATGATTTGAAATAGTTTCTAAGTTATAAAACAAATTGTTTTTATTAAGTTTTATCAGTGCCAATTTTATTCCTCAATATTATTAAAATAATTATATATAACAGTTGCATCTTTTTCATTTAAAACATTTTTTAATTCTTCAATAGATGCACTTTTTATTTTCTCAAATTCACCAAAGTATAGCAACATTTTTTTCACCTTTGCTTCACCAATACCTTTAATTTGTAAAAGTGAAACTTGTTTATCTTCTTTTCTTTTTTGTTTTTTATGATAGTTAATTACAAACCTATGAGCTTCATCTCTAAGTCTTTGAACAAATTGAAGCCTTTGGTCACTTGTTAATAGTTTTAAAGATTTAAATTCACCATCTTTTTTGTAGTGAATAATGTCATTTGCTTTACCTTTTGCTCTATGTGCTTTTGCATCAACTTTCTCTTTTGCTATGGCAATTATATCTAAATTAACTCCCACAGACTGAGTTATATCATATGCAAGTTTTAGTAAGGTTTCTCCTCCATCAATTACCCAAAGATCAGGTGCAGGATTTTTTTCAAAACTTTCAACTCTTCTCATTAACATCTCTCTCATTTGAGAATATTCATCTTTTGATTCAAGATTATAGTGTCTAAAAGATTTTTTATTCCAACCATTAGTTTGTTCATTCCATACAACCATTGCTCCAACAGTTGCTTGACCCATCATATGAGAGTTATCAAAACTCTCTATTAAATAAGGAGTAAGTTTAAGGTCAAACAGTTTTTTAACTTCATCATAAATTGTAGTTTGATTTTTACTAGCATCGATTCTAAGCAGTTCATTACAGTTATTAATTGCAACTTGTACAATATCTTTTTTCTTATCTTTTTTAGGATTTATAATTTTTATTTTTCTATCAAATCTTGCTTTTAAAAAATCTTCAAGCTCTTCTTTATCTTCAAGGTCAATTGCGGTTAAAATCTCTTTGGGAAGTAGTGGGATTTCATTATCATAATAATTAATAATAGCTCTTTTATATGCTTCTTCATAATCAAAATCACTATCTTGCTCAATATTATCAAGTCTTAAGAAGTCATGGTTTGATGAAGTTAGCTTCCCATCTCTAATAAACATTCTTACAACAACTGCTTTTTTATTAGATGTTGTTATTGCAAAAATATCAATATCTTCATTTGTGGCTAAATCCATTCCTGATTTAATTTGAGATTTTTCAATAGTTTTTATTCTATCTCTTATTTTCATAGCATCTTCAAATCTAAAATCTTCTGAATATTGCATCATTTTTTCATTTAGTTTATTAATTAGTTTAGTTTTGTTGTAAATATATTCTAAGGCTTCATCAACAATTTTTGCATACTCACTTGTTGTAATTTTACCTTCACAAGGTGCATGGCATCTTTTTATTTGGTGAAAAAGACATGCTTTTTTCTCTTTTACACAAGATTTCTTTTGAACTAAAGGAACAATTTCATAAATACTATCTAACATATCTCTAGCACCACTTGAATATGGTCCAAAATATTTTAGATTTTTATTTTTATAAACACGTCTTGTTATTTCAAGTCTAGGAAAAAGTTCATTGTTATCTAAATAAATATATGGGTATGTTTTATCATCCCTTAATAAAATATTGTATTTAGGTTTTAGTTGTTTGATTAGTGAATTTTCAAGTATTAAAGCATCATGTTCATTAGGAACTACAATCCACTCTAAAGATTCAACTTCGCTAATCATTTTATATATACGAGGACTTAGTTTATCAGCAGGTAATAGTTTTGGAGTAAATTTAAAGTAAGATTTTACTCTATTTTTAAGTACTTTTGCTTTTCCAATATATAGTAAGTGACCATTTCTGTCAAAGTATTGATATACTCCTGCATCAGTGGGAAGTTGTTTTAATTTCTCTTCTAAATTCATTGTGAAATAATATCTAAAATATTCTCTTTTTGATATTAAATTTAAAATATATTATACTTAAAAAAATTAAGGAAAAGAAAATAGTTTATGCCTGGAAGATTAGCAATATATGATGATAGATATTTTAAAGAAAATGCAAAAAAATTTATCAAAGTTGATTTAGTAAAAAATCTAAATCCAAGATATAATATAGCTCCAACTATGCCAATTCCTGCTTTATTAAATAGTGGAGAATATTTATACACTCACTTTGGTTACTTACCTTCTTGGGCTAAAAGTAAAAAATCTATGAATATAAATGCAAGAAGTGAATCAATTTTTGAAAAGATTACTTTTAGGGATTCTTTTAAATTTAGACGCTGTTTAATTCCAATAAATGGTTTTTTTGAATGGGAAATAGAGGATAAAACAAAGAAGCCATATTTTGTAAAAGATATAAAAAATGATTATTTTGCCCTTGCAGGTATTTGGGATGAATATTGTGATGATGAACTAAAAATGAATATTATCACTACAGCTTTAATTACTTGTAATGCAAATGAAAAACTTGACTTATATGAAGTAACTTCTGCTGTCAATAAGGTTTCTTTTAATTCTCCTTTATGTATAAAAAAGAAAATTAATTTAGAAATTGGACAACAAAGTCTATTTGAGATAGAATAAAATTCTATCTCTTATAGTAATTTTAAAATATCATCTTCAATAGATTTTGGATTTGTAGTACTTCCAAATCTATCAACTACATTACCATTTTTGTCAACTAAAAATTTTGTAAAATTCCATTTAATATTTTTACTACCTAATATACCTGGTTGTTTATCTTTTAAAAATGTGTAAAGTGGTGATTCATTCTCTCCATTCACATCAATTTTTGAGAACATATCAAACTCAACTCCATAAGTTAATCGACAAAATTCTGCAATCTCTTTATTTGTTCCTGGTTCTTGATTTGCAAATTGATTTGAAGGGAAACCTAAAATCATAAAATCTTTATCTTTATGTTTTGAATAAAGGTTTTCTAAATCTTCATATTGACCAGTAAATCCACATTTACTAGCAACATTTACTATTAAAAGTACTTTCCCTTTATACTTTGAAAGACTTACGTCATTTCCCTTTATATCTTTTACTTTAAAATCGTAAATAGTTTTATTATTATTTGTCGCCATTAGTGAAGTCACGAAAAGTAATGTTGATATTATTATTTTTAGCATTTTTTATCCTTTTTAAAATAATATCTAGTTTAACTTTATATTTTGTGATTTTGTAGATAAAAAATGAAAGTTTGTATTTGTTTAGACTACTTCCTCTGCTGTATATTTCTCAATAAGTTTAGAGAATCTTTCATCTTCTAGTATTTCAAAGAAAAACTTATCTTTTTTTAGTTTTTCTACATACTGTTCATTTAGCTCCAATGCTTTTTCCAAATCTTCAATACAGCTATCAATTTGTCCAAGGTCATATAAAATTTTGGCTCTTTGATAAAAAGCATTAGAAAATTCATCATCAATTTTTATTGCTTGGTTTGCTAAGCTAAGTGCCCAGTTTGCTTCATCAAGTTTTAAAACTGCTTCAGCTTTATATGTTAAAGCTTCAACATCATCAGGACTTAGATTTAAAATTTCATCATAAATTTCAATTTTACCTAAAGTTGTTGATTCCTTTGAAGCTCTCATCCAAAGAGAATAAATAGTATTAGTTTTCTCAATATTTTTTTGATTTTGAACAACTTGTTTTGATCTTTTCTCTAAATCTTCTTCAAATAGATTTAACCTTTTTTCATAATCAGAAATTGTTTTTGAAATCTTTTCATCAATATCATTTTTTACTTTTTTATTAATATCTTTAATTGAGTTCCAACCCATTAAAACTAAAAAAGATGAGGCTGCAGCGATGATATAAAACATATTATTTAAAGTTGAAGTTGCATAATTAATTACATTGTTTGATATTTCAACTTCTTTTTTTGCTAAAGTTTTGTGAAGTTCAATCTTTAAGTCTCTATTCTCATCTCTTAGAGTTTTTATTTCATTTAAAATATAGTTTTCTACAAATGGATGGTATAACTGTTTTTCCAAGCTATTTATTCCTTTTTCTACCTTTTTATCAGCTTCTTGCTTGTCTAATTGTTTTGTCTCTTGGGCAAAACACAAAATATTCGAAAGTAAAAATAATAGAATAGCTTTTTCATCTTAAAGTAGTTCCTCTTTTAATGTTTTAAGTGCAATATCAGAGACATTTTGTGAAACACCTATGTGAAATGAAATTTTTGATGGACTCATATCAAACATCTCAAATGGTATATTCTTCTCTTTTAGTGCAGTTATAGCATCAACTATTGCAAAAGAATTTTGTCTTAATCCAATTCCAACTAAAGTTAATATAGATATATTATAGTTAACATTAACTTCATTGGTTTTTAGGCGTTTTTCTATTTGACGTCTAAGATTATTGATTTTACCTTTTAAATCTTCTTGGTCAACAAGTATTGCAATATCATCTTTATCAGTAGGATAATGATAAGTATTTATTCCAAACTCTCCAAAAATTTTAAGAAGTTCTGCACTAAATCCTATCTCTTCTCCTAACATATCTTTTTGTATATGAATTGAAGCCATATTATCTAGTTTTGCAATTCCTACTAAATCTTCCATAGGAACTCTTTCACTAAGAATTAATGTTCCTTCGTGAACTGGGTTATTTGTATTTCTAATATTAATTGGAATTTTACTTTTTTTGCAGTTTAGCATTGCATTAAAATGGAAAACATTAAATCCCTTTGAACTAAGTAATCTTAACTCTTTAAATGTAAGTCTAGGTATTACTTTTGCTTCACTTACAACTCTTGGGTCAACATTATAAACACCATTTGTATCTGTCCAGTTTTCATAAATATCTGCATCAAGTGCATAGGCTAATTCACCACCTGTTAAATCACTTCCACCTCTACTCATTACAGCAATTTGATTTTTTTCATTAACTCCATAAAAACCAGGAACTAAATAAACTTCATTTTCTTTAAAAGTAAAAGCATTTTGAATGTTTTCATGTGTTTTTGAATTTACTTTTCCATTTGTTAAACAATCACTTAAAATAAATCCAAACTCTTCAGGAAGCATAAGTTTTGTTTTTAATCCCACTGAATTCATATATGCTGTAATAACTTTAGAATTAAAGTGTTCACCCCTTGATAAAAAGAAGGCTTTTCTTTCATCACCTTTTAATTTACAGTTTTCTAAATCTTTTTTTAAGTAGTCAACTATAAACTTTTTATCTATTTTTAAATCATCACAAAGCTTTTCAAATTTTTTTATAATAGCAAATTTAGATTCATCAATAGATATAAAAAGTTTCTGATTTTCAAAATGCTCTCCATTTGTTGCTAAGTTTAATAAATGGTCTGTAATTTTTTCATCATGTATTTCATCTCTACCAGGTGCAGAGACTACTATAACTTTTCTATCTTCATCTGCTTTTATGATATTTACTATTTTTTTGATTTGTAAGGCATCTTTTACAGAACTACCTCCAAATTTACATACTTTCATATTTTCCTCACTATACATTACTTATTTTGTAACCTCTGTTTCTTATTGTAGTTATTAAATCAGTATTAAAGTTCTTTTTTAGTTCAGTTCTAATTTGATTTATATTAACTTCAATAACGTTATGACATATTAGTTCTGGTTCATCCCAAATTGCATTAACTAACTCTTCTTTTGAAATAATTGCTTTGTGTCGATTTTTTATAAGATAAGATAAAACCTCGTAAGATTTACCTTTTATATTTAATTTATTATTATTTATATCTAGGACTTGTTTCTCAATATTATTTAGTTTTAGATAGTTTTTAAATTTAAGTTTCTTTGCAAAGTTCTCTCTATGAATTGATTCTAGTTTTGCTAAAATCAATTCATAATCAAAGGGTTCTTTTATGACACTAATTGCACCAGATTGAAGTAAACTTATCTCAAAATCTTTTGATTGATTTTTTGTAAGTATCACAACGGCACTTTTTTTATCTAATCTTTTTTGAATAATCTCTTTACAAGCTATTAAATCATTTTCATAGACTAATATTAAATTATATAATCTTACTTGGGCATGATAAACTGCATCAAATAAATCTTCTGCAACATCACAAATATAAAGATTTTTCTCTTCTATTTCATCTATAAACTTTTTATCTATATTTAAAGCTAAGAGTCTCATCTTAATCCTCTAATGGATAAACTCCATTTTCATCATGATGCTCAGTTCCTTTAATAGGAGGGTTAAATACACAAATAAGTCTCATGTCTTCAGTTCCACCATATAAATTATGGTCATCATGATTATTTAGTGCATACATAACTCCATCATAAATCTCATGGATTTCACCAGTTGCTAAGTCTTCAATTTTTCCATTCCCAGCTACACAATAAACAGCTTCTAAGTGGTTTTGGTAATGAATGTGAGTTTTAGTATTTGCTTTGATAATTGTTTCATGGAAAGAAAATCCCATACCTTCATCTTTTAATAGCATTCTTCTACTAACCCATTGCCCACCTTGGGCAAATACTTCTCTATTTGTTCCTATAACATCTTTTTTAATATCTTTTACAATCATTTATTAAAATTCCTCTGTTAATTTTTTCTTTTTATCACTTGCAAGTTTTGTAATAGCTCTTTCAAATCTATTTAGACCTTCAATTAAAGTCTCTTCATCAATAATTAATGGAGGTAAGAATTTAACTACTTGACCTTGACTTCCACAAGTTTCTACAATCAGTTGTTCTTCAAATGCATAAGATGAAATTTCACCAGCAACTGTTGGGTCATTTTTAATCTCAAATCCATAAGCTAAACCTCTACCTCTAATATCTATATCAAATACATCGCTATGTTTTTGGGCTATTTCTTCAAGTTTTTTCTTTAAAACTTTCTCTTTATAAAATACTGCGTTTGTCAAGTCTTCATTTTGCCAGTAGTTTTCTAAACTAACTTTTGAAGCAACAAATGCTAAGTTATTACCTCTAAATGTTCCCGTATGTTCACCTGGCTTCCATTGGTCTAGGTCTGGTTTAAATAGTAATAATGCCATTGGTAAACCTCCACCAATTGATTTTGATAGTGTTACCATATCAGGATTTATATCCGCAAACTCAAAAGAGAAGAAGTTACCACTTCTACCATTCCCAACTTGAATATCATCAATAATTAATAAAATATCATACTCTCTACAAATACTCTCTAACTCTTTAAGCCATTTTGCACTTGAAACATTAATTCCACCTTCACCTTGAATTGTTTCAACAATAATAGCAGCAGGTAAATCAACACCACTACTTCCATCATTTAAAAATTTTCTTAAATATTCTAAAGTATTGAAATCACCAAAATATCCATCAAAAGGCATAAAAGTAGCATTACTTCTACTAATATAACTTTCATCTCTATACTCGTTATTTCCAGTAACTGCAAGTGAACCTTGGCTTAATCCATGGTATCCATTTGTAAAAGCTATTACATTACTTCTACCTTTTACTAATCTTGCTAGTTTTAAAGCTGTCTCAACACAGTTTGTACCAGTTGGTCCAGTAAACTGCATTTTGTACTCTAAGTTTCTAGGTTTTAAAATCAGTTCTTGAAATGTTTCCATAAACTCTTTTTTAGCAGTTGTTGCCATATCAAGTCCATGAACAACTCCATCATTTTGTAGATATTCAATTAAAGCGTTTGAAATTAAATCATTATTATGACCATAATTTAATGTTCCAGCTCCTGCAAAAAAATCTATGTAATCTACATCTTGTTCATCTGTTAAAATAGCTCCCTTAGCTTTTTTAAAGATTGTTGGGAAACTTCTTATATATCCTCTTACTTCTGACTCAAAATTTTCAAATATTCTCATTTTATTTTTTTCCTTTTAATTTAAAAGAACCAATTGTATACATAGGTTCATCTTCATGTGCATTTTTAAAATCTTTCATTTTTAAAAATTTAGATTTTTTAATTTTAGTGTTTAGCTCTTTTGCAACTTTTTCAAATACTCTAATTGAAGAAGAGTTACTTGGAGAAACTGTAGTTTTTATATAATTAATATCTTTGCATTCTTTTCTTTTTGCAATTTTTAAAATTAATTTTTGAGCTAATCCTAATCCTCTATAATTACTATTTACAGCAACTTGCCATATAAATAGTGAATTTTCATTTGGAATTAGATAACCAGAAACAAAACCTATAACTTTATTCTTAGTTTCATCTATGGCAACACAACAATAATCTTTGAAATGGATTGTTTGTAAGTAGTATAAATATTCAGAGTTTACATCTAAGACTTTTGTGTCTTTTACTAGTTTTATTATCTCTTTTGTATGAGATTTTTTAGGTTTTACCAATTTAATCTTGGTGGACAAGATATCTCCTTTTTAGATTTAAAATTTAATAAAATAGTTAAAAAATATACATATTAAATGTTTTAAAATTACATATAATATGTAAAAATATAACATATTTTTTGTAAATATAGCATATAAAATTTATATATAGCTTAAATTAATTTTGTTATTAAAACAAATAAAATTTAATATATTTATAAAATATTAAGAAAATATAGTATATTGTTATATTTAATTATTTTAAATTATGGAGTTAAATTATTACTGAAAGAAAGAAAAAATTAACAGTTAAGAATGTTTATAAAGTTTTTGGAGAAAATCCAAAAAAAGCTTTAAAGATGTTAAATGATGGGCATTCAAAAGAAGAAATATTTTCTAAGACAGGCATGACTATAGGTGTACAAGATGCAAGTTTTGAAATTTACGAAGGCGAAATTTTTGTAATTATGGGACTATCAGGTTCTGGAAAATCTACACTTGTAAGATTACTAAATAGACTTATTGAACCTACTAGTGGTAACATCTTAATTGATGATACTGATGTTACAAACTTATCTGACAAAGAACTTATGGAAATTAGAAGAAAGAAAATATCTATGGTTTTCCAATCATTTGCATTAATGCCTCATATGAATATTATTGATAATACATCTTTTGGATTAGATTTAAGTGGTGTATCAAAAGAGCAAAGATATGAAGCTGCTAAAAATGCTTTAGAGCAAGTAGGTTTAAAAGGTTATGAAGAATCTTATCCCGATGAATTAAGTGGTGGAATGCAGCAAAGAGTAGGTCTTGCTAGAGCACTAGCAAATAATCCAGATATTATGCTTATGGATGAAGCATTCTCAGCACTAGACCCTCTTATTAGAACAGAAATGCAAGATGAATTATTAGAATTACAAAGTAATGATAAAAGAACAATTGTATTTATTTCTCATGATTTAGATGAGGCTATAAGAATAGGGGATAGAATCGCTATCATGCAAAATGGTGAAATATCTCAAATAGGAACACCAGAAGATATTATAAATAATCCTGCAAATGATTATATAAGGTCATTTTTTAAAGGTGTTGATGTGACTTCTGTATTAACAGCAGGGCATATTGCTAAGAAACTTAGACCAACTATTATTGACAAAGAAAGCACAGGTGTAAAATCTGCACTTCAATATATCGGTGATTTTGATGAAGATTATGCATATTTTGTTGAAAAAAGTGGTAAATATCTTGGAATATTAACTTTAGATTCTTTAAAAGAGCAAAAGCAAAAAGGTGGAACAATTTATGATGCCATTTATTGTAATAAAGCTGTAACTGACGATACTCAAATTTCTGATTTTATTACTGATGTTGCTGAATATCAATATCCACTTCCTGTTATTGATGGAAAAGGCAAGTATAAAGGAACTATTTCTAAAAGTAGATTATTAAAAGTATTTGATGAAGGTCTAGAAGAAGGAGAATCACATGAGTAATGATCCATGGGGAAATGCATCAACTGCACAAGAAGATAAACAGTCATCTGTTGACTGGACACAAGAATCTACAGCAACTCCTATTGAAGAAGAAACAAGTTTTGATATTTTAAATCCATTTAGTGATGCTATTATTCCTTTTGATGATTGGACTAATAATGGAATTGATTGGTTAGTTCAAAACTATAGAGACGTTTTTTTAGCTGCAAAAGCACCTATTGATATAGTTTTAAAATCTATCGAGGCATTTTTACTATTTTTAAATCCTTATGTTGTTATTGCATTTTTTGTTTTATTAGCTTTACAGTTTTCTAGTAAAAAGATGGCATTTGGAACTCTTATATCATTTTTTATAATCGGATTTATAGGTGCTTGGGAAGAGTCTATGATTACTTTATCTTTAGTTATTACTTCAGTTATATTTTCTATAGTCATAGGACTTCCACTTGGTATATGGTGTGCTAAAAGTGATAGGGTTGACAAAATTGTACGACCAATACTTGATGCTATGCAAACAACTCCAGCCTTTGTTTATTTAATTCCAATTGTAATGTTATTTGGTATTGGTAATGTACCTGGAGTTATCGTAACAATCATTTTTGCACTTCCTCCATTAATTAGACTTACAAATCTAGGTATTAGACAAGTGCCTGATGATTTAATTGAAGCTTCAAGATCTTTTGGAGCTAGTTCTAAGCAAATGTTATGGAAAGTACAAATTCCTGTTGCTATGCCAACTATTATGGCAGGAATAAATCAAACACTAATGCTTGCTTTATCAATGGTAGTTATTGCTTCAATGATTGCTGTTGGAGGTCTAGGTCAAATGGTTCTTAGAGGAATTGGAAGATTAGATGTTGGTTTAGCTGCAGTTGGAGGATTAGGTATTGTTTTATTAGCAATAATCTTAGATAGATTAACTCAAGCAATGGGACAAAAAGATAAAAGTGATAAAACTAAATGGTATGAAAAAGGACCAGCTGGGTTTATCTTAAAATTAGTAGGAAAAGGAAAATAATGAATAAAAAAATTAGTTTAGGATTAATAGCGTCATCGGTGTTATTTGCAGGAAATTTAAGTGCAGATACTTTAAGTGAAGCATTCGAAAATGGTAAGGTAAGTGGTGAGATTAAATCTCAATATTTCCAAAAAGAGAGTAATAATTCTGAAACAACAAGTATTTGGACAAATGGTGGAAACTTATCTTATAAGACAGGTTCATTTTATGGTTTAAGTGCAGGAGTTACTTTTCAAGTTGCTTCAACTACAGCTGAAGACTTAGATGAAAAACCAGATGCCTTTGATGCAGATCAAAATGTTTCAGGTGCAGTAATGTCTGAATCATATTTACAATATACAAGAGGAAATACTACAGCTAAACTTGGTAGACAATATATTTCAACTCCATTAGTAGCAGGTTCTGGTACTAGAATTTTTAAAGAGTCTTTTGAAGCATATACTATTCAAAACTCAGATTTACCAAATACAACGATCACAGCTTCATACGTTACAAAATTCCAAGGAAGAACTGATGTAAATGAAGGTGCTCCTAAGTTTAATAAGTTAGGTGATGGAGTTTATTCAGTTTATGTAACAAATAACTCAATTGAAAACTTAAATTTAGCAGGTCAATATGTAAAAGCTACGGATATGACAACTGATAATAAAGATATTACTCTTTACTATTTAAATGGTTCTTATGATTTTGGTGCATTTAAATTAGGTGCTCAATATTATGGGTCTGATGATGATAATACTGCTGATACTGGTTATTACTTAAATAATAGAGATGGATATTTATATGCATTAAAAGCTTCTACTAATATTGGTGGTTTATCTTTAGGTGTTGCATATAGTGAAGTGTCAGAAAAGGTGGAGTATCTGCATATAACTTAGGAAATGGTGCAGATTATATCTACACTTGGACTTGGATGTATGGTGGAGTTTATGATGCTGATACAACAGCATATAGTATAGATGGTTCTTATAAATTCACTGATAAATTATCTGCAAGTTTTATCCATGCTAATTGGGAAATTGGAAATAGTGGAGATATGAGAGAAACAGATATTATTGTTGATTATAAATTTACAAATGCACTTTCAGCAAGATTATTACATGCTGATTTAAATGATAATGCAGGATATGGTAAATATAGATCAAGACTTTATGTATCTTATAAATTTTAAGGAGATTAGATTATGAGTATAAAAAAAATTTTATTAGGAACGCTAGCAACATCACTTGTAGCTACATCACTTTTTGGTGCTAAAATTACTGCACTTAAAACAAATGTTGCTGAAGAAGCGTTTCAAATGGAAATTGTTGCTGAAGTTTTAAAGAAAATGGGGCATGAAGTAACTATTTCAAATGATGTAAATTATGATATTGCATACCAAACACTTGCAAACAATGCAACAAGTGATGAGGTTTATTTTTTAGCTAGTAGTTGGGATCCATTACACAATGGAAAGATTGATGCTGTTGGTTCTAATAAAGCAATAAAATTTGATAATAAATTCATTGCTAATTGTGCTCAAGGTTATTTAATTGATAAAAAAACAGCTGATAAATACAATATTAAATATTATAATGATTTAAAGAAACCAGAAATTGCTAAACTGTTTGATTTAGATAATGATGGTAAAGCAGATTTAACTGGTTGTAATGCTGGTTGGGGATGTGAAAAAGTTATTGAACATCAATTAGATGCATATGATATGAGAGGTGTTGTTGAACACAATCAAGGTGAGTATTCAGCACTTATTGCTGATACAATTGCAAACTATAAAACAGGTAAATCAATTTTATATTATACTTGGACTCCATATTGGGTATCAGGTAAATTAGTTCCAGGTAAGGATGTGACTTTTTTGCAAGTAACTCATAGTGCAAATCCAAATACCGACTCTACAAAATTACCAAATGGTGCAGATTATGGATTTAATGTAAATCATCAAAAAATTGTAGCAAGTGCTAATGTAAAAGATTATAAAGATATCTCAAAGTTATTTAATATCATTAAATTAGACGTTAATGACGTTAGTGGACAAAATATGCTTATGGCAAATGGTCAAAATAAAGAAAAAGATATAAAAAGACATGTTCAAAAATGGCTTGACATGAATAAAAAACAAGTTGATGCTTGGGTAAAAGAAGCAAAAGCTGCAAAATAGTATAATTTTACAAAAAAAGGAACGGTTAATTGGCTTTATTAAACAATGATAAAGATATACTACCATTAAGTAGTATTGCTGAACTACTTACTGCGAAAGTAAGAACATTAAAAATGTATGAAGATAAGGGGCTGTTCCCCGTAAAAAAAGATGCAAAAAAACTTTACTCAATTAATGATGTGAAGATTATATCTTTTGTTCACTATTTAGCAAGTGTAAAAAAAATAAATGCAAATGGTATAAAATATATTTTAGAAATGCTTGAAAATAATATGGATGAAAAAAATAGACAAGAATTTTTAGATATTGTTGAAAATACATTAGAAAAAATATCAGGTTCTGAAATTAAGGATGTTGAAGTTTTTTGATTTTAAATTGAAGTGGTCGGGGCGAGAGGATTCGAACCTCCGGCCCCCTGGTCCCAAACCAGGTGCGCTAACCAGACTGCGCTACGCCCCGAAACTGTAGGGCGGTATTATAGTTGGTTTTTTCCTATTTGTCAAGTGCTATTCTTGATTTTTTGTAATTTTTATATCATTTTTAGTTTCAATAAACTCTTGAATTTGTGAATTTTTAATTATAAAGTATCCTTCACTTTTAACTTTCCCACTAGAAACATATTTAAATTTATAACTTTTATCAAATGTTACGTCAATATATTTATTCTCATTTATAGTAATTCTACCAGGTTTAAGTTCATTGTTTTTAGCTCTTCTTAAAACCTCAATAATTTGATTTTTGTCTTTTTTATACTTGATATTTTCTTTATCTTTTTTTAGTGAAAATTTTTCATCATGAAATATAAATGTATCTCTACCTAATAAAAATTTTGCAATTGAGTTTGTAACATCTGCTTTTAAATAGTGTTCATTTAATGTTTCAAAATCTTTTGCTTCACCTAATTTTATTCCTGTAAAGTATACAGAGTAGCTTGCAAAAGAAAAATTAATAAAAATTAATAGTACAAATATTGATTTCATCTAGTAAACCTTTTTCATTTATCTTATTTTTTTAAAGTGTAATTATTGTAGATTTACTCAACAGTCTTAATTAATACATCTCTATAATGATTAAGCTCTTTCATTTTTGCATCATCCCCTTGATTAATATCAGGATGATATTTTCTTGCTAATTCTTTATATCTTTTTTTTATCTCTTCTTTAGTTGGAGAATGAGTAAATCCAAAAAACTCTTTTGCTTTTTGTACTTCATCAAATCTTGGTGTATTCGCAAATCCAGAAAAGTCTTGTTGATTAAAGCCTTTAAAGTCATTGAAATTGAAGTTCTGACCATTTTGAAATGAACTATTATCAAATTTAAAGTGAAAACCTTTTGTTCTCATTTTCTTTTTAAAATTATAAATTAAAAAGGCAATTATTACGAAGATAACCCCTAGAATCATCAAAAACGTTCCAAAATTTGTAAAAATTAGATATAAAATAAAAAATAAAATTGATAATCTAACTATTCTATTAAAAATGTATATTACTGTGTTATTTGGCATATATAAACTATTCCTAAATTTAAAATTGGTGTATTATAGTATTTTTAACAAAAAATTAATATAAAGAGTATAAATTTGCTATTTTATTGCTATTTTTAGTTTTTTATCATACGAATTTCATTTTTTAATTCTAATCTTACATCCTTAAAATACTAGGAGGATGTTATGAGTTTAGGATTACAAGCATTTTATGCTTCTTTACCTATATTTCTAGCTGGATTATTATTAATTGGTATGAGAGTTTCAGCGAAAAAAGCTATGCCATTAGTTTATATAGCAACTGTAGCTATTGCATTTTTTGTATGGGAAGTAACTTTTAATAGAGTACTTGCATCTACTATTCAAGGTTTACTTATTACTATTGCAGTTTTATGGATTATCTTTGGAGCAATTTTACTTTTAAATACACTAAAGCACTCAGGAGCTATTTCTATTATTAGACAAGGTTTTAATAATATTAGCCCTGATAGAAGAGTGCAAGCTATTATTATTGCTTGGTTATTTGGTTCATTTATTGAAGGTGCTTCTGGATTTGGTACACCTGCTGCTATTGCTGCACCACTATTAGTTGCTATTGGTTTCCCTGCAATGGCTGCTGTTATGGTTGGAATGATGATTCAAAGTACACCCGTTTCTTTTGGTGCAGTAGGAACACCAATTTTAATTGGAGTTAATAAAGGTTTAGATTCAGAAGGAATTGGTACAACTTTACAAACTATGGGTAGTTCTTGGGATAGTTATTTACAAATAATTACATCTGAAGTTGCAATTACACATGCAATTGTTGGAACATTTATGCCTCTATTTATGGTTATTATGTTGACAAGATTTTTTGGTGAAAATAAATCTTGGAGTGAAGGTTTAGCTATTTTACCATTTGCAATATTTGCAGGACTTGCATTTACAATTCCATACGCTTTAACAGGTATTTTCTTAGGTGCTGAATTCCCATCTCTTATTGGTGCACTTGTTGGTTTACCTATTGTTGTAATTGCTGCTAAAAATGGTTTTTTAATACCTAAAACTACATGGGATTTCCCTCCTTTAGATAAGTGGCCTTCTAAATGGATTAGTAAATTAGAAATAAAACTTGATGCTATGAGTCCAAAAGAGCCAATGAGTTTAACAATTGCATGGATTCCATATATTTTAGTAGCATTGATTTTAGTAATTACTAGAGTTAGTACTGAAGCTAAAGCATTTGTAACTTCATTTGTAATTCCTTTTAAAGATATTTTAGGGGAAGGTGTAAGTTATACAATCTCACCTCTATATTTGCCTGGTGGAATTTTAGTTTTTGTAGTTTTAATTACTTATTTCTTACATAAAATGCAATTTAAAGAGTTAAAAGAAGCTATTAGTGAGTCTTCTAAAGTGATGATTGGAGCAGGGTTTGTACTTGTTTTTACTATTCCATTAGTTAGAATATTAATTAATTCAGGTATTAATACTTCAGGATTTGACTCAATGCCAGTAGCCATGGCAAATTTTGTTGCTTCAACAGTTGGTGATATTTACCCATTATTTGCTCCAATGGTTGGAGCTTTAGGTGCATTTATTGCAGGAAGTAATACTGTTTCAAATATGATGCTTAGTCAGTTTCAATTTGGTGTTGCTGATGCACTAGGTATTTCAACTGCATTTATGATTGCTCTTCAAGCAGTTGGAGCAGCAGCAGGAAATATGATAGCAATTCATAATGTAGTTGCTGCAAGTGCTACTGTTGGCTTACTTGACCAAGAGGGTGAAACTTTAAGAAAAACTATAATTCCTACAATTTATTATTGTTTATTTGCAGGAATATTAGGTCTTATTGGAATGTATAGTTTAAGTTTAATAGACCCATTAATGAAATAAAGAAGATATCTTCTTTATTTCAAAACTACTTCAAAAATTTAATAGAAACTTTTTTTATCTATTTGTGTTTATTAATAAAGTAAAAATTTAAATTAGTTTAGTAAAATACAATTAATAAGGATAAATAATGGATTATAAAGAGTTTGAAAAGGCTGTCGATACTTTAGGTATCTTAACTAAAACATCTAGAAAAGATTTAAAAAAAAAGTATTTAAAACTATCAAAAAAATATCACCCTGATATGCCAGAAGGTAGTGAAGAAAAATTTTTAGAATTAAAAAAATCTTATGATATTTTAGTTGCATATATGGATTCATATCAATACAATTTTGATATAGAAGAGTATAAAGAACAGTTCCCTGCTTTTACAAATTATAAAAATTGGAATAAGTAATCGTACTTATTATCTAGTTTTTGTTAAACTACAAAATATAATTTTTTTTAGTGCTGGAGAAAAGATGTTTGAAGAAAAAAAAATAAAAGAATTAGTATTAGTTTCATTAGTAGCTGATTCATATTCATTAGGAAGTCATTGGGTTTATGATGAGAATCAACTGGCTAAAGATAGTATAAATTGGAATATCCTAAATGCACCAATGGCAATTTGGCATAAAGGAAAAGGTGCAGGAGAGTTTACTCACTATGGTGACCAAACTTTATGGTTATATGAATTTATTTTAGAAAATAATAATTTTAATGAAAAAGAGTTTTCAAAATACTGGTTTGAAAAGATGAAAACTTATGATGGTTATTTAGATAGTGCATCAAAACAAAGTATGCAAAATATTGCTAATGGTATAACTCCTAGTGGTTCAACTTCTACTGATATGTCTGTAATAGGTAGAATCGCTCCTTTATTATTAGTTTCTGAAAATAAGATAGAGTTTTTACAAAATGTAGAAAAACTTATTAATCTTACTCATAATAATATTAAAACTATTACTTGCGGTAAATTTTTTGCAAAATTATTATTAATGGTTTTAGAAGGAAAAAATATTATTGAATCTATCTCTTTTTTAAAGGATGAGTTTGATACTTCAATTCAAAAAATGATTACAAGAGGTATTGATTCAAAAAATGAAAATACATATGATTCAATTAGAAACTTTGGACCTGCATGTGATATTGATGATGGGTTTAGTGGAATAATACATCTTTTATGCAAATATGATAATTTAAAAGAGTTATTAATCCAAAATGCAAAAGCAGGTGGAGATACTAGTTCAAGAGCTATGATATCTTCAATAATATTTATGGCTAATAAATCATATAATCAGATCCCTCAAGAATGGTTAGCTATTAAAGCAAATATAAATTAGGATTGTTATGAAAAGAACTATTATTCGTTTTTTTAAAGATAAATTTTATATAGAAATGACAATTGCTTCTGTTTTATTTCTAATTGCATTAGCAACAAATATGTTAATGGAATTTATTATTTATATGCTTTATTTTATTATATTTTTAGAAATAGTTAGAGCTGTAGTAAATTATATTAGAGAACAAAGAGTTACAATGAGTCTACTTGTTGATGCATTTATTATTTTAGCTCTTAGAGAATTTATAGTAAATGTAGTAAAGATTAATGTTGAAGAATTAAATTCAATAGAAGCAATTTTTGAAAGTGCAGTAAACTATAATCTTATGATTTTATCAGGAGTGATACTTTTCTTATTGTTAGTTAGATATTTATCTGTTAAATCTTCGCAAAGATATCTATTTAGAGATATGGAAAAACCTGAATAATAGAGGGCATAAAAAGCACTTAATTAGTGCTTTTTATTTATTTCTTTTTAGAAGCTTTTTTTGCTTTTTTCTTCTTGTTTTTTTTCTTTTCTATTTTTTTAGCTTTCTTTTTTTCTACTTTTTTCTTTAAAGCTTTTTTCTCTTTTTTACTTTTCTTTTTAGAGTCTTTTTTCTTCTTCTCTACTTTTTTCTTTTCAGCTTTTTTAGCCTTTTTTTTCTTTAATTTTTCTTCTTCTTTCTTTGACATAAGGTCTCCTTTTTAAATTATTTTGTTATGGTATCTTTTTTTATATGCAAAGTCAATAAAATATTACTAAAACTTCTAAAATATGTATAAAAAATAATCTTTTAAACAATATCCAAATGAAATATAACTATAATTTCCAAAAAAATTAAAGGGTTAAAATGTTAAAAAAATTATTACTACCTTTTTTGTTAGTATCATTTATTAGTGCAAATGATGATTTAAATAAAAAAGATATTGAAAGAATGATTTCAAAAATGGTTGTACTTGGATTTAAAGGTGAGAGTATAAATTCAAATGATGAAATCTATAAAAATATTGAATCTGGATTAGGTGGAGTGATTTTATTTGATAAAGACCCTACAAATAAAAAGAAAATAAAGAATATTAAAGACCCACAACAATTAAAACTTTTAACTTCTCAATTACAAAATATATCTGAAGAAAAACTATTAATTGCAATAGACCAAGAGGGTGGAATTGTTCAAAGAATGAAAAAATCAAATGGTTTTGAAGATACTTTAAAAGCAAAAACAATTTCTATAAAGGACATTGCATTTGCAAGGGAATCTTATAAAAATCTTGCAACAATGTTAAACTCTAATGGTGTTAATTTAAATTTTGCTCCAGTTGTAGATCTAGCTGTTAATAAAAACAATAAAGTAATATATAAACTAGGGCGTTCTTATGGTGAAGATGCAAAAAAAGTAACTCAATATGCATCAGTTTTTGTTGAGGAACAAAAAAAACAAAATGTGATATCCGTACTTAAACATTTTCCTGGGCATGGTTCATCTTTAGCTGATTCACACAAAGGTTTTGTTGATATTACTAATACTTGGAGTGAAAAAGAGTTAGAACCTTATAAAGAGTTTATCAAAAATAAAAGTGTTGATATGATTATGACAGCTCACGTTTTTAATAAAAATTTAGATGATAAATATCCTGCAACTCTATCTTATAATGTAAATACAAAACTTTTAAGAAAAGAGTTAGGTTTTGAAGGTGTATTGATTACTGATGACTTACAAATGTATGCTATTTCAAAACATTATGATTTAAGAACAACTTTAAAACTTGCCATTAATTCAGGAGTTAACATGCTTTTATTTGCTAATCAGCAAGCTAAAGAAGTCTCTTTAAAAGAGATAGTTGATACGGTATACTCTTTAATTTTAAATGAAGAAGTTGGACTTGATAAGATAATTGATTCTAATGAAAAAATCAATATGTTACTTTAGGATACAAAAAACTCTTTTTTATTTAATTAAAGCAAAATTACTACTTTATTGCTATTCTTCAAATATAGTATTTATATTAGTAAATATCAATTTTGAAAGGATAGTTTATGAAAAAAATAGCTTTTTCTTTATTATTAGCAACAAGCTTCTCTTTTGCTGCTGATTATGACCCACTTAGAGGAGAGATGTTATCTCTCTCTTGTGCCTCTTGTCATGGAACAGATGGTAAGTCTGAGACAATAACACCTTATATTGCTGGACTTGGTAAAACTACTTTATATCAAACACTTCTTGATTATAAATATGGTAAAAGACCTGGGACTATGATGCAAAAGCATACAAAAGGTTTTACAGATGAAGAGTTAGAACAAGTATCATATTACTTTTCTAAAATTAAAAGATAAGCAAGGAGAAAATTATGTTAAGTAGAAGAAAATTTAATAAACTGTTATTAGGTTCTGTTGCACTTTCACTTGCTGCTAGTAACTCTTTAGCATCTGTTGGTATGCCTAAAAATAAAAAAAGAGTTGTAGTTGTAGGTGGTGGTTTTGGTGGAGCAACTGCTGCAAAATATCTTAAAAAATTTGATTCAAGTTTAGAAGTTATTTTAATTGAGCAAAACAAAGAGTATTATACTTGTCCTTTTGGTAATACAGTTATTGCAGGAATGAATGATATTGATTATATTAAACATGACTACAAAACTTTAGAGTCTAAATATGGGATAAAAGTAATTCATGAAAAAGTAAAAAAACTTGATGGAGCTATTAATAGTGTAGTTTTAGATAATGGAAAAATTATATCATATGATAGAGCTATTGTATCTCCAGGAATTGATTTTAAATATGAGAAAGGTTATGAAGAAGGAAGTGAACTTTACTCTCCTCATGCATACAAAGCAGGTGCTCAAACATCACTTTTAAGAGAACAATTAGAAAAAATGAAAGATGGTGGAACTTATGTAATGGTATCACCACAAAATCCTTTTAGATGTCCTCCTGGACCTTATGAAAGAATATCTTTAGTTGCAAACTATTTAAAAAATAATAAGCCAAAATCAAAAATCATTATATTAGACCAAAAAAATAAATTCTCTAAACAAGGTTTATTCACAGCAGGTTGGGAAGAACTTTATGGTGATATGATTGAGTGGAGAAGTTCTGATTTTGGAGGAAAAGTTTTAAAAGTTGATCCTAAAAATAGAGTTTGTACTACAGAAGATGAAGAGATTCAAGCAGATGTTTTAAACTATATTCCAAATCAAAAAGCAGGGCAGTTAGCATTTGATTCAGGATTAACTGATGGTGACTGGTGTCCTATTAATACAAAAACATTTGAATCAAAATTAGTTAAAAACATTCATGTTATTGGAGATGCTTCAATTTCAGCATCTATGCCAAAATCAGGTTTTTCTGCAAATTCACAAGGTAAAATAGCTGCTTTACAGATAACTAGACTACTTAGAAAGCAAGAAGCTGTAAATCCACCAAAATTAGCTAATACTTGTTATAGTCTTGTTGCTCCTGATTATGGTATTTCAGTTGCTGCAGTT
Organism: Malaciobacter pacificus; assembly: GCF_004214795.1. Taxonomy (NCBI): domain Bacteria; kingdom Pseudomonadati; phylum Campylobacterota; class Epsilonproteobacteria; order Campylobacterales; family Arcobacteraceae; genus Malaciobacter; species Malaciobacter pacificus. The sequence goes on from NZ_CP035928.1 coordinate 829,098, forward strand.
TATGAAGCCCATGAAGATAAGATAGTAAAAGTTGAAGGTTCAGGTGGTTTAAGTCCAACAAATGCAGACAAAAGTTATAGAATGCAAGAAGCAGATTTTGCTGTTGGTTGGTATCAAAATCAAATGGCTGATATTTTTAAATAATAAAACTTATAGGGATTTCCCTATAAGCTTTATCTTTAATAATTTTTTAAATACACCTTTTTGTGATATAATATGAAAAAAAATTAGGTGTAAAAATTGAAAAAACTTTTTTTAAAAAAGATATTATCTAGTCATTTTATAAAATTCTCATTAATCCCAATTTTAGTCGTTGAAATTACACTTATTATTTTATACTTCTCTATCAATAAATATATAGCTACTAAAAATACAGATTTAATGTTAAATGAAGCAATTACTAGTAGCCAAAATATTCTTAAAAATGAAGCCAATAAGATAAGTGAAAAATTAAGACAAGTCTCTGAATATGCAACAATTTTACAAAAAGAGCATGAATCTATATTTAAAAACTCTGAAAATATTTACTTACCAAATGGTAAGCCAACTTTTGATGTAGCTTCAAATGGTGTTTACTATAAAACTAACAAAGTTGGGGCTAGTTTATACTACTCTTCAAATACTAAAATAACAGAAGTAGAAGCACATAAAGCACTTTTTACAGAAGCTATGGATACAAGTTTAAAAAATATTGTTGATACAAATCCTTTAATTATGGCATCGTACTTTAATAGTTGGGATGATTTAAATAGACTTTATCCTTTTATTCCAAAAGTTTATGAACAATATGGTGAACATATAAATATGGAAGATTACAATTTTTACTATTTAGCTGATCAAAAGCATAATCCTTCAAGAAAACCAGTTTGGACAAGTGCTTACTTAGACCCAGCAGGTAATGGTTGGATGCTTTCTTGTATAGTTCCTATTTATAAAAATGATTTTTTAGAAGGTGTAACTGGTCTTGATATTACAATTGACTCTTTTGTTAAAAATATTCTTGATGCAAAATTACCTTATGATGCAAATCTTTTCATGGTTGATAATGAGGGTATGATTATTGCAATGCCTAATGAAATTGAAAAACTTTTGGGATTAAAAGAATTAAAAGACCATTTATATACAGATGTTTTACTAAATACTATTGAAAAGCCTGAAGAGTATAATATATTAAAAAATAAATCACCTTTTGCAGAGCATTTTAAAAATCTTATAAATACAAATAGTACAGAAGAGTTGATAATCGCAGATAAAAAGTATTTAACATTAATGGAAAATGTTGGTGAAACAAACTGGAAAATGATGATTTTAGTGGATGAAGATAAGCTTTTTAGTTCAATTGAGAGTTTAAGAGATTTAACTAATAAAATAGGATATTTAGCTATTGGTTTATTAATTCTTTTTTATGTAATTTTCTTTTATATTTTATTAAGAAGAATAAATAAATTTTCAAATGATATTACACAACCAATTGAATTTTTATCTGATCAAACAACTCAATTAACTAAAAATGATATTGAGTTTAAATCAGTAAATACAAATGTTTTAGAGATTTCTCAATTAAGTGATAATTTTGAATATATGATCAAAGAGCTAAAACAAAAAGCTCATAAGTTAAATAAAGCAAAAATAATTGCAGAAAATGCTAATAAATCTAAAGATGAGTTTTTGGCTAATATCAGTCATGAGTTAAAAACTCCATTAAATTCAATTAATGTCATAAGTGAAATTATGACCACTAATAAACAAAAAAATCTTACAGAAAAAGATATAAAAAACTTAGATGTAATTAATAAAAGTGGAAAGAATTTATTAGTTTTAATTAACGATATTCTAGATTATTCAAAATTAAATGTAGGGAAAATAAATCTAGATATTCGTGAATTTAAAGTAAATGATTTTATTAAAAATATTGTAAATAGTTTTGAAAGTCAATTTAGAGCTAAAAATATTAACTTTGAACTAAATATTGATAGTAGCTTAGAGTCTATAATTACTGATGAAAAAAGAGTTGCACAAATTATCAATAACCTTTTAAGTAATGCTTGTAAATTTACTAGTGAGAATAAAAATGTTTCTTTAAGTTTAATTGATCAAAATGAGTATGTTAAAATAAAAGTACAAGATGAGGGTATTGGAATACCAAGTGATAAATTAAAACTTATATTTGATAGATTTAGTCAAGTTGACTCAACAACAACTAGAAAGTTTACTGGTACAGGACTTGGATTAACAATTTGTAAAGAGTTAGTTAAGCTTTTAAAAGGAGAAATAAAAGTAGAAAGTCAAGAAGGAAAAGGCTCTATATTTGAAGTTACTTTACCAAAAATCATTAAAGGATTTGAAGAAGTAGATAGTCAAGATACTACTTTAAAAAATAGACAAAAGACAAAACAAAATATAATCTTTTTAAATCCAAATCCTATAAACTATATAACAAAAGTAGTTGAATTAAAAAAGAGATATGAAATTAAACAAGTATTTAAAAAAATTGAGTTAATTAATGCTCTTCAAGAGAATCAATATGATAAGGTTTTAGTAGATGAAGACTCTCTTTCTAAAGAAGAATTAGAAGAGCTAAAAAAACTTATTTCTGATAAATTAATTTATATCCAACACCTCGAAGATTTATAATCATTCCGTTCTTAAGCTTCTTTTTTAGCTTATGAACGATGCTTCTCATACTAACAGCTTCCATCTCTTTGCTATCCCAAACATATTCATGAATCATTTCATTTGTAACTGTATTATTAATATTTTTAACTAAAAGTGTTAAAAGATGTTTTTCTTTTAGTGTTAGATCAATTTCATGTTCATGTTTATAAAGTTTCTCTTCTTGTAAATCAAAAGCAAATTCATATCCTAAATCAACTTTTTCAGTTACTTCTTCGCTAATCTTATGACTAAATAGGTATTGGATTTTTAAGTATAGTTCTTCAAAATCAAATGGTTTTTTAATGTGGTCATTACATCCTAAAGAGTATGATTTTTTGATGTTTTCTATATCAATTTCTGCACTAATCATAATAACTGGAACATCTTTATCTTCACTTCTTATCACTTCTAAAACTTTGTGACCATCAAATCCTAAAACATTTACATCAAGAATATATAAGTCATATTTACTGTTTATTACTACATCAATTGCTTTATATCCATCTGTATAACTCTCTACAAAAAAACCTTTATTTTGAAGTGAGTTTTTTATTACTTTATTTAGTGAAAAATCATCTTCTAATAAAAAAATTTTCATTAATTCTCTTTTGTTAAATTTTGAGGAAAAGTATAGATAAATGATGTACCATTATTATCTGAATTTACATTTATTTTAATTTCATATCTATCACAAATATCTTTCACAATACTAAGCCCTAGTCCAAGTCCTATATTTGCATTTTTTTGTTGGTAATAAGGATTAAAAACTACATTTGTATCTTCTATTCCTGTTCCAAAATCTTTTATTTCAATATAATTTTTGTCTAAAATTATGTCTATTATAGAGTTTTCATTAGAATACTTTATTGCATTGGATATAGTATTATCAATAACTCTTTCTAAATCATTTTTATCCATAATTACACTAAATTCACTGTGAATACTTAATTCTATATCTATATTTTTTATATTTGCCATCTCATCAAAAAACATTACCCTTGATGAGAGAAAGTTTATTAAGTTTATAGATTCTATCTCTTGAGTTCTTTTCTCTTTTTTTGTTAAATAATATAAATCATTGTAAATTGAAGATAAAGATTTTGATGAAGCTTTTATCGCTTCAAATTGCTCTTTAGGACCTAATTGTGTTTCTAGATTATCAATATTTAAAGAGATTATACTCAAAGGTGTATTCATTTCATGAATTATTTTTTTTAAGAAAAAGTCTTGTTGTATAAGAAGATTTTCAATTGTTTGTTTTTTCTCAAAAAGTTTTAATTGAGTTTTAATTCTTGCTTTTACTTCTTCTTTTTCAAAAGGTTTAGTAATATAATCAACTCCACCTTCTTCAAAAGCTTTTACTTTACTATTTATATCATCTAATGCACTAATAAATATTATAGGAATATCTTTTAGCTTATTCTCTTTTTTTAAGAGTTTACATACTTCAAAACCATTTATTTCAGGCATTTTTATATCTAGTAAAATTAGATCAGGGGGATTGATTTTTGAAGAGTTTATTGCAAAGTTAGCATCAGTTGATGCTTTAACAGTATATTTTTCATCTTTTAAAATTTCATTTAGATATTTTAAATTCTCTTTTTTGTCATCAATAATAAGTACTGTATAGTTTTTATTCATATAGTTAATCTTTTACACTGCCTTGTTTGTTAAGATTATAAGATAAAAGATATAAAAGTAAATTGAGGATTTTTAGTGAATTTAAAGAGACTTTTTATGTTACTGTTTATTTTAAATACAGTTTCGTTTATTTTTGTTGCAGTTGTGATTAATAAATATCAAAAATCAACAATAAAACTTGAAGATGCATATCAAATGCAATATAAGTCTTTGATTCTAGCTCAAGAATTAAGACAAAGTAGTGATGACTTAACAAGAATGGCAAGAACTTATGTAATCACTGGAAACTCTATGTTTGAAGAGCAGTTTAAAACTGTATTTGACATTAGAAATGGTGATTTGCCAAGACCCCAAAGATATAATGGTATATTTTGGGATTTTTATACTTTAGGGGATAAAAAACCTATTTTAGATGGAGAAAAAATCGCACTTAAAGAACTTATGCAAAGGGCAAACTTCCCTGAATCAGAGTTAAATTTATTATATGCTTCAAAAAAAGAATCAGATGACTTAACAAATTTGGAACACAAAGCTATGAATGCAGTTAAAGGAATTTTCCAAGATGAAAATGGTAACTATACAATTCATGGTGAACCTAATTTTAAATTAGCTAGAGATATTATGCATTCTGATGAATATCATGAAGCAAAAATTAGAATTATGAAACCAATTGATGATTTTTATAAAGCTTTTGAATCAAGAACTAAACAAAAAGTAGATGAAGCTAGAATAATAGTAAAAGAGTTAGAGTTTTACGTAAATGTGATTGTACTATTTTCAATAATTCTTTTTCTAATGTCATTCTTTATTATTTTATTTAGAATTGTGTATCCAATTGATTACTTAAGAAAAGTTATGATGAAACTTTCATCAAATGATATGAGTGTTGAGTTAGAAAAAAATAAATATCAAGATGAAGTTGGAGATATGATAGCTTCAGTTCAAATTTTTAAAGATAATACAGAAAAATTAATTGAAAGTGAACATCAGATTAAACTAGCTATGGAAGAAGCAACAAGTGCAAATAAAGCAAAATCAACCTTTTTAGCTAGAATGAGTCATGAATTAAGAACACCTTTAAATGCTATTTTAGGTTTTGCAAACCTTTTAAGAAAGTCCTCAAATATAAATGAACAAGAAAAGAAAAACTTAGAGGTTATAAAAAGAAGTGGAAATCACTTATTAAATATTATAAATGAGATTTTAGAACTTTCAAAAATAGAAGCAGGAAAAATCGAATTAGTTCCTAAAACCTTTGAGTTTCATGAATTTATAAAAGATATTGAATCTATGTTTGCATTTAGGTGTGAATCTAAAGGATTAAACTTTAAGTTAAATGTTGATTCAAATGTTCCAAATATCATAAAAGCTGATGAACAAAGATTAAGGCAGATACTTATTAATTTGTTAGGAAATTCTCTAAAATTTACTATAAATGGTGAAATAACTTTAAATATTTATGCACAAAATAAAAAACTCTTCTTTGAAGTAAAAGATACAGGAATTGGAATAGACATCCAAAATCAAAAAAAGATTTTTAAGCCATTTGAACAGATAAAAAAAGATGATTATAACTCACAAGGAACAGGCCTTGGTTTATCTATTACTAAAGAGTTGATTTCACTTATGGGTGGAACTATTTATCTTAAAAGTTTTATAGGTAAAGGGAGTGAATTTTATTTTAGTATTAATTATGAAAAATCTGTAAAAAATAAGTTAGAAGAAAAAATATTTACAAAAGATATTGCAGGAATTGCAGATGTAAATGATGATAAAACAATTTTAGTTGTTGATGATATAAAAGAGAATAGAGATTTAGTAGTACAAATACTAAATCAATATGGCTTTAAAACCTATGAAGCTAGTAGTGGAGAAGAAGCAATTGATATTTTCAAAGCTCATAGTATTGATTTAATATTTATGGATATTTTAATGAGTGGACTTGATGGACTAGAAACAACACAAATTATTAGAAAAGATTTAAATAAAAAAGATATTCCAATTATTGCACTTTCAGCAAATGTTTTTGAAGAAGATAAACAAAAAGCTTATAATAGTGGCGCAAATGATTTTTTATCAAAACCATTTGATGAAAAAGAGTTAATTAATATTTTGCAAAAATATTTGAATATTGAAGTGGTTTTTGAAAAACAAGAAAAAGTAGATTTTAAACTCTCTTTTGAAAATGTACCAAAAGATTTTTTTGAAAAATTAATCTATTATTGTTTGCAAATGGATAATGAATCTATAAAAGATTTAATATCTACAAATAAATTAGATAAAAAAAGTAAAAAGTTTTTAGAAGATTTTTTAGAAGATTTTGATTATCAGTCTATTTTAAAAATATGTGAGAAATATAAATAAAAAGAGGGAGTGTTAGAAATTTTGTGTCAGTCTGATAGAATTTATAATTCTAAAGGATTGAACAATGAATCAAACATTTGATTTAAATGAAGCACTTGAACAAATAAAAGCAGGTTCAAAAATAGATGGTAAAGATGGAGTCTTAGCTCCTCTTATTAAACAACTTACAGAAGCTGTATTACAAGCTGAACTTGAGTCTCATTTAACTTCTGAGATAAATAAAAATAGAAAAAATGGTAAATCTATTAAAACTATGAAAAGTAGTGTTGGTGAATTTGAACTTGATGTTCCAAGAGATAGAAATGGTTCTTATGAGCCTCAAATAGTTAAAAAACATCAAACTCATATGTCAGATAATATAGAACAAAAAATTCTATCTTTGTATGCTTTAGGAAATAGTTATAGTCAAATATCTGAACATATTGAAGAAATGTATGGAATGAGTTTTTCTAAAGCTACAATAAGTGCTGTTACTGATAAAGTTATACCATTATTAAAAGAATGGCAACAAAGACCACTTGAATCAATCTACCCCTTTGTGTGGCTTGATGCAATACACTATAAGATTAAAGATAATGGAAGATATATATCTAAAGCTGTTTATACTGTTTTAGGAGTTGGATTAAATGGTAAAAAGGAGATATTAGGATTATATCTGTCAGAAAATGAAGGAGCTAATTTTTGGTTACAGGTTTTAACTGATTTAAATAATAGAGGAGTAGAAGATATACTTATTGCATCTATTGATGGATTAAAAGGATTTCCTGAAGCTATAAATGCAATATTTCCTAATACAGAAATACAGTTGTGTATTGTTCATCAAATTAGAAATTCAATTAGATATGTTGCTTCAAAAGATCAAAAAGAGTTTATGAAAGATTTAAAACTTATTTATCAAGCTATTTCAAAAGAATCAGCAGAAGAAGCATTAGTTCAACTTGAAAATAAGTGGGGTAAAAAATACCCTATTGTAATTCAATCTTGGAAAAACAAGTGGGAAAACTTATCTGCCTATTTTAAATATCCTGAAGATATTAGAAGAATTATCTATACTACAAATATTATTGAATCAATACATAGGCAATTTAGAAAGCTTACAGCTTAGAACGAACACAAAGTGTGAGAAAAACTAAAGGAGCTTTTCCAAATGAAAATTCACTTTTAAAACTATTGTATATGGGAATTCAGAATGCAAATAAAAAATGGACTATGCCAGTTAGGAATTGGTCTCTTACAATCTCTCAACTTACAATATTTTTTGAAGGTAGGTTAGATAATCAATTGAGTATTTAAAACTATAAGTATAATAGCCATCTTTTTTAGATGGCTACTTTAATTCTTTTTTGAAGATATAGACTTAATCCATTGCTTACCAACAAAATAAAACATAGTGACTAAAAATATAATAGCACCACCTATATCAAGTATTGATTTTGATTCACTTTCTAAACTATCTAATGTATAAACAAACCATTCTTTTGGAAATGCAAAATCAATCATTAATGCAAATGAAACAGTGACTACAATAATTGAGATAAGATATATTATTAAGACATCATTTCCAAGAATTTTCTTTATAATCCCTGCTGTAATGATATTTGTAGCAGGAGCTGCTGCTAAAAAAATAAAAGCTACTCCAGGACTTACTCCAACTGCTAACATTGATAAAGCAATAGGAATGGCTGAAATAGAACATACATATAAAGGTAATGCAACTAAAAAAACTAATGCATAAGCGATAAATAAATTATCATTTAAAAATTCAATCCCATTATTTGGAATTAAAAGCAAAAATAAAGTTGCTAATATTAGACCATAAAACATTGGTTTTGCTAAATCACTAAAAACTTCATTCATTGCATAATCATATGCTTTTTTAAATTGACTCTCTTTTACTACTTCATTAGAAGAAGAACCACAACAAGAAGAACTACAACAAGACTTTTTCTCTTCTTCTTGAATGTCATCATATGATTCTTTTACAAAACTACCAGCAACAACTCCACTAATGAAACTTGAAATAACTCTAATTATTGCCATTGGAAGACCAAATACTCCATATGTAGCTATAATTGAATCAATTCCAGTCATTGGAGTAGTAATATAAAAACTTGTCACAGCTTTTTTAGAAGCACCTTTTTGTCTTAAACTTGTAGCCAAAGGTATTACACCACAAGAACAAAGAGGAAGAGGAATACCATATAATGCCCCTTTTAAAGCACTATATTTATTATCTTCACCTAAATGTTTTTTAATCCAATCTTCTGAAATATATAGGTGGATTATTCCTACAAAAATTAATCCAATTAAAACATATAGACCTATCATTACTGATAGTTCCCAAAAGCTTTGCAAAAAATTTAATATAAATTCCATACTTATTCCTTGAATAAAAATATTTTTTCTAATAAACCTATTAAATCAGGGTTATTCACTTCATCAATAAAATAGTAAATAGTTAAACCTTCTCTTGATTTATTCAATATTCCACCATCTTTTAATTTTCTAAGGTGTTGTGAAATTGCAGATTGATTAACTTCTAATATTTCACCAATGTCACATACACAAAGTTTATTGAAGTTTTTAAGTAGTAATACAATTTTTAGTCTAACACTATTTGACAGTAGTGCTAATTTTTCTGATTCTTTTTCTATCTCTAAATGATTATCAGAAATAAAACTCTTAGCTTTTTCAACTTCACTGATATTACTTGACTCTCTATAACATTCTTCACTCATATAAACTCCAATATAATTATATTAGAATATTCTAATATAATAAAATATGTTTGTCAAGTTGATTTATTATTAGTGGAATTAAATTTACAAATAATTATGAATATGATATAGTTTTATTCAACTATCAGGATTTGACACAAAACTCTAAACAGTCTCTAAAAAGAGTAAAAACTCTTTTTATTTTTCCTCTTTAATCAATTGTTCATATAACTTAATATGTTCATTAATTTCTTCTTGAGAAGCTTTTCTTCTACAAGATAAATATGTTCTGTTGCCTTGGGCATTTATACTTGGAAAAACAGTTGCAAAAACCCAATAGTAGTTACCTGATTTTGTTTTATTTTTAACGTATCCACTCCAAATTTCTTCTTTTTTTACAGTATTCCATAAATCTTTGAAGGCAGCCTTTGGCATATCTTCATGCCTTACTAAGTTATGAGGTTGCCCTATAAGTTCATCAACTCCATATTCTGCAATTTTACAAAAGTCATCATTTGCAAATAGAATAATTCCTTTTTCATCTGTTTCGCTAACTAAAAATGCATTATCATCTAAAACTATTTCTTTATTCATCAGATATCCTTAGTTTACTTTTTTTGTTTTAGCATCTTCTACTAAAAGGTGGGCCAACTCAAGAGTTTCACTTGTATATTTTGCAACATTTGTTGCTTCATTTGCATTTTCTTGAGTAACTTTATCTAAAATTGATACAGCATCATTAATTTGTTCAATTCCTGTTAGTTGTTCATTTGATGCACTACTAACATCTTGAATAATATCTATAGTTTCAGAGATTGCATTATTTAACTCTTCATATCCCTTACTCATATTATCAGATATTTTTTTCCCTTCATTTGCTTTTAAAGTTGCAGTTTCTACTAATTGTTTTATCTCTTTTGCAGCTTCTGCACTTCTTGTTGCTAGGTTTCTAACTTCTTGTGCAACTACTGCAAATCCTTTTCCAGCCTCACCAGCAGTTGCAGCTTCAACAGCAGCATTTAGTGATAAAATATTTGTTTGGAAAGCTATTTGGTCAATAACTGTAATTGCTTCATTAACAGCACTCATTCCATCATTTATTTCATCCATAGAAGATGCAGTTTCTAGTGAGAGTTTTTCTCCTAATTTTACAGATTCTTTAACATTTTTACTTAAATCAGACATTTTTCTTGCATTTAATGTATTGTTTTTTGTAATAGAAGTAATCTCTTCAAGTGCAGCAGCCGTTTGTTCTAATGATGCTGCTTGTTCATTTGCTCTTGAAACAAGATTTTTTATTGATTCATTGGTTTTTTCAGAGTTTGATTCTAATAAATTCCCATTTTTTAAATTTTGTTTAGCATTATCATTTAATTCTCTTCCTAATTTATTAATTTGCTCCATTGTTACTAACATTTTACCTTTTAGTATAGGATTTATTTTCATTTGATGTCGGTAGTCTTGATGAGTATATTTATCCATTATATCTACAAGCTCTTCCATGTTTTTATTTGTTGTTTCGAGCATTTCATTAACTATCTTTTTTAAAGTCATAATCATAAAATTTTCAGAGTTTGCATTTATTTTTGAAATATAAATTCCTTGAGAAACTTTATTTAATGATATTACGACTTCTCCCAAAACGTGCATATCATTTTTTCTCATTACATCAAATTTATCAACATATTTGTTTAATTCTTTTAAAATATGCCCTATATCATCATTTTTTATAAATTCAGCTCTTCTTATTCTATTTGTTTTAAAGAAAGCAAAGTCCATCAAATCATCGATGTATCTTTTTAGCCTATCTATCCCACCACAAATTCTTTTCATGGAGTAAAGACTTAAATATGTAATTACTGTTATAAAAAGTATATTAACAATAACTAATGATAGAATATCACCTTTATTTAATATTGCAACAAGTGTCAAAGTTGCAAAACCTGTCAAACTCAAAATTAAATTGAGAAGTATCCTTTTTTTGGTGTTTAAATGTAATAACATTTTAAATCCTTGATTAACTTTTATGAAATTCAACCTACTATGAAAATACTATAATAATTTATTATAATATCCTATTAAATAAATATTTATTTATTCCACAGTTTTGTAAAAAAATAATAATCAAATATAATAAATAAGTAATTTAGCTTAGATATAATTAAATCATAAAAAATATTTTAGGAGTCTTTATGAAATTTATATATCTAATAATATTTATTTTATTGAGTGTTAATGTATATGCAAATAATGTTGATAAAGCAATTGAATTAAGAAATAATGGACAAATTAGTGAAGCTATAAAGCTTTTTAATAAAGCTTGTGAAAACTATCAACCAAGAGCTTGTTATAACCTTGCAGTTATGTATGATGAAGGTAAACTTTTAAAACAAGATTTGAAAAAAGCAACTAACTTATATAAAAAAGCTTGTGAATTAAATCATGGTTTTGCTTGTTATAATCTCGCATTAATATATGACAAAGGAAAGGGAATAACTCAAAACCAATTAAAAGCAAAAGATTTATATGAAAAATCTTGTAAGTTGGGTGATTCATTTGGATGTTATAACTTAGGAGTAATTTTTTATGATGGTAAGATAATTGAGAAAAATCTTTTAAAAGCAAAAAAATATTTTGAATTTGCTTGTGATAAAAATGATGCAGATGCTTGCCATAATTTAGCCTTAATGTATGAAAATAAAAAAGGTGTAAAAAGAGACTATAAAAAAGCGTTTGAACTTTATTCTAAAGCTTGTATTGAAAAAAAAGGAACATCTTGTAATAATCTTGCTCTTATGTATTATAATGGTTTAGGAGTTACTTCAAGTATTCAAAAAACAAAAGAGATGTTAAAACTTGGTTGTGAATATGGTGATGATACTTCTTGTAGAAACTATGAAAAAATAAAATAAAGGATTTTAATAAATTATGGATATTGAAATATCAACACCAGCACTTCTTTTCCCAGCTATTTCACTACTGCTTTTAGCATATACAAATAGATTTCTAACAACAGGACAATTAATACGGTCAATTTCTAATCAAGCAAGAACGCACGGTGGACATGAACTTTCAGGACAAATTGAAAATCTAAAAAAAAGATTAGAACTAACAAAATGGATGCAGTTTTTTGGAGTGGTTTCAATACTACTTTGTACTATCTCTATGTTTGCACTTTTTTTAGGATATTACAATTTTGGTAGAGATGTTTTTGGTCTTAGTTTACTAACTATGTGTGTATCACTTGTAATCTCACTTTGGGAAGTTTATATCTCTTCAAATGCTTTGAATTTAGAGTTAAAAGATTTGTATGATAAGTGTAAATAGATAAAATAATGTTATAATATTCTTATAAAAGGAGTATTATGAAAAAAATAATTATTTGTCTATTTGCAATTGGAACATTTTTATGTGCATCAGAAGAAGCTTTTGTAACTATGAAAAAAATAGAAACATGTCCAGAATCAATATGCTTAACTTTTGATAATGAAGGTCAAGAACTTTTTATTGTAGCATATGATGATTTTGCAAATGAGTTTTGGAATATGAAGCAATCAAATGGTAGTTTAGAAGGAACAAAGTTTTATATTACTTATCAAAAAGATGAATATGAAAATACTTTAGAATCATATGATATGTTAATGGATTAATACATTAAGTTGTTATATTTTAAAATATAAGATATAATTCTTATAGATTAAAAATATATAAAGGATATAATATGACAACTTATGGTGTTACAGATATTCAAAATAAACCATCATTAATAAAAGCTATGGATATAGCTGAAATTATTGATAGAAGAAAACATATAACTTTAGGATATTTTATCTCTTCAAAATATGAAGAACAAATTAGACCATTGATTGAAAAGATTGATAGAGAAGAAAAACTAGCAAAACTTAAAAAATTAAAACAACATCAAGATTTAGAATTTGCAGAACTTGGAGTTGATGATGGAATTAAATAGAGGTGATATTGTAATAGTAAATCTTTATCCAAAAAAAGGTGATGAAGTTGGTAAAATCAGACCAGCTGTAATTATCTCAGGAGATGATGAAAATTCTATTTTAGATACTGTTATTTTACTTCCTTTATCAACTGATTTAATAGATGATATGCAACCATACAGAATGAGAATTAAATCAAGAAGTGATTTAAAACAAGATTCAGATATTTTAATCAATAAAATAAGAACTTTATCAAAAATTAGAATCAAAGAAAAAATTGCAAAACTAACAGATGATGAATATAATTTAGTAATTGAAAATCTTTGTAAGAATTTTCATTAGGACTTTGGAGTATGAATCAATATTAAACTTTTAATAATCTGTTATTAACTTTATTATTTTGTATATTGTTAAGCCTGAGGAAAAAAAAGGATAGACACTTTTTTTAGGCACCTTCTTCATTAAAACCCATAAATCAAAAAATCAATAGAGTTTTTTATCTCTTCTTTTTCATCTTCTAGACTTACAACTTTTTGTTTTAATTCACTTATCATCACTGCACCCATTTGGGCAGTTGTTAGATATACTTTTTCATCATTTATTATAAGCTCTTTTGTAAGACCTTGTACACCTTTTAAGTCTCTAACCAGTGGTATTACAACTCTTGTATTTAGTGATTTTAATATATCGTTTTGAACATTTAGAAGATAAGGCACTCTTTGATTTGTTAGATTATTTTCATTTATATATACATCAAATTGAGCCATTAAAACATCCTAGAACTTTTTAGAATAAGTCCATCTTCTTCTACCATCTTATTATATGAGTCTATGGCTTTTTTATTCTCTTCTTCCCAAGCTTTAATTTTCTCTCCTTTTGAACTTATATTTAAGTATAAATTTAAAGCTTCTCTTATAATCTGAGTTTTTTTCTTACCACTTTTTAAAGCTTCATTATCAAGTGATGTTAGTAGTTCTTCTTCAAGTGTTATTGTCATTTTTCTAGTCATAAAAACTCCTTTACCATATTTTACCATACTTTTATTGGAAATAGGGGCAGGAAATAACAATAAATAGCTAATTTTCATCATATATTAAATTGAAATAATGAAGAAAATGAACAAATATATAAGTGCAAATACTTTATAATTGACTTTTAAAAAAGGATTAGAACATGATTGAAAAAATTAAGCAAAATAAAATTGCACAAATTATAATTGTGAAAATAGTTGTTATTCTTGCTATTGTCGCTAATTTATATTTCTCATAAAAAAGTATTTGTATACTTTATATACAAGTACTCTTTATAATTACTACTAAAAACAACACTTAAACAACACTTCTATTTTATACTTCCAATCAGAAGTCAAGATGACTTAATATAAAAGGAGTACGAACATGAAGAGAACGTTTGCAAAAGCAGTTGTAGCTTCTGCTTTAATCGGAGGAATGTTAGCACACGCTGCTGATACTATTAAAGTTGGTGTATTACACTCATTATCAGGAACAATGGCGATTTCAGAAACTACATTAAAAGATACAGTTTTAATGTTAATTGAAGAACAAAATAAAAAAGGTGGAGTTTTAGGAAAAAAACTAGAGCCTGTAGTTGTTGACCCAGCTTCAAACTGGCCTTTATTTGCTGAAAAAATGAGAGGACTATTAACTAAAGATAAAGTAGATGTAACATTTGGTTGTTGGACATCAGTATCTAGAAAATCTGTTTTACCAGTTGTTGAAGAGTTAAACGGATTATTATTCTACCCAGTACAATATGAGGGTGAAGAGTCATCTAAAAATGTATTCTATACAGGTGCTGCGCCAAACCAACAAGCTATTCCAGCAGTTGATTACTTAATGAAAGATTTAGGTGTAAAAAGATTTGTTTTAGCTGGTACTGATTATGTTTACCCAAGAACTACAAACAAAATCTTAGAGTCTTATTTACTTGAAAAAGGTGTTGCAAAAGAAGATATCATGATTAACTATACTCCATTTGGACACTCTGACTGGCAATCAATCGTATCTGATATCAAAAAATTCGGATCTGCTGGTAAGAAAACAGCAGTTGTTTCTACAATCAATGGTGACGCAAACGTTCCTTTCTATAAAGAATTAGGTAACCAAGGTATTAGTGCTGAAGATATTCCAGTTGTTGCATTCTCAGTTGGTGAAGAAGAGTTATCAGGTCTTGATACTAAACCATTAGTTGGACACTTAGCTGCATGGAACTACTTCCAATCTGCAGAGTCTCCTGAAAATGATAAATTCATCAAAGCATGGAAAACATTTATCAAAGATGATAAAAGAGTTACAAATGACCCAATGGAAGCTACTTACATTGGATTTAACTTATGGGTAAAAGCTGTTGAAAAAGCTGGAACTACTGATGTAGATGCTGTTTCAAAAGCAATTATTGGATTATCAACTCCAAACTTAACAGGTGGAACTGCAACAATGCTTAAAAACCACCACTTAACAAAACCAGTATTAATTGGTGAAATTCAAGAAGACGGTCAATTTGAAACAGTATGGTCAACTGAAGGTGAAGTTGCAGGTGATGCATGGTCTGATTTCTTACCAAGTTCAAAAGATGTAATCTCTGACTGGACTGCACCAATCAACTGTGGTAACTACAACACTATTACTAAAAAGTGTTCAGGTCAAAATTTCTAATAACTTATAACTAAAAGATAAAAGAGAGAACTCTCCCTCTCTTTTATCCTTACAAAAAAACAATCAGGACTACTAAATGAAAACAATATTTAAAATAATTTTTCTTAATTTATTAATCCTATCATCTATGTTTTCAGCTTCATTTGAAGAAGATATTAAAGCTTTAGATACAAAAAGTTTTAAAACAAAACAACAAATAGTAGAGCAATTAGCAAACAACTATAGCGAAGATGATAGATTATCAATTCTTTTATCAAAAATGGTACAAGGTGATATCTATGTTACAAAAGAAGAAAAGACTTTTGTGATTTTAGATAAAAAAGAAGGAAATTCATATCATACAATTGATCTTTTAACAAACTCTGCACTACCAGCTATTGATAAGTACAGTTTAAAAAAGGTTAAAACAAATAATAAATTAAGAAGTGTTATAAAAAATCTACTAGCACAGATGAATCTTTTCTCTAAAAATAGAGATAAAAGATTAAAATCAGCAAAAAATATTTTAGATAACGTGTCAATTGATGATGAAGAGCTTATAAACAAAGCTTTAAAAAGTGAAAAAGACTCAAATATAATTGAAGTTTTAACTGAAGCAAAAAATATTATTGTTGCTAATAATTACACAGGTGAACAGCAGTTAAATGCTGTAGTTGCACTTGGAGATTTTATCTCATCTAAATCATTAGCAACACTAAAAGCCATTGAACAAAATAAATCATCAAGTGTTGAACTTAAAAAAGCAGCAGCAAAATCAATAGCATCTGTTGAAAGCTCTAGAAGTTTCTATTCTGTATTAGAAACTGCATTTTTTGGTTTATCTCAAGGTTCAGTTTTACTTTTAGCTGCAATTGGACTAGCTATTACATTTGGTGTTATGAAAGTAATTAATATGGCTCATGGTGAGTTAATCATGATTGGAGCATATACAACATATACAATCCAACAAATCATGCCAGGTCTTATTGAGTATTCAATTATTATTGCGATTCCTGCAGCATTTATTGTAAGTGGAATTGTAGGTATTTTAATTGAAAGATTAGTTATCAGACACTTATATGGAAGACCACTTGAAACACTTTTAGCCACATTCGGTATTAGTTTAATTTTACAACAACTAGTAAGAACTATTTATTCTCCACTAAATCAAGAGGTTAAAACACCAGATTGGATGAGTGGTGCACTTGAAGTTAATAGTGCATTATCTTTAACATACAATAGATTATATATCATTATTTTTGCAGTGATTGTTTTCCTTGCAATTTTATATGTGATGAAAAAAACAAGCTTAGGTTTAAAAGTGCGAGCAGTTTCTCAAAATAGACCAATCGCAAGAGCAATGGGTATCAAATCAAGTTATATCGATGCTATGACATTTGGTATTGGTTCTGGTATTGCAGGAGTTGCAGGAGTTGCACTATCTCAGCTTACAAATGTTGGACCAAATTTAGGACAAGCATATATTGTAGATTCATTTATGGTTGTTGTATTTGGTGGAGTTGGTAACTTATGGGGAACACTAATCGCTGCATTCTCACTTGGTGAAATCAATAAATTCATCGAACCAGTTGCAGGAGCAGTTTTAGCAAAAGTTATCATCTTAGTATTTATTATTTTATTTATTCAAAAGAAACCAAGAGGTCTTTTCCCACAAAAGGGAAGAGATGCAGAGGACTAGGCCATGAGACAACCATTAGTATTAAAAATTTTAGAAAATGACAAAGGTGGGAAAATAGTACTTTCAACTCTAGCAGTTGTAGTACTTGTAGTTGCATTTTGTAATTTATTTGTTCCTGCTGATTCAGTGTTTTATATTTCGACTTTTACAGTTACGATTTTAGGTAAATATTTAGCATTTGCTCTTTTAGCACTTGCACTTGATTTAGTTTGGGGTTATTTAGGTGTTCTTAGTCTTGGTCATGGTGCATTTTTCGCCCTTGGTGGATATGCTTGGGCTATGTATCTTATGAGACAAATCGGTGATAGAGGGGTTTATGGAAACCCTGAATTACCTGACTTCATGGTATTTATGAACTTAAAAGAGTTACCATGGTTTTGGTATGGTTTTGATAATCCTTTATTTGCACTAATTATGGTAGCTTTAGTTCCAGGTATTTTGGCTTTTGTATTTGGTTGGTTAGCATTTAAATCAAGAGTTACAGGAGTTTACCTTTCAATCATCACTCAAGCTTTAACATATGCACTTATGTTAGCATTCTTTAGAAATGATATGGGATTTGGTGGAAACAACGGTCTAACAGATTTTAAAGATATTTTAGGATTTGATCTTCAAGCTGATACTACTAGAGTAGGGCTTTTAATCATCACATTTTTAGCTTTAGCAGCAGGATATTTAATCTGTAGATTTATCATCAACTCAAGACTTGGTAGAGTAGTAATTTCTATTAGAGATGCTGAAAGTAGAGTAAGGTTTTTGGGATACAAAGTAGAACAATATAAACTATTTATATTTGTAGTATCAGCTGTATTAGCTGCTATTGCAGGTGCTTTATATGTACCACAAGTTGGGATTATCAATCCTGGTGTATTTAGTCCACTGTTCTCAATTGAACTTGTAATTTGGGTTGCAATTGGTGGAAGAGGAACTTTATATGGAGCAATTATTGGAGCTATTATTGTAAGTTATGCAAGTACATACTTCACATCAGCTCTTCCAGAAGTTTGGTTATATGCACTTGGTGCACTATTTGTTGTAGTAACTTTATACTTACCAAAAGGTGTAGTAGGGCTTATATCTCAAATTAATTCAAAAGTTAAAAAGGCGTAGAAATGAAACTATTAAAACACGAAAATGAACAAAGAATTGGAAATCTAAAAAAGGGTGACAGAATCCTTTTAGTAGATGGTGTAAGTGTTAGTTTTGATGGATTCAAAGCCTTAAATAATCTAAGTTTTTCTATCAATTATGGTGAACTTAGATGTATTATTGGTGCAAATGGTGCAGGAAAATCTACAATGATGGATGTAGTAACTGGTAAAACAAAACCGCATACGGGTCATGTGATTTTTGGTGAAGCTGTTGATTTACTAGAGATGGATGAGCCAAGTATTGCTGAGATTGGGATAGGAAGAAAGTTTCAAAAACCAACTGTTTTTCAAAACAATACAGTATTTGAAAATCTTGAACTTGCTATGAAAGATGATAAAAGATTTTTCAAAACTCTTTTTTCAAAATTAAATGGTGAGCAAAGAGATAAAATCGAAGAGACTATGAAACTAATCGGTCTTCAAGAATTATCTAGTCAAGAAGCAGGCATCTTATCTCACGGTCAAAAACAGTGGCTAGAAATTGGTATGTTAATTATGCAAGAACCAAAACTATTACTAGTGGATGAACCAGTTGCTGGTATGACTCCACAAGAGGTAGAAAATACTGCTGAGATTTTAACAAATCTTGCAAAAGATAATGCAGTTGTTGTAGTGGAACATGATATGGAGTTTATTAGAAGTATTGCAAAAAAAGTTACAGTACTTCACGAAGGTTCAGTTTTAGCTGAGGGTAACATGGATGCAATACAGAATAATGAAGATGTAAGAAAAGTATATTTGGGGGAATAAGATATGTTAAAGATAGAAAAAGTAAATCAATTTTACGGACAAAGTCACACTTTATGGGATTTGGATTTAGAGTTCAAAAAAGGTAGATGTACTTGTGTTATGGGAAGAAATGGTGTTGGAAAAACAACACTTAGTAAAGTAATCATGGGATTACTTCCTATCAAAGATGGTGGGTTGATTTATAATGGAAGTGATATTTCAAAACTATCAGATCATAAAAGAGCAAGTATTGCTATAGGATATGTACCACAGGGAAGAGAGATTTTCTCACAACTTACAGTTTTAGAAAATCTTCAAATAGGTGTACTATCAAATAGAAATAAAATCAAAGAAGTTCCTTCTAAAATTTATGATTTATTTCCAGTTTTAAAAGATATGGCTCATAGAAAAGGTGGAGATTTATCAGGTGGTCAGCAACAACAACTCGCAATTGCAAGAGCACTTTGTATCGACCCAGATTTTTTAATACTTGATGAACCAAGTGAAGGAATCCAACCAAATATCGTAGCTCAAATTGGTGAAGTAATAGACTACCTTACAAAAGAAGAAAATATCACAGTAATGTTAGTAGAACAAAAACTACCATTTGCAAGACGTCATGGTGATGACTTTTATGTACTAGAT
The DNA here is from genome assembly GCF_004214795.1 of Malaciobacter pacificus. Classification (NCBI taxonomy): domain Bacteria; kingdom Pseudomonadati; phylum Campylobacterota; class Epsilonproteobacteria; order Campylobacterales; family Arcobacteraceae; genus Malaciobacter; species Malaciobacter pacificus. The sequence continues at coordinate 849,303 of NZ_CP035928.1, forward strand.
AGAGGTAGTGTTGTTGCAAATGGTGAAATCAGCCAGTTAAGTGATGATATTATTAAGAAGTATATGTCGGTTTAAATATTTCTTTTTTATTCCCAACTTTTTAGTTGGGAATCTTTCAATAATAGTACTTTTATTGATTATATCAATTTTTGCTTTAGGTATTAACTTTATTATTTTGTATATTGTTAAGCCTAAGGGAAAAAAGGATAGACACTTTTTTTAGACACCTTCTTCATTAAAACCCATAAGAAAAAGGGAACAGACACTTTTAATATTCTCTTTTTCTTCTCTAAATTGACAACAACATAAATTAAATGTATAATTAAGTATTAAAAAAAGTACTTAAAAAGGTATCAAAATGAATACTATATTAGCAAACTATACAGCAAGTATTACAGAACTTAAAAAATCTCCAACTGAATTATTAAAAAATGCAGGAGATGAAGCAATAGCTATTTTAAATCATAATAGCCCAAGTGCATACTTAATTCCATCAAAAACTTATGAAAAAATGATGGAAATAATAGAAGAATATCAATTATCTAAATTAGTAGAAGAAAGATTAAATGATAGTGAAAAATCTATCAAAGTAGATATTGATGAGTTATAGTCTAGAGTTTAATCCAAAGGCTTTAAAAGAGTGGTCAAAACTAAATAGTACTATAAAAGAACAATTCAAAAAGAAACTAAAAGAAAGACTTGAAAATCCAAGAATCCCAAAAGATAAGCTTAGTGGTTTTGAAAATGTCTATAAAATCAAACTAAGAAATATAGGTTATAGACTAGCTTATGAAGTTAAAGATGAACAAATAGTTGTTTTAGTTCTAACTGTTGGTAGAAGAGAAAATAACGAAGTCTATAAAAATCTTAAAAAATAAAATTAGCTGAATTTAATTCTCTTCTTTTTTCTCTCCTAATATGTTAATATTTACTAATGTTTTATACAAATTATCAATAGGAGTAAATATGCAAAATCTTTTTATAAAACTTATAATATTTATCTTTGTAATAAATCTTTCTTTATATGCTAGAAGTGAAAATGATACAAATGCAGTATTAAATCTAAAAGCTTACGCAGTATTTAAAATGGGACAATATGATGAAGCTAGAGCTATTTGGGAAGACTTAGCAAAGAAAGGAAATACTACTGCTCTGATAAATTTAGCAAATCTTTTCGAGCAAGGTAATGGTGTAAAAAAAGATAGAAAAGAGGCTTTAAAATACATCCAAAAGGCAGCAGAACTAAATGATGATAGAGCACAATATGAACTTGGAATTGAGTATGAAAAAGGTATACATCTACCTAGAGACATAGATAAAGCAGAGTATTGGCTAAAAAAATCTTGTGAAAATGAAAATAGTGATGCTTATTTAGCTTATGGAATCATGCTTGCAACAGCAAAAGGAAAAGGTGTTGAAAATATAACAAATGAGCAAAAAGTAGAAGCCTTAAAATGGTTAAAATTAGCAAAGCAAGAGGGTGAATCTGAAGCCGCAGATTATATAAGAATTTTAGAGAAAAAATAAAAAATTTTCATATTTGTTGCTTTAGTGTTGCCTCCTAAATATATCAATAAATCAATTCAAAATCAAACTCCTTAAATGTGTATAAAATATATACAGATGAAGAAAAAGTAGACTACACTTTTTTGATAAAATATTTACTAATAAAAACACAAATTTTAGGAAAAATATGAGTATAAAGTTTAGTTTTACAAATGATAGATTTAGTTTAGATAAGCTTTGTTTACCATCAAGACACTATTATTTTAAGATGTGCGAAAACTATATAAAACTATTAAATATAGGTGAGGGTATTTTTCCTAAAGATAGAGTAAAAACAGCATTTACTCTATCAAACTCAAATCTTATTATAACAACTGAATCAGCAACAAAAATTTATCCATCAAAAAAAGAGTATGGAATCAACTCTATAAATATAGATTTAAAAAACTCAAATTTAGAGTTTATAAATGATGAACTGATTTTATATAAAGATTCAAAATATATTCAAACTTTTAGATTAAATTTTGATGAGGAATCAACTTTTTTCTATACAGATATCTTAACTGATGGAAGAAGCTTTGAGAACTTTGATTTTTCATCAATGCTTATTAAAAACTCTTTTTATGAAAACAAAAAATTAGAGTATTTAGAGAAGTTTGAAGTTACTGGAGATAGTTTGAAAAACTACATTAAAAGAAAATCATCACAAAATCAGATTTTTGCAAAGATGTACATAAAAACAAAAAACAATGATGAATTTTTAAATCTTTTACATTCAAATGAATTTGAAAGTTTCACATACAGTTGTGAAAAAAGAATCATCATCGGAGTTATTAGTTCAAACTCTATGTATGAATTAAAAAACAGTATGTTTTCTATATGGGAACTATATAGAAAAAATCTAAATAAAAAAGCATTTGTTTTAGGTAAACAATAAATCACTAAGGAGGAATTAGCCATATGTTTTTAACAAATCGTGAGCAAGAGAAATTGCTTATTTATACTGCTTCAAAATTAGCGTGTGAACGAAAAGAAAGAGGTTTACAACTAAACTATCCAGAAGCTGTAGCAATCTTGAGTTCTTATATTTTAGAGGGTGCAAGAGATGGGAAAAGTGTTGCACAACTTATGGTAGATGCTACAAAAGTTCTAAAAGAAGAAGATGTTCTTCCTGGTGTTGCTTCTATGATGCATATGGTTCAAGTAGAAGCTACTTTTAATGACGGTACAAAATTAGTAACTGTTCATGACCCAATTCCTTATGATAAGAATGATATTGCCCCAGGTGAGTATTTTATTGATGAGGGTGAAATTGAATTAAATACAGGTTGTGAGACTACTACAATTGAAGTAGAAAACAAAGGTGATAGACCAGTTCAAATAGGTTCTCACTATCACTTTTTTGAAGTAAATAAAGAGCTAAATTTTGAAAGAATTGAAGCCTATGGAAAAAGACTTGATATTCCTGCTGGAACTTCTGTGAGATTTGAACCAGGAAGTAAGAAAAGTATCACGCTAGTTGATTTTACAGGTAAAAGATATATGAGTGGTTTTAATGGTTTAGTTGAAGGTAATTTAGATGATGAATCAACTAAAGCAAAAGCAATAGAAAATTTAAAAACATTTTTAGGAGAGTAGTGATGAAGATATCAAAAGAAAAATATGCTTCAATGTATGGACCAACGACAAATGATAGATTTAGACTTGCAGATACTTCACTTATCGCTAAAATAGAAAAAGATTACACAACATATGGTGAAGAGAGTAAATTTGGTGGTGGTAAGACTATTAGAGATGGTATGGCACAAAGTCCAACTGCAACAGAAGTAGCTGATTTAATTATCACAAATGCGATTATTATAGATTTTACTGGAATTTACAAAGCTGATATTGGTATCAAAGATGGGATTATAATAGCCATTGGAAAATCAGGAAATCCAAATCTATGTGATGGAATTACTCCTGAGTTAGAAATAGGTGCAAATACTGAGATTTTATCAGCTGAGGGTAAAATTATCACTGCTGGTGGAATTGATTCACATATTCACTTTATTAGTCCTGGTCAAATTGATGAGGCATTAAGTTCAGGTGTTACTACTATGGTAGGAGGAGGAACGGGTCCAAATACTGGTACTAATGCTACTACTTGTACACCTGGTGAGTGGAATATATCAAAGATGATTCAAAGTGTTGATGATATTCCTATGAACTTTGGTTTTATGGGTAAAGGAAATAGTTCATCTTATGAAGCTTTAAAAATGCAAATAGAAGCTGGAGCTATGGGATTAAAACTTCATGAAGACTGGGGAAGTACACCAAATGCTATTGATACATGTTTAAAAGTTGCAGATGATTTTGATGTACAAGTTGCTATTCATACTGATACTTTAAATGAATCAGGATTTGTGGATAACACAGTTGATAGTTTCAAAAATAGAACTATCCATACATTTCATAGTGAAGGTGCTGGTGGTGGTCACGCACCTGATATTATGAAAGTTGCTGGAATGGAAAATATTTTACCATCAAGTACAAATCCAACACTTCCATATACAAAAAATACTATTGAAGAGCACCTTGATATGCTTATGGTTTGTCACCACTTAAGCCCAAAGATTCCTGAAGATGTAAGTTTTGCAGAATCTAGAATTAGAGGTAATACAATCGCTGCTGAAGATGTACTTCATGATATTGGAGCTATTTCTATCACTAGTTCTGATTCACAAGCTATGGGTAGAGTTGGTGAAGTTGTTATTAGAACTTGGCAAGTTGCTGATAGTATGAAAAAACAAAGAGGGACTTTAGAATCTGATGATGAAAAGTGTGATAATGAAAGAATCAAAAGATATGTTGCAAAATATACTATAAACCCTGCTATTGCTTGTGGAATTGATGAGCATGTTGGTAGTGTAGAAGTTGGTAAGATGGCTGACTTAGTTCTTTGGACACCAGCATTTTTTGGAGTAAAACCTGAGATTGTATTAAAAGGTGGATTTATAGCTCTTGCTATGATGGGTGATTCTAATGCTTCTATTCCAACACCTGAACCAAATATGTATAGACCTATGTTTGGAAGTTTAGGAAAAGCAAGTGCTAAAACAAGCGCTATCTTTACTTCAAAAGTTGCAAGTGGAGATTTAAAAGATAAACTTGGAATTGAAAAACAAGTATTAGAAGTGAAAAATACTAGAAATATTGGTAAAAAAGATATGAAACTAAATGATTTCATAGGAGATATTCAAGTTGATCCTGAAACTTATGATGTGACTGTAAATGGTGAATTAATCACTTCAAACTATGTTGAAACAGTACCAATGGCTAAGAAATATTTCTTATTTTAGGAGTAAATTATGAGTATAAATGATATTAAAAAAGTTATTGAAATAAGAAAAAATATAGATTTTTACACTGATGAGGTTGAGTTATCATGGTTTGATATGCAAAAGCCAAATTTAACTGCAGTTTCAAAAGAGGATATAAATTTTATAGTAAAAGCTAAGTTTACACATCTTCATGAAAATGATTTTTTGATGTGTGAAGATGGTCATGTTATTAAAGTAAGTAGATGTGAAGATGAAATTTTCACTTTAGAGTTTGATGATGCATTAACTTTTGCAAAAACTGCTTATGAAATTGGAAATCGTCATCAACCAGTTATGATTGAAGATTTTAAAATTACAGTGTTAGATGATATTTCACTTGGTGATATTATCAAAGATTGTTATTCAAATAATGCAATAAAAGTTGAAAAAACAAAAGGGTACTTTAAACCAAATGGTAAAGCACATCACTCACACTAATTCTTTTTCAAAATCAAATTTAAAAAGCCTTAGTCGATTTTTACAAATCCTTGATGGGAGTTTTCCATCAGGTGTTTTTGTACACTCTTTTGGACTTGAACCACATGTGATAAAAGAAGAAGTAAAAGATATAAATAGTTTAAAAATCTATTTAGAAAATCTTATCATAGACCAATACTCACAAATGGAGTTTGTTTATATCAAAAAAGTTTATGAAGCTTTAGAAGATGATAAATTATCTATCATAAAAAGATTAGATAAGAATTTTAAAGCTTATTTGACTTTTGAATATGCAAAAGCTTCAAGGGATATTGGGCAAAACTATTATGCTCAAATAAAAAACTTAGCTACTAAAGATATAGTAAAAGAGTATTTTAAAGACATTGAAGAAAAAAAATCAGTTGCAAATGAGATCATAGTTTTAGCTTGTTTAGCTTATGATTTAGATATTAGCTTAGAAGATTTTATAGTAATGTGGACAAAGAAAAACCTTATAAATATAGCTGTAACAACTCTAAAAATATCAAGAATAAAACCAAGTGAAATTCAACAAATGTTATTTGAGTTTGATGAGATTTTAGAAAATTATGGATATGAAAATATTGGTGATAAAGTTACAAACTTTAATCCACTATTTGAAGAAGTGATTTTTGCACACTTAAATTTAGAACCAAAGATGTTCGCAACTTGATTATAAAGAAAAGAAGGAAAATATAAAATATGGCATTAAAAATAGGAATCGCAGGACCAGTTGGAAGTGGAAAAACTTCACTTATTGAAAGTCTTACAAATTTACTTAAAGATAAATACTCTTTAGGAATAGTTACAAATGATATTTATACAACTGAAGATGCAAATTATCTTAAAAAAACACTTGACTTAGATGAAGATAGAATCATAGGTGTTGAAACTGGTGGTTGTCCCCACACTGCTATTAGGGATGATATTTCTATGAATCAAAAAGCAGTAGTGGAACTTGAAGAAAAATTTAATCCTGATATTGTATTTGTAGAAAGTGGTGGAGATAATCTTAGTGCAACTTTTTCTTATGAATTAATTGATTATTATGTATATGTGATTGATGTGGCACAAGGTGCTGATATTCCTAGAAAAAAAGGAGCTGGTTTATTGTTTTCTGATTTACTTATTGTAAATAAAACTGACTTAGCACCTTATGTTGATATTGATTTAACTGATATGGAAAATGATGTTAAAGTTAGTAGAAAAAGCAAGCCTTATGTGTTTATTTCTAAAAAACAGAGCGATAGTTTAAATGGTGTAGTAAATTGGATTGAGGCTTTATTATGATATTCTGAATTTATTACATATAAAGATTATTTTAAGTCTATTTTTATCTCTTATTAAAACATATATAAGTATTTTAAATATATTATATAATTTCAAAAAATGATAAAGATAAAGAATGATAAAAATTTTAGTTGCCTTATTATTACCTATAATTCTATTTTCTAAGACTATTTTTTCAGAAGATGAAATAGAGTATATTAAAAATAAAAAAATTATTTTAGTTTCTAATGAGTATTTTTATGAGCCATATGATTATAATATTGATGGAGTAGCAAAGGGATATTCAATAGATTTATTAGAAATGCTTTTGGAAGATAGTGGTTTAAAAATAAAATATATAACAAAAGATTGGAATGAACTACTAAATGATTTAGAAAATAATAATATTGATTTGATGCACACAATGTATAAAACTGCAAATCGTGAAATAAAATTTAATTTTTCAACACCATATTCAAGATCAGTAAATGTATATGTTATTAGAAAAGATGGACCTAATATTTCAAATATAAAAGATTTGTATGGAAAAAAAGTAGGTGTAATAAAAGGCTGGAGTGAAGAGAATTTCTTTAATCAATATTCTGAAGTTTCAAAAATTTACTATAAAAGTTTTCAAGATAAATTAGAAGCTCTAAGTACAGGAGAAATAGATGCTATAATAAGTAGTGAAGATGTTGCAAATTATTATATAAAAAAATATGGTTTCTTCTCTCTTAAGGTATCTACAATAGTTAAGGAAAATTTTGCTAGAAAGTTAAATTCTTTACATTTTGCAACAAACATTAATAATCCTACTTTAATTTCAATAATAAATAAAGCCTATAATAATCTTTCTGTCCAAAAACTTGAACAATTAAATAAGAAATGGTTTGGTGATTTTACTAATTCAAGAATAACACTTAATAATGAAGAAAAAAAATATTTAAGAAATAAAAAAAACATTAATATGTGTATTGATCCAAATTGGGAACCTTTAGAATTTTTTGATTCAAAAGGTAATTATAAAGGTATAAGTGCTGATTATTTTAAATTGTATTCAAATGTTCTTGGAATTGATTTTAATGTAATTAAAACGGAAAACTGGAGCCAAACATTAAAGTATGCTCAAAATAGAAAGTGTGATATTATATCTCTTGCAATGAAGACACCAAAAAGAGAAGAGTATTTGAAATTTACATCTACTTATTTAAAATTACCCCTAGTTGTTGCTACAAAATTAGATATTCCTTTTATTGAAGATATAAAAGACTTATATAATAAACCAATTGGAATAATCAAAAACAACGCTATTTCAGAAATAATTAAAACAAAACATCCTGAGATTAATATTGTTGAAGTGAAAAATATCGAAGAGGGAATGAAGTTAGTTTCTAAAGGTGAGATATTTGGTTATGTAGATACTCTAACTACAATTAGTTCTTTTTTTCAAACAAGACAGAGAGATCAAGTTAAAATAGCGGGTAAATTAAATCTTAATTGGGAATTAGGAATTGCTGTAAGAAATGATGATTTAATTCTATTTGATATTTTAGAAAAAGCAATTAAGACTATTAGTGAAGAGGATAAACGAAAAATATTAAATAAATGGATATCTATAAAATTTGAACAAGTTGTTGATTACACAATTATGTGGCAAATTTTAGTTTTTGTTTTATTTATATTTGCTCTATTCATTTATAAACAATATCTTCTTAAAAAGTCAATAAATGAGTTTTCAAAACTAATAGATTCTACTTTAGAGGCTATAATTATTTTTAAAAATGATAAGTGTATTAATGCAAATAAAAGAGCTGTTAAAATTTTTAAATACAAATCAAAAGAATTAATAAAAGGAAAAAGTCCTTATGATTTTATTAGTGAAGATTCAGAAGAGTATTTTAAGACAAAAATTAATGATAATTATAAATATCCTTTTGAAGTATTTGCTAAAAAAAATGAAGATAAAACCTTTTATGCTTTAGTAAGTTTTTATAAAATCAAAGATAAAAATATTTCAGTTTTAAGTGTGGTTGATATCACTGACATTAAAGAGTTAGAAAATAAAACTAAACAAGCTCAAATGGGAGAGATGATTGAAAATATAGCTCATCAATGGAGACAACCTTTAAGTACGATCTCTACTTTGGCATCAAGTGTTAATGTAAGTCATAAAGTTGGAATAGAACAAGATATGAATATTGTAAGTGATAATATGGAAAAAATTGTAAATACAACTCAATATTTATCTGATACTATTGATACTTTTAGAAACTTCTTAAAAGAGAAAAAAGAGTTTAAAAAAGTTGTTTTACAAGAGAGAATAAATACAGCAATTGAGATTGTATCTGGTTCATTATCCCACAATGGAATTGAATTAAAAAATAATATAGATAAAAATCCTATTGAGTTATATTTATATTTAGGTGAATTAGGGCAGGTTTTAATTAATATTTTAAATAATGCTATTGATGCATTAAAAGAACGTGATATAGAAAATCCTTGGATTGAAATTAGTATGAAGAAGTATGATGAAAAAGTTATATTAACTATAGAAGATAATGCTGGTGGAATAGATAATAATTTACTTAATAAAATTTTTGACCCATATTTTACAACAAAGCACTCTTCTCAAGGTACAGGACTTGGTTTATATATGAGCTATAAAATAATTGTAGAGAGTTTACATGGAAAATTAAATGTAATTAATACAAATAAGGGTGCAAAATTTATTATTGAGATACCTATTGTTACTGAAAATAGTATAAGTTAAAGCAGTCTATTTTTTATAGACTGCAAAAAAATGAGGTACTGAAGGTTCTTGATTATCATCATAAGCTAAAAAACTTAACTCTTTTAGATTATTTATAGTTTTAAAATTATCTATCTCTTTTTTTGTTAAAGGTAAAGGAATAGCATCCTGTTTTTCACCTTCATTTCTACTTCTACAAGATACTAATATATATCCATCTTTGCAAATTAAAGAACTCATAGCATCTCTTGCTTTATGTCTATAAACTCCAGGTAAAACTTGGATAGTATTACATTCATAAACTACATCAAACTTTTCAAACCACTCTTTTGGATAATCAAATAAATCAGCAACTATATAATCAACTTTTGTATTTGGATATCTATTTATACAAAGTTCAATGGCACTTGGTGATATATCAAAAGCAGTTACATCAAATCCGAATTCACTTAAAGCTTGGGCATCATCTCCAACTCCACAACCTATAACACAAGCTTTTTTATTTTTTTTATTTAAGGGATTTTTCTCTAGCCATTCTACCAAATAAGGGCTAGGTTCTAAATCAGCCCAAAATACTTTTTTATAATCACCATTTGCATTTTTATAAATAGAATCAAACCATCCTGTTGGGTCATCTTTTTCTTGAAAAGATTTAACCATTTTTACATATTCATCAAAGTTAAAATCTTCCATATTTATCCTTGAGTTTTTGCAATACTAACAATTGTAATCTTAAAAACTAAACTAAAACAAAGAATCTTTGTGTATATTTAGTTATATTAAATTTTTACTGGGAATATGTGATGAAATTATTAGTTGAATTACCTGACTTGATTGAAGATACTATAATGGTTACTCCAGCCATAGAAAACCTAATAAAGCACCATAGAGGTGCACAGATTACTCTTGTTGGTTCTGCTGTATCTGCAAAATTATTTGAAAAGGATGTAAGAATTTCAAAAGTTGTAGTGGAAGATACATCTAAGTCTATTTTCTCTTTATTGTCACTTTTTAGGACAGCTAGGGGTTTAGGGGAACAAGATTTAGTAATCTCTTTTAAAAATAGCTTTTTTACTAAGTTTTTTATGTTTTTTGTACAATGTGAAAATAAAGTAATTTATGAAGATATTCACAAAGATTGCCATAATGTAGAAAAATATAATGAGTTTATGAATAAAACTTTAGATACTGATTATACTGCTGGTGATTTGATGCTAAGAGTAAAACCACAATGGTTTAAAAAACCAACATTTGGAATTCATCCAGGCTCAACATATGCAAATGTAAAAAGATGGCCTTCCCAAGAGTTTTCAAAAGTAGCTTTAGCATTAGCTCATAAATATGATATTGTTTTACTTGGTGGTAAAAATGAGATTGATATTTGTGAAGATATTGAAAATCAATTAAAAGAAAATGGTATAGAAAATTGTACTAATCTTGCAGGTAAAACTTCAGTAATAGATTTAGCAGAAAAAATTGCAGCTTTAGATTTGTTTTTAACAATCGATAGTGGACCTATGCAAATAGCAGGAATATATAGAGTAAATACGTTAATTATACCAACTTCATATGAAAAAATAGAGCAAAGAAATCAGTGGAAAAATCCCCTTGAAACAATAGTATATAAATATATCGATCCATATAGTGATGAAGAACATAAAGATTTTACACCAAGTGCACAGGATGTGTTAGATTTATTAAAAGTTTAGTTATAAGAGAAGAACTCTTATAACTCCATCTCAAGCCCAATAGGGCAGTGGTCGCTTCCCATAATTTCATCTAAAATATAAGCATCTTTTACATACTCTTTTAAATCTTCACTAATATAAAAATAATCAATTCTCCAGCCAACATTATTTGCTCTTGCATTTGCTCTGTATGACCACCAAGAATATTTATCTTTGATATCACCATTTACTAATCTAAATGTATCAATATAACCATGGTTTAAAAATTTTGTTATCCAATCCCTCTCCATTGGTAAAAATCCACTTGTTTTTTCATTTGCTTTTGGTCGAGCGATATCTATTTCAGTGTGTGCTGTATTAACGTCACCACATACGATGATAGATTTTCCCTCACTCTTTAGATTTTCACAGTGGTCTAAAAATCTATCATAGAATTCCATTTTATAAGTTAGTCTTTCTTCTTTTGATTGACCATTTGGAAAATATACATTGAAAAATGCAATATCTTTATTTCCAAGTGTAAAGTGAACTTCGTTGATTCTTCCTTCTTCTAGAATATCAACACTTGGACAAGTACATTCAAATGTAGTTTCAATGTCTGTAAAAAGTGCCGTTCCACTTCTACCTTTGATTTTTGATTCACTTGCAAATAGTGTTTTGTAGTTTTTCTCAAAAATTGAATCAGGGATTTGTGTTTTCATTGATTTTGTTTCTTGAATTCCAAGTAAATCAATATTTGCTTCATCAACCCATTTTAAAGCTTCTTTTTTATCAACTGCTCTAATTCCGTTTACGTTCCATGAAATAAATTTATATGTTTGTGCCATTATTTAGTCTCTTCCTTTTTTTCTTCTTTTTTGATAAGTGGAGTTGGTGCAATAGGGGCAAGTGGTTTTGAAATATTTCCAAGTGATTTTAACTCACCACTTCCTAAACTAGAACCACCTTTTAGTTTTTCACCTTTCCCTCCATGCATATCAATTTGTCCACCGTTTTGACCAGTGAATGCATAGTTTGCAAATAAAAAATTTGTTAAAAATATAGTAATTATGAGTAATTTTTTCATTGTTTTTCCTTTATTTGAAAAGTCGATTATAACCCAGTTTTGATAATAAAGCCTTAATAGGGTATTTTTAGCTTAATAATTATAGGATTTGTATATGTTAGAAGTTATTTTAGGATTTATTACTTTTTTTACATCAACTATTACTGCGATTGTAGGACTTGGTGGAGGTATGATGTTAATAGCGATTATGCCATCATTCTTGCCAATAAACGCAGTAATACCAATACATGGGTTAACACAATTATCAAGCAATATTAGTAGAGCATTTTTTGGATATAAAGATATTCAATATGAAGTAGTTCCAAAGTTTTTGATTGGTTCACTTTTGGGAGTTGGTTTATTTGCCTCAATTGTTAGTTTAATATCTTTAGAATATGTTCCACTATTTATGGGAGCATATATTTTACTATCACTTTGGTCTTCTAAATTTAATGATAAAATCAAAAAATTTGAAAACTACTATTTAATTGGATTTTTTCAAAGTGGTTTATCAATAGTAGTAGGGGCAACTGGACCTCTTGCTATGACTCTGTTACTAAAAGACTACAAAGATAAAAACAAAGTCGTAGTAACAGCAGCTGCTATTATGTGTATCACTCATATTTTAAAACTAATTGTATTTATGTACTTTGGTTTTGTATTTTTTGATTATATTGGAGTGATAATTGCAATGGTTGTTGGAGCAATTGCGGGAAGTTGGATTGGGACGAAACTTCGAGATAAAGTAGATGGAAAGAAATTTACAATGATTTTAAAAGTTATATTAACACTTTTAGCTCTTAAAATTATCATAGGAACAATTATTTGAAAAAAACATTTTTAACAAGAATTACCACTTCAAAGGAAGCCTTACTATATGTTATGACTATATCTATGGTTGTGTCATTTAGTGCTTGGATGAGTTTATTAAATAACTTTACAGTTGAAGTAGCTTCTTTTGATGGTAGCCAAATTGGTATTTTACAAAGTCTTAGGGAAATACCAGGACTTTTAGCTTTTACAGTGATACTAGTACTTGCTATTATTGCTCAGCAAAGATTAGTTTATCTATCAATCATGATGTTAGGACTTGGTACTGCACTTACTGGATTTTTCCCAACACCAATTGGTCTATATATCACAACAGTTATTATGTCTATTGGATTTCACTATTTAGAGACTTTAAATCAGTCACTTTCTCTTCAATGGCTTGATAAAAGTAGATCACCAATAGTTTTAGGGAAACTATTTGCAGTGAAATCATTTGCTGGGCTTTTAGTATTTATTTTGATTTATATTTTGATGAACTATTTAGCTGTTGAGTATAAATATGTTTATTTGATATTTGGTGGATTTTCTTTTATTTTAGGTTTGGCTGCTTGGTTTTTATTTACTCACTTTAAAGAAGCAGTCATTCAAGAGAGAAAATTAAGAGTTAAAAAAGAGTATTGGCTATTTTATTTACTAACATTTTTAGCAGGGGCTAGAAGGCAGATATTTGTTGTATTTGCTGGATTCTTACTTGTAGAGAAGTTTGGTGTTGATATTCACAATATGATAATTTTACTTTTTGTAAACTCAATTTTAAATATGTACATAGCACCAAAAATTGGTAAGTTTATTGTTAGATTTGGTGAGAGATTGACTCTAAGACTTGAGTATTTAGGTCTTATGATAGTTTTTGTCTCTTATGCCTTTGTTGATAGTGTTTCTGTGGCATTTGCTTTATATTTAATTGACCACTTGCTATTTGCTATGGCAATTACACTTAAAACATATTTCCAAAAAATTGCAGACCCAAAAGATATTTCAAGTGCAAGTGCAGTAAGTTTTACTATAAATCATATCGCAGCAGTATTTTTACCTGCAGTTTTAGGCCTAGTTTGGCTTTATTCTAACTCTTTAGTATTTATTATTGGAGCGGTTATTGCATTTGTTTCTTTTGCCTTATCAAATCTTGTTCCAAAAGAGCCAGAAATGGGATATGAAACTACATTAGTGAGAAAAGATGACCTTCAAAGTAGCAACGCTTAAAGATATACCAAACTTATGTAAACTCTTAACTGAACTTTTTAGTTTAGAAAAAGAGTTTACACCAAATGAAGAACTTCAAAATAATGCTTTAAAAACTATAATAGAAGATGAAAAAATAGGCCATATTTTAGTTTGCCAAATAGATGGCAAAATTGTTGCTATGGTAAATATCTTATACTCTATTTCAACTGCACTTGGAACTAGGGTTGCTATTTTAGAAGATATGATAGTTTCAAATGAATTTAGAAATCAAAACATTGGCTCAAAGCTTTTAGAGTTTGCAAAGAATTTTGCAAAAGAACAAGGATGTAAAAGAATCACTTTACTAACTGACAGTGATAATTTTAAAGCCCGTAAGTTTTATGAAAAGAATGATTTTAAAAAATCTTCAATGATACCCTTTAGAACTTTTTTAAGCTAGATTTATTTAAGTTGATATTTTGTACAAATATGTTTTACTTATGAAACAATTTTGAAACTTTAAATTGATTCTTTAGGAATATAAATGCAAAATAAAAATGAGAAGAGATATACACTAGAATATATTCAAAAACTTTTTTCTCAAATTCCTGCTATATTCATACTTCTTTTATCAACACTTTTGATTGTAATTACATTTTTTATTTTAGAAACTAAAGAAAATAGAGAGATAGATTTATTAAAACAAAAAACATTTTTAAATGAAAAGTTTGAGAAAAAGCAATATCTAGAAAAGTTTAGACTACAAGTAGATAAGCAATTAAAAAAGAGTTTTTTAGATGAAGAGATACTACTTAAAAAAGTTTCATATAAAGCATCAGGATATTTAGAATCAAACTCTTTAAGTAAGTTTGAGATTTTAAGTGATTATTTTAAGTCTTTAGAGATGGAGAATGATGTAAAAATAGTGGTTTTTACCAAAGATAATCTAAATATTTTATATGGAAAAAAATCAATTAAATATTTAGAAAAACTAATATTTAATTCAAATGATGATATTCATGAAGATATAACTCTTCAGTATATTTCATCTCAAGGTAAAAATAATACACAATATTGGAAAAATGATGATAAAAAAACAGTAAGATTAAGTTTTTTTGATAGTGTAAATATATTAGGATATGAATATTATATAGGTTCTTTTTCTACTATTAATTCAATTAGAAAAATCACAAAAGATTCTATTGTAGATACTATTTCAAAAAATGATTATAAAATTTGGTTTTATGATATTCTATCTCAAGAGACTTTTAACTTTTACAATCAAAAGAAATTTATTAAATCAAATGTACTTTTAGAAAATAGAAAGCATACTCAATCTTTTGAGATTTTAGAACACTATTTTAAAGACTTAGAATATAACCAATATTTTGATGACAATAGCTTTTTCTATCACAAATTTAATTTTTTGATAGTGAATTTTTATGATGAAAAAAGTATTGAAAATTCTATTAGTGGCTCTATTACTTCTATAAAAAAAGAGTATAGAAATTGGTTCTTTCAAATACTTGGAATTATAATTGTAGTAACAAGTATTTTGATTCTATTTACATTTTTATTTTCAAACTTTGTTGGAAAAATATTTAATAAATACAATAGTGAATTAGAGAATAAAACTATATCTTTAGAGCATTGGAAAAAGAGATTTGAATTAGCAATTATTGCTTCAAATGATGGTTTATGGGATATTGATTTTAAAACCAAAATGATATATTTCTCAGATAAATGGTTAGATATGTTTGGATATGAAAAAGATGAAGTAAAAACATTTTCGGATTGGTTTAATTTGATTCATAATGATGATAAAGCAAATGTAGAAAATCTATTTTCAAAAATCTTTGCAAAAGCTGATGATACATTTATTTGTGAATATAGATTAAAAACTAAAAATGATGGTTTCAAATGGGTTCTTGCAAGAGGTAAATCTTTTATAGGTGAAGATGGTGAACTAGATAGAATGCTTATGATGTCTATGGATATAGATAAAAATAAAAGATTAAAAAAAGAGTTACTTGATGTTGAATTACTAGTTGAAGATGGGAAAATTGTAATCTTTAAATTAGTTAATGATGAAGAGTTAAGTGTTAAATATATTTCAAATAGTATTAAAAACTTTGGTTTTACAAAAAGAGAATTTGAATCCCATGAAAGAAACTTTATGGAATTAATTCATAAAGAGGATAGAGATAAGTTTCAAGTTGCTATTAATGCAGCACTTAAAAATGATTTACAAAACTTTACAGTGGAGTGTAGAGTTAAAAATGCTGAAAATAAAACTAGATGGATTTCTACTAGAGCAATTTTGATTAAAAATCACTCAAGACAAGTTAGTCACTTTTATGGATATATTAGTGATATTACAAAAATAAAACTTAGTGAAGAAGAGTTAAAAGTAAAAGTTCAAGAAGAGCTTGATAAAAATAGACAAAAAGATAGAATCTTAATCCAACAAAACAAATTAGCATCTATGGGTGAGATGTTAGGAAATATCGCACATCAATGGAGACAACCTTTAAATAATGTATCTTTAATTCTTCATTTTCTAAGAGATAATTATAAAAATGATGCAGTAAATGAAGCTCAAATTAATAAGTTTATGAATAGGGCTTTTAAACATATAGATTACATGAGTGATACGATTGATGATTTTAGAAACTTTTATAAACCATCAAAATCTAAAAATGAGTTTTCTATTAAAGAATTGATTGATTCATTGTTACAGATGATAAAAACACAATTTGATGAAGATGGAATCAAAATAAATATAGAGTATGAAGATATCAAGATATTAAACTATGAAAATGAATTAAAACAAGCATTACTAAATATTTTAAATAATGCAAAAGATGCACTTCTTAGTAAAAAAACAGAAGAGAATTTTGAAGCACTTATTAATATAAAAACATCACAAAATGATGATAAATTAAAAATAGAAATATCAAATAATGGTGGAAATATAGATGAAGAAATTATTGATAGAATATTTGAACCATATTTCACAACTAAGTTTGAAGACCAAGGCACAGGAATAGGTTTATATATGACAAAGTCAATTGTAGAAGCAAATATGAAAGGAAAAATAGAAGTAGAAAATATTTCAAGTGGTGTAAAGTTTACTATCACTTTAGATATTTAAGTCTATAAGGATAAAAAATGAGTGAGATAATTACAAGAGTTTTATTAGTAGAAGATGAAGAAGATGCAAGAGAAATACTAAGTTTTTATTTAGATACTATTTTTGATGAGGTTGAAATTGCTTGTGATGGACAACAAGGATTAGAACTTTATAAAAAGTATAACGATGAAGAAAGAACATTCGATTTAGTTTTAACAGATATTAAAATGCCAAATAAAGATGGACTAAGTATGATTGATGATATTACTACAATCAATGAAAATCAAAAGTTTATAATAGTATCTGCATATAAAGATGAAGAGTATTTATTTAGATCAATTGGATTAAATGTAATTTCATATTTTGTAAAGCCATTAGAAGTAAAAAATATTATGGAATTGCTTAAAAAAGTTAAATCTAAAGTTTTAGAAGATAAATCAAAGATAGAAATTCAAGATGAAGTGGTAGAATTGAATGATATTTATACTTTTAATACAAAAACAAATCTACTTTACAAAGGAAGTGATTTAGTTGATTTATCAAAAAAAGAGACACTACTAGTTCAAGCTTTAGTAACTAATAAAAAAGAGATAAAAACAAAAGAATTTTTAAAAGAATTTATTTGGAATGATACAAAAACTTCAGATGCAACACTAAGAACTGTAATAAAAAGAGTAAAGGATAAAATAGTAGATAATGACTTTATTGTTTCAAAAAAAGGTTTGGGATATATAATTGAATAGTTTTAAAGCCCTTAAAATAGAGGCTTATAAATAAATTTATAAATTTGAAACAATTTTGAAACAATTTTGTTTCAAAATGTGTTATACTTCTTTATACAATTTTAAAGGAGAGATAACATGTCAAAATTGTCATTTTTAAAAAAACTTTTTGTTGGTTCAGTTATTACTGCATCAATGCTTACAGGTGCTAATGCAGCAACAGAGTCTAAATATGTAATTGCAACAGCAAGTACAGGTGGGACTTTCTATCCAGTTGGTGTTGGTATTGCTACAATTGCTTCACTAAAATTAGCAAAACAACACAAAACAACTTTCTCAGCTATCACATCTGCGGGTTCTGCTGAAAATGTAGATATGCTAGAAAAAGGTGAAGTAAACTTCGCGATTATTCAAGGTTTATTTGGTTCAATGGCTTGGCAAGGAAAAGCTAAATATGACGGTGATGCTAAGAAAAATCTTAGATCAATTTCTATGCTATGGCAAAATGTTGAACAATTTACTATTAGAAAAGATTTTGTAAAAACTGGTAATGCTATGGATTTAAAAAATCTATATGGAGAGAGTTTCTCAATAGGTGGTAGAAGTTCTGGTTCTAGAGTTTCTTCTGAAATCATTATGGAATCTTTAGGAATTGATTATAATAAAATGAATATCCAATACTTAGGATATACTCCAAGTTCAACTGCACTTCAAGATGGAAAAATTGATGGTATGAATACTCCATCAGGACCACCAACATCAGCAGTTACAAATGCATTTGCTTCAATTGGAAATGATAAAATCAAAGTATTAGATTTCACAAGTGAACAATTAGCAAAAATTACGGAAAACTATCCAGTATGGACACCATTTAATATTAAAGCTGGTACATACCCAGGTCAAGATAAAGATATTAATACTATTGCTCAACCAAACTTATTAGTTGTTACAAAAGATACTCCTGAAGAAACAGTTTATCTTTTAACTAAAACTATTTATGAAAACTTACCATTCTTAAATACAGTACATAAAGCTACAAAAGCTATGTCTTTAGATAAAGCAATTAGTGGTTTACCAATGCCTCTTCACCCAGGTGCTGCAAGATTCTACAAAGAACAAGGTATCAATATTCCTGCAAACTTAATTGCAAAATAATTGATTTTTAGTCAAGAGAACCCACTTCTCTTGGCATATATTATATATAAGTAATTGTCTATTATTTATCTATTATATATAACGCTATTTAGGAAGAAGTAATGATAAAAATAAAATATTTTAAAGAGATAACATTTGTTTATGCCATATTTATTTCACTATTTCATTTTGGAATAAATATTTGGGGAGGGTTGAGTGATTTATGGTTTAATAGTGCTCATTTTGCACTATTAGCATCACTTGGATTTTTAACTTACGAAGCTTCAAAAGGAGAAGATGAAGTTAGTATATTAAATCTATTATTTGCAATACTTTCTCTTGCAACATTTGCTTATATGATGTTTTTTGAAGAATCACTATATGAAGTTGCAAAAGGTCAAATGAGAACTAGTGATTTAATAGTTGCAGGTATGACAATAGTTTTAGCTATAGAAATGGTTAGAAAGACTACTGGATATATTATTCCTGGAATTATCATTTTCTGTATTGCATATTTACTATTTTTAGGTCAACATTTTGAGGGTGTTTTTGCATTTGCTGGTATGAGTGTTGAAAGATTTTTATATAGAATGTTCTATACAAATGAAGGATTATTTGGTCCAATTGCTACAATCTCAGCAACTTATGTATTTATGTTTATTCTTTTTGCAGCCTTTTTATTAAAATCTGGGGCAGGTGATTTTATCGTTGATGTAGCAGATGCCGTTGCTGGAAAATATACTGGAGGAACTGGACATGTTGCAGTAATTTCATCAGCTATGATGGGAACTATTTCTGGAAGTGCCGTTGCAAACACAGTTAGTACAGGCTCTATCACAATCCCTATGATGAAAAAAGCAGGCTTTAAAGGTGAGTTCGCAGCTGCAGTTGAAGCAGCAGCAAGTACTGGGGGTCAAATTATGCCTCCAATTATGGGAGCAGGGGCATTTATCATGGCTCAGATGACTCATATACCTTTTGTGACTATTATTTCAGTTTCTATTTTACCTGCTATTTTATATTTTGCTTCAATCGCATTTTATATCAATATTCATGCAAAAGAGAATAATATTAAAGGTGAGAAAAAGAATGTAAAAGTATTGCCAATATTAAGAGAAGGTTTTCACTTTATAATTCCTCTTTCAACTTTAGTAGGGCTTTTGATTTACGGATTTACGCCAACATATTCTGCAGGTATTGCAATAGTTACTATTGTTTTAGCTTCTTATTTAACAAAAAACAAAAGAATGGGAATAAAAGAGATTTTAGAAGCTTTAGCATTAGGAAGTAAAAATATGATTGTAACTGGAGTTTTACTAGTTGCAGTTGGAATTATTGTTGGTATTATAAATATTTCTGGAATAGGAATTACTTTTTCACAACTAATTATGGAGTGGTCTGGTAACTCTTTACTTTTAGCTATTGTTTTAGTTGCAGTAGCTTCACTTGTATTAGGAATGGGATTACCAGTTACTGCTTCTTATGTAGTATTATCAGTTTTATCAGCACCTGCTCTAGTTGGATTAATGTTAAGTCCTGAAATGGCTGCACTTGTAAATGCTGGTATTCAAATTCCAGAAGTTACTATGTATTTATTATCAGCTCACTTGATAATCTTTTGGCTTTCTCAAGATTCAAATCTTACGCCACCTGTATGTTTAGCAGCATTTGCAGCAGCTGCTATTGCAAAAACTCCACCTATGAAAACTGGTATGGTTTCATGGAAAGTAGGTAAGGGAATGTATATTATTCCATTACTATTTGCATTTACTCCATTAGTAAATGGTTCTTGGTTTGAAAGGTTTGAAATCTTTGGCTTTGCACTATTTGGTATTATGAGTTTTTCTATTGTTATGGAAGGTTTTTGGGATAAAAAAATGTCTATATTAGAAAGAGTTATCTTTGCATTTGCCGCATTTTTTCTATTGACTCCTGATAGTGTATTTAATATTGAGAGTTTCTTTGGTATTATTCAAAATACACATTTATTAGGCTTTGGTATTTTTGCTGTAGCTATAATAATGCATAAAATGTTATCAAAAGAGGAAAGAGCTTATGCAAGAGCTAATTAATACATTAGAAAATTGTGGATATAAAGTTCATTTAGCTAAAGATAAAAATGAAGCTTTTGAAATATCTAAAACATATATAAAAGATGGAATTTCAGTTGGGCTTGGTGGTTCAACTTCAGTTGGTCAAATTGGGCTTTTAGATTATTTAGTTAAAAATGAAAACATCACTTTATATAACCAGTATGAAGCTGGAATAACTATGGATGAAAACATAGAAAGAAGAAGAAAAGGTATGCTAACAGACCTTTATGTTACAGGAACAAATACACTTACAAAAGATGGAAAACTTGTAAATGCTGATGGTAGTGGAAATAGAGTTGCAGCTATGATATTTGGACCTAAAAATGTTTTAGTTATAGTTGGAAAAAATAAAATAGTAGATACTGTTGAAGATGGTTTTAAAAGAATTATGGAAGTTGCTGCTGTTAAAAATATAGATAGAATGAATTCAAAAGCAATAGAAATGGGAAAAGAACCAAGACATAACTTAGATAATATTGCTAATAAATTTTCTTATATTAAAGCTGATGATAAAGATAGAATTATCTTAGTTTTAGTAGATGAAGAGTTAGGTTTTTAGACTATATAAAATAGTTTAAAAACAGTATTATAAACAGTGCAGACACTAAAGTTTGTACTGTAATAATACTTGTCATTAACTCTAAATTTCCTCCAAGTTGCCTTGCAAGTATAAAAGAACTAGGTGCAGTTGGTAAAACTCCAAATAAAACTAACACAGCAATCATTATATCACTTAGTTCAAAATACAATCCAAATATATAAATTAGAAGTGGTAAAACTATAAATTTCCCTATACACGTAATAATTAAATCTTTTTTTGCACTTTTTATTTCTTTTAAAACTAATGCAAAACCAACAGATAAAAGTCCCATAGGAAGGGCAGCTTTACTTAATATTTCAAGAAGATTTTCTATGCTTACATGAAGTGGAATTTCTAAAAAGTTTATTCCTGCGCCAATAGCACAAGCTATAATCAATGGGTTAGTAACTATTGATTTCACTAAGTATTTAAAATCTAATTTATCATTATCACTATAAAGTGCAAAGATAGTTACACAAAGTATATTTATAAAAGGTATAGCAAAGGTTAGAATAATAGCTGATAATATTAGACCTTCATCTCCAAATATTGAACCACTTAAAGCTAAAAATACATAGGTATTAAATCTAATACCTCCTTGAACTATAGAGGTAAATGAACTATTTTTAGTAGGACTAAACTTATTAAATATAATTAAAACAACCATAGTGAAAAATATTGCTAAAAGTGAAGCTAATACAAAATTAATACTATCAGCGTGAAACTGTGCGCTTGAGAGTTTATATATTAAAAGTGAAGGCATAAGTACGAAATATGTTAGCTTATCTGCCATTGGCCAGAACTCATTTGATGGAAAACTTATTCTTTTAAAGAAGTATCCAATTAGTATCAGTGAAAAGACTGGAATAAGTGCTGAAAATATATGTATCATAAAGGTATAATATCCAAAAAATATTGAGCATACACACTTTTAGCACCCTTTGGATTGTTAAACTTTCAATAAATAAAAAAAGGAGACATAATGTTAGCTGAAATTAATTCGTTTTTAAATGACTTGATTTGGGGTAATATATTAATTTATTTATTACCAGTGTTAGGACTATTTTTTACAGTTAGTTCAAGATTTGTACAGTTTAGATATTTCTTTAAGATGTTCAATATTTTAAGGGATACAGTACATGATAAAGAGGGACATATTAGTTCGTTCCAAGCTTTAATGCTAAGTGTTGCTGGACGTGTTGGTGGAGGAAATATAGCTGGAGTTGCAGTAGCTATTACTCTTGGAGGTCCAGGGGCTGTATTTTGGATGTGGGTTATTGGACTTATTGGTATGGCAACAAGTTTCTTTGAGTGTTCATTAGCTCAATTATACAAAGAAAAAGATGGTCAAGATTGTAAGGTTTATAGAGGAGGACCTGCTTATTATGCTACAAAGGCACTAGGTCAAAGATGGTTAGGGGTAATAATCTCTATTTTACTTATGATTACTTTTGGTTTTGCATTTAATGCAACACAATCTTTTATTATTACTACTTCATTTGAATCTTCATTTGAAATTCCTACATATGTAACTGGAGTTTTATTAACATTTATTTTTGCTATTACTGTATTTGGTGGAATTAAAAGAATTACAAAATTATCTGAAGTAATTGTTCCAATTATGGCTGTTAGTTATTTACTTATTGCTCTTGTTGTGATTATTTTAAACTTCGATAAAATTCCTTCTTTAATTACTATGATTGTAACTGAAGCATTTAATCCAAGTACTGCAATAGCTGGTGGAATAGGTGCAGTGTTAATTCAAGGAGCTAAAAGAGGAATGTTCTCAAATGAAGCAGGTCTTGGAAGTGCACCAAATGTAGCAGCTGTTGCTTATGTGGCACACCCTGTTCAACAAGGTATTGTTCAGTCGTTCTCAGTGTTTATTGATACAATTATTCTTTGTTCTTGTACAGCATTTATTATTCTTTTATCAGGAGTTTATGTTCCTGGAAATGAAGGTGTTCAAGGAGTATTACTTACTCAAAATGCATTGATTGAGCATATTGGTCCTTTTGGTGGATATTTTGTAACATTTGCTTTATTACTGTTTGGTTTTTCTTCAATGCTATATAACTACTATCTAGCAGAAAATAGTTTAAACTTTTTCTCAAAAGGTAATGTAACTTTATTTAATGCCTTTAGAGTTTTTTGTGTTGCCTTAATTGTTTGGGGTTCTATGCAAGATTTAGGTTCTATTTTTACATTTGCAGATCTTTCTATGGGATTATTAGCAGTTATTAATATGGTTGTAATTGCACTATTATATAAACCTGTTATTGCACTTATAAAAGGTTATGATAAACAAATTAGTGAGGGTAAAAAGCCAGTTCTTAGATATAATAACTACAATGAATTTAATATTGATAAAGAGACTTGGAAAGAGATTGTTGATAATATTAATGATACAAGAAAAGAAGATAAAAAGTAAGCTCTTGCTTACTTTTTATAGTTGAGGATATAAGATGTTTAACAAAGAGGGAATTCCTTTTTTTATAATTACAATACCATTTTTATGTGTAATATTTATATCTATATTTTCAACATCATATTACTTAAAATTAACACAAGAAGATTTTGAAAAATCAAAAAAAGAGATAATTTTAAACTTTGAAAAAAGAGTTGCTTTAAATATAATTGAACAAAAGAGTATTGAGTTAAAAATACAACAAGAAAAATTTAAAAAATTTATGATAGTTATGACTTCTATCTTAGTAGTATTTTTAGCTCTTTTCTCATATTTAATGATGACAATCATAAAAGATGTGATAAATAAGTATGTCACAAAAGTAAATCAAAAAGAAGCAAAACTTCAATATCTAAATAAGAATCTAGAATCAAAAGTTCAAGCAGGGATACAAGAAGCAAAACAAAAAGATAAAAAAATATTAGAACAAGCAAAACTAGCAAGAATTGGTTCTATGATTAGTATGATTGCTCATCAATGGAGACAACCACTAAGTCAATTAAGTGCAATATTGATGGAACTTCAAACTGCCACAAGATTTAAAAAAGTTGATGAAGAACATATTTATAAAGCAGTTGAAAAAAGTGATGAGATGATTGAGTTTATGTCAAATACTATTGATGATTTTAGAAACTTTTATAAGCCAGATAAGACCAAAGAAGAGTTTTTATTATCAGATTCATGTAAAAAAGCTATAAATATAATTGAAGCTACTTTATATAATTTAAATATAGAACTAAATTTAAATATAGTAAATGATAAGAAAATATATGGATACCCCACAGAATTTTCTCAAGTTATATTAAATATTATCTCAAATGCTAAAGATATTTTAGTTGAAAAAAAGATTTCTAAGCCAAGAATAATTTTGACAATTGATACAAAAGGGGTATTGGGAATTATTGAAATTGAAGATAATGCTGGTGGAATAAGTTGTGAAAATATGGAATTGATTTTTGACCCATATTTTAGTACAAAAGACTCATCAAAAGGAACTGGACTTGGACTTTATGTTTCAAAACTAATAGTTAAGCGAAATATGGGTGGTGAACTTAGTGTTTATAATAGTGAAAAGGGAGCTGTTTTTAAAATAGTTATTGCAGGATAAAAAATGACAACATTTGATTTAGAAGAGTTAAAAGATATTTCGATTTTATGTGTAGAAGATGAAGATGGAATAAGAGATAGTATTGTTAATACTTTGGGATACTATTTTAATAATGTTTATGAAGCTAGTAATGGGAATGAAGGCTATGAAATGTATGAATATTATAAGCCAAAAATTGTTTTATCTGATATTCAAATGAAAGATTGTGATGGTATAGAGTTTGTAAAGAAAATTAGACAAAAAGATGAAAATACAATTATTATAATGTTGACTGCTTATTCAAATGAAGAGTACTTACTTGAACTGATAAATTTAAACATTAATCATTTTATTTTAAAACCATTAAATACAAAGAAACTTGATGAGATTTTCAAAAAGATATTAAGTAAAAATGATGAATGTATAGTTTTATTTGAAAATTTGATACTTGATTTAAAAAAAAGAGAGTTAGTTTATAAAAATAATGAGGTAATACCTTTAAGAAAAAGGGAAAAAGATTTTTTAAAACTTTTATATGACAATAAAGATGGCATACTGTCTTATGAAAAAATAGAGTGTGAAATCTGGATTGATAAAGAGATGACAAGTTATGCACTTAAATCATTAGTCAAAGAGATTAGAAATAAACTGCCTATAAATATAATTAAAAATGTTCCACAAGAGGGCTATACTTTAGTTAAAAACTAAAGTTAGCCAACTTCATAAGAGTGATACTAACTGGTTTTATAGTCTATCATTTAAATAGTAGCTAAAATCTTCACTTGCCATGATTGGTGTTGGTAAATCACTTTTCCAGTTTTCACCTAAAGTTTCTTGAAGTTTTTCTCTCATAATTGAAGCTTGAAGATTATGATTTGTTGAAGGTTTAAAGTAATTGCACTAGCTATAAGAGTAATAGTAGGACCTTTTTTATTACTTGCTAAATAACCTACTGTTCTAGTATTTGCAAAAGTTTTAAATGAAATATTATGTTTTATACATATTTTCTCTTTTGTAATTGTTTTGTTAAGTATTTATAATAATATTTATAAATTTTATAATAAAACCACTTTTTGCGCACTTTTATATATTATAATTTAACAAATTTATTCAAAAGGATAAATATGGAAGAGTTTTTCCGTATAGAAAAAGATTTTTTAGGTGAGAAGAAAATTGAAAAAGATGCTTATTATGGGATTCAAACTTTAAGAGCTAAAGAGAATTTTCATATAACAAAAACCAATATATCATTATTTCCAAATTTTATAAAATCACTTGCAAAAGTAAAAAAAGCTTGTGCTTTAGCAAATCATGAATTAGGTGATTTAACTGATATTCAAACTGACGCTATTATTCAAGCTTGTAATGAAATTATTGATGGTAAGTTCTATGATCAATTTATTGTTGACCCAATTCAAGGGGGTGCTGGAACTTCAACAAATATGAATACAAATGAAGTTATTGCTAATAGGGCTTTAGAAATTTTAGGATATGAAAGAAGTAGTTACGATATTATTCATCCTAATAATCATATTAATATGAGTCAATCAACAAATGATGTTTATCCAACTGCTATAAAGCTTACATTATTTGATTTAATCTATAAATTAAAAGATAGTCTACGATTTTTAAGGGACACTTTTAATGAAAAATCAGTAGAGTTCAAAGATGTACTTAAAATGGGAAGAACTCAATTACAAGATGCAGTTCCTATGACTTTAGGTCAAGAGTTTAAAACATTTGCAACTATGATTGATGAAGATATTTATAGATTAAGAGAAGCTCAAGCACTTTTAAAAGAGGTAAATCTTGGAGCAACTGCAATAGGTACTGGAATTAATACTAAAAAAGAGTATAGAAGAAAAGCTATTAAATACTTAAGAGAAGTTACAGGTGTTGATTATGTTAGTGCAGGGGATTTAATAGAAGCAACACAAGATACGGGAATATTTGTACATATTTCAGGTATTTTAAAAAGAGTAGCTATTAAAATATCTAAGATTTGTAATGACTTAAGACTACTTAGCTCAGGTCCAAGAGCAGGGTTAAATGAGATAAACCTTCCACCACTACAACCAGGAAGTTCAATAATGCCTGGAAAAGTGAACCCAGTAATTCCTGAAGTTGTAAATCAAGTAGCATTTGATGTTATTGGTGCTGATGCAACAATCTCAATTGCAAGTGAAGGAGGTCAGCTACAGTTAAATGTATTTGAGCCATTAATTGCATATAAACTCTTTAACTCAATAAATATGATGAGAAGAGCATTCCATACACTTGCCACAAAATGTGTTAAGGGAATCACTGCAAACGAAGAAGTTTGTATGAACAATATTTTAAACTCAGTTACTTTAGTAACGTGTTTAAATCCAATTTTAGGTTATGAAAAAAGTTCAGCTTTAGCAAAAGAAGCCCTTGCAACAAATAAAAGAGTATATGATATTATTTTAGAGCAAAAATTGTTCACAAAAGAAGAGTTAGATGAACTTTTACATCCAAGAAATATGGTAAATAATTATGATGAAAAAGAGGGAAATGATGAAGATAACTGTGATTAATACAGGTGGAACATTTAATAAAAGATATAATCCAATTAAAGGACAACTTGAAGTTCCAAAAGATAATATTGCACTAAATAAGATAATTGAATCTTGTCACAATGTGCAGTTTGATATTAAAAATATAATTTCAAAAGATAGTTTAGATATGACAGATGTTGATAGAGAAAGAATTTGTACAGAAATACAAAATAGTATAAGTGATAATATTATCATCATCCATGGAACTGATACTATTCATTTAACATCAGCAATGATAAAAAAAAGAATCGTAGATAAAAAAATTGTATTTACAGGAGCTATGGTTCCTATGAGTATAGATGAATCAGAAGCTACAATGAATTTTTCAATGGCTTTAGGTTTTTTAAGTGCAAATCCTAGTTTAGGTACTTATATTGCTATGCATGGAGTTGTCGTTAACTCTTCTAAGTTAGTAAAAAATAGAGAAGAGGGTAAATTTTTAATTCAAGAATAAGAGGTTAAACCTCTTATTTTAGTTTGCTGTTGGATCTGTAAATGTTCTTCCACTTAGCTCTTTGTCAATCGTATATAAACCATAACCATTATCACCAACAAGTTTAATATGGTCAATAATAGCTTTTACTGTTGCTTCTTCTTCTACTTGTTCTGTAACATACCATTGTAATAGATTATATGTTGCATGGTCTTTGTCTTTCATTGCTAAATCACTTAAAATATTTAGATTTTTTGTCATTTTTTGCTCATGTGCAAGGGATTTTTTAAATACATCTAATAGTGATTTATATTCAACTTCTACACTCTCAATAGAAGGTAGTTGAATTTCTACATCTTGGTCTTCAAGATACTTAAATAGTTTCATACCGTGTGCTACTTCTTCTTGGTATTGAATTAAAAACCAATTTGCTGCACCGTTAAATCCCTCTTTTGAACAATATGCACTCATCCCTAAGTAAATGTATGCAGAGTGGTATTCTTTATTTAGTTGTGTTATTAGTTCTTTTTGTAGTTCGTTACTAATCATTATAATTCCTTTGTTTTTTATATTATTAGTTTAACAAAAAAACTTAATTTAATCTTTAAGTGAGAGCTGTTATTAATTTAACTAGAAGAGTTAAAAAATTTATTTAAAAGTAACATAACTAAATTTTAGATAAAATGCCCAAAATTTTATAAATTAGGAATAATATTATGGCAATTTATACATGTGGACATACAACTCCTGATTCAGACTCAATCTGTTCAGCGATTTCATTAGCATACCTTTTAAACGCAATTGGAAGAGAAGCAATTCCTGCACGTCAAGGACCAGTTTCTCCTGAAACTCAATTTATTTTAGATAGATTTGGTTTTGAAGCTCCTGAGCTTAAAACTGAATTTGCTGGATGTGAATTATTTATTACAGATTATTCTGATAGAGGACAAGCTCCAAAAGATATTGATGAAGCTACAGTTGTTGGTATTGTAGATCATCACAAATTAGGTGATATTGAAACTTCAACTCCATTAGAGTGTTGGATTAGACCAGTAGGATGTACAAATACAATCGTAAAAGAAATGTATGACTATCACAAAGTAGAAATTCCTGCAAATATTGCTGGTGTTATGTTATGTGCAATTTTAAGTGATACAGTTATTTTTAAATCACCAACTTGTACTGCTAAAGATATCGAAGTAGTTAGAGAATTAGCTGAGATTGCTGGTGTTGAAGATTTTGGTGCACTTGGTATGGAAATGTTTAAAGTTAAATCAGCAGTTGAGGGTGTTCCTGTTAGAGAACTTATTTTAAGAGATTACAAACCATTTGATATGCATGGAAATGCAGTAGGAATTGGTCAATTAGAAGTTATTGATTTAGCTATTTTTGATGGAATTAAAGCTGAATTACAAGCTGATTTAGACAAATTAAGAGAAGAAAATAACTTACATACAGCATGTTTAATCTTAACAGATATTATGAAAGAGGGTTCTGAAGTACTTGTTTCTTCAACTGATGCATCAATTTTTGAAAAAGCATTTGATGTTAAGTTAGTTGATGGAAAAGTTTGGTTAGATGGTTGTCTATCTAGAAAAAAACAAATTATTCCTTTCTTACAACCTGCATTTGCATAATCAATTTAAAAAGAGAGTTTAAACTCTCTTTTTATTTTATCTTCTATAAAAATTAATCTTTAGACTTAAGATTTAAAAACCACTTTTACTGTTCCAAAAGTCTTAAGGTTTGAGAGAATTTCCAAATTCTACTTATTGAACACTTTTTGGAACAAATTATATCTCTAAATAAAGGTTATAAAGCCAATAAGTGAGATTTTCTAATTTTGTTCCAAAATTTAGAGACTTAGGGAAAGGTTATCCAAAATTTTATGTACTATTTTCTATTGACAGATCATAAATCTCATTTTAATATTTTTAAAATAATAATATGTTATAATTATTGTGACAAAAGAAGGAGATTATTTTGAGTACTAAATCAAAGATATTACTTTTAGTATTGTTTATATTTATAAATACTTCTGTTTATTTAATCTCAGAAAATATTCAAAAACATATGATAAATCTAATTTTAAAAGAAGATTTACAAAAACTTCAAATTCACTATGACATTTTAAATACATCACAAAAAAATATAGCTTATTCTGTTTCTAACTCAATAATTAGAAATACAGATTTAATTAAGTTTTTAAGTGCCTCATACACATTAAATGAAAAACAAAACAAAATTAATAGAGAAAAACTTTATAATCAACTTTTACCAAATTATGAAGATATAAAAAAACAAGGTGTTTTACAACTTCAATTTGTAAATAAAGATAATATCTCTTTTCTAAGAGTTCATAAACCATCTAAATTTGGTGATGATTTAACTAATATTAGAGAAGACTTTAAATTAGTTAATCAAACAAAAAAACCTATTAGAGGTTTTACTCAAGGAAGAACTTCTCATGGTTTTAGAAATACATTTCCAATATTTGATGCAAATAATATTCATATAGGTGCTATGGAAATATCTTTTTCAAGTAATCATTACCAATGGTATTTGAATAATGTAAGTAATATACACTCTCATTTTCTAGTAGACAAACAACTATTTACCACTAAAGCATGGGAAACAAAAGATTTAATATTGAACTATTATCAAGCTGCTGAACATGAAAATAAGATGCTTAATTTAAGTACTCTTCATTCAAAGCAAGAATGTATTTTAAGCAATAAGAAAAAACTTTTACCCCATAAAAAAACCATTGATATAAATGTTGAAAAAGGTGAGCGATTTAATTTTTATGCCAAATATAATGGAACTATTGAAATAGTATCTTTTTTACCAATAAAAAACTTAAGTCAAAGTACAGTTGCCTGGATTGTATCTTACACTAAGTCAGATATTATTAATTCAACTCTTCAAAATGTTCTAGTTACTCGAATTGTCTCTTTTTTAGTATCTCTTTTAATTATCTATTTGATATTTAGACAAATTAAGTCTAATATTAAAATAAAAGAAGAAAAAGAAAAATCTGAGAAGCAAAGATTTTTACTTGATGAAATTCTTAATACAACAGATAATATATTATTAATAACAGATTTTAAAGATGTAAAATTTTCTAATGATAAATTTAAATCAATTGCGTTAGTTAGGAACACTTCTGATTTTAACAATGAAATGGACCATAATATATTAAATTTATTTATTAAACACGAGGGATACCTTCATGCAGGATTGTTAAAAGATAATGAATCCTTTGCCCATTTATATAAAAATACAAGAATAACAGATAGAAAAGTTCTATTACTAAATGAAAAGTTTGAACCAAAAGCTTACTCTATAGAGATGCAAAAACTACATATCAATGGAGATTTCCTAATAACTTTGTTTGACATTTCAAAAATGCAAGAAGAGTTCATAAAAGTAGAAAATAAAGCTTATATTGATGGACTTACAGGTGTTTATAATAGGAATAAATTTAATGAATTATTTGAAAATGAACTAGAAAGGGTTAAAAGGTATAATGTTCCATTATCTATTTCAATATTAGATATTGATAGATTTAAATCTTTTAATGATAAATTTGGACATTCAATTGGAGATGAAGTCTTAATATCAATGGCTCAAACAGTTAATAATAATATTCGAGCAAATGATATATTTGCAAGATGGGGTGGTGAAGAATTTATAATTATGTTTATTAATACACCTTTAGAAAAAGCAAAAAAAGTAGCAGAGTCTCTAAAAGATAAAATTGAAGAGAATAAACATCCTACAGCAGGAAAAATAACAGCAAGCTTTGGCGTTACAGAGTATAAAGATGGTGACAATTTGGACATTATGTTTAGAAGATGTGATGAAGCACTATATAAGGCTAAAGCCAATGGAAGAAATAGAGTAGAAATTATATAAATATTTAATTTCTTGAACTAAGTTATCAACAGAAAATATGACTTATAAAAATTAGTTCCAAAACCTGTACTTTTTTGCGCAAATTAGGATTAGTTAGATTAACTATACTAAAACTCTAAACAAATCTCAAATTTTGATTATTTATCTCTTTATATTTTTCAATTAACTGTTCATATTGTAAGTTAAAATCATTATATAAAAAAGAGTAATCTTCTTCATCATCCTTATATTTTTCATAACTATTTTTATATGAATTTGAAAGAGTATCTAAAAAATCAAATGATTGAACACTTAATAATATCTCATCTAGCTTCTCTTGAGAAATTACTTCTGTTGGTTTTAATCTTTGATTTGAAGTTTTATTTACAATTGTTTCATATAATAAATCTGATAGTTTAGTGCTTGAATTTATACTTTTAAAATAGTTGTGTTTATCATCATACATATTAGATAAAAAAGTTGTGCCTAAAGAAAATGGGTGCCCTAAAACCGTGTTAAACATTGCCTTTGCAAGATTTTTATCTTCTGTAAATAAAGTTGCTATTCTTAAGTTTTTTGCTAACTCTTTATCTTTATCATTTGTAAAGATAGAATCTATCTCTTCAAGAGTGATTCCATCAATATTTTCAAAAGAGAAACTATTTGTTTTAGAGCTATTTTGAGTGTTTACGCTTATATTTTTTACTTCATCTAAAAAAGTAGTTTCACTTTTTTGCGTTTTATCTTTTTGGATATTTGCCTTAATCAGTAACTCATTTATATTTGAAGTAATCATAAAAAACCTTAATTATTTATACTCTATTTTTCCTTGACTAGCAAGTAATGCCCCACAAAGTTGATAAAGAACTCTTGCACCAACATTTGCATCCCATCCATCTTCACTATCTCCAACTTCACATAAATCAAAACCTATGATATTTCTTCCACTTTTTACAACCATAAAAATTAAGTGTTCAAGTTCACTGTATCTTAAACCACCTGGGACTGGAGTTCCTGTATTTGGACAGTTTAGTGGCTCTAATCCATCAATATCAATTGATAAATAAACATTTTGTGGAAGTTGCTCTATATAAGGAGCAAAAACTTCTTCTAGTGATTTACCACTAGCTAATTGAGCTTGCATATCTGTATCATATAGACATGCACCTTTTTTTCCATACTCAATCATTCTATTTGCTTCTTCACTACTATAATCTCTAATTCCAATTTGAACTAAATTTGAAATATCTTCACACTCATTCATAGCATTATAAAAAATTGACGCATGAGAATATGTAAAACCTTCATATGCCTCTCTTAAATCATGGTGTGCATCAACATGTAAAATTCCAAACTTTTCAATTTGTGTGTCATTTAAAGCTTTTATTAATCCAAGTGGACTAGAGTGATCTCCTCCAACAACTCCTACAAATTTACCTTTTGTAATTTGATCCATAGCTTTTTCATAAACTGATTCATTTAATTCATTTGAAGCATCATTTACAAATTGTAAAGCCTTTTTATCACTTTTACCTTTTTCTAGTGCTTCTATAACTTTTACTGCTTTTTTTCTAGCTTTATTACTTAATTTTAATAACTCTTTATCTGTATTTAACATACAAATACCAGCAGTATAAGGCTTAATATAGTGGTAAGTTTCAACATCTAATTGGTGGCTTGAAGTTCTAATAGCATCAGGAGCATTAGCAGTTCCCTCACCAAATGAAACTGTAGCTTCCCACGGTACTGGAATTAAAACTAATTTAGCTTCTTGGGGGTCTAGTCTTCCTCCAATAAATCCATCGTCTTCTTGCGGAGGTAGTCCTAATTCTAATACTTCAATCTCTTCTTTTAACGTTCTATATGACATTAATATTCCTGTAATTTTAAATATTTTGAATTATAAGATATTTATCTCAATAATAATGTTAATTCTTAATTATATTTTTATAAAATATCTTATGGCAGAGCAATTATAAAAAAGGAGTTTGTGTTAAATGACACCAGCAATTAATCTATTGAAAAAAAATAAAATAAAATTTGAGTTACACAAATACAAACATGATCCAGCATGTACTGATTTTGGAAATGAAGCTGTTGAGAAATTAGGGTTAGATGCAAATCAAGTATTTAAAACTCTTTTGGTTGAACTATCTCCCAAAGAATTAGCTGTTGCAGTCTTACCTGTATCTAAAATGTTAAGTTTAAAATTTATAGCAGAAGCTTTAGGCTCAAAAAAAGCAGTTATGGCAAATAAAGATGAGGCACAAAAAGTAACTGGTTATTTACTTGGGGGTATTTCTCCTCTTGGACAAAAAAAACTTTTAAGAACCATTATAGATGAAAGTGCTAAAAGTTTTGAAACTATTTACATTAGTGGAGGGAAAAGGGGTTTAGATATAGAACTTAACCCTAATGATTTGGTAAAAGTATTAAATTCAAAGTATGATAAAGTTACTAGTAAATGATAAAAAAGTTAATTTATTGTTTATTTAACATTTCATTAACTTATAAAGAGTAAGATTAAAATTATATAATAAATAATTTTAATTAAGGATTTTAAAATGGCTACTTCAGATATTCAAGCAATATGTGCACAACTGTTAACACCTGAGGATTTAGCGGTAAGTGATGAGCTTTTTAATAGAGTATTAGAAGATGGAATTGTTACAAAAATTTTAGAAAATAAAAATAACAAATACATAAAAATATTTTCAAAAGAGCAGATGTTTTTATCAAATGTTACTCCATTATTACATAACATCGGCTTTGAAATTATTGATGAAGTAACTTACAATGTAACAAATAAAAAAGAGTTGATTTATATCTCAAGGTTTAATTTAAACATTCAAGATTTTAAGAAGTTGGAATTTGCGAAGGAGAATATTGAAGAGATAATTACAAATTCATTAAAAGATACTACAGTAAAGCATTCTAAAGCATTCTTACTTGTATATGAACAAAACTTTAGTTTAAGAAAAGTAAATTTAATTAGAGCATTTATTGAGTATTTAGACCAAGCAGTTTTAGAAATAAACTCATCTGCAATTTTAAATACATACACAAATCATCATAATATTACAGCACTTTTCGTAGAGTATTTTTTAACAAAATTTGGTCCAGATATAAAAAATAGAGATTTTGAACTTAGCGTTATTTCAGAAAAGATAAAAGAAGAGATAAAAAAAGTGCCTCAAATTCTAGATGATAAAATTTTAAATCTTACTTTCTCTTTTTTATGTTCACTTTTAAGAACGAACTACTTCTTAAATCAAGAAGCAATTTCATTTAAAATTGATACTGCTTGTTTTGGAAAAGACTTAAAAGGACTTCAGCCAAATATTGAGAATTTCATTTTTCACCAAGATTTCTATGGTGTTCATTTAAGAATGACAAAGGTTTCAAGAGGAGGTCTTAGATGGTCAGATAGACATGATGATTATAGACAAGAAGTGAAATCTTTAATGATTACTCAAGAAGGAAAAAACTCAATTATCATTCCAAGCGGTGCTAAAGGTGGTTTTGTAATAAAAAGAGATGATGTTTCAATGGAGTTTTTCACTGAAGTTTATTCAAAATTTATTAATGCAAATTTAGATTTAGTTGATAATTTAGTTGATGGGGTAGTTGTAAAAAATGAGAAAGTAGTCTCTTATGATGGGGATGATTATTATTTTGTAGTTGCTGCTGATAAAGGAACTGCTTCTATGAGTGATGTTGCAAATAATATTGCAATAAGTAGAAACTATTGGCTAGGTGATGCTTTTGCTAGTGGGGGAAGTAATGGTTATGGTCATAAAGATTTAGGTATAACTGCTCGTGGTGCAATAATGTCATCAAAGAGATTTTTTATAGAAGATAATATAGATATTTATAAAGATGAAATTTCAGTAGTTGGACTTGGTTCTATGAGTGGTGATGTTTTTGGAAATGGAATGTTAGAGTCTAATAAATTTAAATTATTAGCTGCAATTTCCCACAAAGATATTTTTATTGATCCAAATCCAAATGTAAAAAAAGCTTATGAAGAGAGAAAAAGATTATTTGAATCAAAAAATGGTGGTTGGAGTAATTATGATACAAAACTAATCTCAAAAGGTGGTGGAGTATTTAAAAGAAGCGATAAAGAAATTGAGTTGTCTGCTGAAATTAAAAAGCTAATTAATACTACTAAAAAAACTATTTCAGGCGAAGAGTTATGTAGAAAACTTTTAACTTTAGATGTTGATATGTTATTTAATGGTGGTGTTGGAACTTATGTAAAAGCAAGTGATGAAAATAACCTTGACATTGGTGATAAACAAAATGAAGCGGTTAGAGTTGATGCAAATGAATTAAGAGCTAAAGTAGTTTGTGAAGGTGGAAATTTAGGATTTACTCAAAAAGCTAGAATAGAGTATGCCTTAAATGGTGGACGAATAAATCTTGATGCTATAGATAATGCTGCAGGTGTTAATACGTCTGATCATGAAGTAAATTTAAAAATTCTATTAAATATTATTAAAAATCAAGGGATTTTAGATGAAACTCAAGCTAAAGATACTCTTCATTCTTTAACTGAACAAATTGTTCAAATGGTATTAAAAAATAACTATGAACAAGCTTGTGTTATTTCTATGGATGAACAATTTTCTACTAAGTATCCAAATGATTTTATTAAATCAATTGAAGTTTTAGAAAATGAATTAGTATCATTTAATAAGTCAGCATTTTATATTCCAAAAAGAGAAAATATAAATGATATTATAGATATTAATGGTTCTATTGTAAGACCAGTTCTAGGTTCTGTTTTATCTTACACAAAAATTTTTCTGAAGAAAATATTGCTTGAATCAAAAATTTTAGATGATGCTTTTGTAACACAGTATTTATTTAAATATTATCCTAAATCTTTTGTAGGGGCGTATGAGCAACAAATTTTAAATCATCCATTAAAAAAAGAGATTATAGCAACTGTTATTGCTGATATTATTATAAACCATCAAGGTATTACATTTATAAGTGATTATGAAAAACTTGGTAAAGAGAGATTTTTACTAAAAGTTAAATCATTTTTAGTTGTTAGAGAGCTTTTTGGTGCTGATGAGATTAGAGAAAAAATTTATAGTCAAGATTATGTTTTAAATAGTGATAGACAGTATAAACTAATTGGGAAACTTGAGTATGTACTTTATGCAAGTACAAAATGGATGGTTAAATATCTAAAGAAAAATCAATTAGATTCCTCTCATATTATTGACCATAAAGAAGAGTTATTTACACTATTGTCACAAGTTCACAACCAAAGTGTAGAGACTTTAATACCTAATGATGAGAATTTCAATAAATTCTTCAGTGTGATTGATTATCTAAGATTTGCAGTTGCTGCAATTGTGATAAAAGAGAATACTAATCATTCATTTAAAGATGTAATTATTTTATTTTATTCATTAATTCATGAATTTAATATTTTAGAAATTATCATTGCATTAAATAAAGTAAAAATCTCAGGACATAGTGATGTAACTCTTAGAAATCAAGTTTTACAATTTATTGAGTTTATTGTTGTTCACTATACAAAAAAAGTATTAGACTTTAAAAGAGTAAATGAAGAACCAGATGTAGCCTTTGCAAACTTTGTTGCAAATGAAAAAGATACATTTTATAAAGTAAGAGATCACTTAGATGATTTTATGGCAAAAGAGAATAAAGATATTAAAGAGATTGCCATTACTGTAAATCAATTAATGGTTTCACTAATATAAGTATAACTTATAAATATTATTTAAGTTTAACTTATGCTATAATTCTTTAAAGGAGGAAATTATGAGTGATATGAATAATGAACCAAGTTTAGAAAAAATTGATGATTATAATGGAAAAGAAACAAAAGAGAAAAGAAATACAGTTTATATTGTAATTATATTTTGTATAGCTGTTGGTATTCTTTTTTCTTATTTAAGATCATCATCAGTTCAGTCTGATTATGTAGGAACAGAAGAAAAACCTGGAATAAATACTACAAAATTAAAATAATACTTTAGCTCCACTTTTTTAAGTGGAGCTTTTATATTTTGAAAAATATTTTTACATAAGTTTGTTATTTCATTATTTATAACTATTTTTTGTGTAAAAATATATCAAAGATACTCAAACCTTAAATAATATACTAAATTATCAAATAGTTGAAGCATAATTTATAGAAAAATTTGATAAGTTAGTTAAATTTATATGATTTCTTATCATATATCTAATTTCTAAACATAAAGGAAAGCAATGTCTAGAAAACTTAGAATACTTTTGATAGAAGATGAAAGATTAATCGCTAAAAACCTAAAAGAAATACTTGAAAAGTTTAATTATGAAGTTGTTGCTATTCATTCTACAGCAGAAGAAGCATACGAAACATTATTTGATGATAATATTGATTTAATTATTTCTGATATTGAAATAAAAGGTTTAGTTGATGGTATTGATGCTTCTAAAGTATTTCAAGACATTTATAATTTACCAATTATTTTTATTACTGCATATAGTGATGATGAAAAAATCCACAGGGCTTCAAGACTTGAAAATATGGTTGGTTATTTAGTAAAACCTATTAAACTTGAAGAATTAAAAGCTTTAATTGACATGGCAATTTTAAAATATGATGTTTTTGGTAAAGAAAAAGTAATTGAGATAAATAATATTTACAAGTATGATCCTAAACATAAAGAACTTTTTGAGAATGGTGTTGAAGTAAATTTAACAAGAAATGAAAAGCTACTTTTATCTATTTTATTAAATAATGAAAAAGTTACTTCTTATGAAGTTATAAATGAAGCAATATGGGGAACACAAAAAGTATCTGATGGAACTAGAAGACAATTAATACATAGATTAAAATCTAAAATAAAAGACTTAGAAATAGCTTCTAAAAAAGGTGAAGGTATTTATTTAAAAAGATAGGAATCAAATCCTATCCTTATCCCCTTATTCTGGCGTATTCATCATCCATATACTAAAAATATCAAGGTATCCCCATAAAGACTCTTTTAAATCTTCAGGCATATCTAATTGAGATAAAACTACAGCATATGATTCTAACCATATTTGTCTAGCTTTAGGCGTAATTCTAAATGGTTGATGACGTGCAGCCATCATTGGTGCTCCTCTATTTTGATTAAAATAATCTGGACCTCCACAAATTTGAATAAAAAAATCAGCCGAGTGTTGTTTAGCTAAAGCAAAACCTTCATCAGTTGGCGGAAATAATCCTTTAATATCACTTTGTCTTAATAAGTCGTAGTGATCAGAAACTAATTTTCTCATTCCCTCTTCACCTAAGAATTCTAAAACTTGTGGACTAGGTTTTACCACTGGTGGTCTTGTTCCTACTTGTGCAGGAGTTATATTAAATTGCATTTTATTAACCTTTTAAAAAATTGTTCAAAGTTTTGCATAAGTGCAACACATATATTACAATATATTTGATTTTAAACACTTTTTATAATTTAAAAAAAGGTTACTATGTTAAAATAATATATCAATTAATTGGGAAAATTATGGGTTTAAACACTGAAAATATTATCGAGTGTAAAAGTTGTGGACTTTTTGTTAATAAACAAGAAGCCTCAAAAAAATATCTTATCAAGTGTCCTAGATGTAATACAAAATTAAGAGCATATATAGACCATAGTTATGATTCTTTATTTTATGCAATATCAGCAATTATGCTTTTTGTTCTAATGAATATTTTCCCTTTAATAAAACTATCTATTAATAATAAAGATTTACAAGCAACACTTTATGATACAGTTTTTATCCTTTTAGAGCAAAATCTTTTTTTTGTTGCTTTAATAGTTTTTTTCACTATTATTATAGCTCCATTATTTAACTCAATTATTATAATTGTTGCTTTTATTCAAAAACATACAAAAGTAAAGTTTTTTACGAAAACATTTTTGCATGATAGCTTTCACTTTACAAAAACTTGGGGTTTTATTGAAGTATTTATAATTAGTATTATTGTTACATATATAAAACTTGTTGGAATGGTCTCTTCTACAAGATTTGACTTGGGCTTTTATATAATGCTTTTTTATATCTTCTGTTTTTATATGTCTAATAAAAAATTTGAGGGTAAAAGTGTATTTGGAGAGTAGATGGTTTTAATATCTTGTAGTAATTGTAGAAAAGTTTATGAAAAAGAGAATTATGATGAATTTATTTGTACTAGATGTAAACATAAAGTTAGAAGAAGAACAAAAAACTCTTTACAAATTTCACTTGCATTAGTTATAAGTGCAATGCTTTTGTATATTCCAGCTATGGTATATCCTATGATGGAAGTAACTAAATTTGGTGTTAGTGTTGAAAGTACAATATTAGAAGGTGTTATTAGTTTTTTAGAGTATGAAAACTACTTTATAGCAATTGTAGTTTTTACAGCAAGTGTAATAATTCCACTTATAAAACTAATTGGATTATTGATAATATTTCTATCTTTAAAGATTAATGTACAGTTATCTAATAAAGCAAAAAATGTAATGTTTCATTTTATTGAAGCAATTGGTAAATGGTCAATGATAGATATTTATGTGGTTGCAATATTAGCATCAGTAGTGCAACTAGATGAATTTTTTAATATCAAAGGAGGTTTAGCTGCAACCTCTTTTGCACTGATGGTAATAGTTACTATGATAGCAGCACATATATTTGATACGAGGATAATTTGGGATGAAAGAAAATAATGAAAGTGTAGTTTTTAAACCAAAAGTTGAAGAAAGAAAGGTCTCATTTGCTTGGGTGATTCCTATTATTATTCTTTGTATATTAGCCTGGATTGCCTATGATACTTATACTAAAAAAGGTACAAATATAATAGTTACATTTAAAAGTGCAGAAGGTTTAAAAGAAGGTGTCACTCCCCTTGAATACAAAGGTTTACAACTTGGAAAAGTTACTAAAATTACTATGCATGATGATTTAAAAAATGTAAATGTAAGAATCTTAGTAAAAAGTGATGTTGCAAAATATGTAGCCAGTGAAAGTTCAAGGTTTTGGATAAAAAAACCAACAGTTTCTCTTACTAAAATTTCTGGACTTAACACTTTAATTAGTGGATATAAAATTGAACTATCGCCTAAGTTTCGAACTCAAGATGAATATAATAAGGGAAAAGAACAGATAAATTTCATAGGACTTGATAGCAAACCTGATGATGAGTTATCTGCCCAGGGATATTATATAACTTTAAGTGCAAGTGATAAAGATAATGTTGAAGTTGGTACTCCTATTTTTTATAATAAGTTTCAAATAGGGGAAGTTGTATCAAAAGACTTTAAATATGAAAAGGTTTTATTAAATACATATATCTATGATAAGTTTAATTATTTAGTAAATAAAAGTTCAAAATTTGTTTTAAATGAAGCTCTTAAAGTAAGTTATGG
This sequence comes from Malaciobacter pacificus, assembly GCF_004214795.1. NCBI lineage: Bacteria > Pseudomonadati > Campylobacterota > Epsilonproteobacteria > Campylobacterales > Arcobacteraceae > Malaciobacter > Malaciobacter pacificus. The sequence goes on from NZ_CP035928.1 coordinate 890,911, forward strand.
ACCAAGTGGTTTACAAGTTGAAGTTGGATCTTTATATTCTGCACTTGTAGGTGGAATTACAGTAATTACACCTCAAAAAGATGAAGAGAAAATAAGTAAAGATGAAGAAGTGGCATTATATGCAGATCAAACTTCATTACAAGCAAAAGAGTATTTTAATATCTCATTTAAAGAAATAAATGGCATAGGTGAAGAAACACCTATCATTTATAAAGGTATAGAAATTGGTAAAATTGATGAGCTTACTTTAAATGTTGATGATGTAAATGTAAGAGCTTATGTTTTTGAAAAATATAAATATTTACTTACAAATAAAACAAGATTTTTTATACAAGAACCAGAGGTTTCATTAAGTGGAGTTAAAAACCTAGGAAATATTGTAAAAGGAAATTATCTTACTTTAAAATATGAAAAAGGTGAATTTTCTGATAGTTTTGAGGCTTTCTCAAAAGAAAAATTAACCCAAAATGAAAATGATATTTTAATCACATTATATAGTGATGATTTAAATTCTATTTCAAAAAATTCAAAGGTTTATTATAAAAATATAGAAGTAGGAAAAGTTATAGATTATGGATTAACAAATAGTCTTAGAAAGGTTAAAATTCAAATTGCTATTGATAAAAACTATTCACACATTTTAAATGACCACATTCTTTTTTATGATATGAGCTCAAAGTTAGTAGATTTAAAAGCACTTGATTTAAATATTAATTTTAGTGGAATAGAACCTTTATTAAATGGTGCTATTGGTATAGTTGGTGAAAAAAGAACTACTAAATTAAAGAAAAAAGAGTTTAAATTATATAGTTCATACAAAGATGTGAAAAAATTAAAAAGAGTCTACAACAGTGGCTTTGTAATAAATGCTTATTATAACAATGACTTTGAAATAAAACCAAATATGGCGATTATTTATAAAAATCAAGAGATAGGTTTTGTAAAAGATATAAAGTTTAATGATAATAAGTCAGAAGTTCAACTATTTATTTATAATGCTTTTAAAAAATATATAAATAGTAAATCAAGATTTTATAAAAAAGGAATTGTGAATTTAAAAGCAAGTTTAAATGGTGTTTTATTTGAAGTTGATAATTTTACTTCACTTCTTGAAGGTTCAATCCATCTTGATACAAATTCAAATATGATTTATGATAATTATGAGATTTTTTCAAGTTTTGATGATATGAAAAACTCTTCAAATAGTATTACAATTTTGTTTGATGATGTTGAAGGGGTACAAAAAGATTTTTCATCTTTAACTTATAAGGGTGTAAATATAGGAAAAGTAACAGATGTAAAACTAACTTCAAAACATAAAGTCGAAGTTAAAGCTATAATCTATGATGATTATGATTCTTTTGCAAAAGAGGGCACTATATTTTTCTTAAAAAAACCTAGAATTTCTTTACAAGAAGTAGCAAATGTTGGGTCAACTGTTATGGCTGTAAATATTGGAGTTATAAAAGGTGAGGGTAAATATAAAAATGAATTTGTAGGTTATGATACACAACCATCTATAAATAAATCTCATTTTGGAACTATTTTTAAAGTATATGATAGTACAGCTTCAAGTGTAAATGTTGATGCACCTGTTTATTATAAAAATGTACAAATAGGAAAAGTAAATAAAATTGATTTAAGTGATGATGGTTCAAACGTGATTGTTGATTGTCTGATAGAGGATAAATATACAAAACTAATAAGAAAAAATTCGCAGTTTTATGATATAAGTGGTTTTGAGCTTAAGTTTTCACTATTTTCAGGAACACAAGTTGAGTCAAATACTTTTACAAGTATTTTAAAAGGTGGCTTAGTTGTTGTAACACCTTATGAATATAATGAAAAAGCAAACTCAAAAGATGTTTTTATTTTAAATAAAACCCTTAGAGAAGATTGGAAAACTATAAGTCCTAGTATAAAAGATTAAGAATTTTTTAATATTTTATCATATAGAATAAATTTATTAAGTAATAAAAATTTTCCAATATAAAAGGATTTTAAGATGGAAGCAAGAGTAAATGAATTAAATAGATTTGAAGAGTTGCAACTTATTGCTTTTGATTATGCAAGACAAGGTAAGACTGAGGATTTAAAGATATTATTAAATAGTGGTATGTCTGTTGATCTTTGTGATTATAAAGGAAATACTCTTTTGATGCTTGCTTCATATAGAGAAAATGTTAATACTGTTCAACTTTTGATTGATTATAATGCCCAAGTAGATAAAAAAAACTATAAAGGACAAACTCCTCTTTGTGGAGTATGTTTCAAGGGAAATTTAGAGATTGCTAAAATATTAGTTTCAAATGGTGCAAATATTTATGAAAACAATGGATTTGGAACAACACCACTATTTTTTGCTTCAATATTTGGAAATACAAATATTGTAGAATATTTTATACAAAGTAGTAATAACAATGGATTTAAAATGAAATTTTGTTTAGAATTTTCTAAATTTATAGCTAAATTTAAAAGATAACTATATTTCTATAGTTACTTTTAATTTGTCTTGACTTTCAACTTTTATACTACCTTTTAGTTCATTTTGGATAATTGATTCTATAAAAGTAAGACCAAAAGATTCTTCTTTTTTTTGATTATAATCAAAACCTTTACCATTATCTTTGTAAATAAAAATAGTTTTATTTCCATCTTTTTTCAATATGATATTTATTTCACCTTTGTTATTTGAAAAAGCGTATTTTAAACTATTTATTACAAGTTCATTTATGATAATTCCTAAATATATAGATTTTTCCAAATCAAGAGAAACTTCAATAATTGAAGAAATTTTTATATTTTTTGTCTCATAAGATTCTTTAATTTTTTCAATTAATTCTTTAAAATAGATTTTAGTATCAATCTTATATAAATTTTCTTGTGTATATAAAATTTCGTGGGTTTTACAAATAGCTTGAATTATCATCTCTACTTCATCAAGTTTTTTATCTATTTGCTCATTCGTGAATTTTTCTAATTTCATTTTATACATAATCATTATAAATTGCATATTGTTCTTTATTCTATGATGTAACTCTTTTAGTAAAACTTTATTATTATTTAGTGATATTTCAAGTTCTTTAGTTTTATTAAGTTTTTTTGCAAGTATTATAGAAAACATCATTCCTTCTATAAAACAACATAGCTCAAATGTATATGGAAAATAATCGATTAAAGACCATAAATTCATTTGCTTAAAGCCAAGCATTACATAGCCAAAAATATATATTCCCCAGGCTATTGTAAAGTATTTAGCATTTTCACTTTTTTCTTTAATTGCAATTATTATACTGCTAAAAAAAACAGTAATTAAAATTATTAATGAAAAATATGTAACTAAATCTAGAATATATTCATTTGAAATAAATGAAAATGGAATCAAGATTAAATTAATAGAAATAAAAGTACTTATTAAAATATTTATATATCTATATTTTTTTAATTCCAAAAATTCTTTAGTAAATAAAAGAACAAATATGCAGTTAAAAATTATATAGTAGATTGTAAGATAGGCATCAATATGTTCAAATGCTACAGGTAAAAAATGCAGATTCATACTTGTAAAAGAGATATGACTTATAGTTAAGAAAAAGATGTTCCCAACATAATAAAAATAGACCATCTCTTTTGTAAAATAAAATATAATAAGATTATAAATAATAAGAGCTAACATTGCTCCAAAAAAAAGTGTTAGTATAAGTTGATAATTAATATCTTTTTTTAAAAACTCTTTTTCTTCATATAAGTTTAAATAAAAGTAAGAACTTGAAGTTTCACTTTTAATTTTTAAAAAGTACTCTTTGATTTCATTTGGTTTTAAATTTATATCAAAATTATACCTCATAAGTGAGTTAAACTCTTTTCTATAAAAAACGCCATTTTTATACTCTATAAAATGATCTTTATCTATTTTTTCATATAGGATTACTTCATCAAGCATTGTGTTATCTATTTCAAGTTTTTTTTCTACGGTATTGCTTAAGTCATTAAAGATTTTGAATTTTAGCCAGACTGTATCTTTAGTATATCCTAAAGAAATATGCTCTTTATCATATTTTGTAAATAAAGTTGGAGAATTTATTATTTCTTTAAAATCTTTTTTAGAATTTTTATCTATATAAATTTCAATTTGATTTAATATATTTGTATTTTTTAGTTTTGATATTTCAATTACATTTGCAAATAAAAAGTTAACACAAAATATAAAAAATATGAATAGTTTTATTTTCATAAGTGAATAATACAAAACTTTATGTAAAAATAACATATAAATATTATAAAAAGTTATAGCTATGGAAAAAATAAATATATTAATAATTGAAGATGATAAAATAATAGCACTTCATATTTCAAAAATTTTAAAAAGAATTGGTATAAAAAACATTCATAAGACATCAAATGCGAATGATGCTTTTGATTTGATTAAGACAAATGGTATTAATCTTGTATTATCTGATATTAAAATCGAAGGTGCACTAGATGGTATTAATATAGTGGAATCTTTGCAGAACTTATATGACATTCCAGTGATTTTTATAAGCGCATACAAAGATGCTGAGACTTTAAGAAGAGTTTCTCAAACAAATTTTTTAGGATATTTATTAAAACCTTTTAGAAAAGAAGAGCTTGAAGTTTTAATAAATCTTGCAATAAATAAATATAATTTGTCTACAACAAATAATATTATTGTAATAAATGACTATTATAGTTTTGATAAGAATAAAAATATTTTATTTTTTAATGAACAAAAAGTTCCTTTATCTCAAAAAGAGATTTTAGCTTTAACACTTTTATCAAATAATTTAAATAGCTATGTCTCTTATGAACTTTTTGAATCAACAGTATGGTTCAACTCTAATGTTAATGATAATACTAGAAGAATTTTTATCCATCGTTTGAAAAATAAATTACAAAAACTTGAAATAAAAATAGAAAAAAATGTAGGTGTAGGTATTTTTAATTAATAATGTAATGTGAAATGTAATGTTTATTTAGTAGAGTAATTTTATAAATTATGTTTAAAGGAAACATTATGTTTAGGAATTTATTATTTATTTTCATAAGTATTTTTATACTTAGTGGTTGTGGTGGAGGGACCAGTAGTTCTTCAACGGTAAAAGATATAAATACCCAAGTTATTACTGGAAAAGTTGCAGACGGATATATAGTCGGTGCAAATGTTTGTTTGGATTTAAATCAAAATGAAATATGTGATGAAAATGAACCAAAAACAAAAAGTGTAAATGGTGGTCAATATACACTAAATATTGATAAAAATATCGATATTTCTAAATATTCTTTTATAGTTGAAGTTCCTGTAGGTGCAATTGATGAAGATGATAATCTTCCTATCCAAAAACCTTATATATTAAGTGCACCAAAAGGTGAAACAGCATTTATAAGTCCAGTTTCAACATTAATTAAATCTATTCAAACTGATGAAAATCTTACATTAGAACAAGCAAAAGAAAAATATAAACTGCAAGTTGGTATAAATGACAGTTCTTTAGATATTTTGGATAATTATATTGATTCCCCAAATTTAAGTGATTTAGAAAAGACAAAAATTCATAATATCGCAAAAATCACTGTAAAACTAATGGCAGAAAATCAAGAACCAATTTTAAGTTCTTTAGCAGATTCTGGATTAAAAGATGATATTACCCATCAAAAGAGTTTACAGACAATAAACAATCATATTATTAATCAACTTCCAGCAATTAGTGATATAGATGAAGTAACTAATGAATCATTACAAGCATTACAGCCAAAGATTAACTTAGATACATTGTATACAGATTTAGAATTAACTCAAAATCAACAAGTAGCTTTTGCTGGTTCTTTAGTAAATAATGTAAAAAATGATAATGAAGAAGTAAAAACTGATATTTGCACTGAGGAAGTTTTGGGTAATGGTATGTCATTGAGTGGCTTAACTTATTGTATAGATATTGTTGATGGCAAAGAAATAAGTAAATTTTTTACAGTGTCAGAAGAAGAACAAGATACTCTCATATATGTAAAAAACTTAAAAGGTGAAATTGAATTTTCACTTTATAAAAAAGAGGCTGATAATTATAATAAAGTAAGTTTACCTTTTTTTAGAAGTACAAAAGATGGAAAGTTATACATCTTTGGTGATAGTAATATTAGTTTTAGGCTGGATTCTGGGCAATATAAAATTGTATTCAGTGAAAATAATTGGTTATCTAAAGATTCAAATGCTGAAGTAAATATAATAGGTGAAATTACTGACAAAGTTTATGTCAATGGTATTATCGACTCAAAAGTTAATGTAAATCCATATAATTTATCAGATACTTCAACTAAAACTATAAATGGTACTTTACATAGTGTATTTGATTACAATAATAAGGATAAATTAATTGATATTATTCCTATAAAATCAGCAGATAAAACTATACAAGCAATATTTTCTTTAGATGAAAGTGAATTTAATGTTCAAATTGTAAATGCCTCATATTTTTCTAAAATATTATTTCCAACAATGGTATTAGAAAAGGATGGAATACTATTTGATGGAAAGGCGAGTGAACTAAAAAATGAAAAATTTATTTTAACAAAACAACCTGATAAAGATGATTCTTATTTTGTGATAATTTCTACTCCATTCACAAATAAATATTCAACATATTATCTTAACAATATTTTTTCAAAATATAAGCTTACAGTACAAACATCAAGTTTACCTGATGCAACATTAAGTGTAGGAGGAAAAACATACAAAGCTTCAATAAATACTAGCACAGTTAGTGAGGTTATTAGTAATAACATCAAAATTAAAGATTCTTTAGGTATAGTAGTAGAGTATGATGAATTTTCTACTTCAATAGATAAAGCTAAACAACTTACTTCTTCTCTTCAAACTTTACATAGTGTTTTAAACTTTGATGAAGGATCTATGATGAGGTTTTATGATAACTATGTTAAGACTATAAATGCAATAGATTCTGCACAAAATAGTATGTTTATTACTGAAGCTTTGACTTCTATAGCAATTAATGCTTATACTTTTGATGGATTAGGACTAACATCTGATTTTTACACTGGAGTTGAAGAATTATTTAATCAAAATAATCAATATACAGTTAAAGCTTTGGGTATTAATTTTTTACAATATGGATATGAGATTTTGAGAGATTATTCAGTAAGAAAAAGAAATTTAATTACAGAATATTTTAAAAGTGAAGTTATTTTAACAAATAATACTTTAGAATCTAACATGCTATCAGAACTTTCAAAACTCTTTATACTTCAGAACAGAGCTTCTGCTTTTATGCAATATGGTATGCAAATTTATCAAGCAACTACTGATTTAGAAGAGAGAACGTTTTTAGAATATTTACGTGATAGATTAATATCGGTAGGAATTTCAGTATTTCCTGATAGTATTCTTAAGTCAACAGCAGGCATATTATCAATAAGTGCCTCTCATTTAGAAAATATTAGTGACATATACTCAGATAGTGTTTATTCTATTAATAAAAAAAATGAATATAAAAAGATTTGGGAAGAACTATTTAATTTAGAAAAATATCCATCTTTTTATACTGATTCTGTTCAATTAAATAATATTGAACAATTAAAAAATAGTGGTTATACCTTTGAAGAAGAAATACCTGAAGAAACAAACACAATAACTCATAATGGATTTTCTTATGGTAAAGTGATTTCACCAACTACAGGAAGAGTTTGGTTAGATAGAAATATTGGTGCAAATAGAGTTTGTACTTCGGCTACTGACGAGTTATGTTTTGGTGATTATTTCCAATGGGGAAGAAATGCTGATGGTCATGAAAAGTTAAATTCAACAACATCTATAAACATATCTAACTCTATTTTACCTAATAATAGTAATTTTATTTTAGATAATGATGATGAAAGTGATGATGGTGCATATTTTGACTGGACAAATGTAGATGATAGTAATAGTTCTCAAAGAACTGAAAATTGGTCAAAGCTAGATGGAACATCTGTCTGTCCAATAGGATTTAGAGTTCCAAATTATAATGAACTATTAAAAGAACCATCTTTTTATATGGATTTTTATAGTGGATTTTTAAAACTACCAAATAGTGGTTATCGTGATGGAACAACAGGTTTAATAACTACTCAAAATATTGAGATTTGGTCAAGTACAGCTAATCCATATGGAGGTTCTTATTATATGGGTTATGTAAATAGTTCTACAAATATTAGGGTTTCTGGATTACCTATACGTTGTATAAAAGATGATTCTACAGTTGTATCTACTTCATCATCTTTTTCTTTAGCAAAATTATCAACTGGACAAACAGCTTCTTATAGTAATTTTGATGATGGCTATTATAAGAAAGGTACAGCTAGAAATTATACAAAAGAAAAAGGAATAGTAATTGATAAAGTAACAGGATTACAATGGCAAGATGATTATAGTGATAATGCTGGTGCAATTACATTAAAACCTTGGTCAACACAAACAAATTATGATGCAGCTAATTATGACGATACAATTGGAGATACTGCTGTTACATATTGTGAAAACCTTACATTAGGAGACTATAATGATTGGAGATTACCAACACAAGAAGAATTAGAAAGTATTATTGATTATAGCAAATATAGTCCATCAATGAATAGTGTTTTTGAAAATACAATTTCAGATAGTTATTGGAGTAGTACTTCTTCTGCAAAATTGTCAAGTCAAGCTTGGGGAGTTTATTTTAATAATGGTTGGAACTTTTATGCTTTTAAAAATGCAAACGCATATGTTCGTTGTGTTAGATAACTAAATGAAATATAAGAGAGGAAAAAATGAAAAAGAATATATTAATATTAGCTTTATTAACAAATTTTTTATTTGCTGATTTTTCGAGAGATTCTATACAAGAAGTTGTGATAGATGATGTATCAAATCTTACTTGGCAAGATGATTTTGAAGTGAAGACTGATAAAATAATTTGGAGTGAAGCAGTTGATTATTGTGAGAATTTAACTTTAGGAGGTTATAGTAACTGGCGTTTACCAAATATAAATGAATTGAAAAGTATTGTTGATTTAAGTAAATATAATCCATCAATAAATAGTATTTTTGAAAATATTGTTTCTGGTAATTATTGGAGTTCGACTTCGTATGCTGAAGCAAGAGGAAATGCATGGTATATTTACTTTGCAAATGGTTCACATGGAGGTCTTCATAAATCAGGACGAGATGGCAAAGCTTATGTTCGTTGTGTTCGTGATATGAATTAAAAAATAAGAGGATTAAATCCTCTTATTTTATATAATTTTCTTTTTTATCAACTGTATCTAACTCTTGACCAATTTCTTGGTATCTTTTAAAGTAGTATTTTACAAACTCATTTATAGTTTTATCATTTGGCATAAAATATTTACCTGATTTTGTAGCATATTGATTTAAAAATTGTGTAGCGTCTTTTTTATCTAAATAGTGTTTTGCTAAGGCTGTGTAATTTACCACATACCATTTTTTTAGCTCTTCATATTTTTCATCACTAATATCTATTTTAAGCTCACTATTTTCAACATCCCAAGATAAAACGCCAGTATCAAATAAACCATCTAAGTGAATTAATCCTTCACAATAGTATGGTTGAACTTCATCTACTTCCATCCATCCTATAAGTCCAACACTTCTTTTAACTAAGTCAATTAAAACTTGCTCTTTTAGGTGTGTTTCATCAGTTGCTTCATCTAAAAAGTAAGATATTAAACCACCCGTTGTTGCTTTAAACTCTTCAATATTTTTAAAATTCCCTGTTTTATTCATAACTGATTCCGTCTCATCATCACACCATAAAATATGTCCATACTCATGCCCAATAGTACTTATATCATATACTTGGTGCCATGAAGCGGTTTCATTAAATAAAAACTCTCTATCTTTTGTTAGTAACTCTTGACCAAATATTTCTCTACTTAGGGCTAAAAATGGTTTTGCTCTTGATGATTGTAAAATCTCATCAGAAAATGCAAAGATTTTTTTACCTTCTTCTAAACTTACGATTTCATCATTTGGTACAACTTGAGCTGAAAATAGTCCTTGGAATTCTGCTCCAAAGAATAGTGCAGGTCTTCCTACATATAATTGAACTTTATCAAGTGATTTTAAACTAAAATCATAAATCTTCTGGTATCCAGTTGTCTTTTCAGTATTGTCATAAATCTTCTCAAATGCTGATTTGATTTTATTTACTCTATGGTCATTTTGTGCAAATTTTGGATTTGTAAGTCTAATATCCCACTCAAGTGCTACTGCTTTTCTAAAGTGATCTTCATAGTATTCAAGTGGATGTCCTATTTGAATAGGAGTTTTAATCTTCATCCATGCTCTATCAACATCTGCCCATCTTGAAACCAATAGTTCTGTTTTTTGTTCACTAAATGCTTTTATAAGTGCTTGAATATAAAGTACATAATCCCATTTTTGATTATAGATTTCATCTTCAAGGTCTATTAGCTTATCTGCAAACTCTTCAAGGGCATCAACAACAGCAGTAGTCTCTTTTTTAAATGCATCTATGTATGCTTTTGAAGTGTATTTATCCCCATCATTTACAAGAGCTGAATAACATCTATCAGCAACTTGTCCACCATGACCAAGATCTAGTAGTTTTTCATCCTCAAGATATTTCATAACCTTTTCTTCATCACCATCAAATTTTGCTACTAACTCTTTATTTACACCATTTATGATGTGTGCTGTCCAAGAAGTTTGCCATTTAGTCATAGCTAATCCAACTGAATAAACTCCACTAAATACTGATTGGTAAAATGGAGTTAAAAGATTATTATCATAAATATAGTCAATTAAATTTTTATGTTTTTCTTGCCAGTAATCTTTTATAAATTGATATGCTTTTTCTTGAAGTTCGATTATCTCTTTTTCATTTTTATCGAGTTTTTTTAACACTTGAACTAAAGAATCATCTCTTAAGTTCACAAGTCTTGTCACAAGTGCAAGTCTTAAGTCATCTTTCATTTCAAGATTTAAAGTTTTTGCAAACTCATCAATAATAGTTAATTTATCATATTCTTTATTTTCTAGATGTTTTATAAGTTCATTAGTTTTTGATTTTTGTTCATTTAAAAAGTCATATATTTTTTGTAAATCGTTTAAAAATTGTTCGGTATTCATCTTTTATCCTTTATTAAGTTGTTATTTTATCTTTTTTGCACTTCTAATATATTAAAATAACTCACTTGGAGATTTAAATGAAAAAAAATGATGAAGAAGATAAAGAGAGCAAATTTAGTTTAAAATTTATTCTATCAATTTTTCTGTATGTAATTTTTGAGATTTATGAAGTTTTAGAGAAAATTTTCAATTATATTCTACTTCATATAAAGTTTATCAAATCAATTATTACTAAACTAAAAGATAGACTTTATGCTTCATCTTTTTATCAGTGGCTTAAAATAAAAGTAGATGCAATAGATGAAAAAACATATCTTGTAATTATTGTTTTTTTGATTGTTAGTTCGGGGCTTATGATTTATGTATTGCCTTTTATTGTTTCCTCAAACCTATTAAAGCTATTACTCGTAATTGTGGGAAAAATTCTTTCAACACTAAATATTGTATTAAATAGTATTGGAATAAAAAAAATATTTAAAATACCATTTATTAGACTCTTTAAAATAAGAGTAAATAGATTAAAAAGAGTGGTAAGACTTAGAATTAGTATCATTAAAAATAAAATTACACACTATGCTGATATTATAAAAAATAGTGTTTTTTATCTAAGAATTAAAAAAATGGTTTCTCGATATTTTGAAAAATAGTTATCTAAATCTAGTAAAAACATCACTATTTGTTTTGTCTTGTTTTTTAATTTATAAATATTGGGATGATATTGGAATATTCTTTATAGAAAATATTTTAGTGATTGATATAAGTACTGTTTTACTTGTAGGTAAAGCTACTACAAAATCAGTGGTTGCTAAAAAGACATTTTTAACTATTGTTAAAAAAATTGGATACAAGAAATTTTTTATCTCAATCATTTGGGTGATTATAAAAAGATTTTTTATTGAACAAGTTACAAACTATTTTAAAAAGCACTCTTTTGAAAGATTTAAAAAGAATTTTTTAGAAGTATTAAAATTAAAAGCAAATGAGATAAAAAATACAACTTTCATGAAAAAGATTGCTGCAGTTTTATACTTTTTCCTCGGTGGGAGTTTCTTTTATTATATTTTAACAACATATATTGGAAAAATTATTATTGGGCTTTTACAAAAAGTATTTTATGTATTAATTTTGTTTATTGGAAAGTTTTTAACTTTAGTATTTGGATTATCTATTTTTATTTTTAGTTCAGTTATTCAAATCTTTTTTGTAATAAAAATTATAAATTATATTGAAAGATTTTGGATTGTAAAGGCTTTTTATTCATCAGTTTTATATTTATTTAGAAAAATATTAAATATCTTTGATTTTGTATTTGGTACAAAGATACATCTAAATTTAATTAAGTTATCAAGAAGAGTAGATGAGTATTTCGCTTCAATTTTGGATAAAAATTTTTCAGCTTATGAAATAATCCAAAGAAGAAGAGATAGATATATAACTTAACTTTCGCACGTTAAATTGATTAAAATTGTAGCTAAATCTCCCTAAAACATTACTCCTTTAGTTAATAATCTTATCCTTGTTGACATAAAAATAATTTAGTTGTTTTTCTATGATATTTTTCTATTTTGAACTCTCAATAAAGCCCTTAAATAGGCACTTTTAGCTATAATATCTATTATATTAAAGGGTAAGAATGCAGATAGAATCCAAGATCATCGGTATTATAAACGATAAGTTAAAAAATCCAATCTATGAAACATTACGTTTGTTAAATATGAAAACTATTTTAACCAAGAGCAATTTTTCTAAAAAAGAGGGAGTTGCTGTTCATATGGTTGTATTACATTTTGTATATATGCTGGTTATGAATAAAAAAATATCAACCTTTATGGATCAAAGTAATGATAGTTTCAAAAAAGATGTATATTATCGATTACTTTCCAATACTTCTTATAATTGGAGAAAACTATTATCTCTTAGTTCTTTAAAGATCTTATCACTACTTCATAAAGTGCAAGATTCAAAGCTAGTAAGAGTTCTTATACTTGATGATACTGTTGAAGATAAAGTTGGTAAAAATATAGAGGGAAGTTGTGACAACCTTTGGAGCAATAAAGCAAAGAGAAAAATCAGAGGTGTAAATGTTGTATCACTAAACTATAGTGATGGTTATTCAAATTTTATGTTGGACTTTGCAATTGCTATGAACAGTTATGCAAGGGTAAAGATAGAAGAGTTTACAAATATTATTGATCATCGAACCAATGCACATAAGCGAAGATTGGAAAGCTTAAAAGGGAAATCACAAATTGCTATAGAGATGATTAAAAGAGCAGTAGCTAGTGGTATATATGCAGATTATCTGCTTGTAGATAGCTGGTATTCTAAACCTGTATTTATAGAAACTATGAATGAACTTGGATTGCAAGTCATTTCAAGAATGGTAAACAATGACAGGATATGGAATTTTACAGGAGAGAAAAAGACCCTTGATGGCATCTATAACAAATTTAAAAAGCTTAAATCTATCAAGATGGGTCAATATGGCAAAAAGATAAAGTTTGAGTATTTTTCAACCATAGTTGAACATAAAAAAGCTGGTAAATTAAAAATTGTTTTTATAAAAACAAAAGAGAATTTAATACCAATCGTATCAACCAATCTTATACTTAGTGATGAAGAGATTATAGATATTTATAAAAGACGATGGGATATAGAACAAGGGTATAAAGAACTTCGTGAACACTTTGGATTCGGAAAAGAAGAGAATCGAATCTATGAAGCTTTGATAGCCAGAATTACACTATCTTTTTTTACATACAATGTTGTTAGCTATATAAATCGTATCAGCAATGAACCTAAAACAATTGGTGGATTGTTTAAAGATTTAGAATGTGAACTTCATACTCTAGCAATAGCTATGCAAGCATTTTTAGCTATTTTAGATGAGATTGCAAAAATTGAAGAAGTTGTCAATAGAAATGAGGATTTTACAGCTATCATTGATCTATTAAGAGATGTGACTGGAAAATTGCTTGGTTTTAGGTGCGAAAGTTAAGTATATAAATATTGTTGAATCAATTTCTGTTCAAAGAGAAAGATATATTTTAAAGAAAAGAGAAATATCTCAGTCCAGTATTTTAAAGTACTATAACCACACACTTAAAAAGTATATTTCTAAAAAGAAATCTTGGAGAGAAAAAAGAGAAGAATATTATGCTAATAGAGCTTTAAGATTCTCTCTTATAAAGAAAAAAAGTAAAAGAAAGATTAGAAAAAGTAAACTTCTTTTACCAAATAAATCATATAAAAAGCCATACTAAAACTAGATAATACTATCTATTTCTAGCTCATAGTAATCTTCTATATTTTTATATGCCAAATTATCATAATCCCTTGAGATGATTTCAAAGTTTAGTTTTGTAAGTTCATCTTCTAAACTAACTTTTGTGTAATCATTTTCTTTTAAATGTGGAAATTTTTCAAGTATATCTTTTACTTTTGTTGTTATAAAAAAATCATCTGGATTAAAAGCCATAAAAGTCCTTTTTAGTTTAGTCATACAATTATTATTCCGTATAAATTAGCACTTTTTTGCAAAAAGTGTGATTTTTTATTTTTATTCTTATATAATAATTCTAAGTGGTATCAGAAATATTTTGATATGAGTAACGTAATATAATCGGAGATTCGCAATGTATGAATTAAATAGAGATTTAATATTGTCTAAAATAAAAGAATTAAAACCTCACTATGAACAAGAAGGTTTATTACTTTTAGGTATATTTGGTTCGTATGCTAAGGGTACACAAAATGAAAATAGTGATATCGATATTTTATATGATATAAATGGCGAACTATTTTGTCAAAAACATCCTGGCTTTTCTTCATTTAGTAGGTTAACAGAAATTAAAGAAGAATTAAAAAATATTTTCAAAACAAATATTGATTTAGCAACAATTGATAATCCAAGTAAGTTATTTAAAAATGATGCTTTAAAGGATGCTATTTATGTCTGATACTAAAAGAATTAAATTTATTTTAGAAAAAATAGATGACATTGAATTATTTATTAATAAATTTAACTCAATAGTTTCTCTTCTTGAAGATAAAATGGGCTTTGATGCAACTCTTATGTGTCTATTACAGATTGGTGAAACACTAAATAAGCTTGAAAGTGAGTATAAAAATATCGATAAAAATGATATAAAAGGTGCTTATGATGTAAGAAATTTTATTGCACATGATTATGAAGGAGTTAATAAATCACTTATTGAAGGTATTCTTAGGCATCATCTTCCAAAACTAAAAGAAACATTAACTAAAATCTTAGAGTAGTTACAAATTTAGTTTTTTCATTTTTTAACTTTAAATGATTCTTCCAAGGCTTTAAGTTCATCTGCATTTTCTTGAGCTTTTTTTACTACCTCTTCAAAGGCAAAACCTTTCATAACTATTTCATATAATTTTGGTTTTTCTCTTCTCCAATTTCTTAGTGTAACAGGAGTTACACCAATATATCCTGCCATATCTCTTTGAGTCATAGTTTTAACCTTTTTTAGTAAAAAGTTAACTTATAAGATGTAATTACTCAACAGATTAAATATTAACTACAAAAGCTATATAAATAGTTAATATTTAACTACTATTAAAATTAATAAGATAAAATATTTTTCTAAAAATGGGAAAAAGAGAAAAATATTAATCTATGAAGAAATATGAAAATTATACAAAAGCGCAATTAATTCAAAAAATTAAGCAATTAGAATCTAAAAAATATGGTCTTGTTTGGGATGATGAAAAAGAGCCTGAAAAAGTTGTAATTGAGTGCCAAAATAGCATCCCAATTCTTAAAAAAATTAATGAAAAAACAATAAAAACTGATATTCAAAAACCTACAAATATTTTGATAGAGGGTGATAATTATCATGCTTTACAAGTGTTAAATTATACGCACAAAGGTCAAATTGATGTCATATACATCGACCCTCCTTATAATACAGGAAATAAGGATTTTAAATATAACGATAGTTTTGTGGATAAGGAAGATGGATATAGACATAGTAAATGGCTAAATTTTATGAGTAAAAGATTGAAACTTGCACATAATCTTCTAAAAGATAGTGGAGTTATATTTATAAGTATTGATGACAATGAAGTTGCACAATTAAAATTGCTTTGTGATGATATTTTTAAAAATAGTTTTTTAAGTCAATTAGTATGGAAGAAAAAAGCTGGTGGAGGTTCAGATGCAAAATATTTTGCGTCTGATCATGAATATATATTAATTTATGCAAAGAATGAAAATAGTGTAGATAAATTTTTTACAAAGATTTCTGATAAACAAAAAAAAGAATACAAATTCAAAGATAATAATTTTGCTAAATATGGTTTTTACAAAAGAAAAAATTTGTATCAAACAGGTATTGATGATAATAGACCAAATTTACGATATGAAATAATGGCACCTGATGGAACTAAAATTTTACCACCAACAATTTGGAGATGGAGTAAAGAAACTTTTGAAAAAGAACAACTGAAAGGCAAGATTGATATTGTTTTAGATTCTAAAAAAAAATGGCAAGTTTATACTAAAAATTATCTTTATGAAGAAGATAATAATGAACGGCAAATAAAACCTAGAAGCTTATTATTAGAACAAGGATTAACTAGAGATGGGAATAATGATTTAAAAAATATTTTTGGTATATCAATTTTTAGTTATCCGAAACCAGTTAAATTAGTTAAATATTTACTTGAAATTATATCAAAAGAGAATTCAATAATTCTAGATTTTTTTGCAGGTTCAGGGACAACAGGACATGCAGTACTAGAATTAAATAAAGAAGATGAAGGAAATAGACAATTTATTCTTTGTACAAATAATGAAAATAGTATTTGTGAAGAAGTTACCTATCCAAGAATCTCAAAAGTTATCAATGGTTACACAACTCCAAAAGGAGTTGATATAGATGGAATATCTGGAAACTTAGACTACTATAAAACAGATTTAATCCCTACAAATGGAATATCAAATATCACAGATACTACAAGGGAAGAGCTAACCAAAAAAGCTGGAAATATGATAGCTATCAAAGAAAATACACATTATATGTTAGAACTTTGTGAACATTATCAAATTTTTATAAATGAAACAACAAAAAAACAAACAGCAATTTATTTTACAGAGGATTTAAGTTGTTTTGATGAATTGATAGAAAAAACAAAATCACATTCTACAAAACTTTATATTTTTTCATTTGGAAAAATTGATAAATCATCATATAAATATTTAGGGAAGAATTACCAAATTGAAGATATTCCAGAGCCAATAATTGAAATTTATAAAGAGATAAACAAAGAGGGGATTTTATGATTTTAGTCGATTTTCAAAAAAAAGCTGTAGATGCTTTAAGTAAAAAATTTTTTAATCTTTGGCAAACAAAAAACTATCAACTTCCTTTAATTTTTAAAGCTCCAACGGGTGCTGGAAAAACTATAATGATGGCAGAATTTTTAAGAACACTTGATGGAAACTATCATTTTGATGATGATAAGGCTTATATTTGGATTTCTTTTGGTGGAGATGATTCTTATCTACAATCAAAAGAAAAATTCTATAGATATTTTAATAATGGAACAGATATGACTTTAAGAGATAAAAATGATTTATCTCTTAAAGAATTACCAAAAAACAACATTTTTTTTATAAATTGGTCAAAGATAAAGTCAAGTACAAAAGATGGACGGGTTTTGCGAAAAGATTCTGAACTTACAAATGGAGATTATGGCGTTTTTGATGAGTTTATTATCAATACAAAAAATAAAAGAGATTTGATACTTATCATTGATGAAGCGCATACAGAAACAAGTACAAATTTAGCACAAGAAGTGATTGATTTGATAAATCCAAGAATCATCGTAAAGGTAACAGCAACTCCAAAAAATTTACCAAATATTAGTGATGTTACTCATCTTAAAGCGGGATTTATAGAGGTTTTGGAAGATGAAGTAATAAATAGTGGCTTGATTAAAAAATCACTTATTATCCAAACACAAGAAGAGATAGAATCTATTCAAGGTCAAAATTTGAGTGAAGATAAGTTGATGGTACAATTAGCGATAAAAAAAAGAGATGAACTCAAAAAAATTTATAACGAGCAAAATCTTGATATAAATCCACTTGTACTTATCCAACTTCCAAGTGATATGAATGAAAAAAAGGAAGTTTCAACAAATAAAAAACTTGTAGTTTTAAATTATTTAAAGTCAGAAGGTGTTTTAGATGAAGAGATAGCTATTTGGTTATCAAATGAAAAGAAAAATCTTGATTTTGTAACTTTAAATAACAATGAAGTGAATTTTATGCTTTTTAAAGTAGCACCTGCAACAGGCTGGGATTGTCCAAGAGCTTCAATTTTAGTGATGTTTAGAGAGATAAAATCTCCATCATTTCATACTCAAATTATTGGACGAGTTAAGAGAATGCCTGAAGCAAAACATTATGAAAATGAAGTTTTAAATAAGGCATATATCTATACAAATTACAATAAAAGCCATATTCGAGATATAAAAGAAGCAAATGAGAATAAATTACCGATATTTTTTACAAAATTAAAAGATGAAATTTCTCAAATAAGCCTGCAAAGTGTTTATCATAATAGGGTTGATTTTAATACTTTAAGTCCTGAAAATATGTGGCAAAAATATATGCTAAATACTTTAGATAATTACAAAAGTGAAATTGAGAAAAAAATAGATTTTCAAGTTTCTAATATTTCAAATAAAATTGTGGTTGATGCAACAATTAGTAGTTTTGATGGTTTTATGGTTCAACTTAAACAAAAAGCAAATGAAACAAATTTTACTTTTAGTAGAAATGATATTGAAAAACTTTATAATCTTTTGTGTTTTGAAGAACTTGAAAAACAAGAAAATGATATTGCAAAATATAATCCATCAAGGTCTTGGAGTGCTTTAAAAAAGGCTTTAAATGTTTGGTTTAATAAAAGATTTCAGCTTCATAGGGAAAAGTTTTATTTGATTATTGTAAATGATTTACTTAAAAATGATAGTTTTTTAAAAGTAGTTATAAATGAAGCTTTGATTGGATTTCGAAAAGAGTATGAAATAAAACTCAAAGAAAAAGAAGGAAAAGAATTAGTAAATGTAACTATTCCTCAGAAAGAGGTTAGTTTTTCTGACGATTTTGAAGAATTAAAAGTTTTTAAAAATGTTTATGAAAGATATTATAATCGTAAAAAATACAAAGGAAAAGAGAACGAGGAAGAATTTATAGAATATTTAGAAAAACAAGAAAATATTCTTTGGTGGCATAAACAAAGTGATAGTGGAAAAGAGAATTTTGCTATTGAATATTTTGATTCACAAGAACAAAAAGAGCGACTTTTTTATCCTGATTTCTTGATTATGACAAAAGAAAATAGGCTTTTTATTGTTGATACAAAAAAAGGAGATACCGCTAAATCAATTGAAACTAAAGATAAAGCTGAAGCATTACAAAAGTGGATAAAAGAGAATAAAAAAGATTACAAATTTAAGATATTAGGTGGAATTGTAGTATTTCAACATCCAAGTTGGAAAATAAATTATAGTATGAAGTATTCTTATTTAGATAAGAATTGTTGGGATAAAATTAATTTTTAGCACTTAAATATAAAAAGTGCTAATTTTTTATAAAACTTTAGCTTTGTTTTATAAAGTTTTGTTAAAATCTCTTTATAAAAAATTAAATTTTATAGGAGAAAAAAGATGGCAAAACATCAATTTCAAACAGAAGTAGGTCAGTTATTACACCTAATGACACACTCGTTATATTCAAACAAAGAGATTTTCATAAGAGAGTTAGTGTCAAATGCAAGTGATGCAATTGATAAATTAAATTATTTAAAACTAACGGATGAAAATATTAAGGCAGCACTACCTGGAGATTGGGCAGGGCAAATCAATATTTCTTTTGATGAAGCAGATAAGTCTTTAACTATTTCAGATAATGGTATTGGTATGAATGAAGAGGATTTAATCGCTTCAATTGGTACAATCGCAAAATCAGGAACAAAATCATTTATTGATAATTTAACAGGTGATGCTAAAAAAGATTCAAACTTAATTGGTCAATTTGGTGTTGGATTTTATTCTGTATTTA
Organism: Malaciobacter pacificus; assembly: GCF_004214795.1. Taxonomy (NCBI): domain Bacteria; kingdom Pseudomonadati; phylum Campylobacterota; class Epsilonproteobacteria; order Campylobacterales; family Arcobacteraceae; genus Malaciobacter; species Malaciobacter pacificus. The sequence goes on from NZ_CP035928.1 coordinate 911,178, forward strand.
TGGTTGCAAATAAAGTAGATGTAATTTCTAAAAAAGCTGGTGAAGAACAAGCCTACAAATGGTCAAGTGATGGTACAGGTGAGTTTGATTTAGCTCCTTGTACAAAAGAGTCAAATGGAACAGTGATTTATATTAAATTAAAAGATGAAGAAGCAGAAGAATTCGCTTCAAAATATAGAATCCAAAATATAGTTGGAAAATATTCTAACCATATTGCTTACCCAATTTATTTAAACTATAGTGAAGAAGTAACAGAAGAGTTAAGTGAAGAGGATAAAAAAGCAGGAAAAGAGGCTAAAAAAACTGTTGAAAAAAGACATGAAAAAATCAATGAAGCAACGGCATTATGGACTCAACCAAAAGCTAAACTAAAAAAAGAAGAGTACAATGATTTTTATAAATCAATTTCTCATGATTCGCAAGATCCAATGCTTACAATTCATACAAAAGCAGAGGGTGTAAATGAGTATACTACACTTTTCTATATTCCAAAAACTGCACCAATGGATATGTACAGAGCTGATTATCAACCAGGTGTTAAGTTATATGTTAAAAGAGTATTTATTACTGATGATGAAAAAGAGTTATTACCAACATATTTAAGATTTGTTAGAGGTATTATTGATTCTGAAGATTTACCACTAAATGTATCAAGAGAAATTTTACAAGAAAATAGAATTTTAGCAAATATCAAACAATCATCTGTTAAAAAGATTTTATCTGAGATTAAAAAACTTTCAAAAGATGAAGAAAAATATGCAGAGTTTATTGCTCAATATATTAGACCATTAAAAGAGGGTGTTTACCAAGACTTTACAAACAAAGAAGCTATTTTAGATTTATTAAGATATAAATCAACAAAAACAGAAGATGGAAAAATGACTTCACTTGCAGCTTATAAAGAGGGCGCTAATAGTGAGCAAAAAGCTATTTACTATATCATTGGTGAAAATGAAAAAGTATTAAGAAACTCTCCATTACTTGAAGCATACAAGAAAAATGATATTGAAGTATTAATCTTAGATGATAAAGAGATTGATGAAATTATTACTCCAAATATTGGAGCTTATAAAGAGTGGGAATTCAAAGATATTACAGCTTGTGAAGCTCCAAAAGTAGAGCAAAGTGAAGATGAGAAAAAAGAAGTAGAAGAAAAATTTAAATCAATTGTTGAAAAAATTAAAGATAAACTAGGTGAAAGTGTAACAGATGTTAGAGTTACAAATAGATTATCAGATTCTCCATCTTGTGTCGTTAAAGATGTAGGTGATGCACAAATGGCTCAAATGATGCAGATGATGAGAGCAATGGGTCAAACAATGCCTGAATCAGCACCAATTTTAGAAATCAACCCAGAGCATGAAATTGTAAAAAAATTAAATGCTTGTCCAGATGAATCTACAATTGAAGATGTTTCTTGGATTTTATTAGACCAAGCAAAACTATCTGAAGGTATGGATATCACTGATGCTGTAGCATTTGCTCAAAGACTTTCAAGAATTACTAACAAAGCTTTATAATATTTTTATTTGTACGTATTTTTACGTACAAATAATATACTTTTTCCTTGCAATAATAGTAAAAATAAGTTACAATACAATTCTTAATATTAAATAAAAATGGAATTAACTATGGGTCTTTTTAAGGGTTTTATAAAACAGATTATTAAAAAAGTAACAAAACTTTCTAGACCTACTTTTAGTTTAATTGAAAATGAATTGGTTTTTAAAATTGATTCAGATAATTTTTATAAATATCAACTTCAAAATATTGAAATAAAGACTAGACACGATTCTTATGTTTTAGATGCATATACATTAAATTGTGAAAATCTATATTTAGAGTATATACATCTTGATCAAGATGTTGATTGGATAGGTTTATCTTATCCTTATTACTTAGAGTTATTGAAGAAAAAATTAGCCGTAAGAAATATCGTAAAATTAGAAGAAAAAGAGTTTGGACATTATACATTTTATACTTATGAAATAAATAATAAATATATAATAAATATTATTCATATTTATGAAATAAGTAAAGATATATTTATATTAGATAAGAAATCAGATTTATATATACAGTTAATAAAGCAGTTTGATTTAGATTATAAGTATAATTTTGATAAAACATTTTTACCTACTCAAGATATAAACTTTAGTCTTGTAAAGAATAACTCTATTCAAAATTACTTTTGTATGCAAGGTGGAGAGGGATAATAAACTAAGAAGAAAAATCTTCTTAGTTTCCAAATACTTTTTGAAGTAGAGAGCTTGTTTGAGCAACAGGGTTACTTCTAATTTCAGCTTCTTTTGTTGCGATCATTTTAAATAGTCCATCAATTGCTTGATTTGTAACATAATCATCAATACTTTCATCAGATGAACTTGGAATATATGAGTCAACACCAAAATTCTTTGCTAATCCACTTATTGCACTTGTATCAACTAAATTACCAACATTGTTTTTATAAAAACCATTTGCCATATCGTAGTATTTTGCTACTTGGTTTTCTTGCATAGTCTCTTGAATTATAGGTTTTATCATTTTCTTTAAAGAGTCTGTTGTGTTTGTTTTAAAATAGTTTGTAGCTGCATCTTTATCTCCAGCTAAAATATTTTGGGCATCAGCTAAACTCATTTTTTCAATAGCACCTACTAAAATTTCTGCTGTTTGAGGTGCTGCTTTTGTAGCTGCATTATTCATAGAAGTAATTAAATTATCAGCAATAGCATCTCCTCCTGCTTTTCTTATTAGCGATTCTGCTTTTGCTAAATTTCCTGGTAATGGAATTTTTACTAAAGAGTTATTTAAATATCCATTATTAGCTCCAAGATTTGAAACTGCATAATTAACTCCAACTTTTAGTGCTTCTTTTAATCCACTTGACACTGTAGAATCACTTAATTTTGAATTTGTAGTTGTTGTATTTTGAGTTGTAGTTGAGTTATTATTTACTGTATCTAAAACAGTTTTTGTAATACTTCCTAAATCAAAAGCAAAACTTAGTGATGTAGTTAATATAAGTGATGCAACGATAACTGATTTTTTCATTTGTTTTCCTAATATAAAATTTTGTTATTTGACTATATAATAATGTATAAATTGTGAAAAAAGGATAAAAAATAGAAAATATTGATGAAATTTGTAACTTTTTTTGTTATTACAAGAACCAGAGTTTAGAATCAGATGAAATTATTGAAAATTGTAAAGATAAAATCACGTCATTTTATAATGAATTAGAAAAAGAATCTTTACTAAAAGATTATGAAGAAAACTTCTATATGATTTTAGGTTATACATATAGATTAGATGATATTTCTCAAAGATTATATTATACTTTTCAAGAGGCAATTATGGCTATTGATATGGAAAGAATGATGAGAAACGAAGAAGGGAAAAAATTAAATAGCATAGTTTATATTATGGTTTTAAAAAATATTTGTGATGAATATATCACAAAAAATGTAAATGAAGAGATAAAACAAAAGGCAATTGATACTTATAAAAAAGTTGAAGAGAGAAAAGCAGCAGAAAATAAAAAGTATCATATGTATCAATACTAATAGGAAGTAGAATGATAAAATTAAATTGTGACATGGGTGAAAGTTTTGGAGTATGGAAAATGGGAGCTGATGAGCAAATAATGCCTTATATTGATATGGCAAATCTTGCTTGTGGTTTTCATGCTAGTGATGCTGTTACTATGGCTAGGTCAGTCTCTTTAGCTAAAACACACAATGTTACAATAGGAGCACATCCTGCTTATCAAGATATAGTTGGTTTTGGAAGAAGAAGTATTCAATGTACCCTTGAAGAGATTAAGTCTATAGTTCTATATCAATTAGGGGCTTTAAGTGCATTTTGTAAAGCAAACGGAACAACTGTAGCCTATGTAAAACCCCATGGGGCTTTGTATAATGATATGATGAGAGATGAAAATATTTTCAAAGCGATTTTAAGTGCAATCTCATCATTTGATAAGAATATTAAACTAATGATTTTATCAAGTCCTAGAAATGAAGAGTACTCATATACAGCAAAAATTTATAGTATTGAACTTCTTTATGAAGTTTTTGCAGATAGAAACTATAACGATGATGGTAGTTTAGTATCAAGAGTTCATGATAATGCTGTTATTCATGATGAATTAGAATTAGTTTCAAGATTAGTGAATTTAAAAGAAAAAAACTTTATACAAAGTATAAATGGTGTAAAACTATTTTTAAAAGCAGATACTATATGTGTTCATGGAGATAATGAAAATGCAGTAGAGTTTATAAAACTTATTAGAAAAGCACTTATTTAATGAATATTAAACCTCTCTCTCCAAACTCTTTAATTATATATTTTTCAAATGAAATTTCAAAAGATATTTCTCAAAAAGTGATAAAAACTTATAATGCTATTTTGAAAAAAAACTTTGATTTTATTGTTGATATTATTCCTTCTTATAGTTCAATTGTTATTAATTTTGATATGTTTAAAATAGACTTTTACTCTTTTAAAAATATCATAGAAAACCTTGAACTTGAAGATGAAATCAATCTTGAAGATTCTTTACTTAATATAGATGTATATTATGGAGTAGAAGTAGGCTTAGATTTAGATTCAATTTCTAATAATACAAAGTTAGATATTGAAGAAATAGTATATTTACATAGCTCTAAAATTTATGATATCTTTGCTATAGGTTTTTTACCTGGATTTGCATATATGGGAAATGTAGATGAAAAAATTAAACTACCAAGATTGCAAACACCAAGAAAAAATATTCCAAAGGGTAGTGTTGCTATTGCTGATACTCAAACAGCAGTTTATCCACAAAATAGTCCAGGTGGATGGAATATTATAGGACAAACACTATTTAACTGTTTTGATAAAAACTTAGATAATCTAAGTCCTTTTAACGTTGGTTCAAAAGTAAAATTTAACCCCATAACTAAAAAAGAGTTTTTATCAAAAGGTGGAATAATATGAGTTTAGAAGTTTTAAATCCATCTTTTTTTACTACTATTCAAGATAGTGGAAGATTTGGTTATAGTCACATTGGTGTAACAAATTCTGGCGTTATGGATGAATATGCCTATAATATTCTAAATATTTTACTTAATAATGAGCAAGATACTAATGTATTAGAAATATCATTTTTTAATTTTGAAGTAATGTTTTTGCGTCCTACAAAAATTGCATTGACAGGAGCAGATGCAATAATAAAGTTAAATAATGAACTTATAAAACCTTGGAGAACTCATAGTGTTAAATCAGGGGATATTTTAAAAATAGGTAAGTTTTTTAGTGGTTCAAAGCTTTATTTAGGAGTAAAAGGTGGTTTTTCTATAAAAAAAGAGTTTGGTAGTAATAGTACAACTATAAAAGAGAAATTAGGTGGAATTAATGGTGAGTTTTTAAAAACAGGAGATATCTTAAATTATAAATCTTATATAAATTATTATGACAAAAGATTAAAAGAGAAATATATACCAAAATATAGTACAGAGTTAGAATTGAGAGTTGTACTTTCTTATCAAAAAGATAGCTTTTCAAAGGAAGAAAAAGATAAGTTTTTTTCGTCTGAATATATAATCTCAAATGATTTTAATAGAATGGCTTGTAAGTTAAAAGGAGAAAAAATAAATAGTAGTCTAGGTGGTATTATATCAGAAGGTATAGTTTATGGATCTATTCAAATCCCTAAAGATGGACAGCCTATTATTTTATTAAAAGATAGACAAACAATTGGAGGTTATCCTAAAATTGGAGTTGTTTTAGATATTGATTGTTTTAAATTAGCTCAAGCAAAACCAAATACTAAAATAAAATTTAAACCTATTAGTTTTGAGTCTGCTATAAAAAAATCAAAAGAGTTTTACAGCTCTTTTAATTTTAGAAAAAGTCTTTCAAAAAGTTCTTTTGAGTCTTGATTCTCAAAATATGGCTCAATGGCAAAACTATATGAAGTTTTTATCATAAGACCTGAATTATTTTTTAGTGTTGCATTTGCAAGTGTCTGTTTTAAATTTAGAACTATAGAGTTTATATCATCAAAGTTTTCTTCTTTACAAAAAATAATAATCTTATTTTCAAAAAATCTTGCTATATTATAAATTATTTTTTCATCATTTAGATTTTTTTTGATGAACTTAACAGTGAAAAGTAATAGGTTATTAGCTATTAGTTCACCATACTGTTTTTTTATATATTCAAGATCATCTATTCCTACTAAAATAGAAGTACCTTTTTCTTTTAGAAAGCCTTTTTCATTCAAAAATTGATTATAAAGCCACTTTCTGTTGTTTATATTTGTTGTTTCATCTAAGAAAAGTTTATTATTTAATGTTAATATCTCTTTTTCTAAATTAGACATTTTTTTATAAATATTACTTAATTCATCAACATTTTTCTCTAATAAGGCAGTTTTTGCTTCTTTTGCTGAGTCTTTAATTAACGTTACATTTGAAGCAATATTATTAATATACTCTTCAATTGTATTATATTCATCAATAATTATTTTATTAATTTCATTTTGAAAAGATTCATCTTCTATATTTATTTCAATTTTTGATGCATTTTCATTGAACTTTTCAAAATAAATTGATGGTAGAATAACTTCTTGATTAAGTAACTCATTAATAGTTAAATCAGTTATTTTTTTTAGTTCTTTTTTCATTTTCTCTCTCCAAGATTATCTCTGAAATAGACTTAGGTTTACTAATATAATATCCTTGTGAATAATCTATTTGTATATTTTTTACATATCTTAAAATTTTTAAATCACTAACAAACTCCGCAACAATTTTGATGTTCTGTTGTTTACAAAATAAAACTATACTTTTAATTAAGTTTAAATAAATAACTTCATCAATTTTTTTGATTAATGAACCATCAATTTTTATATAGTCAATATTTAAATTTAATATATTTTCGTAGTTTGAAAAACCAGTACCAAAATCATCAATTGCAATTTTTACTCCAAGAATATTTACACTTGTTATAAAATCATTTACAATGTTAAAATTAGATACCTTTTCACTCTCTAAAATCTCTAAAGTTATGTATTTCCCAACATTATTTTTTTGAATTTTTGATATAAGAGCTTTTTTTATATTTGAGTTAATAATATCTGTATAATTCAAATTAATACTAACATTTATTTTGTATTTTAAAATATAATTTATTGTTTTATCAATTAGTATTTCCATAAGCTTAGTATAAAGCCTACATTTTTTTGCTTTTTGAATGAATGCATTAGGTAATATAATATTACCATTTTGATCAAAAATTCTCATCAGAACTTCATATTTCTCAATCTCTTCAGTTTCATTGTCAACAATTGCTTGAAAATATGGTTCTACCAAGTTATTATCTATACTATAGTTTAAGATTTTTACTAAATTTTCACTAACAGATTCATTTTTATAAAGATATGAATCATAAAACATATAGTGAACATAGTTAAGTTTTGCATTATGTAAAGCTTTTTCTGCATAAATTTTAATTTGATTATCATCACTTTTAGAACAACCAATCGTTACATCTATATTAATTAAAGTTTTTTTATCTAAAAGTTTAAAGTTATGAGAAGTTATATTCTTAAAAACAATGTCTTTTATTAATAAAATTTCATCTATTTCAAGATTGTCATATATTGTTAATTCAAATACATCTGCATGAGTATTTGAAATGTTTATTAGTGTTTTTCTCTCAAGTTCATGTTTTATATCAAATTTTATTTTTGTTTCAAGTAATGTTTTTAATTGTCTAATAATATAGTCACCATTATTGAATTTATAAATAGCATTGATATCTTTCATATACAAAATATCTATTAAAAATAGTGTTTTGTAACTGTTTTTATTGAATAGGTTTGATATAAAATTTTTCAACGCCAATTTATTTACCTTCAATTCTACTAAATCTTCTAAATTATATATAATTAAACTTTAATAATTGTAAAAAATTGATTATTTTTTTTACTTTTTTAAAATAAAATGTAATTATTTTTTATAAATTCTATATTTAATAGTTAATTTGTTAAAATCCAACAACTTTTTAAAGGAAATTAAAAAATGAAAAAAATTAATATAAAAGATTTACAAGTTGATATAGATATTATACAAGTTTTAGATTTATATTCTGTAAAAAAGAATTTTTTTATTGATATAAATGGGAATATATTAGAAAATATTGATGATAATGTAAAAAATCCAATAATTTTTAAAACTAATGATAATACTTTTTTAATAAATAGTAATGATGCAAAAGAATTATCTTTGGAAATTTTCAAAGATTATAAGCCAACTATTATTGGAACAAAATGTAGAATAAAACCCTTATCAAAATGGCAAGATATTATAGATTTAAATAAAGAACTAATGTTATATTTTGATCATCAAAGTGATGGAGTAGAGTTTTTTGAAGACAAAATATTAGAAGATTATGGTTGGAATGCTTCTGCTTTAGAAATTAATTATAGACAAATTAGTGATTTTATTGAAGAAAACTGTGAAGGAATTTTACTTTGTTATGATAATGAAGTACAATTTAATGGATTTACAATTGTTGAAGATATAAATGATGTTAGACTTAAAGTCAAAGAATTTATTCAAACTCAAGCAAAAATAAATATTGATAAAGATATTGTTGATTTAGATGATGAAGATGTAATTGATGCTTTAGAACTTTTTGAATTGAAGGTATAAAATGGAAGAATTTATTAAAGATTGGGGATATATCGCCTTATTCTTATACTCATTTGGTGGAGGATTTGTAGGTTTAGTTATTGCAGGAGTATTATCTTATGCAGGTGATTTAAATATTTACTTATCAATTTTAGTTGCAGGAGTTTCAAATTTTTTAGGTGACCAATTTCTGTTTTTTTTAGCTAGGAAAAATAAAAGCTATGCCAAAGGCATGATGAAAAACTATGGAAGAAAAATTGCACTTGCTCATATTATGATGAGAAAATATGGTTCATTTGTAGTATTTATACAAAAATATATTTATGGAATAAAAACATTAATACCATTAGCCATGGGACTTACTAAATATTCTGCACTAAAATTCTCAATTTTTAATATTTTTGCAACTGCTACATGGGCTTGTGTAGTTGGATATGCAAGTTATATTGCTGGAGAAGTTATTTTAAGTAGTGCAGATGATTTTAAGTACTTTGGATTAGGTATTGTTGTAATAGTTTTATTAACAGTAATGTATATTTTTAAAAGGATTGAAAAAAGCTAGTTCTTATATAAAAAAATCAAAAAAGTACTTTATAAGAAAAATAATCATAAAATGTCTAAAATAATTTAAATTTCTAGGTGTTAAAATTTGTTTAAAAACTCTTTGCTTTTAAAAATTATATTAGTATTTACTTTACCTGCAGTTGGTATCTTATTTTTCAGTACTAAATTGGTTATTGAAAAATTGGATTATACTCAGGGAATAAATAGAACTTTAGATAACGTTGTTTATTTAGAGTATACTCAAAATTTAATTCATGAACTTCAAAAAGAGAGAGGCTATTCTGTAGTCTATTTAGAATCTCATAAATTTTCCGATAAGTTAATAAAACAAAAAGAAATTACAAACAAAAAGTTTAACGAATATCTAAGATATGCTACAGCATTTATAAAAAAAAGCAATGAAAATAGCAATATTGAAATATTAGTAAAAGATATTCAAAATCAATTCTATTTGTTGGAAAATATTAGATTAAGTATTAATGAAATAAAAATAGACTCATACAGAGTTTTAGATTTCTATTCAAAATTAAATGAAAAACTTTTAAATTCAATTATTTCTATTAAAAGTGTAAAGTCAGCATTTGCTTTTAATAAAGAGTTTACAAATATTAGTTATTTTTTACTTTTTAAAGAGTTTACAGGTATTGAAAGAGCAATTATATCTAAGCTTATTATTGATAAGAAACTAGATGAAATAATTCAAAATAAAGTTGATGAAGTTCATACCATAAAAAAATCAAATCTTAACTATTTTAAAATAAACTCTTCTTTACGACTTCAAGAAATTTATAATAAAAACTTGCCTTTTAAAATTCAAGAAGATGTTCACAAGTACAGAGATGATGTCCTAAAAAATATATTGACTAAAGAGTTTGATGTAGTACATTGGTGGAACTTATCAACTACTAAAGTAGATGCATTAAATAAAATTTTTGATGAGATGCTAAAAGAATTAGATAGCATTGCTAAAAAAGCAACGAAAGATGCTTTCTTAGAACAGAATGTAAGTGTATTTTATCTATTTGTTTCATTTATTACATTAATAAGTCTTCTTTTTTTACTAAGAAACATAATCTTAAATGAACAAAAAAGTTTTGAAAAAATAGAAAAACAGAAAAAAGTATATGAACTTTTAAATGAAACTAATAAACAATTATTAAAAAAGAGTAGTAAAGAAGAGATTTATACAGAATTACATGAAATGGTTTCAAAAAATTCAAGTATGGTTTTTTGTTTTGTGTATGATTTAGAAGAACATGATAAAGAAAAGAGAATTTATGCTAAAGATGGTGAATTAAAAGATATTGTCAAAAAAAGATTAGATGGAGATTTTGAAAAATTAGATAATCTTTTAACACGAGCAATTAAATGGAAATCAAATGTTTTAGTTGAAGATTTCACAAAAGCAAATATTTCAGTCTTTTCTGAGTATGGAAAGAAGTTTAATATAAACTCAGCAGCATCTTTCCCCATCAAAAAGTTTGGGGAACAAGTTTCTGTATTAGTAATTTATTCCAATGTATATAACTTTTTTGATTATGAAGTTGAAATGCTTTTTGATCAAATGATTTTTGATATTACTCACTATTTAGAAAAATATGATTATGAAAAAATAAGAATTAAGCAAGAGGAACAACTTAAAATTGCATCTGTTGCTTTTGAATCTAGTGTGCCTATGGTGATTACTAATGAAAATAGTGAAATTATTGAGGCAAATCAAGCTTTTTGTGATGTATTAGGTTATACAAAAGATGAAATATTAGGAAAAAACCCCAATTTATTTAGGTCATTTCATCAAAATGAATCATTTTATGAACGAATGTGGAGAGTTTTAGATAGAGAAGACTCTTGGAGTGGTGAAATTTATAATAAAAAAAGAGATGGAACAATTTTACCTGTTAGATTAACTGTAACTGCTATTAGAAATAATAAGAATGAAATTATTAATTATTTAGGTCAATACATTGACATTAGTGATATAAAAGATAGAGAACAAGTTTTAGAGTATCAAGCAACCCATGATAATTTAACAGGATTACCAAATAGACTTTTACTTCTTGATAGAATTGAGCACGCTATAACAAAGGTTGTAAGACACAATAACGTAGGTGGATTGATATTTATTGATTTAGATAATTTTAAAACTATAAACGACACTATGGGACATGATGTTGGGGATGTGTTATTAATTGAAGTTGCAAAAAAATTAAAATATGTTATTCGAAATGAAGATACTGTTTCACGAATAGGTGGTGATGAGTTTATTATCCTAGCTGATAGTATAGGAAGAGATAAAGAAGAAGCAAAGAAAAATATTGGGATACTTGCTAAAAAAATAAAAGATGCCTTAAATGGTATTGAATACATAAGTGGCCATAAAAATATTTCAACTCCAAGTATTGGAGTAACACTTTTTAGTGATGCTTCCGTTAGTGTGAAAGATATTATTAAACAAGCTGATACAGCTATGTATGCAGCTAAAAAACAAGGTAAAAATGCAATTGAGTTTTTTAATTAATACAAGTTTAGATAAACTTCCAAATTAAAAAATTAAAATAAGGAATTATAATGAAAAGCGCAACAGCTAGACACTTATTAGTAGAATCAGAAGATTTATGTTTAGAGTTAAAAGAGAGAATTGCAAATGGTGAAAAATTTGAAGATATTGCAAAAGAGTATTCAAAATGTCCATCAGGAGCTAATGGTGGAGATTTAGGAAACTTTTTCCAAGGTCAAATGGTACCAGAGTTTGATAAAGTTGTTTTCAATGATGAAATTAATGTTGTTCATGGACCAGTTAAAACTCAATTTGGATTCCACTTATTAGAAACTACTTCTAGAAGAGACTAATCACACTCTTCATCCCAAAGTATAGATATGCCATACTCTTTGTCTGTTATGGCATATTTAAAATATTCACTACTTCCTGATCTTCCATGAAGTCTTACTTTTATTTGACCATCATTTAGTAGATTTTTTATTTCATTTGAGCCAATACTTCGTTTATTGTATCTTAAAAGTGCATTTGAGTATATTCTAAAAGTACAAGTTGAATCTGAAGTAAACACAAACTGTTCACTATCATCATACTCTTTTCTAGCATTTTCGCAAGTATAAAGTTTAGCTTTTTTACCTCTTACGACTGTTTTTCGCTCAATTACATCTCCACCACAATAGGGACATTTACCAAGTATCATAAAAACTACCTCTTTTTTTATTAATTATATAGTAGTTCTTTTTATTTTAAAAAAAATATTACGATTTGAAATATTATGGTGCTAATCTTTTTCTATCCCATGAATTATCATTTTGTAATTCATACAAAAATCTATCATGAAGCCTATCATCTCCACCTTGCCAGAACTCTATTTTTGTAGGTTTGATTATATAGCCACCCCAAAAAGAAGGGAAGGGTACTTCTCCATTTGCAAATTTATTTTTCATTTCATCAAATTTTGATTCTAATAAACTTCTTGAACTAATTACTTCACTTTGGTGTGAAACCCAAGCTCCTATTTGGCTACCCTTTGGTCTTGATAAAAAATATTTTAGGGATTTTGCAGTGGAAATCTTTTCTATAGAGCCTTCTATTTTAACTTGTCGCTCTAAAGCTAACCAAGGAAAAAGTGCAGCTGCTTTGGGGTTTTCTTCTATTTGTTTAGCTTTTGTGCTTTTATAATTTGTAAAAAAAACAAATCCATCTTCATCAAAAGTTTTTAATAAAACAGTTCTTATACTTGGCATCATATCTTTCCCAACTGTACTTAAAGAAAAGGCGTTTGGCTCAATTAGTTTTGCGTTCATAGCATCATTAAACCAAAGTTCAAACTGTTTAAATGGATTTTTATCTAAATCATCTATTTCAAGATTTCTAGTTGTATATTTTCCTCTAAGCTGTGTTAAATCCATCTTCAATCCTTATTTTTACTATCAGTATATTCTAGCAAAATAAGGATTATTTCATTCCTCGAAAATGTCAAATAATATAGTTTTTAAATCCTCTTTCATTTGCTTATTTAAACTCTTTTCATTAGAGTATAAATAAAATGGAACAGTATTTCTCATGGAGTGTTTAAGTCTTTTTCGTAAAGTTGAAATTTCATCTAAATTTATTAGCTCATATCCATCATACAATAAAAACTCTTTTTCAATACCTAGTTTAAATGAAACAGTTTGATAAGCAAAAAATGTATCATCAATACTACTTTCCCACTTTTTTATAAAATTATCAAGTTTACTTTCTAGTTTTTTTAATCTATTAGAGGTTATATAACCAAAGCTTTCCCTAAATTTATATCTCTCAATTGTACTAAACTCTAAAACTTTATAGAATTCATTTAAATTCTTCCAAGGACTTCTAAATCTTCTTTTACCAAATAGTACCTCTTCAAAACAGTACATATATTTGATATCTTGTGATGTTAAACTCTCTTTATCTTTTATCTCAAAATATTCATTTTTAAACAAAGAAATAAGCCAGTTTTCATCTAACATAGAAATAGTATCTAACTCTTTTTGTTTATTTTCATTTTGAAAATCCCAAAGCATTGAGATGTTTTGTGAGATTTTTTCTTTTAAAAGTTGGTCATCAAAATATTTTGATGATAGATATTGAACAACATTTTCCAAAAGAGTGTCTGTTTTTGCAATACCATGGTTAAATATTACTTTTTTATAAAGATTAAATCTCATCTCTAACATATGTTCAATATCGATTAAACTCATATCAAAGAAACTTAATAAATATTTATCCTCTTTTTTAACTAAAACTGATTGTTTTGTAATTCTAATATGGTCATTTGGTCCTGTAATATAACCACTTGCAAGCATATCTCTGTTTATATAATCTAATCTATCAGCATCAACTGTACTATCTATGAAACTATGTAATACTTTAAAATCAAAACCTTTATAGCTTTGCTCTTCTAAAATCATTATTGCTAACTCTTTTATCAGCTTTAAAAATTCTATATCTTCATCTTTTTTAAATAAATCATATAGCTCATACTCAAAAAGTAGTTTTAGATACTCCTTACCTATTGCTTCATGAAGTACATTTTTATCATTATTTGTAATTTTGTTATAAATCTCTAAAAAATGTATCTCTTTTTGACATAATTGCTTTTTCTTCTCATCTTTTGCTTTTATTTGTTGATACACTTTTTTTAAAGCATTTTCAACTTGGTGTGAAAAAGGAAGATGTCCAACATCATGTAATAATCCAACAATTCTTATTGTTTGCAAAAATATAGTGTAAACAACTCTTTGGGATTTAGATTTTGTAGGAATTGTAAATTGATATAAAGCTTTATTGTCAAAATACTCCATATCATCTAAATTTATATCTATGTTTTTCTCTTCAATAAGTTTTTTTAAAACTTTTTTTAAAGATTTTAAAAAATCATTTTTAGTAGATTTATCTGCATTTAGTAAGGCATTTTTAAACATAAATGAAGCTAAGTGCATAGTTCCTAAACTATGAATAAATCTTTTTGTTGTAATTGATGGGTATGAAAAATATGCTAAAGCATTTTGTGTGATAAATTGAAGTCTATTTACAATCTTTGTTTGAAGTATTTTATCTTCTAATTTTGTGTACTCAATATGATTGTAAATAGTATCGTTTATAAGTCTATTTTGTATAGTTTTCTCCTAATCTTTTCTTTTTTCAAATATTCTTTCTGTAAATTGTGCAAACTTACCTCTTACAGCTTTTTCAAGCTCAATAGCAAACATCTTTAATTCAGGATGTTCATAGTTTGTTTGTTTAAGTAAAGTTGTTAATCCATTATTATATTTATTTAAATATAAGTTATCAATTTGTCTATTTGAACCAATTACTATTGCCATACAACTTTCATCTAGCCTTGAAAGAATTAACTGGGTTGTTTTTTCACTGCTATTTTGCCACTCATCCATTATTACAATTGAACTAGATAGAGTTCTACCTCTTGCTTCTCCTGGCCATAAAGTTTCAATACAGTATCTTGATTTTAGCTCATCAATTTTAGATTCAATTGATTCTTGATTTTCTCTATTTTCACTTTTTTTGAGATGTTTTTTAGCAATAAACTCTAAAGTATCATGCAAAGCCATATTATAAATTCTAAACTTTTCATCATTTCCAGCTAAATAACCTACATCTGCACCTTTATCAAGTGACTCAACTGAGTTTCTTACATAAACAATTTTATCATAAAGCCCAAGGTCAATTAGTCTCATAGCACTTACAATAGACATTAAAGTTTTTCCACTTCCTGCTTTTGCATCAATTACAAGTAAGTCATACATATTAGATAGTATTGCTTTTGTAAATAGTTTTTGCTTTAAATTTACAGGTTTTACATTTAGTGCTTTAAAATCATTCTCTTTTAATACATCAACTCTTTGGTCATGAATTATTGCATATTCTACATTTCCATCATTACTTTGAAATGAATATGCAAAGTTTTGGTATTCATATTCTAAGTCTATACTTTTTATATCTTTATTTTCTAAACTATTAAACATAGATGAGTCTAATTCATACTCTTTTACAAAATTAAACTTTGGAACTGTTGATTTATCATCATGTAAAGTTTCTGCTTTTATACCTTTAAATAGTGCAAATGTTCTTGCATAAACATCAAGTGATAAAAAAATAGTTTGACAACCTTTATAATAATCCCTAGCAACACTAGCAACTTCAATTATTCTTTTGTCATTTGATTCAGATATATGAATTTGCTCAATTTGTGTTTCATAACTATCTTTGCTAATAATATCAAGATTTATTTCATCATTGTAAAGCTTAACAACCTTGAAACCTAATTTATAATCTACCTCTTTTATTTTCATCTTTGCTAGAAGTCTTGCAAACTCTCTTGAATAGTATCCTAGTTCACTTGAAAGCTTTTTTTTATCCTCTAATTCAAGTAATACTGTTTCAGGAATAACAATATGGTTAGTTTTATTGTCTGATATTCTATTTAGATTTTGAAGATTTTGTAAGATGATATTTGTATCTATAACATAAACTTTTTCTTTCATACTTAATTTTAACACTTTTAAACATCAAAATAGTTACAGTTGTGTAAAAATTATGTCAAATTTATATAAAAAATATTTACTTATGATTGCAATAGTGAATTTTTTTTGATATTCTTATAGTAAAATAATAAAAAAAGGTTTTCTTTGAAAAGTGAAGATAGTATTGATGATTTGAAAAAACAAATTGCATTGTTAAAAAATGAGAATTATAAATTAAATCAATATAAATCTGCAATAGAAGAGAGCAATATTGTATCCATAGGTGATTTAAAAGGGAATATAGTTTATGTCAATGAAAAGTTCTGCGATTGTACTTTATATTCAAAGGAAGAGGTTTTAAATCAACCCCATAGTATTTTAAAAGGAGATACTCCAAAAGAGGTTTTTGCCCAAATGTGGGAAACTATACAAAATAAACAAACTTGGCATGGAGTATTAAAAAATAAAAGAAAAAATGGGGATTTTTACTATATAAATGTAACAATAAAACCTATCTTAGATTTAAATGGTGAGCTATTAGAATATATTGCCATCAGACATGAAATTACTGATTTAGTCAATAAATCAGAAGAGTTAGAAAAAAATTTAAGGTGTGATTTTTTAACAAATGAAGGGAATAGATTTAAACTTTTAGAGGATATTCAAAAATCACATAAACCAGCTTTAGCTCTATTTGATATTAATAAATTTGGTGAGTTAAATGATTTTTATGGCCATGAAATAGGTGATGAGGTTTTAAAAACTGTTTCAAGTTTTTTTAGAGCACTTATTCCTTCAAACTATTTTTTATATAGAATCTATTCAGATGAATTTGCGATATTAGCTGATGGGATTGAAAAAGATGAGTTTATACAAGTAGTTAAAACAATAAATGACAAAATATCTTCTTCACCTATAATTATTAGAAAAAAAGAGTTATATATTCAAACTACATATAGTATTTCATTTGAAGATAAATCAATTATAAAAAAAACAGCTAATATGATAAAGAAATATGTAAAAATTGATAAAAGTTCAAATATTTATGATAAAAGACTTGGATTAGAAAAAATTTATGAAAAAAACGTTTTATGGACTTTAAAACTCAAAAAAGCCCTTGATAATAATAAAATTGTACCTTTCTTTCAAGCAATTTATAATATGAGAACTCAAAAAATAGAGAAATATGAAGTTTTAGTTAGACTTATAAATGAAGAGAATATTCCAATTTCACCTTACTATTTTTTAGATATTGCAAAAAGATCAAAACAGTATATAAAATTGACAAAAACAGTAGTTGAAAAATCATTTGAATATTTTCAAGACAAAAACTATGAGTTTTCAGTAAACCTTACTATTGAAGATATAATTAATGAAAATGTTGCAAATTATATAATTGAAAAAATAAAAGAGTATAACATTGGTTCAAAAGTCATTTTTGAAATAGTTGAATCTGAAGGTATTAATAATTTTGAAGAGGCTAATGATTTTATTGATAAAGTTAAATCCCTTGGAGCTAAAGTTGCAATTGATGATTTTGGTTCTGGTTATTCAAATTTTAATTATCTAATTAAATTAAAAGCAGATTTTATAAAAATTGATGGCTCTTTAATAAATGATATACACATAAATAAAAATAATAAAGCTATTGTTGAAACAATATTAGATTTTGCTAAAAAACAAAAATTTAAGACAATTGCAGAGTTTGTATCTTCACAAGAGATTTATGATGAAGTAAAAAGTTTAGCTTTTGATTATGCCCAAGGTTACTTAATAGGCGAACCTAAAAAAGAGATAATTACTTAGGAGTAAACTCCTAAGCTCTTGCTAATTTAATTAATTGTTTAATCATATCTTCTGCTGACTCTTCATTTAATTGTTTTTCATATGTTGTTAAAATCTCTCTAGCAAGTATATTTGCACCTAAGTGTTGATACATAATTCTCATAGCTTGAAGACCTTTTGCCCCACCACCTCCTGAGTGTGTTGCTAAAAGTACAATTTTATGATTAAATGCATCTCTCCAATCTTTTGTTGCTCTTGAAGTCCATGCCATAGCATTGTTTAAAACTGGAGGCATAACTCCGTTGTATTCAGGTGCCACAACAATAAAAGAGTTTAATGATAAAATCTTTTGTGCTAAATCTAATGCAACTTCTGGAATCCCATTGTTTTCCTCTTCAACTGTACTATATAATGGTAAATTTAAATCTACTAAATTAATTAATTCTACACAATCACAATGTTTTTTTGCAATTTCTTCAAGTTTTTTCCCTAATTTTAGGTTATTATTTGAACTTGCAACTAAAATACCTATTTTTGCCATAATTCTTATTCCTTCTAAAAAATGATAAATAAGACAAATTATATCTTTTTTTTGATTTATGTTATATAATTAGAAATAATAAATTTTTGACAAGTATTAAATTTTAATAGGCTATAATAACTTCTTAAATAGAGGGAAAGTAGGTGAATTATGATTCAAAGTAAAGAAAAACAGTTATTAAATATAATTAGATTTACACCTGCCATAATTGTTTTGATTTTATCTATCTTTATGGTTTTATTTTTATACTTTGAAAAGAAAAGAACTTTTCATGAAGAAAAAAAGAGTATAGAAGAACAATTTATAAATGAAAATAAAGAGATTATTAAAGATGAAGTGAATAGGGTTTATACTTTTATTAAACATCTGCAAGAAACTACAGAAAATGAACTTAAAAAAAATGTAAAAGAAAGGGTATATGAAGCCCACTCATTAGCTACTAATATTTATGAAAAAAATAAGAATACAAAAACAAAAGAAGAGATTTTTGAGTTAATAAAAACAGCTTTAAGTGGTATTAGGTATAACAATGGCCGAGGTTACTTTTTTATGGATGATATTTATGGAAATAAATTAGTTCATCCAATTGATACATCAATAGAAGGTAAAAATATGCTTAATTTTACAGATGTAAAAGGTTATAAGCTATTTGAAACAATTGTTGATACCATAAAACAAAAGAGTGAAAGGTTTGATGAATATTATTGGTACAAACCTAATACAAATAAAGAGATTGGAAGAAAAATCTCTTTTTATAAATATTTTGAACCATTAAATATGGCTATTGGTACAGGTGAATATTTTGATGAGTTTGAAAAAGAGATTCAAAAGAAAGCTTTAGAGTATATAAATCTTATTCGCTTTGGTAAAGCAGGATACATATTTGTAATAAGTTACGATGGTGTTTATCTATCTCATATAAGAAAAAACTATTTAGGTAAACACTATTTAGAAAATAATGATATAAAAAATATTGCAAAAGTTATAGAAGATGCTATT
This sequence comes from Malaciobacter pacificus, assembly GCF_004214795.1. Taxonomy (NCBI): domain Bacteria; kingdom Pseudomonadati; phylum Campylobacterota; class Epsilonproteobacteria; order Campylobacterales; family Arcobacteraceae; genus Malaciobacter; species Malaciobacter pacificus. Next base: position 930,753 of record NZ_CP035928.1, read on the forward strand.
AAAATTGCAAAAGATGGTGAAGGATACTACTCTTATATTCAAAATAAGAAGCCAGATACAAATGAACCAACACATAAAATTAGTTTTATAAAAGGTTTAAGTAATTGGAATTGGATGATAGGTAGTGGGTTTTATGAAGATGATGTTATCTCACGTATTGAAGATAGAAAAAGAAAAATTGATGAAAAGTTTGAAGAGTATATTCAAAATATTTTGATTATTAGTTTTGTGATAATGATTATCTTATTATTTATTTCAAAATATGTAACAAACTTTTTAGAGCAGAAATTCAGACAATATAAACAAGAATTAAGTAAAAAACAAACAATTTTACATCAACAATCTAAAATGGCATCTATGGGTGAAATGATTGGTAATATTGCTCATCAATGGAGACAACCTTTATCAACAATTACAACTGCAGCTACAGGTATGAAACTGCAAAAAGAGTTTGGCGAGTTTAATGATGAAATATTTTATGATTCAGTTGACAAAATTAATGCTTCTGCTCAGCATTTATCAAAAACTATTGATGATTTTAGAAACTTTTTTAGTCCAAATAAAACAAAAACACAATTTGATTTGAAAAACACTTTTTCAACGGCATTAGATTTGATATCTGCACAATTTAATGCTAAAGAGATTAAAATTATAAAGCATATTGAAAACATTCAATTAAATACATATGAAAATGAATTAATACAAGCTTTAATCAATATTTTAAATAATGCAAGAGATGAACTTATAAAATTACCCAATAGTATAGAGAGATTAATTTTTATTGATACATATATTGAAGATGGGAATGTGATAATAGAGATTAAAGATAGTGCAGGGGGAGTGCCTTCAGATATCATAGATAGAATATTTGAACCATACTTTACTACAAAACATAAAAGCAATGGAACAGGTATTGGTCTTTATATGACTGAGGAAATATTAGTTAAGCATTTAAAAGCTGATATAGAAGTTTATAATCAAAAATATAAATATAATGATAAGTCTTATAAAGGTGCTGTATTTAAAATTACTATTCCTCAGTAGTAATTTTAAAATAGTTGCATATGAAAATGTATTTTAATTTAAAATTTGTATATTGAAAAATGATAGTTGAAGTTACTAAGAAAAAGTTATTGTAAAAAAAACATGGTGCGAATGGTGAGAATCGAACTCACACTCCGAAACCGGAATGGGATTTTAAGTCCCACGCGTCTACCTATTCCGCCACACTCGCACATGTGTAAAAAATTTAAGTGGTGGTTCGAGGCAGAATCGAACTGCCGACACAAGGATTTTCAATCCTTTGCTCTACCGACTGAGCTATCGAACCATAACTTAATATAAATGGTGGTGAGGGAAGGATTCGAACCTTCGAAGCCGTAGGCGGCGGATTTACAATCCGCAGGATTTGACCACTCTCCAACCTCACCATTATTGATAAGATCACACAAAAATATGGATGGGGTAGCAGGATTCGAACCTGCGCATGACGGTACCAAAAACCGTTGCCTTACCGCTTGGCGATACCCCATTAATTTAAGTGGATGGAATTATAATATTACTAATATTAAATTTAGCTAAAACTAGAAGAAAAAAATAAAAAATTTACTAAATTAATAAAAACACTAGTAAATACTAATAATTTGATAAAAGAGTATATTTTGAGAAAGAAAACTTATTTTTATTCTTTTGAGCTAAGTTATAAAGTTTTTATGGTACTATTTATTTTAATTAAAAATTATTTATTTTCACAAAAGGCATAAGATGTTTATGGAGCACTTGGCTTTGACCTATAAGTGTCATAGCTCAATTGGTAATAGTTTAGATTTAAAAAAAATGATGACAGAGGTTTTAGAAACTTTTGTTACTGAAACTAATGCTGATGGAGGATATTTTTATTTAGTAGATGAAAAGAGTAATCTTTATAAATATTTATCTTTCAATGAATTGCCATGTTTTGATGAAAATGACTTAAAAGATAAAATAGAAAAATTTAATATTTATCAATGTCCAAAGAAAAACTTTAGAATAATTATAATGCCTTTAATTGAGGGAGTTCTTTTTTTAGTTTATAAAGATAAGAGTATAAATTTTGATTATATTGGCTCAATGTTTCAAGATTTAGTGGTAAAGTTAAATATTAGCATAGATGCATGTTTAAATGTTCAAAGAATGAAAAACAAAAATAAGATGCTTAAACATTTAACAAATGAGCTTAAAGAACAACAAAAAGAGCTAATCGAATCTGATAAATATAAAAGTAATTTTTTAGCAAATATGAGTCATGAATTAAAAACTCCCCTAAATTCAATAATTGTGTTATCTTCAATTATGAAAAAAAATAAGAATAGTTCTCTTAGTTTAGAACAAGTTAAAAATTTAACTATAATTAACAATTGTGGAAATGATTTACTGCATTTAATTAATGATATATTAGATATTTCAAAAATTGAAGCAGGAGAAATTTCTTTGAATCTCTCTAAGGTTGATATTAATGATTTAATCTTCTCTTTAGTTGAAGAAATGAGACCTTTAGCTTTGGATAAAAATCTAGATATCGAATTTAATTGTTTACTTGATGATATAAATTTATTGACAGATTCTCATAGAATTAAACAAATTTTAAAAAATCTTTTAAGTAATGCTATAAAATTTACTAATGAAGGCTTAATTGATGTTATTTTAGAAGAGAATGCAAATGATATAACTGTAAAAGTAATTGACCATGGTATTGGTATAGCACAGGAAAAACTTAGCCATATTTTTGATAGATTTAAACAAGCAGATGGAAGTACAACTAGAAAGTATGGTGGTACAGGCTTAGGTTTAGCTATTTCAAAAGAGTTAGCTAATTTACTTGGTGGTGATATTAAAGCTTTTAGTAAAATAGGTGAGGGTAGTACTTTTGAAATGATTCTTCCTAAAAAAACTGATATTAAAAATATCTCAGATGACAATGTCTCTATCTCTTCTCAAAAAAATGGTGATGAGCAAGAAATTGAAGATATAGTATTTTTTGATATGGAAGATATCAATACAAGTCAAGATATTGAAAGTAAAGTACAAAGGGTTGTTTTACTTAATTGTGATAAACTAGCGATGTTTCCTATTGTTGTGCAGTTGAAAAAACATGATATAAAATTAATACAACTTGACTCTTTAACTGATACTTTTGATTTAATGGAAAAAGAGTATCAAGATTTAGTCGTAATAGACAAAGAGAATACAAAAACTAAAATAGATGAGTTTGTAAACTACTGTAAAGGCAAAGAGACACAAACTATTATTTTGTCTAAAAGTGAGGATCAAAAGTATTTTCATAAAGATGATGTAAAAGAGAACTTGGTAAAAGAAATTTTAGAAAAATTAGGAAGATAAAATGGAAAAATTTAAAATTTTATTAGTAGATGATGTACCTGAAAATATTTACTCTTTAAAAATGATGATTGAAGATAGTTTCGATGTTGAAATTTTTTCAGCTTTGAGTGCCCAAGAGGGTATGGAAATTTTGATGAAAGAAAAAATAGATTTAATCCTTACAGATGTTCAAATGCCAGAAATTGATGGTTTTGAGTTTGTTGAGTATTTAAAAAATATTGATAGAACTAAAGAAATTCCAGTTATTTTTATTACAGGAATTTATGACAAAGATGAATATAAATCTAAAGGATATGATTTAGGAGCAGTTGAATATATAACTAAACCAATTCATGATGTATTATTAAACTCTAAACTAAAAGTTTATATTGATATTTTTGAAAAAAGAAAAGAGGATGAAGAAGAGATTGCTGTAAAAGATGAACTATTGATTCATCAATCAAAAATGGCAACAATGGGAGAAATGATAGGAATTATTGCTCACCAACTAAAACAGCCATTAAATATTTTATCTTTATATTGTAATGATGTAAAAGACTCTTATACGTATAATGAAATTGATGATAAATTTATTGAAGATTTTTCAAAAAATACAAAAGAGCAAATTGAATATTTAAGTGAAACAATTGATGGTTTTAGAGACTTCTTTAACCCTGATAAGCAAAAAAGAGTTTTTGAAATAAAAAAAGTTATAAACAAATCAGTTAAACTTTTAATGAATAGAATTGAAACAGCAAATATAAATTTAAATATTACAGTAAAAGAGGAAATGGTTTATGGTGTTGAAACAGAGTTAGAACAAGTTGTATTAAATATTATAAACAATTCAATAGATGCTTTTATAGAAAGAGAAGAACTAAAAGTTAAAGAGATAAATATTGAAGTTCTTGTTAAACAAAACTATACAATACTAATTATGGAAGATAGTGCAGGTGGAGTAAAAGAAGATAGCTTAGAAAAACTTTTTGATCCTTATTATACTACGAAGAGTTCTGGAACGGGAACAGGTTTATATATGGTTAAATTAGTTATTAAAAATAGTTTAGGTGGGGATTTAAAGGTGAATAATAGTGAAAAGGGGCTTAGATATATAATTGCGCTTCCTAATGAGAAGCCTCATCAGGATTAAGAATCTCTTTGATTTTTGTCTCTAATGAATTTATTACATCTTGAAGATCAAGAATTTTTTTATTTTTTTGTTCATTAGTTTCCATAAGTAGTTTTAATTCTTTTTTTGTTGCACTAATTTCTGCCTCATACTCATTATTCTTATTTTTTAAAAGAAGTTTTTCATTTTTAAGCTCATTTATTTCTCTTGCTTGCTCATCTCTTTTTTTACTTAAGTCTTTCATAAACTTATCATATTTTTCATCTACATTATGCATTTGCAACTCATAATGTTCAAGTTGTCTTTGACGGCTTGAAGTCTTTTCTTTTTCTGTTTTTAATTCATCAATTAATCTAAGAAGCTTTCTCTCTAAGTCTTGTATTTTTTCATTTTGTTCAATTATGATTTTTTTGTAGTTCATCTCATTTTTTTTGAACTCTTGAATTGCTTTCATTACTTTTTTCTTGAACTCTCTTTTTTCACTATTCTCTTCATTTAAAGAAAATCCAATAGTAATAAATTCATCTAATTCAGGGGATAATTTAAAGATTGAACATTTTAAATAAAATGCCTCTTTATCTTTAGTTATGTATTTAGTATTTCCTGTCCAACTTTTACCTTTTTTTATATCTTCCCAACTTCTATTTACTGAAGTTTTTGGAATATCTGGATGAACTAAATCATGAAATGAAAGTTCTTTTATCTCATCTTTACTATAACCAGAGATATCTAAAGTCATATTATTTGCATTTAAAACTTTCCCTTCTATATTTAGCTTATAAATTACAGCAACTTTATTTATAGCATTTATATAGTTTTCAAGTTCTGTTTTAGTATCTTCAAGCTTTTTTTCTACATATTGTTTTTCACATATTTCATATACTTTTTTTAATAAATCTTCTGAATCTATAGGCTTTAAAATATAATGGCTTACATTTAGGCTAACTGCTTTTAAAATATTTTCACTTTCACTTCTAGCAGTTGTATATATTAGTGGAACTTCTTTATCTAAATCTCTTATTTTTTCTAACATTTCAAGGCCATTCATAATAGGCATATTTATATCAGAAATAATTAAATCTATTTTTTCATCAGAATTAAATCTAGTTGTAAATTTATTTAGACCTTCTTGACCATTTTCACAAATAATAACATTTTTAAAGACTTTATCTAAAAGTTTTGCAAGTTTTTCCCTTGCTAATTGTTCATCTTCAACAAATAGTACAGTTAAGTTTTTTAAAAAAGTTTTGTCAAACATAAGAAACCTTAATATTAATAATAAATTTTACCTAAAATTAATTTAAGGTTTCTCAATTTCTATTGATATGGTTTTGGAGTTGGAGGAAACTCTTTAAAAGCCTCTTTTATAGCATTTGTAATTGAGTTTTTATATTTATGATTTTGATCTGGATTTGAAAATTGTAGATACTCAATAGCACCTTGTTCAGTTTTTTCATATTTATATACATAAACAGGTTTTTTACCAAGTTGTAAAACATTTTCATAAAGTGTTTTTGCATATTCATTGATGTAAGGAAATTCTTTATCAGAAATTTTATCTCCCCAACAGAAAAATACAAACTTACCATTTGGAATAAAAGTTTGTGCATCAATATACATAATATCTCTATCAAATTCAGTGTTTTGGTTTGAGTTATATTTTTCTAAATCTTCATTAAACTTGATTAATAACTTTGAAGAATCAATATTCTTTTCAACCAAATTAAATAGTGATTTGATTTCAACTATCTTACCTTTACAATTTTCTCTCATTGCTTGTTTAAAAGTTGTTAGGTAGTTTTCTACCTTTAATTCAATTAGTTTATCAAAATCTTCAAAATCTTGATCTAATAAGAATTTTTTAGAATCAAATCCAATTGGCGCAGCTATTGGATTATATAAATAAACAGTTCCTATAATGTTTTTTTTTCTTAATTTTCCAGTTTTGATCTTTTCTTTTAACTCTTTTGCTGTAATAATATCTTCATCGTCATAATTAAAATACATATAGCTTTCAGTTAAAAAAATCTCTTCGTATTTAGTTTGAATTGTTCCAAAATATTGCATATAAATCCTTTTGATTTTGAAATATTAGCAAATTATTACTAAAGGCTTTGTTCACTATTGTAATTAAGCTGTAAATCTGCTAGAACAATAGCTTTTTTTGCCCTTGTTGCTGCTACGTAATATATATTTAATTCTTCAATAGCTCTATTATAACTTAAGGGATTTTTTTTGTTAAATAACTCTTTTTTTGTTATAAAATCATCTGCCATAATAACTTGGTCATATTCTAGACCTTTTGCTTTATGAGTTGTAGTAAATATAATATCTGCATTAGATTTATCTGTTACTACTTTTTCTTTTAATTTTTTATTTATTTCAAAAATATTATCACCATAAGCATTTATAAACTTTATGACATTTAAATAGTCTTGATTTTTTGTATCTTTTGCAAACTGTTCTAAATCATAAATAGATTCAAACTCTTTGATTTCATCAATTGTAATTTTGTCATTTTTTTTCTGTTTTAAATAAAATATTGAATATACAGTTTGATTCATAAAAGAGTATGAACTATAACCACCTTCAAAATAGATTTTATAATCACTATGAATGAAATGTATGATTTTTTGAATAAGCCCAAAAGTGGTTCTTGCAATAATACAAACTGGTTTTTTCATATCTATATACTCTTCACCTATTTTTGTGATAGTATCTATTCCACTTAGTTTAAGTTTATAAGATGATTTAACTTCATATAGTTTATTTAGCTTATCTCTGAGTGTTTTTGCAAACTCATTTGAAAATCTAAAAGATTTAGTTAAATCATAAGAGGGTAAATCGATTTTATTTAAAGCATTTGTAGCATATCTAAAAGAGTATATCTGTTGAAATGAATCTCCAACATAAATTCTATCACAATTTTGAGCTTCAACAATTCCTATCATAACATCAGATATATCTTGTGCTTCATCTATTAAGATTAAATCAAACCCTAAGTTTGAACAAGCTCTTTTATTTAAAAAAAACATTTTAAGATAAAAATCATGAGTTGCTTCAATAATTTTATTTTTCATACAACTAAGTATATGTTTTAAGTGACCTAAAACCTTTTTTTCATTATTTAAAAGTTCTAATATTTTTGCATCTAAATCAGACTGTTTTTTATAAGTATTTAAAAGTTTACTATCAAGTGCAATTAGTGAGCTATTACAATAAAAGTTTACTAAATCTTTTAATAGCGTTAAATATTCAGGCGTTGGGTAGTACTGTTTTTGATGGGTTATTTGTTCAAACCCACAAATTACTTTTTCTAAAATAGCGATTTTTAAATCTTGAACTAGTTTGTATTGGTAAGCTGAAATCCTATTATAAGCTAAAGAGTGAATAGTACTTACAAACATATTTGATAATTTATAATTTTTTAGTTTCTCTTGAAGTTCAATTTGTAATGACTTATTATATGCTAAATATAAAATCTTTAAATGAGAATTTTTCTTGGCATATTCTAATAGTGTTGTAGTTTTACCACTTCCTGCAACAGCATTTATTTTAAAAGATTTCTTTTTTGAGTTTATTATCTCTTCTTGTTCATTAGTTAAAGTCATCTTGAAATTGTATCACGGGATACTAAATATGTAATAAAATCTATAAATAATACTTAAATGATACTTTTAAGCTACATTTATGTAATAAAATAATTCATATAAACTATAACTAGGAGTTTTTTATGAGTTTAAGAAATAAGATAATTATTTCATTTGCTATATTAATTGTTATTGTAAGTATATCTAGTATTTATGTATCAAATAATATTTCAAATATAAAAGTAAATGTAGATAAACTAACACATGAACAATATCAAGGAATTACAGTCCTTCTTGAAGCAGATAGAGATTCATATCAATCAAATGTTGCTATTAGTCAGATTATGCACCTAAATGATAAAGAAGAAATCGATAAGCTCATAAAAAAAGGAGTATTAGATAACCTTACATAAGTTAGACAAAGGTTTGATAAATTTAAAGCAAAACTAGAAAATGAACTAAATAAAAATAAAAAAGAGTTTGAACAATTTGAAGTTTATTATAATTCAACTGATAAAAATACAAAATATATTGTTGAATTAGTTAAAAATCAAGAGATTGAAAAAGCAAAAGAGGTTTATTTTTCTACATATCTAAAAGATTATGAATCTATGAGGGATTTGATTGATTTTTTCACTGAAGCAACAAATAAAATTATAGATAAAAATTCAAAAGATGTTCAAGATTTAATTTCTTTATCATTAAACACATTTATATTTATTGCTTTATTTATTATTATCATAACAGTAATTTTAGTATTTTTTCTTGGTAAAACAGTTAATGAATCATTATTGAAATTACAAAATGGCCTAGTAGATTTTTTTCAATTTTTAAATAAAGAGACTAAAAGTGTTCATTTATTAGATACTTCATCAAATGATGAGATCAGTAAGATTTCTCATGTAATTAATGAAAATATTGAAAAGACAAAAATATTACTTGATCAAGATGAAAAGTTTATTTCTAATGTTAATGAAGTAGTTAATAGAGTTAAAAATGGAAGTTTAGAATATAAAGTAAGTGCAGATACTAATTCTGACTCTTTAAAAGATTTAAAAATACTATTGAATGAAATGTTAGAAACATTATCGAAAAAAATTGCTACTAATATTAATGAAATAGAAAGTGCAATCAATGAAATCAAAGGATTGAATTTCTCTCATAAAATAGATAATGCAAAGGGAAATATGGTTGATGGTTTAAATGAAATATCTCAAACAGTAAGTGATATGCTTGTTTCAAATCAAAGTAATGGTTCAACTTTACAATCAAACTCTAAAGATTTACTTTCAAATGTAGATAAATTAAGTATCTCTTCAAATGAAGCAGCAGCAAGCATAGAACAAACTGCAGCAGCACTTGAAGAGATTACAAGTAATATGAGTAATAACTCTTTAAATGTTATGAAAATGGTACAGTATGCAAATGAACTTACAACTTCAGTTAATGTAGGACAGGACCTAGCAACACAAACAACAAATGCAATGGAGTCAATAAATGTTCAAGTTTCTACAATTAATGAAGCAATTACTGTAATAGACCAAATTGCATTTCAAACAAATATCCTATCTCTTAATGCTGCTGTTGAAGCAGCAACAGCAGGTGAAGCTGGAAAAGGATTTGCTGTTGTTGCTCAAGAAGTGAGAAACTTAGCAACAAGAAGTGCAGAAGCAGCCAATGAGATTAAATCAATTGTTGAAAATGCAACAGCTAAGGCAAGTGATGGTAAAAAAATAGCAAATGAGATGATAAATGGTTATACAGGATTAACTTCAAATATATCAAATACAATGGATTTAATTAAAAATGTTGAATCAGGAATAAAAGAGCAACAAACTGGAATAGAGCAAATAAATAATGCAATTAATTCTTTAGATAAACAAACTCAAGAAAATGCAAATGTAGCAAGTTATACACAAAGTATTGCAAATAAAACTCAGGATATAGCTAAAGAGATTTTGGAAGATGTAAATAATAAAAACTTTTTAGGGAAAAAATAAAAGGGGATTTAATTCCCTTTATTTTAAGAGTCTAAAGCTCTATCTTCTAGTATTTTGATAGCATCTTTTAGGTATTTAGTATCTAGATTATACTCTGAAGCTTTATTTAACGCTTTATTAATAATCTCTTCATTTAGAGGTTTATAGGGATTACAAATAATCTTTATAATATTTAAGATTTTTGCTTTTTCTAAATATTTCTCATCACAGTTTTCAATATCATCAACATATTTAATTAAATCAATAAAATTCTCATCTAGTTTCCAGTGTTTGAAGATTAAAGCAGACATTTCTGCAGTCGTAATTCCCATAATATCTTTTTCTATTTGATTGATATTTTTACCTGATTCAAGCTCTTCTTGGAATTGTTCAACTAAGTCTTTTTCAATAATTAGCTCTGATAATATTATTTTCCCCATAGTTTGTAAAAGTGCAGGTAGTATTAGCTCATCTCTTAATTCAGGATTAGTTTTATTTATCCAAAGATTAACTAGATTTACAGATAATATGTTACTCTCTTTTAAATCTTCTGTAGTTATATTATACGGCTTTAAATCACCTACCAAAATATTTTGAACAGATTCACTTATAGCTACATATAAAGTAAATTTTACACCAAGAAGGTTGATTAGTCTTTTTATTGTCTCTACTTAAGATTTAAAACCAAACATTGCAGAGTTTGCAACTTTTAACAAAGTACTTACTAAAAATGCATCTTTTTCTAGTATTTCTACAAGCTCTTCAACTTCTTGGTTATCTTTTCTTCTAAAATCTTCTATTTTCGTAATTGATTCAGGTAATGGAGGTAGTGAATCAATTTTTTTAATTATATCATCAGTCAAATATTTCCTTTTAACTTGTACAGTATGTATATAATTATATGATAAAGTATCTTTTATTTCCAATTTTTTTAATATCTGAAAAATTATCTAAATAGTCTAAATAAGATATCAGATATTTTCTACTTAACTCAACTCTTTTTTTGAAATTTGAAATTTCTATATATCCATCTTCTTTTATAATCTCTCTCATAATTTTAATGACTTTATTAAGACTTTCACCATGAATAAAAAGATTGTGTTGTAGTCTTACGACTTGTTTATTTGAAGTTAGTGATTTAAGTATAGTATCACCAAGTTTTCTATCTATATCTAAATCATCATAGATATTATAAGGTGCAGTTGGTTCTATATCTTCTTTTTTTAATCTATTTAGAACTATATCTTTTAAATCTTTTTTTATATCTTGTTTTAAATTTGCACTTTTATACAAACTATCTTCTGCTATTAAGAACTTTTCTTTAATTAATTCATTTAAAACTGATTGTATGAAGTTTATACTTGCCCATTTTAATCTAAGATTTATAGATGCACTTGAAAGTAGGGCGTATTGATTTTTTGTATAGATATTTTTGATGAAGTCTTTTACTTCATCTTGTGTTTTTAGTGGATAAATTACTAAGTCTTTTTCATCAATAAATACATTATCAAGTTTATTTGCAAACTCTATAGCTTGGCTATGACTAAGAGCAAATCTTTGAGTTGATGAAATGATTCCAAGACCTTTTTTATGTACTTCTAGTAAGACTTTATAAGCACTTACAAAATCATTTTTATCTAAAGCTTCCAAAAGTGATTTTTTCTGTGGTTTTTTCATAGGGTCAATTACTGGATTTAAAACTTTTCCACCACATATAGTGTCATTTCCACTTCTTAAAATCACTTTTTCGCCAAAAATTGTATATAACTTTTCATCTGCTTTTAGTGTAGCATAACCAGTTTCTTTATCTTGTGTTCCATCAAAAAGTAGAGTTTTTACTTCAACTTTTTTTGCACCTATAAAAAGTGAGTATGTTTGGTTGTGTTTTAGTTTTTTATCTTTTAGGCAAGTAAAGGCTATGTCTATACCATCAAAACCTCTGATATAACCTTTTTTAGTGATTAAGTCACCTTTTTTGATTTGGTTTATATTTACACCTTGAAGGTTTAGGGCTGCTCTATTGGAAATATTTGCTTCCATGACATTTTCATTGTGTACTTGGATGTTTTTAAGTTTTACTTCTTTTTGAATTTGAGCTATGTAAACTTTTTCATTTAGTTCACAAGCTTTTCCTAAAACAGTTCCTGTTACAACTGTACCTATACCTTTTGGAGAAAAAACTCTATCTACATAGTATCTAAAGAAGTTTTCTTCACTTTTTGTAGAGTTTTCTATGCTAAATAACTGCTCTTTTAAACTCACGATTGAACTTTCATCATATATTGAAACTGCACTTATAAACTTAATCTCAAAGTCAAATTCACTTAAAAACTTTTGGATAGTTTGTTTTTGAGTTTCTAACTCTTCAGAGCTTACTAAATCTTTTTTTGTGAGAACTACAATAATCTCTTTTAGTCCTAGTAAATTTATGATTTGGATATGCTCTATTGTTTGGGGTTTTATTCCCTCTGCTGCACTAACAACTAACATCACATAATCAAATCCAAAAGCTCCTGCAATCATATTTTTCACTAACTTTTCATGTCCTGGGACATCTATGAAAGCTATGTTTTGATTTGCTCTACTTAAGTTTGAAAAAGATAAATCTATTGTGATTCCTCTTTGTTTTTCTTCGTTTGTACTATCTCCTTCAAAACCATTTAAAGCTTTGATAAGTGCAGTTTTACCGTGGTCGATATGACCTGCTGTTCCGATGATGATATTTGACATTAGTTAAATACCTCACAAAGGATAGTTGATAGTTTACTTGCATCATCACTACTTATACTTCTAAAGTCTAGTAAGACTTTGTCATTTTCTATTCTTGCTATGATGTTGTTTTTTCTAAGTAGTTTTTCTAGTGCATTTGGTTTTAGATTTTTATACTCTAAACTAAGTGCCACCGATGGTATCTTTTTATTTGGAGTTGTTCCTCCTCCTACCATCGTACTTGTGTTTATAACTTCACATTTGCAAAGAGATTCAATGGCGTTTTTCACTTCATTAGCTCTTTGCTCTAAAGTTTTAACAGAAGTATTTAACATCTGTAAAGTTGGTATTGAGTCTAACTCATCTTTTAAGTTAGAGTTTAATGTATCTTCTAAAATAGCTAGAGTGATTTTATCAACTCTTAGCATTCTTAATAGTTGGTTTTTCTTGATTTTTTCTATTAGTTCTTTTTTACCTATTATGATACCTGCTTGTACACTTCCTAGAAGTTTATCCCCTGAGAAGCTTAGAAGCGATGGATTGTATTTCATAAGCTCTTTTATAGATGGCTCACCACTGCTTAGATTATATGGTAAATCTATCATATGACCACTTCCCATGTCGTAGTAATCTATCACACCATTTTCTTGTGCAGTTTTTACTATATCTTCAAAATCAACTTCACTACTAAAGCCTTCTATTGAGTAGTTTGATTTATGTACTTTCATCAGCATTGAAGTGTTTTCACTAATAGCATTTTCATAATCTCTTAGGTGAGTTTTATTTGTAGTTCCGATTTCTTTTAAGATTGCTCCACTTTGAGTCATCACTTCAGGAACTCTAAAACTTCCACCAATCTCCACAAGCTCCCCACGACTTACAACTGCTTCTTTTCCTTTGCAAAAAGTATTTAGTACTAAAAACACTGCACTTGCGTTGTTGTTTACTACTATGGAATCTTCACATCCAGTTAGGGCTTGAAGTGTTTTTACTATGTGTGAGTATCGCTCCCCTCGTTGTCCTTTTTCTAAGTCATATTCTAAGTTGTTGTATGATGTTGCTATATTTATAGCTTTGTTTAGAGAGTCTTTGTTTATAAGACTTCTTCCAAGATTTGTATGCACTATGATACCAGTTGCGTTTATCACTGTTTGAAGTGATGGAGAGATTTGTTTTTCGTACTCTTTTATGGTTTGTGATATAAGTAGGTTTTCATCTATTGTTTTTATGTTGTTATTCAAAATATCACTTCTAAGATTTTGTATAATCTCTTTTGAGATTTTTGTAATAAGTGATTTTGAATATCCATCAAAAGCTTTGTTATTGATAAACTTATCAATCTTAGGAATGGATTTTAGTAAAGTCATTTTGACCCTTTTATAAGATTTTAAAATGTTTTAATGTAAGATTTGATTCTCAAGTGGGAGATAAGTGTACCTGGTGGGCACCACAGGCTTCAACCCTGATTGACGGTTTTGCTGACAAAGCCGTGGGAGGTTCGATTCCTTCATCTTCTCGCCATTTGTTTCTTACATATTTTAAAATATTTTATCTAAAATCTTATTTTATGACTCTTAATAAAATGGTAAAAAAAGTTTTACTATCTTGTTTTGTGGAAAATTTATGACTTAATAGATAAATGAGTCATTTTTGAGTCATTGTTATTGTAAAATATCTAAATTTTAAAAGTAGGAGTAACTAAAATGAAAAAATATTTATTTATGATTTCTTTAGTTTTTATTATCACAGGTTGTACTTCAGTTGGGCAGTTTCAAATACCAACTAAAAGTGTAAAAACTCAAAACGTGGCTTTAAAAAAAGGTCAAAATTGGCAAGGTGCATATAAATGTGCACAAGGTAATACAGCATTAAATCTTCAAATTACTAATGTAAATGAAAATAATATAAATGCATTATTCTTTTTCAATTATGCAAATGTGAAAAAGGGCGTTTTTAAATTAGTTGGAAATTATGATGAAGTTTCAGGAAAATTAGTTTTTGAACCAAGAGAATGGATTCAAAGACCAAGTGGATATAGAACTGTAAGTATGGATGGTTTTGTAAAAGGTGACATATATTATGGAAAAATTACAACAGCAGGTTGTAGTAACTTTCAAGTAAAACTAGTTGACTAGTTTTACTTCTCAAAAACTCTAAAATACTTACCTTTAATCTTATTCTTGCTAAGTCCATTTAGGGCTTTATCTAGATACTGTTTTTCAACTGCTACATAAGAGCAAAAGTCCATAGAGTTTATCTTTCCTATAGCATCTTTTGGAAGTTCTATTCTAGTAATTTAGAGTATCACTAACTTTTAAATACTAATCCTCAGTGCCATATGTATTGGACTAATACATTTTCTTGATTTTTACAGTAATATCATATATAATATCACTATGAAAATAGTTTTAGATACAAATGTCTTAGTCTCAGCACTTTTTTCTCAAAATGGTTCATCAAATAAAGTTTTGATTTGGCTTTTTGAAAATAGCAAAAAAGTAAATGTTATATCAAATACATTAGTTAGTGAATATACTGATGTATTACTAAGAGAAGAAAATTTAAAACAATATGCAAATTTATCTAAAGCAGATATTGAAATGTTTTTGGATGATATTTGTTTGATTTCATATCATCAAAACATAAATTTTTTATGGAGACCTTTTTTAAAGGACATAAAAGATGATATGGTTTTAGAAGTTGCATTTAATTCTAGTGCAAATTATATAGTTACAAATAATACTAAAGATTTTAAAAATGTAGAGAAAAACTTTAATATTAAAGTTGTAACTACAAAAGAATTTTTAGAAATTATATAGGAGTAGAAATGAATTATTCTCTTAGAATTCCAGATTATTATAAGGAAGAATTAGAAAATTTAAAAGGTAATACATCTATGAATCAATTCATAGTAAATGCTATTGCAGAAAAAATTTCTGCACTTAAGACTGTTTCTGAGTTAGAAAAAAGAGCAAAAAAAGGTTCAAGAGAACACGCTTTAAAAATATTGAGAAATGCTCCCGATGTAGAAGCAAAAGAAGATAATTAGACTTTATCTTAAATCGTGATAGAGGAATCGCAAACATACCTATATGGTGAGAGTCAGAGTGGTGACTAAAGTTGTTTGTCCTCTATCCTCTTTTTTTATTTCTCAAAAACTCTAAAATACTTACCTTTAATCTTATTCTTGCTAAGTCCATTTAGTGCTTTATCTAAATACTGTTTTTCAACTGCTACATAAGAGCAAAAGTCCATAGAGTTTATCTTTCCTATGGCATCTTTTGGAAGACCAATACTAGCAGTTAGAGCTCCTAGTATATCACCAGCTCTTAGTTTGTGTTTTTTCCCACCATTTATAAATATACTTCTATATTCACTATCAATTTTAAAATCAGGGTTATCGTGGATATTTTCTATATTATCTTCAATAATATCATCAAAACACTCTTTTAGGTCTTGCACTTTATCGTCATCATCTTGAGTATAAAGTGAGATTGCAACTCCACCTTTTCCTGCTCTTGCAGTACGTCCTATTCTATGTGTGTGTACTTTTTCATCCCTTGCTAAATCATAGTTGATGACTAAGTCTATATCATCTATATGAAGTCCTCTTGAGGCTACATCTGTTGCTATTAGTATCGGGTATGATTTGTTTGCAAAGATTGTGATGATTTCATCTCTATCACGCTGTTCTAAATCAGAGTGAAGTGTAAGTACATCAAGTCCAAGCTTATCTAAATCATCAGCTAGTTCATCACACTTGATTTTCATATTACAAAATATCAGCGTAGTTTTTGCAGCATTTGAAGAGATGATTGAAGGTATTAGTGATGTTTTTATACTCTCATCACACTCATAAAACTTTTGAGTGATTTTTACTTTTTGTTCATCTTCAATTTCTACAAAAGTAGGGCTGTTTAGTATGTCGTTTGCTAGTTTTTCGATATTTTCTTCATAAGTTGCTGAAAATAGCATAGATTGTCTATTTTTAGGAAGTGCATCTATGATTTTACTAATATCTTCATAAAATCCCATATCAAGCATCTTATCAGCTTCATCTAGTACTAGTGTGTTTAGATTTTCAAAGTTGATATTATCTTCATCAATGTGTTTTAAAACTCTCCCTGGAGTTCCTACTATGATATGAGCACCATGATATAGTGAAGCAACTTGAGGTTTAAAAGGAACTCCACCTGTAAGAGTTAAAACTTTTACATTGTGAATATGTCTTGATAGTTTTCTAATCTCTAGTGCGATTTGATTTGCTAACTCTCTTGTTGGAGCTAATACTAGTGATTGGATTTTAAACTTTTTAACATCAAGTTTATTAACAAGAGGTATTCCAAAGGCTACAGTTTTACCAGAACCAGTCTTAGCTTTTGCTACCACGTCTTTGTTTTGTAAAGCTATTGGTAGTGATAGCTCTTGAATCTTTGTCATCTCTTTGAAGTTTAGAGATTGAAGATTTTTTAAAAAGCTATCTTCTAAGCCAAGTTTATTAAAATCCAAGTATTGCCTTTACTTTTTAATAGATATTATAGTGGTTTATCTTTTAAAAGCTTATTTTAGTAACTTAACAAACCTCTGTAATAACTGATTTGAATAACTAGTTTCGTTAACTTTTTCTAAAAGTTCATCTATATTGAAACCAAAGGTGATTAGTTCATTTTTTTGTTCTTCAATATAAGATTTCATAATATTTGAATTAAATTCAGGATGAAACTGAACTCCCCAAATTAAATTTGTAAATCTAACAATTTGGTGTTTGTCATGATCATTAAAACCTAATACTTTTGAACCTTTTGGTAGTTGTAATACACTTTGCATATGAGTTACATTTGCAAAAAAAGTATCGGGCATATTATTAAAAAGTAAGTCGTTTTCAATTTCCTTAGTTTTACAAATATAAACTGTACCTATTTCTTTTCCATTTGGATTATTTTGAACTACTCCCCCTAATGCTTTAGCTATTAATTGATGCCCATAACAAATTCCAAGAATAGGAATATCTTTTAGTGAAGCCTTTCTAATCCATTCTTCAGTATCTAAACTCCATTTTAAATTATCAGTAACCATAGCATGAGAACCAGTAATAATTACTCCTAAAGTATTATCAAAGTCAGGTAGTTTTTGATTATTTATTATGTCAATAGTTTCTATTATTGAGTTTGTATAAATAAAGTTTTTAATCCAATCATCAAAATCACCTAAAGTCTCTTTTGTATTTGCAAATGTATTTCCTACTTTAAAAATATAAAGTTTTTTCATCATATTCCTTTAGAAGTTTTTAAATTTTTGGAATTATAAGTTTATCATATGAAGAATATTTGTATTTAAATTTTTGTATATTTTTTACGGTTTTAAGATTGTATTAATTAAGTGATGTCTGATTTTTAATCAAGGAAGTAAAAAACTTCCTTAATGTATTATAATAGGTGTAGCACCTCTAGGGATTACTTCCCCAATAATTGAAGCATAACCATAAGTTAAGTCTTCCACTTCTTTTATGTACTCTTTTGCATCATTTGCATCCATAGCTATTAAAAGTCCTCCTGATGTTTGAGCATCACAGTACATAGTATAACAATCACTCGTAGGACACATGATAGTAGTTTTATCTTTTAGGTGTTTCATATTCTTTTTTGTTCCACCTGGGATTACACCTTCATCTGCTAGGTTTTGAGCATCAGCCATCACTGGAACATGACCGCAATTAATAGCAAATGATGTGAAATCATTTGTACACTCTAAAGCATGCCCAAGAAGTCCAAATCCTGTGATATCTGTACAAGAACTTATATCATACTTTCTAAGAAGTTTTGATGGTATGTAGTTTAGTGTTTCCATAACTTTTACTGCTTCATTTTTCGTAGATTCATTTAATAAATCACGTTTTATAGCAGTAGTTAAAACACCCATTCCAACAGGTTTTGTAAGAACTAATACATGTCCTATTTTTGCAGTATTATTTCTATATATTTTATTAGGATGAACAAGCCCACTAACTGAAAGTCCATAAAACATCTCAGGTGCTTCAATAGTGTGTCCACCCATTAGCAGACCTCCACACTCTTGAATCTTTTCATTTCCACCTCGAAGCATCTCTTTTAATACTTCTGTTCCATGGTTAGCTCTATCAAATCCTACGATATTTAGGGCAGTCTTTACTGTTGCTCCCATAGCAAATATATCTGATAGTGAATTTGCAGCTGCAATTTTCCCATAAACATAGGGATCATCCACAACTGGCGTAATAAAATCAAGTGTTTGTACTAGTGCTTTTTCATCATCAAGTTTATAAACCGATGAGTCATCACTACTATCAAAACCTACAAGTATGTCATTGTCGCATGGTACTAAGCTAATAATACTTTGTTTAAGATCACCCGGACCCAATTTAGCAGCTCAACCAGCAGCTTTGACAAACTTGGTTAATTTATATTCGTCGTTCATTTATCTTCCTGTTTAATTGTCATAATATTATACAGAAACGAGATTTAAAGGCAGGTTAAGATAGGTAAAAAATATTTTACCTTTTAAGTATTGTTTTATTAAAGCTATTATAGTATTTCAAAATATTTAAGTTCATAGGCCATAGTTATGGCAGATATAAAGTATGACTTATTACTTTATCTCAAGTAGAACATTTTACTATTTTGAGGTTTACCTTATGGAAAGAAGAACATTTCTTAAAACTACATCTTTAGTTTGTAGTGCTGCTGTTATTGCACCTAATATTGCTTTAGCTAATACAAAAACTAATCCTTTTGGAATTAAAGAAGGATTTAGAAAATTCTCAATTACAAATAATTATGAATTACCCAAAAGTGATGAGTTAGCTCAAGTTTGGATACCAGTTCCATTAGATTCAGAGTATCAAAAACTAGTTGATATCAAATATGAAGGAAACTTTAGTGAAGCTAAAATTGTACAAAATGATTACGACACAAAAGTTTTATATGTAACTTGGAAAAAAGGAACTGAAAAACCAGTTGTAAATGTAACTTTTGATGTATTATCAAATCAAACATTTAAAGATTTATCAAAAGCTAAAAATGATACAAACTATTCAGCTGAAATAAAAAAATATTTAGAGCCAACAAAACATATTCCAGTTACAGAAAAAATCACTGCTTTAGCAAATGATATTACAAAAGATGCTAAAACTCCACTTGAAAAAGCACAAGCTATTTATGATTGGACAGTTACTACAATGTACAGAGATAACTCAGTTGTAGGTTGTGGTATTGGTGATGCTGGAAAATCTTTAGAAGAGAAGATTTATGGTGGAAAATGTACAGATATTAGTTCAGTATTTGTTGCACTTTTAAGAAATGCTGGAATTCCTTCTAGAGAAGTATTTGGAATTAGAGCAGGTAAATCTAAGATTTCTAAAGTTTGTGGAAAAGCTGATGATAATGGTTTTGCAAAAATTACTGGTGGTCAACACTGTAGAGCAGAATTCTTTATAGCTGGTCTTGGTTGGGTTCCTGCTGATCCTGCAGATGTTACAAAAGTAAGATTAGGTGAAGATTTAACTAATGAATCAGAAAAAACAATTCAAACTAAAAATTTCATGTTTGGTGCTTGGGAAATGAACTGGGTTGCATTTAACTATGCTAGAGATTTTGTATTAAATCCAAAACCAACTCAATACCCATTAAATATGTTAGGTTATCCATATGCAGAAATTGGAGAAGATGCACAAGACTATTATAATGCAAAAGCTTTTGCATATAGTTATACTTCTACTGAGAGAGCATGAGAAAAATAAACCTCCCAATAATCGGTGCAGTTTTTACTGCACTATTATCGACACTATGTTGTTTACCGGCTTTTTTATTTATATTCTTTGGAATTTCTAGTGGAGTTTTAACTTATTTTACTACATTAGAATATTTGAGAGTTCCTATGGCTATAGTGACTGTTGGGTTGTTTATATTTGCATTTATTACTCTTCGAAAAAAGATTTCTTGCGAATGCTCAAAGAAAGAAAAAACAAAACAATATTTGATTTTTTCTACTTTTTTTATTTTTTTATCTGGATTACTTTTTTATCCAGAAATTATACCTATGTTTATGGACTAATATTATGAAAATATTTTTATCACTTTTATTACTATCTTCTATTTTATTTGCAGAAAAAATTTCTATTTTCAAAGTTGAGGGGATGCACTGTCCTTTATGTACAACTGCTGTTAAAAAAGCTGTAAGAAAATTAGATGGAGTACAAAAAGCTAGTGCAAGATTAAATAACAAAGAAGTAAAAGTTATCTATGATGAAACAAAAGTTTCAATAAATGATATTTTAAAAGCAATAAAAACAACTTCATACGAAGGTATCGAAATATCTACAAACAATCATACAAAGTAGTTTAAATATTTTCTAAGGCACTTTCATTAAATCTATAAGTTTTATGTTGTGTTTTTACTAAGATCTCTTTTTGAGCTAATTCTTTAAAAAGTTTTATTAACGTTGGTTTTGATATAGAAAACTTTTCCATAATATCACTATATGAAGCGATAAATTGATTATCAACATCTAAATTATTTATAATGTATTTTACAATATCAACTTGCTTACTATCTGTTATAGCTGATATTGTTTTAATTACATTTTCATTTTTCCTTATCTCTTTTTCTTGAACTACTGGAAGCAAAACATCATGTAAACTATTTAATAGTTCTTTTATATTTATAGGCTTTACAATATAGTTTTCAACTTTTAATTTTATTGCTTCAAGTAAATAGTTGGTATCTGTGTGAGCTGTTGTCAAAATAGTAGGAATGTTTATATCTTTCTCTTTTAAATATTTTAAGAAATCAATTCCATTTTCATTTTCAAGTAATATATCAGATATAATTACATCGACTTTTTTATTTAATAAAACGTCTAAAGCCTCTTTAGTATTTTCAACAGAATAGATTTTATTCACAAAATCTTCTAAGACATCAGTTGTATGCTTTAATAAACTTTTATCATCCTCTAGATATAAAACATTAAAATTATGTAAAATATTTAAATCTTTATTGCTCATTTATTTCCTCGTTATTGTCATTTTCTATTGGTAGTTTTATAGTAAATAAAGTACATTTATAGTTTTTATCATTTTTAATTTTATGATTAATATTTTTACAAGAAATTGCACCATTCATATGTCTTTCAATAATCTGTTTTGACATATACAATCCAATACCTGTTCCAGCACTTTTATACTTTGTTGTATAATATGGCTCGAAAACTTTTGAAATAACCTCTTTAGGTATTCCTCCACCATTATCAATAATATTTATAATAGCTTCATTTTTGTATTTACTTACTACAATTTTTATAATTCTATCATTTTTGTCAACATTAGTAGCTAAAGCATCTTTTGAATTTGAGATAAGATTTAAAAAAACATGTGATAGCTCATTATAGTAACTATTTATTTTAATATCTTTTTTCATACTAAGTTCAATATGAATATTCTCTTTTGTTAATATATATTTTGAAAGTTCAATTGAGTGTTCGATGCATTTTCTTAAATCAAAACTGCTTTTTGATTTATCAGGATTGAAAAAGTTTTTAAAATCATCTAGTGTTGTTGACATATTATCTGCTAAAAGTAGGGCATCATTTACTTTATCTTCCACAAAATCATAAGTTAATTTTCCCATATTCATTTTAGTTTGGAAACTTTGAATAATCATCGTTATTGAACCAAGTGGCTGTCTCCATTGGTGGGCAATATTATTTAGCATTTCACCCATACTTGCAAGCTTTGCTTGTTGGGTCATTATCATATCTTTTTTTCTATTTTGAGCAACTTCTTTAGAAATTTTTATCTCTAAATAGTTATTTAGTTCTGTTAACTCTTTAGTTTTATCTTCAACTTTTTGCTCCAATGAATTGTGTAGTTTTTTAAAGTTGTTGATAATAAACAGTGTTAAGAAAATAGAGAATAAAAACACGAAGAAAATCGTTATAAATGAAAAAATGATAATAATATTAAAAATTTTATCAGTTTTCCTTTTTTCATTTAAAGCTATAGATAAATCATAGTTAATTAAACTTGTAATATAAATATTTAAACCATTTACTTGTAAATTTATCTCAGAAAAATATTTTTTAGAAGTGTCTAAACTATTTAAAATACTTTTGATAGTAATCATCTTTTTATCGATATTATTCATAATACTATCTTTCAAGATTTTATTTTCATTTGATGCTTGATTTTCTAACATAAATTTTTTGATAAAATTAGATATTAGATTATCTTGTTCTAAAATATTTATTTTTTTATAGTCATTCCAGTTTTTATTAATAAGTTGTTCACCTAATTGTAAAACCTCTTTTGCTTGTTTGTAAGATAGATTTTTATTCTCTAAGTCTTTTAGTGTTTCTTGAATGTTTACCTTGTAAGTATCTTTTATATTTTCTAGTTTTATAAGTGAAGTTGTTCTTTTATCAAATAAAACATCAAAATCTTGTTTGATTGTAAAAATAGATATTTGAAAAAGTATAATAATAGAAATCATACCCCCAGCTATAATAAAAACTAAAAAAGAGGTTTTATAAGAAAATTTTAGGTTGTCAAAATAACTTGTGATTTTATTAAAGCTATTTTTCATAATCTATCTCTTTAAATTTATTATCGTATTCAAACAAATATACTTTATTTAAAAGCTGATTGTTTTTATATTGTATATCTATACCATCAAATAAACTTTTATATGTAGTTTTTAAAGTAAGAACTAATTTATCTCTTGTTCTTTCTCCTTTAATTCTATTAAGTGAATTTACTAATACTTTTGCTGCTAAAAAAGCTTCAAGTGATATAAATCCTAACTCTTCATTTGGATAGTATTTTTTCATTAGTTTTTGATATTGTTTAATCTCTTCTATATTTGTATTGTCATAGTGAGGTACAACTTGAGAAAAAAGAAGATTTGATGTGTCTGAATTAAGTTTTTTCAACTCATTAATTGTAGCATTAGCATCTCCAAACGATATTGTACAAAAAAATGTATTTTTAAAATCATCATTCTCTTTTGCTTTTTTTATAAAAAGTGCATTAGCTCTATTAGCCCCAATAAGCATTATAACTTCAGGTTTGGCATCTTTTATCTCATTAAAAGCATGACTTATAGATAAGGTATTTCTTTTATATGTTCCCTCAGCACTTAAACTAAGTTTTCTTTTTTCTAAGGATTGAATTATAGATACATAACCTTCTTCACCATAATCATCATTTTGATAAAAAACTGCAAATTTAGTTAAGTTTTTCTTTTTATATAAGTATTCAATTATTGTTTCAATTTCATTTTGATATGAAGTTCTAAAATTAATTATATTTTCATTGCGAGTATCTCTTAAAAATGAAGCTCCAGTAAAAGGTGCAAAAAGAGGTATATGATTGTCTTCAAGAATTGGTAAAATTGATTTAACTGTTGGCGTTCCAACTAATCCAAAAAGAGCATAAATATCCTCTTTATAAACAAGTCTTTTTATATTTTCTTGAGTTAGTTCAGGTTCATATTTATCATCATAAGTGATAAATTTTATAGTTTTATCACCAAGTATTTTATTTTCATTAGCAAATTTAAAATAAGCATTTGCACCATTAACAACTGATTTCCCCCAATCTTTTGTAATACCTGTTTTAGGTAAGGAAGAACCAATTTTTATCTCTTTACTTGTGAAAACATCATCTTTAAAGTAATAAAAAAAGATTAGTAGTATGAATATTATTATAGGAACTCGTTTTAACATATAAAAGTTTACTCAATATTTACTATATTTTGAGTAAATACGTACAATATATTAAGCCAAATAAAAAATGGTAAATAATTTTTTATTATTTAAGTTCTGTTTAAAAAATATCCAAATAAAATAAGGTAAAATATCTTTTACCAAAAAAAGAAGGGCATAGTTTATGCAAGAGTTTATATATTATAATCCTAATGGGCTTGATTTCCCAATTAGTGAAGAGATTTTAGTTACTACAAATTTAAAAGAGATTGAAAACAAATCTTTTTTAATCTCTAATACAAATGAGATAAATAGTGAATTAACAGCAAGAGAAATTGATTTTTATATTAAAAATTCACAAGATACAATATCTCAAAAAATCCAAAATGTTTCAAAGCTTTATGAAATAGCTGCAACTAAGTATGATTTTTCTCAAGATATTTCATACGACCAAGAGGTTTCAAATCAGCTTTTACTAGTTACAAATCAAAAAGAACAGTATGATGAGTTTATCTCTTGTATTGATTCAAAAGATTTTGAATTATTCCATATAAATGAAGATATTATAAAAAGTATTGATGGACATATTGGAAATCTAACAGTTGTAGTTGATGATGAAGGAAAAGATGTAAAACTTCAAGTATCACAAATTGTTTGGTATAATGCAAAAATTGAAGGAATGAAACAAAGTGGATGCTTTGACCCAAATACTTTGACTCTTAGTGAAGTATTAAAAACTATCAAAGAAAATATTAACTCATATTCATACAAAAAAATCACAACTTATGATAAAACAATTTGTCAATATGACTCTAGAAGAGAAGTAATATGTTCAAAGTGTGAAGAAGTTTGTCCAAGTGTTGCTATTACAAAAGATGATGAAACTAAAACATTAACTTTTTCACAAATTGATTGTCATGGATGTGGTGGATGTATTTCTGTTTGTCCAAGTGGAGCATTAGAATATACTCCAACTTCAAGGGAGTCTATATATGAGATTAGTTTATTTTATAAAGAGACTCATCCTTTAATTATTCCTTCTAAAATGAATATTGAGAATTTAGATATTGAGTTAAAAGAGAATATTTTACCATTTGCAATTGATGGTGAAAAGTTCTTAGATGAAACTATGCTTTTAACTATTGCTCAATCTTCATCTTCTCAAATTATATTTTATACTGATTTTATCTCTAAAGGTACTGGCGATGCAATTAGAATTTTAAATGATATTTATCAAGCAAAATATGGAAAAGATGCCATTATTGTAGCTTCTAATAAAGAAGAGTTAATAGAGGCTATAAATGAAGTATCTTTTATAGAAACCTCATATTTTAACTTCAATCAAAGTGGTCTTAAAAAAAGAGAAGTTTTCTCACAAAGATTACAAAAAATAGTTGGTGATGAGAACTTAGGCGAGGTTAAAACAGGTGAACATGTTCACTATGGTTTAGTTAATGTGGATGCAAATAAATGTACTTTATGTTTAGTTTGTGTTGGTGCTTGTAATGTTGATGCACTGCAAGCTGATGCAAAAGATAATACTTTAAGATTAAATCCATCTTTATGTACTTCATGTGGATATTGTGAAGTTTCTTGTCCTGAAAGTGATTGTTTAACTATTGATAGAGATGTAATCAAATTAGAGCCTATGTGGTTTAAAGAAAATATCTTAGCTCAAGATACTTTATTTGCTTGTGTTGAGTGTGGGAAAGAGTTTGCAACTACAAAATCTGTTCAAAAAATTGCTTCAATTATGGCTCCAATATTTGCAAGTGATCCAGTAAAAGAAAGAAGTCTTTACTGTTGTGCTGACTGTAAGCCAAAAATTATGATGCAAAACTATTATGATAAAAAAATACAAGGGGATACAAATGCAAGATAATCAAGCAATAAATAAAGCAAGAGCACTTTATTACAATTTATTTGCAAATTTTTTTGTTTTATCTAAAGAGACTCAAAACTATTTAGAACTTAGAGATTTAATCTCAATTCTAAAAGAAAACCCTTTAGATAACTCTTCTGCTGGTGCATTAGAGAATCTATATGAATTATTAGACCCCACTTCAAATGCAACACTTATGCAAGAGTTTGATGATTTATTTCATAATCCAATTAATAAAAAAATTAGACTTACAGCTTCATATTATGATGAGGGTGTTGAATCAGGTAAAAAAAGAGTTGAGATGATTAATTTTGTGGGAAAAACAAAATTAAGAAGAAATGAAAAAAACTATTATGAATATGAAGATTCAGTTGGTTTTATTTTCTCACTTATGTCACATCTTTGTGACAATATCTCAAAAGGTGAAAAAGAGTATGAAAATACTGTTCACTGTATTTTTTCATCAGTTTTAAATGATTTTATTGATGAGGTAGCAAAAGAATTATATGAGCATAATAGTTCAAAGATTTTCAAAGAACTTATGGTTGTATTACACTCATTTATAGAGTTTGAAAGGCTATATTTAGAAGTTTCAAAACCAGCGCCAAAAGTAAAAGTTGAAAAAACATCTTGTGAGCTTGAAGAAATTAGTGAAGAAGAAAAGCAAAGACGTGCTAGAAATAAAGTATTAAAAGCAATGGGACCAAAGAAAACCCAAAATGAATCTTGTCCTATTGATATACATTATGATGTGGAGAGTGAGATTTAGTGTAGGAATTCCTACACTAAGAGATTTTATAAAGAGAGTTTAAACTTTTTTTATAAAGTCTCTATTTTAGGGGCTTATTTTCTATAAGGAGGTCAGTCGTGCAAAAGAGCAGAAGAGAATTTGCTAAGAAAACGGCAATAGTTACTGCTGGTGCGGCAGTAGCTGCAGGTACTAGTGTATTGGCTGCTACTGGTGAATCAGTACAAAGTGATTCAAATAATGGTGTTGTATTAGGGTCTTCTAGAAAAAAAGAGATTCTTTACAAAAAAACTGCGACTTGGGAAGAGTACTACAAGAACGCAAAATAAAAAGTAGGAGAAGCGTATGTCAGTAAACACATATGAAACTCTAAATGCAAAAGTAGGTAGACGGTCATTTATGAAAATGGCTGCTGTTGCTTCAGCATTTGGTGTGACATCAGCTTTTGCTAGTACTAACGCAACAAGAGAAGCTACTGAGGAAGAGATAAAAAATCCTTTCCCTGGTTCTAAGATGGTTAAGTCTATCTGTACGGCTTGTTCTGTTGGTTGTGGAGTTATGGCAGAAGTACAAAATGGTGTGTGGGTAAGACAAGAAGTTGCTCAAGATCACCCTGTATCACTTGGAGGGCACTGTTGTAAAGGTGCTGATATGATTGATATGGTTAGATCAGAAGTAAGAGTTAAACACCCGATGGTAAAAAAAGGTGGAAAATGGCAAAGAATTTCTTGGGATGAAGCGTTAGATAACATTGCTAATAAGCTTGAATCTTTAAGAAAAAATGAAGGGCCAGATGCCGCAATGTTTTTAGGGTCAGCGAAATTTAATACAGAGCAATCTTATTATTTTAGAAAATTCGCTGCAATGTTTGGAACTAATAATATAGATCATCAAGCTAGAATTTGACATAGCTCAACAGTTGCCGGTGTGGCAAATACATGGGGTTATGGTGCTATGACAAATTCTTTAGGGGATATTCAAAACACTAAAGCGATAATCATATTTGGTGCTAATCCAGCGGTTAATCACCCAGTTGGATTCCAACATTTCTTAAAAGCAAAAGAAAGAAATAATGCAAAAATCATTGTTGTAGATCCTAGATTTACAAAAACTGCTGCAAAAGCAGATTTATATGCACAAATTAGACCAGGTACTGATATCCCATTTATGTATGGAATGTTAAATATCATTTTTGAAAACGGTTGGGAAGACAAAGAATTCATCAATGATAGAGTTTATGGAATGGATGATATTAGAAAAGAAGCTAAAAATTGGCCTCTTGATAGAGTTGCAGATGTAACAGGTGTAAATGCAGATTTAATTATGCAAATCACTAAACTATATGCATCTTCAAATCCAGGAACTTTAGTATGGGCTATGGGTCTAACTCAACATAATAATGGTAGTTCGAATACAAGAATTGCTCCAATCGTACAACTTGCTCTTGGAAACATGGGTAAAGAAGGTGGTGGAACAAATATCTTAAGAGGACATGATAATGTTCAAGGTGCAACAGATATGTGTTGTTTATCTCATTCATTACCAGGTTATTATGGACTAGCAGATGGTTCATGGAAATATTTTGCAAAAATGTGGAATGTTGATTATGAATGGTTAAAAGGAAGATTCAAATCTCCTGAATGGATGAATAAAAAGGGATTTACACTAGCTAGATGGTGGGCTGGAGTTCTTGGTGGAAAGCCAGGTGAAGATGCAATTCATAATGCTGGAACAAACTTAAAAGCTTTATTTGTTATGGCAAATGGTATTACATCAATTGCACAACAAAAGAAAGTAAAAGAAGCACTTGATAACTTAGAGTTAGCAGTATTTGTAGACCCATTTGTAAATGAAGGTGCTATTTTAACAGATAAGCAAGATGATGTTTATATTTTACCAGCGGCAACTCAATTTGAAACTAGTGGTTCAGTTACAGCAACAAATAGATCTGCTCAGTGGAGAGATAAAATTATTGAGCCAATGTATGAGTCAAAAACTGACCATGACATTATGTTTGAATTAGCAAAAAGACTTGGTTTCTATGATCAATTAACAGCAGGTATGTTAGTTAGAGAAAACAAAAAAGAGTTTACTTGGCCTGAAGATGCAACAGATGAAATTGCAAGAACGATTAAAACAATTGGTTTAACTGGTTGGACGGCTGAAAGATTAAAAAAACATCAGAAAAACTGGCACATGTTTGATGAAGTATCTATGAGAGGATATGGAGAAATGGCTGGTGAGTACTATGGTTTACCATGGCCTTGTTGGACTGAAGCTCATAGTGGATCTCCTATTTTGTATAACATCAACAGAAAAGTATCTGAAGGTGGTATGGGATTCAGAAATAGATTTGGATTAGAGCACGATGGTGTTTCTCAATTAGCTGCTAAGGGAAGTGCTCCAAAAGGAAGTGCTAATCCAGATGGTTATCCTGAGATTACTAGAGACAATATCGAAGAAGTTTTAGGAATCAAGTTAACTGAAGAAGAGAAAAAGAAAATAGGTAAAAACTGGAAAGTTGATACATCAAATATTATTGCTGAAAAATGTATGGAAAGAGGAATTGCTCCTTATGGAAATGCTAGAGCTAGAGCTAAAGTTTGGACATTTGCAGACCCAATTCCATTACATAGAGAGCCATTACACTCTCCAAGAACAGATTTAGTTAAACAGTACCCATCGTTTGCTGATAAAAAAGATCACTATAGAGTTGATACTAGATATGTGTCTGAGCAAACTGCACAAGATTGGGCAAAAGACTTCCCTGTTAACTTAGTTACAGGAAGACTTGTAAATATGAATGGTGCTGGTATTGAAAATAGAGCTAGTAAATATCTAGCTAAATTAACACCTGAAATGTTCTGTGATATTAATCCTGAACTTGCAGGAAGACATGGTATTAGAGATGGTGCTTGGATGTGGATTCACTCACCTGAAGGTAATAAGATTAAAGTAAAAGCTAAGTATTCACATAGTGTATCAGAAGATAGAGTATTCCTACCATTCCACTTTGCTGGATTTATGGAAGGTGAGGATTTAACTCATAAGTTCCCAGATGGTACAAAACCTTATGCATCAGGTGAGAGTGCAAATACAGTAACTAACTATGGTTACGATATTGTTACTCAAATCCCTGAAACAAAAGGTGGATTATGTAGAATTGAGCGAGCATAGGAGAGCAATATGAGTAATAATAAAATCGATTTTTCAAGAATGAAATTTTATTGCGATGAAAACAGATGTATTCATTGTGATGGTTGTTCTGTTGCTTGTGCTGAAGCTCACGAGTTACCAGTTGAAATCTCTAGAAGAAAAGTAATTACAATTAATGAAGGTAAACAAGGGCAAGAGTTCTCTATGTCAGTTGCGTGTATGCACTGTACAGATGCTCCTTGTGAACAAGTTTGTCCTGTTGATTGTTTTTATATTAGAGAAGATGGAATTGTATTGCATGATAAAGATAAGTGTATTGGTTGTTCATACTGTTTATACGCTTGTCCTTTTGGTGCGCCACAATTCCCTAAAGATGGTGCCTTTGGTACTAAAGGTGTTATGGACAAATGTACAATGTGTGCAGGTGGTCCAGATGAGACAAATAGTGAGCATGAAAGAGAATTATACGGGCAAAATAGAATTGCTGAAGGTAAAGTTCCTGTTTGTGCAGCTATGTGTTCTACTAAAGCTCTATTAGTTGGAGATTCTGAATCTATATCAAATATTTATAGAGAAAGAGTATTATCATTTGGTCATGGTGTTCAATCTATGCCTTATGGATGGGATAAAGCATATGGAAAATAAAAGTTTTCTTAGCGAATATAAAGCCTACATTATTGTAGGTCTTTTATTCGTATTATTAACTTATTGGTATTTTTGGTTAGCAACGATTGCAGATATAAATTATGTATATCAGTTTTTATTGCAAGTTCTTCAAGGTAACATTACAGGGCAAGTGGTTCCTTATGAGAGTTTAACTCACTATCAACAAATGGAGGTTTCTTTATTTGGTCCTCAATACGACACTATAGCTCCTGAAGTTATTAGAGCCTTTGAAGAGAGACAACACCTACTACCAATAGTTTTTACTGTGGAATTTTTTATCTTTTTAACAATGTTTATTGTTGCAAAGGGTAGGAAACAAGCACAAATTACAAAAGAAAACGAAAAAGTACAAGTTTATTCTCTTTTCCAAAGAGTTGTAATCTTGTTAAATATTGTAATTATGATTTATCTATTTATAACAGGTTTTTCAATTACATTTGGTAACTGGACAGGTGGTGGAATAATTGCTAGATATATGAGAGCAACTCATGAAGTTGTAGGAGTTGCTTGGATCCCTGTATGGGCAATTATGACAATTATTGCATTTAAAGACCATAAATATTTTATTAGACCAAGTTCTAAGATTTGGAATAAAATTTTCCTAAGAGGAAAATATAAGCATATGGATAGAATCAACTACTATATGTATGTTGCATTTGGTTCATTATTAGTGTTAAGTGGATTTATAATTTGGTTTATGTTTCCAGATTATCAAACACATGCACAAACTATTCAGTTTAAAAGATTTATTCTTTTTATTCACTTTATGGGTAGTGCAATTATTTCATTCTTTACATTTGAGACAGTATATTCATATTTTGTGTCAGTAAAAGGATACCTTCCAGGTGTTATAACTGGAAAGTTACCACTTGAGTATTTAGAACAATTAAGACCGGATGTTTTAGAAGAAGATAAAGATTTAATTAAAAAAGCATAACGGATATTTCCGTTAGCTTTTTTTAAAATATTTTAAATATGCAAAATTAGCATATTAAAGGATAGATATGGAAAATGCCAAATATTTAAAAACAGTAGTAATAGACAAACTTATAGAAAATGAAGCCACTGAGGTTGAAGATGTGACTATTGAAGAAGCACGTCTTAACCTTTATTTAAATGGAGAAAAAGCCATATCTATGATGACGATACCAAAAGACCAAGAAGCTCATGCTATTGGTTTTTTGATGAGTGAAAATGTTATCTCTTCAATTGAAGATATTAATACAATTAATTTAAGTGAAGATGGACTTAGAGTTGATGTAAGTGCAAAGATAAATGAAGAGTCACTAAAACATCTTTATAAAGAAAAAACACTAACAAGTGGATGTGGTGGAGGAGTTACTGGAACAGCTGAGTGTGAGCTTGAAATACCATTTAATCAAACAGCTTTTAAAGTAAAGCCTAAAACTATTTTAGATGAGATTAAAATATTTTATAAAGAGAGTGAACTATATAACTTAACTGGTTGTGTTCATAAAGCAATGATTTATTTACTTGATGGAACAACTATAACAGCAGAAGATATTGGAAGACATAATGCAATTGATAAAGCTATTGGAAAGTGTAAATTAGCTGGACTTGATACTACAAAATCGATTCTTTTTGTAAGTGGCAGATTAAGTTCAGAAATGGTTACAAAAGCAGTGATGCATAGAGTTCCAATAGTTGTGTCAAGAACAGCTCCAACATATCTTGGAGTTCAAACAGCTCATAAACATGGAATTACTCTTATTGGTTTTGCAAGGGGTAGAAAAATGAATTTATATACTCATAGCGGAAGGATAGATTTAGATGTCTAGTATTGATGATAATGTAAAAATAAAACTTGATTCTATTCAAAAAGAACTGATTTTAACTAACTTAGATGAAGATGGAAAATTATCTTGTTTAAAGGCCTTTAAAGTATCAAGGTTAATTGGTAGAAAACCAAAAGAGATGAGTGCTATTACAAAAAGTTTGGGTATTAAAATTACTAATTGTGAACTTGGAGTTTTTGGAAAGTTAAGATTTCAAGACCCTAATATTGAAGTATATAATAGACTAAAACAAAATTATATGGGACACAAAACTTTAGAGTGCAAAGTTTTATGGGATGAAGCACAAAGAAGTAGTTTAAAAACAGTTGGCTCAACTGTAAAAAATTCTGATATTGATGTTGTTCATTGTCAATTAGGATGTTTTAGAGAGAAAAAAGGTCATAAAAATGGAAGTGAAAGTTAAAGTCTGGATTGAAGATGATAACAGAAATCTTGTTTTTGGAAGTGGAAAAAATGAGATTTTAAAATATGTTGAGTTAACTGGTTCGATTTCAAAAGCAGCTACAAAAGCTGGAATGAACTATAAAAAAGCTTGGAGTCATATTCAAGTTTTAGAAAATTATATTGAAGATAAATTAGTTATTACAAAAAAGGGTAGAGGAGAAGATAGTGGAAGTAAACTAACTCCTAAAGCTAAAGAATTAATTGAACTATATAACCAGTTAGATGAAGATATTAAAAAATATTCTCAAAAAAGATTTGAAGAGCTATTTTTAAAAAAAGATGAATTAATAAGTTTAAAGGAAGATGATGCTTCATAGTTTTAATGCTTTGCAATATAGAAATATGCAAAATTTGCATATAAGTGAGGAAAATTCTCTTAGTGTTTTAAAAAACAATGAACAATATTTATCTTTAGAAAAAAACTTTTTAGACAAGTTTGGATTTGAAAGTTTAAACTACTTTTCTTTTAGTAGTGAGGGTTTTTTATCACTATTTTTAAAACTTTCTAAAAAAGGAAAAATTGCACTTAGTCTTGGAGAATCACAAGCTTTAATTGATGCAGCATTAGTTTTTGAAGAGCTTGGATTTGAGATAGTTTATATTCCACTTTTAAAAGATGGAAGTGTTGATTATGAGTTTATAAAAACTTTAGAAGTTGATTTTATATTTCTTAGTTCTTATGTGATGGATACATTTTTAAAGACTGATTTAGAAAAAATCAAAACACTTTGTAGTGCAAAAATCATCTCAAATGCAAGTGCAAATTTTGATGAAAATTCTGATGTGATTTATTTTGATGCTTATAAACTAACTGGATTTTTTACTCATTCAATAATACTTTTTAATGAGGAGCTATTAGATGAACAATCAATTGGATTTAAAGATTCACTTGCTCTTGAGTTTATATCAAAAGCAATACAAAATTGTACTTTTAACTTAACTCAAAAAGAGCTATTTAAATCAAAACTAGTAGAGGCTTTTGGAGAAGATATTTACTTCTTTATTGATAATAACAACACTTTAGAGTATTCACTTCACTTTGGTTTAAAAGATATAAAAGCAAGAGAGCTTATAAGAACACTTGCCCTTAATGAAATCTTTATCACAAATGGAGAAGGGTGTTCACTAGGACTTTCAAAACCATCAAGAATAATTCAAGCTATGGGATATGATGAAACTACAAGTAGAAACTCAATTAGTCTAACTTTTACAAAAGAGTATGAAGAAGAAACTATTGAGAAAATAGTTAAAACAATGGCAAAAAAATATAGACAAATCAAAGTTTTAAATTAAGGAAATTAGATGAATCAAAAAATGAATTTTTTAGACTTCCCAAATGCAGTACAAAAAAGTTTGGAAATGGTAAATCCTATTAGTTTTACTGAAATTATACCAATTAGTGAAGCAATTAATAGAACAATAGCTAAAGACATAGTTTGTGTAAAAAATTTACCAGCTTTTAATAACTCAGCGATGGATGGTTTTGCAGTAAAATTTAGTGATGCTGGAAAAACTCTAAATATAAATAAAGTTATCTATGCAGGTGATAAAGGGGAGGCTGTAAAGGAATCACTTTTGGATAATGGGTGTTATAAAATTATGACAGGTGCAAAAGTACCAAATGATGCTGATACTATTATTCCTATTGAGAACTGTTTTGATGTAACTAATAAAACAGTTAGAATCCCTGAAGATATTAAAAAAGGTGCAAACTTAAGATTAAAAGGTGAAGAGCAAAAAGAAGGAAGTGTATTATTCCAAAAGGGTGAGAGAATAACATCTTCTCATATTACTCTTTTAGCTTCACAAGGTTTGATTATGGTTGAAGTTTACAAGAAAATCACTATTGCTGTACTTTCAACTGGAAATGAGATTAAGGAGCCTTGGGAAGAAGCTGATGATGAAGAGATTTATAACTGTAATTCTTATGCACTTATTTCTCAATTAAAAGAGAAAGGTTTTGATGCAACTTATACAGGGGTAGTTCCTGATAATCTTGAAGAATCAAAGCAGTTTATTAAAAATTTAAAGACTTATGATGTGATTATTACAACAGGTGGTATTTCTATGGGGGATGCTGATTTTGTAGGAGAGGCATTTTTACAAAATGGATTAGAAACTTCTTTTCATGGAGTAAATATAAAACCAGGGAGACCAATTATGATGGGAACTATGGGTAAAACATCTGTTATATGTCTGCCTGGAAATCCATTGACTGCTATGGTAAATATCTATTTATTTGTAATTCCAATGCTAAGAAAATTACAAGGTGATACAAGTATTTATCATACATTTTTAAAAGCTGTAAATAGTAGTGATTTTAAAACTAAAAAGGGGAGGGTAAATGTAGTTCTAGGAACTATTTTAAACGGAGAGTTTAAAGTAACAAGAAACAATAAATATGGTTCAGGAATGATAACTGCACTGTATGAAAGTAATTGTATCTTAGTAACAAATGAAAATACACAAAATATACAGAGTAATCAAGAAGTAAAAGTAATACCTTTTGATTCACAATTTGATAAAAACCAAACAAATATATTTAACTAAAAGGAGAATTTTATGACAAAAACATTAGTAACATTAGGATTGAGTACATTATTAGTAACAACTCTTATGGCAAAAGATTCACTTATGATGGCTACAACTACAAGTACAGATAACACTGGATTGTTAGACTATTTAGCACCAAAATTTGAAAAAGAGACAGGTACAACTTTAAAATGGCTTGCAACAGGAACTGGTAAAGCACTTAAAATGGGAAGTAACTGTGATGTTGATATTTTATTTGTTCATGCACCTGCTAGTGAGAAGAAGTTTGTAGAAAGTGGTTATGGTGTTAATAGAAAACAAGTTATGTATAATGACTTTATTATTGTAGGACCAAAAACTGATGGTGCTAAAGTTTCTGGTATGACTCCAAGTGAAGCATTAATGAAAATTAAATCAGTTGAAGCTAAATTCTTTTCAAGAGGTGATAACTCAGGAACTAATAAAAAAGAGATTGCATTATGGAAAACTGCTTTACAAAAAGCACCTGAAAATGCAGCTTGGTATGTACAAACTGGACAAGGAATGCTAAGAACTATCAATATGGCATCTGAAAAAGATGGATACACTATGACTGATAGAGGAACTTGGATTAAGTATGAATCTCAAAAGAGAGATAACAATAATATGAAAATTGTAGTTGAGGGTGATAAATCTTTATTTAATCAATACTCTGTTGTAACAATCAATAAAGATAAATGTCCAAATGTGAAACCAGAACTTGCAACACAATTTACTAACTGGATTGTAAAACCTGAGACTCAAAAAATTATTGCTGATTTTAGATTATTAGATAAAGCACTATTTATTCCAAATGCAAATAAGTAAGGAACAGTTTAAAATATGAATCTATTTACCGATGGTTTTGCTGAAGCAATACAACTGTTAAGCTCAGGAAATGAGAGTGTGTACTCTGCAATTACTACAACTATAACTGTATCTTCTTGGTCTTTACTAATAAGTTTAATTATAGGTTTACCTCTGGGCTTTGCCCTTGGGTATTACAACTTTTATGGAAAAAGTGTGCTTAGAACTATCGTTGATACACTACTAGCTCTTCCAACTGTTGTAATAGGACTTATTGCATATACCATGCTTTCACAAGCAGGACCATTTGGTAAATTTGATTTACTGTTTACTCCTCAAGCTATTATTATAGGACAGATAGTTTTAGGTCTTCCTATCATAATAGCTTTAACAGCAACTCAAGTAGAAGCAGTGGATAAAAGGCTATATACATCCCTAAAAGGTATGGGTGCAAGTTCATATCAAATATTAGTTGCAACACTAGTTGAAGCTAGGTTTGGACTTATGACAGCAGCCATGACTGCATATGGAAGAATTATAACTGAAATTGGTATTTCTATGATGGTTGGTGGAAATATTAAATATCACACAAGAACTGTTACAACTGCAATCGCACTTGAAACAGGTAAGGGTGAGTTTGTTACAGGTATTGCACTTGGAATTGTTTTATTTGCAGTTGCATTGATGGTAAATATTGCACTTTCAGTTTTAAAAAGGAAATGGACACAATGAGTAGTTTGTATAGTCTTAAAAATATAGAACAATACTATGAAGGTAGAAGAGTTTTAAATATTCCAAATTTAACTATTAATGAAAATCAAATTGTTGGTTTTTTTGGTCCAAATGGTAGTGGTAAATCTACACTATTTTCTATACTTTCTTTTATAAATAATCCTAGTAATGGAGAACTAATTTATAAGGGGATTGAAAATAAAAAATTAGATTTAAAAACTAAACAAAGTGTTGTAATGGTTCCTCAAAATCCTTATTTACTTAAAAGAACAGTTTATGAAAATATTGCCTATGGTTTAAAACTAAGAGGTGAAAAAGAAAATTTAGATGATAAAGTGTTTGAAGCTTTAAGTGTTGTAGGACTAAGTAATTCATTTGCAAAAAGGAAGTGGAGTCAACTTTCAGGTGGTGAAGCACAAAGGGTAGCCTTAGCAGCTAGACTAATACTTAAGCCAAAAGTATTGATACTAGATGAGCCAACAAGTGGAGTTGATACGAATTCTGCTCAATTAATAAAAGAGGCGATATTAACTGCAAAACAAGATTACAACACAACAATATTTATCTCAAGTCATGACCATAATTGGTTAAATCATATTTGTGATAAAAAAGTAGCTCTTTTCCAAGGTAACCTAATAGAAAGTAGCAGTGTAAATCTACTTTTTGCTCCGTGGAGTAAAAATGAAAATCAAAACTTAGTAAAAGAGTTTATTGATGGACAAAAACTAGAAATCCAAAATAGTTTTGATAAGAAAAGAGATTCAATAGCTATGATAAATAGTGATGATATAACTATATGTAGAGTAGATTGTGAAGAGTTTAATAGTGGTAATACATTAAAAGGTATTATTGATTCTATTCATCAAATAAATGGTGGTGTTAAACTATTGGTACAGTTTGCTATTTGTGGAATTAGTTTTAATTGTAAAATAACAAGAGAGTACATGCAAGAACAAAGACTTTTACCAGGTGATGAGGTTAATATAAATATCAATACACAAAATGTATGTTGGATTTAATTATTTAATGGTAAAATATTTTTTACTAAAATAATACAAAAGGAGAATGTATGTTTGTAAGATTAAATGAGAGAGTTTATTTAAACATGGCAAAGATTACTAGAACTAAAATTGATCATGTTGAAGATGGAATTAGAGTAAGGTTCTATGAAGGACAAGATCAAGTTGCAAAATCTAGAAGATTTGATAGTGTTGAAGAAGCAGCTAAATGGTTTGAGGAGTTAATTAAAGATATAAAGTAAAATTAAGTTTAAATTAACTTTAAGAAATGTAGAATTAGATAAAAGGAGTCAACTATAAAGAAACCTAACTAAAAAACAAAGATTTTAAAGTTTCATTTGGAAACACCTAAAGCTAAATTTTCATCAAATTTGGTTTTGTTCTTTAACATTACAAATATTGTTTTTAGAAGTTTATTTGCAACAGCAATAACAGCTTGTTTGAATTTTTTACCTTCTTCTCGTTTTTTAGAGAAATAGAGTTTAAATTTTTCACAAGAACGAATAGTACCAATTGCCATTTGCCAAATAGTTCTTCTAAGGTTTGCATTACCTCTTTTAGAGATTTTGCCCCTATAGTTGATTGAAGTACCACTTTGTCTAACTGATGGGTCAATTCCTATAAAAGCACATAGTTGCTTTACGGAATTAAACTTATCAACAGAGGATACTTCAACCATAAAGTTTTTAGAAGTTACTGCTCCAATTCCTGGTATTGATTGTACTATATCAATATCATTGTTTATATCAGTATCTTCTAAAGAGTTTTCCAACTCAGAATCTAGAATAGATAATTCATCTTGAATAGCTATTAATCTTCTAATTTTAGAAGTTAAAACCTTTTCAAGATATTTATCGGATACGGCGATAGAAGTTTTTGCTAAGGCTAATATATCCTTTGCAGTAATTTTAACTTTATTGCCACTTGTATCATCTAAGATTCGTTGGATGGTCTTTTCCCTTAAGTTCCTAATTGCTTTACGGCTAGGAGCTTTAAGGAGCAGATTTAAAATGCTCTTTGTAAATATATTTGTGTTCTTTAACAATTCAGGGAATAATTGCACTAAATTAGCTTTTATTTCAGTTTTTAATCTTGCTACATCTTTCGAGAGGTTTTCTCTTTCACGGATAAGCGGTCTAATATTTTCAATATTATTAGTACTAGCAAGATGTAAAGATTGATATGATTTTAAACTAAATAGAGCAATTGAAGCTGCATCTTTTTTATCATTCTTAGTTTTTCTAAGGGTAGTTGAACCAATAAAACTCTTTATGAGTATTGGATTAATCACTACACACTTAAAACTATTTTCTAATAAAAAAGATAATAGTGGTAAATGATAAATACCAGTTGCTTCCATTGCTATTAAAAGCTCTTCTTTAGGATATGTGGATAAATACTCTACTAAAGTATCAAATCCATCTCTATTCATTGTAAGCTTTACTTCTAGTTTAATTTCACCACTATTTTCAAGTAGTGTTAAATCAAAGCTATCTTTAGAAATATCTATTCCTATGAATTGTTTATACATCACAAATACCTTTACAAATGTTATTTTACATACAAACAGATAAGTAACCTTACTTTTATCCTATCTCCATAATGACAGAAGCTCGAAGCTTAATCAACCTATTGGGATTTGAAGTAAGTGATAGACTCCTTGGAGATTTAATAAAACTTCATTAAAAGTTCTATCATTGATCTAAAAAAAATGTGATCATCTTACTTATCTCTTTGTATGTAATTATACAAAATTTATTAGTAGGAGTTTATTATGCAAGTAAATAATAGTGTTAATCAGGCTCTGAATCTATTTAAACAAAATGATAGTTCAACAAATGAATCTAAAACAAGTAAAGAATCAGTAGAGAATCTTGAAGATACTTTTAATGAATCTGCTGTTAAAGTTAGTTTATCTATGAATGCTCAAGTAATACTTTTTAGTATGAATACAGCAAGTTCTATGAAAGAAAATACAATAGCTCAAGGTGCGGCTTCATTTAAAATTAGTGATGAACAACAAGAAGTTTTAGATTTCTTATCTGGTAAAAGTGTTAATGATGGTGAAATGAGTTTAGAAAATATTGGTTACGAAGGTAAACCAATTTTAGAACTAACACCCCAAGAAGCACAAGATTTAGTTAGTGAAGATGGTTTTTTTGGAGTAGAACAGACTTCAAATAGAGTTGCTAACTTTGTATTTAGTTTTGCAGGTGATGATTTAGAGCTATTACAAAAAGGCAAAGAGGGTATTATTCAAGGTTTTCAAGAGGCTGAAAAACTTTTTGGAGGAAAACTACCTGAGATATCTTATGAAACTCAAAATAGAACTTTGGCTTTATTAGATGAAAAAATATCAAGTTTAGGTGGTGATATTTCACAAGAGAGTTAAGTTAAAAGAGTATAGCTATTAGCTATACTCTTCTGTCATTCTGTTGTAAAAATCTACATATTTTGTATCTTTTTCATCCCTAGCTTTCATTGCAGGTCTTGGATGTTCGTTTAACTTACCAGTGATCATATAAGGTACACTATAACCCCAGTCAAGTTCTTTTTCTAAATCTACAATATAATTTTCAATAAATTTTAATACAGGTGTTAATTTATATTTTGGGTTCTTTAAGAAACCTAATAATAACTCTAAATTACAATTTCCAGCACCTCTTCCAAGTCCTGAAACTGTTGCATCTAAATAACTTGTTCCATAAATCATAGCTTCAAGTGTGTTTGCGTATGCAAGTTGTAAGTTATTGTGCGCATGAATACCGATTTTTTTACCAGCAGCATTTGCTTTTGTTAGATATTTTGCTGTTAACTTTTTAATTTGTTCTGGATAAAACGAACCAAAACTATCAGCTATATAAATTACATCTACATTTGAAGCACAAACTTGATCTAAAACTCTATCTAACTCATCATCAAATGATTTAGAAATAGCCATAATATTACAAGTTGTTTCATATCCTTTTGCGTGGAAATCTTCAATTAATTCAATTGCTTCAGGAATTTGGTGAATATAAGTAGCAACTCTAATCATATCTACAACTGACTCAGATGCTAAAGGAATCTCTTCTTTTAAAGTTCTACCAACATCTGCCATTGTTGCAATTTTCAGGTTTGTATTGTTTTCACCAACAACACTTCTAATATCATCTTCTAAACAAAAATTCCATTTCCCATACTCTTTTGGATCCATTACTGTTGGAGAAACATTTTTACCAATCTCCATGTAATCAACTCCAGAAGCAACACACATCTCGTAATGTGCCTTTACAAATTCATCAGTGAAGTGGTAATTATTTACTAAACCACCATCTCTAATAGTACAGTCAAATACTTTTAAATCTTCTCTAACTGTTAACATATCACCATTCTTTTCAATCATTTTGTACCTTTTTATAAAAAAATTCAATGATTATATCCAAATCATAATCAAATTGTTATTAATCTAAAAATAACTAAATGTTATAAATAAAATAATTAGCTTACTTGTTGTAAAATATACATACAATGTAAAAATAAGAAGTTATATGGATAAAGATTTTTTAAAACAGTTAAATATTTTGTATGTTGAAGATGATGAGCTAATAAAAAAAGAACTTAACGATACTTTGAAACTTTTCTTCAAAGATATTTTATTAGCATCAGATGGCGAAGAAGCTATAGAACTGTTTAATGCTAATCAAAAAAATATTGATTTAATACTTAGTGATATAAATATGCCTAAAAAAGATGGGATAGCTTTATTACATGAAATAAGAAAAATTGATAAAATCGTTCCTTTTATTTTTACTACTGCTTTTACAAACCATGAGTATTTAATTGATTCTATCAAATATGGAGTTAACGATTATTTTGTTAAACCATTAGATATTAAAGAACTTTTAGGAAAAATAGAAACTTTATCTAGAAAAAGTAAAAAACAAAAAAAGATAGATCATTATCAAAATATGATAAATGAATATCTTGATACTATTAATAAAGTAGCATTTGTATTTGTTTTTGATAAAAACAAAAAAATTACTTATGTAAATGAATTTTACACAGAGCTTTCAAAATTAGATGTAGATGATGTCTTAGATAATGAATTCAACTATATTTATCATAAAGATATTCCTTCTGAAATTATTAATAAACAATGGGAAGATTTAAATAATAATAAAAGGTGGTCAGGTAATTTAAAGTTTATGACCAAAGATGATACTGCTTTTTATTCAAATTGCACAATTATTCCTGTATTAAATGAAAATGGTAACAAATTTATTAGTATAAATTTTATTACAACAAAAGAAGAAAATAACAGAAGAAACTTCAAAAAGAAAGTTTTATATAACTTTAATGAAACAAAAAAAATATATAGAAAAGCTCAAGAAAAAATTGATTCATTAACTAAAGAATTGGAACACTATAAAGGTTTTGAAAAAAAAGAGTCAGAATTTGAAAAAGTAAAAAATCAAAATAATGAATATATTAACAATATAAATAATCTAGAAAATAAATTAAAAGATATAAGAAATAGGCAGGAATTATTTACTAAAAATGTTAATTTAAAAATGAAAGAGATTAGTGAATCTACAGATAGTATGAAAGAACAAATGATAAAGGCTGATAAAAAAGTAATTTATTTAAGAAGAGAAATAAAAGTAAGAGAGCATTATATAGAAAAAATTCAAAAAGAGTTACAAATAAAGAAGCAAAAAGTTAGTGATTTAGAAGATGTTTTAAATCATAGAGAAAGTCAGTTATATAATGATAAAAATAAAACGAAAAAGTAGTTAATATGGTATTAAGTAATGAAGAGTTTTATAGTAAATTAAATGTTATTTATATTGAATCAAATCAAACAACTGCAAAATATTTTGAAAATATTTTGAAGAAAACTTTTAATAAAGTATATTTATTTGATAGTTCAAAAAATGTTTTTGAATACTTCTTAGAAAACAAAAATAATATTGACCTTATAATTTCAGATATGCAGTTAGAAAAAGGTGTTCGGGGAATAGATTTACTAAATAAAGTAAGAGATATTGATGAGGAATTACCCTTTATTATAACAACGGGAGTTTTAGACTCAAAGGAATTATTAGAGGCTTTAAAATTAAATGTTACTGATTTTTTAATTAAACCTTTAGGTGCTAAATCTCTTTTAGACTCAGTTGAAAAGATATG
This sequence comes from Malaciobacter pacificus, assembly GCF_004214795.1. NCBI lineage: Bacteria > Pseudomonadati > Campylobacterota > Epsilonproteobacteria > Campylobacterales > Arcobacteraceae > Malaciobacter > Malaciobacter pacificus. The sequence goes on from NZ_CP035928.1 coordinate 974,241, forward strand.
TCGAACAAAATATTATGAACAAACAAAAGCTCAAACAATGAAAAACTTAGAAGATATTTTTGAAGTTGTAAATGAAGTAGCAATAGTGTCTAAAACTAATAAAAATAATGAGATTACATTTGTTAATAAATCTTTTTTAGAGGTTTCATATTATTTAGAGACAGAAGTAATTAATAAAAAAATAGATTTAATAGTTAATGATAAAAATACTTTACAAGAAATTTTAAATACTATTTCTCAAGGGAATACTTGGGAAGGTAAAGTTAAAAATCTCTCAAAAAATAAAGAAGAGTTTTATACATATTTAACAGTTATACCTACTAAAAGATGAAACAACTAATAATATTTATGAATTTACTTGGATAGGTTTTTTAGCTACACAGTATGAATTAGAGCAAAAAAAATTTAGAAAAAAAGTAATTGAAAATATTAATAAAAATAGAAGAATTAATATTGAAGCTAGAGAAAAAATTGACGAGTTGTTTGCTCAACTTTCAAAATACAAAAATATTGATAATTCTATAGCATTAGAGGTATCTAGGCAAGATAAATTTAAACAGCAACTTAGATATTTTAATGATGAAACAAATGAAAGAAAAAAGAAATTAACCAATTTAAGTGTTAGAGCTAAAGAGAAATTAACAATTGCTGTTGAAAAACAAGATGAAGTGAAAATTAAAAGTGAACAAATGGAGATTTTATTGGATTCAGTAAATAGTGAGTTTGATTTGAAAAATAAAACTATTAGAGAGTTAAAAAAAGAGATTGATAAACATCAAAAAATTATTGATAGATTATTATTAAAGATTGAATATAAAGAGGGGCAATTAGGACTAGAATGAATTATATAATTAAAAATGACTATATTCAAGCCACAATTAATTCTTATGGGGCACAGTTAAATAGTTTGAAAAAAATTGATGAGTCATTAGATTATATTTGGTGTGCTGATGAGAAATACTGGAATAGAAGTTCTCCTATTCTTTTTCCAATAGTTGGAAAACTAAAAGATAATGAATATATCTATAATAATAAAACATATAAAATGAATCAACATGGCTTTGCTAGGGATAAAGAGTTTGAAATAGCTAAATTAAGTGATTTAGAAATCAAATTTAGATTATCATATGATGAAAGCACTTTAAAAATATACCCTTTTAAATTTGAACTATATTTATCATATAAATTAGAAGATAATAGATTAATAATTTCTTATGAAGTAATTAATAAAGATGATGACCTTATGTATTTTTCTATTGGTGCTCATCCTGCCTTTAATTGGCCTTTAGAGGATGAAAGAAAAGATGAGTGTTATTTAGAACTTGACAAAAAAATAGCTTCAAGATTCTTTTTAGAAGATGGATTGTTATCTAATTTTTCAGAAATGAATAGTGAAAAAATATATCTAAGTGATGAATTATTTAGTAAAGATGCATTGGTTTTTAAAAATGAATTTAAAGAAGTAGTATATAAAAATACACAAAATGATAGATTTGTAAAAATTAACTTTAAAGATTTCCCTTATCTTGGGATTTGGTCTAAACCTACAGGTGCTCCTTTTTTATGTATTGAACCATGGCATGGTGTAGCTGATAATATAAATCATAATAAAGATATCAAACTTAAAGAGGGAGTAATTACTTTAAAAGCTCAAGAAGTTTTTAGATCAACTTATTCAATAGAGATTTAAATAAATCTTGATTTTAGATATTATTTATATAGTTTCTACTAATTTATATTTTTAAATTAAGATATAATTGCACTAAATTATTTATTGAAAGTTTTACATGGAAAATCTCTTATTTACTATTTTTCTAACTATTACTATTGCTACAATATTAAATATTATTTTAAAAAAGTTTGGTATATCTCATATAATTGGCTATATATTAACAGGAACAATAATTAGTTATTTTTTTAATTTTAGCAAGCTAGATATGCATTCTTTAGAACTACTTGGTGAATTTGGTATTGTTTTTTTAATGTTCACAATTGGACTTGAAATGAGTTTTGATAAGATTAAGAAAATGAAAGAAATTCTTTTTATTAATGGCTCTTTACAAGTAGGTTTAAGTGCAATTATTATTTATATTTGTTCTTATTTTATTTTTGATTTGGGACTTGAAGTATCTTTAATAGTTTCACTGGCATTTTCATTATCTTCAACAGCTATTGTATTAACTTATTTAAAAAGTTCAAAAGATATTCATACCCCTTATGGTGAAAAATCAACGGCAATTTTAATTTTTCAAGATTTAGCAGTTATTCCTATTCTTTTATTAATTACATTCTTAGCTAATGATACTTTATCAATAAGTGAAGTTCTAACAAAAACTTTTATTTCAGCAATTGTAATTATTGCATTTATGTTTATAGTTGGTAAGAAGATAATTAGTTGGTTATTGAAATTTTCTGCTAAAACAAGAATTGAAGAGCTGTTTTTAGGTTCTGTTTTCTCTATCGTAATTGGGGCATCACTTTTAGCTCATGAATTAGGTTTTACTTATTCTTTAGGTGCTTTTATTGCAGGAATGATTATCTCTGATACAAACTATTCAGTAAAAGTTGAATCGGATATTGCAACTTATAAAGATCTGTTATTAGGAACTTTTTTCTTTTGGGTTGGAACAAAAATAGATGCTTTATATTTCTTATATAATGTTCATATAATACTATTGTTTTTATTAGCTATTATGCTTATTAAAGCAATTGTTATTTATTTTATAATTAGAAGAAAAAGTGATAAAAGTACATCTATAAAATCAGCAATTGCCCTTTGTCAAGTTGGAGAGTTCTCCTTTGCAATTTTTGCACTAGCAACAAATGATAATCTTTTAAGTAGTGAACAATCTAGTTTTTTAATTTTAATATCTGTTTTATCGATGATTATCACGCCTTTTATTGTTTCTAATATTTATAAGTTAGCTTCATATTTTGTAGTAGAGTTTTATGAATCAGATAAAATCACACCAATTAAACAAAAAAATCATATTGTGATATGTGGATTTTCTACTTTAGGAAGAATTATTGCAAGAGATTTAAGTGAACAAGAGGTTCCTTTTGTAATTATTAGTGATGATTTAAGGCATGTACTTTTAGCTAGAAAACTTGGCTATATGGCATATTTTGGTCACTTAGATAAAAAACCTGTTTTAGAGTCATTAAAAATTGAACAGTCAAGTGCAATAATAATTACTCTTAGTGATATTCATGTAAAAAGATTAGTTTGTGAAGCTGTTTTAAATTATTATGATGAAGCTAATATAATTTTAAAAATTCAATCAACTAAAGAAAAAGCTGAATTAAAAGATTTAAAAATAAATAAGTACATACATGCTTATCATGAAGTTGCAAAATTACTTATTAATGAAGCAACAATTAATTTAGAAATTAAAAAACAAGTTAAATAATTATCTAATAAGTGTGTTTTTTATTTTTTATTTAAGTGATTTAAAAGTACAATACCTAACTTTATAAAGGGACAATCGTTGAATAAAATAATAATTAAATTTCTTACTATATCAATAGTTTTAACTATACTAGTTACTTTAGTAATTACATATAATTTTAAACAAAATAATAAAGAACTTGCTATTCATAATGCAAATGTCGTTTCAAATGTAATAAAAAATGGAATTACTAATTACATGGAAAATGATAATATGAAAGATATAGATTCTTTTTTAGATTCTATTAAGGATATGAAAGATGTTAATAGTCTTTGGATTGTAAGAAGTGAATTAATAAATAAACAATATTCAACTTTTAATGAGAAGTCGCCTAGAGATGACATTGATAAAGAGGTATTACAAACAGGAGTTACAAAATACGAAGTTTCAAATTCATTGTTTGATACAACTATGAGAATTACTATACCTTATAAAGCAGATGATACAAATGGTAGTAATTGTTTATCATGTCATAATGTTCAAAAAGGTGATGTGTTAGGTGCAATTTCTTTAGAAATGGATTTAAGTAAAATAGAAGAACTAAGCATAAACATATTTTTAACTGCTTTAGTTCTAATATTTTTATCAGCAGTATTGATTTTATTAATATTTAGAAAAGTTTTAACACAATACTCTAGATTATTTAAAAATTTAACTGAGAGCTTAGATAGTGCAATTGCAGGTAATTTTAAGAAGGTAGAATATCCAATTGATTTAACACCTCAAATGGTTACAACAATGGATAATTTTAATAGCTTATTAACAACTTTCAAAGATACTTCAAATGATATTGATAAAAAATTAAAAGTTTTTATTGGTAACTCTAGTAGTGAAGATGAATCTAAAATTTCAATTTTAAAAGATTCAAAAAAAATTATTACAAACCTTTCTAATCTTTATCAGTTTAAAAAGGAAATTGAGTTAGATAGCTCGAAAGATGAGATTTACAATAGATTAAGTCAAGTTTTAATTAATCAATTTAATCAAAAGAATTTTACATTTGTTGAGATTGATTCTTCAAAACAAAAAATGGAAGTTATTAAAAAAATTGGTGAAGGTTTTTATTGTGAAAGTTCTTTAAAAGATTCACCTCATTTATGTAGAGCTGCTAGAACTAAAAATGATGTGATGTCCTTAGAATTCCACAATAGTTGTCCATATTTTAATGAAAAAAATAAATTTCATTTTTGTGTACCAACAAGTATTAGTAAAAATATATATCTAATTATCAATTTTGTATTCGATAATGAAAAAGAGTTAGAAAAACTAAAATCAAATATCTCTTTTATAAAAAGTTATATAAATGAATCAGCACCTTCTATTGAAGTTAAAATACTTATGGAAGCTTTAAAACAATCAGCATTTAGAGATGGTCTAACAGGACTTTATAATAGAAAATTCTTAGAAGAACACTCTAAAAAATTAATTCCACAAGCTAATAGAGAAAACTTTGATATTGGAGTATTATTACTTGATATGGATCACTTCAAGGCTGTAAATGATGAATATGGACATGACATTGGAGATAAAGTATTAAAAGAACTATCTAGAATATTAGTTGAAACAGTTAGAGATTCAGATATTGTTGTAAGATATGGTGGTGAAGAGTTTATGGTTTTATTAATAAATGTAAAATCTTTAGATAATGCATTAGAAATTGCAAATAAAATTAGAGTAAAAGTTAGTCAAAATGATATTGATGTTTATGCTGGAGCAAAACTAAGAAAAACAGTTAGTATAGGGGTTTCTATGTTCCCTAATGATTCAACAAATTTTGAATCAGTTATTAAAAATGCTGATATTGCATTGTATGAAGCAAAAAATAAAGGGCGAAATCAAGTTATAGCATTTAATGAAGATTTAGTTTCTAGTGTAGATTTATTTTAAACCAGCATCTAAAAGATGATGGTTTAAAAAACTATTTAAGTGGTTCTTTTGAGAAAATTACTCCATCTTCATCTGCATAAACCCAATCACCAGATTGTATATTTACACCTTCAAAACTTAAATCTTCTCCCCTTGACGATTCTGTTTTATCAAAATTTCTTAAAGGGCAAGTTCCAATTGCATATAATCCAACATCAATATTTTGTGTCTCTTTAGTATCTCTAACATAACCATTTAATATTATTGCTTTCCAGTTGTTATTTTTTGCAAATGCCATAAGTTTATCCCCTACAACACCAAAAAACTCTTGAGAATTATCAACTACAACTATTTTGCCTTCACCTTTTTCATCCCTTAACATTTCAAGAAGTCTAAAATTGCTTTTGTCTAATTTAATTGTTTCAATTCTTCCTTGAAAACTTTTAAGACCACCATAGTTTCTAAACTTAGGCGATAAAACTTGAATCTTTTTGTTTCTATTATCGTCACATAAATCTGCTGTTTGCATTTTCATATTCATATCTCTTCCTTTTTTATCTATCTTCCAAATAGAATGTAATAATATAAAAAAAGAATGTAAGAAAAATGTATATATATTAAAATTAGTTTAAAAAAATAAATTAACTTATAAAAATAAGTATATTCGTAACATTAAAAATTAAAATCTATACTAATTATGGTATGATCACTTTTTAGTAAAGAACCATCTTTATTATCTTTTAGATGCTCTTCATAGATATGATATTTTTTAAAGAATTGTTTTAAACTATTTGATATAAATATATAATCTATTACATTTCCAACGGTTCTAAAATAAGATGTGGCTGGTCTAGTTTTATAGCTCTTATCTAAATAAAAAGAATCAAGTATCTGTTTTTCATTATTGTTTAACTTTAAATTAGAGAGACTTTTTGATTTAATGATTTGTTCAATCAAAGTTTTAGATGTTAATAAATCAATACTCAAGCAGAATTCTTTATCGTTTAAATCACCTAATGCAATAATATTTTTATTTGTTTTAAGTGTTTTATTTATATCTGCTGATAGATGAACTACTTCGCATAATCTTTGTTTTAAAGCATTAGCATTTTTGTAACTAAAGCTTAAAAGGGATTTTTCTATTTTTTCTTCTACTTTTGTATTTTTTGAAAATTTATATTCAAACTCATTTAATCGATTTGATTTTAGGTGAAATACATAAGTTATAAGTTCTTCATTATCTATTTGAATAAAAGCTTTTATTGGCTTTCTTGAATAAATAAATTCATCATCAAATTCAAATATATCTACAATATCTTTATTAGTTTTTATTGTTTCTATTTTATTTATTGGGAATTTTGAAGCTAAAAAAACAGTACAAGTTTGAAAAATATTTTTTTCACAAATTGCTTCATCTACACTTGCAAAATGTTTGTAACCATTTTTGAGTAGAAGTTCTTTTAGTTCATTTTGAGTGAAAACTTCTTGAAATGCTATGATATCGCTATCAATATTTTTTATCGTTTGCTCAATCCAGTTTAATTTACTTTGCCATTGAGTAGTACTAAATTTCTCTTTTTTTGTATAGTAAGAGTAGGGTGGAGAACAAAATTGATATAGGTTATAAGTTGATATTCTAAGATTCATAATACTATTATATGATTTCAAAATAAAAAGAAGATTTATATATGAAAAAATTTACAAATGAAACAATGTATGAAATAATAAATTTCATGCAAAATGAGTTGTTACACAAAGATAGTGTTCAAATTAAGGTATTAAATCCAAGTGTATCAAAAGATTTATTTAGTGGTGAAATAATTAAACTAGAAGAGGAGTTTATTTATCGATCTTTTAAGGTTTGGAGTGATTTAAGTGAAATACTTTTTTGTAAAATGTATGTAAGTAGTATTGATAAATATTTTATGGATTTACAGTTTGAAAAACTAAATTCAAATGACTCTTTTCATAATCAACAACTAATCAATCCAAATGATAAGTATGGCATAGAATCAATATTTTTTAGAATTAATAAAAATGAAGACCCAACTTTTTTAAATAATTATGTAAATGCACTAAAAAATGTAAAGATTGAAGATAAAAAAGTAGTACTAAATTTAGGTATAAATAAAGCTGATGAATTTGAAGTAATTAAACAAACTCTTGATAATAATTTAGCAGATATTGAATTTCATGGAGTAGATTTCTCTTCTAGTGCTATTGAATTCTCAAAAGAAAGATTTCCTTTTAATAATTTTAATTTTTACAACCATGATATTAATAAGTTAGATGAGTTAGATTTACCAAAAGCAGATCTTTTGATTTCAATTGGTACTTTACAAAGTTCAAGTTTGAATTTTAAACTTTTATTTATGAATTTAATTCAGAACCATCTTAAAGATAAAGGCAGTGTTATTTTAGGATTTCCTAATTGTAGATGGATTGGAAATGAAGTTGTTTTTGGTGCAAAAGCAAAAAACTACACATTCTCTGAACAATCAGTATTGTATAATGATGTGATGTTTTGTAAGAAATATCTTCAACAAAAGAAATATAGGGTAACTTTAACAGGTAAAAACTACTTGTTTTTGACGGCTACATCAATAAAATAACTTGATTATTTTTTGATTAAAGCTTAACTTATGGTACAATATTTTTATACTAATATTAAGGAGTTTATTATGCCAAAAAGACATATAGAAGTTAAAACATTAAAATTAGCCCACTCTACTGATGACACAGTTAGAATTACTCATGTTGAAAAACCTTATGGTGAATATAGCAGTCCTGTAATTAATATTGCAATATATTCTCATGGTAAAGATAAAGTATCTGAAATAGATATTCCTTATGAAAATGTCGAGGATTTCATGAAAGCATTAAATGAGTCGATTGAATTATGTGATTCAATACCTAGAAATACTATTCATGATGAAATCAACTCACCTATTGGTGGTGGGGCATAATTTAAGATGGGTTCCCCATCTTAAAAATAAATTAATGGAGGTTGTTTTGGGTTCAGTTTTAGTTTTTTTATCTTTTCTTGTATCAAGTATTGCTACGCTTGGTAGTCTTTTCTTCTCAGAAATCATGAATTTTGTTCCTTGTTCTATGTGTTGGTACCAAAGAATATTTATGTATCCTTTAGTTTTAATATTTCTAGTGAATCTTTTATATCCAGATAATAAATTATTTAAGTATGCATTTCCTCTTGTTTTAGGAGGTCTTATAATGGCTATTTATCATAATTTACTAATGTTTGGAATTATTACTGATGATTTGACTCCGTGTGTTCAAGGAGTTCCTTGTTCTACTAGATATATAGATTTATTAGGTTTTATTACAATTCCATTTTTATCTTTAGTATCATTTTGTATGTTATTTATATTTTTAATTATTTTGAAAAAAGGAAAGTATTTAGATGAAAAATAAAAGTTTAGTTGCAATTACACTTATTGTTTTAATTGCTTTATTTGTTGGTGGTGGTTATGCATTCAAAAATAAAGAAGAAAAGAAAGTTCAAGAAGTTACAGCTTCAATAGATTATAAAAAAGACCCTTTTATAAGAGAGTATAGCCCATCATTTGGTGACAATGAAAAAGGTATTTATGTTGTAGAATATATAGATCCAGAATGTGAATCTTGTGCATTATTTAATGGTATTATTAAAGATTTTTATAAAGAGTATTATAAAGATATAAAGTTAGTTATTAGATATTTAGCTAATCACAAAAACTCAGAGTATGCTATTCGTATTATTGAAGCTGCTAGAGAGCAAAATAAATACTTAGAAGTATTAGATGTTGTATATTCTAAACAGCCTTTATGGGCACAGCATAATAATGAAAAACCAGAACTTTTAATGGGCTTTTTAGAAGAGGTTGAAGGTTTAGATTTAGTTAAATTACAAAAAGATATGCAAAATCCTGAAATCAAAAAAAGAATTAATTTAGATCTAGTTGATGCTCAAAAACTTCAAGTTAGAGGTACACCAACTATATTTATAAATGGTAAAAGGTTAAGAAGTTTATCTGCTGATGCTTTAGAAAACTTGTATATATCTGAAGCATATAAATAATAAAAGTAGTACAGCATTTTGCTGTACTAAAGTATTAAGAAATATTATTATAATATATTATATAAATATAAGTTACGCATAAAGGAACCCCACAATGTCTTTTTTAGAAAATATTAAATCTTTTTTTGCTCTAGTAAAAGAATCAAACTATGATTTATTAAAAATATACGAGCAAGATACAAATGGCTTTTTAATAGCATTACTTGTTGTTTTATCAATTATTTTGATAATCATATTTTTAATTAGAAGATCAATAAAAATTTCCAGTGCTGTAAAATTAGTTTCTAATATTCAAGATACAAAAGATATTAATGATTATGATACAAAATTAACAAAGTTAGTTACTGAATTACCAAAAAGAGGTATAAAAGTTGCGCAAAGTATTAATGCATCAAAAAATGATATTTTAAAGCAAGAATTAGCTTTATTAAAAAATTTAGATATAAGTGAAAAGATAAATAGATACCAACAAATTGCATCACAATATGCATTGATGGCACAAAACTCTAAAAAATATAAAATTGATGAGTTGACATCTTTTTATGAGGAAAAATCTAAGTCACTTTTAGATATCAATTTATTAAAAGAGATTGAAGAATATTACACAAATGCTTTATTTGATGAAAATGATATAAAACATGTTAATGAAATAGTAAATTATGCAAATACTACTTCAAATCCGAGTATAATTATAAATCCATTACAAAAACAAATTGATAAATTTAGTTATGGTTATAATCTTGATTTATTTAAATTTATAAGAGGTTTAGATAAAAATAAAGCTTCAAATATTTATTCAAACTGTAATGAGAAGTTAAGAAGTCTATTTACAAGTGGCGAGGGATTAATCTCTAAAGAAATACTGGATTATTTATTAGAAAATGATGAAAAACAGAATGTATATGGATATATTTCGAAACTTGAAGTTAAAAATCATTTAAAACTATTATCTAAAACAATGTTTGCAAAGAGAAATGATATAGATTTAGATTTATCTTTTGTTGCAAATAAAACTGATATTGGTGCAGATTATAAATCTCACTTAGATAATAAATTAACTGAAAACTGGAAAGATTTATCTTATATTAAATATATAATTGAATCAGATGGAGTATTGGAAACTATAGGACATATTGACTATAGAAATGTATTAGAAAGAATCGAAAGATTACAAACAGAAGAAGAAAACAATAAAGCTGTTGCAGAAGCTTTAGAAATGGCTAGAAAAGCACATGAAATTGCAAATGAAGCAAAAGCAATAGCAAGAAGTAAATAGTAAGTAATGGAATTTTTATTAATTATATTATTAGTTGTTGGTATAGTTGTTGCATTTTTTATTAAAGCAAAAATTGCAGCAAATAAAAAAAGCCCAGCTATTAAGAAAAGCGAAATAGAAGATTATTATATTGAAAAGATGAAAGAGATAAATCTTAGATATAAAAAAGATGAAGATCTTTTAAAACATGAGAAATTAAAGTTTTTAAAGAGAGTTAATCAAGAACTTTCTATGAATATTTTTTTTGATGAAGATGAAGCGAAAGATCTTTTAAAAAAATTGACAATTATGGAATAAGAATGATAAAAACATTAGTTGGATTATTAAGTATTATGCTTTTATTCACAGCATGTGATAATAAAAGTAGTTTTGATGAAAGTTTAGTTGCTAAAACAGAAGTTGTAGAAGAAAAACCATTTGAGCCAGTTGATTATGCCTTAACAACTGTTGATGCAAAAATTATTGAATTTCAAAGTACACCAGAAGGTTTTAATTTTAATGACTATAAAGGTAAAAAAGCTGTACTAATTGATGTCTTTGCAACATGGTGTCCACCTTGTATTGAAGATATACCAGTTTTTAAAGAATTAAGAGAAAAATATAAAGATGACTTTGAAATAGTATCTGTTTTATTTGAAAAAGATAAACCTCTAGAAGAGGTTTTAGAATTTATAAATAAGTATAATATTCCTTATCCTGTGACAATTGGAGAAGAGAATTTTGTACTAGCAAAAGACTTAGGTGATATTCAAAAAATTCCTGAGAAATTTCTATTTTCTAAAGATGGTGAATTCATAAAAAAATTTGTGGGAAATACATCAAAAGAGAGTTTAGAACAATATATTAAAATTGCTATTGAAAACTAATAGATATTATAAAATATCTATTAGTTTTTTTAAACTATCAATTTTATATTTTGCTGTTGAAAAATCTTGAGTTTGTGTAAATTTATTATGAACTATTACGCAATCTATTTTGGCTTTATTTGCTGATATTAAACCTCTTTGTGAATCTTCAACTACTATTGTTTCTTCTTTTTTTGCTTTAAATAGCTCTAATCCTTTTAAATATGGATCAGGGAATGGTTTAGCTCGTGGGTAATCTTCAACACATAAAACAAACTCCATAAAGTCTGTTATTCCTCTATTATTATGTATAATCTCAAAATCTACTCTTCTTGAAGTTGTAACTATACCCATTTTATAGGTTTGTTTTAATTCATCTAATATTTCATGAACACCACTTATTGCAATATCCTCTTTTTTTAAGTACTCTTGATAATAAACATCCCTTTGATTTCTTGCAATTATTACCTCTTCATATGAAGCATTTGGTGCAGCTACCCAAACTCCATTTCCATCGGTCATAATTTTCATATAATCTTCAAATTGTAAGTTAACATTAAAAAACTCTTTTAGTGCTCTTTTGCTTGCTTCATAATATAATGGTTCTGTTTCAACTAAAACACCATCATTATCAAATAATATATATTTTTTCATAGATGAATTATACAGAAACTAATTTATGCAGACATAAAAAAAGGAAAGCCTAGGCTTCCCTTTTTTAACTTGTATTTTAGTAGTAGGAGAGAGTTAAATTCAAAAATCTTAACATCGTGGTTAAGTTAATTAATTAACTTGTAATACAATTATAAACAATGGTAATTAACATTTATTTAATAAAAAGTTAATAGTTAGTAAACCGCTTTACTTTTCTTTCTTCCATTTTGAAGTTGGAGCTTCATAATTTTTTATTCTTTTTATAATTTCATCAATATCATCACTAACAATTAGCATTTCAATAAATCTTTTTGCAATAAAACCTTCATATACAGCATTTTCTAAAAATTTGATAAAGTTATCATAATAACCATTTATATTTAAAAATGCACATGGCTTTTTGTGATAACCTAGTTGCGCAAAAGATATAACTTCAGAAATCTCTTCTAATGTACCAAACCCACCAGGAAGAGTAATAAATGCATCTGCAAGCTCTTCCATCTTCTCTTTTCTTTCATTAATAGTATTTACTTTATAAATCTTATTAATAGCTTTATTTTCAATCTCTTTATCTACTAAATCATATGTTATTACACCTGTAACACTATTTTTTAGTTTTAAAGATTCATTTGAAATTACTCCCATTAATCCTTGAGTAGAACCTCCATAAACTATATTCATAGAGTTCTCAACTAATTTTAAAGCAAGTTTTTTAGTCTCTTGTTCATATATTGAACTTCTTCCAAATGCTGAACCACAATAAATAGCTACATTCATTTTTCTACCTTTAATTTTTCATAGGGTTTAAATATAATCATTAGTCTTGGTAATAGAAGTAGAGCTGATGTTAAAAGTGAAGCCATAACTACAACTGTTAATAGACCAAAATAGATTGTAGGAATTAGATTTGATAAAATTAAAATAGAGAAACCTAACATAATTACAATAGATGTATAATACATTGCAAAACCTATACTTTTATGAGCTCTTCTCATTGAGTTAACATAATTATGGTCAACTTTGAATTCTTCTTTATATCTATGGATATAGTGAATTGTATCATCAACTCCAATACCAATAGAAATTGCTGCAATTGTAATAGTCATAATATCTAGTGGAATATTTAACCATCCCATTATACCAAATATAGCTGATATTGGTACAATATTAGTTGCTAATGCAATTAGGGCTACTTTTACTGACCTAAATAAAATTAAAAACATAATTAATAGTATAATTAAAACAAAACCTAAAGTTTTGATTTGTGAATCAAAAAGAGATTGAAGCATATTATTATATAAAACCATTAGATTTGAAAGTCTAAATGTAGTATCTTTATCTTCTATTATTTGTTCAACATCATATTTAATTTTGTTTAAAAGTTCATTTCTTCTTAGTTCAGGATTTGAATCAATAATTCTCATACTAATTCTTGCTTCATTTTTCTCAATATTTATATATGGAGATAAAATCAAGTCTTTGTATTCACTTGGAATTTCGTTATATAGTAAAGCTAAAGTTATACCGTCTAACTCTTTCCCATCATTTAATATTTTACCAATTTTCAAAAGAGTTGCCAATGAGTTTACTTTTCCAATTTGAGGAAGAGTTTCAAGATAGTCATGTATGGCTGTAATAGTATCCATTTTATCTTTTGTAAACCAGTATTGTTCATCATTAGCATTTGCTTCAAACTCGTTATCAAAGGAATCAAACATATCAAAAGCATCATTTTGCTCAGGTTTTTCTTCGACTTTTTTCTCAATAGATTTAAATTTTACTATTATATCTAAAGGAGTAGTCCCACCTAATTGCTCATCAATTACTTCCATCCCTTTATAAATATCTGTAGATTTTTTAAAGTAATTAATAAAGCTATTTTCAACTATTAATTTTGAAGCACCAGTTAGTGAAAAGGCCACTACAATTATACTTGCAATTATAATTGCTCTTTTAGAATTTTCTACAATTTTAATACATTTATCAATTAAAGAGAAGTTAGATGTTTTATTATCATGTTCATCTTTTCTTTTCATTAAAATTAATAAAACTGGAAAAACTAAAAAAGCTATTATTAGTGAAATAGCAATACCAGCACTCATCATAAGTCCAAGGTTTTTAACTGGTTCAATACTTGATAAAACAAGTGAAGCAAAACCAGTAATAGTAGTAACTACAGCAAAAAATGATGGATTGAACTTAGATAAAATTGTATTGATTACTAGCTTATATTGGCTAGCATGTTTATATTTTACGTTTAATTCTCTATATCTAACTATTAAGTGCAGTATTATTGATATTGTTATAATTAATTGTAATGATATGAAATTAGATGATATTACAGTAACTTCCCACCCAAATAATCCTAAAAGACCAGTTGTTGAAATTACTGATAAAATACAAATACTAATCGGTATTACAATCCATCTAATATGTCTAAATATAAACCATAAAATAAAAATAAGAATAAATACTAATGTAGAACCATATATTTTTAAGTCATTTTTTACAAAGCCAATTACATCATTGGCAATCATACTAACTCCACCTAAAAATATTTTTGAGTCATTAGAGTATTTAGAGATTATATTTCTAATATTTTCGATATCTTTACTCTCTTTTTCTCTTAAGTAATCTCTATATTTTTTAAACTCTTTTTGAATTAATTCAAGTTCTTTTAAATCATCATTTGTGGCACTATTGTTTTTTTGTTTTTTTAATAATAAATTTCTTTTTTCTAAAAGTTCGTAATATTTTCTCTCTTCTTTTAAACTTAACACAATAGCTGTAGTTTTTAAATCTTCACTAACAAGTGCATTTTTATATAAAGGAGAAGTTAAAAACTCATTTTTGATTAAATCTTTGTTTGGATTTTGTTTTGTTTGTAGTGTATCAATTCCAGAAACTAGCTCAGAAATAGGTTTAATTGGAGATTGAAGCAATGGTACATTTAAAATTGAAGTAACATTTTCAACTACATCTAAAGATAAAAAATCTTTACTAATATTTTCAATTATATTAAGATTCTTCTCATCAAGTAATTCGCCTTGTTTAGGACTAAATGCTACAATTAAAAAGTTGGGGTTTTTATATGTTTTGTTTACTTCTCTGTAGAACTTTAGGTCTTTGTCATCTTCTACTAATAATGTTTCAGAAGAAGCATCAATTTCTAATTTCGTAGCAAAATACCCTAGTATTCCTATTAAACTTAAAAGTATGATAAGAATTGCAAGGGGATATTTTAATATTAATTTGTCATAAAACTTTTTTATCATTACTATTTTTTAGCTTCTTCTTTTAAAGAATCTTTTAACATATTTAGCATTTCATCAAAAGTTTTTTTATCTAATAAACCAGCAAATTGTTGTCTATATGTTTGTATTATACTAACTCCAACTAAATCAACATCATAAATTAACCAATCACCTTTTTTATTATAAAAGTTATAGTTAATTTGATAAGTTTTATCTTTACCTAAAAGTTCAGTTTTTAGTTGTTGTCTACTTCCTTTATACTCTTCAAGTCCAATAATTTTAACTTTTTGGTCCGTATATAATTCAAGTTTTTCAATATATGATTTTTTTAGTTTATCTTCAAATACTTTTGTAAACTCAGCCCTTTGTTCTTTTGTAATTGATGTCCAAGTCTCTTTACCAAGAGAAATCATAGCCATTAAGTTGTAATCAAAAACTTCATCCATAATTGTGATTATTTCATCAGCTTTTTGTTGAGTAGTTAAATCTTTTTTCTCTAAAACTAAAAGTACTCCATCAATTTTTTGAGTCATTACAGACTGGATTTCATCTTTTTTTAATGCATAAGCACTACTAATTGCCAAAGACATAACTAAAAAAAGTTTAAATAAGTTTTTCATTTTATTCCTCTATTTGTTTATTTCTTGATTGTGTATAAATATCTCGTAAGAATGGGTATAAATCTAAAGCATCTTTTTTAATAGCTTCATATTGTCCTAATCTTAAAGATGTGCCATTTACAACATCAACAGTTTTTATTCCTAGTTGCTCATATGTGTTGTTTGGTATTTTATATGATACTTCATTTGAAGCTGTAGTTGTTAAAGGATTAACATATCCATCTGCAACAAGTCCAAACATATCTCTAAGATTTGAAGGCCCTAAAAATGGTAAAACTACATGAAAGCCTTCACCAACACCCCAATATCCTAAAGTTTGTCCAAAATCTTCATCATGGCTAACCCATCCTAAATCATCTTTAGCTGGATCTAAAATTCCTGCAAATCCCCATAGTGTATTTACTAAAAATCTTCCTAACTCTTCAGCTGAATTTTCAAATTTAAACTGTAGAAGATTATTTACAAATCTAACAGGAAAAAGTAAATTATTAAAGAAATTTGATATACCAATTCTTACATTCTCATTTACTGTATTTGAATAGCCTGTTGCAACAGGATTTAATACATTTTCATAAACTTTATCATTAAAGTTTGTCATTACTCTGTTGTAACCACTTAGTGGGTCAAAAACTACTTTTGTTTCTTGCCTTTTAAGCTCATTATCAAATTCATTTGTAAAGTCATCAAATGTCTCATCTGCGAAAGAAGAAAGTGTTAAAAATAGTACAAAAATTAAATTTTTCAAATTTGTCCTTTTAGAAATAATAAAAATTATACTTAAAAAATGTGTAAAAAATGTTGAATTAATTATTTATTGAGTTTAGTACTTCAATAGCTTGTAATGGATCTACTTGAATTCCATGTATTCTAAAAGCAAAATGTAAGTGTGGTCCTGTGCTTCTTCCTGTATTTCCGCTAAGTCCTAACACTTCACCTTTTTTTATAAAATCACCAACTTTAAAATTCATTTTGTTTAAGTGGAAATAACAGCTGTATACTCCATGTCCATGATCAATTATAATTGAATTTCCTGCATAAAATCTATCTTGAGCAATTCTAACTATCCCGCTGTTAGAAGCTATAATAGGAGTATTGTTTTTTGCTCTAAAGTCCGTACCGCTATGATAAGATTTTAGTTCCCCATTATAAACTCTTTTTGTGCCAAAATTACTTGTGATTTTTGAATTTAAAGGATAAATAAAATCTTCACTCCAGTAAAGTTTTTCTGACTTACTATTATAAACTTTCATTGCATCACTATACTCTTTTTTTGTTCTCTCAACTCTTGATTTTGGAGGTTTAAATTTCGAAGGTTTTACATTTATAACTTCACTTTTATAGTTTCCATCAACTACTTTTAAGTCTTTACCCACAAAAACTCTTTTGTTATTTTCTAAATAAGAAATAATTATTCTATACTCTTTTAATTCTTGATAATAAGATATTGGAAGTAGAGCATAAAAGCTATTTTTTTTAAAAGGGTTTTTATTAAAGTTTATATTCTGTTTATCAAAAGTTAGTTTGACATCTTTTATATTCTCTTTTTCTATTTCTAATAAAACAGTATTTGCATTATTTACTAGATTAGATGATAACTCAAGTGCGAAAAGATTAAAGTTTAATATCAAAATAATAAGTATAATTTTTTTCATATTAAAATAGTAGCAAATTTTAAATTAGGCGCTTATAATAAATTTATTATTACAAAAGTGCTATAATCCCAAAATATTTAGAAAAACAAATTTAATTGGAGTTAATATGGGTAGAGCCTTTGAGTATAGAAAAGCCGCTAAAATGAAAAGATGGGGAGCAATGTCTAGAGTTTTCCCTAAACTTGCAAAAGCTATTGAAATGGCAGCAAAAGCAGGAGGTGGAGATCCTGAGATGAACTCTGCACTTAGAACGGCAATCTTAAATGCAAAAGCTGAAAATATGCCAAAAACAAATATTGATGCAGCAATTAAAAGAGCAACAGGTAAAGATGCTGCAAACTATTCAGATGTAAACTTTGAAGGTAAAGGACCTCATGGTGTTTTAGTTTTTGTAGAAACTGCAACAGATAATAATACAAGAACAGTAGCAAATGTAAAAATGCATTTTAATAAAAATGGTGGTCAAGTAGTACCAACTGGTTCTTTAGAATTCTTCTTTGATAGAAAAGCTATTTTTGAATTTAATAAACCAGAAGATATGGATATCGAAGAGTTAGAATTAGAATTAATTGATGCTGGACTTGAAGAGATTGAAGAAGAAGATGGAATTGTACTTGTAACTGCTGATTATACTGATTTTGGAACTTTAAACAAAGCCTTTGAAGATATGGGAATAGAACTTACAAAAGCAGAGTTAAAAAGAATTCCAAATAATCCTCAAGAGTTTAGCGAAGAGCAACAAGAAGAGATTGGGAAGTTATTAGAAAAGCTTGAAGACGATGATGATGTTCAAGCTGTTTATACAAATATAGCTTAATTAAATAGAGATAAGTTTTATCTCTATTTAATATACTTGTTTACCTAATAAAGAACTTTCAGATTTACTCTTTTCAATTATACTTTTTGTCGAATTATTATTTAGTTTCATTTTATTTATAGTTTTTTGTATATTTTCAATTCTAGTTGATGAACTAGGGTGTGTAGAAAAAAACTCACTACTCTCTTTTTTGTTTTTACTCATATTCTTCCAAAAGTTTAATGCTTCATATGGATTATAACCAGCTTTTGTCATAAGATATATTCCTATTTCATCAGCTTCATTCTCTTGTAGCCTTCCATAAGGAAGCATAACTCCAAGTTGCGTACCAACTCCATAAGCTTGATTAAATATATCTGTATATTGAGGTGCTGTTGAACCTAATACAATATTTCCAAGTAGTTGAACCCCTTGTTGCATTTTTGCGCTACTCATTCGCTCAGCTCCATGTCTAGCTAGTGCGTGAGCTATTTCATGGGCTATAACAGTAGCTAATTGGTCATCATTTTTTGCAATATTCAAAATACCTGTATATACAACAACTTTTCCTCCTGGTAAACAAAAAGCATTTGCTGCATCATTTTTTACTAAGTTAAATTCCCATTTATAGTTTGGAATATTTGCTGCTTGTGCTATTTTAAAACCAATATTTTTAACCCTTTGTGCATCATAAGTCCCTGTGATAACTTCAGATTTTTCTAAGGCTTGTTTATATGATTGTTCACCTAATGCTAACTCTTCTTCTTGTGACATTAATATCATTTGTGATCTATTTGTATATGGAGTTTTATGCGTACATCCATTTATAAATAGTGTTAAAGCTAATGGAATAAAAGTATATTTAATCATCTTCATAACTTATCCTTTGTGAAAATTAATCTAGTTTCATCTCTTCAATAGCACTAATCAACTCTTTTGCTTCATCTTCATTTATGGCATTTTCATTTAAGTCTTCAATAACTTTATCAAAGAACTTTTTCATTTGCTTTAAATCTTCAAACTCTTCTTTATCTTCGCTTGTTGCTTTCCATGATTGAGTAATATTAGCAAGTTCTAATAATGCTTCATCTAATTCTGGTATAAACTCTTCTTTTAGAAGTTTTTCAAGTTTTTCTGTGTTTGTCATTTTTTATCCTATAAATTTTTTTTATTATATCTAAATGAGTTTAATTACATAATAACCTTCAAACTCAACACATACTTCTTTCTCTTCTTTAATATATGATTTTATTTTTATAGATGCACTACCTTTTGAATCTAATTTCTTTTTTAAAAGAACAATCTCTTCTTTTGTTGGTTTTAATGTAAAACATTCTAAATCTTTTGTTACAGGTCTTTTATAACTGTTTTCATTTTTTATTACTACAATATTTGTATTTTCATATCCTAACTCATTTGTAATAAGCCAGCATAAACTCCATGAAGAAATAATAGTCATGGTAGATAAGCTACCGCCAAAAGCTGTACCTTTATCATTGATATTAATTTCTAATGGTGCAGTAGTAATTAGATTAACATCATTATAATCTTTTATTTTAATATCCATAAGTTTTGTTAATGGGATTTGAGTATGAAGTTTTTCTTGAAGTTTTTCAATTAGCATTTGTTTTCCTACTAATAAATTTTGTATAATTACATACAAAGAGATAAGTAAGATGATCACATTTTTTTTAGATCAATGATAGAACTTTTAATGAAGTTTTATTAAATCTCCAAGGAGTCTATCACTTACTTCAAATCCCAATAGGTTGATTAAGCTTCGAGCTTCTGTCATTATGGAGATAGGATAAAAGTAAGGTTACTTATCTGTTTGTATGTAAAATAACATTTGTAAAGGTATTTGTGATGTATAAACAATTCATAGGAATAGATATTTCTAAAGATAGCTTTGATTTAACACTACTTGAAAATAGTGGTGAAATTAAACTAGAAGTAAAGCTTACAATGAATAGAGATGGATTTGATACTTTAGTAGAGTATTTATCCACATATCCTAAAGAAGAGCTTTTAATAGCAATGGAAGCAACTGGTATTTATCATTTACCACTATTATCTTTTTTATTAGAAAATAGTTTTAAGTGTGTAGTGATTAATCCAATACTCATAAAGAGTTTTATTGGTTCAACTACCCTTAGAAAAACTAAGAATGATAAAAAAGATGCAGCTTCAATTGCTCTATTTAGTTTAAAATCATATCAATCTTTACATCTTGCTAGTACTAATAATATTGAAAATATTAGACCGCTTATCCGTGAAAGAGAAAACCTCTCGAAAGATGTAGCAAGATTAAAAACTGAAATAAAAGCTAATTTAGTGCAATTATTCCCTGAATTGTTAAAGAACACAAATATATTTACAAAGAGCATTTTAAATCTGCTCCTTAAAGCTCCTAGCCGTAAAGCAATTAGGAACTTAAGGGAAAAGACCATCCAACGAATCTTAGATGATACAAGTGGCAATAAAGTTAAAATTACTGCAAAGGATATATTAGCCTTAGCAAAAACTTCTATCGCCGTATCCGATAAATATCTTGAAAAGGTTTTAACTTCTAAAATTAGAAGATTAATAGCTATTCAAGATGAATTATCTATTCTAGATTCTGAGTTGGAAAACTCTTTAGAAGATACTGATATAAACAATGATATTGATATAGTACAATCAATACCAGGAATTGGAGCAGTAACTTCTAAAAACTTTATGGTTGAAGTATCCTCTGTTGATAAGTTTAATTCCGTAAAGCAACTATGTGCTTTTATAGGAATTGACCCATCAGTTAGACAAAGTGGTACTTCAATCAACTATAGGGGCAAAATCTCTAAAAGAGGTAATGCAAACCTTAGAAGAACTATTTGGCAAATGGCAATTGGTACTATTCGTTCTTGTGAAAAATTTAAACTCTATTTCTCTAAAAAACGAGAAGAAGGTAAAAAATTCAAACAAGCTGTTATTGCTGTTGCAAATAAACTTCTAAAAACAATATTTGTAATGTTAAAGAACAAAACCAAATTTGATGAAAATTTAGCTTTAGGTGTTTCCAAATGAAACTTTAAAATCTTTGTTTTTTAGTTAGGTTTCTTTATAGTTGACTCCTTATTAAAAAAATAAATTATATAAATATATTTATTAATAATATATAAATATATTTAAGCTTCTAATGTTCAAAAATTGTACAATAAAAAATAAAAAAGAATAATTTTTTTACATTGATGTACTCTAAGTAAAAAACTCTTTTAAAAACTTTCTTAAAGTTCTCAAATACCCATAAAGTAATAGAATTCCTTGAATCTAAATTAATTAAAACTTAAATTCTAAAATTTGTGTAACTTTTATTTACATAATTTAAACTTGTACAAGTGATTACAGAAATTGTACATACGATTTTTTTTCTTTATGATATAATCAGTCTAAACTTTTTAAATCGATGAGGAGATAAATATATGAGTTTATTAGCTGATTACAAAGCACATACACAAGAAAGACTTAATGAAGGTGGATTACCTCCATTAGCTTTAACTGCTGAGCAAACTGCTGAATTAGTTGAATTATTAAAAGCTGATTCAGTTGAGGAAGCAGAGTACTGTTTAGAATTATTTAAAAATAAAGTTAACCCAGGTGTTGATGACGCTGCTTACGTTAAAGCTGCATTTTTAAATGACGTTGTTCAAGGAAATGTTTCATGTTCTGTAATTTCTAAGTCTGAGGCTGTTGAAATTTTAGGAACAATGATGGGTGGATTTAATGTTACTCCATTAATTGAAGCACTAAAAGTTGAAGAAGTTGCAGAAATCGCTGCTACTCAATTAAAAAATACTATCTTAGTATATGATGCATTCAATGATGTAAAAGATTTAATGGATGCTGGAAATGCAAAAGCTAAAGAAGTAATTGAATCTTGGGCAAATGCTGAGTGGTTTACTAACAAGCCAGCATTAGAAGAAGAAATTAAATTAACTGTTTACAAAATTCCTGGTGAAACAAATACAGATGATTTATCTCCTGCAACTGTTGCATTTACTAGACCAGATATTCCATTACACGCAACTGCGATGTTACAATCAAGAATGGAAAATCCATTAGAAACTATGGCTTCTTTAAAAGAAAAAGGTAACCCATTAGCATACGTTGGTGATGTTGTTGGTACTGGAAGTTCTAGAAAGTCAGGTATTAACTCTGTTCAATGGCACATGGGTAGAGATATTCCAGGTGTTCCAAATAAAAGAACAGGTGGTGTTGTAATTGGTTCTATTATTGCTCCAATTTTCTTCAATACTGCAGAAGATTCAGGATGTTTACCAATTGAAGCTCCAGTTGATAACTTAGAGACTGGTGATGAAATTATTGTTAAGCCTTACGAAGGTGTTATTACTAAAAATGGAGAAGTAGTTTCTGAATTCAAATTAGCTCCAAATACATTAACTGATGAAATGAGAGCAGGGGGAAGAATTCCTTTAATTATTGGTAAAGGTTTAACTGCAAAAGCTAGAGAAACTTTAGGTTTAGATGCAACTGATATGTTTATTGCACCTGCACAACCAGCTGATAGCGGAAAAGGATTCTCTCAAGCACAAAAAATGGTTGGTAGAGCTTGTGGTATTGAAGGTGTTAGACCAGGTATGTACGTTGAGCCAATCGCTACAACTGTTGGATCTCAAGATACAACTGGACCAATGACAAGAGATGAGATTAAAGAACTTGCAGCATTATCTTTTGGTGCTGATATGGTTATGCAATCATTCTGTCACACTGCTGCTTACCCAAAACCAGCAGATATTAAATTAAGACATACTTTACCAGATTTCATCAACTCAAGAGGTGGTGTTACACTTAAGCCAGGTGACGGTGTTATTCACTCATGGTTAAATAGATTATGTTTACCTGATACTGTAGGTACTGGTGGAGATTCACATACAAGATTCCCAATTGGTATCTCATTCCCAGCTGGTTCTGGTCTTATTGCATTTGCTGGTGTTACAGGTATGATGCCATTAACTATGCCAGAGTCTGTATTAGTTAGATTCAAAGGTGAAATGCAACCAGGAATTACTTTAAGAGATTTAGTAAATGCTATTCCATACCAAGCAATTCAGGATGGTTTATTAACTGTTCCTAAGAAAAATAAAAAGAACGTATTTGCTGGAACTATTATTGAGATCCAAGGTTTACCAGATCTTAAAGTTGAGCAAGCATTCGAATTATCAGATTCAGCAGCAGAAAGATCAGCAGCAGCTTGTTCTGTTCAATTAGATAAAGAACCAATCATTGAGTACTTATCTTCAAACATCGCTTTAATTGAAAAAATGATTGAAGAGGGTTACGAAGATGCTAGAACTCTTCAAAGAAGAGCTGACAAAATGAAAGAATGGTTAGCAAATCCTGAGTTATTACAACCAGATGAAGATGCAGAGTACAAAGCGGTTATCGAAATCGACTTAAATACTATTACTGAACCAATCTTAGCTTGTCCAAACGATCCAGATGATGTTGATACATTATCTAACATCTTAGCTGATGATAATAGACCTACAAAAATTGATGAAGTATTCGTTGGTTCTTGTATGACTAACATTGGATTATTTAGAGCATTAGGTGAGGTATTAAAAGGTGAGGGTGAAGTTCCTTCTAAATTATGGGTTGCACCACCAACAAAAATGGATGAAGCTCAATTAACTGAAGAGGGTTACTATGCAATCTTTGCAGCAGCAGGTGCAAGATTAGAAATCCCAGGATGTTCTTTATGTATGGGTAACCAAGCACAAGTATCTGAAGGTTCAGTTGTATTCTCAACAAGTACTAGAAACTTCGATAACAGACTTGGTAAAAACTCTAAAGTTTACTTAGGTTCAGCAGAAATGGCAGCAGTATCAGCATTACTTGGAAGACTTCCAACTAAAGAAGAGTATATGTCAATTGTTCCTAAGAAAATTACAGAAGAAAACAAAGATGGTGTTTACAAATACTTAAACTTCCACCAAGTTTCTACTGACCACTTAACTACATTAGTTACTTCAAGATAATTTAAATTATCAATTTTAAAAGCTAAGAAGTTCTCTTCTTAGCTTTTTTATTTTTCCCTTAATTATATTTACCCTTTTAATTCATTACTTATTAATTATAAATAGATTATCATTACCTATAAAAATCAATTATTAAGGATAAGTTATTTCTAGAACAAAAGAGACTAAAAAAAACAGTATAATTGAAAATGCACTAAAACTATTTTCACAAAAAGGTTTTTATAATACTACTATTCCAGACATAGCAAAAGCTATGAAAATGAGTGTAGGAAATATGTATAACTATTTTTCTTCAAAAGAAGAGTTAGCAAAATATGCTATAAAATACTCAACAAATATTTTAGCTTTAGAACTTAGAGAAATTAACAATATGGAAATTTCTTCAAAAGAAAAAGTATCAATTTTTGTAAATAAATATTTAGAAAATGTGCAAAAATCTCCAGAAGTAATTGAGTATTTTCTAAGAGTTTATTTATCAAATAGAGAAGTATTTAAACAAGGTTGTGAAGGATTTTTATGTGTTGGAGAGTTTGTGACTGAAGTTATGATTTTACTAGACACTGGAGCTCAAAATAAAGAGTTTAGAGAACAAGAATTCTTCCCTGCATTTGCTATGATAATGGGATGTTTAGGTGGATTTGCATTTCTTTCAGGTGAAAAAGTATTAGATAAAGATTTATTAGAATACAGTGATGCTGTTGCTGATAATATTTATCGAGCATTAAAGTATGAAGAATAAAGAAAAGCCTACAGTCGTATGGTTTCAAGCAATTACTTGTAATGGTAATACTCACTCATTACTAAGTGCTAACTCAAATAGATTAGAGCTTTTTTTTGATAGCTTTAATCTTATATATCATCCAAGTTTAACTATTGATAAGAGCTTGGATGACATTTTGAACTCTAATTCAAAAATAGATTTTTTATTAGTTGAAGGCTCTATTTCAAATAATAAGAAATTTTTCCAAATTTCAAATAATTCAACTTATAATCACTTAACTAAACTTATAAAAAAAGCAACTTATGTTATTAGTGTTGGTTCTTGTGCTTCATTTGGGGGGATTCATGCTATGTTTAAAGAGCATGTTGGAGTTAAAAGTGTTAAAGAGTATTTTGATAAAACTTTATTAAAGCATCAAATTATCAATCTTGGAGGTTGTCCTGTTCATCCTGAATGGTTATTACAAACAATGTTTTTGTTAAAAGATTATGGAAGAATTGCATTAGATAATGAAGGAAGACCAAAAGAGTTATATAGTAGTTTAGTTCACCATGGTTGTACAAGAAATGAGTATTTTGAATGGAAAGTAGAGGGTGAATTTGGAACAAAAGAGGGATGTTTATTTTATGACCAAGGATGTCGTGGTCCTATGACTCATGGCTCTTGTAATAAAATATTATGGAATGATGTTAGTAGTAAGACTAGAGCTGGAATGCCTTGCGTTGGTTGTACAGAACCAACTTTCCCAAGAGATGATATGTTAAATACTAAAAAAAATATAGGAATTCCTTTTGAAGTACCTTTAGGTATTCCAAAACGTGCATACCTTTCAATCACAGGTGTTGCAAAGACTTTTAAAATAGATAGATTAAATAAAAAGCTAATGGATTAAATTTGAAAACAGTAGATATAGTAGAAAGAATTGAAGGTGAAGCAAAACTTAATTGTACTTGGGAAAATGGACTTATAAGTGATGCTAGAATTGATTTTCTAAATTTTAGAGGATTTGAATATATTTTAGAAAATAAATCTCCACTTGATGCTTTAATCTACACTCCAAGAATTTGTGGGATTTGCGGACAAGCTCACCTTAAGGCAACTGTTGATGCTTTAGAAAATGTATATGAGAATATTGGAGAGAAGTTAGAAATTACTCCAAAAGCCAAACTTCTAAGAGAAATTGGTTTAAATATTGAGATTATAGATTCACACATAAAATGGTTTTATATGTTTATTTTACCTGATATTGTTAAACTTGAAACAGAAGATTTAGGAATTTATGAACCAATAAAAGGTAAAAGATGGCTAGAAGCTACAAAAGTAGCAAGTGAAACTATAAAGTCTTTGGCAATTATAGGAGGTCAATGGCCTCATACTTCTTATATGATTCCAGGGGGAGTTATGAGTGACCCCACTTTATTAGAATTAACTACTATGAGTAATTACTTAGATGGTACTATTAAGTTTTTTGAAAATTCAATTAGTGGAGTTTCAATAGATAAATATTTATCTTTTTCAAAATATGAAAATATTGAGGATTTAAGAGGAGATTTAAAGTACTTTAGTGATTTATCATTAAAGTATGAGCTAACTAAGTATGGAAAATCATATAGTCAATTTATAAGTTTAGGGGAAAATACAATTTTTAAAAAAGGTAGATTTAAAAATAAACTTATAAATGGTATTGATTATACAAAAATTGTAGAGAGTGAAAAAAATACATTTACAATTGAAGATGATAACTCTGAAGATAAACATACTTGGGCTAAATCAGTATTGTATAAAGATGAATTTTATGAGTCAGGACCTTTATCAAGAGCTATGATATCAAACAATAAGTTTATAAGAAGTATCTATACAAAATATGAAGATTCTATTTATACAAGAGTCTTTGCAAGAATTAATGAAGTAGCTTTACTATTGATTGAAACAAAAAAACTTATATCAAAGATTGATATTTCTCAAGAGTCATTTTTAGAACCTAAAATTGATTTAAAAAAACTTGATGGTGTTTATGGAGAGAGTGCTATTGAAGCAACTAGAGGTTCTTTATTTCACAAAGTATCAATAAATGAAGGTAAAATATTTTCATATAATATAATTACTCCTAGTGTTTGGAATCTTGGACCTAAGTATAATAATAAATTTGGAGTTGCACAAAATGCAATTATTGGAGCCCCTAGTATTGATATTTCAAAACTTATTCTTCGAAGTTTTGATGTTTGTTCTGTTTGTACAACACATTAAAATGTTTACTTTTGTAACAAACACATAAAAAAGTTAAAAGTTAACTTTAAATCTCTTTTTTATTAATAAAATTTAGAAAACCTAATTATTACCGTACTTACTATTCTATCATACCTTACAATGCTATTTTGGTGCTACATATCATAAATAAATATTAAGTCTTTGTAAAGTTTACTATTGCTAAGTTAAATTTATATAAATGAATATTCATTTTTTTAGGAGTGTGATTTATGATTGATTCATCTGAAATGGTAAAAAAAGTTTTTACCCAAAAATCAGGAAGAGTAGATACGAATAAAGGTGAAGAGTACTATAACTCTTTATTTCAAAAGGCTAAAACTAGATTAGCAACATTAAGAAAACAAGAACCCTTACAAGATATTGACTTAATGGATGTT
Organism: Malaciobacter pacificus; assembly: GCF_004214795.1. Classification (NCBI taxonomy): domain Bacteria; kingdom Pseudomonadati; phylum Campylobacterota; class Epsilonproteobacteria; order Campylobacterales; family Arcobacteraceae; genus Malaciobacter; species Malaciobacter pacificus. The sequence goes on from NZ_CP035928.1 coordinate 1,002,132, forward strand.
ATTGATAGTGAAGGTGTAAATAGAAGAGATTTTATGAAGTGGGTTAGTGCAACAACTGCTACACTTATGTTACCTCCAATGTTTGCTCCATTAGTAGCAGAAGCAACAGAACTAATGAACAGAGTTCCTGTTATATGGCTAGAACTACAAGACTGTGCTGGTAATACAGAAGCATTATTAAGAAGTAGTGCGCCAACAGTTGATGATTTATTATTTGATGTGTTAAGTTTAGAATTTCACCATGCTTTAATGGCTGGTGCTGGTCATGATGCTGAACATCAATTAGAAGATGCAATTGAACACTTTAAAGGACAGTATTTACTTTTTGTTGAAGGTTCAATTCCTATGGGAATGAATGGAAACTATGGAACTATTGGACCATCAGGTGAAACTTTCCATGACCATTTACAAAGAGTTGCAAAAGATTCAGCTGCTGTTGTTGCTGTTGGTACTTGTGCAACATTTGGAGGAATCCCTGCAGCTGCTCCAAATCCAACTGGTGCAGTTGGAGTTATGGATTTAGTTAAAGGTAAGCCAATTATTAATATTCCAGCATGTCCTGCAAACCCTGCAAATATGGTAGGTGTTGTATTACATTACGTATTAACTGGTCAAATTCCTGAATTAGATTCATTATTAAGACCTAAATTTGCATTTGGTTATAGAATTCATGATAACTGTGAAAGACGTGCTCACTTTGATGCTGGTGAATTTGTAGAAGAGTGGGGTGATGAAGGTGCTAAAAACAACTGGTGTTTATATAAAGTTGGTTGTAAAGGTCCTATGACATTTAATAACTGTTCTATTATTAGATATAACGATGGTGCTAACTGGCCTATTGGAGTTGGAAGAGGATGTATTGGTTGTTCTGAACCAGATTTCTGGGATAAATATGCATATGAAAGACCAATGGCAAGTGCAAATATTAAAGCGCCAACTGGTGGAGTAGAGAAAACTGTTGATGAATTTGGACTTGGATTATTAACAGCAACAACAATTGGTATTGGAGTTCATGCAGTTGCAAGTGCAGTTGCAGGAAAAAAATCAGATGAGGGAGAAGAATAAAAATGGCAAAAAAACACTTAGTAATTGATCCAATTACAAGAATTGAAGGACATCTTAGAATTGAGGCAATCATAGATGAAAACAATGTTGTAACTGATGCATACTCTTCTTCTACTATGTTTAGAGGTATTGAGACAATTTTACAAGGAAGAGACCCAAGAGACTGTGGACTACTTGCAATGAGAATTTGTGGTGTTTGTACAGGTACTCACTATCAAAGATCTATTGAAGCAGTTGAACATGCATTTGGTGTAACTATTCCAAAAAACGCAAGATTAGTTAGAAACTTAATCCAAGGTGCACTGTATTTACATGACCACGTTGTTCACTTCTATCACTTACATGCACTTGACTGGGTTGATATTACTGAAGCACTTAAAGCTGATCCAAAAGCTGCAGTTGCTGAAGCTCAAAAATGGGCAGGTGTTTCAGATCAAAGACCTTGGAATGCAAGTGAAGATATTTATGTACAAGTTCAAGAAAGAGTAACTAGATATGTAAAACAAGGTAGACTTGGTATTTTTGGAAATGCTTATTGGGGAAGTAAAGGCTTTAAATTAACTCCTGAACAAAACTTAATTGCACTTTCTCACTATTTAGATGCACTTGAATTACAAAGGGATATGGCTAAAATGATGGCTATCTTTGGTGGTAAAAACCCGCATCCACAATCATTTGTTGTTGGTGGAGTAACTTGTGTTCAAGATATTAAAAACCCAGCAAGAATTGCAGAGTTCAAACAGTTATTAAAAAGAAGTAGAAAATTTATTAAAGAAGCATATTTACCAGATGTTTACATGGCTGGTACTATGTATGCTGATGAAGCACTAGAAGGAATTGGTGGAGGATTAGGAAACTTCATGTCTTTTGGAGACTTTAATTTAGATGATTTACCATTCTATGAAGCTTCAAAGTTATTCCCATCAGGAATTGTTAAAAATAAAGATTTAACAAAAGTTTATGAAGTTGATCAAACTAAGATTACAGAAGATGTTACTCACGCTTGGTATGAAGGTAACACAAATTTACACCCATATGATGGTGTAACAAATCCTAATTATACAGGTTTTGGTAAAAAAGAGGGGAATATTGCCTACTTAGATACAGAAAATAAATACTCATGGATTAAATCACCTTTATATGATGATGAAAGAATGGAAGTAGGACCACTTGCTAGAATGATTGTAGGTGTTGCTAAAGGTGATGAAAGAATCTCTAAATATGTAACAACATTCTTAAAAAATGGTAACTTACCAACAAAAGTTTTATTTTCAACAGTAGGAAGAACAGCAGCAAGAGCTATTGAAACTGAACTTATGGCTGATGTTATGATGGAATGGACTGATGAGTTAGCATCAAATGTTGCACATGGAGATTTATCTACTTGGACTGAATTTGACTTTGATAATGTTGCTGCTGATGCTCAAGGTTTTGGTATGGCAGAAGCTCCAAGAGGTGGTTTAGGGCATTGGGTAAAAATCAAAGATGGTAAAGTAGAAAACTATCAAGCAGTAGTTCCATCAACATGGAACGCAGCACCAAGAGATTATAAAGGAAGATTAGGTGCTTATGAAGCATCATTAGTTGGTACAAAAGTAGCAAATCCTGATCAACCATTAGAAATCTTAAGAACTGTTCATAGTTTTGATCCTTGTATTGCTTGTGCTGTTCATATTATCGATACTAATGGTAAAGAGTTAGGTGTTTATAAAGTAGATCCAATAGGAGGAACTAGCCGTGCCTAAAATAAAAAAGGTTAAAAGAATGACTGTAACCATGCGAATTATACACTGGGTAACAGTGTTAAGCATGATTATTGCAGTTGTAACCGGTCTTTATATAGGTCACCCTTATTACCAAACTTTTATTGCTGATCCTGCTGTGGATAAGTATGTTATGGCTTGGAATAGATGGTGGCACTTTATTGTTGCAATTATATTTGATGTAACTGCAATTTTAGTTGGGTATTTATACTTCTTCTCAAGGTTTGAAAAGCCTTATAAAAAGTTAATTCCAAATAAGCAAAACCTTGTGGAGTTTTGGGAAGTTCTTTTAAATCTTATTACTTTAAATAGAAGAAAGAAGTTTGATTCAACTCATAGTGATAGTTTTAATACTGTATTTTTTACAGTATTTCACTTACTATTAGTACTTATGTTATTTACAGGCTTACAGTTATATGTACACGCACTAGCTTCTGGTACCTCTTCAATTGGTGCTTGGTGGCCTGCTATGCTACATTTAGTTACTGACTGGACACTATATGTATTTGGTGGAAATATGGGTGTTAGATATGTACATCATTTCTGTATGTATTTAATTTTAATGTGGGTTATATTTCATATTTACTATCAAGTATGGAGAACAATTTTCTGGCAAGAAGGAGACATCGCTATAGTTGTTGGTGGTTCTAAATTTGTAAAAGAGAAAGAAGAGGATAAAAAACAGGATTAATTCCTGTTTTAATCTTTAAAAATAGATAGCAACGGAGTTATAAAATGAAAAAAAATATAGTTGTTGGTGTAGGAAATATGCTTTTTAAAGATGAAGGTATTGGTATTTATGCCGCTGAATATATTAGACAAAACTATGAGTTTGAAGGTGATATTGAAGTTATTGATGGTGGGACATTAGGGTTTAAACTAATGACATATTTCCAAGAGTATGATAATGTTATTATTTTAGATACTGTGTCTATTGAAGATGAAATAGGAGGAATTTATAGATTACCTTCTGATGTTTTATTAGGACTTGGTAATTATAGAAAAACTGCTCATGAAGTAGAAATAGTAGAGATGCTTGAAATTGTTTCTGTTTTAGACTCTCACGCAAATGTAACAATTATAGGAATTATTCCAGAAGATATTATTAGTGTTGGTATTGGATTAACGCCTAAGATGGAAGAAAGATTTGAAGAGTTTACCTTAAATGGAATAAAAGAGATTGAAAGCTTAGGTATAAAAGCTAAGAAAGTAAATAATATTGCAGTTGATGATATTGTAAAAAGTATGATTGGTAGTTACAATGGAAGTCATTTAAGCAGAATCCCAAATGAGGAAGATTTCACACATGAAACTAGTTTATAAGATTGAGTTTAACTCAACAAACTCTTATTTTAAAAAGATTATTGAGACCTTAATAGCACAAGCAGGAGTTAATGCTGTTTGTAAACAATATGATGGATTTATTTTAATAATAATTGAAGAAGAGGGCGAAAAGATTGAAGGTTTTTTCAAGTTTTTAGAGACAAGATTACCTGTTTCTATATTTATTGGAAAATCTTATGTAATTGAAGATATTGATGAAACTATAGAAGAATTAGAAGTTCATGATGTTAAACAAAATTTATCACTACTTACAAATGATGCAATAAAGGAAATTATAGAGAATAATGATATTGATTTTTTAAATGATATTCTAAAAATATCAAAGGGTGAAGTTTCTAGATTTGAAACTTATAATGGATTAAAAGATCTATTTTTGCCAAATAAAGAGCTTAGAGAAGAGTTCGAATCAAAAGGTTATGAAGTAAAACTACTTATTACAGATGTAACAAAAGTTCATGATTTATTTGATATAAATATGAAAGAGATGCAACTTTTATGCTCAATTGAAAGACCCTTAGTTAAGTTAAAAATTAAACTACTTAAAAATGCTCAAAAAGAGATTTCATCAACAAATTATGTATATGCAAAAATTCCAGATGATAAAGAGACAGTTCTTTTCTCACAAGCTTTAAAACAAAAGGGAATTGATTATCTTTTATATGTAAATGATGATGTTTACCAAGATGGAATCAAAGTTACATATTTTAATAATGATAATTTAATTATAAGAGGTGAAAAAGGTCTTTTCCCTAAGTTTGATTATGTAGCAAAACAAAAGTTTAATACTTCAAAAGAGTATTTTGATACAAATGGAGGAGTTTATAAAGCTATATTAGCACAAAATGCTAAAAGATTAATTCCATCAATTGGTGTTTACTTTTCACTTAAAAGTGATGATAGTAATATCTCTATAAATATCCCTTCAAAAGGACTGAAAAAAATTATTGAAATACCAAATATTATCAATGATTTAAATAACTGTATTGAAGAGATAGAAGAGATTGATGAACACTGCGAAAGATTAATAAACAATTATAAAAAGAAATTTCCAGAGTTTTTAAGAGGTGAAATATCACAAGATACAAATGGATTTGAATCAATTATTAATATGTGTGCAAAGGTAATTGGTCTAAAAGATGCAAAAGAGTTTGAAGATTTAGCTTTAAGTGCAGGAATTAAAAGTGGGCTTCAAATTGATACAAAACTTGTAAATATTGATGGAGTTAACTATTTAGATTATAGAAGAACTGTTCAATCTATGATGTCATATAAAATGGCAGATGTTGATAATATGACACTAGCTTACTCTTTTTATGAAAGTTTTAGTGATTTTATTAATAATTATGCTGATGAAATTGCAAAGGATACAAAAGCAAAAGATATAGTTCTTTGTGGTGATATGTTTGCAAACTCTATATTACTTTCTAAAACACATAAAAATTTATCTAAAAACTATAATATAATCTTACCAAAAAGGTATCCTTTAGATTATTAGGCTTTGGATTTTAACTAATTAAGATATGTTTTTATATACTCTCTTATTAGTTAATTCAAGGATTTTTTTTGTATAAGAAAGTATATTTAGTATCGACTCAAGATACTGAGGTTAATGAAGAAGTATCAAGATATTTAAACGAGAGATTTAGTTTAAATATCCAAAAAGTTAATTTTGATGAAGTTTTTGAAGATACACAATCTTTATTTTTATTAAATCTAAGTGATGAAGAGATAAAAATATTTTTCAAAAATCATGTAAACTCCAAAGTTCATATTGCAATACTTCCAAATGAAAATTGTCCAAGTGCCATAAACAATTATTCAATATCCAAAAGTTTAAAAGAGGCTATTGATGATGCTTTTAATGAGAATCTTTTTACTTGTATAGACGTTTTAATGTGTAATGATACAATTGCATTTAATAAAATAGAAATAGGTAATATGCATGGAATAAATGGTTATGGAAAGAAAAGCTATTTAAGTAATTTTAAAAGTTTTTATAAGAATTTAAAAAATATTAGTTTTAAACCTTATACTTTAACAACTTCAAAAGAGCATAGTATTAAAACTGTTGCTTCTGGAATTATTGTTTTAGAACACTCTGTAAAAGATGAAAATTCTGCTTTAAAAGATGATTTATCTTTAAGGGATGGAAAATTAAATGCTTTTATTCTCTCTCCTAGTTCATTAATCTCATATTTTACATATTTGATTACTATTTTTTTCTATCATAAAATTTCGGTATTTTCTTTACCTAAAAGTTTAGGATTTATTAAAAGTTCATCTTTAAATATAAAATCTAAAGGAAATATTGATTGTGTTGTTGATGGTGTTTATACACAAAAAACTGATGAAATAAATATAGATGTTTTAAAAGATAGTATTTGTTTACATTTAGGAAGAAGTTTTGAAAATAAATTAAAAAAAGATAGTAATCAAATTGAAGAAAAAGATACTATCAAAGTGAATTATTTACCAAAAGGTGAATTAAAAGAGCTTTTACTTACTAAAAAACTCTATTTATTTAAAAAAGCTAGTGAAGATGATTTTAAAGATTTATTTTTAAGCTTAAATAGTAGTGCAAAGTTTTCATATATATATCTTACTCTTATGATTTTAAGTACTTTAGTTGCAACTACTGGTCTTTTTGCTAATTCAACACCAGTTATTATTGGAGCTATGATTTTAGCACCTTTAATGTCACCTATTATTTCACTTTCTATGGGGGTTATTAGAGCTAATAACTTTTTGATAAGCCAAAGTATTAGAACTCTTTTAATTGGTATTATAATGGCTTTATTTGTATCTTCTTTATTTACATTTTTAATACCCCTTGAAGATATTACAAGTGAGATGAAAGGAAGACTTCATCCAAACTTATTAGATCTTTTTGTGGCAGTTTTTTCAGGAATTGCAGGGGCTTATGCTAGTGCAAAAGAAGAGGTAGCAAAATCTTTAGCTGGAGTTGCTATTGCTGTTGCTTTAGTGCCACCTTTAAGTGTAACAGGTATTGGTATAGGTTTTGGTGATTTAAGTATGATTTATGGCTCATTTTTACTATTTATTACAAACTTAGTAGGGATTACTTTAAGTGCTGCACTTACTTTTATAATCTTGGGATATTCACCAATTAAAAGGGCAAAAAAAGGTCTATTTTATACTGGAATTATGATGGCATTGATTACTATTCCTTTACTTAATTCTTTTGATGAACTAGTAGTAAAAAATGAGTATTTAAATAAATTAGAGAAAATAGAGTATGTAAAAATAGAAGATAAAATGATAAATCTTGAAGTACTTGACTTATACCTCATTGAAAATGGAATAGTTCATATTGATTTAGAAGTAACAAGTGATAAAAATATAGGTCAAGTAGAGTATAAAAAGATTAAATCAATAATTGATAATATCATTGAAAAAGAGAGTGAGTTAAGTATCTCTACAAAAATTATAGTTAAATAGAAAGTATCAAATGGTAAGTTATAAAATAGAGGTAAGAGGTATAGTTCAAGGAGTAGGGTTTAGACCATTTGTCTATAATCTTGCTTTAAAAAATGATATAAAAGGTTGGGTTAATAATGATGAAAAAGGTGTAAATATAATCATTTATTCAGACGAAAATTCTTGTCAAAAATTCTTAGATGAATTAAAAAACAATCCCCCAAAACTAGCAAAAGTAGATGAACTAAAAATAGAAAAAATAATTTCAAATAAAGTATATGAAAGCTTCGAAATTATTGAAAGTGCTAACTCAAATCATAAATCAACTATCATAAGTCCTGACATGGCAATTTGTGATGATTGTATTGAAGATATAAATGATTGTAATAACTTTAGATACAATTATGCTTTTACAAATTGTACAAACTGTGGTCCAAGATACTCTATTATAAAAACAGTTCCCTATGATAGAATTAATACATCTATGAGTGAATTTGAACTATGTTCTAAATGTTCAAAAGAGTATAATGACCCAACAAATAGAAGATATCATGCACAGCCAGTTTCTTGTGAAGTTTGTGGTCCAAAAGTAACTTTGTATAATAAATATAATGAAGCGTTAAATGATGATATTGAAGCTATAAAACAAATAGCAGGTTTAATCAATAATGGACACATAGTAGCTATAAAAGGATTAGGTGGTTTTCACCTAATTTGTGATGCAACAAATGATATGGTAGTAAAAGAACTAAGAATCAGAAAAAGCCGTATTTCAAAGCCTTTTGCAGTTATGTTTAAAGATTTAAAGAGTGTTAAAAATTATACAGTTTTAACAACAAAAGAAGAAGAGATAATTAACTCAAAAGAGAAGCCAATCTTACTTGTAAAAAAAGCTTCAAATACTAATCTTAGTGAACTTGTTGCACCAAATATTGACCATCTTGGGAGCTTTATTGCTTATACACCTTTGCATCATTTACTTTTTAGATATTTAAACAATCCCATTGTTGCAACAAGTGCAAATTTAAAAGATGAACCAATCATTAGATTTAAAGATGAAATCTTAGAAAAGTTAGCTCATGTGGTAGATTTTGTACTAGATTTTAATAGAGAGATTGTAAATGCATGTGATGATTCTGTTATACAAATAATAGATGATGATATTTCAAAGCTAAGAAATGCTAGAGGATATGCTCCAACACATCTGAAACTTGAAAAAAATAGTTCAAAAAATATACTTTCCCTTGGTGCAAATCAAAAATCAGCAATATCACTTGTCTTTGAAAATAACCTAATTTTATCTCCTCATATTGGAGATTTAAACTCAATTGAATCTGTTGAATATTTTGAGCGTACCATAGAGACATTTAAAAGATTTTATGACTTTGAACCGGATGTTATAGTTTGTGATAAACACCCAAATTATGAGTCAACAAAATTTGCACAAAAATTAAAAGAAAAAAATCCATCAATACAATTAATTCAAGTTCAACATCACTATGCTCATATACTTTCAACTATGCTTGAATATAAACTAAAAGATGAAGTTTTAGGAATAGCATTTGATGGGACAGGTTATGGAGATGATGGAAATATTTGGGGTGGGGAAGTTTTTATAGCTTCAAAGAAAAACTATAAAAGAGTTAATCATATAAAATATTTCAAACTTCTTGGTGGTGAAATAGCTGTAAAAGAGCCTAAAAGAGTAGCTTTGTCACTTTTATTTGATAATTATAGTTTAGAAGAGATATTTGAATTAGATATTCCAACAATAAAAGCTTTTAAAACAGGTGAAATACAACTTTTATATACAATGTGGCAAAAAGGATTAAATGCTCCTCTAACAAGCTCTATAGGAAGGGTATTTGACGCAATTGCATCTTTTGCAGGAGTTTTACAAGTACAAAGTTATGAAGGTGAAACTGGGCTTTTAATAGAACAAAATTATGATGATAGTATAAAAGACTCATACAGTTTTGAAATAAAAAGTGATGAAATAGATTTATCAAATATGATAAAAGAGATTGTAAAAGATAAAAATAGTGTTTTAATTTGTACTAGGTTTATCAATACACTTGCAAAAATTATATTAGAAATTTCCGAAGAGAATAGGGCATTTCCTATTGTTTTAAGTGGTGGAGTTTTTCAAAATAAAACACTTTTAGAGTTGGTTTTAAAACTATTAAAAGAAGAAAATATAGATGTTTACTATTCAAAAAATATACCACTAAATGATGGTGGAATAAGTGCAGGGCAAGCTTATTGTGTTTGCTAGTATATATTATACAATTTATTATTGTATATATACTGTTAATATATTTAAAAAATGTAATAAAAATATTTTATAGAGCTTATATATAGGCTTTTTTAGAAAAAATAATTTTTTGTAAAAAAGCAGATGTTTTATTTGAACTATTTTAAATATTATAATTATATAAAATGTATTATGAATAATTATATTAAGTGTTTAACAATAAAATAAAAAGAGAGAATATGAAGTTATTAGAAAGTAAAAATATATGGGCAAATGATTTACATTGTGCTTTTACTGATTTGATTTATTTTGATAATCAATTTTTTTGTGCCTTTAGAGAAGCTTCTACTCATATGAGTTTTGATGGCATTATAAAAATACTTATTTCAAGTGATGGTCAAAATTGGGAACTTCATTCTAGTATTAAACTAAATGATATTGATTTAAGAGATCCTAAGTTTTCTATTACTTCAGAAGGTAAACTGATGTTAAATGTGGGAGAGCGAAAACAAGAAGAGAAAAAAGCAATTTTTTCTTCACTAAATTTCTTCTTAGAAAAAAACAATAAGTGGAGTGAAGCTTTTAGGTGTGAAACAGGTATTAATACTTGGAGGTGGAGTACTACTTGGCATAAGAATAAGGCCTATTCTATGGCATATACTGGAAAACATAAATTAGGTGCTATATTTAGCTCTGCTGATGGAATAAAGTGGGATTTAATTCAAGATAATATTTTCCCAAAAGCTTTAGAAAGAGGAAATGAAACATCAATAGTTTTTAAAAGCAATGATGCATATTGTTTATTAAGACGTGATGGTGGAACTCATTTTGCAATGCTTGGTTTTTCAAAACCACCTTATGATTCTTGGGAGTGGAAAGATTTAAAGCAATATATTGGTGGTCCTAAAATGTTGCAATTAAAAGATGATTTTTTAGTAAGTGGGCGCTTTTTTCAAGATAAAGAAGTTTTTACCGCTATTGGGATTTTAAACCCAAGAAGTTTAGAGTTTGAAAAGTTTTTAAAGCTTCCATCTTTGGGTGACTGTTCATATCCTGGGTTAGTTCTAAAAGATGATATTGTATATATCAGTTATTACTCTTCTTTTAAAGATAAAAAAACAGCAATTTATTTTGCAAAAGTTAAACTTTAGTATTTATGGTACTTAATATAGTTTTCGTTAGAATTACAAGAAAATATAGGAATATTTATGATTAAGACAACACATGAAATCTCAAGTGAAGATGGATATATAAAATACAACTTTTTTGAAATACACGAAGATTTACAAGGTATTATTGCAGATGATTATTATACATACAAAACTGATGAATTTAAAAAAGAAGCTTACTGTGAACTAATGTATAAGAAAAATTTTTATGATAAGTATGATAGGGATACTTACAAAGAGGTTTATGAAAAGTACATAGATAATGAAAAGTTTAAAGAAAAGGCTTTATTTATCTACTCAATTATTGATTATGATAAGTATGTACAGTTTGTAGAAGAAAATCCAACAATAGAAAATCCAAATGAACTAACTATCTCATATAGTATTTTAGATAGTGTTGGTGTTAAAGTAAATATTTATAATATTGGTATTTCTGATATTTCTTTTGTATTTTAGAGTTTAATATGTTAAAAGATTTTAAATCAATCACACTTTTTCCTCTTGTGATGATATTTGCAAGAACTTTAAAAGGTAAAAAACAAGAGTATACAGGCTTTATAAGTGATGATAGGAATGAACTAAAAAACAAACAAATCTTGGAAGTAGAAAGTATAAATAATAGTTTTTCCCAAAATATCAAAAGTTTTTTTGATAAGGAATCACCAATATATGATAAAACTCTAGTAAAATTTAAAATAGATTTAAATGTCGCTCCTGAGTTAAGAAGAGGATTGATTCAAGACTTTTTAAAAACAATCGATATTTACTATGCCATGTCTATGCTTGGAGCTAAAATCCCAAATGAAAATATTTATATAGAATTAGATATCTCAAATCAAAAAGTAAATACTTCAAATATAAACAATCTTTTAAGATATATACTATTAGCTTATGGTTCAAGAAAAGTTGATAGGGTATATTTGAGTGGTTCTTTTGATACAAGGTCTCAAAAGGCTTATGAAACTTTATTATCGTATCTAAATAGCTCAAAAATAGAAAACTACTCAAACTCAAAAAGCCTTCATGTAATCACTTGTAAAAACTCAAAACAAACTTTAGATATAGTTTGGTCAAGTGGGGATGATATAGAATTAACCGATTTTAATACAGTTTTTAATAGATTTGGAGAAAAGATAACAAAAGATATAAAAGTTTCTCAAAATCCTATTTATGCACTTCATAAATGATATATTTAAATTGAGTCATTTCTGAGTCATTTGTTAGATATAATAAAATTTATTATAAAAACAAAAGGCTCTATTTTTTATGTGTATAAATCAATTTAAAGATACAAAATACCAAGAACTACAAACTATACAAAAAGAAGCAAGAAATTTAGAATCCCAAATAAATGCAATAAAATTTCAAAATCAAAAACAATCTATTGTATCTTCTACAGATGGATATGTAGCAAAACTAATGATAAATACAATAGGTGGAGTAGTAACACCAGCTGAAAAACTAATCTCAATAGTTCCAAAAGAAACACCACTAATAGTAAAAGTAAATGTACTAAATCAAGATATAGGTTTTATAAAAAAAGATATGCAATCTAAAATCAAAATAGATACATTCTCTTTTCAAAAGTATGGCTTCTTTGAAGGTAAGATTATAAATGTTGGAAATTTTTCCATAGATGATGAAAAACTAGGTCCCGTTTATGAAGTAAAAATAGAACCAAATGGAAAAACTTTAAATGTAGAAGGACAAGAGAGATACCTAGAAGCAGGTATGAGTGTAACAGCTGAAATCAAAGTAGGGAAAAGAAGAGTTATTGAGTTTTTTATTTATCCAATTATTAGGTATTTGGATGAGGGGTTGAATGTGAGATGATAGGGTTTGATATAAAAATAGATTTAGAGAGGTAATTGTATGGTATTAAATATAGAAGAGAAAGATGGAAAAAAGTATATCGATGGGGAAGAAATTTTACTTGAAATTGAATATGACTTTTATAAGAAAAGTTTACTACTTTTATTTGCCCTAATTGGAATTTTAATAGGATGTATTTTTTTTGTAGGAAGTGATAAAAATATTTTTTTAAAGATTTTAGGTATTTTTATATGTATATATGCATTATTTCTTTTTTTTGATGTTTTATTATTCAAGAAACTTTTAATTACAAGAACAGAAATCAAAAAAATATGGATATTTGGTGAAATTAAATTATTGGTTGCAGAAGCTATTGTATTTAGAAGTTCTTATAAATTAAATAAAGGAACAATTCATTTTAGATCAAAATCTAATAGATTTTTATCTTATATCTTACAAATTCGATTATTTGCTTTAAAAAACTATAAAAAAAAATATGAACAGATTAAAAAAATACTTATAGAAACAAAAATACTAAAAGGAGATGAATATGAGTGGAATAATTAAAATTGGAGATTAGAGAAATAAAATAGGGGTCAGGTGATAACGATAAGATAATTTATTTCTATTGAAAAGTTTAGTGAAAAATATTACAAAATGTAAAATTTTTTAAAATAAATAAATATTTTTGTTATTATGTTTTTATTATGTTTTATCTTCAGAAAAATACAGAAAAATAGGGGTCAGGTGATAACGATAAGATAATTTATTTCTATTGAAAAGTTTAGTGAAAAATATTGCAAAATGTAAAATTTTTTAAAATAAATAAATATTTTTGTTATTATGCTTTATCTTCAAATAAGGATAAAATATGCCAAGAAGACCAAGAATTGAAATATCAGGTTTCTATCATGTAGTTAATAGAGGTGTAGAAAGAAGAGTAGTATTCTATGACAGATGCGATTTTGAATATTTTATAATTCTACTTTCAGATGGATGTGAAAAGTTTAATATAACTTTACATAATTATTGTCTGATGAATAATCACTATCATTTGTTGATTGAACTAAAAGATGAGAACCTTTCCAAATTTATGAGATACCTTAACTCAACATATGCGATTTATTTTAATAAAAAATATAAAAGAGTTGGTCACTTATGGCAAGGAAGATTTAAATCTTGGTATGTAGTAAATGAAGTATATTTATATACATTGATTAGATATATTGAACAAAATCCATTAAAAGCAAAACTAGTGGAAAAGATTGAACATTATCCTTATAGTTCGAGTTATTATTTTTTTAAGAAAGAAGAAGTTCCAAATTATCTAAGAAATTCTTGGATTGTAAAAACGTATGAAAAAAATATAAAAAGGATAAATGATTTTTTTAGTTTAGATATAGATAGTTTCGATTTAAAAGAATTAACAAAAGCTTCAAACTTAGTGGATGCACCAAATATAGATAAAAAAATATATGAAGAAAAACTTATAGAACTTTTTAAAGGTATAACAGATAAGAAAATAAGAAATAACTATATATTTGAAGCTTATAATCAAGGCTATTCACAATATATGATTGCTAAGACTATTGGGATATCACAACCAGCTGTGAATGGGATTATAAAAAGAATGAGTAAATAATGTTATTATTATCACCTGACCCTTTTTTTTCGTTTTTCGGGTCGTGAAGTAACAATATCTTCTAATGCTAGAGAAATACTTCCTTTGTCTTTTACAATTTTCTCTATATATTCAATTTTTTCAATAATTAAATATATTTTTGAAATAGACTCTTTAGACATATATTGCCCTATCAATAATAAACTTTTTAGCAGTTTTCCCCATACCTGAACTATCAGCTAAATCAACGGGCAATCCAAAGATATTACTGATTTCATTTTTTATTTCATTTATTCTACTAATAGATTTGAATCCATATCTAGAAGCAAATTCTGGTGTAGATTCAATTAAAATATCAATATCACTTGTTGGAGTTGCTTCATCCCTTGAATATGAACCAAACAATCCTTTTATGATAAATCCCTCTTGTGAATAAATAGGTTTGAGTTCTTTTAGTTTGTTTAATATTTCTTCTTTTTTCATAATGTTAATTATAACATAAAATATTAAATAATATTATTCCCATTTAAATTGAGTCATTTCTTAGCCTTTCTTTATTATCTTACAAATTGACATATAATTAACTGTTTTTTTATTTATTGTCTATAATCACAAAAAATAAAAAGGTATATAATGAAACTTTGTGGGATAGAATTAAAATCAAATAATGTGATATTAGTCGTGTTAGATGATAATAAATATTGTGATTTGAAGATAAAAAAACTTATATTAGAAGATGATGAAAAACAAGGGGATATTAGACAGTTTTGCAATGACTTCTTGCTATTTTTAGAACAAAATCAAATAGATAAAGTTGTTATCAAAAAACGTGCCAAAAAGGGTAACTTTGCAGGTGGTGCGGTTACATTTAAACTTGAAGGCTTAATTCAGTTAAATCCTATGTGTGAAGTTGAGTTAATATCTCCTCAAGCTATTTCATCATTTGAGAAGAAAAATATGATTGATTTTCCAAATGAATTAAAAAAATATCAAGAACAAGCTTATTTGACAGCTCTTTGTAGTAATTAAATTTGATTACTAAAGGTTGACAAAATTATAATTATAAGTTAATATACTAAAAGTAAATAAATTTAATGACTAAAAAGGTTTAGTATGAATTCACCATTTCCCTATGAAACTTATGCAGAAAATGAATCATTTTATGGAAGAGAAGTAGAAAAAGAAAAAATACTATCTTTTGCAAATACTTCAACAAATCTTGTGATATATTCTAAAAGAAGACTTGGTAAAAGTTCACTTGTAAGAGAAGTTTTTAGGGAAAATAAAGAGTATTTATTTATCTATTGTGATATGTTTGATATTACTTCTAAAGAGGATTTTGCATCAAATTTATTGCATAGTTTGGCTAGTTCTATAAAAGGTGATATAAAAGTAGTTTTAAAGCGACTTAGCAAACTATTTAAAAGAGTTAGTCTAGTATATAGTGCTGATCCTCAAACTGGAAAATTGAGTTTAAAACCTGATTTAAAAGCCCTAAGTTTTCAAGAGATGATGGATGAGTTTTTTAATACAGTTTTTGAACTATCAAAAAAACAAAAAATAGTGATAGCCTTAGATGAGTTTCAACAAATCTCAACGCTAAAAGATGCAAAAATAGATGCAATTCTTAGAAAATATATCCAAGAAAACTATAATATCTCTTATATATTTTTAGGTTCAAAAAGACATATGCTAAATAGACTTTTTGAGTATGGAGCACCACTTTTTGAAGAGGCGACATCTATGCAACTTGAGTCCATAAAACAAGAAGATATAAATAACTATGTCTCAAAACATTTAAATATTTCTGATGAAATTGTAGAGTATATTTATGATTTAACTGATGGTGAAACAAAGTTTATACAACATATTTTCCATATACTTTTTGTTTATCATAAAAGAAAAGAGATTACTATTAGTTTAGTTGATGAAGCTATTTTAGAGATAATTCATGCAAAATCTTCAGGATACAAAATACTATTTGACACTTTTAGTCAATTTCAAAAAAAAGCTTTTAAAGCCTTATCAAAATATTCTCAAAATATTCATTCTAAAGATGTGTTAGATGAGTATAATATCTCAAAAGGTTCTATGCAAAGTGCTTTAAAACAGTTGTATCAAAGAGAGATTATAGATAAAGAAGATGATGTTTGGTTTATACCTGATAGGACTTTGGAGCTTTGGGGTAAAACACTGTTAAATTAAAAACTTACCACTCTTTTGATATAATCGCGTTAATTTAATATAGGGCCAAAATAAAAATATGACAAATCACGAAGCTAAAACTCAAAAGTTTATAATCAAGTTTTTTCCAGAGATTATGGTAAAAGGTACAAAAGCTAAAAGACAGATGATAAATCAGCTTTATACAAATCTTCAAAAAATACTTTTTTCTATAAGTAAAGACACAACTATCGTAAAATTCTTTGATAAGATTGAAGTTGTATGTTTAAGGGAATTTGTTGTTGAAACAAGACAAAAGTTACTTGAAACACCAGGAATTGAACTTGTTTTAGAAGCAGTTCAATTTGATAATATCTCTACAATTGATGAAATAAAAGAAAAAGTAAATGAAATAGCAGCTGAACAAATCGTAGGTAAAACTTTTAAAGTAAATGCAAAAAGAGTAGGGGAACAACCTTTTAAATCGCCAGATATTGAAAGAAATGTTGGTGGATATATGCTTGCTCAAAATAGTGAAAAAACAAAAGGTGTAGATGTTAGAACTCCTGAAGTTGTAGTTAGTTTAGAATTAATTCATAAGCAATTAAATGTAATTACCTTAAGACACAAAGGTCTTGGAGGTTTCCCAATAGGTACTCAAGGAGCTATTTTATCACTTATGTCAGGGGGATTTGATTCTACAGTTGCTAGTTACTTAACTATGTCAAGGGGAATTAAAACTAACTTTATTTTCTTTAATCTAGGTGGAGTAGCCCATGAAATAGGAGTTAAACAAGTAGCTTATTATCTGTGGAAAAAGTTTGGAACATCTCATAGAGTAACAATTACTACTATTCCATTTGAAGATGTTGTGACTGAAATATTTAATAGTACAAACGAATCATATATGGGTGTAACTCTTAAAAGACTTATGTTAATGGCAAGTGAAAGAATTGCTGATAGAATGGAAATTGATGCCCTTTTAACAGGTGAAAGTGTTTCACAAGTTTCTTCACAAACATTAAGAAATCTTGCAATCATAGACCAAGCTTGTAACAAACTTGTATTAAGACCACTTTCAACTATGAGTAAGCCAGATATCATGGAAATAGCTTCTAAGATTGGAACAAAACATTTTGCAGAATCTATGCCAGAATATTGTGGTGTAATTTCTAAAAACCCAATAACTCACGGTAGCTATAAAAGAATGGAAGAAGAGTCTAAAAAGTTTGATTATACTGTTTTAGATGAAGCTGTTAAAAACGCGGTTACAGTAAATGTAGATGAAATTGATTTAGATGTAGCACAAATAGGTCAACTTGATGTTATATCTGATTTATCATCTGGAAACTACACAGTAATTGATATTAGACAAAGTGATGAT
Organism: Malaciobacter pacificus; assembly: GCF_004214795.1. NCBI lineage: Bacteria > Pseudomonadati > Campylobacterota > Epsilonproteobacteria > Campylobacterales > Arcobacteraceae > Malaciobacter > Malaciobacter pacificus. The sequence goes on from NZ_CP035928.1 coordinate 1,020,145, forward strand.
TGTATTGAAACATCAGTTGAAACACTAAAAATACCATTTTATAATCTAAAAAAAGAGTTTAAAAAACTTCCTCAAGATAGAGAATATCTTTTCTACTGTGAAAAGGGAATCTTAAGTCAACTTCACGGTCAATATTTAAGAGATAGTGAAAACTATACAAATATAAAAGTTTATAGACCTTAAATATCTTTGTGTTCTTATTTGTAAAAAATAAGAACATATAGTAAAACACCCATATAAGAAGATAGACTCATAGAGTAAAAAATTGCCTTTCCAATTTTTTTATGTTTACTACTTTTAAAACTTTCAATTCCACTATTTTTATACTCTTTTAAAGAACTAATATATAAATATAACCATCCACCTAAACTTGCAGTTGCAATTAGTATATGAATAATCAAATAAACTAATAAAAATTCAAACGATAGGCTACTATTATCAGAATATTTAACAAAACCACCATATAGTCTTACATTGATTTCAAAATATAGAATAACAATTAAACTTGAAGCTAATAATAAAGTTTGAGTTTGAAAATGCAGTTTGTATTTTTTCTTAACTGCTAAAAATACACTAAAAGCAAACAAAATTGGAAGAATGGCAAAATAAATTGCCATAATATCCATGTAAATTGGTGCTTTCATTACTCTTTTTTATCTTTTGGTAAGTTTTTTAAAACTCTTTCAATAATAATAAATCCAAATGGAATAAGTGAGTATACAAAAAGTTGGAAAGTAAGCCCTGTATTCCATTTGTATCTAGACTTTGCTAAAAACAGTACAAGCATAAAAAGTATAAATAAAACCCCATGAGTCATCCCTACAATTTTAACTGGATATGGGTTTTCTCCAATATATTTTATTGGCATAGCTATAAATACAAGAATAAGATATGATAAACCTTCTATAAAAGATACAAATCTAAATCTTGAAAATGCATTATTCAACATAATTTTCCTTTAATTAAATTTTGAGATTATATTTAGTTTTCGTTAATCAAGGGTTAATTGTAAAAATAAATTACTATTTAAGAAAAGTTAGCTAAGATAATTTTATGAATTTTAATAAAATTATCTTTGCTTTATTGATGTTATATATCTTAGCAGATATTGCTAAGACTTACTTTTTTTAATTAATTTAGAAATAAATGGTACAACTAAAACAGTTATGTATCCAACTATTGCACCAAGAATTATTTCACTTAAAAAACCACCTAGTGGTATATTTTTTAATACCTGATCAAATGAGTGTAAAATATGAGTTTCATGGGAAATAATACCACCACCAACAGCTAACATAGCTATTGTTCCTAAGATACCAATAATTTTAATAATCACGGGCATAGATTTTACAAATAAAGTTCCAATACTTTGTGAGATAGAGCTTTTCTTTTCTTGTAAATAAAACCCAATATCGTCAAGTTTTATTATTAATGCTACAATTCCATATACAAAAACAGTTGCTAAAACTCCCATTAGTATTAAAACTGCTAATTTTGTAATAAAATCATTGTTATCTAGTAAACTTAAAGTAATTACGATAATTTCAAAAGACAAAATAAAGTCTGTTTTTATTGCACCTTTTATTTTTTCATCTTCTAGTTCTTGTGTTGATAAGTTTTTTAAATTTTCGTCAACATTGTGATTTTCATGGTGAAAACCTAATTTTTCTAATATAGATTCTACACCTTCATATGCTAAATATATACCACCTAAGATTAAAGTAGGAGCTATTAGCCAAGGAGCTAAATAGCTCATTAGTAGTACTATTGGAATAATAATAAACTTATTTTTAAAACTACCAAGAGCAATTTTATATACTATTGGTAATTCTCTTTTTGCTGCATTTTTTTGGGCTTCTTTTATGGCTTGAACTTTGATTTTTTCTAATTCTATTAAAATTTCTTCTTGTTCTTCTTTTGAAAGTCTTTGAATATTTTGTTTAAATTCATTTGCATCTTTTGCATCTTTTAACTCTTTTTTTAAAATATCAGAGGTTGTTTCATTCGTAAAGCTAGCAATTGCAGCTAAATCATCAACAACTAAGCCAGAAGACTTGATACTTGCAAGTTTTGTGTATGTAACAATATCATCAAATAATAAACTAACATCATCTAGTGAAGTTGTTAAAGATTTAGTTGCTGTTGCTATTGTTTTTGTTGCTAAACTTCCAATATCATCAGCTAAAATAGAGAGATAACCTAATAATCCAGCCATTTAATTCCTTTAAGAATAATTATTTTTGACATTTTATTTAAAAACTATTTAGGTATAGGTTATTCTAGTATTTTTTTGATAAGATATTAAAAATTAATTTATAAAAGGAGAGCGTTTATGAATAATACAGCAAGAATATTATGGACAAGTGATAATAAAGAAACAGCTTTAAATATGGTTTGTTTATATGCCCACAATGCAAAAAAACTAGGTTGGATTGAAAATGTTCAAGTTTTAATTTGGGGTGCATCTCAAACTTTAATTGCAAATGATAATGAATTACAAGAAAAAGTAAAACAGATGGCTAAGGATGGTGTTGAAATAATAGCATGTCAAAAATGTGCTGAAAACTTAGGAATAGTTGATGAATTAAAATCTTGTGATATGCAGATTTATTATACAGGTGAATTATTAAGCTCTTGGGTTAAAGAAGGTTCTAGTATTATAAGTGTCTAACTGACATAAATTAACTACAAATTATCATAAGTCTTTGTTAATATCAAATAAAAAAGGCTTATGATGAAAACTTTATTTAAAATCTTACTTCCTTTATCTTTTATTTTTCTGTTTACAGCTTGTTCTTCAAAATACCCAACATTACCAACTACAAAAAGTGTTGATATAAATAAGTACTTAGGTAAGTGGTATGAAGTAGCAAGATATGAACACTTTTTTGAAAAAGGTTGTAAAAATGTTACTGCAACATATAGTTTAAGGGAAGACGGAGATATAAATGTTATTAATCGATGTACTAAAATAAAAACTGGTGAAAAAACACAAGCAAATGGTATTGCTTATGCTACAAATGATGAAAATACAAAACTTAAAGTTAGTTTTTTTAGACCATTTTGGGGTGATTATTGGGTTTTAATGTTAGATGAGGATTATAAATATGCAGTTGTTGGAACACCATCAAGGGAATATTTATGGATTTTATCAAGAAGTTCAACAATAAGTGAAGAGTTAAAAACAGAGATTTTATCGAAGCTTCCAAGCTTAGGGTTTGTTACAAATAAACTCATTTGGACTATACAAGATTAAAAAATTTTAAAAAGCTACGTTATTGTTACGTTAATAAATTATAGTTTCTCTATGAGTTTCATCTGAAGGAGAGAGCTGGTGAACTACTCGATTAAGAAGTTTGAGTACATAAACTAAAAGCAAACGCTTTTAGTTTAAATTCTTTTTTTATTATAATCAAATTAATTACTTATTAATTAACCTTCGATATTATTCCACTTTATTTTTTTAGAAAGGATAAAGTATGAAAAATATTATAAATCACAAAATAATCTTAGTTTTAGTTGTTTCTTTTTGTTCGCTTTTAAATGCAGCGGATAATCATTTGGAGTTTTCATTTGTAAAAACAGATGGAAATACTGATTCAACTGTTATTTCAGGTAAGTTAAAAACAAAAAAAGAGTTGTCTTCTAAAGACTCATTTAAAGCCGAAGCATATGTTCTATACAATAAAACAGATAATAAAACATCAGCAAATCAGTACAGATTGGAATTTGATTATAATCATCTCTTAACTGATAGATTATATACATACCTTGGTATGGCTTTTGTAAAAGATGAATTGTCTGAATATGATTATAGATTAAATATTGGTCCAGGTTTTGGATACAAAGTTTTAAATAATGATATTCATAAATTAGATTTAGAAGGGGGTATTAATTATGCCTATGATAAATATTCTGAAAAATCTAATGAATCGTATGTTGCTACAGAAACAAAATTAAATTATGAGTATAAGGTAAGTAATAATACATCTTTTAAACAAATGTTAAATTATTTACAATCATTAAAAGAATCAGAAACATATTTTCTTACAAGCGAAACAGCTTTACAAGTAAAAATGGTTGAAAACTTATCAATGGCTCTTTCATATAGAGTTGATTATACTAACGATACAGTTAAAGAAAAAACAGATAAGAAATTTTTAACTTCTATAATTTATGATTTTTAGCAAATTAGAGATTTTTTAAAATCTCTAATTGCTCCTGTTTTGAGTAATTAAATCTAAATTCACTCTCTTTTAAATAAAAAAAGAAGTATTCATATTCAATCCCTTTATATTTTTTCAAATTCTCTTCTAAATATTTCCAAAAGTCATATAGGTTTGTTTTGTACGATTCTTTTGAATATATTTTATGCCAATTTAAATACTCTTCATATTCACTACCTGCATGTGATTCTCTTCTGTGTTTTAAGTTTGGCATCAATAACGTATATACTTTTTCATTGGAGTAAAAACCAATTATGTTTATTGCTTCATAAAGTGATTTTATATTATTTAGTTTTTGTTTTTTTGTAAAATAATAGTACTCTTCATATTCACTATAATCTTTTGGCATAGAGTTATATACATCTTCTAAAAACTGTGGAATCTTACTTCTTATTTCATCATATCTATTTTTTACAGTTTTATAATTTAGCTTTAACTCTTTACTTAATTCTAGGGCATTTTTTTCTTCACAAAATCCATTTATAATATCTTCATCTCTTTTGAGTTTTTTTATTGAATATTTTTTTGCACAATTTTTACATTTTATATAGTCATCTTTTAGCATATAAAAGCTAGTGTTATTACAGTTTTTACAAATCATAAATTTATTTTAGCAAGTTTTGTCTATTTTTTGTTCTAAAATTACCTAAGTGGATATAAAAATTTATTATACTATAACGTCATGATAAATATAATTTATAAAATTTTAAATAAAAGGTCAATTATGAAAAAAATTATCTCGATATCTTTAGGATTGTTAGTTAGTGCAAATGCTCATTTTTTAACTTTTTTACCAACAACTGACAATGTTAGCTCTAAAGATGAATCAAAAATTAACTTTGATATTTCGTTTATTCATCCATTTGAACAAACTGGTATGACTATGGAAAAACCAACTTTATATTTAAATAGTAAAGATAAAACTATAAAATTAGAAGAGACAAAAAAGTTTGATCATAAAGCTTGGAAAAGTTCTTATGAAATAAAAAAACCTGGTGTTTACAAGTTTTTTGTAGAGCCTCAACCATATTTTGAACCTGCTGAAGAGAAGTTTATATCTCATGTCCCAAAGGTGATTATTAGTTCATTTGGATTAGAGGATGGATGGGATGAACCTCTTGGGTTAAAATATGAAATTATTCCCCTTAGTAAGCCATTTGCACTTTATAGTAATAATTTATTTACAGGTAAAGTATTACATAATGGAAAACCAGCAGCAAATACAGAAGTAGAAGTAGAACTTTTTAATGAGTTTGGATTAAAAGCTCCAAGTGATGCTCATATAACTCAAGTAGTTAAAACTGATGATAATGGAGTTTTTTCATTTAATATGAACCATAAAGGTTGGTGGGGATTTGCTGCACTTATAGAAGAGGGTGAATTAAAACACCAAGGTAAAAAGTATCCTGTAGAAAATGGTGCTTTAATGTGGATTAAAGCGCACTAAAATGCATATATCTGATGGTGTTCTAGGAATTGAACCAACTATTATCATATCAGCAATTTCAGCAATTGCACTAATAAAAGCAGTTAAAGAGCTTAAAAATGAAGAAATCTCTTTAACTGCAGTTGCTAGTGCTATGTTTTTTATTGCATCATTTATTCATATACCTTTTGGTGTTACTCAAATACATTTAATACTTTTGGGCGTTATTGGAATACTTATATCTTGGAGTAGTTTTGTTGCTATTTTTGTAGCACTTTTACTTCAAGCACTTCTTTTAGGATATGGTGGAATTACAAGTTTAGGGGTAAATTTATTTATTATGGCAGCACCAGCTGTAATAGTTTATTATTTTTATAACTTATCTTTTATAAAAAGAGTAAATGAAAAAGTAAAATTCTTTTTAGTAGGGTTTTTAGGAACTTTTTTTGCAACACTTTTTCTTACTTTAATTTTATATTTCTCAAAAGATGAATATAATTACGCAGCATATACGATATTTTCAGTAAATATTGTAACTATGATTATAGAAGGATTAGTAAGTATGTTCTTACTTCTATTTATCAAAAAAGTCTATCCAAAACTTTTGAAAGGTTAATTTGAGATATCTATTTTTAGTATTTCTTTTTATGTCATTATCATTTGCTCATAAAGTAAATCTATTTATTACAAATGAAAATGACAATCTTGAGATTTATTCATATTTTGCAAATGGTAAACCATGTATAAATTGTGAGTTTACAGTAAAAAGTGAAGACAAAGTAATCTTCAAAAATAAACTTAATAATGAAGGAATTTTTTTATATAAACCAACTTCAAAAGACATTGAGATTACTATTGATGCAGGTAGTGGACATATTGCACAACAAAAAGTCACAGTAGATAATATAAAACATGAAGAAAAAAAAGAGCATGTAAAAGAAGAGAAGAAAATAGAATATATCAAAATCATTTTAGGATTAGTAACTATATTCTTACTTTTCTTTTTACTTAAAAGATTTAAAAAATGAATAAAGAATTAATAAGTTTAGTAAATGCTTTTTTATTCTCAATTTTAGTTGCATTTTCACCATTAAGTTTTTTATTCCTAATTCCTTTGAGTATAATTTTATTTGTACAAAAAGAGCATCTATTAAAGATATTTAGAAAACTAGTTTTTTTGAATTTTTTCATAGTTGTTTTAGTACTATTTGTATTTTTTCAAGATAAAACAGAAGCTTTAGAATTGTTTTTTAGAACTAATATGATTTTACTTTTTAATATCTCTATTTTTTATAAATCAAAAGGTTATGATATAGTAAGAGCATTAGATGCTTTAAAAGTACCTTCAAAGTTAGTTAGTGTATTTTATTTTACATTAACTCTTATTGACTATTTAATGCTAGATTTCAAAAAAGCGAAGGATAGTTTAAAAGCTAGAGGTTTTAATGCAAATACTTCAATGTTTACATATCAAACTTATGGAAATGTTTTTGCCATGATATTTATAAAAGCATTAAAAAAATCAGAAGATATGAAATATAGTATGAATGCAAGAGGTTTTGAAAATAGAATTTATTTTTTAAACTCTTATAAAATAGATTTACATGAAAAGATTTTATTAGGTGTTATTGTATTGATTTTATTAAAGGTAGTATATGAGTTGTTCAGTTAATTTAAGAGCTGTATCTTATAAAAATGATAAAAAAGAGTTGTTTAGTAAGATTAGTTTTAATTTAGGTCATGAAGAAAAAATAGCAATAATTGGTTCAAATGGTAGTGGTAAAAGTACACTTCTAAAAATAGTTGCAGGATTAATAGCGCCAACTGATGGTTATCTAGAGATATTTCACAATAAAATCAATAATTTAAAAGAGTTTAAAAAATATAGAAACGATATAGCTTATCTTCCTCAAGATGTTACAAATCATTTTTTATGTCCAACTGTTATTGAAGATGTGATTTTTTCTCTTAGAACTAGAGGTGAGAGTAAAGAAGTAGCTTTAGAAAAAGGTAAGAAGATATTAGAGCAACTTCATATTTCACACTTAGAAGATAGAATAATTTTTGATTTAAGTGGTGGAGAGCAAAAGATTGTTGCTTTAGCAGGTTTATTGATATTAGAGCCTCGAATTTTACTACTTGATGAACCTACAAATGCACTTGATGAAGAATCAGAAAAAAAGATAGTAAATATTTTAAATTCTATTAAAAAATCTATGGTTATTGTATCCCATCACAAAAGTTTTATCGAAAGTTTAGCTCCAACAATATATAAACTACATAATAATTGTTTAGAAAAGTTAGAGGTAGAAGATAATTGAATAAAATTTACGATGTTATTGTTATAGGTGGAGGACCTGCTGGAATTTTAGCAGCTATTAGTGCAGCAAGTGAGAATAAAAGCGTACTACTTTTAGAAAAACTATCAAAAATTGCTGCTAAGTTAAAAGCAACTGGCGGTGGAAAATGTAATCTAACAAACACTTTATCAACTGATGAATTTATGGCTAAGTTTGGTAAAAATGGTAGATTTATGAGTGATGCATTAAATTTATTTAATGCTGATGCACTTAGAGACTTCTTCCATGGTATTGGAGTAGAAACTATTTCAAGAGATGGATTTAGAGTATTTCCCGTAAATCATAGTTCTAGTATCATCTTAAGTGCACTTGATGAAGAAATTGCAAGACTTGGAATTGATGTAGAGTGTTCAGTTAAAATAGACAGTATTTTAAAAGATGATGAGGTGTTTACTTTAAATTCAAGTGATAAAACATACACTTCAAAAAATGTGATAATAGCAACAGGAGGACTTGGTTATCCAGTTCTTGGAGCAACTGGTGATGGATATGAGTATGCAAAAGGTTTTGGGCATAAAGTAACTGAAACACATCCTGCTATGATGCCACTATTTACAAAAGAAAAAAACTTTGCAGCTTGTAAAGCAGATACTATTGCAAAAGCTATATTAAGAGTTGATATTCCAAAGTATAAAAAACTAAAACTAACTGGAGATTTAATCTTTACAAAAGAAGGACTTAGAGGACCAGTTATTTTAGATTTTGCAAGAGAAATTACTCCAATACTTGCAAAACATAAAGAAGTACCACTTTTAATAAACTTCTTAAAAGGGATGAATGAAGAAGATATTTACTCTCATCTAAAAAAAGAGATTGTTAAAAATCCGCAACACAATATCTTACAAAATTTAGAAACATTACTTGCTACTAGTGTAGCAACTCAAATATGCAATATTTGTGAAGTAGATACAAATCTTAGATTTAAACAAATTGAAGGTGTTAAAAGAGAGAAGTTAGTTAAAACTTTAGCTTGGACTCCTTTTACAATTACTGGACATGATGGTTTTAAATTTGCAATGATTACAAGAGGTGGTGTTGATTTAAAGCAAATTGACCCAAAAACCATGCAAAGTAAAATCACATCAGGACTTTATTTTTGTGGTGAAGTTATGAATATAGATGGCCCTTGTGGTGGTTATAATCTTCAATGGTCTTTTTCAAGTGGTTTTTTAGCAGGTAAATTAAAAGATTAGTTCTAAAAATACCTAAGAAATTAAAAATATTATATATCCTTTAGATTTTTTGAGTTAAACTTCATAAAATTGAATAATAATTCATTAGTAAAAAGGATATCCCTATGTGTAAAGATTGCGGTTGTACAATAGCAGGTGCTACTCATCACCATCATGATCATGACCACTCACACAGTCATGACCATTCACATTCACATGAAAGTGCTTCTCATCAAGCAGCTCATGAAACACTTCATCATAACCCTCAATTAAATGATGCAAAAACAGTTTCAGTTATTCAAAAAATACTTGATAAAAATGACCACGAAGCAGCTCACAATAGAGCACACTTTGATAATCACAAAGTATTAGGAATAAATCTTATGAGTAGTCCAGGAAGTGGTAAAACTACTTTACTTGAACATTTAGCAGATATTGCAGATTTTAAATATGGTGTTGTTGAAGGTGACTTAGAAACAAATAGAGATGCAGATAGATTAATTGCAAAAGATATTAAAGCTGTACAAATCCAAACAGGGAGTGCTTGTCACTTAGATGCGTTTATGGTTCATAAAGGATTACATGATATGCCTTTAGAAGATTTAGATGTATGTTTTGTAGAAAACGTAGGAAATCTAGTATGTCCAGCTTCTTATGATGTAGGAACTCACTTAAACATTGTTCTAGTATCTGTACCTGAGGGTGAAGATAAGATTGCTAAATATCCAGTTATGTTTAGAGCAGCAGATTTAATACTATTTACAAAGACTGATTTACTTCCATACTTTGAATATGATATTCAAAAAGAAAAAGAGACTGCCAGAAAACTAAAACCAAATGTAGATATCTTAGAAGTAAGTACTAAAGATGCTGATTCATTAAAAGCAGTGGTTGATTGGATTAATTTTAAAAGGAGAATGAGATAATGTGTTTATCAATACCTTCTAAAATTAAAAGTATAGATGAGGAAATGAATACTTGTGTAGTTGATACTATGGGAGTTGAAAGAAGTGCTAGTTTAGACTTAATTGATAAAGAAGTAGTAGTAGGTGATTATGTATTAATCCATATTGGTTTTGCTATGAATAAGATTGATGAAGAAGATGCTTTAGAGTCACTAAAAGTCTATCGAGAGATTATAGATAAGATGGAAGAGGAAGAACGCTTAGCAGCTATTGAAGAATCAGACAACTGTCCAAATAGATAATAAAGAATATTTATGGAAAAAGAACTACAACTAAAAGATTTATATGATGGTTTTAGAGACCCTAAAACTATAAAAGCATATAAACAAATCATAGATAAAGATTTAGAAAATTATGATGGAACTATTAATATCATGGAAGTATGTGGTGGACATACTCATACTATCATGAAATATGGTATTCCTCAATTACTAAATAAAAAAATCAATTTTATTCATGGACCTGGATGTCCAGTGTGTGTTATGCCAAAAGATAGAATAGATAGTGCTTATGAACTAAGTTTACAAAGTGATGTGATACTTGTAACACTTGGAGATATGATAAAAGTACCAGGTAGTAAAGGAAGTTTGCAAAAAGCAAGAAGTGAAGGTGCTGATGTAAGATTTGTTTACTCACCTATGGATTGTATTAAAATTGCTAGTGAAAATCCAGATAAAACTGTAGTATTTTTTGCAATAGGATTTGAGACAACTACACCTATGACTTGTAGTTTAATTGAACAAGTTATAAAAAACGATATTCCAAATATACAATTTCATATAAATCATATAACTGTACCAGAAGTTATGAGAGTTTTAGTTCAAAGTGATGATTGTAAGATTGATGCTTTTTTAGGGCCATCTCATGTAAGTGTTATTAGTGGTAGTAAGATTTATGAAGAGTTTCCTCTGACTTATAATAAACCAGTTGTAGTAGCAGGATTTGAACCAGTAGATGTTATGCAAGCTATTTCTATGATTGTAAAACAGTTTGTTGAAAATAGAAGTGATTTAGAAATAGAGTATAAAAGACTTGTATCTTATGAGGGGAATGTAAAAGCTCAAGAGAAGATAGAGAAGTTCTTTACAAAAGTACCTTTTAAATTTAGAGGTGTAGGTGAGGTTGCCAATAGTGGTTATGAACTAAAAAATGAGTATAGTAAATACAATGCAAAAATAGTTTATAAAGATATACTACCTACAAAAGAAGTAAAAGAAAACAAAGCATGTAGATGTCCAGATATTTTAAAAGGTGTTGCAAAACCAACTGACTGTAAGATATTTGGAAACGTATGTACTCCAACTAATCCTATTGGGTCATGTATGGTTAGTAGTGAGGGTGCTTGTAGTGCTTATTATAAATATGGGAATCTTTTATAAGGTTAAAATTCATGGATATAGAAAAAATAAAACAAAGAATTCAAAAATTTAGTGATGATAGAGATTGGAATTCTCACCATAATCCTAAAAATTTAGTTATGGCATTAAATGGAGAAGTAGGTGAATTAAATGAAATTTTTCAATGGTTAGATTTTGAAGAGTCATTAAATTTACCAGATGATGTAAAAGAACATACAAAAGAAGAAGTTGCAGATATAGCTATATATCTATTAAGAATATGTATGAAACTAGATATTGACTTAGAAGATGCTATTTTAAAAAAGATGGATAAAAATGAAGCTAAATATCCAGTGGAAACTTCTAAAGGCGGAAGCAAAAAATATAGTAAAAGTAGGGAAAACAGATGACAAATATAACACTAGCTCACGGTAATGGTGGTGTTGAAAATAATGAACTAATTACTAATATATTTTATAGTGCCTTTAAAAATGAGATATTAGAAAAGAGTGAAGATGCTGCTGTTATAGAAAATGGCAACTTAGCTTTTAGTACAGATTCATTTACAGTTAGTCCTTTATTTTTTAATGGAGCAGATATTGGTAAGCTGGCAGTTTGTGGAACATGCAATGACTTAGCTATGATGGGAGCAAAACCAAAATATTTAACTTGTAGTGTTATTATAGAAGAGGGTTTTGAAGTAGAGCAATTAGAAAAGATAGTTGCATCTATGAAAGAAGAACTTGCTAAAAATGAAGCAATAGTTGTAAGTGGTGATACAAAGGTAGTACCAAAAGGAAGTGTTGATAAAATCTTTATAAATACAACTGGTGTAGGTGAGATTCAATATAAAGGAATTAGTTCAAATAATATAACTACTGATGATATGATTTTAGTTAGTAGAGATATTGGAGCACATGGTGCAACTATATTTGCAGCACGTGAGGGAATGGACATGAGTACAACACTTAAAAGTGATTGTAATTCATTATATCCTCAAGTAAAAGCTTTGATTGATAGTGGAGTTAAAATAACTGCTTTAAGAGATGCTACAAGAGGTGGTTTAAGTGCAGTACTTAATGAGTGGGCAAAACAATCAAATGTATGTATCGAAGTTGAAGAAGATAAAATTCCTGTAAGTGATGAGGTTAAAGGTATTTGTGAAATGTTAGGTTTTGAAGCATCTAATTTAGCAAATGAAGGTACATTTGTACTAGCAATTGCAAAAGATGATGCACAAAAAGCAATTGATGTTTTAAAAAAATTCCCTGAAGCAACAAATGCTGCAATTATCGGTAAAGTTACAGATCAATATGAACAAAAAGTAGTTTTAAACTCAGCATGGGGAACAAAAAGATTTTTAGAAACACCAACTGGTGAATTACTTCCAAGAATTTGTTAAAGGTAAAAAATGCACGAATACTCAATAGTTCAATCTCTATTAGAATCTTGTGAAGAGCATGCAAAAGCAAATGATGCATCAAAAGTTACAAAAGTAGTAGTTAAAATTGGAGTTTTAAGTGGTGTAGAACCAGACTTACTTAAAACTGCTTTTGATACTTTTAAAGAACAAACAGTCTGTGATGGAGCAGATTTTGTAATGAATATACAAAAAGTACAAATACTCTGTCATGATTGTAGTAAAACTTCAACTTTAGATAAAAATGAATTTTCATGTCCATCTTGTAATAGTGTAAACGTAAAAGTTGAAGATGGTGAAGATATGTATTTAATGTCCCTTGAAATGCAGTAGTAATAGTATTATAATTTTATACTAAATACTGCACCCATATTTGATGAGATCGTTAAATATTCCGTGTCAAAGTAATTCTGATAGGAGAAATCCTATCACACCTGAACTTAAATTTTAAGTTCGCTATCCAATCTACCCTCGAAAAATATTGCCAATTGTGAAAGTGTTAAGTTCCAATTCCACATTGGCATATTCCATTTTTTAGTGGCATTTTTCATTCCCATATAAAGCAGTTTTAATAGGCTGTTCTCATTTGGAAATGCACCTTTTGTTTTGGTAAGTTTCCTAAATTGTCTATGTACAGATTCAATAATATTTGTTGTGTATATTACTTTTCTAATCTCTGGTGGATATTTAAAATAAACAGATAGATTTTCCCATTTATTATTCCAAGATTGTAAAACTATTGGATATAGTTTTCCCCATTTTTCATCTAAAGCTAAAAGTGCATCTTCTGCTGCTTCTTTTGAAACAGCTTGATAAACTGGTTTTAAATCTTTCATAAACTCTTTATGGTTCTTAGAAGCCACATATCTTATTGAATTTCTAATTTGATGAATAATACACAGTTGTACTTCAGTTTTTGGAAATATAGTTTTTATAGCTTCAGGAAATCCTTTTAATCCATCAACAGAAGCAATTAAAATATCTTGTAATCCTCTATTGTTTAAATCAGTTAAAACACTAAGCCAGAAGTTTGCTCCTTCACTTTCTGAAAGGTAAAGTCCTAATATATCTTTTTTACCTTCCATATTTACACCTAAAACTGTGTAAACAGCTTTTGATACATATTTACCACCATCTTTAATTTTATAATGTATTGCATCTAACCATACAAATGGATAGATTGAATCTAATGGTCTTGTTTGCCAAGCTTTAACTTTATCAATTATTTTATCTGTAATAGCACTAATTGTTGCAGTTGAAATAGATACTTGATATATTTCTTCAATATGAGACGATATATCACTGTAGCTCATTCCTAAGCCATACATTGAAAGGATTTTATCTTCTATTTCATTTGAAATTGTAGTTTGATGTTTTTTTACTATTTGAGGTTCAAATGTTCCATTTCTATCTCTTGGAGTTTCAAGTTCAAAAGAACCATCAGATAAACCTTTAATAGTTTTTTTATTTACACCATTCTTTCTATTTCTTTTTCCTGAAAGAACATCATTAGCAATATGTGATTCAACTTCTGCTTCAAGTGCAGCTTCTGTTAGTTGTTTGATAAGAGGAGCTAAAAGTCCATCTTTACCAGTAAGATTTTTACCATTTTTAAATTTTTCTAAAACTTCATTGAAGTCAAAGTTAATTCTCTCTTCCATTGTCAATCCTTGATATTATTTTATCAGATTGACACGGAATTTCTAACACTCCCTATTTGATTCATTTTCATAAATAAACTCTTCATTATATACATTTATTTCCCCATGAAATTGCTTTGTTATAATCTGATGAGTCATATATAAACCTAATCCTGTACCAACTGATTGGTGCTTTGTTGTAAAATAAGGTTCAAATATCTTTTCCATAAGATCTTTTTTTATCCCTCCAGCATTATCTTTTAGTAAAATTGAGATTCTATTTTCATTTTTTTCTAAAGATACATAAAACAGTTTAGCATTTTGATTTTGTTCTTTTAAAGCATCAATTGCATTATTATAAATATTTATCAAAGCTTGAATAAGTAGATTTTCGTTTCCTTCTATGTAAATATCATCTTTTATATCTTTTTTTACGATGATAAAATTATTATTAAAAGAATCAATTGTTAAATCTTCAACTTTTAATAATGTCTTTTTTAAGTTAAACTCTTTTCTATCAGATATATCTCCCCTAAAAAAGTTTCTAAAATCATCGATTGTTTTTGATAAGTGTTGCGTGTGTTCATTTATTTTATCTAAAGTTGGAATTATATCCTCTTTAGATATTTTATTGCCAATTTCAAGTGTAAATTTAAGTCCCGTAGATGCAGTTGATATTACAGAAAGTGGTTGTCTCCATTGATGAGCAATATTTCCAATCATTTCACCTACAGCAGAAGTCCTAGCTTGTTGTAATAGCATCTTTTCTTGTTGTTTTTGAATTGTAATATCTGAAAAAATACCTATATAGTTCTCTATTTCATTGTTTGAGTTTCTAATTATATTGATTGATAATAACTCTTCATATAGGTTACCATTTTTATCTTTATTGATTATTTCACCTACCCAAAACCCATTTTCTATTAAATTTTTCCACATATTTTCATAAAAAATTTTATCTTGTTTATTTGATTTTAATATTGATGGATTTTCTCCAAGAATCTCTTTTAAACTATAACCTGTAGTTTTAGTAAAAGCAGGATTTATATTTATTATTTGATTTTTCTTATTTGTTATCATAATTCCATCACGTGTATTTTCAAATACTAATAAAGCCTGCTTTATACTTTTCTCATATAACTTATTAGCATTTATATCTTGAATTACCGAAATAAAATAGTTTGGTTCACCATTCTCTTTTAAAATAAGTGTCACTGTTAGCTTTATCCATACTAAAGAGTTATCTTTTTTTATGTATCTCTTTTCCATTTCATAAGAGTCAATCTCTTTTTGTATCATTTTACTAACATATGTTAAATCTTCATCTAAATCTTTATAGTAAGTTATATCTTGAAAAGTTGATTTTAAAAGCTCATCTTTTTCATAACCTAATATTTGACACAATTTATCATTAACTTCTAACCAGTGACCATCTAATGAAACTCTTGCAATCCCAACTCCTGAATGATGAAAAAACTTCTTTAGTTTAGCTTCACTTTCTCTTATTTTTATATCTTTATTTTTTTGTTCTGTAATGTCGCTAAAAACACCTATATAGTTAAGAATACTATTATTTTTATCATAAATTGTATTTATTGTAAGCCACTCAGTATATAAAATTCCATTTTTATCTTTATTTGTTACTTCTCCTTCCCAGTGACCTGCTGTTCTTATTTTTTCCCACATATTTTCATAAAATTTTTTTGAATGTATACTTGATTTTAATATACTAGTCTTGATACCTAGTATCTCTTCTTTTGTATAACCAGTAATTTTTGTAAAAGCATTATTAACATCTATTATTTTTGTATCTTTATTTGTAATTATAATACCATCATGAGTATTACTAAAAACAGAATAAGCTTGTTTTAATTTCTTTTCTCTATTTTTTCTTTGAGTTATATCTTGACCTATTATTATGTAATTATGTTCATTATTTTTACTTATTGTATATATATTTAAATCAATAATTGCTTCTTCATTGTTTGAATTTAAAGCTATTATTTCTTTTGAAATATCTTTTTTTAATGGACCAATCAAAAAAGAGTTTTTGAAAAAAACTTTTTCAGCATCTCTCCAGCATTTTAAATCCCAAATATTTTTTTCTTTTACTTCATTAATATTTTGATTTAAGAAAATTAAAGCTGTTTTATTTATATCAATTATTTTTCCTCTTTCATCTAAAACGGCAGCTAAAAAATGAGAATCTTCAAATAAAAGTTTAAATTTTTCTTGTTCTTGAGATTGTTTTTTATGAAGAATTATCTCATTTTCTTTTCCTTTATTATAAAGATAGAATAAATATAAAGATACGATTATGGTAATTATAATAGTCATGATAGTTATAATAAAAAATTCATACTCTTTTTTATTCCAATTACTCATACTCTTTTCATAATCAAATTTTACAGCTAATGTAATAGGAAAATTATCTGTAAGTGTGTAGGTTAAAATATATTTTTTTCCATCAATAGTGTCAACTTTGGTTATTTCATTTTTTTCAAATGTCTTTTCAAGTAAATCTTGTTCTTTTATTTTTGTTCCAATTATTTTTGAATCATCAGTAGATAATAGTAGTATTCCATCTAGTCTAATTAATTCAAAAGTTACATAATCTGAATCAATACTATTTAAAAATCTATTTATAAAATAGTCATTATTTAGATTTATAACTACATTATAATCACTATTTTTACTTAAGATAGTTTTTGAAATAGGTATAAAAAAAGTTTCATTTTTGCTGATTTTTTCTTCATTTGTATATACATCATCACCATTTATAAAATCTCTACCTATCCATGGTGTTGATATTTTTAATATATTTTCTTCAAATATAGGATTTGGGAAAAGATTTAGATTTTTGATTACTAAGTTAATATTTTCAAGGTTAGAACTATAAATAATCGTGTCATTTTTTAATATATTGATAGATCTAATTTGTGGATAGTTTTTTTGCATATCAACTAATCTTCTATTTATACTTGTAAGTGGCATAGATATATCAATAATTGAGTGGATATTATTTATAATTTGTTCAATATTTGATAAGTCTTGATTTAACTCTTTTGAAAATGCTTTTGCATTTAATTTAGAGATTTTTATGTAATTATTTTCAGCTTCTTCTTTAAATAAGGATAAAGCTTTAACTATAGAGCCGCTTGCAAATTCCACCATCATAAACTAGTGAATTTGTAAACCTACTAAGCTTATCAAGCAGATCTTTTAAACTTTTAATCATTTTACCGCTTTATGGGTCAATTTTAGATAAAAAACTATTATTGGGTGCGTGCTTGATGGTTGAGTTTTAAAAATGGCTAATTTTTAGTGTTTTTAGCTAAAAGTTATGTTACCAGTTTCAAACTCTGATGAATACAAACTGATAAAATACCAAATGCTAAAACAGAAGCTACTTTTGTAGCTCCTTTATAATAAATATTACTGCATCCAAAGTCTTCTTTGAGGTATTTATTGACTCTCTCAACCATACTTCTTTGGTTATAGTGATGGGTATCTAAACTTTGAGTAAGGTTTAGAATTTTAAATTTCTTTTTTTCATCTTTTATAAGTTGAATTTTTCCTTTTAACTCTTTGGAGTTCTTCGGATTGATATCAATAAGCGGTCTATGATTTAGTTTTTTGGAAAAATCTCTGATAATATTGCTGTCGTATCCTGCATCTTGTAAGTCATAAAGATATGATACTTTTTTGCTTGTCTCGTTTATAAGAGGAAGTGCTACTGAGCTATCATGAACATTTGCCCCTGAATAAATAGCAGTAATAGGGATATCTCCATCTACTACACTGATATGGAGTTTCCCTCCTATCCATGTTTCAAAGTTGCCTTTGGAATTCTGTTTTCTTCCAACTCCACACTGCGTTGATACCAAAGATAGCATCTGCTTTGTGGTTTTCATATCTTCTTGTTGCTGCAAGATACTGGGTGTTTTAGGCTCTCTTGTTTCACCTTTTTTAGGTCGTCCTCTTCTTTTTGGTTTAAACTTTTCTTTTTCAACTTTTACAGGTTTTTCTCTCAGTGGTATTTTTGTTGCATCACTTGCATTATAAAAAAAGAGTGTATCCCTTAGATACTCCTTCACAAACTGCTCATGCGTCTTTTGTGCAATTTTAAGCTCACTGAGCTCCTTAAAGACTCTACTAAATTTAGACTCACTTGGAATATCGTTTTTATATCTCCACCCACACAAGATCCTCAGCGTTCTATCACTATGAAGTCTATCGATAAGGTCTCTGGTTGTTTGGATATTGTAAACACTCTTTGCAATAAATGCTCGTGCAATCTCTTCTCTATGCTTTGGAGTGTTTGTAATAGATACGACAGTGATATTTTTTTCAATCGCAGCAAAGTCTAATATCTTAATAAGCTTTTGCTCTTTATTTGACAACTCTTCTAATTGAAGCTCTCTTTTCAAAGAAGGAAAAAGTGAATTTTCAAGATTTAAAACCTTAGTCCACATTTTAGATAGACTTGAAGATATTTTTGGTAGAATAATTTCCATAAGTTGAATCGCTCTTCTGTTAAATTTTTGTAGTAAAAAATTATAACTTATCTGAAGTTTGATTCAACTTTTTAAAATTTAAATCAGCTTAAATTACGGGTTGTTTTTTATAATCTGCAAGTGGCTCTATAATAAAAAGAATTATACTAAAAGCAATAATTATTCCTAAGGCTAGTTTTAATCTATTTTTCATTACAAATTTTATCTTAATTTAGCAATAGGTTCTAATCCATTTTTTTTAGCAAACTTAAGTAACCTTCCATCATTTTTTATTTTAAAAATAAATTTTTCTACTCTTTGATAAAACTCTTCATGACCATATGCCATAGTCCAAGCATAAGATGTTAAATGATAATTATCTGTAGGTTTTATCAGTTTAGCCCAATCAGTTTTTTCTAACATTTTTTTACTATAAGGATAATCTGTCATAAATACATCAGCTCTTCCAGATTGAACCTCTTGCTCTCTTTGTTTAAATCCTTTTATGGTGATTAGTTTTGCATTTTTTAATTTTTTTTTCATAATTGGTTCATGGTATGTTCCCTTTGCAACAGCAACTATAACTCCATTCTTATCTATATCTTCCCATGATTTTATTTTTTTATTTGTTTTTGTAGTTATTGCATAAATATCACTTTGTAAATGAGCAGTTGTAAATCTCATTTTTTCACTTCTAGCTTTTGTATTTCCTATTGCAAACATTGCAATATCACATTTGTTGGAAGTTACATCTTCAATTAGTGTTGGAAAAGAGCTTTTTACTAGCTTTAATTTTACATTTAAATCTTTTGCAAGTTCATGGGCTAAATCAATGTCTATGCCTGTAAGTTTTTGAGTTCTAGAATCAATATATGATATTCCATAATATTGAGGCCAAATACATACCCTTAATTCATTATTCGTGATTATTTTTTCTAATTTTGTATTTTCTGCAAATAAATTAAAATTAAAAAAAATCAGTAATGCAATAACAGTTTTCATTTCAATCCCTTTTATAGTGCATAATATAACATAATTAATTTTATCATCTCTTAATTCTACATTGTAAATTATGTATAAATAATAGACCTTACTTATTATTATTGAAATTTTATTTTGATAAGATTTTATATAAAAACAAGGAGACAATATGAAAAAAATCATAAGTATTGCTTTAGCTTCTGCATTAACTTGCTCTATTTCATTTGCAAAAGAGGTAAAAATTGGTGTAATTATGCCAATGTCAGGTCCAATAGGTGGATTTGGTCAAAGTGCAATGGAAGGTTTAGAATTAATGAACAAAATGGCACCAAAATTAAAAAATGGTGATGATGTTAAACTTATTTTAGTTGATAATAAATCAGATAAAATTGAATCAGCAAATGCTGCATCAAAACTTATCTCTTCAGATAAAGTTACAGCAATTATTGGAGCACTTACTTCAACAAATACAATGGCAATGACTAAACTTGCAGAAAATGCAAAAATACCTGTTGTAGCTCCTGTTGCAACAAATATATTAGTAACTAAAAGAAAAGATTATGTATCGAGAGTTTGTTTTTCTGATGCTTTCCAAGGTGAAGTTGCTGCAAATTTTGCTATTAAGAATTTAAAACTAAAAAAAGCAGTTTTAATAACAGATGTTAAAAATGATTATTCAATAGGTATTTCTAAGATTTTTAAAAGAACATATCCAATACTTGGTGGTGAAATTTTACAAAATGCTAAAATAAATGCTGGTGATACTGATTTTAAAGCAATGTTATCAAATATTAAAGCTTTAAATCCAGAACTTATTTTCTTCCCTATATATTCAGCTGAAGCTGGTCTTATTGCAAAACAAGCAAAACAGCTAGGAATTACAGCTAAATTCTTAGGAACAGATGGTATGACTGCAGATGATGTATTCTTTAAAGCAGGTGGTGATGCTGTTGAGGGATTCTATGCAACTGATCTTTACTCTTCAAGTGCTCCTAAAACAACAGAACTTTCAAAAAAGTATGCTCAAACTTATAAAGAAGAGCTAAAAAAAGAAGTTCATCCTTTTGGAGTTTTAGCAGCAGATTCATATAATGTAATTTTAAATGCAATGAATTCTTGTGAAGACCCAAGTGATTCTGTGTGTGTAAATAAAAATATTAGAGCAACTAAAAACTTTGCTGGTGCTTCAGGAGTTATTACACTTCAAGGTGGTGATGCTGTAAGATCTGCTGTAATTAATCAAATTAAAGATGGTTCAAAATCATATTTAACTACTGTTGAACCATAAAAATATAATAAAAAAGGCTTTTAAAGCCTTTTTATTTAAAAAATTATTGGAGAAAAATGGATTTATTAACATTTTTACAACAACTTATTAATGGAATAAGTCTTGGAAGCATGTATGCACTTATAGCTATTGGTTATACAATGGTCTATGGAGTCTTGAGACTTATAAATTTTGCCCATGCTGATATTATGATGGTTGGAGCATTTGCCTCATTTTTTGCAATGGATAGCTTTGGAATATCTTTTGCACTTTCTGTTTTTTTTGCAATTTTAATATCCGTAATTGTTGGTGTTTTAACAGATAAAATTGCATATAAACCCTTAAGAAATTCTCCTAGAATTTCACTTTTAATTACAGCAATTGGTGTATCGTTTTTTTTAGAAAATATAGTGAATGTAACCTTTGGTGGAACACCAAAATCTTTTGATATCCCTGAATATTTCGACAAAATTATTCATATGGGAAGTGCAGTTTTAACTCCAATTGTAATTATAGTTCCTATTGTTACAGTTCTTCTTTTATGTGTACTTTTATTTATACTTTTTAAAACAAAATATGGTGTTGCAATTAGAGCACTTGCTTTTGATATTAAAACAGTATCACTTATGGGTGTGGATTCAAATAGAATTATAATGATTGTATTTATTATAGGTTCATCACTTGCAGCTATTTCTGGAATATTTTGGGCTATTTCTTATCCAATTTTAACTCCATATATGGGTGTTATGATTGGTCTTAAAGCTTTTGCTGCTGCTGTTTTAGGTGGAATTGGTTCAGTAACTGGTGCAGTTTTAGGTGGATTTATTTTAGGGTTTACAGAAGTTATATTTGTAGCATTTTTCCCTGAATTTGGTGGATATAAAGATGCAATTGCATTTATATTTTTAATTCTTGTATTATTATTTAAACCAACTGGTATTATGGGAATAAATTTTGAAAAAAGTAGGTTTTAATCATGACTATTAATAAAAATTTTATAATCTACACACTATTAAGTATTTCATTTTTAATGATTTCTCCATATATTTTTGAAGATTATGGAATGAGAATTTTAAATAATATTTTTATCTTTATTATTCTAGCAGCTTCATATAATCTTATAAATGGAGTTACAGGACAGTTTTCATTAGAGCCAAATGGATTTGTAGCAATTGGTGCATATGTAACAGCTATTTGTTTATTAAGTGAAGATTTAAAATGGGATTTGTATCAACTTGAAGATCCAGCTCCTTGGGTACTTGCACTTAATACTTCACTTGTTCCAGCTTTATTATTAAGTGGTGTTATTGCAGCATTTGTAGCTGTTTGTTTAGCAGCACCTGTATTTAGAGTAAGAGGTGATTATTTAGCTATCGTTACACTTGGTTTTGGTTTTATTATCAAAGTAATTGCAATAAATCAACCAGAAATTACAAATGGAAGTATTGGATTAAATGAGATTCCTTCATTAATTAATATTTATTGGACAGGTGGACTTGCTATTTTAACTGTAATTATTATGCTAAATATAGTTCATTCTAAATATGGAAGAGCTATGAAAGCTGTTAGAGATGATGAAGATGCAGCAAGTGCAATTGGCATTAATACCTTTAAAATTAAAACTTTGGCTTTTGGAACAAGTGCATTTTTTGAAGGAATTGGCGGAGGATTATTAGCAATTCTTCTTACAACGATTAGTCCAGATTTATTTACATTCTTCTTAACATTCCAACTATTAATTATAATTGTTCTTGGAGGGCTTGGGTCTATGACAGGAGCTATTATAGGTACAATTCTTGTAATTGGTGGAAGTGAGTGGTTAAGATTCCTTGATGGTCCTATGAATATATTTGGCTTCCAAACGGATGCACATCCAGGTCTTAGAATGGTTGTATTCTCTGTAATTTTAATTCTTGTGATGTTATTTGCAAGAGAAGGAATTATGGGTAAAAAAGAGTTAAGTGATATTTTTAAATTTAAAGGTAAGAAAAAATGATTTTAGAAGTTAAAAATATTACAAAATCATTTGGTGGAGTAGTTGCTATTAATGATACATCTTTTTCAATTAACAAAAATGAAATTTTTGGTTTAATTGGTCCAAATGGTGCAGGTAAAACTACTATGTTTAATATCATCACAGGAAACTATAAACCAACAAGTGGTGAAGTAATATTAAATGGGAAAAATATTACAAATAAGAAAAACTATAAAATAGTTCATGAAGGAATAGCAAGAACTTTTCAAAATATTAGACTATTCTCTTCTATGAGTGTTTTAGATAATGTTTTAATCGGACTTGATAAAAGTGCTAAATATACTTATCTTGAATCTATTTTTAGACTTCCTAGATTTTTTTCTAAAGAAAAAAAGATAGAAAAAAAAGCAATAGAAATTTTAGAATTTTTAGGAATTGATAAATATAAAGATGAATTAGCAACTTCTTTATCTTATGGAAGTCAGCGAAAGGTAGAAATAGCAAGAGCCTTAGCTACAACTCCTAGTTTACTTTTACTTGATGAACCAGCAGCTGGAATGAATCCAAATGAGACAAAAGAGTTGGCAAATCTTTTATTTGATATTAGAGATAAGTTTGATGTGACAATTTTATTAATTGAACATGATATGAAGTTTGTAAATCATTTGTGCGATAGAGTAATGGTTTTAGATTATGGTAAAACTATTTTTGAAGGGCATATTGAAGATGCAATAAAAGATGAAGAGGTTATAAAAGCCTATCTTGGAGATTTTAAACATGCTTAAAGTAAATAATTTAGAAGTATTTTACGGGCTTATAAAAGCTGTAAAAGGAATAAACTTTGAAGTGTCAAAGGGACAAATAGTTTCACTTATTGGTTCAAATGGAGCTGGAAAAACTTCAACTTTATCTTCAATCGTAAATGATGTTAAAAAAAGTGGTGAAATTCTTTTTGAAGGGAAAGATATCTCAAAATTAAAAACACATGAAATAGTACAAAGTAAAATAGCATTAGTTCCAGAAGGACGAAGAGTATTTATAAATCTTACAATTGAAGAAAATCTTAGAATGGGTGCTTTTAATAATGATGAAAAATATGAAGAATTAAAAGAGCATATGTTTAAACTTTTCCCAAGATTAGTAGCTAAAAAAACACAATTAGCCGGTACTATGAGTGGAGGAGAGCAACAAATGCTTGCAATTGCAAGAGCATTGATGAGTTCACCAAAACTTTTAATGCTTGATGAACCCTCACTTGGTCTTGCTCCTAAAATTATTGGAGAGCTTTTTGATATTATTTTAAAATTAAGAGATGAAGGAATAACGATACTATTAATTGAGCAAAATGCCTATGCAGCACTTGAAATATCAGATTATGCTTATGTTCTTGAAAATGGTGAAATAGCACTTGAAGGTGTAGGAAAAGAGTTAGTTGGACTTGATGAAATTAGAGCAAAATATTTAGGTGCTTAATTAACTATTTAAGAGCTATAGAAAAGCTCTTAAATATGATTTATCAATTACTCCATCAATATTAAATTCATGTGCTATATGAGAAGGTAAATTTGGATTTCTAAGTAGTTCTCTACCAAATGCTACAAAATCACAATAATCATTGTTTAATAACATTTCAGCTTCTTGAGCTGTTGTAATAAGTCCTACAGCAATTACAGGTATTTTAATACTCTCTTTTATCTGTTTTGCATAGTTTACTTGATAGAGTGGTTCAATATTTGGAGTCAGACTAGGTTTATGTATATTTCCACCTGCACTTACATGAATAGCACTAACACCAATTTTTTCTAATTCTTTACATAAATGAATTGATTGTTTTATTTCCCAACCATTTTCTTCCCATTCATCTGCACTAATTCGCACTATTAATGGTAAGTTTGTAGCTTCTATTATCTCACTTGCAATCTCTAAAACTAACTTACATCTTTTTTGAAGTGTTCCGCCATACTCATCTAATCTTTGATTTGTAATTGGTGATAAAAATTCACAAAGTAAATATCCATGGGCGGCATGAAGTTCAATCATATCATAACCAGCATTTTTTGCTCTAATTGCAGCATTTACAAATAGATTTTTAACTTCTTTTATATCCTCACTAGTCATCTCTTTTGGAGTTTTGTACCCTTCATCATCACTAAATTTTATAGTACTAGGTGCAATTGGAGTAGAGTTTGTGCAAACTGATTTTCTACCAGCATGGGCTAATTGAATTGCTGTTTTAGTTCCATATTTATGAATTTGATTATTTAATATTTTATGACCTTCAATTTGTGAATCATCATATAATCCTAAATCATTATTAGAAATTCTTCCTCTTTTTTCAACTGCTGTTGCTTCAACTATTATTAATCCAACACCTCCAATTGCTCTGGCATTATAGTGAGTAAAGTGAAAATCTTTTAAATGGGAGTCTTCATCACTTTTATACATACACATAGGAGGCATTACAATTGCATTTTTTATTTTGATATTATTAATCTTTTTTTGATTAAAAAGTATATCCATCTATTTTCCCTTAATTACAAAGTTTGTTTATTGATGATTAACTATTATTTTGTACAATTATTATACTTAAACTATAGGAAATTTAATGTTATTAATGAAACTACAATCAAAAGAGAAATTCTCTTTTTTACAATTAGCACACTATCTTGCAAGAGTAGATGATATTTATGGAGAAAAAGAAGAAGAGATTATTCAAGAGTATTGCACTGAAATGGGAATAGAAAATCTTACATCTTTTGATAAAAATAGTTTTGATTTAGAAGAGATATTAAATGATTTTAAATCCTTAAAAAGTAAGAAAATTGTAATTTTAGAACTAATGATTTTAATTCATATTGATAGAAAATATCATTATAAAGAAAAAGAACTAATAGAAAAAATTATTAAAAAATTTGCTTTTAATGAAGAAGAGATAAAAAAGTACTCTAAATGGGGAGATTCTGTAGCTACTTTATATGAAGAGGCAAAAAGTTATATAAAATAATAAAAAAGACAAAATTTATATTGATTTGTAGGAAATTTTAGATAGAATTTCTTTTATGGAACTAATAGAAACATTAAATAGTAAAATTGACAAATTATTGCATGATTATGAAAAGTTAAGATTAGAGAATATAAATTTAAAACAAGAACTTGACATGCTTAAAAATGACAATGATGAATTAGTTCGAAATAATCAAGATATGTTTCTAAGAATCGATAGTACTTTAACACTAATAAAGGCACAAAAGGGTGAGTAAACAAGTTACATTTCATATCAATAATATGGCTTATACTGTAAACTTAGATGAAGAGGTTTTAGAACACCTTACTAAGTATTTAAACTTAGATAAAAATAATGATACAAAAGAATTACTTGCAGCTTATATTAGATTATCTCACGAATATAAAACTTTTAAAAAAGATGTAGAACAAATTACAGATAAACTTTCAAGGTTTTAAAATTAAAGCTTTTTCTTTACTTGAAATTACTGTTGTAGTTTTGTTAATTGGAATTATTATGAGTTTTGCCCTGCCTAAATTTGTAAATATAAATACAAAAAGTAATTTAACAACTTTGAAATCTCAATATACATTACTACAAAACTCAATCAATGAATTTAATACAAAACAAATACTTTTGGCAAACTCAACTGAAATAAACAGTTTAGATGATGCAATGATTAATAAAGCAGGTGAAAAGCTTTTTACAAAATTTTTAGATATTAATATTTTAGCAACTTCAAAAGAAGTTAGTAAAAAAGGTTCTTGGATTAAATTAAGTGATCTTAGTTATTCATTTGTATTATCAACTAATGAAATAATAGACTTTGCACTTGAAAATGGAATATTTAAATGTGTTAGTGATGAGACTCTATGTGAGAAAGTGTATTAATGTACTATTATGAATTAGCACTTTTAAAATCACCATTAGATAATCTTACTTATCAATGTGAATCTAAATTAGAAATAGGTGATAAAGTTTTAGTTGTTCTTCAACGAAGAAAAAATTTAAATGAAGCAGTTGTTATAAAAGAGGTAGAAAAACCAAAATTTGTGTGTAATAATATTCAAGAGTTTACAAATGAATATTATGATGAGAAGATGCTACAAATTGCTAAATTTATCTCTCAATATTATGTATGTAGTTTAGGTGAGGCTTTAAGTATTTATACTCCTTTTCAAAAAGAGATTATTAAACTACAAGAGCAAATTGAGTTTGATAGTAAAATTAAATTATCTCCTAAACAAACAGAAGCTTATGATTTTTTAAATGACAAAAAACAAGCTTTACTTTTTGCAAATACAGGTTCAGGTAAGACAGAAATTTACATAAAAATTATAGAAGAACATTTAAATAAAAATGAACAAGCAGTTTTACTAATGCCTGAAATTTCTTTAACTCCTCAAATGCAAAAAAGATTAGAAAAAGTATTTGGAAAAAGTGTTGCTATTTGGCACTCAAAAATTACAAAAAAGAAAAAACTAGATATCTTACAAGGCTTACAAGAAGGTAGTATAAAACTAATTGCAGGTGCAAGGTCTGCACTTTTTCTACCTTTTAATAATCTTGGAGTAATTGTTGTAGATGAAGAGCATGATGATTCATATAAAAGTGATTCAAAACCTAGATATCATGCTAAAGATTTATCTATTTATATGGCTAAAAAATTTAATATACAGTTAGTTCTTGGTAGTGCAACAGTTAGTTCAAGCTCTTTTAATAAAATACCATATTATAGACTTAGTGAGACTTTTTATGATACAAGTAAAAACTATACTTTTGATGATAGTGATTCAAATATTTCATTAAAAATTTTTAATAAAATTAAATCAACTTTAGAATCACAAAATCAAGTGATTATATTCTTACCAACAAGGGCAAATTTTAAATATCAAATTTGTACTTCATGTGGAAAATCTGTTGAGTGTCCATACTGTTCTGTTTCTATGAGTTTACATAAAAATGATTTAGCACTTAAGTGTCACTATTGTGGTTATGCTCAACAAATACCAAGTACTTGTCCTTCTTGTAACCATGGGGTAATTCATAACCTAAGAGTAGGTACAGCACAAATTGAAGAAGAGCTAAAAGAACATTTTCCCAATAAGGTTATCAAAAGATTTGATAGAGACCAAATAAAAACAGATAAACAGTTAAAAACAGTTTTAAATGAGTTTAACGATGGGAAAATTGATATTTTAGTTGGAACACAAATGCTTTCAAAAGGTCATGATTATCATAACGTAAAACTTGCTGTTGTTTTAGGAATTGATTCTATTTTAAATATGAATTCCTATAAGTCAAGAGAAAAAGCACTTTCACTACTTATTCAAATAGCAGGACGAAGTGGTAGAAAAGGGCAGGGTGAAGTTATAATCCAAACTAAAAATGAAGAGTTCTTTCAACACTATTTATGTGAGTCAAATTATCAAGAGTTTTTAGATGAAGAGTTAGAGTTTAGGCAAGATTTTTATCCTCCTTTTATGAAAATGGCAAAGGTGACTTTTGCTCATACAAATGGTTTAAAAGTTAAAGATGAACTTGATAAATAT
Organism: Malaciobacter pacificus; assembly: GCF_004214795.1. Taxonomy (NCBI): domain Bacteria; kingdom Pseudomonadati; phylum Campylobacterota; class Epsilonproteobacteria; order Campylobacterales; family Arcobacteraceae; genus Malaciobacter; species Malaciobacter pacificus. The sequence continues at coordinate 1,048,966 of NZ_CP035928.1, forward strand.
GTAAAAATATTTAAAAACATGAATAATATTGAAGTTGTTGGATTTGGTCAAAGTCCTATTTTTAAGCTAGCTAACAAGTTTAGATATGAGGTTATTTTACGTTCAACTAATGTAAAGGCTTTATTAACAGCTCTTCACAGTATCAATAGTTCACTTGCTATTATAGATATGGATACTATTTATTAAATTTAATCTTAGATTTTCTTACACTATTGTATAATCGCCCCAAAATTTATAGGAGACATTATGGCTTATACAAAAGAAGATTTTAAACAATTAGTACAAGATATTCAAGCTCAAAGCTGGTACAAAAACCCAATTGGTTTTGGTATTGCAAGAGTAGATAGAGGACAATTAAACTCTGACAAAATCTTACAAGCGACATACCCAATAATTAACTGGGAAGAAAACTACGGAAGTGCAGCAGTATTATTAAATGCATTAAAAGAAGCAGGAGAAGAGGTAGATACATCTAAAACTGAATTAGTATGTAACCTTTCTGATAAATTCTTAGCATCTTGTGTTGAGGCATTTAGACCATACATTCCTGAAGCAAAGGGTGATGAGCATAAAAATGTTCAAGTTATTTCAACTTTAGCATCATTACCAATTGATTCAGGATTAACTGCTGATGATTATAAAGTAGTATTTATTTTTGAAGATGAGGCTGTTAACTCTGTTGAAGCTGCATACTTAAAATTATACGCTTTATCAACTGGAAAAGCAAAATTAAGAAGCCTTAACTTAAATGGAATTTTTGGTGCCTTACATAACTGTGCATGGGTTGGAAATCAACCAATTGAATTAGACTGGTTAAGAGCTAATGAAATTGTATTAAAATTATCAGGAAAATACCCAACTATTGATATGGTTGATAAATTCCCAAGATTCTTATCTCACGTAATTCCTGCAGATAACACAAGAATCTTAGAGACTTCAAAAGTTAGATTTGGTGCTCAATTAGCAGGTGGAACAACTGTAATGCCTGGTGCTGCATATATTAACTTTAATGCTGGAACTGAAGGTTCTGTTATGGTTGAAGGTAGAATTTCTTCAAGCGCAGTTGTTGGAGCTGGTTCTGATGTTGGTGGTGGTGCTTCAATTCTTGGTGTATTATCAGGAACTGATGGTGTGCCTGTTTCAATTGGTGAAAACACATTATTAGGTGCAAACTCTTGTACAGGTACTGCTATTGGTGATAGTTGTATTTTAGATGCTGGTGTAACAATTTTACCAGGAACTAAAATTACATTATCTGAAAAAGCAGTTGCTGCATTAAAAGAGATTAACCCTGATAAAGAAATTTCTACAGTTATGAAAGGTAGTGATTTCCAAGGTGTAAATGGAGTTCACTTTAGAGTTAACTCTCAAACTGGTCAAACAATTGCTATGAGATCAACTAGAGAAGTTAAATTAAACGCTGATTTACACTAATTATTTTAAAAGATAAGAGTTCATTCTCTTGTCTTTTTAACTCTTGTCTTTCTTTTTATATAGTATAATCCCAAAAAACTAATAAAAAGAATAAAATGATAGAACTTTCAAATATCTCAAAAGCATATGCGCACAAAGAATTATTTTCAAATTTAAATTTTAGACTAAATAAAGGCAATAAAGTAGGCTTAGTTGGTCGAAATGGTAGTGGTAAATCTACTTTATTTAAACTTATACTTGGTGAAGAAAGCCCTGATGATGGTGAAATAAATATTCCAAAAAACTATAAAATTGGAGCACTTAGACAGCATTTAGTCTTTAGTGAAAAAACAGTTAGAGCTGAAGCTGCACAAGCTTTAAATGAAGAAGACAAGTATAATGTTTATAAAGTTGAAAAAATTCTATTTGGTTTAGGGTTTACAAATGAAGATTTAGAAAAAGACCCACTATCTTTTTCTGGTGGTTATCAAATTAGAATAAATTTAGCTAAATTATTAGTTACTGAACCAAATTTATTATTACTAGATGAGCCTACAAACTACTTGGATATTTTATCTTTAAGGTGGTTAAAATCATTTTTAAAAAGTTTTGAGGGTGAAGTTATTATAATCACTCACGATAGAGATTTTATGGATAGTGTAACAACTCATACCATGGGATTAGTAAGAAGAAATTTAGAAATAATTCCAGGAGATACAAAGAAGTTTTATACTCAATTAGAAGCAAATGATGAACACTATGAAAAACAAAAAATAGCTCTTGATAAAAAAAGAAAAGAGTTAGAGGAGTTTATTGCTAAAAATAAAGCAAGAGCTTCAACAGCTGCACAAGCTCAATCAAAACAAAAAGAGCTAGATAAATTAGAAGATTTAGGCTCACTATCTCATGATGCAACACTTGATTTTGATTTTAATTTCAAAGAAACACCTGCAAAAGTGTTACTTGATATAAAAGATGTTAGCTTTGGATATGAAGCTGATAATATACTTTTCAAAGATATATCTTTTACTCTTAAAAAAGGTGAAACTCTAGGAATCATTGGAAAAAATGGTAAGGGTAAATCAACACTTCTAAATACAATAGCTGGAGAGTTAAAACAATTAACTGGAAATATTGATTATCACGGGACTACAAATTTTGGACACTTTGGACAAACTAATATTGACCATTTAAATCCAAACAATACAATTATGGATGAAATATATTTAGGAAATCCTAAACTGCCTGAATCAACTGTTAGAGGAATAGCTGGGTCTATGATGTTTAGTGGAGATGATATTAAGAAAAAGATATCACTTCTTTCAGGTGGAGAGAAAAGTAGGGTGATGCTTGGTAAAATCCTTGCTACTGATGTAAATCTATTATTTCTAGATGAGCCTACAAACCACTTAGATATGGAATCTATTGACTCACTTATTCAAGCAATTAAAAACTTTAAAGGTTCATGTATTATTGTAACTCACTCAGAAGAGTTACTTAGACAAACTTGTGATAGATTGATTGTATTTTCTAAAGGTGGAGCTGATTATTTTAATGGAACTTACGATGAGTTCTTAGAAAAAATTGGTTGGGAAGAGGAAGAGATTGAGCAAAAAGAGAAATCTACTCCAAAAGTAAATAAAAAAGAGAATAAAAAACTTAGAGCTGCACTAGTTCAAGAAAGAAGTAAACTAACAAGTCCTCTTAAAAAAGCAGTTGAAAAATATGAAACAAAAATTATGGAGTTAGAAGAAACATTAGAGCAAAATCAAAATGAACTAATGGAAGCTTCTAATAAAAATGATAACTCAAAGGTAATTGAACTCTCTTCAGTTGTATTAAAACTTGAAAAAGAAGTAGAAGAGAATTTTGAATTACTAGAAGAAAATCAATTGAAATTAGATGAGATTTTAGAAGAGTATGAAGTAAAACTTCAAGAGTTGGAAGCTTAATCATGTTATTTGAAACTTTTAATTTCTCAAACTGCATTTTTAAAGCCTTAGAAGAAAACTCTTACAAAAGTGCTACACCTATTCAAAAAGAGGTTATACCTTTAGTTTTTAAAGAAAATGATGTAGTAGCAAAAGCACAAACAGGAAGCGGTAAAACAGCTGCTTTTGTATTACCTATTTTAGAGCAATTACTAAATAATCCAACTCAAACAAAAAAAGCTAAAATAAGAGTTTTGGTTTTAACTCCTACAAGAGAGTTAACCCTACAAGTGGCTCAAACTTTTAAAGAGTTCTCTAAATATTTTGACAGAAAATTAAAGGTTTCAAGTTTAATTGGTGGACAAAAAATAGGTGAGCAATTATTAGATATTCAAAAAGGTTGTGATGTTGTTGTTGCAACTTCAGGAAGATTACTTGACATTATAAATAAAAAGCAAATAAACTTTGACTCCCTTGATTTTTTTGTTCTTGATGAAGCTGATAAGATGCTGAATGAAGGTTTTGAAGAAGAACTTGATTTAGTTTTAAAATCACTTCCAAATCAAAGACAAAATTTACTATTTTCTGCAACTTATCCAAAGAAGATATTAGAGTTAATTCCTAAAATCACTAGTGAAGCAAAAAAAGTAGTTTTAGATGAAGATGAAATAAATCTAGAAAATATCAATCAAAGATTAATTGAAGTAAATATTGAAAATAGAAATCCACTTTTAAGAAAGATTTTAAAAGAAGAAAACTTTAAAAAAGTTTTAGTTTTTATGGCAAATAAAAGAGCCACTGATAATATTGCTTTTAAGTTAAAAAAATATGGTTTTAAAGCTCTATCTTTTCATGGTGATTTAGACCAAGAAGAGAGAGAATTAACCCTACAAGATTTTAAAGAAGAAAAAATAAATATTCTATTTGCAACTGATATTGCTGCACGTGGACTTCATATTGAAGGGATTGATTGTGTTGTAAACTATGATTTGCCTAGATCACCTGCTGATTATGTACATAGAATTGGAAGAACTGCAAGGGCAGGGAGTAGTGGAACTGCAATTAGTTTTATAAACTATGAAAATGAAGAACACTTTAGATTAATTGAAAAAAAAGCTGGAATAAAACTTCATAAAGAGCAAATAGAAGGCTTTGAATTACTTGGAACTAAAGCAATTAAGAAAAAAGGAAATGCACCAGTTAAGGGCAAGAGAAAGAGTAAAAAAGATAAATTAAGAGAACAAGCTTTAAAAGATTCTAAAGCTTGATTTCTTTTTTAGTCAATTAATAATTTTAAGCTTTTAGCGTTAAATAGTTTAATTGAATCACTTTTTAGGTTCTTAACTTCAGTTGAGAATTTATCCCTTGCAAAAAGTATTGTAATATCAGCTTTGAAACCAGCTTTTTTACTATTACTTTGAAGCGTTGTTAGTGAAGCTTTTTTAACTTTATTTTTTGAGTTTATACAATCTGCAACTAAAACTTTACCATCATTTGTTTTAGCAACAATATCAATTTCTATTGAATTATCCCAATACTTCCCAATTGATTTTACACCATTTTCTTTGTAGTACTCTTTGATATATTCCATTGCTAATTCTTCAAAAACAAAATCTGTAAACTCTTCAATTCTATTATCAAATCTTTGGTCAAACTCTTTGTAGTTTTTTTCACTAATTCCTTTATAAATAGGTGAAACAAAAGCAAACCAAAATCTAGTAAAAGGAGTTGTAAACAGTAATCTTTTAGCAACTTTATCATCACCTCTTTTATCAGCTAAGTAGTGAAGTGAAGACTCAATCTCAATTACACCTCTATCACATAAATCTTCAATATTTTTCATACCCTCTTCAAAACTAACATGAGCTTTTTTAAAAGATGTATTTGTTCTTCTATCACCAAGTGCAATACCTGTTAAAATAGCGTGAGATACACCATATCCACCAGTTAGTGCATTTATATCACTTTTTAGGTGAGTATAGTTATTTAAAATATGTTTTTTTATTTCATCTTTTAATGGTTTTGTAGTATCAACTTGAATATCTAATCCACCAAATACGCTAAAGAAATTTACTGCATCTTCCATCGTTTTTGGTTTATTCTTTTCACAAAAAGTTTTAAATTGACTTTTTGTAGTTTTCTCAAATAAAATTATTGGAAATCCTTTTTTATTTTTTAATATTATATAGTAATTAATGCAGTTTTGCGCTGAATTTGAAATTATGAGTAAATTTACTATTATTAACTTTATAGTATAATCCGCGAAAATTATAAATATAGATGTGAGAATATAATGATTGAACTAATAAATATATCAAAAAGCTATCCTACAAATGATTTGTATAGTGAATTGAATTTAAGATTAAATCCTGGAAATAAAATAGGATTAGTAGGTAGAAATGGAACTGGTAAATCTACTTTATTTAAACTAATACTTGGTGAAGAGTCTGCTGATAGTGGTGATATTGCAATCCCTAAAAACTATAAAATAGGTGCTTTAAAACAGTATTTTAACTTTACTGAAAAAAACTTATTGGACGAAACTGCACTTGCACTAAGTGAAGATGATAAATATAATATCTATAAAGCTGAGAAGATTTTATTTGGTCTTGGGTTTACACAAGAAGATTTAGAAAAAGACCCAAACTCTTTTTCTGGTGGTTATCAAATTAGAATTAATTTAGCTAAATTATTATTAACTGAACCAAATCTATTATTATTAGATGAACCTACAAACTACTTAGATATCTTATCTATTAGATGGTTAAAAGCCTTTTTGAAATCATTTCAAGGTGAAGTTATATTAATCACTCACGATAGAGATTTTATGGATAGTGTTTGTACTCATACTTTAGGAATAGTTAGAAGAAGTGCATTTTTAATAGAAGGTGGTACGCAAAAGTTTTATGACCAGTTAGCTTCAAATGAAGAACACCATGAAAAGCAAAAAATAGCTCAAGATAAAAAAAGAAAAGAGCTTGAAGAGTTTATTGCAAAAAATAAAGCAAGAGCAGCAACTGCAACACTAGCTCAATCAAAAGTTAAAATTTTAGAGAAGATGGATATTTTAGAAGATATTCAATACGATGCAAATCTAAAATTTGATTTTAATTATCAAGAAACAGCAGCTAAGTTTTTACTTGAAGTTAGTGATGTAAGCTTTGGTTACTCAAAAGATAATGTACTATTCAAAGATATTACTTTTGCACTTCAAAAGGGTGAAACTCTAGGAATTATAGGAAAAAATGGAAAGGGTAAATCAACACTTTTAAACGTATTAGCAGGTGAGTTAAAACAATTAACAGGTGAAGTTCATTTTCACCCAAGTTGTGAGTTTGGACACTTTGGTCAAACAAACATCTCTCATCTAAATTTAGACAATACTATCTTAGATGAAATTCATAGTGTAAATGTAAAACTTCCAGAACCAGTTATTAGAGGTATTTGTGGTCTTATGATGTTTAGTGGAGATAATGCAAAGAAAAAAATCTCTCTTTTATCAGGGGGTGAAAAGAGTAGGGTAATGCTTGGTAAAATCATAGCTCAAAATGTTAACTTACTTTTCTTAGATGAACCTACAAACCACTTAGATATAGATTCTATTAAAGCACTTACAAACGCAATAAAAGCTTTTGAAGGTTCTTGTATAATTGTAACTCACTCTGAAGAGTTATTAAGAGATGTTTGTGATAGATTGATTGTATTTAGAAACGAAGGTGCTGATTATTTCAATGGTACTTATGATGAGTTCTTAGAGAAAATTGGTTGGGATGAAGATGATATGGTTGAAGAGAAAAAAGCTAAACCTGCTAAGCCTAAACTAGATAAAAAAGAGAGAAAAAAATTAAGATCAGCAGTTGTCCAAGAAAAAAGTAAAACAACTTCTCCTATTAGAAAAGAGATTGAATCACTTGATGTATTAATTCCAACACTAAGTGGAAATGATAGACAATCAGCTCAAAAAAAGCTTGATACTTTAAAAGTAGAACTTGAAGAGTTAAATGTACTTTATCAAGCTAAACTTGATGAAATATGATGATTTAATTCTTTATTGGAATAAAGTACATCACTGTTTCATAAATACCTTCCATGTAGTGACGTAAATAGACTTTATAGTCACTTCTTATACCAAGTACAAGTTTTGGTACTTTGTACCAATCTTGTGCTTTGTGATAAACACAAATAGCTAATATTGGATGATATTTTTTTATAGTGTGTTTTGCACCTATTATTGCATCTTGTTCAGCACCTTCAATATCTAGTTTAATAAAATCAATTTTTTCATTTATTAGATTATCTATTGAGTTTATATTTAGTGCTTGATAATCATGGGCGCAGTTATTTTGAGATGAATTATCTTCATCTAAATTAACTTCTTTTTTTGCTCCTAGTCCACAATTTATAAACTCAATATCCCTTTGATTTTCAAAATCTCTTTTTGCTATATTTATATGTAAACTATTTGGCTCAATACAATATATTTTATTATAGTCTGGGAAGTTTTTTATAATAGATGGAATTGTATCTCCAACATAGGCTCCTCCATCTAAAAAGTTTATATTTTTAATATTTGCAATAAGTTCTTTATCAAAATATTGTTCTTCATGGTTATTTGTAAAACCTTCCATAAACTCTAAATCAAAACTGATTTTAAAGTTGATTACTTTTGTAAAAACCTCTTTTGACTTTTCATCTTCAAGTAGTTTATAAACCTTTTCATACTCTTTTTTGTTTTTAATATAATCATCTTTAAAATCTATTATAAAATCAGGATTTGCTAAAGGAAACTTTGAGTATCTATAAAAACTTAAGTAGTTGAAATTTGTATATCCCATTTCATCTAATCTATTTTTTACTTCAAGTGGACTTCCAGATGATGTTGAAAGTATAATAGAGTCTTTTGGTATATCTTGGATTTTTAATACATCTTTTTTTCTTGAAGATTGCACCCTTGTAAAATCATCAATTATTCCATCAACTTTGATATGTTTTAAAACACTTTTTGTAAGTCTATTTATTCCTAGAATATATTTTTTAGTACTATTTGAAGATATAAAAAGTTCTGTAAGCTCTTTATCTTTTTTATTTTCATAATTAAAATCTATTATTTGCATGCTCTAATTCTTTTTATATTTTTCATTCTATTCCATTTTTTAGAATTAAGTTTTTTATAAATCCATAAACAACCCAAATCAAAACCAAAATAAAATAGACTAATTGAGCTTGGAGGATTAGCACTACTTATAAAATCAATTTTACCAAACCAAGTTTCAGGCCAAACCCAACAATTATAATAGGTTCCAACAAGCTCAAGATATAAAACCATACAATACATAATTAAATAAAATAGTCTCATTTGAGGTTTCTTATAAAATAGATAAACTATAAATAAAAAACAGATAAACCCAAATGTATCATCTTTTATTATAAACCAATAAGTGCTAAAGGTAGTCATAAAGATGTATAAATATTTAATGACACTTTGATAATTTATTTTTACAAGTTTCTCTTTTGCTATATAAAAAACTATTACATAAACTATACTATGACCAAAGGGAACATAAATAGGAAGATTTTCTAGTCTATAAGAGTACATTCCTAAAATTAAAGCAAACAAAGTCTCTCCTGCAAGTCCTAGAAAAACTCCATAAAGCATAATTTTTCTTATTTTAACTGTGACATTTCTATAAAGGTAAATAAAAGTTGCAATTACAATAATATTTGAGATGTATTGATTATGTGAAATTAGACTTGAAATAGTTTTGCTATCTATAAATAGAGCAAGCCATATAATAAATATAGAAGGTAAATAAATATGAAGATATTTAAATTTTTTAAATATCATATTTTAGATTCTAAATAGATCTTTTGGGTTTATATGTGAAGAGTTTTTAGTTGCTTGGAATGTTAAGCTATCATCGACTCTACCAACAACATAACCTTTTTTAACCCATTTACCAACTTTTAGAGTAGGGGCAATTTCATCTAAATGTGAATAAATAGTATGTAAACCATTTTCATGTTGAATAATAACTACGTTTTCTAACATACCTGCATTTTTCTTTGCATAAACAACTTTACCATTTAATACAGAAACTACTTTTGCTTTTGGTATTTTTGATTTTAAAACAACTGATTCATTAAATAGTTTTATTTTATAAATTGGATCATAATATGTTCCAAATTTCTTAACTACTTTAAATGATTTTAAAGGAGGAATTGTTTTACTACCTCTATATCTAACAATTTTAACTCCATCAGTTGAAGAACCAATTTTTCTAACATCAAGATTTAAATTATCAGCATATTCTTGATTCCTAACTTCTGCTGTTTTTATTTCATCAACATCTTTGTTTTTTGATTGACTAGCTTGTTTTTTCTTTTGCTCCATTAAAGCTTTTAATCTTCTTTTTCTCTCTATTTCTCTAGCTTTTTTAATCTCTTCTGCTTTTAAAATATTTAATTGAGATAGAAGTTGTTTTAATGATTCTTGTTGCTCAACAACTTTCGTTAACTCTTTTTGATAAGATTTATGCTGGTCTTCTAAACTTACTAAAGATTTTGAGTGTTTTTCTTTTAGATTATTTAAAGTCTCTTTTGTCTTTTGTCTCTCTTCAATATATGAAGAAATCTTATCAATGTTTTTTTGATTTGTTCGTGTGTTTGAACTAACTAAATTATAGTTGTTGTTTAGTTCTAAAATTTTATCTTTAGAATTTTGAGAAAGCAGCGTATATATCTCACTATCAATTAATTCTTGTAAAGAGTTTTCAGAAGCAAGTTTTAAAGCAATTGAAACTGAAAACTCTTCAATAATAGTATCAACAATCTCTTCTTCATTGTTCTTTTTTTCAGTAATTAATTTTGAAGATCTCTTTTTTAATTCTTCTAATTTAGATTTAGATTCTTCTAAAAGTTTTTGGTGTTTTTCAATATCACTATTTACTTTTTGTATATCTTGCTCTAATTTAATAATATTTCTATTTTGTCTATCAATTCTATTGGCTAACTCTTTTACTTTTTGAGTTGTTTGTTTCTTTTTATTACTACTATTATCCAATATTTTTTTATTTTGTTCAATTTTTTTATCAATATTAGTAGCACTAAATAAAAGTGTAATAGGTATTATAATTATAAATATTAATTTAGTCATTGTTTATTTTATATTTTAATAATACTCCAAGAATTGTAAAAATTGATATAAAAAATGAGAGTATAAAAAGTTTTACAAATTCTGAGTATAAGTTTATTTCTATATTAACAATATCATGTAACTCTATTGGAAATAGAATTCCCATATTATTATAAACGTAATATAGTATTGTTCCTGCTGTTAGAAATGCTAAAAAAGAGCTAAGAACAGCATATTTTAACACACTTGATGCACTATAAAGAATAGATGCACCATGAAGTCTTAAAATTGATATCTCAACACTATGTTCATGAAACCAAAGTTTTATTTGTTTTGCAATTACGATAATAGCAAATATTGTAACCACAAAGAATAGTATAAATGTAATTGTATTAATAAGCAATAATAACAGATAAATCTGATTATGGTTTTTATAGAAAACTTCAACTTTTCTAATATTTTTATTTTGTAATAAAATCTCTTTAATATCTTCTAATTCACTACTTGTAGGAAAAACTTCAAGATAAATCTGATAAAAGTGAGGAAGCTTTTGTTTTAAAAGTTCAATAGAATTTTTAGATAAACTTGATTTCATATTATCTATTATTCTATCTTTTTTTAAAGTTTGAATCTTCTCAACTTGAATTCCAGCTAGTTCATTAATTGATTCTTTTATTAAAGGAGTATTTGTCACTATTACAATAGAGTAGTCTCTTGAGATTTTTGATTTATAACTATCAACTACATTATCAACTAATGTAAAAATTGAGTATGTAAGAAGCATAGCTAATAATGGAATAAAAAAAGCAAAAAGATTTTTAAGAAACTTCATAGATTATTCCATCCTCAATAGATAGTTGTCTAAATTTTATTCCAAGATTTTTAGGAACTCTATGAGTTACAACAACAACAGTTATTCCTAGCTGCTCATTTGCACCTTTTAGTAAATTCCAAACAACTTCAGCAGAATAGTCATCCAAGTTACCTGTTGGTTCATCTGCAATAATAATCTTTGGATTATGTGCTAAAGCCCTTGCAACTGCAACTCTTTGTTGCTCTCCACCACTTAGCTCATTTGGATAATATCCTGCTCTATGTGATAATCTAACATGAGCTAATAGCTTTTTTGCTTGATCTTTTGATATTTCAGGTGAGTAACCATTGATTTTTAATGGAATCATAATATTATCTTCAATAGTGTATTCGTTGATTAGTTTATAATCTTGAAATATTACTCCAATATCTTTTCTAAGTTTTCTAAGTTTTTTACCTTTTATTCCAAAAACTTCTTGGTCTTCTATTTTTAAGCTACCATGTTTTAATGGAATTTCTCCATAAAATGATTTTAATAAAGTAGATTTTCCACTACCTGAATTTCCACCAATAAAGATGAATTCTTTAGGTTTTATAGTAAAATTACCCTTTTTAATAATATATTTATTATCATCATATGAAAGATAAATATTCTTAGCTTCTATCATTTATTTAAAATCTCTTTAATTTTTAAATGTGCTTGGATATTTGAACTTGTTGGTAAAGGATTACCTTGGAAATATTTAACATTTCCATCATCTACAAATAAAAATTTTGTTACAGGTCTATCAAAATTACCCATAGTTACTTTTATAAGCCCAGAGTTCTCTTTATTTTCAAGTGTATAAAGCTCTACAACATGAACAAAATAGTTTTTTTCAACTATCGTATTTGTTTCTATTGTTTTTAAAGTTTTGTTAAAATCTATTTTAAAATCAAATGAAAAGTCATAGTCTAAATTTATGTCTTCATCTTCATTCCAAGCTTCTAAAACTACATCATAGATGTTTTTACCCATTCTTTTCCATCTATCTTCATATTTACTTGAAACTTCTAAATCTTTATTTATATCAACTGTTAGTCTACCCTTTGGTAGATTTGTTAATAAGTCCATACAATAATCAAAATATTTTCTACTATCAGTTCTAAGCTCTAAAGTTCCACCAACTTTTAATACTCTTAATGCTTCATTAATAAACTCATTTGAGTATATTCTTCTATGTGGTCTTTTATCCCAAGGAACTGGGAAATGAACAAAAATTCTACCTACTTGATTTGACTTAATAAACTCCATAAATAATCTTGCATCATAGTTTACTACAAGTACATTAGTTATATTTTGAAGTTCTAAATGTCTTAAAAGTTGTTCAATTGAAGGAGTATGAATCTCTAATCCAATAAATTGTACATCTGGATTTTGTTTTGCTTGGTGTAAAAGATGTCTTCCACTTCCAAATCCAATCTCAATTTGAATCTCTTTTTGAGTTTCAAAATCATCAACAAAATAGTTTATATCTTTTAAATATTTATGTTCTAAGGCATTTTTTGCACCAGTAGTGATGTTTGTATTAGAAAATAAAATTTCACTATTATTTGCAATTGCATAACTATTTATTGCATTTTTCATAATATCTACAGGTGTAACTCTTGTAGTTTTATCTGATTTTAAAAGATAATTTTCATCTTTAGGCTTAAGTCCAAGCATAAACTCTTTATTTTCTTTAGTGTCATAAACACCAATTTTATATTCTGTTTTTCTTGGTTTATCTGTAAAGTTATATGACTTTGCAACAAAGTTAAACTCTACACCATCTTTACTAGATGGTGTTTTTAATAATTCTTCTTTTTTTAAAACTAAGTGTGGCATTTTCTACTTTTTATTTTAGAGTTGGTGTTTTTGGAATAGTTAATAAAGCTTCATCTGTTTTATCAGAAATTAAACTATTTTCATCATTTGCTTGAATAGAGTATTTATATTCAATTCCACTGATAATATCAGTATCTTCAAATCTTAAAGCTCTGATATCAGTATATTTTACAGTTTTGTATTCAAAGAAATTAAGTCTTATTCTTTTGTAAACATTATAAGAAACTGCTCTATTATCTCCTGCTTTCCAGTTTAAAATAGCTTTATTACCTTGAATTTGAGCTAATGTAATTACAGGTTTTGCAGGTTTACCTAATGTTTTACCTTCTGTTGAATCAACTTTCATATCACTATATAAACCATCTTTATCAACAGCATAAACTTTGTAGTAATATTTTTTGTCATCATCATTTACTGTATCAACTAAGTTTAAAGTATCAGCTTTCACTTCATACTCTTGGCTAAACCCAATAGATTGAAAAGGACTTCTAAAAATAGCATATTTGATTACATCTTCAGTTGGAGAAGGGTTCCATGATAATTCAATTTTCTTAGCTAAGTTATTACTTGCTTTAACATCTGTTGGACTTAAAGGTAAGGCTTTTGTTTTTCCTAAAACTGCAGTTGTAGGTTTTGAAGCAATATCTTTAAAGTTGTAAGCTGTAATTCTATACTTACCTTCTTCTTCATTATCTAAATCATCATCGATGTATTCAACTTGAAGTCTTCCATCAACTTTTGCTAAATGTTCCCATTTGTTCATTGCTAAATTAAATTTCTCAATTTTATAGTATTCTACAGTTTTATCTTCATGTGGTCTCCATAGAATTTTTATTCTATTTGGTAAATCAGATATAGCTTGAACAAAACTAACTGCTTCCAGTCTAGGAAGTGTTTGCACTAAGTAAGCTTCTGTAGTATTTGATTCAATTCCATCTTTTGTTTTTGATGAGATTTGATAAATATATTTTGTATTTGGTTCTAATCCTGAATCAACATAGTGAGTAGCATATCTATTTCTTAAAGATTTAACTAGTTTTAAAGTTCTACCATCTTTTAGTACATCTGATCTGTAAAAGTTATAACCTACAACTCTAGGGTCTTCAACTTTTTGCCATTCAAAAGCAATAGATGTAATATCAGAAATAGTTTTGATTGAGTCTTTGTTAATCATCTCAAGTGTTTGATCAACTTTTGGTTTTATTGCTGGAGTGTTTAAATTATTATTTAAATTATTACATCCACTAAATAAAAGAATCAAAGTTGCTAATGATGCTGTTTTCATCAATGTTGTCATTCATATTCTCCATATTAAAGTTTTCATTTAGAAATTTACATATATCTTCAGGCAAGTTTGCTTTAAAACTCATTTGTTTTTTAGTTATTGGATGAGTTAAATATAAATTATAAGCATGTAAATAAAATCTATTTATTTTATTTAATTCGCCCTTAAAACCATATAAATTGTCCCCAAGTATATGCCTATTTATCGAACTTAGATGAACTCTTATTTGATGTGTTCTACCTGTAAATAATTTTGCTGCTATTAGTTCAAATTTTTCATTTTTACTTTGTGTTATTTTCAAAAAAGCTGACTTGGCATTTTTACCATTTTGTTCAATTGACATTTTTAATCTGTTATTAGGGTTTCTTCCAATTGGCTTTTCTATAATTACATTATCTTTTAGTGGTAAATCTATAATTGCTAGATAATATCTCCCCATAGATTTATCTTCTAATTGTTTAGCTAAAAAAGTGTGAGCTTCATTGGTTTTAGCTATAACCATAACACCACTAGTACCTTTATCAAGTCTATGAACTATTCCATGTCTCTCTTCTCCACTAATAGTTGAAAGCGAGATTTTTTTTAGTTTTAACCAATCTACTAAAGTAGCATCTTTTACACTTGGTGCATCATGTACTGTCAAATTATAAGGTTTATTTACAACTAAGATATGTTCATCTTCATAAATAATTTCTACTTTTTTATCTTTTAGAGATTCTTTAATAAATTCTTCATTTTTAACATCTGAAATTTCTGTTTGTGGAAAATTTACTTCAATATTTTGATTGAGTTTTAATTTATAACCTGTTTTACTAACTATTTTACCATCAACACTTACAAAATCTTTTTTTATAAGTTGCTCAATTTGGTTTCTAGAAGCCTCTATTTTCGTAGCTAAGAACTTGTCTAATCTATTTTCTTCTTCAACAATAAAATTTTTATTCATATTTGGGTACTCTTTCACTATGCGTTTATTTGACAAAAGAATTTTATCTCATTTTGATTATTTGTTAATCATATTTGTTTTACCATTAATATACTTATCATATCGTTTAATAAGTGAAACAAATGAAATATTAGCGAATAAACAATTAATGTATTTTAGTATTTCTATTTTTGCATTTATTATAGTATTTATTTTACCTATTAGAAGAAAATTAAGATTAGTACCTATTTTATACTGGTTAGGAATTGCACTATTATTAGCTGTTGAGTTTTGGGGTGTTACAAAACTAGGTGCAAAAAGATGGTTACCTGTTCCATTTTTAAATACGACAATGCAACCATCAGAATTAATTAAACCTATTTATATTTTGATGCTTGGATATTTAATTTATAATAGACCTCCACCAAAAGAAGGCTATGGATTAAAAGATTTTTCATATTTTTCTTTTTATATTCTATTACCTTTTATTTTAATTGCTAAAGAACCTGATTTGGGAACAGCTTTAGTTTTATTATTAGTTGGATATGGAATTTTATTTATTATTGGGGTTAATTGGAAGATTTGGGCAACTATTGTATTAGTTGTTTCTGTTTCATCTCCTTTTATTTATACCTATTTAATTAAAGATTATCAGAAAAAAAGAATAAAAGATTTTATATCTGAAAAACCTAGTTATCACGTAAAACAATCGATTATAGCAATTGGTTCAGGAGGATTAGTTGGGAAACAAAGTGAAGAAGCAACACAAACACAGTTAAAATTTCTTCCTATTGCTACAAGTGATTTTATTTTTGCTTATTTTGTAGAAAGGTATGGTTTTTTAGGAGCTATTGGCTTGATTATTCTTTATGGATTAATCATAATGCATCTTCTTAGTTTAAATTACTATTTCAAAGATGATTACGTCATACGGGCCTTTGCTTCAGGCTTAGCATTATTGATATTTTTTAATATGAGTGTAAATATTTTGATGGTGATTGGATTTGCACCTGTTGTAGGGCTTCCTTTACCTCTATTTTCATATGGTGGAAGTTCATTTATAAACTTTATTGTAATATTTGCAATATTAGAGAATTTATTAGCTTTTAGGTATATGGATTTATATAATTATGAAAGGAAGTTATAAAGTTTTTATAACTCTCCTCTTTGTCTAAGTATCTCTTTTAAAATATCTAAATCATAAATACTCTCTCCACAAACACTTTTGTCTGTGATTATATCAAGAAAATTATTTTCATTTTTATCCACATATTGATACTCTAAAGTGTAGTCTTTTTTTAGTATGTTTTGACTTCCTTCTTCTTCACATAAAGAGTTTTGAACTTGTTTTATAAATTTTCGTTTTTCTAAGGCGGTAAAACTTTCAGTATTATATAATTTATAAACATATTGAATTGTGTTCTCTTTTTTATTGATATCAATTAGTTCTGTATTTAAATCAACTCTTAAAGGTAAGTTTTCTTTATAAAAATTAATTTCTTGAGTTATAGAATAGTCTTCTAAATATGTTTCTTGAAATAGTTCAATAAAATAAGAAACAGATAAAAAAAGATTAATGGTTATGATGGCTTTTGCTAAATATGACCAAACTTTTGAACCTTCAAATCTATTTGCACTTTTAAATACTGCAAGAAAAATTGCAAATGTATAAATAAACATAAATATAAAATATATAACACTAAGTGTCTCACTTATATTAAAAATAGGACTAATAAAATACTCTAGAACAAATGAAAATAGTACAAACCAAGCCCAAAAAGTGACTTTAAGGCTTAATTCACCTTTTATAAATTTTAATAAATATGTTTTAATCATTTATTACCTTTAATATAATCTATAACTAACATTAAATCTCAGCTTTGTAGTAGTTTTTGGTTTTGGATAGTCTTTATACGCAATTTCAATAAGTTCTAGTGTATACTCATCAAATACTTCATAACCAGAACTATCAATAATTTTTAGATTACTAATACTTCCATTTGGATGAAATAAAAATTCAACTATATTTGTTCCAGAAAGTCGTAATTTTGCTGCAATTCTAGGATATCCAAGTCTATTTAAAACCCTTTGTGTAATAGTTTGAAAATTGTTTATATTCTTCTCTAAATATGCTTTTTGTACTTTTGTAAAATTTTCATACTCTCTTCCATAAAGTCTCTCTAACTTATTTAAAATTTTTTTATCAACAGGCTCTTTTTGTGATAAAAAGTCTTCTAAAGTTTTTTCTTGTATTGAAGGTTTTTTTTCTACAATTTGCTCTTTAAGTACTTTTTTCTGAAATTCTTTAGCTTTTTGTATCTCTTTTTGCTTTCTTTTTTCTTGGAATTTTATATTCTCTTTTGCTTTGACATACTTTTTAGGTGTAGGTGTAGGTTTTGGTTTATTTATTTGTTTAGGCTTTTCAATCTTTTTTTCAATCTCTTTTACAGGCTTTTTAATCTCTTTTTTTGGTTCTTGTTTTTTTATAGTTACATATTTTATATCAGATTTTTTAGCTGATTTTTCTACATTAGTATAATTCTCTTCTTTTATTTTTTCATTTTTATAATTATTAAAAAGAAGTAGATGTATAGATATTGAAATAATAAAAGCAAATATAATAAGTTTCATAACGGGATTATAGTACAATATCATTTATAAATGATTAACAAAGGATTTTTTTTAATGTTTGATAAGTCAATAAGTGCATATGATGAAGCTTGTAAAGTTATTCCTGGGGGAGTTGATTCTCCAGTTAGAGCTTTTAAAAGTGTAGGAGGAACTCCCCCTTTTATTCAAAGAGGTGAGGGTGCATATTTATTTGATGTAGATGGAAATAAATATGTAGATTTTGTACAAAGTTGGGGACCACTAATTTTTGGTCATTGTGATAAAGATATAGAAGAAGCTGTTATTCAAACAGCTAAAAATGGTTTATCTTTTGGAGCTCCAACTGAACTTGAAACACAATTAGCTACTGAAATTGTTGAAATGTATGATTACATTGATAAAGTTAGATTTGTTAGTTCAGGAACTGAAGCTACAATGAGTGCTATTAGACTAGCAAGAGGTGTTACTGGTAAAAATGATATTATTAAATTTGAGGGTTGTTACCATGGACACTCTGATTCTCTTTTAGTTCAAGCGGGTTCTGGTATGGCAACATTTGGAGCACCAAGTTCTCCAGGAGTTCCGGCTGATTTAACAAAGCATACTTTATTATCAGAGTATAACAATATAGAGAATCTAAAGAAATGTTTTGAAAATAGTTCAGATATTGCTTGTATTATTATTGAGCCAATTGCTGGAAATATGGGATTAGTTCCTGCAAGTGATGAATTTTTAAAGGTTTGTAGAGAATTATGTGATGAGCATGGTGCTTTACTTATTTTTGATGAAGTTATGACAGGTTTTAGAGCAAGTTTAAAAGGTGCTAGTGGTATTTTAAAAACTCAAGGTGATATTATTACATTTGGAAAAGTAATTGGTGCAGGTATGCCAGTTGGTGCTTTTGCTGCTTCAAAAGAGATTATGGGGCATTTAAGTCCTGAAGGTACAGTTTATCAAGCAGGAACTTTAAGCGGTAACCCTGTTGCAATGGCAGCTGGACTTACAAGTTTAAGAAAACTAAAATCTAATCCAGAAATTTATGAAACTTTAAACGCAAAAGCAGTTAAATTAGTTTCTGGATTAAAAGAAGTAGCAATTAAAAATAATATTGGTCTTCAAGTTGATACAAGAGGAAGTATGTTTGGATTCTTCTTTGCTGATAAAGTTCCAACAAACTTTAAAGAAGTAAGTGAATTTTGTGATTTCCAAAGATTTGGTAAATTCCACCATGAAATGATTAAAAAAGGTTTCTATTTTGCTTGTTCTCAATATGAAGCTGGATTTATGTGTACAGAAATTAGTGATGAAGATATAGAAGCTTGTATTAGTGCAGCTGATGAAATTATGAAAAATTTATAAGGAAAAAATATGGGAATTATTAAGAATGTTGATTTAACAAAAAAAGCAAATATTTATTTTGATGGAAATGTAACATCAAGAAGTTATGTAGAAAATGGAGTTTCTAAGTCTTTAGGAATTATGATGCCTGGTGAGTATACTTTTGGTACGCAAAAAGCAGAACATATGGAAATCATTGCTGGAAAAGTTGAAGTATTAATTGCTTGTGGTGATAGTAACTGGGAAGAGGTTAATGCAGGTGAATATTTTGAAGTACCAGCAAATTGTAGCTTTGATATTAAAGTATTAGAAATTACTGATTATTGTTGTACATACATAGACTAATTGGATTAGTATGGAAGAAGAAAAAAAAGTACCAAAGCATCAAGATAAAATTGTAGCTTTAGATAACCTATCTTTAGGTATATCTATAGTTGCAGCAATTGTTATTGGATTTGGAATAGGGTATGGTCTTAAATATCTTACAGGTTATTCTTGGACTTTATGGCTTGGAATTGTTTGGGGTATCTTAGCAGCTATTTTAAATATTTATAAAGCATATAAAAGAGCTCAAAAACAGTATGAAGGTTTAGAAAACGACCCTCGATATGCACATAGAGCAAAGTATGGGGATAAAGCTTACGACAATGATGAAGATTAATTCTGAAATTTTAAACTTTGCGAAGATCTTTTTTTTAATTGATCTTTGTTTAGTTATTTATTCATTGATTTTTCAAGATTCTATTTGGCTTTTAAACACTCAAGTAGCATTTATTTCATCTTTATTTATTACAATTGCATCTTTTTTATCTTATAGAAGAAATATAAACGGAAGAATCGCAAATTTAGATTTATCAAAATCTCAAAAGGGTGAAGATAGAGATAAAATTGATGAGATAGATGATCCCTTTGATTTATATACTGAATATGAAGAAATACCTGAAGAGGAGTTAACACCTCAAAAAATCAAAGAGATTATTCAAGATGAAAAATCAAAAGTAAAGAAAAACTCTTTTAAAAATACTATATTTTCAGCAGGTGGATTCTTATCTATATATAGAGTATTAGGGTATGGAATTTTAGTTTTTGGTTTTTTTGCATTAAACAATAACAAATTACTTATTCCAATAGCATTTATTGTAGGATTAGGAGTCGTTCCTATAGGAACTTTACTTTCAAAGCTAAGAAAATAGCTTTGAAATGTTAAAGTATGAGAGGAAGGTCAATTGTTATTTTATTGTCTTCACAAGTTAAGATTAAAGAATTATCCTCTTTAGGATTAAGATTATTTATTGTTATCTCATTATCACTTGAAATTTCAACACTAATTAAAGAATATTTTCTACCATCAATTTTTATATATTCACCAATTTTTAACATAATTGTAGAAGTAATGTTTTCACAACCTGTAAATGACTCGAATACCTGTCCTAGTGTTTTAATAAATGAACTAGCATCAAGTTTAAATTCAGGTATTGATGGATCATAGTTTTTAATATAATTAGCATTAGTTTTAATTTTACTTGAAGAAATAGCTAAATCTACTAATGTAAATATATTTGTAGTATTAATATTTTTTATATTGATTTTATTCTCTTTTTTTACCATAGCACTTTTATAAAGTTTCATATGTATTTCATCTTCATTTTCGTACATAACTGTGATCGCGTAAAAAGTATAATTTTTCAAAGACAAATCGATGTACGATGTATTTGCACCAAAGGTTTTTGGTGCATAAGTTAATGCTAAGTCAAAAAGCTCTTTAGCTTTTATTCTATTTAATAAAAACTGAGCTTCTGAATTTGAAAAGATAATTTTTCCTGAAGAGGAAAAAGAGATAATAGGGTTTAAATCTAATTCAACCCATTCTTCATAAAAGTTCATAATTAACTCTCTACGTAATTCTTAAGGTTTTTACCAACTTTTGGGTGCTTTAATTTTTTAATAGCACTAGATTCAATTTGTCTAACTCTTTCTCTTGTAACTGATAACTCTTTACCAATCTCTTCTAAAGTTCTATCCGATGCATCTTGCATTAGACCAAATCTCATTCTAATAACAGCTTGTTCTCTTTCATTTAATTGAGCAAGAATTTGATCAATTTGACCTTGTAAATCCTCTTTCATAATATTATCAACTGGTGTTGGTGCTTTTTCATCTGGAACGAAATCTCCAAATTTACCATCTTCATCAGAACCAATTGGTGCTTCAAGTGATACAGGCTCTTTAGTAATTTTAATTACTTGTTTTACTTTATCAACAGGTAATCCTACTTCTTTTGCGATCTCTTCTACATCTGGCTCTTTACCATTTTCTTGAATACCTTTTCTGATGATTTTATTGATTCTATTGATAGTTTCAATCATGTGAATTGGAATTCTAATAGTTCTAGCTTGGTCAGCAATCGCTCTTGAAATTGCTTGTCTAATCCACCATGTTGCATAAGTAGAAAATTTATAACCTTTTTTATATTCAAACTTATCAACAGCTTTCATTAAACCAATATTACCTTCTTGGATTAAGTCTAAGAAAGGTAAACCTCTATTTGTATATCTTTTTGCAATAGATACAACAAGTCTAAGGTTAGATTTTGCCATTCTAGTTTTAGATTGATCAGTAATTCTTTTACCTCTTTTAATCTGCTCTAAAACGTCTTTTAATTCTTCTGGTTCTAAATCAAATCCATCTTTAGAAGCTTCTGCTGTTTGGAAAAGTTTTTTAATTTCCATATATGTAGAAACCATAGTCGCTTCAGGAACCATTGAAGTAATTTGAGCTTTTGATAAATTAACAATGTTATCTAAAATCTTTTGGTGGTTTTTTAATAAAGTATCATTAAATAACGGTAATCTATACTCTAATCTTTTTAATTCACTCTCAAACCCAGTATCTGATTTAAGTGCAGTTTCCATAGCTTTTACAATTTCTGTAATAAGTTTAGAAGTTGGTCCTAAATCTAATAATGCCTCTTTTAAGATTTTCTTTTTAAATGCAACTGCTAAATTGTGTGTCATTTGATCCAATTCAGCATCAGATTTTGCTTCTTCTTTTGCTAAGAATTTAAGCCAATCTTTTTTCGCTTTTTCTAAGATTTTAAAAGCATCAACAATAGTTTGTGCTCTTTTATCAAGTTTTTTGTTTTTCTTTGATGAATCATCACCTGAATCATCTTCATCATCGATTTCATCTTCAGCGTCATCATTTGAATCATCACCTGAATCATCTTCATCATCGAAGTTTCTAAATAATTCTTTTACTTTTCTTTCTCTATTTACTAAAGGTTCTTTGTATTCTAAAATAAAATCAATTAAGTATGGAACATAACAAATGGCATCAAGGATAATATCTTCACCCATTTCAATTTTTTTAGAAATTTCAATCTCTTCTTCTTTAGTAAGTAATGGAATTTGTCCCATTTCTCTTAAATACATTCTAACTGGAGAATCAGATCTTGACCACTCTAATAACTCTTTATTTTTAAGTAAATCAAAAACATCATCTTCATTTTCTATTAGTTTTTCTCTTTGCTCTCTTTTCTTTTTTGCTTCTTCAGCATTCATTCTTTTAGCCTGTTCTTGTGAGCTAATCACAGTAACATTGTAAAGTTGAACTAAAGCAATAATTTTTTTTACTACTGATGCAGTTGGAGCTTTGGGAAAGATTTTTATAATTTTTTCATAAGTTAATACTGAGTCTTTGTACTCTTTAACTAGTGTCTCAATACCTTTATTTAAATCTTTTGCACTCATTGACGGAATATCCTCGTTTGTAAGATAGATTTGGATTATACCCAAATTAGTTAAAAAAGCCTTTAAATGATGATTTAATTAAAAATTACTCTATTTTTCGCTAAAATGCGTTTTTCTTGAAAAATAATCAATTTAATAAGTAAGTAAAGTTTATTAAATTTAAGGACAGATAATGGATAAAAAAATTACTGGAAAAGTATGGAATTTTGGTGCTAATATTGATACAGACGTTATTATAGCTGCACGTTATTTAAATAGTTCAGACCCTGAACATTTAGCAAAATACGTAATGGAAGATGCAGACCCTGAATTTCCAAATAAATTACAAAGAGGTGACATTATTGTTGCTGGTGAAAATTTTGGTTGTGGTTCATCTAGAGAACATGCTCCAATTGCACTAAAAGCAGCAGGAGTTGCAGCAGTTATTGCACCATCTTTTGCAAGAATCTTTTATAGAAATGCATTTAATATGGGATTACCAATCTTTGAATTACCAGAATCTTTAGAAATTAAAGAGGGTGAAGAAATTACTGTTGATGTTGATGCAGGTGAAATTACAAATAACACAACTGGTAAAACTTATAAATTTATTCCAATTCCAGAGTTTATGCAAGAGTTAATTGCAGCTGGTGGATTAATTAATTATGCAAATCTTGAAGTTGCAAAAGAAAAGGAAAGTAAATAATGAAGAAATATAATATTTCAGTAATCAAAGGTGATGGAATAGGTCCAGAAATTATTGATGAAGCAATAAAAGTATTAGATACAGTAGCAGGAGCTTGTGATTTTACATTAGAGTATAAAGAGTACTTAATGGGTGGAATTGCAATTGATGAAACAGGAGTTCCATTGCCAGATGAAACTGTAACTGGTGTATTAGCTTCTGATGCTTGTTTGTTTGGAGCAATTGGTGGTGAAAAATGGGATACATTGCCAAGAGAATTAAGACCTGAAACAGGATTATTAAACTTTAGAGAAAAAATGGGAGTTTATGCAAACCTAAGACCAGCTATTGTTTATGATGAACTATTAAATGCATCAACTTTAAAACCAGAGGTTATTAAAGGTTGTGATATTATGGTTGTAAGAGAATTAATTGGTGGGATTTATTTTGGTAAACCAAGAGAGAATGATGGCCAAAAAGCATTTAATACTATGGTTTACACAAAAGATGAAATTATCAGAATTGGTAAACAAGCATTTGAATTTGCAATGAAAAGAGATAAAAGAGTTTGTTCTGTTGATAAAGCAAATGTTTTAGAAGTTTCTCAATTATGGAGAGATACTATGGAAGAGGTGGCAAAAGATTATCCTGAAGTTGAATTATCTCATATGTATGTAGATAATGCAGCAATGCAATTAGTAAGAAACCCAAAACAATTTGATGTTATTGTAACAGGGAATATTTTTGGAGATATCTTATCTGATACTGCTTCAATGGTTGTTGGTTCTATTGGATTATTACCATCAGCTTCAACTGGAGATAAAACAGCAATTTATGAGCCAATTCATGGAAGTGCACCTGATATTGCAGGACAAGGAATAGCAAATCCAATTGCAACAATAGAAAGTGCAGCAATGATGCTTAGATATTCACTAGGTGAAGAAAAAGCAGCAGATATGATAAGTAATGCAATTAAAAATGTATTAAAAGATGGATATAGAACAAAAGATTTAGCAGCTTATGATGCTAAAGAAGTTGTAACTACTGCTGAAATGGGTGATATTATCGCTAACTATATTAATAAATAATTAGAAAGTTTTTACTTTCTAATTATTCTTCTTTTCTTTAAAAAAACAAAAAAATAATTTATTTAATAGTAATTAATAACATTTTGTGTTAAAATCTAATAAAAAAATGATTTGGATTTAAAATGAGTGATAAAAAGTATAGATTGGTTACTAGAAGTGATATGGATGGATTAGTGTGTGGTACACTTTTAACTTATCTAGGTATTATTGATGATGTACTATTTGCACACCCAAAAGATATGCAAGATGGAAAAGTTGAAATTACTTCAAATGATATCATTACAAATTTACCTTATGTGCAAAATGCTCATTTAGTATTTGATCATCATTTTAGTGAGACTTTAAGAAATGAAAAAAAAGCTAATCATATAATAAATCCTGATGCTCCAAGTGCAGCACAAGTTGTATATGATTATTATGATGGAGATGAAGTATTCCCAGGATATTTCACAGGTATGATGAATGGAGCAAATAAAGCTGATAGTGCTGATTTTGTTGAAGAAGACATCTTACATCCAAGAGCGTGGGCATTACTTAGTTTTATTATGGATTCAAGAACAGGTCTTGGAAGATTTAAAGATTTTAGAATTTCAAACTATCAACTTATGATGGATTTAGTAAAATATTGTGCAAGACATAATATTGATGAAATTTTAGAATTAAGTGATGTAAAAGAGAGAACAGATTTATACTTTAAATATGAAGAAGAGTTCAAAGAACAATTAAAAAGATGTACAGTAGTAAAAGATAATTTACTTTTAATTGACTATAGATATGAAGAGATAATTTATCCTGGTAATAGATTTATGGTTTATGCAATGTATCCAGAACAAAATATCTCTATACATATTGGATGGACAAAAGGAAATGAAAAAGTTGTATTTAGTACAGGTAAATCAATTATAAATAAATCATCTAAAACAAATATTGGAGAGTTAATGTTAAAGTATGGTGGAGGTGGTCATAAGGCTGCTGGTGGATGCCAAATTGAAAAAGATAATGCAGATAATATTTTAGAAGAATTAATTAAACAGATTAATAATGATGGATAAAATAAGCTGATTTTACAGCTTATTTTTAAGTATCGTGTAAAAATCTTTAAATGATGCTAGTTTAAGATTTGATTCTCTTTGTTTTTTTCCCCACATAGGCTCTGGAAAATATGAATCTTCTTCAAATCGTGCCATTATATGAAAATGTACATGGGGAACATAATTTCCGAATGATGCAATGTTTATTTTTGTTGGATTAAAATAATTAATCATCTCTTTTTCAACAATATCTAAAGCTCTTAAGATTTCTGCTTTAGTTTTTATATCACAATCAGAAAACTCTTTTAGCTCTTCTTGAGTGAATATTTTTAGCCAAGGTATTTCAGACTCTTCTATTTCGATTCTTATTAATTCATTTTTAAAAATTATTGACAAAATTAAACCCTTTTATAAATATTTATCTATTTTCAATGGAATAATACTAGATATTTGATTAAACAATGCGTTATATACTCTTTTCAACTTACTTTAAGTAAAATTTAATTATAATCCAATTCCATTTTTTCAACCATAACGGAAGTTTTTATAAAATATTTGTGTTTTATAAAGAGTTGGGCAGAACCGGAAAGAAGCAATTGAAACCAATATTTGGGGACAGACTAGCTTTGCTCCGCCGATTTTATTCCTATATTATGGAATATGAAAATCGGGGCGAACTACAAAAAAGCAAAGCAGTTTGCTTTTTTCGAAGTAGTTCTTCCCTGTTGAAAAGTGGTAAAAAACACAAAAAGAGGACAAGACTTATGAAAGTAAGAGCTTCAGTAAAAAAGATGTGTGATAAATGTAAAGTTATCAAAAGAAAAGGTATCGTAAGAGTAATTTGCGATAACAAAAAACATAAACAGAGACAAGGATAAGACACATGGCAAGAATCGCGGGTGTTGATTTACCAAACAAAAAAAGAATGGAATATGCATTAACTTATATCTATGGTATTGGTTTACATAATTCTAGATTAATCTTAGACGCTGTTGGAATTGATTACAATAAAAGAGCACATGAATTAACAGAAGACGAAGCAGCTGCAATTAGACAAGAAATCCAAAAGAACTACATGGTTGAGGGTGATCTTAGAAAAAAAGTTGCAATGGATATTAAAGCTTTAATGGATTTAGGTTCATACAGAGGTTTAAGACATAGAAGAGGTTTACCTTGTAGAGGGCAAAAGACTAAGACTAATGCTAGAACAAGAAAAGGTAAAAAGAAAACTGTTGGTGCAGCAGCTAAGTAAGGAATGACAGATGGCAAAAAGAAAAGTTACTAGAAAAAAAATCGTAAAAAAGAACATTGCTGACGGTATTGTTCACATTGCTGCAAGTTTCAATAATACTATGGTTACTGTTACTGACAATGCAGGAAATGCAATTTCTTGGTCAAGTGCAGGAAACTTAGGATTCAAAGGTTCTAAAAAATCTACTCCATTCGCAGCACAAGCAGCAGTTGAAGATGCTATGCAAAAAGCAATTGAGCACGGAATCAAAAATGTTGGAATTAAAATCCAAGGACCAGGATCTGGTAGAGATACTGCAGTTAAATCTGTAGGTGCTATGGAAGGTATTAGAGTTACTTGGTTAAAAGATGTTACACCATTACCACATAATGGTTGTAGACCTCCAAAAAGAAGAAGAGTGTAAGGGATAAATAATGGCAAGATATAGAGGACCTAGAGAAAAGATTGAAAGAAGACTTGATGCAGACCTTGGATTAAAAGGTGAGAGAAGACTTAACGGAAAATCTGCATTAGAAAAAAGACCATTTGCTCCTGGACAACATGGACAAAGAAGAGCTAAAATCTCTGAGTATGGTTTACAATTAAGAGAAAAGCAAAAAGCTAAATTTATGTATGGTGTATCTGAAAAACAATTCAGAAAATACTTTAAAGAAGCTGCAAGAAGAGAAGGTAATACAGGGGCTAACCTTATTACATTAATCGAGCAAAGATTAGATAACGTTGTTTACAGAATGGGATTTGCTTCAACTAGAGCATTTGCTAGACAATTAACAACTCACGGACACATTTTAGTAGATGGTAAGAAAGTTGATATTCCTTCTTTCATCGTTAGACCTGGTCAAAAAATTGAGATCAGAGAAAAATCTAAAAACAACCCTCAAATTGTTAGAGCATTAGAATTAACTAACCAAACTGGTATGGTTGACTGGGTTGACGTAGAAAAAGATAAAGTTTTCGGAATTTTCACAAGAATCCCAACAAGAGAAGAAGTTGTTATTCCTGTTGAAGAAAGATTAATCGTAGAGTTATATTCTAAATAATAAATAAAAGGTAGCTAATGAAAAAGTTTGCAGACACACCGTTTTTACCAACTGAAGTTGAGATCGAAGCTATCAGCGAAAATGAAGCTAAAATATCAGCATATCCATTTGAAAGTGGTTTTGCAATTACTTTAGCGCACCCTTTAAGAAGACTTTTATTAAGCTCTTCAATTGGTTACGCACCAATTGCTGTAAAAATTGAAGGTGCTTCTCATGAGTTTGACTCTTTAAGAGGTATGCTAGAAGATATAGCTATTTTTATTATTAATCTAAAAAACATTAGATTTAAAATTAACGGCGATAAAGATCAAGTAGTAGTAGAGTACTCATTTAATGGGCCAAAAGAAATTAAAGGTGAAGATTTAATCAACTCTGATGTTGAAATTGTTTCTCCAGACGTTCACTTAGCTACTATCAACAGTGACTGTAACTTAACTTTCTCTGTAATTATTCAAAAAGGTATTGGATATATGCCTTCTGAAGATATTAGAGATATTGTTGGGCCAGATTACATTCCTATTGATGCATTCTTTACTCCAGTTAAAAAAGTAGTATATGATATTGAAAAAATGTTAGTTGAAGATAACCCTAACTTTGAAAAAGCTGTATTTACTGTACAAACAAATGGACAAATTTCTCCAGTTACTGCATTTAAAGAAGCAGTATCAGTTATGTACTCTCAAATGTCAGTATTTAACAAAGTATTTGATTTATCTGAAGTAACAGTAAGTGAAACTGGAGAAGAGCCAGTAGAACTAAAAGATTTAATCATTAAAATTGATGATTTAAATTTAAGTGCTAGAAGTTTCAACTCTTTAGATAGAGCTGGATTAAAATTCTTAGGTGAACTAGTACTTATGAGTGAAGTTGAAGTAAAAAATATTAAGAACTTAGGTAAAAAATCTTATGACGAAATTGCTGAAAAATTAGAGTCATTAGGATACCCAGTTGAAAATACACTTCCAGAAAATGTTGCTTCTGCATTAAGAAGAAAATTAGAGCAACTAAAAGCATAATTTAAGGGTTTAATATGAGACATAAGCACGGATATAGAAAATTAAATAGAACTTCTTCTCATAGAAAAGCATTGTTAAAAAATTTAGCAATTGCAATTATCGAGAGAGAAAAAATTGAAACAACTGTACCAAAAGCAAAAGAATTAAAAAGACACATTGAAAGATTAGTAACAACTGCTAGAAATGCTGACTTAAATACACATAGAGCTGTATTTGCTGCATTACAAGACAAAGAAGCTACTAAAAAATTAATTAATGAAATTGCACCAAGATACGAAGGTAGAAATGGTGGATACACTTCAATCGTTAAGACAAGAATTAGAAGAGGTGATGCTACACCAATGGCATTCATTTCTTTCGTATAATCTTTAGATTTAACGAAATATAAAGGGACAGGTACATTTGTACCTGTCCCTTTTTTTATTCCTACTTTTTATTTACCTGATTTTAATGATATTTTAGATAAAATCCAGCGTATTACTATAAATGTAAAACAACAGGAGAAATATTTGATAACTCTAAAAGAAGCACTTACCTTAAGTGATGATGATATAAAAAAACTAAGAGATGATTTAACTACAAAAATTAAAAATAGCAATATAGGTGCCTATGTTGAACAACTAACTTCTACTGATATTTCACAAACAGGTTCTGGAATTCCAATAGCAATAAAAGATAATATAAATGTTAAAAACTGGGAAATTACTTGTTCTAGTAATATTTTAAAAGGATACATTAGTCCTTATAATGCAACAGTTATTAATAATTTAGAAAAAGCTGGCTTATCTGCTTTTGGTAGAGCAAACATGGATGAATTTGCAATGGGAAGTTCAACTGAATCTTCTTGTTATGGTAAGACATTAAATCCAGTTAACAATGAAAAAGTTCCTGGTGGAAGTAGTGGAGGTAGTGCTGCTGCTGTTGCTGGTGGTATTGCAATTGCTGCCCTTGGAACTGATACAGGTGGAAGTATTAGACAACCAGCAGCTTATTGTGGTTGTGTTGGTATGAAACCAACTTATGGAAGAGTTTCAAGATATGGAATTACAGCTTATTCTTCTTCACTTGATCAATGTGGTCCTATTACACAAAATGTTGAAGATGCAGCAATTTTATATGACATTATTTCTGGACATGACCCAATGGATTCTACTTCAGCAAATATAGCTTATGAAGCAGTTACTCCAAAACTTGATGGTGATAAAAAACTTACAATTGCAGTAATTGATAACTTCATTTCTCAAGCTAGTCCCGCAATTCAGAATGCATTTGAAAAAACAATTAAAGCATTAGAAAATGCAGGTCATACAATAGTTCATAAAAATATGTTAGATACAGATAAAATATTATCATCTTATTATATCGTTGCTACAGCAGAAGCAAGTGCTAACCTTTCTAGATTTGATGGTGTTAGATATGGAAATAGAAAAGGTGAAGGTGGCTTAAAAGATATGTATGTTCAAACTAAATCTCAAGGATTTGGGCAAGAAGTACAAAAAAGAATTATGTTAGGATCATTTGTATTAAGTTCTGGTTACTATGATGCTTATTATATCAAAGCACAAAAGGTAAGACACTTAATTAAAGATGAATATGAAGCAATTTTTAAAGATGCTGACTTAATTTTATCTCCAGTTGCTCCAACAACTGCACCAAAATTTGGTTCATTTAAAACATCACTTGAGATGTATTTAAGTGATATTTATACTATTTCTGTAAATTTAGCTGGTCTTCCTGCTATCTCAGTTCCTGTTGATAAAGATGAAGATGGAATGCCTGTTGGTTTACAATTAATAGCAAAAGCTTATGATGAGCAAACAATGTTTGATGGTGCTTTATCACTTGAAAAAGCAGTAAATTATAATAAATAATATTAGGGAAAGAATATGAGAATTAGAAAAAGAGCATTAACATTTGAAGACGTTTTATTAGTACCAGCAAAATCTGAGGTTTTACCAAAAGAAGTTTGCTTAAAATCTAAATTAACAAAAAAAATTGATTTAAATATTCCTTTTGTATCTGCTGCTATGGATACAGTTACTGAATATCAAGCAGCGATTGCAATGGCTAGACTTGGTGGTATTGGTATTATTCATAAAAATATGGATGTTGAAACTCAAACTTTACAATGTAAAAAAGTTAAAAAATCTGAGTCTGGAATGATTATTGATCCAGTTACTATCCAAAAACATCAAACATTACAAGACGCAGAAGATATTATGGCTTCATACAAAATTTCTGGTGTGCCAGTTGTAGATGAAAATGGTATTTTATTAGGTATTTTAACAAATAGAGATATGAGATTTACAAAAGATTATAGTAAATTAGTTGAAGAAAAAATGACTAGTATGCCATTAATTACTGGTAAAGAAGGTACTACTTTAGATGAAGCTGCTGATATTATGCATGCTAATAAAATTGAGAAATTACCAATCGTTGATGCTAACAATAAATTAGTTGGACTAATTACAATTAAAGATATCAACAAAAAAAGAGAATATCCAAATGCAAATAAAGATGAGTTTGGAAGATTAAGAGTAGGTGCTGCTATTGGTGTTGGTCAACTTGATAGAGCAAGAGCTTTAGTTGAAGTTGGTGTTGATGTTTTAGTTTTAGATTCTGCTCACGGTCATTCAAAAGGTATTTTAGACACAGTAAAAGCAATTAAAGCTGAAATGGATGTTCAAATTATTGCTGGTAATGTTGCAACTGCTGAAGCAACTGCTGATTTAATTGCTGCTGGTGCTGATGCTGTTAAAGTAGGAATTGGACCTGGTTCTATTTGTACAACAAGAATCGTTGCAGGTGTTGGTGTTCCTCAAATTTCTGCAATTGATGAGTGTGCTGCTGAAGGTGCTAAAACGGGTACTCCAATTATCGCTGATGGTGGTATTAAATATTCTGGTGATGTTGCAAAAGCATTAGCAGTTGGAGCAAGTGCTGTTATGATGGGAAGTGCATTAGCAGGTACTGAAGAATCTCCAGGTGAAGTTATTTTATCTCATGGTAGAAAATTTAAATCATATAGAGGAATGGGTTCTATTGGAGCTATGACAAAAGGAAGTACTGATAGATATTTCCAAGAAGGAACTGCTGCTGATAAATTAGTTCCAGAAGGAATTGAAGGTATGGTACCATATAGAGGACATATTTCAGATATCATTCACCAAATGGTAGGTGGTTTAAGAAGTTCTATGGGATATTTAGGAAGTAAAGATATTCCTACATTCCAAGAAAGAGCAGAGTTTGTGGAGATTACAAGTGCAGGACTTAAAGAGTCTCACGTACATGATGTAACTATTACAAACGAAGCACCTAATTACCACATCTAAAAAAAAGAGGTTTATAACAGCCTCTTTTTCCAAGTTTCTGCGTTATCGCAGAAATTTTTTTACTCACTTACTTCAGTAAGCTCCCACAAAAAATTTTACTCTTGCCTTGAACTTTAAAAAAATAGTCAATTCTAAACTTCTTTTAGTATAATTATTTTAATAATTTTTGAAGGAGTTAAATGCCAAGTACTAATATTGAAGAATTAGCTTTTGAATTTTTTAAATTATTCTCAAAAATGGAATATGCATTAAAAGCAACTGGTATTCAAAAATATTTGAAAAATGATAGAAATAATAATGCATTTGCAGATTGGGAAGAATTTATTTCTAAAAATAGTAGTTCTTTTTCTTTAACTTATTTATCAGACAAATATATCCTTAATAATCCTCCTAAAATACAAAAAGTTGATAATAGTGGCAATTTAGTTTTTAGTAATCATTGGTATTCAAATTCTAATGATTTAAAATCAGCTATTGAATATTTAAAAACTGTAAGAAATAATTTATTTCATGGAGGAAAAGGAACGTCAACTGAATTTATTGAGGATAATACTAGAAATAAAGAGCTTCTAAAATCTTCTATAGAAATTATAAAGTATATAAAAACATTAGATTCAGATGTTAAATCAAATTTTGATAATTAGTAAAATTAGGGTCAATTAGGGGTCATCAATTTCAATTAGGGGTCAGGTGATAACGATAACTAAAAGTATTATTAAAAGAATAGGAAAAACCTATCCTTTTGCAATTAAAACACCTAATAATGGCATAATAAATAAAATAGCTAATTGTGTTCTAACTAGCATGATTATCATTTTTGGCATTTTTACAACTGCTACGTCTTTGTTTTTATTCTTTAGATAAAACATAGTAGGGTAAATAGATAATAAAGCAATCACAATAAAAAGTGTTAGTTTTGTATGTAAAAGCTTGAATCTTTTCCCACAAACAACCATAAAGCTAAATCTACTACTAATGTAAGAATAGCACTGATACCATAAATTATATCAATAAAAGCTATTTTGTTTAACTTTTCTATTTTATTTTCATTTGCTATTAGTAAATGTTGCATTACTAAGTATGAAGCCAAACTGATAATCCCTATAAAGTGTATGTATCTAAAAACTATTTCAGTCATTTATTATTCTAAAAATTATTTTTAGATTATATTATTTAAAATCTCTTTTAATTCATAAACAGATTTTTTCTCTAATTCTTCTATCTTTTTGCTTAACTCTTCTTGAGAATTAAATTCGCATTTTTTACAAATTTCTTCTATTAGTTTGTATCTATTTTCTTTTGTATCTTGAAAAATTGATTTCTCTTTTTGTTTTGCTATCTCATTTCTTTGTGTGATTACTTTTTTTAGGTATAAATTGACTGCTTTTGAGTCTAATTCATCTTCAATCATAAACATTTCAATTCCAGTTAGTATCTTTTCTACTTTTTGTCTTAGAGTATCGAAGTTATAAGTTGTTTTATCATCTATTAGTTGCTCTATTTTTTTATCAATTTTATTTAAATTATCAGTATACATATATTTCCTTATTTGATGAAAGTATATTATATTTTGATTGTATTTATGATTTTTATATTCAAAAAAGATTATAATGCGCTTCTTAAAAAATACTAGGACTAAAAATGGGAAAAAGCTCAAATAATAACAGTGTAAAAAGTTCAAAAGTGGACTTAATTAAATTAGGTAGTAACTCTACTCCAAAAGCATTTTCAAAAGATACTACTGTAAAAGAGCAGGTTGTAAATGCTAGAAAATCAGCTAGTCAAAATAAAGCAAAAGCGAAGAAAAAAGCAAAAATAGCAAAAGCATCTAGAAAAAAAGTTAAAAAATAGACTCTTTTATTTAAAAGTATTTTGTTAGAATAGTATACTTAAGAACTTTTATTAAAAAAGGATTATATATGCTAGATAAAATTAAACATTATTACAAATTAGTAAAAGAGAAAAAAATTGATATAATTGCTATAAATTTAGGGATATTGGGTGTTTTAGTTGGAATTGTATTTTCAACGCCAATTATAAATCAAATATTTGTATGGTTTATTTTATTTGGTGTTTGTATAAGATTATATGATTTTACTGAAAAGATAGAACATGATATTGTTCCCTATGATTTTAATAGGATTTTACCTCCACCAAAAAAAGATGCTAAGAAATTTAGATAAAAGAGGTTTGCCTCTTTTATACTATTGATTTAATTCTAACTTTAAAAGTTAAGTCAGTACCTGCTAATGGATGATTATAATCTACCGTTACTTCTTCTTTTGTAACATCTGTAACTGTTGCTTTAAAGATTTCACCATTATCTCCATCTGCTTCTAATATCATGCCTATTTCTAAATCAATTCCTTCAAATTCATTGATTGGAACTTGTTCTGTTAAAGATTTGTCATACTCTCCATATGCTTCATAGGCTGGCACTGTAACCTCTTTTTCATCGCCTGCATTCATATCCTTAATTCTTTCTTCTAAACCTTCTAAAAGTTGTCCTTTCCCATATGTAAACTCAATTGGGTCACCGTCTAAATTGCTTTCAATAATATTATCATTTGCTTTTAACTCATATTGCATTAATACAATTTGATTGTTTTTTATTGCCATTAGTTAATCCTTATATGTTATTTTGGTACTATATCTAAAAGTTTTAATATATAGATAAATATAAAGGGATTTGATGAAAATTTTATTTATAACATTACTTTTTCTATCATCTTTATTTGCAGGTTTTGAAAAAGTTAGAATAGGGGAAATTTCAAGGGAATATGAAGATAAAATAACTTATTCGCAACTAAGAGAAATAATTGATGATATTGAAAAAGTATTTGAATCTCAATTAGGGTTTAATGTATTTGATTATTCAAATGATGGGAAACCTATTCATTTAACATATTTAGAACCAACATTAGCTCAAAAAAGATTAGAAAGAAAAATAAATAACTTCGAAAAGAAAAAAGATAAGATATCAAAATTAAAAGAGTTTTTTCCTTCAAAAAAGTTTGAAATAGATACTGTTCAAGAAGAGTATAATATCCAATCAAAAATATTAAATAAGAAAATAGAAAATTTAAATAGATATGTTAGAGAAGTAAATAAAATAAAACAATATCCAAAAAAAGAGTATGATGAAATTAAAAATTACATAAAAGTTAAAAAAGATGATATTAAAAAAGAGACGAAATTAAAAAGAAAGTTAGCGTCTAAGTTAAGAAAGAGCTTGAATCAATATAACAATAAAATCCATTCTTTTAATAATCTAGTAAAACAATCACAAATATTAGCTAATGAGATAGAATCCTTACAAAGAAGTCTAAAGGTTGTAAAAGGAAGAGCATTTGGACAAATTCAAACTATTGAAAAAACATATATAAAAGATGGTAAAAAATTTAAAGAGACTACTACTCAAAGTAGTATGGATAAAATAGAGATTTATAGTTTTGAAAATTTGGATCAATTAAAAGCTGTTTTAGCACATGAAATTGCACATCTTGTTGGAATACCACATATTAATGATTCAAATGCTTTGATGAATCCTATTTTACAAAAGAATCAAGAAAAAGATTTATTTTTGACAAGAGATGATATTAGAAATTTTAATGAAAATTTCTAAAAAATCATTTCTCCATCTTTTTTATCTCTAAATAAATCTAAACTAAAAGGTTCATTTGCAATATTTCTAAAGCTTGTGTCTTTAAAGTTTGTAATGATTTTGTTGATAGTCTTTAACTCTTCTTTTGAAAATATTTCATCATCAAACTCTTCATTTTTAGAAAATTTTAATTCTGTAAATTTTTCTTTTGGAGTAATATCTATATCTATGTATTCAATAAGTTCTTCTATTAGATACAATCTATCATCATCTTCACTTAACTCCTCTTGAGAAGCTATAATATCAAATAGTTCACTTAATATTACTGAAGAAGGAAGTTTCTTATTTTTTATATAATCATCTGTAAAAATTAATTCTCCAACAGTTTTTTTATGATTGTAATCCATCAAAAATAGCATAATTGATAGTTTTCTATCATCTAAGTTTTTTACTTTTTTATCTATCATTAAAACTATTACATTTGCAATTTTTGTAATATCTATATTCATTTTTTACCTTTAAATTTTCCAGTGTGTAATTTTATCTTTATTAACATTTTCTCTAACCATATCACATAGTTGAGGGAAAAACTCTATAAAATCTTCTTCAAGCTCATTTATGTTTTTACTTACGGCTTTATAGTAACTAACTGTAGTGTCTCTTGATAAAAGTTTAGGTGATAACCTTCTATCAATTCTAATAAATGCCACTTCTAAATCTTGTAGGGTTTGATATTTATTTAAAATTTTGTATTTGATGATTCTCTCAACACTATTTGCAGCCTTAAAAGGAAAACTATCAACTCTTTGGGTAGCTTTTTTATAAAACTGATTTGTATAATCTTCAAAAGAAATATTACAATATTTATTCCAATGTTTAGATAAAAAATAGTCATAAGTTATATCCATAACTATGGATTTTAATAATCCACTATCTCTAAGTCTATTTTTACTTCTTTTTACTACATCATGGGAATCTGTGAAAGAATCAATTAAAATGTGAGTTTTAAGACCATTTTGAAGATTTTCGCTAGCATCTTCCCAAAGCTTACCTTTTAAGGGGTCTGCTAAATAGTTTCCTATTTGGAAATCTATATTTTGTTCAGAAAGAAAAATATGTGCCAACCAATTCATCAAATACCTTTTTATTTAATTGAATTTTATCACACTTTTATAAAAATAGTTTTTATAAACTTTGATATAATTGTTTAAATTTAGAAATTAAAGAAAAAAATGAAAATAGAAATTTATTATGATAAAGATTGTCCCTTTTGTAAAAACTATGCACAATTAATAAAATTAAGAAAATCAAATGATATTACAATAATAAATGCAAGAGATAATATATTAGATATAAAAGAGTTTGCAAAAAAAGGTTTTGATATAAACAATGGTGTAATTGTAGTAGCTGATACTTTGATTTTCCAAGGAAGTGAAGCAATAATATTTTTACAAAAAGTTACAGATGGGAAGTTATTTCTTTATGATAATATTTTGTTTAAAAAAGTTTTATATCCAATTATAAAATTTATAAGAAGAGTGTTATTAATAATACTTGGGAAAACCCCAAATATTAAATATTAGATTTGATAATCTTGATTTTCTTTATCTTTCCATTCAAAGATAAAACACATAGGAAGTTTATCTTTTTTATGTAAAATTCTAGCAGTTATAACTCCTGAAATAAAGATTGAACTAATAGCAAGAAATGAAGAGAATGCTAAAGTTGACATTCCACTTAAACCTTGACCTACTGTACAACCTATAGACATAACTCCTCCTGTTCCCATTAAAGCACCACCAATCATATTGTATGTTACTCTATTGATTTTTTGGCTTGCAGTACATCCAAAGCTATATTTTTTGTTTACAAATGACATAGCAAAAGTTCCAACAATCACTCCTATAACTAAACAAATAGGGAATGTTAAATAATTAACTTGGTAATACATAAATAACTCAATTGTTTGTGCAGTTGGATATACATAAGAAACACCATCAAGAGGGATTATTCTCTCCATACTTTCTTGGCCTAAAACCCAAGTTATACTCCAAGCAGCTGCTACTAAAAGACCAATTAATACACCATCAATAAGTGTGAACATTCTTTTTATATTTTTAGTTAACATAAATAAAATACCAAACAATATAGCCACTACAACATAGATATTCATTGTAAAGTTTTCTAAATTACTTGACCATTGTATTAATGTTTCATTATTTGTAAATGGATTTAAAATATCAAATAATAAACCTTTTGTAGTTGCGTATGCAAAAAGACCAATAAAAAGTAAAGTTATAAGAGATCTAGAATCTCCTTGTCCAAACTTCACAAGTTGTCTATTACTACAACCATCAGCTATCATCATTCCTGTACCAAACAATAATCCACCAAGAATAATTGCAAAGTAATTGATATCTTCTTTGTAGTATCTTGTTTCTGTTACATCAAATTCAAAGTAGTTTCCAGCTATTGTTGTTGCAATTATTGCTATTATCATTGCCATAATAACTGAAGCTCCTCGTCTAGTTGACTTTGTTTGGATATAGTCTTTTATTGACCCACTAAAACAAAATTGATTTTTTTGTGCAATTGCACCAAATAATAATCCTAGAATCAATCCTAGGGCATTTACTATTTGATAAATTTCAAAATTTTCAAACATATTTATTAAACCTCTTGATTATCAGCTCTCATATCTTCTAGTCCTTCTAGAATATCTAAAGCTTGTTCTTGTGTCATTGTTTTATTTTCAATATCTAAAATAACTTCATCAAAATAAAGTTTTACTTGTTCCATGTATTTTAGCTCTTCTTTTAAATCTTTATTTTTCTTACTATCTTTTATAGCTTCGTTTAACTCTTTAATATTTTGAGATATTTCAATTAAAACGTCATTTTTAACGATTTCTTCTAATTCTTTTATATAATCCATATTTATCCTTATAAAAATTATTATTTTAGCTTATATGCAATTAACATATTATAAATTGCTATTTTTTATGATTTGCAACAGTACTTGGTATTATATTTCCACTTGCTTGATATTTTAATGATTCAGGATATTTTTTATAATGTTCTCTTACTACTGTTGCTAACTTTTCTTTTGTATTTTCATCGATTATTCCATTATCATCAATTACTTCAACAATTGAGTTTACAAGTATGTCTTGTGGAGTTTCAACTTTTTGAGCCCATGATTTTAATAAGGCTTTATTTATAAAACTTGGAAGAGAACCCATAATTCCAACATCATTTTGATTATGAACTAAAAGTCCTGAAGTTGTACCTCTATCTAGTGTTAAAACTTGGAATAGATATAAAGTATGATAATCAAGTTGAGCTTTTATATCATGAACACTAAATGATGTTCTAGTCTGGATTGCATTTTCAGTAATTTCAAGATAGTTATCAATAATTCCTTGTCCAAATTTTAATGCAAAGTTATAATCAGCTTGTTCATCAGTAGTTTTATAGTTTTCTAAATAAAAGTGAACTACACCTCTATGTCTATTTAAAGCTGGAATATTAAAATATTTGTCACCTTGTGCAGTTCCTTCTTCAAAAGTAATACCTGCTAAATCTTTTATTGCTTCACTAAATGATGTTTTATCTTCTTCAAAAACAATTGCAGGGTTTAAATCAGCCATTACTCTCCAATAAGCATGACCAGATCTTAGGCAAGTTAAACTAATATGAATATGAATTGAACTTACATTTGGATTTTTTGGATGAATAATAGTTGAAATTGCAGTTGCACTTTGTAACTGTTTTTCTTCCATATCATCATAGTGAACTTGAGATACATTTACGCTAGCTGTGTTAAATAAAACATTATCTCTAGCTTCAAATCTACTTCCTCCACCATGAGTTCCTTCATCTCTATACCAAATCACTTCTTCAAAAGGTCTGTTTTCTCCATATTTAGCACTTAAATTATTTAAACCATCTACAAATCTATGTTGTA
Organism: Malaciobacter pacificus; assembly: GCF_004214795.1. Taxonomy (NCBI): domain Bacteria; kingdom Pseudomonadati; phylum Campylobacterota; class Epsilonproteobacteria; order Campylobacterales; family Arcobacteraceae; genus Malaciobacter; species Malaciobacter pacificus. Next base: position 1,089,022 of record NZ_CP035928.1, read on the forward strand.
AGCTTCTTACTAACTCATAAGCACCTTTAGCGTTTTTATCTTTTGCCAAAATCATATTCACTTTTCTAACTCCTTTAAACAATCTTCAAATCCACCAATTACTAGTTTTTCAACGCTACAAGCTATCATAAGATTTATTTGATAGTCAAAATCTTCAATTGTTTTACTATCTAAATCTACAACTATACCGTTTAATTTTTTAGTTTCATCTTCATTAAAAGTATCTATATAGTTTAAATTTTTTGCTATATATCCATATACTTTTTTCCCTAATGCACTTGCATATCCACACTCCCAAATAGTTCCACTATCAGCCTCTTTCCCTCTAAATGCATTTAGATTTGCTATTATGATATCTGCTTGCTTTATAAGTTCCACATTTGCTTTAAAAATATCTTGGGCAATTTTTCTTTTTTCTTGGTTAAAATCAACTACATTATCTAAGGGATAAAGTCCTTTAAAACCATATTTTTCACAAAGGTTTGAGTATTTCCTCCCAATTTCTATTGAGTTTGGTTCAAATACATCCGGTCCTGCTATATATATCTTTTTCATGGGCTAATTATAATGAAATTTACTTATGAATAAGAAAGAAAATCTTACAATAGAAAAAAATAACTAGGACTTGTAATGAGTAAGATACTAAACTACATAAAAATTAATGAACTGATTTCAACTTCAGGTCAACCAAAAATTGAACAGTTTGAAGAGATTGCAAATGAAGGTTTTGAAGTTGTGATAAATCTTGCATTAAATGATTCTTCAAATGCTATTGAAAATGAAGATAAAATTGTAACAAGTCTAGGAATGAGCTATTTACATATACCTGTGAGTTTTGAAGAACCAAAATTAAGTGATTTGAAACTATTTTTAAATACTCTACAGGCACTTGGAGCAAATAAAGTTTGGGTTCACTGTGCAAAAAATTATAGAGTAAGTGCTTTTATGTATGTTTATCATAAATATGTTTTAAACACACCATTTGATGAAGTTGATTTATCAATGTTTAAAAAGTGGAGTCCAAATGAATTATGGCAAGCATTAATGAAAGTAGAAATTGATGAGTTAAAGTCTGTTTAGAATCTAAACAGTAAATTATACTCTTATGATATTTTGGCTAATATATCAACCTTAAAATTACAAATAACTGGAAACAAATTTGAAAATCGAAACAAAAGTAGAAAAATTTACTGAACCTTTGCATCTAGAAAGTGGTAGGATTTTAGAAGAGTTTGAACTAATCTATGAAACTTATGGTGAGTTAAATGAAGATAAATCAAATGTAATTGTGATTTGTCATGCACTTGCAGGAAGCCACCATGTTGCAGGAAGATATGCCGATGAAGCAAAACCAGGTTGGTGGGATAAATTCATAGGTGATGGTAAAACAATAGATACAACAAAATATTTTGTAATTTGTTCGAATAATCTTGGAAGTACTTTTGGTTCTACAAACCCTTTAAGTATAGATCCAAGTACTAAAAAAGAGTATAGATTAAAATTTCCAGTTTTAGCAATATCTGATGTTGTAAAAGCTCAAATGAGACTTTATGATAGATTAGGTATAAAAAATGCTTTCGCAGTTATTGGTGGAAGTATGGGTGGAATGCAAACACTTTGTTATGCAATAGAGCATCCAACTTTTGCAAAACACTATTTAGCTATGGCAACTACAGCATATACTAGACCTTGGGCAATTGCTATTAATAAACTTGCAATTGAGTCAATTCGACATGACCCAATATTTAAAAATGGTTTTTATAAAAAAGATGATTTAGAAGCAAGTGGACTTCCAGGACTTGCTATTGGAAGAATGGCAGGCCTAATTGCATATTTATCTCCAGGTCTTTTTAATAGAAAGTTTGGAAGAGATTATGCATCAACTGATGGTTTATATGAACTTTTTGGGAGATTTGAAGTAGAAAAATACTTAGAATACAACGCATATAGCTTCCCAAAAATATTTGATCCCTTATCATATTTGTATATTTGTAAGACTATGAATATTTTTGATGCAGGAAGAAATAAGGACAAATTAGCAGACTCTTTTGATAAGGTTCAAGGAAAACTTCATCTTATTTCATTTAGTGATGATATGCTATTTTTCCCTGAAGAGATGGAAGAGATTAGAGATATTATGATTGAGCTTGGAAAAGAAAAACAAGTAACATATAAAATGATTGATAGTAAATGCGGACATGACTCTTTTTTAGTTGAAGTAGAAAAATTTAAAGATTATGTTAGTGAAATTTTAAAGGATTAAAATGAATGAAATTAAAGAAGAATTAGAAACACTAAGTTTTGAGCAAAAAGTAGTAAAAGCAAAAGAGCTTTTAGAAAAACTTTCAAATCCTCAAATCACTTTAAGTGATTCTATTGAAGTATATAAAAATGGAATGAAAGAGCTAGAAGAGGCTCAAAAACTTCTTGATGAAGCAAAACTTATCTTCACTACTGAAAATAAAAACTAAGTGATTACTTTAAAGAGTAATCACTTAGACTTACAAATTTATAACCATCTTTTTTTAACTTTTTAACGGCTTTTATCAAGCCATTTTTAGTTCCTGATTTTGGATGATTAAAATGTATTAGTATAATATCGCCACTTTTTGATTTTGAAATAGATTTTTCAACTTGTGTTTCATTAAAAGTAGCTCCTGCATCACCTAAAATAGAGTATCCAATAACTTCATAGTTTAAATCATTTGCAATTTGTACTGCGATTTCATCATAGTATGCAGTTCCAGACCTAAAATATTTTGGTCTTTTGTTTGTAATTTGCTCAATTTTTTGAGAGTTTAACTCTATTTCATCAACTAATTCAGAGATATTTTCTGTTCCTTTTATTTTGTAAATTTCTTTTCCTGTAACTGAAGCAGGTTTATGTTTAAATCCATGGTTTGCTATTTCAAACAATGGATTTGATGCAAGGGATTTAAAAGTACTTAGGTTATTGTCTATCCATCTAGCATTTATAAATAATACAGCTGGAATTTTTTCTTTGATTAAAAAATCAATAATCTCTTTATCATATCCCATACCTTTTTTGCTACCACAAGCGTCCATTGTTAAAACTATTGATTTTTCATTTGTGTTTAGTTTTGACTTAACACCTGTTACATTTTCACCCCATTGTTTAGGTGTTTGATTTTTATATTTCATCTCAATAGAGTTTTTTATATATTCATAATCTTCATTTGCAAAAATGTAACTTATTAAAAATAGAGGTATAAATAGGGATTTCACTTAATTCCTTTAAAATTCATTTGAAGAATATTATCATATTTTGTACAAAATAACTCAAGATTTAGGTAAATCAAATTTAACTTTTTTTTGCTATGATTACAGATATATAATAGATTTATACTATATTAAATCACTAAGGATTAAATATGAATGAAGAATTTAACGAATATTTTAATAGACAAATAAAACTTTGGGGTCAAGAAACTCAAGACTCTTTACAAAATAAAAAAGTAGCTATCATTGGTAGTGGAGGGCTTGGTTGTTCTTTAGGAATTGCACTTGGAGCTTCTGGAATAGGGGAGTTTGCTTTTGTGGACTTTGATGAAGTTGGAGTACATAATATCCATAGACAAATTGGTTTTAAAGTTGGTGATGATGGAAAATACAAATCAGAAGTTTTAAAAGAACTTATTGAATCTAGATGTCCATTTACTAAAGTTACAGCTTATACTGAGAGTTTTGATGATTTTGCAAAAAGAGATTTAGAGTTTGATTTAATTATTGATGCAACTGATAATCTTCCTTCAAGAGCAGCAATAAATGAATACTGCATGAAAAAAAATCAACCTTGGATTTATGGAAGTGTTGAAGAGTTCCATGGTCAAGTTTGTTTCTTTGAAAAAGCATCTTATGAATCAGTTTTTGTAGTAAATGATAGAAAACCAAATGGAATTGCTTGTCCTATTGTTATGCATATTGCTTCACTTCAAGCAAATTTAGCACTTAGATATTTAGCTGGATTATCAGTTAAAAAAGATATTTTATATTATTTAGCATTCAATGATGAAGGTATTTTAGATACTAAAAAATTTAATTTACCAACTAAATAATTATTAATTTTAACTTCAATAAATAATTCAATTTTTTTATTGAAGTTTTTTTTACTTTTTTAACTTCTAACCCAATTTTAAGACCTTTTTAGATACACTATCCAAATTTTATAAAACTATATGGGGAACTTTTTAATGCCAAAAAGAGAAGACATAAAATCAATTTTACTTATTGGTTCTGGACCAATCGTAATTGGACAAGCGTGTGAGTTTGACTACTCTGGAACTCAAGCTACAAAAACACTTAAAGAATTAGGTTATAGAGTTGTTTTAATTAACTCAAATCCAGCTACGATTATGACAGATCCTGAATTTGCTGATAAAACTTATATTGAACCAATCACAGAAGAAGTTGTTGCTAAAATTATTGAAAAAGAGAATATAGATGCAATATTACCAACTATGGGTGGACAAACTGCACTTAATGTTGCAACTTCAATGTATGATAAAGGTATGCTAGAAGGTATTCACTTTTTAGGAGCTAATCCAGAAGCAATTAAAAAAGGTGAAGATAGACATCTATTTAATGAAGCTATGATTAAAATTGGAATGGATTTACCAAAAAGTGCAAATGCTTATTCTGTTGAAGAAGCTATCAAAGTTGCAAAAGAGATTGGTTTTCCAGTAATCTCAAGAGCATCATTTACACTAGCTGGTGGTGGTTCTGGTGTTGCATATAATATGGAAGAGTTCAAAAAACTTGCAGAAGAGGGTATTGAAGCATCTCCAATCAATGAAATTGAGATTATGGAATCTATGCTTGGTTGGAAAGAGTACGAGATGGAAGTTATCAGAGATAGAAAAGATAACTGTATTATTGTATGTTCAATTGAAAACTTAGACCCAATGGGTGTACATACAGGAGATTCTGTTACTATTGCTCCTGCTCTTACTTTAACAGATAAAGAGTACCAAGATATGAGAAATGCATCTTTTGCAATTCTTAGAGAAATTGGAGTTGACACTGGTGGTTCAAACGTACAATTCTCAATTTGTCCAAATACAGGTAGAATGATTGTTATTGAAATGAACCCAAGAGTTTCTAGATCTTCTGCACTTGCATCTAAAGCTACTGGTTATCCTATTGCAAAAGTTGCAACACTTTTAGCTGTTGGATTTACTTTAGATGAAATCACAAATGATATTACAGGAACTGCTGCTTCATTTGAACCTGTAATTGACTATATTGTTACTAAAGTTCCAAGATTTACTTTCGAAAAATTCCCTAAAGCAAACTCTACATTAACAACTGGTATGAAATCAGTTGGTGAAGCAATGGCAATTGGTAGAACTTTTAATGAGTCAATTCAAAAAGCATTATGTTCTATGGAAACAGGGCTTGTAGGATTTGATCCAATTAGTGATGATTTAGAATTGATCAAAAAAGAGATTAGAAGACCTAATTGTGATAGATTAAGATACTTAATGGATGGTATGAGACATGGCCTTACTAATGATGAGATTTTTGAGCTATGTAAAGTTGACCCATGGTTCTTAACTAAATTTAGAGAAATTTATAATATTGAAAAATCAATTGATGAATCAATTCTAAGCGATGAAGTAGCTATGAGAAATGCAAAAGTAAATGGATTCTCTGATTCTATGATTGGAAAGTTAATTAATAAATCAGAAGAAGAAGTTTACAAAGCTAGAAAAGCATTAGATGTAGACTTTGAATATAATGAAGTTGATACTTGTGCAGCTGAGTTCAAAGCTTTAACTCCATACTTATATTCTACAACTAACATTACAAAAGGTCTTCCAACTAGACAAACTGAAACTGATAAAAAAGTAATGATTATTGGTGGAGGACCAAATAGAATTGGTCAAGGTATTGAGTTTGATTATTGTTGTGTACACGCATCATTTGCTTTAAATGAAATGGGTGTAAAAACTATTATGTATAACTGTAACCCTGAAACAGTATCTACTGATTATGATACATCTGATATTTTATACTTTGAACCAATTGACTTTGAACACGTTAGAAGTGTAGTTGAAAAAGAGAATCCAGATGGTGTAATCGTACACTTTGGTGGACAAACTCCATTAAAACTTGCAAATGCTTTAACTGAAGCTGGGGCAAAAATTATTGGTACTACTGCTGAAGTTATTGATTTAGCAGAAGATAGAGAAAAATTCTCAACATTTGTTGAAAAAATCGGATTATTACAGCCAGATAATGGAACGGCTGTTAAAGTTGAAGAAGCTATTGCTATTGCAGAAAATATTGGTTATCCAGTATTAGTTAGACCATCATTTGTACTTGGTGGTAGAGGTATGAGAATTGTTTACTCAACAGAAGAGTTAAAACAATATATGGATGAAGCAGTTTCTGTTTCAAATGATGCACCAGTTTTAATTGATAAATTCTTAGATAGAGCAATTGAGCTTGATGTAGATTGTATTTGTGATGGAAAAGAAGTTTACATTGGTGGAATTATGCAGCATATTGAAGAAGCTGGTGTTCACTCAGGGGATTCTGCTTGTTCATTACCTCCAATTTCAATTGATGATGCGTTAATTAAAGAGTTAGAAACTAAAACAAAAGATATGGCATTAGGTCTTGGTGTTGTTGGACTTATGAATACTCAATATGCAATTCATAAAGGTGAAATTTACTTAATTGAAGTTAACCCAAGAGCATCTAGAACAGTTCCATTTGTATCAAAAGCAACAGGTATGCCTTTAGCAAAAGTAGCTACTAGAGTTATGTGGGGTGAGTCTTTAAGAGATGCTTTAGCAGTTTATGATAAAGATATCGTAAGTGAAGAAAATGGTGTGCTAAAACCAAAATTAAAAGGTCACGTTGCAGTTAAAGAAGCTGTATTCCCATTTAATAAACTATCTGGTGCAGATTTATTATTAAGCCCTGAGATGAAATCTACTGGTGAAGTAATGGGTATTTCTGATAACTTTGGTATGGCTTTTGCTAAGTCTCAAAGTGCAGCTAAAAATAACTTACCAAAAGATGGAAAAGTATTTATATCTTTATGTGATTTAGATAAAGGTTTTGCAGCAAGTATTGCTCAAGGATTAACTGATAATGGATTTAGTGTTGTTGCTACTGGTGGAACTCATAAAGCTATTAGTGAAGCTGGAATTGAGTGTGAAAAAGTACTAAAAGTAAGTGAAGGTAGACCAAATATTACTGACTTATTAACAAACGGTGATATCTCTATGGCTATTAATACAAGTGAAGCTAAAGAAACATCTAAAGACGATGGTAAAGAGATTAGAAGAACAGTATTAAAAGAGAATGTACCTTACTTTACAACTGTAGCAGCTGCACAAGCAGCAGTTGAAGCTATCAAAGTATTAAAAACTGAAGATGTTTCTACACCTAAATCTATTCAAGAATTCTTAAACGACTAAAATGGATTCAAAGCTAGTTTATCTAGTACAAACTGACACAACTGTGGGTTTTTCATCATCTGATGATGAAAAGCTCTCAAAGTTGAAAGAAAGACCTCCTACTCAAAAAATTCTTCAAACAGTTGATTCTTTTAAAACATTAAAACAAAATACTAGGGTTCCAAAAAAATATAGAAAAAGAATTAGAAATTCTAAAAGAACTACATATATTTATCCAAATAAAATGTCATTCAGAGTAATTTCTACAGATTCAGATTTTTATGATTTTATACATAAGTTTAATATTTTATTTTCAACTTCTGCAAATAGAACAGGTAAAATGTATCAAAAAGAGTTTGCTAATGAAAGATCTGAAGTTATAGTTGAAGATAAAAATAATTTTTTTGAAACTACAGCATCAAAAATTATTAAAGTCTCTAAAAATACTATTTTTAGGATTAGATAAATTAATTCACATAGTTTTTATAAACAAGTGCTAATGCTAATCTATCTTTAACTTTTAGTTTTTTAAATAATGAACTTATATGTTTTTTTACAGTTACTTCCGCTATATCAAGGGTATTTGCAATTTTACTATTTGTAAGACCTTGTGCAACTAATTCTAAAACTTCAAGCTCTTTAACCTTTAATTCATTAAAAAGTGTGTTTTTCTTTGTGTCGTTTATAGGAATAGAATTTATTAAAAACTGCATCAATTCTGGGTAAACCCAAGTATTTCCATCATTTACTGTATCAATAACACTTTCTAAAATTGAAATATTTGATAAGGCATGAATATAAGATTTGTAACCTTTTTTTAGAAGTGTACAACCTTCAATATTATTTGTAGTATTTCTTAAAGCAATAAATTTACAGTTATTGTTTTGATTTAACTCATCATAAATTTCATCACTTTCATGACTATCAAGATGTTGTAAAAATAATATCTTATCTTCATTTGATATATTTAAATCGTAAAAATCTTCAAAGTTTTTGATTAAAATAATATCAAATTTTGTAGATTTGTTTATCTCATTTTCTAAAAAATCATATTTAGTTAAAGCTATTATTTTCATATATCAAGTGACCTTACAATTGGTTTTAGAATATAACTTAAAATAGTTTTCTTTCCAATTAAAATATCTGCATCTACAGTCATACCTGGTTTAATCTCAAGTTTTTTATTATTGTTAAGAAATTTTGTTTCAGCTTTGATATGTACGATATAATTCTCTTTTTCTGGGTCTTTTTCATCAATCAATGTATCCGCTGAAATATAAGAGATTTCACCTTTAACTGATCCATAAAGTGAAAAGTCATAGGGTCTAAGTTTTATTCTTACTTCTTGACCTTCGTATAAAAAACCAATATCTGCAGGGTCTACTTTAATCTCTGCCAACATATATTTTGAGTCAGGGACAATCTGTGCCATAATAGTTCCAGGAGATACTGCTTCACCTTTTGTTTTCACTGAGATTTTTTTGATAATTCCATCATCGGGTGACTTGATAATAGTTTCAGTTAATTTTTCTTCTAAATATTTTAAGTCTTCTTTTACTGTTTTAATATCATTATATACAACTAAAAGTTCATCTTTTGCTTTTGATCTGTAATCTTCTTTTGTCTCATCAATACTTCTTTCTATCTCTTTAATAGATGATTTTAAAGTAGGAATAGAACCTTTTAAAGTTTTAAGTTCAGCATCCACATCATTTTTCTTTCTTTGTAAATCTAAAAGCTCAACTTTAGAGATAATTCTTTCCTCAACCAAAGGCATTTTTATTTTCATCTCTTTTTGGATTAAGGCAAAATTGTTTTCAGTAATTTTTAGATTTTTATAGGCATCTTTTAAATCATTTTTTCTTTGAGACAGTTGTTCTTTTAGAATATTTATTGCTGCTTGGTATTTTTTCTCGTTGATTTTAAATAGTTGTATCTCATTTTCCATTATTTCAGGATCATATTTAATAACTTCCTTATTTACTTTAATTTCAGTGTTTTCTGCTTGAGCTTTTAATCTTTGCGCTTTAGCTAAAAATGTATTAAGGTTGTATCTGTTTTTTTCAATTTCACTTTTAAAGTTAACATCTGATAAATTAAATAATACTTCACCTTTTTTAACTTTATCCCCCTCTTTTATAAAGCTTTCTTTTAAAATTCCACCTTCAAGTGATGAAATAGTTTGAATATTTGTACTTGTTATGACTTTTCCATTTGTTTTAACGATATCATCAATCTCTGAAAAATATGACCATGTTAATAAAAATAAAAGGGTAAATGAAATTAACCATAAAACTTTATGTAAGCTACTTGATGTTTTAAGTAAAATTGCAGATGAAAATGATGACATAAATTCTAATGTTGACTTATCATATTTTTTCTTTAGAAGGTTTTCTTCATTTACTTTTTTTAGTATCTTTTCTTTTGTAATATCATTACTTGTAATAATAAAACCTATATGTTCTTTATTATCGTCAAATAATGGAGTTATAATAGTATCAGTCCAAATTACTGAATCAGAAAATGAACTATGTTTTACTTCCCCTTTCCAAACAGTTTTTAAACTACTGGCTTCTTTAAATTGATTATTAAAGTTTATTATAGAATCTTTTTTTATCAATAATGTGTAAGGTTTATCAATTAATTCTGATGGTTTATAATCAAAAACATTGCAAAGACTCGTACTTACATGTTTTATTGTTCCATCTTTATCTGTAAGTGCTAACATAACATAGTTATCTAAAAGTTCTCTATTTTGAAATTTAAAACTTTTTCTGAGTTGGTCGTCAAAACCTTTTTTTTCTTCCACTGTAAACCTTATTATTAGATAAAATCTAAGAAATCATTAAAATTAGTTCTTATTTTATAAAAACTTTTATAAAAATTTGGTAATATATACATAAATATTTGGTTGTTAGGAGAATATAGTGAAAATATATATTAATTTATTTGTTATTTTTCACTTTTTAATGGTTTCTTCACTTTTTGGATTTTCTATAAAAGATGGTTATCCACTAGCATTAGAAAATGATATGGATTTTAAAATCAATAAAAATAATTTAAATAATATAAGTATTGATAAAAAGATTGCTGATTCTTTATTATATCCATCTTTGGATTTTTCTGCTAATGTCGAAGCTAGTAGATTAACTCAAGGAAAACTAACTCCAGATAATGAATCTTTAACAAAATCTGATAACTACGAATTAAAATTAACACAACCTATTTTTGATGGTTTCGAATCATCATATGAAAAAAAATTACAAGAGCAAAGATCTAAATCTGCAATTTATTATTTGAAAGAGAGCCAAAATAATGTTGCTTTAAACTATGTAATTGCATATGTAAATACTTTGAGAGAAAAAGATTTATTTAGTTTGAGTAAGGAAAATTTACAAATTAGTAAAGATATATTTAATAAGGTATATAAGAAAGTAAATATTGGATATGGAACAAAATTAGAGTTTGAAGAAGTTAAATCAAATATGGTAGAAAGCCAAGTTAATCTAGATATCCAAAAAATAAATTTAAAAGAAGCAATTGAAAACTTAAAATTATTTGTTCAAAGTGATTTTGATAGTAGTGAGCTAGAAAAACCAAATTTAAATGTTAAATTACCAAAAACTGTAAGTGAAGCATTAGAAATTGCATATAGAGAAAACCCTTCTATTAATGTTTCGAAAACTAATGTATATGTAGCAAAGTTTGAGCAAAAAAGAAATCAAAAAGATTTTTATCCAAATTTAGATTTAGTTAGTTCATATAATGTCAATAATGCTTTGTTTAAAGAAAATGATCAAGAATACAATGAATACAAAGTTGGTTTTGAAATTTCATACAATTTATTTAATGGTGGAAGAGATACTTTAAGTGATAAAAAAGCATTACAAAATATTAAAGATAAAGAACTTTTAGTTAAAAAAAGTAAATATCAAGTTAAAACTGATCTGAGATTAGCATGGAATGCTTATAAATTAAACAAAGAAAAACAAGAGAGTTTAAAACAATATCTAATTGTAAAAAAAGATGTTTTAGATGCTACAAATAAAGAATTTGATTTAGGACTTAAAGATTTAAATACACTTTTAGAAACAAATATTGAATATGTTGATATTAAAAAAGATTTAATCAGAAATACATATGATTTAATGATTACTAATTATGAGATTTTAAATGCAATGGGTAAATTAAGTGAGGCATTAGAAGATAAGCTTCCCACTTTAGATAAAATTGATGCAGATGATTTAGTTTTAAATATGCAAAATGATTTAGATTTTTCATTTGATAGAGATACAAAATATGAAGAAAAAAAATTAACAGTTATCAAACCTATTGAGAATAAGAAAAAAGAAATTTCAAATATTAAACCTAAAAACATGGTGAAAAAAGTTTCATTTGATAATTTAACATACGAAAAAACTAATACTAATCTTGAAAAAAATATCACTACAACTATAAATAATACATTTAAAGAGAAGTTTTTAAATGCATCTAAAAACAAATATACAATTAATCTTGCTTTATCTGATTCTGAAATCAAAGCACAAAGACTTTTAGATAGATATGAGCTTAATGATAATGCATTCTTCTTTAGTTTTAGAGAAGTAAATCCTCTGCAAAAAATTATGATGGGAATTTTTGATTCAAAACAAGAAGCAAAAAATGCTATATCTAAACTTCATAACAATTTAAAAAATAATCAGCCAACAGTAGAAAAAATTGTTATTAAACAAAAACTTTACAATAAATATCATTCTAAAAATGACGCTATAGCTAAAGATGTTAAATTTGTTAGAGTTTCCCCAGTTATTAATAAACCATTAATAAAAAAAGTAACTTTTTCAACTATGGAACCAAGTAATAATAAAAAAATTGGTAATATTAATTTTGATAACTTTAAAGATAAATTTTTAAATGCTTCAAAAGATAAATATACTATAAATTTAGCATATTCAGATTCTGAAAAAAAGGCACAAGCTTTGTTACATAAGTATGGATTATCAAACAATGGTTTCTTTTTTAAATTTAGATATGAAAATCCATTACAAAAAATCATGCTTGGAGTTTTTGACTCTAAAGGAGAAGCTTTAAAAGCTATGGCTTCTTTACCTAAAGGTTTAAAATCAAATAGACCAAGAGTAGAAAAGGTTTCAATCAAGCAAGCTTTATTTCACAAATACAATAAAAACTATTCTACAAATCTTGGGAGTATATAACCTAAATGCCACATACTGATAATATTGATTTTAACTCTATAAAAGAGTACAACCGAGAAAACTCAATTTTAGATACTCTTACTATTTATTGTAAAATGAATGGTAGACCTTATTCAAAAGAGTCACTAATTGCAGGTTTACCTGTTGAAGCTGGAAGAAATATTCCTATTTTATTTTCTAAATCAAATTCTAAATCACTTTTTTCAAGAGCTGCCTCAAAAGCAGGTTTTAAAACTAAGATTTTAAGAACTAAGTTATATGATATTAATCCATTAACATTACCATGTATTTTACTTTTAGATAATAAAAAAGATAAAGACGAATTAGAAGCATGTATTCTTTTAGGTTTTGATGATGAATATAAACATGCAAAGGTGATTTTCCCTGAAGTTCCTGATGTTGAAAGTTTAGTTCCAATTGAAGAATTAGAAAAAAGATATTTTGGATTTTCAATTCTTCTTAAAAAAGAACTTGATTTTAAAGAAAATAAATCATCATTATCTATAAAAGAAAGTCACTGGTTATGGGGAAGTGTTAAAATCGTAAGAAATGTTTATAGAGATGTAATTATTGCTTCACTATTAATAAACTTATTTGTATTATCAACTCCACTTTTTACTATGAATGTATATGACAGAGTAATTCCAAATAATGCAGTTGATACACTTTGGGTATTTGCTTTTGGTGTAGTTTTTATTTATGCCATTGATATCGCACTAAAGTTTTTACGTTCATATTTTTTAGAAACTGCTGCAAAGAAAACAGATGTTATCGCTTCTTCAATTATATTTGAAAAAGTGCTAGATTTAAAAATGTCTTCTGTTCCTAATTCAGTTGGCTCTTTAGCTAATATTTTAAAAGAGTTTGAAAGTATTAGAGGTTTTTTAACTTCATCTACAATTGCACTTTTAATTGATGTACCATTTATTTTTATATTTTTAATTGCTATATATTTTATTGGTGGATATTTAGTTATGGTGCCAATTTCTATTATTATAATTATTCTAATTTATACATTTTATTCAAAAATTAAATTAGCAAATAGTATTAAAGAGTCATACGATGCAGGTTCAAATAAAAATGGAGTTTTAATAGAAAGTTTGTCTTCAATTGAAACTATTAAATCTTTAGGTGCTACTGGTTATTCTCAATGGAGATGGGAAGAAGCGACATCAAAAATTGCAGATAAAAGTATAGATACAAAAATGATATCTTCTTCAATTACTACTGTTACATCTTTTTTAGTACAGTTAAATACAGTTGCCTTGGTAATTCTAGGTACATATTTAATTATGGATAATGAACTTACAATGGGAGGTTTAATTGCAACGATTATTATTTCATCACGTGCTATTTCACCTATGGGACAAGTATCATCACTGTTATCAACATTTCAACATACAAAAACTACATATGAAGCTTTAAATGATATTATGAATTTACCTGTTGAACACCCTCAAGGTAAAAAATTCGTAACTAGACCTGAATATAAAGGAAAAATTAATTTTAGAAATGTAAGCTTTAAATATCCAAATGCTGATAATGAAACATTGTCTAATATATCTTTTAGTGTAGAACCAGGTGAAAAAGTTGCCATAATTGGTAAAATTGGTTCAGGAAAAACTACTATTCAAAAACTATTAGTTTCTTTATATGACCCAACTGAAGGTTCAATTTTAATTGATAATATTGATATCAAACAATTAGATCCTTCAGAACTGCGAAAACATATTGCTTATGTATCTCAGGATGTATTATTGTTTGATGGTACTGTTAAAGAAAATATAGTTTATAGAACTCCAAATATTGATGATGAAAAAATACTTGAAGCGGCTAGAATTAGTGGTGTTTTAGATTTTGTTAATAAACATCCAAAGGGATTTGATATGCCTGTTGGAGAGAGAGGTTCATTCCTTTCTGGTGGTCAAAAACAAGCAATATCAATTGCTAGATCAATTTTATTACCTTATCCAATTGTATTATTTGATGAACCAACAAGTTCAATGGATACTTCTTCTGAAAATAGATTTATCAATAGTATTAGAAATTATCAAGAAAATAAAACTGTTATTCTTGTTACTCATAAAACTTCATTATTAAAACTTGTGGATAGAATAATTGTTGTTGAAGATGGGCAAATTGTCTTAGACGGTAAAAAAGATATTATTATCAATAAACTAAATAATAAAAAATAAAACTTTAAATCTCTTCTCTATAAATAGAAGGTTGACTATTTTAGTTAACCTTTCTTAAAAAATAATTTATACCAAAGTATACTTTACAAATCAAAATAATTTTTATAATATAGTCATAATAATTTGTGTAAAAAGGATTTATTATGGCAATTGCTAGAATTTCAGATATTAGAGGATTAGTTTCAATTGATAATGGAATTTCAGAAGAAATCTTAAAAAATAAAGATGTAATTTCAGAACACGGTGGTTTATTAACTATTACTGAGTTTGCAACAATTATTTTTGATGATGGTAGAGTTGTTGAAGTTACAGGACCTGTAACTTTTAATTTAGATTCAAGCTTTTTTAATGAAATTACATTTGAAGACTCAATAACACAGATAAGTGATTTTGCAAGTTTAGATTATATAAATAATGAATTTGATGAATCATTGATTCAAGAAGAATATCAAGATTCAACTTTATCACAAAATAACTTAGCTATAAATCTCCAAACTGAACAATTAGATACACAATTAAATAATCAAGATACTGAAATAACTGAAGTTAATCCAGATATTACACAAACACAAAGCACAATTGATTTTGTAGAAGATGTTATTGAAGATATAGTACCATTGGATGAGAATCAAGATAATGAAGTATCATTAGATCCAAGTGTAAGTGATACAAATGATGCCTTAACAGAATTTACAATGAGTAATGTAAATGACTTCACAGAAGGTTCAGCAGCCCAAGGACAAACTGTAGCAACAGTAGAAACTGCACCAGTAGATCCAGATGGTGGAGCTATTACATATACAATTTCTGATACAACAAACTATGCAATCGATCCAACTACAGGAGAAGTAACACTTACAGCAGCAGGAGCAGAACTTGCAAATGCAGATTCAGGTGCAGACTTACCAGCATTTAATGTAACAGCAACAAGTGCAGGAGATTTAATCTCAACTGCAACAGTTGAAAACTTAGATCCAAGTGTAAGTGATACAAATGATGCCTTAACAGAATTTACAATGAGTAATGTAAATGACTTCACAGAAGGTTCAGCAGCCCAAGGACAAACTGTAGCAACAGTAGAAACTGCACCAGTAGATCCAGATGGTGGAGCTATTACATATACAATTTCTGATACAACAAACTATGCAATCGATCCAACTACAGGAGAAGTAACACTTACAGCAGCAGGAGCAGAACTTGCAAATGCAGATTCAGGTGCAGACTTACCAGCATTTAATGTAACAGCAACAAGTGCAGGAGATTTAATCTCAACTGCAACAGTTGAAAACTTAGATCCAAGTGTAAGTGATACAAATGATGCCTTAACAGAATTTACAATGAGTGATGTAGCTTCATTTAATGAGGGTGAAGCAGCTGAAGGACAAACTGTAGCAACAGTAGAAACTGCACCAGTAGATCCAGATGGTGGAGCTATTACATATACAATTTCTGATACAACAAACTATGCAATCGATCCAACTACAGGAGAAGTAACACTTACAGCAGCAGGAGCAGAACTTGCAAATGCAGATTCAGGTGCAGACTTACCAGCATTTAATGTAACAGCAACAAGTGCAGGAGATTTAATCTCAACTGCAACAGTTGAAAACTTAGATCCAAGTGTAAGTGATACAAATGATGCCTTAACAGAATTTACAATGAGTAATGTAAATGACTTCACAGAAGGTTCAGCAGCCCAAGGACAAACTGTAGCAACAGTAGAAACTGCACCAGTAGATCCAGATGGTGGAGCTATTACATATACAATTTCTGATACAACAAACTATGCAATCGATCCAACTACAGGAGAAGTAACACTTACAGCAGCAGGAGCAGAACTTGCAAATGCAGATTCAGGTGCAGACTTACCAGCATTTAATGTAACAGCAACAAGTGCAGGAGATTTAATCTCAACTGCAACAGTTGAAAACTTAGATCCAAGTGTAAGTGATACAAATGATGCCTTAACAGAATTTACAATGAGTGATGTAGCTTCATTTAATGAGGGTGAAGCAGCTGAAGGACAAACTGTAGCAACAGTAGAAACTGCACCAGTAGATCCAGATGGTGGAGCTATTACATATACAATTTCTGATACAACAAACTATGCAATCGATCCAACTACAGGAGAAGTAACACTTACAGCAGCAGGAGCAGAACTTGCAAATGCAGATTCAGGTGCAGACTTACCAGCATTTAATGTAACAGCAACAAGTGCAGGAGATTTAATCTCAACTGCAACAGTTGAAAACTTAGATCCAAGTGTAAGTGATACAAATGATGCCTTAACAGAATTTACAATGAGTGATGTAGCTTCATTTAATGAGGGTGAAGCAGCTGAAGGACAAACTGTAGCAACAGTAGAAACTGCACCAGTAGATCCAGATGGTGGAGCTATTACATATACAATTTCTGATACAACAAACTATGCAATCGATCCAACTACAGGAGAAGTAACACTTACAGCAGCAGGAGCAGACCTTGCAAATGCAGATTCAGGTGCAGACTTACCAGCATTTAATGTAACAGCAACAAGTGCAGGAGATTTAAGCTCAACTGCAACAGTTGAAAAATTAGATCCAAGTGTAAGTGATACAAATGATGCCTTAACAGAATTTACAATGAGTGATGTAAATGACTTCACAGAAGGTTCAGCAGCCCAAGGACAAACTGTAGCAACAGTAGAAACTGCACCAGTAGATCCAGATGGTGGAGCTATTACATATACAATTTCTGATACAACAAACTATGCAATCGATCCAACTACAGGAGAAGTAACACTTACAGCAGCAGGAGCAGAACTTGCAAATGCAGATTCAGGTGCAGACTTACCAGCATTTAATGTAACAGCAACAAGTGCAGGAGATTTAATCTCAACTGCAACAGTTGAAAACTTAGATCCAAGTGTAAGTGATACAAATGATGCCTTAACAGAATTTACAATGAGTGATGTAGCTTCATTTAATGAGGGTGAAGCAGCTGAAGGACAAACTGTAGCAACAGTAGAAACTGCACCAGTAGATCCAGATGGTGGAGCTATTACATATACAATTTCTGATACAACAAACTATGCAATCGATCCAACTACAGGAGAAGTAACACTTACAGCAGCAGGAGCAGAACTTGCAAATGCAGATTCAGGTGCAGACTTACCAGCATTTAATGTAACAGCAACAAGTGCAGGAGATTTAATCTCAACTGCAACAGTTGAAAAATTAGATCCAAGTGTAAGTGATACAAATGATGCCTTAACAGAATTTACAATGAGTAATGTAAATGACTTCACAGAAGGTTCAGCAGCCCAAGGACAAACTGTAGCAACAGTAGAAACTGCACCAGTAGATCCAGATGGTGGAGCTATTACATATACAATTTCTGATACAACAAACTATGCAATCGATCCAACTACAGGAGAAGTAACACTTACAGCAGCAGGAGCAGAACTTGCAAATGCAGATTCAGGTGCAGACTTACCAGCATTTAATGTAACAGCAACAAGTGCAGGAGATTTAATCTCAACTGCAACAGTTGAAAACTTAGATCCAAGTGTAAGTGATACAAATGATGCCTTAACAGAATTTACAATGAGTAATGTAAATGACTTCACAGAAGGTTCAGCAGCCCAAGGACAAACTGTAGCAACAGTAGAAACTGCACCAGTAGATCCAGATGGTGGAGCTATTACATATACAATTTCTGATACAACAAACTATGCAATCGATCCAACTACAGGAGAAGTAACACTTACAGCAGCAGGAGCAGAACTTGCAAATGCAGATTCAGGTGCAGACTTACCAGCATTTAATGTAACAGCAACAAGTGCAGGAGATTTAATCTCAACTGCAACAGTTGAAAACTTAGATCCAAGTGTAAGTGATACAAATGATGCCTTAACAGAATTTACAATGAGTAATGTAAATGACTTCACAGAAGGTTCAGCAGCCCAAGGACAAACTGTAGCAACAGTAGAAACTGCACCAGTAGATCCAGATGGTGGAGCTATTACATATACAATTTCTGATACAACAAACTATGCAATCGATCCAACTACAGGAGAAGTAACACTTACAGCAGCAGGAGCAGAACTTGCAAATGCAGATTCAGGTGCAGACTTACCAGCATTTAATGTAACAGCAACAAGTGCAGGAGATTTAATCTCAACTGCAACAGTTGAAAACTTAGATCCAAGTGTAAGTGATACAAATGATGCCTTAACAGAATTTACAATGAGTAATGTAAATGACTTCACAGAAGGTTCAGCAGCCCAAGGACAAACTGTAGCAACAGTAGAAACTGCACCAGTAGATCCAGATGGTGGAGCTATTACATATACAATTTCTGATACAACAAACTATGCAATCGATCCAACTACAGGAGAAGTAACACTTACAGCAGCAGGAGCAGAACTTGCAAATGCAGATTCAGGTGCAGACTTACCAGCATTTAATGTAACAGCAACAAGTGCAGGAGATTTAATCTCAACTGCAACAGTTGAAAACTTAGATCCAAGTGTAAGTGATACAAATGATGCCTTAACAGAATTTACAATGAGTGATGTAGCTTCATTTAATGAGGGTGAAGCAGCTGAAGGACAAACTGTAGCAACAGTAGAAACTGCACCAGTAGATCCAGATGGTGGAGCTATTACATATACAATTTCTGATACAACAAACTATGCAATCGATCCAACTACAGGAGAAGTAACACTTACAGCAGCAGGAGCAGAACTTGCAAATGCAGATTCAGGTGCAGACTTACCAGCATTTAATGTAACAGCAACAAGTGCAGGAGATTTAATCTCAACTGCAACAGTTGAAAACTTAGATCCAAGTGTAAGTGATACAAATGATGCCTTAACAGAATTTACAATGAGTGATGTAGCTTCATTTAATGAGGGTGAAGCAGCTGAAGGACAAACTGTAGCAACAGTAGAAACTGCACCAGTAGATCCAGATGGTGGAGCTATTACATATACAATTTCTGATACAACAAACTATGCAATCGATCCAACTACAGGAGAAGTAACACTTACAGCAGCAGGAGCAGAACTTGCAAATGCAGATTCAGGTGCAGACTTACCAGCATTTAATGTAACAGCAACAAGTGCAGGAGATTTAATCTCAACTGCAACAGTTGAAAACTTAGATCCAAGTGTAAGTGATACAAATGATGCCTTAACAGAATTTACAATGAGTAATGTAGCTTCATTTAATGAGGGTGAAGCAGCTGAAGGACAAACTGTAGCAACAGTAGAAACTGCACCAGTAGATCCAGATGGTGGAGCTATTACATATACAATTTCTGATACAACAAACTATGCAATCGATCCAACTACAGGAGAAGTAACACTTACAGCAGCAGGAGCAGAACTTGCAAATGCAGATTCAGGTGCAGACTTACCAGCATTTAATGTAACAGCAACAAGTGCAGGAGATTTAATCTCAACTGCAACAGTTGAAAACTTAGATCCAAGTGTAAGTGATACAAATGATGCCTTAACAGAATTTACAATGAGTAATGTAAATGACTTCACAGAAGGTTCAGCAGCCCAAGGACAAACTGTAGCAACAGTAGAAACTGCACCAGTAGATCCAGATGGTGGAGCTATTACATATACAATTTCTGATACAACAAACTATGCAATCGATCCAACTACAGGAGAAGTAACACTTACAGCAGCAGGAGCAGAACTTGCAAATGCAGATTCAGGTGCAGACTTACCAGCATTTAATGTAACAGCAACAAGTGCAGGAGATTTAATCTCAACTGCAACAGTTGAAAACTTAGATCCAAGTGTAAGTGATACAAATGATGCCTTAACAGAATTTACAATGAGTGATGTAGCTTCATTTAATGAGGGTGAAGCAGCTGAAGGACAAACTGTAGCAACAGTAGAAACTGCACCAGTAGATCCAGATGGTGGAGCTATTACATATACAATTTCTGATACAACAAACTATGCAATCGATCCAACTACAGGAGAAGTAACACTTACAGCAGCAGGAGCAGACCTTGCAAATGCAGATTCAGGTGCAGACTTACCAGCATTTAATGTAACAGCAACAAGTGCAGGAGATTTAATCTCAACTGCAACAGTTGAAAACTTAGATCCAAGTGTAAGTGATACAAATGATGCCTTAACAGAATTTACAATGAGTAATGTAAATGACTTCACAGAAGGTTCAGCAGCCCAAGGACAAACTGTAGCAACAGTAGAAACTGCACCAGTAGATCCAGATGGTGGAGCTATTACATATACAATTTCTGATACAACAAACTATGCAATCGATCCAACTACAGGAGAAGTAACACTTACAGCAGCAGGAGCAGAACTTGCAAATGCAGATTCAGGTGCAGACTTACCAGCATTTAATGTAACAGCAACAAGTGCAGGAGATTTAATCTCAACTGCAACAGTTGAAAACTTAGATCCAAGTGTAAGTGATACAAATGATGCCTTAACAGAATTTACAATGAGTGATGTAGCTTCATTTAATGAGGGTGAAGCAGCTGAAGGACAAACTGTAGCAACAGTAGAAACTGCACCAGTAGATCCAGATGGTGGAGCTATTACATATACAATTTCTGATACAACAAACTATGCAATCGATCCAACTACAGGAGAAGTAACACTTACAGCAGCAGGAGCAGAACTTGCAAATGCAGATTCAGGTGCAGACTTACCAGCATTTAATGTAACAGCAACAAGTGCAGGAGATTTAATCTCAACTGCAACAGTTGAAAACTTAGATCCAAGTGTAAGTGATACAAATGATGCCTTAACAGAATTTACAATGAGTGATGTAGCTTCATTTAATGAGGGTGAAGCAGCTGAAGGACAAACTGTAGCAACAGTAGAAACTGCACCAGTAGATCCAGATGGTGGAGCTA
Source organism: Malaciobacter pacificus (assembly GCF_004214795.1). NCBI lineage: Bacteria > Pseudomonadati > Campylobacterota > Epsilonproteobacteria > Campylobacterales > Arcobacteraceae > Malaciobacter > Malaciobacter pacificus. The sequence continues at coordinate 1,110,754 of NZ_CP035928.1, forward strand.
TTACATATACAATTTCTGATACAACAAACTATGCAATCGATCCAACTACAGGAGAAGTAACACTTACAGCAGCAGGAGCAGACCTTGCAAATGCAGATTCAGGTGCAGACTTACCAGCATTTAATGTAACAGCAACAAGTGCAGGAGATTTAAGCTCAACTGCAACAGTTGAAAAATTAGATCCAAGTGTAAGTGATACAAATGATGCCTTAACAGAATTTACAATGAGTGATGTAAATGACTTCACAGAAGGTTCAGCAGCCCAAGGACAAACTGTAGCAACAGTAGAAACTGCACCAGTAGATCCAGATGGTGGAGCTATTACATATACAATTTCTGATACAACAAACTATGCAATCGATCCAACTACAGGAGAAGTAACACTTACAGCAGCAGGAGCAGAACTTGCAAATGCAGATTCAGGTGCAGACTTACCAGCATTTAATGTAACAGCAACAAGTGCAGGAGATTTAATCTCAACTGCAACAGTTGAAAACTTAGATCCAAGTGTAAGTGATACAAATGATGCCTTAACAGAATTTACAATGAGTGATGTAGCTTCATTTAATGAGGGTGAAGCAGCTGAAGGACAAACTGTAGCAACAGTAGAAACTGCACCAGTAGATCCAGATGGTGGAGCTATTACATATACAATTTCTGATACAACAAACTATGCAATCGATCCAACTACAGGAGAAGTAACACTTACAGCAGCAGGAGCAGACCTTGCAAATGCAGATTCAGGTGCAGACTTACCAGCATTTAATGTAACAGCAACAAGTGCAGGAGATTTAAGCTCAACTGCAACAGTTGAAAAATTAGATCCAAGTGTAAGTGATACAAATGATGCCTTAACAGAATTTACAATGAGTGATGTAAATGACTTCACAGAAGGTTCAGCAGCCCAAGGACAAACTGTAGCAACAGTAGAAACTGCACCAGTAGATCCAGATGGTGGAGCTATTACATATACAATTTCTGATACAACAAACTATGCAATCGATCCAACTACAGGAGAAGTAACACTTACAGCAGCAGGAGCAGAACTTGCAAATGCAGATTCAGGTGCAGACTTACCAGCATTTAATGTAACAGCAACAAGTGCAGGAGATTTAATCTCAACTGCAACAGTTGAAAACTTAGATCCAAGTGTAAGTGATACAAATGATGCCTTAACAGAATTTACAATGAGTGATGTAGCTTCATTTAATGAGGGTGAAGCAGCTGAAGGACAAACTGTAGCAACAGTAGAAACTGCACCAGTAGATCCAGATGGTGGAGCTATTACATATACAATTTCTGATACAACAAACTATGCAATCGATCCAACTACAGGAGAAGTAACACTTACAGCAGCAGGAGCAGAACTTGCAAATGCAGATTCAGGTGCAGACTTACCAGCATTTAATGTAACAGCAACAAGTGCAGGAGATTTAATCTCAACTGCAACAGTTGAAAACTTAGATCCAAGTGTAAGTGATACAAATGATGCCTTAACAGAATTTACAATGAGTGATGTAGCTTCATTTAATGAGGGTGAAGCAGCTGAAGGACAAACTGTAGCAACAGTAGAAACTGCACCAGTAGATCCAGATGGTGGAGCTATTACATATACAATTTCTGATACAACAAACTATGCAATCGATCCAACTACAGGAGAAGTAACACTTACAGCAGCAGGAGCAGAACTTGCAAATGCAGATTCAGGTGCAGACTTACCAGCATTTAATGTAACAGCAACAAGTGCAGGAGATTTAATCTCAACTGCAACAGTTGAAAACTTAGATCCAAGTGTAAGTGATACAAATGATGCCTTAACAGAATTTACAATGAGTAATGTAGCTTCATTTAATGAGGGTGAAGCAGCTGAAGGACAAACTGTAGCAACAGTAGAAACTGCACCAGTAGATCCAGATGGTGGAGCTATTACATATACAATTTCTGATACAACAAACTATGCAATCGATCCAACTACAGGAGAAGTAACACTTACAGCAGCAGGAGCAGAACTTGCAAATGCAGATTCAGGTGCAGACTTACCAGCATTTAATGTAACAGCAACAAGTGCAGGAGATTTAATCTCAACTGCAACAGTTGAAAACTTAGATCCAAGTGTAAGTGATACAAATGATGCCTTAACAGAATTTACAATGAGTAATGTAAATGACTTCACAGAAGGTTCAGCAGCCCAAGGACAAACTGTAGCAACAGTAGAAACTGCACCAGTAGATCCAGATGGTGGAGCTATTACATATACAATTTCTGATACAACAAACTATGCAATCGATCCAACTACAGGAGAAGTAACACTTACAGCAGCAGGAGCAGAACTTGCAAATGCAGATTCAGGTGCAGACTTACCAGCATTTAATGTAACAGCAACAAGTGCAGGAGATTTAATCTCAACTGCAACAGTTGAAAACTTAGATCCAAGTGTAAGTGATACAAATGATGCCTTAACAGAATTTACAATGAGTAATGTAAATGACTTCACAGAAGGTTCAGCAGCCCAAGGACAAACTGTAGCAACAGTAGAAACTGCACCAGTAGATCCAGATGGTGGAGCTATTACATATACAATTTCTGATACAACAAACTATGCAATCGATCCAACTACAGGAGAAGTAACACTTACAGCAGCAGGAGCAGAACTTGCAAATGCAGATTCAGGTGCAGACTTACCAGCATTTAATGTAACAGCAACAAGTGCAGGAGATTTAATCTCAACTGCAACAGTTGAAAAATTAGATCCAAGTGTAAGTGATACAAATGATGCCTTAACAGAATTTACAATGAGTAATGTAAATGACTTCACAGAAGGTTCAGCAGCCCAAGGACAAACTGTAGCAACAGTAGAAACTGCACCAGTAGATCCAGATGGTGGAGCTATTACATATACAATTTCTGATACAACAAACTATGCAATCGATCCAACTACAGGAGAAGTAACACTTACAGCAGCAGGAGCAGAACTTGCAAATGCAGATTCAGGTGCAGACTTACCAGCATTTAATGTAACAGCAACAAGTGCAGGAGATTTAATCTCAACTGCAACAGTTGAAAACTTAGATCCAAGTGTAAGTGATACAAATGATGCCTTAACAGAATTTACAATGAGTAATGTAAATGACTTCACAGAAGGTTCAGCAGCCCAAGGACAAACTGTAGCAACAGTAGAAACTGCACCAGTAGATCCAGATGGTGGAGCTATTACATATACAATTTCTGATACAACAAACTATGCAATCGATCCAACTACAGGAGAAGTAACACTTACAGCAGCAGGAGCAGAACTTGCAAATGCAGATTCAGGTGCAGACTTACCAGCATTTAATGTAACAGCAACAAGTGCAGGAGATTTAATCTCAACTGCAACAGTTGAAAACTTAGATCCAAGTGTAAGTGATACAAATGATGCCTTAACAGAATTTACAATGAGTAATGTAAATGACTTCACAGAAGGTTCAGCAGCCCAAGGACAAACTGTAGCAACAGTAGAAACTGCACCAGTAGATCCAGATGGTGGAGCTATTACATATACAATTTCTGATACAACAAACTATGCAATCGATCCAACTACAGGAGAAGTAACACTTACAGCAGCAGGAGCAGAACTTGCAAATGCAGATTCAGGTGCAGACTTACCAGCATTTAATGTAACAGCAACAAGTGCAGGAGATTTAATCTCAACTGCAACAGTTGAAAACTTAGATCCAAGTGTAAGTGATACAAATGATGCCTTAACAGAATTTACAATGAGTAATGTAAATGACTTCACAGAAGGTTCAGCAGCCCAAGGACAAACTGTAGCAACAGTAGAAACTGCACCAGTAGATCCAGATGGTGGAGCTATTACATATACAATTTCTGATACAACAAACTATGCAATCGATCCAACTACAGGAGAAGTAACACTTACAGCAGCAGGAGCAGAACTTGCAAATGCAGATTCAGGTGCAGACTTACCAGCATTTAATGTAACAGCAACAAGTGCAGGAGATTTAATCTCAACTGCAACAGTTGAAAACTTAGATCCAAGTGTAAGTGATACAAATGATTCAATAACTCAAGTTGTAGACACAGACGATACAGCAAATACAATAGATGAAAATGTTGCAGATGGAACATACACAGGAGTAACACTAGAAGCAACAGATGCAGATGGAGAAACTGTAACTTACTCATTACCTGATGATGTACCATTTAGTATAGATGAAAATGGAAGAATTGTAACTGATGGTGAAATAGATTATGAAACACAAGATAGTTATACGTTTACAGTAACAGCAACAAGTGCAGATGGAACATCAACGACTAAAGATATTACTATAAATGTAAATGATTTAGAAGAAGATTTGACAGCAGATGGCGTTAATATAGATATTAGTGTGGTTAGTTCAAATGTTGAAGTTGTTGAAAACTTATCACCAAGTGTAACAAGACTTGATGATATTGAAAATGTAACTACTTTAGCTATGGATGGTGATAGTACATATGAATTTGATAATATGAATAGCGCACTATATACATCAAGTAACAATATTAATGATTATGTTGAAGTAAATACTAATTCAAATACAATTGCTACATATAGTGGTGATGATGTAATAAATGTAGATGGTTCACAAAATAGTGCAATTGATGCCGGAGAAGGAAACAATAGAATAGATATAGATGGAAATTCCCAAGCTATTTATGTTGGTGCAGGAGATGACTCTATTCGTGTAGGTGGCACTGCAAATAGTGCTATTGATTTACATGATGGGAATAATATTATAGATATAACAAATAATTCTTCTAATATCTACTCAGGTTCAGGTAGTGATTCTATTTATGTTGGTGGGACAGTTAATGGATCAATTGGCTCTGGAGCAGGAGATGATACAATAGAGGTTTCAAGAGTAACTGGGAATATTGATGCAAATGAAGGAAATGATTCTATAGTTGTAAATAATTATGTTAATGGATCAGTATATTTAGGTGGTGGAGATGATAATTTAAATATTGATGGTTATGTCAGTGGAAATATTGCAGCAGGTACTGGAAATGATATAGTTGATGTAGATGGTTATGTCAATGGAAGTATAGATTTACAAGATGGAAATGATATTTTACATGTTGGAAATTATGTTCAAGGAAATATTTACGGTGCAGAAGGAAATGATATCATTATCCATGATGGTCAAGTGAAAAACTCAATTGATGGTGGAACTGGTACAGACTCTATTTTACTTAATAATTACACAGCAAATGATTGGTCTAATAATGTTGATAATATACAATCAAGAGTTTCAAATTTTGAAAATATTAAATTAGGCGATGGCACAGTTATTAGTGGAGATGGAACTGTATTTGATAATGTTTCATTTCAGTTAAATACAGGAGAAAGCTCTACAACTTATGAAACAACAATTGCTGTATCAGTTTCTCAAAATGATACTGATGGAAGTGAATTATTATCCAATGTAATTGTTGATATTCCAAGTAGTGTTTCATCAGTTAAAGACTTAAACGGAAATGAATTAACAATTATTGATGGAAAAGTTGAGATTCAAGTTAATTCTGGTGAAACTTTAAATATAGTATTAGTATCAAGTGAAGAACTAAGTCCAAGTGAAATAAATTCAATTTCTGGAAGTGTATCTACAACAGAAACTTCTACAAATGATATTGATATAGCAACTACCGTTGTTGGCCATGACGTTTCAGATATTAATGATAGTGATGATACAGCAAATACAATAGATGAAAATGTTGCAGATGGAACATACACAGGAGTAACACTAGAAGCAACAGATGCAGATGGAGAAACTGTAACTTACTCATTACCTGATGATGTACCATTTAGTATAGATGAAAATGGAAGAATTGTAACTGATGGTGAAATAGATTATGAAACACAAGATAGTTATACGTTTACAGTAACAGCAACAAGTGCAGATGGAACATCAACGACTAAAGATATTACTATAAATGTAAATGATTTAGAAGAAGATTTGACAGCAGATGGCGTTAATATAGATATTAGTGTGGTTAGTTCAAATGTTGAAGTTGTTGAAAACTTATCACCAAGTGTAACAAGACTTGATGATATTGAAAATGTAACTACTTTAGCTATGGATGGTGATAGTACATATGAATTTGATAATATGAATAGCGCACTATATACATCAAGTAACAATATTAATGATTATGTTGAAGTAAATACTAATTCAAATACAATTGCTACATATAGTGGTGATGATGTAATAAATGTAGATGGTTCACAAAATAGTGCAATTGATGCCGGAGAAGGAAACAATAGAATAGATATAGATGGAAATTCCCAAGCTATTTATGTTGGTGCAGGAGATGACTCTATTCGTGTAGGTGGCACTGCAAATAGTGCTATTGATTTACATGATGGGAATAATATTATAGATATAACAAATAATTCTTCTAATATCTACTCAGGTTCAGGTAGTGATTCTATTTATGTTGGTGGGACAGTTAATGGATCAATTGGCTCTGGAGCAGGAGATGATACAATAGAGGTTTCAAGAGTAACTGGGAATATTGATGCAAATGAAGGAAATGATTCTATAGTTGTAAATAATTATGTTAATGGATCAGTATATTTAGGTGGTGGAGATGATAATTTAAATATTGATGGTTATGTCAGTGGAAATATTGCAGCAGGTACTGGAAACGATATAGTTGATGTAGATGGTTATGTCAATGGAAGTATAGATTTACAAGATGGAAATGATATTTTACATGTTGGAAATTATGTTCAAGGAAATATTTACGGTGCAGAAGGAAATGATATCATTATCCATGATGGTCAAGTGAAAAACTCAATTGATGGTGGAACTGGTACAGACTCTATTTTACTTAATAATTACACAGCAAATGATTGGTCTAATAATGTTGATAATATACAATCAAGAGTTTCAAATTTTGAAAATATTAAATTAGGCGATGGCACAGTTATTAGTGGAGATGGAACTGTATTTGATAATGTTTCATTTCAGTTAAATACAGGAGAAAGCTCTACAACTTATGAAACAACAATTGCTGTATCAGTTTCTCAAAATGATACTGATGGAAGTGAAACTATTACATCAGTTGTAATAAAAGTTGAAAATTTACCAGAAGATGCAGTTATAACTCAAAATGGAGTTGAAATCACTCCAGTTGATGGAACATATACTTTAGATACAAGTGATTTAAGTGATGTAAAAATTACTTCATCAACTGAATTAGTTAGTGATGGTGATGGTGGATTAAAAATCTCAGTTGAAGCAACTTCTACTGAATCAAATGGTGGTGAAGAAGCTATTCAAACAGCAGTATTAGTTGATGGTATTGTTGAAGGTATTTATTATGAAACATCATCTGGATTAAGTGGTTATACAGATGAAAATGGTAACTTCAACTTTAGAGCAGGGGATGATGTAATATTTAGCGTTGGTGGAGTTACACTTGGTACTGCAACAGCTTCAGATATAGCGTCTGGACAAACATTCTTACAAGATATAGCAGATGTTGACAGAACAGATTTAAATGATGAATATCTAGAAAATATGGCAGTATTCTTACAATCAATTGATACAGCAGATAGTGGAGATAATATTGTAATAACTCAAGCTATGCATGATGCTTTAGCAGATGTAAATATTGATTTAACAACTGCAAGTGAAGAAGATATTAAATCTCTAATTGAGTCAATTGGTGGAACTTATGTTGATGAAGATGATGCTATGTCTCACGTTCAAGAGATGCTTGAAGAGTATGCTGGAATGGAAGCTTCAGAGTTTGATGAAAGAGTTGAAGATGATGAAGATATAATAAGTGCAACTTTAGGAAAAGAGCCACAAAGCGGTATTGAGTATACAACTAGTTCAGGAATTAGTGGTATTACAGGTGAAGATGGTATATTTGAATATAATGATGGTGATGAAATCACATTCATGCAAAATGGAGAAGTTTTATCAACTATAGATTCATCTGCTATTGGAAATGATTCAATGATTACATTTAATGAACTTGAAACATTAAATCAAACAGAAATAGACTTTGATGATTTAGAGTTAGACTTTGATAATCTAAGCGAAATTTTAGATAGTGAAGATAATACTGTTTTTGAAAAAGATATTGATGAAGAAACTGAATTATCAATAGGAGATATGTTAACAAGTGATGAAGTTGATGAGAGTTTATCAAATCTTTTAGGTGAAACGGAAGAGGATAAAAATATTACTAAACTAGATGAATTAAAAACAGAAGATACTACAAATGAAAGTACCGATTCATCTGGAGAATATTGTCCATTTAAAGTATTAGAAGAGAGTTCAAGTAATTTAATTGCAAATATAGAAATTGATGATTCAATACAAACTGATGATAATTAAATAAAAACCCCACATAAAGTGGGGTTTTTAAGAAAAAATGAATAATAGTTTATATATAATTCTTTTTTTTTGACCCTGTCGTCTAGTGGCCAAGGACGTCAGGATTTCCTCCTGAAAACGGATGTTCAAATCATCCCGGGGTCGCCATTGATTTAAAGGGCTCTTGTGAGCTAATTACTATAATCTTGTCAACTATAATATTAATTTAAAAATTAAATTTAACAGTTAAAAACTTTATTCAATATCAGGCATCAACTCAGGGAATATTTTCATCGCAAAATGTGCATTAAATTTAATTCTAATATCTCCTCTTGGACTATCTGATTGAATGTAGTTTCTCTCTAAAAGTTCTTTCATAAGTTTTGATGCTGCTGTTTGTTTTGTACCTATGATTTTTTCTACTTCACCTCTTTTTATAGTTCCTTTTATTAGTAGTTCTTTTAAAAGTCTATCTGTATTCTTAGGTAGAGGCTCTATCCTATACATTTTCTTTTTAGAAAACTCCACATAGTTTTCTATTCTTAAAGATAATTCTTTTATTCCAAGAACTGATTTCATATAATTAATTTGATCTATTGCAATATCAAGCATAAAATTAACTAATTCATATAAACCTTTATTTGTAAGATTTCCTCTTCCATCATAATCACTAGTTCTAATTTCATCAGCTTTGGCTAAAAGTGATTTATATTTAGAATTATCCCTTGCAAGTCCTCTTGAGATATTCCATAATCCATATCCCTCAATTCCAATAAATTTAATCAATGTATCAAGTAATAATCTTGAAGTTCTTCCATTCCCATCTAAAAAAGGGTGTATCCATACAAATCTATGATGAGAAGAAAAAATATTTATAATCTTTTTTGCTTTTAATCCATGTTTTATAGATGTATTATATGCATTATTATAATCACTTAGCGTATTCTCTATTTCTTGATATGGTACAGCAATATGAGAACCAATTTGAACATCCATATTTCTAAGTTCCCCTGGAATCATATTTATATCTTTTTCATCTTTCTTAATCTTTAAAAAAGACTCCATTCCTTCATAAGTATAAAAGTTTTTATGTATTTGTTTTTGAAATTGTGTATCAAAAGGTGTTTTATCAAAACTTAGTTCTTTTTCCAATTGAATTTGAGTTTGAATATATGCAAGTGATAAATATTGTAATTGTTTTTCTTTTGTATCTTTTGAGAACTCTTTTTTCATTGCTTTTTCAATATTTATAGGGTGAGTTCCTTCTGATTCTATTCTATTTGAATAATAACTATTAGTTACTCTTAGTAAATTTTTAATTTCATCTATTACAACATCATTATAGCCACCTAATAGCTTTGGACTTTCAATACAAATATATTCAGCTTTTTCTAAAAGTTCATCACTAAACGATCCATCTAGTTGTATTGGTGCTAATGGTGAAAATTGCAATATAATTCCTTTTTAATTTACTTACTTAAAAGTATAACATATATTGTGAAAAAACAAATAAAAAGTGTAACTAATTTTGAAATTATATTTATTTCTATAACATCTATATTATGGTGTTTATAAGATATTTTATTTGTTTAATTTACTTAGATAAGTGTAACTAATTTTAAAACTATAGTTTTTGAATTTTAAATATTGGTGTGCCATTTATAGCTAAATGACTTGCAAAGGTATGTCTTAGTGAGTGAAATACAATTTTATTTTTTCTATCATTTTTATCAATATCATCATTAAAAAGGTTTTGTATGTACTATTATTCTTAAAATCTTTCTTAATATTTATTACTAACTTAACTTTCGCACCTAAAACCAAGCAATTTTCCAGTCACATCTCTTAATAGATCAATGATAGCTGTAAAATCCTCATTTCTATTGACAACTTCTTCAATTTTTGCAATCTCATCTAAAATAGCTAAAAATGCTTGCATAGCTATTGCTAGAGTATGAAGTTCACATTCTAAATCTTTAAACAATCCACCAATTGTTTTAGGTTCATTGCTGATACGATTTATATAGCTAACAACATTGTATGTAAAAAAAGATAGTGTAATTCTGGCTATCAAAGCTTCATAGATTCGATTCTCTTCTTTTCCGAATCCAAAGTGTTCACGAAGTTCTTTATACCCTTGTTCTATATCCCATCGTCTTTTATAAATATCTATAATCTCTTCATCACTAAGTATAAGATTGGTTGATACGATTGGTATTAAATTCTCTTTTGTTTTTATAAAAACAATTTTTAATTTACCAGCTTTTTTATGTTCAACTATGGTTGAAAAATACTCAAACTTTATCTTTTTGCCATATTGACCCATCTTGATAGATTTAAGCTTTTTAAATTTGTTATAGATGCCATCAAGGGTCTTTTTCTCTCCTGTAAAATTCCATATCCTGTCATTGTTTACCATTCTTGAAATGACTTGCAATCCAAGTTCATTCATAGTTTCTATAAATACAGGTTTAGAATACCAGCTATCTACAAGCAGATAATCTGCATATATACCACTAGCTACTGCTCTTTTAATCATCTCTATAGCAATTTGTGATTTCCCTTTTAAGCTTTCCAATCTTCGCTTATGTGCATTGGTTCGATGATCAATAATATTTGTAAACTCTTCTATCTTTACCCTTGCATAACTGTTCATAGCAATTGCAAAGTCCAACATAAAATTTGAATAACCATCACTATAGTTTAGTGATACAACATTTACACCTCTGATTTTTCTCTTTGCTTTATTGCTCCAAAGGTTGTCACAACTTCCCTCTATATTTTTACCAACTTTATCTTCAACAGTATCATCAAGTATAAGAACTCTTACTAGCTTTGAATCTTGCACTTTATGAAGTAGTGATAAGATCTTTAAAGAACTAAGAGATAATAGTTTTCTCCAATTATAAGAAGTATTGGAAAGTAATCGATAATATACATCTTTTTTGAAACTATCATTACTTTGATCCATAAAGGTTGATATTTTTTTATTCATAACCAGCATATATACAAAATGTAATACAACCATATGAACAGCAACTCCCTCTTTTTTAGAAAAATTGCTCTTGGTTAAAATAGTTTTCATATTTAACAAACGTAATGTTTCATAGATTGGATTTTTTAACTTATCGTTTATAATACCGATGATCTTGGATTCTATCTGCATTCTTACCCTTTAATATAATAGATATTATAGCTAAAAGTGCCTATTTAAGGGCTTTATTGAGAGTTCAAAATAGAAAAATATCATAGAAAAACAACTAAATTATTTTTATGTCAACAAGGATAAGATTATTAACTAAAGGAGTAATGTTTTAGGGAGATTTAGCTACAATTTTAATCAATTTAACGTGCGAAAGTTAAGTAAATATGTTACTGTTTCTATTGGTGTTAATCATATTTTTGCCAAAAACATTCAAAACCCTGATATATTTTATAAACAAAGTGATGATTTACTATATGAAGCAAAAGAGTTTGGAAGAAATCAAATTCGACATAATTAAAAAATTATATTTGATATTATATTCATTCGATTTTTAGCTTCTATTAGATAATATATATACACTTAAGATTAATTTATGGATAAATAATGACTGTTAAAATAGACTTACCAAATAATAATTCATATGATATATTTATTGAAGAACTAAAAGAGTTATACTTTGATACAAAAGTAGTTGTTGTAACTAACCCAACAGTTAGTGGATTTCATTTAGATTATTTAAAATCTAAATTAGACGCAAAAGAGTTTAGTATTGTTACTATTCCTGATGGTGAAGAGTATAAAAATATGCAAACAATTGATATGATACTAGAACACTGTTTCGAGCATAGACTAGATAGAAAGTCTTTACTTATTGCATTTGGTGGTGGTGTTATTGGAGATATGACAGGTTTTGCTGCTTCAATTTATCAAAGGGGAATTAACTTTGTTCAAATCCCTACAACACTACTTTCTCAAGTTGATGCAAGTGTTGGTGGTAAAACTGGAATCAATAATAAATTTGGAAAAAATCTTATTGGTGCTTTTCATCAGCCACAAGCTGTTTATATTGACCCATTTATGTTAAAAACTCTTCCAAAAAGAGAGTTTGGTGCAGGTGTTGCTGAGATTGTTAAGATGGCTGTAACTTTTAATAAAGATTTCTTTGAGTGGTTAGAACAGAATGATTTAAATGTTGAAGAAAATGTTCAAATAGCAATTGCAAAATCAGTTGAAACAAAAGCCTACGTTGTATCACAAGATGAAAAAGAACATGGAATTAGAGCTGCATTAAACTATGGACATACGTTTGGTCATGTTGTAGAAAATGAAACAAATTATGACACATATTTACATGGTGAAGCTGTTGGTATTGGTATGATGATGGCAAATGCACTTGCTGTTAAACTTGGTCTTATGACAAGTGATGAAGAGAATAGGGTAAAAGTATTATTAGAAAAATATGATATACCAACAACTTATAAAATTAAAGATGTTGAAGATTTCTATGAACATTTTTTCTTAGATAAAAAATCACTTGATAACAAAATCAAATTTATTTTACCTATAGGTATTGGTGATTGTAAAATCACTGATGAAGTTTCAAAAGATGATGTTATTGAAATATTAAAAGGGTTCTAAGTGCTAAATAAAATTCTAGTTTTAGTTTTTTTATCTACTTTGGGTTTTTCAGCTCAAAATGTAGATATTATTGATAGTAAAGATAAAGCTGAGATAAAACAAATTGAGCAACAAATTATCGAGCAAAAATATGCACAAGCCCAAAAAGAATTAGAAGAGCAAAAAGCTCAAGAGATTGCAGAAAAAAAAGCTCAAGAACTTGATATGCAAAATCTTGCACAAATAGAGCTTTTAAAAAATAAAATTGGAACAATAGAGAATGGATTAAAGAATAATATTTTACTAAAAAGATATTCGAACTATGTATCTTATAGTAAAATATCATCAGAACTAGCCACTTTAGAAGCTTCTTTAAAGAAAAAAAGAAATGTTTCTGATGAACAAATCTATCAACTGCATAATAAAATTAGAGTTAAACAAAATGAGTTAGAACTAATTGAAGAGTATAGAGGTTCACCAATTGGAGGACTAATTAATCCTCCTGAGATTGAAAAATATGAGCATATATCTAATCCCTTTGGAATAATAAATGCTCTTTCTCAAATTAAAAAATTAGAAAATAATCAAAAACAATTTAAAGAATTGGAAAAAGATTTAGAGAAATTAACAGCACTTTTGGATGAAGAGTTATTACTTTATTTAGAGTTGTTTAATTTAGATCAACAGGCACTATATAAAGAAAAAATCACTTTTTTAGATAAACAAAAAAAAGACTTTAATATGGTTTTAGAAATTGTATCAACTACAGAAGAAGTTTATACAAGAAAAATTGAACAAGTAATTTTAGAGATTAAAAATCAAATCCAAGACCAAGGACAAAAAATATTAGTTATTTTAACTATTATTGTTGTTTTATCAATTCTTGCATTTTTAGTAAAATTAACACTTAAAAAGTATTTCTCTCAAAATGAGAGTTACTATATGACAAATAAGATTATTAACTTTACAGTTGTTTTCTTAATTGTTATGGTTTTACTTTTCTCATACATTGATAATGTTTCATACCTAGTTACAATCCTAGGATTTGCATCAGCTGGTATTGCAATTGCATTAAAAGATTGGTTTATGTCTATATTTGGTTGGATGGTAATTGTAACATCTGGTTCTATCCAAGTTGGAGATAGAATTAAAGTTATGAGAAATGGTGTTGAAACAGTTGGTGATGTTTTAGATATTTCATTATTTAAAATTACTATTAGAGAAGATATTACACTTACTTCATATACAGTAAATAGAAGAACAGGAAGAATTTTTTTCATACCAAATAACTACATTTTCTCTGAAATGATTGCAAACTATACACACTCAGGATTAAGAACTGTTTGGGATGGAATTGATATTACAATTACTTTTGATTCAAACCATAAAAAAGCTCAAAAAATCGCTAGGGATATTTTAAAGCACTACTCAAAAGGTTATACTGATATTACTAGAAAACAATTATCAAAAATGAGAAGTAAATATCAATTAAGAGCAACGGGAGTTGAACCTAGAGTATTTACTTTTGTTGAACCTCACGGTATTGTAATTTCATCATGGTATTTAACAAACTCTTATGCAGCATTAGTATTAAGAAGTACTATGAGTCCAGAGATACTTGAAGCTTTTATGAAAGAACCAGATATTCATATAGCATACCCAACTCAACAAATTAATATTAATGATACGCAAAACGCATATGGACCTTCTAGAGCAAAAGTTATAAAAGAGCTAGAAGATGAAATTATTCAAAGATAGAAAAATTAAGGAATAAGATTTTAATGAACTTTTCAAGCAATAAACCAAAGGTATACTTTAAAACTTTTGGTTGTAGAACAAATGTTTTTGATACTCAAGTTATGATGAGTAATTTAAAAGATTTTGAAATAACACAAGATGAAAAAAATGCAGATGTTGTTGTAATAAATTCATGTACAGTTACAAATGGAGCAGATAGCACAGCTCGTGGTTATATTAATGGTCTTAAAAAACTTCCAAAAGACCCAAGGGTTGTTTTTACAGGTTGTGGTGTTTGGACTAAGGGTGAAACTCTTTTTAAAGAAGATAAAATTGATTCACTTTTTGGACATAGTGAAAAAGAGAATATTAATGAACTTCTAAAAAAAGAAGAGAGATTTTTTCAAGCAGGTGATTTAGAGCATATTGATGAAACTATTGTTGAAGAGTTTGTAGGAAAAAGTAGGGCATTTATTAAAATTCAAGAAGGATGTGACTTTAGATGCTCATATTGTATTATTCCTTATGTAAGAGGTGATGCAAGAAGCTATAAAGAAGATAAAATCTTAGAGCAAGTTACAACACTAGCTGCAAATGGTTTTGGTGAATTTATTTTAACTGGAACAAATGTAGGAAGTTATGGTAAAAAACAACACACTTCTTTAGCAAAACTTCTTAAAAAAATGTCTCAAATAAAAGGTGTTAGACGTATAAGAATGGGAAGTATTGAACCTATTCAAATTGATGATGAATTTAAAGAGATTATTAATGAGCCATTTATGGCAAAACATCTTCATATCGCACTGCAACACACATCAAAAGATATGTTAAAAATCATGAATAGAAGAAATAAAGTATTATCAGACTTAGAACTTTTTGAATTTTTAAGAGACAATGGTTATGCTTTAGGAACAGATTTTATAGTTGGACATCCAGGTGAAACAGATCAAATTTGGGCAGAAGCTATGGAAAATCTACATAGATTCCCATTAACTCATGTACATGCTTTCACTTACTCAAAAAGAGATGGAACACCAAGTGCAACAATGAAACCTGAAATTAAAGGTGATATTGCAAAAATCAGATACAATGAATTAACATCAATAATTGAACAAAAAAATATAGATTTTAGAAAAAGCAATAATAAAACATTGGAAGTTTTAATAGAACAAGAAAAAAATGGAAAGTATATAGGTTTAGATCAATTCTTTAATCAAATAGAAGTAGATTCGCCAGTTGACTTAGTTGGTGATTGGATTTTTATTGATGATTATGAAGTAAAGAGTGATAAAAATGTTGCAAAATTCAAATAACAATAAAAATATTGATAAAAATTTTAAACTAATGGCTTTATCAGCAGTTGTTCTGCTGGTTTTATTTTTATACACTATTTATAAAAGTAGTTCTCATATTCAAGATAGCTCTTATTATATTGGAGTTATTTTTCTTTTTTTCTTGCTTTTTTTAGCATTACTTTTAAAAGCAAATCAAGAAAAAGTAAGAAAGTTTTTAAATAAAAACAAGTCTACAAAATCTGCATTTAATGAAGAGTTGCTCAAATCAAGAGCATCTGTTTCAAATGAAGAGTTAAGTACAAATATATCTTCTGTATCTTCAAATGTATCTTTTAAAGATATTGCTGGAATTAATGAAATTAAAGAAGAACTTGAAGAGATAGTTGACTTTTTAAATGAACCAAACAAATACTTAAAACATGGTGTTAAATTACCAAAAGGTGTTTTACTAGTAGGTCCTCCTGGTGTTGGTAAAACTTTAATTGCAAGAGCTGTTGCAGGTGAAGCTGATGTACCATTTTTTTATCAAAGTGGTGCTAGTTTTGTACAAATCTATGTTGGTATGGGTGCTAAGAAGGTGAGAGAACTATTTGCAAAAGCAAAACAAAGTGCTCCAGCTATTGTATTTATTGATGAAATTGATGCAGTTGGAAAAGCTAGAAGTGGTAAATCAAATGATGAAAGAGAATCAACACTAAATGAACTATTAACTCAAATGGATGGATTTGATGGTGATAGTGGTGTTATTGTAATTGCTGCAACAAATAAGATTGAAGTTTTAGATGATGCACTTTTAAGAGCTGGAAGATTTGATAGAAGATTACATGTAGGACTTCCAAATGTTGATGATAGAAGAAAAATATTAGAACTATATTTAAATGGTAAAAATCATGAATTAGATTTAGAAAAGCTTGTAAATAGTACGGCTGGATTTAGTTCTGCTGCACTTGCTACACTTATAAATGAAGCTATGTTAAATATGATAAAAAGAAGTTCAAAAATTTTAGATATGGATGACATAGAAGTTGCTAAAAATAAACTTGAATTTGGTAAAAAACAAGTTAAGATTTTAGATGAGAAACAAAAAGAGATATTATCTATTTATCAAGCTAGTAAGGCATATATTTCTAAATCAAAAGTAGCATTATTTGATGAAGGAGTTTCAAAGATAAACTCAACTTATCCATCATATCAAGAACTTTGTGAAAATATCAAAAGAGATTTAGCTGGAATCATTGGTGTTGAAGTTTTAAAAAAAGAGAAGTATGCAATAAGTGAAAAAGACTTACAAAATGCAAAAAAAACTGCCACAGATATAGTTGAAACTTATGATATGGCTAATAATG
Organism: Malaciobacter pacificus; assembly: GCF_004214795.1. Lineage (NCBI taxonomy): Bacteria > Pseudomonadati > Campylobacterota > Epsilonproteobacteria > Campylobacterales > Arcobacteraceae > Malaciobacter > Malaciobacter pacificus. The sequence goes on from NZ_CP035928.1 coordinate 1,128,107, forward strand.
TTGATGATTTATTAGATGATATTAAAAATATCCTTCGAGCAGAATTATCACAAAATAGTGCAGAAGTTAATAGACTTAAAAATATTATGATTCAAAATGAGGTAATAACAACTGATGATATCTAAAAGATTCTTTAGTGGATTTTGTTTTAAAAATGAGTCAGAGCTTTTTAGTGAGTATTTAATTCAAAATGATTTTACAGTTAGTGGATTTTCATATGGAGCTATTAAAGCTTTTGAAGAGGTATTAAATTCTAAGCAAAGAGTAGATAAACTTCAGCTTTTCTCACCAGCTTTTTTTCAAACACAAGATAAAAAATACAAAAGAATGCAACTAATGTTTTTTAAAAAAGATTCAGACTCTTATTGTAAAAACTTTTTAAAAAATGTGGTAAATCCTACAAATACAAATATAGATAAATATTTTAGTATGGGAACTTATGAAGAGCTTGAGGAGTTACTAAACTATGAATGGAGTGAAGAAAAACTTCAAGAATTAGTAAATAGAGGAACTAAAATAGAAGTCTATTTAGGAAGTGAGGATAAAATCATTGACCCACTAAAAGCTAAAGAGTTTTTTTTAAATTATTCAACAACATATTATATAAAAAAGAAAGGACATATTTTATGAGTAAAGAAATTGCAAAAATTGGAATTATAACAGCAAGTGATAGAGCAAGTAAAGGTATTTATGAAGATATATCTGGAAAAGCTATTGAAGATACAATGAATGATTATTTAACATCTCCTTGGGAAGCAGTATATAGATGTATTGAAGATGACCAAACAACTATTGAAAATACTTTAAAAGATTTAGTAGATAATGAAGGTTGTTGTTTAGTAGTAACAACAGGTGGTACAGGACCAGCAGCTCGTGATGTGACTCCAGAAGCAACAGAAGCTGTATGTGATAGAATGATGCCAGGTTTTGGTGAGCTTATGAGAGCAGAATCATTAAAGTTTGTACCAACAGCAATTCTTTCAAGACAAACAGCAGGACTTAGAGGAAGCTCTTTAATCGTAAATCTTCCAGGAAAACCAAAATCTATTAGAGAGTGTTTAGATGCAGTTTTCCCTGCAATTCCATATTGTATTGATTTAATGGAAGGACCATTTTTAGAGTGTAATGAAGAGGTTATAAAACCTTTTAGACCAAAGAAAAAATAGACAATTTTTATGTTGAAATATTTATTTCCATTAGTTTTATCACTAGTAAGTTATTTTCTTGCTAGTTTAGCTTTTGGAGTAAGTCACTCAATTTTACTAGCTATTATTGTATTACTTGTTGTCCTTTGGACTAATGAGGCTTTACCTTTAGGTGTAGTCTCTTTATTGCCTATTTTATTGTTTCCTTCTTTTGATATTTTAAGTACAAATGAAACAACTGCAAACTATTCTAACTCTATTATTTTTTTATTTTTGGGTGGTTTTATGATTGCAATTGCAACTGAAAAGACTAATCTACATAAATTTGTATCCAATAAACTTTTAACACTATTTCCAGCTACCACAAGGGGTGTTATATATTCATTATCTTTTACCTCTGCATTTTTAAGTTCACTTATTTCAAATACAACAACAGCACTACTTTTAATTCCTGTTGCAATGTTTTTAACTAATGATTCAAAACTAAAGTTTAGATTAGTTCTAGCAATTGCTTATGGAGCGAGTATTGGAGGTATTATTACTCCTATAGGTACTCCTCCAAATCTTATTTTGATGGGCTTTATGGAACAAAATGCAATGGAGAATATATCTTTTATTAATTGGATGCTTTTAACAGCCCCTTTAGCATTAATAATGTTGCTAATCATTCCTTTTATATTATCTCTTGGGGTTAAAGAGTTAAAGTTTGATGTTGATTTAAAAAATAAGATGATTTTAAATACTGAGCAAAAAAGACTTTTATATATTTTAGCTTCATTAATTGTTTTATTATTTGCAAACTCTAAAATTGAGCCATTTTATTCAGGCCTTGGAATGAATGAAAAAGTAATATTATTATCTTATGGTCTTTTAATGTTTTTACCAAAAATTGGTTTTTTAACTTGGGAAGATACTAAAAAAATTCCTTATGAAATTATATTTTTATTTGGTGCAGGTTTTTCAATCGCAGCTGCTTTTTCACAAACAGGTTTAGCTAATGAAATTGCAAATTATTTAATGGAACTAACAAATCTTCCAATAATATTTTTAGTTTTATTAGTTGCTACCTTAATTACATTTACAACAGAAATTACATCAAATACTGCATTAATTTCTATTGCTTTACCAATTATTTACTCTTTAAGTAATGCAGCAAATATTGATCCAACTTTTATTCTTTTAGTTGCAACAATTTGTGCTTCTTATGCATTTATGCTTCCAATAGCAACACCACCAAATGCAATAGCTATGAGTAGTGGAGCAGTTAAGGTAAAAGATATGGCAAAGTTTGGGTTTATTTTTAATATTATAGGTATTTTATCCATTACATTTATTGCCCTTATTTATTGGCAGAATTATTTATAAAAATATTATAGCCTTTTGGCTATAATCCTGCCATGCAAAATATTTTAAAAAAACTAGATTTACAAGATTATATTGACTCATTTTCAAAACTATTAGCTAGAGAAAAACCCATAGTTTTAGAAGGTGATATTAATATACATTATAATTTAATTAATGAACTTTCAAAGTATGATATCAAACAACCAGAAACAGTAGCATCTTTAGATACAGCATTAATTCATATACAAAAACAAGGTATCTTAAAAATAGATGATATTTATGAGTTTATAAAAATCATCAAATATTTTTTATACTTAAAAAGATTTAACTTTGAAGGTAAATTAGCCCAATGGATTGATAAAATTATCATTCCTTCTGATATTTCAAAAATAACTGATTACTTTGATGAAAAAGCAAATTTAAGAGATGGTATTAATGAGGATTATGACAATATTAAATATGCAATTTCTAAAAATAAAGAAGAGATAAAACAGAGTTTATATAAGACAATCAACTCTTCAAAAGTTAGAAGTTATTTAGTTGATTCTCAGGTTCATTATATAAATAGTGAAGAGTGTTTATTAGTTAGAGGGGGTTTTAATCATGTATTGAAAGCTTCTGTAATTCATAGGTCAAATTCAGGTTTTTTCTATGTAGTTCCCCATAGTGTTAGTGAACTAAAGCAAAGACAAAGTGATTTAAAAAATAAACAAGAAGAGATTATTTTAAAAGTTTGTAAAGAGATTAGTAGTTTATTTGAAAAAAACTTACTATTTTTAAAATTCTTAAATAAAGAGTTTGATAGATTTGACCATTATCAAGCAAGATTATTCTTTGCTAAAATAGGAGATAAAAATTTTATTATTCCATCTAAAAAGAATCAAAATAAATTAGTAAACTTTTCTCACCCAGCACTGCATGATCCAAAACCAATCACAATCGATTTTACTAAATCAGTTGTAATGATAACAGGAGTTAATGCAGGTGGTAAAACAATGATGTTAAAGTCAATATTATCAGCTGTATTTTTATCAAAATATTTAATTCCTTATAAGGCAAGTAAAGAAACAGTTGTTGGAAATTTTAAATCAATAAATGCAGTTTTAGATGATCCTCAAAGTGTTAAAAATGATATTTCAACTTTTGCTGGACGTATGGTTGAGTTTTCTAAACTTTTTGCTACTAAAAGTGCAATAGTTGGAGTTGATGAGATTGAACTTGGAACTGATTCAGATGAAGCAGCAAGTTTGTTTAAAGTAATAATTGAAGATTTAATTCAAAGAGATATTAAAATAATTATCACTACTCACCATAAAAGATTAGCTTCACTAATGGCTGCAAATGAAAATGTAGAGTTAATAGCTGCACTTTATGATGAAGAAAATCAAAAACCAACTTATGAGTTTTTACAAGGAACTATTGGTAGGTCTTATGCTTTTGAAACTGCAAGTAGATATGGAATACCTTTAAGTGTAGTAAAAAGAGCAAAAGAGGTTTATGGTGACGATAAAGATAAGTTAAATGATTTAATTGAAAGAAGTAGTTCATTAGAGAGAGATTATCAGTTAAAACTAAAAGCTTTAGAAGATGAAATATCTAAAATGCAAAGATTAACTAAAAATCTTGAAGAGCAAAAAGAGAAGCTGGATGAACATATTTACTCAGAAAAATCTAAACTTCATAAAGAGTATAAAGATGCTAGGGATGAGGCTAAAAAGGCTATCAAAGCAAAATTAGTAAAAGAGTCACATCAGCATTTAAATGTAGCACATAAAAAAGCAAGTGAGATTAAAACGCAAAAAGTTCAAGATGTAGGTGAGCTTAAAGTAGGAGATAGAGTTAAATATAGAAATACAAAAGGAAGTATTGTATCAATAAAAGGAAAAAAAGCATTTATTGAAAATGATATGGGAATGAAAGTTCAAGTAATGCTAGCTGATTTAACTAGAAGTGGAAATCCAATTGTTCCAAAAGTAAAACCTAAAAAAGCAACTGTTACTGTTCAAAGACCAGATTCTGGTCATGTAAAACTTGATTTACATGGACAAAGAGCAGATGAAGCAATTGAAAACTTAGATAAGTTTTTATCTGATGCACTTATTGCTGGATTTGATGAAGTTTTAGTATATCATGGAATAGGAACAGGAAAACTTGCATATGCTGTAAAAGAGTTCTTAAGAACACATCCAAGTGTAAGAGGTTTTGAAGATGCACCTGCAAATCAAGGTGGATTTGGAGCAAAAATTATAAAGCTTTAGTATAAGTATAAATTATAATTTTAAATTAATTAAAACTTATATATTAATTCAAAATTAATATAAGAAAAGTTAATATTATATTCAATAAAATAAATAAGGAAATTTTATGAATAAAAAAATATTAACTACTTTAGTAGTATTAAGTTCAACAATTTATCTAAATGGTATGGATATTACTAAAGCTCCTACTCCAAAAAAAGAAAAAGCCAAAACAGATTTAGGGCTTTATGTAACTGCTACAGAAGCTTCAAAGTATTTAGAAGCTAATAAATCATCGATTTTAATAGATGTTAGAAGTCCAGGGGAATTAAAGTTTATTGGTGCAGCAAGTAGAATGGATATACATGTGCCTTTAATGTTAGTTGATCCAAGTAAGTATAATCCTAAAAAAGGTGGTTATGCAATGAAAAAAAATAAATATGCTGTTGAAGAGATTGTTTTTGAATTAAACAATAAAAAAGTTAAAAAAGATGAAGCTATATTTGTTACTTGTAGATCTGGTTCTACAAGAGCAGCACCTATTGTAAATGCACTAGCAAAAAAAGGTTATACAAATGTATGGACATTAGTTGATGGCTATGAGGGTGGAAAAGCTAAAGATGGACAATTTAAGGGTGAAAGAGTTGTTGATGGTTGGCTTCATAGTGGCTTAGATTGGAGTTGGAAAGTTTCTGAGGAAAAACTATGGTTTGAGTGTAAATATAAAGAATTGTTTTCAAAAGAGGACAAACTAAAGTGTAATATGTAAAAATTTGTATAAATAAGTAAACATTTTTCCCTTTTTCCGTTATAATAACAAAATAATAATGGAGTATAATGTGAGTGAAACAATTCTAAAAAAAGAGAACAGTGTCTTAAAATTGATAAAATATGGGGCATTAATTTCAATAATAATTGTTTCACTTCTTATAACAATACTTTTCGTAAAAGAAAAAAATGATCTTTTGTCTTCTGATATAAAGAAGATAGAAGAGAATTATTTATCTTTAAATAACAGAACTATCGAAAATCTTGTAAATAAAATATATAACTTAATTGAATTAGAAAAAGATTTTGAAAAAGAAGACTTTAATTCAGAAATAAAAGAAGAAGTAACTCAAGCTTATTCTTTAATCTTATCCCTTTATAATGAAAAAATAAATCAAAAAGAGTTTTCTCAAGAAAAATTTATAGGAAGTATAAAAAATGCTTTAAGAGATATTAGATTTAATAATGATGGATATCTTTTTTTATATACTATGGATGGAAAAAATATCTTCAATGGGGAATTTCCAGCAATTGAAGGAAAAAATTTATGGGAACATAAAGATTCAAAAGGTACTTTTTTATTAAAAGAGATGTATAGTATTTTAAAAAATAAAGATGAGACTTTTTATGAATGGTTTTGGAAAGAAAAACCTAGTGATAAATTAGAATATAAAAAAATAGGTTTTTTTAAAAGAATACCTGAACTAAATATGTTTATTGGTGCAGGTTATTATGAAAAAAACTTGAAGAAACGAACTCAAACGAGAATTTTAAAAAAACTAAATAGTCTTAAATTAAAAGAACCTGAACACATTTTTATTTATGATTTAAAAGGGACATGTTTAGTTAACCCTAAAAAAGAGCTAATAGGAACTAATAGATACAATGTACAAAGTGAAGATGGAAAATTTATTTTAAGAGATTTGATTGATTTCTCTATTAAAAATAAAGAGGGCTTTATCCAATACAATTCAACAGTTAAATTAAATGAATCATTGATTTCTAATGACAAAATATCTTTTGTAAAACTATATGAAGATTGGAATTGGATGATAGGAAGTGGTTTTTATTTAGAAGAGCTTAAAAAAAGGATTATTGAAAAAAAAGAAGATTTAATTATTTCTAATAAAAAAACTATTAATGAAATAATTTTAATAGCTATAATAACTACATTTTTGATGATAATAGTATCTTTTTACTTATCAAATATTATCAATAATATCTTTCTTGATTATAAAAAAAGAATTGATTTAGAGATGAATAATACCCTTGAAAAAGAAAAACTTCTAATGCAACAATCTAAAATGGCAACAATGGGTGAAATGATAGCTAGTATTGCCCATCAATGGAAACAACCTTTAAATTTAATTTCAATCTCTAATGGTTTATTAAAAATAAATAATCAAGAAAAAGGTTTTTCAACACTGCAAGAAATTACTAATGCTATAGATAATATTGATAATTCAGTACATAACTTATCTCAAACTATTGATGATTTTAAAAATTTCTTTAGTCCAAATAAAGAGAAAGTTACATTTAATATTCTAGATGCAGTTGAAGATACATTTAAACTAATTAATACACAATTTAAAAATAATGATATAGTTATAATTAAAAATATAAAAGATATTGAGTTATTTGGTTATAAAAACGAATTGTTACAAGTACTTATAAATATATTAAAAAATTCAAAAGAAGCATTAGTTGAAAATTCTAATTTATTAAATAAATACATTTTTATAACAGTAGAAAATAATCAAAATAAAGTTACTATTAAAATAAAAGATAATGCAGGTGGAGTTTCAAAAGAGAACCTAAATAAAGTTTTTGATGCATATTTTACTACTAAAGAGAAAAGTGGTGGAACAGGTATTGGGTTATATATTTGTAAACAAATAATCGAAACTAGTATGAAAGGTGAAATTTTAGTTTCAAATGTCGAATATAAATATGAAAATGAGAATCATTTGGGTGCAGAATTTAAAATAATAATTCCAATAAATTTAGATAAAGATATAAAATGAAAAAAAACTTATTATATTTAATACTTATATTTTTTACTACTTTTTTAAGTGCCAATGAAAAAGTTGTGTTACAGCTAAAATGGTTTCATCAGTTTCAATTTGCAGGGTATTATGCTGCAAAAGAGAAAGGTTTTTATGATGAAGTTGGTTTAGATGTACAAATTAAACAAAGAGATTTAAAATATAATAATATTGATGAAGTAATAAATGGAAATGCTCAGTATGGTATTGCTGATTCTATTTTAATTTTATATAGACTAAAACAACAGCCTGTAGTTATTATTTCTCCTATTTTTCAACACTCTCCTAGTGTTTTTATATCTCTAAAGAAAAATAAAATTTCTTCAGTTTATGAGTTAAATAATAAAAATGTTCTTTTTTATCCAAGTGATACTGATGGTTTTTCTCTTCTTGCAATGATTAAAAACTTTGATATAGATGTAAATTTAATTAGAGAAAGATATAAAAATGATTATGTAAGACTTATTAATAATGAAGTTGATGTAATGCCTGCATATATTACAAATGAGCCATTTTTATTTAAGCAAAAAGGTTATGATGTAAATATTATAAATCCTACTAATTATGGTTTTGATATGTATGGAGATATACTTTTTACAAATGAAGATGAAGCAAGAAATCATCCTAAAAGAGTAGAAAAGTTTAAAGAAGCAACACTTAAAGGTTGGAAATATGCTTTAGAAAATAAAGAAGAGATAATAAAGCTTATAAGTGAAAAATATACTAAAGAAAAATCTATTGAACACTTAAGATATGAAGCAGATGCAATTGAATCATTAATTAATATGAATGCTACACCACTTGGATATTTAGACCAAGGAAGAATTAGATACATAAGTGAGATGTATAAATATTATGGTTTAACTCAATCAAAAATAGATTTAAATAACTTTCTATTTGAAGAAATTTCAAAAGATGATAAGAAAATAATATTAAATAATGAAGAGATTAAATATTTAAAAGATAATCCTATTTTAAAGGTTTATAATTTTAACTCTTTTCCTCCATATAATTTTAATATGAATAATCATCCAAAAGGTTTTGTGATTGATTATATGGAACTATTTGGAAAAATCTTAGGTGTTAAAATAGAATTTATTCAAAATGTGTCATGGAAAGATTCATTTAATATGCTTAATAATAATCAGCTTGATATTCTTCCAAATATAGCAATAAACGAAAAAAGAGAAGAGATTATAGATTTTACAAATTTTTCATTAGTCAATTTTCAAATGAGTTTAGGTGTAAATAAACAGTCAACTATTAAAACTTTAGAAGACTTAAAAAATAAAAAAGTTTCTGTTTTAAAAAATTCTTTTTTAGAAAATATATTAAAAAACAATTATCCCGAAATTCAATTATATACTACAGAAACAATAAAAGAGGCTATAGAAGCAGTTGCATCAAATAAAGTTGATGCAGTTGTAGATAATTTATCTACAATTGAGTATTTTATAAATAAAAATTGGTTAAGTAATATAAAAACTATAGTTGTAAAAGAGAACAATATACAAACTATAACGCCTTTGCATATGGGTGTAAAAAAGGATAACTTAATTCTAAAATCAATTTTAGAAAAAGTTAATGAACAAATACCAGAAAAAGAGATTAGAAAATTAGTAGATAAATGGCTAAAGAATAGTTTTTATGAAGAGATAAAATTAACTCAAATACAGCAAGATTATTTATCAAATAAAAGGAATATTAATTATTGTATTAATTCTAATTTAATGCCTATTGAAAAGATAGAAAATGGTAATTTAACGGGAATAACTTCTGAATATATAAATATTTTTAAAGAAAAATTGAATGTAAATTTCAATTATGTATCAACTAAGTCACTTAAAGAAGGTTTAGATAAATTATTAACACTTGATTGTGATTTAGCTACATTTATTCAAAATACAGATGAAAAAAATAAATTAGTTAATCTATCTGATTCACATTTTTCTTTCCCTTTTGTTTTAGTTACTTAACTTTCGCACGTTAAATTGATTAAAATTGTAGCTAAATCTCCCTAAAACATTACTCCTTTAGTTAATAATCTTATCCTTGTTGACATAAAAATAATTTAGTTGTTTTTCTATGATATTTTTCTATTTTGAACTCTCAATAAAGCCCTTAAATAGGCACTTTTAGCTATAATATCTATTATATTAAAGGGTAAGAATGCAGATAGAATCCAAGATCATCGGTATTATAAACGATAAGTTAAAAAATCCAATCTATGAAACATTACGTTTGTTAAATATGAAAACTATTTTAACCAAGAGCAATTTTTCTAAAAAAGAGGGAGTTGCTGTTCATATGGTTGTATTACATTTTGTATATATGCTGGTTATGAATAAAAAAATATCAACCTTTATGGATCAAAGTAATGATAGTTTCAAAAAAGATGTATATTATCGATTACTTTCCAATACTTCTTATAATTGGAGAAAACTATTATCTCTTAGTTCTTTAAAGATCTTATCACTACTTCATAAAGTGCAAGATTCAAAGCTAGTAAGAGTTCTTATACTTGATGATACTGTTGAAGATAAAGTTGGTAAAAATATAGAGGGAAGTTGTGACAACCTTTGGAGCAATAAAGCAAAGAGAAAAATCAGAGGTGTAAATGTTGTATCACTAAACTATAGTGATGGTTATTCAAATTTTATGTTGGACTTTGCAATTGCTATGAACAGTTATGCAAGGGTAAAGATAGAAGAGTTTACAAATATTATTGATCATCGAACCAATGCACATAAGCGAAGATTGGAAAGCTTAAAAGGGAAATCACAAATTGCTATAGAGATGATTAAAAGAGCAGTAGCTAGTGGTATATATGCAGATTATCTGCTTGTAGATAGCTGGTATTCTAAACCTGTATTTATAGAAACTATGAATGAACTTGGATTGCAAGTCATTTCAAGAATGGTAAACAATGACAGGATATGGAATTTTACAGGAGAGAAAAAGACCCTTGATGGCATCTATAACAAATTTAAAAAGCTTAAATCTATCAAGATGGGTCAATATGGCAAAAAGATAAAGTTTGAGTATTTTTCAACCATAGTTGAACATAAAAAAGCTGGTAAATTAAAAATTGTTTTTATAAAAACAAAAGAGAATTTAATACCAATCGTATCAACCAATCTTATACTTAGTGATGAAGAGATTATAGATATTTATAAAAGACGATGGGATATAGAACAAGGGTATAAAGAACTTCGTGAACACTTTGGATTCGGAAAAGAAGAGAATCGAATCTATGAAGCTTTGATAGCCAGAATTACACTATCTTTTTTTACATACAATGTTGTTAGCTATATAAATCGTATCAGCAATGAACCTAAAACAATTGGTGGATTGTTTAAAGATTTAGAATGTGAACTTCATACTCTAGCAATAGCTATGCAAGCATTTTTAGCTATTTTAGATGAGATTGCAAAAATTGAAGAAGTTGTCAATAGAAATGAGGATTTTACAGCTATCATTGATCTATTAAGAGATGTGACTGGAAAATTGCTTGGTTTTAGGTGCGAAAGTTAAGTTAGTTACAAAACTTGATAAAACTTTTATCTCTTCTTTAAAGTTTTTGGATGGCAAAAAAATTGCATATGTGGATGAGATATACAAAGAAATGCTGATAAAAAAATACCCACAAATAGAGTTTATAAAAGTTGATTCATTAAAAGAAGGATTAAATAAAGTTAATAACGATGATTTTTTTGGTTTAGTTGAAATTCTTCCTGTTGTGGGACATGAAATACAAAAAGACTTTTCAAATAGTCTTAAAATATCAAAAGAGATTTTTAATAATATTAATATTTCAATTGCTAGTTCTAGAAATAATTTAATATTAAATGATATTGTTAATAAATTACTTAATTCTATTACAAATGAAAATAAAGAAAAGATGCTTAATAATTGGATTTCTATTAACTATGAAAAAGAGATTAATTATGAAAAAGTTTTAATTATTGGGTCTGTTTTTATACTAGTTCTTATTATTATTTCTTTTAAAAATAGACAAATCAATAATCTTAATACTCAGATGAAAAAATATATTGATATTGTTGATAAAAATATTTTAACATCATCAACTGATTTAGATGGTAATATTACTAAGGTTTCTGAAGCTTTTTGTGAAATAAGTGGATATACAAAAGATGAATTAATAGGTCGTAATCATAGAATAATAAGACATCCAGATATGAATGATTCTACTTATAAGCACTTATGGGAAACAATAACTCGTGGAAAGACATGGAAAGGTGAGATAAAAAATCTTAAAAAGAATAAAGAACATTATTGGGTAGAAGCATCTATATCTCCAATGTTTAATAAAAATAAAGAGATTATTGGATACACAGCTATTAGAGTTGATATTACTGATAAAAAAAGAATAGAAGAGATCTCAATAACTGATGGACTAACAAATATTTATAATAGAAGATATTTCGATGATGCCTTTCCAAATATAATTAACAATGCAAAAAGAAAAGATGAATTATTAGCCTTTTTATTTATGGATTTCGATCATTTTAAACAATATAATCTTAACTTTCGCACCTAAAACCAAGCAATTTTCCAGTCACATCTCTTAATAGATCAATGATAGCTGTAAAATCCTCATTTCTATTGACAACTTCTTCAATTTTTGCAATCTCATCTAAAATAGCTAAAAATGCTTGCATAGCTATTGCTAGAGTATGAAGTTCACATTCTAAATCTTTAAACAATCCACCAATTGTTTTAGGTTCATTGCTGATACGATTTATATAGCTAACAACATTGTATGTAAAAAAAGATAGTGTAATTCTGGCTATCAAAGCTTCATAGATTCGATTCTCTTCTTTTCCGAATCCAAAGTGTTCACGAAGTTCTTTATACCCTTGTTCTATATCCCATCGTCTTTTATAAATATCTATAATCTCTTCATCACTAAGTATAAGATTGGTTGATACGATTGGTATTAAATTCTCTTTTGTTTTTATAAAAACAATTTTTAATTTACCAGCTTTTTTATGTTCAACTATGGTTGAAAAATACTCAAACTTTATCTTTTTGCCATATTGACCCATCTTGATAGATTTAAGCTTTTTAAATTTGTTATAGATGCCATCAAGGGTCTTTTTCTCTCCTGTAAAATTCCATATCCTGTCATTGTTTACCATTCTTGAAATGACTTGCAATCCAAGTTCATTCATAGTTTCTATAAATACAGGTTTAGAATACCAGCTATCTACAAGCAGATAATCTGCATATATACCACTAGCTACTGCTCTTTTAATCATCTCTATAGCAATTTGTGATTTCCCTTTTAAGCTTTCCAATCTTCGCTTATGTGCATTGGTTCGATGATCAATAATATTTGTAAACTCTTCTATCTTTACCCTTGCATAACTGTTCATAGCAATTGCAAAGTCCAACATAAAATTTGAATAACCATCACTATAGTTTAGTGATACAACATTTACACCTCTGATTTTTCTCTTTGCTTTATTGCTCCAAAGGTTGTCACAACTTCCCTCTATATTTTTACCAACTTTATCTTCAACAGTATCATCAAGTATAAGAACTCTTACTAGCTTTGAATCTTGCACTTTATGAAGTAGTGATAAGATCTTTAAAGAACTAAGAGATAATAGTTTTCTCCAATTATAAGAAGTATTGGAAAGTAATCGATAATATACATCTTTTTTGAAACTATCATTACTTTGATCCATAAAGGTTGATATTTTTTTATTCATAACCAGCATATATACAAAATGTAATACAACCATATGAACAGCAACTCCCTCTTTTTTAGAAAAATTGCTCTTGGTTAAAATAGTTTTCATATTTAACAAACGTAATGTTTCATAGATTGGATTTTTTAACTTATCGTTTATAATACCGATGATCTTGGATTCTATCTGCATTCTTACCCTTTAATATAATAGATATTATAGCTAAAAGTGCCTATTTAAGGGCTTTATTGAGAGTTCAAAATAGAAAAATATCATAGAAAAACAACTAAATTATTTTTATGTCAACAAGGATAAGATTATTAACTAAAGGAGTAATGTTTTAGGGAGATTTAGCTACAATTTTAATCAATTTAACGTGCGAAAGTTAAGAATATAATGATAATTATGGACATCAAAAAGGTGATGATGTTTTAATAAAAGTAGCAGAATGTTTACAAAATAATTTAAATCGTTCTTCTGATTATAGCTTTAGATTAGGTGGAGAAGAGTTTGCTGTTGTTTATCAAGCAAAAACAAAAGAGGCTGCTTTATCATTTGCTAATAAATTAAGAGAAAGTATAGAGGACTTAAAAATTAAACATGAATTTAGTAGTGTTAGTTCTTATATTACAGTATCTATGGGACTTATATGTAAAAATGCCAATGATATAATTGTTGATGAAGTATATAAACAAGCAGATGACTTACTTTATGAAGCTAAGAAAAATGGAAGAAACAGAGTTTGTGTTGAAAATATATGATATTTGAAAGGAATATATGGTCTTTCTTAAGCAAAATATTTTGATTATAGAAGATGAGTTAGAAACTTTAGAGCTTATGGTAGAAATTTTTGAATCTAAATTTTCAAAGGTATTTACTGCGGTTGATGGTTATGATGCTATTGAAGTGTTTAAAAATAATAAAATAGATGTTGTACTATGTGATGTTAATATCCCTAAATTAAATGGGCTTGAAACTATAATTAAGATACGAGAGGTTGATTATAGTGTACCAATTATAATAATTACAGCATATTCTGATACAGAAACTTTACTTAAGGCCTCAAATTGTAATGTACAAGGATATATTTTAAAACCTATGAAGTTTGAAGACATTCAGTATATTCTAAAAAAAGTATATCAACATCAAAATAATGAGTATCATAATGGGCGAATTAGTATTAACTCTTCAATCATATTAGATACTGTTAATTCAGAGTTTATGTTTGAAGGAAACAGTGTAAAACTTACACTAAAAGAATTAGAATTTTTGAAATTACTTATAAAAAAAAGAGGTTCAGCAGTTCATTATTCAATAATTGAAAGAGTAGTTTGGAATGATAATGTTATGTCAAGTACTAGTTTACGAACTTTAGTTAAAAATATTAGAAAAAAAATATCTTATGATATTGTAGAAAATGTACCTAAAGTTGGATACAAAGTAAATATTTAATTAGATTGGGAAAGTGTGAAAGAAGAACATTATTTAAGAAAAGAGTTATATGAAAAAATAAATAAAGACTCTACAATTTTTGATTTTTTAGAAAAAAACTCTTTAGATGGAGTTTGGTATTGGGATTTAGAAAACTCTGAGAATGAATGGATGAGTCCTAGATTTTGGGAGGTTTTAGGATATGAAGCTAATGAAAAAGAGCATTTAGTTTCCCAATGGCAAGAGTTGATTTTTGATGAAGATTTAGAAAAAGCTACTAAAAACTATAAAAAACATTATGTTGATATGACTCATCCTTATGACCATGTTGTAAGATATAGACATAAAAAAGGTCATACAGTATGGATTAGATGTAGAGGTAATATTCTTAGAAATAAAGATGGTAAACCTATTCGTATGATAGGGATTCACAATGATATTACACAGCAAAAAATTGCTGAAGAGGATTTAATTAAAAAAAATAATGAATTAAAAGCTATTTTAGATAGTTCATTAAGTGGAATAATGGCTTTTGATCCTTTTTATGATGAAAAAGGTGAAATTGTTGATTTTATATTTACAATGATGAATAAAGAGGCTTGTAAAATAGTAAAATTAAAAGAAGAAGAGATTATTAATCAAAGATTGTCTAAGATTATTAGTGGAAACTTTAAACCTTTAGACTCATTAAATGGACAAACTCTTTTTGAAAATTATAAGGAAGTTGTTTTAACTGGTAAATCAAAAAAATTAGAATTCTATTTTGAAAGTGATGGGATAAAAGAATGGTTTAGAAATAAAGTTGTAAAAAATAATGATGGATTTGTATGTACTTTTGAAGTAATAACTCAAGAAAAAGAGTTACAACAAAAATTAGAACAAAAAGTAAAAGAAGAGGTTGAAAAACAAAGAGATCAAGAGAAAATTCTTTTACAACAATCAAAAATGGCAGCTATGGGAGAGATGATAGGAGCAATTGCACATAATTGGAGACAACCTTTGAACACTTTATCTCTTCAGTGTATAGATTTAATTAATCAATTTGAAAACTCAAATTTAAATAAAAATTATCTTACTAAGTGGATTCAAAGAATAGATAAGCAATTAACTTTTATGTCTAATACAATTGACGATTTTAGAAATTTTTATAAACCAAAAGAAGAGTTTAAGAAGATAAATCTAAAAGATACTATTTTAAAAATAGTATCTTTAATTAAATATGAATTAAATTCAAATGGTATAAAAGTAAAGATAGATATTTCAGATTCTATTTTTTTAGTGTGTTTAGAGAATCAACTTCACCAATCAATAATAAATATTTTATTAAATGCAAAAGATGCAATATTATTAAATAATATGGAAAATAAAGAGATTGAAATTTGTGCTACAAAAAATAGTATTTCAACTGTTTTAACTATAGAAGATTCAGGTGGTGGTATAAAAGATAGTGATATTTTAAAAAGAATATTTGAGCTATACTTTACCACAAAGCAAAACTCTAACGGTACAGGTGTTGGATTATATATGACAAAAATAATAATTGAACAAAACTTAAATGGAAAAATTGAAGTGGAGAATATTAATAAAGGTCTTAGATTTAAAATAGAAATTCCTCACTAAAACTCACAAAAACATCACTTTTTTTATGTACTATTAAATAAATAATAAAAGGAGTTTTATGTTTGGTGCAATTTCAAATAAAGAATTGGAACTAATAGATAACTATTTTGATCAATTTGTAAAATTTATTTCTTATGAAAAAAATGAGTTTGATTACATAGAATCCACAGGTAATAAAAAGCTTGATGAAATGTTAAAAAAATGGAATCAAGATATAAGAGAAGTTGATAAAAGAAATAAAGAAGATATGAGAGTTTTAGGTGAGATAGTTCTTACAGCTGATAAAGTTGATCAAGGTATATTTTCTTCTCGAATAAACTCTAATAGTTCAACTCCAACAATCCTTACATTAAAAACAACAATTAATAAAATGCTTGCAAGTATCGATGACTCTACAAAAAGAATTTTAAGAGTTGTTAGTAGTTATACAAATGATGATTTTACTGATAGTATAAAAGTAATTGACAAATATAAAGAAGATATGAAACTTTTGATGGAGAGTATTAATAAGCTAGGAAAAGTACTTAGTGATAATGCAAGAATAAATTTTCAAAATGGTGAAACTTTAGAAAAAAATGCAAATGTAATGAATAGTTCAATGACTAATCTTTCACAAAAAGCAAATGAACAAGCAGCATCTTTAGAACAAACAGCAGCAGCTGTTGAAGAGATTACTAGTATTACTAGAAATAATGCTCAAAATGCAGTTAAAATGGCATCTTTAGGTCAAACTGTTAAAGAATCAGTTTTTTCAGGTGAAGAACTAGCTTCTAAAACAGTTGTTTCTATGGAAGAAATTAATCAAAAAGTAAACTCAATTAATGAAGCAATTATTGTAATAGATCAAATTGCATTCCAAACAAATATACTTTCACTTAATGCAGCAGTTGAAGCAGCAACAGCAGGTGAAGCAGGGAAAGGTTTTGCTGTAGTTGCACAGGAAGTTAGAAACTTGGCTTCAAGAAGTGCAGAGGCTGCAAGGGAAATTAAAAATCTTGTTGAAGAAGCTACCTCAAAAGCAAATGATGGAAAGATAGTTTCATCAGATATGATTGAGGGATATAAAAAATTAAATGAAAATATTTCTGAAACAATTCATATAATTGAGGATGTATCAAAAGCTTCAAATGAACAAATGACAGGAATAGAGCAAATAAATGATGCTGTTAATATGCTAGATAGAGTTACTCAAGAAAATGCAAATGATTCAAATCAAATAAAATTAATTGCTCAAGAAGTATCAAAACTTGCACATGAATTATTAATTGATTCAAAAACAAAAAAATTTAACTAAAGGATGATAAATATGTCTATAGGCAAAGAAACAGTTTTAGATAAAAATGCATTTTTAGTTAGTGAAACTGATGCAAGGGGAATAATAAGATTTGCAAATGATGATTTCTGTAAAGTTGCAGAATATTCATTAAATGAATTACTAGGACAACCTCATAGTATGGTTAGGCATAAAGATATGCCCAAAAAAGCATTTAAATCACTATGGGATACTGTTCAAAAAGGAGAAATTTGGACAGGATATGTAAAAAATGCAACAAAAAGTGGTGGTTATTATTGGGTATTTGCAACGGTATATCCATTTGAAAGTAGTGATGGTTCAAAAGGTTATTTATCTTGTCGAAAAAGAGCTAATCTAGAAGAGATACAAAAAGCTGAGAACCTGTATGATATTTGGAGAAAAGAAGAGAACTAATTTTCTCCTATCATATAGTTTTAATTATTTAAAATTGATTTAACAAACTCTTCCATTGTTTTATTTGCCATATCGTTTGGTGCTTCTAAAAAATTTAATATAAATTTATCTTCTAATTCACAAACACCAATACTTCTAGGTCGAACTGCTAATACTTCAGGAGTTGGTAACTCTTTACCAAAACAAAATACTATATTTTTAGCAGATTTAATAGCAGGATTTATTTCTCCATTTACGCAGCTTGTGTGATTATATTGGTCAAAAATAGCTATAAAAGAGATTACGGGGTGATTATCAATTTTTTCTTTTAAATGATTAATGATTTCATCCACGTTTTTATATTTTAATTCATTTTTATTATATTCAATTTCAAATATATGGTACTTTTCTTTAAATATTTTTTGTTTCATTTACTTTCCTTTTAGTGATATGAATGAGTTTATTGCACATTCCATTCTTTCTTCAACATCTCTTGTATCAACAAAACTATAATCAGTTTGGATTTTGTATATTAGTTTATTATCATATTTAAAATCAAACATTAAATAACCAGCATACTCTTTAGCTTTGTCATTGTTTTTACCTTTATCCTCTTTATCATTCTCATATAGATAATACTCTATTAACACTTTTTTCGTATCTGTAGAGTCTGTAGGTTTTGCGTATCTATCAATCACACTTGTCAATAATCTATCTAAGTCTTCAATATAAACACTTTGCTTTATATTGCTTTTCATATATTTAGAATATTCTATATTTGATTTAATGATATAGTTTTTATTAAGTAATGCATCAATTCCTTCTTTTACTGGTCCTTGTGCAAAAACTCTTTCAAAAGTAGTTGTCTTAGCTTGGCATGCAAGTCTTTTTATTTTTAAACTTTTAGTAGATTCTTTATATATTGCATAAAAAATTACTGAAAATACAACAATTATTATTAGTGGTAAAATTTTTTTCATAATTCTCCTTATTTTTAAAGGAAAATTATAATAGATAAATTATTAGAGTTTCATAAAATAAAGTTATGTTTATATATAACTTTATCTTATAATTTTTTTATTTCTAAATCAATATTTAAAGTTTTTGATGTTGAATCTTTTTGTTTAAGTGCCTTACTAACTTTAACTTGTTTTACAGAAATACCTTTTTGTTTTACAAGATACTCTTTAATATTAATAGCTCTAATCTTTGCAATCTTTTCTAACTCTTCAGTTTTTACATCTTGCTTGTTTATAATAAATGACTCAAGAGCTTTTTTATAGGTTTTTATATTTATTTTATTATCTGTTGTATGAGTGTTTTTTAACTCTTTAACTTTTTTGTCATAATCTTTATAAATCTCTTCTAATAGTTCTAAATACTTTTCATCATAGTTTTTAATATTTTTATTAGGTAATTCATTATTAACTATTTTTATAAATTTATTGTTTTTTAATGCAAGTAAATCTTTTTGGTTTTCATATGATGGAATAATTTCTAATACTAAGTTTGGACGTTTTGTTAAGATTTTATTTATTTTATCTAGTGTTTCTCTTTGTATAGGAGTAATTTCACTCTCTCCATAATTAAAGTCTACACTATTGATTTCATTTGCATCAAATCCAAATATAGCTCCAAGTAGTGAAAATGGTGCTGTTAGTGCCTTTGTAATTAAATTTACAAATTCTTTAAATACAATTGGAGCAATAGAAAATTGTGGGTCATCAACATTACCACTTATAGGTAGGTTTAAATCTATAACCCCACTTGTATCTTGAAGTAGGGCGATTGCTAGTTCTAAGGGTAGAGAAACAGCATCTTTACTTTCAACTTTGTTTCCAAGTTCTAATTGCTTTATTACTACATTGTTTTGTGCTTTTAAGTTTGAACTTTGAATGTTATAGTTTAAGTCTAAATCTAGCTTACCACTTTTTAACTCTCTTCCTATAAATTTACCTGTATAAGGTGTGAAGTTTTTCATGGCAATATTTTTAAACACCATATTAATATCTGTTAAAAGTTTTATACTGTTTGGATTTACAACCCCTGTTATATTTGTAGTACCATATTCATCAACAACACCTCTTACTTGAAGTTTTGTTTTACTTTGAATATCACTTTTAAACTCACTAATACTTCCATTTAGTTTTGAGACAGTTGTTTTAAATGGTATTGGTAAGTTTTTATCTTCAAAGTTTAATTTTGCATTTCTAATAGTAATAGGACCAATATCAATTTTTTTACCATTTGAGTTCTCTTTAGTTGTCTTTTTTTCTACTTCATTTTTTACCTCATCCTTAGTAGAATTAGATTTAGGTAATATTACACTTATTATTGGTCTATTCACAGTTGTTTTATTAACTTTTAGTAGACTATTTGAATTATAGATTCCACTCACACTTAAATCAATATTATTAGCTAAGATATTTGTTTTATCCTTAGTATTAAGAAAATTAACTTTAGGTTGAACAACCCTTAAAGAGTTTATATTTAATCTACTTCCTTTTTGAGACAATTTATTTACATATACTTGTAAGTCTTGGGCTTTTAAGGAAATGTTGTTTTTTTTGTCATAAAAGTTAATATCTGGTCTTGAAAGCTTAATTGTTTTTATATCTATATTTGAGCCATTTAATATAAGAGAGTTTAAATCAACATTAGTTGATTTTACTCCTATAGTCATATTATTGATTCTATCTTTTAAATCTAAGTTCGGTGTACCTAATGATATTTTAGAAATATTGATTTTAGAACCATTGATTTTTAAATTAGATGCATCTATTTTTGTTTGTTTCGATTTAATATTTAGTTTAGATTTTAATTCATCAAAATTTAAATTTGCTAATGTTGTATTTACAGAATTGATATCTATATTAGAACCATCAATATTTATCTTACTAACATTAATACTATTTTTAGCACTACTTAGTTTAATAGAAGATTTATCTTTAACATTTAAATTATCACTATTTAGTTTTATACTATTGATTGCTATTTTGTTGTTTTTTAAATCTAATTTATCCATATTTATAGATATTAATTCATCTAAAATAGTTAATCTATTTTTATTATCTTCAAAATTAAAATTAGAAGCTTTTAGATTAATATTTGATAAATCTATGTTTGAACCATCTAGATTAAATCTATTAATTTTAATTGTATTTTTACTATTAATTACTAAAGAGTTAATCTTATCTGTATAGTTTGTATTTATATTCTCTAATATAGAATTAGAAACTTTAACAATCCAAGGCTTAGTCTCCTTTATGGGTTCTTCATCTTTTGTTGGTTGACTTTTTACTAAATTAGCTAAATTAATTCCATCTTTAGAGTTTAGAACTTTTACATTTAGAGTATTTACAGTTGGTGTATCAACTAAGATTTCTTGTTTATCTAAATCAAATTTAAAGTTTTTAATATCTAGTTTTTTCAGGCTTACTGTATTTAATTCATTTTGAATTACATTTAAGTTATTGATATTAAAAATTGTTGAGTTTAAAACTACATCTGTTTTTTTAGTAGTATCAATATTAAAATCCATTCCTAGATTAATATTTGCCTCTTTATTTAAATTAAAATTAAAACTACTCATATCATAGTCTAATAACTCTTTAACCCTTAAGTCTTCAATATTAGCTTTACCATACATCTTAAATGGTATTAATCTAAACGCACCTTCTATTGAAAGATTAGTAAATTCGTTTATTTTTAGTTTTAAATCATTTGATGATAAAGAGTTATTAAAAGTTCCCACATCTCTTAGTTTATAATTTATATCATTTATACTAATTTTATATGGTTCTTTATCTTTTAGTTTTGTAAAATCAATTTTTGAGTTTTCCAAAAAGATTTTAGATACTAAGAACTCTATTTGTGAGCTTGATTCATCTTTAGGTTCTTCTTGTACTTCTTGAGTTGGTTTTACTAGTTTAGCAACATTGAAGCTTCCATCTTTTTCTTCTATGATATTTAAATATAGCTTTTCTAGTTTTACTTCTTGTATATTCGCATGTAAGTCACTGATTGAAGCAATTAAACCCAAATCTAAAGTTAGTTTATCAAATGATGCAATCGTTTCTTCATTTGTTAGTTTATAGTTATAAAGTCTTGCAGTTAAAGAGTAGGGGTTGAATTCTACTTTTTCAATACTACTTTTTGCTGTAAGATTTGCATCTAGATTTTTTATTAATTGATCTTTTAAAACAACAGGTATAAGCTTAAATCCAATGGTAGTATATATTGCTAATATAAAGCAAAGCCACCAAAATGTTTTTTCTATTTTTCCCATAATTAAATCTTCTTAAATTTTGTATTTTATAATTATTGTAGTATATTATCCTTACTTAGTTATTAAATAAAGAGAGATTTAATTATATATTATGACCAGTATAAAAGAACAGTTTATTGGATTTTACAGCACTCCAAAGCTATTTAGCACTATAAAAAATATAGAACAGTTTGAATTTGAAACTATAGATATAAGTAGTATAGATATAAATATACAAATAAATCAAAGACTACCACTAGGAAAAAGAATAGAGTATTTTTTTGAAGAGTATTTAAAACATGTAAGTAGATATAAACTACTATATAAGAATATTCAAGTAATAGAAGATAAAAACACTTTAGGTGAGATTGATTTTATACTATATGATAAAGAAAAAGAGAAATACTTACATACAGAACTAGTATACAAATACTACTTATATGATGAAAGCTTTGAAAATGAGATTAATAGATATATAGGACCAAATAGAGATGATACGCTATTAAAAAAACTAGACAAGCTGTATACTAAACAGTTTCCACTTCTATATAGTAATAAAACAAAAGAGTATATAGATATAGATTATAGCAATGTATATCAAAATAGTTGTTTTAAAGCTAATATATATTTACCATATAAAAAAGAGCCAAAACTAGGTTTAGTAAATAAAGAGTGTATAAAAGGCTTTTATATAAATATAGAAAAATTTAAGTGTGAAGAGAAATTTAAATCATATAAATACTACATGCCACATAGATATGATTGGGTAAGTGATATACCAAAAGACATAGAGTATAAAACTTATGAAGATATAGTACAGGAGATAGAGTATTTTATAAGTTTAGGAAAATCACCACTTATATGGCTAAAAAATGATGAGGTCTACCAAGAGTTTTTTATAACATGGTGGTAGCAGTAGGTTAAATAGAGAATAAAAGATTATTAGATACAATCCGTTTATATAAAGGATAGATATATTATGACAGTTATAGAGTTATTTCAAAAATTATTGAGATTTAAATCAGTTACTCCTGATGATGATGGAGCATTTGATTTTATAGAAGAGTATTTAGGTGATACTTGGAAATGTATTAGTGTAGATATGGAAGGTGTTAAAAATAGATTTTATTATAAAAAATTTAATGACAACCCTCAACACCTATGTTTTGCTGGACATATAGATGTAGTACCACCTGGAAAGGGATGGGAAGTTGACCCATTTGCAGCTGATATTATAGATGGAGTTATAACTGCTAGGGGGACTCAAGATATGAAAAGTGGAGATGCTGCTTTTTTATATGCTTGTAAACATGCAGAAAATTTTGATGGAACACTAAGTATTTTAATGACTTCTGATGAAGAGGGTGAAGGAACTTATGGAACTATAAAGATGTTAGAACATCTAAGAGAAATAGATTTTATTCCTCAATACGCAGTAGTAGCAGAACCAACTTGTGAAGAAGTATTTGGAGATGCTATTAAAGTAGGTAGACGTGGTAGTATAAATGGATATATTACTATTAAAGGTAAACAAGGACATGCAGCTTATCCAGAAAAGTGTATAAATCCAGTTCATAATTTCGCTGAGGTACTACCAAAAATTGCAGGACATAATTTAGATAATGGAGATGAATATTTTGCTCCATCTAAAATGGTAATTACTGATATCAGAGGTGGTATGGAAGTTACAAATGTAACTCCAAATGAGTTAAAACTAATGTTTAATGTAAGAAACTCTACAAATACTACAAGGGAATCGGTAGAAGCATTTATCCATGAAAAACTAAAAGGTTTAGAGTATGACTTTAGAACAACTCAAGGTTCTTTTCCCTTTGTAACAAATAAAGAATCAAAAGTAGTAAAAGCTATGGAAGAATCAATTTTAAAAGTTTTAGGAATTAAAACAAAACACTCAACTCATGGTGGAACTAGTGATGCTAGATATTTTGGTAGCTTTGGAATTGAAGCTATTGAATTTGGTGTTATAAATGACACTATACATAGTGTTGGTGAGAGAACAACAGTTAAAGAAGTAGAGGGTCTTTGTAAAGTATATGAAGATTTAATCAAAAGTTTTTAATAATGATAAATTTACTTTACATTTTTAATTAAATATCTTATAATGATAACTAAAATTATCATTATGAGTGAAAAATATGGAAGATATAAAAGTAAAAGTAGACTCAAAAGAGGTAGGAAAACTTTTTTTTGAAAAAGAAAAAAATCAATATGGATTTAACTATACAGTTGATTTTAAACCTATCTCCCTAATTATGCCCTATAGATCATCATCTTATATTTGGAGTTATAAACTTCATCCTATTTTTGATATGAATATGCCTGAGGGGTATTTATTTGAATTATTTAAAAAGTATCTTACTAAGAGTTATGGATATATAGATGATTTTTTAGTCTTTTCTCACATATGCTCAAATATTCAAGGAAGACTTAGCTATGAAACTAAAACTAAATCCAAAGAGTTTTTATCATTTGATTTAAATGAAGTTTTACAAAATGATAGCAGTGATACTTTTACTAAAATTGTAACTGCATTTTTAGATAAAAATGCAATATCAGGAGTTCAGCCAAAATCACTTGCTATATTAAAAGATAAAGAGAGTATCTCTTCAAAAGAGTATATTATAAAAACTTGGGGTGAAGAGTATCAACAACTTGCATTAAATGAATATTTTTGTTTAAAAGCAATTGAAAAATCAAGTGTGAAAATACCAAATATACAATTATCAAAAAACAATAAATTTTTATTGGTTGAGAGATTTAATTATGCAAAAGAAAATAATAGTTTTTTAGGTTTTGAAGAAATTTTAACTTTAGTTGGTAAAAACAAAGATGAAAAATACTCAGGAAGTTATGAACAAATAGCAAAAGTAATATATAGTGTAAGTACCCAAAAACTTGAAGATATGAGGAGTTTATATAAAGTGATAGTTATGAATTATTTACTTAAAAATGGTGATGCACATCTTAAAAACTTTGGTGTTTTATACGATAAAGATTTCTCAAAAATATGGTTTAGTCCAGCCTATGATGTAGTAAATACAGTTGCTTATTTTTATAATGATCGACCAGCACTTACAATGAATGGAAAAAAAATATGGTTTGGTAAAAAAGAGCTTATAAAATTTGGAGTTCAAAACTGCTATCTAAAACAAAATGAAGCAACAAAATTTTATGAAGATTGTATAAATTCTTTAAAAGAATCAATTAATGAGTTAAAAGAGTATATCTCAATAAATAAAAAGTTTGAAAATATTGGTCAAAAAATGATTGATTGTTGGGAATTATCTCTTGATGAAAAAAGTTATAAGGAGATTCCAAATGAAATTACACGAAATTGGAAGTGAAATAAAAAGACTAAGAATCCAAAAAAATCTTACACAAGAGGAACTTGCAACAAAAAGTGGAATTAGTAGAGTAACACTTGGAAAAGTTGAAAGGGGAGAGTTAGGTAATACAAGTGTAAAAACATTGGATATAATATTATCAAACCTAAATCAAGAGATAGAGTTTAAATCTAATATAGGATTTGGTTTACCAAATTTAGATGAATTAAAATAAAGGAGTTTAGATGAAAAAAATTTTATGTACTTTAGGATTAACTGCAAGTTTTTTATTTGCAAATAACTTTACACTTACAAGTAGTGATTTAAAAGGTCAATTAACAAATACTCAAGTATTTAATGGCTTTGGATGTGAGGGTGAAAATATTTCACCACAATTATCTTGGAGTGATGCACCAAAGGGAACAAAATCATTTGCATTAACTGTTTATGACCCAGATGCACCAACTGGTTCAGGGTGGTGGCATTGGATTGTATTTGATATCCCTAAAAGTAAAACAACTTTAGAAACAGGTTTTGGAAATAAAGAACAAAAAGATGTAGTTCAAAGTATGACTGATTTTGGAAAAACTGGATTTGGTGGAGCTTGTCCTCCAGTAGGAGATAAACCTCACAGATATATTTTTACTATTCATGCCCTTGATGTTGAAAAACTTGGACTTGATGAAAAAGCAGATTCAGCACTTGTTGGTTATTACTTAAACGCTCATACTATTGGAAAATCTTCACTTATTTCATATTATGGAAGATAAAAAAAGATTTAATCTTGATAGATTAAAAGAGCTAGAGTCAGAATTTTTGCATCAATATCCAACTGGATTTGAAGATGCAAAATTCTTCCCTACTATGAAAAAGTTCAATCCCCAAAAGCTTGAAATTTTTGCAAAAGAGAATTTAAATAAAGAGTGTTTTTCTAATCCTAATTTAGTAATTGACTCATATTTTAAAGTTATCCAAAAATCAGTTTTAGTCTCACTTTTTGATAAGTTAAAACTAAAAGATATGATAAGCTCACTAAATTCATATGAAAAAGATATGTTAAGTATTGAAATTTATGAGTTACTTTATGGAAATAAAAAAGAGGGTTTTGAAGGATTAGTTGAGTTTTTAGCTCAATACAATCTTTCAAAATGGACAATTATAAGTGTTGTACCATACTACTTAAATAGGCATGATGAGTATTTTATAAAACCAACCACTACAAAAAATATTATTAAATATCTTAAAATAGATGAAATTACATATAAACCAAAACCTAGCTATGAGTTTTATAAAAACTATAAAGAAATCTTAGATGAAACAAAGTTATTGCTTAATAAAAATCTTTCATTTGATAATGCAGCATATACAGGTTTTTTCAAAGTAGCTATTGAAATATGTGATGTTGAGTGATCTATTTAGTCATAATAAACTTGATATTAAGATTATGGTAAAATGCATTCCTAAATAAAAAGTAAAAGGAATTCAATGGAACAATTACCTAACTGTCCAAAATGTGGAGGAGAATATACATACGAAGATGGAGATTTATTTATCTGTCCTGAGTGTGCACATGAATGGTCACAAGATGCATCATTAGCAGCTGATGAAGATGCTTTAGTAGTAAAAGATGCAAATGGAACACTACTTCAAGATGGAGATGATGTTACAGTTATTAAAGATTTAAAAGTTAAGGGTAGTTCTTCTGGAATTAAAGTTGGTACTAAAATCAAAGGTATTAGACTAGTTGATGGTCACGATGGACACAATATTGATTGTAAGGTACCAGGTGTTGGTGCTATTAAATTAAAACAAGAGTTTGTAAAGAAGTCTTAATTATGATACAGTTCATTTCCAAGGAAAACATAAAAATGCCAAACATGATATATGGCACTGCTTGGAAGAAAGAACAAACAACACAACTTGTAAAAACAGCTATCAATACTGGCTTTAAAGGCATTGATACTGCTTGTCAACCAAAACATTACAGGGAAGACTTAGTAGGAATTGCCCTAAAAGAGTGTTTTGGTGATGGTTTAAACCCAAATGATATTTTTATTCAAACTAAATTCACACCTTTAAGTGGACAAGACCAAAACAATATGCCCTATAAAGCAAGTGATAGTCTAAAAGTTCAAGTAGAAAAATCATTTGAAACTTCAAAGAAAAATTTAGGAGTTGATTTTATTGACTCTTATATCCTTCACTCTCCTATTTTTCCTCTAGCTCACACAATAACAGCGTGGGAAAAAATGCAAGAGTTTTATTATAATAGAGAAGTAGGGCAACTAGGAATCTCAAATTGCTATGATTTAGAAACTTTACAATACTTATATAATAACTGTGAAGTAAAACCAAGTATTGTTCAAAATAGATTTTATAATCACACAGATTATGATAAAAATATTAGAGCTTGGTGTAATGATATGGGAATTATTTATCAAAGTTTTTGGTCACTTACTGCTAATCCACACTTGTTAAATAGTGATATTATTATAAGTTTATCTTTAAAATATAAAAAGACAGCAGAGCAAATATTTTATAAATATTTAAATAGTGTAAATATCCTTCCTCTAAATGGAACAACTTCACAAAAACATATGACTGAAGATTTAGATATTCATAATTTTACTTTAGAAGAAAATGAAATATCTTCTATAAACAAAATTCTGTAAGATAGAAAATCTATCTTACATTAATTCCATATTTTCTTAAAATATTAACCCAAACGATTTTATTACCTTTTAAGTCAAACATAGCAGGTGTTCCTTGAACTCCCATTTGTAAAGCTAGTTCAATATTTTCATCAAGTTTTTTTGATAGTTTCTCTTTTTGAGCTGGTTTAAATTTATGATTTTTAAACTCTTCATCTTTTGCAGTTACATTTAACATAGCGTTTAATCTATCTTTAGCATTTTCTTGAGCCATTATAAATAGTGATAAATCATATGCGTTTTTATGAAAATCAAGTGGATAGTAGAAAACTCTTATTTTTACTTTATCTTCTATTTGAGGGAAATATGACTCAAATTTTCTACAATAAGGACACTCTGGATCTGTAAATAAGATATATTCATCACTTCCTGTTCCAAATGTAAAGGCTTCTTTTCCTTTTAAGATTGAAACATCAACTGGCATTGTAAGTGGCATACCATTATTTACATCTAAAACATCACCTGAAATTAAGTATTTTTTATCTTTTGTTAAATAGACTGTATCAACTGCATTTTGGGCCTTAATATTTAAAATATAAACTGAATCTGCATCAAGTCCTTTAGTGATTGAAATACCAGATTTTTTAAATATATTTAAATTCTCCATCTGTTTTATTTGTGAGTCTGAAAGCTCTGTTTGAGCTAATAGTGAGCTTGTAATTAAAGATGAAGCTATAATTAGTTTTTTTGTATTTTTAAGCATTTGTTATCCTAGTTAAAATTTGTAATATATTACTATTTATTTGTTAATCAAACGTAAATTAAAGATCTTTTATTTGATTTTTCATCTGTTTTGCAGCAATTGCATAACCACCATTTGAAGAATCGATAAAGTGTATATGTTTACCATGTCTTTCAAAGATAAGACAAGTCATCAATGCAGAGTTTGACTTATGAATTCCATAAATTATATTTCTCTTTTTATATTCATCTTCTAAAAAAGACTCAAGGGTTTTTAAATCTTTATTATTTATAGAAATTACCATTCTAATCATATCATCAAACTTTTCAGTATCAGTTGTTCTTAAAATCCTATTTTTATAATCACCCCAGTTACCTTTACTCATCAAGTATTTACCTAAAATATTTTCAATATAAATTTTAAAAAAATTAAATAATTTACCTATTTTGCTTTTTGAAAATAATGAAGCTTCAGCATTTAAAACCATAGGATTAAAACTAAGATTTAGTTTAGAATCATCTAAAATAGGGTGTCTTAAATCATATGAACCTGTAATCTCTTCTATTTTTAATAATATATTTTTATAGATTTTTTTTGAACTATCTTCATCTTTTAATGATTTTATCAAAATTGATAAAGTCTCATCTTTTGGTGAGGGAATATCTTGCCATCTACACTCTAAACCCTCAAAGTCAGATTCATAATCAATATGAGTAAAATCTTTTACACTATATTTTTCTTCATCTTTTTTAATTAATTCTTCTGCTAATTCTAAACCATTACCTCTAATAATTGCTTGTGAATGCTCTTTTGATAAAGATAATTTAGAGATTTCAATTTTTGCTCCAAGTTCTTTTATCTCTTTTACACTAATTATTCCAATTCTAAGATTTAAATCAAAATTAGTTTTTGCTTTACTTTTTGTATC
This sequence comes from Malaciobacter pacificus, assembly GCF_004214795.1. Taxonomy (NCBI): domain Bacteria; kingdom Pseudomonadati; phylum Campylobacterota; class Epsilonproteobacteria; order Campylobacterales; family Arcobacteraceae; genus Malaciobacter; species Malaciobacter pacificus. Next base: position 1,158,033 of record NZ_CP035928.1, read on the forward strand.
TACTAAAACTTTTTTAGCTTCATTTACTATGGAATTAGGTATTAAAACACTAGCCCCATCTCCACCAAAACAAAAGGGTAAATCAAGTTTTCTATTTATATTTAAAATACCTATTATCAATAGTGATGCTACAAAATTAACTTGTTTGTACATTCCAGTTTCAATTGCTTTTGTTGAGTTTTTTATATCACTTACAACAACAAACCAATCATCTGGTATCTCTTTAAAATATTTATCTTCAGTAATATCAGAAAAATTTGTAAAAGTTTTTAAATCTTTGTAAAAATCAATTGTTTGTTTCATACTAAAATCCTAAATACAACGGCTGTTGTTAAAAATGAGATTAAAATACCATAGCCAACAATAGCAGAGCTTAATCTTGGAGCAAGACCTGCCATTGAAGCAATTGCTCCTGCTGTTATCATTGGAGCCATGGCTGCTTCCATAATTGATACAATTGATGCTTGATTGTTCCATCCAAATATTAAACAAATTCCAAAGGCAATAATTGGAGCTATAATAAGTTTTATAATTAAAGCCACACTAAAAGGTTTGACATCCTCTTTTGGTAATTTTAATTGAAGTTGTAAACCAACTGCTACAAGAGCAACTGGTACAATTGTACTTGCAAATGATTCTAAAACCTTTGTAATAGTAACGTTAAACTCAACTCCCATTAAAAATAGAGCAATAACAAGTGAAATAAATGGTGGGAAAGTTAATACTTTCATAGTTATGATTTTAAAACTTATTTCACTTTTATTTGAATAATATGATGCTATAAATGTACCATAAGTAGCTAAAGCTATAAAAGTTCCCAATTGGTCATAAACTAAAACATAAGGAAGTGCAGATTCTCCCATATAAGCGTTTATTATAGGAATACCCATAAATGATGAATTTGTCAAAATTGATACAAGTAAAAGTGAACCAGTTATCTCTTTTGAAAAGTTAAAAAACCTACTAACTCCTAATACAATAAATACACTTATAGTCATAACAAGCCATGAAATTACTATTGGAATTATAGTATCCATAGAAAATGTTAGTTTTGGAATTTGAAGTAAAATCATAGCTGGAAGAGAAATATAAATCACAAACAAGTTTAATATAGCAGGAGCTTCTTTTGAGAATATTTTTAATCTATTTAAGCCATAACCAATAGCAATGGCTAATAAAATTAGTATAAAATTTTCCATATTAAATATTACTTGCCAAGTCTATATCACAGCAGTTTTCATCTGTAATTTTCCCATGTTCTTTAACATACTCAATTCCCCATGCATACATACTTTGTAAAACTGGAGCTAAATCTTTTCCACTTTTTGTAAGACTATAAACTACTTTTGGTGGAACTTCAGCAAATACTTCTCTATTTATAATATTTTTTTCTTCAAGCTCTTTTAACTTTATAGTCAAGGTTTTTTGAGTTATTTCACTTATAATTTCATGAAGTTCTTTAAATCTCTTTTCTCCATCTAAAAGATGCCAAATAATGGCTAATTTCCATCTGTCGTTAAAAATATCTAAAGTTACTGCAACTGAACATTTGTATTCTTTATCATTTACTAAGTACATATCAATCCTTTGATTTTTGATTATAACATATTAAAAATAAATTTCTATTACTTACCTAAAGTAAAGTAAGAAACAATTAAGTATATAAGATATATAATTTTCAAACTTAAAGAAGTATACTCTGTTCATGACATTTTTAAAGGTGATTTAGATATAAATAATGATCTAGAGAATTTTATTATATAAGGAATTAATATGGAAAAAACATTTATTGAGGCTATGGATTTTAGACATGCATGTAAGATTTTTGATGAGACTAAAAAAGTAAGTAATGAAGATATAAATTTTATTTTAGATGTTGGTAGAAAATCACCTTCATCTTTTGGTATGGAGCCATGGAAGTTTTTAGTTATAACAAATGAAGAGTTAAAAGCAAAAATTAGACCATTTTGTTGGGATCAACCACAAATTACTACTTGTTCTCATTTGATTATAGTTCTTGCTGCAATTGAGGGTGTTAAACCAGAATCTGGAATTCCTATGAGAAAATTTAGTAGAAGAGAAATGCCACAAGAGAAAAAAGATTTTTATATTAAACTTTATACTGACCATTTAACTGGAACTAAAACTTTATTAAATGATGAAAATGTTTATTACTGGACTTCAAAACAAACATATATTGCTTTAGGAAATATGATGACAGCAGCAGCTATTAGGGGAATTGATACTTGTCCTATTGAAGGATTTGAAAAAGAAAAAGTTGAAGAGGTTTTAGGTGTGGATACAAATAAATATCAACTATCTGTAGTATTACCTGTTGGTTATAGAATAAATCCACAATCAACACAATTAAGAGAAAAGTTAGAAGACGTAGTTGAATATATAAAATAAAACTATTATTTTGTTTTTCGCTATTTAGTAGCATTATTAATGTAGTAAAATATAATCAAAAAATTAGAAAGGATTAAAATATGGAAAAGAGTTTTATGGAAGCTATGGATTTTAGACATGCGTGTAAGATTTTTGATGAAACAAAAAAAGTTAGTGATGAAGATTTAGCATACATAATAGAAGCAGGTCGAAAATCTCCCTCATCATTTGGAATGGAACCATGGAAGTTTTTAGTTATTACAAATGAAGAGTTAAAAGCTAAAATTAGACCATATTGTTGGGACCAACCACAAATTACAACATGTTCACATTTGATTATTGTTCTTGCTGCTATTGAAGAAGTTAAAGTTGAATCTGGACTTGTGAAAAAGAAACTTGGAAGAAAAGGTTTCCCTGAAGATAAACTAGAGTTCTATGTTGGTATTTATGGTTCTCATTTAAAAGATGTATTAAGTAGTGATGATAATATTTACTCTTGGACAGCAAGACAAACATATATTGCTTTAGGAAATATGATGACTGGTGCTGCTGCTAGAGGAATTGATACTTGTCCAATTGAAGGATTTGAAAAAGAGAATGTTGAAAAAGTTTTAGAAATTGATACTACTAAATATCAAGTATCAGTTATTTTACCAATTGGATATAGAATTGAACCACAATCTACTTTTGTAAGAGAACCAGTTGAGAATATAGTTGAATATATAAAATAATAAATTAAAAGAAGAATACACTTGTATTCTTCTAAAATGATACTTTTTAAAAAAAAAATTCCAAAATGATACTTTTCTTATACTTTTTAATTATATAATTAATAATGATAAATATAAAGGATTTAAAATATGAGAGAAGGTGTATACTATCCTTGTTTTAAAGATTTTTTAAAAACTAATCAAGATAAAACAAACAAACAATTTGTACTTATAGCAGAATATAGTGATTTTAAAATGGAATATTTAGATAACTATAAAGGCGATATTATGGGTGCTATTGTACCATTTATTGTTTATAATACTGAATATTACAATAAGGGTGTTATTGTATTTGAATTAGATGAAAATAGTGATTTTCTTTTTGTTGAAGATATGACTAATTTAAATCAAGAAAAAGTCGAATCCCTTGAAATTAGTTCTGCAATTGTTATTCTTGATGGTTTAAGTCCAAATATTACTATGTTTTTAGATGATTTATTTGAATTTCTTCCTGAAAATACTCAAATAGTGGGTGGAGGTGCTGGAAAAATGACTTTTGAACAAGATCCTGTGATTTTTTCAAAAGAGAATGGAATTCATAATAATGCTGCACTAATTGTAAAGCTTTCAAATAAAATAAATATTGGAATAGAAAATGGATGGCAATATTTAGAAGGTCCATTTATTACAACAAGTTCTGAAAAAAATGTATTAAAAACTTTAAATTTTAGAAATGCATTTGAAGTTTATAAAGAGATTGTTGAAAAAGATAGTGGTATGGTTTTTAATGATAAAAATTTCTTTGATATTGCAAAATCATATCCTCTTGGTATTGTAAAATACGATAAAGAGATTATAGTTAGAGATCCAATACTAGTTGATGAAAATAATAATTTAGTTTTAGTTGGTGATATTCCTCAGAACTCAACTATTCAAATATTAAAAGGTGAAGAAGATAAATTAATTGAGTCTTCAGCAAAAGCTGTAAATCATGCTATAAAAGATATAAACAGTAAAAGTAGCTTAATAGTTTTTGATTGTATATCAAGAAGTATATATTTAGGAGATAAATTTGTTCAAGAGTTAGAAGGTATGAAAAATAACACTGTGTTCAATACTAAATTATGTGGGGCTTTAACTTTAGGAGAAATCGCAAATAATGGTGATGAATATATAACATTTTATAATAAATCTTGTGTTGTTGGTGTTATATGTTAGTAGAACAACTATCAACAGCATATAAGTGTCATAGCTCTATTGGAAATAGTATAAATTTAAAAGAGATGATAACAGAGGTTATTAAAACATTTATATCTGAGTCTTATGCAATTTATGGGGAGTTCTATCAAAAAGAGGAAGAGTCTTTAAAAAAAATAGTTAGTTTTGGAAAACTATCTAATTTTGATATTAAAAATTATGATAGTTATACAAAACCAATGTCATTAATTACAGAAGAAAAAATTAATATAATAAAGATGAATTTAGATCAAGGTATTATTTTCTTAGTTTCTAAAAACAAAAATGCAGACTGTTCATTTTTTTATTCTATGTTTGAAAGTTTAATTCCAAGATTAAATTTAAGTATATCATCATGTATTAATTATGAAAAGTTGTTAGTATCATATGATTTAGTAAAAAAGCAAAAAATCGAACTTCAAAAAGCTAATAAAACAAAAGATGAGTTTTTAGCTAACATGAGTCATGAATTAAAAACTCCTCTAAATTCAATTTTATTATTATCAACACTTATGTCTAAAAATAAAGATGATAAATATGATGAAAAGACATTGAAAAATATGGATATTATTAAAAAATGTTCATTAGAATTAATGGATTTAATTAATGATATTTTAGATATTTCACAATTAGAAGCAGGAAAGGTTTCTATTCATAATGAATCTATAGATTTAAAAGTCATTATAGAAGATATTTATGCTTCAATGAAAGAGATGACACTTAATAAAAATATAGATTTGATAATGGATTTTAAAGGTAATCATTTTACTATGATTTCTGATAAAAGAAGAATTAGACAGATTATTAAAAATTTAGTAAGTAATGCAATTAAGTTTACCTCTGAAGGATATGTTAAAATAACTTTAACAGAATTATTTGATAGATATCAAATCGATATTGAAGATACTGGTATTGGTTTAGATAATGATAAGTTAGAACAAATTTTTGACAGATTTAAACAAGCTGATGGCTCAACAACTAGAAAATATGGTGGAACAGGTCTTGGCTTGTCTATTTCAAAAGAGTTAGCGATATTATTAAATGGTGATATTTTAGTAAAGAGTCAAAAGAATAAAGGTAGCATATTCACTTTTGAAATAACTAAACAAAAAGAAGATAACGTAATAAAATCTTTTATAAAAAATGATGATAAATTAAATGGTGAAAATAATAATATTAAAACAAATATTATTGTATATCTTAAAGATACAATTGAGCAATTTAAACTAACTATTAAGTTGAAAAAGTGTGATTATCATACTTTTGCTGCTTTAAATGAAGAAAGCTTTATTACTTATTTAGAAAAATTAAAAGATGAAAAGGCAGTAATTTTAATTGATGAAAGAGTTAAAGATTTTGAAAATATAATAAAATTAATAAATGATCTTAATTATAAAAAGATAATTACTGTTACTAATAATATTGAGCTAGATGAGAGTTTATTAAATAAAATTGAAAAATTGATAAAAGGTTAATAATGAATGATAAATTTAATATCTTAATTGTTGATGATATTCAAGAGAATATTTACACATTGGAGTTGTTAATAAGTGATAATTTTGATGTTAATATTTATAGTGCTTTAAGTGCAAGTGATGCTATGAAAGTTTTACTTGAACATCCAATTGATTTAATCCTAAGTGATGTTCAAATGCCAGATATAAATGGTTTTGAGTTTGCACAATATTTAAAAGATGTAGAGATTACGAAAAATATACCAATAATATTTATTACAGGTATTTTTGATAAAGATGAATATAAAGCCAAGGGTTATGATGTGGGGGCAATAGAATATATTACTAAGCCAATTGACAATACATTACTGCTGTCTAAATTAAAAATTTATATTGATGTTTATAATAGATTAAAGATAAAAAATTTGGAATTAAATAAATCTAATGCTTTGTTAATCCAAAGTAGTAAAATGGCTACTATTGGGGAGATGTTAGGGGTTATATCTCATCAGTTAAAACAACCTTTGAATTTAATATCTTTGTATTGTGATGATATGCATTATTCTTATAAAACTGATGATTTAAATGATGATTTTATGAATGACTTTAAAGTAAATACTAAAGAGCAAATAAATTATATGAATAAGACTATAAATGGCTTTTTAGAGTTTTTTAATCCCAATAAGAAAAAAGAAAAATTTAATATAAATAAAGCTGTTATAGAATCAACTGTACTATTAAAAGATAAGTTAAAAACTATTGGTACTCATTTAGAATATGATATTGATGAATCTTTGAATTGTTATGGTGTAGAAATGGAAATTTCACAAGTTGTATTAAATATTATTAATAATGCACTAGATGTGTTTCAAGAAAAGAGTATTGAAAACTCATTAATAGAAATAAAAAGTTTTAAAAGTGGTGATAAAATAGTATTAACTATCGAAGATAATGCTGGTGGTGTGGAAAATAATCAAATTGAGAATCTATTTGATGCATATTACACTACAAAAGAAGAGGGCACTGGAATAGGCTTATATATGGCTAAATTAATTATTGAGAATAGTTTTAATGGGAAGATTGAAGTTAAAAATAGTGACAAAGGTTTAAAATTTATAATTTTTTTAAATAGTTATTAAAATGATACTTTTTCAATACTTTATCTCTATATAATTATTATAATAACTATATAGGAGGTAATTAAACATGAATAGTATTTTTATTGATATTAATAATTCTGTATCAACTAAATCAGTTTTAATTATTAGTCATGATGTAAATTTTATTGAAAATATAAAAGAAAATAATGATACTAAACTTAATATTTCATACTATAGTGAAAATAAATATAAGTTAGTAAATAATGTTATTAATAGTTTTGATTTAATAGTGTTTGATAATGAAAATAATGATTTAGAATCTTTTGTAAATAGCTTTAAAGATAGTCATAATTATGAAATAAATATTCCTTTAATTATTTTAGAAAAAAATATTAGCAAAGAACAATCTTTGTACAAATATAGTAATGCTTTTTTAGTTTTACAAAAACCTGTTTCTTTAGATAGTTTAATTGTTAATATCGATTTATCTTTAAATTTTTTAAGCATAAATAAGAAAAAACAGTTTGAGGATGGATTCTATTTTGATATTAATAGGGAATTGTTGTTTAAAGGAAAAGAACTAATTAAATTAACTAAAACTGAAAGAAAACTTGTTAAACTTTTAGCTGAAAATGTTAATAACTTAGTTACATATGAAGATATTGCTCAAGAAGTTTGGAGAGGTAAGAATTTTTCTATATACTCTTTACGTAATGTTGTAAAGCATATTAGAGAAAAAACAAGCGATGCATTTTTAAAAAACTCATCAAATAGAGGTTATGTAATTAATACAGTTTAAGCTTTTTGATTTTTAATCAAAAGCTTAATTATTTCTCTATTTCAATTTTTATTTCAGTATTATTTTTAAAACTACTAATATAGATTTGTCCATTAAGTTTTTTTTCAATAATTGTTTTACAAATATATAAACCAAGTCCTGTACCATTTCTATCGTTTTTTGTTGAGAAATATGGATTAAAAACATGTTCAATTATATCTTTAGAAATACCACCTGCATTGTCCTTTAAAACTATAGTTTGAGACTTTTCATTTTCATCAATTATTATAGAGATATTTTTGTAAATGATGTTATTTTCTATAAATGCATCTTTTGAATTATTTAAAATATTTAAAATTACTTGAATTAAATCATTTTTATATAAAAAAATCTTTGATAAATTATTTTTCTTTTCTAACTTAATTTTTATATCATTAGAGTCTAAATCTGAGTGTATCATTTTTATGACTAATTTAGTTATTTCATATAAATCTATATACTCTTTATTTTTCTCTTTTGAAAAAAAGTTTCTAAAATCATCAATTGTATTTGACATATATACTATTTGATTATTTATATCATTTAGACTATTTTCAATTGATTCTTTATCTAATCTGTTTGTATGGTTCCTAAAATATATTTTTGAAACTATTGATGATAAAGTATTTAAAGGTTGTCTCCATTGATGTGCAATCATAGAGATCATCTCACCCATTGCAGAGTGTTTAGATTTCGTAATTAGAAGTTTCTCTTTTTCTTTGAGCTCTGAAAGATTTAAAATATATGCTACTTTATTTCTTTTATCTAAATCAATTATTTTAATTAAAACAGGAATTGTTTCTCCATTTTTTGTGATAATATTTAATTCTTGATATGTTTTAGATTCATATTTTATATATTTGGTATTAATATTAGGTATTAGTACTCCAGTTACTAAATTACCAATAAGTTCATTTTTACTTTCATATTTTAAAATCTCTACTAAGGATTGATTTATATCTGTTATAAAACCATCTTTTATAAGAATAATTCCTTCAATGGAATTATTTAAAATATTATTAAGAAGTTCTTTGTTACTTTTCATTTTTAATCTTTTTTGATTATTTATTTGATATTTTAATTTAAATATTATATCATAAGAAATAAGACAATAAAAAAGGTAAATATGATTGATTATATATATTTAGAGAAATATTGTAAAAACCTTAAAGTTTTATATGTAGAAGATGATAAATATAGTGCAAAAAAAGTAAAAGAACTACTTGATGAAATTTTTCCTAATGTAGTTTTAGCAAAAAATGGGGACGAAGCATTAAAATTATTTTTAGATTATAAAAGAGATACAGACTGTTTTTATGATTTAGTAATTACAGATATAAAAATGCCAAAACTAGATGGTATTTCTTTAAGTAAAAAAATATTAGAACAAAATAAAAAACAAGAAATTATTATTATTTCAGCTCACAGTGAAACAAATTATTTTTTAGAATTAATAAATTTAGGAATAAGTAATTTTATTTTGAAGCCTATAGATTACAATGATTTTATAAATATGGTTTATAAAATTACTAAATCTATTTATGAATCAAAAAATATAAATTCTACTAAGCCAACTTCTATCAAACTTGGTGAAGATTTATATTGGGATTTACAATTTAAAGTTTTAGTAAATAATCATAAAGAGGTGAAATTAACTAAAAAAGAGTTTCTTTTAATCAATCTACTTCTTAGTGTCAAAAATAAAACTTTTTCTAATGAAGAAATATTAAATAAAATTTGGTTAGATAATGAAACTACATCCAATGTTACAAATTTAAAAAATACTATATCTCGATTAAGAAAAAAAGTTATTAGCTTAAATATTGAAAATATTTATGGATTTGGGTATAAGATAACCCAAGATTAGCTAAAAAAACTCTTTTTATTACTTGAGCCTAATTTACTCTCTAAATCATTAATTACATCTTCAAGATTAGTTATTTTCTCATTTAATCTTAATTCATTATTTTTATAAATATCTATTGTATTTTTATTATGCTCTAATGTTTCATTACAAAGTTCAATTTTTTCAAATAATTCATTTTTCTCATGTTTGAGATGCTTAATTAATTTTAATAAGTTTTCAATTTCCTCATTTTTTTGTTTAATTAAATTTAGTCTTCCAGACTGATTATTTAATTGACTCTTTTCATATGATTCTAATTGATTTAATAATGCTTTTTTATTATTTTCTAATTCTTCAATTCTTAAGTTTAATGTAGAAATATATTTTTTAAGCTCAACTATTTCTTCATGACTTTTTTTATTATCTTCTGATATTGAATAAGCTTTTTTCTTAAATTGAACTATATTTTGAATAATTTTCTTATTTAACTCTTTTTTCTCTTTCTCTTCATCTGTTACTTGATATCTAATTGCTAAGTACTCTAAGACATCTTTATTATTTAAATCATATATTGGCATATAAATAGTTTTAAGATAAATCAAATCATTGTTTTTATCAATAGATTTTAAGGTACCTTCCCAAATTTTTCCTTCTTTAAACTTTTCTTTGATATCATCGATAATCTCTGCTGAAACAGAAGAATCAATAATTGTAGTAAAATCTTTATCAATATATTCATCAGAAGATTTTCCTAACAAATCACAAAAATTATCATTTATATAGGTTATTTTATTTAATTTATTGATTTTTGTAATATAAGTAATTTGTTCTATGGTTTTTAAATATACTTCTAGCTCTGATTGTTTTTGCATCAAAGAAGATTTTAAATATATTTTTTCACATGTTTTATATACTACTTTTGTCATTGTTTCCATATCTAAAGGTTTAATTAAATAATTAACTACACCTAGTTCTATAGATTTTAATAAAACGTTAGATTCATTTCTAGCTGTAATAAATATAACTGGAATTTCAGTATCAACTTCTCTGATTTTCTCAAGCATATCTATACCATCCATTTTGGGCATATTTATATCACTAATGATTAAATCATAATTGTTTTTATTGCTTTGAAATGCTAAAAAACCTTCTAGCCCATTTTCAAAGGAATCGACATTTTTAAAAATTCTTTTAAATATTTTTTGAGAAATTTCTCTTGCTTGTAGTTCATCTTCAACATACAATATATTTAAGCTTTTTACAAATTCTTTTAGTTTTTCCATATTAGATTCTCACTATTTATTTATACTTATTTTATAACCAAGTCCATATATATTGTTTATATTTAAGTTGATATATTTCTTTTTTAATCGAGAGATAAGATTTTTTAAATTAGCTATATAATCTCTATCATCATAAGTTTCTTGCCAAATTTCATTTATTATTTCATCAATAGTAAAAATTTTACTAGGATCTTTTATTAAAAGATTTATTAATGAGCCACTTGCAGATTATAAAAAACAACCCGTAATTTAAGCTGATTTAAATTTTAAAAAGTTGAATCAAACTTCAGATAAGTTATAATTTTTTACTACAAAAATTTAACAGAAGAGCGATTCAACTTATGGAAATTATTCTACCAAAAATATCTTCAAGTCTATCTAAAATGTGGACTAAGGTTTTAAATCTTGAAAATTCACTTTTTCCTTCTTTGAAAAGAGAGCTTCAATTAGAAGAGTTGTCAAATAAAGAGCAAAAGCTTATTAAGATATTAGACTTTGCTGCGATTGAAAAAAATATCACTGTCGTATCTATTACAAACACTCCAAAGCATAGAGAAGAGATTGCACGAGCATTTATTGCAAAGAGTGTTTACAATATCCAAACAACCAGAGACCTTATCGATAGACTTCATAGTGATAGAACGCTGAGGATCTTGTGTGGGTGGAGATATAAAAACGATATTCCAAGTGAGTCTAAATTTAGTAGAGTCTTTAAGGAGCTCAGTGAGCTTAAAATTGCACAAAAGACGCATGAGCAGTTTGTGAAGGAGTATCTAAGGGATACACTCTTTTTTTATAATGCAAGTGATGCAACAAAAATACCACTGAGAGAAAAACCTGTAAAAGTAGAAAAAGAAAAGTTTAAACCAAAAAGAAGAGGACGACCTAAAAAAGGTGAAACAAGAGAGCCTAAAACACCCAGTATCTTGCAGCAACAAGAAGATATGAAAACCACAAAGCAGATGCTATCTTTGGTATCAACGCAGTGTGGAGTTGGAAGAAAACAGAATTCCAAAGGCAACTTTGAAACATGGATAGGAGGGAAACTCCATATCAGTGTAGTAGATGGAGATATCCCTATTACTGCTATTTATTCAGGGGCAAATGTTCATGATAGCTCAGTAGCACTTCCTCTTATAAACGAGACAAGCAAAAAAGTATCATATCTTTATGACTTACAAGATGCAGGATACGACAGCAATATTATCAGAGATTTTTCCAAAAAACTAAATCATAGACCGCTTATTGATATCAATCCGAAGAACTCCAAAGAGTTAAAAGGAAAAATTCAACTTATAAAAGATGAAAAAAAGAAATTTAAAATTCTAAACCTTACTCAAAGTTTAGATACCCATCACTATAACCAAAGAAGTATGGTTGAGAGAGTCAATAAATACCTCAAAGAAGACTTTGGATGCAGTAATATTTATTATAAAGGAGCTACAAAAGTAGCTTCTGTTTTAGCATTTGGTATTTTATCAGTTTGTATTCATCAGAGTTTGAAACTGGTAACATAACTTTTAGCTAAAAACACTAAAAATTAGCCATTTTTAAAACTCAACCATCAAGCACGCACCCAATAATAGTTTTTTATCTAAAATTGACCCATAAAGCGGTAAAATGATTAAAAGTTTAAAAGATCTGCTTGATAAGCTTAGTAGGTTTACAAATTCACTAGTTTATGATGGTGGAATTTGCAAGCGGCTCTAATAATAACTCTTTTTTTGTAAGTTTTAACTCTTTTTCATTTTCTAGTAAAGTTTTTTTATTTACATCCCAATATAAATTATTACCTAAATTTATAATATTGTGTTCTTTTACTTTTAAATAGTAGTTAAACTCTTTTTTTAAAACATTATCTATAACTTCTAATAAGTTATCTAAATCAATAGGTTTTAATATATAATTATCAATATCTAATTGTATTGCTTTTAGCATCTTATCAGGTTCACTTCGAGCTGTTACAAAGATAAATGGAATCGTATTGTTTTCACTTCTAATTCTCTCTAAAAACTCTATACCATCCATTTTAGGCATATTAATATCACTAATAATTAAACTAATTTTATCATGTATTGTATTCATTATTTCACATGCTTCTGTACCATTAGAAGCAGTGTATATCTTGTTAAAAAACTTACTTAATATTGACTGAAGTTTTTTTGAAGTTGATTGATCATCTTCTATATAAAGTATGTTTACATTTTTTTTATATTCATTTAAATTTTTCATGTCTTTATTATATTATTAAAAAGTATCATAAAAGTATCATTTTATTGATTTTATTTATTATAAATCCAAATTGCCAAGTAATTCAGAGCTTAAAAGTGCTGATTCAAGATTATTATAGTTGAAATAATCACCACAAATACCTAGATTTTTATCTTCATTTAAATAATATGGAATATCAAGTGATGTTTTTGCAAAGGCAAATTTCCATAAATGAGGAATTATAGTTAGTTTTTCTAACTCTTTTTTTATTTCTTCACTAAAACTATTTAAAAATCTATCACTGATTTCTTCCTTTGAGAATTGATTTAAACTATTTGCAAAATCTTTTGTAGAGTGAATCACATATGAGTTAAAATCTTTATAGAAATATTTTCTTGAATTATCAATAATATCTTCAACATTTTCATTTTCAAATATCTTTGAAATATTTTCAATTTTTTTATTATTTGAGTAAAGAATTAGTGTAAATACAGAATCATAACTTACAGTTTGTAGTTGAGATTTAATACTATCTTCTAAAGTTATATCCATTTGAAGTATTTGAGTTGCTGGAATTGTTAGAAATAGTTTATCAAATCCTTCAAAACTATTTCCATTTTCATCTTTTAAATTCCATTTGTTATCTACTAACTTTGCACTAGTTATTTTTGTATTTGTTTTTAAATCTTTATCATCTATTAAAAACTTGCATATTTTATTTATTCCCTCTTTGGGAAAAAACTCATCATACCTAGCTCTTAAAACTGCATTTTTAGATAAATCTAGACAAAACTCTTTTAAATCTTCAGTTATAGGAAGAAGTCTTGAAGTACCGTGGTCTATAAACTTATCACCAATATACTTAGTACTCAATCGTCCTCCAACTCCCCTTGATTTTTCAAAAATAGTAATATCATCAAATCTTAATCTTAAATTATCATATAAGTTACATCCACTAAAACCTGCACCAATAATTGCTATTTTCATTTTATTCCTTATTTCCTATAAACTAATCTTATTATTGCTATTATGAAGATTCCTAATGAAATCTCTTTTAAATCTTTGTCATATAAAAGTGTAAATATTGATATAAAAATTAGTGCTAATGATAAAATAATAGGTCTGATAAAATCTTTAATCTCTTTTGCTATCCATTCTAATTGATTATTAGAAACTTCAATTTTAAGCTCACCTTTATTGGCTTGTTTTATAACTGATTTTAAATCTTTTACAAAAAATGGAATATCTTTTATCTCATCTTTTATTGTTTCAATAATACTATCTTTTGCTCCAAGAGCTTTTGGAAGATTATCTTTTAAGATAGGTAAAATATCTTTTACACCATTGAAGTTTTCAATATATGTAGTTCCAAGACCTTCGATAATAGCACTAACTCTAAGTATATAAATTGCATCACTTGGAAGTTTAAATGGCATTTTTCGTGTACTTTCAAGTACTTCAAAAGCTAGTTGTTGCATTGATTCACTATTTAAATTATCATTTGAAAAAATCTCAAACATCTTTTCTGTAAACTCTGCAAGCTCACTAGTTGGAGCTTCATAGGCAATTGTTCCAAGTCTTTTTGAAGCACTAATATATAATTCATAATCTTTTTCATTTGCTGCTTTAATTAGTTCAATAATAGCTATTCTTATATCATTTGGTACACTTTTTACCATACCAAAATCCAAAAAAATTATCTCACCATTTTTTGAAATAAGTATATTTCCTGGATGTGGATCAGCGTGAAAATAGCCTTTTATTAACATTTGAGTTGTATAAAAGTTTACAAGAGTTGAGATGATTTGTTTAAAATCAATTTTATGTTTGAAAATATTTTCTTTATCATCAAACCTAAAACCTTCTTCAAAACTCATCACTATGGCATCATCACAACAAAGTTCAGGGTAGGGTATTGGAAACTTGATTTTTTCATTTGCATAAACATAAGAGAACTTTTGTAAATTAACTAACTCTTGAGTTAAACTAACTTCTTGCATAATCATTACACTAAATTCACTAATTACTGCTTCTATAGAGTTTTTTGTGTAGTGAGAAAATAAAGGTTTAAATAAAAAATTAAAAAAATTTATGATTTTAATATCAGCACTAACTTGGGATTTAATACCTTTTCTTCTTAGTTTAACTGCAACTTTAGTTCCATCATGTAAAAAAGCAATATGAACTTGACCAATTGAGGCACAAGCTATTGGATTTTCATGAAATATTTTGAATGTATTTTTATGAAATGCCTTATTAAATATTTCATTGAAATTTTTATCAGACATCTTTGGTAGCTGGTCATGTAATTGCCTTAACTCATCTAAATACTCTTGCGAAAAGAAATCAGCTCTTGTGGCTAAAACTTGAGCAAGTTTTATAAATGAAGCTCCAAGATATGTAATAGTATCTTTTAAAGCTTTTGGTTTAAGTGGTTTTAATCCTAAAAAACTCTCTTTTCTTTTAATTACCAAATAGACTGTAAGTAAAAATAAAAAGACTTGATATACTCTTTTAGGAGAGTAGTAGGATAATTTTTTAAAAAAAGTATCTATTTTAAATCCTCTTTTAGTTTTTGTAAATCTTCTTTTGTAGCAACTCCAAGTTCATCTAAAATCTCTTTTATAGTAGTTTTAAGCTCTTCTTTAAATTTTTCATCACTCTGCTTTCCTTTTTGCTCAAGTGATTCTAAGAAACTTTTTACATCTTTTGTATCTAATTTTCCTTTTTCTTCTAGTTTTTTTAGTTCATCTTCAATTTTTTCTTTTAAAACTAATGCACCACCAAGTCCTGTAAATATAAGCTCTTTTAGCATTTTTAGTCCTTTTTTTATTTATTTTATAATGATTAATGATATTTTGGTATGTTTAATTTGTAAGTTAGTTTTAATTTAGAATGTATCTTTGTATTTTTCTCTAATATTTAAAAATTTATCTAAATTGGCAAAGAAAATATCTATTAATTGAGGATCAAAATGTTTTCCTTTTTCATTTTCTAAAAAAGTAAAAATATCTTTGTCTATCCAAGCTTTTTTATAACATCTATCACTTCCAAGAGCATCAAAAACATCACAAATAGCAGTAATTCTTCCATAAATACTAATTTCTTTTTTACTTAATCCATATGGATATCCACTACCATCCCATTTTTCATGATGCTCCTTTGCTATAATTGCAGCCATTTTTAATAAAGGTCTATCAGAACCTTTTAATAAATCATATCCTTTTATAGCGTGAGTTTTCATAAGTTCAAGTTCTGAATTATTAAGCTTTCCTGCTTTATGCAAAATAGAGTCTGGAATTGCCACTTTACCAATATCGTGCATAGGACTTGCTTGTTTTAATAACTCACAATCCTCTTCTTTTAAGCCTACTAAATTAGCTAGTAAATAAGAGTACTCAGCAACTCTTTTTACATGATTTCCTGTTTCTTTACTTCTACTTTCTCCAATAGTTCCCATAGTAAAGATGATTTCTCTTTGAATATCTTCAATATCTTTATTTGCAGTTATATCTTTTCTAACTGCACTATATCCTACATGTTTTCCTTTTGAATTAAAGTATGGCTCAAATTCAGCTTTAACCCAATAATACCCACCATCTTTTTTCTTATTTTTAACTTCAAGATTTACCTTTTCACCTTTTTTGAGTTTTTCCCAAAGATATCTAAAACTCTCTTTTGGCATATCAGGGTGTCTTATGATATTGTGATTTTTACCAATTAACTCATGTTTTTTATAGCCACTAATTTTACAAAAAGCTTCACTTACATGAACTATTATTCCTTTTAAATCAGTTTTTGAAAAGATTACATTCTTGTCATAAATCTCCAAAAGTGAATTTAAATACTCTTTTTGTTTTCTAATTTTATGCGTTTTTATCTTGACTTTACTATTTAAATATTTCACATAGTTTCTATTGATTATATATAAAGAAGTTAGAGTTATAATAATAATTAGTGTTATAATTGCAAAAAGAAAGTTTACTTCCATTTCACTTATTTTTGAAGTATCAATACTCTCTTTTTTTATAAAAAAGAAGAAATATCCCATATCCCCACCATGAAGATCTTTTATCTCATCTTTTACTACAAAATATTCATCAAATAAAAGGTAATCTTCTATTTTTAAAAATTTATCTATTCCATAATTTTCTACTCTTTTCATAAGCTCTTTATTTGCATTTAAATTTGCAATATAATTTTTACCTATAAAAAGCTTTGTAAATGGTTCTATAAATCTATTTGTATACTCTTCATGTAATACAAATAAAGGTTCGATATTTTTATTTTTGAATTCTTGGGCAATAGAGTTGAATTTTGAAATCATTTCAATCATTCCAATAAAATTTTTATTTTTATCATAAATTGGAAGCATTGTTTTGAAAGTCATATCAAATCTTCCAGTACTAATAGTTATCATTTCCCTTGGATTTTTTATCATATCAGCAATATCAAGTCTAGCAGCTGCTGCATTATCACCAATTTTATTGGTCCAACTTCTGTAAAAACTATAACCATTTTTATCAATAATTTGAATCCATAAATTCTTATTATCACTAAAATGTTGAATATTTTTTAACTCTTCTTGGAAATTAATAAGATTTCTATCATTTTTTAAAAGAGCTTCTTTTACAGAATTATCTCTACTTATTAGGTATGTAATAGCTGAAGTATTACCTTTTTTCTTTGAAACTTCATCTGCAAATAACTTTTTAATTTCCTCTATTTTAGAGTTATAAATTTGAGTTTTTAAAGCTTTTTTCTCATTGTTGTAAAATAAAAATAATAAAAAAGTGATAACAAGTAGCAAAATAGATATTGATATTAGTCTTTTCATTAGGCAATTATAGCCTAAGTTATTATTCTATTATATTAAAAGTATCATTTTTACCAAGGACCTTGGAATTTAATAACTTTATGTGTTACTTTACTTTTATGTTTCGTTTTTCGCCCTTGAACTCTTTTCCTCCATCTTTTAAAACCTTTTGGTGATATTAAACTTCTCATCTTTTTTTTCACCTGATTCTCTGTTAATCCATAAAGCTCATAAATAGTATCAAAAGTTGTTCTATCTTGCCATGCCATTTCAATCAATCGATTTAAGTCATTTTCAGTATAGTTTTCATCTCTAATTTTATTTTTTTGTTTCTTTTCTTTTTTATAGTACATATTTACTCCATGATAAATTAAAATCATATTTTAGATTTATATGAAGATTATTAATAGGATAAAAATGTAAATTTATAAAATATTTTAATTTATTATTTTGTTGTAATTATAAATAAAAAATAGTATAATCAATATCTTAGAGAATAGGGAGAGCTGTTTGCTAAAATTAGTATTACTTTTAATTATTTTTTTCACAACTTTATTTGCTGATAACAAACTAACAAAGGTTAAGTTACAACTGCAATGGAAGTTTCAATATGAATTTGCAGGTTTTATAATGGCTAAAGAAAAAGGCTTTTATGAAGAACTTGGGATAGATGTAGATTTTATAGAGTTTGAGCCAGGAATGAACTTAGTAAAAGAGGTTATTGATGGAAACAAAGAGTTTGGAATATGGAACTCTTCAATAATTTCTGAATTTTTAAATGGACAAGATATTGTAATTCTAGCAAACTACTTTAAGCGTTCACCTTTAGCACTTATCACAAGACCAGAAATAAAAATACCTTCTGACTTAATAGGTAAAACTATAATGGTACATGAGTATGATGCAAATAGTGCTAATTATCAGCAAATGTTCAATATGTTTGATATAAAAAGAGAGAGTATTAATATCATAGATCCAGACTTCAAAAAAGTTGATTTTGATGGAATTGATGCAATTTCAATATTTTTGACAAATGAAACATATAATTTTATTAAAAATTCTACTCCCTATAATATTTTAGACCCAAGTAATTATGGTGTTGAGTTTTCAGATATTAATCTTTTTACATCTGATGCATTTTCTAAACAAAATCCAAAATTGGTTAATGATTTCATAAAAGCATCTACAAGAGGTTGGAAGTATGCAATTGATAATATAAATGAAACTGTAGATATTTTATATTCAAAATATAATAGTCAAAATAAAACAAAAGATGCACTTCTTTTTGAAGCCATTGAAAGTCAGAAGTTTATACTTTCAAAATATTATGAACTAGGAAAAGTTGAAGAAGATAAATTAAACAAAATGGCTAAACTATATATCGAACTTGGTTTAGCTGATAAACAAAGAAATATCTCATCAATGATTTATCCAAATAATATAAGTAATAGTTTATTAACAATAGAAGAATTAAAATTCATTAAAGATAATCCTGAAATAATTATAGGAAGCGATAATTCTTATGCTCCTTTAGATTTTTTATTAAATGGTGAGTCAACTGGATATAGTGTAGATTTAATTAAAATGATTTTAGAAGAGTATGGTTTTAAACTTAAATTTAAACCTTATGACAAATGGCATAATGCAGTCAATGATTTTTTAAAAAATGAAGTAAATATATTAACTTCAGTATTTCAATCCAATAAATATGAAAAAAAAGCAAATACATCAATTCCATATCTAAGTGCACAAGATATTATATTAGTTAGAAAAGGTTATAATGAGATTACAAATGCATACGATTTAAGTGGAAAAACAATAGCTTTACCTAAGGATTATTCTTATTTAGATTTTTTAATTGAAAATGGAATTGAATTTAATCATTTAATAGTTGAAAATATGCAAGAGGCTGTAAATGCCGTTGCAAGTGGGAAAGCAGATGCAACTGTAGAATCAGATATAGTGATTGATTATATTATAGATAAAAATGGATATATAAATTTAAAAAAGATTTATACTATTTTTAATCCAAAAGTTGATAAATATCATAATTTTATATTTGTAGTAAATAAAGATAAACCAATTTTGAACTCTTTAATAAATAAGGGTATTAAAAATTTAAGTGTTTCAAAAAGAAGAGATTTAGCTTCTAAATGGCTTTATAATAATTTAAATGTTGTTGAAAAAATAAATTTATCTGAAACTGAAAAAGAGTTCATATCAAAAAAACCAGTTATAACAGTTAGTAATGAAATAGACTATCCACCTTTTGATTTTACTTTAGATAATCAAGCTGTTGGATATAGTATTGATATGTTAAAACTTATTTCAAATAAAACAGGACTAGAGTTTGAATTTATAAATGGTTATAAATGGAATGAACTTCTTGAAATGTTTAAAGATAGAAAAATTGATATTTTACATACTCTTTCAAAAACAAGTGAACGTTCAAAATTAGGAATTTATTCTAAGCCTTATGTTTGGTTTAGAAGTAAGTTTATAACAAGAATTGATAACCCAGATATAAATGATATTGATGATTTAGAAAATAAAATTGTAGCTGTTGGAAAAAATTGGTCAATAGAAAAGTATTTGTATAAAAACCATCCGAAAATAAAACTATTAGTTTTAGACTCTTTAGAATCAATTTTAAGTGCAGTATCAAATGGTGAGGCAGATGCTGCAATAATAGACGATTTAACTGCAAAATATAGTATAAAAAAGTATGGATATTATAATCTTAAAATCTCATCATGGTTTAGAAAATTTAATAATAATCAACCTTCATCTTATCATTTTTTAGTACAAGAAAATATGAGTGTATTAAGTGATATTTTAAATAAAGCAATTGAAAGTATAAGTGTAAAAGAGTTGAATGATTTAGAAAAAAAGTGGTTTGGAAATAGACAAAGTGAATTAGATTTTCTATATTTAACTTCTGAAGAAAAAGAGTATTTAAATAATAAAAAAGTTATTAATATGTGTGTTGATCCAAATTGGATGCCTTTAGAATCAATTAATAATGGTAAACATCAAGGTATTGCAGCAGATATAATTAATTTAATAAAAGATAAAACAGGTTTAAATATTCAATTAAAACCAACTAAGAATTGGACTGAGAGTTTAATTAAGATTGAGCAAAGGGAATGTGATATTGTTTCTTTAATTATGAAAACAGAAAGTAGAAGTATATATTTAGATTTCACAAAACCTTACTTAAGATATCCTTTTGTAATTGCAACATTAAATAGTGAAATGTATATAGATAAAATTGATTCTATAATAGATAAAAAAATTGCATTAGTTAGAAATTATGCAATCTCAGATATTTTAAAAGTTAGATTCCCTAATAAAGAGTTTATAGAAGTTGAATCTATTCAAGAAGGTTTAGAGTTATTAAAAAAAGGTGAAGTTTATGCCTTTATTGATACCTTGGTATCTGTTGCATATAATATCCAGAAATATAACTATGTAGATATTAAGATTTCTGGAAAATCTGATTTAGTTTGGGATTTATCAATTGGTACACGTAATGATGAAGTATTTTTAAAATCAATTATGCAAAAAGCTTTAAATTTAATAACTCAAAAAGAGATACAAGATGCATATAATCAGTGGTTTCATGTAAAATTTGAACAATCTGTAGACTATTCGTCATTAATAAAATATCTTCTTATAGTAGTTGTTATAATTTTTGTTTCAGTCTTTATGATTAATAAGCTTTATAATGAAAAAAGAAAAACTCAAAAAGCATTAAATAATTTAAAAGAACTACAAAAAGAGTTAGAATTAAAAAATGAAGAACTAGAAAAAATATCAATAACTGATAAACTTACAAATATTTATAATCGCCACAAAATTGATGAAGTTTTAAAATATGAATTATTAAGATTTGCAAGAACAAAACAATCTTTTGGTTTAATTATTGTTGATGTAGACTATTTTAAATCTGTAAATGATGAGTTTGGTCATAATGTTGGAGATAATGTTTTAGTATCGATTGTAGATGTTATAAGAAATAACATAAGACAAACAGACATATTAGGAAGATGGGGAGGAGAAGAGTTTGTTATAATTGTCACTGAAACTACAAAAGAGGATATAGTTTACTTCTCTCAAAAACTTAGAAAAATAATAGAATCAACCCCTATAGAAGATATTGGTTTTAAAACTTGTAGTTTTGGAGTAACATTATCAAAAAATGGTGATAATTCTAATAAAATAATTGAAAGAGCTGATAGTGCACTTTATTTAGCTAAACAAAAAGGAAGAAATAAGGTTGAGTTTATAGATTAATTATTTAAAAATTCACTCATATAAGTTCTATAATAAAGTGGAACTTGGTTTTGTTGTAGTTTTAGATTTTCTCTCTCTTTTATGGAAACAGCATTAAAAAAACTTTTCCATAATTTTTGAAATTTTTCTTCATTTTCACTAAATTTTGGAGTTTCAAAACTAGCTACTTCTTGAACTTGAATATAATCTTTATTTTTGATAAATGCAAGTTTTCTTTTTACATCATGGATTATGAAATTTTGGTTATTGAACCTTTTCATAAAATGTCTTGCTAAGAAAAGAAGTACATTAAACTTACTATCAATTTTGGCATATAATGTTCCATCTTCAAGCTCTTCAAATCTAGCATAGGCATACATTCTATGAACTAGTGAGAAAAGCTCTTTTTCTAAGGCTCTTAAGTTAAATATAGTCTTAATATTGATATTAAATAAATCTTTTGGATTTTTAAATCCAAGTATGATGTAGTGAAGTAAATCAAGTTCAAATTCTCTTGTATCACATAAAAAGATATTTAAAATTTTTTCAAGTGCTTTTTTGGGAAACTTCTCTTTTATTGCTGCTAACACTTTGATACTACTTTTTTTTGAAGTTTCTATCTCAATTAGTTCTTCAAGAATTAGTTCATTTGGAAGTTTTTTATATATTCTAGTTGGCTGCAATTTTTTATAATATACCTCATAAACAAGGCTTAAAAAACCTTCAAAACTGCCATCGTATATTAAAATCATAATTCACCTGTGATATTACTATATTGTAGGTCAAATAGACTTGGTTGATGAATCTTTTTAGGTTCTGGTTTTGTAAGTGCTGCTTTGATATTTTCTCTATAAAAAGGTACTTGTTTTTGGAACTCTTTATTACATGTTATGAAGTATTTTGCTCTTTTTATAGAAATTTTTAACTTCTTTAAATCATCAAATGTAAGTCTTTTGAATCTCCTAGCACTAAGTATTTTCATAACACCTCTTGCTCCAATTCCTGGAACCCTAAGAAGTTCTTCTTTACTTGCAGTGTTTACTTCCATAGGAAAGTACTTTAAATTGTTTAATGCCCAAGATGTTTTAGGATCAACCTCTTCATCTAAATTTGGAAACTCATCACTAACTATTTCATCCCAAGTAAAATCATAAAATCTAAGTAACCAATCAGCTTGATAAAGCCTATGCTCTCTTAAAAGTGGTGGCTTTGTGATAGTTGAAGGTAATAGTTTATTTTTATCATTTACAGGAATATATGCACTATAATATACTCTTTTTAAAAGTCCTTTATCATACAAAACAGAACTTAGTTTTAATATATCTTTATCACTTTCAGGAGTTGCACCAACTATTAGTTGAGTACTCATACCTATAGGTTTTCTTTCACGCTCTAAGCTTATATCTCTTGCATATTTAAGTGGTTGCAGTACACTTGCTTTTGTTTTATTTGGCGCTAGTAGTTTTAAGCTTTTATCACTTGGAAGTTCTATGTTAGAGCTAACTCTATTTGCTAATTTTACAATTTCTTCTACTAATTCCATACTTCCACCAGGGATTAATTTTACATGTATATAGCCATTAAATTTATACTCATTTCTTAGAATTTTTAGAGTTCTTAAAATTAAAGTCATAGTATGGTCTTCATTTGAGATGATTCCAGAACTTAAAAAAAGACCTTCTATATAGTTTCTTTTATAAAAGTTTATTGTAATATCAGCTAGTTCTCTTGGACTAAATGCAGCCCTTGGAATATCATTTGATACTCTATTTATACAATAAGCACAATCATAAATACAGTAATTTGTAAGTAGAACTTTTAATAGTGAAACACATCTACCATCTGAAGTATATGTATGACAGATTCCACTACTATGGGTTGCTCCTAACTCTCCTTTTTTATAGTTTGACTCAACGCCACTTGAACTACATGAAACGTCATATTTAGCACTGTTACTAAGTATTTCCATTTTTTCATATATATCTTTTCTCATTTTAGTATCTTATATAAAAATTTTACAAATCTTTGATTTTATGTCATTTTGTAAGATTTAATTTTCTTAACTTTCGCACCTAAAACCAAGCAATTTTCCAGTCACATCTCTTAATAGATCAATGATAGCTGTAAAATCCTCATTTCTATTGACAACTTCTTCAATTTTTGCAATCTCATCTAAAATAGCTAAAAATGCTTGCATAGCTATTGCTAGAGTATGAAGTTCACATTCTAAATCTTTAAACAATCCACCAATTGTTTTAGGTTCATTGCTGATACGATTTATATAGCTAACAACATTGTATGTAAAAAAAGATAGTGTAATTCTGGCTATCAAAGCTTCATAGATTCGATTCTCTTCTTTTCCGAATCCAAAGTGTTCACGAAGTTCTTTATACCCTTGTTCTATATCCCATCGTCTTTTATAAATATCTATAATCTCTTCATCACTAAGTATAAGATTGGTTGATACGATTGGTATTAAATTCTCTTTTGTTTTTATAAAAACAATTTTTAATTTACCAGCTTTTTTATGTTCAACTATGGTTGAAAAATACTCAAACTTTATCTTTTTGCCATATTGACCCATCTTGATAGATTTAAGCTTTTTAAATTTGTTATAGATGCCATCAAGGGTCTTTTTCTCTCCTGTAAAATTCCATATCCTGTCATTGTTTACCATTCTTGAAATGACTTGCAATCCAAGTTCATTCATAGTTTCTATAAATACAGGTTTAGAATACCAGCTATCTACAAGCAGATAATCTGCATATATACCACTAGCTACTGCTCTTTTAATCATCTCTATAGCAATTTGTGATTTCCCTTTTAAGCTTTCCAATCTTCGCTTATGTGCATTGGTTCGATGATCAATAATATTTGTAAACTCTTCTATCTTTACCCTTGCATAACTGTTCATAGCAATTGCAAAGTCCAACATAAAATTTGAATAACCATCACTATAGTTTAGTGATACAACATTTACACCTCTGATTTTTCTCTTTGCTTTATTGCTCCAAAGGTTGTCACAACTTCCCTCTATATTTTTACCAACTTTATCTTCAACAGTATCATCAAGTATAAGAACTCTTACTAGCTTTGAATCTTGCACTTTATGAAGTAGTGATAAGATCTTTAAAGAACTAAGAGATAATAGTTTTCTCCAATTATAAGAAGTATTGGAAAGTAATCGATAATATACATCTTTTTTGAAACTATCATTACTTTGATCCATAAAGGTTGATATTTTTTTATTCATAACCAGCATATATACAAAATGTAATACAACCATATGAACAGCAACTCCCTCTTTTTTAGAAAAATTGCTCTTGGTTAAAATAGTTTTCATATTTAACAAACGTAATGTTTCATAGATTGGATTTTTTAACTTATCGTTTATAATACCGATGATCTTGGATTCTATCTGCATTCTTACCCTTTAATATAATAGATATTATAGCTAAAAGTGCCTATTTAAGGGCTTTATTGAGAGTTCAAAATAGAAAAATATCATAGAAAAACAACTAAATTATTTTTATGTCAACAAGGATAAGATTATTAACTAAAGGAGTAATGTTTTAGGGAGATTTAGCTACAATTTTAATCAATTTAACGTGCGAAAGTTAAGTTAATTTTCTTAAAAAATCATTTGCTATTAAAAGATGTTTTGATAGCTTTTGTTCATCCATTTTTTTTAGTAAACTTATTTGCATTTTCATTCTTGGATTTTGTTCAAATTTTGGCGAATGCACAAGTAAAAACCTCCAATATAAAGCATCTACAATCTCACACCAACTCTCACTTTTTTTATAATCACTCATCTTTATTATATAATTAGAACTAGCAATATAAGGCTTTGTAGTAATACTTCCACCATCACTAAAACCACTCATCCCATACACATTTCCTACCATTACCCAATCATATGCATCGATGTAATATCTCATAAAAAATTCATAAACATCATTTGGTTTAATTTCAAGTAGTAAAAAAAGATTTCCAAGTATCATAAGTCTTTCTATATGATGATTATAAGCACTTTTTTTAAGCTTTTTTACACAATCATCAAGTGGTGCAATACCAGTTGATGCATTTAATATCTCTTTTGGCATTGAGTTTTTAAATTCAAAGAAATTGGAGTTTCGTAAACTCACATGAGAGTCTTGATAGATTCTTAGCATAAACTCTCTCCAACCAATAATCTGTCTTATGAAACCTTCTTTTGCATTATAAGGAGCAGGGGCATTTATGATTTTGTCTATTAGCTCATTTAAATCAATTAATCCTATATTTAAAC
The DNA here is from genome assembly GCF_004214795.1 of Malaciobacter pacificus. Taxonomy (NCBI): domain Bacteria; kingdom Pseudomonadati; phylum Campylobacterota; class Epsilonproteobacteria; order Campylobacterales; family Arcobacteraceae; genus Malaciobacter; species Malaciobacter pacificus. The sequence goes on from NZ_CP035928.1 coordinate 1,184,460, forward strand.
TAGAAGAGATATTTGAGTGAAATAAAAAGTGATGAGATTTATCGCTAGTTATAGCATCTTGATAATCCCCAAATAACTCAAACTTCTCTTTTATAAAATATTCAAGTTGAAGTGATGCTTCATCATAAGTAGTAGGGGAGTAAAAATCATCATTTAATACACCTACTGTTTTAAACTTTTTACAGTATTCTTTGGCTTCAGTGATATATTTGTTTTCATAAGACAAAGTAGGGGGAACTTTAATATCTTTTGGTAGCTTCTTTCTGTTTTCACTATCAAAACTATATTTTCCGTGAAGTGGTTTGCCATTTTCCATAAATATATTTAGTTCATTTCTTCTATTTATATAAAACTTATGCATGAACTTGTTTTTATCATTTGGGTTTATAAAGTTTGGATTTTTTAGTGTAGTTATATTTAAAAAGTTTGTATAAATTTTTTTTTCTAAATAATTATCAAAAAGTTCATATATAAAAATCTCTTCATTTTTATATTTACCTAAATAACTCTCATCTTCAAAGTATTCAACTATAACTCCATTTTTAATTAAATACTCTTCATAAAATTTCATACTAGCTCTATGCAGTACTAATTTTTGTATATGAAACTCATATTGAGTAAAAAATAGAGGCTCTTCAATTAGAAGTACTTTTTTATTTTTTAATTTTGTTATATCTTTGAATAGTTGATTAGGATAAATTATAAATATTTTCATAATTTAAATTTATAGTAATTTTGGATTATTTTGTAGTAATTTTTTGTATTTTAGTTACTTAATAGATATTTTACTCTTCTTGTTTAAATTCTATTTGAAAACAAGCTCCCTTATAATGTTTATTATTAAATTCGAAATTTTTGTTTGATACTGAAATATTACCATTCATACTATCTTTAATTATTTTATGGGACATGTATAAACCTAATCCCGTACCATGATAAGTGTGTTTTGTTGTGAAATAAGGTTCAAAAACTCTATTAATTATAGAGTCTTTAATTCCCCCTGCATTGTCTAGTATCGAAATAACTATACTATTATTTACTTTTTCTAGTTTTATAATAATAATTTGTTCGTCTCTATGATTTGTAATAAATGCATCTTTTGCATTAGTTAAAATATTCATAATAACTTGGCTAAATTCATTATAGTAATTTGTGATAAAAATATCTTCATACTCTTTTATTATCTTAATTTTATTTTCAATTAAAACAGATTCAATTATTGATAAATTTTTATCAATATTTTCAGAAATATTAAAGTTTGTTTTTTCTTTATCATCTTTTAAAAATTGTCTGAAAACTTCTATTGTGTTAGATAAATGTTCAGTTGTTTCTACAATTTTATTCATTGAATTTAATAAAAAATCATCATCAAGTTGATTGAGTTGTTGTTTTATTTTAGTACTTGAAGCTGCAACAGATACTATACTTAATGGTTGTCTCCATTGGTGGGCGATATTGCTTAACATTTCACCCATTGATGCTAATTTACTTTGTTCTTGTAGTAAAATTTCCTTGTTTTTTAGTTCAGTTATATCTAATAGTGAAATAATTTTGCATATTTGATTATTAAAATTTGTTTGTTTAACATTTAAAAGTGCATAGGTTTGTTTTTTTAAATCCAACTTTATTTCAATTGGCTTTTCAGTTTGTGTGTTTAAAAGTTCACAATTTAAATGAAGTTTTTCAATTCCTTGATTAATAAACTCTTTTTTATCTTTAAAACCAAAAAATTTAACTGCTGTATCATTACAATCAATAATTTTTTTATCTCTTAATAAAACAATAGCTTCCATAGTTGTATTTAAAAGCAGATTTAATTGACTGTTTTTTTCTTCAATTTTCTCATTTTGTTGTTTTAGTTTCAAGTTTATTTCTGATAATAAAGTTGTATCATAAATATAAACTATTACCAACTCTTCGTCATAATCTAAAGGAGTTATAGTAATATTTTGTTGCATATTTTTGAAAACTTTGTCAGTTACTTTATTTAATTCTATTTCGATTAAATTTTCATTTACTTGAGATGTATAAAAAGTAGTTGATTTTAATGTTAAAGCTGTAACAATTTTTCTTAGAAGTTTTTTTCCATTGATATTTGGGTAAACATCTGTAATAGTTTTACCAACTATATCATCAGCACTAATTTTTGTTCTAATCTCTAACCATCTATTCCAAAATTTTACTTCAAGTTTTTTATTTAATACTATTATCCCATTATCAACAGTATTACATATTACATCATATTTGTTCTTATTCATTTTAAAAGCTATCGATTATATTGTTTAGTTTTTCTTTTATTAATAAAATAGAGTTATCAGTAGTTAAAATAAGAAGTTCTCCATCTATATTTAAATCTTCAAAAATTAATCTTGTTGAAATAATAATAACCTTTTCGTAATTATTAATAAAATCATTATTTAAGTCATCTACGCTATTTATAAGTTTTATACTTGGTGGAGAAAATGATACATTACTTTGTATATCTTCCGCTAGTTTACCAATAGTTGAAGATGATAAGATATTTGTTATTTCTAATATAATATCTGATATTTCTAAATCATTAATTTCATCATCATCTAAACCAAATTTAAGGGCAACATTAGTAGCAGATTCTCTATCTATTACAAACATATTTTCACCATTTAATGAACCATTGATTTCTTGTAGTGAGACAAAGTGCTCAGATTCTAAATCAAGTTCATCTTTTAGATAATTTTTTAGTTCACTAAGATTTAAAATTTTGATTCTAGGAATAGTTAATGTTGCAAAAGCATCAAAAATATCTGCAATTGCTGCTGTTGCTGAACCATATGCTATATTCATTAGTTCTTGTAAACAATCTATTTCATCTTCAGTTAAACTTATTTCTAAATTCATGTTAAATCTTTTCTATAATTTGATTCAATTTTGCTGCATCAATAGGTTTTTTTATAAAGCTTGTTGCACCTAATTCTCTAGCTTTTTCTATAGAGTTTTTTTGAATATCAGCTGATATTATTATAACTGTAGCGTTTTCATCAATTTCTTTGATTTTTTCCAAAGCTTCAAATCCATCCATTACAGGCATTGTTAAGTCTAAAAAAGTTAAATTCGGTTTATATAATTGATAAGATTCTACAGCCTCTTTTCCATTACAAGCTTCAATTATTTCAAAATCTTTTTTGTCTAAAATTTCATTTAATGTTTTTATTACCATTTTCCTTGCTATCTTTGTATCATCTGTAATTAAAATCTTCATATAAATCCCTATTTAAAAATAAAAGTGACATTCTATCAAAAAAATGATATGAAATTATTGATTTTTGGTTTATTTTATGTTTAATTTTTAATTTTGTTTTTATAAAAGTACAATTTGATATTATAAATATTATAATATCTCCTTAACAATGCAAGGATAAAGTAAATGAATCTATTTTTTATAATACTTTTAAAAGTATTTCCAATATATATAAATGTAATATTAGGTTTCTTATCTTCAAAATATTTAAAAGTACAAAGAGAATCAGTTGCAACTTTACTTATATATATTTTAGGACCAATTGTAGTTTTCTCTGCAACACTTAGTGTTAAGATTGATTTTGCAGTTGCTTTTTTACCAATTTTTTTATTTATATTTTGTTCAATCATTGCTTTTTCAGCCCTAGCTATATTTAAAAATCATTGGAATGATCCAACAGGAAATATATTAGCTTTTAGTGCAGGTACGGGAAATACTGGATATTTTGGTATTCCTTTAGCTATTATCTTTTTCCCACCTTGGCTTGCTGATATTTATATTTTTACTGTTTTAGCTTCACTTTTATATGAAAGTACAACAGGATTTTATGTAACAGCAAAGGGAAATTTCACAGTAAAAGAAGCTTTAAAAAAGATGTCAAGACTTCCTATTTTATATGCATTTATTTTAGGAATTGCCCTAAATTTAGCAGGCTTTGAAATACCTGAAGTTATTAGTTCATATACTGCACAATTTAAAGGTGCATATGGAATTTTAGGAATGATGATGCTTGGTATGGGACTTATGGGTCTTAAAAACTCTGAAGGAAACTTTGATATTAAATTTATTAGTATTACATACTTCTTAAAGTTTATCTTCTGGCCATTGGCAATTTTAGGAGTAATTTATTTAGATAGAACTATTTTTATGCTTTTAAATGAAGATTTATATAAAGTGTTATTTTTATTTGCAATTGTTCCATTAGCGGGAAATACAGTTACTTTAGCAGTTTTACTAAATGCAAAACCAGAAAAAGCTAGTTTAGCTGTATTTTTAAGTACGGTTGTATCAGTTATTACTATACCACTATTTATCTATTTATATGGTGGGTTTTAGAAAGATAAATTAGATATTTATCTTTCTAATAATTTCTGAAGTAGGTTTAGCAAAATAGTAACCTTGAGCATAATCTACTCCAATCTCTTTTACTGTTTCAAGTTCATAAGGATTTTCTATCCCTTCTGCTAAGAGCTTAATATCATTTTCTCTACAAATTGTATGAAGTGCTTTATAAATAGATTTTTTCATAGTATCTTTATTTATATTACTTATTATATTTCTATCTACTTTGATAATATCAGGCTTTATATCAATAATCATATTTAGTGAAGAGTATCCTTCTCCTACATCATCAAGTGCTATTAAAAAGCCTTTAGAACGATAATAATTTAATATAGTTTTTAAGTGTTCTTTATCTTTTACATTTTGAGTTTCAACAACTTCAAAAACTATATTTTTAGGATCAAACTCCAATTGCTTAGCCCACTTTACAGTTGAGTTTAAACAAAACTCTGGATCATATATTGAAGTTGGCAAAAAATTAATAAATACTTTAGCATTAATTTTTTTAACAGCAGTTGTTTTAAGAGCAGTTTCTCTACACAGCTTATCAAGTCTAAAATTCATATCATTCCTAGCTGATTTCATAAAGAGTTCATCAGGATACATTAATTCACCATTTGCTTTAACTCCACGAATTAATGATTCATAAGCAAAAATTTCATTTGTTTTAATATCAATTATAGGCTGAAAATGTGCAGTTAAACTGCTATTTTCTATAATGTCAAAGAAGTTTTTATCACTGATAAAGTTTAAATATCTACTTAAAGGTTTAGTTTGTAAAATATTAGTTAAACTTAATTTATTGTTTTCATTCTCAATAAAAATTTTAATTTCATCCTTTTCTAAATCATTATAACTATAACTTAAACAATCAATATTTTCTTGAAAAAACTCTCTAGGATTTTTAAAATCAAAACTAATTATATTTCCATTGTTTTCAAAAGATATACCTAATTTATTTAAAATTTTTGATGATTTTAATATTAATTCATTAACTTGAGAAATAAAATGGATTTTACTTTTCTGTTCACTTATATAAAATATATCCTTGCATTTACAATTCATCATGTTTAATCCTTAATAATTGTTATAACTAACTCCCCAACTACAAATCCAAACTTTTTCATTTTTGAGTGATTTATGATAACTCCATCATCTTGTAGATGTAGCCAATCTCTTACACTTAAATCAATAGTTCCATCTTTGTATGGTGTTCTCATGATATAATCTAACATTACAGTATTACCATTTGCTATCATTGGACTTTCTCCAATTATATCATCAGCAGTTGCTATAAATGTTTTTTCTCCATTTGGCTTTAAAGTCCAAACTCTTTTCATTTCTTCACCATCATCATATATAAAATACTCATCAAGTGTGCCAATTCCATTTTTATCCCAAGACCCAACCATAGTACCTTTAAATGTTCTAATAATCTCTCCACTTCTATTTTTTACTAATCCATAGGCTCTTAGTTTTCCATTAAAGTACTCTTGTGGAATAAACTCTGGTTTTGTGTTATTGAAATCTTCTATTTTCATGTTACTACATCCTGTAAATATAAATATTAAACTGATTATCAAAAGTAAGTTTTTCATGCTGTTAAGCCTCTATTTAGATGAATATTTTGATCCCTTGTAAATACAAATTGATGAAGTCCTATGTTCCTTGTTAAAAATGCTGCTTCACAGTAGTTTAGATACATTCTCCACATTTTTATAAAATAATCATCAAAACCTAAGTTCTTTACTTTATCAAGTTTATCTTCAAAATTTTTATGCCAAACATTTAATGTTTTTGCATAATCTTCAGTAAACTCTTCTAAATGATGAAGATTAAATCTTGTATGTTTAGATGTAATTTCTAAAACTTTTGAAACTGAAGGCAGATGACCTCCTGGGAAAATATATTTTTGAATAAAGTCAGTTCCTTTTGCATAATCTTTATATCTTTGATCTGGCATTGTAATTACTTGAAGAACTAGTACACCATTTGGTTTTAGTAACTCTTGACATTTTTTAAAGAAGATATGAAAATACTCTTTTCCAACAGCTTCAAACATCTCAACTGCAATTATTGCATCAAATTTACCATCTAAATCTCTATAATCTTTTAATAAAATATCAATTTTATCTTCAACACTGTGATTTTTAAATCTATCTTCACAAAGCTTTTTTTGCTCAGCACTTAAAGTAACAGTTGTTACATCACATTTTTTTTCATTTGCTAAATGCAGTGCCATAGCTCCCCAACCTGAACCTATTTCAAGTACTTTTGAACCTTCTTTAACATTTAGTTTATTAGCTAATCTTTCTATTTTGTTTTTTTGTGCTTCATATAAAGTTTCATCTTTATGTGTATAAACTGCACTTGAATACATCATAGTTTCATCTAACATTAGTTTGTAAAAATCATTTGATAAGTCATAATGTGCAGAAATATTTTTTCTTGAATTTGTTTTTGAATTTTTTCTTAATGAGTGTTTTATTTTATTAAAAACTGGAAAAAGATTTATTAGTTTATTCTTTTCATTATCACTAGTTGTTCCTAAATATGATGCATTTAATAGTGCTAACTCTATTAGTTTTGTAAGATTTGATGTCTCAAAATCTCCATCTATATAACTCTCTGCAAAACCTATATCTCCATAAAGAGCAACTCTGTAAAAAAACTTGCTATTTATGATATGTAATTCTATTTGCTCATTTAAATCTTTTTGTCCATAAGTTTGAACTGTACCATCGCTGTAAGTTACCTTTAGCTTTCCTATTTGAATTTTTGAGAAAAACTTATGTCCATATTTATTCCATATATTTTTTATCATAATTAATACCTCCTAACTTTATCAATATCTCTTGGCGAGTAAATTTTTAACCCTTTTATAAAAAGCTTAATAGCTTGAAAATATGTTCTTGTAACTACTAAAAAATTTGTAGGTAGATATTTAAAAAATATTTTCAAACTATTTGATTGATTAAAGTCCATGCTTTGAAGTCTCATTTGCGCTGTTAATTTATAAATATCATCTTCATAAAGATCGATTTTTATATCAAAATTGTGTTGATTGTATTTAAGTTCAAATTCATAAATACCTTCAGTTTTAAAATATGGAGATACATACATGTCTTTTTTTACTCTTCCTTTATATTTATTATTATTTTCTTCTAATTTAATAGGATATATAACTCTTCCACCATTGTAATTGTGTACTTCAGCTAAAATATTAGTGATTTTATAATTATTAATTAATATTAAAACACTTATTGGGTTGAAAACAAAATTCAATACTCTAGGAAGTGTTACAAATCTTAATTCATCAGGTTCTTCTAATCCAAGCTTCTCAATTAATTCATAAGCATTTTTAGTAAAATCATCGGATTTTCCAAAGTGGTCTTTTGTATTAAATGAAAATAAGTTAAATCTATTTTGGGAAAAATATCTATTTTTTAAAGATGATAATTTATGAACATTTATATCTAAAAAATAGAATTTGTATTTAAACTTATTTGTTTTAGGATGAAACCTTTTATGAAAAATTTCTCCTTCATATAATTTATGGGAATTCATAGCTCACACCCTAATTTTTTAGCTAGTTCATTTGCGCTAAAAAGTCCATCTTCATGGAATCCATATCTCCAATAAGCCCCTGCAAAATAGCTATTGTTTTTACCACAGATTTCATCTTTTCTTTTTTGTGATTTTATTGCTAATCTTGTAAATTGTGGATGTTCATAAGTGATGTCTTCTATTTTTTTATTAATATTACTTGGTTCATTTAGTGTTACAAAATACTCTTTTTTTGTTTTAAGATTTTGTAGTGTGTTTATCCAATATGTTAAAGTTACAGCATTTTTGTTTTCACTTGAAGTTGTATAGTTCCATGCTGCATAAATTTTTTTATTTGGATATAAAATTGAAGTATCATTATGAAGTACTGCACGGTTTTCTTTATATTTAAAAGCACTTAATATTTCAACTTCTTGTAAAGTAGGGTTTTCTATCATTTTTAAAGCATCAGGTGCATGCATTGCAAATACTACTTTATCATAAGTTGATTCTTTCCCATCCTCATGAATAAGTATTACTTTATCTTCTAGTCTTCTAACTTTTATAACATCACTATTTAAATATATATTTCCTTTGATATGCTCTTTGATTTTATTTACATAATTAATACTTCCATTTGATACAGTAAGCCATTGGTGATGAGTATCTACTCCAAGTAAACCATGATTTTTAAAAAAAGTTAAAAAAGTTCTAGCTGGAAATTTATTCATCTCATCTGTTGGAGTTGACCAAATAGCCCCACCCATAGGCAGAATATATCTATCTTTAAAAGCTTGTCCAAAACCTTCAATATATTCACCTAGGTTTAAGTCTAAATCCTTTGAGTTGTTTACTAAATCTGCATTTGCTTTTTCATTGAAAGTTAAAATATCTTTTATCATTTTATAGTGAACAAGATTTAGTAAGTTTCTTTTTTGAAAAAACATACCACCTAAAGATTGACCATTGTATGCTATATTTTTATCTTTGTCCCAAAAACCAAAACTCATATCAGAGTTTTCTATTTTTACATCAAGTTGTTCAAATAGTTTTGTAAGTAAAGGATAAGTTGCATAATTAAATACTAAAAAACCTGTATCAACTCCAAATTTTTTATTATCCTCTTCTAAAATAGTTGTTCGTGCATGACCACCAAGTCTGTTCTGTCTTTCATATACATCAACTTGATGTTTTTGACTTAGAATATAAGCACTTCCTAAGCCACTAATTCCTGCACCTAATACTGCAATTTTCATTTATATTTTCCTTTTGGATGTAATTTTGTAAAAATAAGCTTTGATTTATCAATTTTGTTTTCTATTAGTTTTAAAATTTTGTTTAATTCTTTTTTGTCAATACTTGGTGTTCTACTCATAATCCAAGCGTTTGAGTAATCATCATTTACAACAAGTGCAGTTTTATAATTGTTTGTATATTCTATATTATATTGTGCTGTAAAAAAAAGAAAATATCTCATTTTTAATCTATTATTTTCAAGTGTTGCTGAACCATTGTATTCTATGAGTTTCCCATCAAAAGTAGAATCAAAACATCTATTATAAACATCATATTTATCATCTTCTAAAATGTACTCAACAGAAGATGCTACGCAAGATGTTTGAAAAGAGTTGTCAATTCTTGCTATTTCATACCAAAGACCTGAAAATTTTTTTATATCAATTAAAGAGGTATTTGCGTTTAGTGTTGATAAAGACATAATTATAAATATTAAAAATTTCACAAATAACCCCTTTTAATTGTAAATTTATAATAAAAATCAATTTTTTAGTAGGAATAATTTGTCTTTTTATATTTATGTATATTAACAATAGCAAAGATTTTTAATATTATGGGAATTATTGAGTATAAAATAATCAATTTTATATTTGTGTTAGAATCAGTTGAAATATTTTCTAAATTGTAATCAAGTCCCAAAAATGCAATTAAAACAGCAAGTGATAAGGCAAGTTTTGTAATCATGGCCCAAAAACCAAATAGAATACCTTTTATTCTTTTATGCTTTTGTGCAATTGATGATTGAATAGAAGTTGGTATAGCCATATCAGAACCCAAGCACATACCTGTAAATATACAAATCATTAAAAAATAAAGATAATCACCTTCATTTAAAAAAGGAACAAAACTAAAGGCAATAATACTAAATGAAATAGAGATAATCCAAGTATTTTCTAATCCAAATTTTTTTGATAATTTAATCCAAAATAAAAATGTAAATATAGAACTAAAAAAATATATTAGTAAAAATTCACCACTTTTTTCCTCTAAATTCAATACATATTTCACATAAAATAAAAATAGTGTTGCAGGTAGTGCATTTGCTAAGTTATTTAATAAAAAAGCATATAGAATTTTTTTATTATTAGGATGTTTATTAAAAAAAACTAAAAGATACTTAATAAACTTTTGCTCTTTTTTCTTTTGTTTTTTGGGTTCATCTATACCTTTAATAAATATAAATAAACTAATAGGAATAATTATTAATAGTAAATTTAGTAATAAATTCAAGGTATCTTCACTATTTTGTGAAACATTGAAAATATAAGGTAGAAGTAGAGCTATAATTACCCCTAATATTATGAAAAATTCCCTTGAAAAGGAGAGTTTAGTAAAGTGTTCTTTTTTTACTATTTCACTATTTAAAGTTAAATAAGGAATTAAAATAAAGCTGTATGATATATAAGTTAAAGTTGAAAAAATAAAAAGCCAATACAAAGATTTACTAAAAGGATTTATAAGAAAATAAATACCAATAATTAAAAATATATATGAAAATAAAATAATAGTTTTTTTTGTAAGATAATTATCTGTAAAGTTACCTATAATAGGATCTAAAAACATATCAATTATTCTTGAAAAAAATAGTATTATACCAACACTACTTAAAGTAAATCCTAAGTATTCCACATAAAAATTTGGTAGATAAATAAATAAAGGAAACCCTAAAAAAGCTAATGGAATTCCTAATATTCCATAGGAAAAAACTTTAGTTTTTAGGGCTTCGTTATTATTCACAATCTAAATCTTAATCTTTATTTTTTAAGCTTTCAGGTTTTAAAAATTTTTTAGTAATTAAAAGACTTAAACTATATGGTAAAAGGCTAATTAAACGTAAAACTTTTGATAAAATAAAAGGAAAATAAATCTCAAAAGTGTATGGCTTATTTAATTTATCATAAATCTTTTTTGCTGCTTCATTTGCTTCCATTAACTGAGGCATATCAAAATCATTTTTTGATGTTAATCTAGTTTTTACAAAACCGTGATTAATTATTTGAATATTAATATTATTCAATTTCAATTCAGGTTGAATTGATTGGGCAAAATTAACTAAGGCAGCTTTTGAAGAACCATAAGCTGCTCCATATGGTAGTCCAAAATAACTTGATAAACTTGCATTAAATATTACGTTTGATTTATTATTGTCTTTTTTATTTTCTAAAAAATATTTTAAAACTCTTACAGCACCTAAATAATTAATGTTTATCATGGATTCAAATTCGCTAAGATCTAGTTTTTTTAAATTTGTAACTTCATAGACTCCTGCATTATAAAGACAAATATCTAATTTCCCGAAAGTATCGAAAACTTTATTTACACAACTCGAAACTGACTTTTCACATGACACATCGATATTTTCTAAATTTAATCTATTTGGATATTTGCTTTTTAGTTCATTTAGTTTTGTATTTGAAATGGCATTTGTAGAGCTTGCAATAACTTTACAATTGGCGTCACATAAGTAAAGCTTAACAAGTTCAAAACCTATGCCACTGCTAGATCCTATTATCCAAACTATCTTATCCATGATAAACAACCTTAAATTAGTTAAGCTAGTTTTGTACTAACTTGAAGAAATTATATGATGTTAAAAAGTTTTTTTGTATTGATATATTGTTTTTTAATCAACTAATATATGATTTATTGGACCATTTCCTTTACCTAAATTAGGAGCACTTTTTATAGCTTTATAAATATAGTTTTTAGAAACTTCTATAGAATCTTCCAATGTAAAGTCTCTAGCTATTAATGATGCAATGGATGAGCTAAAACTACAACCAGTGCCGTGAGTGTTGGAGCTATTAGCTTTTAAAGATGTAAACTTTTTAATCTCTTTATTTTTATTTATAAGTACATCTATAGTTTTATCTTCGTATTTATTAAGATTTTTAAATAAAATATTTGTTCCATAGTTATTAACAGTTGAAATATCTTCTTCTTTTTCAACGTTAAAAAAGAGTTTCGCTTCATGACTATTTGGTGTAATTAGTGTAGCTATTGGAAATAATTTTTTTAAGCTTTCAATAGCTTCATCTTCAATCAGTTTTGCACCAGCTCTTGAAATAGCAACAGGATCTAAGATTATTGGAATATCTATATGTTTTAAAGATTCATATACTGCATTTATAAGTTCACAGTTACCTAACATTCCTATTTTTATGGCACTAATTTCAAAATCATCTAAAATTGATTTTATTTGAAGTTGGACAAATGAAGGTTCTAAAGCTACAACTCCTTGTACTCCTTGTGTATTTTGAGCAGTTATTGCAGTTATTGCAGTTGTTACAAATACTTTGTGAAATTGACTAGCTTTTATATCAGCTTGAATTCCAGCACCACCACCACTATCACTTCCTGCTATTATTAATATTGATTTCATTACTTCTCCAAAAGATTTATTTTAATTATAATAATAAGATGTTAAAATAATGTCAATTAATTTGTAAATAATTTAAGGTGAATAATGAATAGTATAGAAATAGAGGAGTGGCTAGAAAGACACAATATAAATAATTTTTTGATTGATGAAAAATTACAAGTTACTGTTCATGGTAATGTAAATTTGCATTCTAAACTTAATGAAAAAAAACTACCCATAAAATTTAAACTTGTTGATGGTTATTTTGATATTAGTGATAACCAGTTAGTATCTTTAGAAGGAAGTCCAGAGATTATAACTAGAGATTTCAATTGTTCTAAAAATAATTTAGAATCATTATTTGATGGACCTAAAGAAGTAGGGGATTTTGATTGTTCATATAATAAACTTAAAAATTTATCTTATGCTCCAAAAGATGTGAAAGGTTATTTTAATTGTTCAAATAATGATATAACATCATTAAAAGGAAGTCCTAGGACAATAAAGGGTTATTTTAATTGTTCACACAATAAAATTTCATCTTTAAAGGGTGGTCCAAAATATATTGAATTATATTTTGATTGTTCTTTTAACTTGCTTGATAAACTTACAGGTGGCCCAAATAGTGTAGGTCGTGATTATATTTGTAATGGAAATACTTTATTTGATTTAGATGGTGTTGCTGATGAAATTGGTTGGGATTTATTAACTGAAGTTAGAATGAATCATGTTGATAGTGTTTTTACAGAAGATACAGGTGTATATAAATATAAAGGTTCAGATGCAGTATCACATATTTATAAATCAATAGTAGCTTTAACTAATGTTGATGACATTAGTAGATGGCTTGTAAAACATGAAATAAAAGAGTTTTCTATTTTAAAAGATAATAGTGTTGATGTACATCAAGATGTTAGACTAAAAGATAAACTTGTAAATCTAGTAAAATTGCCTCTAAAGTTTAATGAAGTTGATGGGGATTTTGATATAAGTGATAATCAATTAACATCCCTTGAAGGATGTCCTAAAAAAGTCACAGGAAGTTTTTTAGCTTTTAAAAATGAGATTTCATCTTTAAAAGGTGCACCAAAAGAGGTTGGTGGAAGCTTTATTGTATTACAGAATAATATTGGAAGTTTAAAATTCTCTCCTTCTATGGTTAAAGAAGATTACATTTGCTCTCATAATCCTTTAAAAGAATTAGATGGATTAAATGTAGTATTGGGACATGTTTTTACAGGAGTTTATTTACCAAAAGTTAAAAATCAAAAGTATGTTTATAATGGCGTAGCTACTTATAAGTATCCAGGTGACTTTGTTATGAAGTACTTAGAAAAAAAATATGTAACTTTAACAGATGAAGAAGAGGCTTTTGAAAAAACGAGAAATAATATTGAAAAAGTAATTACCCAAATGCTTAATAATGGTAGTATAACAGTTGATAAAGTTACAGACTCTTTGTTAAACAATTTAAAAAAGTATAGATTAGATAATTTAAGGGAAAGAGTACTTTTAATCAAATATCCAACAAATATTAAAAAAGACAATAGTTTAACAGAAGATGAAATAAAAGATAATATTTTTGATGTAGATCTATAAAAAGTATTAAGCCTTACATAGTTTTTTTTAGATATAATCCTAGAAAATTGAGAAAAATAAATAAATTGGAGAAGAATAAAATATGGTTCAAACTGTTAATCTAAAAAAAGCTTTTGGTCCAAAAGTACTATTTCAAGATATTAATATCAAACTTGATACAGGTAAAAGATACGGACTTATTGGAGCAAATGGAGCTGGAAAAACTACATTTTTAAAAATCCTTTCAGGTGAAGAAGATGCAACTGAGGGTGAAGTTCAAGTACAAAGTGGGAAAAAAGTTGGTACTTTATCTCAAAATCAATTTGCATATGAAGAGTATACAATTTTTGATACAGTACTTAAAGGAAATCCAAGACTTTTTGATGCTATTAAAGAAAAAGAAAAATTATATATGTCAGAAGAATTCACTGATGAAATCAATGAAAGATTAGGTGAATTAGAAATTATTTGTTGTGAAGAAGATCCAACATATGAGTATGATATTAAAATTACTAAAATATTAGAAGATTTAGGATTTCCAGCAGATCAACACCAAGATTTAATGAGTACTATCACAGGTGGTGATAAATTCAAAGTTTTATTAGCACAAGTTTTATACCCAAAACCTGATGTACTGTTTTTAGATGAGCCTACGAATAACCTTGATATTGAAACTATTGGTTGGTTAGAAAATCAATTACAACATCACGAAGGTACAATGGTTGTTATCTCTCACGATAGACACTTCTTAAATGCAGTATGTACTCATATCTTAGATGTTGACTATAAACAAATTAGAGAGTTTACTGGTAACTATGATGATTGGTATATCGCTTCAACTGTAATAGCAAAACAACAAAATGCTGATAGAGATAAAAAACTTAAAGAAAAAGAAGAGTTAGAAAAATTCATCGCTAGATTTAGTGCAAATGCTTCAAAAGCAAAACAAGCAACTTCTAGACAAAAACAACTTGATAAATTAGATGTTGGAGCAATTCAATTATCTTCAAGAAGAGACCCTTCAATTATCTTTAGACAAAAAAGAGAAGTTGGTAAAGAACTATTATCAATCAAAGATATTTCAAAATCTTATGATGGAGAAACTGTATTAAAAGATATTTCATTTACAGTGGATAAAGATGATAAAATCGCTTTAATTGGACCAAATGGTATTGGTAAAACTACATTATGTGAAATCATAGTAGAAAATATCAAACCAGATAGTGGTGAAGTTCATTGGGGTGCAACTATTGAAAAATCTTATTTCCCTCAAAATGCAACTGATATTATTAAAGGTGATATGACTTTATACGATTGGTTAAGAAGTTTTGATAGAGATGCAGATATTTCTGAAATTAGAAACTGTTTAGGTAGAATGCTATTTAATGGTCAAGACCAAGAAAAAAAAGTGGAGAAATGTTCTGGGGGAGAAAAACACAGAATGATGCTTTCTAAGATTATGTTAGAGCAGGGTAACTTTTTAGTATTAGATGAGCCTACTAACCACTTAGACTTAGAAGCAATTATTGCACTTGGTGAGGGATTATTGGATTATCCAGGTAGTGTAATTTGTGTGTCTCACGATAGGGAATTATTAGATGCGTATGCAAATAGAATTATTGAAATTCAAGCTGATGGTTCTATTGTTGACTTTAAAGGTTCTTATGAAGAGTATTTAGAGACAAAAGTTTCTAAATAATCACTATAAAAAAAAGGGGGAAGTGATATCACTTCCCCCTTTTTTTATGTTTAGAAAATAGAAAAACTCTATTTCCCATGTCTTGAGTTCATTCTAATTTCTCTTCTTTTTATAGCGTCATTATATCTTCTCTTATCATCTTCTGTTAATAACTCTAATTTTGGAACTGGTGTTGGTTTACCTTCTTCATCAACAGAAATCATAGTAAAGTAACAAACATTTGTGTTCTTAATTGTGTGGTCTTTTATATCTTCTGAAATTACTTTAATACCAATCTCCATAGAAGTTCTACCAGTATAGTTAACTGATGCATGGAAAGTAACAAGAGAACCAATTTTAATTGGATTTTTAAATAAAACCATATCTACTGATAGTGTAACCGCATACATTCCTGTATATCTAGCTGCACAAGCGTAGGCTACATGGTCTAGCATTTTTAAAATTTCACCTCCATGTACATTTTGTCCTGAAAAGTTTGCTTTATCTGGAGTCATTAACATAGTCATTGTTAATGATTTTTCTCTTTTTACTTCTTCACTCATTATTCTTAACCTTATATTGTTGTTTCATAAAATTTGTTTAATTATAAACTAAAAACGTAGTATAAACATAGCAAATTTACTATTTAGTTTTAAAGATTTCAAAAATATATAAAAAAGTAACATAAATTACAATTATTTAAAAAAACTATGATTTTTTGGAAGATTATTCTGTGTATTTTAGTATCAATATATAAAAGTAAAAAAAATAAATACTTGATTAGATAAGATAAAAAATGTTACAATGAAGTTACAAAATATGATTTTAGAAATAAAAATAATTTTTTCATGTAGAATAACTCAAAACTTAAAGGTTTAAGATGAAAAAGATAGTATTAATTTTATTAGTATTTACATTATCTCTTTTTGCTAATAATTTAGTGTTGGGTGTAGTTCCTCAACAAAGTCCTCTTGTTTTATCAAAAAAATGGCTAGAAGTAGCTAATTATTTAAAACAACATACAGGTTTAAATGTGATTTTTAGTACAGAAAAGTCTATTCCTGAGTTTGAAAAAACATTATATGAAGGTTTTTATGATATCGCATATATGAATCCTTATCACTTTATTGTAGCTAATAAAAAACAAAACTATAATGCTTTTCTTAGGGCTGATAAAGACATAATTGGAATTTTAGTTTCGAAAAGAAAAGATATTAACTTTGAAGATAAAAATTTCTTAAAAGATAAAAGATTTTTATTCCCAGCTCCAAATGCTTTTGCTGCAACACTGTTAACTAAGTTTGAATTAAAAAAAATTTATAATTTTGATATAGATAAAGAAGCAAAAGTCTTATATGTAAATTCCCATGATTCAGTTTATAAAGGCATATCAAGAGATATAGGTTATCTAGGTGGGGGTATAGTTAGAACATTTAATAATTTTTCTGATATTAAAGATAAAAACAGTTTAAATATAGTTTATAAAACTAAGTCTTATCCAAGTCACCCTTTTGCGTATCATCCAAGAGTTTCAAAAGATGTTATAGAAAGATTTGAAATAGCTATTTTAAATATGCCAGAAGATTTAAAAAAGTTATTAAGTATTAAAAATTTTAAAAAAATTGATAGCTCTGAATATGATGTAATAAAAGATATTAATATAAAGTAAAAATATGTCATTTAAATATAGATTAATTTTATTCTACATTATAATTGAAGTTTTTTTTATAACTTTAATTGTAGGTGTTAATTTTTCAGCACTAAATTTTGCTTCAGAGAAATTAACAAAAGAAAAAATTACATCTAATATCTCTTTAATTGAAGATCTAATAAAAGTACCTTTAAGTATATATGATTTAGCTACCCTAGATAATATTGTTGAAAAAACAGTTAATAGAAATATAATTAATACACTGATTATCTATGATAATCAAAATATTATATTATCTAGTAAAAGTAAATATCCTGAATTTTTAGATAAAGGAATTGAATTTTTTAATAGTGAAAAGTTTAAATATAATAATGAACAATTAAAAACAAAATTTATTAGTGTAAAAGAAAATAATATGATTTTAGGATCATTTATAATTATATTTGATTTAAAAACTAGTAATGAGTTTATAGAAGAAAATAGAAATATGACACTATTATTGATATTATTTGAAATTTTGATATCTCTATTTGTTTCTTATTATACAGGTAACAAATTGACAAGAATGCTTGATATTCTAACTAACAAAGCAAAAGAAATAGGGGAAGGTGGAGACCCTGAAATACCTTATTTAAATAAAAATGACGAAATTGGTACTTTAGCTAAAGCTATGAATAAAATGAAATTAGATTTAGAAACAAGAAGAAATAATGTTTTAAACATACAAAAACAAAAAGATAATTTCTTTGCAAATATGAGTCATGAATTAAAAACTCCTTTAAATTCTATAAATATAATATCAAAACTTATGCTTACTTAACTTTCGCACGTTAAATTGATTAAAATTGTAGCTAAATCTCCCTAAAACATTACTCCTTTAGTTAATAATCTTATCCTTGTTGACATAAAAATAATTTAGTTGTTTTTCTATGATATTTTTCTATTTTGAACTCTCAATAAAGCCCTTAAATAGGCACTTTTAGCTATAATATCTATTATATTAAAGGGTAAGAATGCAGATAGAATCCAAGATCATCGGTATTATAAACGATAAGTTAAAAAATCCAATCTATGAAACATTACGTTTGTTAAATATGAAAACTATTTTAACCAAGAGCAATTTTTCTAAAAAAGAGGGAGTTGCTGTTCATATGGTTGTATTACATTTTGTATATATGCTGGTTATGAATAAAAAAATATCAACCTTTATGGATCAAAGTAATGATAGTTTCAAAAAAGATGTATATTATCGATTACTTTCCAATACTTCTTATAATTGGAGAAAACTATTATCTCTTAGTTCTTTAAAGATCTTATCACTACTTCATAAAGTGCAAGATTCAAAGCTAGTAAGAGTTCTTATACTTGATGATACTGTTGAAGATAAAGTTGGTAAAAATATAGAGGGAAGTTGTGACAACCTTTGGAGCAATAAAGCAAAGAGAAAAATCAGAGGTGTAAATGTTGTATCACTAAACTATAGTGATGGTTATTCAAATTTTATGTTGGACTTTGCAATTGCTATGAACAGTTATGCAAGGGTAAAGATAGAAGAGTTTACAAATATTATTGATCATCGAACCAATGCACATAAGCGAAGATTGGAAAGCTTAAAAGGGAAATCACAAATTGCTATAGAGATGATTAAAAGAGCAGTAGCTAGTGGTATATATGCAGATTATCTGCTTGTAGATAGCTGGTATTCTAAACCTGTATTTATAGAAACTATGAATGAACTTGGATTGCAAGTCATTTCAAGAATGGTAAACAATGACAGGATATGGAATTTTACAGGAGAGAAAAAGACCCTTGATGGCATCTATAACAAATTTAAAAAGCTTAAATCTATCAAGATGGGTCAATATGGCAAAAAGATAAAGTTTGAGTATTTTTCAACCATAGTTGAACATAAAAAAGCTGGTAAATTAAAAATTGTTTTTATAAAAACAAAAGAGAATTTAATACCAATCGTATCAACCAATCTTATACTTAGTGATGAAGAGATTATAGATATTTATAAAAGACGATGGGATATAGAACAAGGGTATAAAGAACTTCGTGAACACTTTGGATTCGGAAAAGAAGAGAATCGAATCTATGAAGCTTTGATAGCCAGAATTACACTATCTTTTTTTACATACAATGTTGTTAGCTATATAAATCGTATCAGCAATGAACCTAAAACAATTGGTGGATTGTTTAAAGATTTAGAATGTGAACTTCATACTCTAGCAATAGCTATGCAAGCATTTTTAGCTATTTTAGATGAGATTGCAAAAATTGAAGAAGTTGTCAATAGAAATGAGGATTTTACAGCTATCATTGATCTATTAAGAGATGTGACTGGAAAATTGCTTGGTTTTAGGTGCGAAAGTTAAGTTATGTAAAATAAATAATATTTTATACAGGAATATTAATGCCACAATTTATAAAAAAACAAACTGATAATTCAAAATATAATAGACTAAATCAAATATATGAGATATTAAAAAATAATACTCATGGTATTAATATAACTGAATTGGCTAATGAGTTTGATGTTAGTACTAAAACAATACAAAGAGATTTAAAAGAATTAGAAAAATTTGGAGCAATAAGAGAAGGTAGAACTTGGAAAATTGATCCAAAATTAAAAGAAGATAATCTATCTTCAAATGAAAAAATGATTTTAGGAATATTAGATGAAATGGCAAAAGGTGCTGGTAAAATCTTTTATTCAAAAGCTCATTCTTTATTATCACAAGTAACTCAACAACTAGATCATCCAATTTTTGCAAATATAAATAGTGAATATTTAGAAGAAAAAAATATGATTTTATTTAACGAAATAGAAAGAGTAATTAAACAAAAAATAGAAATTGAATTTGAATATGAAAATCACTCTTTTCATGTTAAACCTTTAAAACTAGCTTTTTTTGATGGCTTTTGGTATTTACTTGCATTGCACGTAAAAAAAGATAAAGAGATATTTAAAAAGTTTCACTTAAAAACAATCAAAAATATTCAAGTTTTAGATACAAAATTTGAAATACCTGATATTGTTGAAGAGAGATTAAAACATGCAAACTCTGTTTGGTTTAATCTAGATGAACAATTTGTAGTAAGACTATTTTTAGATAAAACTATTAGAAAATATTTTGAAAGAAAACCACTTAGAGGTCAAAGAATAATAGGTGAAGATAAAGATGGTTCAATTGAAATAGAAATTACAATTAGTAATGAAATGGAAATAATTCCACTAATTTATTGGTATATTCCATATATAAAAGTAATAGAACCTCAATGGCTAGCTGATGATGTCAAACAAAGAGTTCAAACTTATTTAGAAGAGATTAATTAAATGAATAAAATCCATAGAAACAGAGATAAATCTTTAGGTTTATTAGAACTTATTGCCATAGCACTTGGTGGAATGGTAGGTGGTGGGATTTTTACAATCTTAGGTGTTTCAGTTTCCATGATTGGAGTGTATACTCCTTTGGCTATTCTTTTTGGAGGAGTTATTGCAGGTTTTGCTTCTTATTCATATATAAAATTAGGGGTTTATTACAAAGATGAGGGGGCTTCATACTCTTTTATAAAAAGAACATATCCAAATTCTAAGTTTGAAGCCTCGCTTATTGGTTGGTGGGTTATCTTTGGATATATAAGTACCATAGCTTTATACTCTTATACTTTTTCTTCTTATGCAACAAGTACATTTGATACTAGTGAATTAGTTAGAAAATTAGTTGCAGGGCTTATCATTTTAGTTTTTGTTTTTATTAACGTATGGAGCGTTAAAGGAATGGGAAAATTAGAAGATTTGATGGTATATACTAAACTTTTAATTTTAATAGTTATCTCATTTGTTTTAATAAATAATTCTCAAACAACATTACCTGTACTGATTGAGAATAATAGTGAAGTTAGTTTAGGTGCTATTTTAATAGTTTCATCTATAACTTTTGTGGCATATGAAGGTTTCCAATTAGTTATAAATGCAGTAAATGAGATGGATAACCCATCAAAAAATATTCCCAAAGCAATATATAGTGCTATTGGCTTAGCAATACTTATTTATGTGATAATAGCACTTGGGGCAATATTAGCTATTTCATTTGAAGATATTATTGCAAATGAAGAGTATGCTTTAGCAGCAGGAGCTAATAAAGTTTTAGGTCATTGGGGAAATGATTTAGTGATATTTGGAGCCTTATTAGCAACTTCAAGTGCTATTAGTAGTACCGTATTTGGAGCTTCAAGACAAATGGCAATTATTGCAAATGATGGATTATTCCCAAGGTTTTTAAGAAAAAGAAATGAACACAATATTCCAGTGAATGCTATTTGGACTATGTCTATATTAGCTTTTATTTTAGTTTTAAGTGGTTCCTTAACTTTAATATTAGAGTTTGGAAGTATTACATTTTTGATAGTATCTTTAATAATGGCAATTGCTAATTTTAAAATAAAAGATGAAACAAAATCTTCAACTATTGTTTTGATTATTTCTATATTTGTATTAGCTCTTAGTACATTTTTCATAATCTATTATGAATATGTAAATGCCATAGAACAATTATACTTTATAGTATTTATTTACCTAATACTAACTATAGCTTCATATTATTATTCAAAAAAATCTAAATTGGAAGAAAACCTATAGATTGTATCTAAAAACTCAAACTCTAAATATTGTGCTTGAAGGAGAAGTCTTGAACTTTTTGTATAAAGAGTTCTTTCTTCTTTTGATATTTTTTTATTTAATATATCATTAGCTATATTTTCATCTATTCCATATATAGGATCCCCAATTATATTATGACCAATAGAATCAAGGTGTACTCTTATTTGATGTTGTCTTCCTGTTAGTGGAATAGCTTCAATTAGAGTTTGATTTTTTTCTTTATTATATTTTATAGGTGTGATTATAGTTCTTGATTCTTTACCTTTTTCATCAGTTGCCATTTTTATTTTTATTTGAGAATCTGAATTTGATATAGGTTTGTGTATATCAATCTTTTTTTCAATTTTACCTTTTACAACTGCTTTATAAATTTTTTTATACTCTTTATTTTCAAACATTTGTTTTAATACAGCTTCACTGAACTTATTTTTTGAAACTAATACAAGTCCTGAAGTCTCTTTATCTATTCTATGAACTAAACTAGCATTATTTCCATATAAGTATCTGATTTCATCAAGTAAAGTATATGAATAATCTTTTGTAGAACTTGGATGAACTAAAATACCACTTGGTTTATCAAAAATAGCAAAGAAAAAATTTTCAAAAATTGGCTTTAAATTATTCGTTTTAGCTTCAAAAATAGTTATATAACTTAACTTTCGCACGTTAAATTGATTAAAATTGTAGCTAAATCTCCCTAAAACATTACTCCTTTAGTTAATAATCTTATCCTTGTTGACATAAAAATAATTTAGTTGTTTTTCTATGATATTTTTCTATTTTGAACTCTCAATAAAGCCCTTAAATAGGCACTTTTAGCTATAATATCTATTATATTAAAGGGTAAGAATGCAGATAGAATCCAAGATCATCGGTATTATAAACGATAAGTTAAAAAATCCAATCTATGAAACATTACGTTTGTTAAATATGAAAACTATTTTAACCAAGAGCAATTTTTCTAAAAAAGAGGGAGTTGCTGTTCATATGGTTGTATTACATTTTGTATATATGCTGGTTATGAATAAAAAAATATCAACCTTTATGGATCAAAGTAATGATAGTTTCAAAAAAGATGTATATTATCGATTACTTTCCAATACTTCTTATAATTGGAGAAAACTATTATCTCTTAGTTCTTTAAAGATCTTATCACTACTTCATAAAGTGCAAGATTCAAAGCTAGTAAGAGTTCTTATACTTGATGATACTGTTGAAGATAAAGTTGGTAAAAATATAGAGGGAAGTTGTGACAACCTTTGGAGCAATAAAGCAAAGAGAAAAATCAGAGGTGTAAATGTTGTATCACTAAACTATAGTGATGGTTATTCAAATTTTATGTTGGACTTTGCAATTGCTATGAACAGTTATGCAAGGGTAAAGATAGAAGAGTTTACAAATATTATTGATCATCGAACCAATGCACATAAGCGAAGATTGGAAAGCTTAAAAGGGAAATCACAAATTGCTATAGAGATGATTAAAAGAGCAGTAGCTAGTGGTATATATGCAGATTATCTGCTTGTAGATAGCTGGTATTCTAAACCTGTATTTATAGAAACTATGAATGAACTTGGATTGCAAGTCATTTCAAGAATGGTAAACAATGACAGGATATGGAATTTTACAGGAGAGAAAAAGACCCTTGATGGCATCTATAACAAATTTAAAAAGCTTAAATCTATCAAGATGGGTCAATATGGCAAAAAGATAAAGTTTGAGTATTTTTCAACCATAGTTGAACATAAAAAAGCTGGTAAATTAAAAATTGTTTTTATAAAAACAAAAGAGAATTTAATACCAATCGTATCAACCAATCTTATACTTAGTGATGAAGAGATTATAGATATTTATAAAAGACGATGGGATATAGAACAAGGGTATAAAGAACTTCGTGAACACTTTGGATTCGGAAAAGAAGAGAATCGAATCTATGAAGCTTTGATAGCCAGAATTACACTATCTTTTTTTACATACAATGTTGTTAGCTATATAAATCGTATCAGCAATGAACCTAAAACAATTGGTGGATTGTTTAAAGATTTAGAATGTGAACTTCATACTCTAGCAATAGCTATGCAAGCATTTTTAGCTATTTTAGATGAGATTGCAAAAATTGAAGAAGTTGTCAATAGAAATGAGGATTTTACAGCTATCATTGATCTATTAAGAGATGTGACTGGAAAATTGCTTGGTTTTAGGTGCGAAAGTTAAGTTATATAAATAAACTTTGATTTTAGTTTAGCGTTTTGCTGGATTCTTCTTCCTGTTTCATCTGTGATTTTGCCTTTTTTTAAAAGTTCTAAAGTTAAAGTAGTATCATATAAAACATCATCTTTTAAAAAATCTTCTATTTTTTTGTTCTTTACAGTAATAAACTCTTTTTTTATGTATGGCAAAATATATCCTTCAATGTAATGAAAGTATACAAAAAGTAAACTAATAAGTATTATCTAAAATTATTAAAAAGAGTCGTATATGCCTAAACTGTTTAAAAACTTTATAATCTTTGGTGCAATATCTATTATTGTTTTATCTTTATTTCATAACTTATTTATGTGGTTAACTATTATTTATTTTGCAATAGTGCTATTAGGAATATATGATTTAAGACAAACTAAACATTCTCTTTGGAGAAATTTTCCTGTTGTTGGTAGGTTAAGATGGGTTTTAGAAGAGCTTAGACCTCCTATTAGACAATATTTTATAGAATCAGACATAGATGGTGTTCCAATAAATAGACAACAAAGATCTGTAGTGTATAGAAGATCTAAAAAACTTGCAAGTACAATTCCTTTTGGGACTAAAATGGATGTATATAAAGAAGGCTATGAATGGATAGGTCATTCTATGAATGCTTTAAAAGCACATGATTTAGATCTAAATCCAAGAGTAAAAATTGGTGGAATTGATTGTAAGAAACCTTATGATGCATCACTGTTAAATATTTCAGCTATGAGTTTTGGCTCACTTAGTGCAAATGCAGTATTAGCTTTAGGACATGGAGCAAAAATCGGAGACTTTGCTTTAAATACAGGTGAGGGTGGTTTAAGTAGATATCATTTAGCAACTAATTGTGATTTAATTTGGCAAATAGGAACTGGATATTTTGGTTGTAGAACAGAAGATGGAAACTTTGATGAAGAGAAGTTTAAAGTAAAAAGTAGAATTGAAAATGTAAAAATGATAGAGATAAAACTATCGCAAGGTGCAAAGCCAGGTCATGGAGGAATCCTTCCTGCTAATAAAAATACACCTGAAATTGCAGAAGATAGAGGAGTAAAAGCTCATACAAGAGTTGATTCTCCTCCAACTCACAGTGCTTTTTCAAATGCAAAAGGATTAATACAGTTTGTAGAAAAGTTAAGAAAACTAAGTGATGGAAAACCCATAGGTTTTAAGCTTTGTGTGGGTAGAAAAGAAGAGTTTATAGATATTTGTAAAGCAATGATTGAATTAAATATAAAACCTGATTTTATAACTGTAGATGGTGGAGAAGGTGGAACAGGTGCTGCTCCATTGGAGTATACAAACTCAGTTGGTATGCCTTTAAGAGAAGCTTTAGTTTTTGTTACAGATTGTCTTATTGGATTTGATTTAAAAGATGATATTAAAGTAATAGCTTCTGGAAAAATATTAAATGGAATGGATATTACAAAAGCTTTATGTATTGGTGCTGATTTATGTGCAAGTGCTAGGGGGATGATGTTGAGTTTAGGATGTATTCAAGCTTTACAGTGTCATAAAAATAATTGTCCAACAGGAGTTGCTACACAAGACCAAAGTTTAGCAAAAGGTTTAGTTGTTGAAGACAAAAAGCAAAGGGTAGCAAATTTCCATGAGATGACAATAGAGAGTTTTGTGGAGATACTTGCTTCTGCTGGACTTGATAAGCCAGAAAAATTAGATAGAACTCATATTTTTAGAAGGTTAGATCAAACAAGTTATAAAAGATATGATGAGTTATTTAAACCTATGAAAAATGGTGATTTATTAAGTGCTCCTTATCCTAAATCTTTTGATAGATTTATGATTCCTAATTTTTGATATAATTCATTTTATGAATAAAGAACAATTAAAAAATGAAATATTAAAAAATATAAAAAATACCTCTATAGAGATAAAAAGAGTTTTTCATGGACGTGGGAATTTTTATGATGATTATGAATATTTAACTATAGATAGTTTAAATAATTTATTACTTATATCTATCTTTGAAGAAATTAGCGAAAATGTTTACAAAGAGATTTTAGAGGTTATTGATGAGGTTGTAAAAGAAAACGACTATGAAATAGTTTTGGTTCAACACAGATATAAAAAAGAAGAAATTTATGAAGTGATAAAGGGATTTATCCCTAATGAATTTATAGCTATTGAAAATGGTTTAAAATACAAGTTAAGTTTTAAGAATCAAAATATAGGTTTATTTTTTGATATGAAAGCTGGAAGAGAATATATTTCTAGTATTTGTAAAGATAAAAATGTATTAAATCTCTTTTCTTATACTTGTGCTTTTAGTGTAAGTGCTATAAATAGTGGAGCATCTAAAGTAGTAAATGTTGATATGTCAAAGGGATCTTTAACTACAGGAAGAGAGAATCATCATCTAAATAATTTAGATACAAAAAAAGTAAAATTCATGCCTTATAATATTTTAAAATCTTGGAGCAGAATAAAAAAAGAAGCTCCTTATGATATTATAATT
The DNA here is from genome assembly GCF_004214795.1 of Malaciobacter pacificus. NCBI lineage: Bacteria > Pseudomonadati > Campylobacterota > Epsilonproteobacteria > Campylobacterales > Arcobacteraceae > Malaciobacter > Malaciobacter pacificus. The sequence continues at coordinate 1,211,283 of NZ_CP035928.1, forward strand.
ATTGATCCACCTTCTTTTCAAAAAGGAAGTTTTGCTGCAACTAAAGATTATGAAAAGATTATAAAAAAGCTTGATGAATTAGCAAGTACTAAATGTATTGTTTTGTCATGTTTAAATGCTCCTGAATTAAATACTCAATTTATTAAAGATAAGTTTGAACAGTTCTCTCCTAATTTTAAATATTATGATAGATTAGACAATTTAAAAGAGTTTGTTACAAATAATGAAGAAAAAACATTAAAGAATTTAATTTTTATTAAGTGAATTCTTAAATCTAATTAAGTTTTAGATAAAATCCCGACTTTAATACTACACAAGGAAAAATAAGTGGAAAAAAATAGATGGCTTATGGCACTAAGTGCTGTGGGTGTGCATATCTGTATAGGTTCAGTTTATGCATGGAGTGTGTATGTTAAACCTATTCAAACTCAAATGAATTGGGATTTAACTGATGTTACTATTGCCTTTAGTGTTGCAATATTTTTCTTAGGTTTAAGTGCAGCCTTAATGGGTAAATTTGTTGAAAAAAATGGTCCTAGAGTTTCTGCAATAATCGCTGCGTCATTATTTGGTTTAGGTACTATGGGTTCAGGATTAGCAATTATGATGGAATCTAAGATTTTATTATACTTCTTTTATGGTGTACTAGGTGGATGTGGACTTGGTATTGGGTATATTTCACCAGTTTCAACACTAGTAAAATGGTTCCCTGATAAAAGAGGTATGGCAACAGGTCTAGCTATTATGGGATTTGGTTTTGCTTCAGCTGTTTGGGGTCCAACAATCAAAGTTTTAATTGAAGCAGTTGGAATTTCTGGAACATTCTTTATTTTAGGTGCAGTTTATTTTGTAGTAATGTTTGCTTCAGCTTTATATTTAGAAAAGCCAGAAGAGGGTTACTTACCTGAAGGATTTAAGAAAAAAGTTGAATCTGGTAAAAAGAAAATCAAAAAAGACCTTGCTAACTTAGGATTAAGTGAAGCTGTTAAAACACCAAGATTTTATGGGCTTTGGATTATGTTATTTATTAACGTAACTTGTGGTATTGCTATTATTGGTGTTGCGTCACCTTTATTACAAGAAGTACTTGGGGTTTCAGCAATCGCTGCAGCTGCAGCTGTTGGTTTAATGGGTATTTTTAATGGTGCAGGAAGAATCATGTGGGCATCACTATCTGATTTTTTAACAAGACCAGTAGTATATGTAATTTTCTTTGCAACTCAAGCAATTGCATTTTATATGTTACCTTCAATTACTGAGATTGTTGTATTCCAAGTAGTATTATACTTTATCATGACTTGTTATGGTGGTGGTTTTGCTTCAATTCCAGCTTATATTGGGGATATCTTTGGAACAAAAGAGCTTGGTGCAATACATGGTTATATCTTAACAGCATGGGCAGCAGCAGGACTTGTAGGACCACTAATTATCTCTATGGTTAAAGATGCTACTGGTTCATACTCTCAAACACTATATGTATTTGCAGCGTTCTTCGTAGTTGCATTTATAGTATCAATTTTAATGATTATAAATATTAAACAAGTGAAAAAACAAAACAAACACTAAAAAGAGTTAAACTCTTTTTAGATGTTTCTCACATCAATAAAACTTCCTGATTCAAACTTATCAAAACTATCAACAACTTTATCTAATCTAGCTGCTGCTTGTGTAGGAGTTTGTATTTCTCCATTTTTTAACCTTTGAGCACTTGTAAATACTGTATCATCTATTTCAAATCTAATATAGTCAGTCATTGGAGTTTCTATTACTCCTGGTGCTATACATAAAAGTTTTGTATTTATCATCTCTTTTGAGTATAAATTTATTAACATATTAAGCCCAGCTTTTGATAAAGAGTATGAACCCCAACCTTTAGAGCCATTTACAGCAGCTCCTGATGAGATAGCAATTATATTTTTTGTTTCAATTTTAGATAGAATATCTAGTAATTCTTTATTTGCATAGACATTTAAATTATATACTTCATTTAATTCTTCTATTGATAAATCAAAAGAGGATTTTATTTCTCCTAGCATTCCAGCATTTAAGTATACTATTTCAAATTTATTAATATTTAATATCTCTTTTTCTAAGTTTCTTTTGATGTTTTTAGTATCTGATAAATCACATTTAATAAATTTAAAGTTTTTATTCTCTATTTTTGGCTCACTTCTATTTATACCATATACTTTATACCCTTTTTCTAAATAAAGCATTGTTAGTGCATATCCTAATCCTGAACTACAACCAGTTATTAATATATTTTTCATTTATATCCTTTTACTAATTGTTATGGTAGATTAAAGTTGATTAAAATTAATTTAGATATAATCAATTCACTTTAGAAAAGGAAAAAAGTATTTAAATACTTTTACTTAAAATTGCAACAGTTTAAAATAACAGAAAAAATTAAGAATTTACAAATAGATAATATTGAAGAAAAACTATTCCACTATTCATATGATAATAGAAGTTTAAGGGCATTATTAAATAATAATGTTTCAAAAGAAGACTTATCATACATCTCTGCATATAGTAGTTTTAGAGGTGAGGTCTATGAAAATGTTATTTATGAATTACTTTTAGATTATGCTTTAACAAATGATGATATTACAAAGTTTGTATTAAAAGGCCCTTATCAAGATAAAGAGAACTTATATATCAAAAGTGGACTTTTAATAGATAGTAGTTCTCAAATTGTGTATAGATCTGCTTATAAAGATATATCAGAGTTTGACGCACTGTTTTTTACTCATGATAGTATTTATTTTGTAGAGATGAGTACTTCAAAAAAAACTGCAAGTTTAAATAAAAGACTTGCGAAAAAACATGCACTCTTAAAATTAATTTTTCCAAATTTAAATATAAAAGCTTTAATTGTTGTAACAAAAGGTTCTGTTGGATTAAAAAACTTCCCAGATTATGCAACAATTTGGGTAACAGATGATTTAGATGATGATGAACTATTAGAAAAAATCATTTTTGCAAAAAGAGCTAAAAAAGATATAAAAACATTAAGTGTTCCTAAAAATAAAAAGTTTATAGAGACTTTAAAAGTTAGGTATAAAAAGTTTCAATATTTTCCAACTTTACAATGGATTTTGGATAAATCAAGAGCTCATAAGTTTTTTGATGTAGATTTGAAATTTTTTTCTTCATCAAAATTAAGTTTATACTTTGATGTGTATACAAAATTGTATATTGGTTATTTATCAACTTTAGAGTTTAAAAAACTTTTTCCTGCCTTTGAGTTCAACGTAAAAACAGATAGAATTATAGTAACTATTGAAAAAGTTAATCAAACTCAATTAGATATTGTTTATTATGCAAAATTAACAAATGGAAAATTAAAAAGAATTAGACTTCAAGAAGATGAAGTATCAATAAAAGATAAAGAACCAGATGGTTTTACAAATGCTGAAGTAAGATTTTTTATGAAAGTGCTTGAAGAGAAACATGCTTTAAATGAAAATAATATAAAGCATATTTCTAATAATTTAGATTTAATTGATTATTAAAAAATTAAATCTTTTTGCATTCTGTCATATTTATATATATCATCTCTAAATTGAAGTTTCCCATTTTCATCAACCCATGATGTTAAGTACACAATATGTACAGGAATTCTTTTTTTTAATCCAATATCTTTTTTTTCACTCTCTTGTAAAACTTCATCTGCTTTGGTGATATTTATATTTGAATCATATTTTGAAATAGTTTTGAGTAACTCTTTTGGTTCAGCTAGCCTAATACATCCATGTGAAAATGCTCTAGTTGTTCTTCTAAATAAAGATTTTGCATTTGTATCATGCATATATACTGAATATTTATTTGGGAACATAAATTTCATTCTACCAAGTGGATTATTATTACTTGGAGTTTGAATGAATCTTAAAGCAGGAAGTGCTAAAGTCTCTTCACTTACTTCAATTGGTTCAACATTTTTATCTTTTTTAATTGCTTCTTTGTTTTCTAAATAAGCATGATACTCTTGCCAATTAATTGAATTTGCATCAAGTGGTAAGGTATTAGGGTCCCACCCCTCATGAATTCGGATACCTTTTTCATTTACATAGTTGGGATTATCAACTAATTTTGGGATTAATTCTTTTTGTGCAATTCTTCTTGGTATTTTCCAATAAGGATTTAAAACAATATATGACATCTCATTTGAAAAAATTGGAGTAGGGTGTTTTTTCTCTCCTACTACAACATTCATATCTAATTTAACTTCTCCATTGTCATACATTTTTAGTTTATAATCAGGAATATTAACTAGTAGAAATTTTTCACCTAAATCTCTAGGTAGCCATCTCATTCTTTCTAAATTTAATCTGATTTGGTCAATTTTATTTTTTGCAGAAATATTTAAAAATTTTCTTGTATTTGGTCCAACTACACCATCAGGTGTTAATCCATGGTTTTTTTGGAAAGATATTACAGCTTCTTTTAACTCTTCATCAAATATTGTTTCACAGTCAATTTGTTTTAATTCATTTGAAACTAATTTTTCTTTTTGAGCTATTTGAGAAGATGTTTCATTAGTTTGAATATTATTTGTAATAATTTCATCAGCTACTATAGTTTGTACACAGTTACTAGTTAAATCATTACTTTGAATTAATCTTTTTCTAAGAACTTTAATTGTTTCTGATTTATCACCGACTCTTAAACTTTTTTTGAAATTTGGAGTTTTTACATAATCACCATTTTCTAAGATTTCTTCTAGTTTATCAATTTCACTAATTAATTTATCTGAGTTTGGATATGTGAAATTTACTTGGGAAAAAGCGATATTTAAATCATTTTTATTAATAGCTTCAATAAGTAGTTTTTTACTATCAGTTTTTACGTTAAATTTTTCCCAATCTGCTAAAATATCTTTTCTCTTTAGTTCATTTAATCTTCTTTGAAACTTCTTCCAATTTATAGTACCTTTTGATAAATATCTCATATATCTATCATAAATTTCTGTTAGCATAAAATCAATTTGAATCATTGACTTATTATAGTTTTCAGGAGATTTATCAATATTTGAAAGAGCATCTAATATTTTTTCAAGTTTAAATGCTTTTGTAGCATGGGGTTCGATTACGGGATCATTTTTAATACTATCTAAAAGAGTTAAAGATATCTCTTTTATACCTTTTTCATCAAACCAAAATGGTAAATAATTATTTTGTTTGTAGTATGTTCTTAAGTATTTATTTGTTGTAAAAAGAAGTTTTTGCTTCAATTTTAATTCATTTTTTAAATCAATACTTATTAATTCTTCAAATGTTGGTTCTATCTCTTTTATCTCTAAATTATTTGTGCTAGTAGTTGGTACAGTATTAATTATAGTTTCATTAGTAGTATTATTTTCTAAATTTGCGAATAGATTAGTTGCAGTTAGTAAGCAAATTGAAAAAATAAATTTATTTTTTGACATTATATTCCCTTATAGTTTCTTTGTCATATTAAATTATTAAAATACCAAAAAACTGTTTAAAAAATACTGTTAATTATAATTTTTTAATAATATTTTTTAGAATTTCTCATTATTCTAATATTAATTAAAATTAAAAAGGGTATAATAAAGTTATTTTATTTTTAGGAATCATATGAAAGTATTGTTTGGATGGATTATTTTAATTGTTTTGATTTTAACTGGATTCTATTATATAAATCAAAACTTAGAGAAAACAGTACTACTTCATGAATTTCTAAAACTTGATGAAAACCCTGATAAAATGGTCTATTCTGCAAAAGCTAAAGAGCTAGAGAATAATGTAATTACTTTTGATATCTTTAAAGACAGTGAAGTGGTTGTATTAAGTGAAAGTAATTTAAGTAGAGCTAATAAAACAATAAAAATAAATGTAGATAAGCCAGGTAAAAATATTATTTTAGTGTTATTATCAAAACAAAAAGTAATATGGGATGTTAGTTTAGGTGATGATACAAATATAAATTTAGTTGTCTTTAATAATCAGGAATCAAAAGTTGTTTCAAAAAGTAAATTTTATAAAAAATATGAAGAATTGGTATATTTAGAAAATCTAGAAAACTTAGATTTTTTGAATTTTGCCAAATATTTAAAAAATAGTTATAGTCAAAATAGAGTTTCATACTTTTATAAGCAAATAAATGATGAAACAATTATTGTAAATGAAAATAAATCTGAAAATAAAATAGTTGCCAAGCTAGCACAATCTAATAAAGTTCAAAGTGAAGTTGATTTTGAATTATTATCAGAAAAATTAGATTTTATAAAGTTTAATTTATATGGCCCACTTGATAGTAGTTATTCTAATACAAAAATTAAGAAAAAGGTATCTTTTAATCCAAGTAAATCAAAAGTTTATGAAGTATTAGATGATGGAATAAAAATTATAAATATTGATACAAAAGAAGAAAGTATTAATAAAATACCAGTTGGAAGAAAAATTTTTAATTCAAAAGGAATAGCCTATGATAGGCTAAGTGATAGAGTTTTTGTATCTGGTAAATATGGTAAATTTTATATCTTTGATGCTGTAGATGAAAAATGGTTGTCTATTAGAAAATATATTGAAGACTTTGATATCAACTCTTTAAGTTATGATTTAATATCAAATATCTATTTATCTTCTACTTGGAAAAATGAAGGTTTGTTATTATTTGACCAAAATGGTAATTTTGTTAAAAGAGTAGATTTAGAAAATAGATTAGAGGGCCTTTCATATTATTATGATAAAGAAACACAAGAAGTTCCTCAACTATATGTTGTTGCTCAAGGTAATGATATTGCATTGGTTTTGATTAGAGATTTTGTAGAACAAATTTGGTTATATGAAAAATCTAAAGATTTAGTAACTTTAACATATAACTATTATGATAGTTAAGTAGAAAGATTTTCTTTATATCTAATACTTTTTTTTTCTTCACTTGTAAAATCGAGTTGATAATTAACCATTTGTTCAAATGGATTTAAAAACTCACTTAAAGATTCATTTTCTATATCTTCTATTTTTTGTTCATTTAATAGTTGTAAAATAATTTTTGTTGATTCTATAGTTGATAAACAATAGTTTTTTGGTTGAGTTTTTATTTTAAAATTTGATATTTCTTTATGCGTAAAACTCAATCTTTTTATCTTCTGTAGGTTTTTACTAACTCTTAATATCTTTCTTGAACAAGGCCAAGTTGAATCAATAATAAATAGTAGTAAATTTTTCGAAGATTTTATATTTTCATTATTTAAACTGATACTATTTTCTCCTGGATAAAGTATATATGATTCGTAATTAGTATCATTGATTAGTTCATTAACTCTATTATGATTAGAAAAGTCTATCCCTACATATAGTTCACTATTAATTAAAGAGTTTCTTGTCATATGACCAGTACCATTTTTAGTTTTTCTATACTCTTTAGGGTGCATTAAAATTACAAATTTAGTATTTGTATTAATAGGTTTTTTAATAAAGTCACAAATACACGAAGCTTGAGGTCTATAACATTTATAACACGTTTTTCTATTAGTAGTTTGATTCATTTTTTCCATTTAAGATAGATTTCATATAAGATTTTTGTTATTATATACAAAATTATTTAAAGGCAGATTTTGGATTTTTTAGAAAAGAATATAGTTACTGATAAAAACGATATAACAAAGGTTTATAATACTAACTTCACAGCAGCATTTTATTTTTTAGCGTTTATGAGTTTAGTTGTGTTTGCTTTGAGTAGTTTAAGTGATATTTTAACACCAATTGCAATTGCAATTTTAATTTGGTTTTTAATAAATGCCTTAGCAAATCAAATAAAAAAGTTACCATTTATGAATTCAAATTTTGGAGAAATCATGGCTATACCAATCTCTTTGATTGTTATAGTCTATTTTATGTTTGAAATTGGAAGTTTTATTGCAAGTTCAATGGTTGAACTAAGTTCTACAATTTCTCAACTAGATGGAAAGTTTGCACTGATTTTAGAAAAAATATCAGCATATACATCTTATGATATTATAACTCCAATTGAAAAACTTTTTGAGCAATTTAGTTTAGCAACACTTATAAATAAAGTAATAGCAGCATTTAGTTCAATTTTTAGTAATATAATTCAAATATTACTATATGTACTTTTTTTACTTTTAGACCAAAGATTTTTTAATGCAAAAATTAATGCACTTTTTTCTAATTATGAAACAAGAAATAAGGCAAAAGAAGTATTAACATCTATTTCTAAAACAATTAGAATGTATTTATCAATTACTACAATAATAAGTTTATTAACAGGTGTATTAACTTATTTTATATGTCTATTTTTTGGATTAGAAGGGGCAGTTTTATGGGGCTTCATTGCCTTTGTATTAAACTTTATTCCAACTATTGGAAGTATTATAGCTGTTGTAATTCCATTTTCTTTTGCATTAGTCCAGTTTACAGATTTCTCAACTATTTTTGCATTATTGATTTGTTTAATCATAGTTCAATTTAGTGTAGGAAATATTTTATATCCTAAACTTATGGGAAATAAGTTAAATATCTCTCAATTTGTTGTTATTCTTTCTTTGGTAATTTGGGGTGCTATGTGGGGAACAGTTGGGATGTTTTTATCAGTACCTTTGATGATGATATTATTAATTATTCTATCACAGTTTGAAAATACTAAACCAATGGCAATATTAATTTCGGGTGATGGAAAAATATTTAAAGCTACTTAATAAGTATTGACTATTAATTTAAAAGTTGTATAATGAATTAAATTTAAAGAAAGGATTGCTTTATGAAAAACTTATTTAAAATAGATACGGTAAAAGCGCATTGTGATGTACCTTGTGGGATTTATGACCCAATTGTAGCTCAAATTGCAGCTTTAAGTGTAATAAGAATGGTTGACCTTATGGAAGGTTTAGAAAAGTCTGACTCTTTAGAATATATAAACACAATTTCAAGACATGTAGCTGTTAAAGAAGAAGAAGCAGAAAAAGTTAAACATGAAATTAGAATTATTTGGGGAGATTTTATTAAGCCACCTCAAATAGAGAAGTATCCTGAAATTCATACTATTGTTCATAATATTATGATGTTAGGAAGTGCAAATAGACAACATGTTTCTAGAGAAAAAGCTGTTGAATTACTTAAAGAAGTAAATAAATTTGCAGAAATCTTCTGGGCAGTAAAAGAAAAAGAGACAAAAAGAGTTAAAGCAGCTTACGCTCCAAATGAGGAAATTGTAGTTCCTGTTTTATGATAAAACTTTTTAAGTGTGAGGGAAATTCACTTTTCCCTCTATATAAAAATGGACAAATAGTTCTAAGTATTAAATCTAAATTTTCAAATCTAAAAGTAGGGGATATTGTAGTATTTTTCCAAAAAGATTATGGAATGATGATTAAACAAATCAAAGAAATCCAAAATAATAAATATTTTCTTGTAGGAACAAATCCTGATAGTATCGATAGTAGAAACTTTGGATTCATATCAAAAAGTGATATAAAATACAAAGTTCTATTTAAAATTTTTTAAAGGCTATTTTTTACCATGACCATGGCCGTGACCTGATTGACCAGCTCTTTGTATTAGTTCATCAAAGTTTTCACCACCAACATTATAAGCTTTCCCAAAACCAAAAACAGCTTCACCATAAATAGGTGTAAATTCAAAAACATAAAAATCAGACATTTTTTCTAACATTGAAACCATATCTGAATCAAATTTTGATTTAAATTCATTTAATACTTTTTTTTCTTCTTCACTATTTTGTTTAAATTTTTTTGCATGACACTGTAATGATACTCTTTTTCTAGCAAAAATATTTTTACAATCTTTTTCATCTTCAATAAATAGTAAAGAACACTTGTTATTTATTATTAGATTTTGTGAATGCTTAGCCATAAGGGATAGGTAAACATAGTATTTATTGTTATACCTTACATATGGTGCATAAGATGAAAAAGGAAACTCTTTATCATCAAGTGAGTTTATACAAACACTTTGAATAGAGTCTAAAAAATCTATCAAATTATCTTTCATTATTCTTCCTTCCATAAAAGTTCAACTTTTATATCATAAATATCATTTCTTCTTGGTTTTATAAATATCTCTTCAATTTCATAGTTTTTTATTTGATAGTTTTCATTAATTTGCTCAATCTCTTTTTCTAGCTCTTTTTGTAAATCAGAAATTTCATTTTGAACATCATTTATCTCTTCTTGAACATATTTTATATCATTTCTTTCTTTTATGACTTTTCCAGCTTTTCTTGCACTTGTAGCAACTTTTCCTATATTTGTTTTAGAAACTATTGATTTACCAAAGAATGCTCCTAAAAGTGATGTTCCAATTGCTATTAGAGTATCTGTAGTTGTTGCACTTGCTTGTGCTTCTTCTTTCTCTAATTTGTCATATAAAGATTCAAGTTTTTTTTCTAATCTATCTTCTTGTTTTTCAAATTTTTCTTGTAGTTTTTCTACATCTTCATCAATTGCTTCATTTAATCTATCTTGTAATCTGATTTTAAAATCTTCTAAACTTTCATCTTGTTTTGAAATAAGTTTTAATTTACTATTTGAGAATAGAGTTAACTTTTTGTTTCTATAAATAAAATTATCAAACTCTTTTTCAATAGCTTTTATCTCTTTATCATTTTGAATAAAAGTAGGAATATCATAATAGTTAGTATTTATTCTCTCTTTTGTTTCAAGCTTAACTTCATCAAAAGTCTCAATCTCTTCAAAGTCGATTTGTGAAACTTTTCTATTTAAGTATAGTTTATATTTAAACTCTTCTTTTTTATCTATATTTTTTGAACTATTTACAAAGTGTACATCACAAGAAAATGCTAAATAAGGTTGTAAATAGTAACTATCACTTTGAGATATATAAGAGTATTTTTCTTCTAAGTTATTTGCAATTATTGGTTTAATATTTTTTTGCTCAGTTTGTTTTGGTACATCTCTTTTCACTTCATTTTTTTCTTGAAGATTATTTGAACTATGAGTTATAAATGATTTTAATTTCTCAATCTTTTCACTCATAAGTTTTTTAATATCATCTTTTGAAATTGGACCTTTTAAATATGAAAGTACCCATCTTGTCTGGAAAACTTTTATACCGTCTTCATTTATATTTTTCATAATAAATGTTCTCTTGTCTAAATTAGAGATTAATTTTGCGATTGAGTTTTTATCAATTCCTTCTTCATTGGCTGAACTTAATCCATCAATAACTTTTTCAATATCTTGTTTAGTTTGTAATCTTCCTATAAACCATGTACCAATATTTGATAAACCTTTATAATCAATATCAACTGGGTTTTGAGTAGATAAAATAACTCCAACTCCAAAAGACCTAGCTTGTTTTAAAAGTGTAAGCATAGGTTGTTTTGAAGGAGGGTTTGCATTTGGAGGGAAGTAACCAAAAATTTCATCCATGTAAAGTAGGGCTTTTAATGAACTTGTTCCTTCTTGTCTTCTCATCCATGAAACCATTTGATTTAAAAGTAGTGAAACAAAAAACATTCTTTGAGTATCATTTAAATGAGCAATTGAAAAAATTGAAACTTTTGCCTTACCATTTTCATCATATAAAAGATTTGAAATATCTAAAGCTTGCCCCTCAATCCATTGTTTAAATGAAGGATTAGCAATAATAGTGTTTAACTTTAATGCTAATTTTAATCTATCATCTTGAGCAAAGAAAGTCTCTAAATCAAAAATACCAACTTTTGCAAAAGGTGGAGTAACAATAAGTGTAATAAGTTCTTCTAAACTTAAATCTTTTCCTTGAGTATAGTAGTTCATAAAAATAGAAGAGATTAATATAGCCTCTTTTGAAGAAGTGTCATTTTTAGCATCTATTAATGAAAGTATAGATGAAACTGTAGAGTTTACAAGTGAAACTAATAAGTCATGGTCTTGTAATACTTCATTTGAAGGTGCTTTAAATGTAGATAAAATTGATATTTGAACACCTGCACTACTACCTGGAGTATAAATAGTAAAATCAGCACTATCTTTTAATTTTTGAATTCTATCACTACTTTGATAGTCTCCTTTTATTCCTTTTTCCCAAAGTTCAGCAGTTTTTTTTGCTTCTTCTTCTAATGTAATACCATTGTTAATTGCATCTTGTGGATCAATCCAAGGCTTAAAATCACTTCCTTTTAAATTGGGAAATGTAAGTAAAAGGTTTCCCATATCACCTTTTGGGTCAATAATTATTGAAGGTATATTATCAATAGCAGCTTCTTCAAGTAATGAAATACCAAGTCCTGTTTTACCACTTCCTGTCATACCAATAATAGCTGCATGAGTTCTTAAATGTTTGTTTTTATATACTAATGGTATTGATGTATTTTCATCAATTTTCTCTTTTCCTATGTAAAATAGTTTTAACTTTTCATAATCAAAAGTACTACTCATAATAAACCTTTTGTGATATTAAATTTTAGATTATAGCAAAAAAAAAGTGAATGCCTAAAAGACATTCACTCTTGAACTAATAGTTAGTATAAAATTATTCTTCAATAATCTCAGCACTTTCACTATCTACTTTTAATTCTGCAATAGCAGCTGTTCTATCAGCTTCTGTATCAAATAATGCACTTGTTCCTACAATTTGACCATTTGTTGATTTAATGTTGAAAAAAGGTTTTCCATTAGATGACTCTTTTAACTCATATCTTGAATCTTCTAAACAATTTTTCTTAACTGATTCAATACCATTTTTAGCACTTGCTTTTTGAGCATAGTTTTCACTTTTAACTATAGTTTTACCTTCTGCATTTAAAAAAACAAATGAAAATGGCTCTTTAGCATCACTTTTTCTTAATTTAATTGTCATCTTAATTCCTTATAAATAGATTTATAAATATTCTATTTAAAAATAATTTAAAAATTTCTTATTTTATATGTATCTGAAAAATTTATTTGTTAGAAAATATATAGAAAATTAATTCTATATATTTTTCAGTATTAGTGTAGAATAGTTCTAGCGTTAATTTCTTGAATAGGTCTATTATTTTTAGGCATTACTTTTGTAAAATCATCTAATTGACTTTTTGATATTTTAACTGCATTTTTTAATACAAACCATTTTACTCCTTCATTACAAGGAGGAGTAGTTAAAGATCCATTATATAAATAGTAATCTCTATTTTCAGGAAGTATTTCATATCCTGTAACAATAGATTTTACGTTTTCTGTAATAATCTCATCTTCATATTTTTCAGGAAGATTTCTTAATAATTTATTTAATGTTAAATTATCATTATTACCTTCTTCAAACATTACAGCAATTACTGCAATATTGTCATAAGAATCTGTATGAACTAAGTGAGCCTCCATAGGATAACTTTTCCCTTTAATCTGATTTTCACTTGGTGTATGAAAATGAATCTGTTTTAGAGAGTATTTTTTATCACTAATATTGATATAACTTCCATTGTTAAAGTTAACTTGAACTGAATGTCCATTATTAACAAATGTTTCCGCTTTTGATTCACCTTTTAATCTTAAAGGTAAAAGTTCCGCATCAATAGAATCTGTTATATTTATAGGAGATTGATTTTTACCTTCTCCACACATATTATATCTCTCATCAAGGTTTGCCCATTCTTTAGGACCTTTGTCTTCACTATAATCCCAGTGGGCTAATTTCTTAGGTTCACCTTCACTTAAAAGTAAAGCTACTACAAAAACAATAAAAATAGCTATAATAGTATTTTTTTGACTCATTTAGTTTCCTTTCTCTTTTTCTTTTCTTTTTGCTTTCATTTTATTTAAAGCTAGTCTTCTCATGTCTGCAGTTGTATCTGACTCATCCATAATTTCTAAACCTAAAAGTGTTTCAATACAATCTTCAAGTGTAACAATACCTTCTGTTTGATCATAAGAATCATGAACAATAAACATATGCTCTTTTTTCTGAATGAACATATTTAAAGCTTTTGAAACAGGAATGTTTTCATGTAAAGAAATTACCGGTTTCATTATGGTTTCAATGCAAACATCATTATCAACAATTGCTTGTTTAAATAGTTTTTTTGTTAATACAATCCCAACAATATTATCAACACTACCATCATAAATAGGAACTCTTGAAAACTTAAAAGTCCTTTTATCTTCTGTAATATCTTTAATTATTGCATCTTTTGGAATAGCATACATTACAGATCTAGGAGTTAAAATATCTTTAACTTTAATGTTGTTTAATGTTAAAGTATTTTCAATAATATCAGACTCTAAGTCACCAATTATTCCCTCTTCTTCACTAAGTAAAGTAGAGTGAATTAACTCCTCTCTTGATATTGTATCATTATTTTCTTTACCTATTTTTTTTGTGACAAATTGAGTCATAATAATTATTGGATATGTTACGAAAATAAAAAAGTTTATAATTCTTGCTGCATAAGGGGCAAGTTGTTTCCAGTAAACTGCACCTATAGTTTTAGGAATTATTTCAGCAAAAAATAAAATCATAAAAGTTAGTACAATAGAAACAATCATTACTAAAGTTTTATCACCACCAAAAACATTTTGAGCTTGAACACCAATTGCTGTTGCACCTAAAGTATTTGCAATTGTATTTAATATTAAAATAGAAGCAATAGAACTATCTATGTCTGTCTTTAATTTTTTTAGAAGTTTACCAGCTTTAGGATTGTTGTTTTCTAATACTGATATATAAGAAATGTTCGTAGATAATAGAATTGATTCTAAAATTGAACATAAAAACGATGTACCGATAACCGCAACAAATAGTAAGATTAAAATTTCCATATTATCTTACCTTTAAATAAACTGCACTTCGGGGAACTATCTTCCAATCATTACTCCTTGAATTTTTAAATTTAATAACTAATAATATCAAATTATACTTAATTTTAAAGTCTTTTTGTAATATTTTGACAAAAAACACATTTTTTTTGTATAATTTTATAAGAGAGGTTATTTTTTAATTTAAAGGAGTAAGTTATGGAATATGGATTAATACCAACTATTGATCAATACGCAGATAATAAATCTTTAGAAATTCAAAAAATTCAACCTAGTGAAGAAAGCTCAAAAATCAATTCAAAAGGACAGTTGCAACAACTACAACAAGCTGCAATTGATAAAGAAAAAGAGGTTTCAGAAACTAAAAAGATTGAATCTCAGGTTCAGGATAATACATTTGAAGTAGTTTTATCGAATACTAATTTTGGTTATAATGATAAATCTAAAGATTTTTATGTGAAAGTTCAAAGAGGAGATACTGAAAATCAGTATCCAACTGAACAAATGATGAAAATGAAAGCATATATGATGAGTTTAGATACTGCATCATAATATATTGGAAGAAATTATTTTAAGTCTGATGATACTATAACTTGATTTCTTCCATTTTGCTTTGCATTATACATCGCAATATCTGCTTTTGCTAAAACATCTTTTATTGATGTTTTTTTGTTAGCTTCACTTACTCCAAAAGATGCTGTTACTTTTCTAATTTTAAAATCGTTTTCTTCAATTAATTTTCTTAATCTTTCAGCAATCAAGTAAGCTTCATGTTCTTTTGTGTTTTTACAAATCAATAAAAATTCTTCACCACCCCATCTTCCCAACACATCGTTAGAATTAATATTATTTTTAAGTAATTCAGCAATTTTTATTAGTACTTTATCTCCTTCAAGATGTCCAAATACATCATTTATTTCTTTAAAATTATCAATATCTAATAGGATTAAAGAGTATTTTTTATTTTGCAATTTATTTAAAATTTCGTCAATTTTTCTTCTATTATATAGTTTTGTAAGTGCATCTGTTTTTGAAAGTTCTTCAAGTTGTCTATTGTATCTTTTTAAGTCTTTTTGTTTAAAAATATAAAAGATTAATAGAATGATTAAAAGTATCAAAGCCTGATAAAAGTATTCGTAGTCTACTAATCTTTTATCAAATTTTACAGTTAGCCATTGATTTATAAGATTAGCTTTATCCATAGGGGTAATTTGAGCAATATGTTTATTTACAATACTAAGTAATTCAGGATAATCACTTCTTATCATAAAAGAAATATTAACTCTCTCTTCACTTGTTCCTGAAATTTTTAGATTATAATAACCATTTATAGATATTAAATGCGCAATAACAGGAAGTATATCAATTACAGCATCAACTTTTCCTGCACTTAATAGTTTCATTGCAACTTCTGTATTTTTTACTTGCACAAAATTAATTTTAGGATATTTTTTTTTCATAATTACGTAAGAACTATAGTTTTCACCCACAGCAACTTTTTTCCCTTCTAAAAAAGAACCCTTGGGAATAAATCTTTTATCAAATAGTGTTGCAAATGCAATTGGGAAAGATATATAAGGGGTGGTAAAGTTAGCATACTCTTTTTTCTTCGTATCGTATGTAGTTCCTAATGTTATATCTGCTGTTCTATTTTTAATAGATTCTAAAACTTCATTCCAATCTTTTGCAATAATTGTTTCTGAATTAATATTAGCTCTTTTAGAGATTAAATTCCAAAAATCTACAGCAATACCAGCAAGTTTTTCTTCCTCATTATTCATATTTATAGGTGCCCAAGTTTTTGATGAAATGACTTTTACTCTATTGTTTTCTAAAAAAGTATTCTCTTCCTCACTTAATAATATATAAGAAGAATCATCTACTATATTATCTTTTCCATTGGCATATATTAAGTTTGTAAATATAAAACAAAAACATATGATTTTAAAAAAAATATTCATACTAACCTTTATATTTGAGAATTAAGGTTCAATAAAATTTCTTTAGCTTTATAATATTTATCTTTTTCCTCAAAGTTAACTTCATCTAATAAAGGTATGTATTTTATAAAAGCAGGCCATACTTTATCAAAACCATGAGGTCTTTTTTTTATATGATATAAAGCTAAAGCCGTAGCTCCATTGATTAAACCTTTTAAAACAAGGGCTTTTTCTTTTTCCCCTTGTTTTTTATACATATTCCAATCATCTTCTAATAATTCATGGGCTTCAACATAGTAGCCATTTTCAATTGCGAATATAAATCTATCTATAGCAGTTTTTTGTGTAAAAATTGTATAATCAATCTTCATATGGTCACTTTTGATTTAGTTCTTTATCTAAATAATATCCTGTGTAAGAACCTGATTTTTTATGGTTTTTGGCTAAGTATTCTGGAGTTCCTTCATCAACAATTAGTCCTCCTTTACTTCCACCCTCAGGTCCCATATCAATTACCCAATCTGAATTTTTAATTACATCAAGATTATGCTCAATTACTAATACTGAATTACCAACTTCAACTAAATGATGAAGTACTTTTGTAAGTCTATCAACATCTGCAAAGTGTAGACCAGTTGTTGGTTCATCTAAAACATAAAGTGTATTTCCAGTATCTTTTTTACTTAACTCTTTTGATAATTTGATTCTTTGAGCCTCACCACCTGAAAGAGTGACTGCATTTTGTCCTAAAGTAATATATCCAAGTCCAACATCACTTAGTGTTTGAAGTTTTGCTTTGATTTTTGGAACCTTTGCAAAAAACTCTAAAGCTTCATCAACACTCATATTTAATACTTCCGAAATATTTTTTCCTTTGTATAAAATTTCTAATGTTTGAGCATTATATCTTTGACCTTGACAATCATCACATTTAACCATGATATCCGGTAAGAAGTGCATTTCAATTTTTATTTCACCTTCACCTTGACACTTCTCACATCTTCCACCTTTAACATTAAATGAGAACCTTCCTATTTTATATCCTCTCAAACTTGCCTCTTTTGTTTTAGAAAATAGTGTTCTAATCTCATCCATAAGACCAGTATAAGTAGCAGGATTTGATCTTGGAGTTCTTCCAATTGGACTTTGGTCTAGGTAAATTACTTTGTCAAGCTTTTCTAAACCAGTAATTTCAACTCCATCAACTTTATTTACTTTTCTAGCATGATTTAAAAGCTCTTTAGCAACAGGAAGTAGGGTTTGTAAAATAAGTGAAGATTTACCACTACCACTAACTCCTGTAATTGCACAAAGGTTTTTTAATGGAATTTGTACATCTAAATCTTTAATGTTGTTGATGGTTACATTTTTGATTTCTATAAATTCTTCTTGGGGTCTATTATGAACATAATCGATTTTTTTCTTTCCACTTACATATTGTGCAGTTAAAGTTTTTGCTTTATTCATTTGAGCTAAAGTTCCATTAAAAACAATTTCTCCACCATATTTTCCAGCATTTGGTCCAATATCAACTATATAATCAGCTGCTTCAATAGTCTCTTTATCATGTTCAACAACTATTACAGTGTTACCTTTTTCTTGTAATGCTTTTAATGTTTTAATTAATTTACTTGTATCTCTTTCATGTAATCCAATTGAAGGTTCATCAAGAACATACATAACTCCTGTAAGTCCAGAACCAATTTGACTTGCAACTCTAATTCTTTGAGCCTCTCCACCTGAAATAGTTCTAGCGTCTCTTCCAAGTGTAATATAACCAAGTCCAACATCATGTAAGAAGAAAATTCTCTCTTTAATCTCTTTTAAAATAGGTTTTGAAATCATTCTATTTTGTTCATTAAAGTATTCAAAGTTTTTTTCATCTTGGAAAAAGGCATGGGCATCTTCAATAGGTTGATTTATAATATCTGAAATAGTTTTTTTTGCTACAAAAACACTTTGGGAAGAGGGTTTTAGTCTATTTCCATTACAATCACTACATTTCTTTTCAGTCATGTATTCAGCCATATCTTTTTCATCTTTTATCATGTCGTAGGCAAGTTTTATTATACCTTCCCATTTTCTAGTAAGTTTATGTCTTTTCCAAGTAAATTTAGCTTCTTCAACTCCACCATGCAAGATTGATTTTCTTTGATGTTCTGGTAACTCTCTAAAAGGAATTTTAATATCAATTCCAGCTGCTTCACAATAAGCCATAAGCATTTTAAAATAGAAACCTTTATTAAAACCATAAATAACTTTTATGGCACCATCTTCTAATGGTAACTCTTCATTAACTACTTTTTTCATATCAAGTGCATATCTAATACCTAATCCATCACAAGAACTACAAGCACCCTTTGGTGAATTAAATGAGAAAGATAAAGGTTCTAATGGTTCAAAAGAGATTTTACAATCAAAACATGCCATATGTTCAGAATAGTGAATATGTTTTTCAACTCCTACTTCTTCATGGTTTAAAACTTCAATTTCAAGTTCTCCAAAACTCTCTTTTAAACCTTTTTCTACATCTTGTGCAATTCTATCTTTATTATCTTCTTTTATAACAACTCTATCAATTACTACTTTGATAGTGTGCATTTTATTTTTTTCTAACTCGATTTCTTCATCAAGTCTTGCCATAACGCCATCAATCATGGCTCTTACATAACCTTTACCCCTTAAGCTTTCAAGTAAATCAGCAAATGTACCTTTTTTTCTATTGATAAGTGGTGCTAAAATTACAACTTTTGAGTTATCAGGTAGTTTTAAAACTTGATCAATTACATCACTTGCACTCATTTGTGAAATTGGTTCACCACATTTATGACAGTGCTGTTTCCCAACTCTTGCATATAATAACCTTAGATAATCATATACTTCAGTAATTGTTCCAACTGTTGACCTTGGGTTTTTTGATGTTGTTTTTTGATCAATTGCAATTGCAGGAGTTAATCCTTCAATTCTTTCAACATCAGGTTTTCCTACTTTATCTAAGAATTGTCTAGCATAAGCACTAAGACTCTCTATATATCTTCTCTGACCCTCTGCATAAAGTGTGTCAAAAGCAAGGGTTGATTTACCAGAACCTGATAGTCCTGTAAATACGATAAGTTTATTTTTTGGTATTTCTAAATTAATATTTTTTAAATTATTTTCTTTTGCATTAAAAATTTTGATTGAATCTTTCATAAATAGCTGCCTTTAAAATTTTGAAGCTGATATTATAAGATAGATTAGATAATAATCTATTAAAGATAATTTGGATATCTTAAAAAGTTACTAACATAAAAAGGTTATTAGTGTGAATAGATATATTAATAATTTTAAATTTGGTGATAATACATTTTATTACTGTGATTTAAAGAGAATATTTAATGACTATCCTGCTTTAGAGAAACTTCCAAATTGTTTAAAAATATTATTAGAAGTTAATTTAAGAACTTGTGAAGAAAATAATATAAATAAGGTTATTGATATATTTATATCAAAGATTAAAAATAAAAAAATAGTTTTTGAACCAACTAGAATCATAATGCAAGATTTAAGTGCAATTCCAATACTAATTGATTTAGCAACAATGCGAGATCAAGCAGAGAATTTTGGAGTTGATTTAAAGAAGGTTAATCCCCAGATTATGGTTGATTTAGTGGTTGATCATTCTTTAAATATTGAAAAAACTAGTTCCTTTGACAGTGTTGAAATAAATTTAGAAAATGAAATAAAAAGAAATTCAGAAAGATATAAATTTATAAAATGGGCAAGTTCTCAATTTGAAAATCTTTCTGTAGTTCCACCTGGTTTTGGAATTTCCCATCAAGTAAATTTAGAATATTTATCAACAATGATAAATATAAAAGAAATAGAAGATAAGTTTTTTATTTTCCCTGAGTGTATTGTAGGAACTGACTTACACACAAGTATGGTAAATGCTTTAGGTATTTTAGCTTGGGAAGTAGGGGAAATGGAATCTCAAAGTATTATGTTTGGTTTAAATTCGCCTTTTTATTTACCAAAAGTTACGGGAATAAAAATTGAGGGAAAATTACAAAGTGGTATTACTATAAATGATGTGGTTTTAAGTTTAACAAAATTTATAAATGAGCAAGAAACACATCAAGAGTTTGTAGAATTTTTTGGTGAAGGTGTTAAAGAATTATCCTTAGAAGATAGGGCAGCAATATCAAATATGGCAAATGAGTATAATGTAGCTGTTTCATTTTTTGGGGTAGATGATAATACAATAGCATATATTGAAAAGACTAGGGGAGTTGATGCTTCATTTATAAAAGAGTATTTTAAACTTCAAGATATGTATAATAAATATGAAGATTTTGACTTTGATGAAGTTTTAGAATTTGATTTATCACAAGTAAAATCAGTTGTTGCGGGACCTTCTAGAAGTGAAGAAAAAGTTTTAGTAAATAAAGTTCCAAGTAAATTAAAGAGTTTTAAAAGAGGAAACCTTTTAAAAGCAAATGACATAGTTTTAGCAAGTATTACTTCTTGTTTAAGTACTTCAAACCCAAGTTTAATTATTCAAGCTGGATTATTAATAAAAAATGCAATAGAGTTTGGATTAGAAATTAATCCAAATATCAAAAAAATATTCACACCTGGTTCTCATAGTGTTACAAGCTATTTAAAGCATTTAGATTTATTAAAGTTTTTTGAATATGTTGGTTTTAATATTTCTGGTTATGGTTGTGTAAGTTGTATTGGAAATAGTGGGAAACTATTGCCAGGAATTGAAGAAGAAATAGTTAATTATGATTTGGATGTTAGTTCTGTAAGTAGTGGGAACAGAAATTTTAAAGAAAATTCTAATCCTTTAATAAAATCAAACTGGTTAATGTCTCCAGCTCTTGTTATTGCATATTGTTTTAAGGGAACTATTAATTGTAATATTATTGATGATGAAATTGCAAAGGGTGTTTACTTAAAAGATATTTGGCCAAGTAATAAAGAGTTAAATGAATATTTAAAAAAGATACAAAGTGATATTTATTTAAAAAGTTACAATAACCTTTTTTTAGGAAATATTTATTGGCAATCATTAGATATTGCAACAACAGCAAAATATGAGTGGGATGATGATTCTACTTATATTCACTCATCATTATCTTTCAAAAATCTAGACCTTGAAAAAATAGAGATTAAAAATGCAAGGGTTTTAGCTGTATTGGGCGATAATATTTTAAATGAAGATATTTCTGCGATTGGTAAGATTAAAGAAGATTCCTTAGCTGGACAGTATCTGCTATCAAAAAATATTAAAAGTAATGAATTAGATACCTTTGAAAATAGAAAAGGGAATATTGATTTAATGATTAGAGGGATTCTTTCAAGTCCTAATTTAGAAAATCTATTAATATCTCCCAAAAAGGGTAGTTTAACTAGAGACTTTCAAACTAAAGAGATAGTTGGTATTTTTGAATATTGTGAGAAAATGAAAAAGATGAATATTCCTTTGGTTTTATTTGCAGGTGAAAATTTTGGTGGAGGAGTTGTTCGAGATTGGGCTTCAAGAGGATTGAGTTTACTTGGAGTAAAAGCAATTATTGCAAAATCTTTTGACCATAGTTTTAAAACTAATTTAGTAAGGGTAGGAGTTTTACCTTTAGAGTTTGATAAAGAAGGATTAGAAAATATAGAATTAACAGGAGATGAATTAATATCTATAAAAAGAAGAAATTTAATTCCAAATGAAAAAATTGAGCTTAATATTTTAAAAAAAGGTTTAAATAAAACTCTTGTTCTTAGATCGAAATTAGAAAATTTACAAGAAGTTGAGTTTTATAGAAATGGTGGGGTATTATCTTATATATTAAAACATTTATAGGATTATGATATAAATGTTTTATATATCATTATAATAAGTATTAAAATATTTAATATTAAGATATATTTTTTATAAGAGTTTGAATTTATAGTGTGTTTAGCTTTTATTCCAAAAAATACGCCAATTAATGAAGCTATACCTACAATGGCACCTTCTAAAAATAGCATATGCCCATGTAAAGACATTGATGTAAATCCAGCAATTGAAGAAAATATTACGAAAAATAGTCCTAGTGAAGTTGCAGATTTTAAATCATATCTTAAAAATCCTACTAATATTGGTGTTAATAAAATAGAACCACCAACACCTATACTCATAGCAAAAATACCAATTACAAAACCTATAATAAATAAAACTAATTTATTTTGTTTTTTAGATTCTTCATTGTGTTCAGCAGGGGAGAAGAAAATTTTTACAATTGAGAAAATTAAAATCCCAATAAAAATATATTGTAGAGTTTCATTTGATACATTTGAAACAATTAAACCACTTTGAAGACCACCTACAAAGCCTCCAATACCAATAATAATTCCATCTTTTAATACATTTTTTGCTTTTTTAGCATTTAAAAATGAGCCATAAATTGAACTAAATACCATTTGCATGATAGAAATCGCAATTGCTTGCTTCATTAAAAACCCAGCAAGCAATAGCATTGGAACAAGAACCATTCCTCCCCCAACTCCAAAAAAGCCAGAGATAAATCCTGTTAATACACCAAATAGTAAAAGTTCAATAATCATATTTATTTCTTTTTAATAGAATTCATAGCATTTATAAATTTATTATAATCTTCTTCAAGTTTTCTATCTTTATCACTAACATCAATTCCATCTTCTTCTTTTAAAGCAGTCTCTAAAACATGGATTCTCTCTATTAGATATTTAAACATCTCTTTGTTAATATCTGGTAAATCAGCATGATCAAGTTTACAATTTTTGTTGTCTTTTTTTATAATTTTAGCTGGAACTCCAACTGCTGTTGAATTTTTAGGTACATCACAAACAACAACAGAATTAGCACCGATTTTAGAGTTTTTACCAATAGTAATATTTCCTAAAACTTTTGCACCGCTTCCTATAACAACATTTGATTTTATAGTAGGGTGACGTTTCCCTTTATCAAGACTTACTCCACCTAAAGTTACACCTTGGTAAATTAATACATCATCTTCAATTATTGTTGTTGCACCAATTACAACTCCAATTGCATGGTCAATAAAAACTCTTCTACCAATAGTTGCAGCTGGATGGATATCTGTTTTTGTAAATAGTGAAGAAATACCAGTTAATGCTCTTGAAAGTTTCTTCCAGCCTTTATTATATAACCTATTAGAAATTCTGTGATTTATAATAGCCCAAACACCAGGGTAATTAAAAAATAGTTCAAAACTTGAATCTAGTGCTGGATCATTTAATTTTGGAACAGAAAAATCTTCTTTTATTTGTTGCCATAAAGATAGTTCTTCTTTTATTTTATTATCTTTTTCATTATTCGTCATAATAACTCCATATAGTTTTTAAATAACTATTTTCATTTAAATATTTTTCTAGTTTTATAAATATATCTTGCTTTAAATTTGCTTTTAAAATTGACTTCATCTCTTCAGTATCATAATCAATATCTTCTAAAATATCTATCACCTTTTGAGATTCTATGATTTTTTCTAATATAACTTCATCATTTTTAAATACTACATTTACTTCTGTTGGATGAGAAAATAAATTATGTTTCATTCCTAATGTATCTTGATATGCTCCAACATTGAAGAATCCTAAGAAGTAGTCCTCTTTATTTAAATTAATATCATGCAGATATAAAGGTTTTTTCATATCAAATGGCAGCTCTCCATCACTATCACATGTAATATCCCATAAAGAAGCACTTCTTGTAGGTTTTTTATTTAGATGTGTAATAGGCATTATTGGGAATTCTTGATCTATTCCCCAATAATCTGGAAGAGATTGAAACATAGAAAAGTTTAATAGATATTTTTCTTGAATATTTTCATCAATTCTTTTTAACTCTTCTGAGTCTTCAATCTCTAAAAGTGTGATTGCTTTTTTAATAATTTGATGTGTTAAAATTTCTGCATTTGATCTATCTTGTAAATCAATATAACCTAAATCAAATAGAGTTAAAAGAGACTCCATATGATCCATACTATCATGCATATACTCATAAGCAGTTCTTTTTGTCATATCTCTGTGTAAATCATGTAATTCTTGAATTAATGGTGGATTTGTCTCTTTTAATTTTAAATGATCTAATTCATATTCTGAAGAAAATAGTTCTAAAACAGGTGTTATTAATACAGTTGAGGAAGCACTAATAAATCTTCCTGATTCAGTGAAAATATTAGGCTCTTCTACACCTTTTTGTTTTGCAATCTCTTTTAATGTAAATACTACATCATTTGCAAACTCATTTAATGAGTAAAATCTAGTTTTTTCATAAGCACTATATTCAACAGCCAATCCTCCACCAATATTAATTGATGTTAATCCAGTAGCTCCAAGATTTTTAAGTTCGGCATAAATATGTCCAGACTCTCTTAAAGCTTTCTTTAAAGGCTTTATTGAATTCATAGCAGAACCTATATGAAAATGAATCATTGTTAAATGATTAACCATATTATTGTCTTCCATTAATTCATAGGCTTCAAGTATTTCAGTTGATGTTAATCCAAATTTTGAATTAATACCTCCACTTTTCGCCCATAAGCCACTTCCACCACTATGTAGTCTAACTCTTAACCCTATATTAGGAGAAGACATTTTAGTTTCTTTTAATACCTCTATAATCATTTCCAGTTCATTTAAACCTTCTATGATTACTGTAATGTTATGTCCCATACTTTTTGCAATGAAACAAAGGTGTATCATCTCTTTATCTTTAAATCCATTTATTGTAATAGGTGAGCCAATAGCATTATATGTCATAGCAATTATAAGTTCTGCTTTACTACCTGCTTCTAGTCCATATCCATATTTTTTACCACTTGCAATTAGGGGATGTATAAAGTTGGGTAATTGATTTACTTTTAAAGGGAAAACAGCATTAAAACTACCTTTATAATCATAAGTTTTGATACTAGTATTAAATGTTTTGTATAAAGTATCAATTTGTTTTTGCGTAATATGTGGAAACCTAAGAAGTAAAGGACCTTTAAAGTCCTGCTCTCTGATTTCTTTAACAATAGAAATAAGTGATGGTTTAGATTTATGATTTACTTTTGCTAAGCCATTTTCAATAATAAAATTATTATCACTCCAGTTATCAATACCGTAATTATTCACTAAAAATCCTCAAGTTTTAAATTTTGTTCTTCTTGTGTTGTAATATTTTTTACAAAAATAGTACCTTCATTTAACTCTTTTTCACCAATTAAAGCAACAATATTTGCTTCTACTTTTTCTGCAAGTTTAAAGTGTTTACCAAAACCTCTTGGTGCATACTCAACAAATGTCTTAGTTGTTTTTCTTTTCTTATTTGCCATTTTTAATACTGTATTTAAAGAAGGTTCATCTAAAGCACCAATATAAATTATATCTTCTTTTGTTTCTTTCATTTTTACTAATTCAAGTAATCTTTCAATACCAATTGCAAAACCTATACCAGCAGTTGGTCTTCCACCTAGGAATTCAACTAATCTATCGTATCTTCCTCCACCAGCAATTGCACTTTGTGCTCCAATTTCATTACTAACAAATTCAAAAGCAGTTTTAGAGTAATAATCTAATCCTCTAACTAAGCTTGTATCAACTTCATACTCTACACCATTAAAGTCTAAAATTTCTTTTAACTTTTCAAAGTCACTATCGCAAGATTCACATAAATTATGAGTGATTCTTGGAGCATCTGTTAAAAGCTTTTGGCAGTTTTCATTTTTACAGTCAAGTACTCTAATTGGGTTTGTAGAAATCCTTCTATTACAGTCTTCACATAGTTCATCTTTAATATCTGTTAAATAGTTAACTAGATTATCTTTGTACGGTGGCATACATACATTACATCCTAAAGAATTTAGTTGTAATTTAAAGCCAATCTCAAAGAAATCTAAAATGTCTTTTATCATCATAATGATATTTGCATCTTCTAAAACAGAATCAACTCCAAATACTTCACAACCAAATTGATGAAACTCTCTTAGTCTTCCTTTTTGAGGTCTTTCATATCTAAACATAGGTCCATAATAATACCATCTGTAGTTTCCTCCAGCTCGGTCTAACTTATGTTGTACAAAGTGTCTTACAACTCCAGCTGTTCCTTCAGGTCTTAAGCATACGTCATTTTCACCCTTGTCAATAAACTGATACATCTCTTTATTAACAATATCACTACTTTCTCCAACTGATCTTTTAAATAAAGCAGTTTCTTCTAATAGTGGAGTTTCAAGGTAACTAAAACCATAGTTTTTAGCTATTCTTGAAGCATTTTCAACAAAATAAGTAAATAAAGTGCTCTCTTCATTTACAATATCTTTCATTCCTCTTAAGCTTTGTATTGTTTTTTCTTTAGACATTTAAAAAATCCTCTATCTTTTTTTCAATTTCTTCTATTTTTAAACTTGCATCAATTGCAATATAGTTTATATTTAGTTTTTCAAGTGTTATTTTCATTCTATTTTGAATATTAATTAGATAATCAATTCCTCTTAATTCTATAGAATCATTCTCTTTTTGAGAAAGTCTAAATTTTAGTTCTTCAGGTGTTAATTCTAATAAAATTACATGACTTGGGAGTATATTCTCTGTTGCAATTAAATTTAAATCAACTAATTTATCAATATCAAGTTGTGAAGCATAGGCAATCCCCGATATTACAGACCTATCAGATATGATTGTATTATTAATATTGGGCTTTATTACTTCTTCAATATGTTCAGCTCTATCCGCTAAAAAAAGAAACATTTCTGCAATTTTTGATTTTGCTTCACCACCTAAAGCCATAGCTCTGAGTTTAACTCCAAGTTGTGTTCCACCTGGCTCTTTTGTAAAAATTGCATCTTTGAATTTTTTTTGTAATAAATCAAGTTGTGTTGATTTACCAGCTGTATCAATACCTTCTATAACGACATACATTTCACAACTTCTTTAGGAACTAAATGTTCAAATTTACCATCAAATCTAATAATTTCTCTAACTATTGTTGAAGAAACGAAAGCATTTTCAAGTGTTGGCATAAGATACAAAGTCTCTATTTTATTGTTTATTGATGAGTTTGCATAACCCATTTGTAGTTCAAATTCAAAATCAGAAACAGCTCTAAGTCCTCTAATGATAGTATTTACTCCAAGTTGTGTTGCCAAATCTACAAGTAAAGTGTCAAAGCCAACAACTTTTACTCCTGGAATATCTTTAGTTGCAGCAATTACAAACTCTTCTCTTTCATAATGTGAAAACATAGGTTTTTTAAGTTCACTTTTTGCAACAGCTATAATAACTTCATCAAATATATTAGCTGCTCTTCTAATAATATCTAAATGACCATTGGTAATAGGGTCAAACGTGCCACTGTAAATGGCTTTTTTGTGTGATTTAACACATTCAGTATTTTCTAAATTTGACATCTTACTCCCATCTTTTGTATAAATTATTGTTTATTTTTAACATATCTAACCATTTACCAATCATAAAATTTTCCATATCTTCAAGTGATTGTTGATTTGAATAATATCCTAAAACAGGAGGAGCTATAGTAACCCCAAGTTTACATAGTTTTAGCATATTTTCTAAAGCAATTTGATTAAGAGGCATTTCTCTTGGGGAAACTATTATCTCCCTTTTTTCTTTTAACATAACTGTAAATGCTCTTGTTATTAAAGAATCAGAAATTCCTACGGCACATTTTGCAAGAGTATTCATAGAACAAGGTAGTATAATCATTTTATCTATATGAAATGAACCAGATGCTATACAAGCCCCAATATCACTATCTTTTAAAATTGTAATATTTTTATATCCATCAAATAGTTTTCTTGCTGAAATTTTTGTTTCAAGTTTTAAAGCTCTTTTTGCACTGTTTGAAAATACTAAAAAAACTTCAATATCTTTAGGTAGTTGTTTTACAAATCGAATAGCTAGATTTGTTCCACTAGCACCTGAAATAGCTACAGTTAGTTTCAATCTTAAGCCTTTATGTTTTATTAAGATAATCAAGATAATAGCGAAAAAAAACTTTGAATTCAATCACATTTTTTACCCATATTTTTTATTGTAATTTAAGCTTTTATTAATATTATAAATGTTAACATTATGTATAAATATAAAATATATTAAATATAACATTATGTTTGTAAAAATATTTTATATATAATATTATGTAAAAGGAATTTGCTATGAGTAATATTTTTTCTTATGTAAGAGTTAATAAAAATAATGAATCGTATACACAAAAGCAAAAGGCGTCAATAAGTAAATATATTGATCAACATAATATTTCTATTTACAAAGAGTTTGAAATTGAAATTTCAAGTTCAAGTGAAGAAAAAAATATTTTAGAATTATTAAAAAACTGTGAAAAAAACTCTACTCTTTTGGTTTCGGATTTAAATGTATTTGGAAGAAGTATTGAAACAATTTTAGAGATTGTTAAATTTTTACTATCTAACAAAGTGAGAATTTTAGTAGTAAATCAAAATCTTGATTTAGTTGATGATAAAGATATGCTTACTCAAATGATTCTTGGTGTTATATCTATGACTATGAATTTAGAAAAAGATTTAATGAGTCTAAGAACAAAAGAAGCATTAAGTGTTAAAAAACAAAATGGAATTGCATTAGGAAAACCTAAAGGTACAATTCAAAAGTCAAAATTTGATGAACAAAGAGATAAGATTGAAGAGTTATTACAACTTGGATTATCTGTTAGAAAAATTGCAAAACTTCTTGGTTATAACAATCATATAGGATTGAATAACTATGTTAAGAAGAGAAAGATTCGAGAAAATTTGCCTAATACTCTTAATATTGCAAGTTAATAAACTTCAATATTAAGAGTTTCTTATACTTACTAATTAATATAAACTTATCTTACTAAAAGTTTAAATTATAAAAAAATTTTATATAATTCCGCCATGGATAAATTATACGGAATTTTTTTATGTGTTGTTATTGCCCTAGGTGCAATATTCCTTTCAAATTACATAATAATAGGCTCAGTGGCAATAGCAGTTATTTTAGGCGCTTTAATTGGTAATACAATGCCATTAAGTTCAAAATTTAATAGCGGTATAACTTTTAGTGAGAAAACACTTTTAGCAATAGCAATTTCTCTATTAGGAATTAATTTAGATTTTAATATTTTAATGCAACTAGGTTTTAATACAATCATAATTATTATTCTCTCTTTAATTGCAACTATATTCTTTGGAACTTATATAGCAAATCAAAGAAATTTTGATAAAACATTTGCTCAAATTTTATCTATTGGTAATGGTGTTTGTGGAAGTGCTGCTATTGCTGCAACAAAAGATATAGTAAAACTTGATAAACAAAAAGCTGCTTTAGCTGTTGCAATTGTTAATTTATTAGGAACAGTAGGATTATTTATTTTACCAATCATAGGATTGCTTCTTGGTTTAAATGATGTTGATATGGGAATTTTACTAGGAAATACCCTTCAATCAGTTGGTCATGCAATTGCAGCTGGGTTTAGTGTAAATGAAACAGTAGGTCAAAGTGCAACAATTACTAAAATGGGAAGAATACTACTTTTAACACCAATTATCATTTGGCTTATATTTCAGGTTTCAAAAAATAGTACAACACAAACAAGTTTAAAAGAGAAAATTAGCGTACCTTTTTTTATTGTTGGATTCATAATTACTTCAATTTTAGCAACAAGTGGAATTTTACCAAAAGAGACTATTGATTTAATTTCAAATATAAGTGAATTAACTCTTATCATCGCAATGAGTGCCATTGGTTTAAAAATTAGTTTTAATGCTATTAAACAAAGTGGATGGGATGCATTTGTTTTAGCAGGATATATTTTTAAATTTCAAATTATTTTAACAATATTATTAATTGCTATTTTATAATTTCTAATTAATACAGGCTATTGTAGAATATCACCAATAAAATTGAATTGGAGATATTGTGAAAGTATTATTAATTAAAGATGTTAAAAGTTTAGGTAAAGCTGGAGAGATTAAAGAAGTAAAAGATGGATATGGAAAAAACTTTTTAGTTGGTAAAGGTTTTGCATTACATGCAACTGATGAAGTTATTGCTGAGTATGAAGCAAAACAAGCTGAACTTAAAAAAATAGAAGCTGAAGAAATAGCAGCAGCTAAAGAACTTGCAGAAAAATTAAATACTACAAAACTTACTATTAAACATAAAATTGGTGCAAATGGCCACTTAATTGGATCAGTTACAAATAAAGAGATTAGTGAATCATTAAATGAAGAGTTTGGAATAGATATTGACAAGAAAAATATTTCACTAAAAAATAAAATAAAATCAGCAGGTATTTTTGAAGTAGATTGTAAATTAGGTCATGGTATACATGCAGATTTAAAAGTAGATGTAATTGGAGTTGAATAGATGTTTGATGCTACTACGATACTTGCATACAAAGGACCTAATAAAGCAGTAATTGGAGGTGACGGTCAAGTTACTTTTGGTAATGCTATTTTAAAAGGTAATGCTACAAAAATTAGAACTTTATATAATGGAAAAATTTTAGCAGGATTTGCAGGAAGCACTGCTGATGCATTTAATTTATTTGATATGTTTGAAACACATTTAGAAAATACTAAAGGTGATTTATTAAAAGCTGTGATTGCATTTTCTAAAGAGTGGAGAAAAGATAAAGTGCTAAGAAGACTTGAAGCTATGATGATTGTATTAAATAAAGATAATATTTTTATACTTTCAGGAAATGGTGATGTAGTTGAACCAGAAGATGGGGCAATTGCTTCTATTGGAAGTGGTGGAAACTTTGCAATTAGTGCCGCGCGTGCTTTAGCAAAACATGCAAATATGGATGAAGAAGAGTTAGTTAAAGAATCACTTATGATTGCAGGTGAACTTTGTATTTATACTAACCAAAATATTAAGATTTTAAAACTAGAGGATTAATAAAAGATGGATTTAACACCAAAGCAGATAGTTGAATATTTAGATGATTATATTATTGGTCAAAAAAATGCTAAAAAAACTATTGCCTTAGCTTTAAGAAATAGATTTAGAAGAATGAAAGTAGAACCTACACTTCAAGAAGAAATTATGCCAAAAAATATTTTGATGATAGGAAGTACTGGTGTTGGTAAAACTGAGATTGCTAGAAGATTAGCAAAAATGATGGGATTACCTTTTGTAAAAGTTGAAGCTAGTAAATATACTGAAGTTGGTTTTGTAGGTCGAGATGTCGAATCAATGGTTCGAGACTTAGTTTATGAATCAATTAATCTTGTAACAAAAGAGTATGAAGAAAAAATCAAAGATAAAATTGAAGAAGAAGTAAATAAAAAAATCATTGAAAAATTAGTACCACCACTTCCTGATAGTGCAAGTGATAGTGCAAAAGAATCATTTATTAAAACATATAATGTGATGGAAGAGAAACTTCTAAAGGGTGATTTAGATGATAAAACTATTGAGATAGAAATCCCTAAAAAGACTCATGTAGAGATTTTAGATTCTAATATGCCTTTAGATATGAGTTCTATGCAAGAGAGTTTAAATAAAATGCTTGGTGGACTTAATAAAGAGAAAATAAAAAAAGAAGTGAAAATTAAAGATGCTAAGGTTTTATTAAAATCAAGTGCAAGTGAATCTTTACTTGACCAAGAAGCAATTAAAATTGAAGCGATTAAAAGAGCAGAATCAGGTGGAATTATTTTTTTAGATGAAATTGATAAAATTGCATCAGGTAAATCAAATCAAAATCAAGACCCATCAAAAGAGGGAGTTCAAAGAGACTTACTTCCAATAGTTGAAGGAAGTTCTGTTCAGACAAAATTTGGTCATGTAAAAACTGACCATATTTTATTTATAGCAGCAGGGGCATTTCATGTATCTAAACCAAGTGATTTACTGCCAGAATTACAAGGACGATTTCCTTTAAGAGTTGAGTTAGAAACTTTAGATGAAGATGCTTTATATAAAATTTTAACAAATACTAAAAATTCACTTCTTAGACAATATAAAGCTTTATTAGAAGTTGAAGAAGTAGAGTTAGAGTTTGATGATGAATCAATTAAAGCTTTTGCAAAATATTCTGTGACTGCAAATAATAAAACAGAAGATATTGGTGCGAGAAGACTTCATACTGTTATTGAAAAAGTTATTGAAGATATTTCATTTAATGCTGATGAAATGAAGGGACAAAAAGTAATAGTAACTAAAGAACTAGTAGAAGAAAAACTAGATACTATTGTGGAAGACGACGATTTAGCTAAGTATATATTATAGGTCTTTAAAATTAATAATTTTTTAGATAGAATATATCTATTAATAATTTAGGGGAGTTGGTTATGGATATAATTACATTTAATGAGGTTGATGAATCATTATTTAATAGTGAGTTTAAGGTTGAACACTTTCATACAGGAACTAGTATGAAAGCTGATGTTGTGATATTGGATATTAATACGATATTTGAATTTGAAGAGAATAAAGCTGAAGTTACAAAAGATAAATATGTGTCAATTGCAGTAATTGAAGATGAAAGTGATTATGATGCTTTCAAGAATTTTGGAATTGATGCATGGATTTTAGCAAGTGAAATTTCTCAAATTAATAATATAGTAAATCTAGTAAATAAAAGATTTTTATCATAAGGGATAAGTTATTATTTTAGATACACACTGTCATTTAGACAATGAAAAATTTTATGAAGATATTGATGAAGTTATAAAAAATGCACTTGAACATGGAGTTAAAGGTTTTTTAATTCCTGGTGCTGATTTTGAAGATTTACCTCAAGCTGTTAAATTAGCTGAAAAATATGATGAAGTATTTTTTAGTGTAGGAATACACCCTTATGATTGTGATTCTTATGATGAATCAATAATGGAAAAATATGTAACTCACCCTAAATGTATTGCTATTGGTGAATGTGGTTTAGACTACTTTAGACTCCCTGAAGATGAAGAAGAAAAAAGACAAAATATAGCAAAACAAAAAGAGGTATTTATATCTCAAATAGAGTTTGCAAAAAAAGTAAATAAACCTTTAATAGTACATATAAGAGAAGCATCAAATGATTCAAGACAAATTTTAATGGATTATAATGCAAAAGAAGTTGGTGGAGTATTACACTGCTTTAATGCAAGTGAGCATCTACTTCCATTAGCTGACCATGGATTTTATTATGGAATTGGAGGAGTATTAACTTTTAAAAATGCTAAAAAGTTAGTTGATGTTCTACCTAAAATCCCAAAAGATAAATTAATAATTGAAACAGATGCTCCATATTTGACTCCTCATCCCCATAGAGGAAAAAGAAATGAACCATACTATACAGTTTTTGTAGCTGATAAAATGGCAGAATTACTTAATATGCCAAGGGATGAGATAGAAAAGCTTACTACAAACAATGCTATAAAATTATTTAATGAATTTTCTAGAATATCTTAGATATAATATATACTATTTAAGATACTAGAAAGTTTATTTACAAATACTCAAATATATTCTTACTATAAGCTATTACAGAGTTGTTTAAATTTAAACTTTATTAAAAATTTAAAGGTACTTTATGTCTAAGAATAATAATCTATTTTTTCAAAGTATAGTTGCAACTGTTATTTTAGGTGTAGCTTTTTCTGGATGTTCCTCAAAAAAAACTAGACTAGCAAGTAATACAACAATCAATAAGTTTTATAAAGATACTAATAATACAAAGATTAAAAACTCAAGAAATATGCATAAATATACATTAAGACCATATAGTGTTTTTGGTATAAAATATTATCCTTTTGTGGCTAATGTAGGTGATGAATTTACAGGGATTGCATCTTGGTATGGTCCAGATTTTCATGCAAAGAAAACTTCAAATGGTGAAACCTATAATATGTACGCTTTAACAGCAGCACATAAGACTCTACCCATGAATACAGTTGTAAGAGTTGATAACTTAGAAAATGGTAAATCTGTAATTGTAAGAATCAATGATAGAGGACCTTTTGTAAAAGGCAGAATAATTGACTTATCAAATAAAGCTGCCCATGCTATTGATATGGTTAGAAAAGGTACAGCTAAAGTAAAAGTTACTGTATTAGGATATAATGGTGAAATAAATAATCATAATGCGCCTACTGTAGCTCATGTAAAACAGATACCTGTTGAAACTAAACCAAAGGTTATTGATGTAGGTGAAGCTATTAACCCTACAACAATAGAAGAAAATACTGTAACACCTTCTAGTGTAGGAGCATATAATATTCAAGTAGGAGCCTTTTCAAAAGCTCAAGGTGCTATTGAAACAAGAGATAAATTTCAAAGTTTATACCCTTCAAATAAAGTTGAAGCAAAAAGAGAATTTACGAATGGACAATATTTTTATAAAGTATTTATAAAAGGGTTTTCAACAAAAACTGATGCAGAAGTATTTAAATTAGAAAATGGTTTAAATAGTTCAATGATAGTAAAAGATTAAGGAAAAAATTAATGGTAGAAGTTAATAGAAAAACAAAAGAAACAGATATTAGATGCAAACTAGATATTAATGGGACAGGAAAATCAAATATAAATACAGGTGTTGGTTTTTTTGACCATATGCTAGAAGCTTTATCAAAACATAGCGGAATAGATATTGATTTAACTTGTGATGGCGATTTACATATTGATGCTCATCATACAGTTGAAGATTGTGGAATTGTTTTAGGACAAGCTTTAAAAAAAGAGATTTTCCCTATTGAAGCTGTTGAGAGATATGGAAATGCAACTGTTGTTATGGATGAAGCATCAACAACTTGTGCTTTAGATTTATCAAATAGACCTTTTTTAGTATATGAAGTAAATGTTAGTGGAAAAGTAGGTGAGTTTGATGTAGAACTAGCTGAAGAGTTTTTCCATGCTTTAAGTGGAAATGCTGGATTAACAGTTCATATCATAAATGAAAGAGGAAGAAATAAACACCATATTTTAGAAGCAAGTTTCAAAGCATTTGCTGTTGCTCTTAGACGTGCTTTAGTAAAAAATGAAAAACTTGGAATTCCAAGTACAAAAGGTGTTTTATGATTAAGTTAATTGTTTTAGATGTAGATGGAACACTAACTGATGGAAAAATCACTTACTCAAATAGTGGAGAAGAGACTAAATCTTTTGATGTAGCTGATGGTTTAGCAATTGCAGTATGGACAAAGAAATTTGGAAATAAAGCAGCAATTATTACAGGTAGAAAATCTGATATTGTTGAAAAAAGAGCTAAAGAGTTACAAATAACTCATCTTCATCAAGGTATAAAAAATAAACAAGAAGTTTTAGAAAAAATCCTTGAAGAAGAGGGAATTGATTGGTCAGAAGTTGCTGCTATTGGTGATGATTTAAATGATTATCACATGTTAAAAAAAGCTGGACTTTCTTTTACACCTGCAAATGGTAGTCACTATATTAAAGATATAGTTAATGTTGTTTGTAAAAATAAAGGTGGAGAAGGTGCAGTTAGGGAAATGATGGAATATATTTACAAAGAAGATGGATTAGAAGAGGATTTTCTTAACGCATGGATATAAAACTATTTATTAGTGCACTTTTAGGTGTCTCTACTTTTGCATATTTCTTACCTGTTGAAAATTTAAAAAAAAGTAATGAAGATAAAGATATACCTTTAGTTATTTTTGAAAAACCTTTAATGTATTCACTAACGCAAGATGGAGTAAGTAGGGTTATTCAATCTTCTCAAGCAGTTAGATATAATACAAGAGATGAGTTATTTGATGCTAATATTTTGGTGAAAAATGAATTAGAGAATAAACAATTTCAAGTAGAGAAATTTAATGCAGATATAATTATAAAAAAAGATAGTTTATATACTTTGATTGATAATGTAAAATATGAAAGAGATAATTTTGCAAAATTGAAAACTAATCAAATGTTTTATGACGAAAAAAAAGATATAGTTTATAACAATAAGAGTTTTGAAGGTAATTATTATAATAGTAAATTAAAAGGAACAGATTTATATTTAGATCTAAACAATAAGACTTTTAGTGCAAAACAGACTCATTTTGAAATAGATATGAAAAAGAAATAAAGGGATTTAAATGAAATATTTAGCTAGTTTATTATTAAGTTCTACACTGCTATTTGGAGCTAGTGAACAACTTATTATTGATGCAAAAAATTTTGAAGCAAGTGATAAAGAAGGTGTTTCAACATTTAGTGGTAATGTAAAAATACAAATGGGAAAAGATAAATTAAATGCAGAAAAAGTAAGTATCTTTTTTAATACAAATGGTAAAAATCCCACTAAATATGAAGCAACAGGTAATGTAAATTTTGAATTTAATACAAAAACAAAAAAGTATATAGGAAAAGGAAATAAAGTAGTTTATTCACCTTTAAAAGAAGAATACACAATCATAGGAAATGGTTTTTTACAAGAAAAAAATGATAATAGAAAAATCTATGGTGAGAAAATCTATGTAAATCAGCTAAGTGGTGAAGCAAAAGTGAGTGGAAGTGATAATAAACCAGTTAGATTTATTATTGATGTAAAAAGAGGTGAGGGAAACTAATGAAAATAGTTGATGCACAGTTTTTACAATCGGCCCAAAGTGTAGCTGATTCTCCAAGTCCCGATAGAGCAGAAGTTGCTTTTCTAGGTAGGTCTAATGTTGGAAAGTCTTCATTATTAAATACTTTAACAAATAGAAAAGGTTTAGCTAAATCATCTTCTACTCCAGGTAAAACTCAATTGATTAATTATTTTGAGATTAAGTTTAAAACTGAGAATGAAGAACTACCATATCTATATGCTAGGTTTGTCGATTTACCAGGGTTTGGTTATGCAAAAGTTGCAAAAACTTTAAAAGCTGCTTGGAACAAAAATTTAACAGGTTATTTAGAACAAAGACCTAATTTGCAGATATTTGTTCATTTAATTGATGCAAGACACCCAGATCTTGCAATTGATAAAAATGTTGATGAGTTTTTAGGAAACATTAAAAGAGGTGACCAGATTATTATTCACGCTTTTACAAAAATTGATAAATTAAAACAGAATGATTTACAAAAATTAAAAAGAGCATACCCAGATGGAATTTTCATCTCAAATCTTAAAAAACGTGGTATGATAGATTTACAAAATAGAATTACAGGATATTTATTTGGAAATGAAATTTTATAAGCCAACAGTAGCTGATATTCCTTCTATGCAAGAGCTTGTTAAGGGTGAAGTAGAGAAAGGAAATATTTTATTAAGAACTGCTGATGAAATGGCAACAACAATTAGATCTTATACAGTTGTTTCAGTTGATGGGAAAATGGCGGGATTTACTGCAACTCATATACACTCTCCAAGACTTGCGGAAGTGAGAAGTTTGGTTGTTGGTAAAGATTTTAGAGGTCTAAAACTTGGGAAAAAACTTGTTGAAGCTTGTATTGAAGAAGCAAAATCTTATGGAATAGAGCAAGTTTTATCCTTAACTTATGAAAAAGGTTTTTTTGAAAGTTGTGGCTTTAGAGAAATCTCAAAAGAGGATATTCCTGAGCAAAAAATTTGGGCAGATTGTATTAGATGTAAACACTTCCCAATTTGTGATGAAGTTGCCATGGTAATTGATTTATAAATTTCTCTTTTTTGAGAAATTTATAATTTTTTATTAGTTTTTTAGTTTTAGTCTTAAATATACTTTATATTTTAAATGATCAAGTTTCACTGATAAATCTTCAATATTATCAGATTCAAGTTTTTCTAACATCTTTCTATAATCCCTGATTTTTTCATCTGTTATATCAACAATTAGTAAGTCTTTATTTGAAAATGATTTACAATTTACAACATCAATCATCTCTTGAATACTATCTTTTGTAACTTTTTTATATAGCTTTCCATTTCTATGGTAAACTTTATCAAAAAATCCTTGTTCTTCAAAACTCATTTGTATTTTCCTTTAAAAAATTATTTAGCCCACCATAGTTTCAGTTTCAAACTAAAACTAGAAGTATATCCTACATCACTAAACTTTAAATTTCCATTTTTATCATAAATTAATGTAGTAGGATAAGTTTTTATATTAAATCTGTATGCAAAATCATTATAAATATCATCAATAACGTTAAAAGTAAACTTGTTTTCTTTTAAATACTCTTCTATTTTTTCTTTAGAACCAGACTGACTAGCTATTGTTATAACTTGATAATCCTTTGAAAGAGATTCAATATTAGGTGACTGAAATTTACAAACAGGACACCACGTGGCCCAAAAATATACTAAAGTTGGTTTTGAGTCATCTAAAATATATTTTGAATCATTAATTAATGTAAATGAATCGTATGGAAACTTCTCTTTATTTAAATCTTGTGCTTTATAAAAGCTTACAACATTTAAAGCTACTATTATTATGATTGAGTATTTAATAATCTCTTTTATATATTTTTTAATTTTATAAAACCTTTTTTAATTGATTTTTGATAATTACTGGTACAAAGAACATTGAAACCACATAAGAGATTAAAGTTCCACCAATAAGTGCAACACCAAGCCCTCCAAATACTGCATCAGTAGCAAGTAATGATGAAGCAAATACCATAGTTAAAACTGTTAGAATAATAGGTTTTGATCTAGTTGCAGTGGCTCTTGCAATAGCTTCATTTATTCCCATTCCATTTTCATTAACTAACTGTTTTGAAAAATCTATTATTAGTGTAGAGTTTCTTGAATTAATTCCAATTAGCCCAATAAATCCAATAAGTGAAGTTGCTGTTAGATAAAAAGTATCAGCAGTAATTAAATCCATAATAATGTGAGCAAATATAACTCCAATGATAGAGACAAAACTAGCTAGTACAATACCACCAGAAATTGCAAAACTTTTATAATACATTACCATTAAAAAGAAAATTAATACAAGTGCAATGATAAATGCCCCTCCTAAGTCTCTAAATGTATCTAAAGTTACTTTTAGCTCTCCATCAAAAATAAGTTCAAATCTCTCATTTGACTTTTTATCTACAAAAGCTAGATTTAGCATATTTGTTTTAACTACTTTATAATCATTTGATAGTTCATCAAACATATCAGCTCTTGCATCAAGTAGGGGATAGATTTGGCTATCTTTATCAGTTTCTGCTATTACATTTATCATTTGATTTAAATTTTTAGAAGTTATTGTTGGTTCTTTTATAGTCTCTTTAACACTAACAAACTCTGAAATACTTACTGTAAAGCCTTGATTGTTTATTACTTTTAGAGTTTGAAGTCTGTTTATTAAATCTTCTTTTGAAGATTTATTTAAGAGTCTACTATCATCAAGTCTTAGGAAAATTGGGATTTGACTCTCTGCTTTGTTTTCATTTATAACAGAAATTTCCATACCTTCATAAGCTAAAAATAGTATATTTTTGATTTGCTCTAAACTAACACCACTTTTTATAGCTTTATTGTTATCTAGTTCTAATTCATACATTTTATAATCATCATCAGCCATAACATCAATATCAACTAAAGTTGCTTGTTTTTCTAGTATTTTTGCTATTTTTTGCGAAAAATCTCTTCTACTTTCAAAACTATTTCCACCATAAATCTCTGCAACTATTGAAGCAAGTACGGGAGGACCTGCTGGAAGTTCGATTAATTTGATTGTAGCTTCATATTTTGTACAAATTTCTTGGATATTTTTTCTAAGTTTTGATACTAGATTATAACTTGTGATATCTCTATTTTCAGCTCTTTTTATATTCACCATGATTTCAGCTTGTGACTCTTTATCTTTTAGGGCACTTTGTTTTACAAGTGCTGCAAAATCTAAAGGTTGACCTTCACCTAAAAATACTGAGATATTAGTTACATTTTCATTTTTCTGTAATTCATTTGAGATACATCTAGTTAGCTCTTTTGTTTGATTTATACTTGAGCCATCTTTTAAATCAACATACACAGAGAATGTATCAGAGTCTTTACTTGGTAGCATCTTCGCTTTTACTATTTCAGTTGGGAACGTGGCTACTGAAAGTAAAAATAGAACTAAAGTGATAAGATAAACCATCAGTGATTTTGATTTACTATTTAAAATACTTAATATAAATTTTTCTAATTTCATCACTTAATCCTATAAAAATTTCTTAACAAAATATGGCATAAATGCATAAGCTACAAAAAGCGAAGCAACAAGTGATATTGGTATAAATACCGGAAGAGGGTGCATAAATTGTCCCATCATTCCACCAACAAAGAACATAGGAATAAATGTCATAATAATTGCAATCGTTGCAATATTTGTAGCATTTCCTATTTCATTTGTAGCGTTTATTGAAATTACTTTTATATCAGCATCTAAACTCATTTGTCTGTGTCGGTGAATGTTTTCAATTACTATAATTGCAGCATCTACTAACATTCCAAGACTTACAATAAGTGCAAATAGAGTAATTCTATTTACAGTCTCATCAATCATAAATCCTATAAATAGTGTTAATGATAAAATCATAGGAACTGCTAGTGAAACTATCATTGCTTCTTTAAATCCAAGTGTAAAGATAAGTAAAATTGCTATAATCACAATAGAAATAAGTAAGTTTTGAACCAAACTATTTACTGCATTGTTTGCAGTGTATCCATCATCTCTTGTGATTGTATATTTGATGTTTTGTGAAAGTAACTCTTCTTTGATGCTATCCATATATTCAAATACTTTTTCATTGATAACAACAGAGTTTGCACCTTTTAGTTTTGATACA
This sequence comes from Malaciobacter pacificus, assembly GCF_004214795.1. Lineage (NCBI taxonomy): Bacteria > Pseudomonadati > Campylobacterota > Epsilonproteobacteria > Campylobacterales > Arcobacteraceae > Malaciobacter > Malaciobacter pacificus. The sequence goes on from NZ_CP035928.1 coordinate 1,252,668, forward strand.
GTCATTGTAAGTTGTTCAATCTCTTCAAATTCACCATTTTTATCTTTTTGATAAAGTAAGGCTTCTTTTTTATTTTGAATATCATAATCTCTTGTTACATTTGCAATATCTTTTAGATATACAGGAACACCAAAATTATATGAGATGATTATATTTTCAATATCTTTAGCACTTTGAATAGCTTGTTTAATTCCAAATACTACGATTGAATTATCTTTAGTATTTCCAGTGATATTTGGAGTTTTGTATGAAAGTGATTGAATCTGTTTCATAACTTGTCCTAAAGATAAATTATAAGCTGATAGTTTATTTGAATCAACTAATATATTGTATTGCTCTTTTTTTTCACCCTTTAAATCCACAAGTGCTACATTATCAATCTTATTTATCTCTTTTGTAATCTTATTTACTTCATTGTATAAAGTTGTTTGAGATACTAAGTCAACTCCGTCTTTTTTTGCTGAATAAAATGCAATAGTAGCAATTGGAATATCTGTATCAATATCCATAGTTTTAATAATAGGTTGCATTGCCCCACGGGGCATTAAATCCATATTTCTCATAACTTGATCGTACAGTTTTAGATTTGATTCCTCTTTATCTTGACCAATATAGTATTGAGCTTGTACAATTCCTACAGAATCTTTTGCATAAGAGTAGATATGTTCAACACCTTTGATTTCTTTTATTTTTTTCTCTAATGGTTCAATAATCACCTTTTGAATTTCACTTGGTTTTGCTCCTGGAAGTGCAACAATAACAGCTCCTCCACTTACTTTTATTTGTGGATTTTCTTCCCTTGGCATAAATACAAGTGAGATGTATCCAAGGGCAAGTATAAACATTCCTAAAATAAGTGTTAATGGATGTTCTATAAAACCACTTGCAAGACGACCAGCAATATTTTGATTTTTTTTATCAATTTTATGTGAAAATTCTTGTTCATTTATCATAAATTCACCTATTTAATATCTAATAAAAGTTTTGAATACATACCTGGATAAATAGTCTTATCACCTTTATTAAAACTAATTTTTAGTGTAAATGAGTGAGTTGTTGTATTTACATTTGGAATGATGGATTCTATTTTTCCATTTGTCTCAAAGTTAATCGATGGGATTGAAACTTTTACATCATCACCAACTTTTACACTATTTAAATTTGATTCACTAATATCTGTTTTAATTTTTAAACTAGTTAAATCTGAAAGAATAATAGCTGGAACACTTGGCATTGCCATTTCCCCAGCTTTGATTGATTTTTTGATAACTAAACCATCATTTGGAGCTTTGATTTTTAAATAATCATATTGAGTATTTATCTCTTTTAATTTAGCATTTGTAATGGCAATCATATTTTTTGTATTCATTAGATTTAATTCTAATTGTTCTACATCATATTTTGGAACTAAATCTTGTGCATATAATCTTTTGTATCTATTATAGTTTGTTTGAATATTATTTAATTGGTTTTGTTGAATTTGAAGATTTAATAAAATCTCTTTTTTATTTGAATCCATATTTGATGAATCAATCTCATAAAGAAGTTCTCCTTTTTTTACAAAAGAACCTTCACTCACATATACATTTTTTACAAATCCCATATTTCTAGAACTTATTACTTTTTCATTATCTGAAATAACTGTTCCTGATAATTCTATTTCTTGAGAGAATAGGCTTAGAGATAGGGCAGTTATAGCTAATAGTTTTTTTATCATAGTTTGTTTCCTAATACTAATTTTAATTTTGCAAGTGCAAGTGATTTTTCATATTTTGCTACTATTAGTTGAGCTTCATTATTTCTAAGATTTGCTTCTTGTTCTAATAGACTTGTCATTGGAATCAAGTGATTTTTATACATTAGTTTTGATTGTTCAAAAACTTCACTTGCTAAATTTTTAGCTTCAAGTTTTTCTTTTAATATTTTCTCTTTTGCTTTTAAAGTAAGTATCGCATTGTTTAATTCTAATTTGATAGCATCTTTTAGTTTTTCATCATTTATAGTTGCTTTTTGATACTCTATTTTTGATTTCTCTTTTTGTACACTTCTATTTGCATCAAATAGTGTAAAATTAACTCCAAGCATAGCCATATAGTAATCTTTGTCACTATCAAGTGTAAATTTATCATCATTAAAACCATACTCTAAATGAGTATAAATATTTGGATAATATTCAGCATTTGCAACATCAATACTCTTTTTTAAAGCATTTTTTTGAATATCTTGCATTTTTACTTCATCTCTATTTTTTAGTGCAACTTTATATAATCTTTCTAAATCATATTCTCCATTTGAGATATTTTTTAAATCTTTAACATCTTTTATTTCATCATTTGAAGTTAGAAATCTAAGATACGCTAATGCTAATTCAAATTTATTTTGTGCTTCTATTAAGTGAGAGTTTACATTTAGTTTATGTACTTTTGCTTGTTTTACATCTATTTTTGTTACTAAGCCTTCATTATGAAATGCAGTTGCACCTTTTACAACTAGTTCTATGGCTTCTTTTGCTTTTTGAGTGGCATTTATAAACTCTTTTGCTACAACAGCACCATTGTAAGCTTTTAAAACTTCGTAAGATAACTCTTTTTCATTTAGATTATATTTTAGTTCTTGGGCTTTTTGTTGAAGTTTTAAAATATCTTTTTGATTTGATAGTTTAAATCCAGTAAAAAGTGGAATATCATATGTTACTTTTGTATTAAAGTTGTTTCTAGTGTCTGGATTATTTAGATTATCTGGAATTACATTTATATCAGCAGGTGTTTGAAATTGTAATGCTCCAAAGTCATTAAAACTAGCCTCCCTAGAAGATAGTTTAGAATTAAATACATATCCAGGGTGGTTTGTTCTTGATATTTCTTCACTTAGTGCTAATTTCCCATATGAAAATGAATCAACACTTTTAATATCTAATTTTGAATTTTCTATTTGTAGTTTTTGGTTTTTTAAATCTTTATTATTTTTTAGTGTCATATCTAAAGCTTCATCAAAACTTATAGTTTGAGAATAAGTAAGTGATGCTAATAATAATGATAAATAAATCTTATGCATAGCCCTTCCTATAGTAGGTTTGTTTAATATTATACAAAAAAATATTAAAAAGACTTATAAGAATATGTTATAATTTATAAATTTGTTTTTTAGTAACCTTTATCAACTAAAATCTTATAGTTTTTACACCCTTTTTTATATAAATCATTACATGCTTTATTAAAGTATATTTTTGCTTTATGATAATCTTTTTTTATTTTTTGACCATTTAAATATACAGCAGCAATATTGTAACATGATCTATAGTTTCCTTTTTCACATGCAATTGAATAATATTTAATTGCTTTATTGATATTTTTCGAGCTAGACTCACCTTTATCATAGATAACTCCTAAATTAAAACAAGCATTTACTATTCCATTTTTACAAGACATTTCATATAATTCAATAGCTTTTTCTTTCTCTTTTTTTATACCCATTCCAAAATCATACATAACAGCTAAATTATAACAAGCACCAGGGTTTTTAAGTTTGCAAGATTTCATAAAAATTGAATAAGCTTTTTCATAGTTTTTTTTATCAAGGGCACTTATACCATCTTGAACACTCACTGCAGCTAATAAAATAGAACTCATAATAGTACTTATAAATATATATTTAATCATTTTCTTCCTTTTCTTAAAAATAATAAATAATATTATTATAAGTAAGCTTAAATAAATATATAATTTTATTATTTTTTAATAATAAAAATTTAGTCTCAAAGTAGGTGCTTTTTACAGTAAGTAATATAGTAATGATTTTTTAAAAGCAGAAGAATTCTGCTTTTAAGTTTAATTAGCTACTTTTATAGCTATTTGATAGTCAGTTAAGTAATTTAAAATAGAATAAATTTTAATATAGTAAACTCCAGAATCAAGAGTTAAATTATCAATTTTTGTAGAATTATTATTAAAAGAACTATCAAATATTTTATTAGATAAACCTTGTTTATAAATTTCATAATTAGCTAGATTAAGAGTAGTTAATGCTTCAATTGAAATAGTAGTTTGTTCAGTTAATTCAAATTTTAAATAATCAATATCATCACTAAGTTCTAAACTACCAGTAGTTGTTGTATTAAGAGATACTTCTGCTGCACTTGATTGAGTATTACTATAATCATCATGATTAACAATACCTGAAGAACCTTTTATAGCTATTTGATAGTCAGTTAAGTAATTTAAAATAGAATAAATTTTAATATAGTAAACTCCAGAATCAAGAGTTAAATTATCAATTTTTGTAGAATTATTATTAAAAGAACTATCAAATATTTTATTAGATAAACCTTGTTTATAAATTTCATAATTAGCTAGATTAAGAGTAGTTAATGCTTCAATTGAAATAGTAGTTTGTTCAGTTAATTCAAATTTTAAATAATCAATATCATCACTAAGTTCTAAACTACCAGTAGTTGTTGTATTAAGAGATACTTCTGCTGCACTTGATTGAGTATTACTATAATCATCATGATTAACAATACCTGAAGAACCTTTTATAGCTATTTGATAGTCAGTTAAGTAATTTAAAATAGAATAAATTTTAATATAGTAAACTCCAGAATCAAGAGTTAAATTATCAATTTTTGTAGAATTATTATTAAAAGAACTATCAAATATTTTATTAGATAAACCTTGTTTATAAATTTCATAATTAGCTAGATTAAGAGTAGTTAATGCTTCAATTGAAATAGTAGTTTGTTCAGCTAATTCAAATTTTAAATAATCAATATCATCACTAAGTTCTAAACTACCAGTAGTTGTTGTATTAAGAGATACTTCTGCTGCACTTGATTGAGTATTACTATAATCATCATGATTAACAATACCTGAAGAACCTTTTATAGCTATTTGATAGTCAGTTAAGTAATTTAAAATAGAATAAATTTTAATATAGTAAACTCCAGAATCAAGAGTTAAATTATCAATTTTTGTAGAATTATTATTAAAAGAACTATCAAATATTTTATTAGATAAACCTTGTTTATAAATTTCATAATTAGCTAGATTAAGAGTAGTTAATGCTTCAATTGAAATAGTAGTTTGTTCAGCTAATTCAAATTTTAAATAATCAATATCATCACTAAGTTCTAAACTACCAGTAGTTGTTGTATTAAGAGATACTTCTGCTGCACTTGATTGAGTATTACTATAATCATCATGATTAACAATACCTGAAGAACCTTTTATAGCTATTTGATAGTCAGTTAAGTAATTTAAAATAGAATAAATTTTAATATAGTAAACTCCAGAATCAAGAGTTAAATTATCAATTTTTGTAGAATTATTATTAAAAGAACTATCAAATATTTTATTAGATAAACCTTGTTTATAAATTTCATAATTAGCTAGATTAAGAGTAGTTAATGCTTCAATTGAAATAGTAGTTTGTTCAGTTAATTCAAATTTTAAATAATCAATATCATCACTAAGTTCTAAACTACCAGTAGTTGTTGTATTAAGAGATACTTCTGCTGCACTTGATTGAGTATTACTATAATCATCATGATTAACAATACCTGAAGAACCTTTTATAGCTATTTGATAGTCAGTTAAGTAATTTAAAATAGAATAAATTTTAATATAGTAAACTCCAGAATCAAGAGTTAAATTATCAATTTTTGTAGAATTATTATTAAAAGAACTATCAAATATTTTATTAGATAAACCTTGTTTATAAATTTCATAATTAGCTAGATTAAGAGTAGTTAATGCTTCAATTGAAATAGTAGTTTGTTCAGTTAATTCAAATTTTAAATAATCAATATCATCACTAAGTTCTAAACTACCAGTAGTTGTTGTATTAAGAGATACTTCTGTTGCACTTGATTGAGTATTACTATAATCATCTAAAGATATATTTTCACTTGGGACAGTGTTTTCATAAACATCAATAACTTGAATACCAATTATTCCTGATTGTGAACTATTATTAGAAGAATCTGTAGCTACTACATATATTTCATAATAGTCTTTTGTTTCATAATCAGGGGCTGCTTTAAATGTAATCTCTCCTGTTGTAGAATCTATATTAAAATAACTTGCATCAACTCCAGTTAAACTATATGTGATTTCAGATTCATCAGTGGCTGTAATTGTTACACTAAATGTAGTATCATTTTCATTTACTCCTGAATGCATTCCTAATTCTGGTGGAAGATCTGTAAATACAGGAGCTGTAACATCTGGCTCATAAATATCATTAATACTTATTGTAATCTCTTTTGAAGTGCTATTATTTGAAGTATCTACTGCTTTAACAATTATTACATATGAGTTTTTTGTTTCATAATCAGGTGCTGCTTTAAAAGTAATCTCTCCTGTTGTTGAATCTATATTAAATAAATCTGCATCTGTTCCACTAATTGAATATATTAAACTTGATGAATTATCAGTGGCATTTATTGTAAATGCAGTTGTTTGATTTTCATCTATATTAATTGTTGAACTATTTGAAATAATAGGTGCTGTTATATCTACTTCATCCTCAACTAAAAACTCTATTAAAACATCAGTGTTCCCACCATTATTTACTAAAGAATTACCTGCAAAATCCTTTAACTTTGAGCTTACAGTAAACTCTAAAGATTGTGAATATGAAAAATTGTTTATAGGTTTTATTGTAACACTATCTTTATCTCCTTCTATTGTTAATTCAATATCATTTCCACTTGGATAGTCAACTAATCTAAAATACTCATTTGTTAAATATTGTTTAGGGATATCTTCTGAAAATGTTAGAACAATTGATGCATTTGTAGAAACACCTGTTTGTCCATTTGTAATAGAACTACTAACTAATTCTATAGCAGTCATATCACTAATAACCCCATGTTGTTTTTGAGAATTTATTATATGTGCTCTAACTTCTTCAGGAGTTTTAACACTAAAACCATTTGATGTTAAAATTGTACTTATATTTAAATCGTCAATTGTTTTATTTGTATTTTCAAATTTAGTAAAATCTGATGAATTAATTTCAATTTCATCAGTACTAGAATCAGAATCTAGAGATTGTAATAAACCAGCTATTTTAAGTAATTTATTATCAGTAGTATTAGTTCTATCAATTCCTATAATATCTTGAATAAATACTTTATTATCACTAGTCATAGAGTTTAATTCACCTAGTTTAATATCTCCTAAATAAAACTCAACTAAACCAGATGTATAAGGGAAATTACCATTTGAATCAGTATATCCAGTATCTGTTCCATTTACATATTTAACACCAGAAATAATATTATCAATCAATGTACCAGTTGTAGCTAAAGGAGCACCAGAAGATGAACCTCCACCTCCACAACCTACTAAAAATCCTGCTGTTATTGTTGATAGTATTAAAGAGTTTAATCTTTTCATTTATTTTCCTTTAAATTTAATAACAAAATTATAGCAAGCAAATGACTCAGAAATGACTCATTTTTTGTGTCATAAAAGTGTCAAAAATAATTTTAGATTTAATAATAGTTTAGATGCAGACTTGTAGGCTTCTTACTAATAAAATAATCAATAATAATTTTAGAAAAAAATATTAAATTTACATTTATTAAATAACACTATATATATGGTTGCTATAAAAAATACTAATTATATAAAATAAAACACTATATAAGGTGTTAAAATTGGTAGATTATTTAGATAATGAAGCAAATGAATTTTTAGATTTAATTTCAGCAAATGTAGTAAAAGCTAGAAAAGAAAAAGGATATAGTCAACTAAAACTGGCTACTGAAATTGGTTATTCTAGTGCCTCTTATTTTGGAAGAATGGAAATAAGAAAAAATGGAGAACATTTTAACTTAGTTCACTTATATAAAATCTCAAAAGTTTTAGAAATACCAGTGTGTGAACTTTTAACCCCATCACTTAACTAACAAGCATCAATCACAATAAAAAAGATGATTTTAAATTATTTTTATGCTTATGCTAATTATTTGTAGATGTTAATATCTAATAAAAAGCTGTTTTCTCTAACTTGATGTAATCTAAATAAACATAGAATTGACTTGTAATTTTTGTTTAGTTATAATGCGATTATAAATGTCATTGAGTTATTCCAATATGGGATTGATTACCCCATTTGAATAGCACAGTTAGAAAGAGGCAGGGTTTCGGCTCTGCCTTTTTTTATGTCTGTGGGTTGTGTAGCAGATTAAAGGGTGGGAGTGCTGTTTTAAAGGAATATCAATGACATTTAAACTGGTAATACTTCTTTTAATACTCTGCATATTTGTGGTTAAATTGTATTAGAAGTGACATAGAAGGGACTAATCACCCCTTCTTGTATTACCACATTATGCCAATATTAGGAGCATCTAATCCACTATTACTTTTGCTCCAACTTCATAAGCTAAATCTTTTACAACTATATTATATAGTTAAAATTGATTACAAAACCTTTACAAACCCCGTCACTTAAATGATTGAGCTAAATTCCCAATAATCAACTGCCAACCATCAATCACAATAAAGAAAATGATTTTAATAGGTAAGGATATCATAACAGGTGGTAGCATCATCATACCCAATGACATTAAAATTGAAGCTACAATAATATCAATTACTAAAAATGGTAAGAATATTAAAAATCCAATTTCAAAGGCAGTTCTTAGTTCTGAAACAATAAATGCAGGCATTAAAATAGTTAATGAAACATCATCAATATTTTTGGGGTTTTCTTCCTTTTTTATTCTATAAAATAGTGCTAAATCATCTTCCCTAGTATTTTTTATCATAAACTCTTTAAATGGCTTAATTCCTTGTTCAAATGCAAGCTCATAACCGATTTGTTCATCCATATATGGCTTTATACCATTTTCCCATGATTTTTTAGCATAAGGTTCCATGATAAAGATTGTCATGATTAGACCAAGTGAGATTACTATTTGAGTAGGTGGAGTTTGTTGTAAACCCATAGCTTGTCTAAGTAATGAAAATACAATAATAATTCTTGTAAAAGAAGTAACCATTAGTATTAAACTAGGAGCTAATACTAATAAAGCTAATATAATAGCAATATTAATTGTTTTTACAAACTGAGTAGGATCGTCAATAGCCGCTACTGATAAGTTAACTATAGGAGGTGCGGCAGTCTCTTCTGCAAATAATGATATTGAAAATATTAATAGTGTTAGAAGTAACTTCAAAAAAAATCCTACAAAAAATTTAAAAAATATAATATCTAAAAAATATTTAAAATGGTATTATCATACTATTTAGTATTTTTTATATAGCCCATTTCATATAATTTATTATAGATTTTACTAGTAATTCCACCAGCAGCTTCTCCTCCATGTCCACCATGTTCTACTAAAACAGTAACAACATATTTAGGGTTTTTATAAGGACCATAACTTGTAAGCCATGCGTGAGATCTTTGGAAATATTTTAACTCACTCTCTTTCATTCTTACTTTTTCAGATTGAGGAATAGTTACAACTTGTGCTGTACCTGTTTTAGATGCGATATCTACTTTTGTTTTTATATATCTGTATGCTGTACCTTTTGGATTATGTCCTACATCATACATACCTTGTCTCATCATATTTAAATATTTTTCAGGCACATCTAGTTTTTTTGGCTCTTCATAGGTAGCTTTATAAAAGTGTGGTTTTGGAAGTTTTCCTGTTGCTAAATATGCTGTATATCTTGCCATTTGCATAGGAGTTACTAGCATATTTCCTTGACCAATAGATGTAATAACAGTTTCCCCTACATACCAAGGTTGTTTATATTTTTTTTGTTTCCAATCTTTGTTTGGATTTATTCCAAAAAACTCATTTACTTGATCAACACCAGTTTGTTGTCCAAATCCAAATTTATCCAAAGTAGTAGAGATTTTATCAATACCAACTCTTAAACTACCTTTATAGAAGAAATCATCACAGCTTTCTCTAATAGCTTTTCTAAAATCAACTTTACCATGTCCCCATGTTTTCCAACATCTAAAGTTTCTATTCCCAATTCTAATAGACCCTGAACAATTAACTGTGTAATCTTCTTCAATTCCATTTTCTAAAAATGATAAAGCAACTCCCATTTTAATTACAGACCCAGGAGGATAAAGACCATTTATAAGCTTATTTGTAAAAGGATGATTAAGATCATTTCTCATTTCATTCCACTCTTTTACAGAAATTCCTCTTGCAAAAATATTATTATCAAACTCTGGGAAAGAAGCAGCTGCTAATAGTTCACCATTATGTGTATCCATTACAATAACAGCACCACTTTTATGTTTAAACTCTTTTTGAATATACTCTTGAAGTTCTATATCTAATGATATTTTAATACTATTATCAATTGATGGCTCTTTTTCATCTAAAACTTCAATCTCTTCATTTAGAGCATTTACTTTTACATCTTTGTATCCCATAGTTCCTTGAAGCTTATCATTGTAGTATTTTTCTAAACCATTTTTACCTATTATTCCATTATGCGCAGATATTTCATTATTAACTATATCTATTCTTGAAGCTTTCCCTACATATCCCACAACATGAGATGCAACTTCTTTATATGGATAAAACCGTTTAGTAGATGATTCAACTTTTATCTCATCCCTTGAAGCTAATATTGTATATTTCTTAAAAAAATCTTCATAGGGAATATAATCTATAACTTCTACAAAATCATGATTATATGGTGAATTATTCCTTCTGTATTTTTTTATAAGTTCTTCTTTTTCATACTGAGGAAAATGTTTTACAATTAAATCTATTGCTTCATTTAGTTTTTGTTTATTTTTATATGAATTTAAATGAGGTTTTATAAGAACAGAAAATCCCATTTCATTAATAGCTAATTTTTTGCCATTTCTATCTTCAATTACACCTCTAACAGGTGTTTTGTAAACTCTATTGATGTAGTTGTTTTTAGATAGTTCTTCATAGTAAGTATTAGATTTAACACTTAAAAAATAGACTCTAGAAAGTAGGGTAATTAAAATCACAAAAATTAGTAAAAATATTATATTAAGTCGGTAATTCATATAAATAGTCCAAAAAATATTAAATCAATAAACATATTTATAAGTAATATTAATGAAATTCCATCACTATTTTCAAAGTTTAGTTCCCAAGTTATAAAAACTCCTATATAAAATAAGACTATATGTAAATAGTTATTTAATCTACTAAATGAAACTAATCTTTCTGTTTGGGGAATCACAAATACATACAAAAAGAAAGAGAGTAAAACTAATGAAAATGGCTTTAGTCCAGAGTTGATTTCTACAAATAAAAAAGTAATTATTACAAAAAATAAAGAGTATAGATATCTTTTTTTTAAACAAATATAAAATGCATTAAATAATACCCCTGATAACATAATTAATAAAAAATGAATTGATGAAATTGTATTTACTGTTACAATCAAAATTAATAATATATATAGGAAAATAGGGTTTTCTAGGTTGTTTCGTATCATCATACTTTAGTGCTTTTATTGATTTGAGGGATTATATTATAAAAAGTCTTATATCAATATCAATCTTTATTAAATACTTTATTTTCAATTTTTTTATTGATTTCTTCTTTGTTTTTAGACATTTCATAGATAAATGAAAATATTTCAGCTACTGCTTTGAACATGCTAGGAGGAATCTCTTTATCTATATCTAGTTGCGAAAGTAGTTCTATTAGGTCTTCATCTTTTTTTATAGGAATTTCATTTTCTTGGGCAATTTTTATGATGTTTTTTGCGGTTTCACCTTGTCCTTTTGCAGTAACTACAGGTGCACTATCCCTTTGAATGTCATATTTTAGTGCAACTGCTTTTTGATTATTTAGATTATTTTCATTTGCCATGTTATACCCTAATATTTAAACCTAAATCTAAATCATCATTTAAGTTGGTATTTGAATAAATATTTGTTTTCTGAGTTTTTTTATCTTCTTGTACCTCTTTTAAATCATAAAGTTTTATACTAATAGGAATTAAATCAACACTATTTAAAGCCTGTCTTAATTTAGGAATATTCTCTTTTAATTTATCTTTAAAATGCTCCCTTTGAGCATACATATTTATCTCTATTTTATTATTATCATAAAGTGCTAACATCAAATCTAGTTTTCCATTATCTTTTAATGTTAAATTAATTTGACAATAAAACTTCTCTTCATCACTTTTTTTCATATTTATACTACCATCTTCAAGCATTTCCCAAAAAAATGGAATATAAACATAGTTTGAATTAGAATTAAGTGAATTTAATTGATGCAAATCAATTTGAGTTAGTAATCTTTCAACTTGTTTCATTATCTCTTGCGAATTAGGGTCACTTTTGTTAGCTAATTCTTGAGTTAGTTGTAAAAGTACACTTTTCATATCATTAGTCATTGAAAAATCATTTTTAAGTATATTAGGATTTGTTATAACATCTCTTATAATATTTTCAACTTTTGTGATATTTTTTTGTAAATCATTTTGTAGATTTAAATTTTGAGGATTATCTTGACTTTGAGTTAGACTCTCTTTTAAATTTAAAAGTAAACTATTTAAATTGTTTGCAAAATTACTTAAAAAAGTACCTTGACTTAATGTTTGAAGATTTTGAAGTATAGGATTATTTTGTACCTCTATTTTTGAAAATAGACTTTGTAAATTATCTAGTTTAGAAATTAATTGATTTAAATTTGTTGTATCAACACCTTTAATATTTGATAATTCAGTTTTTAAATTACTTAGTGTTTCAGTAATATTTTGCAAAAGAGTGTTTTTGGGGTCAGTAATATTTTGAAGATTCAAAGCTTTTGTTTCAAGTGTACTAATATTTTCAACAATATTTTTAAGATTTAGTACTAAATTTGAGATATTTTGATTAGTTGTACTAAGTGATTTTAATTCAGTTGAATTTGCAATTGCATTTAAAACTGTTTTAGGCTCAAGAAAATTGCTATTTTGTTTAAATAAATCATTGGTTTTTATCAAATCATCCATTTGTGAAATAAGATTTTTAGAGTTTGATAAATTTGGATTTTGAATAAATTCATTTCTGATTTGATTTAAAAGCTCTTTTGTTTGAGTGTTTAGTTGCTCTTTTGTAGTAGAAATTGGGATATTATTTTGTATTTTAGATTCTATTAGTGATGAATCTTTTATTAAGTTTTGTAATTGATTTGTTAAGTTATTTAAAGTTTGTGTTTCATTTGAACTTAAACTATTTGATAGTGTCTGTAAATTTGTTAATAGGGATTTTAAATTTACTAGTTGTTCATTTGCTTTTAAATTTGGATTTTGAAGATCTGTTAGAAGTTGATTTATTACTTTTGTTTGTGGTGAATCAATATTTTTGATTAAATTTTGTATTTGATTTAAAAGTGTATCTAGTAGTTTTGAGTTTTGTAAGTTACCATTTTGAGCTATTTTAGATTCTAAAAATATTCCAGTTTTAGAGATTTGTTCTTTTAAGTTTGTAGCATCTAAATCTTTGATATCTTTAAATAGATTTTCTATAATTCCTTTAAAGTTCTCTAATTTAGGATTTGAGCTATTTTGCTCTAAGTTTGTAAGTAGATTCGAAATATTTTTATTAAAACTTCCTAACTCTTTAAAAACATTTGAGTTTTTCAATATATTTTCAATATTACTATTATTACTTTTTCCATTTTTTAATTGTTCAAACAGATTTTTTATAACTTCATTTACATTTGCAGATTTATTATTTATCATCTGCTCTAAAGTGTTTGTATCTGCTTGCTTTAATACATCTTTTAAAGCTTTATTATCATTTGGAAGTAAAATATTTAATAGTGAATTATTTAAAACTTGCATAATTAAGATTATAACATAAAAAGATACTTATGAATTATTTAAGTATTTTTATGTAGAATAATTAATCACTTAAAAGGGTTTTTGAATGATATTTGAAGTAGTTGTTCCAATTGATGGATTTGAAGAAGAAAAAGAGTTTAGTTTTGAAAAAGTAGATGATTTCTTTTCTATAATTACCGCACAAGAGTCCCAAAAACAACTAAGACTTATGAATTTTGGTGCTTTAAAAAACTTAGCTATTGAGTTCCCAGAAGATTTCAATACTAAATTAGATATCAAAAACTTAGATGATATTTCAATATTTTATATATTTGTACTACAAACTGAAAATACTCAAAATAGTCTAAATACCTTTTCTCCAATAATCTTAAATCACAAATCAAATAAAATGGGACAAATTCATTTAGATTTAAAAAAATTAGGTTTAGAAAATTTAAATAATATTCTTCTTAATTAACTTTTAGATAAAAAAAGATATTATTCAACATTATTATTTGGAGAATTATATGAAAAAAGCAGTTTTATTAGGTTTATTAACATCATCTTTTTTATTTTCTGATGATTATTTACCTTTGAGTGAATTATCAAAAGATAAACAATATGAATATAATTTTATTACTTTAGGAAATACTGTTATTGATGCTAAAGAGGTAAATACACAATCAACTCCTATTCCTGATGGATATAAAAGTGTTGATAAGATTGTACAAGAAGTACCTAAAGAAGAAAATACAATAATTGCAGAAGAAGTAAAAAAAACAAATGAAATAAAACTTCCAAAACAAAATGATTTGATTTTAAAAGATGAAGTTAAGTTAACTCCTAATAAAGAAGTAGAATTACAAAGAGATGTATTCTTTTCTGCACAATTAACATTTTCTCCAATTACAACAGATTTATCAGGTTCTGGAATGTCACTATCAAGCAAATCTAATACTATTATTCCAGAGGTTAAACTTGATATAAAAGATAGTAGTATTGTTGCAGAATATTTTACAAGTGAAGATGAATTTTCAGTTGTTAATACAGGTGTTATTGATACAAAACTTCAGTGGTTTAAACTTGGATATAGATATAACATTGATGATCTTAGTATAGGTGCTGATATGAATTATGTGACATTAGATGTAAATGAAACTGAAGATTACAATGAATTATATCCATCTTTAGAGCTTGAGTTTAACCATGATATAGAAAATATTGAGTTATCATATGGCGCTGGATATGGTAAAAACAAAAATATAGATTACTCTTATGATTATTTTTTATCTGCTGGAATTAAACCTTATGCTTTAAGTGAAGCATCGTTAGTTGCTGGATATAAAAATAGAACAATCAAAGATTCAGATACAAAATTAGAGTTTAGTGGACCATTTATTGGAGTTAACTCTACATTTTAAAATATTACAAAATGTAATAATTTATTCTATCTAAAAAACTTTTTGATATAATACCTCAAATTTTAAAATGAGGTATTTATATGCAAGATATACAAATATGGCACAACCCAAGATGTTCAAAATCTAGAAATGCTTTAAATTTATTAGAAGAAAAAGGTATTGAACCAAAGGTTGTTAAGTATCTTGAAGAAACTCCATCAAAAGAAGAAATCATAAATGTATTAAAAATGCTAGGAATTAGTGCAAAAGAGCTTTTACGAAAAGGTGAAGATGAATACAAGTCTTTAAATTTAAAAGATGAAACTAATGAAGATAAAGTCATTGAAGCTATGGTTAATCATCCAAAACTTATTGAAAGACCAGTAATTATAAAAGATGGAAAAGCTGTTATTGCAAGACCAATAGAAAATTTAGAAGAACTTTTAAAATAATGCATGAAAAACAACAAAGAATAAGATATATTAGAGTTTTAGATAAATTTTTAACTAGAACTATGTCTTTATTAAAACTTGATAACTTTAATTATGAATTATTCAAAGAGAGAACTTTAAAAAATTATGAAGATCTAAAAAAAGCTGATCCAGTAGAACTTCATTCACCTTATTATTCCCAATTAAAAGATTTTATTGATAAAACATTAATGTATGTTGATAATCACTCAGAAACTTTTGAAACAGAAAGAGCTAATCTTTTAAAAGATGCAAATTTATTGCAAAAAGAGAAAAAGAAAAACTCTTACAGTAAAGATAAACATAAACATAAAAAATTTGATGATGGATATTAATGTCAGATCAAGAGTACAAAAGCTTCAAATTAACAGGCGTTTTAAAAAAAGTATTATATAAAAATGATGAAAATAAATATGTAATCGCAGTTTTAGAGAATAATCAAAAAATCTGTGGAACATATTTTGACACTGATATTGAAAAAATAGTTGGTGAAGAAGTTATTTTAACTGGAAATTGGACAACTCACAAAAAATATGGTGTGCAATTTGAGTTTGATACTTTAGAGTTAAAAGAAGCAGAACTATTTTTCTTTTTAACAAAAATAGTAAAAGGGATAGGACATAAGTTTGCCCATGAACTTTTAGAAAAATATAGTGAAGAAGAACTAATTGATATTTTAAATAATAACCCAAATAAATTATTAGATTTTAAAGGTATTAAAGAGAAGAAATTAGAAAAAATTGTAGCTTCTTGGCAAAAGTTTAAACACTTAAGAGAACTAGGCTCTTTTTTAGCTAAATATGGAGTTACTTCAAACTTAATTACTAAAATTTATTCATCACTTGGTGAAGTTGATAATTTAATAGAAAAAATTAAAGACAATCCATATATTTTAATAAACATAAGAGGAATAGGATTTAAAAAAGCAGATGAAATAGCAAAAGCTTTAGGAATAGACCCTCGAAGTGAATTTAGAATTATGGCTTGTTTAAATTATACTTTAAAAGAGTTTTGTGACAATAATGGAAACTCTTCAATTGATAAATATCATTTATATAAACTTTTAGATGAATCACTTAGATTTAATAATGAAGAAGCACTTTATGAACAAGCTATATCAAAAATGCTTGTTGATGAAGAGCTTTTTGTAACAAGTGAAAATAGATATGCTCTTTCAATGCTTTATTATGCAGAAAAAAATATTTTAGATTTTTTTACTAGAAGGGCAAATGAAAAAAATAGAGTTATAACATCAAACTTTGAAGATTATATTGTAAAAAAAGAGAAAACCTTAGGTTTTGAGTTAAGTGATGAACAAAAAAGTGCAGTTGAACTTATAAATGGTGGAGATAAAACATTATTTTTAATTGGTTATGCAGGAACTGGTAAATCAACTTCAAGTAGGGCAATCTTAGAACTACTTGAAGAAGTTGTATCTTATGATGACATTATGACTATTGCATTAAGTGGTATTGCTAGTCAAAGAATTGCTGATACTACAGGATATAACTCTTCAACAATACAATCATTACTGGTAAAACATAAAGAGAAAGATTTTTTTCCTTATAAAGTGATTTTATTAGATGAAGCTTCTATGGTAAATTCAGTTACTTTTTATCAAATTATCTCAAAAATTGATGATGATACAGTATTTATAATTGTTGGAGATGATGGTCAATTACCTGCTATTGGTGCAGGTAATATTTTAGCTGATTCAATTAAATTTGAATTAGCTCCAATTTGTAAATTAACTAAAATTTATAGACAAAATGAAAATCAAGCAATTGCTGTTATTGCAAATGATATTAGAAAAGGAGAAGTTCCTGAGTACAAAGAAGAGTATGAAGATTTTAAATTTATTGATGTCTCAATTTCAAACTATTATGCACAAAAAAACTCAATAGCACCTACAGAATTTTCTGATATTAGAAGTGAAAATAGTGAGCTTATTTTGAATAATATACTAAATATTTCAGCTGGTTATATTCAAGAATATTATGATTTTATTAAGAAGAAAAATATCTCAAAAGCACTAACTCTTTTTCAAGTAATTACACCTATGAAAGGTGGATTATTAGGAGTTGATAATTTAAATATGCAACTTCAAAAGCTTTTCAATCATACAAAAGGAAAAGCCCATAAAACAAAACTTTATGAGTATAAAATTTCTGATAAAGTTATTCATATAAAAAATGAAAATATGAAAGCTCAAACAATGAGTATGTATAAAAGTGGCTCATCAGACTTCTTAGAAAGACGTGTTTATAATGGTCAATTAGGACTTATTATAAAACTAGATTTTGAAGAAGATAAATGTATTGTTTTATACCCAAATGATGATATGGTAGTATTTTATGACTTTGATGGTTTATCAAATCTACTCTCACTTGCTTACTGTTTAACAATTCATAAAACTCAAGGAATGGAGTATGATAATGCACTAATCCCAATGAGTTTTTCTCACTATATTATGCATAATACTAAACTTTTATATACTGCAATCACAAGGGCTAAAAGTATGTGTTTTATTGTTGGGGAAGATGAAGCTTTTAAAAGTGCATGTAAAAAACTAGAAATAACAATTCGAGAGTCAGTTATAAATGACTTAATGACTAAAGTTAATACTAATATTATTTAATTATAGTTCATTTAACTAAGTTAAAAGCAACTCTTCAGTAATATATCTAAAATTTTTAAGAGGGTAATATTTTATGATAAGCTGGATGCAAAGACACAAAAAGTGGCTAGTAATAACAATTTGGATAAGTACAATAGCATTTGTTGGAGCTGGATTTGTAGGTTGGGGATCTTACGATTATGGAAAACAAGGTGGAGTTGTTGCTGTAGTTGGAGATAGAGAAGTATCTGTTGAAGAGTATCAAGAAGAGTATTCAAGACTATATGACCAATATGCAAGAACATTTGGGTCTATGTTCAATCAAGAAATGGCTGACAAATTAAACTTAAAAGATATTGCATATAACCAAACTATACAAAAGAATTTGATTTTGTCTTACGCAGATTCATTAGGACTTGATGTAACAAATGAAGATATTGCAAAAGAGCTAGTAAAATATAATGCATTTGTAAAAGATGGTAAGTTTGATAAAGATACTTATATCAAAGTTTTAGCACAAAACAGAACTACTCCAGCAAAATTTGAAGATAGTTTAAAAAGAGGTATTTTACTTCAGAAAGTTCAAGCCTTATTTGAAATTCAACCCACAAATATTGAAGTTCAAAATTTAAGTAAAATTTTATTTATTGAAGATGATATTGAATATAAAGTGATTTCATCAAATGAAATTAATGTTGAAATAAATGAAGAAGAGTTGAAAAAATACTGGGAAGAGAATAAAAATAGATATCTATCTGAAGTTTCATACGAATTATTAACAGCAAAAATTCCATTAGAGTCTTCTAATCCTACAGATGAAGATATTCAGTCTCACTATGACAAATTTAAATTAGATTATAAAAAAGAAGATGGAAAAATCAAAAGTTTAGAAGAGGCTAAAACTGAAATTATTAAAGCTTTAGACTCAAAAGCTACTAAAACAAAAGCATTAAAAGAGTATTTAAATTATAAAAAAGGTGATTCTACTTTAGAGACTCAAGTTAGTTTTAAAGAGTCTCAATTACCTTATTCTTCTGAAAATAATACGAAAATTTCACAAGCTAAAGTAGGTGAGTTAATCAAACCTTTCTTAGAAAATGATGAGTATGTAATTGTAAAAGTAACTAAAATTAATGAGCCAAAACCTTTAGAATATGCTGATGCAAAAGCTTTAGCATCAAAAGATTATTCAGCAACATTAAAAGAAGAAAAATTAAATGAATTAGCAAATGAGCAATTAAAAACTTTCCAAGGTACTGTTGCTAAAGGAATAACAAGAGAGTCTTTAGACAAGATTGATTTAGATGAATCAAAATCAGCACAGTTTTTATCACAATTATTTGCATCAACTTCGAAAGAGGGTGTTGTAAAATTTGATGACAGTATTGTTTTATACAGAGTTTTAGACTCAAGACTTGGAAAACATGATGCATCAAAAGATGAATTAGTTAAACAAACTTTAGTACAAATGCAAGACCAAGAATTAATGACTAATTTAATTAAAAGCCTAGAAACTAAATTTGAAATACAATCATCAATTCAGACAAAGGATCAATAATTGAATAATACTTTATTAGCAATTGACATAGGTTCAGCCTTTATTCATGCAGTAATAGCAAAGCATGATTTAGAAAATAATATAAATATTCTAGGTACTGGTACCCAAAAAAGTGCAGGGGTTAATAAAGGTTTAATAGTTGATATTGAAGAGGCTTCAAAAACTATAAAAAATGCTGTTAACCTAGCAAAAAAAAGTACAACAGAACCTGTTGATAATTGTGTAGTTTCAATTTCAGGTAGCTACTCAAAAAGTCTTAGAAGTTCTGGTTCTGTAAATGTACCAAATGGGCTTATAACTGAAACAGAAATTAATCAAGTTATGCAAATGGCTTTATATAATGCAACTATCGTTCCTGAATATGAAGTAGTTCATGTTATTCCAATTTATTTTAAAGTTGATGATTCAGTTGAAGTTGATAATCCTTTAAATATGAATGGTTCAAGACTTGAAGTTTCAGTATTTATTGTAACTGCTAAAAGAACAGCTTTAACAAATATTAAATCTGCACTTAATGTAGCAGGATTTGATATGGTTAAATTTGTTTTAGATGGTTATGCTTCAGCGATTGCAGTTTTAGATGAACAACAAAAAAAGTTTGGTTCAACTGTTATTAATATGGGTGCTACTACAACAGAATTTATCACTTATAAAGCAAACTCTTTAGTTCATAATGGATTTATTCCAGTTGGATCTAATCATATTACTAATGACTTATCAGTTATGCTTCATACACCTCCTGGGGCAGCTGAAAAAATTAAATTAGAGTATGGTTCTATTACAAAAGATTATACTCCAAATAATGAACTTGGAATTACAAAAGTTAAGATCCCAAGAATTGGTGATGAAGATACTACTTCTGAAGTTGCTTTAGATTATATTCAAACAATAATTCATGCAAGAGTTGAAGAGGATTTAGTTTTAGTTAAAAATCAACTAAAGAAAAGTGGTATTTTAGATAATATTGGTTCAGGTATAGTAATTACTGGTGGATTAAGTAACTTAGATGGAATAAAAAAACTTGCAGAAAAAGTTTTTGATGGTATTCCAATTAGTCTTTCTATGCCTAAAAATATCAAAAATGGGTTTATTAATTTTGATGAACCTACATTATCAACTATTATGGGATTATTACAATACTCTCTTGGTACAAATAGAAATTATCAATTAGATTCTAGTAAAAAACTTGTTAAGCCAATAAAAAAAGAGGTTTATAAAGAACAAAAACTAGAAAGTGTTCATATTGGGAATCCAACTCAAGCTGATAAGCAACATTTATCAAATTCTCAAAAAGAAGAGTATCAGATTAAAGATAATTCAACTGTATTAACTCCTTTAAATAAAGAGAAGAAAAAAGGTGTTTCTAGATTTTGGAATAAAGTATCGGAGTGGTTTTAATGGAAGATTTATTTAATGTAGATGATATAAAAGTTGATATGCCAAATAAGGTTTTATCTGATAATGTAGCCAAAATCTCTGTAATTGGAGTTGGTGGTGGTGGTTGTAATATGATTAACCACATGATTAATGAAGGTTCTCATAAAATCGATTTAATCGCTGCTAATACAGATTTACAGGTTTTAAATATTTCAAAGGCACCAAAAAAGATTCAACTTGGAGTTAAACTTACTAAAGGTTTAGGTGCAGGAATGAAGCCAGAAATTGGTAGAGACTCTGCTGTTGAATCATTTGAAGAGATTAAAGGCATTTTAAAAGGTGCTGATATTGTATTTATTGCTGCTGGTCTTGGTGGAGGAACTGGAACTGGGGCTGCTGCTATTATTGCAAAAGCTGCAAAAGAGATTGGAGCTTTAACAGTTTCTGTTGTTACTAAACCATTTACTTGGGAAGGTAAGAAAAGAGCAGGGCTTGCAAACTTAGGATTAGAAGAACTTAAAAAAGTAAGTGATTCAATCATTGTTGTTCCAAATGATAGATTATTAGAGATTATTGATGAAAATGTTGGTATGAAAGATGCCTTTAAAATCATTGATAATATTTTATATCAAGCAGTAAATGGAATGTCTGAAGTTATTTTAAATCCAGGTAATTCAGATATTAATACTGACTTTGCTGATGTTAAAACTATTATGCAGCATAGAGGTATGGCATTAATGGGTATTGGTAGAGCAAAAGGTGAAGAAGCTGCTCAAAGAGCTTTAGAAGATGCTATTGATTCTCCACTACTTGATAAAGTATCACTAAATGGAGCAAAAGGTATTTTAATTCATTTTAATATTCACCCTCAAGTTTCATTATTTGCTATTAATAGTGTTATGGGAACTATTAATGATAGAATGGATTCAAATGCTGAGATTATCTTTGGTACGACTTCAGATAGTACACTTGAAAAAGATGAAGTTAAAATCACTATTGTTGCAACTGGTTTCGAGTCTAAAAATGAAGAGTTTGAACAAGAAGGTGAGGAAAATGAAGAGAAAGCATCAGTTAGAGTTAATGATGAAAATCATTTAGATGTTCCACCTTTAATGAGAGATTATGTTGTACAATACCATATTGTACAAACTCAACAACATGTATCGCCTAAAATAGAAGAATAAAAGAGAATTAACTCTCTTTTTTCTTACTATCAATAATAACCATATCAAAGGAAGTTTTTTTAACTACTAAAGCCTTTGTATCTGGAACTACTGACATATTATTTATCTTTTGAATTTTAGTTTTATAAATTTCTATATGAGTTTCTAGCTCTTTTATTTTATTATTTAATTGTAAGATGATATCAACACCTGCTAGATTTACTCCAAGTTCTCTAGTTAGAGTTAATACATACTTTATATGATCGATATCTTTTTGAGAATATAATCTTATTTTGCCGTTTGTTCGAGAAGGTTTTATTAAACCCTCCCTTTCATATTGTCTTAATGTTTGTGGATGAATATCAAGTATCTCAGCAACTGCAGAGATAAGATATACAGGCTCTTTATAGCTATTCTTTTCCATGATAAACCTTTTTAATTTTCAGGTAATTTCTCTTCAAGAATTTTTACAAGATCTTCATCTAAATTTTCAACTTTAGGTAAAACTATATTTACTTTTAAATATAAGTCACCTTTTACTCCAGCTTTTCTATTTAAAACTCCAAGCTCTTTTACTCTAAATTTTTGGTTTTGTTTTGTATTTTGTGGAATTTTTAAAGTAATATCTTTATGAATTGTATTAATTAAAATTTTACCACCAAACAGTGCTGTTTTTAAAGGTACATCAAAAGTTTTGATTAGTGTATCACCATCTAACTCATACTCAGGACTAGAAGAGACATTTATTTTGATAATTAAATCACCTCTTTGACCATTATATGATTTACCCTTTCCTTTTGCTCTAATTTTTTGACCATCTCTAATTCCTTCTGGAATTTTAATATCAAATGATTCATTATTTATATTAATATGTTGTTTACCACCTAATATTGCAGTTGTAAATGGAATTGTTATTTGAGCATTCATATCTAAGTCAGGTTCACTAAACCCTCCAAAACCTCCAAATCCACTTTGGTTGAAACCTCCTCCACCAAATCCGGCACCACCACCGAACATTTGTCTTAAAATTTCATCTAAGTCAACACCTTGTCCTTGACCTCTTGCAAAGTCGTGGAAATTTTGACCACCAAACATAGAATCACCAAATTGGTCATACTGTTGTTTTTTCTCTTTATCACTTAAAACTTCGTATGCAGCGTTTATCTCTTTAAATTTTTCTTCTGCATCTTTATCTTTATTTACATCTGGATGATATTTTCTAGCTAATTTTCTATAAGCTTTTTTAATTTCATCCATTGAAGCATTTTCATTTACTTCTAATGTTTCATATAAACTTTTTGCCATTTATTATTCCTACCTCAAATAATTTATTCAAATTTACAAATAAAATTATAGCACAAACTTGAGTCTAAGTCAATCAAGGTTAGTAATTTATCTAGCATTTAGTATAATACTTTAACAATAAATAGGATTTAAATGTTTAGTAAAGATGAATGGACTCAACAAGAGCTATATAAGTATGCAAAAGAGTTAGAAAAAGATAATGTTAAAGTGGTTTTAATTGATACAATTTTAAAACCATTAGATAATATTGATACTATCACATACAATCCTTATGAAATGATTAATTATCCAAAAGGTTCTGTTTTTGTATTTTATTGTGATACAGGTAAAACTACTAAAGAGAGATTAAACTTTTATAAAAATAAATTTCCAGAATATAAATGTATTAGTTTAAAAGGTGGCAGAGGCTATTGGAGACCAAACTATCAATTAAATGAAGAGATAGGTAAAAATGTATAAAAAAGAGTATGAAAATATAATTATAGGGGCTGGTATTGCAGGTTGTTCTTTAGCATATTTTTTAAATAACTACTCTAAAGAGACTCTTTTAATTGATAAAAATGAAGATGTAGCTTTTGGTGCAAGTGGAGCTGCTGGTGCTTTTTTATCTCCATTACTAGGTAAACCTAATAATTTCAAAGATTTAATTACAAACTCTTTACAGTTTTCTGTAGATTTTTATAGAAAAAACTTTAGTGAAGATATTACAAGTTGTGGAACTTGTAGAATTCCAAAAGATGAAAAAGATGATGAAAAGTTTCAATCATATAAACCTTATATGGATTTTGAGTATAAAGAGTTAGAAGATGGTTATTTTTTTGAAATAGGTAGTGTAGTAGATCCATATAATATTTGTAAAAAATTAACTAAAGATGTTGATAAGCTATTAAATTATGAAGTAATGAAAATAAAAAAAGAGAATAACTCTTGGATTATTAATGATGAATTAAAAACAAAGAATCTTTTTTTATGTACGGGTGCTGATATATCACTTATAGAAGAGAAGTATCTAAATATTCGTCCTGTTTGGGGGCAAAAGATTGATGTTTTAACTAATACTTCTACAAATATTAATTATCATAAAGAGTGCTCTTTATCTATTTCAAAAGTTTATGAAGATAAAAATATAGTTTCAATTGGAGCTACTCATAATAGATTTAATGAAGATATGAGTGATACTAGCTATAACTTAAAGTTAAAAAATATAAATAATATAAAACACAATGAAAAAACTTTAAAAATTATGAACAATGACTGTAACAAGTTATTAAAATTAGCAAATGATATTAAACCTTTAGGTGAAGTAAAAATAATTGATATTAAAATTGGAGCAAGGGCATCTAGTGCTGATTATTTTCCAATAGTTGGCAGATTGGTTGATTCTAAAAAATCTTTTGAAATGTTCCCTCATTTAATAAATGGCTCATTTATTAAAGATGATAAACTTCAAACAATTGATAATTTGTTTATTATTAATGGAGTAGGGGGAAGAGGTTTTGTTTTATCTCCTTATCTTGCAAATAATTTAGTAGAAAATTTATATAATGATAAAGAAATTGATTCAAATATAACTACGTTTCGACTTTTTAAAAGATGGGCAAAAAGAGTAAAGAATAACAATTGATGGAGATTAGATGAAGAACATATTAAAAATAGTATTTTTAGGAGTAGTTGGTTTTGGTTTGCTAGTATATTTTACTGCACCAAAGAATCCAAATCCAGTTAAGAAAAATTATTCTAAAGGTGATATTACTTTAGACTCATTTCCTAGATTTTTTGATGTAGTATCAAAAGGTGAATATACTAAATTTCAAGACTTATTTACTGGTGGAAAACAATATTTAGTTGTTTTAAATCATGATGGATTAGCAGTTTTTAAAGATTTACATAAATATACAAATAAAGATATTATTTTAGTTGCTAATATTGTTAATACACCTTGGTTAATTCAAAAGCTTGCAGTTGATGGAAAATTAGAAGAGTTATTTAAAGACTCAAAAATCCCACTTATAAACGATAGTAAAGGTCTAATTGCAAATATTTTAGATATAAAAGATAGAAATCAAAATAGTTATATTGTATATGAAATAAATGATAAAAACATAAATAAACTATTTACTTCTAAAGTAAAATTAAATGCTTTACAAGATGGAGTTACTCAAGAAGAGATAAAAAACTCTATTGAAGAGTTTTTAGAAAAGTTATAATGAACTCAAAATCATGAGTTCATTTTTCCTATAGCACAAGATACAAAACTTTTAGCTGTAGTTGTAGCTTTTTGAAGACCACTTAATTCATCTGTTGTTAATGGATAACCTAAACCTCTTAATTTAGTTTTTAAATCATCTAATTGATTTTCTTCTATATCTAATGTTATTTTTCTTGGAGTTACATTTAAATTAACTTCAACTTTACCAAAATCTTTTTCAAGTGATGTTATTAATGTATTTGCACATCCTCCACATTTTACATTTAATACCTCAAATGTTTGTTTCATGATATGAACCTTTTTATTTTATTATATTCTTTTTTTGTGTAAGAAGTGTTGAGAAATCTTAGGCATAAAAAAAGGCAAAGCCAAAGCCTTGCCTTTAAAAAATAATTGGTAAATATTATCCAATAATTGAGTTTAAAGTTGCTGATGGTCTCATAGCAGCTGATGTTTTAGCATCATCTGGTAAGTAGTAACCACCCATATCAACTGGTTTTCCATGATCAGCAACTAATTCTGCAACGATTTTATCTTCGTTTTCAGTCATAGCTTTTGCAATTGGAGCAAACTCTGCAGCTAAATCAGCATCAGTTGTTTGTGTAGCTAATTCTTGAGCCCAGTACATTGCTAAGTAGAAGTGCGAACCTCTATTATCAATAGAACCTAATTTTCTAGCTGGTGATTTATCATTTAATAGGAATGTTCCAGTAGCTTTATCTAAAGTATCAGCTAAAACTTGAGCTTTTTTGTTTCCTTGTGTATTTGCTAAGTGTTCAAATGAAGCAGCTAAAGCCATAAATTCACCTAAAGAATCCCATCTTAAGTAATCTTCTTCTTGGAATTGTTGTACGTGTTTAGGAGCTGAACCACCTGCACCTGTTTCAAATAATCCTCCACCTTTCATTAATGGAACGATTGATAACATTTTAGCACTTGTTCCAAGCTCTAAGATTGGGAATAAGTCAGTGTTGTAATCTCTTAATACGTTACCAGTTACAGAAATAGTATCTAAGCCAGCTCTCATTCTCTCTAATGATTTTTTAGTAGCATCAACAGGAGACATAATAGAAATATCTAAACCAGTAGTATCGTGCTCTGGTAGGTATTTGTTAACTTTTTTAATCATCTCAGCGTCATGTGCTCTGTTTTCATCTAACCAGAAGATTGCAGGAGTATTTGATAATCTAGCTCTAGTAACTGCTAATTTAATCCAATCTTGGATTGGTGCGTCTTTAGCTTGACACATTCTGAAGATATCACCTTCACCAGCATCAAATGTAAATACAGCTTCACCAGCACTATTAGAAACAACAAATTGTCCATCTTCTTTAGCTTGGAAAGTTTTATCGTGAGATCCATATTCTTCAGCTTTTTTAGCCATTAAACCAACATTTGGAACTGTTCCCATAGTTGTTGGGTCTAATTTACCATTTTCTTTACAATCTTCAATAACTGCTTGGAAAGATCTTGCATAACATCTATCAGGAATAACTGCTAAAGTATCTTCTTCTTTATCATCAGCATTCCACATTTTACCACCACCTCTAATCATAGCAGGCATAGAAGCATCAATAATAACATCAGATGGTACGTGTAAGTTAGTAATTCCTTTTGTAGAGTTTACCATTGCAAGTCTTGGTTGTTCTGCATAAACTGCATCAATATCAGCTAAGATTTCAGCTTTTTTGTCTGCATCAATAGAATCTAATTTAGAGTATAAGTCACCTAAACCATTGTTGAAGTTTACACCCATTTCATCAAATAATTGACCATGTTTAGCAATTAAATCTTTGAAGTATACTTTAACAGCAAATCCAAACATAATTGGATCAGAAACTTTCATCATAGTAGCTTTTAAGTGAAGTGATAATAATACATCTCTTTTTTTAGCTTCATCAATTGCATCTTGGTAGAACTCTTGTAAAGATTTAGCACTCATACAAGTAGCATCAACAATTTCACCAGCTTCTAATGGTAAAGAATCTTTTAATACAGTTTCCTCTCCTGCTTTATTAACAAAAGAGATTTTGAAGTTATCTTCTTTATCTAAAGTAGTAGATAATTCTGCACCATAGAAATCATTTTCAGTCATGTGAGCAACATCAGTTTTAGAATCTTTTGTCCACTCTCCCATTCTGTGAGGGTTATTTTTTGCGTAATTTTTAACAGCACCTGGTGCTCTTCTATCTGAGTTACCTTCTCTTAGTACTGGGTTAACTGCAGATCCTAAGATTTTTGCATATCTTGCAGAAATTTCTTCAGATTCATCATAGTTAGGTACATTGTAACCTTTTGATTGTAATTCTGCAATTGCTGCTTTTAATTGTGGAATTGAAGCAGAAATATTAGGTAATTTAACAATGTTTGCATTTGGGTCTTGAGTCATTTCCCCAAGTTCTGCTAATGCATCACCAATTTTTTGGTCTTCTGTTAAGTTCTCTGGGAAGTTTGCTAAGATTCTTCCTGCTAATGAGATATCTTTTTGTACCATTTCAATTCCAGAACTTTTTGTAAAAGCTTGGATAATTGGTAAGAACGAATACGTTGCTAAAGCTGGAGCTTCATCAACTTTTGTGTAAACAATTTTTGACATGTTATTTCCTAAGTTTTGATTTAAAGATAGAGTATGTTATCTAGTTTTGATTTTAAGCTTGATGAAAAAGGGGGTGTTTTTTTATTGTGAAATTTTGTTGTTTCAAAATTTCACAGTAGTTTAATTGATACTTTTGAATAAATCTTTGATACTAGCTGGTTTTTGCTCTGAAACATCTGTTTTCATAATTTTTTTTGCTTCAATATCAATATCATTTTCTTCTTTTTTCTCTTTTGTGTAGTTTTTAGGAACACCTCTATTGGCATTAATATTATTCACATGAGTGTTATAATTAGTTGAAAATTTATGAAGACCTGTTTTATTATCTCTTACAAAATATAGGTATTTACTTTTTACTGGAAAAATTGCTGCTTTAATAGCATTTAAGCTAACTGCACAAACAGGGTTCTCAGGTAAACCTTTGAATTTATAAGTATTATAAGAGCTAGTGTCTTCATCTATTCTTTGAGCTGTAACTCTTTGATTAGAATATTTACCATAGTTTAAAGTACCATCCATTTGAAGTTTCATACCCTTTCTTAATCTATTATGCACTACACTTGAAACTATTGGCATCTCATCTTCATTTGCAGCTTCTTTTTGAATAACTGAAGCTAGACTTAAATAATAATACCACTTCTTCTTATCATAATAACCAAAGATTTTTTTAGAAAACTCTTCATATCTTTTATTTGATTGAGAAAATAGATAAAATAGCATATGATCTTCATTCATACCATATGGTAAAGAGTATGTATCAGCTAATATATTTCCATCTGCTTTATAAGCATATTTTTCATAAATTTTATTTAGTTTTTCTTCTGATAAATTAAACTCTTTTGCTAATTTTTTTAAAAATATGTATGATGTTTCACCTGGTATTAAAGTAACTGTTTTTAGGGCAGCTTTTGAAGTTGTAAGTTTATACAAAAAGTCCATTTTTGTAAGCTCATTCTCATCTATATTTATCCAACCACTTTGAATATATCCTAGACCTCTTAAAACAATATTATCAACAATATTCATTTCATAGCCGTTTTTATTCAAGTAAGATATGATATTATTAGTACTACCTTTAGGAATAAACAATACTTTTGTAGTGTTTACAGTCATGGTAATATAAAACAGTATAACAATACTACAAACAAGGACAAACTCTATAATGTCGAAGATAAATAAACTTCTAATAGGTTTCTTTCTTTTTGTTACAATCTCTTCAATTTCATTATATTCATTGTTGTTAGCAGGCATAAAAATTAACTCTTTCTCTTTTGGTGATTTTTCAGTTTCGCAATTTTATATAAAATTGAATAAAAAGCTTATTGTAAATATTGAAAAAATAACTTATACTTCAAAAAAATCACAAACAATTAACTCTTTTGAGGATATAAAGAAGGATATTGAACTTTTACCAAAAGCATTAAAAATATTTGAAAGAATAAATATCGAAAGATTTTTAATAGATGGAAATGAATTTACTATTCAGTTAAATGATGAAATGGTTTACTTAGATAATAAATTTGTAAATATATCTTCAAAAATTGATATTGTTTCAAATCAAGTAGTTTTAGATTTATATTCAATTTATCTAAAAGATATAAACCTTTTATTATTAGGTAAGGTTAAAATTGATTATTTTAATGAAAAAGTCAATTATTTTGGTAAGTACAAAAAAGATGATATAACAGGAAATCTTAAAATTGACGCAACAAAAAGTTTAATGAATTTTTATTTAGATAGTGAATCTTTCAAAAGTTTAAAATTTATAAAAGATTATATAGATTTAGATAAAGATGCAGAAGCATGGATGTATGACAATGTTAAAGGAGATATCACTTTAAAAGAGTTTTATGGAAGTTATGATTTAAAAAACAATAAAGTTTTAATGAAAACTCTTAATGGTAAAGCTTCAATTTCTAATGCAAAAATTAGTTTTCATAAAGATGTAGAAGCATTAGATGTGAAACAAGTTGATATAAATTATGATAATGATGAGCTCTCTTTTAATTTAATTGAACCAAAATATAAAAAAACAGCTATGGATGGAAGTAATGTAATTATTCATAATCTAACTAGTCTAAACAAAGGTGAAGTTGAAATTAATATTAAAGCTAAAACTACACTAAACAAAGATATCCATCAAATTTTAAAAGCTTTCAAATTAAATATTCCAATAACTCAAAAAAGTGGAATAACGAATGCAAATTTAAAATTAATAGTTCCATATCTAAGTTCAAAAAAAATGATTACAAAAGGTGAATTTGAAATAAAAAATGCATTAATTGCCATAAATGATTTTGAATTTACTTCAAAAGAAGGAAAAATATTAGTTGATAATAATATTGTTAACATAAAAAACACAGGTTTTAAGTATCAAAAAATGATAGATGCTATTGTTAATTTGAAATTAAATACTAAAACTTTACAAGCCAATGGTAATGCAAAAATTAAGTCATTGTATATATCAAGTGAAGATGAGATATTAAATATAAAAAATATAGAAACTCCTCTAAAGCTTGATTTTAATAATACAGTTTCAGTAAAACTTGATAAGTTAAAAACGAATGTCTTAGTAAAAGATTTAGTTTATATAAACATAGATGATTTATCACTGCTTTATCCTTATTCAAAATTATTAAAAGATAATTCATTAAAAGGTGGAGCTTTAAATTTAAGTATAAAAGATGAAAATAACTTAACTTTTAAAGGTAAGGTATCAGGGTTAAACTATCCAATCTCTAATGACTCAAAATCTATTACATCTTTATCATTAAATGGATTTATAAAAAATGGGGATTTTGAAATATCTTCAAGTGATAATTTAATAAAAATTGAAAAATCAAAGAATCAAACAATCAAAATCAAATTAAAGAATATTGATATTAATTTGAAAGATGAAGGTTCATCTTCTTTAAATGAGTTTCCAAAAATTGATATAGATTTAGAAAATTCAAACTTAATTTTAAAAGATGATACATATAGTTTAAAAAATGCAAAAGTTAAATTAAATCCTAAAATAATATATTTTGATGCAAGTGTAAAAAATCTTGACTTACCTTTGAAAAAAGATGGGAAGTTAGTTGAAGAATTAGAGCTAAAAGGTAGTTATACTAAAGAGAAAACAGAAATTTATACATATAACAATGATTTAAATTTGATTTTAAAAGATGATGATATTTCTGTTGATTTAAATGGTTATGATATTTTATATAATACTGATTTAAATGAAGGAACTAATAGTTACAAAAATTTTAATTTAACTGCAAAGAAATCAAGAATCATAATGAATGATAAATATAAATTTTTATCAGATGCCTTAGAAATAAGATTAAGAGAAAAATCTAAGTTTTTACATCTTCAATATAAACAAAGTGATATAACATTTAAAGAAAATAGTGAAAATGGTATTGATATTTTTGCTAGTGATGTTAAAAGTGAATTTATAAATGCAATTTTTGATAAAAAAATATTAAATGATGGTAATTATATGCTTTTAGCAAAAGGAGATATAAATAATCTTGATGGAAAAGTAATTATAGAAAATAGTAAGGTAGAAGATTTAGCTATTTTAAATAATTTATTATTGTTTATTCACACTAGTCCAGCTTTAATTAATCCTTTACTAGCAGTTCCTTCTGTTGTAGGAATGGCTACTAATGGTGGGTTTAATCTAAGTGGGTATAAAATAATAAATGGCAATATAGAGTTTAACTACAGTAAAGAAAAAGAGAATTTAAAGATTAAAAAACTTGTAACAGTTGGAAATGGAATTGATTTTGATGGACAAGGTGATATTGATTTATCAAAAATGACTTTACAATCAAAAATAAAAATGATTTTCTTAAAAGATTATTCAAAAATTGTTGGCGCAATACCAATAGTTAACTATGTACTACTAGGTGATAATAATAGAGTTGAAACGCAAGTTGATGTTTTTGGACCTTTAAATAATCCTAAAATATCTACAAATTTAACAAAAGATACATTTAGTGTACCTGTTAATATTGCAAAAAGACTGCTTCAAAGTCCAGCAAAATTATTAGATTTTTTGAATGGTCAAGATAATATTGATAATCAAGAACCAATAAATAAGCCCAAAGAGTAGGGCTTATTTATTATTCATTTCTTAAAACATCAATAACATCAATTTTTGTTGCTTTTTTAGCTGGATAGTATGAAGATACTACAACTATAATAATAGCTCCAATTACAATTGATATAAAATCACTTAATGCTAAGTCAAGGGGTAATTTAGCAGTACCATAAACATCAGCAGGAAGAGATACAATCTCAAATGTGTCTAATAACCAATATCCAAAGAATCCAAGTGCAATACCTGTTAGAATCCCAGAAAAACCAATTATTGTTCCAACTCTTAAAAATATTGATTTAATCTCTTTTGTAGTAGCACCCATTGATAAAAGTAGGGCTATTTCTTTTCTTCTACTCATAACAGTCATAAGAAGTGATGAGATAATATTTAAAGATGCAACTAAAATAATTAACATTAATACTATAAATAGGGCAGTTTTTTCCATTTTCATTGCAGCAAAGAAGTTACCATTTTGTTGCCACCAGCCAATAACTGCTGCATCAAAATCTTTTAAACTCACTTTTAATTTTTCTATATCTTTAAAAGCATCATCTGAGTAAACATGTATTCCATCATAAGTTCCTACAGGTTTTTTTAGAAGTGTTTGTAAAGCCTCTAATGAAGTATACATATATGCTTTATCATAGGCATTTAGTCCTGAAGTAAAAGAGTTTTTATATGTAAATCTTTTCATTTTAGGCATCATTGAAAAACCAGTTGGGTTTAGTTCCGTAAAATATAAAGTTGCCTTCATCCCACTATTTAAGTATAGTTTATCAGATATTCCAGCACCAGTGATAATATCATATTTGTTTAATTCTTGCTCTTTTATAGCTTGGGCATAAATTGAGTTTATTTGGGCTTCTTTTTGTGAGTCTACACCAAAAATCATACCCCCACTCATAGCATCACCACTTTGAACTATTGCTTGAGATGAAATAAAAGGAGAAAATTTTAAATCTTTATATTCGTTTTGAAGTTTAGCTAAAAGCTCTTCATTTAAACTATTTTGGAATTTTGGATAGATTGTTAATGGATAGTTCATAGTAAAAAGTTTTTTCTCAAACTCTTTAGCAGTACCATTCATAATAGACATAGATAAAATAAGTACCATAACCCCTATACTTACCCCTAAAAATGCTAAAATAGCACTAATAGAGATAAAAGGATTTTTTTTATCAAACCTAAGATATTTTTTTACAATAAAATTTACTAATTTTTTATTCAAATTAGTTTCCTACTGCTAAACCTCTTTTAGGTCCACTTTTTCCACAACATTGTTTATATTTTTTTCCACTTCCACAAGGACAAGGATCGTTTCTTGCTATTTTTTTATCACTTGACATTACTGCTTCTTTATCAACATTTGTTACACTGTTTTCAGTTGAACTTTCCATTTCTTCTTTCATTTTTTCTAAGGCTTCTTGCTCTTTTGCTGCATCTTCTTGACTTTGAAGTTGGATTGTAAATAAAACTTTAATAATTTCATGTTTAATATTAGTAATAAACTCTATGAACATGTTATATGACTCTTTTTTATACTCAACAAGTGGGTCTTTTTGATTATAACCTCTAAGTCCAATACCAGCTTTTAAAGTGTCCATTGCATATAAGTGGTCTCTCCAAGCTTTATCTAAAATTTGTAAATAAAGAATTCTTTCAATTTCACTTTTTTGATCTGGTGCTGCTACACTCATTTTTTGTTCATATACTTCTTTTATGATATTAAATAGTTTTGTTTCTAACTCTTCATATGTTTCACTTTGAATATCTTCTTGAGTAACTACTAAATGTAACTCTTCTTGAAGTTTAGCTCTAACATAATCAAAGTTGAAGTCTTCACTTGGCATACCATTGATAATTTCTGCATTTGCAAGTAAGTTAGCAATATATTCATTTCTATTTTCATCTAACTTTGAAGTAATGTCATAATCAGGTTTTAATAGATCATTTCTGAAGTTATAAACTACTTTTCTTTGTTCATTTGCAACATCATCATATTCAAGTAAATGTTTTCTTGACTCAAAGTGCATAGCTTCAACTTTTTTCTGTGCATTTTCAACTGCTCTAGTAACCATTTTAGATTCGATATGTTCACCTTCTTCAATACCTAATCTCTCCATGATTCCTTTGATTTTATCACTTCCAAAGATTCTTAAAAGATTATCTTCTAATGATAGATAAAATTGAGACTCACCAACATCACCTTGTCTTCCAGCACGTCCTCTTAATTGGTTATCAATTCTTCTTGATTCGTGTCTTTCAGTTCCTATAATTGCTAATCCACCAAGATCTAAAATTTCTTGAGTTAATTTAATATCAACTCCCCGTCCTGCCATATTAGTAGCAATTGTTACAGCACCTTTTTGTCCAGCATCAGCAATAATTTTACCCTCTTTTTCATGTTGTTTTGCATTTAAAACTGTGTGTGGGATTTTCTTTTCACTTAATATTTTATGTAATTTTTCAGATTTTTCAATAGAAGCAGTACCAACAAGAACTGGTTGACCTTTTTCATGAAGTTCTTTAATTCTATCACAAACAGCGTTGAATTTTTCTCTTTCACTTTTGAAGATTAAGTCATTTTTGTCATTTCTTTTGATAGGAACATTTGTAGGAATTGATACAACATCAAGTTTATAAATTTCTGCAAACTCTGTTGCTTCAGTTTGGGCAGTTCCTGTCATACCTGCAAGTTTGTCATACATTCTAAAGTAATTTTGGAAAGTGATATCTGCTAGTGTTTGTGATTCATCTTGAATTTGTACACCTTCTTTTGCTTCAAGCGCTTGGTGAAGTCCTTCACTAAATCTTCTTCCTTCGCTTAATCTTCCTGTAAATTCATCAACAATAATAATCTCATTGTCTTTTACAACATAATCAACATCTTTTTCAAAGATATAGTTTGCTTTAAGTGCTTGATCAAGTGAGTGAGAAAGCATTGCATTTTCTATAGAGTATAGATTATCTACACCAAATAGTTTTTCTGCATTTTCATGCCCTTGTTCTGTTAATATTACAGATTTATTTTTTTCATCAACAACAAAATCACCTGTTGTTTTAGGTTTTTCATCAGCTCTTTTTGGTTCAATTAATTCACCTCTTTCTAATTGCATTGCAATTTGATGAGCGGCAATATAATTTGAATTTTTGTGATTTGTTGGTCCAGAGATAATTAAAGGAGTTCTTGCTTCATCAATTAAAATTGAGTCAACTTCATCAACTATTACAAAATTATGGCCCCTTTGAACTTTTTCATTGATATCATAATTCATATTATCTCTTAAATAATCAAATCCAAATTCATTATTTGTTCCATAAGTTATATCAGCTGCATATTGAGCTCTTCTTTGTTCATCATCTCTTAATCCACCAACAATTGCGCCAACACTGTATCCAAGGAAATTGTATAAAGGTTCTAATTCAGCTGCATCCCTTGATGCTAAGTAATCATTTACTGTTACAACATGAACACCTTTACCTGAAAGTGCATTTAATGAAACTGCAAGAGATCCAACTAAAGTTTTTCCTTCCCCTGTTTTCATTTCTGCAATTCGACCTTCATTTAAAACCATTGCACCAATTAATTGGACATCATAAGGCCTCATATTTAAAGCTCTTTTTGCTGCTTCTCTTGTTATTGCAAATGAGTCATTTAAAACTTCATCTAATGATTTTCCTTCATTTTGTACAAGCTCTTTTAGTGTATTGAATTCACTTTTTAATTCTTCATCTGATAATTTTTCATATTTGCTCTCAAGTGAGTTTATAACTTGAGCTCTTTTTAGATATTTCTTTACTTCTCTGTCATTTTTCGTACCAAAAATCTTTGAAAAAACATTTAACATAAAATAATTTCCTTTTTGTTATAATCGCTTAGATTATATAGAAAAAAAGGTTAAAGAATGTTTTATAAATTATTGTTTATATTTCTAGCAATTTTTAGTAGTTTAAATGCAATAGAAGATATTAAAAACTTAAGAAGTTTCAAAGCAGACTTTTCACAAGTAATTGACTCTTCAAATGGAAATGAAATTAATTACACAGGAGAAGTATATATAAAAGATGATGGGAAAATTCTATGGAAATATAAAACGCCTATTATTAAAAATGTATATATTTTAAAAGATTATGCAATTGTAGATGAACCAGAACTTGAGCAAGCAATCATTACAAACTTAGAGAGTGAAATAAATATTATTGAATTATTAAATAAATCAAATAAAATTGATGAAAAAACTTATGTTTCAAAAATTGAAGATGTTGATTATTTAATAGGTTTAGAAAATAACAAAATTCATACTATAAAGTATAAAGATAAGTTAGATAATAAAGTTATAATAACTTTTAATGATAGTATTGAAAACACTAATCTAAGTGAAGAAATTTTTAAATTCTCTGCACCAGATTATTACGATATTATTCGAAAATAAAGCTCTTCTAAATCTTTAGCCTTTAAAGGTTTAGAGAAGTAATATCCTTGATACTGATCACAAGATATTTTCTTGAGATATTCTAGTTGTGCTTCTTCTTCAATTCCTTCAGCAATAACTCTCATATTTAAAGCTTGTGCCATTTTAACAATTGTTTCTAAGAAAATCGAACCCTCTTTTGTACTGTAATCATCTACAAATGTTTTATCTATTTTTAGATTATTTATAGGGAATTTTTTAAGATAAGATAAAGAAGAATAACCAGTACCAAAATCATCTAAAGATATACTTATATTTTTTTCTAATAGTTTTTCTAAGTTTTCATTTGTAAACTCTCTATTTTCTAAAAACATATATTCAGTTATTTCTAAATCAATTTTAGAATAATTAATTTCATAATAGTCAATTTTTTTTATTAGTTCTTTTGCAAAGTTTTTTTGACTAATTTGTTTAGCTGAGATATTTATAGACATAACTAAATCTATTCCATTTTTTTTCCATAATATATATTGATTCAATGCTTCATCTACAATCCAATCGCCTAATTGTAAAATGAAATTATTCTCTTCAGCTAAGGGGATAAATTTATTTGGTGGAACTAATCCATTTTTTGAATTCCATCTAATTAATGCTTCAACGCCACAAATTTTTGAATTTTTTATAGAAACCTTTGGTTGATAATATAGTTCATACTCATTATCTTTTAATGCCTCTGTCATATCTTTAGTTAATGAAATAATATCTTGCACTTTTTTATTTAATTTTTCTGTAAAGAAGTGATATTGATTTCTTCCTAGTTTTTTAGCTTCATACATTGCAATATCAGCATTTTTCATTAATTGAATTGAAGTTTTTCCATCTTTTGGATAAATTGCAATTCCCGTACTACAATTTATAGAAATCGGATTATTATGAACTAGCCATGGTGTTGAAATATATTTATGAACTCTTGAAATTATAGATATTAATTCAGAATAATTTTTATAATCTCTAATAATTATTACAAACTCATTGGAGTGGTAACATAAATTCAGACAAAGAATTTTAGAGATTCTGCGTTAAAATAAAAAATGAATAAGGGTTACCATGAGAAAATATAGTCAAGAGTTTAAAGACTCAACAGTACAATTAATTATTAACAATAATGAAAATGTAAAAGATATAGCAAAAGATTTAGATTTAAATCCAAAAACATTATATGCATGGGTTACTGCATATAAAAAAGAACATAATATTCCAATGAGGAATATTGAAATAAAAAGTACACTCAAAGAGAGTGAAGCTGAAGAGCTTAAACGCTTACGTAAAGAGAATAAGATTTTAAAGCAAGAAAGGGATATATTAAAAAAAGCAACAGCATACTTCGCAAAAGAAACTCTATAAAGTATGCCTGGATACAAAAACATACAAAGAGTTTCAATATCAATAAAATGTGTAAAATTCTAAAAGTAAATAGAGCTTCATATTATCATTGGGTAAAAGCTGGTTGTATTGTAAAAAAAGTAGATATTCAACTTAATGAACTTGTAAAATCTATATTTGTTTTTGGTAGAAATAATTATGGCAGTAGAAGAATTCAAGATAAACTAAAAGAACTCTATGGGCTTATTGTATCAAGAAGACGTATTTCTACTATTATGAAAGATTTGAATCTAAAAGTGAATATTAAAAGAAGATATAAAAATACTACAGATTCAAATCATAATCTACCAATAGCACCAAATATTTTAAATAGAGATTTTTATGCTTCAAATCCTAATGAGAAATATGTTGGTGATATTACTTATATTCCTACTGGAGAGGGATGGTTGTATCTTGCAACTGTAATTGATTTATATTCAAGAAAAGTTGTTGGATGGTCTATTGATGATAGTATGAAAGTATCACTTGTAAATGATGCTTTAGATATGGCAATTAAACATAGAAATCCACCTAAAGGACTTATTTGGCATACAGATCGAGGAAGTCAATATGCTTCTTATAGTCATAAAGATTTATTGCAAAAATATGGAATAATTCAAAGTATGAGTAGGAAAGGAAATTGTTGGGATAATGCAGTAGCAGAGAGTTTTTTTAAATCATTAAAAAATGAGTTAATTTATCAGAAATATTTCTATACTAAAAAACAAGCAAAACAAGAGATTTTTGAGTATATTGAGTTTTATTATAATAGAACAAGATCACATAGTTATCTTGGAAATTTATCACCTGTTAGATTTGAAGAAATCAATTTGATGTTACAAAATGAAATAGCTGCATAGAATTATAAAAAAAGTGTCTTATTTTAAGTTACCACTCCACATCTCCTCCAACTCTTGCAATAAAATCAGTGGGTCTTATTATATTTTTAATTTTATCTGAAATAGTTTTTAGCAGTTCATCCCCAACATTATGTCCTAAAGAATCATTAACTTCTTTAAAGTGATCAATATCAATAAACAAATATGCAAACTCTTCTTTTGAACGTTTTGCAATAGGAATATTTCTATCTAGGAATTCATCTAATGAATTCCTATTTGCTAAGCCACTTAAAGAATCAGTTCTTGCCATGTGATATAAAGTCTCTTTTTCTTCTTCAAGTCTTGTAAAACTATCAACCATAGAGTGTCTAATTGCTTCTAGTTCTTTGATTTTAAAAGCTTTTGGAATAAAACTATGATAATAAGCATATTGTCTTAGTTTCTCAAGAGGAGAAGAGATATAAGTTTTTAAAAAATATAATTTAATTAATAATGCAATAGTAATAAACAGTACAAAGTTAATTAAAAAGTTAATTAAAATTTCTTCAAAATGTGTATTGATTTCTTTTTTTTCTAATAAATAACTTAACTTTCGCACCTAAAACCAAGCAATTTTCCAGTCACATCTCTTAATAGATCAATGATAGCTGTAAAATCCTCATTTCTATTGACAACTTCTTCAATTTTTGCAATCTCATCTAAAATAGCTAAAAATGCTTGCATAGCTATTGCTAGAGTATGAAGTTCACATTCTAAATCTTTAAACAATCCACCAATTGTTTTAGGTTCATTGCTGATACGATTTATATAGCTAACAACATTGTATGTAAAAAAAGATAGTGTAATTCTGGCTATCAAAGCTTCATAGATTCGATTCTCTTCTTTTCCGAATCCAAAGTGTTCACGAAGTTCTTTATACCCTTGTTCTATATCCCATCGTCTTTTATAAATATCTATAATCTCTTCATCACTAAGTATAAGATTGGTTGATACGATTGGTATTAAATTCTCTTTTGTTTTTATAAAAACAATTTTTAATTTACCAGCTTTTTTATGTTCAACTATGGTTGAAAAATACTCAAACTTTATCTTTTTGCCATATTGACCCATCTTGATAGATTTAAGCTTTTTAAATTTGTTATAGATGCCATCAAGGGTCTTTTTCTCTCCTGTAAAATTCCATATCCTGTCATTGTTTACCATTCTTGAAATGACTTGCAATCCAAGTTCATTCATAGTTTCTATAAATACAGGTTTAGAATACCAGCTATCTACAAGCAGATAATCTGCATATATACCACTAGCTACTGCTCTTTTAATCATCTCTATAGCAATTTGTGATTTCCCTTTTAAGCTTTCCAATCTTCGCTTATGTGCATTGGTTCGATGATCAATAATATTTGTAAACTCTTCTATCTTTACCCTTGCATAACTGTTCATAGCAATTGCAAAGTCCAACATAAAATTTGAATAACCATCACTATAGTTTAGTGATACAACATTTACACCTCTGATTTTTCTCTTTGCTTTATTGCTCCAAAGGTTGTCACAACTTCCCTCTATATTTTTACCAACTTTATCTTCAACAGTATCATCAAGTATAAGAACTCTTACTAGCTTTGAATCTTGCACTTTATGAAGTAGTGATAAGATCTTTAAAGAACTAAGAGATAATAGTTTTCTCCAATTATAAGAAGTATTGGAAAGTAATCGATAATATACATCTTTTTTGAAACTATCATTACTTTGATCCATAAAGGTTGATATTTTTTTATTCATAACCAGCATATATACAAAATGTAATACAACCATATGAACAGCAACTCCCTCTTTTTTAGAAAAATTGCTCTTGGTTAAAATAGTTTTCATATTTAACAAACGTAATGTTTCATAGATTGGATTTTTTAACTTATCGTTTATAATACCGATGATCTTGGATTCTATCTGCATTCTTACCCTTTAATATAATAGATATTATAGCTAAAAGTGCCTATTTAAGGGCTTTATTGAGAGTTCAAAATAGAAAAATATCATAGAAAAACAACTAAATTATTTTTATGTCAACAAGGATAAGATTATTAACTAAAGGAGTAATGTTTTAGGGAGATTTAGCTACAATTTTAATCAATTTAACGTGCGAAAGTTAAGTAAATAAATTAATAGTAAGTTATTAGGTTTATTATTTTCAAAAAATCTAATATTTGTGGACAAATAGTCTATATTTTTTATTTTTTCATAATATGAATCATATTTTATCTTTTTTGATGTATCTATTTTATTAGTATAAGCTATAGTTGATACTAAAAGTTTGTTATCATTAAAAATTAAAATACCTTTTAAAAAGTCATCATTTGCTACCAATCTTTCAAATAAAGCCCTCTTTTTTAAAAGTTCATCTTTGTTAGTAAGTGTTTTTGATAGATTATATGATAGTTCTTTAATACTAGTATTTAAATTTTTGTAGATTACTTCTGCTCTTTTTTCCTCTTGTTGAAAAAAAGAATAGCTAAAAATAGAAAAAGTATAAGCTAAAAAGGTGAAAATATATATAAAGAAAAAATTTTGAATATTTAATTTCATTTTAAAATATCTCTAACTGGAAAATTTTGATAGTTTAATTTATCTATATAAACTTGCTCAATTTTTTTATTAATCCAAACAATTTTTTCAACAGTTGATAAGAATTCATCATAGGTCATATTTAGGTTATGTGTTTTTACCGTTTCAAAATATTCTTTAGGATTTTCCTGTAAGTTTTCTATTGCTTTATCTATCAATATTTTTAATTTTTGAAATTTTTTTTCATTTTCAGTGTAAACCTCTTTTGAAACAAAAAGTGCATCAACAATTAAAAGTCTTAATTTATCTGCCGTTGAGGCTATAATATTAATGCCATTCTCTTCTAAAACTTTATAATATGGTGAGTAAGTAACAATTAGAGTTGGTTCCTTTAGATTCTTTTTTTTAAGAGTTGAAATATATTGTTGGTCTTTATTTATGTAGTTGATTTTTAAGTTTTTTAAATTATTAGTCACTAAAAAATCTTCTAAAAGGATAGAGTTTACTGAATCAATTTCTAAATAAACATCTAGTTTTGAACTATTCTTTAATTCCTCTATTGTTAAATTAGACATTATCATATCTCCACCATTTGAACGGTTTAAAAGTATTAAGGGAATTAGTGAGTTCTGGCTTTTTTTTGCTAAATTATATTCATATTGAGTTCCAACAAATGCATCGCTATTTCCTGCTTCATATAAATATAAGTTTTCAGTTAGTGAAGATACTTGTAATATTTTAATATTTAAGTCGTCTAACCATTTTTTCTCTTTTGCATAAATTAAGGGTGTATAACCAATCCAATTTGATATTGAAATTTTTAATTTTTTTTCTTCTTTGTATGTACATGAGCTAAAGAAGATTATGATTAAAAATGGTATTAATATCTTTTTTAACAAATAAGCCTTTTAAAAATAATGGCTAATTATACAAGTAAAATGATTATAAATCTATAAAATAACTATTTGATGTTCTTATAAAGTATCTAACTAAAAAGTTTTTGTTTCTAAAGCAAAATATAGATAAAATACCACAGGTAAACCTGACAATAGCTTGTTTTAACAAGAGGAAAGTCCGGGCTGCAGTGAAGCAGAGTTCCATTTAAAGAATGGCTAGGGTAACCTAAGGGATAGTGCAACAGAGAGTAAACAGCCAATTTTTTGGTGATGGTGAAACGGTGAGGTAAGAGCTCACCAGACTTTTGAGTAATCTTAAGTGCTTTGTAAACCCAACTCGCAGCAAGAAGACCTGGTATTAAGCTTCACACTTTTGGTCTTTGCAAGATTAGCTAAGTAATTTGCTAACTAGATAAATTATTGTCACAATAACAGAACTCGGCTTATGGGTTTACCTCTTCAGTACTATTTTCTATACAGTTTCATAATCCAATACTTCTTTTTTTGAATTTTAAATAAAGTTTCAATGTTATATAATCGTTATTATTCAATGCTTCATTGTTACTATAGTAATTTAGAAGGTTATTAATATTTGCTTTATAAGGAGAAAATTATGAATTCAGATGAATTAGTATTAGATAG
The DNA here is from genome assembly GCF_004214795.1 of Malaciobacter pacificus. Lineage (NCBI taxonomy): Bacteria > Pseudomonadati > Campylobacterota > Epsilonproteobacteria > Campylobacterales > Arcobacteraceae > Malaciobacter > Malaciobacter pacificus. The sequence continues at coordinate 1,296,016 of NZ_CP035928.1, forward strand.
AAATTCATTTTTATTATCTGAAACAGATGAAAAAGGTATTATTAAATATGCTAATGAAGAGTTTTGTGAATATGCAGAGTATAAACTAGAAGAGTTAATAGGAAAGCCTCATAATTTAGTTAGACATCCAGATATGCCAAAAGCTGCATTTGAAGATTTATGGAACACTGTAAAAAGTGGTAAACCATGGAAAGGTTTTGTTAAGAATAGAACAAAAAGTGGAAAATACTATTGGGTTTTTGCTACAGTTTTTCCTTTTACTTCTTGTGATGGAAGCAAGGGATATATCTCTTGTAGAAGAATGGCTTCAAAAAAAGAGATTGAAAAATACGAAGCAATATATAAAACAATGAAGTAAGGGGTTTTGAGATGTTATATTTAAAAAGATTATCTATAAAAAATAAAATTAAGCTTCTAAGTTTTATACCATTGATAGGTTTATTTATTTTAGGTGCTTTATATTTATCTTATACACACAGTAAAATAAGTTCTTTAGAAAGTGTAAAAGAGTTAATAGTTATTGATTCTAAAATATCATTATTACTTCATGAAACACAAAAAGAAAGAGGTGCAAGTGCTGGATATTTAGGTAGTAAAGGTAATAAGTTTAAAGATATATTGGAAAATCAAAGAGATTTAACTAACAATAGATTAGAAGAGCTAAAAAAATATCTAAATTTAATGGATAAGTCACTTCTTATTTATGGATTAAATGAAAAAATAATTTATGTTTTAGATGAATTTAAAAAATTAGATTCTTTAAGAAATTCAATTGATGATTTAAGTGTATCTGCCTCAAAAGCGATTAGTTATTATACAAATATAAATAAAAACTTATTAGATTTTATTGCAATTACATCTAAAAATGGATTTGATGAGCATATTATTACTGATTTAACAGGATATTATAATTTTTTAATGGCAAAGGAAAGAGCAGGTATTGAAAGAGCAGTTGGTTCGAATACTTTTGCACAAAAAACATTTGGTAAAGGAATGTATCAAAAATTTTTAATTTTAGTTAATCAACAAGAGATGTATTTAAATGACTTCTTTATTTATGGTTCTGAATATGCTGATTTTGTTAATGAAAAGTTAAATGCTCCAATTATCGAAGAAGTTCAAAAAATGAGAGATTTATTATTAGCCCATGGTGCTAATAATAGTATAGAGTTAAATATAGATTCTACTTATTGGTTTTCTTCTATAACAAAAAAAATTAATGTTTTAAAAGAGATTGATGATTATTTATCAAGTAATATTTTAAAAGAGATTGATGAAGAAATTTCATCTGAAAACAACTTTTTCTCAACAATTTTACTTATTATGATTATTTCTTTATTTGTTATTATTTATCTATTAAATTTATTTATTGGAAGTATAAATAGAGGAATAGACAAAATTTCAAAAGGTATTGAACAGTTTATGGATTATTTAAATAAAGAAATAAATGAAATAAACTATATTGAGTTAAATACAAAAGGTGAATTAGGCGATTTAGCAAAACTTGTTAATAAAAATATTGATAGAATCAATGGTGCTTTAGAAAAAGATTTACTTTGTGTTGGTGAAGCAACTATTACACTTGATAAAGTTGAAAAAGGTTACTATGGATGTAGAGTAAAATCACAAGCTGAAAATCCACAAGTTCAAGTTTTAGCTCAAACAATTAATAGAATGTTAGATAATCAACAAAAAGTTATAAATGGTATTTTAACTACATTAAAAGATTATACAAACTACAACTATATGAATAGTATTCAACTTGATAGTCCTATTTATGGTGAATCAAAACAGATGGTTGATGGAATTAATGCTTTAGGTGAAGCTATTACTTCTATGCTTATTGAAAATAAATCAAATGGACAAACTTTGCAAGAGAGTTCATCTTCTTTATTAAAAAATGTTGATGAGTTAAATAAAGCTTCAAATGATGCAGCAGCAAGATTAGAAGAGACTTCGGCAGCTGTTGAAGAAATAGCAAGTAATGTAAATGCTAATACTCAAAACGTATCTAAAATGGCTAGTTATGCAAATGAGTTAAATCAAGCAGCTTCAACAGGTCAAGGTTTAGCAAATGAAACTGTTAGTTCTATGGATGATATAAATACACAAGTAAGTGCAATAAATGAAGCAATTACAGTAATTGATCAAATAGCATTCCAAACAAATATTTTATCACTAAATGCAGCAGTTGAAGCAGCAACTGCAGGTGAAGCAGGAAAAGGTTTTGCTGTTGTTGCTCAAGAGGTTAGAAATCTAGCAGCAAGAAGTGCAGAAGCTGCAAATGAGATTAAATCATTAGTTGAAAGTGCAAATGAAAAGTCTAATCAAGGTAAAAATATAGCTTCACAGATGATTGAAGGTTATAACAAACTAAATGAAAATATTAATAATACTTTATCATTAATTAATGAAGTAGATAATGCTTCAAAAGAGCAAAAAATCGGAATTGAGCAGATTAGTGATGCAATAAGTTCTTTAGATAAACAAACACAAATAAACGCAAGTATTGCAAGTGAAGCAAACCAAGTAGCTGTAAGTACATCAAAATTAGCAGATGATGTTGTAAATGCTGTTAATCAAAAAGAGTTTAAAGGTAAATAAAAGAAAAGAAGTTTAGCTTCTTTTCTTCTCTTGTTTCTTTGCTAAATTAGACATCATAATTCCAATCCATTTTGTTTCACTATTTGAATCAAAGGCAATTTTTAAAGTCATAGTTATAGGAACTGCTAAAAACATTCCAACTATTCCTAAAATCCATCCCCATAATATTAGTGAGAAAAAGATTACTAAAGGTGATAATCCTAGCTCTTTTCCCATAAGTTTAGGTTCTAAAATATTACTAATAGAGATATTTATAATTACATATAAAACTGTAATATATATAGTTGAGTTTATATCTAAATTCATTAGTGCTAAAACTATTGCAGGAACTGATGCTATGATAGACCCAACTACTGGCACAAAATTAAATAGTGCTGCAATTACACCCCATAATATTGGATAATCAACATTAAAGTACATTAGAATTAAAGTAATTATAAAACCAGTTAAAAAACTTGTAAAAGTTTTAACTAAAAAGTATTTTTGGATATTTTTAGAAAATAGATTTACATGTTGTAGTTTTTGTGCATTATTTTGAAAAATGATTTTTAATTTTGTTTGAATTGATTTTGCTTCTGCAAGTATAAAAGCAACCCCAATAATTACTAATACAAATTTAGATAAAAATGTTCCAATACTACCAATAATATTAGTTGTAAATCCTACAAAAGAACTAAAATTAAGAGCTTGAAGTATCTCATCTTTATTAACTTTATATCCTGTTTGTTCAATATATATAATACTATCTACAATAAGTTCATTGATTCTAGTTTCATAACTTGGAAGATTTTCTATAAAATCTTTTAGAGATATATTTATAACATATGCTAAAAGCAAACTTAGAAGAATTAAAATAGATAAGGAAACTATATATGCAAAAAATATTGGAATATTCTTATTTTTTAAAAAAGTAAGTAATGAAGATAAAATTGAAGCTATAAATATGGCTAAAAATAATATTACTAAAATCTCACTAGCTATTTTTAATCCAGCAATTATTACTATAGACGTAGCTAGAAAAAAGAAATATCTAATTAAGTTGTTGTCATTCAAATATAAATCCTTTAAATCAATTGTTTTTTTACAAATTCTAAATAATGTCCTTCTTGTTCTTCAAGCTCTTTATGAGTTCCTTTTTGAACAAGTTTACCATCATTTAGTACATATATTATATTAGCATTTTTTACTGTACTTAATCTATGAGCTATAGTAATTACTGTTTTGTTCTTTAAAAAATCTTCTAGGTCATTAAATAATTTTGCTTCCGTGTGAACATCTAAAGCTGAAGTTGACTCATCAAAGATTACAACTTTAGGATTATTTATTACCATTCTAGCAATAGATAATCTTTGTCTTTGTCCACCACTTAATCTAATACCATGCTTACCTACAATTGTATCTAAACCATCAGACATTTTTAAAACTACATCTTTTAGTTGAGCTATTTTTAAAGCCTCAAAAATTTTCTCATCACTAATTTCTTTACCCATAGTTATATTAAATCTAAGTGTATTATTAAATAATATAGGCATTTGTAAAACTAAAAAAATATTTTCTCTAATAGAGTGCTTATCTAATTTATCAATTTCTATACTATTATATGTAATATTACCACTATCTTTTTCATAAAAACCTGATATAAGTTGTGCTAGTGTAGTTTTTCCACTTCCACTTGCACCAATTAACGCAACTTTTTCCTTAGCTTTTATTTCTAAACTTATATTATCAATAACTTTTTTCTCTTGATTATATGAAAAAGATAGATTTTCTATTTTTATTATTAATTCATCATTTTTATTTGGTATTTGAAGATGTGAATTTTTTTCCACTTTTAAATCTAAAATTTTATTTATTCTCTCAATTGCTGCATTTGCACTTGCCCATGAGTACTGAATTGTTAATATATCTTGAACAGGAGACATAATAAACCAAATATAGCCAAACATTGCAAACATCATACCAATAGTTAAATCACTATATGCAACTAAAACTAAACCCGTAGCTCTAAATATTTCAAATGTAATTAGAAATATTGTAAAAGAAAATCTCTCATAGGCTACACTTTTGTAGTTGAACTCATTTGATGTATCTTTTATAGTATTTGCTTTTTGTTTAGATTGCTCAAAAAAGAACTTTTCTTTATTACTTGCTTTTATTTGACCAAAAAGCTCTAATGTTTCACTAATATTATTTTGAAACCCCTCAATTGCATTATTCTCTTTTTTCTTCAAAACACCAGTTTTCTTTGATATTTTTTTTGAAAGAATCATAATAATTGGTTGAATAAATAAAATCATAAAACCCAATATTGGGTCAATAGCTATAATTACAACAGCAACTGCAATTAAAGTTAAAACTGAAGATACAAATTTACTAGCAATTGATACTATAAAGTTATCTAATGTATTTACATCTGTGATTAAATTAGCTGCAATTGAACCTGAACCTAGACTTTCATATTCATTCATATTAACTTGTTCTAAATGATTTAGTAATTTTATTCTTATTTTATAAGTTACATATTTAGAAATTCTAGTAAATATTTTAGTAATAATAACTCCGACTGCAAAGTAAAGAATTCTTAAAAATACAACGATGAAGGTAACAATAGCAATATAGTAAAAGGCGGTTCCAGAACTAAAGAAGTCATTAATATTGTTTACAAAAAAACCAGGTTTATTTAGTAATACCTCATCAACTAGCATTGGCAATAGTAGGGGAATTGGTACACTAATTAATATAGCAATAATCGTAATTATTTGCCCCCAAAAAAGGGCTTTTTTATTGTGTAGTAATAGCTTAAATATATATTTAGCAGAGATTTTATCTTCCATAACACTCTTTTAATTTTTTACATACTTTTACTATAAAATATGTAAATAAACTATTAAATTAAAAGAGTATTTTAAAACTTATATAAAGTCTGCTCTATAACCAACTCCAGAAACATTTTTTATAAGCTCTTTATATACTTTTTTTCTAAGTTCTTTTACAACAGATCTTAAAGCATCTTGACTCATATTTTCATCCCAAACTTCATTTTGAATCTCTTCATAATTTAATGCTCTATTAGGATTTCTAAGTAATAAGTCTAAAAATAGTGCCTCTTTATTTGATAGTGAAACTATTTCATCTTTTTTTATTAATGTTTTGTTGTATAAATCATATATAAAATCATTTTTTAATTTTATAATATTTGATTTATTTGAATCTAATTGTTTTATACAGTCTTTTAAAACATTTTTGAATTCTTCTTTGCAATTCAAGTTTTGAAGAAACTTAATATGTTCTAACTCAACACTTTGTTTTAAATATTCTTTTTTTAATTCATCTAAGATTGCAACAACTTGAATATTATCATTTATTTTTCTAACTTTTTTTAATGACTCATAATTATATGTAGTTATTAATAGATTAATTTTTTTTTCATTTACTAAATTAACTAACTCATCTTCATTATTAAATCTTGATAGATTTTTAGTATTTGAAATTAGATAGTCATTGATTTCATTATCTAATAGATTATCATAATAACCTATATTTAAAAATTTTAGTTCTCTCATAAATTTCCTCAAACTTCTCATTTATTGTATTTTATCAATAAAATATGATAAAAAAATGAATTGAATAGGTATTTATATCATAGTAAAAATAAAAGATAATTTAAATAGATTTTAAATAATTTTGTATAACGTTAATGTAGAAAAAAACTATGTATAGTTATTTTTCTACAGAAGAGAACATTTTTTGACAAATTTCTACTTGCATTCCTTCGTGCCATCCACAATTAAGACCACATTTAAAAATCGCAGATTTTTGTAGGTTTTGATTATTTATCTGTTTGATAGATTCATCTTTACACTCTTGTAAAGTTTTAAAAGTTACAGGACTTTTTACACTTCTTTTTGTATTTTCTTTATCTGGGTAGATAAATGCAGTCCAATTTTCTTCTTCTTTCTCTCCAAAACATCCTGAGAAAAGAACTGAAGCTGTAGCTAATATTAATAAGTTTTTTAACATAAATCTCTCTTTTTAATAAGGATTGTAATTAAAATAAGATTAATAAGTCTTAAACTGAAATATTTTGCAAGCTCTCTTTTATTAGATTAAAGTTTTTAAGTTCTTCTTTTAGTCTTAAATTTTCTAAATATAGCTCAATTGCTTTTTTTAATTGCTCACTAATTTTACCTGTTGAAGCTGCTTTATTTATAGTATCAGGTTTATATCCAAGTTCAAAAGCTAATATCTTGTATGTTGAATTAAGATCTTTACAAACGCTTTTTATTAAATTTGGGTTTAAGTCTTCAAATAGTTGAGCAGTATCTATGTCAAATGATTGTGCAACATCTTCTATTATTTCTCTTTTTTCTAAAAGAGTTTTTCTATATAAATATTGTTTATTTGACGGGTCAAATAGTTTTAAATTATCTTTTTTAATTGAAATAAAAAGATTTTTCCCATTACATCCTATGATTTTTTCAAAAGCATTCACTAATGATTCTTCATCTAAGTGCTTAAAAGTCTCAATAAACATAAATGAATTTATATATTTTGTTTTAGTTTTAGACTCTTTATACTCCTCAAAAGTAAACTCTACTAACTCATTTTTAAAATTTATTTGAAGACTCTCCTTTGGTATATGGGATTTTATTACCAAATGAAAATGCAATAAATTATCTCTATTATTAGAAAAAATATTAATTATGTCTTTTTTATTTATACCTTTTTTAGATAGTTCATTTATTACTGTCTCTATGTAGTTTAAATCCTTATAGTTATTATCTTTATCTCTAACTAAATAAGGAATTTTATTGTATAACTTCCCAACTTGTATCATTCCGCTTCCCTGCAAATGTTTAAATTAACCTATTATATTATACAAATGTCTCAGAAATGACTCAATTTACCTTTTATAAAAAGAAATTACAAATTTTTGTTTTACAATTATTATACATTTACTATGTTATAATCAAAAAAAATACAAAAGTGACACAATGAGAAAAATAGTAGTTTCTATAATATTTGTTTTTACTTCATTAATGGCTAAAGTTGATTATAGTGAAATGAGTACTCAAGAGCTTATTGCTATTATGGGATATGTAAAGAGTGAAAATAAAAAAGCATTTAATAAAGAGTTGAATTCTAGAGTTCCTTTAATGAATACAAAAGAGTATGAAATGTATAAAAAAAATAAAGAGAAATTAAATAGATAATGAAAGCAACAATTTTACTATTAGAAGATGATTTAACACTTAGTGAAACAGTAGTTGAATATTTTCAAGACCAAGGCTTTGATATTGATTTTGTATATGATGGAGAAGAAGCACTCTCATTTATATATGAAAAAAATTATGATTTACTTTTACTTGATGTTAATGTTCCAAATAAAAATGGTTTTGAAGTTTTAAAAGAGATTAGATCTGAGGGTAATAAAACTCCAGCAATTTTTATAACTTCTTTGAACTCAATGGAGTCTTTAGAAGAAGGGTTTCAAAGTGGTTGTGATAATTATATTAGAAAGCCTTTTGAGTTAAAAGAGCTTTTACTTAGAGTGCAAACTATATTAAAAAGAGAGTTTGCAAATAGCAAAGAAGAGATTATTAAACTAGGGGATGGCTTAGTATTTAATTTAATTTCAAGTGAGTTAAAAAAAGATGATATTGAAATAAAACTAAATTTAAAAGAGTTAAAACTTTTAAAGCTATTTTTACAACATCCAAATGAACTTTTATCCCATGATAGAATTTATGATTTTGTTTGGAACTATGACGAAGAGTACAGTGATAACTCTTTAAGAACTTATATTAAAAATCTAAGAAAGATTGTAGGAAAAGAGAAAATTGTTAGTCTTAAAAAACTTGGATATAGATTTAACCAAGAGTGAGGCTAGAACACTTTTAGGTTTCGGTCTTGTTTATTCTTTATTAGTAGCTATTATTATAGGTAGTTTCGCTTTTTTATATTATACCTTTCAAAAAGATTTAATGCTTCAAAATAAAAGAGAGATACTTCAAGAACATTCAAATGATTTTGTAACTAGATTAAAAGATTTACATATTAATTTTGATAAATATAAGTTTTATCCTAGAGTTGATGAATATCAATCAGCTATTTTAGATTCTGAATATAAACAGATTTTCTCTTTATTAAACTCACAAAATATAAATCTAAGTAAAGGTATTTATCTAAGTGGTGATTATATACATTTTATTAAAGAACCTGAATCATACTACTTAGGTGCGAAATATGTAATCATAGAGATTAAAGATGATAAACAGTGGCTTATAAAGGTTAATAATGAGATTATTTTAATCTCTTTAATTGCATTTTTTATAATGATGCTTATAGGTTATTTTTTAGCTAATATTTTTTTAAAGCCAATGAAAGATGCGCTTAATTTATTAGATAGATTTATTAAAGACACAACACATGAATTAAATACTCCAATATCAGCCATTTTAACTAATATTGAGATGATTGATAAACAAAGTTTAGATGAAAAATTATATAAAAAAATTAATAGAATCGAAATTGGTGCTAAAACAGTATCTAATATATATGAAGATTTAACTTTTATCACTTTAAATAATAAAATTATTTCAGAAAATAAAGATTTAGATTTAACAAAAATTCTTAAACAAAGAGTAGAGTATTTTAAAGCACTTGCAGCTATGAAAAAAGTTGGTTTTAAAATACAAATAGATGAAGATATAAAACTCTTTTGTGATGAAAAGAAGATTTCAAAACTGATTGATAATATTTTATCTAATGCAATAAAATATAATAAGATTGCAGGAACTATAAGTATTGTTTTAAAAGAGGGCTATTTATCTATTGAAGACACTGGAAAAGGTATTAGTAAAGAAAACCTTGATAATTTGTTTGAAAGATATGCAAGATTTGATAAAAGTATTGGTGGTTTTGGTATAGGTTTAAATATTGTTTCACTTATTGCAAAAGAGTATAATTTAAAAATTAATGTTTCTTCAAAACTTAATGTTGGAACGAAAGTAGAGATAAAATGGTAAAAAAACTTTTGTTTATACTTTTAATAGTAAATATTTCATATGCCAAAGATATATATGAAATAAACTGTGTTAAATGTCATAAAAAACTACCTGTAAGTATTGATAAATATTTTTATAGATATCTTTTAAAATATAGTGGTGAAAAAGCTGTTAAAACATCTATGTTTGAATATTTAAAGAATCCATCAAAAGACAAAACTATTATGCCTGAAGCTTTTATAAATAGATTTGGTGTAAAAAAGAGAAGTAAACTAAAAGATGATAAATTAAAAGATGCTATTGATATTTATTGGGAAAAGTATAAAGTTTTTGGAAAACTAAAATAAAACTCAAGTTTAAACTTGAGTTTTATCTAACTTAGTAATCTAGTTACTACATCTTGATTAGGATTTCCTTGTGCTTGTACAAATGCACCAATTTGACTTAATATATTTTGTTTAGAAAAATTAGCTGACTCTGCTGCATAATCTGTATTGAAAACAGAAGCTGCTTGAAGAGTACTTGCTTCTTGTGTTAATAAAGTATTATTAGCACTTTGTAATTGGTTTACTGTTGAACCAACTTCTCCTCTAAAATCATTTAGACCATCAATTGCATTGTCAATATCTTCAAGGTATGCTCTAGCATCAGCACTTGAAAAGCTAGAGATATCTTGATTTAATAAATCACTTAATCCTAAACCTTCAGTATTTGATTGAATTCCTGATTGTTCAATTAAGTCTTGACCTTCGATTCCTGATTGATATTGTAAATCAGAACTAGCAGATGAGTCTTCACTACTTGCTTGAAGTAGATTTTGACCATTGTAGTTTGTACTTTGTGCAATATTATCAAATGCTTTTAGTTGCCCTTGAATATCTTTAAGTATTGCTTCTCTACCTTCATCGCTAGTAGTATCAGTTGCTGCTTGAGTTAGTTTTTGTTTTATATCATCTAAAATATTAGATTGTGAATTTAAAGCACCATCTGTTATTTGAGATGCAGCAATCGCAGAGTTTGTATTTTCAATAGCTTGTGAGTAACCATTACTTTGAGCTAATAAATTATCTGCAATAGCTAAACTAGAAGCATCATCACTAGCTTGATTTATCTCTATCCCAGTCGCAATTCTATTTAATGCTTGATTAGCATTTAAATAGATATCATTGTTTATAATAGGGTTATTACCATTAATTTGCATGATAGACTCCTTTGAATACATTATATTCCTAGTAAAATTAAAATATTATTAAACAATTAGATATTTTATTTTACCTTTGTTATAATGCCAAAAAAGTGAGTTTATGGATATTAAATTACAATTAGAAGATATTATTAAACTATTTAAAGACAAAGAGTTTGTAAAATGCCATGATGAATTAGAGCATTTATGGCGAGAGTACAAAAATGATGAATCTACTAGAAAAGAATCATTTATACTAAAGGCTTTTACAAATGCAGTAGTTGTTTTTGAATTAGAAAATATGAATAGAATACAACACAGTAAAAATGTATGGAATACATATAAAAAATATGAATATTTAATAGATAAATTAGATAGTGTAAATAAAAGCCAATACATAGAATTAAAAGAATTGATATATAAATATAAAGAAGAGTTAGATAAGTGATAATATTAGATTTTGAGACAAATAGTGGAAATATAGGTGATGTATTAGAAGTAGCAGCTGTAAAGATTGATAGTGATTTTAATATATTAGATAAATTTCATAGATACTACTTATCAAGATATCCAGTTAATTATTACTCATATGCAGTACATAGATTAACACCTGAGTTGATATTAGATTATAGAAAAGATAAAGATTATGTTTCATATTTTACTGAAGATGAAGATTTCGAAGAGTTTTGTTATAAAGCTAAAACTTTAGTTGCTCATAATATAAATTTTGAATTAAGACATATAAATAATCGTGTTAAGTTTCAAAATCATATATGTACAATGAAAGAGAATAGAGTAAAAGTAAATGTATATGGTAAGAATGGAAGAGTAAAAAATCCAAAACTAGATGAAACTTGTGCATACTATGGAATAGAGTTTGAAGCAGACAAATATCATAGTGCTACATATGATGTAACAAAGACATATGAAATACTAAAAAGAATGAATATCAAGTTTTAAACTTATATCAACTGATAATTTTTTCCTACAAATAAAAGCTTTTTTGTCATAAAATAAAAGAAAAAAGGGTTTATTATGAGAATAGGAGTATCTTCGTGTCTAATAGGAAATAAAGTTAGATATGACGGAATGAATGCAAATGATAAGTTTATTGCAAATATTCTGTCAAAATATTTTGAACTAATCCCTTATTGTCCTGAAACAACTATTTGGGGAAGTCCAAGAGAGGCTATAAGATTAGTTGAAGATGAGCAGGGTGTTGTAAAAGTTGTTACTTCTAATAAAGAAGCAAAGGTAGTAACTGATGAGTTAAAAGATATATCTTCACAAACTGCACAAGAAGCAGGTGAAGATGAGTTATGTGGATTTATACTTAAATCAGCATCTCCTACTTGTGGATTAGAAAGAGTTAAGGTATATAAACCTTTAAATGCACCAAGTGAGAAAAAAGGTGTAGGATTATTTGCAGCTGAATTAAAAAAGAGATATCCATATTTACCAATGGAAGAAGAGGGTAGATTAAATGACCCTTGGCTTAGAGAAAACTTTTTAATGCAAACTTTTGCATATGGTGACTTACAAAAATTTTTAAAATCAAATCCAACTTTTAATGATTTAGTAGTGTTTCATACATCTTATAAGTATTTAATTTATGCAAAAGCAGAGAGTGCTTATAAGACATTAGGAAATATTGTTGCTAACCATGATAAAAAGAGTTTAGAGTTAGTATTAAAAAACTATAAAGAAGAGTTTTTAAAAGCTATAAATCTAAAAGGTAGTGTTAAAAAGACATATAATGTACTTTTACATATATATGGATACTTTAAAAGAGATATTACACCTGATGAAAAAGAGCATGTATTATCAACTCTTGAAGAGTATAAACAGAAAATCATACCTCTTATTGCTGTTATGAAGATAATTAACTTATATGCTAAGAGATTTGATGTACAGTATTTAAAAGCTCAAAAGTTTTTAAATCCTTATCCAAAAGAATTAGCACTTAGAAGTGATGTAAGAGCGTACAAATAAAATGAAACAGATACTTTGGTTTAGAAGAGACTTAAGAGTTAATGATAGTGAAATATTGGCAAATGCCAAAGATGAGGTATTGCCTATATTTATTTTTGATAAGGATATCTTAGAAAAACTATCAAAAGATGATAAAAGAGTAACTTTTATTTATCAAAGTGTTTTAAAACTAAAAAAAGAATTAAAAGATATTGGTCTTGATTTAGCGATTTTTTATTCAACTCCAGTTGAAGTATTTAAAAGTTTGCAAAAAGATGGATTTGATGAGGTATTAGCAAGTATTGATTATGAGCAATATAGTATTAGAAGAGATAATCAAATAGAACAAATTGTATCTATGAGAAGATTTTTAGATTCGTTTATTTTAAAGCCTCATACTCATACAAAAAAAGATAAAACACCATATAAGGTTTTTACTCCATTTTACAAATCACTTAATTATATTTGGGAAAGTGAAGCCTTGCAAGAGTTTGAAACTCCAAAGAATTTAAAGAAGATAGAGTTTGATTATGAAACTATTCCTACTTTAGAAGAGATGGGATTTGAAAAACAGGGATTACCTGAGTTTTTAAACAAAAGTGCTGATGAGCTTATTTTTGATTTTTCACAAAAAATTAGTGATTATCAAGAAGCAAGAGATGTTTTTTATAAAGATGGAACATCAAATTTAGCAGTGCACTTAAGATTTGGACTTATTAGTCCAAGACAAGTTTTTAATAAAATAAAAAAATTAAGAGCACCTCAAGGTCAAAAAGATTTCTACATTAGAGAGTTATTTTGGAGAGAATTTTATAACTATATTTTATTTCATTTCCCAAAAAGTGAAACTCAAAATTTCAATGGTATAAAAATAAATTGGCGAAATGATGAGAATGAATTTAAAGCTTGGTGTGAAGGAAATACGGGTGTTCCTATAATTGATGCTTCTATGAGATACTTTAATCAAACAGGAACTATGCATAATAGATTAAGAATGATTGTATCTTCATATCTAACGAAAAACTTACTTATAGATTGGAAATGGGGTGAGAGGTATTTTGCTTCTAAATTACTTGATTATGAAGCAAGTTCAAATATAGGTTCTTGGCAGTGGGCAGCTAGTACTGGTGCAGATAGTGTGCCTTATTTTAGGATTTTTAATCCATATTTACAATCAGCAAAATTTGATAAAGAAGCAATATTTATCAAAAAAGTTATACCACAGTTAAAAGATATTGAAAATAAACTTATTCATACTGAAGGAGGAGTTCAATCTAACTTATTTGTAGATTACCCTTTAAGTATAGTTTCTATTTCCTACTCAAGAGATAGAGCAATAAAAGAGTTTAAAAGAGCAAATTCAAAAGAGTAGTTATGAGAAAAGTTGATATAGCAGTAGTTGGAAGTGGAATAGGTGGAAGCCTAATATCAGCACTAAATAAAGATAAAGATTTAATTCTTTTTGAAAAAGATCATAATCTTGGAGGTTGTGCAAGTACTTTCAAAAGATTTGGACATAGATTTAATACAGGAGCTACTACTTTTGTAGGATATGAAGATAATCATTTAATCAAAAAAATGTTTGATAAAATAGGATTAAAACCGGATATTGTTCAAAGTGATATTGCTATTAGAAATATTCAAGGAAGCAAGAAAGTTGATAGAATCCAAAACTTTGAAATGTTTTTAAAACAGATAAATGAAAACTATTACCACCCAAATAATAGAGTATTTTGGAGAAGAATAAAAGAGATTGATGAAAAGTTTTGGTCTTTAAAACACTTATATTTTGCTAAGTATTCTTTTAAATCTTTTGCAAAATCAGCAGTTTTCATAGCTGAGCTTTTAAAAGAGTTTAATACTGATTTATTTATAAGTGCTGAGGGTTTTATCAAATCAACTTTACCAAATATTTCTAAAGAGTATAAGGCTTTTATAGATTCGCAATTACTTATTACTTTACAAACAACTTCTAAAAATGCAACTTTATTATCTATGAGTTTAGGGCTTGCTTACCCTTTTCATAAAGTATTTTATGCAAATGGTGGCATGGGAAAGCTAATAGAAGATATTCTAAAAGATGTAGAAGTAAGAAAAAATGAAGAGATAATCTCAATAGAAAAAAACTCAAATAAATATCATCTTATAACTTCAAAAGGCGAATATTTAGCTAATAAAGTCATATTAAATTCAACTATATTTGATAGTAGTAGACTGTTTTTAAATGATGATATAAAATCATATTTTCAACAGTTTAAATTTGGTGACCAAAGTGCTTTTGTAGTCTATGTAAAACTAAATATCAAAAAAGAGTTTGTTCATCACTATCAAATGGTTTTAAAAAAAGATTTACCAAACTGTATTTCAAACTCTTTTTTTATATCTTTTAGTCATGAAGATGATGAAGTTTTATCAAAAGATGGTTTAAGTTTAACTATTTCAACGCATACTAAAGCTGTATATTGGGAAGGTTTATCTAAAGATGAATATGAAAATAAAAAGCTTCAAACTCAACAGTATATTATGGATGAGTTTTTAAAATATTTTGATGATATAAAAAGTGAAAATATAATAGAGTGTTTTAGTGCTACTTCAAAGACTTTTTATAGGTATATAAGTCGTTCAAACTGTGGTGGAAAACCAATAAATATAAAAAGTGCATTTAGTTTACCTAGTTGTAAAACACCTTTTGAAGGTCTATATAACGTAGGTGATACTGTATTTGCAGGCCAAGGTTGGCCTGGTGTTGCTTTAGGTGTTGATGTTTTAAACAAAGAACTAAATTCTAAGTAGTTCTACTACTTAATTACTTCTTTGCCTTCTTTAATCCATGATTTTATACCATCTTGTAGGTGATAAACATTTTTATAGCCTAATTTTTTAGATAAAAAATTTCCAACTGTACCAGTTCGATTTCCTGATCTACATACTAGTACAAAAGCTTGGTCTTTATCTTTTACATAAGTTGAAAAATCATTTAGCCATTTTTGAATATCGTAATTACCTTTTATATCAAAAAACATGATTTTTTTACTTGTTGGAATCGTACCTATCCCATTCCATTCAGGTGGAGTTCTGATATCTATTACTGTTATGTTTTTATCTATCATCTCTTGTAATTGTGTTGGATTTATTCCTTTTAAATCTGCAAATGCGAAAATGGAACTCAATAGTAATAAAAATATTTTTTTCATTGTAAACCTTTTTTATCAAGTATTTAATACTACTAGAAAATAGATTAAATCAATATTTCATACTAGATGAGATAATATATTAGTTAACATATAATTGATACGAAGATATTTTAAAGTTTTATATAATAAAATATGAAAACAAGGAACTATATGCAAAGTGTTGAACTAAAAGTCACAATAAAAGATTGGTTATATATAATTATTATTGGAGCTTTTTTTGGTTTTTTTATATCACTGTTTTTTTATTTTTTAAATAAAGATTTACAAGAGTCAAGTACAATTATTTTTAGTATTTCTACAGCTGTAACCATCTCTTTGTTTGCATCTTTACTAATATCACTTTCAAATAATATGATTCTTCCAAAAGTTAATCAAAAATTTTGGTATATAGTTAGCTTTATATTTTCATTTTCATCAGGATTTTTTGGTTTTTTATTTTCATTTGCAATTTTTTCTTATACAGATTTTGTAATTGTAAAATATATAAATAATTATTGGTTTTATATTGCTGTAACTATAGGATTTTTAACTTTTTTAGTTGGATTGATTTTACATCAATTTATTTCAATGAAATATAAAAATGAATCAATTAAAACAGAAATTTTAGAAACAAAATTAAAAGCTTTGGAAAATGAATTAAATCCTCATTTTTTATTTAATGCATTAAACTCTGTTAGTGAATTAATATATGTAGATCAAGAAAAAGCAGAAAAAGCAGTCTTACATATATCTAAATTTTTAAGAAATGCTATAAATAAAGATAGTCTTGTATCTATTGAAACAGAACTCTCTATGGTTAATACATACGTAAATATTGAAAATATAAGGTTCAATAATAGAATAAAATTGACGACAACTGTTGAAGAGAATATGAAAGCAGTTTTAATCCCAAAATTTTCTATTCAATTACTTGTGGAAAATGCCATTAAACATGGTTATAAAACAGTTGATTTAAATATAGATATAAAAGCCTATGATGAAATAATTGAAGTTAGTAATGATGGTAAGATAAGTCACAATATTAATTATGGTACAGGTTTATCAAATTTGGACAAAAGATTAGATATTCAAAGTATTGGAAGACTTACTTATGATGTAAAAGATGATAGAATGAAGTTTATAATCAAATTAAAAAAAGGCAAATAATGAAAGTATTAATAGTAGATGATGAGAGTTTAGCAATAAGTAGATTGACAAGGCTTTTAAATGATTTAGGTGTTAAAGATATTACTTCATTTGATAATCCTTTAATTGCATTAAAAGAGTTAACAAAATCAAAATACGATGCTGTTTTTTTAGATATTTCTATGCCTGATATGACTGGACTTGAACTAGCTGATTCTATAATGCAACTTGAACCTAAAACTTTCATAGTTTTTCAGACAGCTTACGAACAGTATGCATTGGAAGCATTTAAAAAAGGTGGTATTGGATATTTAGTAAAACCATTTGAAAGTGATGATTTAAAAGCAGTTTTAGAAAAAATCAAAAATTATCAAGCTAGTGATGAAGCTGAAACTAAAAAAATATTAGGTAAAAGAGGTGATAAATTATACTTAATTGATTTAGATGATATTTTTTATATAAAAGCAGATTTGGATGAAGTTATTATAAAAATAAAAGATGCTGATGCTTATGTAAGACGAAAAATAGGGGATTTAGAAACCCTTTTACAAAATAAAAATTTCTTTAGAGTTCATAGATCATATATAGTAAATGTAGATAAAATCAAATCTATGAAAAGTGTTGAACAATCAAAACTTCAAATCTCTTTTGACGGGATTAGTGAAATTGTAACTAGTTCTAAAGATGGAGCTAAAGAGTTTAGAGAGTATTTAGAAAGAAGAAGTTTATAAACCTACAAAAAAGCACTATTAAAAAAACAATTATTCTCGTAAGATACATTCAGTATAGAATATTTCGTGCGAGGATAAGATGCAAACATTTATAAAAAGTTCATATATAAAATGCAATATACAAACCCTTTTTGATTTTCATTTGGATGTGAATAATCTTAAGCATATAACTCCTAACGACACAAAAGTAACCCTAATCACCAAAGATTTCAAACCTAAGCAGTCAGAAACTTTAGAGATAAAAAGCACGAAATATTTTATACCAATGTATTGGAAAGTAAAAATAGAAAAAATTGATGAACCTAACCTTTTAGTTGACATCGCTTTAAAGTCCCCTTTTAAATATTGGGAACATAAACATATATTTATACAACACAAAGATAGATGTGAACTAAAAGATGTAATAACTTATGAATTACCTTTTGGCAATTTTGGTAAATTGTTTAATCCATTTATTGCAAAAGATTTACAAAAAATGTTTGATTTTAGGCATAAAATAACAAAAGAGATATTAGAAAAAGGATTAAATTGAAAAGAGCAATAATACTTATGAATATGGGTGGACCTAATAATTTGGACGAAGTGAAAGTATTTTTACATAATATGTTTAATGATAAATATATTATAGGTGCACCACAACCAATTAGAGCTATGATTGCTAAATTTATTATTTTTAAAAGAATTGATGAAGCAAAGGGTAATTATAAAGAGCTAGGAGGAATGTCTCCTATTGTTGGACATACAAAAAGATTGGTTAGAAGATTAAATAAAATAGTTGATGCAGATGTTTTCCATGAGATGAGATATACACCACCTTTTGCTTCTGAGGTATTACAAAAAGTAAAAGACTATGATGAAATTTACGCTATTCCTATGTATCCCCACTACTCAAGTACAACTACAAAATCTTCATGGGAAGATTTAATAAAGAATGCTAAGAAAATGGGAATAGATACTAATAAGATAAAAACTATTGATAAATATTATGATAATAAACTTTACAATAAAACAATAGTTGAGCGAATAAAAGAGGCTTTACAAGGTGATGATTCAAAAGAGTTTGAGTTAGTTTTTTCAGCTCATGGATTGACACAAAGAACTATTGATAAAGGTGACTTGTACCAAAAACACATTTTGGCAAATGTTGAGTGTGCAAAAAAAGAGCTTGAAGAGCAGGGGATAAAATTTAAAAAAATTCATGTAGCTTATCAATCAAGACTTGGACCATTGGAGTGGTTAAGACCATACATGGAAGATAAGTTAAAAGAGATTAAAGACAAAGTTATTATCTATCCAATCTCATTTACTGTTGATAATTCAGAAACAGAGTTTGAACTTGATATTGAGTATAAAGAAGTAGCAGATGAGTTAGGAATAGAAGATTATAGAGTTGCGAAAACTCCAAATCATCATCCATATTTTTTGGCAGCTTTAAAAGATATTTATGAAGAAATGAAAGATTTATAAATCTAAATAAGTTTTAATATCTTCACGTGTATCAATATCAATTGATCTACTTTTTTCAAGTTTGATATTGATACATACTTCATTTTTCATCATAGATTTTGCACCTTTATCTTCATTTAGTTTTGATAGTTTTTTATAATATTTTTTAGGAAATATTGCTGGAACTGTTGAACTACTAGCATTTTCATATTTTGTAGCTATTATAGTTTGATTATCAATATTGTTTTTTAGATTTATTAAGTGCTTTTTATTGATAAATGGTTGGTCACAAAGCATAATAAGAGTATTTTTATAATCGTTTGTATGTTTTATTCCATATGAAATGGAACTACCAATTCCTTTTCCATAATCTTTATTAAAAAGGATATTTAAATCTAAATCTTTTATCTCTTTTTCGCACTTTTCTTTTTCATGACCAAGAACTACAAAGACATCATTTGTAATTTGTAGAGCTTTTTTACAAGCTCTTTTTAAAAGAGTAACACCGTTGTATTTTAGAAGTTGTTTTGTGATTAAACCAAGTCTTGAAGACTTACCAGCTGCTAAAATAATGATTGCTAACTCTTTTTTATTTTCCATTAAATCTTACCATTTTTCCTTGACTCAATTTGTGCACAAATTGATAGTGCTATTGATTGTGGAGTGTAACTCCCTATATTTAAGCCAACTGGTGCAAAAAATCTATCACTATTTTCTAAACCAAATTGTTCTTTTTTTCTTTGCATATTTTTCTTATTTCCCATAAGTCCTATATAGTGCATTTTTGTTTGAAGTAATGCTTTTAAATATGTATCATCTGTTTTTGGGTTATGACTTAATATTACTGAACTATCATAAGAACTTAAATCCATTGATAAAATATCATCTAAACTCTCTAACTCAATAGTTTCATCTGCATTAATAGTATACTCATCTTTTAGCTTCAAATCGATTACAGTAGTTTTCCAACCCATCATATTAGCCATAGAAATTAATGGACTTACATGTGCACCACTTCCAAAAATTAAAAGTGAATATGGAGCTATAATATAATCTTCAATTTCTTTATAATTGTCTCTATAAAAAAACGGTTTGCTTTGATATTTACTATTACCATGACCACTAGTTGGATCTTTTGCTATTGAATTAAACTTTTGAATTGTTCTAGTTTTTAGTGCAAGTTTTGAACTTTCTAATACCTTATTTTGTAAAAAATTACTACCTAAAACACCAGTAAATTCACCTTTTGAATTTACCAGCATTATATTTCCTGACTTGGTAAATGTAGAGCCAAGTGTTTCAATAACACTTGTCACTACAATATCAAGCTTTTCATTTTTAGATTTTTCTAAAAACTTTTGATACTGTTTATTTCTAAACATTTATTATCCAAGTTTAATAGGAAATCTTGTGTGCCTTTTTCCTGTTGCATCATAAAGTGCATTCATGATACCTGCAAACATTGGAGGAACACCAACTTCACCAATACCACCTAGTTTTTCGCCAGAATTTATGATTTCTACATTTATACTTTCAGGCGCATCAGAGATTCTATTTACTGTATAGTCATAGAAATTGTTTTGATCAACTGCACCATTTGTAAATGTAATTTCACTGTATTTTGTATATCCAATTGTAAAGTTA
This sequence comes from Malaciobacter pacificus, assembly GCF_004214795.1. Taxonomy (NCBI): domain Bacteria; kingdom Pseudomonadati; phylum Campylobacterota; class Epsilonproteobacteria; order Campylobacterales; family Arcobacteraceae; genus Malaciobacter; species Malaciobacter pacificus. The sequence continues at coordinate 1,316,921 of NZ_CP035928.1, forward strand.
ACTGCACTTTCGATTTGGTTTTCTACATTTAATGGGTTAAATGCATATCCACAATCAACAGCAGACCAAACATGTTCAACTTTGTAGTCATTATCAGTAACTTTTACTTTTACAACCATTGCTACAATACTTCCAAATGATTCAGCAATTGCTACACCATAACCACTATTTTTTTCTCTTTTATACCAGTTAGATTGTTTTGCTACATTTTTAAGTAGATTTACAAATCTTGGGTTTTCTAAGTTTTTGATTCTAAAATCAAGTGGGTCCATACCAACTGCAACTGCAGCTTGGTCAATAATATTTTCTACAATAGGAGCAGAAGTTGTATGACCAACAGATCTTAACCAGTCAACTGTAACTGGACTTTGAGGACAAAAAGATTTTAAGTCGTGACTTCCAATAGTATAAGGATGATTATCTAATCCTTCTCTTTGAAGTGCATCAATTCCATCTTTGAACATAAATGCTTCAAAAGGAGTTCCTTGAGTTAAAGATTGGTTTACTAGATTTGTTTTAAGTGCTGTTATATTACCTTCTTTATCAACGGCAATTTTTGCATTACTAATTGTAAGAGGTCTATAACTTCCACCTTTTACATCATCTTCTCTTGTCCATAACATCATAATTGGATAACCCTCATCTTTTGCAATATATGCTGCATCGATGATAAAATCAGAGTTTGGAGTTGATCTTCTACCAAAACTTCCACCTAAGTAGTTTGTGTAGTACTCAATATTTTCTGGATCCACTCCTAAAATTTGTGCACAAGTTCCTCTATATAAAGTTTGTAGTTGACCACCAACACTCATATAAGCTTTATCACCTTTATGGAAGATTGTACAGTTTTCAGGTTCCATTGGAGAGTGAGCTAAAAATGGGAAGTAATAGTTTGCTTCTTCGATTTTATATGCACTATCAAATGCTTTTTTAGTATCTCCATCACTTCTCATAACTTTCATATCTTTGTCATATTGGGCGATGTATTCTTTTTCTAAATCAGCACTACTAACTTTTGCAAACTCACCTAAATCCCAATCAACTTTTACTTTTTCTATAGCTTGTTTTGCTTGGTACCATTTATCAGCGATAATTGCGATTTTATTGTTTGGTAGTTGTTTGATTTTTACAATACCTGGCATTTTTTTAGCTTCGCTGTCATCATAGCTTTTGATTGTTGCACCAAATACTTTTGGGTGAATAAGTGCTGCATATTTCATATCTGGAAGTCTAACATCAATACCAAATATACCTTTACCAGTAAGTTTTTCTTCAACTTCAATAGGATGTCTTTTCATTGGCTTACCAATTAAAGTATACTCACTTGGTTTTTTTAAAGTTACATCAGTTGGTATTTGTATTTTTTTAATATCATCAACTAAACTACCATAAGAAAGTTTCTCTTTTGTTCTTTTATTGATTACATAAGAATCTTTTGTTTCTAAATCATAAACTCTTACTTGCCATTTTTTAGCTGCTGCTTTTTTAAGCATTAGTTTTAATGATGCACCAACAGTTCTAACTCTTTGCTGTTGAGTTTTAATACTCATAGAACCACCCGTTAACATCATAGGCATTCCAGGGATATTATACACAGCTTTAATTGGTGCTGGTTCAAAAATGATTTCATCCCATTTAGCATCTAATTCATCAGCTATACACATAGCCATAGTTGAATAAGTTCCTTGTCCCATCTCTACTTGTCCAAGGATAAATGTAACAGTATTATCTTTATCAATTTTGATAAAAGCATTTGGTTCAATTACTTCACTTTTCTTTTCTACTTTTGCAGCCATACCTTTTGTAGGAAGGTTAAATCCTATGATAAAAGCTGAACTAACTAATGAAGTGTTCTTTATAAATTCTCTTCTATTTAAACTCATTTTTTATCCTTTCGCTACTGCTGAGATTGCTGTAAGTATTTTGTTGTAAGTACCACATCTACAAACATTTCCATCCATTGAAGTGATAATTTCTTCTTTTGATGGTTTTGCATTTGATTTTAATAAGCTTGTAGCATTCATAAGTTGACCTGGTTGACAGTATCCACATTGGGCAACATCGTGAGTTTTCCATGCAACTCTAAGTGAGTTTAACTCTTTATCTTCTTTGTTTTCAATTGTAGTGATTTTTTTGCCATAAGCTTGGCTAATTGGAGTAGAACAACTTCTAATTGCACTATTATCAAGTAAAACAGTACATGCCCCGCACATACCAACACCACATCCAAATTTTGTTCCAGTTAGGTCTAAGTAGTCTCTTAAAACCCATAAAACAGGTGTGTCTTCTGGAATTTCTTTTAATTCATATTTCTTATTATCTATAAAAATCGTATTCATATTTGCTCCTATAATGAAAATTATATTCATTATAAGTATACTAGTTTTAAATAAATATGAATAGCATGTTTATCTATTTGACTTGCCTAATACTCCAAATTTATATTTTTTATTCTTTCCACCATCTAGAAGTTGGATAAAATCTATCCAAAGGAATTATTTCTCCCATGATAGGATGAATTACATTTAGCCCCTTTTCTTGGGCAAGTGTAGTCACCTTTTCTAAAGGTTCATACCAAGGGTGCATTGAAAGCTTGAATGTACTATTATGTATAGGAAATAGAAGTTTCCCATTTAAATCAATATGTGCTTGAATAGTTTGAGAGGGCATCATATGAATCTCTTTCCAACTTTTATTATAAGCACCAGCTTCTAAAAAAGTCATATCAAAAGGTCCATATCTTTTTGAAATTTCTTTAAAGCCAGAAAAATATCCAGTGTCACCACTAAAATATAGATTTATATTAGAACCTTTTATAACCCAAGATGACCATAAGGTTTTATTTTTATCAAAAAGCCCACGACCTGAGAAGTGTTGAGCAGGAGTTGCTGTTAGTTTTATAGTTTTATTAGTTATTGATTGATACCAGTCTAATTCATAGATTTTCATAGTATCAATACCTAAAGAGATTAGATGTTCTTTTATTCCAATTGTTGTATAAAAAGTTCCAACTTTATCTTTTAGCTTTAAAAGTGTTGGCTCATCTAAGTGGTCATAGTGATTGTGAGAGATTATTACTGCATCAATAAAAGGTAAATCATCTGTATCTATTGGATATTTATGAAAACTTTTTGGTGCAAAAATAGGGAAGGGTGTAATTTGAGCTGATAATACTGGGTCTGTAAGAATTAGTTTATCATCTATTTTTAAAAGAAGTGTAGAGTGACCAAGTCTTGTTACACTATTATTGGGCATACTTGCTATATCATCTTTTGTTAATTTTTTAATAGGAATTTCATTTTCACTAGGTACTTGGTCATCTACTTTTTCACTAACAAATTTCCAAACATTTGAAAGAAAACCACTAAAACTAGAATCCATATTTGCTTCAGGATTTTTAAATTTTCCATCTTGAAAGTAGTCACTATTATATTTTTTTTCATTTTTATAAGAACACCCAATCATCACTACTCCAATCAATGTTATTAAAACTAAAATCTTTTTCATATCAAACTCTTTTTTTGTTTAATTTAAATATATATGTTTGTAATTTTTTCAATTTTTTCAATTAAACTTTTTTGTATCTCTTCATCATATACTATATCACAATATCTTATCTCTTTTAAGTGATGAAAATATTTTCCTGTATCTTTAAAACTCTTATGAGAAGTTAGCCAAACTTGTGTATTACTACCATCTTCTAAACTATCTGGTGCTTCATAATTTGCCATTTTAGTTTTTACCCATCCTGGATCTACAGTGTTAACTAACACATTTTTCCACTTTTTTGATAGGGCTAAACTAAAAATAGATAATAGAAGTTTAGAAGTTGAATAATCAACTCCATTTTCTATTGATAGGTTATCTAAATCAACTACGCCTTGTGGGTGCATATTTGAACCAATATAGATGATTTTTTTTGGTTTTTTTACACAAGCTGTCAAAATATATGGTGCTAATACATTTACTTTAAATATCTCTGATTTATCATTTTTAAATACACCTGCATTATGAATTATCGTATCAAAGATACCTAAAGAGTTAATTTCATTTGCTAATTGTTTTGTTTCATAGATACTTGTTAAATCACCAACTAATATTTTATTTGTATTTTTTAAATATGATTTTAACTCTATTACTTTTTTTTCATTTCTAGCATGAAGTACAACTTCATGCCCTAATTTAATTAACTCTTTAGCTGTTTGTAATCCAATACCATCAGATGAACCAGTTATAAATATTTTTGACATATTATTTTATAAACCTTTATATTGTTGATGTATCAATAACATATCTATATCTTGCTTTTTTCTCTTCAACTTTTTTCCAAGCTTCAGTAATCTCGCTTGCCTTAATCATTTGAATTTCTGGTAATACATCATTTGCAACACAATAATCAACCATCTCTTGAGTCTCTTTCATACCACCAATCAATGAAGCATTAAAGTTAACTCTACTTGCTGCTAATCCTATATTGCTTAATGTGATTTCAAATCCTACTGGCATACCAACAAATGTAAAATAACCATCAGGTTTAACAGTAGCAACATAAGGTGCAATTTCAAATTGATAAGGAATTGTACTAATCATATAATCTAAAGTTTGTGAATGAGCATATAAAGCTTTTGGATCTTCAACTACAATAACTTCTTTTGCACCAAAACCTTTGATATCTTCTTTCTTTTCAGCACTTGTAGTAAAGGCATAAACTTCAGCACCTTTTGATACAGCAATTTTAACAGCCATATGACCTAAACCACCAATTCCAGCAACACCAACTTTGTCACCTTTTTTAATATCTGCTTTTATAAGTGGAGAATAAGTTGTAATTCCTGCACAAAGTAGGGGTGCTGCTTTTTCAAAACTTACACCATCAGGTAAATGAACTGCAAAGTGATCTCTTACAACAATATGTGTTGAGTATCCACCTTGAGTAATCCCCGTTGGTTCTTTTTCTTCTGCATAACCATAAGTAAATTTTGTATCAGGATGATATTGTTCTTCATTTTCACAAGTTGTACAACCATTTACCATACACCCAACTCCGGCTTTATCACCAACTTTAAATTTTGTAACGTTTTTTCCAACTTGTGTTACAATTCCTGCTATTTCATGACCTGGAACTTGAGGATATTGTTGTTTACCCCAATGCCCTTTTTCTTGGTGAATATCTGAGTGACAAATACTTGCTGCTTTGATTTCAATTAAAACATCATCATCTCCAACAGGTCTTCTTTCAAATTCCCAAGGTTTAATTTCTCCTGATTCGTCAAACGCTGCATAAGCTTTTGTTTTTATTGTATTATTCATTTTTAATCCTTTATTTTAATTTTTATTATAAATTAGTTTGAAAAAAAGTGTTAGAAAGATACTCTGTATCTTTTGCATAATTCTCTAAAATATTAATTTTATTCATTTGTAGTATTTGGTATAAAATTTGTAGAAATTGGTATTCAAAGATTTTTTGATTATCTTTATAATACCTTCACAAATTTAATTTAAAAAGGACGCAAATGGAATTTTCTTTTCATAATCCAACAGGTATAGAATTTGGAAAAGGTAAAATCAAAGAGATTTCAAACCTAATCCCTAAAGACAAAAAAGTATTAGTAGTTTATGGTGGTGGTTCAGTTAAAAACAATGGAGCTTATGACCAAGTTACAGAAGCTTTAAAAGATCACGAATGGTTAGAGTTTGGTGGAGTTGAAGCAAATCCAACAGTTGAAACTATGAACAAAGCAGTTGAACTTGTAAAAGCTCAAGGTGTAAACTATATTCTTGCAGTTGGTGATGGTTCTGTTATTGATGGTTCAAAATACCTTGCAGCAGCATCTTTATATGATGGTGACGGATGGGATTTCTTAGATGGAACAGCTGAAGTTCAAGAAGCACTTCCATTAGCAGTTGTATTAACTTTAGCAGCAACTGGTTCAGAATCAAATAACTTAACAGTTGTATCAAGAAAATCAACTGATGAAAAAAGAATGTATTTCTCAGACCACTCTTACCCTCAATTTGCAGTATTAGACCCGTCATTTATGGGAACTTTATCTGATAGACAACTAGGAAATGGTTTAGTAGATGCCTTTGTTCATATTTCAGAGCAATACTTAACAAAAACTAATGATTTACTTGTAAATGATGGTTATGCTGAAACTTTATATAAAGGTTTAGTAATCTTAGCTCAGAAATGGGATGAAAGAAGAACATTATGGTGGCAAGAAAACTTAATGCACATTTGTAATCAAGCACTTAATTTCCAATTAGCAAATGGTGTTTGTCAAGACTGGTCAACTCATATTATTGGACATGAATTAACTGCATTCTACGGATTAGACCATGCTAGATCTTTAGCAGTAATTTTACCTCACTTAATCAGAGAAATGATTGATGAGAAACAAGACAAATTAGCACAATTTGGTAAAAATGTATTCGGAATTGAAAATGATAACGAAGCTATTATCAAGAAAATTGAAGAAGTATTTGAATCTGTTGGTGTACCAACTAAATTAACTGCTTATGAAATTGATGATAAAGTTGTTGAAAATGTACATAATGCATTTAAATCTCACGGTTATTTAGAAATTGGAGAAAATGGAACTGTTACATTAGATAAGGTTGAAAAAATTATTAACAGATCTATTGCAGCGTAAGTTTTAACTTACACTACACTAACAAGAGGCTTTTGCCTCTTTTGGTGAAAATCCAAAATAACTTTTAAAATCTCTACTAAAATGTGAAGGGTTATCATAACCTAATTCTTCAACAACATCCACAACTCTATAATCATGTTTTGTTAATAGTTCTTTTGCTTTAGTTAATCTAATTTTTTTAATATATTGTAAAGGAGTAAAGGTAGTGATTTTTTTAAAATGTGTATGAAAAGATGATACACTCATACCACATGTTCTTGATAATGTTTCCATATCATGATTTTCTTTATAATTGTCATGAATCATTTTAAGTGCATTGGCAATTTTTGATTCATTATTTTCTTCTAAAAACATTTTATGAAGAATCTTTGCATTTTCTCCAATTGCAATTTTATAAAAAAGTTCAGTTAAAATTCCATTTGATAAAATCATAGATTTTTCTTTTGATTCAAGTATATCAAGTAGTTTTGCAGTTGTATCTTCAATATCTTGAGTTACTTTATCTGAGAATATACCAAATGAACTGTGTTTATGTTTAAAATTTCTACTATCAAGCTTTTCTATAATATCGTACATAATTTTTCTATCTAAAGATATAAGTAAACTAATAAATGGTTCATCTTTTGAAGCATAGGTTTCACATTCTAAAGGTAAAGTAGTAGGAACTACTAAATAATTATCACAATCATATGTAAAGCTATTAGTTGAAAGATTTGCTATTTTTTTCCCTTGTAAAACAAGAATTAGACATACATCATAAATAAGTGGGGTTTTAGGTTCATATTTTGTAGTTTTAAATACTTTTATATTTTTTAGATTTGTGTCATGAACTCCATCTTCTAAGTTTAAAATTTCTCTATTTTCTATAATACTTTTTTTCATGAATAATTATAGAGTAATTTTTTTTAATTTAATGTAGAAATTAAAGATTAATTTATTGATTTATACAAATATTTAAATAGAATTTATCAAAAAGTTATCTTGATAAATTCTATTTTAGGAATTAAGCTAAATATGCTCCTCCACATACTGGTAAGTAAGTTCCTGTAAGTTGAGAACTTTCATTTTGTGTTAACATATATACTGCATTTGCTACATCTTGAGGCATTGAGATATTTCCAGTTGGAGTAACTGATTTTATAAACTCTTTGAACTCATCAGGAGCCTGTGCAGTTGCATCTGTTAAAACAAGTCCAGGAGCTACAACATTTGATGTGATTCCATATGCTCCTAATTCTTGTGCTAAGTATTTATTAAATGAATCAACTGCACCTTTTGCACTACCATGAGCTATAAAACTAGGAAGTGGACTTTCAGATAATGTACTTGAAATAAATACTAATCTACCAAATTTTTTCTCAATCATTGAAGTGTTTACAGCATATTGAGCACATAAATAAGCTGCTCTCATCTCATCATTTAATTTTTGAGAAAACTCATCCCAAGTTTGCTGTACAAATGGTTTTGGAGTGAAGTTCATATTTGCATTTGATACTAAAATATCAACTCCTCCAAACTCTGATTTAATTTTATCAAACATAGCTTCAATTTGTGACTCATCTCTAACATCTGCTTGAATAGTATGAGCTTCACCACCTTCAAAGTTTATCTCTTTTGCTAAATTTTCAGCAACTTCTGTACTATTTACATAATTTATAAAAACTCTATAGTTTTTAGATTGAAACTTCTTTGCAACTGCTGCACCAATACCTCTTGCTCCACCTGTGATTAGAACATTTTTCTTTGACATATTAATTCCTTTTTTTATTTTTATATTAATTGTTAAAATACTTGTTAAATGCAAGTATAATTACTCTAAACTTAAATACTTGTTAAAGACAAGTAGTTTAACTTTTATAAAAATATTTTTGTGTATAATTTCAAATAGAAAGAAAAAAGGTTAATAATATGAAAGAAAGAATACCTTTATCAGTACTTGATTTAGTCCCAATAGGTGAGGGCTTTTCAATTAGTGATGCTATGAATAATAGTACAAAATTGGCTCAAGCAGTTGAAGATTTCGGATATGAAAGATATTGGATAGCTGAACATCACAACTTCAAAAGTATTGCAAGTGCAGCTACTTCAGTTGTTTTAAGTCATATTGGAGCAAATACAAAAAAGATTAGAATAGGTTCAGGTGGAATCATGCTTCCAAATCACGCACCCCTAATCATAGCTGAGCAATTTGGTACTTTAGAAGCTTTATATCCAAATAGAATAGATTTAGGACTTGGACGTGCTCCAGGAACTGACCAGAGAACTATGATGGCCTTGCGAAGAGATAAAAATGATGGTTCTGATTTTCCAGTTATGTTAAATCATTTACAATATTATTTATCAAATGAAGGTGGACCAAATGCCATAAAAGCAGTTCCTGGATATGGAATGGAAATACCAATTTGGTTACTTGGTTCTAGTACTTTTAGTGCAAGTTTAGCAGCACAAAAAGGATTACCATTTGCTTTTGCTTCACATTTTGCACCTGATGCTATGAGTGCAGCAATTGAAGAATATAGAAGTAATTTTGTTCCTTCAAAACAGTTTGAAAAGCCTTATGTGATAGTTTGTATAAATGCTATATGTGCCCAAACTTTAGAAGAAGCAGAGTTTTTAAGAACATCAGAGCTATTAAAATTTTTATACATGCAAAGGGGTGATGAAAGATTGATTTCAAAACCAGTTGAAGATATAGATAGTATTTGGGAGCCTTGGGAAGAAAGAGCTATTAGAAATAAAACAAGAGAGTCTATATATGGAACTCCTGAAATGGTAAAAGAAAAATTAGAATTATTGATTGAGAGAACTGGAGCAAATGAAATTATGATGAATTGTTGGATTCACGACCCTAAAAAAAGAATACATTCCTATGAACTTATATCAAAAGTGTGGGTGTAAGATATGGAAAATAGTAAATTTAATATATACCAATCTTTAGGATTTTATTTTAATACTATTTTTGTAGATATGAAAAGAAGTATGGAAGAGAAGTTAAAACAGTATGATTTAACTCATTTACAATTTAGTATTTTAATCAATTTATATAAAAATGATGTAACAACTCAAAAAGAGATTTTAAGATACACAAATGGTGATGAAGCAAGTATTACTAGACTTATAGATAGACTTGAAGGAAAGGGATTATTAAATAGAGTTCCAAGTCCCACTGATAAAAGAAAAAAGCATTTGGTTTTGACAAGTGAGGGAATAAAGCTAATTGATGAAGCAATATCTTGTGCAAAAGAGATGAATAAAGAACTTACAAAAGATTTAGAAAAAGATGAAGCTAGAGTTTTATTAAAACTGCTTAAAAAAGTCTATTCATCTTTTCATGAGAGTTGAGAGACTGTTCATAATTTTTGAACACTTTGTGGAACTAAGAAAATTTGTTTTAATATTTTGTGTTCTAAAAGTGGGAGGTTTAGCAACTTAACGTTTAAAATGAGCCGATGAATTGCCCGCAGGGTAATTTATGGGCTCCACTAATTTGTTATGTGTTAATCATAAGCTTTTTGTCTGTGTTTAAAATCAACAACAGCAATAATAAGCTTATTCTCTTCGATAAGGTAAAAAAGTCTATAATTTCCAATTCTATATCTATAATAGCCTTCAAGATTATCTTTTAGCTTTTTAATGTTTGTTCCATAAAAAGGGTTTTCTCTAAGTTGGGGATAAACAAAGTTTTTAATTTTTGAATAGAGCTTTTTATCTATCTTTTTTTTAATTTTTTCAAAAGTTTTAGTTTCTGCAATTTGATACTTAGACAATTGTATAGTCACCTTTTTTGAAATCTTCTAGTCCATCCATAAGGTTTTTTACTAGCTCTTTATCATTCATTATTTCAGCCATTTCATCATTTTCTACAAATTGTGAAGATGTCAAGTATTGCATTGTTGCAAACTCTATAAAATTTGAAAGATTTCTTTTTTGACCATCAGCTGCAAGTTTTATCATATCGTAAATTGAATCATCTATTCTCATAGTTACTGTTTTCATAATATATCCTTTGAATATTTATAAATACTATTGTATTCAAATTTATTCATTTTGTCAATTGTGTATGTTTCACATAACGGTTGAGTTGAGAAATAAGTTTGCCCGCAGGGTAACTTATTTCTCTCCTAGTACTTGTTATCTTTTAGTGTATATGTTATCTTAGCACCATCAATGACAATAAGCTTTTCTTTAACCATTGCCTTAATGATAGCATCAAGTTGATTACTATTTAAACTTCTTGCACATATTGAGTTTATAGTATTTGATAGGGTTTCAACTTTTCTAGGCTTTGCATTTCCTCTTTTAATTAAATAGTCAACAATTAATTTTATTTTTTCATCAATAGATAATGTTTCACAGTTTGATTGTTTCAAAGCTGGAATTTCACTAATCTCATCATAGCGATTTATTAAAGTCTTTTTTTCTCTAAGATGTTTAATTAGTACATCAAAACCAGTATCTTTAGTGATTATATGAAAATACCCTTTAGGGTCTTTTTCATATAGTTTACCAAGGTAAAACGTAATGTGAAAGTCTAAAGCATTTTTGCCATTACCACTTATTACTACATATTCAGCTTTATCTCCTAAACTTTGCATTGATGTAGCAAGTTCAATAGGAATCTTTGTTTGATTTGCTCCAATAAAAACAATAACTTTAAAAGGATAATCTTCTGGAAACTCAAAAGATGTAGGTTGAACATTTTCAAAATCTATAAAAATATAATTATTTCTCATTTTTTTTGTATTACTCAATTCTTTTCCTTCTAAATATTTTTATGTAAGATAACGTTTAAAATGAGCCAATAAATTTCCCGCAGGGTAATTTATTGGCTCCTCTGATTTGTTAAGTGTTGCTATTAAAATGGAATATCATCAGCATCAAATCCATCATAACGTTCTACAACTTCTAACTTAGTTTCCAAGTTATTTATAATAATATTTTTTTTACTTTTTGATAAACTTTTGAAAAGATTAATAAAATCTTTTATTAAATTTACTTTTATGCTGTAATGTTTATTATAAGTGTACTCTCCATCTAAAAAACATCTACTTAATAATACAGGCGATGGTAAAAACTCCTCAAGCATTGTATTCTTATATAATTGTTCTAACTTTCTTAAAATTTTGTCATTATCATTAATAAATTTTGTTGAAGATTCTATTGTTGATAAAATACTATACAAGGTATTTGAAAACTCTCTGTAAAGTTGAATCTCAAATTCGTTAAAATTTATATCTAAAGCTTTTTCATTCAATATTTTTTTATAACAGTTATTAAATGACTCTATTCTATTAACTGGATTTTTATATGTCATAGCAGATAGTAATTCTTTAAATTTAAATTCTTGTATATTTTGTTCTAATATAATTTTTTCAATTAATTTGCCAATGAAATACACTTCAGTTTTAAAATTGTATATTTTGTTCAAAAAATCATTTGGTGTTTCACACCACCAATTTAAAGTTATACTTTTGTCAAAATCTTTTTCAAAATGAACTTTTTTACCAAATCCAAAATCTATAATTTTAACCAACCCACTATTGTCAACCATTATATTGTATGGTCTCATATCTCTATGTAAAATATTATGTTCTTCCAAATATTTAAAACCATTAATAAGTTGAAGAAAAATATCATTAATTTGTTCAGGTGATTTCTCTATATATTTTTCAATATCTTCACCTTGAATATATTCCATCAAAATATATCCTGTAAAATATTCAGGATAAAGATAATAACTTAACTTTCGCACGTTAAATTGATTAAAATTGTAGCTAAATCTCCCTAAAACATTACTCCTTTAGTTAATAATCTTATCCTTGTTGACATAAAAATAATTTAGTTGTTTTTCTATGATATTTTTCTATTTTGAACTCTCAATAAAGCCCTTAAATAGGCACTTTTAGCTATAATATCTATTATATTAAAGGGTAAGAATGCAGATAGAATCCAAGATCATCGGTATTATAAACGATAAGTTAAAAAATCCAATCTATGAAACATTACGTTTGTTAAATATGAAAACTATTTTAACCAAGAGCAATTTTTCTAAAAAAGAGGGAGTTGCTGTTCATATGGTTGTATTACATTTTGTATATATGCTGGTTATGAATAAAAAAATATCAACCTTTATGGATCAAAGTAATGATAGTTTCAAAAAAGATGTATATTATCGATTACTTTCCAATACTTCTTATAATTGGAGAAAACTATTATCTCTTAGTTCTTTAAAGATCTTATCACTACTTCATAAAGTGCAAGATTCAAAGCTAGTAAGAGTTCTTATACTTGATGATACTGTTGAAGATAAAGTTGGTAAAAATATAGAGGGAAGTTGTGACAACCTTTGGAGCAATAAAGCAAAGAGAAAAATCAGAGGTGTAAATGTTGTATCACTAAACTATAGTGATGGTTATTCAAATTTTATGTTGGACTTTGCAATTGCTATGAACAGTTATGCAAGGGTAAAGATAGAAGAGTTTACAAATATTATTGATCATCGAACCAATGCACATAAGCGAAGATTGGAAAGCTTAAAAGGGAAATCACAAATTGCTATAGAGATGATTAAAAGAGCAGTAGCTAGTGGTATATATGCAGATTATCTGCTTGTAGATAGCTGGTATTCTAAACCTGTATTTATAGAAACTATGAATGAACTTGGATTGCAAGTCATTTCAAGAATGGTAAACAATGACAGGATATGGAATTTTACAGGAGAGAAAAAGACCCTTGATGGCATCTATAACAAATTTAAAAAGCTTAAATCTATCAAGATGGGTCAATATGGCAAAAAGATAAAGTTTGAGTATTTTTCAACCATAGTTGAACATAAAAAAGCTGGTAAATTAAAAATTGTTTTTATAAAAACAAAAGAGAATTTAATACCAATCGTATCAACCAATCTTATACTTAGTGATGAAGAGATTATAGATATTTATAAAAGACGATGGGATATAGAACAAGGGTATAAAGAACTTCGTGAACACTTTGGATTCGGAAAAGAAGAGAATCGAATCTATGAAGCTTTGATAGCCAGAATTACACTATCTTTTTTTACATACAATGTTGTTAGCTATATAAATCGTATCAGCAATGAACCTAAAACAATTGGTGGATTGTTTAAAGATTTAGAATGTGAACTTCATACTCTAGCAATAGCTATGCAAGCATTTTTAGCTATTTTAGATGAGATTGCAAAAATTGAAGAAGTTGTCAATAGAAATGAGGATTTTACAGCTATCATTGATCTATTAAGAGATGTGACTGGAAAATTGCTTGGTTTTAGGTGCGAAAGTTAAGATAATAATTGAATATTCTAACTACATTTTTATGATAAAGCATATGAAGGAGTTTTATTTCATCCTTAAAGTTTTTATAATATTCTTCTTTTAGTTTAGCGGAAAAAGGGGAGTATTTTTTACATACAAAATCTTCATCAATAGTTTCATCTCTGAGTAAAATTGTTTTACCAAATGCACTTTCACCTATATTTTTAATTTTTTTAAATGGTTTTTTTCTAGTAAACTCTATAACATCTTCTGACATAAATCCATCCTATAATATGATTGCACTTAACTATTTATTAGTAATACATTATATATTAATTACCCATAAAATTACTTAATAGTAATACATTTTTAATGTTATGATATCAAGTTAGACAAAGTCCTATAAATAGGCTTATTTTAATAAAATATAAAATAATAGATTACAATATATAATATTTTTTATCTTATTCTTTGATATTTGATATAATTATTTTTGTTAGACTATTAACTAATATCCTTAATATCTTATAAAAATTATTCAATATCCACAAAAACTGAGTTTTTAGTCTACCTTTGTTATTTCAATAGTTCCACTTAAAGTTTTAATATCATCAATACCTGAAGTTACAAAACCTAATTCATATAAACCACCAGCACTTCCAAAATCTTTATAAAACATAACTACATCACCCCAAGGTGCATAATAAGCTAGTATTCCTTTTTTTGCATTTGCAAGTGGTGTGTTTGAAGTTGATAGTTTATTTGGTGGATAAAATATCTTTTCCATTGAAGCATAATCTTCAACTTTGATTTTTAATGGTAATTGATTTAGAAGCTCTTTTGAAGCATCTGAATTATTTAGTTCAAAAACTATTATTTTACCATTTGATTCTACACTTATTTTCATTTTGTTTCCTTTTTCATTTGCTAATAATATAATTGGAGTTATTAAGCAAAGTAATATATTTAAAATTTTTTTACTCATGATTAACCTCTACTAATTTTGGTTTTCTAGCAAATATAAGAGTTAGTATACATGCACTTATTGCTAAAACACCATAAAATATCGATACATGAAATAAATCCATATAATGTGACATTTGACCTGCTATAAAACTAGGAATCGCAGCACCTGCGTATGATGTTGCATAAATAAGTGATAATATTCCTGCTCTCTCTTGAATTGTTACATCTTTCATAACTGATCTTATACTTCCTGTTAGTACTGCTCCTTGAGATGCTCCTGCAACTGCACTTGAAAGTATAAACAACCATAAACTAGATATCTTTAGTGAAAAGATAATCCCCATAACGCCAATACTAAAACAAAACATAGCAACTCTTTGAGCATCAGCAGGCTCTAATTTTGCACTAATAGGTCCTCCAATGGCACTAGGTAAAAGGTATGAACCAAATAAAATTGCTATTATAAGTGTATTGTGAGTTCCAAGTTGGTCAACTGCTATTGATGGACCAAATGCTTGATAAAATGCTCCCATAGCCCAAGTTGATACAAAAGTAACTGCTGCTATTGGAAAAAACTTTTTGCCTTTTATAGGTAGTGAAAATTTTGGTTTTAGTGATTTTAATAATCCTGGAGTTTTTTGTACTGTTTCATCACTGTAAGCTATTAAAATAGTACAAATTGCTAAAACTACTAATATGAAAACATAACATAAAACTCTTTGATAAGGTGCAAACTGTACTAATGACCCAGAAATTAAAGCACCAATTGTTAGACCAATCATTGGAGAGTTACTCACTATTGCTGCAGGAACCCACTGGGGTAAAGAAGTTCCATTATCAACGATATATGATGTAATTGAACTAGATGCTAAACCACAAGCAAGTCCAAGTAAAAGTCTTGCAAAAATCAGTATTTCAGCACTGTTTACATCAAGAAGCATAATTGTAGCAATTGTAGTTAAGGCAAAGATGATAAAAGCTACTGGTTTTCTTCCTAAGTGGTTTGAGATTCTTCCAAAGAAAAGTAGGGCTGTAATAGCACCTATAAAGTAAACAACTGCAGTTAATGCTAAGTCATTATATGTTAAGTGCTCTTCAATTCTATAAATGTCATATAAAGGTATTGGTGTAGCAGAAGCAGCAAATACCATAAGAAATGAGATACTTGCTGCTATAAAGCTGATATTTAAACTTGCAACTTTTCCTTCAATATCATCTATTCCAGTTTTTTTTCTTTCATTTATTAAGTTCATAAATATATTTTGTGCATTTAAACTTCTTGGAAATCCAACATAAGCATATAAATGTGCAAAAATTTCTTTGATTTCATTTTGAGTAAGTCCTGCTTTTAAACCTTTTATTAGTGATTTTCTTAAACTCTCTAAATCTCCACTAGCACTAAAAGCAGAGATTTCTATAGTTGCTATCTCTTTTTTATCTAGTTCTTCAAATTTTGTTCCACCAGTTTCATTTGCAAATACAAATAGTGGTAAAAATAAAAATAGTTTTAATATTTGTTTCATCATAAATCCTTTTATTTTGAATTATATTGTTCATCAGTTACTGGTTCCATCCAGTTTACATTTTTACCTGTTTTTTCAACTGCACCAGTAATTACTAAGTGAGTCATTGCAATATCTTTTGATGCTCCATGCCAGTGTTTTACACCAATTGGACACCAAACAACATCACCTTCTTTTACTGTCTCTTTTTTACCATCCCAAGTTTGTGTATATCCAACACCTTTTGTAACTATGATATGCTGACCTGCTGGATGAGTGTGCCAGTTTGATCTTGCTCCTGGTTCAAAAGTTACATATGCTCCTGAGTGAGTTTTTGTATTTCCTTTTGGATAGACAGGGTCGATTCTAACTTCTCCACCACTAAAATACTTTTTAAAATCTGTTTTGTTTACAACAATAGATTTTCTATCTTCAAGTCTTGTAATAGTTTGTTCATTTTTAATTTCACTTGCTTGAGTTTGACTAATCGATAATAAGGCTAAAACTGCCGTAGTTGTAATTAATTTCATATTTAAGTCCTTTAAATTGATATATTTAAAGTATATATTAACAATAAAATAATCACTAGAATGATTTTGTAAATTTCTTGCACAATACTACAAATATTTAAAAAATGGAGAATTGGGCAAGAAATATACAGAATTTTTCTTGTTTAATCTATAAATATTTAATATAATTAAAATGGATTATATTGCTTAAAAGGATTATTATGGAAGATTATTTAGTACAAGCAAGAGAAGATTTAATAGAATTTATAAATAAAAAATATAGTTTAGAAAATGGATTATTACAAAGTGAAATTGAGTGTTTAGATTTTTTCTATTCTACATCAACTACAGAGTTCGATGCAATAATGTATGAGCCATCACTTTGCGTTATATTACAAGGGTCAAAAGCCGTTGGTTTTGGAGAAAAACTTTACCAATATAGTCCAAGTGAGTATTTACTTTCATCAACACATGTACCTGCAAATATTAGGATATTAGAAGCAAGTGAAGATACTCCTTATTTATCTTTTAGAATTAGATTTGGATTAGAAGATATTTACGAAGTATTAAAAAATACTAATCCATCAAAATTAGAGTTTCAAAAAAAATCAGAAAAAGGACTTTTCTTTGATGATTTAAACTACTCTTTATATGAACCAATGACTAGATTAGTTAAGTTACTTGAAAAGCCCAAAGAAGATATTGAGTATTTAGCTCCTTTTATTATAAAAGAGATTTTATATAAGCTAATAAATGATAAAAGTGGATACTTCTTAAATAAATTTGTAATGGAAGGTACAACATCAAATAAGGTTGTTAAGGCTATTACTGAGATTAAAAATAAATTTAATGAAAAATTAAATATTAAAGAATTAGCAAACCTTGTTGAAATGAGTGAATCATCTTTATATCAAAATTTTAAAACAATTACTTCAATGACACCAATACAGTTTCAAAAAAATCTTAGACTCCAAGAAGCTAAGCAAATATTATCTGTTAGAAATATTGAAGTTAGTGAGGTGGCTTTTGCAGTAGGGTATGAATCACCATCTCAATTTAGTAGAGAGTATTCTAGAATGTTTGGAATCTCTCCCAAAGCCCATAGTGATATTTTAAAAGGACAAGTTAGTGCCTAATCTACTTTTGTAGGATTAGGCATAGGAAAATTATCTTCTAAAACTTCTACCTTCATCTCTTTTTGTTGTTTTTTTTGATTTTTTTGGACCTCTTTTAGCTACTTTTTCTCTATTCCCAGCTTTTTTTTCACTAAGTTTTTTAGGTTTTGGTTTTACAAGTCTTGGTTTTTTTTCTGTTGGTTCAAAATCTTCAACAGTTTGTCTACCTAAATCTAAAATCAACTCTTTTTCAATATCCATCATCATTCTATAATCTTTTACACTTAATAGTGTAATTGCAGTTCCAGGATTTCCAGCTCTTCCTGTTCTTCCAATTCTATGTGTATAATCAGCAATTGTTTCTGGTAATTCAAAGTTTACTACAACAGGAAGCATTTCTATATCAATTCCACGTGCTGCAATATCAGTAGCAACTAATACTCTGATTTCTCCTTCTTTGAACTTTCTTAAAGCTTTAGCACGAGCTGATTGTCTTACATCTCCATGAATACAAGCACTTGGAAGACCATCAAGCTCAAAGTGTCGCACTAAGGCATCTGCTATTTTTTTAGTATTTACAAATACTAAAACTTGTGGATAGTTTTGAGAACCAATTAGATATGAAAGCAGGGGAGCTTTTTGATTTGGATCTACTTCAATAACCCTTTGCTCAATAATATCAACACTACTTCTTTGATTTACTACTTCAACAACAGCAGGGTCATTTAAAAACTCTTTTGCTAGTTTTTTAACATTTTGATTTAGAGTTGCTGAAAACATCATGATTTGTCTATTTGGCCCAACATTTGGCAAAATTGCTTCTAAATCTTCTAAAAATCCCATAGCTAAAATTGTATCAACTTCATCAATTACAACATGAGTAATACTTGATAAATCAATAGTATTATTTCTAAGATGTTCCATTAGTCTGCCTGTTGTTGCTACAACTATATCAAGACCGTTTGCAATTTTCTTTTCTTGATCTTTTAATGATACACCACCAAAAATAGTAGTATTTTTAATATCTAAATATTTTCCTAAATCATCAACTGCTTGAGATATTTGTTTTGCTAATTCTCTTGTTGGAGCTATAATTAAAGCTCTTAAAACTGGAACTTCAATTCTTGTTTGTGCTAAATTATTTAATATTGGTAATAAAAAAGCTGCTGTTTTACCAGAACCACTTTGTGCAGTTCCTAGCAGGTCTTTACCTTTCATTGCAATTGGAATTGCTTTTTGTTGTATTTGTGTAGGCTTATCAAATCCTAATTCATCTATTGCTTTAATAATATTTGAATCTAGTTTGTTTTCGTTGAAAGTTTTGATGAGCTATTCCTTTTATACTTTTATTTTTTTCGTATAATATCTAAATATTAATGAAAAGAAAAACTAACTATCTTGTTTTTTAAATAGAACTTTAAAACATGCACCTTTATATTTCTTACTATTATATGTAAATTCTTCATTATAAGCAGCAATTTCAAAATGATGTTTTTCTCTTAATATTTTATCAACCATAGAAAGACCAAGTCCCGTTCCAATTGATTGATGTTTTGTAGTGAAATATGGTTCAAAGATTCTATCTATGATTTTTTTATTAATTCCACCTGCTGAATCTAAGATAGTTAACTCTAAAGAATTTGTGTCTATTTTTTTTGTTTTTATAAAAATATATCGGTTGTTTTGATCTTCTATTTTTTCTTTTAAAAAGTCAATTGCATTATTTAATATATTTATTATTGCTTGTTGTAGTTCGTTTTTATTACCATTAACTTCTATATTGTCAAAAATCTCTTTTTCTATTTTAATGTAGTTATTTTTAATAGATGAATCTAATAATTTTAAAGATTCCATAATAATATCATTTATAAATATTAATTTAAACTCTTTGTCTTCTTTTATAAAATTCCTAAAATCATCAATTGTTTTTGATAAATACAGTGTTTGTTCAATGATTTTATTACTTGATTTTACTAATTCTTCATCATCTTTTTTATCTATTTCAACGCTTAATTTGATACCACTTGCAACTGTGCTGATAATACTTAAAGGTTGTCTCCATTGGTGAGCAATATTTCCAATCATTTCACCCATTGAAGCTAATCTAGCTTGTTCTTCTAAAATTTTGATTGTTGTTACATCTTTTATAATGATTAAAAGCTTTTCTTGATTTGGAAGAAGTGTAATACTCATATTTAATGCAATTCTTCTATTATTTGCTACGATTGATTCTTTTTGGAAATTTTTAATGTGTCCATAAGTAATAGCTTTTTTTATCAAACTTTTCATATGTTTTCTAAGTTCAGGAACAGTTAATTCTAAACTTGATTTTTGAAGCAGCTCATCCCTTGTAAATCCAGTTATATTTAAATAAGCTTCATTAAATTCTAAAAAATTTGTCTCTAAATCAGTTATTGCAATACCATCACTACTAAATTTAAATATTGATTCAAATTCCATTTTTTGTGCTAGAATTAATTCTTGCGTTTTTTCTTTTTGTGTAATATCAATACCAATAGTTGCTAAATAATCCATAGTGCCATCGGGTTTTTTTATCAAAGTATTTGACCACTCAAATATTTTTTCTTCACCTGTTTTTGATAACCAACTATTTTTAAATGATTTTACAATTTCTCCTTTTTGTGCTTTTTTTATAATTTCAATTACGTTATTTCTTTTATTTTCTGGTAAAAATTTGTCCCAAAAATATGGAGCACTTGCAATTTCTTCTTGAGAGTAACCAACATATTCTTGACCATATTTATTTATTTTAAACATAGTACCAGTTGCATCTATAACAGCAATAATTGCATTTGCATTGTCAATTAATGTTGATGTGAAATTTATTTGTTTAACAATCTCTTTCTCTAACTCTTTTTCATTTGTAACATCTTTAATAATTGAAAAAAGAATTATTCCTTTTTGTGTTTCAATAGGTGAAGAGTAGACTTCAACATTTTTTATTTGACCATTTTTTAATTTATGTGGAAATACAAATTTATTATTTTTAAAACTTTTTGCACTATTAATACTATTTTGTATTTCATCTTTAGATGATACGTTTATTTGAGAAATATTCATAGTGGTAAACTCAGTATAGCTATAGCCATAAAAATTTGTAGCACTTAGATTAGCATCTAATATTGCACCAGTATCTGGAGATATTAAAAGCATTACTGAATCATGTGTTTTAAACATATTTTCAAACTGATTTTTTACTAATTGAATCTCTTCTAAAAGCTCTTTTCTTTTAGTAATATCTTTGTGTGTCCCAATTATTCTAGTTGGATTATTACTTGAGTCTCTCTTTACAATAACCCCTCTATCTAATATCCATTTAAATGTATTGTTTTTGCATAAAATTTGATATTCACACTCATACTCTTTTGTTATACCATGAATATGTTCTTCCATTTTTTTTAAGACATATTCTAATTGATTAGGGTTTATTCTGTTGTGCCATTCTTTTAAATCAGAAGTGATTTCATCTTCTCTAAAACCAAATAATTTTTTCCATTGTTTAGAGTAAAAAACATTATTTGTTTCTAAATTCCAATCCCAAAGTCCATCTCCACTACCTTCAATAGCAAACTTCCATCTAAATTCACTATCTTCTAATTTGTTTTGATATTTTTCCAATAAAAACTGTCTGTAAATTAAAAAACTTATTATGATAATCGATATAAAAATAATAAGAATTATTGTTGAGTAATCTATTTTTGTAACTTGTTTAGTATAAATCCATTTATTTGTTATATTTTGCTTTGTTTTAGGATTAATATCTTCAATAAGTTTATTTAAAATTGGTATTATTTCTCTATTTTCTTTATTTACCATAATTTGTAAATCAACATTGAATTTACTATTTGCAGTTATTTTTATTTCATTGTAATTATTTTGAGTTATGTAATATACTAAAACAGGGTTAATATCAGCTGCTGCATCAACTTTATCTTTAGATAATAAATATAAAGCTTCAATCGTATTTTTTACAGGAATAAGCTGAATATTTGGGTAGTTTCTTTCTAATAGTTTGTAGGCAGTAAAATTTTTTCCTACTGCTATTTTTTTACCATTTAGTTCATTTAAATCTAAAATATTTTCTGTATTTAATTTTGTTGCAATTGATATTGGAAAAGATATATAAGGTTTAGAAAATAGAGCATATTTTTCTCTGTCTTTTGTTGCTGATGTTGATATAATTGCTCCAAATTTATCTTCATTTACTTTATACAATGCATTTGAAAAACTATCAACTTTTATAAAATTTAATTTTAAGAGCCGCTTGCAAATTCCACCATCATAAACTAGTGAATTTGTAAACCTACTAAGCTTATCAAGCAGATCTTTTAAACTTTTAATCATTTTACCGCTTTATGGGTCAATTTTAGATAAAAAACTATTATTGGGTGCGTGCTTGATGGTTGAGTTTTAAAAATGGCTAATTTTTAGTGTTTTTAGCTAAAAGTTATGTTACCAGTTTCAAACTCTGATGAATACAAACTGATAAAATACCAAATGCTAAAACAGAAGCTACTTTTGTAGCTCCTTTATAATAAATATTACTGCATCCAAAGTCTTCTTTGAGGTATTTATTGACTCTCTCAACCATACTTCTTTGGTTATAGTGATGGGTATCTAAACTTTGAGTAAGGTTTAGAATTTTAAATTTCTTTTTTTCATCTTTTATAAGTTGAATTTTTCCTTTTAACTCTTTGGAGTTCTTCGGATTGATATCAATAAGCGGTCTATGATTTAGTTTTTTGGAAAAA
Organism: Malaciobacter pacificus; assembly: GCF_004214795.1. Classification (NCBI taxonomy): domain Bacteria; kingdom Pseudomonadati; phylum Campylobacterota; class Epsilonproteobacteria; order Campylobacterales; family Arcobacteraceae; genus Malaciobacter; species Malaciobacter pacificus. The sequence goes on from NZ_CP035928.1 coordinate 1,339,709, forward strand.
TCTCTGATAATATTGCTGTCGTATCCTGCATCTTGTAAGTCATAAAGATATGATACTTTTTTGCTTGTCTCGTTTATAAGAGGAAGTGCTACTGAGCTATCATGAACATTTGCCCCTGAATAAATAGCAGTAATAGGGATATCTCCATCTACTACACTGATATGGAGTTTCCCTCCTATCCATGTTTCAAAGTTGCCTTTGGAATTCTGTTTTCTTCCAACTCCACACTGCGTTGATACCAAAGATAGCATCTGCTTTGTGGTTTTCATATCTTCTTGTTGCTGCAAGATACTGGGTGTTTTAGGCTCTCTTGTTTCACCTTTTTTAGGTCGTCCTCTTCTTTTTGGTTTAAACTTTTCTTTTTCAACTTTTACAGGTTTTTCTCTCAGTGGTATTTTTGTTGCATCACTTGCATTATAAAAAAAGAGTGTATCCCTTAGATACTCCTTCACAAACTGCTCATGCGTCTTTTGTGCAATTTTAAGCTCACTGAGCTCCTTAAAGACTCTACTAAATTTAGACTCACTTGGAATATCGTTTTTATATCTCCACCCACACAAGATCCTCAGCGTTCTATCACTATGAAGTCTATCGATAAGGTCTCTGGTTGTTTGGATATTGTAAACACTCTTTGCAATAAATGCTCGTGCAATCTCTTCTCTATGCTTTGGAGTGTTTGTAATAGATACGACAGTGATATTTTTTTCAATCGCAGCAAAGTCTAATATCTTAATAAGCTTTTGCTCTTTATTTGACAACTCTTCTAATTGAAGCTCTCTTTTCAAAGAAGGAAAAAGTGAATTTTCAAGATTTAAAACCTTAGTCCACATTTTAGATAGACTTGAAGATATTTTTGGTAGAATAATTTCCATAAGTTGAATCGCTCTTCTGTTAAATTTTTGTAGTAAAAAATTATAACTTATCTGAAGTTTGATTCAACTTTTTAAAATTTAAATCAGCTTAAATTACGGGTTGTTTTTTATAATCTGCAAGTGGCTCTTTAAATTTGAATTTGAAGCTAAATTCTTTATAATATCAGCAGATAAACCTTCTATAATACCATTTTCATAACTAGTAAAAGGTTTCCAGTCATTATAATAAATATTTAAAGGTGAATATTGTAGATAAGTTATTTCATCTTTTGATAGTTTATGTGGATTTAAATTATTTGCATATGAAAAAATAATTGAAAATAATAATAAGTAAATAAGTTTCATAAACAGCAGCCTAAAATTAGTAATAATTTATTATAACAACATTATATTAAAATACAATTATAATAAAATAATTTTATTTTAGGCAAATTTTATTTTACTCTTTTGTTTCTGTAATTAATGAGATATTAAATAATTGGTTTTTTTGAATTACATCTAAGACTTTTACAACTTTTTCGTATTTAACTTCTTTGTCAATTCTAAATATAATATTTCTTGTTTTATCTTCTATTTCAATTAGTTTTTCATGAAGTTCATCTAGTGTTAATTCTTTACCATAAATTGCAAGTTTATCAACACTTAATTCGATTATTACCTCTTTTTGTTTTAATTCAATCTCTTTTGCACTTGAAGTTGGAAGATTTAATACAAGAGCTAATTCATCTTTTTTAAATACTGAAGATACTATAAAGAAAATTAATAAAATAAAAACAACATCAACAAGTGGCGTGATATCTGGTGTTAATATTTCTCTTTTTCTCATAGGTTTTTTAATACCTCTTTTTGAAGTTTTAACTCTAAACTATCTAAAACACCTGTAATATAGTTATATCCAATATAGTGAGGAATAGCAACGATTAGACCTGCAACTGTTGTGATAAGTGCAATTGAAATACCATTTGAGAAAATACTTGGATCACCTAAACCACTTTTTGTTATAGAATCAAATGAGTTTAAAACCCCAACAACTGTACCTAATAAACCAATTAGTGGTGCAATTGAAGCAATGATTTTGATAGTATTTAGTCCAAATTCTAATTTTTTAACTTTTCTGCTAATAATATTTTCTAATGATTCTTTTTTTAAATCAATATTATTGTTTTTTACAAATTCTACAATTTCATCAATATTTTTTTGACTTTTAACTTTTGAAAAAGATAGAACAATTATCTTCCAAAACATAATTGTAAAACCAATAATATTTAAAAATATTAGTACATAAACTATTATTCCACCTCTATTGATATAACTTAATAAATCAATTTCCATCTATTTAACTCCTAACTATTTGATATGCTACTGGAACTGTAATATCCCAACTATTTTTATTTAATTCTTTTGGAATAGGCTCAAACTTTTTAATTTTTGTCAAAATTTCTATAGCCGCTTTATTTAATCTTGAGTATATGCTATTTTTTGAAATTCTTACATTTTTAATTTCTCCATTTTTGCCTATTGTAAAACTTAAATAAACTTTTCCCGTTTGATTAAGTCTTTTTGCTGCTTTTGGATACTTTTTATTTTTATCAATTAATCTTTTTAATTTTAATAGATACTCATTTTCAACAGCTTTTAAAACCTTAGGATTGATTTTTTCACTTTTTTGGGCTTTTTGAGAAACCTCTTGGGGAACTTGCTCTTTTTCAAAAACTTTTTTAGGTTCAGGTTTTTTTACAGGTTTCTCAACAGGTTTTTCAACTTTTTTCTCTATTTTTTTCTTAACAATTTTCTTTTTCTTAACTTTTTTCTTAACTTCTTTAACAATATTTTTACTTTTTGTTTTTGGAAGTTTCTTTTTTATAATAGGTTTTTTCTTAACTACTACTTTCTCAACTTTTTTAGGTTTTGGCTTAACTTCTTGTTTTTTGATTACTACATTATTTAGTTTTATAGCAGCGCTACTACTCGGTTTTGGTGCAACAATTGTTTTAGGCTCTTCAACTTTAAGTTGAGCAAATAGATATACATGAGCTGATACTATTAAAATTAATATGATTAAAAAACTTTTTTTTCTTTCCATTTTGGAATCTTAATATAATATTGATAATAATTATCTTAATTAATAAAATATTAATAGTTTTGTTAAAATTTTGTTAAAAAAGTTTAACTACTATTTCAAAAAAAAGGAGTTTTCTTGAAGAGAATAATAATTCTTCCTTTTTTGTGTAGTTCACTATTTTCTAATGAACTAGAACTACTACAAAAAGATAAACAGGAAATAAGAACTTTAGAAAAACAAATAATAGAAGAAAAATATAAATCTTCAAAAGATGAATGGATTGGGAGAATTGATTTAAGCTCTACTATAAATAGAACTCACTCTTTTTCTAGTGAAAATGATAATTTATCAAAAAGTATTTCAATTGGTTTTTCTCAAAACATATATCAATCGGGTGGTATAGAGTTTTCAATTCAAAATGCGAAAGATACATATAATCAAGATTTAATTTCATGGGAAAATGAAAATATAGCAATACTTCAAACAATATATGAAACTTTGTTAAATATGAAAAAAGTAAAAATACAGATAGCTCAAAGTGATTATAATTTAAAAAATAAACACATAGAGTTGATTTTAAAGAAAATACAATATGAAGCTGGGAAGGTAGATATTGTAGAACTAAATAATGCAATTATGTCTAAAAACACTCAATTTAAAAATACAATTTCTTTAAAAAACTCTTTAAAAGATTTAGAACACGAATTATCTAAATATACATCATTAAGATATGATGAAATAGAGATTTTAGATTTTAAACATATAAACAAAGAGAAGTTTATTAAAAATAGTTTAGATTTAAAGTATGAGAAATCAAAAATTGATGTTTTAAATACTACATATAAAGAATTAAAAAGCTCTTATGGTCCTCAAGTTAGTATTTCAACTAATGCATCATATTCAAATAATGATGATTTGACAAATAATACAAATGATGATAGCTCATCAGGTAGTATATCTTTAAAGCTATCAATGCCTATTTTTGATATTACAAAAGATACAAAAATAGAAAAATCAAAACTTGAAGTACTTAAACAAAAAGTATCTTTAAATGACACAAAAAATGAGCTTGATTACACTTATGAACAAATCATAAATCAAATTGATACTTATGAACAATATAGAAAAACTATCAGTGAAAATTTAGAGTTATATAATGACTTGATTTCTGTAAATGCAACATCAAATAGTGCAGGAATGACTTCTGATTATGATTTAGAAATACTAAAAAATACTAAGCAAATCAATGAATTTGATTTAAAAATCAATGATATAAATATCAAACTACAATACTCAAAACTATATTTTATGACAAAGGCTAAAAGTTAATGGAAACAAATTTACAAAGTGAATTAGAAAATTATTCAAGTAATAAATCTTCAAAAAAATATATATGGATTTTTGCAATTTTATTAATTGTATTTGGAGCTATTTATTATTACTATTCTTTTATTTATAATCAAAATCAATCAAACAAAATCACATATAATACAAAAAAAGTTACAAATGGAAATGTAATAGTTAGTGTAACAGCAACAGGAAATTTAGAACCAACTAATAGTGTTGATATTGGTATTGAAGTATCAGGAACATTAAAAGAGATTTATGTTGATTATAATGATGAAGTAAAAGTAGGGCAGGTTTTAGCAAAACTTGATACAACAAAGTTACAATCTCAAGTAAATAGTTCTAAAGCTTCACTAACTATTGCAAAAGCAAATCAAAAAGAGAGTTTAGTAAATGTAAATAACAAAAAACTAAACTATGACAGAACTATGAAGATGTACAAACAATCAAACGGTAAATATCCTTCAAAAAATGAAGTTGATGATGCAAAATTTTATTACGAAAGTGTCCTTGCTTCCTATGAGAGTGCACAAGCAAAAGTTATGCAAGCTCAATATAATCTAAAAACAGATGAAGAAAATCTACAAAAAGCAGTTGTAAAATCTTCAATAAATGGAATAGTTTTACATAGAGCTGTAGAAGTTGGACAAACGGTTGCTGCAACTAACTCTACACCACTTCTTTTTACAATTGCAAAAGATTTATCAAAAATGGAATTAATAGTAAATATTGATGAAGCAGATGTTGCAAATATTAAAAAAGATTTGGATGTTGAATTTACAGTTGATGCATATCCAAATGAAAAATTTAAAGGAAAAATCAAACAAGTAAGATATAACCCAATAGAATCAAGTGGAGTAATTACATATGAAACAGTTGTTTTATTAAATAATGATAAATTACTTTTAAGACCTGGTATGACAGCAACTGCCCAAATTTTTACTAAGCAATTAAGAAATCAAATGTTAGTTCCTAATGCTGCTTTTAGATTTAAACCAAAAAATAATGAAGTAAAAAATAAAAGTATGAAAGATGTAATGTCTGGACCCAAATTCCCAAGAAGAACTAGTAATTCAAAAGAGATTAATAAATCAAGTGATATGAAAACTATTTATGTTTTAGAAAATAATACTCCTAAAAAAATTAGAGTAAAAGTAATTGATACTGATGGTAAATTCACAGCAATAAAAACTGATAAACTTAATTTAGATGATGAAGTTATTGTTTCACAAAGTAGTATAAATGAGTAGTGATAAAACAATAATTGAATTTAAAAATATTGTTAAAACTTATGGTAAAGGTGAAGCAAAAACTTATGCTTTAAATGGTGTGAATCTATCCATAAAACAAGGTGAGTTTGTAGCTATTATGGGTGCAAGTGGTAGTGGTAAATCTACTTCTATGAATATGATAGGTTGTTTAGATAGTCCTACTAGTGGAGAGTATTTATTTAATGATATTCATGTGGAAAACTTAAATAGAAATCAAATGGCATTGATTAGAAGAAATTATATTGGTTTTGTATTTCAAAGTTTTAACCTGTTAGGACGTACAAGTGCTTTAGAAAATGTAGAGTTACCACTGGTTTATAGAAAAATCCCAGCTAAACAAAGAAGAGTTTTAGCTTATGAAGCATTAAAAAAAGTGGGATTAGAAAGTGTTGTAAATAATGCACCTTCTCAATTATCAGGAGGGCAGCAACAACGTGTTGCAATTGCAAGAGCAATTGTGACAAACCCTTTGATTTTACTTGCAGATGAACCAACTGGAAATCTTGATAGTATAAAAAGTGTTGAAATTATGAATTTATTAAAAAAATTAAATGAAGAATCTGGTATTACAATTATCATGGTAACGCACGAAGAAGAGATGGCTTCTTATGCAAGTAGAACAATCTATTTTAGAGATGGTCATATAGATGATAGTTTAAAAAAAGGATATAAGTAATGCTTAGTAATGCTTTTTTAATAGCTATAAAAGAGATAAGAAGAAACATTTTAAGGTCAATCCTAACAATTCTTGGAATTGTAATTGGAGTTGCTTCTGTTATTGGAATGGTAATGATTGGAGATGGAACAACTGCAAATGTAACAGAGGGTATTAAAAAGCTTGGAACAAATATGTTAACTCTTCGTGTTGGGCAAGAAAGAAGAGGACCACCTAGAAGTGATAACACTGCTAGATATTTTGATGAAGCTGATATGGAGGCTTTAAAATATGAGATACAAAATGTATCAGGAGTTTCTGCTGAAGATGATACAAATATTAATGTAATTTATGGAAATAAAAGTTATGCAAGTGAAGTTGTTGGAGCAAATAATGATTTTTTTCAAGTTAAAAATTGGGAGTTAGATAAGGGACGATTATTTGAAGAATCTGAGTTAAATGCAGGAAAATCAGTTTGTATTTTAGGAACTACTGTAATAAAACAGATTTTTGAAGGAGCTAATCCTATTGGTGAAAAAATAAGACTAAAAAGTTTCTCTTGTACTGTTATTGGTACTTTAAAATCAAAAGGAGCAGCAGCTTTTGGTAGAGACCAAGATGATATTATTGTTGCACCACTTGGAATGTATCAAAGAAAAGTAAAAGGAAATAAAAATATTAGAACAATTATTTTATCTATAAATAATAGTAAAAATATTGAAAAAGCAAAAAAAGATATAACAGCATTAATGAGAGAAAGAAGAAATATAGGAATAGATGAAGATGATAACTTCCATATTAGAGATATGCAAGATTTACTTTCAACTATGACTTCAACTACTGAGACTTTAACATACCTTTTAGGTTCTATTGCAGCTATTTCACTTTTAGTTGGTGGAATTGGAATTATGAATATTATGCTAGTTTCAGTGACAGAAAGGACAAGAGAGATTGGTACAAGACTTGCAATTGGAGCAATGGAGAATGAAGTGTTATTGCAATTTTTAGTTGAAGCAGTTGTTTTATCAACTCTAGGAGGATTAATTGGAATTGCTTTAGGTTTAGGTATTGGTTTTGGGGCAGTTTCTATGATGCAATTACCCTTTATTATAAATCATGAGATTATAATAATTGCCTTTGTATTTTCAACTTTAATTGGGGTTGTTTTTGGATATTTTCCTGCAAGAAAAGCTGCAAGACTAAATCCAATAGATGCTTTAAGATATGAATAATAGAACTAATATAGTTCTATTATTTAGATAAATTTGAGAATTTATCCATTAAATATTTGATTTTTAAATCAAAGGCAAGCGAAAAAGCACTATTACCTAAAAAATCTTCATGATATATATTCGCACCATTATCAACTAAATAATTTATACTATTAAGTTTATTATATAAAACAGCATAAATTAATGCTGTTGAGTGAATATCATCTGTTTGATTAATATCTAAGCCACAATTTCTCAAACATTTAATTATCTTCACATTGTCTTTATAAACAGCATAATTAATAGCAGTTAAGTTTGTAGTTACATTTTGATTTATCCCTAATTTAATAAGCTTTTCTATTGCTTGTATATTAGAAGAATGAATTGCCCAAAAAAGAGCATTTCTTCCTTTGTTATCTCTATAATTAATATTTAATTGTTGTTCTTCAATTAGTTCTATTACAGTATTCCATTTTTGGTTATTTATTAATGAAAAAAATAGTTTTTTCATAATATCATTTTGAATGAAGTGATTATTTGATATTTTCCACCTTTTAATATTAATAATTATTATCATAAATAAAATAAGCTTATAAATAGTTTAAAATAGATATTAATAACCATTATTATAATTGTTAATAAATGGTTAAAATTAATAAGATAAAATTCTCAAAAAATAAAAGGAGCATATATTTAATGCATAAGAAAATATGGTTTAAGATTCACTGGTTCTTAGGAATAACAGCTGGTATAATACTACTTATTGTAGGAACAACTGGAGCTATTTTATCATTTGAGAAAGAGATATTAAAAACTATAAATAGTGATAGTTATGTTGTTCAAGTAACGGGTGAAAACAGACTTTCAAATGAAGAATTATTAGAAAAATTTCAAACAAAAATGCCAGGAAATAAAATACAAGGTATTACTTTTTTTAATGATGAAAGTGCAAGTGTTATTATAAATGTACAAGGTGCTGGAAATGGAAGAGCAGCTAGAAAGGGAATTGATTATTTTGTTAATCCTTATAATGGAGAGATTTTACCAGGAATTGTAGGAAAAGATTTTTTTGGTTTTGTTCTTAGATTACATAGATGGCTTGCTTTACCTGGTGATGCTAGAGAAATTGGTAAGCAAACAGTTGCGATTTCTACTATTTCACTTATTATTTTAATTATAAGTGCAATAATAATCTATTGGGGAAGAATAAAACATGCATTCTTTAAAAGTTTTACTTTTAAATTTAAGCATAAAGGAAGAGCTTTTTTATCAACTATGCACAGTGCTATTGGTATGTGGGTTATTCCATTATACTTATTAGCTTCATTGACAGGTTTATATTGGTCATATGATTGGTATAGAGATGGTTTATATGCAATATCTGGAGTTGAAAAAAAAGAAAGAAAAAAAGTACCTATGCAAAAAGTTAGTGGCCAAGCTCAATTAGGTTTTGATTCACATGCTAAAGCTATAACTATTTTTAAAGACTATGTTAAAGATGATTATTCAAGTGCATCATTTAGATTTCCTAACGGAGGCTCTTTTTACTCTTTTAGATATTTTGATAAAGAACCAGCTCACTACAGAGCATCAAACTTATTAGAGTTAGATATAAATACACAAAAAATTATAAAAGTAGAAAAATATGAGGATAAGCCATTAAATGAGAAATTAATGGGAAGTATATTGCCTTTACATACAGGTGAATACTTTGGTGTTATTGGTCAAACAGCTATGTTTATAGCAGCAGCTTTAATGTCACTATTTACAATAACAGGTTTTATGTTATATTTTAATAGAAAAAATAAGAAAAAGAAAAGAGTTTAGGCTCTTTTCTTATTATTGACACTCTTCACAAATACCATATATAATCATAGTATGGTCTTTTAATAAAAAACCATTTTCCTTAGCAATTCTAACTTGTGAATCTTCAATAAAATCATCATTGAATTCTATGATTTTATGACAGTTTGTACAAATCATGTGGTCATGATGAGTTGATAAATTTAGTTCATATTTTTTTGCACCATCTCCAATATCAAGTGATGTAATAATATTTATGTCCTCAAAGAACTTTAATGCTCTATAAACAGTTGCAATACCTATATCAATATTGTAATCATTTTTCACCTTTGCTGTAATTTCTTCAGCATTTAAGTGTTCATCTTCAAAATATAACGCTTTTAAAATATAATCTTTTTGCAAAGAGTTTTTAAGTTTTAGATTTGAAATATGTTTTTTGAAGTTTTTTAAAAATCTATCAAAATCCATTTTATTATCAACTGCACTCATTAATTATAACCTTGAAAAAATACTAGCAGTACTCCTACAAAAAGTGTTGATGAGTAGATTTTCCATAAGTTGTTATGTATTTTCATATTTTTTTCGATTAGACTAAGCTTTTTCATTTTTTATCCTAAATTAATAATCATTATTAATATATTATCAGTTTAGCACTTAAAATAATATTAATGATAGTCGTTATCAATATTAATGTTTATTTAAGTATTAACTTATTAATATTCCATTTACATTTTGTTAACAATTCATAAAGTAGGAAAACTATGAAAGAAAAAAAAGAAAAAATTGACACAAAAGAGATATTTAGTGAATCAAATATAATAACTATTATTCACCAAGGACAAGAGTATCAATTAAGAATAACAAAATCAGATAAGTTAATTTTAACTAAATAAAAGAATATTAATTAGCCAGCAAATATTATCTCCTAAAAGTAGCCAGCAAAAAATATAAAAACAATTTACTAAGGATAAAAATTGAAATTAAAAATTGCAAGTAGTGTGGCTATATTATTAACTAGTCAAAGTTTATTAGCAAATGAAACATTACTAGATGATGTAACAGTAACAACAGCTTCAGGTTATGAACAAAAATTAGCAGATGCACCTGCTAGTATTTCAGTGATTTCTAAAGAAGAGTTATCGAAAAAACCTTTTACTAATTTATTAGATGCCCTAAAAGATATTGAAGGTATTGATATTGGTGAAACAAGAGATAAATCAGGTCAGGGAAGTATTAGTATTAGAGGTATGGGTGGTGACTATACTTTAATTATGATTGATGGTAAAAAACAAAATAATAATGGTGATATATATCCAAATAACTTTGGAGGATTTCAAAACGCTAATTTACCACCACTTGAAATGATAGAAAGAATAGAAGTTGTTAGAGGACCTATGTCTACACTTTATGGTGCTGATGCTATGGGTGGTGTTGTAAATATCATAACTAAAAAAATCACTAGTGAATGGACTGGATCTATAACACATGGTAAAACTTTTCAAAGTGATAGCCAATTTGGAAATGATACAACTACAGATTTTGCTTTAATGGGGCCATTAGTAAAAGATAAACTAGGATTAAGTTTAAGAGGTAGTTATTATGATAAAGAGGCTTCAACTCCTATTACATCAAATGGTTCAACATTTGGAGGTGCAGGAAAAACTGTAGATAATCAAAATTGGAATTTTGGTACAAGTTTAACATTTACACCAAATGAAAACCATACAATAAAAGCAGATTATGATATTTCAAAACAAAAATATGATAACACTGGAAGTTTTGTAGGAACAGTTGATAGTTATGAAAACTTATGGTATGAAAGAAGAGGAGCATATTCTCCAAGAGTTGGTTATGCACCTGTACAAAGAATGGAAAGGGAACAATACTCAATTTCGCATGAAGCACAATGGGAAGTTGGAAAAAGTACTATTTCAGCACATTACATTAAAACAGGTAATTTAGGAAGAAGTCTACCTTTAAATGCTACACAAAGAGTATTTATGAATAGTTTATATTCTAACTATACAGATTTAGAAGATTTTAGAGCAAATGGAACAGCAGCAGAAATTGCTGAGTTTGAAGCACTTTTACCAAGACCAACAAGAACTTTAGAATCAAGTACTATGACTTATGATGCAAAATATGAACTGCCATTAGAAGAACATTTTTTAATCATTGGAGCACAATATGTTGATGCTGAGTTAGAAGATGGAGTATTTGGTATGACAGATGCTGCTCAAACAAAATCAGGTGTAGTAGAAGATTATAAACAGTGGGCTTTATTTGCAGAAGATACGTGGGCTATTACTGATAATTTATCATTTACAACAGGTCTTAGATATGATAATCATGAGTCTTTTGGAAGTAATTTAAGCCCAAGAGGATATGCAATTTATAATTTAAATGACAATTGGACATTTAAAGGTGGTGTTGCAACAGGATATAAAACTCCAAAAACTACAGATTTATTTGATGGTATTACTGGTTTTGGAGGACAAGGAACTTCTCCTTGGGTTGGTAATCCTAACTTAAACCCTGAAAAAAGTGTAAGTAGTGAAATTGCAGCTTATTATACTCATGAAGCTGGACATAATTTTAATATTACAATATTTAATAATGATTTTGAAGATAAAATTGAAAATGTTACTTTAACTCAAAATCAATTACCTTCTGAGTGGGATGGAATAGCAACAAGTGCTAGACAAAAACAAAATGTTGGTGAAGCCCAAATTAAAGGTATTGAATTAGCAGGTAAATATAAAATCACTAAAGATGTAACTTTTAAAGCAAACTACACATACACAGATTCACAAAGGGAAGATACAGGTAATCCATTATCTTCAACTGCAAAACATTTATATAATCTTACTTTAGATTGGCAAATAAATAAAAAATGGAATACATATATTAATATGAATGCAGAAAAAGATAGATGGAGAGGAGTTGAAGGTTTAGATTATTATGAAGATTATCAAGTGTTTAATTTAGGGTCTTCATATAAAGTATCAAATGATGTTACTTTAAATGGAAGAGTAAATAACTTGTTTGATAAAGATTTTAGTGGAACAACTGATTATACTGATGAAAACGGTGATGCAGCAACAGCTTATAGTTATAATTTAGCTCAAAAAAGAAGAGAGTTTTGGGTAAGCATGAATGTTAAATTCTAATTAAATTTAAAATAGTGATTGAATAAAGCTTTTTTATAGCTTTATCGTCACTATAAAACTCAACATAATTTATAAAAAACCATTAAATAAAATTGCACCTAATGATATTAGAAAATTACTAGGTGAAAATATTGTTGATACTGTTTTAGGTCATATTCCAAGTGGTATTGCTTCAAGATATGCAACAATTAAAAATACAACTGTGGGTCCAATTGTTGATTCAGCTTTAAATGGATTGTTGGATGAAAATAAAGTTGAATAATTAATGATGTTCTTGAAAAATTGATTGTTGATAAAATACGAATATCGTATATGATGAATCAAAATTTTCATTTGAAGATGTAAAAAAAGCCTTTTCTAAAAATGATTACCATGATGCAACTATAAAAGAACAAACAATATATGCAAAATTTTTTAAATGCAAAGAAAAGTCCTTATTCTCTTATGTATTTATTATTTGATATTTTTATTAAATTTCCAATGAGTTGTTTTTCAACATCTCTAAGCCAAAAATTTTCATTAGATACAATTATTAACCTTTTTTTAGCTCTACTTACAACCGTATTTATTAAGTTTAATGAATTGAATTTATGATTTAAAGAGTTTGTAAAAAATGCACCTCTTTTACCTGAACCAGCAGGAGAATCATCTACTACACTAAAAATAACAGTATCCCATTCACTACCTTGACTTTTATGAATAGTCATAATGTTTTCATAATATTTTCTATCAAGATTTTTTTTGAGTAATTGAACTTGTTTATTGTAGGGAGTTAAAACAGCAAAATCCTTAATATCTTCATTTAGTATAAAATTTTTTATTAAATCAACTTCCCATTGATTACTTCTCTCATAGACTTCAATAGGGTTGCTTGATGTATGTATTGAAATAATTTCAGTAGAATTTTGTGAAGCAGACTTAAATCCAAATTTATAAACAAATTTATCTAATACTTGTGCTAAATTATTTCCAAACCTATGCGTAAAATTTAAGTTAGTTTGTTGTGCTATTTTATATGTTGGAGTAATTTTATTTAAATATTCATCTAATAAATCTTTTTCATATTCTTGTATAAAAATTGATTCAAAAAAAATAGAAGATTGACTCCATAAAAATGTTTTTTGTATACTATTTAAGTCATCATTCCTTACTTCCGAAACAGGAGGTAGTTGCATATGGTCACCTAAAAAAGTTATAGGACATTTATTTCTAAATAATGTGATGGCTTTAATATTTGACATATATCCAGCTTCATCACAAAATATGTGGTCTGCTGTTATTGAATCTTTCAGTGTGTATTGAATATATGCATCAATTGTCATAGCAATAATTTGAGAACCTTGAATTCTCAGTTTAGTAGTCTGTTCTAGAAGTGCATTTCTTTTAAACTCAATTTCTTTGATTCTCTTTATAAGTCTATTCATTTCAAAATTTTTATGATGTTCATCTAACGCTTCATTGATTAGGTCATCATTATATAATTTAGCAATATTTTCTATATTATTTTTCCATTTGATAGACCAATTGTTTAAATCATTTATTTTCTTAATAATAAGGTTTCTTTTGTCTTGGATATTATCATCATCTAAATCTTTAAAAATCTCATTATAGATTTTTTGACTTTTTGTAAAACTTTTTGCTTTATTTAGTATGTCTAATATTTGTTTTGAAATTTCATTGATCTTATTATCTATCCTTTTAATTTCATTTCTTAGGCAATTGATATTGACAACTTCATGAAGTTTATTTTCTTCTATAAGTTTTTCATTGTAATTTACACAACTATTATCTTTCCTTTTAAATATAGCATCTTTAATTATCTTTGAATTATTAGAAAAATGATATTTTTTAAGTGGTTGAGTAATTAAATTTAAAAGAGGTTGAAGATCTTCTTTCTTCGCTTCATAGTTTTTTATGTTCTCTTTGAAATCGATAATATCTGCTAATAAATAATTTATGTTTTCCAAATCAGATGTTATTTCTTTCCCTTCTCTAAATTTAATTACTTTATTTAAAATTTTCAATTCATTTTCTATTAAAGATATTTCATGTTCTAAACCTCTAACTTCACAAATTTCAGAATGTTTTTCTACAAATTTTTTAGAAGGAACACCTACTCTTAAAAATTTATTTTTTGATATTCCCAATTTTTCTGTATTTTCAATAATTCCATATAAAATCTGTTCTAAAGCAACATTTGTTGGAGCAACAATTAAAACTTTTTTATCACTTTTTATATAGTTTATTATAGAACAAGATAATACAGCTCTCGTCTTCCCAGTTCCAGGAGGACCCCATATATAAGAATAAGTATTATTAAAAATTGTATTGATTGCTTCTCTTTGATTATCGTTTAGTGTGGTATCATAAAGATTATCTAATGTATAATTTTCAATTAGAGGTATAGTATTTGTAAAACCTAATGTTTTTCCATGCTTATCATACCATTCAATTAAATTTGTGATTAAAAAAAGTAAATCATTTATAACAAAAAATTGATGTGCTTGCAATTCACTAAAATTTAAATCTTCTTTAATAATTTTGAGATATAAAAGTTTATTTTTATGGTCATATTCTTTTACTAGTAAATCTTTATTATTAAAATAATATTCACCACTAATATTATTTTTAAAATATGTAGTATCAAAATTGAAAATGGGTTTTTCAAGTTTAATTTCATATAAAGTGTCATCTAATTGATTTATTGAATGAACAGATGTTACAGTTTTACCATGATGCTCAGTAAATTGTTTTATGTATTCATAATATATATTGCATTGGCTGAGACAAAGTTCTCTAATTTTCAGATTATTCATTAAATAATATATTCTCTTCCCATAACTTTATAATTAGATAGATTATACAGAAGTGTTCTTAATTATTTGATTTTATCTTCAGCGCTTCCAAAAAGTTTTAATATTTAAAGATAGATTCGTTTTTATTATTTTTTAGTTTTTGAATAAAATATTAGATGGTACCTCCAGCCGGAATCGAACCGGCACTCCAGTGGAATGCGATTTTGAATCGCCTTTAAATAAAGACACACCTACATACAAACGACACAGTATAAGCCTTTATTTAAGGGCTTTTAAAATTCTTTTAAACTATAAATAAATATAATTAGATTCAAATATATATAGTAAATTGTGTACTTTTTTGTGCCCGATTCGGTACATATTTAAAGGATTTAGTTATGAATCAAGAATTAAAAAGATCACTATGGGAAGCTCATGATGGTTTGTGTTTTTACACAGGAATACCAATCACTATGTTTGATATGCACATTGATTATATTCAGCCTTTATCAAAGGGTGGGAATGATGAACTTAATAATTTAGTTCCCTGTTGCAGTAGAGCTAAAAAACAAAAAGCAAATATATTCAATGAAAATACAACGAAACAAATAATTATGTTTAATTCTTTGGTTTATACTCCCAAAGTAGAAAAGTTATTTAATAAATACAAAATAGATGAAAATGTTTGTACAAAAAAACAATTAAACAAATACTTTGTTGTTGGATATAACAATATCTCTGTGACAACACCTGTGACTATCGATGATGAGTTTTTAAATTATGATGGAAAGATTTGCAAATTTGATGGATTAAAATTACCAGATGAAGCAAGAGTGAAAGCAAGAAAAGCTATTACAATTTATGGTGAAAGAAAGGAATATAAAAAAACTTTTTTTATTTCTAATCTTGAAGATACAATTAAAAAAGCCAATGATTATATTAATGGAAAAATAAATGATTCTAACATTTGATCTAAAAAAAATAAATACTAGCGGTTTGAGCTACAAAGATGATGGGCAAATCCCATCTAGCAAAATCAAAGATAATAAAATTATAAATTCAAATATAATATTTACAAAGCCTTATAAATTATTAGTAAGAGCTTCTAAAATGATAAATGGAAAAAGGATACAAACTAAAAAAACAATACCTTTTGATCCAAATACCACACTCCTTGATGCAATCAAAAAAGCTTCAAAAGTTTATGAAAACCTGATGGATGAAATAAGTGTTGAAGCATATACAAAACAAGAGTTTACAACAGATATGCCTTATAGTAAGGTTTATGAGTTATATTTAGAATATAAAGTTGCTCAGTATGAAGCAAGGGATGATAAAAAAGAGTTTCCACGAAAAAAGTTTGAACAATTTCATAATAAATGGTTAAAATCAATTATGAACAAACCAATCGGTATGATTGATGAAGAGGATATTCATAAAGTTGTATCAACTATGAAAAAAGCAGGAATGGCAGAGAGAACATCAAGAGGTGTTTATCAGTCTGTAAATCCAATTTTTAAATATTTTAATATGAAAGCGGCAAAATTTGGTATAAATATCCCATCTCCAGCCCTTCAAAGAGATTTACCACCATTAAATAATGAAAGAGGTTTGGAACTATCTTTAGAAGAGATAAAAGAGCTTTTTAATGAGCTAAAAAACTATCCTTTAACTCCTGTGAGAGAGATTTTTATGTTTTTGATGCATGGAAGAAGATTTGGTGAAGTGGTAACTTTAGAGTGGAGTGATATAAATTTTGAAGAGAGTATTTATACCGTAAGAGCTTTAAATAACAAAGCAAGGGTTGATATGATTTATCATTTATCCCATAGATTAAAAGAGACTTTAGAGTCTATTGGTATTAAACAAAGTGGATATATTTTTACAAAGATTAATAATAAAAATGAACCTTATAGTAAAGGAGCTATTAGAAGTCATTGGAAAGATAAACCAATAGTAATCCACCAAATAAGAAATTGTATCGCTACATATTTGAAAAATGGAATGGGTATTGGAGATGATGTTGCAGGTGCGATTTTAGGGCATAAACAAAATAAAACTATTACAAGTAGATATGGAAAAATCAATTATTATTCATTTGGTAAAGTTATTGATGATATGTTGGATGAGATTTTTGGCGAGAAAACAGTAACTCCTGTTGATAGTGAAAAATTAAGCCAATTAAAACTTTTATTTCCAGATAAAACAGAAAAGCAACTTATCGAAGTTTTGAATATTTTAAAATGATTAGCAAAGTAATCTATAAGTAAAAACAAAAGTAAATTTATTTTAAAAAACAAAGTAATTTTATATCAAAAACAAAAGTAATATGATATAATGATTTTAAGACAAAAAAAGGGAAAATATGAAAAATCAAGCACTAAGTTCTGGACTTAAAAGAATAAAAAAACTACAAAACAAATCACAAGTGTTTGAAACAAAAGAGTTTGAACCACTTGAAGTTACAGAGCTTAAAAAAGCTGGATTTTTAAAAGAGATTATAAACGGTTGGGTTTATTTATCAAGCCCTGCTGAGATGGAGTTTGAAACAACATCTTGGTATATAAATTATTGGGAATTTATAAATAAATACCTCAAAAAAAGATTCAAATCCGCTTATTGCTTAAACCCTGAAGCTTCACTTTTACTTCATAACAATGATAGATATATTCCAAAACAAATCTCAATCATCACAAAAACAGGAGCAGTATCAAATATCAAACTTCCTTTTGGTACATCGCTTTTAACTTATCCAGATGCTAATAACTTCCCTAAAAAAGAGTATATTACAAGCTTGCGAGGTATAAATGTGATGAGTGTAGAATATGCTCTTTGCAAAGCAGGACCTACATACTACAGAGATAAACAAAAAGAAGTAGAGATACTTATGACTTCAAAATGGGATTTTCAAAAAACTATTGAAATTTTAACCGACTCAAAATCTAAAATGACAACAGCAGCAAGTAGAATCCATGGGGCACTTTTGTTTTTTGATAGAAATGAAGAAGCTGGAATTTTAAAATCACTCTATGATGCTACATTTGGAGGCTCACTTAGTTCAACAAATCCATTTAACAAAGATGCCGTAAGGTTTTTATCATCAAATAAACCAAGATCAGTAACATCACTAAAACTTGAAGCAATGTGGAATAATTATAGAGATGTGGTAGAAAAGATTGGACAAAGTATACCAAAAACCACTTTTACAGCCCAAAAAATCGAATCTATGCTTGAAATTGTAAAAGAGCAAGATATGTATCACTCACTATCTATAGAAGGGTATAAAATCACAGATGATTTAATAGAAAAAGTAATGAAAGGCAACTGGAACCCAGAGCTTGATGACAGTGATAAAAAAACAAAAGATGCACTTGCAGCTAAAGGCTATTTTGAAGCTTTTAATGAAATAAAAAATGATTTAAAAGAAGAAGTGACAACAGAAAAATATGGTAATAAATTTGTCGAAAAGCTTCACTCAAAATGGTTTATTAAATTATTTACTCCAAGTGTTCAATCTGGACTTTTAAAAGCTAGTGACCTGGTGGGATATAGAAGACATCAAGTATTTATAAGAAACTCCCAACATGTGCCACTTGAAGAGTGTGAATTATTAGATGCTATGGAAACATATTTTGAATTATTAGCAAATGAAAAAGACCCATTTGTAAAAGCAGTTTTAGGACATCATCTTTTTGGATATATACATCCATATATGGATGGAAATGGAAGAATGGCAAGATTTATTATGAATGCTTTTTTAATCCTTGGTGGCATAAACTGGACTGTTATTAGAGTTGAACGAAGAGATGAGTATATGAATGCACTTGAAAGTGCAAGTGTAAATGAAAATATAGAGCCATTTGCTAAGTTTGTTTTAGATTCGATAAAAAAAACTGATGCGTAAAAGAATAGGAGAACTTGACTATGAATGATTTTAATCCAACTACAGGCTTACCGATGTCAGGTGGTGGAATTGATATAGGAGGCACACCTTATGGTAGTAGCCCAGATAGTTTTGATGGTGAAACTAGCAATTCAAGCTATGATGGTTTCAATAATATTGCTAACTACTGGAGCTGGAAAATTGATGTTGTAATTATGCTGATTGTAATTGGGGTAAATGTTTATTTTTGGCAATAGGTGAGTAGTAAAATCTCCTGATAGCTTGTTTTAATCTTCTAAAATTACTGTTTCATCATTCGTTTAAAATAATTATTTTTCATACAATTAAAGCTAAAATTAAAAATATCTTAACCAGTATTTATAGTATTTTTGGATAAAATCAAGACAATTTACTATTTAGGATATAAGATACAATGAGCGACGAACAAAAGAGAATATTACAAGAAAAACTTTGGGCTATAGCAAATATCCTTAGAGGGAAAATGACAGCTGATGATTACAAAGATTATATACTTGGCTTTATATTTTACAAATACCTTTCTGAAAAAATAGAACTTTTTATCAACACAGAACTTTTAAGTGAAGATGATTTTGAATTTGCCGACATTAATGAATCGATGGAAGATTATGAAGAGTTACTCAAAGATTTGCAAAAAGATACAGTTGAAGAGCTTGGATATTTTTTAAAACCAAATGAGCTTTTTTCATACATAGCAAAAAAAGGAAACAATGAATCAGAGGGTGAATCAAACTTCATCTTAGATGATTTAGAAACAATCTTAAAAAATATAGAATCATCTACAATGGGTACAGAGTCGCAAGAGGACTATGAAAACCTTTTTGAAGATTTAGACCTTACCTCTTCAAAACTTGGTAAAAGCGAAAAAGCAAAAAATGAACTCATCGCCAAAGTACTGGCAAAACTTGATGAGATAGACTTCAAGCTTCACGATACAAATGCAGATATTTTGGGTGATGCTTATGAGTTCCTTATAGGTGAATTTGCAAGTGGTGCAGGTAAAAAAGCTGGAGAGTTTTATACTCCACAAGAAGTATCAACTCTTTTAGCCCAAATAGTTACAAGCAAAAGAAAACCAGCAACTATCTATGATCCAACTTGTGGTTCGGGATCACTTCTTCTTAGAGTTGCAAAAGCATTGCCAAAAGATGAACATCCAAAGTTTTACGGTCAAGAGCTTACAAGAACTACATATAACCTTGCTCGTATGAATATGATACTTCACGGTGTACATTATCGTGATTTTGATATAAAAAATGAAGATACTTTAGAGCATCCACAACACCGTGGGATGGAGTTTGATGCAATTGTTGCTAATCCTCCATTTTCAGCTCATTGGTCGGCTAGAGAGTTATTTTTAAGTGATGATAGATTTTCTCACTATGGGAAACTAGCACCTAAGACAAAAGCGGATTTTGCATTTGTACAACATATGATCTCTCACTTAGCAGAAAATGGAACTATGGCTGTTGTACTACCTCATGGGGTGCTATTTCGTGGAGCTGCAGAGGGGCATATACGAAAATATATGATAGAAGATAGAAACTACATCGATGCCGTGATAGGACTACCTGCAAATATCTTCTTTGGTACAGGTATTCCTACATGTATTTTGGTGCTTAAAAAATGTAGAGAAAACCCAAATGATATATTATTTATCGATGCAAGTGGCGAAGATAATTTTGATAAAGTTAAAAATCAAAATAAACTAAGACCAGAAGATATAGAAAAAATAGTAAAAACATACAAAGATAGAGAACAAAAAATAGACAAATATTCTTATAGGGCTACAATTGAAGAAATAAGAGAAAATGACTATAACCTAAATATTCCACGATATGTAGATACTTTTGAAGAGGAAGAAGAAGTTGATCTAGATGTAGTAAGCAGTGAATTAAAGGCTCTTGAAGTTGGGATGAATACGACAGATGAAACAATAGCGAAGTTTTGTGATGAACTTGGTATTGCTACACCGTTTTGAGAAGGTATAGATATGATTAATGTACCACAATTACGATTTCCAGAATTTCAAGATGCATATAAGGAACATAAGTTATCAGAATTACTTAGTAGATATTCTGAAAATAATAAAGATGAAGAGTATGGTATTGATGATATATTATCTTTATCATATGAACATGGAATAGTTGATAGAAAAGAGCTACTTGAAGATACATATAGCAAAGTTAACCACAAGAACTATATTAAAACCAGATTTAATGATTTTATCTTTGGGAAAAGTATAAGTACAAATTACCCATATGGTCTATTTAAAGTAAATAATTTTCGAGATGGTTTACTATCATCGCTTTACTTTACTTTTAAAACCTCAGAAAATGTTTCTCCAACATATCTTGATAAATATTTCAGTCATCAAAATAGAGCTAATAATTTTTTGAAAAAACTTGTCTTGGTTGGAGATAGATATATTACAGCTGATTCAAAGTATATCTTAAGTGCTAAAATATTTGTACCATTGAAAAATGAACAGGAAAAAGTTGCTTCATTTTTAACAATAATCGAGACAAAGATAAAACAGTTCACAAAAAAAGAGGAACTTCTACAGCAGTACAAAAAAGGTGTAATGCAAAAAATATTTAATCAAAAAATTAGATTTAAAAAGGATGATGGAAGTGAATTTCCAGAGTGGCAAAAAAAATCTATAGGTGAAGTTTTCAAGCAAAGAATAGAAAAAAATGCAGAAAATTTAGAACTTTTATCTGTAACTATGCGTGATGGAGTAAAAAAAAGAGAGGATATTTCCACAAAAAATAATTCTAGTGAAAATAAAAATAATTACTTGAGAGTTTATAAAAACGATATTGTCTATAATTCTATGAGAATGTGGCAGGGTGCCAGTGGTGTTTCACACTATAATGGGATTGTAAGTCCAGCTTATACAGTTTTAAAAGGAAATGACGAAAATTCATCTTTATTTTTTGCATACTATTTTAAAATACAAAAAAATATACATATTTTTCAAAGAAATTCCCAAGGCTTAACTTCTGACACTTGGAATTTGAAGTATCCACAATTAGCTAAAATAAAATTGACATGCCCACACAAAGACGAGCAAATAAAAATAGCAGACTTTTTATCCTCTATTGACTCTAAAATAGAGAAAGTCCAAAATCAATTACAACTAACTAAAGAGTTTAAAAAAGGGTTATTACAAAGGATGTTTGTATGACTATAGAAGAAACAGAAGTTGTAAATAATGCTCAAGAAGACTTTGAAGAGTTTATAAATGCAATTATCAAGGATAAAAAATATTTTTATTGGACTTTAGAGTACTTTGAGAGAATGGAGTATATCTCATTTGGACATTATACTCTAACACCATCACAAAAAGAGCAAATCAATGAAGTGGCAAAAGATCTGTTTCTAGATAAGGGTGTGGTTTTTTCGGTTAAAAATAGCTCTATACGAAATGAACTAAGCATAAAAAATATTACAAAAATTACTAAAGCACAAAAACCTGTAGAGTTTATCCTTGAATATACTTTGTACAAGATTTTATCTTCGATAGTTGAAGAGCTTGAACTTGATATAAGTGGCGAGTCAGATGAAGAGTTGAAAAAAACATATAGTGTTGAGCTTGAGAAATGGCAAGAGATTTTAAAACTTCAAAAAAACAACTTTATTTTTACATGTTTAAAATACTATATAGAAGAAGATGAACCTATCTATTTTGAAGGGTTTAATAAGTTTGGTACATTTGGAACACACAAAGATTTTCTAATAGATTTTGAAAATAAAATAGATGATAAATTAAAAGAGAGAATTGATAATCTATGGCTTAATAAAAAGTTTGAGAGAGTGATGAACTTTGTATTTAGTTTTTCAGATAATGACGATAAAGAAGAGCTAAGATTTGCACTGCAACATTTGACAAAAGATAAAATCAAAAAGAAAGAGTTGTATTTTAGAGGTCAAGCATATTCTAACTGGTTATTGCGACCAAGTATAGCAAGGACAGAACAGCTTTTGAAAAATGAAAATGACCTTTTTCACAAGATTTTAGCTCTTAAACCAAATGACTTTAAAAATGATCAAACTGATTATGAACGACTTATAACCATGCAACATTATGGACTACCAACAAGACTTTTGGATGTGACAAGAAATCCTTTGGTTGGTCTTTATTTTGCATGTAGTAATTTGCTTAGAAAAGATGAAGACGGTTTAGTTTTTATCTTTGAAGAGAATGATCAAAATGTATTTTTAAATCCTGATGATGAAAAAGTAAAGCATTTGACAAACATAGTAAAATCTGAACACAATAAAATCGATACTACAAATAAAGAGTATCTAAAAAATAATCATTTTATCAGAGGTATCGCAAAAAACAAAAGAATAGATAACCAAAGTGGTGATTTTATTTTTGTGGGTATAAGTGAAAAATCAAAAGAAAATAGAGATGTAGAAAAATTGGTTTCAAGTTATTTGGTGATAGATTATGGAGTAAAAAAATCTTTACTTGATAATCTTGAAGTGATGAATATACATGGTGGTTCAGTATATCCAGAGCTTGGTAATATGAGTAACTATCTCCATCATAAGTACAAATAATTAGGGGTTTTAAGTGGCTAAACAATCAGAATATTTTATGGAAAAAGAGCTGATAAGACAGCTTGAAAATTTAGGCTATAGAAGAGTTTCAATAAAAGATGAAAACGATCTACTATCAAACCTAAAGAAACAACTTGAACGACATAATAATATTGAATTATCTATGGATGAATTTAAAAAGATACTAAATTATCTGAATGATGGTGGGATAGTTCAAAGGGCATTTATACTTAGAGATAGATTTCCGTTGCAAAGGGATGATGGTACAACTAAAAGGATACGATTTTTCAATATGGAAAAATGGTGTGAAAATGAGTACCAAGTAACAAATCAAATAACAATAGAGGGTGCATATACAAATAGATATGATGTAACGATTCTCATAAATGGTTTACCTCTTGTACAAATAGAGCTTAAAAGAAGTGGAGTAGCCCTTAAAGAAGCATTTAATCAAATAAATAGATACCAAAAAGATAGCTTTTGGGCAAGTCATGGACTTTTTCAATATGTGCAGATGTTTGTTATAAGTAATCGTGTAAATACAAAATATTTTGCGAATGATCCAGAACAAACTTTTAAACAAACATTTTCTTGGACAGATGAAAAAAACAATCCTATATCAGAATTAAAAGATTTTACAAAAGTATTTTTAGAGCCTTGTCACTTGTCTATTATGATAGGCAAATATACGGTTATCAATGAGACTCAAAAAAGACTTATGGTATTAAGACCTTATCAGTACTATGCAGTTGAAAAAATAGTAAAACAAGTCAAAGACTCTATAGATGGTGGGTATATTTGGCATACTACAGGAAGTGGAAAAACACTAACTTCATTTAAAACTTCTCAAATCATCAAAGATAACTCAAATGTAAAAAAAGTGCTTTTTGTGGTTGATAGAAAAGATTTGGATTATCAAACAGCACAAGAGTTTAACAGTTTTAAAAAAGGTAGTGTAGATAGTACCGATAATACATCAAAACTTATAGAGCAACTTATATCAAATACGGAAGATACAAAGCTTATAGTTACCACTATCCAAAAGCTTAATAATGCTATCTCAAAAGAGAGCTTTAAAAAGCAAATTGAGCATTTGCAAAATGAGAAGATCGTATTTATTTTTGATGAGTGCCATCGAAGCCAATTTGGTGAAACACATGGAAAAATAAAAGAGTTTTTTCAAAACAATCAAATGTTTGGATTTACTGGGACACCTATCTTTAACGATAATGCTGTGGCAAATAGCAAAGGTAAAAGAACTACAAAAGATTTATTTGGAGAAAGATTACACACTTATGTGATCAAAGATGCTATTAAAGATGAAAATGTATTGAAGTTTTCAGTTGAATATATAGGTAAATATAAACAAAAAGAGGACTCAAAAACAAAGATAGATATATCTGTAGCGGATATTGATAAAAAAGAGGTAATGGAGTCTGAAGATAGAATCGAAAAGATTGTAAATTATATTATCGCTGTACATGGTAAAAAAACACATCAAAGAAATTTTACTGCAATGCTTTGTGTAGGTAGCGTCGAGGGTGCTATAAAGTACTATGAACTATTTAGAAAGAAAAAAGAGAATCAACAACACAACCTAAATATAGCAACTATATTTTCTTATGGACAAAATGAGGAAGCAAAAGAATCTTATGGAATTATAGAAGAGGAAAAACTTGAGGTAAATGCTTCTCAGGTAAATGAAACATACAAGTCTAAGTTGGAATCGTATATTGAAGATTTTAATAACAAATTTGAGACAAATCATTCTCTAAAAGATACCCAAAGCTACTATACATACTACAACGATATAGCAAAAAAAGTAAAAGAGAAAAAAATAGATATTTTAGTAGTGGTAAATATGTTTTTAACAGGGTTTGATAGTAAAAAACTAAATACACTTTATGTGGATAAAAACTTAAAATATCATGGACTTATTCAAGCATATTCAAGAACAAATAGAATTGATAGTGAATTAAAAAGTCAGGGTAATATAGTGTGCTTTAGAAATTTAAAAGATCAAACAGATGAAGCAATCGCACTTTTTAATGATGAAGAAGCAAACGAGTTTGTAAAACATAATGATGTGTTTATCGAAACTTATGAGGAATACCTTGAAAAATTTAAAGATGCTCTAAATAGTTTAAAAGATGTTGCACCAACTGTTTCAAGTGTTGATGACTTAAAAGACGAAAAAGAGGAATTGAAATTTATAAAAGCATTTAGACAAATCATGAGATTAAAAAATGCTATGACTTCATTCTCTGATTTTACTTGGGATGATTTGGGCTTAAGTGAACAAGAGTTTGAAGATTATGTAGGTAAATATCTTGATTTAAACGATAAAGTAAAAAGAAATCAAAATAGTGAAAAAGAATCTATTTTAGATGAAATAGATTTTGAGCTTGAGCTACTGCACAAAGATGATATAAATGTAGCGTATATTTTAGAGCTTTTAGCAAGAGTAAGACGAGAAAAAGGCGATGACTATCAAAAACAAAAAGATGCTGTAATAAAAATGATTGTCGGTGAATCAAAACTAAGAAGTAAAAAAGAGCTTATTGAAAAGTTTATTGATGACCATTTGATGAAGCTTGGGGAAGAAGATAATATCGAACAAGTTTTTATGAGCTATTTAGATACTGAAAGAGAAAAAGCTATTGATTTCCTTTGTGAAGAAGAGAGCCTCAATAAAGAGGGATTTTATAAACTAATTGAGACTTATTTATCTAAGGGAGATGATGCAAGAAGTACGGAAATAATAAATCTTTTAGAAAAAAAACCATCTTACCGTGAAAGAAAGGTAATAGTTGAAAGATTGAAAAAGAAAATCGGTGATTTTATAGAGATTTTTATTGATGGTGTGCATTAAAAATTATGGAAAATTTAAAAACTTTTGACATACAAAATTTTACATCTAGTTATTCTGAACACATTAGGTTTAAAAAAGATGGCATTGAAATATCTTGTGTAGATTTTAATAATACAAATTTTTCTTTAGATGCTCATTTTATAAATCAGTGTAGAAAAGCCGTAAATCAAGAACGACAAAATTTTAGTTTACTTGAACTTTCTTCTCATAATGAAACTTATGAAAAAATAGAAATAGTATTTAAAAACTGTAAATTTGCAAACATTACTGTTAATGAACAAATTATTCGAGATGATATTTTTATAGAATTTGATATAAATGATGAAAAAGTTAAAAATTTACAAATGAATTTTATAAGAATAAGTACTTCAAAATTTCATGGTAAGTTTTATATTAATAAACAGTATGATGGATACAAAGAAGAATTTAGTATCTTTAAATTATTAATTGAAAATTCAATTTTTTATGATAATTTTAAACTTCATAAATGCAAAATTGAAGAAATACATATAAAAGATTGTGATTTTGAAAGAAATGCAGATTTTTTCAAAAGTAAATTTTTAAGTGGAGAAAAACAAGACAAGCAACAAATCGAAATTTATTTTCATGCTTTAAATTTTAGAGGGTTAGTACTATTTGGTGATGTTTATTTCTACAAAAAATTTCATTTACAATATGTCACGATTGAAGGCTATAGTCATTTTAGAAATGCAATATTTGAAGAAGGTTTAGACTTAGATTATGCAAATATTCAACATGAAATGAATTTTTTCGGATGCAAAGGACTTGAAAAGTTAAATTCAAGAAAAAATACATCTCAAGAGACATACAGAATTATTAAGCATAATTTTAAAAAGTTAAATAATACTATTGAAGCAAATCAATATCACTCATTAGAATTGAGTACACATAGAAAGAATATAAAAATACTTGATGCTTTTTTAGATTGTAGGATACCTTTACAAAATATTCTTGATTGGTTGGTTTCATTTTTTCATCTTATCACTTCAAATTACTCAAAAAACTGGTTTTTAACTTTAATTTGGATTGTGATAGTTAGTATAGGAACAAATTTATGTTTAGAGCATGAGCTATATTTGAATAAACAAATAAATTGGGAATGTATTTTTAAATATCTAAATATTTTAACAAGTAAAGATGATTTTGATAATTCTTATATAGCTATGACTTTCAATAAAGTTTTACTGGGTTACTTGTATTATCAATTTTTAACAGCAATCAGAAGAAACACAAAAGAATAAAGTGGAGAAAATAAAATGAGTGGAACAGTACCAGCAAGCATAGAAACTATAGTTAATGATTTACAAGATGTCTCTTGGGAACAAGTTGTATTTGAAGCTGTTACTAATTCATTACAGGCAAATGCAACAGAGATAAATGTTAGATTTAATTCATCTTCTTTGGAAATCACTGATAAAAAATATATAGATCAACTTATAGTTGAAGATAATGGAGAAGGATTTATAGATGATAATATCCAATCATTTCAAAATTATCGTTCACAGTTAAAAAGAGATTTAGGATGTAAAGGTATTGGAAGATTTTTATATCTTAAAATTTTTGAAAAAGTTCAAATTGAAAGTTTAGATAAAAAGATTGATTTTGTTATAAACAAAGATATTCAAGTATCAAGTCTAGCCTCAAAAGATCAAACAACAAAAGTCTTTTTCAATAATCCTAAAAAACAATTTACGGTTAACTATGATAAGTTAGAACAAGATTTAAAAGATCATTTTATCGCTTATTTTAGATTAATTTTGGGACAAAAAGAAGTTAGTATCAATATTTTTGAAAATAATACACTTCAAAAAACAATAAAGAGTACAGATATACCGAAGTTTGAAACTCATCCATTTAAGATTCATACTCATAAATTTACACTTGATTATGTTTTTAATGATGAAAATATAAAGAATTATGATGGTTTTTACTGTGCAGGTGGTAGAGTTGTTGTAAGAAATTCACATTTAGAAGGAAAAAAGAAATTCAATTCTTTTAAAAATATCAATATTCTTTTTCTTTTATCATCTTCGTATTTTGATAACAATGTAAATGAAACAAGAGATGATTTAACTATCATGCCTGTAAGAACAAGCGAAGGTTTATTTCATGATTTATCGTGGAGAGATATACATTATGAGCTAGCAAATCAGATAAAAGAGATAGCTAAAAAACATGAAATTGATATAGATGAAGAAGCTAGAATAAGTTTATCAAAAGCTAGAGAGGAAGCACCTTATTTAGCTTATTATTTAACAGACAATGAGAACGGATTAGATGCTGATAGTTTGCTTAGTAAGGCAAAAAAACAATTTGAAGATGATAAAGAAGCTTTGAGAACTAATAATAAACAAGCTTTAGAGGATTTTGATAAAATCATCAACATTGTTACACAAGCAGAATTAGCAGAGTATATTTTTGATAGACAAAAGAAAATTGATAAATTAAAACAACTTACCGATACAAATGCTATAGAGCAAGAGATACATAATCTTTTTATGAAACAACATACAGAGGATGACAAGGAAGATTATAGAAAAAATAGTTTATGGCTTTTTGACGATAGATTCATGACTTATGACAAAATCTTTAGTGAAGCACAACTTAATAAAATTTTTCCAAACTTACCAGATATTGCTAAGCGACCTGATATTTTAAGCATTATTTCTAATACATATGAAGAAGATGACCTTACAGATGTTGTAATTATAGAACTTAAGAGACCAAATGAAGATATAACACCAGCAGGTGCAGAAGAACAACTTTTAAGATATGCTAGATATATAAATGACTCAAGAGAAAATAATAAAATTAGAATTTGGACTTATGCATTTTTAAATTTTAATACTGAAACAGAGTTTGATTTGGACAATAAATCATATAACAAAATACCTACTCAAGGTGGTTTTCCAATTTATTACAAATATCACGAGAAGCCAAATACAATTATTAATTTTATAGATTATAAATCTTTAGCTTTTGATGCAGATACAAGAAATAAAACTTTTATGAAAATACTAAAAGGTTCTACTTTTAGTAAAAATAAGTTGTTAGATTAAAGGTATATAAAAAATAATGAGCAAAGAAAAAATTAAAATAATCCAAAATATCTTAAAAAAAGAAAATAGATACGATATAGCCATATTGCTAGAAAATGCTTATTTTGAAGATTATATTATTGATGGCTGGAATGGTGGAATTGGCGAAGTTAATATTTTTGTGCATCCAAATAACTATCTTCAATTAAGTAGATTAGAAGAGAACGAAAAAAGTATTCTTATTAAACTTTTTGATGGGTTGCCACACGAATACTACGAAATAAACTCTCTTACCTTTTCTATAAATACAGATATTGCAATAGAGCATGTAAATGATGCAGTTTATATTTTTGTAGATGAAGCTGGCGATATGGATTTTTCTTCAAATGGTTCAAAATATTACATGTTTAATTTTTTGATAAAAAATAGACCATTCAATCTTCATGAAATTATTGCAAATTATCGATATTCACTATTAGAGAGAAATTTAGACCCACTTAGTGGAAAAAGACTTGATATTGAAGCTTTTCATGCTTGCGAAGATAATAAATACATAAGAGATGAAATGTTTAATCTTATCTCAACATTTGATAAAAATAGTGTTAAGTCATATTCTTATATCCTTGAAAAACCAAAAGTTGATCCCTCTAAAAGAGATGAAAAAGATAAGTTTTATGTGGATAATTTGAATTTTGCTATTCATAAATTATTAGATGAACTTGAAATACAAAAAGATTTTATCATCATTACGGATAGACTCCCCGTTCATAAAAATAAAAATCGTCAAGTAGCAGCTTTAAAAAAAGGTATTAAAGAATATATCAAAACTAAAAAGTTAAATATCAGATATGATATTTTTCATCACTGTAGTGCATCTAGTGTTAATCTTCAAATCGTTGATTATATAAGTTGGGCAATTTTTAGAAAATATGAAAGAGATGAGGATATTTTTTATAAAAAAATAGAAAAATATTTGATAAAAATAGATGAGATGACAAAAGGTAGGAAAATTTTACACTATGAAAAATGACCCATGCTACCTATCTTACGAAGCTTCCCTTGGAATCTTATCAGTAGCTGGGAACTTTGAAGACAATTATACACTGAGTTTGATTAATAAAAGTTTAAGTCTAAAGGAGCCAAAAAAATGATAGATATTGATAAAAAACTCCAACAATTTTTAAGTACAAATGATGAAAATGAGATTTTAGAGTACAAAGAAGCTAAAAATCAGTACGATTTTGACAATCTTGGCGGTGAATACATCATAGTTAGGATTGAAGAAAAATTTAAAAATCAAATGTTTGAGGTTTAGTATGGATATCATCAAAAGAATATCAAATGGTGAAGATAGCTATACACAGTATAAAGTAGATGTATCAAACGCAGATAAATTAGCACAAGAGTTTGTGGCTTTTTCAAATGCAAGAGGTGGATTGCTTATAATTGGTGTGGATGATGATGGAAGTATAATTGGGGTTGATACAAAAGATATACAACGAATCAATCAACTCATAGGAAATGTGATAAATACACATATAACACCGCCAATCTATCCACTTGTGAAGATTGAAAATATTGATGATAAAAAAATAATTGTTGTTGAGATAGATGAGGGAAGCAATAAACCATACTCTACAAACGGTGGACTATACCTCACAAAAGCAGGAAGTGATAAACGAAAAATCTCTCCACAAGAGCTTAGAAGACTTTTTGCAGAATCTAAAAGCATTTATCCAGATGAAGAGCCTCTTCATAAAACTACTATAGAAGATATCGATGTGATAAAACTCAAAAAATGGCTCAAAGTTGACAATCCAAATATACTAGAAAAACTGAATAAAAATCAACTAGAGCTTGAAAATATCCTTACAAATCTGGAGCTTTTCAAAGATGGTCATTTGACTTTGGCTGGAAATCTACTATTTGGAGAAAATCCACAAAGGTTTTGCCCATCTTTTTATGTAGATTGTTGTTATTTTGATGGGTATGATGTGAGTGTGACGAAATTTATCTCAAAACAAGTGTTTAAAGGTACATTTGACGAGCTTTATGATGATAGTATGAGGTTTGTCACAAGTCAGCTTAGAAGCTATCAAGTAGAGGATGATTTTAACTCAAATCCAAAACTTGAGATTGCCAGAGAGATTCTCACAGAGCTTATTATCAATGCCTTGGTGCATAGGGATTATTATATCAACTCATCTATAAAGATATTTATGTTTCATAACAGAGTGGAGATTATAAGCCCTGGAAAACTTACAAATTCTCTTACAGTTGAGAAGATAAAAAATGGCATTGCCGTACATAGAAATCCAATACTTAATTCAATTTGTAAAAATCTTTTGCCATATACAGGCTATGGAAGTGGTATCAAAAGAGCAGTAGAACTTGATCCAACAATAGAGCTAATCAATGATTTGGAGATGGAACAATTTAAATGTATCATCAAAAGAGATGAAAAGTTGGGTGATAACGATAAAACTAGGGTAAAAACTAGGGTAAAAACTAGGGTAAAAATATTAGAATTGATAGAAAAAAATCCAACCATAACAAATCAAGAGATAGCAGATACCTTAGACATTACTGTAAAAGGTGTGGAGTGGCAAATAAAAAAATTAAAAGATGAAAATATAATTACAAGAATTGGTTCAACTAGATCTGGAAGTTGGAAGATTATTTCATGAGATTAAATAGAAAATATATTTAAAGGTTATAAATGGATAAACTTATACGAAACTCAACAGCAGAATTTTTGATATTTACTTCCCAAAGTGGTGAAAATAGTATCGAAGTGAAAGTTTTTGATGAATCTGTTTGGCTTACTCAAGCTATGATTGCAGAGCTTTTTGAAGTGCAACGACCAGCCATAACTAAACACTTGAAAAATATATTTGAAAGCAATGAATTAGATGAAGAAAGAGTATGTTCCATTTTGGAACACACTGCAAATGATGGCAAAACTTACAATACAAAATACTATAACCTTGATGCAATCATCTCTGTGGGATACAGGGTAAACTCAAAAAAAGCTACACAGTTTCGACAATGGGCTACAAGTGTACTAAAAGAGTTTGCCATTAAAGGATTTGTGCTAGATAAAAAACGACTTGAAAACGGCTCATTTTTAGGGAAAAACTATTTTGATAAACTCTTAGAAGAGATAAGAGAGATTCGTCTAAGCGAGCGGATGTTTTATCAAAAGATAACCGATATTTATGCCACAAGTGTCGATTATAACAAAGAAGATGAGACAACTAAAAAGTTTTTTGCAAAAGTTCAGAACAAACTTCACTTTGCTATACATGGACACACAGCAGCAGAGCTTATTTATAATCGTGCAGATAGTCAAAAAGAACATATGGGACTAACAACTTGGGATAATGCTCCAGATGGAAAAATACTGCGAACAGATGTAACTATCGCTAAAAATTATCTATCAAAAGATGAACTTGACTCACTTGGAAGAATCGTGAATGCCTTTTTAGACCTTGCAGAAAGTAGAGCTAAAAGAAACATCCCTATGACTATGGAAGATTGGGCAAAACGACTTGATGCATTTTTAGAGTTTGATGATAGAGAGATATTGCAAGACAATGGTAAAATCACTAAAAAAATAGCAGATGAAAAAGCTTTTAGTGAATTTGAAAAATATCGAATAGTACAAGATAGACTTTTTATGAGTGATTTTGATAAATTACTTTTGAATATAAAAAATGATGAGGATTGAATAAATTTCATCTATTTGTTGAAGAAATACAAATCTTAATCAGTCACCGGCGGTACAACCGTCGGAAGCCGTCGGAACCAAAAAAACACTAATAGTTTTTTAGACAAATGAGTGATATTTTAGACGAAGAGCAAAAGAAAAATAAGGTAAAAAACAACCTTCAATCATTGAGAAAAAGCAGTAAAATAGAGCCTTATAGGCGAATTTGGCATTTGTCTAAAACAAAAAAAGTTTAGACGAAGTTAGACAAATTTTTAGACGAAGCTAGACGAAAAGAGTAAAATAAAGAAAAAGTGAATTCAAGAATGCCATTTTCAGATATTAAATCAAAAACTATTTACAAGAACTTAAGAAAGATGGCTTAATAGTAAATAGTGGAAAATATTGGGAAATGGCTAAAAATTAGGATAAAAAAATATTTTAGCCATTTTTTTAGCCGTTTTTATCCCTAAACTACTGGCTGATAAGGACTAAAAACTAGTGTTTTTGGGATATTTGAGCATAAAATGGAATAAATAAAAATAGCTAAACAAAAAAACTTAGCCATTTTTTTATACCACTGTCGGAACCAAAAAAATATTAATAGTGTATTTTAGACAAAAAAATAATAAAATAAAAAGAAGATTACAGTGATGAGGGACTATGTTGGGACTAAGTAAGGATCAAGTTCATAAGTTACAGCAAAGAATATACAAAAGTTAGTTGCTAATTTTATTTCTCAGCCCTCAAGAACTAGCAGAGTCGCTCCCGTCTTAGGGCTTGATATTCAAGAGAAATTTTACCAAAATTTCTCTTGAATATCAAACCATTTGCACTCCAAAATCCTCTGGCTTGATATGAAAATGTGATGCTATTTTTTGATACATCAGTTCATTTACTTCACTTAAAATCCCTTCGCTTTGCTCATCGATGAAGTTATTTTTGATATCATAAGCAAATAGCAGTTTGTTTTCTTCATCCAATTTTATGGCTGTTAAATATTCTTTAACAATAAGCATTTTTGTTTCCTTTTTTTGAATATATTTTACAAAAATATGAGTTTTTGTCAAGATTTAACCACCTAAATAATGCTCTGTAATACTTGCACGATTATGCTTCATCTCATAACTAACTTCTTGAAGTGACTGGGCATAAGAGTAACCAGCTTTTGCATATTCAAGCATTCTTCTTTTTGCAAAATTCCATCTCAAGCCGTGGCTAGCTTCTGATGTTTCATCTGATAAAAGTGCTGATTGTTTGATATCTTCATAATAAGCTTGGCGATTGATTTTGAAAGTTTTATACTTTTCAAAGTGAGCTACAAGTTCATTATAAGTATCAAGTGATACTAAAACTTCTCCCTCTTTGCCACCTTTCTCTTTAGTAAAAATTATTCCTTTTTGAGTATTTGTAATAGTATCTATTTGAGTTCCAAGAAGTTGTTCAGGCTTAATAAGTGCCACACCTTCAATTCTAGCACCTCCTTCATATTGAATAGAAGCAGCTAATTTATGAAGTGAATTTTGAAGATTTGATATTAAAACTTTTGGATTATTGTAAGCTCTATTGTGATAGTTGTTAGCAACATATTTTAAATCTCGTGCTTCATCTAAAGGAGTTTGACGGATTGAAAAATCATAATTTCTATCTTCATTATAAATATTTTTTGCAAAGAGTTTTAGAGCAATTTCAAGTTTTCCAAGTGCAGCACTTATCTTTTCGAGATATTGTTTTGAAGGATAGTATTCTATTTTATAATCCATATAGGCTTGGATATGTTGAGATTCTATTTTTTCAAAATCTTTTATACCCCAATGCTCTTTTAAATAGTTAAAAAAGTTGTTCCAAATACTTCTATAACTCTCCATAGTTTTATAGCTTGCTACTTTTTGAAAATGCTCATGGTTTGGATTGATTCTATCCTCTTTTTTAGCTCTAGCTTCAAAGATTTGTTTAGCTAGTTGTGAACTTTGATAGTAAACACTTCCTCTCAAAAAAGTATCCTTTGTAGTTTGGTTTTTGATAGTTTCAGCCTCTATCATAGGCAAAAAATTGTTTAGTCAATCTACATTTATTTTTCGATTTTTGCATCTAAATCGCTAACATTTCGTACAATACCAGTTAGAAGTAAAAACTTATAATATATTTTAAAACTTGTACTAGCAGGTCAAAGCTTGCTACTCTTCTTTGATTGTTGGTAGTACAAAAAATTTCTAAATCAAAGGAAATCAAAATCTTTTGACGCTCTTTTGTTTGAGATGGGATGATTCATTCGTAAATGTATCTGAGCTCCACCTATAAGGTAATTTGTCTTTTGAAATAAAAAAACTAAAGTGATTTTAACATGAAAAATTGTTTGATATTTTCATACCCAAAAAAGAGGTAGTGACAAATATTTTTTTCAGTTTCCTTTTTTTGGATAATCAAACACAAAAGTGCTTTTACAATGGTATTTTGTGATGGTTTTAAAAATATGGTTAAAAAACAGAAAAATAAACAGATTCTAAACAGGTATATAAACACCTGTTTAGATTGATTGAAGAAGTTTTTGTGGTAATTCTTTTCTTACTTCAAGTGCTTTTGAAACTTCACTGTCATTATATGGTAAAGTTTCAACTACTGAAAAAGCATCATATAATGCCTCTTGAATGAAATAGACTTTCTCTTTTTCTGTTTCAACCATATGAACTATATTTTTTATGGCTAGAGCTTCTTTATAATCTTTTAACATTTTATCAATGATGTTTTGTGGTACATCTTTTGATAAATAATGTACTGATTGCTTTAATGCTACTATAAATATTGATATTAAAAGATTTTGTGCATCTTTTTTATTGAATCTTGTTATATCATCCATACAGTAAGATATCATATGTTTGATAATATCTTTAGTGCTATAGACCTGATAAGACTTTGAGGTTTGCACTTTGTTATATTTATCTCTTACATTCATGGTGATAACTTTTGAGTATGGATCGATAATCATAAAATCATTATCATTAATAAGCAGCAAAAATTCATAAAATTTACTATGAAAAGGTTCATTTATCCAAAGATTATCATGAACTACTAGCTTATATATTGAATTAAATTCATGTAAACCTTGAAAATTAGGGTTATAGAGTGAATATCTTACTTTATG
Organism: Malaciobacter pacificus; assembly: GCF_004214795.1. NCBI lineage: Bacteria > Pseudomonadati > Campylobacterota > Epsilonproteobacteria > Campylobacterales > Arcobacteraceae > Malaciobacter > Malaciobacter pacificus. The sequence goes on from NZ_CP035928.1 coordinate 1,376,171, forward strand.
AGTATTTAACTCATAAAGTAGATCCTCTTCAAGGGCTTCTTGAATAGCTATTTGTAGAAGGCTTGGTTTTTGTGCTTCTTCTTTTTCTTTTGCAACTTCTTCTTGATAAAGCTTATATATTTTATACAAGTAATAAAATAAAAAGATAGTACCAACTATGATAAGAGTATTGCTAAAGAGCTTCATTGAAATTACCTTAGCAATAATTGATTGTCATGAAGGATTTTAGCAAGAAGTTGCGGTGTAAAGCGAAACTCCTTTTCAAGTACAGTGGCGATCGAATAGCCCAAAAAAGCTAAATTATAAATTTTATACATCGCTTTTGCTTCAGATCGTGAGATAAAAATATTTTCATCACCGTTGTGTTTTAGTTTTAAATTTTTTGTACTTTGATATTCAGTTACATCAAGGTATTTGTTTTGATTATTGCCAATATCAAAGAGGTTTAACTCTTCCATGAAATGAACTGTATCACTAAATGTTGAAGTTAGTATTTGATTACCTACCAAAACTAATTCATTTCTAATAAACTTTTTCTTTGCACTGTTGTCTTCTTCAAATACATGAAGAAGATATATCTCTTTATCATGATTAAGTGCTACAGGTATGATTTTAAGTTCAACCCCAAAATCATCTCTAAGTGTAAATATTTGATCGTATGCCATTTAAATTATCCTTTGTTTATATTTTATTTTCTAGCTCATTCCAAAGTTCATAAATCGTGGAATAAGAAACCTCAAGCTTATGATATTTGGCAAAGTAAGTTGCAATATCTCTAAAGCTCATGTTTTGTTCTAACTTTAAAGTTCTTACTATCGCCCAATATCCAAGCACCTTTTGTCGTTTTATTTTGGCTTTATTATTTTTGCCTCGAAGTTTTATTGCATTGAGATTGATTTCATCAAGCTCTTTTGCAACTGTATCTATTGCTAAAACAAGTGATGATAGAGTCAAAATTGTATTATCTACATCACTATAAGCACTTTTTAGTTTGTGAAACAGTTGCTTTTGAAGCTGCAATATTTGTAACTTCATTTTTAAATCAACCCTTGCAAAAAGTCGCAAGTTTTGATTTTGTATCTCAATTGAAAATTTTGTGATGGTTTCTATGCTTTTTTCATCATTTGAACTCATCTTTGTCCTCTTATGATTTGCACATTAAGTGAATTTGCCATCTTTTGATACAGTTTGCTTGCATGCACTTTTGAAAGTACAATATCACTTGCTTCATCTTTTAAAAGCATTAGTCCATTTTTATTGATAAATGAATATGTGATATTTTCAAACACAACTTTTAGATTTGGATATTCCATTGCATTTGATTTTAAAACATTGACGAACTCATAATAGGCTTTTTTTCTTCCCTTTTTTTGAGTATTTTTTTTATTACTCTCTTTAGTTTGGTTAGAGTGAGTATTAGTAGTCAATGGTTTTCCGCTATCGTTTTTACCGACATCAGTTTTTCCAATCTCGGTAAAATCTTTTAAATCTTCACTACTTAATTTCTCATCACTAAACATCCAAAGCTTATTTGAAAATCTTCCTTTGTCTCTTAGCTGTTTTCTAAAAAGATAACCGCTTACTTCAAGCTCTTTGAGTGCATTTGATATTGCTGTTTTTCCATCACTTGCATAATCTTGAAGTTTTTCTTCATAAAAATGCCAATCTTGTGGAAAATGAACCAATATCAAGCACATACCTTTAGCTTTTAAACTTATGGTGTTATCTTTAGCAATAATATTACTCACCATTGTGAAGTTTTTCTTTTTTTGTTGAAGATTAACTTTCATAATCTCATTCCTTGCTCCTTTTTTTCTTTATAAGCTTATAAATTTTTTTCCATGGATGTGGAATTTTATAATGAAAAAACGGTTTTGTGATTATCTGTGTCAAATAATCACAAAATGAATTTTTTTAACTATGATTTCAAAAAAGAAAATTATGGAGATAAAAAAATGGAAGAACTAATACCAAAAAGAATATCATTTTCACTCAAAGAGTTAGAAAGTTTAGGATTTATGAAAGTTTCAACTGCAAAGAAGCTTATTAAAGAAAATAAACTAAAATCTTTTAAAGTTGGAGTGAAGCATTTTATTTTAAGAGAAGAGGTTCTTAGATATATTGATGAAAATAGTTGTGTGTCGCTTTGATTGTTTAGAACTTCGTAAAATAGGGATTTTGTAATGAATAAAAAAGTGGTAGCCCCGGCCGGAATCGAACCGGCACTCCATTGGAATATGATTTTGAATCACACGCGTCTACCAATTCCGCCACGGAGCCATTTTTGTTGTTTTAACAGTAAATTTTATATAAGTTGTGTACCTTTTTTATGTACCCAACATCTAAAAAAACCTTTATTTAGGGCTTTTAAACCACTTGCACGATAGATTTTGAATCGCACGCGTCTACCAGTTCCGCCATGGAGGCAATTATTAATTTATGATATAAAAAAAGGCCTATCTATAAAGATAGACCTAATAAAGTTTCTCAATAAAGAAAAAATTACTTAGCTACAGCTTCTTTTAAAGCTTTACCAACTTTGAATTTTGCAACAGTAGTAGCAGGTACTTCAACAGTTTTGTCTGTTCCTGGAACTTTAGCAGTTCTTGCAGCTCTATCAGCAGTAGTAAATGTACCAAATCCGATAAAACTTACAGATTCTTTTTTTACTAAAGTCTCAGTAATTGTATCTAATACAGCGTCAACTGCACCTTTTGCATCTTTTTTAGATAAACCAGCTTTAGCTGCTACTGCATCAATAAATTCCGCTTTGTTCATTAAGAACTCCTTATTTAAAATTAAAATTTATAAACTTTATAGTATTTAACCTTTAGAATAGCTAAAACTAGGGGGTTTGCGCTAAAAAATAATAAAAAATATAATAAAAATTATAACTTTTTAATCAAATGAAGCTTTTATACTTAAAAGTCTGCAAGAATTCTCTAAAATAGCTATTTTTTTGACTAGTTGATGAACGTCTCTATCATAGACATAGGTACCAACACCTTTTACTATCATAACATTATTTGATGACTCTTTTAAATACTTTGTAACTTCTAAAGCATTTCTTTGATACCAAGTGGAAAAATCTCCAGGATCATATACTTTTAAGTTCCCAAATGTTGTTTTTCCAAAGAAATCTTCAAATTGAATATTGTCATGTTCAAAAGTGTAGGCAGTAGTATAAATTGGCATTCCAAACGCAATATATTTTGCTTCATGAATATTTGAATAAATCGTTTGATGAATATGAGATTCAATACTTGCCATATTCCATCTATAATCTTTTTTATTCATATTAAGTGTACAAAAAGATTTCTCAGTCATCTCATCAAAAATTGCATCTGAAGTATTAATTAAAAAGTGATTTTGATCTAACTTTGAAGAGATTGCTCCATGGTAAATACCAAAGAAGTTTTTTCTAAACATAGTAAGAGAAAGTTTTGTTAATAAATCAACGGTAGCTTTATCAATCATTTTAAAAGCCTTAAATCTTATTTTTGGTATTATATATTAATTTTTATAAGGACTATTTTAATGCACATACCTCATATACCAGTATTATATCAAGAAACAATTGATGCTTTTAAAGATATAAATGGCGGTTATATCATTGATTGTACTACAGGTTTTGGTGGACACAGTAATGGAATATTAGAACAAAATCAAAATATAAATTTAATTTGTAATGACCAAGATGATGAAGCTTTGGCTTTTTCAAAAAATAGATTAGAAAAATACTCTTCAAGGGTAACTTTCAATAAAGGAAACTTTGAAACAGTAATTGATACTTTTAAAGATTATGATATAAAAGGTGTTTTAGCTGATATTGGAGTATCTTCACTTCAACTTGACAAATTAGAGAGAGGTTTTGGTTTTGAAAGTGAAGTTTTAGATATGAGAATGAATCAAGATAATCCTTTGGATGCTTCTGTTGTAGTTAATACTTATTCTCAAACAGATTTAGAAAGAGTTTTTAAAGAGTATGGAGAAGTTAGAGAGTATAAAAAACTAGCTTCACTTATCGTAAATAATAGACCATTTTCATCTGCAAAAGAGTTGTCCTCTTTTATTGCAAGTAAAATGTCAAAAGGAAAAATTCATCCAGCTACTCTTCCTTTTCAAGGAATAAGAATAGAAGTAAATGATGAATTAGGTGTTTTAACTAGATTATTTGACTCATTAGAAAAAGCAAAATTAAAAGATTGTACGGTTGCTATTATCTCTTTTCATTCTTTAGAAGATAGAATTGTAAAAAACTATTTTAAAAAATGGACAAAATCATGTATTTGTCCAAAAGAAGTTTTTAGATGTGAATGTGGAAACAATCACGCTTTAGGAAAAATAATTACAAAAAAACCAATAATTCCAACAAAAGAAGAGATAAAACAAAACCCAAGAAGTAGAAGCTCAAAATTAAGGATATTTAAATTTGACTAGTATTGGACCTAAAACTGCATTATTACTTGTCTTAACTATTTTAATATTTGCTTTAGTTTTATTTATACCAAAAATTTATCTAAGAAATAATATCTATTATGTAAGCAAAGATATTAATAAACTATATGCGCACTATATCTCTTTACAAGAAGAGAATAAGTTTTTAGCCCAACAATTAGAAGATATGAAATTTAAAAATCAAATTATAGATTCATTACTTTTTAATCCTTTAAATCAGGAAGATTGATATGATTAAATCAATTATTGAATTTAGTTTACGAAAACCAATTTTAATTCACTTTATTTTACTTTTTGTTTTTTTACTTGCACTTTTTGCATATTTTAAAATTCCAAAAGAGATTTTTCCTCCCTCAACTTTAGATGCTGTTGCAATAAATGGTTTTTATAGTGGAGCAAGTTCTGAGTTACTTGATAAGATTGCAGTTGCTGATATTGAAGATGAACTTTTAGGTTTAAGTAGTATTGATACAATTTCATCAACTATTAAAAATGGAAGTTTTTCTATAAGAGCAGATTTAAAAGAAGGCTACGAATCAAATATTGTAGTAGATGATGTAAAAGATATTGTTACAAAAATCAAAACAAATCTTCCAAGTGATATGGATGAACCAACTGTAAAAGCTCTTGAACATGCATTTCCTCTAATAAATATATCTGTTACTTCAAAACAAAATGTTTCAAAAGAGTATTTAATTGAAGTTGCCGATGAAGTAAAATCAAGAGTTATGCAATTAAAAGATTTATCCCAAGTTTCTGTTTTTGGGAAAAGTGATAAAGAACTATTAATCAGATTTAATGATGAAAAAATAGATGCTTATGGACTTAGTAAACTTTCTGTTATAAACGCTGTTTCAAGTATAAGTACAATTTTTCCAATTGGAATGATAAAAGATACAACAAGACACTATTATTTATCTACTTTTAATGGTGAAAAAAATATTGATAATATTAAAAATACAAAAATTAGGGTAAATGGTCAAACTCTATATTTAAAAGATATTGCTGATGTTAGCTTTACTTTAGGAGATGTTGCAAATATCTCTCATTTTGATGGAAAAACAAATATTTCTGTTGGTATAAATAAGGGTGAAAATGGTGATTCAATTGAGTTAGTAAAAGAGATTAAACAAATCACCAAAGAGTTCGCACTTAAGTATCAAAATTTAGAGTTTGATACATATATTGATACTTCTGTTTGGATTAAAAATAGACTAAATACTGTTACATCTAATATTATATTTGGACTTATTTTACTATTTATTGCACTATTTTTCTTTATAAATATAAGAATTGCAATTGTAATTGCAATTGGAATTCCAACATCATTTATGATAGGACTTATTGGGGCTGATTATTTAGGTTATAGTTTAAATATGTTATCACTTTTAGGAGCCTTAATAGCCCTTGGAATGTTAGTTGATGAAGCTATTGTAGTAGGGGAGAATATATATCGTCACTTAGAGATGGGAAAAGATAGATTTACTGCTGCAAGGGATGGGGCACTTGAGATGTATCCAGCTGTTTTAACAGCAACTGCAACTACTATCTTTGCATTTTTACCTATTTTAATGATGACTGGGGAAGTAGGAAAATTTATGCAAATACTCCCTATTATGATTACAATTTTACTTTTAAGTTCCCTTGTTGAAGCATTTTTCTTTCTGCCTTTACATGCCCAAGAGATTTTAAAAGTTAGTAAAGATGAAAGAAAATCTCATAAGGTTTGGGATTTTAATTTTAGACTTTATGGAAATATTTTAGAGTTTTTATTAAAGGGTAAATATATTGCAATTGCTATTATGATAGCTCTTATTTGCAGTTTATCATATTTTATTATAACTACCCAAAAATTCAAATTTATGCCTTCTTTTGATTCAACGCAGATTTATATAAATGGTTCTGTTGGAGTTGGAAAAAAGATTGAGCAAACAGAAAAATTAGTATCACATCTAGAAAATAAAATTTTAAATAATGTAGATTTAGAAAATGTTGTTGATTCAGTTAGTTCAGTTATTGGTATGAAACTTGATGGGAAAAATCAACCCCACAATGAAGAGTTCTATTTTCAGATATTTGTAAATCTTTATGAAAGAGCCCCAACTAATGTTTTTGAAGAGTATATAAATCCATATTTATCTCCAAAATATGATGATACAAATATGATAAGAACTATTAGTGCTCAACAAATGGAAGAGAAATTAAAAGAGATATTAAAAGATGAAGTTGCTTCAAGTGATTTTGATGAGTTAAAAATTTTCGTTCCTCAAACAGGAATAGTTAAAAATGACGTTGAAATAGCTATTAGTGGAGATAAAAAAGAGGTTGCAAATGCTGTTAAAACATTAAAAGAGATTTTAGGAGATACAAAAGGTGTATCAAATATAGCTGATGATTCTTTAATTGGAAACTATGAACTTAAGTTTAAAGTAAACCCTTATGGAAATGATTTAGGGATAACTGAAGAGAGTGTATTAAATCAGTTAAGACCTTTTTACTTAAAAGGAACTTACTCTAAAATGTTTGATGATAAAGGTATTGTTGATGTTGTTTTTGAAAGTAATCAAAAAGATGTTTTAAGTAGTTTAAATAGCTTTGAAATAGTTACTGAAGCTAATCAAAAAGTACTTCTAAAAGATGTAGTAGAGTTTGTAAAAATCCCAGCTTATTCTCAAATATTTAAAGAGAATAATCAACAAATCATAAGTGTAACAGCATCACTAAATAAAGTTACATCAACTGAGGTTTTTGAAAAAATTAATCCAGTGATAGATGAACTTAGAAAAACAGTAACTTTACAAATAAAAGGTGAGCAAGAAGAGAATGAAAAAGTTCAAAAAGAGATGGCTCAAGCTGCACTTATAGCAATTGTTTTAATTTTTATGTCTTTAGTTTGGATGTTTGATTCAATTGTTAAACCTCTAATAATTATTAGTACGATTCCTTTATCTATTTTAGGAGTTTTAATAGGGCATGTTATTATGGGAATAAATGTATCAATGCCAAGTTTAATAGGTATGGTTGGACTTGCAGGAGTTATTGTAAATGATGGAATTATTATGATGGATTTTATTAAAAAAGCGAAAAACCTAGAAGAGATGATTGAACTTGCAAAAATGAGATTAAGACCAATATTACTAACTTCTGTTACTACTGTTTTAGGATTAGCTAGTTTAATATTCTTTGCTTCTGGTCAAGCACTTATTTTACAACCTATGGCTATATCATTAGGATTTGGTATTTTATGGGCAACAATTTTAAATCTATATTTTGTACCTATGATTTATAGAGTTATTTATTTAAGAGATAAATAGCTCTAAGAGTTTATTTTATTTATATGTTTAACATAGTTTTCAAGAAGCTTTTCTTTTGATATATCTTTAAATATAAAAATATACTCTTCAATATGACCTTTATTGTTTATAACAGGCTTTATAGTAAGTTCACTCCAAAAAAATTTACCATTTTTCTTCTGACTTTTTATTTTACCTTTCCAAATTTTATTATCATTTTTTATTTTATTCCATAAAGATAAATAAAACTTTTCAGAATTATCTGAAGGATTAAAAATATTGTGTGATTTATGAATTAACTCATTTTTTTCAAACCCAGTTAACTCACATAAACACTTATTTACATTTTTAATAAAACCATGTTTATCACAAGTCAATATATTAAAACTATCTTCTAATACATCTTTATATTGTTCTAGTAAAAATTGAAAATATTTATTCTCTTTTTCTTTTCTTTTATAATCAATATTTAAATCTACTTTGAGTACCAATTCTTCTACAATATATGGTTTTCTTAAAACATCTTTTGCCCCAGCTTTTAAGCCTTCTCTAATAATATCAGTATCTTTACTTCCTGATACTATAATTACAGGAATATTTAATTTATCAATAATTATATTTCTTTTTTTATTAAGAAAATCAATACCATTTTTATCTTTTAAATTTACATCTAGAAGCATTAAATCAATATCATTTACTTCAATCATTTCCATTATTCTCTCAATGCAGTCACAACTAAATGTTTGATAGTTTCTATTTGATAAAATCTCAGTTAGTTGTTCTTGAATAACATATGAATCTTCAACAATCAAAATTGATGATTGTTTGTTTTTTTCTATTTTTTCTATAATTTTTGAAATATTATCAAGTTTCAAAAAAAAGTCTTTATCTTTTACAATATAGTCTATAACTCCATTTTGGAAAGATATTTCTCTTAATTGTTCATCATCTTGACTAGTTAAAACAAATATTTTTATTCCACTTGAAGCATATTTTTTAATAATTTCATATCCATTACCATCGGGAAGATTCATATCTAAAAAAATAAAGTTAATATTATTCTCTTTGAGTATTTTATGTGCATCAGTTAAGTTATATGAATAATAACAGTTATAATTTAAATCTGTAAATTTGTTTTTTATAATATTAACTAAAGATTTTGAGTCTTCTATTATTAATATATTGTAGTTTTTAGGATTAAATTTAAACTTATCAAAAATATTTACTGATATACTCATTAAGTGCCTTCTTATTTAATAATTTTAATAAATTCGAATTATAGCATTGTAATGTTAAAAATAATATTTTATATCAGTAGTTATTTTTTAGCATTCTTTACAATACTTTTTATCATATTGTTAAAAACTAAATAGTGTATTGGTATTAAACTGTACCAATAAATTCGTCCAAATAATCCTTTTGGATAGAAATATGCTGATTGAATAAGCTTATTATTCTCTATTTTAAACTCCAACCAAGCAGTTCCTGGAACTTTCATTTGAGCGTATAAAAGTAGTCTTTCATTTTTCTTTATATCAACTACTTTCCAAAAATCTAGACTCTCCCCAATTCTGAGTTTATGTTGATCTCTTCTTCCTCTTTTTAATCCAACTCCACCAATAATTTTATCAATAAAACCTCTTATTTCCCAAAGAAAATCAAAATCAAACCAACCATTATTTCCACCAATACTCATAAAGCTTTTATATACTTTCTCTTTAGAAATATTTGAAATATCAAGCTCTTTTCTATCAAAAAATATTGCACTATTTATCTCTTTAGAGTGGTCTTTATCCCATATAACACCACTATTGTCACTCCATCTACTTATCACTTGATTTTCTTCAATCTCCTTTATCGCTTTTTTCACACTGTCAAAAAAAGATATTGGTTGTATTTGAGGAAAGTACTTTTTTGCATTATCGTTTTGTTTTATAACTTCAGATTTTAATCCTTCAATCAAAGCTTTTGCAACGCTAAAAGGAACAGGCGTAAAAAGATTTAACCAATAAGATGAAAGATTTATGGATAAAAAGGGAAGGGGAATGAGAACTCTTTTTAATTCAAGTGCCTTTGCAGTTTGAAGCATCATATCTTTATACGTTAACTGCTCACTTCCAATATCAACTGTTAAATTCTTATCATAATCTAAATATAAACTGTCAACTAAGTATTCTAACACATTATCAACACCAATTGGTTGAGCTTTTGTATTTACCCATTTTGGAGTTGTCATAATAGGAAGTTTTTCTGTTAAATGTCTAATAATTTCAAAACTAGTACTACCAGAACCAATAATAACACCAGCTCTTATCCATATAGTTTGAACTTCATTTGAAGAAGAAAGTATCTCTCCCGTTTCAATTCTACTTAATAAGTGTTTACTTGTATTTTCATCTTTTACACCCAGTCCACCTAGGTATATTACTCTTTTTACACCACACTCTTGTGCAACATCGATAAAGTTTTGAGCAGAGATTTTATCTAAATTTTTATAGTCGTCACTATTTAGTGAGTGAATTAAATAATACGCTGTATGTACACCACCAAGAGCTTTTTTTAAGCTATCTTTATCAAAACTATTACCTTCAAATATTTCAATATTTTTATCAATATTTGAAGATAATGTTTTTTTATTTCTTACAAAAAGTCGTAAGTTGATATTTTCAATTTCAAGGAGTTTTTGTTTTAGTCTTCGTCCTATATATCCATTTGAACCTGTTAATAAAACTTTCATGATATATCCTTTATTAATTCAATTTTAACATTTAATAGTATTATTTGATATATTTTTAAAATAGGTTTATATAAATTATTTGGCTATACAAATCACAGCTTTTTCAAGATGATATGAAATTCTACTTATGTGAATACTAACTCTACGTAGCCATCTAATAGCCTCTTGCATCGTTGAAATTCCAACAAAACTGAAGCAGAAGCAGCTCTATGTAAATGAAAGCATGATTGAACGAAGTTTATTACCTGCAACTGTATGAAGTGAATTTGTCATTGTAGTTAATCTAAGAAGAAAAATACCAAGACCACCACAAGCTGTGATAATTGTTATTAGATTCGATGATTCAACCATAATAAATCCTTTGTATAATTAAAACATTAGATTTTTATTTATTATTATTTCACAAAAAATAAGCTGACAAAACCTACTATTAAAGCTGGAATTAAAGTTATTAAAAAAAAGATACCACTTACACAACCCATAGAACCACAATCATAAAATAAATAAATCATATAAATAAAAAGTAAAAAAGGAATAGAGGTAATTATTAACCAAATTATCCATTGACTATATACTTTATTTGAATTACTGTTTATAATAATTTTATCTATTGATATTATTGGAGCAGTTAAATGAATAAGAAATACAATGGTAATTACAATTGTCCAGATAAAGAAAATTATCATAGGTTCAAAACCTTCTGTAAATAATTTATAAAAAAGTATTGGTATAAGAAATATAATATATATGGCAATGAACTTTATTTTATAACCCATAGTTAGGTTTTTATTTTTATTAGATTTATTTTTTTTATTTAAATTATCTTCAATTATCATAAAACAACTATTCCTAAAATCCTATTAATCATATTATTATTTTCATCAAAATCTTTTAAATCTTTCCCTGGTTCTAGTGTTGTAATAGTAGCTTTACCTACAATATGTCTATACTTTTTACCCCATTTATCTTTTAATCTTACACTCCACATATTATGCATAACAAGAGGTTCATCTTCTTTTATTCCAATATAAAGCATGATATGACCTTTTAGATACACTAAAGTTGAGAATGGAATACCATGTTTTTTTATAAACTCTTTTTTTTCATTTTTACTTAATTTTGATACATCTAAATATTCGCCATTTTTAGTTTGGGCTTTTGAGTTTCTATGTAAATATTTTCCAAATGGAGTAAAAAAATCTTGAGTAAAACTTGAACAATCTCTATTATTCAGTAATCCACCCCATCCATAAGGTTCATCCATCATCTCTTTTGCAATCTTTACTTTATTCTCTTTATTAAATGCAATTGGCATTTTTTCAACTTCATTAGTAAGTTCTATATGTACTAATTTTGCATTTTGGTTAAAGTCAGGCTTTGCAATTATATAACCATTTTCATCTTTTGGGAAAATTGTACCAACCTTTACATACTCTCTAAAGATAATATCATATATTGGGAACTTCTCTTTAACTGCAACATAATAATTATCATTTTTAAATTTGTTTATAAATTCATCATCAACAAAAGCAATATCTTCTACTTTTACCCAACCCCCAACAATTGAAGCTTGAATATAAGCCCATGCTCTATCTTTTGAAAAATGTGAAACTATAACAGGTGTATTTATTTTTAATAGTGAGTTTTGGTTATAATCAAAGGGAAAACCTTCACCTGGCTTATTTGGATTGTAAAACATTACTGAAGATGTTGGTAAAACTCTAACATTTGTATTTTTAAGAGTAATCGCTTTTTTTATAGTAGTATTATACTCTTCAAAATTTGAGTTATCAATTTGTTTATCAAACCACTCTGGAGTAGCTAAAATATGATTTTCTAAATAGATTTTTTTTAATCTATATCCATGTCCCCATTTTGCATCTTTTAAAGGTGTAGATAATTTATCAAGCTCCCAAGGTGCAAAATACTTTTTAAAATATTTTTGTGCTTCTATATTTTCATTTATATTTGAAATATCATTTTGATTAATAGTTGTTAAGTCTTTTTTATTAAAATCTATTGAACTTTTTTGTGAACAAGCAGAAAAAAATATTGTTGAAGATAAAGCTAAAGCTATTAGTTTGAAGTTAAGTTTCATATAAATACAACCTTCTAAAATTTTTAGGAGATTGTATCTAAATATAATCTTTTAAATAATTAAAATTGAAATTTTTTATTTAATTTAAAGAAATAAGCTATTGTTTTGTATTGAACAAAAATAAATGGAATCATAAGTATAAAATAAGCAACCGAATATTTATCAATTATACCATTTAAAGTTAATCCAAAATTGATAAAAAACATACCTAAAACCATGAACGCAACACCTGGACAAATTAGGGCAAATGATACAGCTGATTTATCTTCTGAGTGTATATATTTATCAAAATAACCAATACTTTTCATAACTTTATACCCTAATAATCCAAATAATATTTGTAATGATAATACAATTGATAATAAAATAAATAGACTAGTTTTCTCCATTGGTGCTTGGAAATTATGGTCTAATCCAAAAGTTAATCTAACAAATGTAATACCAAGAAGTGTTAAAATAGGAATTATAATCCACAATGATGGTGCCGCTTCCATAGATATTCCACTTTCAAAAATATTTTTAATACCAATTGTTAATTTAATAAAAATCAATAAAATAGCAAGTGAAGCAAAAAATATTGAACCAAAAAATGCAATTGCATTAATAACTATATTATGACTCATTGCTGCAGGTGCAGCGAATCCAACTCCAACCATTGCAAATGCAAAAATAGAAATCATTTGTGAAAGATTGTTATTTGTTGCAAAATCAAAGTTACCTTTGATAATAAGTCTTGAAAAATAATCAAAGAAAATCTTCAATGCAAAGTATCCAGCTATTACAAAGCCTAAAATAGCAAATGGAAACATATATTCAACAATTTCCCAAAGTCCAGGAACAAAAACAGCCCCTAGTACAAAACATACATTTATCGTCATTGCAAAAGTTAAAGGAATTGCCATAAGCGTTACTTGTGAATTTGAGTTGATTAATTTATTATATGATTCACTTTTTTTATATAAATTAAATTGTTTTACATTAAAAATTAGTAGTTTAAAGTGAAAAAATGCAAAAACTAAAATAAATACAAGTGAAATACCTACTACAATAGATAGCCAATCCCCTTTTAAAAGTGCTGGCATAACAAAATCAAATGTTGCTAAAGGTACCTTTGGATGTGGTACTAAAAACATTAAATACATAAAAAATGATACACTAAGTCCTCCTGCTCCAAGTGAAGCTAAAAAGCACATAGGTGAAAAGTTTTTTCTATAAGTCATTAAAATCTCCTTTTAAATATGACTGCTATTATATAGTTAATTATTTTAAATACTTATAAATATATTATAATTTTTACTTATATAAATAAATTAGAAATAATTATCATATTAACTGCTAAGTTATTTATTGATATAGTACGTCTTATTATCTGGAACTAAAATGTATAAAATATCAGTCTCAAAAGATTTATTCGAAGAAATATTATTAAAAAAAACAAATATACTAAAAAAAGAGAATACTAAATATTGGAAAAAAGAATTACTAGAAGTAAAAATATTAAATGATAAATTATCATATTCAATAAAAAGTATTGATAAGTTAATCATCACAAATGGTTTAGGAAATGATAAGCCATATATGAAAGTAGAGTGTTTAGATATAGTTTATTCTCCATCAAAAGAGTGTTTTGAATTTTATTTAGGAAAAGTTCTAGAGCAAAAAAATACACAAATTGAAGAAAATTATAAAGATATTTTAATTGAAAGACTTATTAAAGAAAAATTAGAGCTACAAAATAGTTTAAATAAAGATCATTTAACACAAGTATATAATAGAAGAAAAATGGAAGATGATTTAAATATTTTTATAAATCAAAAAAATGCTTTTATGCTAACCGCAATTTTTATAGATATTGATAGGTTTAAAGAGATCAATGATAATTTTGGGCATGATATTGGAGATAAGGTTTTAGAACATATCTCAAAAATACTAAGGGTCTATGCTAAAAAGTTAAATGGAGAAGTTTACAGATTTGGTGGAGAAGAGTTTGTGATTTTTTCTTTTATTGCAAAAGATAGAATAATAACTATTTTAAATGAACTAAAAAATGAAGTAAAATCAAATAAAATGTATCATCCAAAGAGAGATATTTTTATTAGTATTAGTATGGGAATATCATTTTATGATGATTATAAAGACAAAAAATTGTTTATTAAAAAAGCTGACTTAGCTGTATATGAAGCTAAAAAAAATGGTAGAGATAGAATAGAGTTTGCAAATTAAAGCTAGATTTACTAGCTTTAATTTTTTATTTTGCTATTTTATTAGCAATTGCTTCAATATCAGCATCTGATAAATCTTTAACTTGATTTACCATAAGAATCTTTTGAGGCCCACCATATGTTCCGTCTTTATAACCTTTCATTGCAGCTATAAAGTCAGCTTTAGTCATATCTTTTATAACTTTTGATTTACCTAATGCAACTTTTTCTCCCGAAGCTCCATGACAAGTAACACATTTTGCATATGGGTCAGCAAATGCAACACATGCAGTTAATATAGTTGTAGCTAAGATTATTTTTTTCATGAATATATCCTTTTTATGAAATAGAATATATTATTTTATAATAAAGAGAATTTATTTTCTCTTTATTTTGTAAGAATTTCTTTTTTTAGTTCTTCTTTATTGATTTTATTTTTGTCAGAAGGAACCAATGGAAGTGATTTTTTATATACAATTTTTGAAGGAATCATATAAGAAGCTAGATGTTTTTTTAGTTCAAATAAAATCTCACTAGAGTTTAATTCTGCAAGTGCAGTATAAACTAAAACAATCTCTTCTTCAATCTCATCATTTTGGATTGAAAAAACTGCACATCTTTCAATTTCTGCAATATTTGAATGAACTACTTCTTCAATTTCATAAGGATTTACTCTAAATCCTCTTGTTTTAATCATGTCATCATGTCTTGATACAAAGTAGAAGTAACCTTCTTCATCTTTATAAACATAATCTCCTGTTTTTACTACAACTTCATCTCTAAGTTGTCCTTCAAGATTAATTACATTTTTTAGAATATCAATTGATTTAAATCTTTGCGCTGTTACTTCAGGTGCATTCCAAAATCCTTTGTAAATATATCCACCTCTATGAATTAATTCACCAACAACTCTTGGAGCACACTCTTCACCTTTTTCATTGATTACATATAATTCAACATCTGGAATTGCTTTACCAATTGATTTTGGTCTTATTTTTAATTGACTTGGGTCTAAATATGTTGATCTAAATGCTTCTGTTAATCCATGCATTGAGTAAAACTTAGCACCAATAAAGTGCTTTTCAACATCATTAATCATTTTATCTGTAACATTTCCACCAGAACTAGTAATAATTCTTACATTTTTTAGTAATTCACCACTTGGAAGTCTGTGTTCATCTTCATCAAACATCTCAGTGATATTTATAGGCATTACAGGTAAAACTGTAACTTTATCATTGATAATATGATTAAAGAAATCATTTGGCAATACAAATCTATGAAGTGCCAATGTTGCTCTTTTATATAATGAACAGAAAAGTTGATTTAATCCATAATCTAAATTAAATATTAAGATACTAGAGATTACATCATCTTCATGTAATTGTAAATATTGAGATACAACTCTTGCACTATCAATTAAATTTCTATGGGAAATTACAATACCATTTGGTTTACCACTTAAACCAAAAGAGTAAGTAATAACTGCATTATCATGACCACTTATTTCACAATTATATGGCTTATTATAGTATTTATAAATCTCTTCAAATGATGGTAAATCTTTATGAGTTGTTTCGTATGAAATAATATGACCATCAAATTTAATCTCTTCAATTGATTCAATTTTAATTTTATCAGTAATAATACATTTAATATCACAATCTTCAATGATATACTCAACTTGTTCTGATTTTAATAGTTTTGTTAGTGGAACCAAAACATAATCTGTTGATAAAATTGCAAGTATTGCAATTACTTGGTCAACACATTTATTTGAATAAATACCAACTCTACTACCTTTAGGTAAGTCAAGTTCTGCTAAATAGTAAGCAATTTGATTTACTTTTGTAAATAATTCACTATAAGTTAATTTTTCATTCCCAAATACTAAGGCAACTTTGTCTGGGTGTGATACATTTGCATCTTCGATTAATGTTCTAATACAGTTTATTGACATAGTTTCTCCTTATTGTTGTGTTATACCTAAAGTCCAAATATCATAATTTGAATCTAGGATAATTGATGGATAAATTTCAGAAGTTAAAATCTTTTTGTAGAAAAATGAAATAATATCTTCAGCTTCTTCAAAACTAAGAACTTTAGTAATCCCACCTGTTAATACTATAGATTTTAGTAGATTTAACTTTAATTTTATATATAAAGGATGGGCTTCACTAACTTTATATAGTACTAAGAAGATTGCAAGTTGCATTAATATTCTTGTTGCTTTTTCAGATTCTTCATTAAAGATATTTTCTGTTACTTTTAAATGAGCTAATAATTCATATACAAACTCATTGTTTTTTGCTGCAAAAATTAATGATTCTTTTGATTTAAAAACCCCTAGTTTTTTAAATACTAATCTATCATATTCATTTTCAGTTACCATATTATTATCAATTGCTAAATCTTTAGAATAGTGAATATCAGTAGTTGCTCCACCAATATCAATTAAGATAAATGGATTTACAGCTGCAAACTTACTATCAATAAGTGGTAATGTTTTATTTACAATATATGGTGTTGAGTAAATTTGATTTGAAGTTAATTCATATAGGTGTTTAATGTCTTCTTTACCCATAATATCAGCTTGATAAAGATTTGTTAAATAATCTTTTAAAGGCTCTTCAACCACATGAAGTTTATTATCAATAATATTATCAACAACAACTACATTATCAATATTTTCTTTTATATAATCTTCATCTAAACTTGAACCTGCAAATACAATATTTGAGTAGTTTAAATTTTCTAAGAAATTAAACAGTTTTTCATCAAATACATCTTTAACACTATCAATTCCACCTGCAATAATAACAACATCAATTAAATCACTAGGAATTGATGCACTTTCAATATCTTGATATAAAACAGTATTAATAATATTAATTCCAGAGTTATAAGCAATATTTGTGGCATATTTTAATGAAAATGAGTTAGTAACTCCAATAATAAGTGTTGTTAATCCTCCATTTGCAGAAGAACAAATATAAACATCTTCTTTTGCAAATTTTGAGATAGTATCACCACATTTACTAGTTAAATCATCAAATATATCTTTATTAAAATCTCTAAAGTGTTGTTCTACATTTCCATTTGCACAAACTTTAAAATATGTACTTCCTACATCTACTAATAGTTTATTTTCTACCATTGCATAATCCCTATATCATGAATAATATCATTTACGATTGATGAAGCATCTTTATTTAAGTCACATTGAGATTTTTCGTACTCAAAACATCTATCAGAAATTGGTAAATTACCTTTTTTGATGATTCTAATGTTTTTGTTTTTATCTCTAACTGTTACAACTTCATTGTGGTTAATGATGTGTGGTGAGTATGGACAATCGATAATTCCAGATTTAATAGAGTTAAATACTTTTCTCCATAATGTATCTGCTTTATCGTTGAACACTGCACTCATAATACTCATAACTTCTTCAGTTAATATTTCTTCTTCCATTTCATCAGTAATATCAGGAATTCCATTTAACATTCTTAAAGTATATTGAGTATTTGCAACGGTTTTGGCATTTGATTCACGTGTAGGAATACCAAATGCTTCATCTCTAGTTTTTGTAATAATCTTATCTGCTTTTACCATCATAGCAATAATTGTTGCAGTATTAATTAATGATTCAGAGAAATCTTTATTTGCAGGGAATGCACCCATCCATTGATGATATACTAAGTGAATATCAGCATCTCCACAGTTAATTTGTTCTGCGTAGTGTTTTGCTAATTTTCTTAATACTTTAGCTGTTACAATATCTTGAATCATAGACCCAGTTTGTGAGAATGATACAGAGAATGATTTTACACCCTCTTCAAGTGATAAAAGCATTTCACAAAGTTGAATAACAATAGTTACACAAGGTGGAACTAATGTTGCAGTTAAAGGTCCAAATGATTCTCTATTTATTGGTTCATTTAATTTTGAGTAGTTTGCACAAACTCTTTCTACATATTTCCAGTATAAAAATGCTTTATCTAAAGGAAAGTTTTTAGAGTAAGGTAAAAGATATGTAATCGGTCCACCTTCAATTTCAAAGATACCAGAAGCAATTGCAGTTTCAACTAATAGTCTTGCATCAGGTGTACCATGTCTTAATGAAATCGGTTTATTAAAATGAGTCATCATTTTTCTAGTAGTTCTATATCCATGATTAACTAATGGGTAACCATTTAACATATCAACTTCATTTTCTTCACTAAGTTTTAACATCTTAGCAGAACTAGCGTAATCATTTAATCTTGTATTTGAATCAATCGTACAAGGTAATACATCTACATCTGCATCAACAAAGAATTCATAAAGTGAAAACATTTTTTTGTAAGTTGGGAATCCACCTCTTGGTTGAACCAACATTTTATTTTTAGTTTTAAAATTGTGAGATATAAATAGGTCCTTTGATGCACCTTTTACAAACTCTTCAATTTCTGCAAAGTCAAAATTATCTGCATATTTATTTTGAACGATTATATTTCGTTCTTCTTGAAGTAAACTCAATTATCTCTCCTCCAAGTATTTTTGTAATTCGTCAAGTCCAGTATTTAAATCTGTTTGATGGAATACTAAATCAAATCCATAATCCTTGAATTTTGGAACTAATACATCAGCATCTCCCTCACCAACAGCAAGGTTACCACCAATCATAAATACAACATCTTTTAAATTTTTATATTTTGATTTCAAAATCTTTAGTTCTCTACACCAACCTTCAGCTTCGCCGTTTAATGATGAGATTAATAATACATCTGCATTTGTTTCAATAACTGCATCAATAAACTCTTCAAGATAAGTGTTAACACCTAAATTAAATACTTCAAATCCTCTTGCTTGTAATGATATATCAATCAGTCTATTTGCAACAACGTGAATATCATTACCAACTACTCCAGTAACTACTTTCATATCTTATACCTAAATATTTATTATTTGTTTTATTCAAAAGTTTGCGATAATATCTAATCTTTGGTTAGAAATAGATTAGGGTAGGGTGTTTTAGCAAGTTTTGAAGCTCTAAGACTAAATAGTCTTAGAGAATCTTCTTTTTTCTTCGGGAATTTTGTTTAAATATGCATCAAATGGCATACAAATATTTCTAATAAGCATAGCACCTGTTTGATTAACTTCAATTTTTTCATTACTTAAAGTTAGTAATTCTGCTTCCTCAAACTCTTTAAGTGCACTTAGTGCATCAGCAAAATATTCACCAAAGTTTATATTAAATTCATTTTCAACTCTAGTAATATTTAATGAGAAGTTACTCATAAGTTCCATAATAACAAATTGTCTTAATTGGTCATCATCACTTAAGGCATAACCTTTAAATGTAGGTAAATCCCCATTATCAATAGCCTCTTCATAAGGTTTTAAATCTTTAAAGTTTTGTGCATAGTAATCAACTCCATTACCAATAGAAGTAAGACCAATTCCAATTAAATCTGCTCCTCCTTTAGTAGTATATCCTTGGAAGTTTCTATGTAATTCACCTTTTTCAATTGCTTTGAATAATTCATCTTCAGGTTTTGCAAAGTGATCCATTCCAACCATTTTATAACCATTTGATGTAAAGAAATCAATTGTATCTTTTAACATCTCAAGTTTTTCTTGTGGTTTTGGAAATGTTGTTTCATCAAATTTTCTCATTGTTTTCATAAGCCATGGAACATGAGCATAATTAAATACTGCAAATCTATCAGTATCAAGTGTAATCATTTTTTCTAAAGTCTTTTTAAATGACTCTCTAGTTTGATGTGGTAATCCATAAATTAAATCTGTGTTTATTGAATGAATTCCAGCTTCACGTGCAATTTTAATAACATTTTGAGTTAATTCAAATGGTTGAATTCTATGAATTGTTTTTTGTACAGTTTCATCTAAATCTTGTACCCCAAAACTTAATCTATTACATCCACCATTTTTAAGAACATCCATATGCTCTTTTGTGAAAAATCTAGGATCTACTTCACAAGAGATTTCAGCATCATCACTGAAATTTGGAAATATTTCTTTAATTGCTGTTATTACTTCATTTAATTGTTCAGGTGAGAAAAAAGTTGGTGTTCCTCCACCAAAATGCATTTGAGTTACAACTCTTTTTGTATTTAGGTGTTGTTTTAATATATTTAACTCTTTTTTTAAGTATTCAATATATCTTACTTTTTTATCTTCTTTTGATGTAAAAATAGTATTACACCCACAAAAATAACATGCGCTTCTACAAAAAGGCATATGAATATAAAGTGATAATGCTCTATCATCACTTTGATTTTTGTAATATTGTTTTAAATCTTCTTGAGTGAACTCTACACTAAACTCAGGGGCAGTTGGATATGAAGTATATCTTGGTCCTGGTTTAGAATATTTTACAAACTTGGCAAAATCTATCATCTATTTTTCATCTCTTTTTCGATCTAGCCAAACCATTACACCTTTTTGTGCATGTAATCTATTTTCTGCTTCTTCAAAAACAAGACTTTGTTCACTTTCAAATACCTCTTCAGATACTTCATAACCTCTATAAGCTGGTAAACAATGTAAGAAAATGGCTTTATCTTGAGCGAGTTTCATCATTGATGAGTCTACCATATACCCAGCAAACTCTTTAACTCTTTTCTCTTTCTCTTCTTCTTGTCCCATAGAAACCCAAGTATCAGTTGTAACAACAGTTGCACCTTTAACAGCTTCTCGAGGGTCATTTCCTACAATGATTTTTGCACCAGATTCTTTTGCTATTTTTTGAGCATTGGCTAAAATCTCAGCATCAACTTCATAACCTTTTGGAGTTGCAATTCTAAGCTCAAACCCTAATTTAGCTGCCATATTCAGCCATGAATGTGCCATATTATTACCATCACCTACATAAGCAGCAACTAAATCTTTATCTAGTCCTGCTTCTTGGATAGTCATATAATCAGCCATTAATTGAACAGGATGATATTCATTTGTTAAACCATTTATTACAGGAACTTTTGAGTATTTTGCGAACTCTTCTAATTTTGATTGTTCGAAAGTTCTTATCATTACCATGTCTACCATTCTAGATATTACTCTAGACGTGTCACTCATTGGTTCACCTCGTCCTAGTTGAATATCATTAGATGATAAAAATAAACCAATTCCACCAAGCTGATAGATACCAGTTTCAAAAGAAACTCTAGTTCTTGTTGAACTTTTTTCAAAAATCATTCCTAATGTTTGATTAGGCATGTAGTCTTTGAAGTTTTTTTGCTTAGTCTCTTGTTTGATTTGTTTAGCTAATTCTAAAATTTCTAAAATCTCTTCTTTAGAATAGTCTGCTAATGTTAAGAAATGTCTCATTTTATTTCCTCTGTAAATTTATAAAAAACAAATATTCTAGTTAATTAAGCTTTGAAATAACTTAAAATAACCTATTTTCTTAAAAGTTCACAAGCTTCTTTTGCATGATAGGTAATTATTATATCTGCACCAGCTCTTTTAAAGCTCATTAAAGTTTCCATCATTACTTTTTCATAATCAATTAGTCCAGCTGCTCCTGCATGTTTTAACATAGCGTATTCACCACTAACATTGTATGCACATAAAGGTAAATTTGTATTATTTCTAATATCTCTAATTACATCTAAAAATGATAATGCAGGTTTAACCATTAAAATATCAGCACCTTGTCTCTCATCTTCAAGTGATTCTTCAATAGCTTCTAATCTATTAGCTGGATTCATTTGATAGCTTCTTCTATCTCCAAAAGATGGTGTTGATTCAGCAACATCTCTAAAAGGTCCATAATATGCACTTGCAAATTTTGTTGAGTATGCCATAATTGGTAGATTTTCATAGCCATTTTTGTCTAATGCTGTTCTTAATGTTTCAATAATTCCATCCATCATTCCACTTGGAGCAATCATATCAGCACCTGCTTTTGCATGTACTATTGCTTGTTGAGCAGAAATTTCTAATGTTTTATCATTATCCACAGTCTCAGTTTTAGGATCTAATATTCCACAATGTCCATGATCTGTATATTCACAAAAACATAGGTCTGTTACTACAAACATATCAGGAAATTTTGCTTTAATTGCTTTTATTGTTCTTGCTATAATACTCTCATCACATAAACATTCACTTCCAACTGAATCTTTAACATCAGGAATTGCAAAAAGAATAATAGATTTTAAATCAATACTACATAGATATTCACACTCTTTTACTATTTCATCAATACTCATTTGAAAAACACCAGGCATTGATGAAACTTCAGTTTTTATTCCAACACCTTCTTTTACAAATAATGGATATATAAAATCATTGCTAGTTAATGTAGTCTCTTGTACTAAGTTTCTTAATGTTTTATTTATTCTTAATCTTCTATTTCGTTTAAACATAATATTTACCTCTTTTGGTTATAATCGCAGAATTCTAACAATTTAAGGTTTAAATACAAATGAATATTGAGAAATCAAATATTGCTAAGTTACCTACTAAACATGGTCAATTTTTTATAAAAGCGTACAAATATAATGACCAAGAACATTTAGCAATAATGAGTGAAAATTTTGAAAAAATTGAAGCACCTTATGTAAGAATTCACTCAGAATGTTTAACTGGAGATGCATTAGGAAGCCTAAAATGTGATTGTCAAGCGCAATTAAACTTAGCACTAGATTTTATAGCACAAAATGGTGGAATGGTTGTTTATCATAAACAAGAGGGAAGAAACATAGGTCTTTTCAATAAAGTTAATGCGTATGCATTACAAGATAAGGGTAGAAATACAATTGAAGCAAACGTAGAACTTGGTTTTGCTCAAGATGAAAGAGATTATTCAGTTGTAGGGTGTATATTTGAAGATTTAGGTGTTAAAAAAATAAAATTAATTACAAATAATCCTGAAAAAATCAAATATGTAGAAAGTTTAGGTGTAAATATAGTTGAAAGAATGCCAGCTATTATTGAAGCTAATATTCATAACAAAGATTATTTAGCAACAAAAAAAGATCAAATGGGGCATTTACTTTAATGAATTTAAAAAGTTTACTTGAATTAAATGGTTTAAAATTTGAAGATAAGTTTTATGAAGATTGTAATGTTTTTGTAGAACTTCTTCAACAGTGGGGGAAAATTCACAATTTAAGTGGAAGATTAAGCAGTGAAGATATTTATGAAAATATTTTAGACTCACTTTATCCTTTATCTTTTATTGATAATTATGACTCTTTTGCAGATATTGGAACAGGTGCTGGGTATCCTGGCTTGATACTTGCAATTGCTCTTAGAGATGTAAAGTCATATTTAATAGAACCACGAATAAAAAGGGTTTCTTTTTTAAATTTTGTGAAAGCTAGTTTAAAACTTGAAAATTTAACTATCATTTGTGATAGAGTGGAAAAAGTAAAAGATGTTGAAGTTGATTTAATTACTTCAAGAGCAGTTACTAATACCTCTTTATTACTTGATATTACACAAAATATCAAAAAAGAGAATAGTTCGTACCTTTTTTATAAAGGAAGTATGCTAGATACTGAATTAAATGAAGCAAAAGTGAATAACTACAAGATAGTTAATAGAAAAGATAGAAATTATCTATATATAAAAGGTATGTAATGGTATTAAAAGTTTTAGCAATTGTTGTTGTGCTAATTTTGGTTTATATCTTCTTTTTCAAAAAAAGTAGAGAAAGTGAAATTACAGGTAACAAAAAACATGAGATAGAAGATGAATTGGTTGAATGTCCAACTTGTAAAACATATGTTTCAAGTAAAGAATCAATTTTAAGTAATGGTAAATACTATTGCTCTAAAGAGTGTTTACTAAATAAATAGGAATTTAAAATGATATTAATAGGTGATAAGTTAATTCCCTTTGAAAATATATCCAAAATATCAATTATTGATGATATAAAGCACACAAACTCTAATAGTACAATTATTTTTTATTTTCAAGAAGAGATTTTAAAATATTGTTTTGAAAATGAATTATCAAGTGCGGTTATAGTTTCAAATATAAAAGAGGCAGTATATGCTAACAGCTTAAATGCAAAATATATTATTTGTAAAGAAAATCTTGCTATTAAAATTCAAAAAATAGCAGATAACTATATGTTTGATACTAGAGTTTTAGCAATAATAGAAAACTCAGATGAGATAGAATCTGTAGCTTTAAATGAAATTGATGGAGCAATTTACAAGGATTTGCTTTAGGCTTTTTACTTAAAAGTAAGTAATTTTTAGATAGGATAATTGCCTTTAATAACACACTAATAGGAAAATTGTGAAAGAAATATTAGATATTATAATCTTAGTAATGTTTGTTATAATGGTTGCATTATTTATTATCAACTTTAATAGACAACAAATAGACAAATACAAAGATAAACTTCAAGATAACGAAAAAAAGAATTCAAGCAAGGATACAGTAGATGAATAAACCATTATTAATTGAGATTGGTGTTGAAGAATTACCAGCAATTCCATTTTTAAAAGAGTTACCAAATATTGAAAAAAAATGGGCAGATATTTTAGAAAAAAATAGATTACTATGTGATTTTGAATTTTTCTATACACCAAGAAGATTAGTATTATGGCACAGAGAGTTCCAAGTAAAGCAAGAAGATTCAGTTGTTGAACAATTTGGGGCTCCTGTTAAAATAGCTTACAAAGATGGTGAACCAACTGGAGCTGCACTTGGTTTTGCTAAAAAATGTGGTGTAAGTGTTGATGAATTAGAAAGAATTGATCAAGGTAAAGGTGAAGTTCTTTACTTCAAGCAAGAAGTAGTAGGAACAGATGCAAAAGATTTATTAAATGATATGGTTAATGAATTTATCTCATCACTTAATTTTGGTAAATCTATGAGATGGGGAAGTAGAACAGATAGTTTTATTAGACCAATTAGAAACTTATCTATTATCTTAGGTGAGCAAATAGTTGAGGGTGAATTATTTGGTGTTAAATCTTCAAACTTCTCATTTGCACATAGAATGGTTTCTTATGAACCATTTACTTACTCTTTTGCAGGTGATTATTTCTGTAAACTTGATAAAAATGGTGTAATATTATATCCAGATGAAAGAAGAAAAATCATCTTAGATCAAATGAAAACGATCGAACAAAGAGAAAATGTATCTATTGAAATTGATGCAGAGTTACTAGAAGAAGTTGTAGCAATTACTGAGTATCCAACGGCTTTAATTGGTAAATTTGATGAAGAGTTCTTAGAGTTACCTGAAGAGGTTATTGTAACTTCTATGAAAGAACACCAAAGATATTTTGCTGTTTATAAAGATGGAAAATTAACAAATAATTTTATTGTTGTATCAAACTCTAAAACTGATGACTTTGGATACATTATTCAAGGTAATGAAAAGGTTCTACGACCAAGACTTGCTGATGGTATGTTCTTTTGGAAAAATGATATCAAAAATGGCTTATCAAATGAAGGACTTAAAAAATTAACATTTGTTGAAGGTTTAGGTTCAATGTATGAAAAATCGCAGAGAGAAGCTAAAATAGCTAATTATCTTGCAGATGAATTTGGAGTTGAGCAAAAAGAGCTATTACAAAAAGCTGTAATGATGGCAAAATCTGATTTAATGTCTGAAATGGTATTTGAGTTCACTGAACTACAAGGTTTAATGGGGTATTACTATGCAAAACTTGCAGGTGAAGATGAATTAGTTTATACTGCACTAAAAGAGCAGTATTTACCAGATGGTGAAGATTCAGAACTTCCTTCAAATAAGTTCTCTTCAATTGTTGCATTATCTTTCAAATTAGATAGTTTAATGGGATTATTTAGTGTTGGTAAGATTCCAACTGGTTCTAAAGATCCATTTGGATTAAGAAGAGCAGCAGCTGGTATTGTAAAAATTGCAATGGAGCATAAACTTCCAATTGATTTAGAAAAAATCATTGATGCATTAATCTCTAATTATCCAGGTTTAGATAAAAAAGTTTTAGTAGAGTTTTTCAATGAAAGATTATTTAAAATCTTTGATGTTAATCCAACAGTTCTTAAAGCAGTTTTAGGAAGTGGTGAAACAAATGTTTATGAAATATCACAAAAACTTTGTGCACTTAATCCAATTGTATTGAGTGATAATTTTAAAGAGTACACTGCAACATTTAAAAGAGTTGCAAATATTATCAAAGATCTTGATACTAATTCACAATTATCAATTGATGAATCATTATTTGAAGATGAACAAGAAAAAGCATTGTTTGCAAAATATAGTGAAGTAACTTCTAAGTCTTATGATGATTATGAAGTTGAATTAGATGCATTATTTAGTATGAAAGTACAACTTGATGATTTCTTTGATAATGTATATGTAAATCATGAAGACGAAGCTATAAAAACAAATAGAAAAAATCTTATTGGTTTAGTATATCAAGCATTTAGAAAAATTGCTGATATTAAAGAAATTACAATATAAAAGGATTCTTATGAAAAAAACACTATTAATTTCATCATTGGTTGTATTAACGTTTTTAATTACAGGTTGTGAAGAAAAACAGAATAAAATTAATAGATATATCCAAAACTGGACAGGTGTTAATGGTGTTTTAGAGGTTTATGCAGGGGATAAGCTAGTTAAGAGATTTATAAAAATTGACAAGCTTTCAACTGCAAATGCAACTGAAGGAAACTTTAGTAGACCATATAGATATGGTTATGGTATTTTAGATGAAAATCTTAACTTTCAAGCTGATTCAAATGAAAAAAAAGTATATTTTGAGTTTTCAGATTACTCTACTAGTTATATTTTCTTTGAAAACCCAAATGTAAAAAATTAGAAGGTTTATTCCTATGAAATTTAGAAATTTATTTTTAACAGTTTTTTTAGTTTTTTTATTTACAGGATGTGCTACATGGGAAGGTGTGAAAAAAGATGCTGCATCTGCATGGGAAGTGATATCAAATAAAAGTGCTGATGCATGGGATGCTACTAAAGAAAAAAGCTCAGAAGTTTATGATGATACAAAAGATAAAATAAATGAGGCTACAAAATAATAATTTAAATAGCTATAACACAATAATTTAATATTCGCGCATTTTTAAAAGTTATAGCTATTATATAATAATTGTTTGATTTTTTTTAATAAAAATTTAGAAAAATTCGTGGAGCTGATGAAGGGAGTCGAACCCCCGACCTGCTGATTACAAATCAGCTGCTCTAGCCAACTGAGCTACATCAGCATCCAAAAATATAAGTATTTATTCAATGAATAAATAAAGTGGTGTCAAGAGAGAGACTTGAACTCTCGACCTCCGGCTTATGAGACCAGCGCTCTAGCCAGCTGAGCTACCTTGACTTCTTGACTAATAATTGGTTGCGGAAGATAGATTTGAACTATCGACCTTCGGGTTATGAGCCCGACGAGCTACCTGGCTGCTCTATTCCGCGACTAAAAAAGTGACTTAAAATATATTCTATCTTTTAAGTGGTGGAATTATAGTGAAAAAAGTTTACTATGTCAAGGGCTTTTTATATTAAATTTTAGAAATTTCGATATAATTTAAAATATATAAATAAATATGATAAAGAAGTATAAATGAATGCAATACAAAGAGTAAAAGAAGCAATAGAAGAGATTCAAAAAGGTAACATGGTTATCATGCTTGATGATGAGGATAGAGAGAATGAAGGTGATTTAGTTTATGCTGCACCTTTAAGTACTCCTGAAAAAGTGAATTTTATGGCAACCCATGCTAAAGGTCTAATTTGTGTATCAGTTACAAAAGAGACTGCAAATAGATTAGAATTGAATCCTATGGTTAGCTCTAATACATCTTCATATGAAACTGCATTTACAGTTTCTGTTGATGCTGCTAATGCAGCAACTGGTATTAGTGCAGGGGAAAGAGATGATACAATTAAAATCTTAGCTAATCCTATTTCAAAAGAGTGTGAATTAGTAAAACCAGGACATATATTTCCTTTAATTGCTAAAGATGGTGGAGTACTAGTTAGGACTGGACATACCGAGGGAAGTGTCGATTTATGTAAATTAGCAGGATTAAATGGTGAAGCTGTTATTTGTGAAATTATGAAAGAAGATGGAACAATGGCAAGACGTGATGATTTAGATATCTTTGCTGAAAAACATAATATGAAACAAATTTATATTTCTGATTTAGTAGAATATAGATTGTCCCATGAAAAACTTGTGGAAGAGATTAGCTCTGTTGATACTAAGTTTTTTAATAGTGATGTTAAAAAGAAAGAGTTTAAAGACCATTTGGGAAATATTCACACTGCAATTGTTTTTAAAGAATTTGAAGAAATTACTCATGTTAAATTTCATTCAGTTATTCCAGATATTGACCTATTTTTAAATGATAATAAATTACATTCAATGTTAAAAACTATTAATTTCTTACAATCAAAAGGTGGGATTTTAATATTTTTAAGTGGCGATGAAAAAATGAAAGATAGTCAAAAAGATTATGGAGTAGGGGCTCAAATACTAAACTCACTTGATATAAAGAAAATAAAACTTATGACAAGTGGAGGGAAGCACTCTTTTGTTGGTTTAAATGGCTTCGGATTAGAGATTGTTGAGGAAATACAAATAGAGTGTTAAAATATTAACGCTCTATTTATTTAGAATTATGATAAACCAATAGCTGATTTAATTAGATCTAGTGTTTTTTGAGGAATAATCATTTCATTAAATAATTTATCCTCATTTTTTTTATAATATTTAGATTCTAATATAGTATTAATTTTATCTTCAAATTTCTGAACTACAGTTTCTTGAGTATCTTTATCTTCAATATCTAAAAATTGTTTTGGTTCTTGATTTTTAACTCTAGCTAACCTATAGTTAAATAAATATTCATTATCAGGGTCTTCATTTAAAATCTCACAAATAATTTTATATATATCATTTAGCTCTGATTTATATTTTCTATAAATAATTCCTGTACTATCATTTAATGATTTTGTAAAATTATCATAATTAATAAAAAGTTCTTTTAATTCTGAGTCTTCAATAGAATCATTTTCTACATCAAATTTTTTTGATAATAAATGTTTACAACAATAATAAACAACTTCTTCTTGATTATTTTTAATATCTTCTAAAAAGTTAGAGATTTTCATGTAGTTCTCCTATTTATATATTCAAAAAAAAGGGAGCGATTAAATCACTCCCTTTATGTTAAATTTTTATAGGAATATTATATCTTAAATTTGTGGCCCTGCAGCTGTAAAATCATACTCACTTTCTAAAGTTAAGTATTTTTTAAAGTTATCAATATACATTGCTGCAAGTTTTTCTCTAGTTTCATCATATGCAGCTTTATCTGCCCATGTATTTCTAGGGTTTAGAACATTAGTATCAACACCATTTAATGTTTTTGGTATTTGTAAATTAAATATTGGCAATGTTTCAAATTCTGAAGATTCAATTGAACCATCTAAAATTCCATTGATACAAGCTCTTGTATTTTTAATACTCATTCTTGAACCAATACCATATGGACCTCCTGTCCATCCTGTATTTACTAAATAAACATTTACGTTGTGTTTGTCAATTTTTTGACCTAATAACTCAGCATATACCGTTGGGTTAAGAGGTAGAAATGCTTCACCAAAACAAGATGAGAATGTAGCAACTGGTTCAGTAATACCTCTTTCAGTTCCAGCTACTTTTGCTGTATATCCACTTAGGAAGTAGTACATAGCTTGTTGTTTATCTAATTTTGCAACAGGAGGTAATACACCAAATGCATCTGCACATAAGAAGATAATATTGTTAGGGTGACCACCTTTCATATCAGGAGTATGATTTGGAATATGATCTAATGGATATGAAACTCTTGTATTTTCTGTTTTAGAACCATCAGTATAATCAACAACACCATTTTCATCATAAACAACATTTTCTAAAATTGCACCTTTTTTAATAGCATTGAAAATTTCTGGTTCACTTTCTCCATCAAGGTTAATTACTTTTGCGTAACATCCACCTTCAAAGTTGAAAATACCTTCATCATCCCATCCATGCTCATCATCACCAATTAATGCTCTATTTGGATCAGTTGATAATGTCGTTTTACCAGTTCCAGAAAGTCCGAAGAATAGTGCAGTATCCCCATCTTTACCGATATTAGCTGAACAGTGCATAGGAAGTTTACCTTCTAATGGTAACCAGTAATTCATCATTGAGAATACACCTTTTTTCATTTCACCAGCATACCAAGTACCACCAATGATTGCTGTGTTTTCTTCAACATTAAAAATTACATAAACTTCAGAATGTAAACCATGACTTGCATAAGCCATATCTACTGTTTTACAAGAGTTATAAATTGTAAATTCTGGTTCAAAATTGTCTAATTCCTCTTGAGTTTGAGGAACAATAAACATATTTTGAATAAAGTGTGCTTGCCAAGCAACTTCAGTGATAAATCTAACTGATTTTCTAGAATCTAATGAAGCTCCACAGTAAACATCAGTAACATATATATCTTTGTTGCTTAATTGTTTTTTAGAGTTTTTTAATAAATCTTCATAAACATTTTTTGATACTTTTTGATTTATATCACCCCATGCAATATATTTATTTGAAGGATCTTGGTTTACAAAAAATTTATCCTTAGGACTTCTTCCTGTAAAAATTCCCGTATCAATCATTAAAGCACCAGTTGAAGAGACTTTCGCCCCTTCATTTTCAACAGCATGTTGAATTAATATGTCAACATCTGCATTTCTCCTAATTTCACCTACGTTTTCTAAACCTAACGTGTCTTTGATTTCAGACATAATTTAACTTTCCTACTTAAATTTTTTTGTAATTATATACAAATCTACTTAAAAATAGATATAAGAACTCCAGCAGCAACTGCAGATCCAATAACTCCCGCAACATTTGGACCCATAGCATGCATTAATAAAATATTTGATGAGTCATATCTTTGTCCTTCTTTACTTACAACTCTCGCTGCCATTGGTACAGCTGATACTCCTGCTGCTCCAATTAAAGGATTGATTTTGTTTTCTTTCGACATAAATAAATTCATAAGTTTTGCCATTAATACACCTGTCGCAGTACCTGCTGCAAATGCTAATAGACCAATTGCCATAATACCTAATGTTTCACCAACTAAGAACTGTTCTGCTGCTAGTTTTGAACCAACACCTAATCCTAAGAAAATAGTTACAATATTAATTAAAGCATTTTGCATTGTATCAGAAAGTCTATCTACAACTCCTGACTCTTTTGCAAAGTTACCAAAACAGAAAGCACCAATTAGTGGGGCAGCATCAGGTAAAATTAACATTGCTAAAACAACAACAAGTATAGGGAAAGTAATTTTTTCTAATTTAGTTACTTTTCTAGCAACTTTCATTTTAATTTTTCTTTCTTCCATAGTTGTTAAAGCTCTCATAATTGGAGGTTGAATAACTGGTACTAGTGCCATATATGAATAAGCAGCAACAGCAATAGCTCCAAGTAATTCAGGTGCAAGTGCAGTGGCAATAAATATTGAAGTTGGTCCATCAGCTCCACCAATAATAGAAATTGCAGCAGCTTGTTCTAATGAGAACTCAATTCCTGGAACGTATTGAGATAATACTATTGCACCTACTAATGATCCAAAAATACCAAATTGAGCTGCTCCACCAAGTAATGCAGTTTTAGGATTAGATAATAATGGACCAAAGTCCGTCATAGCTCCAACACCCATAAAGATCATTAAAGGGAAGAAACCATTAGAAATACCCATATTATAAATAATACCTAACATTCCATTTTCACCAGCAATCTCTGCAACTGGAATATTTGCTAAAATACCACCAAACCCTATAGGAATAAGTAGTAATGGTTCAAAACCTTTAGCAATAGCTAAATAAAATAGCATAAAACAAATTCCAAACATAATAATTCTACCGAAGCTTTGAGCAAAAGGCGTTAATTCTTCACCGTGAGGACCCTTTAAGCCCTCATGTGGTTCTAAAATTGCTTTTAAACCAGTAGTACTATAAAAAGAATCAAATAGTTGTCCTAATGATTTTGATTCATACTCTTTTTTTTCTTCTGTAACTTCAACTGGTGTTGATGCTGCAAAAGAATTCACAGAAAAGACTGTAAAAAGAGTAAATAAAACTAAAAATAAACTTTTCTTCATTTTTAAATCCATAAATTAAGCAATTACTGCTAAAGGTTGACCTTCATCAACTGCTTGGTTTTGTTCCACTAATATTTTTGTTATCGTACCAGCACTTGGAGATGTTATATCAATTTCCATTTTCATAGCTTCTAAGATCATAATTTGTTGACCTTCTTCAACTTTATCACCTTCTTTTACTAAAATTTTCCATACATTACCATTTACAGCTGCAGGAATTTCAGAAGCATCTCCACTTGGAGCTGCTGGTGTAGGAGTTGAATCATTTGAAGCCACTGGAGTTACTTGAATATCTGCATTTCCTTCAGCTACTGTTACATTGAATTTTTGTCCATCTACTACAACTGTGTAGTTTCCATTTGCATTTGCCATATTAGTATTTTCTCCTTGAGTATTATTGTTATTACCTTTTCTTACATTTAATGGTGATTCACCTTTTAAGAATGCAATTCCTTTTTCATCACAAGCTGCAGCAATAAAGATATTCTCTTCAGTTGTTTCAATACCTTCGTGCTCTAATCTCTCTTTCCATACAGAGATTTTTTTCTTATCATCTCTATCTGCAATATCTAAAGGATTCTCTTTTGTTGGTTCTAATTTTAATTTCTCAGCTGCTAATGCTACAACTTCAGGATCTGGCTCAACTGGAGTTTTACCAAAGTATCCTAGAACCATTTTTCCATAACCTGGAGCAATTTGTTTCCATGGTCCAAACATTACATTTGCGTATGCTTGTTGCCAGTAGAATTGTGAAACAGGAGTAACTGATGTACCATAACCACCTTTTTCAACAACTTCTCTCATAGCTTTAATAACTTCTGGAAATTTGTCTAGTGTACCATTGTCTCTCATCATTTGAGTATTAGCAGTTAATGCTCCACCTGGCATTGGTGAGAAAGGAATTAATGGTGAAACTTGTGTAGCTTCAGGTGGCATAAAGTAGTCTTTTAAACAATCATTTAATACTTCTTGATATTTTAAGATTTTCTCAATATCTAAACCACCTAAATCATAGTTTTTACCTTTAACAGCATGCATCATAGTTAAAATATCAGGTTGGCTAGTTCCTCCAGAAACTGGACTTGCAGCTAAGTCAATACCATCAGCACCTGCTTCTAAAGCAGCTAGATAACAAGCAACAGAAACTCCCGCAGTTTCATGTGTATGTAATCTAATATGAGTATCTTCTCCAACTAGTTTTCTAGCCATTTGGATAGTTTCATATACTTTTTGAGGTGAAGATGTTCCTGATGCATCTTTGAAACAAATTGAATCATGTGGAATACCACTATCTAGAATTTGTCTTAATGTTTTTTCATAAAATGCTACATCATGAGCTCCAACACATCCAGGAGGTAAATCCATAAGTGTTACAACAACTTCATGATTTAAACCATACTTTTTGATACATTCAGCAGAATATTCAAGATTTTGAACATCATTTAAAGCATCAAAGTTTCTAATTGTAGTTGTTCCATGTTTTGCGAACATTTTAGCATGTAAGTCAATTAATTCTCTAGAACCAGTATCAAGCATAACTGTGTTGATACCTCTTGCTAGTGTTTGTAAGTTTGCATCTGGACCAACAATTTCTCTGAATTTGTCCATCATTTCAAATGCGTTTTCTTGTAAGTAGAAGAATAAAGATTGGAATCTTGCTCCTCCACCAAATTCAAAGTGTGTTATCCCAGCATCTTTCGCAGCTTCAACAGCTGGAAAGAAGTCGTCCATTAAAACTCTACCTCCAAAGACAGATTGAAATCCATCCCTAAAAGTAGTATCCATGACATCGATATACTTTTTAGCCATAACAATTAACCTTTAAGATTTTTATGATGTTGTACAGCAGCTACAATTGCAGCTACTTTAGCAGTTTGATTAGATGCAGAAGAATTCTGCGGCTTCCTAGTAGTTTCTTTTTCCTTTTCAGGAAAATACTTCGTTAATAATGCGCCTTGCGCTTTTAACACAAAAATTAATATTACTAAAAAAGAGAATACAACTCCCATTCCTAGCATCATAAACTTTAGTGCTTCTGTAATTAAGTTTATTTCCATAATACTCTCCGTGGTTACCACCTAAAATATTAGTGCTATGATATATTAAACTTGCTTTATTAATTGTTATACTAATGCTATTTTTTATTAAATTTTAAAATTTAAAATTAATATTTTTATTTTATAAAACTTTATTACCAAATTCATATATTAATGAATCAATCTTCTGAAAAAAAATCATTACATTGTTTTTAGTTTTAATAATTTTTTTTGCCATTTTGAATCCTTATGTTAAAAATATATCAAATTTTATACTTTTTTTAACTTACTCTTGAAAAATATGTCATTTTGTAATATAATTATGTAAATCATATGTAAAAGGACTTTTATGTTAATTGTTGATGAAATTATTGAAAAGTTAAAAGATATATTAAGTGCAGATGGAAAAAATGGTAAGGTTTTTGATAAAGATGTTGCAAGTTCTTTAGACTTATCACAAGCAAATTTTGCAACTATGAAAAATAGAGGTAAGATTCCATATTCAAATATTTTAGATTTTTGTGCAAAAAAGAAGATTTCTATTAATTGGTTACTATATAATCAAAATCCAGGATCACTCGTAGATACTACAGATAAATATTGGATTAAATACTATCCTGAAGTAAATGTAAGTGCTGGTGGTGGTGCTTATGAAAATGAAGATGCTTATGAATCTTTAGAAGTTCCTCCATATTTTATAAAAGCACTTGGAGGAAAAGAGAATCTAAAAAATATTGATGCAATCAATGTAGTAGGTGATTCAATGGAACCAACATTAAATAGTGATAATATAATTTTTATTGATAAAACAAAAAGTGATGTTGCTAGAGATGGTATATATGCTTTTACAACTACTCATGGTCTTTTTGTAAAAAGAATTCAAAGGAGAGTTGATGGAAATCTTGATATCATATCTGATAATAAGGATTATCCATCTCAAATTTTAAGTAAAAATGATTTATCTATTTTAGGGAAAGTTGTAAGTTCATTTGGAATGGTTTATTAAATTAAAAAAGAGTTAACTCTTTTTCCTGTTTTGTAAGACTATCATGTATATCTTTATATTCAAAACCTATTAAATAAACAGCATTAAAGTCAACTTTTTTTAAAGTTGATTTTAAATCTTCTATATTTTTAAGTACTAACTGGTTCTTTTTTATAAAGTCTAACTTATGAGATGTTATAAAAAGTATTTTTGCATATTTATATTTTTTTTCTAAAAATTGAAACTCTTTTTTTACTAAAGAATCACTATTTTGACATAATACAAATTTATCACTCTTTCCAAAGTCAACTAAATTTAAATTTTTATCCAGAAAAAGAGGTTTGAAGTTATAGAATTGTTTTAATTTACTCATATCTAATTCGTAGTTTAAATAATTCAATACAGTAATTAGTTGTTTTATATAAATACTTGGTATTTTCAATTTAGAATAAAATTGTTCATTATATGAAAATGATGTTTCAAATAATGAATGTTCTATAAGGTTTTCAACTTTATACTCTTCTAATCCATTTAAGTTCTTATTATTGGGATAAATTTTATCTAAAACCTCTTTATGATGATAGATTAGTATATCATCATGGGTAATGTCATTTAATATTTTAAAAAATTTATTTAAGTCATTAGGTATTAAAACTATATTTTTTTTTGAATTTGGAGCATAGATTTTTAGTAAATCATATGTTGCTTTATCACAATGATATGCTTCAAGATTAGATATTGCTAGTTTATATCTAATTAGTTTTATAATAGCAGTTTCTATATTTTCAACTTTTATCCAAGCTATTTCTTCATCTATTACAGGATAATCTTTATCTATTAATATTGCAAATGCACCATTTTTAACAGCAGTTTTTATATCTTCATGATTTTTAGCAATAAATAAGTCACCTTCTTTGACTTTTTTTACATTAGTTTTAAAAGCATAAATAAATGAGATAAATGGAGAGTTTAAAAGCTCTCCATTTATAATATCAACAATAGATGAGATTTGCACTAGCTTATTTTAGTTCCAGATTTTTTAGGAGTTTCTGGTCTAATCAAAGATAAACCATTTTCATCTTTAGCAGCCATTAACATGCCTTCACTAAGCATTCCCATTAGTTTTGCAGGCTTAAGGTTTGCAACAACACAAGCTTGAGTTCCAACTAATTCTTCAGCACTATAGAACTCTTTGATTCCTGCTAAAATTTGTCTATTTCTTCCTTCTCCTAAATCAACTTGTAGCTTTAAAAGTTTTTTAGATTTAGGTACTTCTTCGGCCTCAACTATTGTTCCAATTTTTAAAGTTGTTTCAAAGAATTTATCAATAGTGATTAAGTTATCTTCTTCAACTACTTCTTCTTTTGTTTCTACTTTTTTCTCACATTCTGCTTTTGTTTCATCTGCAACATCAGGTTGAGCTAAAAGTAGTTCTTCAATTCTAGGAAATAGTTGGTCTACTTTTGTAATAGTAGTTGTAGTTAATAGTTCTTTATTATTGATTAATGAGTTGTAAGTATCTGTATCAATTTTTATTCCTAAAGATTGAGAAATTTTAGCAATCTTTTCTGGCATAACTGAATCTAAAAGTAAGGCAACTTTAGCCATAATATTCGTAATAAGTGCAACTAAAGCCATAGCTTCATCAACTTTCCCGTCTTTCATTTTAGCCCATGGTTCATAATCACCAATTGCTTTATTTGCAATAGTTAATATCTTCCAAATCTCTTCTAGATATCTATTAATTTGCATATTATAAAGTAATGGCTCTAATCCATCTAAAATTGTATTAACTTCATCTAACTCTTTTTGATGGAATTTAATAACATCTTTAGAATCAATTTTAAAGTCAAAATATTTTCCACTCATACCAGAAATTCTATTCAATAAATTTCCTAAATCATTTCCTAAATCAGAGTTAATTCTATCCATTAATGCTTTTTGTGAAAAATCACCATCTTGACCAAAAGGTACTTCTCTTAACATAAAGTATCTAAATGCATCTAATCCGTAAGCATCAGCTACTTCTTTAGGATTTACAACATTTCCTTTTGATTTAGACATTTTTTCACCATCTCTTGTCCACCAACCATGTGCTGCAATATGTTTTGGCAATGGTAAATCTAAAGACATTAAGAATGCTGGCCAATAAATAGCATGGAATCTTAAGATGTCTTTTCCTACTAATTGAACATTTGCTGGCCAGAAATCCATATTCTCTTCTTTACCACCATATCCAAGTGCAGTGATATAGTTCATTAGTGCATCTAACCATACATACATAACATGTTTTGGTTCATTCATTGATTCTGGTAATTTTACACCCCAATCAAATGAAGTTCTTGAAATTGATAAATCTTTCAATCCACCTTTTACAAAGTTAACAATTTCATTTTTCTTACTTCTTGGTAAAATACAGTCTGGATTCTCTTCATACCATTTAATTAGCTTATCTTCATAAGCTGATAATTTAAAGAAATAGCTCTCTTCTTTTACAATTTGAGTTGGTCTTCCACACTCTGGACAAAATTGTTCATCTACAAGTTGTTTTTCAGTAAAGAATGTCTCACAAGGTACACAGTAATAACCTTCATATTCACCCTTATAAATATCACCCTTTGCATGCATCCTTTCAAAAGCTTGTTGAACACCAATTTTGTGTTCTTCATCAGTTGTTCTAATAAACTTGTCATAAGTTATATTAAAATCATCCCATAAGGCTCTAAATTTTCCAGATACTTCATCTGCATACTCTTTTGCAGTTTTTCCTCTTTGTTCTGCACTTTGAGCGATTTTTTGTCCATGCTCATCAGTTCCTGTAAGGAAATAAGTATTTTGACCAGTTAGTCTAGAGTATCTAGCTA
The DNA here is from genome assembly GCF_004214795.1 of Malaciobacter pacificus. Classification (NCBI taxonomy): domain Bacteria; kingdom Pseudomonadati; phylum Campylobacterota; class Epsilonproteobacteria; order Campylobacterales; family Arcobacteraceae; genus Malaciobacter; species Malaciobacter pacificus. Next base: position 1,414,975 of record NZ_CP035928.1, read on the forward strand.
GCATATCTGCAATAATTGTAGTATATGCATGACCAATATGAGCCACATCATTTACATAGTAAATTGGAGTAGTAATATAAACATTTTTACAAGATTCTTGCATTCTTTACCTCTTTTATTTAATTAAAATTCAAATCCACCGCCAGAACCTTTGTTCATAGATTCATAAGCAGCTAATACATATTTTTTTCTTAATTCACACTCAAAAAACTTATCACAAGGTGTGCATGAATTTAGATTATTTGATTCTTGACATTTTTTTAATTCATCTAAAACTTTATCAAGTTTTATTTGCCATTCATCAATAACAATTTCGTTAGACATTTTTAGCGTAAACTTCTAATACTCTATTAATTTCTGTTTTTGAACCAAAGAAACAAGGTGTTGTATCATGTATATGAGTAGTTTCAACTTCTAGTGCTCTTTTAAATCCATCAACTGCGCCACCATTTGCTTTTTCATAAGTAAGTGCAAAAGGGAATACTTCAAATAACTGTCTTAATTTTCCTTTTGGTCTATCAGTAGTTCCTGGATAAGAAAATAATCCTCCACCTTTTAATAAAATTTGGTGTAAATCTGGAACCATACCACCTGAGTATCTTAATCTATAACCATCATTGAAAATATCATCAATTAGTTGTTTATGGAAAGGTGCCCAACAGTTTTGTGTTGAACCAGGTGCATTTAATTTACCTTTTTCTTGAAGCTCTAAGTTTTGTATAAACTCAAATTTACCATTTAAAAGTCTATACATTTTAACATCATCTGTTGTTACAACCATTTCAACTCTTGGACCAAATACAACATAAACAGAAGCTATAATATTTTGAGCATTAAACTCATTTTTATAAATTCCATAAATAGAACCAACAGATAAGTTTACATCAACTAGAGAAGAACCATCTAATGGATCATAAGCGATTAAGTACTCTCCATCTTCATTTAAAGGTACAATTGACTCTTGTTCTTCACTAACAATTGCTTTAATACTTGGTATAGTTTTGAAAATATCTTCGATAATTTCATCACTTGCAATATCAAGTTTGAGTTGTGTGTCACCAGTTGAGTTTTCTTGTTCACTTTTGCCTGTATCACCAGTTTCAATTAGGTGTTTGATTTTTATTGATGCTTCTTCGATAGCTTTTATAATTTCTTGCATGTTATACTCTTTTCCCATTTTTATCTATCCAGTTGATTATCTCTTCTGGGTTATTTAAATCAAGTTTCTCAATAGAGTTAGGAATTAAATTACTATCTATTGTTTTATCAGTTGCAATAGCATCTGTAACATCAAAATAGCTTTGATCAAGTTGATTCCTAAATATAGAAATTCTTGGTAAATCTAAAGTTTTTAATCCTTCAACTAATAAATAGTCAAAATCTTTAAATAAATCAATTATTTCATCTATAGTAGAGCTTTGTCTTTTAAATAGTGTAGTCCTTGTAGGACTTACTATTGCCACATTTGCTCCAGTTTGTGAAAACTTATGTGAGTCTTTACCTACTGTATCAAATACTGCTTTATCTCTAGGGTCATGTTTTATGATACAAACATTAAAACCTCTATCTTTTAAGATGTTTGAGACATTAACAATAGTAGAAGTTTTTCCACTATTTGAAGGTCCTGAGAAAGCTACTACTAATCTTTTTGATTTCATAAAGGGGATTTTATCTAAATGATTGTTAAAGTAAATTTAATGTAAAATGCCATCTAATCAAAGCTTGGAGAAGATATGTATAAAATTTTAGTACCAATATTTTTAACAATTTTTTTTACTTCTTGTAGTAGTAAAAATAGTGCATCAGAATATTTTAAGAACTCTACTATAAATACCCAAATAATTCAATTTACAAAAAAAACTGATATAAAGATAGATAATCAACCAAAAGTTTTAATTTGGGCAACTTATTTAAACGGTTTAGAAAAATATAAAGATTTAAAAAATGAGACATTTTTAGTTACTACTTATTTTACAAATCAAGAAAGCAATGGTATTGAAACAAATGGATATGAATTATTTTTAAATGATAAGAAAAGCCAAGCTTTACAAAAACTATCAGAAGATAGTATTTATAAAGAGTTGTTTATTAAAAATAAATGGGCTAGCAAGTATTTAGTTACATTTGATGAAATTATTAAAGAACAGTATGAGTTAAATCTTATAATTAAAAATAACACTTCTAAGGCGCAACTAAAGTTTGAAAAATAGTTGATAGCCTTACTTTATTTTTAGGGTTTAAATAGTTATTATAAACATAATAATTAGTTAATACTTTTTTCCCATACTCTTTAGTCTCTGGATATGAAATCATTTCCATACTTAAAAAAGGTTCATATTTTTTATCAATTCTTTTGAATAAACCTTGTTTAAATTGACTTTTAGTATATCCAGCTCCCCCATTATAAGCATATGCTATAAATAAAGGGTTGTTGTTGAATTGTTTCATTAATGTTTCTAAATGATAACTCCCATATTTGATATTAACTTCTGGATTAAATTGATCATAAATATTATAATTTTCATTTAATTTATTTGCAATAGTTTCTGATAAAAATGGCATTATTTGCATAACACCTTGTGCTGTTGAAAATGAGATTGATGAAGGAATAAATAAACTCTCTTGCTTGGCAATTGAATATAACAATACTTTCTTATATGTAGAATAATCTTTTACAATATCTTTAAATGGAGTTATAAAATAATGATTTCTATATTTATGAAATCTTGTTAATACAAAGGCTAAGTGAGGTTTAGTGTTTTCATTTGTAAAAATAGTTTCATATTTTTTTAATTTATTTTCATCTAAATTCTTTTTTGTATCATCTAAAACTTTCATCCATAAAAATTGATCATAAATGTCATATTTTGTAGGAGTATTTGGAATTTCAATATCATAATAAATATTCTCTAAAGGTACTTCAAGTAGTTCTTTTGCGTAAGCAGAATATAAATTAATATGGAAGCTTTTTGATAGCTCATGTAAAAAAGTTTTATTATCAGTTACTAGATATAGCCAAAAAAGAGCTTTGTCTTTGTCACTTCGTAAATAAGACTTTTTAAATGCATTCTCAAAAAAGTAATAAGCTTTTTCATCATTATTATGATTTACAGCATTAATTCCAAGTAAAAACAATACATTTGGCGTTAAATCTTTATTATTTTTTGTATTTAGTAAAGATTTCTGTAGATTTTGTAATCTATTTTTTTTGTATATTGTATATCTTACTAGCATCTCAAACTGTTTTTGAGTTGCTAGTTTATTTATAAACTCTTCAGAATAATTATTATCAAAATTTTTATATCGATAAGAAGTCCCAAGTTTAAAGAAAAACTTGAAAAAATTGTCATATCCATAATTTAAAGATTCACTTCCAATATCTTTATTATATATGATATTTAAATCTTTTTTTAAAGTAGGGTAGTTTTCTATCTTTTCTATAAATTTTGCAAGTTTAGCTTTTGGAATTTGAGTTGCTTCTTTTAAACTTAGACCTAAAGCAATACATTTTTCATTATTCATTTTTAATAATTCATTTATACTTGCTTGATAACACTCTAAATTTGAAGCTTTGATTTTATTATACTTTTTATAGGCATCCTTTATATATCGAGTTTTCTTATGAGCCAAGTCATAAGCTTTTTTCGCTTCTTCTAATGAAATATCATTTTGATTTAAATATTGAATAATAAAGAAGTCTCTTGAGTAGCTTTTGGGTTTTTGTTCAAGCCACTCTAAAGTGACTTGAAAATTATCTTGTAAAATTTCACTTTTTATTTCAGTATTTGCTGAAGATAAAGTAAATATAACTGCACTAGAAAGTGCAATAAGTGTTTTTTTCATAATTAATTGCTAGTAAAATAAGTTTTTTAAGAATGTTTCTAAAAATATTAATGCAAAAATTAAAATAATTGGTGCTAAATCCATACCACCAAATGTTGTTGGGATATATCTTCTAACAAAAGCATAAGCAGGCTCTGTTAATCTATAAAGCATTTGCACTATTGGATTATAAGGATCAGGTCTAACCCAAGTTAAAATAGCTGATATTATAATCACCCATTTATATAAAAATATAATTCCCAATACAACTGTTAAAATTGAAGAGAGTAGTGCATCTATCATTTTACAATTTCTCCTATATAATTTTTAATTAAAGAATAAACTTCATTAAGTCTTAAAGTATCTTCATTTCCTGTTAAAATATAAGCTAAAGGTTTTAAAAGTTTATCTTCTTGTAGCTTTGTTTTTTCACTTAAATATTTTTCTAAATCATTGTAATCATTAAAAAAAGGAGCATCTTTAAATGCCTCTTTTATTTTATTATATTCATCTTCAAAACCATTTAAAGGAGTTTTCTCACTAAAAATTGTATCTATCTTATTTTTGATCTCTTTAATAGTAGAACACTCATTTAAATACAATTTTGCAAGTTTCCCAATATCACTATCAGCAAAACCTAAAATTTTAGATAATCTCATATCTTCAATTGTTTCTAAATGTTTTCTATTTATCTCTTTTAGCTTCTCAATATCAAAATCTACTGACTCTTTTGAAAGGTTTTCTATTTTAAACCATTCAATAGCTTCTTCTAGTGTAAAAATTTCTTTTGGTGTATTATTTGCAAGTAATACTAAATAGTTTGCAATAGCACTTGGTAAAAATCCATCATCAATTAACTCTTGAACTGTAAGATTAGTATTTAATGATGGTAAATGTATATAGTTTATCTCTTTGTCATATCCTAGTGAGTTTCTAATATGAATCTGTCTAGCAGTATTTAATAGATGCTCTTCATCTCTTAAAATAGTAGAGATATTCATTATCATATCATCAGCAGCACATGAATAGTTATAAGTTGGTGTTTTATCATGAGTTAATATATGAAAAGCATCTACTTCATAAGGTTTATAAGAAATTTCACCATTTAATGCGTCCGTAAACTTTATATCTTCTTTTGGTTTAGACATTCTTACAGTAAATGGAGCATTTGTATTTAATACTGTTTCATCAGATAATTTTTCACAAAAATCATCATAACTAAATACTTTACCTTTATTTTCAGCTTTTTCTTTTAATTCTTGAAGTTTTTCATCACTACAAAAACATGAGAAAGCCTTTTTCTGTCCCATAAGTTGCATGGCAAGTTTTTGATGATATTTTAGTGATTCACTTTGATAAACTACACCTTTATACTCAATTGAAAAAAGATTTATTAGTTCTAAAATCTTTTTATCCATACCTTCAATAACTTTTTCTTTTTTATAATCATCTATTCTAATTACTAAATCTTCATTTAATTGTTTTGATAATATGTAGTTATAAATAGCAACTCTTAGTTTATTTATACTTAAATCTTCTGTTTGACTTGGTGCAAATCTTAACAAATCTATTTCCTTACTATTGCAAATGTTAAATTTTTTATTTCATTATGTGATTTAATATAAGAGTTTAAATCTTCTAATGATAAATTTTGGATTTTTTCTAATTCTTTTGCTGAATAATCTAAACCTAAACCTTTATAATAAAGCATATATGCTCTATGCAGTCTTTGAGAAAGAGTTTCATTTCTTAATGGTTCACTTCCACTTAAAAAGTTTTTAGCTGCTATTAATTCTTCTTGTGTAACACCATTTTCTACAAAATCATTTACTAAATCATTTACTATTTTTTGAGCTTCTTGTGCATTTTCATTTTTTGTTTGTAAGTATCCATTGAAATAAGAGTGAGATTTATTTATAGTTATATAACCATATGCACTATAAGCTAAACCTCTTTTTACTCTAATTTCTTCCATTAGTCTTGAACCAAAACCAGAACCACCTAAAATAAATGAGGCTACCTTTGCTTTATAATTGTTTTCATCTTTAGGATCTACATTAAAAGAACTACCAAAGTATATGTATGCTTGTTGAGTATCTTTAATTAATGTTTTTTCTTCTTTCTTAGAGTTGATATCTATTAGTTTTAATTTTGCTTTTTCACCAGTTTTTAAAGTTTTTAATATAGGTGTTACTAATTCTTCAAACTCTTCAAATGTATAATCTCCACCTGCAACTAAAATTAGATTGTTTAAAACTAAAGTTTTATCAAGAAACTTTTTAACATCATCTATTTTTATTTTTGAAATTGATTCAATAGTTCCAGAACTAGAGTTTTCTAAAGGAGTGTCTTTAAATAACATTGATTTTAGAAGGTTTTTTGAAACATAGTCGTAATCATTCTCTTTTCTTTTTAATGCACCTGTTTGGATTGTTTTAATTTTCTCTAATGTATCTTTAGAATAATTTGGTGATTTTAATAAGTCATTTAAAAGTTTTATAGCTTTATTAGATACATCTTTTAAATTTGATAACTCTATTACAAATGTTTCAAAACCATTTGACGCGCTTAAAGATATAGCATTTTCTTCAAGTTTTTGTGCAAACTTAACTGAACCTAACTCTTTTGTTCCTTCGTTTAAAACTTTTGAAGATATATTTGCTAAACCACTTTTTTTGCCATCTTGGATATAGCCAGAGTTTTGAAAAACCATTTGTAAATTTAATATTGGTAAACTTTTTTGTTCCTCAAAAATAACTGGAACTTCAATATTATCTATTTTTATGTACTTGATTTGTGCACCCATTAAACTTCCTTGTATAATTGCTAATATTAATAAAATTTGTAATTTTATTTTCATGATAGCTTTAACTCCTCTTAGAATTTTTCTAAAATCTCGTAAGCTGTATTTCTTTTTGCTGGGTTCTCTCCAACATCTTTGATAAGTCTAATCATCTCATCTTGATTCATTCTATTAGCAGCACCTGCTGCTTTTACTACATTTTCTTCCATCATAGTACTTCCTAAATCATTTGCACCAAATTTAAGTGCTAATTGACCTACATATGAGCCTTGAGTTACCCACGAACTTTGCATATTTTTAAAGTTATCTAAATATAGTCTTGAAACGGCAAGTAGTCTTAAGTATCTATTTGAAGATTGTGGTTTTATTTGGGGATGTTCTTCCATAAGTTTTGTATTTTGACCTTGGAAAGACCACATAATAAATGCTCTAAAACCGCCTGTTTCATCTTGTAGTTTTCTTAAGTGTTCCCAATGCTCAATTATCTCTTCATCAGTTTCAACTGTACCAAACATCATAGTTGCAGTTGTTTTCATACCAATTGAGTGTGCAAGTCTGTGAACTTCTAGCCATTCACTTGTATCCATTTTCTTTGGAGCAATAATATCTCTTACTCTATCAGATAAAATTTCAGCTCCTGCTCCTGGAATAGAACTTAATCCTTTAGCTTGTAGTCTTTTTAAAACTTCAAGTTTAGAGATTTTTGAAACTCTTGCAATAAACTCTATTTCAATAGCTGAAAAACCATGAATTGTAATTTGTGGATATTTTGTATGAATATGATCTACTAACTCTTCATAGTAATCAATTTTTAATTTTGGATGAACTCCACCTTGGAATAGGATTTGTGTTCCACCAATTTCAAGTAATTCATCAATCTTTTTATCAATCTCTTCAAATTTTAAAACATATGAATCTTCATCTCTACCGTGTCTATAAAAAGCACAGAATTTACAATCAACCCAACATACATTTGTGTAGTTGATATTTCTATCAACGATAAATGATGTAATTTTTTCAGGGTGTAGTTGTGCTTTTTTTGCACTTGCTAATTCCCCTAACTCTAATAAAGAAGCATTTTTTATTAAATCTAATGCTTCTTCATTTGTAATTCTTCTATTTATAATATCTTTATCTATTTTATTTTCTATTTTTTTTACCATTAGAATGCTGCTCCTAGTGAGAATTCAAATGATGAAGTTTCATCACCTGGTTTATCATTTAAAGGTCTTGCAAAAATAAGTTGTAATGGTCCAAATGGTGAAATCCATTCTAGTAATGCACCTGTACTAACTCTTGAGTCTTTAGAAAAGTCATCAACTCCAATAGAACCATAATCAGCAAATATTGCCCATCTCATGTTAGCTGTTGGAATAAGTGGGAAACTCATTTCAACTGAGTTTGCAAACATATATTTGTATGGCTCTTCAACTTCACCATCTTCATTATTTGGTCCAAATGCATAAGATTTAAATCCTCTTAAACTTCTAGTACCACCTAAGTATAAAGAATCCCCTTGATTAATTTGTCCATTATCAACTAAAACTTTTACTTGTGTTTTAAATCTAAAAATCCAATCTAATTCTGTTAAATCTTCAATTGAGTAGAAATATTTTAAGTATGAACTAGATTTTACATATTTTGAATCACCACCAATTCCTGCATACTCTAAAGAAGTACCAATTTTAAAACCTTCTCTTGGAATATAAAAATCATCCGTATTATCAAAGTTAATATAAGGAGTTATTGAGCTAGTTGTATAGTCAGCATCTTCTAAATATGTTAATGGATTTCCATCCCCATCAATTGCTGGTTTAGCAAAATCACTATCCCAAGTATAATCCTCTTTTATAAAGTCAAGTCTATACTTAGCTCCTGCATATAAGTTTCTAACTATTTCTCTTCCAACTCCAACTGTAAAACCTTTTACAGTTTTAGTTGATTCATAGTTGTCTCTATCAATTTCACTTTCATTACTGTGAATATCTATTGTAGCATTATATTTACTATCAAATATAGCTGGATTAGTTAATTGTAATGAAAAATCACTTTGGTGGGCTGATAGTTCTGTACTTAATGATGCACCTATTCCTGAACCAAATACATTCTTATCTGAAATTGCAGCATTAACCATTAGTTTATCATAAGATCCATATCCTCCACCAAGCATAAGTGAACCAGTAGCTGCCTCAGTTACTTTAACTAAGATATCTACTTTATCTTCACTAACTCTTTTTTCTTCAATAATTACATCTTCAAAGAAACCAGATCTTTTTAATTTGTTTTTTGAATCTTTAAAATCTGTTAAATTATATAAATCACCTGGGGCTAAGTATACATTTCTTCTAATTACTCTATCTAAAGTTCTACTATTGCCAGAAATTTTTACATCATTTATATAAACTTGTTTTCCTGGAATTACATTAAATATAACATCAACTTTAGAATCGTCTTTTTCTTTTTTAATATCAAATCTTACATCAGCAAAAGCGTAACCTTTATTAGCTACTTGTGTTTTAATATAATCTTGGTCTTGTCTTAGTTTTTTAATATTAAAAGTATTACCAACGATAAGTTTTAATTCAGGGTATAAATCATCAGCTTTTACAATTGATTCATCCACATATATTTTTATGTCATTAGTTGTGTATTTAGTCCCTTCTTCAATGAAAAAGTCAAGTTTTGCTTGATTTGATGCAAAGTCAATATCTAAATAAGGTTCTTTTACTTTAGCATCTAAATATCCCTTTTCAAAATAAAGTTCATTTATTCTTCTTGCATCATATTTTAACTGATCAGCTTTTACTTCTCCATCATTTTGCCCAAACCACCATGAGGCAAACTCTTTTTCTTTGTTTGCTGTTACGTGATCAAAATCATCTTGGTCTAGTTTGTCTGCGCCATAATAGTTAGCTTTTTTAATTATTATCTCATCACCTTTATTTACATTAAAAGTTAATGATACTGAGTGTTTGTTTAGCTCTTCAACTTCTATTTCAACAACTGAATTGATAAATCCTTCATTTTCTAACATATCTAAAAGAGTTTTCTTAGCATCTTCAACTCTTTTATTAGTATACATAGCACCTTTTTTAAGGTTTATCATTGTTTTTAAAGCATCAATATCTTCAGCTCTTGTTTTATATCCTTTGATATCAACTTTTGCAATGGAAGGTTTCTCTTCAAATAAAATTCTTAAATTTCCATTCTCTTCTTCTGCAAGAATATCAGTAAAATAGCCATAGCTATAAAAGGTCTTTATAGCATTATTTAGTTTTTGAAAGTCTAATTGATCACCAACTTTTAAATCTAAAGTTTCATTAATGATTTTTGGTGAGATTTTATTAAGATTAACAAAATCAATCGATTTAATTGTTTGAGCACTTAATACTGTTGCACAAGCAAGGGAAAATAGTATTACTTTATTTTTCACAACTATCCTTAATATATATTAATAGGTTGATAATATAACTAAATTAACTTTATATGATAATTAAGATATAATAGATATTTAATTTATTAAAGGATTATGATTTGAACGTAGGAATTATAGGTTTAGGTTTAATGGGTGGGTCATTAGCTAAAGCCTTAAAAAAATATGCATTAGCAACTAAAATTTATGGATATGCAAGAAGTGAAAAGACTAAAAAAGAGATTTTAGAATTAAATTTAGTTGATGAGATTGCTACTATTGATACTATAAAAGAAAAATGTGATTTAATTGTATTAGCAATGCCAGTTGATAATATTATTGCTTTTTTTCCAAATTTATTAGATATAAAAGATGATACTACAATAATGGATTTAGGTTCAACAAAAGAGTTTATTATAAAAAATATTCCCCATACTATTAGAACAAATTTTGTAGCAGCTCATCCAATGTGTGGAAATGAAAAGTTTGGTCCAAAAGCTGCAATGGATAATCTATATGAAGGTAAAACAATAGTTTTATGTGATTTAGAAGCAAATGATGATTTACATAAAAATAGGGTAATAACTCTTTTCCAAGAAATTGGAATGAGACTTGTAATGATGAATGCCCATGACCATGATGTTCATGCTTGTTATATGTCTCATTTACCTCATGCTATTTCATACTCATTAGCAAATACTGTAATGGGACATGAAGATCCAAAATCTATTATAGCACTTGCTGCTGGTGGATTTAGAGATATGAGTAGAATTGCAAAATCTAGTCCTGATATGTGGACTGATATTTTTAGACAAAATAGAGATAATCTTTTAGATTCAATTGAGCTTTTTAATAAGCAAATGAGTGATGTTAAAAAAATGGTTGAAGACGAAGATTATGAAAAATTAAAAGAGTGGATGCATAAAGCAACAAGTTTACATGAGATACTTTAATTAGTATCTCATCTTTTTTTATATATTTTCAATTGCTTCAAAAACTTTTATTGCTTGATAGTGTTCTTTTACGTCATGGCATCTAATTATACTAGCACCATTTTGTATTGATTTTAAATGAATTGCTAATGTTCCAGGAAGTCTTTGCTCAATTGAACTTGGAACAATTTTATCTATCATTGATTTTCTACTAGCCCCAATTAAAAGTTCATATCCAAAGTGTTTGAAGTGCGATAATTTATTTAATAGTGTTAAGTTATGTTCTAAATTTTTACCAAAACCAATACCAACATCTAAAACAATATCATTTATTCCAAAACTTTTTGCCTTTGAAATTTGATTTTTAAAGTATTCATCTATTTCTAAAACTACATTTTCATAATTTGGATTATTTTGCATATTTGTAGGGTCATTTTGCATATGCATAATTACAACTTGAGCATTATATTTTGCTGCAATCTTACAAACTTCATCATTTTGTAAACCTGTAATATCATTTACAATTTTAAAGCCTTTATTTAAAACATAATCAATAACTTTTGGAGCATAAGAGTCAATTGAAAAATCTACTTTTTTATAATACTTATTTGTATAAATTGTATTAACAATATCTTTAATTCTTTCTAGTTCAGCATCTTCACTAATGGCAATACTTCCAGGTCTACTTGAAACAGCTCCAATATCAATAATATCAGCACCATCTTCAATCATTTGTTCTATTTTCTTAGAGGCTTGAGAATTATCAAATCTACTTTGTGAAAAAAATGAATCTTCATTGGCATTTAATACACCCATGATTTTATTATTGTATGTATTCATTATATAATACCTTATTTATTAATTTTGTTTATTTGCTAAAGTTAAAAGTAGGGTAGTTAAAACATTAATTGGTTTTGAGTTTAAATCAATTAGTTTTATAGATTTTGAGAATATTTCTAATTGGTTTTGTGATAATTCTAGGTTTTGAAGTTTTGCTTTCAATAAAATTGATTCAACTAATTCTTTTGCTTCATTTTTAGAAACTCTTTGATTATCTTTTAAAAAAGAGTACATATCTTTTAGATCAAGTTTTGCAATATCTAATTTACAAGGCTCTTTAGAAATAGAAGTTTTTAAATATTTATAGGGGATTCTTGAATAAATTGTAGGTAAAATTGATGATTTTGAATTTGTAACTATTATAAAAACAACATTTTTAGGTGGTTCTTCTAATATTTTTAATAAAGAGTTTTGTGCTTCTCTTCTAAATGTAGTTCCACATAAAAAGATATATTTTTTTTCATTTGAAGCTATATATGCCTCTTTTATAGTTAAATTTGCTTGGGCAATTTGAAATTCATCTTTCTCTTCATTTTTAATTACTCTTGTATAATGAGTTGGATATAAAGGTGATAGCTTATTTAAAGTCTCTGTTATATCATTAACAATTAAAATACAAGAATCATCTATAAAAGTTAACATATTAATTTTCTACATTAATTTCAGCAAAAAGTGATGCACTTATAGTTTTATTATATAGTCTAAACATTTGAAGAAGTTTCATATCTAAGGCTTCATCACTGCTTTTTAGATTAAAAGCATCTTGTTTATCTTCATCAAATAACCATAAAAAAGAGTTTTTAGAAACTTTTGGAATTGTTGCTCTAATATCTTGACTTTTACCAATGTACCAAAAACAGTATCCATTTGGGAAAGAAATCTTTAGCATATCTTTAATACATGATATATCTTCATCAGATTTAATTAAATCTATATTTTTAGAAAATGATTTAAAATCATAAAATGGTAAAAATGGTCTATTTAATTTTGTAGAGTTAATATTTGTTAAAATATACTCTAAAAACCATTCTCTATCTTTATCTGTAATAACAATTATAGAGCAACCTTTTTCTAAAAGATTATATATGTTTTTTGATACTAAAGGAGTCCATTCATATTTTTTTTCTTCCAGCCAAGGAGATAGAAGTCTATCATCCCTGATTGTATCAACAGTCCAGTTTAAAAACTCTTGCACTTTTACTTATCCAGTTCGTATGCATCATGTAGTGATCTAACAGCTAATTCTGCATATTTCTCTTCTATAATCATTGAAATTTTAATTTCACTTGTTGAAATTATTCTTATATTGATATTTTCATTTGCAAGTGCTGTAAATGCTTTTGAAGCAACACCTGTATGAGATTTCATACCAACACCAACAATTGAAACCTTACAAATTTTATCATTGTAATCAATATTCTCAGTCTCATCTTTAAACTTTTCCATAACTGTTTTACAGATTTCCCAATCAGTTGTAGGAATTGTAAAGTCTAAGTCAGTTTTTCCATCTACACCAACAGTTTGTACTATCATATCAACATTTATATTTGCATCTGCAAGGGCAGTAAAAATTGCTGAAGCAATGCCAGGTCTATCATTTACACCATACATTCCAACTCTTACTTGATTTCTATCTAAAGCAATACCACTTACAACTGGTTGTTCCATAATGTTTTCTTCCTTTGTTATTAATGTACCTTCAACTTCTGGCGTAAAGCTGCTTCTTGATACTAAATTTACATTTAATTTTTTCGCCATTTCTACAGATCTATTTTGTAGTACTTTTGCACCTAAACTTGCTAATTCTAACATTTCGTCATATGAAATTTTATCTAGCTTTTTAGCTTTTGGTTCAATTCTAGGATCTGTTGTATATATACCATCTACATCAGTGTAGATTTCACAAACGTCAGCTTGGATAGCCCCAGCAATTGCAACAGCTGTTAAATCACTACCGCCTCTACCTAGCGTTGAAACTCTATTAGTATTTTGTGCAACTCCTTGGAAACCTGCAACAATGATAATATTACCTTGTGCAATTGCTTCTTTCATACCAGTTGTATCAATAGATTCAATTCTAGCTTTCGTGTGTGCATTATCTGTAACAATACCTGCTTGTCTACCACTCATAGAAGTTGCTTTGTATCCTTGCTCATTTAAGGCAATTGATAAAAGTGCAGAAGTAACTCTCTCTCCTGAACTTAATAACATATCTATTTCATCTGCTTTTGGCTTTTTTGAAAAGTTTTCTGCATACTCTATTAATTTATTAGTTTCACCACTCATAGCTGAAACTACTGCAATTACATCATGACCTTCATCTTTTATATTTTTAATAATATTGGCAACATTTTGTATTCTTTCAAGTGTTCCTACACTTGTTCCACCAAATTTAAGTACTTTTAACATTTAAACTCTAATCCTTTTTAAATATAACCTTCTGATTTAAAATATTTTAAAACTTGTTTATAAACTGTTCTTTTAAAGAAAGTTATATAGTCATAAATATTTTTTGTTGGTACAAACTTATATTCACTGAATTCTGGAATTTCAGTTTCAATATTTATTTTTGCACCTTTTTTTAGTTTTACTAAATAGTATTTTTGTATTTGACCATCGTATGGATGCATTTTTTTAGCAATTGCTGCTGGGAATTCATAGGAAACCCATTTTGGATACTCTGCAATGATTTCTACATCTCTTGTTCCTATTTCCTCTTCAAGCTCTCTAAATAGTGCCTCTTTTGCTGATTCCCCTTCATCAATTCCACCTTGAGGAAATTGCCAAGCATTTTCAACATCAGTTCTTGAAGCTATAAATATTTCGCAAGTATGAGGGTATTTTGCTGATAGTACAATTGCTGCTACATTAGGTCTATAATTTTTTTTTGTTTTATTTTCAGTCGTTGTGTCATTTTTATCAGTCATAAATATATTTTCCCTTATAATTAGCCAAATATTATACAAAAACTAGGATTAAAAATTGCTTTTATATATACATATTCCATTTTGTGATAGTAAATGTTTTTACTGCGCATTTAATTCATATACTGATAGGTTTCATTTAAAAAGTGAGTATATGAAAGCTTTAAAAAAGCAATTAAAATTTGATTTAAATAAATATGACATAAAACATAATAGTATTGAAACGGTCTTTATTGGTGGAGGAACACCTTCAACAATAAAACATTATGAGTATGAAGAGGTTTTTGAAATAATAAAACCTTATTTAGTTGAAGGTGCTGAAATTACAACTGAAGCCAATCCAAACTCTGCTAGTCAAGTCTGGTTAGAAAACATGAATAAATATGGAGTAAATAGAGTAAGCTTCGGAGTTCAAAGTTTTAATAACGATAAACTTAAATTTTTAGGACGAGCACATAATGTAAATAGTGCAATAAATGCTATACAAAGAGCTAATAGTATAGGTTTTAATGGTATTAATTGTGATATAATTTATGGAGTTCAAGGAGATAGTATTCAATCTATAAAATCTGATTTAGATATGGCTTTTTCATTGCCTATTACACATTTAAGTGCATATTCACTTACTATTGAAGAAGGTACTAAGTTCTTTGATAGAAGTAGTGTGAAAATTGATGATGAAGATTTATCTTATGAAATATTTGATTATATTGATAAAAATTGTTTTAAACAATATGAAATCTCAAATTTTGCAAGAGATAAAAAATATGAATCAAAACATAACTATGGCTATTGGGAATATAAGAATTATCTAGGAATTGGAGCAGGAGCTGTTGGTTGTATGAATAGTAGAAGATATTATCCCAATAAAAGTATAGAAGAGTATATTTCAAACCCTACAAATTATGAGTATGAAGAGTTAAGTAATGATGATATTAAAACAGAAAAAATCTTACTTGGGTTTAGGTGTTCAAATGGAGTTGAAAAATCAATATTTACTGAAGATGAAATGATAAAAGTAAATGATTTAATAGAACATGATAAACTATATTTAAATAACGAAAGGGTTTATAATAAAAACTTCTTACTTTCAGATGAATTAGCTTTATATATATTAAGTTAATCATATAAATAATATAATGCATTTTTTAAAGGACTAAAAAATTAATGACAATAAAAGATACTGTTAGAAAATATACAAAAGATTTAAAAAATGTAACACATATTCCAGCTAAAGAAGTTGAGATATTAATGTTACATTTACTAAATAAAAATACAATATGGTTACACTTGAACTATACTCAAGAGTTTACCATGGAAAAAGAGCTTGAAAAGTTAGTTAAAAAAAGAGCCACAAACTATCCACTTGAATACATTATTAATAAGGCAACATTTTATGGTGAGACATTTATCGTAAGAGATGGTGTTTTAATTCCTAGACCAGAAACTGAAATTTTGGTTGAAAATGCCTATGAAATATTAAAAGATATTAAAAATCCAAAAATATTAGAAATAGGAATAGGTAGTGGAATAATATCTGTAATGTTAGCTACTATGCTTCCAAATTTAAAAGTAATTGCAGTTGATATAAATGAGAAGGCAATTGAATTAGCTAGTGATAATGCAAAGAAATTTGAAGTTGATGAAGCAATTGAGTTTAGGCTTAGTGATACATTTAAAAATGTTAGTGAAGATGATTTTGATATGGTTATCTCTAATCCTCCTTATATTGCAGATGATTATAAACTGCCTGAAAATGTAAAGTATGAACCTACAAATGCACTTTTTGGTGGAAAAGTAGGGGATGAATTACTAAAAAAGATAATTGATAGTACAAATAAGAAAAAAATACCTTATTTGCTTTGTGAGATGGGTTATGATCAAAAAAAGCCTTTAGAAGAGTATTTTAAAAACTTTGATGTTGAGATGTATAGTTTTTATAAAGATTATGAAAACTTTGATAGAGGTTTTACACTAAAATTTAAATATTAGAAAAGGAATATAAATGTTTACAGAATTTAATTTAGAAAATTTAGAAGAATCGAAAAATTTATTAGAAGAGTTATTAAACGATAATAGAAAAAAAATAGAAGAGTTGTTAAGTATTGAAAACAAAACATACGCAAATTTTGTTTTACCGTTTCAAGAAATAGGGGAGAGTATCGGAGAATTTGTTACACCAATTTTTCATATTGACTCAGTAAAAAACTCAGAAATAACGACAAAAGTGTACGAAGAATGTCTTCCAGTTTTATCAAAATATGAAACTGAGATTTCTCAAAATGAAAATATTTATTTAGCTTTAAAAGATATACAGTCTAATGAAAAAAGTACTTTAAACAATATACAAAAAAAAGTTCTAAAAAATGAAATTAGAGACTTTAAACTATCAGGTTGTCACTTAGAAAATAATGATAAAAAAAGACTTGAAGAAATTAGTTTAAGACTTAGTGAACTGTCTCATAAGTTCTCATTAAATCTTTTAAATGCAACAAATGCTTTTGAAATGATTTGTGAAGATTTTGAAGATGTAAAAGAGATCCCAAAATCAGATTTAGAATTAGCTTCATTTGAAGAAGATGGCAAAACAAAATATAAGTTCACTTTACAAATGCCATCATATTTAGCATATATTACTTATGGGACTAACAGAGCTAAAAGAGAAGAGATTTATAAAGCATATTGTACAAGAGCACCTGAGAATGGAAAAATTATTGAAGAAATATTAGCTTTAAAAGATGAAAAAGTTAAATTACTAGGTTTTGATAACTATTCACAATATTCCCTTGCAACTAAAATGGCTTCAAAAGAGGAAGAGGTTGTTTCTTTTTTAAGTGAACTTGGACATAAAGCATTACCAAAAGCAAAAGAAGAATTAGAAGAATTAAAACAGTTAGCTTTAAAAGATGGAATAGAGGACTTTAACTCTTATGATGCATCATATTACTCAGAAAAATTAAAAAAAGCTCAATATGACTTTGATGAAGAGTATTTTAGACCATATTTTGAACAACAGTCAGTATTAAATGGTTTCTTTGACTTTTTAGAGCAAATGTTTAATATCAAATTCATAAAATCAGATACTCCTTCTTGGGACGATAAAGTTAAAGTATATGATTTAAGTGAAGATGGAAAAGTTATTGCAAGAATTTATATTGATTTAGAAGCAAGAAAAGAAAAAAGAGGGGGTGCATGGATGAATAATTGGCACTCTCATTATAAAAACAGTGATGGAGATATTAAATTTCCTACAGCGTTTATTGTTGGTAATTTTCCTCAATCAAGTGAAACAACTCCTTCTTTATTAAGACATAGTGATGTAGTTACACTATTCCATGAAATGGGTCATGCTTTACATCACTTGTTAAGTAAGGTTGAAGAGCCATTTGTAAGTGGTATTTCTGGTGTTGCTTGGGATACTGTTGAATTCCCTTCTCAGTTTTTAGAGTATTTCTCTTATGATAAAGAAGTATTAAAAATGTTTGCTAAGCATTATGAGACAGGAGAAGTATTAGATGATGAAGCGATTGATAAAATAATCAAAGCAAAAAATTTCCAATCTTCAATGGGAACGGTTAGACAAGTTGAATTTGCACTGTTTGATTTTAAACTACATCAAAAATTATACAAAACAGAAAATGAAATACAAGATTTACTTGATACAGTTAGAGATGAATTTTCAGCTATGAAACCACCTTCTTATAATAAATTTCAAAATGGTTTTTCTCATATCTTTGCCGGTGGATACGCTGCTGGGTACTATTCATACAAGTGGGCTGAAGTATTAAGTGCAGATGCATTTTATATGTTTATTGATTCTGGAAATATCTTTAATAAGGAGTTAGGTATCAAATATAGAGATTGTATTTTAAGCAAAGGTGGTTCAGTGGATATGGACAAATTATTTTTTGATTTTGCCCAAAGAGAACCAAGTGTTGATTCTTTATTAAAAATTGATGGAATTATTAGCTAAATTTTGTAATAATACAAAACTTAATTTATTATAACAACGAGGATTTAATAATCATGACAAATGCAGAAACAATTACAAAATTAAATGAAGCTTTAAATACATTAATTAAAGCTTATGAAGAACTTCAAGAAGATAATAGTAGTTTAGAAAATAAAATAAAAAATTTAGAGAATGAAGTTTCTGAATTAAAGTCTGCAAAACATGACTTAGAAGTACATGTTGAGGAATTAACATCAACTAAAGAGAATTTAGAGAAAAACTTAAATGAATTTGAATCTCATAAAGAAGAGGATAATTCAAATATTAATTCTATGTTAGGAAAAATAGAGTCATTATTAAATAAAAAAGTTGATGGAAGTTCTACAAGTGAATTTAAAAAACAAGATGAATCTAATGTTTTAGAGATAAAAGAAGAAGAGAGTTTATTAGATTCAATTGTTGAGGAATCTAATGAGAATAAAATTGATGATGTAAAAAGTTCTTTATATGAAAAAGTAGAGGAAATTACAGAAAAGAAAGATGATGAGAGTAAGGATAATAAAATAGACTTAAACAGAATGGCTTCATTGTTAAATGGGTTTAATAGATAGAAAAGATTTTATTTAATGATTACTTTAATTAATAAAGAATCTTTGTATAACTCTTTTGGTGTAGATAAATTTATAAATTTAGAATTAGCTATAGAGTCTATGGCACCGTCCCTTGTAGAGTACTATTTATCAAGTCTTTGTGAGTATGCAGAAGATATATACTTTAATAAAAGAGAGATTGAAAATAGTATTTCTTTAGGGGAATATAATTTATACAAAGATTATAATAGTAATATATATTTAGAGATTAACACTATAGAGCAAGAAACTGACTCTCTTTGGTGAGTTTTATGTTAAAGAGTTTTCTATAATCATCTCTTCAATACCTTTACACATTCCTATATGTGGTAATAAAGTAAACTTAATTTCAGGGTTTAATTTTTGGAATTTTTTAACTTCTGTAGGTATATCTATCTTTACATGTTTACCTGCAGCTAGAAAATATGGAAATATCTTAATATGAGTACATTTTTTTCCAACAGCTTTTGTTAAAGAGTGAAAAATAGAGGGCTCAGTTAGTTCTAAAAATGCATATTCAACTAATAAGTTATCATTTGCTTGCTCTTTAATCTTATTAGCTATATTTATAATTTCTTGGTTTGATGACTCAAGTTTACTTCCATGTGCAACAATAATTAAGGCTTCCATACTTATTCCTTTTATTTTAATTTATTTTATCAGAATAAATTATAAATAGATATCTATTTTTTGTCAATTGATACTAAAAAATATCAGTAGTCTTTTTTAATTTATCTTTATCAAAGTGGGTATAAATACGAGAAGTATTTATATCTGCATGACCTAAAGATTCTTGAACTAGTATCAAGTCTTTATTTTTTTGATAAAGTAGGGTAGCAAAAGTATGCCGTAACATATGTGCACCATTTTTTTCTTTTCTAATACCTACACTTAAAAGAATTTTTTCTACAATACTACTTATATATGCCTGACTTAAAGGTTTACCTTTTTGATTACAAAAAAGTAGATTATTGTCACAACATTTAACATCTAACCAAGATGATAAATCATTTTTGATAATGGACTCTTTTATCATTACAACCCTTGGTTTATTTCCTTTCCCGCTAACTTGGATAATATATGCATCATCATCTTTGTTAAAATCTTTTAAATCAATATTTATAGCTTCACTAACCCTGATACCTGTATAAAGTATAGTTTTGATTATTAGTCTATTTCTAGCGGCAATTTTTGCGCTAAATGGATAATTATTTATACCTTCAATAAACCTTTGTACTTCATCTTTATGCATAAAAGAGGGTAGTTTAGTACCGCTTTTACCTGCTAATCCACCCCAGTTTTTTAATTCAATGCCATACCTATAAACGTAAGCATTTTTTTCTTCATTTTGTTTATCAATATAACCAAAAAAAGTAATTAATGCAATTCTATAATTTTTTTTAGTTGCGTCAGATAATGTACTTGTTTCGGTTGCTAAAAAGTCACTTAGAAGTTCTTCATCGATTTCTTTCATCGAAGAAGCTCCATAATTAGTCATAAAAGTGTATAGTTTTGATAAGGGTATAAAATAAACATGAATACTATTTATTCCAATATTTCGAACTTCTTTTACAACTGATTTTAAATCCTCAATAGAGTCATAACCTTTAACTAACTCTTGTAAAATTTGTGCTAATCGTTCTTTATCATTTACTTGTCTATTAGATAGTGATGTTATTTTATTTCTAATAAATCTTGAAAGCCAAAATAGATAAGTTTTGTTAAATGTAGATTCAAAGTCTAGTGGATATTTCAATAAAAAGCCTTTTAAATTTATTTTACTTTTGGAAACTATAATTTCCAAATTATATTATATAAAGACTTAAGAAGCTATAGAAAAAAGGAATTATCTCCTTTTCCCTGATGAAAACTCAATTATATATTGCGCAATATCATCTAAATGTACAATATCTTTAACTGCACCTGCTTTAATAGCTTTCATAGGCATTCCAAATACAACACAACTCTCTTCATTTTGTGCTATAGTATATGCTCCATTGTCATGTAGTTCTTTCATAGCAATTGTTCCATCATCACCCATTCCTGTCATCATCACAGCCATAGCTGCACTTCCAACACTATTATTTACAGACCTAAATAGAACATCAACACTAGGTTTATGCTGGCTTACTTTTGATGTGTCTAATAGTTTTGTTTTATACTCATTTCCACTTTTTTCTATTGTTAAATGCATGTTCCCAGGAGCTAAATATGCATGACCTTTTTCTAAAATCATTCCATCTTTTGCTTCTGCGACTATTACATCTGAATTATCGTTTAATCTATGTGCAAATGAATTTGAAAAACCATAAGGAATGTGTTGAGTAATTAATATTGGAGGTAAATTAGAAGGTAATTTTCTAAATACTTTTAATAAAGATTCAACTCCACCTGTTGATGAACCAATTGCTATTAGTTTCATTCCAGGCATAAGAGCTTTTTTCAATGGAATTACTTCATCAGGATGAATTTTATACTCAATTTTAAGATTTTTAGTTGTGTTTTTAGGTTTATTTTTTGCTTGAGGTTTTTTTAATGTATATCTTTTTAATAAAAATGTTAAATTTAATAAAGTGTCTTTAATCCTCTCTGCAAATACTGGCATTGGCTCACCCGATTCTGGTTTTGGAATAAATCCAACTGCACCATCATCAAAAATGTCATTTCCTCTAACACTTTCACCTGATATAACAACTGCAGGCATAGGATGTAATCTCATAAGATTTCTTAAAAATACTACACCATTCATTTTGGGCATATTAATATCAATTGTAACTAAATCTGGTTCATACTCTTTGATTTTTTCTCTAGCATCATAGGCATCATATGCTGTAGTAACTACTTCAAATTCATCAATAGAATCAATCATATCTTTAATGATTCTTCTCATAGAAGGAGAATCATCAATAACTAGAACTGTATACAAGTCTAACCACCCTATTTCTTAAAATTTTAGAAAAGTTCGATTTCCATTTCAGGTTCACTTTTCTTATCATCAACACCAAATAAATCAACACCTCCAACGTATTCTTTGATAACTGGTGCTTTTGTAATCTCTTTTTGAAGATCTTTTTCTTCATTAAGAATTTTATTATCTGTTTCAGTTTTTTGCGTTACTTTTATAAATGTTTCAAAATCATTTGCAAGTAAAATTAGTCTACCATGTTCACCACGTGTATGTTCACTAACTAGTTTAAAGCCTTCTGCCTTACAAAAATCTTTTGCAAACTCTACATTTCTTTGACCAATAGAAGAACCTATATTTAGTCGCATAATGTCTGCACCTCCAGATATCTTTGCAACTATATCTGATTTATTACATCCAAGTTTATACATCTCATTTAGCATAGCTTCAACTGAATATAAGCCATATTTCATATCATCATTGTTATTGTTAGTTGTTGGTAATAAGAAATGATTCATTCCTTTAATATGTTTAACCTTATCATAAAACATAATAGCAACACAAGAACCTAAAAGTGTTTTAAATGCAACATGTTCTAAATCACTTCCAACTGCAAATTCACCGCCTATTACAGTATGAGTATTTAGTCCCTTTGTTTTTTGAGTAAATCTAACTGCAGATGCTTTCTCAATACTTCCATCTTTATGACCAATAACTATCAAACGATTTCCTTTTCTTTAATAAAGATATTTTGACCAATTCTTTTTACATAGTTGATTAAATCTTGAGGGTTCTCAGAGTGTCCTAAATATAATGTACCACCAATTTTCAAATGTTTAAATAGCTTTTTTAATATTGCATTTTGATCTTCTGTTGAAAAATAGATTAAAACATTTCTACAAAATATTACATCAAATTGATTCTTTTGAAAAGGATAAGAAGGATTATTTAAGTTCATTACTTGAAAAGAAATCATCCTTTTTAAGTTATCATTAGCTTTTATTAAAATATCTTCACCAGCTAAATTTTTTTCTATTCTTCTTTTAAAATATTTTTGTGGTTTTATCCACTCTGGGAACTCTTTTGAAGATTTTGAATATCTATAGATGCCATTTGCTGCATATTGTAAAACATTAGTATCAATGTCTGTAGCAATAATAGTGGCATTAAATCTTGAATTAAGATCTTCTCTTACTTTTTCAACTGTCATTGCCATTGAGTAAGGTTCTTCTCCTGTTGAAGATGCTGAACAATACATATTGATTGTTTGATTATTTTTTGCAAATTCAGGTAAAACTCTATCTCTTAAATCTATAAAATGGAAATCTTCCCTAAAGAAATGAGTTTTATTTGTGGTAAATGAGTTTATGAATTCAGTTACATATTGGCCATTTTCGATAAGTTTTAGAAGCTCTTCGATTTCCCCTGAGTATTTACAATTTCTTTTTAGTTTTTCAATTCTATTTGAAATCATAATGTCTTTATTCTCAGTTAAGGTAATACCTGTGTGAGAATAAAGAAGTTTTTTTATTTTATCATGAATTTCTTTTACATTTTTCATATGTTTTAAGATACTTTTCTGTGTTCATTCATATCTTTTTCAATTTTTATTTGAGCATTGATAATTCCAACTACATCTAAAATTAATCCAATACTACCATCTCCTCTTACCGTTGCAGCACCTATTCCTTCAACACTTCTAAAGTTTTTATCAAGTGGTTTTACAACAACTTGGTGTTGATTTAGGAATTCATCAATAGATAATGCAACTTTTGTATTACCTGATTTAACTACAATTAACATACCATCTTCAAGTTTTTCAAAACTTTTTTCTAATCCAAATAGTTGGTGTAATCTAACAACAGGAATAAACTCTTCTCTTAGCATTAGTAAGTCTTGAGTTCCATCTCCAATTTTTTTAATCATATCAGAGGTTGGTTGAAGTGACTCTACAATTGAACTTAAAGGTAAAATATATTTGTGAGTACCAACTCTAATATCTAAACCATCTAAAATAGCAAGTGTAAGAGGTAACATAATTGTAATTGTAGTACCCTCACCTAATTTAGTATCAAGTTTAATAGCACCACCTAATTTATGAATATTTGTTTTAACAACATCCATTCCTACACCACGTCCAGAAATATCAGTAATCTGATCTGCAGTTGAAACCCCTGCTCCAAAGATTAGTTCAGCTTTTTCATTAAGACTCATAGTGTTATATTGATTTTCATCAATTTGTCCTTGGTCTAGTGCTTTTAATGCAACTTTCTCTGCATCAATACCTTTTCCATCATCATCAATTGTAATAATCATTTGACCATTTGCTTGTTCTGCAGATATAGAGATCGAACCAACTTCTGGTTTTCCTGTTTGTTCTCTTTCAGCAGGTGTTTCTAAACCATGGTCTAAAGAGTTTCTAATAATATGCATTAAAGGATCTGTTAATCCTTCAATCATAGCTTTATCAATTTCAACACCATCTCCATAGTGTTTAAATTCTACTTTTTTACCAAGTTTTTTAGAAATATCTCTTACAACTTTAGGGAATTTAGAATAAATAGATTCCATTGGTACCATTCTAATACTCATAATTGAATCTTGCATATCTCTAATATGTCTTTCAAGTAATTCAAGTCTCTCTAAAACTGAGTTTCTAGTTTTTGTTTCTTCAATAGTTGAACTAAATTGAGTTAACATTGCATTTGTAATTACTAAGTCACCTACATTGTTCATTAATAAATCAATTTTATCAAGATTAACTCTAATATTGTTACTCGCAGATGCTTTTTTAACACTATCTTCTTTTGTTGGCCTTGCTGCCCTTTTCTCAGAATTTGCTACAGGTTTTTTAACTTCTTGACTAGAAGCTTCTTCTTTTACTTTAGCAGTCTGTTTTATTGATTCTTCTTTAGCTGGTTTATCTTCAATTTCCATAACTGACTCAGGTGAAATAGAAGGCATATCATCAAAGAATCCAAAGTTTTCATCTTCTGTATGCTCAATATTTTTTACATCTTCAGTATTTTTAGAAATTTCTTCTAAATCATCATCATAAAAACCATAAGGTTTTTGTTCATCTTCTAAATCATCATCTGCAAATATTCCATACGCTTTAGTAGTTGATTCTTTTTGTTCTTCTAAATCATCATCAAAGAACCCAAAATTGTCATTAATCTCTTCTTCAACCTCTTCTACTGCTTCTTTTGTAACTGCAGAGTCTTTAACAACAGGTACTTCTTCTTTTTTTAAAGGAGTTTCTCCACTAGAATAAGCTCTAATATCTTTTAATAAGTCACTTGTCATTTCTTCAAAAGTTTCTCTAGTAAGCTCTTCAGCAACTTCTAGATTAAGAATCTCTTTCATTACATCTAAACCATCAATCAATGTTTCTACCATTTCTGGAATGAATTCAATTTGGTGGTTTCTTAATTTATCCATTAAGTTTTCTACATCATGGGTAAATTCCGCGAATAAAGCCAATTCAACAGATGCTCCACTACCTTTTAGGGTATGAACATCTCTAAACAATTGACCCATTTCTTCATCAGTTAGTGTCCCATTGTTTTCAGCTTCTAATAGTACATTATCTGCTGATTCAAAAAGCTCTTCAGCTTCTTCAAGAAACATTTCTCTATATTTAGAAATATCAAATGACATGATAACTCCTTATCTGCTTAAAACAATATTTACAGCTTTTAATAACTGATCTGGAACAAATGGTTTTACAATCCATCCAGTAGCTCCTGCTGCTTTTCCTTTAGCTTTCATTTCATCACTTCTTTCAGTTGTTAATACTAAAATAGGTTTTTTAGAATATTGAGGCACTTTTCTAAGTTCTCCAATAAGTGTTAAACCATCCATATTTGGCATGTTAACATCTGTGATAATTAAATCAAAATCATTAGCTTTTGCTTTAGCCAAACCATCAACACCATCAATAGCTTCAGTTACATCTGAGTAACCTCCTTCATTTAGTGCATAGTTAAGCATATCTCTTAGCATTGTAGAATCATCTACGATTAAAAGCTTAGCCATTTTAGAACCCCTTAAGTTTTGTTAAAAAATTATTTTAACCATACTAACGTAACATATATTAATTTAATATTAGAAGATATGGTAAATACATTATAAAATCAGTAAAATTATTAATTTTATTTAAAGTTTTGAATTATAGCTATTTTATTGCTATTAATCTTGACAATATATGATAACATAAAGTTGTTTTAATTTATTTAGAAAGAAAGATAATACTTAAATAGTTTATTGATATTTTAGATTTACAACTCCAAAAGGAGTTATAAAATTAGTTTGCCGCTGATAGTTCTATTCTATCTTTTTTTACTTTAAGAACTTTTATTTGAATCTCTTGACCAACTGATAAAACATCAGCTACATTATTTACTCTTTGTTTTGAGATTTTAGAAATATGTAGTAATCCCTCTCCACCTTTTGGTAGCGAGATAAATGCACCAAAATCAACAATTCTTTCAACTTTTCCTGTTAATTCTTCTTCTAATTCATAAAGTTTTTCAAAATTTATTTCTTTTGATTCTTTTCTTGAAGTTGCATTATTTGAAATAGTTTTAATATGTTCACAAGCATCTAAAACATTTTGTTTATTTTCTCCACTTACTTTTACATTTCCACTATTTCTATCTAGGTCAATTGATACTGAGAATTTTTCAATTATTTCTTTTATTGTTGCTCCTGCTTTTCCAATAACAACCATTACTTTTCCTGGATCAATAGCAAATTGTTCAACTAATGGTAAAGCTTCACTTGGAACTATTTCACTTGCAGCTTCTTCCATTAAGCCTAAAATATGATCTCTTCCCTCTTTTGCTTGAAGTAAAGCTTCTTTTAATACTGATAACTCTATACCACCAAGTTTAATGTCCATTTGAAGAGCAGTAATACCATTTTTAGTACCAGCTACTTTAAAATCCATATCTCCATCATGGTCTTCTAATCCCATAATATCTGTTAAAACTGAGTAGTTATCACCTTCAACAACCATACCCATAGCAACACCAGCAACTAGATTTGAAACAGGCACACCAGCAGCTTTAAGAGCTAAAGAACCACCACAAACAGTTGCCATAGAAGAAGAACCATTTGATTCTAAGATTTCAGATACTAATCTTACTGTTTCAGTATAATCATCATCAATAGTAGCTTCAAGTGCTTTTTTAGCTAAGTTACCATGACCTAATTCTCTTCTACCAACTCCAAACATTGGTTTTGCTTCACCTACAGAAAATCCTGGGAAATTATAATGAACCATAAAGTTCTCAACAGAAGTCGATTTTTCAGTTAATGTTTCATACATTTGACCATCTTTTGGACCAGCAATTGTACCAATTACTAAAGCTTGAGTTTCACCTCTTGTAAATAGACAAGAAGAGTGAGTTGAAGGTAAAATGTTAGTTTCTATTGAAATAGGTCTTACATCTTTTAAACCTCTTCCATCTGCTCTAACTTTTTCATTTACAATCATAGCTCTAACTAATTCTCTTTTTACAATAGAAACAGCTTCATAAATTGTCGAGAATTCAATTTCATTTGAAGAACAATAATCATTTGCAGCAATTACTTTTGCTACATCTTTAAGTTCTGTTGCTCTTTCACTTTTTGCAAGTTTTTTAATTGCATTTTTAATTTCTTCACTAAAATTATCTCTAACATAGTTTATAACAGATTCTTCAATAGTAAATTGAACTAATTCTACATTAGCCATCTTTTTTGAAGCTTCTGCAAAACCTTTTTCATATGTCTCATTTGCTTCTTTTAAAGCTTCTTGTGCAACAGAAATTGCTTCAACTAAACTATCTTCATTCATTTCATTAGCATTATGGATTTTTGTGAATGCTTCAATATCAACTTCAACTAATTCACTACTTGAAATAGTTTTCATTTCAATCATTAATAATTCATCTTTAGAACCTGCTACATATAAATCTAATGAAGATCCTTCTAATTGTTCTTCACTTGGATTAATTATATACTCTCCATCAATTTTCCCAACTCTAACACCACATACAGATTTTTTAATTGGTAAATTTGAAGTATATAGTGCAGCATTTGCAGCGTTTAGGGCCAAAGTTTGTAAGTCAACATCTTTATCAGCACTTAAAACCATAACAGTAATTGTTGTTGGATAAACATATCCTTTTGGAAATAGTGGTCTTAAACTTCTATCTATTACTCTTGAAGTTAATGTTTCAAAATCACTAGGTTTCCCTTCTCTTTTTATAAATCCACCTGGCAATTTAGCTGCTGCGTATGTTTTTTCTATATATTGAACAGTTAAGGGTGTAAAATCCTCTTCTACTGGATTATCAAATTCACTAACAACTGTAGCTAAAACTACTGCATTTCCTAATTTTGCTAATACTGATCCATTAGCTTGTTTGGCTACTTTACCAAACTCATATATTTCTTGTTTATTATTTAACTCAAATTCACAAACTGTTGACATTATTTTCCTTTTTTAAATTTTCTAAATCTTCAAAACTTACTTCTTTAAGTGAGTCGTAATAAAAATCAATTGAAATAAAATGATCTAAATTTTTTATAAAATATAAATCATCTGCAATTGATTCAATTGTTGGGATACTTGCTGTTGGAAGTATTGGTGTTGCTACTGAAATAGATTTTGCTTTAAGATTAATAGCAGTTTTTATACAAGCCATCATTGTAAGGCCAGTATTTATACCTTCATCTACAATTAAAACATTTTTATTTTCAAATTTTTCAATTTTATTTCCATGTCTAAATCTATTAACTTCATTTTGTAATATCTCTTCATAAACTTTATTAGATTTATCATATATTTTATCTAAACTAATATCAAATGATTTGATTAATTCTTCATGAATCAATACTTCTTCATGTTCTGTTACAACAGCAATTTCACATTCATCATTATTTGGAGCAGTGATTTTTGCTGAAAACATGATATCATACTTAGAATTTAATTCATCTGCAATAATTTTTGCAATCTCATAACCACCATAAGAACTTGCAATTACAGTCCAATCTTCTAGTTTCATACTATCAATTGGAAGTATATCTAATAATCTAAATGCAGCAACTTCTCTATTTTTAAAATAAATTTTATCTGGACTCACTATTTATTCTCATTTATTTTATATTTTTGTTTTAACCCACCAAGAGGTTTTAATTCTAAGTTAATAAAAACAACTTCTTGATCAATTGAAGTAGAGTTCTGAGCAGTTGATGGAACAACCTCTCTTTCATATTTTAAATCTAAATTCCAACAATTATCATTTATATTAAAACTAACACCCTGCTTATTTCTAACTTTTTCAAGTAAATTGTAGTTTTCATAATAACCAATTTTATAATCTCTTGAGATATTATAATTAACTCCAAAGTTATATGATTCTAAGTCCTCTTTATCTGAATTTGGACTTTCTTTAGATTTATAGTAGCCTGCATTTAGGGTTAAGTCTTTATACTTTAAATTAATTTGAGAATCATTTTCTATAAATTGTTTATCTTCAATATTATAAACTGTTTTGTTTGAAATATCTCCAAAATCATGATTGATTTTAATATAGTTTTCAAGATCTTGGAATTTTGGATTATTATTTTCATAAAGAATTGATTGAGATATTTTATGATTAATAAATTGTTTTAAACTATCTTTTTTGTATAAAGATTGATTTATAGATAGTTTTATGTTTTTATCACCTTGAGTAATAGGAAAACTCTCAAGCTCTGTATTATCATTAGTTATTTTATATAAATCCCCATCTTCTTTTAAGTTTCTAGGGTCTGAATAATTTGCATTTAAATTTATTGTATGCAAATAGTCTTCGTATGGTTTAATTAAATCACTTCCTAAAGAAATAGAAGACTCATTTTGAATTAAAGTACCATTTTCATAACTACTATTTGTATTACCATAATTATATCTACTTAAAGTTGTTTTATTTTGAAGTGTAATATATAAATAGTCATCTAATAAATAGTGTGTATATGATATTGGTAAACTTAATTCATAGATATTTGCAGTTATTCCACTTTTTCTAGTGTAGTTATAGAATTTTGTATCAACTGAATATTGTAAATTATTTAAAAGAATTGAGTCATTATATTTATGAAATTGTAATTGTGGTAATTCCTGTAATGTATCATCATTATTATCTTTAGATGTATCTATATAGTACCTTGCATATGCTCCACCATAATATTTTGGAGTATTATAAAAATAGTTTATTTTTGATTCTACTTTTTTATCCGTTGAAATTTCATCATCATCATTTTCAAGAGTTCTATACTCAATATCATTCATATAATTTATAGATGCATAAAATCCATCTTGAGTATCTTCATTAGAAAATAATTTAGTTCTTTCATATTCAGCATTCCAACCATAGTGTTTTTTATTTTCAAGTTCATAATCATTTTTATAACTACTATTCTCAATAAAACCACCCGTTTTCATTTTTAAAATTGAATAAGGTGAATCTACATATCTTAAGTATGTATATGCCCCATACCCTCTTTGTGATCTGTATTGAGGAATAAATTCAATATCATAATTATCAGCAGGTGCAAAATAAATTGGTTGAGAGTAGTATAAACCTTCATTATTTGAATAACCTAAAGTTGGAATTAAAAGTCCTGTTCTTCTAGTAGTATCTGTTGGAAAACCAAAATAAGGACTATACAAGATAGGAACACTACCTAGATATAATCTTGGATTATATGCATGTATCCATTTGCTTTTTGTATCATAAGTTGCAGAAGATACTTTTAAACTCCATGCAGGGTTGATACAATTACAAGATGAAATTGTAGTATTGTCTAGGTTTATATCATTATTGATTTTATTAGAAGCTTTTGAACTTAACCATAAATTATTATCAGATTGATGAATTAAAATTGGTGATTGTTTATATGATTCATCTTTTAGATTTAAATATGCATAATCACTTTGTGTTTGTATATTATTATCTTTAATAATTACTACATTATTAAATAATTCAAAACTTTCACTCTGCTTATCATAAATTATTTTATCAGCACTTAAATAGTAAGTTGAAGAATAAACAATAACATTACCTTTTGCTGTTAAAGTATTATTTTGAGTATTGATATTCTCTGCAATTAATTCAAATTGTTCATTCTTTAATTCTTTACAAAAAGCTAAAGTTGAAGCAAGGGCTAGTGAAAGTAATATTTTTTTATGCATTTACAACCAATGTTCTTCCAGTAATATCATGGAATGTTTTTCTACCTTCATTAAAGAATCCTATAGCAAATCCAACATAAAAGAACATTTCAGAAATAATTCTTCCAACGGCTCTTAAAAAAGATGAAAATATAGATACTCTACCCCAATGATTAGCATCAATAATTCTAATTTTTGCAACAAGTTTACCAATAGTTGCTCCATAGTACCAAACAAAGAAAGTATGATAAATTACTTTTAAAGAGATTAAAGGCATCACCAAATCAACTTTTACTAATTGCATCATCATATTCATATCATTACTTGCAGCAACAATATTTTCCCAAAAAATAACTAAAATAATAACTGTAACAATTAAATCATCAATCACAAAAGCCATTGCTCTTGATCTTAAACTTGCTAATTGTAAATCACTACTATTGTTTTCTTGCATATAAAGTCTTTGTTATTTTAATGCTTGATAAGCAATATCTGATCTACATTTCTTACCAGCAAAATGAACTTGTCCACATAGTTCATAAGCTCTATCTCTAGCCTCTTTTATAGATTTACCAAATCCAACACAAACTAAAACTCTTCCACCAGTTGCCATTAGTTTTCCATCCTCAAGTTCAACCCCAGCATATGAGATATGAGAATTGGCTGCAAGTTCTTTATCAACAATTTCATCAACAATAATTTCAGCAGGTTTTGAAGAAGAGTAAGGATAGTTTTCACTTGCCATTACAACACCAACACCAAATTCATTTTTAATTTTAATGTCTAACTTATCAAGTTGTTTTGTAGCACCTTTATAGAATAATTCAGAAACAGGAGTTTCTAATAAAGGCATTAAAATTTCACACTCAGGATCTCCAAATCTTACGTTGTATTCTAAGATAATAGGCTCACCTTTTACTACCATTACTCCAATAAATAACACACCTTCAAAAGGTGCACCCTCTTTTTTCATACCTTCTAGTGTTGGTTTGATAACTCTATCTTCAACTTTTCGGTAAATATCATCATTTACAAGTGGAGTTGGAGCATACGCACCCATACCACCAGTATTTGGTCCTGTATCTCCATCACCTATTCTTTTATGATCTTGCGCAGCAGGTAAAACTTTGTAGTTTTCTCCATCACAAATAGCGAAAATTGATAATTCGTATCCATCTAAATACTCTTCAACTACGATTGAAGTTCCTGCATCACCAAAAGATGAACCACTTAACATATCAGATGCTGCTTGTTTTGCTTCATCTTTACTTTGAGCAATAATTACACCTTTACCTGCACATAAACCATCC
Organism: Malaciobacter pacificus; assembly: GCF_004214795.1. Taxonomy (NCBI): domain Bacteria; kingdom Pseudomonadati; phylum Campylobacterota; class Epsilonproteobacteria; order Campylobacterales; family Arcobacteraceae; genus Malaciobacter; species Malaciobacter pacificus. Next base: position 1,447,709 of record NZ_CP035928.1, read on the forward strand.
GCTTTAACAACAATTGGTTCACTCATAGTATCAATAAAGTCATGAGCCTCTTTTTCATTTGTAGTTTCTATAAACGCTGCTGTTGGTATGTTATATTTTTTAAGTATATTTTTCATATATACTTTAGAACCCTCTAACTGCGCTGCAGCTGCACTTGGTCCAAAAATTGTTAAATCATTTTCTTTAAATATATCAACAACACCATCTACTAAAGGAGCTTCTGGTCCTACAATTGTTAAATCAATAGAATTATCTTTTGCCCAAACTGCTAACTCATTATAATCTTTAATATTTATATTAGTTCCAAGTTTATTAGTTGCACCATTTCCTGGCATGAAAAATAAGTTATGAGCATTTTCTTTATATATTGCTAATCCAATAGAGTATTCTCTACCCCCACTTCCTAGTATCAATATGTTCACGATAATTCCTTATATAAGTTTTATTAGTATAATAATTAATTTAATCCAAGTGGCCGTTAACCATCAAAACGGCCCACATAAGCCACCAATAGCAGGCACGTGCAAATATTAGGAGCGAAAACATAATGAATCGCTGCACACCATTTGACGACAATTACCCACAAAAATTAATTATTCGGACCCACAACAATGGAAATCCCGAACCACTTAGATTGTTTATATTTTATCTAATTATGATTAAATTTGAGTTTAAAACTATAAAGACTTAGCTAGTTTAATGCACTCTTGCATTGAAGTTTGAGGACTAATTAAATAATCAATATCTTTTGGCAAGTATTCAGCTGTTGTTTTCCCAATAGTTATAGCTTTGTAACTTTTATCCCATGTGTATTGATTAAAAAAGCATTCTATACTAGAGGGAGAAGTAAATATAAATATGGAATTTTTTTCTAAATTTGTTTTAGAACTATTACATACTGTTTTATAGGCTATAGCTTTATCTAAATTAATTGAATTATTTTTTAAAATCTCAACTAAATTTGAAACAGTTTTTTCAGCTTTTACATATAAAACTTTTTTATTTTGCAAATAGGGAATTAATTCATTTGCAAATTCATTACCATGACCATTTGTACCAGTAAAAGCTAAATTACCACCTAATTGTTTTACGACTTGTGCTGTTTTAGGAGCAATAACATAAGAAGGAATATCTTGCCAATTTATATTAAAATGATTTAAAGAATAAATAGCATTTTTTGAAGTAAATACTAATGCATCATAATCTTCTATATTAATATTAGGCTTAATATATTGGATATTAAAAACCTCTAAATTTTCAACATCTTTAAATTTTTGACTTGATAGAAGGTATATCTTATGCATAGTCTAATTCTCTTTTTTGTATATAATTTGTTGCATCATCAATTGTATGAAATATTTTAGTTTTTTTAAATAATCCATTTGAATCGATATCTAAAATAGCTCTTTTATGTCTGTATTTTAAAATAAGTATAACACTTAAGTCTTTTTCTTTTAATTTTTCAATAATATTTTCTATTGTAAATATAGCAGATAAATCTAACGACTGAGCATTTTTACAATCTATTATAATAGTTTTTGCGTTATTTATTTTATCAATTTTATCATCTAAAACTGAAGCTGTACCAAAGAATAGCTCTCCAGTAATTTTTATAATTTGTGTATCTTTATTTTCTAAATCAATATCAAAAGAGGTTTTTGACCTAACTGTTTTAATTTGAGTTCCTTTTGAAACTTTATATACTGCTAAAATTGAAGCAATTGTTATACCAACACCAACAGCCATAATTAAATCAACAAAAATAGTTAGTAAAAATACAGTTACCATAACTAAAAGGTCTCTTTTATTTACTTTATTTACTATCTTAATAAATTTATAATCTAAAATATCAAAGCCTACTTTTATTAAGATTCCAGCTAGTACTGCAAGTGGAATTTCTGAGGCAAGAGGAGCTAAAAATAAAACAATAATTAATAGTGTAATTGAGTGAACCATTCCTGAAAGTTTTGTAGTACCACCACTATTTATATTTATTACAGTTCTCATTGTAGCCCCTGCTCCTGGAATTGCACCAAAGAATGAACAAACTGCATTTCCAATACCTTGACCTATTAATTCTTGATTTGGTTTATGCTTAGTTTTTGTCATATTATCAGCAACTATAGATGTTAAAAGTGAATCAATAGAACCTAAAAGAGCTAGTGTTATTGCTAAAGTTATGATCTGGCTTAAATTAATAAAATCAATAGACAATGGCAAAATAAATTCAGGTAATCCCATAGGAATTTCACCAATTTTTGAAATATCATAATTCATATAATATGAAAAATATGTAACAAATATTAAAGCAATTAATGCTGATGGTACAACTTTTGAGACTTTTTTAGGAGTTAAAAACATAATTGCTAAAGTAATTGATGCTACAACTAATGCTTCATAATTTATCTGTTTTATTGTTTCTAAAAAATTAATTAGAGTTAAAACTATTGAAGGTTGGGACTCTACACCTAAAAATGGGTTTATTTGTAAGATTATAATAATAACTCCAACTCCACTCATAAAACCTGAAATTACTGGATATGGAATATATTGTATCCATTTCCCTATTTTTACCAAAGCAAATGATATTTGAATTAAACCTGATAAAAATATAACAGTCATTACAGTAGAAAAGTCATTTGGGAATGCTGCAACTGCAGTTGCAGTTATAACCGTCATAGGACCAGTTGGTCCGGAAATTTGAGTAGAAGTTCCACCAAATAGTGCAGCAAAAAAACCTAAAATAATAGCACCATATAAACCTGCAATAGCTCCAGCTCCACTTGCAACACCAAAAGCAAGTGCTAAAGGTAGTGCAACAACAGCAGCTGTAATTCCAGCGAAAATATCATTTTTTATACTTGCACTACTCAAGTGTGCCTCCTAAGAAAGTTTTAATTTAGTAAGTCTATATATTCCTCTTCATCTACAACATTATCTTTTCTTCCCCTTGCAATAATGTGAATTGGAGTTCCTTCAAAGTTAAATTTACTTCTAAAGAAATTAATTAAGTATCTTTTATATGAAAAGTGTAAAAGACTAGGTTTGTTCATAATTAAAGCAATTTTTGGAGGTCTATTACTAAATTGTGTAGCGTAATAGATTCTTAAGTATGCTCCATTTGGACTTGGAAGAGCATGTCTAATTACAGCTTCTTCAACTGTTTTATTTAATTGAGAAGTTGGTATTCTCTGTGAGTAGTTTTCAAAAATTTCTATTAGTTTATTTTTAAGTCTTTCAATACTTCTTCCTGTTTTTGCAGAAACAGCAATTATAGGAGCATAATATAAGAATTTAAATCTTCCTCTAACAGCTTTTTCCATTTTTTCAAATGTTTCCATGTTCTCATCCCATTTATTTAAAACAATAATTGTTCCAAGTCCATATTGATCAACTAATCCAGCAATTTTTTCATCTTGGTCAGATAACTCTTTTGAAGCATCAAGTACTACTAAAGCTAAATTTGCTTTTTCTAGCATCTCTTTAGTTCTCATTAAAGCATATTTTTCAATACCTTCAATTTTACCTTTTCTTCTTAAGCCCGCTGTGTCAACAAAAGTAATATTTTTATCAGCATATTCAAATGATTCATCAACCGGGTCAATAGTAGTTCCAGCAATTGGAGAAACTACTGAACGCTCTTGCCCTACAATAGCATTTAATATTGAAGATTTTCCAACATTTACTTTTCCGATAATTGCAACTTTGATGTTTGTATCATCTACAAAATCTTCTTTTACTTCATCTTCATCATCTAAAATATCAAGATCTTCATTATCAAGGACTTCTGAGTTTTCTAAGTTTTCAATCTCTATATTAGGTGGAAGATGTTCATAAATCCAGTCAAATAGAGTTTTAGTTCCTCTATTGTGGGAAACAGAAATACCAAATAGGTTTTCATCCCCTACACCAAACTCAAAAAATTCCCAAAGTCTCTCTTTCTCTTTATCATTATCGATTTTATTTACAACTAATGCTAACTCTTTTCCTAATCTTTGAAGCTCATAAAATAGTTCTTTATCTTTTTCATCTGGCATTTTTTTACCATCAACCATAAAAAGTATTATATCAGCCTCTTTTGCTGTTTCAATAGCTTTTCTTTTTACATGAGAAAATATTTCATCATTAGTTTCATCAATTCCACCTGTATCTAACATAAGTGCAGGTCTATCAATAATTTGAACTTCATGTTTTTTTATATCTCTCGTAGTTCCAGCCAAATCTGAAACAATAGCAATTCTCTTTTGCGCAATTCTATTAAATAGTGATGATTTACCAACATTTGGTTGACCAACAAGTGCAATTTTTTTAAGTGAGTTATTCATTTGTGTTTAAAATCCTATAAAGTAAGTATAAATTAAAAAAGGTATTAGCCATATTATAGCTAATACCTTTTTAAGAAGCAAAAATTATGAATTAGTATAATCCAAATTTACCTTCTATAGAGCTTTTATATAAAACTCTCATATTATCATCTTTATCATAGAAAACTTTAAATACTGCATCTGAAGCTTTTAATTCTTCTAATGCTTCTTCAATATCAATTGGTTTATAAGAGCTTAATCTTACAGGAGTAATCTCTTCCTCAAATTTTTCTAATTCTAAAGCTATTTGATCTTCAACTTCAGCTGCAACAACTTCAGTAAGTTTTGTAGCTTTGTGTCCTGAAATTTTATCATGGTGTCTTCTTAAAACTTTACAAACTCTATCAACTGCAATATCAATCGCTGAATATAAATCTTTATCTTTTTGTTTTACTACAATTGTATCTAAATGAGCAACATTTAATGTGAACTCAAAAGAGAATGCTTTTTTCCCATGTTTTTCATCTTGAGAAATAATTGAGTTTACAGAAATAATATCTAGATTATATTTTTTAAAAGCCTCAATTGAACTGTTAATATACTCTTTAATTGCATCTGTTAAATCTATATGTCTTCCTACAATACTTGTATTCATGACCAACTCCTTCTATATATATTTAAAATATTGTATCACATCTAATATTAAATTAATTATTAAGTGTGTAAAAATAACCCATATAAAAACTAGTAAATAACCAAAAGTTTTAAAATTATAGTTATATTCTAAATTAAAATCTCTCTATTACCTTTAGCATTTGCTTCAGATAAAACACCAGTTTGTTCTAACTGCTCTACAATAGTTGCAGCTCTGTTATATCCAATTCTTAGTTTTCTTTGAATATATGAAATAGAAGTTTTTTTATCAGTTAAAACAACTTCTCTAGCATCATTATATAGTTCATCTAAATCTCCAAGTTCAGCATCACTTGAAGTAGAAGAAGAGCTTGTTGAATTTGAGTCTTTTATAAAGTTCATATCATATTCAACATCCCTTTGAGCTTTTAAGAAATCAACTACTTTTTCTATTTCTTCTTCTGTTGACCAAGGTGCGTGAATTCTAACAAGTCCTGACATTCCAGGAGGTGTAAATAGCATATCTCCACGTCCTAGAAGTGATTCTGCACCCATTGAATCTAAAATAATTTTAGAGTCAACTTTTTGCCCTACTTTATATGAAAGCCTACTTGGTAAGTTTGCTTTAATAAGTCCTGTTACAACATCAACAGATGGTCTTTGTGTTGCAACAATTAAGTGAATCCCTGAAGCTCTTGCCATTTGTGCAAGTCTTGCAATAGAGTATTCAACATCTTTACCACTTGTCATCATTAAATCAGCTAACTCATCAATAACTACTACAATATAAGGGAATTTATCATACCCTTCTCTTTTTGCTTTTTCATTATAGTTCTCAATATTTTTCGTTTTTGTTTGAGACATTAAAGTATATCTTCGCTCCATTTCTGAAACCATATTTGATAAAGCATTAATAGCATCACCTGCTTTTGTAATAACAGGAGTTAGTAAATGAGGAATATCATTATACATAGAAAACTCAAGCATTTTGGGGTCAATCATCACAAGTCTTAAATTATCAGGTGAATTTTTATATAGTAGCGATAAAATCATTGAGTTAATACCAACTGATTTTCCTGAACCTGTTGTTCCAGCTATAAGCAAGTGTGGAAGCTTCTTTAAATCAGTTACAAAAGGTTTACCTACAATATCTTTTCCTAAAATCATTGTTAAAGGTGATTTAGAGTTTTGGAAAAGTTCACTATCTAACATCTCTCTTAAATAAATAGTTTGAGTGTCATCATTTGGAACTTCAATACCCACTACATCCTTACCTGGAATTGGTGCTTGAATTCTAATAGTTTGAGCTTTAAGTGCCATTGCTAAATCATCTTGAAGATTTAATATTTTAGATACTTTAACATTAGGTGCTGGTTTAAACTCAAAAGTTGTAACAACAGGTCCAGTATATGTTCTAACAACATCACCTTCAATTTTAAACATTGATAGTTTATCTAATAAATCAGCAATTTTTTGGTCAATAAAGTTTTCAGAAACTTTTGATTTTTTCTCTTTTGGTGCTGGTTGAAAAAAAGAACTAGGTGGAAGTTCGAAATTTTTTGGCTTTTCAGTTTTACCTAATTCAATATCCTCAAGAAGCTTTCTATTCTCTTCAAGTTCATCAACAATTACACTATGAGAGTCAGGTATTTTTTCTTCTATAATTTCTACAACTTCTTCTTTTATTTCATTAATTGTTTCAGTTTTTATATTTTCTTTAACTGGTTCAATATTATATTCATTAGTATCGTCAAGTAATGATGCTTGTTCTGTTTTTATAGAAGTATCAAGTTTTTCATTAATACTTTGCATTATTGAATCAGTAGTTTCAGTTTCTTTATCTACTAGATCGCTTCTCTTTTCTCTTCTTTTGTTTGTTGGTTTATTTTCTAGTTTTTTAATATCAATACTATTTTTTAATTTAATTTTATTTTTTAAATTTGTTTTCATATTTGACACATCAAAATCAGAGTTTTCATATAAAACAATTCCAGAAATAATAAAACCGATTAATACAAAGATATATAGTCCAGCTGTACCAATTATAGGGGCTAAACTATCAACTAATATTAAACCTATTTCTCCTGCATCATAAGGGTTTGAAATAAGTAATGCTTGTAAAATTAAAGAAACAAAAAGTACTAATAATACAATACAAATATTTACTAATAAATCTTTAATTTCAATATTTTTCTTAAAGTTGTATATATATAAAGGGTATAAAAACAGTAATAAATATACATATGATAAGTATCCAAAATATTTATGTGAAAAGGCAGAGAAAGAATTTCCTACATTTCCAACTATATCTTTACTACTTTCAAAAGTAGAAAATTCAAAATAAACTATAATAAATAGTAAAATTAGTGATAAAATTTTTTTAGCTATTTTAAATTCCTTATTTTAGAAGTTTTGCAATTCTTCCTTGTAATTTAAGCCATTGTCTATGCTCAAATAAAGGAAAACCTGCCCATTGTTTTTTAGGTTCTTCAATTGATTTAGTAACTCCACCACGTGCTGCAATTGTAGTGAATGGAGCAATTTCAAGATGCCCTGCTGTAGCACTTTGACCACCCATAATTACATATTGATTTAAAATTGTAGAACCCGATAATCCAACTTGTCCAGTTAAAATACAACCAGTTCTTAAAATACAGTTATGACCAATATGAACTAAGTTATCAATTCTAACACCACTTTCAATTATAGTTGATTTAAATACTGCTCTATCAATTGCACTATTTGCACCAATCTCTACATCATCACCAATAGTTACATTACCATTTTGATAAATTTTTATATATTTACCATCTTTAGTGTTTGCAAATCCAAATCCATCACTTCCAATAACAGTTCCAGCGTGAATGATACAATCACTTCCAACTTTACAATCTCTGTAAATTGTTACATTTGGATAGATAATAGTATTATTTCCAATAGTTACATTATCCCCAATATAAGCACCAGACATAATAGTACAATCTTGCCCAATAACACTACCTTTTCCAATATAAACATTTGGCATAACTTTTGTTCCATTACCAATTAATGGTTTTTCACCATCAAGTTCAATAACATTTGGAGCAAATAATTTAGAAATTTTTGCTAAATTTAAATATGGTTCATCACAAACAATTGCGATAGTTCCACTTGGAACTTTAGATTCATTATCTTTTGAAACTAAAATAGCAGCTGCTTTTGTGTTTTCTAAATCTTTTAAGTATTTTTTATTTTCTAAAAATGTTAGTTCGTTTTCGTTTGAATCTGTTAGCGTGTTTAGTCCAGTGATTTCAATATCACTATCAAGTTCAATATTAATTGATTTTGCGATCTCTTTAAGAGTCATTATTCATCCTTTAATAAGGAGAAGATAAGAGAATTTTCTTATCTTTCCATTGCTACAATACCACTTCTTACAACTTCAAGTGGATTGAATTTTTGCATAACTTTAATAAAGTTCATGATTCTAGCACTAGAATCAGTAGCTGAAACGATAATAGAATCATCAGTAACATTTTGAATAGAACCATGATATGCTCTTGCTATTACATCAATGTCTGATAAATTATTATCAATTGAAAATTTCATTAATACAGTGTCTTTTTCAATTACATTTCTATGCTCATTTACTTTTAAAACAGGAATTAATTTATTTAATTGTTTTACAATTTGGTCAATTACTCTTTTATCCCCAGTTGTAACAATAGTCATTCTTGAATACTGTGTACCTTCAACTGGAGCTACTGTTAATGAATCAATGTTATATCCACGTGCTGAAAATAATCCAACAATTCTAGATAAAACATTGTGCTCATTTAATACAATTACAGAGATAACCTGTCTTGTTGTTTCTGAATCATAATAGTGATTAAAATTATTCATTAGTTACCTCCTTCAATAAGTGTCATTTCATTTAATGCATGACCATTTGGTACCATTGGTAATACCTCTTCATTTCTTGCAACAATTACTTCAATCATTGCAGGTTTTTTCTTCTCAACTGCATCTTTTAAAGCTGCATCGAATTCTTCTTTTGTTGTAACTCTATAACCTAAACCACCAAATGCTTCAACTAACATTTTAAAATCTGGTTGCGCTGTTAAATCAGTTTCAGATAATCTGTTATCATAGAACATTGTTTGCCATTGTCTAACCATTCCAAGATAGTTGTTATTTAAAATGATATTAATTACTGGTAATTCATATTCAACACATGTCATTAACTCTTGGATATTCATTAAAATTGAACCATCCCCTGTAAAGTTAATTGAAACTTTATTTGTATCTTTAAGTGCTCTTGCAACTCCCATAGCTGCTGGAAGTCCAAATCCCATAGTTCCTAAACCACCACTTGTAATCCATTGTCTTGGATAGTTAAATGGATAAAATTGTGCAGTCCACATTTGGTGTTGACCAACGTCTGTTGATATAACTGCTCTATTTCCTAAAATTTGTCCAACTCTTTCAATTGGCCATTGTGGTTTAATAACTTCATTTGAATCAATATATCTTAATGGTTCTTTTTCTCTATAATCAGTTAATAATTCAACCCAGTTTGTATAATCATTAAATTCATAATCTCCAACTGAAGCTAACATAGCTTCAACAGTAACTTTTAAATCTCCAACAATTGGATAATCTGGAGATACTAATTTACCAATTGAAGTTGGGTCAATATCAACATGAATTACTTTTGCTTTTGAAGCAAACTCATCAAGTCTTCCTGTTACCCTATCATCAAATCTAGCACCAAGTGAGATTAATAAATCAGTTTCATAAGCTGCCATATTAGCAGCAAACTCTCCATGCATTCCTAGCATACCAAATAATAATGGATTTTCATGTCCCATTACACCTCTAGCCATCAGTGTTTCAACTGCAGGAATATTTAACTTTTTAGCTAATTCTCTAATTTCATAACCACAGTTAGATAAAATTGCTCCACCACCAATATATAAAAGAGGTTTTTTAGCTTTAGAAATCGCTTGCATTGCTTTTTTTAGCTGTCTTTTATTGTAGTTAATTGTTGGTTTATAAGTTGGTAGATTAATCTCTTTTGGATATTCGAAATCTGCCAACTCTGCTGTGATATCTTTTGGGATATCTACGTGAACAGGACCTGGTCTTCCTGTACTTGCTATATGAAACGCCTCTTTAATAATTCTTGGTAAATCTTCAATTTTATTAACTAAATAGTTATGCTTTGTACAAGGTCTTGAAATACCAACTGCATCAATTTCTTGGAAACCATCAGTTCCTATAATTGTAGTTGGTACTTGACCAGAAATTACAACTAAAGGAATTGAATCCATATATGCATCTGCTAATCCTGTAACTGCATTTGTAAATCCAGGTCCAGAAGTTACAATTGCAACTCCTGTCTTTCCTGTTGATCTTGCATAACCTTCTGCTGCAACAATTGAAGCTTGTTCGTGTCTATTTAGAATGTGTTGAAAATAGTTTTGTTTATATATTTCATCATAGACGTTCATAATAGCGCCTCCAGGGTATCCAAATACTACTTCAACCCCTTCTTGATGTAATGATTCTACAACCATTTGTGCGCCAGTTATTCTCATAATAAAACTCCGTTAATATAAAATAAGCAGATATTTTACTAAAAATATAATTAATATAATATTAACGCAGTATTGCTAATTTAGGGATTTTAGGATAGATTTAGTTTAAGTTAATTATAATTTAAATAATTTACTAAAAAGGAGAGTATCATGGATGTTAATAGTATAAATAACAATATTAATACTTTGAATAATTCATCTTCTTTACAATTGGATAGGGTTGGTCAATCTAATCAAATAGAAAAGAAAGATAATAGTGAATTAAATTTAACTATTAATGAATATAATAAGCAAAGAGATGAGCTTTCTATTGATGTTCAATCCTTAAATGATGGCTTAGCCATAACAAAAATCTCTCAAAATGCAATTGATAAACAAAAAGAATTCTTGAATAATATTCAAGATAAATTATCAAATGTAGAAAATTATCAAGACAAAAATGACATAAAAGCTGAAGTAAATCAAGAGTTAAGAAATTTTAATCAAATTGCATATGAAACAAAATTTAAGAATCAAAATTTGTTAGTAACTAATGAATTTGATGAAAATCCTACTTTTGAAGTTAATACGTCAAAAGGAAATTTTACTATAGAAAAAGCAAATACTGCTCAAATAGCAAATGACATTTTTGAATCTGTAAATAATTATGATTTAAACAAAAGTGAAAATTTGAATGCTTCCGTAACAAAAATACAAAGTTCATATAATCAATTACAAAATACTTATGAACAATTCACAGAATTAGGAAATGCGCTAGAAACAAGTGCAAAAGAGACTATAAGTGAGCAAAGAGAACTATACAATAATAATGTAGCTAATAAATTAAGAGATTTTGGAAAAGAATCAAGTGATTTTTCCAAAACAAATGTTAGCTCAAATGCTGGTTATTTAGCAGCTTCTCAATCAAATATAGTTCAAGATCAAACTGTAAGATTACTTTCTTAATTCTTACAGTTTTCTAAGCAATAATTTATTGCAACCCCTTCTCTTAGTCCATCATCAAGTACAATTGACTCTTTTTTATTTAAAGCTTCAAAAATCATTTGATAAATCAATATACCAACTTCAATAAACTCTACTCTACCTCGACCAACAAGTTTCATAATCTCTTCTTCATTTGAATTTTTAAATATTTTTAAACAATTTTCTAAATCATTTAAATCAACAGTTGTTCCATTGATTACTTCTTTGTCATATGAAAAAAAATCTTGTCCTAGTTTAATAGCAGCAATTGTTGTGGGAGTTCCTGCTGTTGCCACAAATGTAAATTCATCTGTATTGATATTTAAAGAGTTTATATATGATTTAATATCCTCTTTTTTCTTTTTTAAATCAGCTTTTAAATCATGACTTTTTAAATATTTTTGAGTTAATGTAACTATTCCAAAATCAAAACTATTTGAAATGTGTTTCTCCTCATCATTTAGAATAATTTCAGTTGAACCCCCACCAATATCAAGTAAAATAAATTTTGATGAATCAATTTTTTCTCTTTTTAGCGCATATTTAACTGCAAGTAGTGTAAGTCTTGCTTCTTCTACACCATCAATAATATTAAATGTTACCCCTGTCTGGCTTTTAAAATGTTTTAAAACTTCAGCTGAATTAGTAGCTTTTCTCATGGCTGCGGTTGTAACTGCTACTGCTTCACTTGGTTCATAAACTATTTTTTCAACTGATTTTTTTATAGCAGTTATTACTCTATTTTGAGCCTCTTTTGATATAAGTCCTGTATCTATTAATCCATCGGCCATTCCAACAACTTCATTGTGTTCAGCTAATATTCTATGATTTACACAATCATATTTTAAAACTCTAAAAGAATTAGAGCCTAAATCTATACTTACAACTTTTTCTGTCATATTATAAGTGTTTGATTTTTATTTTTGAATTTAGTAAGTATCCAATTACAATCATTGCAATTAATACAAAAGTTTCAGAGATAATTCCAGTTAAAAATATTAAATAAACAAGCCATAATAAAATAGCTCCAAGTGGTGTAGGAACTCCTACAAAATATTTTTCTACTTCACCCTCGTTTGAGTTAATATTAAATTGAATTAATCTTCTAAGACCTGATATTACATAGTAGATAAATGCAAATATAATTAATGGTGTTGATAGAGTTAATTCTTGTCCATCAATTACTGCAAAATATATAAACATTGTAGGAACAATTACAAATGACAAAAAGTCAGCATATGAATCTAATTGAATTCCAAATTGAGTTGAAAGGTTATACTTTCTAGCGATTTTACCATCAACAATATCAAATGCTCCTGCTAACCATGCAAAAAGTGCTGCTGCAAAAAAATCATTGTGAGTTAAAAAATATATTGCAAAAATACCTGCAGCAATATTAAAAAATGTTGCAATATTTGCTAAGTTAAAGTGGCTGTTTTTGTTAAACAAAAAACTGATCATTTAAAGGTTCCTTTAATTAAATTGTATTGGTTTCTTCCATTTTGTTTTGATGCATATAAACACTCATCAGCTTTCTTATATAGTTTATTAGCTGAAATGTAAGTATTTGGCTCATAGATAACTGCACCAATAGAGATTGAAACAATGTCTAGTATTTTACTATTTTTATGCTCAATTTTAGCATCAGTTACTTTTTTATTTATATCTTTTAAGCAATCTTCTACAATTTTATCATTTATATCAAATAATACTACTCCAAACTCTTCACCACCAAGTCTAAATACGAATTCATATTGTCTATCAAAATAGCTTTTTAAAATATTAGCAACTTTGATAAGTGTTTCATCACCTTTATCATGACCATAAGTATCATTATATTGTTTGAAGAAATCAATATCAATCATTATAAATGCACATTGCCAATTATTTGCATTTGCAATGAAAGGCATATTATCAAAGATATTGTCAAAATATTTTCTGTTATAAAGTTTAGTTAATCCATCTGTAATAGAATCAATTTTATATTTTTTATTTAAAATTCTTAATTGATTATCTTTTTTAATTACTTGAATAATAATATATGCAATTAATACAAATGCTAAAACTAAAATTAAAACATTACTATAAAATAAAGAGTTTTTCATTTGTTTATACTCTTCTATAAACACTTTTCTTTGCTTAAAAGCAACTTTTGTTTCATAATCAACTAAAAATTCTATTCTTTTTCTTACATTTTTAAATTTATGAAGCTTATTTGATTTGAAAGCATCGATTATTTGTTCATTTATTGCTTCAACAACAATTCTTTCATCATCAGTTTTATATGTATTAAAATAGTAATCCCATTCTTGTGTAATAATATCTTGTTCTGATTTAAAGTCACAAAAATATTTTAATGTTCGGCATGTAATAATTTTTTGATAGTTATCAGATATTATTCTTAGTTTTACAATTGGAACAAAATTTCCAAAATATAATTTATCTATTTGATTTTTTAATTTATCTATTTGATTGTTAAATAATAATGTAGAGCTTATTAGTGATAAAACAACAACAATAACAAGAACTATTAATTTAAAAGTTGTTGATTTAAATATCCTATTTTTCATTGTGTTATTTTAACAAAAAAAGATAAAAATCTATCTTTTATAATAATTTAAAATATGTTATAATATTTAAATAATTGAAAATGAGAGTTAATAATGGAAATATATGATAGTTATCAAAATATATCAAATATATATCAAGAATTAGCACAAAAGCAATCGCAACTTGCACAAATAGATAAAGATGAATTATCAAAGTCTACTTTTGAAAGAAATGATAGTGTATTACTTAGTGATGGAAATTATGATGAAAATGACTATCAAAGAGTTTTAGATAGATTTCAAAATAGAGATCAAGAAGTTAAAACTCATGAGCAAGTTCATGCATCAAGTACAACTACCACAAGTGCTATGAACTATAATTATCAATTAGGTCCAGATGGTAAACTTTATGCTATGGGAGGAAGTGTTAGATTTGATACTTCAATACCACAGGATAAAGAAGCTGCTAGTACAAAACTAGAAGAGTTAAAAAAAGCAGCGAATGCACCAGGTAGTCTAAGTTCAGCAGATGCTCAAATAGCACAAACTGCAAATTTAAATAAAATGCTAATAGATAGTTTAAGAGAAGGATTTAGTTATGACTATTGATAATAACCTAAATGCTATGGTTGCTGCACAAATGCAAGTTAACCAAAATGCACAAAATATTGCAAGTGTTGGGGCTGCTGTTGGAAGCAGTGAACTACAAGAAGTTTCACAAGAATTGATTGATTCTATCGTTGGTCAAATTCCTGAAGTAATTTCATATGAAGCAAATGCAAAAGGTATTCAAACTCAAAATGCAGTTTCAGATACATTTTTAAATTTAAAGGCTTAATAAATGTCAAAATTAAATATTGTTTGTCCCCATTGTAAAAAAGTAAATTCTATTCCAAAAAAAGATAGTTATTCTAAAGCAAATTGTGGTAGCTGTAAAAACTCCTTGTTAGATACAACGCCAATAGAATTAGATGAATCAAATTTTGACCATGTAATTGTAAACTCTGATATTCCTGTAATTGTAGATTTTTGGGCACCTTGGTGTGGACCGTGTAAAATGTTTGCTCCAATTTATAATGAAGTTTCTCAAAAATACCCATTAAAAGCACTTTTTACAAAAGTGAACACCGAAGCAGAGCAAAATTTAGGAGCTAAATTTGGAATACGTTCAATTCCTACACTAATAATTTATAAAAATGGAGTTGAAGTAAAAAGAGTTAGTGGAGCTTTAGATCCATTAAGATTATCAAATTTAATAAACGAAAATTTATAAAAACTATTTATTAGCTTAACTTTCGCACCTAAAACCAAGCAATTTTCCAGTCACATCTCTTAATAGATCAATGATAGCTGTAAAATCCTCATTTCTATTGACAACTTCTTCAATTTTTGCAATCTCATCTAAAATAGCTAAAAATGCTTGCATAGCTATTGCTAGAGTATGAAGTTCACATTCTAAATCTTTAAACAATCCACCAATTGTTTTAGGTTCATTGCTGATACGATTTATATAGCTAACAACATTGTATGTAAAAAAAGATAGTGTAATTCTGGCTATCAAAGCTTCATAGATTCGATTCTCTTCTTTTCCGAATCCAAAGTGTTCACGAAGTTCTTTATACCCTTGTTCTATATCCCATCGTCTTTTATAAATATCTATAATCTCTTCATCACTAAGTATAAGATTGGTTGATACGATTGGTATTAAATTCTCTTTTGTTTTTATAAAAACAATTTTTAATTTACCAGCTTTTTTATGTTCAACTATGGTTGAAAAATACTCAAACTTTATCTTTTTGCCATATTGACCCATCTTGATAGATTTAAGCTTTTTAAATTTGTTATAGATGCCATCAAGGGTCTTTTTCTCTCCTGTAAAATTCCATATCCTGTCATTGTTTACCATTCTTGAAATGACTTGCAATCCAAGTTCATTCATAGTTTCTATAAATACAGGTTTAGAATACCAGCTATCTACAAGCAGATAATCTGCATATATACCACTAGCTACTGCTCTTTTAATCATCTCTATAGCAATTTGTGATTTCCCTTTTAAGCTTTCCAATCTTCGCTTATGTGCATTGGTTCGATGATCAATAATATTTGTAAACTCTTCTATCTTTACCCTTGCATAACTGTTCATAGCAATTGCAAAGTCCAACATAAAATTTGAATAACCATCACTATAGTTTAGTGATACAACATTTACACCTCTGATTTTTCTCTTTGCTTTATTGCTCCAAAGGTTGTCACAACTTCCCTCTATATTTTTACCAACTTTATCTTCAACAGTATCATCAAGTATAAGAACTCTTACTAGCTTTGAATCTTGCACTTTATGAAGTAGTGATAAGATCTTTAAAGAACTAAGAGATAATAGTTTTCTCCAATTATAAGAAGTATTGGAAAGTAATCGATAATATACATCTTTTTTGAAACTATCATTACTTTGATCCATAAAGGTTGATATTTTTTTATTCATAACCAGCATATATACAAAATGTAATACAACCATATGAACAGCAACTCCCTCTTTTTTAGAAAAATTGCTCTTGGTTAAAATAGTTTTCATATTTAACAAACGTAATGTTTCATAGATTGGATTTTTTAACTTATCGTTTATAATACCGATGATCTTGGATTCTATCTGCATTCTTACCCTTTAATATAATAGATATTATAGCTAAAAGTGCCTATTTAAGGGCTTTATTGAGAGTTCAAAATAGAAAAATATCATAGAAAAACAACTAAATTATTTTTATGTCAACAAGGATAAGATTATTAACTAAAGGAGTAATGTTTTAGGGAGATTTAGCTACAATTTTAATCAATTTAACGTGCGAAAGTTAAGTTATTAGTTTTTATAAATTTATTTAACTCTTTTAATTGATTTTCATTAAACACAGTAATTCCATTTTCATTTAAAAGTCTTGCAGTCATTCCTGAAGATTCAATTAGTTTTCCACTAAAAGTTCCATCATAAGTTTGAATATTTCCACAAGAGGGTGAGTTTGATTTTAAAAGAGCAACTTTTATATTTTCTTCTTGGCAAATATCTAAAGCTTTTTTAGCACCTAATAAAAAGTTTATAGTTACATCTTCTCCATTTTCTTTTTGTATTTTAAATGGTTTTTCATGACTAGTTATTTCAGCTGGATCTCTAGGAACACTTAATCCTCCAGCAACTTCTGGACAAAAAGAGTATATTTCATTCTCACATAAAATATCCATAAATAACTCTTTTATACTAAAGCTAAATTTTGGGTCATATGCAACTGATGAGTTAGCCCCATCATACCTAACATCTTCACCTAATAAACAAGAAGAGACTAATATTTTCATATTTAATCTTCTATCCTATCTAAAAAATCTTTGTTAAAAAAAGTTGATGGTTGCATGTTTGAAAATGCCGATTTCATAGAAACAAATATTCTTGGGTTTTCTTCTTCTAGTTTTGCTAATAACTCTTTTGTAGATTGTCTTGCATGGGGCATTTTAATATCAAATCTTAAACCTGGACAAGCTTCATCCCCAATCACTCTAATTTCGTTTGTATCAGCAAATGCTCTTAACTGTCTTTCTCTACAAAAAATTAAAGGTCGAATTACTTCAAGACCATTTTCTGCTTTATAAATTGGAGGCATTGATCTCATTGTTCCATTATAAAAGAAGTTCATAAAAAATGATTCCATAGCATCATCTAAGTGATGCCCAAGCGCAAGTTTATTGTAGCCTTGCTCTAAAGCAGCAGTATATAAATACCCTCTTCTCATTCTTGAGAAAAATGAACAAAATGAAGAGTTCTTTCTAATTTTTTCTCCTGCTAAGTCAAAAATTTGAGTGTCTACTATTTCATGTTCAATTCCATGCTCTTTACAGTGATTTGCTAAAAATTCTATTTGTTCACCCATTCCATACGTTACAGTTACGGCTTTAAATTCAAAGTTAAATGGAGCGACTCTTTTTAAATGATTTAAAGAGTGTAGTAGTGTTAATGAATCTTTTCCTCCTGAAAATCCAACTAATACTCTATCTCCTTCTTTTATAAGTGAGTAGTGTGCATTTGTCTTTCCAACAAGTTTTGATATTTTTTTACTAAGTTCAACCAAAATATTGTTCCTATTAATTTTTTGCGGATTATAACAAAAAAGTTCTCAAAACTAAATTGATTACTAATTTAATTTAAAACTAAAATGGTGAGATTCTATTTGAAAGTCTTGTGATAAGTAAAATTTATGAGCTGAATGTCTATCTACATTTGAATCGATATGAATAGATTTACACTCTTGTTGTTTTGCAAATATTTTAATAAAATCTAATAGTGCTTTTGCAGCTGTTTCTGCTTCTTTATTTTTTGTTGTTACAAAATCTTCAATTTGTATGTGTTTTCCTCTAGAAAGATTTTTAGAGATTGTAAAACCAACAACACAAATTATTTGATTATTATTTATTACGTATGCAACTTTGTATCCATTTTTTAATTGTTCAGATATTGTAGTTAAAAAATCATTTTCAGACATATCAGTTCGAATTTGATGTAAAAGATTATAACAATATTTTATCTCTTCTTCTGATGCTATTTTTATTTCCAAAAAATAATCCTTTTATTTTTAATAAATAATGATAACAAAATTTTCACATAATTAAACAAAAAAATTAGAAATAATATAAATTTTACTAAAGTTTTAACTATTTAGTATATAATTTCAATAAAAAATAACAGGGATTTAAATTTTATGACAGTTGAAGAACAAAAAGAGTTTAAAGAAAAAATAATTGAAACTATTATCCCTTTAGCTATAAATATGACTGAAGATCAGATTAAAAATATTATTAAAGTAGTTGAATCTGAAAATAAAGATATTCCTAAGGGATTCGGTTCGATGCTTTTTGAACAAATAATGATACAAAAGTACAAAAATAATAAATTATAATAACTAAATTTAACTATTCTTTTTTTAACTTTTGATAACATGTCATACTTTTAAACAGAAAGGTAGATATGAGAAATTTTATAAGTTACGAAAAATCTTTAGAATTAATAAATAATATAGAGTTATCAAAAAATACAACAGAAAAACTTTTTATAACAAATGCACTAGGAAGAGTAGTAGCAAAAGATGTTATTGCAGATCATAATAGCCCAGAAATTCCGACATCTGGAATGGATGGATATGCAATAAAACATGATGATATAAAAAATGAATTTATAGAAATAATAGATAAAAATCCAGCAGGAACAGTAGTAGAATCAGAAGTATCAAATGGCGTATGTATTAAAACATTTACAGGTTCTCTTATGCCTAAAGGTAGTGATACATTAGTTCCTATTGAAAATGTAGAAGTAATTGATAATAAAATCAAAATAATAAAAGAAGTACCAAAAGGTTTTGCTGTTAGAGCAATTGGTGAAAATTATGCAAAAGATGAAGTTTTAATAAAAGCTGGAACTGTAATTAGTTTTGCTGAAGTTGGAGTTTTAGCATCACTTAATATTTCTCAAATTGAAGTAATTATAAATCCAACAGTTGCAATTGCTAGTACTGGAAGTGAAGTTTTAGATTTAGGTGAAACTCAAACAAATGCTTCACAAATTAGAAGTTCGAATCACTTAACACTTGAAGCTTTATGCAAAAGCAATGGAGCAAATACAATTCAATTAGGTATTGTAAAAGATGATATTGATTCAATTACTGATATGTTTGAAACAGCACTTAGTAAAGCAGATATTGTAATTACAACTGGTGGAGTTAGTGTTGGAGATTATGATTTTGTACAAGATGTTATTAAAGATAGATTAAAAGCTGATGTACTATTTCATGGGGTTACTATAAAACCTGGTATGCATTTATTAGCTGCTGTTAAAAATGGAAAAATCATAATTGCACTTCCAGGATTTGCATACTCTTCAACTGTATGTGCGATACTTTATGTTTTACCTCTTATTTACAAATTTAGAGGGACAAATGAATCACTTCCAATAGTAAAAGCTACTATTGACCAAGATTTCCCAAAATTTATGAAGAAAACTATTTTTACAGCGTGTAATGTTGAGTATAAAAATGGAAATTATCATATTAATTTTGAAGGAAAGAAA
Source organism: Malaciobacter pacificus (assembly GCF_004214795.1). Taxonomy (NCBI): domain Bacteria; kingdom Pseudomonadati; phylum Campylobacterota; class Epsilonproteobacteria; order Campylobacterales; family Arcobacteraceae; genus Malaciobacter; species Malaciobacter pacificus. The sequence goes on from NZ_CP035928.1 coordinate 1,467,834, forward strand.
AAAGGAACAAGTGCTATTTTAACAAATATGCTTGAAAGCCCTGCTCTTTTAATTCAAAGTGAAGATAGTGAAAATATCAAAGCTGGAGATTTAGTAGATATCTTACTATTAAACAATATAAAATAGATGAATAAAAATCTATTTTATGTTTTAATGGTATTTTCCATGGTGTTCTGGGGTGCTTCATGGGTAAATGTAAAAGTATTATCATCTTATATAAATGAATATGAATTAGTTTTTTTTAGAATGGGAATCTCACTTTTAAGTATGATTCCTATTTTATATTTTATGAAACTATCATATAAAATTGATTTTAGAACACTATTTTTTATTATATTATCTTCTATCGTTTTAGTACTTTATTCTATTTTCTTTTTTCTAGGAGTAGAACATGGAAATGCTGGCTTTGGAGGAGCACTTGTAACTACTTTAATTCCAATAAATACCTTTATAATTATTGCACTATTAAATAAAAAGACTATTAGTTTAAAACACTCATTTGCATTAATTCTTGGTGGATTTGGAGTTTTAACTATGCTTAATGTTTGGGCATTTAATCCAAGTGAGATTTTTTCTAAAGATAATATCTATTTTATTATAGCATCACTACTTTGGCCAGTTTTAACAATACTTAGTTCAAAAGTAACAAAAGTAAATCCATTGGTAGTTACTTTTTATGTATATGTAATATCAACAATATTTATCTATATTTTTTATATAGATTCTTCTTTGGAAGCAAAAATTGCTAGTTTTGATTTATACTTTTATTTAAATATGTTTGTAATTACTATTTTATCAACAACTTTTGCAACTTCAGTATATTTTGTAGGTATTCAAAAACTTGGAGCAAATGAAGTTAGTAGTTTTATATTTTTAGTTCCTTCTAGTGCTTTGATTTTAAGTGCACTGTTTTTAGGAGAAGAGATAACTTTTAATGTGGTTTTAGGAACGATTTGTACAATAACTGCAATTTATATTTTAAATAACCTAAGTATTTTTAGGTTATTTAAGAAGAAGAACAAGAGTCTTTAGCTTTAGATTTTCTAGTAAGCCAAGGTTTGATTAGATAGTAAGCTAACATTAAAAGCATAATTAAACTTGCTATTTGAGATATAATAGAACTATGTTCACTTTCTAAATCAAAATTAATTATGTTTATTTCGCTAAACATTGTATCAAATAAATATCCAAAAACTAGCGAAAGAAATAATATAGTAGATAAATAAATCACTAACGATGTTTTCCCTAGTGTTTTATAAACTACACTCATTGTAATCATACTTGTAGCAGGTCCTGCTGTTAAGAAAATAAAAGCTGCACCTGGACTCATGCCTTCAATTATTAAAGCTGCTGCAATTGGCAGTGAAGCTGTGGCACAAATATATAAAGGCATGGCAAAAAGAATAATTACAAAATATGTTAGTATTTGGTTTTCAAAAAGCAAAGATGTATACTCTTTAGGGGCTAAAGTTGTAAATAAAGCACCGAAAATAAGTCCTATAAATAGAGGTTTAACCATATCTTTAAATAAAGTAACATAGGCATATGAGAATGCAGATTTGATTGAGAAGCTTTTTTTAGGTTTTTCATTACTACAACCTGAACTACAACATCCAGTTGAGCAAGAACTTTCAATATTCTTTAGTTTTGTATTATCCTCTTTTTCAATAAAATTTTGAATAACTCCAACCAATATTGCTATAATTATTGATGAAATTAATCTAAATAGTGTAAAAACTAAGCCAAAAAATGAGAATGTAGCTAAAATAGAATCAACTCCTGTAATAGGACTTGAGATTAAAAAACTTTGAACAGAACCTTTTGAAGCACCCTCTTTTCGTAAACCTTGAGCTAATGGTATAACTGAACATGAGCAAACAGGTAGTGGAATACCTAAAATAGTTGATTTTATAACTAATGAAATTGAACCTTTCCCTAAATGCTTTATAATAAAATCATCAGGAATAAGCTGTTTTAAAATACCAGCTATTAAAAGGCCAATTAGAATATATATGGCCATTGCATCAAGCAATACTAAAAGATTATTAGCTATAGCTGTCATATATTCCATATTTAACTCCTATTCATCACTTTGTAATAGTTTTGTACTATTTAATACTTTCTTAGGCTTAACTCCTAAGTCTAAAAACTCCTGTGAACGTCTTAGTAGATTACCTTTTCCTGTTGATAACTTATTCATTGCATTATCATATGATTTATTTGCTCTTGCGATATTTGTTCCTACATCTTCTAAATCACTTACAAACCCTGTAAATTTATCATATAAATCAGCTGCTTTTTTAGAAATTAATTGAGCATTTTCACTTTGGTGTTCATTTCTCCAAATATTTTCTATTGTTCTTAATGTAACATAAAGTGTTGAAGGTGAAACTAACATAATATTATTTTCAAATGCCATTTTAAATAGATTATCATCTTGTGAAGTTGCTAAAATAAATGCACCTTCTATTGGAATAAACATTAAAACAAAATCTAAAGTCTCAATACCTTCTAAATCTTCATATTTTTTATTGCTTAAACCTTTTATATGAGCAGTTATTGATTTTACTAGCTCTTTTGCTGCAAGCTCTTTTTTGTTTTTATCTTCTGTTTTATTATAAGCTAAATATGAGTTTAATGATACTTTTGAATCAATGATAATATCTTTTTTATTTGGTAAGTGTACTATAACATCAGGTCTAAGTCTTTTACCATTATTATCACTAAAAGAGCCTTGAATAGAATATTCTCTACCCTCTTTTAGACCAGTTTGTTCTAAAATAGATGATAAAATCATCTCTCCCCAATCACCTTGGGTTTTATTTTCACCTTTTAAGGCTTTTGTTAAATTAATAGCATCTTCTGATATTTTATTGTTTAATTCTTTTAGGTTTTTTATCTCTGTAAGAAGAGAAGTTCTTTGTTTTGTTTCATCATTGTAAATATCATTTACTCTTTTTCCAAATGACTCTAATTGATCTTTAAATGAAGCTAAAACCTGAGTTAAATTAACATTTGATTTTTTTTGATTCTCTTCAAATAGTTTATTTGCTAAATTTTCAAACTCTAATTTCATTTGAACTTTTGATTCTTCTAAAAGCTGTATTTTTTCATTTAAATTATTCTCTTTTAGTTTGAACTCTTTTGATAAAGATACGAGTTTATATTCATATGAATTTTTAATATTTTCTTGTGTTTCTAAATGATGTTTTTCTAAAAGTTTTAATTTATCTTCTAAATTTTCTTTGATTAGTTTTTTTTCTTCTTCTAGTCTTCTAGAAGTACTTGTTAGTATATTTATTTGACTATTATAAGAGCTATTATTTAATTCAATTTTTTCATTTAAAGACTTCAATTTTAGCATAGCTTCATCTTGTAAGTTTTTTAATTGAGTTTCATATTTTTGTCTGGAAAATTGAAAAACAATCAATATTCCAGCAAAAATAGAAATAGAAGCAAGTAACAAAGTTAAGTAACTCACTTCAATTACAGAATCTATTAGCATATAGCTACTCTTTATTAATCAAACTATCACTATTGTTTGATACATCAAACCCTAATTCTTTGAATCTCTCAACTAAAGGAGGATGAGAATAGTAAAAGAAAATATATAAAGGATGAGATAAGGGAAATGATTTATTCTCATTTGCAAGTTTTAATAATGCGTTTACTAAATCTTCTTTTGACTGTAAATTTGAACCAAATTCATCTGCTGCATACTCATTGTGTCTTGAAATTAATGAGATTAAAGGCATTAAGAAAAATGAGAATATAGGTGAAAAAATCATAAATACAGCAATTATTGCATATGGTTCAGAATTTATTGATAACCCTAAAAACAACTCTTCGGGTAAGTTCCCAAAAATTGCAAAGAATACAAACATAACAACACCCATGATACCAATATTTTTTAAAATATCTCCATTTTTAAAGTGTCCTAGTTCATGTCCTAATACAGCTAAAAGTTCATTATGAGTTAGTTTTTCAACTAAAGTATCAAATAAAACTACTCTTTTGGTACTTCCAAGACCTCCAAAATAAGCATTTAATCTATTGTCTCTTTTACTAGCATCAACACTAAAAATACCTGAACTTTTAAAACCAACTTCATCTAAAAGTTTTTCAATTTTATCTTCTAACTCTTTATCTTTTAGCTTTTCAAACTTATCAAACATCTTATCTCTAATAACTGGATAAAGCATATTTATAAGAATAATAATCCCAAAAATAAATACAAATCCCCATATCCACCAATTTGGGAAAGAGTTAATAATATAAGAAATACCAGCAATTACTAATGAACCAAATACTAAAAATAAAACACCAGTTTTTAAAGTATCTTGAATAAATAGTTTTGGAGTCATATTTGAGAATCCATACTTTTTGTTTAAAACAAATGTTGAGTATAACTCAAATGGTAAACCTAAAAACCAATTAATAATTATGAATAAATCTATAAAAACAATGGCTTTTACTAAATATGAATCAAAATTTAAAAGTGAATCTAAAAATGATAAACCAAATCCAATCCATAAGATAAACAGTACAAAATCATAAAATGTAGAAGCAATAGCCATTTTCTCTTTTTCTACTGAATAATTAGCTGCCTCAATATATTTCTTTGAGTCTAAAATAATTGGTTTTAATGCTTTTGCTTCTTTTACATATCCAATTTGCATAAATGATGTATAAATATTTATAGCAATATAAATACAATATGCAATTACAAAAAATTCTAACAAAATTCTATTCCTTTGAAGTATAAATAAGTAATATGATACTAAAAAGATACTTCATCAGTAATAAAAATTATCTGTTGATAAAATCTTCTTCAAATAAAACTACTTTATTTCTACCGCTGTGTTTTGCGTTGTATAAAGCTATATCTGCACGATGTAAAAGTGTATCAAGATTTATATCTTGTGAGTTAAGTGTTGCTACACCTATACTAATAGTAAATTTAATTGATTGATTTTTAGAGCTTACATACTCAAGGTTTTCTATCTCTTGTCTGATATTTTCAGCAGCTTTTAGGGCACCTTGTTCTGAAGTATTTGGTAAAACTACACCAAACTCTTCTCCTCCTAATCGCCCAAAAATATCACTTTTTCTTAGATTTTTTTCTGTTTTTTGAGCCATAATTCTTAAAATATCATCACCTGCTGCATGGCCATAAGTGTCATTAATATATTTAAATCTATCAATATCCATCATAAGAACTGCTAAAGGTTTTCTTTCTCTTCTGTTATAAGATATAATTGGACCACATGATTCAAAAAAACTTCTTCTATTTTTAATACCACATAATGAATCAGTTGTAGCTAGAATATTTAGTTTTACATTTATATTATTTAATTCTTTTGTTCTTTTATCAACAGCAGCTTCAAGAACATCTTGATACTCTTTTAATCTTCTTTCTTGAGCATTTAATTTAATGGCCTCAAGAATAATCAATTCAAAATCTATTTTTTTTAGTTGATTAGGTATTATTTTATAGATTGATGCATTATTTATGACTTCTTCAATAGATTCTAAAGTAATAGACTCTTTAAAAAAAATATTCTTTGTATTCGGTGATTTTTTATAAAGTTCTAAAATAAGTTTTTCACAAGATAAATCAGAAGTATTGTTACCATTTATAGTAATTAATATTTCATTCCCTATAATTATATTGTTTAAACAAGCAACTAATGCTTGTTGTGCATTTATATAGCTTTCTATTATATAGTCACTATCAACGATTCTTGAAATTTTATTATATAGTGAATCTAATATTTCAACATTATCATTTATACATACAATTATATACTTCAATTTCCTAACTCCATTGCGGAATCTTAGCTTAAAATATTTTAATTTATTATTTAAGTTTCTTAACTTTTTATAGCTTTAAAAGCTCATTCCTAATTTTAAATATTATTTTTTTCTCATCTGTTTTTAATATAAACTCTATATTTTCAGAGAATGATTCTTTTGTCCAATTTGCTGAACCTAAAATTGCGTATTTTTGGTCAAATAAAGCTAATTTAAGATGCATTTTTTCTTTTGGGATTTTTACTATTATACTATTATTTTTAAGTGTTTTAGAAAACTTTTTATTTTTAGAATTTTTCTCTTCATCTAAAATAATAGTTACATTTACACCTCTTTTTGCGGCTTTTATTAACTCTTTTTGCAGTTTTTTATATGAGAAATTATAAATAGCAATAATAATTTCATCATTTGAATTTTTAATTAAATCTAAAATCTCATCTTTTGCAATATTAGCTTGTGATGGCAATAAATATATCTCACTATTGATTGTAGATGTTAAGTTTTTAGAGTATAGAGAAATTAAAAGTAATGGTAAAATTAAAAGAATTTTTTTCATTTTTTATCCTTATTCAAATATTGTAAAAAGTTCACTTGGTATTTTTGAGGGTTTAAACTCTTTTAAATATGCAAGTCTAAACTCACCCGTAAATAATAGTTCACCATCTCTTTTAACTTCTTGTAACATTACAATCGAAGCTGATTTTTTTTGAATTATTTTTGTTGATACATCCAATAAGTCACCAAAAATAGCAGATTTAATATAGTCTGCTTTAACACTTTTAACTACAAAAAATTCATTTTCCTTGTGGGGTGATAAACCCTTTTGAAAGAAAAGCTCACTTCTAGCTCTCTCACAAAATTTTAGGTAGTTTGCATAATATACAACTCCTCCAACATCTGTATCTTCATAATAAATTCTTATTTTCACCTATAAACCCCTTTTTTAATAATAACTAAATCATAATATTTCTTGAACTCTTCCAACTTGTCCATCTTCTAATCTTACTTTAATACCATGAGGATGAAATGGAGAGTTAGTTAAAATATTTTTTACAATACCTTGAGTTAATTTATTTGTTCTTTGATCTGCTTTTAGGACTATATTTACTTTTAGCCCTTGTTTTATATTTATTCTTTTTTTTGAATCCAATTTTTCTTCTTTTTCTTAAAATTTAATTTTACAGTTTATCTAAAAAATCTTTAACACAAAAGATTTAAATTTAAATATGTTAGTATTAAGATTAGATATTTAAATTTTTAAGGTGTATTAGTGTCAATATTTGCTTTACAATCATTAGCTGGGGGATTCCTTGATGAAGATTTAGAACATTTTAATAAAAATTTTGATGATTGGTGTATACAATTTGATAGTTATGAAGATGCAATGGATATTGTCAAGACTTTAGAAAATCAAGAAGCTATTGATATAGTAGAAATAACTCCATTAAGTTATCCAAAATATTTTTTTAATTCTTTACAAGGTACTATTTATGCCACAAGAGAAATTGATAATCAAATTATTTGTGTTGTTGAACCTGTAATGGGTGCTAGTTTTAGAATTGCTATATGTGATTTAAAAACAAAAAGTGTTAGATTAACAAATACTAGATATAAAAATATTCCTAGTATTGAAGGCGCATTTATTAATTTTGGAGTTTCATAATAAGAAGTTTTAAACTTCTTATTATCTATTTTAAGAACAATTAATCTCTCTAATTTTATCTAGTTTTTCAAATACTATATTGATATTTTTCTCAATATAATCTGTTTCTTCAAATATTACTTCATTGTTTGCTTCTTTAGAGTAAAGATTAACTGTATTTTGAACACCTTTATGAACAATTTCATGGGCAGCTTTTAAGTCTTTCCATTCTTGTGTTTGAGCAAAAGGTTTATCTTCATTTGAATCAATCCATTTTCCTAAATTACACTGATGATGATTTGTAACAGTAAATTCATTTCCTGGTTTACATTGAACAAAATTAGTATTTTTAAAATTAATATGGTCTGATTTTAATCTATTAATATCAATAATCATAGTTGTATCACAAACCCTTTTTTCTGCACTAGGATCATAAGTTGTTTGATTAATAATATTTTGTAAATGGATTGCCAATTGAGAATTTTTATCTGCCATATCACTAATAGTTGTAGCCAAAGATGCATTTTGTTGTGTTGATTTATCTAGTGAATTTATTGTATCTGTAATTTGATCCATTGCAACTTCTTGCTCTTTTGCTGCATTTGATACATCATCAATTAGTTTTATAGTTGAAACAATATTATCATGTAAATCATTATATCCCTCAATCATTTTTGAAGTAATATTTTTACCTTCATGTGCTTTTTTTGTAGCGCTTTCAACAATAGCTTTTATTTCATTTGCAGCTTCTGCACTTCTTGAAGCTAGATTCCTTACTTCTTGCGCAACAACAGCAAAACCTTTACCTGCTTCACCAGCAGTTGCAGCTTCAACAGCTGCATTAAGTGATAAAATATTTGTTTGGAATGCAATTTGATCAATTATTGTAATTGCATCAGCAATAGTACTTACTTCATCATTTAACTCATCCATAGAATTAGAAGTTTTATAAGCTAAATCTTTACCTGCATCATTTGATTTTGTTACATTATGTGCATACTGTGCCATTTTAGCGGCTGTTTCACTGCTTTGTTTAACTGTTGCTGCGATTTGCTCAACGGCTGCAGCTGTCTCTTCTAATGATGCTGCTTGAAGATTAGATGAATCGCTTAAATTTCTTGATGCAGTTGATAATTCAGTTGCACTACTTGTTAACTCTTTATTTGATTGATCAATTAAACAAATAATTTCATTAATTGAAGATCTAGTTACATTAACTCCTGAGAATAAAGAAGCTACTGTCCCACCTAATCCAGGAACAATAGGTACCTCTTTGTCATATTTAGCATTTGCCATAGATACTAGTACTGTACTTAATTGAGTTAATATATCTTGTAGCGAATCAATCATTCCATTTATTTCAATAACTAAAGATTCAACTTCAGGAGAATTGGCATGACCCGTAATTCTATCATTTAGTAAACCTTTTTTTGTTTTTTGAATAACATTTTTAGCTTCACTAATTACTTTTCTATCTTTTTCGATTCCTTGATCAATATAATCTAAGTAAGAATTAAAGCTTTTTACTAAATCTCCTATTTCGTCATTACTTTTAATTTTTATTCTATGTGCTTTATCGTTTGAGTTTTCATTGTTATCTAAAGAACCTTTAGTCATATTATTAATAGAATTTTTTAGATCAAATATAGGAGCTAAAACTGTTTTCTTCATAGAAACTAAAGTTGTAAAGGTACTTAAAAAAAGTGCAACTACAAGAATAATTAATGCTGTCCAAATAATAGCAGATGTGTGTTCAATAGCATTATTAATAACTTTTATTGGCGTTCCAACTAAAGCAATACCTAGAATATTATCGTTGAAATCTTTAATATCAATATATGTATAAAAATATTTATTACTAAGTGTAAAACCATTTTGTTTTAGTGAATTAAAATCTAATTTTTTAGAATCTTCTAAAAAATTCTCATCAATAAACTTTTGAGAAATTATATAGTTTTTCAGTTTTAATTTTTCATCAAATTGTGCAACTGAAACATTATCATCCATTAGCAATAAAAAACCATTTCCATTTTTGTTAAAGGCTTTTGCAACAGAATTAATTCCTTGCATAAACTCTAATGAACCTACATGAACTCCATCATTAAAAATAGGAACTACTGATCTAATAGATAAACCAGCTTTACCAACCTCAAATGTGTTAACAGCTTTTTTTGTTGAATTAACTTTTACTACACTATGTCTAAATGAACTTAAATCATCACCAAATTTATCTGTTTTCCATGATCTGACAAATGATTTATTGTCTTTTGTGTGAATGTGCACAGATATATTTTGAAATGGAGTTGATTCTTTCATAGCTTTAGAAAGATTTTCTAATGCATAAATTGCCATATCTCTGTCATTTTGAGCTAATGCTTTTTGAACCATATGGTCATTAGCAATTGAAACAGCGTTTGATATACCAACATTTAGTTTACCAATTATTTGATCTGAAGTAGTTTGATTTAGGTCAGTTTTTACATCTTGGTACAACTCTTCTATTAATTGATTTTTATTATTGTTTAATAATAAGTAACCAATCACTAACATTAATAACGTTATAATAATCGTTATTAATGAAAATTTTTTCGCAATGCTCATATTATTCATATACTTCTCCTAGGTACTCTATAAGTATATGTTGGCATAAAAATTATAAATTTATTAAAAGTTATTATATAAGTTTTTCTTATGTAATAACTTTTATAGAAAAATCATCCCATTGGATATAAAATTTCTTCTTGTATATTTTTTATTTTAGACATTAATTCATCATCAATTTTAAAATCAAAGGCAGCTAATGATTCATCAAGTTGAGATAATTCCCTTGCCCCAATTATTGTAGATGCAACAAAATTAAAATGCTTAGAATAAGCAACTGCTAGTGTCACAGGAGAAATTCCATACTCTTTTGCTAATTGTATATATCTATTTGTAGCTTCCTTTGTCTTATCATTTACAAATCTATTAGCCATAGCTTGAACTCTTGGACTTTTATTTTGAATATAACTTGTAAATCTTGCACCTTCAGGATAAAATCCACTATTGTATTTTCCACTTAAAACTCCACCTGCTATTGGAGAGTAAGGAAGGAGTGAAATATTTTCTCTTTCACAAACATTTGCTAATTCATCATGAAACCTTGGATTTAAAAGAGAAAAATTATTTTGAATAGATTCAAATCTTGCTAAGTTGTTGTATTTTGATACTTCATTTGCTTTTGTTAGTCCATAAGCCGTATCATTTGAAGTACCTATGTATCTTACTTTTCCCTCTTTTACAAGTTCATCAAAGGCTTTTAATGACTCTTCAATTGGTACAATAGTATCTGGCCAGTGCATTTGATAAAGGTCTATATAATCTGTATCAAGTTTTTTTAAACTTCCCTCAACCGCTCTTTTTATATGAAATGAATCAATAACAGTAAGTCCATGTCTAATTGGTGGTACAAACCAACCTGAAGCAGCCCCTGCTACTTTAGTAGCTAAAATAATAGAGTCTCTTGATTTTGTTTTTAGCCACTGGCCTACCCACTCTTCAGTAATTCCTGCAGTATTAGCTTTTGGAGGTACTGGATAAAGCTCAGCTGTATCATAAAAGTTAATTCCTCTTTCATAAGCTTTATCCATAATTTTAAATGCTTCATCTTTTGAAGTAGTAGAACCAAAAGTCATAGTTCCCATACAAATAGAACTAACTCTTAATCCACTTTTCCCTATATATCTAAAATCCATAATTATATAATCCTTTCATATTTAATAAAAAATTATTATAACTAGTATAAAAGGTAATTACAATTAAAGATTATTCCATTATACAAATTTCTTTTTTTCTCATATGAACTATTGTCTCTTTAGCTACTAATAGAACTACTAAAGTTGTAATAGTTGCTAAAATATAAGATAAAACTGCATAAACCCAAAAATTTGTTAAATCATACATTAAAATAGAACTTAATGTAACTGCTGCCATTGGGAATGTAAAAGCCCACCAAGAGATAAAGAATTTTATTTTTATAAAGTTTTTATACATAATAAATACTAAAACTGTAAAGAATATCCCTAAATTAAATAAAATCTGTGCAAAGAAATCTAAGTTTCCAGTTAATTTAATATATGATAAAAAACCAACAGCAGGTGGTGCAATTAAGATAAATAGTGTTGGCATAAACTTTGGTGCAAATTGATTATGAAATATAATTCTATTTAAAATAATTGCAAAAAGAATTATCCAAAAGAAAATTCCAATTGAAAAATAAAAATATAAAATTGAATCATCAATAAAACCTTTTCCAGCAATTGGAACAATTAAATTACCAACAATAGGAATAAACCAAGCTGGATTTGAATGTTGCATTTCTAAGTTATTATTTATCCAAAATTTAATTGTATAAAATGTAAAGAAAATATGTAAAACAGCACCGATTATGAAAAATATTTGAGATAATTCAACTATATAGTGTCTAAAAATAATTGACATAAGAAGTGTTGCTATTGAACTTGCTGCAAAGAAGTTTATTCTAACTGGATGCTTTAACTCTTTTTTAACTTCATCTTTATGTTTAATAATTTTTAAAACATAAAAATATACTACTAAAAAGTAAGCTATTGTTGTTCCACTAAGCATAAGTGTTGCAATAATTGAAGGGAAAAAGAAGATTTCATTTAATCTTTCATAAACCAAAGTAAGTCCTGCTAATCCCATGATTGTAGCAAACATCATGATTGGGAAAAATTGTAATCTATTTGAAGGGATTGATTTTATGCTTTCTTGTTCTTGCATTTTTTTTCCTATAATGTAAATTTTTATATAATAAATTAAAAAATTGGATTTTACATGGCAAAAAAAGCAATTATTGATTTAAAGAGTATGAATTTATCTTTTGAAGATAGAGGTGAAACAATAAAACTAATTACTTTTAAAACATCTTCAATGAGTTTAGATATAGAAATCTATGAAAAAGATAAATTTATCAAAAAATCAAATATGGTTTATGCACACTTGCCGAAGAAATTAAAGGCAAAGTTAAATCCACTTTTTTAAATATTTTTATAATTATAACTTATTAATATTAAATAAATATTACTTATAATAAATATTATCAATTTTTAGGAAAAAAATGAAAATAGCAATAATATCAGATATCAAATCAAATGTTTACGCACTAAAAGCTGTATTAGAAGATTCAAAACAAAGAGGTGTTGATGTAACACTAAACCTTGGAGATAGTTTATATGGTCCAATAGCACCTAAAGAGACATATAATTTAATAAGACAAAGTCAATTTGTAAACATTATGGGAAATGAAGATAGAAAAATTTTAGAGGCTTCTTTGGAGCAATTAGAAAATGATGTGTTACTAAAATTTGTTTATAATGATTTAGGCGAAGAGGTTTTGTATTGGATTCAAGATTTACCTTTTGAAAAGATTATTGGTGGAATTTATTATATGATTCATGGAACTTATTTTGATGATTCTCAATATTTATTAGAAAATAATGATGATAAAAAGATTATTGAATTAACTGATAATATTGAGGCTACATTTATCTTTTGTGGGAACTCAACTATTCCTAAAACACAAACTTTAAGTTCTGGTCAAATTGTTATCTGTCCAGGTTCAGTTGGTATAAGTAAAAAAGCTAGTTACTCAATACTAAGTGTTGAAGAAGATAAATATAGTGTTGAGCAAATTAGCGTTGATTATGATTATGAAAGTGCTAAAGAAAAGATATTATTAAATGGTTTTAAAAGTAATCTCTAAGGTTTTTTGGTTCTTTTTATAAGTAAATATACAAAAAATGGAGCTCCAATAAATGCTGTTACAACACCAATAGGAAGTGTTGAATCAGTGTTTAAATTTCTTGAAATTAAATCTGAAATCACTAAAAATACTCCACCATAATAAAATACTGGCCAAAATAGATTATGAGCACTTTTTTTATAAATTAATTTTATAATATGTGGAATAACTAAACCAATAAAGCCAATTGGTCCTACAAAACTAATACTAACTCCAACACAAAGTGAAGTAATTATTAATAAAATCAAATTAACTCTATTTACATTTAAACCTTTTAAAAAAGCTGTATCATTACAAATTAACATAAGTTTTATATTTTCTTTATGTTTCATAATTACTAAGTAAAATATTGCACTAACAATAAGCATTATAAAACTATTAAAAAAACCTACTGTATCTAAGCTTCCAAGGGTAAATCTAACAATAGAATAGTTCTCCTGTAAATTACTCATATAAAAAACAAGCATTAAAGCTGATGCATAAAAGTAAGATAAGGCAATACCTGTAAGAAGTATGGAGTTTGTAGAGACTGCAATTGAGTCTTTATTTATTTTTTTTGAAATAAAATAAAGTATTAATACAGTAATAATAGAGCCAAAAACAGATGAAATTGTTAAATACATAAATGGGAAAAACACTATTCCAAGTGCTGTAAAAAGAGTCGTTCCACTTGCTATTCCAAGGGTATATGGTGTTATTAGTTCATTTTTGAATATGATTTGAAAAACTAAACCACTAAGAGCTAAAACTCCTCCCACAAAAAAGGCTAATAAAACTCTAGGAACTCTTAAATCCCAAAATATAGTAAAACTCATAGATTCTGAATCAAATATATCACTTAGTGCTAAATTTATCTCACCTAAAAATGGTGCAATAATTACAAAAAAAAGAGTTACTATATATAAAAATTTTTTCATAAATTTACTACCAAATGATTATTAATTTTTTGTATTGAATCATTATAAAATTTACTAAGATTTTTATTTTCAAAGAATTCTTCATGATTTCCAAAAAACTCTATTATTCCATCGTTTAAGAAGAGTATTTTAAATTTTAAAGCATAAGCTAAATCAAGATTATGTGTTATAATGATTTTTTGTTGAAGTAAATTTGAGTTAAAAATATCAAAAACCTCTTTTAATCTACTAATATCAAGATTTGCAGTTAATTCATCAAAGATTGTAATTTTTGCATTATGTAAAATGGCACTTGCTAGAAGCAATAATTGTTTTTCTCCAGAACTAAAAGATTTACAATATTTATGTTCTAATTTTTTTAGATTTAACAGTTTTATTATCTCATCAAGTTTTTTATTATCAACACTTGAAATAAAAGATAATTCCAAAAACTCTCTAAGTGTTATATACTCATCAAATATTGTTAGTTTTGGTGGAATGTAGTTTATAAAAGAGGCTCTTTTAGAATCACTTAATATTGAGATATTATTATCAAATAATTTTACCTTATCATTTTCAATTAGATTAGAAAGTACTTTTGCTAAGGTTGACTTCCCGGCTCCATTTTGTCCAAGTATGATAAGATTTTCATTCTCTTTTAATGAAAATGAAATTTCATGTAAAATTGAACTATTGTAATCTTTTATTTCTAACATCTTCTAATATCTTTCTAAAATCTTTTATGAAATAGACAACTCTATGGGAAGGGATTCCTGCATACTCTTTGTCTATTGCATATATATTGTTTTGTTTAGCTGCATTTATTGGAAGGTTTCTCCAAGCATTTTTTACAACTTCTAACTCTTTTGGTTTATTTTCAAAAAAAGCTCCTAATAGTATTATTATATCAGGATTCATACTTATTATTTTTTCTGCATTTACTACAGGTTGCATTGTTGAGTTTGATTGGTAGGCATTTTTATTGTTTGAAGCTTTTATTATGTCTTCAAAATATAAAAAATTTCCTGTAACATAGATTTGATTTTTTAAATCTTTTTTTGGACTAATTACTATTAAAATCTTTTTATTTTCAATAATCCCATCAAGACTTTTTAGTTCACTATTTATATTATCTATAAGCTTATTTGCCTTATTTTGTTTATTAAAATACTCACCTAAATCTAAAATTGTATCTTTGATATTATTTAGTGTTGTAGTTTTATAAACTCTCGTTTCAATTCCTAGTTTTTTAAGATTTGAATTTAGCTTCTCATCATAGTTTTGAGCTATTACAATAGAGGGTTTGTTTTTGAGAATCTTTTCTAAAGAGATAGAGGAATACCCCCCTATTTTCTCTTTAGTTTTAGACTCTTGTGGGTAATCACAAAACATAGTATTAGCTACCACATTTTCACCCTTGCCTAAGGCAAATACTATTTCATTTACTGATGGTGCTAGATTTACAATTCTTTGTGAAGCAAATAGTGATATTGTAAATATTGATAATAGTATTAGTTTTTTCATCTAGAATGTTGCCTTTAATCCTATATATGCACTTCTTGGAGCTGTTGCATATCCATCAATAGTTTGGTAATCTTTATTAAATATATTGTCTAGTTTAAAATAAACTTTGTAATCTTTGTTTATATCATAGTTTATAACTGCATTCCATACTGTGTACTTACCTGTTTGTCTTCCACCTTTATTATTAAAATCATACCTAGTACCAATATAGGTTGCATTTGTGTTAAAATGAAGTTTGTTAATTCCATAATAATCTAAGTTTAATCCAATTTGATTTTTTGGTCTTCTTCCTAAATCTTGTCCAGATGCATTTTTAGCACTTAAATGTGTATAGTTTAGTGATAGTAAAGTGTCTTTTAAAATATCCTTGCTGTATTTTGCTTCATAACCTTTTATTTTAGAAGTTCCAGGAGTATTATTATATCCACTAATTGTACTATCCCAAGAAATTAAATCTTTAACATCATTATTAAAATAAGTAAGTGAAATTGATTTATATTCTAATGTTAAATCATAACTTTTTGTTTGTTCTGGTTTAAGATCAAGATTTGAAGCTCCCCAAGGGTTCAACATTTGAATAATATTTGGTGCATTATAAGCTGTACCATAGTTTCCATTTACAGATAAATCATTTGTAATAAAATATTTTGCTCCAATTTTACCAGTTACTTTTGAACCAAAATTAGAATAATCATCTCTTCTTAATGATTGTGTAAAAATGAATTTATCAAAATTGTTTATGTTTGTTAAATAAACAGCTTTATTGCTATTTGATTCTTCATTTGTTGTAGAAGTTGTTGTTATATAATCTGCTTTATACTCTTCATATGAAGCTCCAATTATCAAATTACTATTTTTTGCATACGAAATATTATCTACTAATTCTGTAACATATGTTTTTCCATTATATATTTTAACACCAAATGTAGCATCTAAGTTCTCTTTTTGAAAGTCTGATATATCATGATTTAATTTAATTGAGTGATTGCTTATATTTTTGTTATAAGAAACTGAGTATAAAACAGATTCATTATCTGTTCTTTGAATAGAATCTGGTGCTGAAAAACTGTCATATTCTACAAAAGAGTTTATGTGATTTACGTTTAATGTTAATCTATCATTATCACTTATATTTAATCCAGCTTTTGCATTTATAGTTGTATTTCTATAACCATCATCTTCATATTGTCCTAAATCTTTTCCATATACAGCTTGTGCACTAAAACCATCAGTTATAACTCTATTTGCACTAACTTTCACATCATATAGTTTAGTTTTATTTGATACAGACAAACCATATTTTTTAGTCATAAAACTACCTATTTCTAGATTTGTAGAAATATTTGTTCCTATTTTTGCATCTTTTGTAATAATGTTAATTACACCAGCTGCTGCATCAGCACCCCAAATACCTGATTGTGCACCTTTGATAACTTCAATTTTTTCAATATCATTAATCATTAAATCAGAAAATGCTACACCTGAAGTATTTGAAGGGTCTTGATATCTAACTCCATCAATTAAAACTAAAATTCTTTGAGTGTCCATACCTCTTAAAAATACTGAAGTTGTATTTCCTAAACTTCCATTACTTACAAATGACACACCAGCAAGTGTGTTTAATGCATCTGCAATAGTAACAAAGTGTCTCTCTTCAATATCTTCTTTTGTAATAACTTCTACATTTGATGTAACATCTTTGATTGATTGTTCTGATTTTGTAGCACTTGTAACTGTAATTTGATCTAACTCATTTGATAGTAGGTTTGTTGCTAATAGAAAGCTTGCAACTAAGCTTGTAGATAATTTTTTATTCATTTTTATTTATTTTCCTATTTTATTTATATATTATTTGTTGAATATAGTTTGATTGGTTTCAATACTTTTGATAATAAAAGTCTAGTAATTTTTGGTATATTTTTAGTTATAATTGATTCAATCATACTAAAAAATGAATGCATTTTTGTATCTGCAGTTGCAGCTAAAATACCAAAAAATGTGAAGTATTTTTTACATTTACTAATCATAATTAACCCTCCTTTTCTAAAATTTAATTTTAATTATATATGACAGTTTAATATTGTTTTTGTTGGATCAACTAAATATTCATAACCTAAATAAGCGATATAAAATCCAAATAAAATTACAAGGATAGAGGCTAATTTAATAAATAAATCCCTTAAATTTGTTTGTTTAAATAAACCAACAAAAAATCCAACTGAAAATAGTGCTGGTATTGTACTAAGTCCAAATATAAACATAACAACTGCACCCCAAAACATACTACCTGTACTTGCAGCTGTTATTGCAAAAACATATACAAAACCACAAGGTAAAAGACCATTTAACATACCTAATAGATAAAAACTCATAAGTGATTGAGAACCTAAAAGTGCCTTAAATGTATTTTGATAAAGTGGTGATTTAGAACATGAGTGTTCTATTTTTGTAAGAAATTTTATTTTTCCTGTTAATGATAGTCCAACAAGTACCATCAATACCCCAGTAGTAATTAGAAAAATACCACTTGTCATATTATCAAAACTAACAACTCCACCAACAAGCCCAAAAAGAGCTCCTAGTACTGTATATGTTGTAACTCTTCCAAAAGAGTATAAAAGATGAGCTATTGCTTGAGTTTGTTTAGACCATTGAGATTTTATTTTAGTACTTGAATAAGCAACTACTATTCCACCACACATACCAATACAATGTCCAAATGAACCTAAAAATGCAATTGTAATAATTGAGATAATACTAATAGTTTCCATTATTTACCTAATAACTCTTTTTTAATATATGGATTATTTAGGTTTTCACCTCTTAGCATTTTAATTGACATTTCATCATAAGATATAAAACCATCTTGTTTATTTTCATAAGCTCCAAAACCATATCCCATAGGTGTGATATCATTTCTACTATACCAAGCAGTTCTTCCATCGATATATTTTTTAGTATCTTTAGTCATAACCCAAATTTTTGCACTATCTTTAAAAGATTTATTTTGTATCCAATTTACTAATCCTCCATGATCATGGAAAAACCAAGTTTTACCATCTGGGGCAATTACTTGAGATACGTAAGTCATATTATCAATTATCATACCACAGTCACTATCTTGATATTTACCAAGTATTATTTCTAAAGGTTTTTGTTCTATATTTCCTTCTTTTAATACGACCATTTGTTTTTGATTAGACATTGATAAAAATATTATAATAATTATAATGATTATTGTTAAAACTGTTAATAAAGGTAAGATTTTTTTCATATAAACTCCAAGAGTGTTATTATATTCTCTTGATTATAAATTTTTCATTACAAATAAAAAAAGCCCCACTTAAAAGTGAAGCTATTTTTTAATTCTATTTCATAAAAAGTAATCATCATAGGTATCTAATTCGTATTTAGTAGTAGGAGAATGTAAAAGTAGATATCCTATGGGAGTATTATAATAACTGATATTTTAAACTTTTCTTAAATTGAGACACTTTTTGTCTTATTTTGTAAAATTTAATGTATTTTTATCAATTTAATCATATAATCATCATTAAATAATAAATGAGGAATTAATTTAATGCGTCTAATTATGTTCGATATGGACGGCACTTTAATAGATAGTGGCTATGCAATTACAAATACAATTAATTATGTTAGAGAAAATTTAGGTTTTGAAAGACTAGAAAAGAATTTTATTTTAGAAAAAGTAAATGACCCAAATATAAATGCGGCAGAATTTTTTTATGGAACAAAAGAGTTTACTCAAAAGCAAACAAAACTTTTTGAAGAGTATTACAATAAACACTGTTTAACAGATTTAGTAGTTTATGATGGAATTGCAAAATTGGTTGATGATTTAAAAAGTGATAACTTTACTTTAGCTGTTGCTACAAATGCAAACTCTGATTATGCTCACAAAATGTTAAATCATGTTGGTTTAGGAGAATATTTTTCTACAATCTTAGGTTACAACAGTGTTAAAAATCCCAAGCCACATCCTGAAATGGTAAATAAAATTTTAGATACACACAGTATTAAAAAAGAAAAAGCACAATTAATAGGTGACTCACACAAAGATATAATGGCTGCAACTAATGCTGGAGTTGATTCTGTACTTGTAAACTGGGGTTTTTCTAACCATGAAGAAAATGCTATAGAAACAGTAGAAGAGTTAGAAAAAAGAATTTTTGATAAATTTAAATAGGTCTATAAATGTTTGACAAAATAAAAAATATATTTAAAAAAGAAGAGACTTTTTCTTGTGTAATTTTTGATGGGAAAATGATGAAATATATGGATTTAACTCAGAAGCAAATTGATGAAATTAAAAATGATGCAAAATATAAAGATTGGACTATTCAAAAAAAAGAGGAGTGTTAGTCTAAGTTAATAAACTTATACTCACCCTCTTCTAAGTCTTTAACATCAAACTCACCAAAACTTACTCTATGTAGCTTTATAACTTTATTTCCAACTGCTGCGAACATTCTTTTTACTTGATGATATTTTCCTTCAACTATTTCTAGTCTTACTTTTGTATCATCTATAACTTCAAGAACAGCAGGAAGGCAAGGTTTATCTTCACCTTTTAATATAAGTGTTCCACTTGCAAAAATCTCTTTTTCATTTCCATTTAATTCTTGAGCTAAAACTGCTTCATAAACTTTTGGAATATTACTTCTTGGGCTTGTTAATTTATGATTTAATGCCCCATCATCTGTTAGAATAATTGCACCTGTTGTATCTGCATCTAATCTACCTACAGTAGAAACTTTTGGATTTCTATATTGCCATCTTTGAGGTAAAAGGCCATAGATTAATGCTCCTGCATCATCATGTGAGCAAATTGTTCTAGGTGGTTTATTCATAAGTACTACTATTTTTAAAGGGTCTAAATCTTCACCATTTAGTTTTAAATCAGCATGTTTTACTTTTAGTGCAGGATTTCTAATCTCTTCATCACCAATTGTTAAAGAATTTTTTCTTAAAAATCTTCTACTATCTTTTCTTGTACAATAACCTAATTGTGACAAAAGTGCATCAACTCTTTTTAGCATATATTCTCTTTAAATTTTTTGTGATACTAACATTTTTTTAGTTAAATTTGGGTATTTTTCATTTATGGAATTACTTGATGAAGAACACAAAATATATCTACTAGATTTAGATAACTATAACTTTCCAACACTTAGTATGATGGATGATGATTTAGTTGCCATTGGAGGGGATTTTCATCCTCAAAGACTTATAAATGCCTATGAAAATGGGATTTTCCCTTGGTTTATTGATGATTATAACCATATACATTGGTTTAGTCCAAATAAAAGAATGGTTTTAAAACCAAATGAAATGAAAGTATCTAAAAGTTTAAAAAAATCTATCAAAAATAAAGGCTTTGAAATCAAATCAAATACTAGATTTTCAGATGTTATAAAACAGTGTGGACAAATAAAAAGAAAGCATGAAGATGAAACATGGATAGATGATAACTTTATTATAGCTTATACAAATCTCCATCATTTGGGATATGCTCACAGTATTGAGTGTTATCTAGATGGAGAATTAGTTGGTGGATTATATGGTATTTTAGTTCATGATAAAATATTTTGTGGTGAAAGTATGTTTGCAAAAGTAAGTGATGCTTCAAAAGTTGCCTTTTATTATCTTTGTAAATGGTGTGAAGATAATAATATAGAACTTATTGATTGCCAAGTTTACAATGACCATCTAGCAAGTTTAGGAGCTTATGAAATAACAAGAAATAACTATTTTGACTATTTAATAACAAACTAACTATATAGTTTATTAAAAGTAATTTGTTATTACTTAATGCTATATCTGTGCTACTTTAAAATTATAAAATAACTAATATTTACAGTATTTATTAGGAGAGTTAGAATGTTTTTTTCAAGTAAGAAGAAAGATGAAGAGATTGTTTTATTAAAAAGAAAAATTGAAGAGTTAGAAGCAAAACAAAACAATGAAGATATTATAATTAATGAAATTAATGATGTATTAAAAAAATTTGAAAAAGGTTTTTATGGAATAACAGTTAAGTCAGATAGTCAAAATGAAAAAATTAATCAAATAAAGAATACATTAAATTCAGCTCTTATAAAAAATGCTGAATTAGCAGATAGAGGGATACAAGCTTTAATCCAGTATGGAAACTCAAATTTTAGTCACCCAATTGACACAAATGAATTAAGCGGTAAAATGGGATCTATAGTTTTAGGTGTTAGAGCTTTGGGTGAAACAGTATCTGAGATTTTAGCTTTATTGGATGTTACATCTGATGAATTACATAAAGAAGTTGAAGATTTAACAAATGCTTCAAATAATTTAGCAAGTGCTTCAAATCAACAAGCTGCAAATTTAGAAGAAACAGCTGCTGCTTTAGAAGAAGTTACAAGTACTATTGTAAATAACACAGAAAACACTCAAAAGATGGCCCAGCTTTCGCAAGAAGTTAATTTGTCTGCTCAAAAAGGTGAAGAGTTAGCTAAAAATACAGTTGGTTCTATGAATAGTATTAATGATGAAGTTTCTTTGATTGAAGAAGCTACAACAATAATTGATCAAATAGCATTCCAAACTAATATTTTATCATTAAATGCTGCAGTTGAAGCAGCAACTGCTGGTGAAGCAGGTAAAGGTTTCGCAGTTGTTGCACAAGAAGTAAGGAATTTAGCAACAAGAAGTGCTGATGCTGCTAAAGAGATAAATGATATTGTTCAAAAAGCTAAACAAAGAGCAAATGAAGGAAAAAATATTGCTCAAGATATGATTAATGGTTATGCTCAGTTAAATAAAAATATTTCAAGCCAAATGAATATTATTGAGGAAGTTTCTAATGCTTCGAAAGAACAACGAAGTGCAATTGAGCAAATTAATGATGCCGTTACGCAATTGGATCAAGCAACACAACAAAATGCATCTGCAGCTAGTCAAATTAGTCAACAAAGTAAGCACATTAATGAATTAGCTATGAAACTTGTTCATATTGTTGAAAATACAAGTTATATAAATGGTTCTGAAAAGCAGATTTGCGATGTTGAAATGATGTTAACTTTAAACAGATTAAAGTTAGATCATATAAATTTTAAAGATACTAATTTTAAAGACTTAGATTCTAAGAAAACTTGGACTGTAAAAAATGAAAAAGAGTGTAATCTTGGTAAATGGATTATTGAACAAGAGTCTAATGGTGAATCATTCACAAAAACAAGTAATTGGGAAAGATTAAAAGAAGCTCATTTAAAAGTTCATGGTGGTGTTCAATGTATTATTAATGATAATGCAAGTGGTAATAGTGAAAATATGTTAAAAGAGACAATGAATATTGATAAATGTATTAATGAAGTCTTTTCATCACTTCAAATTACAAAGCAAGAGAACTGTTAAAAGTCCCTACTTTTTATAAATAACTTTAATTTTATCGCCTAATACTTTGGGTTTAGTATCTAAGATATTTAAATCCAAATAGGCTTTAATCATAGCAAGTTTTTCTCTATCTTCCATTTTTTCTAAAGATTTCGTACCTTTTAAACTTTTAGCCGCATACCCTATGGCCTTTTGTCCTTTTCCTTTAGCAATATATAAAGCTCTTTCTAAATGAAATTTTTGACTTACAATTATATAATCATCCAAATCAAAAATTTCCCTTGCCCTTACAATTGAGTCAAAAGTTCTGTGTCCATGAAAATCTTTTGTAATATATCTAGAAGGTACACCTTTTTTAATTAAATCTTTGTACATAGTTGTAACTTCATCATAATATTTACTTTTATCACCTGATACAACAATAGCTTTTATTTTATTTGATTTCCATAATTCAAAAGCTGCATCAATTCTATATTTATAAAAATAGTTTTGCTTTCCTTTTTTTATATATTTTGCAGTTCCTAATACTAAAGCAGCTTTTTTAGAAGGTATTTTATTTATATCTGAATAAATTTTATAGTTTTCATTGGCAAATAAACTATTTGTTATGAAAAAGATAAGAAAGGTTTTGAAAATTTTAATCATGAACTGATTATAACAAATTGTATATTTTATATAAGTTTATATGCAATAGGTATTTTAATTTCTATATCAGTAGTAGTTTTTGGGAAATTATTTGCTGCTCTTTTTATGGCTTCAATAGTAGACTTCCTTAAAAATTTATTTCCATCAATGATTTGTATTTCTCCAAGTTTTCCATCTTTTAAAATTTTAAATTTAACTGTTACTAAACCTTGAATTTTTAATTTTCTTGCTCGCTTTGGATATTTTATATTTTCATTTATAAGGTTTCTTATTTGTGATAAATGTTTATTTAAAAACTCTTGCTTTGCATTAACTTTTGGTACAGTATTAATAGCTTTTTTTGATATTACTGGCTTAGGAGTAGTTATAGTTTCTTCTTTAACTACTTTTTTAACAGGCTTTTGAACCTCTTGTTTCCTAATCTCTTTTTTTATAGTTTTTTTTACTACTTTCTTAGCTTTTGGCTTAGGTTTTACTTTTGGTTTAATCTGTTTTTTTACTACTTCTTTTTTTATAATTTTTTCTTGAACTTTTTTTATTTCTTCTTTTTTTGGAAGTTCTTTTTTAATAATAGGTTTTATTTCAACATGATTAAGGGATATCTTTTTAACTGGTTCTTCAATCTTTTCTTTATTAAATTCACTGTTACTATAAACATAAAATAGTGTTGTAGCAGCACTTAAGTATATAAATAAAGTTAAGAAAAAAGAGCCAAAATATCGTTTCATTTTTTAGTCACAATAGAAATATTTGAGTATTCGTTCTTTTTTAACATATCTAAGACACTAACAAAAAGCTCAAACTTTGCATTTTTGTCACTATTTATATGAATTGGAGTATCTTTTGGAAACTGTAAAACATGATTTTCAATGTTATATAATCCTTGGATATTATTGTTACAAAGTAAATTGCCCTCTTCTTTTATAGTTATAATTACTTCTTTGTTTAGTTTTATATTTTCAGCATTTTTACCTTCAGGTAAAGATACAGGAATAATACCTTTTGATATAAATGTAGTAGTCATTAAAACTATTGCTAAAAGAACTAATAATACATCAATAAAAGGAATTACGTTTATTGAATCATACTTCTTTAGCTTCATATTCACTCTCTTTTACTTCAGCATATCTTCCTAAAATATTGTAAAAAATTTGAGACATAATTGCAACTACCAATCCAACTGCTGTTGCTTTAAGTGCAAGGGCAAGGGAACTCATAATTTTTGCAGCTTCAATATCTCCATTACTCATTGTCATAAAAGTTAGCATAATAGCAATAACAGTACCAAGTAAACCAATATATGGTGAGTTTGAAGCAATAGTACCTATGATTGTAAGATGTTTTGTAAGTGCAATATCTAAGGCTTTTTTATTTTTATAAGAGTTTATATCCATTCTTTTGTAAAAAATGATTCTTTCAATAAAGAACCAAAATGATAAAAAACTCATAAATACTAAAAGTGCAATAACACCATAGTCAACTAAATGCTTTAAAACTTCAATATCCATACTAACACCCCTTTTAAAAGTTAAGTATTCTATAAAAAGAGTGTTAATTTTGAGTTAATTTATTTTATGAATGTTTTTGTGTTGCATTGAAGCATTATTATGTCCACTTTTTTGCACACCATATGTTTTAAAAACATAACCCACATAAAAATTAAGACTCATGTATGAAATTATTACAATACTTGCAAAAGGAAAAGCTAATAATCGTAAATTAATTTTCTCAGTTAATAGTTTTAATCTATAAAACATTAAAACAAAAGCCCAGATATAAGCAATATGAGGGAATACTTTAAATATTAATAACCAACTCTCACCTCTTTTTGCTAATGGCTCCATAGGGTCTAAACCAACATGAAAAGCTTCATTGAATCCATTAAAAATATTTGAAGCATAATGTACAAAGAAGAACTCAAGAATATGTGCTAATCCACCAATTATAAATAGAGGAATTAATGCATAACTTAGAGTATAAAAAGTTTTTTCATAATCAATTTTTAAAATCTTTGAACTAACAAACATTCCTAAAATGTTCAATCCAATAACAGTGAATATACTAAAAAAAAGGATTGTAAATCCATCAATACTAATAAAAGTTATATCTGTAATATTTTTTATATATGTAGATATTTTATTCCAAATAAATTCATCTGCAATTGCTGTCCTATTTAAAGCATGTTTTATTGTCATTGAAAATGCTAATATTGCTGTTAGAATCAATAAAGTCCACACTTCTACTTTTTGAATTTTAAATTTACTAAATAAACTTGATGATGGTTTATTTATTGTAAAAGCTACATTTTCACAAGAAGTAGCACAATCCATACACAAAGTACAATCTTCCATAGAATTCTTTTTGTTAAAAGTAAATGGTTTTAAATCATAAGTACATGCTTTTGCACAATCAAATGTCTTACAAGTAGAGCATCCTTCTTTATATGTCTCTAATTTCATAAAACTAATTTTTGAAAATACTTTTGTAACTGTACCTAAAGGACAAATATATTTACAATAGGCCATATCTTTATAAATAAAGAAAAAAACTATTGATAAAATAGTTAATATTAAAAAAAATAGTGACGTATTAAATGGGCTTCTATATATGCCTGGAAATAAAAAAATCAATAACCAATATCCACCAAGTATAATGCTAAGACCTATAAATGGATTAGCTAATTTTTTTGGTATCTTTTTATTTAATCCAATTTTTGTTATGTATTTACCAATAAATCCATGTGGACAAATACCACAAAACACCCTTCCTAAAGTTGATAATGATAAAACCATAAAAAAAGACCAAAAAAGACTCCAAAATAGTGCTGTAGTAAATGCATTTTCTTCTTTTACTGGATAAATGAATCCTAAAAATATTGCATAAAAAAATGTAAATGTTATCAGTAATCTTAACATTTGTAAGAATATTTCATTTTTAAATAAAAATCTAAATAAAGAAAAAGAGAATAAATCTTTTCCTTTTTTATTAATTATGTTTTTCATCTTGCACCACTAAAACGTATATTCAATACCAGTATAATAATATCTTTGACCAGGATCATTTGGTGTTCCTCTTGAAGTCATATTATATGGTATTAGTTTATTAAAGATATTATCTATTCCAAAGAATAGATCAAGATTATTTGTAAAGTTATAGTTTAACTTGAAATCAGCTACCGTGTAATTACTGTTTACATTTATTCTATTTTCATCTGTCCCATAATATTTTTGGTATCTTTTAATATTGAAATATGTATCTAATTTATTATGAGAATACATTAAATTTAGTTTTATAGTATCTTTTGCACTTCCCGTTAATCTATCACCTGATGTTTTGTCTTTTGTATTTAAATGTTCCCATCCAAAACCAATATTTAATGATTTATTTAGATTATATTTAGATGACAATTCAATACCTTCTATACTTGCTCTATCAATATTTTCATAAGAAGTATAATTTATTCTAGTAATTGGATTATAAGTTACAGTATATGAGTTTATAAGATTTTTTAATTTAGAATTATGATAAATTATCTCTAAATCAAAATTATTTTTAACATAACCAACTGCAAATTCATAAGTTTTTGATTCTTCAGGTTCTAAATTTTCATTTCCAGAAATATCATAAGTAATAGGTCCTGCAGATCTTGTGAAATGGCTATACATATTAGTAAAACTTGGAGCTTTAAATGACGTACCATAACTTGTTCTAAATTTAAAATCAGATAATTTATACATTAAAGAGACTTTTGGATTTAGTGTATCACCAAAATCACTAAAGTTATCATATCTAACACCAACATTTGAAACTAAATTTTCAGTAAAATTATACTCATTTTGAAAAAGTAAATTTATATTATCTCTTTATGCTTTTTTTGTATACATTGAAACATCAATTTTGTCATTTTTATAGCCAG
This sequence comes from Malaciobacter pacificus, assembly GCF_004214795.1. Taxonomy (NCBI): domain Bacteria; kingdom Pseudomonadati; phylum Campylobacterota; class Epsilonproteobacteria; order Campylobacterales; family Arcobacteraceae; genus Malaciobacter; species Malaciobacter pacificus. Next base: position 1,495,460 of record NZ_CP035928.1, read on the forward strand.
CACCAATAATATTAGTACTATTATCACTTGTATAATGTCTAAAATAATTATTAAGTTCTAATTGTTTATAATCAGTAGTTTCACTACCACTTCCTCTATTTACATCTGTGTCGCTATATCCATAAGCTAAATTAGAATCAAAAATAAACTCTTCACCAATATAATTGTATTGAGTAGTTAGTTGGTATCTATTCTCTTTTTCATAAGTTGTTACATTAGCGTAATTTTTACCATCATCATTTTGTTTTGAATATTCTAATCTTGTATTTAAAGTATTACTTTCATTCAATTTTATACTATTGCCATAACTTAAAAAAATTCTAGATTCATTTTTTAAATCAGTTGCAATTTCTGTTTTATTTTCTCTAAAGTCTTCTTTTTTTCTAATTTCAATACCATAGTTATGTGAAATATTATCTGTTTTTTTATTCCCATATATTTTTGCAATATAACTATTTCTTTCATGATTTTGTGCCATTCCTGTTATAAGTGAAGCTTTTAAACTATCTTTTACAGAATTTTTCTTAGTGATAATATTTATAACCCCCGCTATACCATCAGCTCCATATAAAGCAGACATAGGACCTCTTACAATTTCAATTCTTTCAATGTCTGAAAGTTGTACTGAGGTTAAATCAAAAGAACCATATTTCCCAGTTCTTCTCATACCATCAATTAATAATAAAGTATGAGAACTATTAAACCCTCTTAAACTTATACTTGAAGTACTTCCTGCATTTTTTACATCAACTCCTAAAGCATTATCTAATAATTGGGGAACAGTTTGAGCATTTGTTTTTTTAATAAAAGTATCATCAAATACTTCTATACTTGCTTGGACATCATCAATATTAGTTTCTTGTCCTAAAGAAGTTGTTGTAACATTTATAGCTTCAAGCTCAACAGCTTGTAAACTATTTACAGCAAATAATAAAGATGCAACGGTAAGTGATTTTTTTAGAATAGTCATTTCCTCTCCATGTGATAAATATATACACCATGTTTATATTAAAAAAAGGAAACTTCTTGTAAAATTTACATGGTGTTGATTCGCCAGTTCTCTATTTTTTAGTCGCCAAACTTTTAGGATAGAGAACTTATATTTTATGAATGAGTATTCTATTAGTATTTTGTTAATTAACTGTTAATTTATTTATGGATTATAGATTTTATATTAAGGTTAAATTGATTTCCATCTTCTAAAGTATCAATTGTAATTAGAATTTTATTTTTATCACAATACTCTTTTACCATAGAAAGTCCTAAACCAAAACCATCTTTAGAAGAGTCTTCTTGAAAATATTTATCAAAAACGATGAAAAGATTTTTTGTATCAATATTTATACCTTTATTAAAAATTGACAATGTATTATTTTTATAATTAATTATTATTAAAGGATCTTCTTTTTTATTATATTTAATTGCATTAGAAATAAGATTATCTATAGTTTTTTCAAAACCATTTAAATCAGATTTTAAAAGTATGTGTGGAATACTAGTTTTAATAAGCGTATCTTTTTTAATATCATCGAATTTATTAATCGAATTATTTACAACTTCATCTAAATAAAACTCTTGGTTTTCAATTTTATCTATCTCTTTTTTTATTGAATATTCCATACTTTCATATAATTTTAGTAAATTTGAACTAGCCTGTTCGATTCTTTTTAATCTTTTTAAACTCTTTTCATCACTAAGGGCTTTTTGAAGCATTTGAGTATTCATTTTTATAGTTGATACTGGTATATTTAATTCATGTATTGTTTCTTTTAGACTTTGTTGAAGTTTTTCATCACTTTTGAATAAGGGTCTTAAAATAGAGTTTGTAAAACTTAGAAATATTCCTAAACCTAAAATTACTAGTGGCATAATTACATAGATAAAATTTTCTTGATTTAATCCAAATCTTGCTATAAATACATAATTTATGTATAGAATAATAATTAGTGTAAAGGTAAAAATAATAGAAATAGAGATTAAGAACTCTCTTTTTTTAGAATTCAACTTTATATCCTATTCCTTTTATATTCAAAAGACAATCTTTACCTAAGATTTTCTTTATATGATTAATATAAACTCTAATAGAACCTTCACTATACTCTTCTTGAGTAGCCCAAAGTTTTGAAATAATCATATCTTTAGTTACTATTTCTCCCCTATTTTCAATAAATAATTCAATTAGTTCTAATACCTTAACTGGCAAATTTAAATCAATACCATTATTTAAAACTCTTTTTGAATTGGGTTCAAATGTTAGATTATTTGGGAGAGATATACAATCAAACTGTTTTTTATTTCTCTTTAGTAAAGCTTTTATTCTAAGTAATAATTCATCTAAATCAACAGGTTTTTTTAAATAATCATCACACCCTTTTAAAAATGCATCATGTAATGTATCTTTATCCTTATATGAAGTTAAAAAAATTGTTGGCGTCTCATCACTAGAATCTCTAAGTTGTTTTAACAAGTCTAAACCATTTATTTTTGGTACATTTATATCAAAAATATATAAGTCATAATTGTTAGTGTAGTTTAAAGTTAAACACTCTTCACCATCATTTGCAACATCAACATTAAAACCTTCATCATCTAAAAAGTCTTCAATAGTTGAAGCAAAAAGTTCATCATCTTCTAAAAGTAATATTTTATACAAGCTTTAATCCCATTTATTAGTTAATTTATTATAATATTTAATAGTTAAAAAAATGTTAATTGGAATTCTTTATGGCTAAAAAACTGTTTATTATACTTTTGCTTTTGATTTTAGGCTTTTTTGTAATCTCACAAGAGAATATAAAAATAATACTTTCAGGTATTGCAATATTTTTGATTGGTATGCATTTTATGGAAGATGGCTTTAAACAATTTTCAGGTGGAACTTTAGAAGAAGTGCTTGAAAGATTTACAAGTAATAAATATAAATCATTATTAACTGGTTTTATTTCAACATCCATTGTTCAAAGTTCATCTTTAATATCTGTAATTATCATATCATTTTTATCTGTTGGATTAATATCTTTAACTCAAGCTGTTGCTGTTGTTTTTGGGTCAAACTTAGGAAGTACAACAACTGCATGGATTGTCTCTTCATTTGGATTAAATATTAAAATTTCACTATATGCAATGCCTTTAATTATATTTGGTGTAATTTTTAGATTTTCAAAAAACAGTACATATTTAGGAATAGGAAATGTGTTTTTAGGGTTAGGTTTTATATTCCTTGGTATTTCGTATATGAAAGAAGGATTTGATACATTAAAAGATTCTATTGATTTAGCTGCTTATAGTGTTGATGGTTTTATTGGATTAATGTTATTTATAATTATTGGTATGATTATGACTATTGTTATTCAATCAAGTAGTGCTGCTATGGCTATTGTTATTACAGCTCTTGCAGGCGGTAATATTTTATATCTTGATGCTTTAGCTTTAGCAATAGGAGCAAACATTGGTACTACTGTAACTGCTGTGATGGGAGCATTAACATCAAACCAAAATGGTAAGAGATTAGCTTTTGTACACTTTATATTTAATGGGATAACAGGTCTTCTAGCCCTTGTTTTAATTTATCAATTAAAAGATTTAGTTGATATTATTTCTCTATTTATAGGTATTGATGATGAAAATTACAGTATGAAATTAGCACTATTTCATACTATCTTTAATCTTCTAGGAATAGTAGTTTTATTTCCATTTATAGCCTTAATTGTAAAACTATCTGAAAAAATTATAAATGATGATAAAATGAGAAAAGAGTCAAGACCATTATATTTGGATATGGCAAATTTAAAACTACCTTATAATGCTATGATCTCTATACAAAAAGAGGTTATTAATCTTTATGATAAAGCTCAAAAAGCATTGCTACATGCTCTTAGTATACATACAAAAGATTTAGTAAAAAGAGAAGATATTGATAAAATTTTAAAAAATAAACCTTCGAAAATAGATACAAATTTAGATGAAATTTATAAAAATAATTTAAAAGAGTTATATAGTGAAATTATAGAATACTCTTTATTATCTCAAGAAAATATGACAAAAGAACAGCATGAATATGTTGCACAATTAAAGATTGCATCTAATGTTATAGTAAAAATTTTAAAAGATACAAGAGATATACAAAAGAATATGGATTTATATTTAAATAGCAAAAATGAATTTGTAAAGAAAGAGTATTTAGATATAAAAGGAGTTATTGTTAATACAATTTTTTCAATTAATCAACTAAAAGATAGTAATCATGATGAAGTAGAAATATCAACGATAATTCAAATGGATAAAGATAAACTACAGGATTTTGAGTTAATGTACAGCGAAAGAATTGATAATTTAATTAGAAGTGAGAAAATAACATCAAAAATGGCAACATCACTTATAAATGATTCTACAACTGTATTTAATATATGTAGAAACTTATATAGAATTGCAAATATACTATTTATTAAAGATGAAAAATTAAGAATGCTAGGGGATATAGATAATGAAACTGAAAAAAATATTTGAATATATAAATGGACATTTAAATAAAATAGAATTAAAAAAAGATGATAAAAAAGAGATAGAAGAACTTATAAAAAAACTTAGGAAAAAGAAAAAAGAGTTTGAAGATAAATCAGATAAAAAAGAGAAAATAAAAGCTATTAAAAAGTTAATTAAAAAAGCTCAAGAGAGCTTGTAATTAACTTTTATTAGTAGCCTTTTAGATATAAAATAGCTGCAATAACCATAAATCCAATTCCAGCAACTATTAGTTGTGCAGATTTTTCTTTTCTTAATATTGACTCATCTAATTCAAAAACTGCTACAGATTTTAAAGTCCCATTATCTATATACTTTAAAAACTTGTAGCCTTTTTTTTCATATTTTACTTTTACTTTTTCAAGCTCTTTTTTTCTTTGAGCTTCACTAAAACCACCAACAACAATCTGTTTTTGTGCCATTATTTAAACTCACTAAAGTTTTGTCTTAATGCTTCATAAGCAATAATTGATACTGAGTTTGCAATATTTAAACTTCTAGCATCATTTGTCATAGGAATTGTTACACACCCTGCTTTATTTTTATCCATAATAGATTCAGGTAGTCCAGCATCTTCTCTTCCAAAATAGATATAATCATTTGGCAAAAACTTTGCATCAAAATATACTTTATCTGTTTTTGTAGTAGCAAAAAAATGTCTATTATTTAAAGGATTCTTTTCCCAGAATTCTTCAATATTTTCATATTCATAAACTTCTAAATCAAACCAATAATCAAGCCCTGCTCTTCTTACTTCTTTTTCAGTGATTTCACCAAAACCATAAGGTTTTATTAAATGAAGTTTACAATTCATTGCAAATGCAAGTCTTCCAATTGTCCCAACATTTCCAGGTATTCTTGGTTCGTGTAGTACTATATTAAACATTATAAAATTACCGTTTTATTTCCATGAACAAATACTCTGTCATTTAGTAAATATTCAAAGGCATTTGAAAGTACAATTTTTTCTACATTTCTTCCCGCATTTCTCATGTCTTCCCACGAGTAACTATGGTCAACTCTTACAACATCTTGATAAATAATTGGTCCTTCATCTAAGTCATCTGTTACATAATGAGCAGTTGCACCAATAATTTTAACACCTCTTTCATGTGCTTGTTTATATGGGTTTGCTCCGATAAATGCTGGTAAAAATGAGTGGTGGATGTTTAGTACTTTTTTAGGATATTCTTGTACAAATTTAGGAGTTAAAATTCTCATATATTTTGCAAGAACAATTAGTTCTGGTTCATATTCATTGATTTTAGCAATCATTTTATCTTCATGTTCTTCTCTACTTAAACCTTCTGCACTAATACAAGTAAAAGGAATATCAAATTTCTCTACTAAATCACCTAAAACTTCGTGATTTGCAATAACTGCTTTAATATTAGCATTTAATTCACCTGCTACATATCTAATAAGTAAATCACCTAAAACATGAGACTCTTTTGTAGCTAAAATAACAACGTCTTTTTTCTCTTTTTTATTTAGTTTTATTTGAGCACTTTGAGGTAAAACTTCTTTTAACTCTTTTAATAAGATATTTGCTGATACTTTACCAGAAATAATACTTCTCATAAAGAATTTTTTAGTTTCAGGGTCAACATATTCAGCATTTTGTTCTATATTTAAGTTATTTGCAAAAAGAACTTTTGAAATGTTATAAACAAGTCCTTTTGCATCTTCAGTATCTATTAAAAGTATATACTCTTCCATTTTCGTCCTATATCATTCAAGCTTATTTTTAAAGTTTGAATAATACCATTTTATAGTTTAATAGATAATTTTACATTATTAATATTATTTAAAACCATATTATACCAGCAAATCTTCCACACTTTTTGTTTTGTCTATATGAAAAATAAGGCTCATTTGAACACATTGTACAAACTTCTGAGATTTCAATATTATAAATACCTAAATTATTTAATAGCTTTTTATTAATACCTTGCAAATCTATTAATCTTCCATCACAAAACTCTTCTCCAAAACTATTTTTTACTATGTCAATTAACTCTTCACTTACTTCATAACAACACTTTTGAATACTAGGCCCCATAATAACTTTAATATTTTCAACTTTACAATCAAAAACCTCTATCATCTTTTTTGCTGTAACTTCTGCAATTTTTAAAAAAGTTGAGTTTCTTCCAGCATGAACAGCTGCAATTACTTCATTTTTTTCATCAAAAAATAGTATAGGAATGCAATCTGCTACCATTACCATCAAAGGTAAGCCCTTTTGGTTTGTAATTAATCCATCACAGTTATCAATTAATTTTGGAGATTCTTTTGTGACTACTTGTACATTATTTCCATGAACTTGATTCATATAAACTAAATCTTCACTTTTATAATTTATTTTTCTAGCAAGTTTAGCTCTGTTGGTATCAACATTTTCTTTTTTATCATTTACATGATAAGCTAAATTCCCATCTTCAATAGTACTAAAATAATATTTTATTTGATTCATAATTTCATCTTTATAGCTTTTTGATATAATTTACCAAAAAATTCTTAAGGATTTGATTTGAATAGATTTGATGAAGCTTCTAAAACATGGGATAAAAAACAAACAAGTATTGATAGCTCAAATGCCTGTGTTGAAAATTTGAATAAACATATTAAGTTAAAAGATGATGCCAATATCTTAGATTATGGTTGTGGCACAGGATTTATATCTTTTGCACTTAGTAATGAAACAAATAATATATTAGGTATGGACTATTCAGATGGCATGGTTGAAAGGTTTAATGAAAAAGCAAAAGAATTAAACTTTGACAATATAAAAGCTATGAAACATAATATGAATGAAGATGAAATAGAAGAAAATAAATATGATTTATTTATCTCTTCAATGACAATGCACCATATAAAAGATACAAATATGTTCGCAAAAAAAGCTTATGATTGTTTAGTTGATGGAGGAATTGTTTGTATAAATGATTTAGAAAAAGAAGATGGTACATTTCATGCTAAACATAATAATGATGGTGTTGAACATTTTGGTTATGAAGAGAATAGTGTAAAAAAAATATTTGAAGATGTAGGGTTTCAAATCATTTCATTTGAAACTACATATATCCACAAAAGAAATGAAAAAGAGTACCCTCTTTTTAACTTAATAGCAAAAAAATAAAAGGAAATAAATGAGTAAAAAATTTGTATTATTTGGGAACCCAGTAGCACATTCTAAGTCACCACAAATGCAAAATGCAGGACTAAATCATATTAAGTTTGATGGAAATTATGATAAATATCAACTTGAAGATGGAAGTACTATAAAAGAAGTATTTTTACAAAAAGGCTTTGAAGGAGCTAATATAACAGTACCTCATAAAGAGTTTGCATATCAAAATGCTGATGAAATCAGAGGTTTAGCAAATAAAATTCAAGCAGTAAATACATATATAAATGAAAATGGAAAAGTAATTGCTTATAATACTGATGCGCCAGGATTTTTAAAAGCTATTGAGTCTTTTGGTGATGTTAAAAATGTATTATTATTAGGTGCAGGAGGTACAGCAAAAGCAATTTCTCTAGCATTACAAGAAAAAGGTATAGAAGTTACAGTTTTAAATAGAAGTGAAGGAAAACTAGAGTTTTTCAAAAATGAAGGTATTAAATGCTCTTCTTGGGATAGTTTTGAATTAAAAAATTTTGATTTAGTTGTAAATTCAACAAGTGCTGGACTAAAAGATGAATATTTACCCGCTCCTATAGAAATATTAGAACCTGTATTAAAAAATGCCTCTTTTGCTTTTGATTGTGTATATGGAAAAGTAACTCCATTTTTAGCACTTGCTAAAGATAAAGGATGTGAGATAAAAGATGGCGAGGACATGCTACTTTATCAAGGTGTTTTAGCGTTTGAATTATTTACTAATACAAAAGCTAATGATGAGCTTATTGAAGCTATGAGAAAAGGATTAAAAGGTGAAATTTAATAAATTATTTACTTCTTTTCTTGTTTTAACTTCTACAAACTTATTGGCTAATGATATTGTTCCAAAAGAATTGATTGGAAAATACTCTTTAGATACAACTTACTGTAATCAAGTTGATACAGGGAATGTAACAATAACTAAAAATTCATTTGAATTTTACGAAGATAGTTGTAAAGTTTTCATACATTTGTCACTAAATTGAAGCTTTAGCGACTGTTAAAGAAAATGGTAAAGAACAAAAGTTTGGATTCCTAAATCTTATAAAACCGATTTCAAATTTATTAGAAGGGGTAATTAACCCTTCTTAGTAATTATACTCTTTTATTTTATTTACATTACAAGCGTACTTATCACTATCAATAGATTTTAACTCTTTACATTTTTCTAAATTAACATTCATAATGTAAGTAATATCTTTTTTTATTGTATTACATGTTTTTTTATCAAAATTAACAACAAGTTCAATACTCCCCTCTTCTCCAGTCCAAATTGTAGATATACAACCTTTGTCAGTTTTTACTATATCACTATCTTCATAGATACTAAAAATAACATCCCTAGCAAATGATGATACAGTTAATAAACTTGTAGTTAATGTTATAAAAACAAATTTTTTCATTATTTTCCTTTTAGTAATAACACTTAATATGTTACTTAGACTTATTTTATATCAAAATTAATGAATTACATATTAAAAATATATTTTTATTTATTGCTATATTAAAGTTATATTTTTATTTTATAATTGTAATTAAACAATTAAAGGATTTTGATGAAAAAAAGTATTTTTTTTATACTTTGTCTAACTTCACTACTAAGTGCATCACAAATAAAAGTTTTAGAATATGCTGAATATATAGCGCATGGTGCTCACGCAAGTGCTAAAAACTTAGATGAGATTTTTAGAGTAACAAAAAATGATAAAAGTACCTTATATAGATATTCAACTGCTAGATACTCTGGACAAGTAGAAATACTTTGTACAGGTGAGACTTTTCCTTTTCAAATTAGAACAATTGATGGAAAATTTGAAGATGTAAACTCTATTTGGTCTCCAATGCCTTATTTTACAGCATATTTTCAAATTTCAGATAGAATGTTTGAGCCAGGTATTAGAATGGTAACAATTTTGAAGAATAATAAAGAATATATTTGCTTAGAAGACAAAAAAACTTGTGTAAAAAAACAAAATTAGTAATATATAACTATATCTTATAATTTCTATATAAATAAAAGTAATATTTAAGATATATTCATATATAATTGTGTATGTAGATTCACTAGCTCTCTCCATTTTACAAATTAAGAATTTGTAAATGAATCTACATTTTATCCACAATATAGTTCATTATCTACATTGAATAACAAAAATTGATTCTTTCATCTTTTTTATAGCAACACTTTAGTAATATAAGTCAAAAATTTGAACAATAATTAAAAAAGTATGAAAAGGAATAAGATTGAAAAAGAAAAATCATATTAAAAAGATATCTAATTATGCTATGGTTGGTGGATTAGGAGCTATTTTAGTAACTGGATTAGTGGGTTGTGGTGACTCAAGCAACAATAATCAACAACAAGGGCAAAGTGATGCTTTTAGCCAAGCTAGTCAAAAACAAGGCGCATTTGTTGTTGTTGAAGAATCTGCAAGTGGTCAATATAAAATTGCAGATGAATTCCCTGCTTCTAAAACTACTATCGTATTAAGAAAGCCAGATGGAACAGAGAGAATTTTAACACAAGAAGAAATTGATAAACTAGTAAAAGAAGAAGAAGCAAAAATTGACAATGGAACTTCTGCATTAACAAATCCTGAAATGTCAAATGGAGGAATGGGACTTGGTGGAGTATTGCTATCTTCAATTGCAGGTGCTATGATTGGATCTTGGTTAGGTAATAAATTATTCAACAATCAAAACTATCAAAATCAAAGAAAAGCACAGTATAAATCTCCTCAAACTTATAGTAGATCACAAAGTTCATTTAATAACACTAATAAAAGTAGCACTACAAAATCATCATCTTCAAAAAGTAGTGGATTCTTTGGAAATAAATCAAGTTCAAGTTCATCTAAAAGTTCATTTGGTTCTTCTAGATCTTTTGGAGGGTGATATAAATGAAATTAGAAAAATTAAACCCTCTAACACCTGAATACTTAGAATCTATTGGATTTGTATGGCATACAGATAATGATAATACATCTTATGTAGCAGATGAAATAGTAGAAATTACTGAAGATGAAGCTAATGCATATTATGAGGCTTGTAATGAGTTATATGATATGTTTTGTGAAGCTGGTGAGTATGTAATTGAAAATGACTTATTCCATGAAATAAATATACCATTTAATTTAGTTGATTTAATAAAAGAGTCATGGGAAAATGATGTTCATTGGCATTTATATTCAAGATTTGATTTAGCAGGTGGTATTGATGGTAAACCTATTAAACTAATTGAGTTTAACGCAGATACTCCAACTGCATTGTTTGAAACAGCAGTTATTCAATGGGCTATGTTAAAAGCAAATGGATTAGATGAAGCAAGTCAATTTAATAATATGTTTGAAGCTTTAAAGGATAACTTTAAAAGAATTATTACCCTTGATAGTCATATTGAAAAGTTTGAAGAGTATTATAAAGACTTGGGGTGGAAGATATTATTTTCTTCTATTAGTGGTTCAAGTGAAGATGAAAACACAACTAAACTTTTACAACATATTGCTAGTGAAGCTGGATTTAACACTGATTTTGAATTTATGGATAGAGTTCAATTTAATGATGAAGGGATTTTTAAAGAGGATGAATTATTTGAATTTTGGTTTAAATTAGTTCCTTGGGAAGATATAGGTATTGAAGAGAGTGAATTAGCTTTAATCTTAACTGATATTATTAAAGAAAAAAAAGCAATTATATTTAATCCTGCATATACTTTAATGTTCCAATCAAAAGGTTTTATGAAAATTCTTTGGGATTTATATCCAAATCATCCATTATTATTAGAGACTTCATTTGAACCATTAGAGAATAAAAAACAAGTTGAGAAAAGATGTTTTGGTAGAGAAGGTGCTAATACAAAAATCATTAATGAAGATGGAAGTATTGATGTTGAAACAGCAGGTGAATATGAAGGTCACAAAGCTATTTATCAAGAGTATGTAGAACTACCAACTGATAGTGAAGGTAACTCATATCAAGCAGGAGTATTTTTTGCTTACGAAGCTTGTGGATTAGGATTTAGAAGGGGTGAGAAGATTTTAAATAACATGTCTAAATTTGTAGGACATATTATAAAATAAATAAGAGTTTATACTCTTATTTAACCCTTTGACCTCTTCCAAAAATCAAATATAAAATTGCACCAAGAACAGGTAAACATAGTAATACAATAATCCAGATAATTTTATTATAACCTGTAAATTCATGTCTTAAAATATCAATAATCACATAAATAAAAAGTATGAATCCAAATAAACCAAAAATTAAAACAAATAAACCACCAATTAACTCCATTAGTTCTCCTTAAAATCTTTTAAGTACTCTTCTAATAAAGAAAAATCTACATTATTGAATTTAATATTCAAATCCATTAAATATATATTTTCAATATTAAATCTATCTAACTTAACCATATCTTTTGCTGTTGTTACAAAACTATAATCTTTATACTTTTTCGTAACTTCTATTATCTCTTCTTTTGTAAAATTATGGTGATCAGGAAAACTCTCCATAATAGTATTTTTTGGCAAAAATTCTAATAATCTTTTTGGCTTAGAAATAGCTGTTAGTAAAACAATTTTTTCAGGTAGTTTTTCAATAATTTTATTATCTTTTTTAAAAGTAATTATTCTTTTAAAATCCCTATCTTCTTTTAATTCAATATCAGCTTGAGCATAAAAACCTTTTGGTTCTCTATATCCTCCACTTGGTAAACATAAGATATTTTCAGGCTCTTTTTTTGGTCTTAAAAGAATATTAAATTTTGCAATATGATATTTTGAAAATCCATCATCTAAAAATACTATTTTACAACCTAACTCTTTAGCTTTTAAAATAGCTTTTACTCTATCTTCACTAACAATTATTGTGCTATTTGGCAAAGCTTGTGCTAATAACATCGCTTCATCACCACTAGTAGTTACATCTTCCAATATTTTTCCATTTTGTGATACGACATATAATCCTTTGGATTGCCTTCCATAACCTCTTAAAATTACACAAGAGTTTTCATATTTTGAAGCAAGTGCAATAGTTACAGGAGTTTTACCACTACCACCAACTATTATATTTCCAACAGAAATTACTGGTATTCCAAAATGAATTTGTTTTGCCATAGCTCTTTTGGTTAGAATTATTAGCATATAAATAAAAGTAAGTGGAACTAGAAAAAATGATATTAATTTTTGAAAAGCATTTGGAAAGAAGAGATAATCTTCTATCCATAAGTGAAATTTTGAGTTCACTTTAGTTTATATCCATTCAGAAGAGACTTCAATAATTTGATCACACACATAGTTTACTTCCTCATCAGTTAAACTAGCATAGATAGGAAGTGATAATATTTGCTGATAATTATTTAAAGCATTTGGAAATGCTGTAATTTTTATGGAATATTTTGTTTTATAATATGATAAAAGATGTAATGGAATATAATTAAGCCCTGTTGCAACGCCTCTTTCTTTTAATGCTCTTGCAAAAGCATCTCTATTTCTTGATACTTTGATTATAAATTGTGTAAATACATTCTCTTCAATATGAGGAGGAATTTCAATATGTTTTACATCTTTTAATCTTTTTGTATAAATAGCAGCAACTTCTTTTCTTCTTTTTACAAATTTATCAGTTTTATTTAATTGAGCAAGTGCATATGCTGCATCAAGCTCCGATAAATCATATTTATGACCTATATCAACTACATCATATACGTAATCTAAGTTTCCATAACTATCATATGTAGTTGTAAGTGCGTGAGTTCTAAGCAGTTTTGCTCTTGCAGCAATTTCATCATTATTTGTTACAATAATTCCTGATCTTGAAATTGCATATTTAGAATTTGATGGGTTTGTTGAAAAAATAGTCATATCTGCTCTTAGATTTCCAACCATTTTGCCTTTGTATTTAGCTCCTAAACTTGATCTACAATCTTCAATCAAGATTATTCCATATTTTTCAACAATATCATATAATCTGTCTAAATCAGGTGTTTGTCCCCCTACAAAAGTGATAATTGCACCTCTAAGTTTTTTTGAACTATTCTCTTTTAGAACTTGTTCGAATTTATCTAAATCGATATTCATGTCATCCAAGTTAATATCAACAAAAATAGGTTCTGCATCAAAATGTCTTACACACTCAGGTAAGTTAACAAAAGAGTTAACAGACATTAAGATTTTATCTCCTCTTTTTAATTTTATAGCACTTAGTGCTAAATGAATAGCAGCAGTTGAAGTAGCAGTAGCAACTGCATGGTTTGCACCTATGAACTTTTGCATGCTCTCTTCAAATTCAATTACTTTAGATAAATCATCTTTTGAATCAAGTACCATTCTTAATTGGCTTAATTCTTCATTATCAACTGAGGCTCTAAATATTGGTATATTTTTTGTCATATGTTAATTCCATTTAATATTTGCAATTGTAGGTAATTTACCTTTAAATGCATTTGCTTTAATTCTGTAAGTTAATAAATCTATTAGTTCTTCTTCAAATCCTAAAGCTAACAATTCATCTTTAGATTTACCGTTATCAACCATCTGTTTTAATACATCATCCATATGTTTATAAGAATATCCAAGTTCTTCTTCATCACTTTGACCTTCCCATAAGTCAGCACTTGGTGGTTTAGATAAAATCGATTCAGGAACACCTAACGTTCTTGCGAAATCAAACTCATCACTTTTGTACATTTCACCAATTGGATTTATGGCACAAGCAATATCTCCAAAAATAGTTCCATACCCAAGTAGTAATTCACTCTTATTTGAAGTTCCAACTACAATAGATTTTTCTCTAGATGATACATCATAAAGTACAGACATTCTCATTCTTGCACTAAAGTTACCAATTCTAAGTTTATCTTCATCCATATTCTCAATATAGGCACTAACCATTGGTTCAATTGGAATAATTTCATATTTTATATCAAATTTTTCACATACCTCAATTGCATGTTCTGTTGAACTTAAAGATGAGAATTGTGATGGCATTAAAACACAGTTTAAATTGTCTCCAAATGCCTCTTTACATAATACTGCCACAACTGCAGAATCAAGCCCACCTGAAAGACCAACAGTAACTTTTTCATGACCAGTTTTTTTAACTTCTTCTTTTAAAAATATAATTAGTTGATTCTTTATATCTTCCCAATTTATCACGTTTTATCCTTTTGTGTAGTTATTATATCTCATCTTTTTTTGTTTTTTCATAAATTTCATCTAAGAAATTAGAATTAGTTTCAATAATATTGTTTCTTTTAAGTTTTAATTTATTTTTAATATCAATTAGTTCATCAATATCGAAGTACTCTAAATAATTTGGATTTATTTCAATCGTTTCTTCAGGATTTATTTTTATTAACTCTTTTATTTCTTCTATTAATTGTTTTTTCATTAATTCTCTTTGTTAAACTTGTCTAAAATTTCAGTTAAATACAATTCCATTTTTTCAACACCAATATCATCTTGGGCACACCTACAAGACTTACAACAAGTCCCAGCATCTGTAATTTTCCCTAAATCCTCTAATGTTTTTGCATTTTTTTCTTTTATTGCATAAATTATCTCACCAAGTGTAACATGTTTACAAGTACAAACTTCGTAAGAGTGTGGAAAATTTCTAGCCATTTAATTCCTTTTTATATTCATTTAAAATATCTTTACAATAAATCTTCTTTTTCATTTTACCAAAATCACCTTCTGGAAAAATACAATGTCTACACTCAGTTCCTGCAGTTGTAAGCTCTTGTATTGCACTTAAAGTCATTGCATTTTTTTCTAGAATACTATTTTTTATATCTTTTATAGTTACTTTTTTACAATTGCAAACTTCATAATTATCTTCAAATTCTAACAATTTTTATAAACCTTTCTCTTTTTTTATTAATTCATAAGCTTCATTAATCTCTTGAAGTTTCTTAGTTGCTTCATCAATAATACTTTGACTAGCTCCCTGCCCTGAAATAATATCTGGATGATGTTTTTTTACTAAACTTCTATATTTTTTCTTTAAAGTTGCTGCATCATCATTTGGGCTTGCTTCTAATACTTCATAAGCTTTTTCTAAATTTAAAGCTTTATTTGATGCTTGTTGAGCATAAAATGCTATAAAATTATTAACAATGTTATCAAAATCAGTTTGCTTAATTTTTAGTGCATTTGAAATATCTTCACAAATCATTTTTTCAGCATCTGAAAACTCTTTATCAATAAATGCTAAATTTAATAGATATTCTAAAATTTTTACTCTTTTTGCATAATCAAATTTTGTTAAAGAGTGAAGTTTATTACATACATCAATAGTATTATCAAAACTTTTTTTCTCATTTATATAAAGCTCTTTTAATCTATCTCTAATCTCTTCACTATTTTCAAAATGGCTTGAGATATCATTAAAAGTATGTTTTAAAAGTTCTGCTTCAAGTTCACAAACTTGACCATCAGCTTTTGCAACTTTTGCCATTAAAGCAACTAACAAACCTGCTTCATGATTCATTAAATCACCATCAAACTTCTCTTTAACTTTTAAATTAATATTTTTAAATCTTTCTGTTTTGTAATTTCTTGCAATAAAAAATAGTATAACTCCTATTACAAGTAGAACTATTAATTTCATCTTTTCCCTTATTGATTAGATTATAATTTTGTTAGATTTTAACAAAATTTAGGTAAAATCTTATCTTTTAAATAGATATTGGAGATGTATATGTTTGGAATGGGCTTTATGGAAATCCTACTAATCGCAGTGATTGCAATTATTGCTTTAGGACCTGATAAACTACCAACAGCAATGGTTGAAGTTGCTAAATTTATCAAAAAATTTAAATCAGGACTTGATGATGCTAAGAATACTTTAGATAGTGAATTAAATGTTAGTGAAATGAAAGACCAAGCAAATAAATTCAAAGCTCAAATTGAAGATATGAAAACATCTGTTTCAAGTGAAACAAAAGTTGATTTAGGTTTAAATGATATTATAAATGATGAACCAAGGCAAGATCATGTAACTAGTGTAAATGCTACTTATGCAGAAAATGATCAGGTTGAAAAACTAAAAGAAGAGAAGAAAAAAGCTGAAAAAGTTTCATTTAAAAAGAATAAAAAAGCTAAAGAAACTGTAGAAATAACAAATAATGAAAGTGATAAATTTAAAGTTAAATTTGATGAAGAAAAAAAAGAGGATAATGCTTAATGTTTGAAGATTTAAAACCCCATATTGCAGACCTTAGAAAAAGGCTTATGGTTTCAGCAGGATGCTTAATAGTTATGTTCTTTGCATGTTTTTTCTTTTATGAACCAATTTTAGGCTGGATGATGGTACCTGTTGAGGCAGTACTTCCTCCAAACTCTCAAATGGTTGCAGTTGAGATTCAAGAGACATTCTTCACTGCACTTAAAGTTGCATTTTTTTCTGGATTTATTGTTTCATTACCAGTGATCTTTTGGCAAATGTGGCTGTTTTTAGCACCTGGATTATATGAACATGAGAAGAAATTAGTAGTTCCATTTGTATTTTTTGCAACACTAATGTTTTTAGTTGGTGCATCTTTTGCTTACTATATAGTTGTACCATTTGGTTTTGAATTCTTAGTTAATTTTGGTTCGGCTGTAGTTACAGTATTACCAAGTATTGGTAAGTATGTAGGTTTTTTTACTAAACTATTATTTGGTTTTGGAATTGCATTTGAGTTACCAGTTATTACATTTTTCCTAGCAAAAATTGGTTTAGTTGATGACCAAATGTTAAAAAACTTCTTTAAATATGCAGTTGTAATTATATTTATTGTAGCATCACTTTTAACACCACCTGATGTATTAACACAGTTTTTAATGGCAGGCCCATTAATCTTACTTTACATTGTTTCAATTTATATTGCAAAAGTATTTAATCCTGCGCCAAAATATGATGAAGATGAGGAGGAGTAATAAATTTGCTTGACCCATTAAAAACTTCAAGTTATGATTACGAACTACCTAAAGAACTTATAGCAACAAAACCAGTTAGCCCCGCAGATTCTGCGAGGCTTTTGGTTTATGATAGAAAAACTGATACTATAACTCATACTACTTTTAAAAATCTATTAGAAGTACTTCCAAAAAATATATCAATTTTTTTAAATGATACAAAAGTTATAAAAGCAAGAATCTTTGGTCAAAAACAAAGTGGTGGTAAAATAGAACTACTTTTAAATAAGCCTCTATTTATGGACAGATATCTTGTTATGACTAGAGGAAGAGTTAGAAGTATTGGAACTGAGATTTTCTTTGATGAAGGATTAGTTGCAAAAGTAGTTGAAATAAATGAAGATGGTAGTAGAGTTGTAGAATTTTATAAAGATGGTAAAAAACTGGACTTTTTATCACTTGTTGAAATCTTAAATAAAATTGGACACTTACCCTTACCTCCATACATGAATAGAGAAGATAATAAACAAGATGAAAAAGATTATCAAACTTTATTTGCTAAAAATTATGGAGCAGTAGCAGCACCTACTGCATCATTACACTTTACGGATGAACTTTTTGAAAAAATAAATCAAAACTTTCCAGTAAACTATCTAACACTTCACGTAGGTGCTGGAACATTTAAACCTGTTGATGCAGAAGATATATTAGAACACCCAATGCATAGTGAATATTTTGAAATAGGAATTAATGTTAAAAAAGAGCTAGACAATGCAAAAAAAGTATTAGCTGTTGGGACAACAGTAACAAGAACAGTTGAATACTATGCAAGGACAAATAAAATACAAGGTGAATGTGACCTGTTTTTAAATCCAGCTAATACTCCAATTAAAGTTGACCATCTATTAACAAACTTTCACTTACCAAAATCAACACTAATTATGTTAATTGCATCATTTGTTGGATTAGAAAAAACACTAGAAATATACCATGAAGCTGTAAAAGAGAAATACAGATTTTTCTCCTATGGTGATGGAATGCTAATTATTTAAAGGAAGAAGATGGCTTATTACGTACTGTTTGATACTGAAACTACAGGAAATCAAGAAGAAGATAGAGTTATACAATTTGGTGGTATGATTGTAGATCAAAAAGGAAAAGTAGAAGCTTATGATGAGTTTTGTTCAAGTGATGTTGAAATCAAGCTTGAAGCTATGGAAGTTCATAATATTACTCCTGATTTAATTGTTGGTAAACCAACTGCCACTGAAACTACTTTTTATAAAAGATTAGAAGAATTAAATACTCCTGATAACTTCTTAATTGCACATAATATCAAGTTTGATATGGGAATGATTCAAAAAGAAGGATTTGTAAATCAATATCAAATTATAGATACATTAAGATGTGCTAAACATTTATTTCCTGAGCTTCCTTATCATAGATTACAATACATCAGATATGCACTAGAGCTATACAAAGTTGAACAAGCAGAAGCAGCTAAACATAATATCACGATAAAAGCTCACGATGCTATTGGTGATGTTTTAGTTATGAAGCTATTTTTAACAAAACTTGTTGGAAAATGTAGAGAAATTTATCCTGATTATAATCCAATTGAAAAACTTGTTGACTTAACAAAAACACCAGTTATGATTAAAACATTTAGATTTGGTAAATATAGAAATAGAGATATTGCTGAAGTGGCACAAGAAGACCCAGGATACCTAAACTGGATGAGAAGTTCTATGACTGATTTAGATGAGGATTTAAAATATACATTAGATAAAATTTTAGGATAAAAAGAAGATTTAAATTAATCTTCTTTTCTTTTTTCCAATTGATCTAATGCTTCACTTATATTGTCAAATGAAATATCCTTTAGTTTGGATATTGACATATCCCACCACTTAACTTTTTTTAGTCGTTCAATAGTTTCTTCATCAAATCTATATTTAAGAACTTTTGCTGGCACTCCACCTACAATTGCATAAGGGGGAACATCTTTAACAACAACAGATCCACCAGCAATAATAGCCCCATCACCAATAGTAAGTCCTCTTTTAACAATAGCTAAAGAACCAACCCACACATCATTTCCAAATATTGTTTCACTAGGTCTTACAATCTTTTTTTGCTCAAAATCATCTACATAATCTGGAAAATGTAATTTTAAATTATATTGAATAGCAGAAGAACTAAGCCAAGTAGTTGGATGATCAAACGCCCCTAATTCACAATTTTTACCAATAGAACAAAATTTACCCATTTTTGTTCCAGGAAATAATGTTGTTCCAGAATTGATAAAAGTATAACTCCCTACTTCACAAGAATGCTTAACAACAGCATTACCGACTAATCTAACAGGTGCATTTAAAATCGTTTTCTTACCTATTTTTGCATCTTTAGATATATAATTAATATCTTTCAAACTCGCTCCTTATTTTAAAATATCTTTTATTTTTTTACTTCTTTTCTTGATATATTTAGTTATGTTATTAATAAATTTTTTTGTACTTCCTCCTTTTTTATAATTACCTAAGTAATTCTTTTTAATCTCATTTCTTTTTTCTTTATTTGTATCACTACTTAATTCAGTTTTCAATATTTCATTTAAATTTAAAAAATTTTTTTCATTAATAGTTACAAATGCTTGTGAAAGCATATTTATAGATTGATCTGCTAAGACTTCTATATATGCAGCTGGCTTATCTGTATACAAATAATCAATCATTACTGAAGTGTTATCAAAAAAAGTAAAATCTACAATTGTAAAAACATCATTGATATTTTGTTCAGGCATATAATGAGCCTTTTTAGACTGATTGATAATATTCACTATTTCTTCATGGGCTAATTTTGCATCTTCATTTCTTGTTCCAAGTGCAGAATGAGGCTTATAGATTAATATATTTTTTTCATTTTCTAAAATCTTTTTTACCAGCTGTACACCATATTTAGGAACTGAAGTGTAATTCATGCTAGGATGAGTTGCCTCCCATGTTGGTGCATAAAGAATAACCTTTTGATTCTTTTTTTTATTAAATTGTAACTTACTAACAAAATCAAGTTGAGGCCTACCTATTTGTATAAACTTCTTTTTATCAAAATTCAATAGATATTCTTTATATCTATCAACTCCTCTTTGTCCTACTGTAAATACATAATCATAAGCTTGAGATTGATTAGAACGCATAGATTCTTTTTCACTTTCTCCATGATTTAAATGTATATGATAACCTCTACTATATCTTATAGATTGGAAATTTTTTAATGAATTATTTACATATAAAACTATTGGGAATTCATTATTTTGATAAAACTCAATTAAATCTGTAAATGTTTCTATATATATACATTCTAATTTTTGTTCATTTATATATTTTATATAAACTTCATAATCTGTGATTACATACAAAACTTTATGTTTTTTACTTAACTCTTCAAAAGGTTTTTCCCATTGTTGTATTTGATAAAAAGAATTAACACCTCCAGAAAAAAACACTACTACTTCACAATTTTTATAATTCAACTTTTCTCACTTTATAATAATTTAATTTTTTGTATCAACTCAGTTGTTGATATATCAGGTGTTCTAGGTAAATATAGAACTTTACAAATATCACTAAACTCATCAAACTTTCCAGTCCAATCACATCCCATAATTAAACAATCTGCTTGATAAAATAAAAGATAATCTCTTTTTAATTCTAATGATTCTTCCAAAAATACATCTGTAACAAAATTTAAAGACTTAACAATTCTCATTCTCTCTTCTTGAGAATATAAAGGTTTTCTACCCTTTTTCCTAAAATTTAAATCATCTGAAGAGACTCCAACGATCAACTCATCTGCATATTTTGCAGCTCTTTCTAAAATTTTTAAATGTCCATAATGAAAAATATCAAAAGTACCAAAAGTTAGAATTCTTTTCATATTAAATCTCTCTTATCTATAAAATATAGTCATTATATATCTTAAAAAATTAATTAATAATTAATTTTTCAACTTAATTTAACAAACAAATGGATAATTATTATCAGTTTTACTATTATTATAATAAAAACAAATAAATATTATAAACACTTATTAAAATATTTAAAGCATAAAATATTTTTTTGCTAAATATTGAAAATATTGATAAAAAAATAAATAGTAATAAAAAATTCAAATTTGTATACTTTTGATAAACATCAAATTCATAATTTATAAAATCTAATAAATAAGTGTCAAGTAAATTACCAAAACCCATAATATGTAAAATTATTTCAATTGGATATAACAATGTGAAAGCGATAGTTAAAATAGGAGATAACAATTGTTCTAAAGTTGTATTTTCATAAAAAAAATGAACAATTGGATTAAAAACTAAAAATATCCAAATATTAAAAAATATAAAACTAACATATTTATTAATATGTTTAAAGTATTGTAAATATAAAAATATATAAAAAACTGCTCCTATTGAAAACCAAAATCCAATAGAAAACAGAAAATTGGGGAAAAATGATATTGCAATTAAAAAAGTCATACCTAATGTTTTAAAAGAAAAAAGCTTTATATTTGAACGTAATATTACAAATCCTATCATAAGCATAATAAATGCTCTAACAAGTGAAGGAACAAAACCTGTAAAAATTAAATATAAAAAAATCAATATAAATGTAATAATTAAAATATCAGACTTTCTATTTCTATAAGGAAAATACTTTTTTTGAAGAATAAAATATGGATAATATACTATCCAATATACAATAAAACTCAAAACTACGATATGAAAACCAGATAATGCAATCAAATGACTTATTGAATAATTTGTAAATACTTCCCTTAATTCAGAGTTTACAGGTATTGCTAAAAAAAGAGCATTAAAAAGTTGAGATATTAAATCATTTTCGTGTAAAGAGGATATATATTTTGATATATCTTGTCTTTTAGTTTTGATATTTAATTTTTCCACATTTATTGTTTTTGTATAAAAACCTTTGAGAAAATCATAAAAAGTTAACTCTTTTGTTATAAAAACAATTGAAATATGATCAAGTTTATCTAAAACTAAATCTTTTGGTACAGATGTAAAAAAGTTATAATTTGATGCACTTAATTTTAATATATTAAAATCTTTCTTTTTATAAATATTTAGTACTTGTACCTTATCTTTATATACTTCTTCATACTTTATATCTAAATACTTTGAATAATATATTGATAGATTTAAAATAAAAAAGATAGTAATAAACAGAATATTTACTATGTAAATATTGTCTTTTTTAGTAAAAATAAACATAAAAATTATTATACATAAACTTAGATTATATGTTATAATTATTTTTTAGCAACACAAAAGGAGTTCCTATGAGTGAAAGATTAGTCCTAGGTCCTTTATTATCAGTAGAAAGTGATAATAAATATGTGGTGTGTTTTTTAAGTAAAACAGAATCAATTTTTTCTGTCCAATTTAATAATACTAAAGTTGAAGCAAAAAAAATTGCAACTTTAAAATATGGTTTTTTTTATAGAGTTAGCTATGCTATTAACCAAACAAATAAATCAAATTTTGTTAACTATAAGATAATTGATATAAAATATGGACGAATAATAAGAGATTCTAACTATAGAGATTCTTGGAAATTTTATATACCATCAATGAAAGAAGAGATAAACTATACTTCAACAACCTTTGAAAACTTATCTAAAGTAAATAAAATTCATAAAACTAATCCCTACTCTTTAATTCTAATTAATGGAGCACATATTAATACTAATAAATTATGGACAAATATTATTGAATTATTAATATGGTCAAAACTAAATAATTATTCTAAAATAAAAGTCACAACTTCTAAAAAAATTCATGAGAAATTAAATGATTATTATGAAAAAAGATATATTGAAAAGTGGAATGATAAAGAGATGTCTTTAGCTTTAGCATCAATCCCAAGTATAATGATGTGGGAAGACAGAGATGTTTTTCATGGTTGCAATACTTGCTCAAAAGATTTGATAAATTGCGATATATACAAATCAATTTTTAAAGTAGCTAGAAAATATTTTGAAATATTTCAACTAAAAACTATAAAAAACGAGACTCTTCTTACTAAAGATAGAAGCCATTTCTCTATTTGTTTAAAATTTAGAAATCACCATATATTAGCATTAGATAAATTCTCTTTATCTAAAATAGTATAAAATAGAAGAAAAAGCCTAAGCTTTTTTCTTCCAAATTGTCATTTGTGAAATTGTATGTTGATATTTTCTATTAGTTTCTTTGATTACAAAAGGTACATCAATAGTATCTAGTAATTCAAAATCAGATAATTCAGTTTTTAGTGTATCTAAAGTATATACTTCTTTATTATCTTTAATATATCCACCAAGCCAGTTTTGTTTTGGAGTATATTCTTCAAGCCAAGTATAAGGACTTAGTAAAACTAAAAGTCCATTATCATTTATTCTACTTGGAATATCATCTAGGAATTTTTTTGGATAATATAACCTATCTATTAGGTTTGAGCAGAATATTAAGTCATACCCTGTATAAATATCTTTTAAATTACAAGCATCACCTTGCATAAATGATACTTTATTTTTAATATCTTCCAATCCAAGTTCTTCTAAAGAAACTGACTTTTCATCAAATAACTCGCCCTCTTTTTTAACTTTATAAATTAAAGAATCATATTTTTTTAATTTAACTCCAACATTAATAAAGTTTGCACTAAAATCAATTCCCATAACTTCATCAAAAGTTTTAGCTAGTTCAAATGTTGACCTACCTACTGAACATCCTAAATCTAAAGCTTTTTTATTATCAATATCTTTTAAATATGGTTTTAAACTCTCAACTGAGTTTACACAGAAGTTTTTAACTCCAAAGTTTTCTGCTCCATAATGGAACTCACAATATTGAGAAATAAGTTCATCTGTTTCGTATACATTGTCGTTTAATTTTGTTCTATATTCATTGTCTGATTTCACGTATCTAAATCCTGCATGTTGGAAGAAATGCTTTCTAAATGCATATCTTGCTTCTCTTAAGATCTCATTTCCTAGTGAAATAAAAGATCCACCTTTTATAAGTGCATGTCTATCATCAAAAGTTGGTGTTGTAAAATCGTCATATATAGGATGTGTTTCAAATCCATCAAATGGATAAGTTGGAGTAATAGACCATTGCCATACATTTCCAACTACATCATAAAACTCATCAAACTTATATTTATCAACAGGACTTTGATTGAACTGTTTTAATCCTATGTTAGCTTCCCCATTTTCAACTTTTACTTGAGCATTTACATAATCATTTAATCTATAATATTCATCTTCACTTGGAAGTCTAACTTCAAAGCCTAACTTTTGTGATTTATATTTACAAAATGCCTCTGCTTCATAAACATTAATATCTACTGGATAGTTAAGAGGTAATGGCACTATTCTATTAATTTCTCTTAAAAAATATTTTCCATCCTCTTTTATCCAAAAAGTTGGATGCTTAGCTTGAGTGAAATCTAACCACTCTTTTCCTTCTTTTGAGAATAATTCAGGTTTATTATATCCACCCTCTTTCACAAACTCTAAAAACTCACCATTTGAAACTAAGTATTTAGAAGCTTTAAAATCTTTGATTGTTGCTTTGTGGAAAGAGAATTCATTATCCCAACCATAGTAAATTGGATTTGCTCTATCTTTTTCAATGACAACATCTCCACCTTTGACAACACAAAGTTCATTTTGTGGATATTCTTCACTTTGTTCTTCTCCATATTCAAATATTTCATCAGTTGATAAATATTTAATATCTAGTTCTCGCAGTAGTACTGAAGAAGTCTCTATATGAATATTCTCATGTTCAATTCCCATCATAATAATCCACATAGGAGATTCCCAATTTATAGGCATCGTAAACTCAATCGTATCTATTAAATTTAATACTATTTCTTTTACTTGTGCTCTATACTCTTTAATCTCTTCGAAAGTTGGCCATTTGTAGTGTTTTGATTCTAAATCATCCCAACTCATTTCATCAACACCAATAGCAAATATTGATTCAAAATCTTTATTAACTCTATCTTTTAGTATATTTGCTAGTATTAATTTATTTACAAAAAATGTTGCAGTATGTCCATAGTAAAAAACTAAGGGATGTCTTAGTCTATTTGGTTGTTTATATATAAAATCCTTCTCTTTTAGTAAGTCAAAAAGTTTTTCATCTAATTCATAAGTTTGTAAAAAATATTCTTTAATCTCTTCTCTTTTTTCTTCAATAGTACCAACACTTAAATTTATAGTCTGAGATCTATAATTCATTCTATTCCTTTTATTTTTTCGTCTAAAAAATCTAAACTTGTTATTTTATTTGTTTTTATAAACTGTTTGTATGTATTTAATAGCTGATTCAATTCATTGGCATCAACTAAATTAATATGTTGACGTAATCTTTCGACTACAGATATATTATCTTTTTTTAATAAATCAGCACTTATATAGTTTTCTATTAAAAGCATTCCTAATCTTTTTATAGAAGCTGTTGAATCTAAAATATCTATTGCTTCTTGACTTAGCTTATAAATTTCATTTGCAAGTAAAATATCTAAGTTTTTATCACAAGATAGTTTACACAATACATTTAAATTGTAATTATGAATTACAACAGGCATCTCATCTCTATCCCCTACACTCTTTTTGAGATTCATACCTATTTTCCCCAATTTAATTGATTTGGTAATAAAATTGCTTTCTAAGCTTTCAAGATACTTAAACCTATATGCAATAGCCATATTTACAAATGTTGCTCCATATTCAAATGAACCAAGAGTAGGTATAGATAAACACTTTTCATAAAATTTTATAGCTTCATCATAGTTTTCATTCCACTCTTCAAAATTAGCTTTTATATTATAATAATGCCACAACCAAATCGCTTTATTATCTCGTTTATGAGAAAAAAGCAAATTTTCTAACTTTTCTAATAATAGATTACTTTCCTCTTTAAGTTCAAGATTCCTTTGACTTACAATAATCCATAGTTTTCTTTGTAAAAACCTAATATCATTTTCAAGTGGCAACTCATTACTTTTTTCTATTGTTTTAGGTAATGAGTTTAATGCTAATTCAAAATTTCCCATTCTCTCATGTAAAGAAGAGATATTTATTCCATATGTAATTGGATTTAATTCAAATAAATATTTATTTATCAATATCGCTTGATTAAAGTATCCATTTCTTTCAAATAAATTTGACAATATATTTAAACTATCAACACTGATATTTCTATAAAATGTTTTTTGTTGTTTTTCAAAACTACTGATATCTTCACAATCAAACATTTCACCTGCAATATCAAACCAATATTTTTGAATTAACTCATAATCTTGCTTATTTGAAATTGTAATAATTAGCTTCTCAATTATTCGAATTAGCCTTTTTTCATCAAGAACTAAATCCTTAACATAATAATATAAAATAAGTAGAGAAATTGGATTCTCAAATTTTTCCACACACTCTTCTATATGATTTCTTAAATAAAAAGCTAATTCATTCTGCTCTTCTGCAAGATTAATATATTTCATATTTTTAGAAAATAGAACTTGATTAGAACTTTTTTGAATAAGTAGATTAAAATCATCAAAACTTCTGTTAATAAAGTTTTGAAAACCAAAAACTAGCTGTGTAGAATCCTGAGCATTTTTAATAAAATTTTTACCAGAAAATTCAAATAGTTCTAAAGATATGATATTCTCGATATCTTTTCTATTAATTATTTTCGTTGAACACAATTGCATCATTGATAATACACTTTTCTCTTGAGTTGACATAAGAACTTCATAGTTTACATATGGTTTATGGTCCTTTTCATTTACAATATTAAGAGTTAAAAGTTCATATTTATCCAAAAACTTTTTTACACTTTTTACTTGATCATTTCTAACATAAAAAGATATATTTTGAAACTTATTAACTATTACATTAGTAAAAACTTTCCATATCCAATGATTGTTATTTTCTAAATCAAAATTATAAAGATTTATTTTTTGCTTTCTATCTAAACTAGATATAGCTGCTTTTAATCTTTTTATTTTTCTAATATCTTTATTGAACCATGAATAAATTAACTCTTTAAATTCACTATCCTCTCCATCTAATAAAGAAGGCATCAAAAATAAACCAAAAATAAAAACAATTACAAAAAAAGTTGATACCCAATCAGAAAATCTCCATTCAAATGGCATTTCAAATATGATTTTTTTTAATAAATCTTCATAAATAGAAACAGATAACAAAGCAAATAAAATTACAATTATTGAAACAAAAGATATAAATATTTTTAAAACACTCTTTTTAATATTAAATAAAGATTTTGACTTACCTATAAAGTCATTAAAATCATTTTCAAATTTATCAAAAGTATCATTTTCACAATAGGTTATATTAATTTCATTATCAGCTTTTTCAATACAACTATCAATTTTATTTTTTCTATTTGATTTATTAAATGAAGCAGTATATATTGTACAATTGCTCTGTTTCACTACTTTTCAACACCCTCTTTGGCAAATTTATTTTGAATGGGGTCACTAAAATTGTAAGTTCCTTCTTTTAATAAAAAAGGGTAATTACTAAAAGTTTCCTCTTCAAACTCTTTTTTATAATTTGCTGAGTAATTATTTAAGGCAGTTCTAACTAAGTCAATATATTTAGCAGGTATATAACAATTATGACATCCGACTTTTGCAATTTTTTCTTCATTTGTAGTCATAAAAGCAATTAAATCTTCATCAATATTAGAGTTATTTAAAATATTTTCTTTTTTGATTGTTATACAAGAGTAGTTTTTTT
Source organism: Malaciobacter pacificus (assembly GCF_004214795.1). Lineage (NCBI taxonomy): Bacteria > Pseudomonadati > Campylobacterota > Epsilonproteobacteria > Campylobacterales > Arcobacteraceae > Malaciobacter > Malaciobacter pacificus. Next base: position 1,523,882 of record NZ_CP035928.1, read on the forward strand.
CTCTAAGTTTTAAAAGTTCTAACTCTTTATCTGTAATTTTTATTACAACTCCTAAAGCTATTTTATCTTTATCTTCTTGAAGATTTAAAAAAATGCCATTAGCATTTTTCATATCTTCAAAATCAATATTTTCTATTGAATTCCAAACTTTTTTATAACCTTTTATTTTTATAGGTATCAAATCATTTTGGCTCAATTTTCGCTCAAATGATTTTTGTGCACTACTTAAATTTATTAAAGATCCAAAGCCAAATAAATACATTACACTATTTTCTCTTTTGCTACAACAATTCCATCTGTATCAACATAAATATAATTGCCATTTTCAATATCAACACCATCAATATTAATTGTAACTCCAATTTCACCATCTTGCTGTGGAGAGTATTTTCTAGGACAAGTACCTTTAGCTAATAAACCTGTATCAAAATCTTTAGTAATTAAAGTATCTCTAACGTATCCATTAACTATAATTCCCTCAAATTTACTATCTGTTGCAAATTTCATTAAATTATCACCAACTACAGCAAAATATCTCTCACCAACATCAACAACAACAATTTTTCCTGTACCATCGTTGTTTTTTAAATATTGGGCTAAATCTTTATTATTTTTATCTAATTTTACTGTAACAACCTCACCTTGAAATTTTCTTGTTCCACCATATGATTTAAAATTTGGTCCTAAAACTTCTAATTGTTCACAATAATTATCACATAAATCTGCAGTAAAAAATCCCATTATTTATCCTTAAATTGAAAATATTATTTTAAATTATATTATCTCATTTTAGATTTAAAATCTACTTATTTTCACTTTCATTATACAATTTTGATATAATCTTTATCAATATAAAAGGATTATTAAAATGAAATTATTACTACTTTTTTCTGCGCTTATTTTAATACTACTTACAGGTTGCTCTCAAAAAAAACTAACAGTAAGTGCTTTACATCCAGGAAAAGTTGAGAAGAAATATCACTCAATAGGGATTTTTAATTTTATTAACGATGATATTAATCAAAAAATATCACTAGAAGAAGCCCTTGTAAATAAAGTAATAAATGGGAAAAGAGTCTTTAATTTAAAGTATGATAATGACGTTGATGTAATTTTAAATGGAGAAGTATTAGAATCATCACTTTTTCTAAGACCTTATTATAATGAAAAAATTGATTATAACAGATGTATAAAATTTAGTGAAGAAATAAGAGAAAAAGATAAAAAAACAAAAGATAAAAAAGTAAAAAGAGTGTGTGAAAGATATAAAATCATTAGGGTTCCTTGTGAAGAGAGGGATTACAAGGTATCTACAAAAGTTGATTTAATTGATGCAAAAAATAGAAATTTACTTTTCACTAAAATTTATACAAATACTTATAGTGAAAATTTTTGTTTTAATAATCACCATAGAAACTATATACCACACCAAATACCAAGAAATAAATATGAAATCAACTCAAATCTAGCATCGGAATTATCAAATGAAATAATAAAGGATATATCACCTCATTATGTATATTTTAATATCCCAATTATGAGTGAATTAGATGACAATAAAATTAAATATTTAGATACACAAATAGATGACTTTGATTTAATTATCGATTTATTAATTAGTGGAAATATTGAAAAAGCAAAAGAAAAACTTGAGAGTTTTGATGCAAGAAGTGTAGAAGCTATTTATAACTTGGCTTTAATATATGAATATAAAAATCAATTAGAATATGCACATAAGTTATATAAGCAAGCCTATAAAATGACAGATAATATTGAATATTTAAGACTTATAAATAGTGCATTAAATAGAACAAAAATTAATCTAGAAGAAAAAATAAAAGCAAAATCACAACTACCATAAAGTATATACTCTTACCAAATTTTAACGATTTTTTTAGTATATTAAATTTTTATTATAAATATTAAAATTTTTAAACTTTAAAAGGTTAATACAAAGTGTCAATTAATAAATTTAACTATACTGCAATCAGTGATGATTGTGTAAAATGTGGTAAATGTAAACCCGTGTGTACAATATTTAATATAAATCAAGATGAAGCAACTTCTCCTAGAGGTTTTATTGATTTATTAGGTGCTTATGAAAGAGATGAGTTAGAACTAGATCAAAATGCAAAAGATATTTTTGAATCATGTTTTTTATGTACAAACTGTGTTGAAGTATGTCCAAATGACTTGCCAACTGATATGATTATTGAGCAAGTAAGAAGTGATATTGCAAAAAAATATGGAATTGCTTGGTATAAAAGAATGTTCTTTTGGTTATTAAGACATAGAAAAACTATGGATTTATTATCTAAAATGGGATGGATGTTCCAAACATGTGCTTTAAAAATAGATAAAAGTAAGCAATCTGCAGAACCTAGATTTAGCTTACCAATTGTTAAAAAAGATAGAGCTTTACCATTTGCTGATATGAGAAGTTTTTTAAATAAATACCCTCAGTTAATAAAAGCAAAAAACAAAGTTGAAACAATTGATAAGAAAAACAAAGTTGCAATTTTTATTGGTTGTATGAGTAACTATACATATACAAATACAGGAGATTCTTTAGTAAAGATTCTTAAAAAACTTGAACTAGATATTTTTATTCCTAAAAAACAATTATGTTGTGGAGCACCAGCTTATTTTACTGGTGATTTTGATACAGTAGATTATTTAGCAAAAAAAAATATTGAATATTTTGAATCTTGGATTGATGATGTAGATGCAGTAATTATTCCTGAAGCTACATGTTCTGCAATGATTAATCAAGATTGGGAACACTATTTCCATGATCAACCTGAGTGGAAAGCTAGAGCAGTTAAATTATCAAAGAAGATTTTTTTAGCAACTAAATGGCTAGAAAATAATACAGAGTTAAAAAATATGCTTGCAAGTTCTGGAAAACAAATGGAACAAGTTGTTACTTACCATGATCCATGTCATGCTAAAAAAATGCAAGGTGTTTGGCAAGAACCAAGAAACTTATTAAAACAAAACTATGTAATGACTGAAATGAGTGATTCTAATAGATGTTGTGGTTTTGGTGGTGTTACTATGCAAACAGAAAAATATCACTTCGCAAAAGCAGCAGGTGCACCAAAAGCAGCTATGATTAAAGAAACAAAAGCACAAATTGTAAGTGCTGAATGTTCTGCATGTAGAATGCAAATTACAAACTCTTTATATCAAGCTAATGTTGATGTAGTATTTAAAAATCCAATTGAATTAATTGCTGAGGCATTAGAAGATTAATATGCAGTATTGGCAAAATATATACTCAAATTTTGATCCTGTTGCTTTTAATTTAGGTCCCGTATCAGTTCACTGGTATGGGATTATGTATGCTTTAGCTTTAATTTCTGCAATATTTATCGCGAAATGGTTTATCAAACATGATAAGCTACCTATATCTAATGATTTATTTGATTCATATATTTGGTGGGCAGAAATTGGTGTAATTTTAGGTGCAAGAATTGGTTATATAATATTTTATGACCCTAATAGTCTTTATTATTTAACTCATCCTTGGCAAATATTTAACCCCTACGTTAATGGTGAATATGTAGGAATCTCAGGTATGAGTTACCATGGTGCTTTATTTGGATTTATTATTGCATCATTACTATTTTGCAAAAAAAACAAGGTTTCTTTTTGGTTTTTAGCTGATATTTCTGTATTAGGTATATCAGCAGCTTATGTATTTGGAAGATTAGGGAATTTTTTCAATCAAGAGCTAATTGGTCGAACAACTGATGTTTCATGGGGTATTTATATAGATGGTGTATTAAGGCATCCTTCTCAAATATATGAAGCAATATTGGAAGGTTTAGTTGTTTTTGCTATATTAGTTTACTTTAGAAACAAAAAAAGTTTTGATGGGCAACTAGCATTAATGTACGGTGCTTTATATTCAATTGCCAGAATTATTGCAGAATTCTTCAGACAACCTGATGTACAATTGGGTTTTTTATGGGGAGAGTGGCTTACAATGGGAATATTACAATCGGGAATAGTACTTACTATTTGTATGGTTGTTTATTTAAATTTAAAAAAAATAAATAGTTAAAAGTTTAACTATTTATTTTGTAATTCATTACCATATCCAGACTCTTCTGCTAATTCATTAATTTTATTTTTTAGTAAATCTAATCTCCAACCATGCCTACTTGCAAAATTCTCTATTTCAGCTTCTCTTTGTTCAGGTGTACAAAAAACATAAATTCTTTTCAAGAATGGCTTAGGTACTTGAATAGCAATTAATTGAAAATAGTTTTCTTTACAACTTCTAGAACAAAAAGCTTTACTCATAGCAATCTTTTTTTTGCAGAACGGACAATGGGACATTATTTTTAACCTTTTATAATTAGTTTATAGAACTTAGCATTTGTGACATCTTGAAGAAATTTGGGATCTATCTCATGAAGAGCAATAATATCAATCAACTTATTATTCATAAGCCAACCACGGCCAGTATCAACTATCTTGTTTTCCTCAAACATCTGGACTAATTCCTCTTTGGAAACGATCAGTTCTTCCATATTATAACTTTTTTATTAAGATTTTGCAAATACTGGTATTTCTAAGATTTAGAAATACCTACAGTGTAACCTTTATTTGAGTGATTTCTTATAATTTCATAGTAAGTTTTTTGTCTGATTTTATTAACAATATTTCTCATTGTATAAATTGACATATCCTTACCTTTCCAAACCACATCTTTAATTGTATCATAATCTACAATTTCATTTCTCTTAGCAATTAATAATTTTAAGAAAGATTTTTCTAATCTTGTAAAATCAATTAAAGCTCCACCAGGTCTAAAAAACTGATCTCTATATTCATCAAAATAAATACCTTGATCAAATTCAATTTTATCACCCCTTTTAGTTTGATTTAAACACATTATTACTGATAGCTTAATGTCTTTTGGTCTTAAAGGTTTTGATAAAAATGTATAGGCACCATAATTCACTGCTGTTACAATATCTTCATTATCTTCTGAATCTGAAATTATAACTTTAGGTAAAGTTGGAGCAACTTGGCTTAATTCTGAACAAAGCTCAGAAAAACTTATTCCTTCAATATTTGTATCTACAATAACCATATCATAAGTATTAGAACAAGCTAATTCTAATGCATCTTCTTTATTTGTTGCTAATTTTAATTCTTTAAAATAGTCATCAAATTCAGTATCAATAGTTTCACTGATTTTTTTATCACTACTTATGAAAAGTAACTTTGCATTATATAGTTTTCTTATATTTCTTACAGTTTTTAACATAATTTTTCTCTTTTTTTATTGATTTTTGACATAATAATAACAAATATTTTTTTATTTGTCAAAATAATAACGAAATATAATGTGTTATTAAGTCAAATTTAAGACTTTAAATACCTATTTTAATTCTTGCCAAGAGTCACCAATTGATTTACTAACTTTTAAAGGAACTTTCAAATTATACACATTTTCCATTATCTGTGTCAATTCTTTCGTTATTTCATCCACTTTATTTTCTTGAATTTCAAAGATTAACTCATCATGTATTTGTAACAAGATTTTCACAGAACTATTATTTTTATATTTTTTATAAATCTCTAACATAGATAATTTAATTAAATCTGCAGCACTTCCTTGAAATAAAGTATTAACTGATTCTCTTAAATATGCAGCTTTTTGCATTCCATTTGCACTGTCAAAATCAAAAATTCTTTTTCTTTTTAATAATGTTTTTATGTATCCATGTTGTAAGGCATAATCTTCTATAGAGGCTAAATAATCTTTTACACTCACAAATGCCTCAAAATATGATTCAATATATTTTTTAGCCTCTTTAGCTGGAATTCCTAAAGTATCTCCTAATTTTTTACTTCCCATACCATACAATAATCCAAAGTTAATTGATTTTGCAATTGATCTTTTCAAAGCAGCCTCTTCTTCTCCAAAAATCTTAACTGCTGTTTGATGATGAATATCTAAATCTGCATTAAAAGCTTCAACTAAAGCAGGATCTTCACTAAAATGAGCAAGAAGTCTTAATTCAATTTGAGAATAATCAATTCCGACTAATTTGTATCCCTTTTTTGGAATAAATGCTGACCTAATTTGTGCCCCTGCTTCACTCTTAACTGGAATATTTTGTAAATTAGGATTCTTAGAACTTAATCTTCCTGTTGCCGTCCCTGTATGTAAAAATGAAGTATAAACTCTATTTTCATCATTTTTTAAACCTAATTCTAAAAGTGGTTCAATATAAGTTGATTGAAGCTTAAATGCTTCTCTATATTTTAAAAGTAAAGGAACAACAGGGTGAGCATCTATTAAGCCTTGTAAAACAACTTCATTTGTACTATAACCTGTTTTTGTTTTTTTCTTAGTCGGTAAACCTAATGTTTCAAAAAGAATGACCCCTAACTGTTTAGGTGAATTTATATTAAATTCAACGCCTGCTGTTTCATAAATATCTGAAGTAAGTTTTTGAATATGTTCATTGTTGTTTTTCTTTAACTCTTCAAGCTTATTAACATCTACTTTTATTCCATTTCTTTCCATCTCTAAAAGTACAGAAATAAAATCAAATTCGTAATCAAATGCAATTTTTAATAAATCTTCATTATTAGTTTCTTTAAATACTTCTAATTGTTTATTATAAAGTTTTAGAGTCATTAAAGCATCTTCTGCAGCATATTCACAAGCTTTAGCTATGTCAACATTTGAGAAATCTTCACCTTTCTTTACTATATCTTTAAAAGATATCATTTTATGGTCAAAGTATTTATCTACTTGATAATCTAAACCTACTTTTTCACTTGTGTTTAAAAGCCATGCTAATATCATAGTATCAGCATATAAATTTAATTCTATATCTAAGTTTTGTTTTACTATTTCAAAATCATATTTAAAGTTTTGTAAAACAAGTTTATGTCTATTTAACTGGATAATATTTTGTTTTGCACTATCTAAAGATATTTGATTTGGTACACCTAAATAATTATGAGCAATTGGGACATAATAAGCTTTATTTTCTTCATAAGCAAAAGAGAAACCAACAATTTTTGCATTCTTAACATCCACATCAGTAGTTTCAGTATCAAATGCAACAATTGCATCTCTTGGAATAGAATTTATTACAAGTGAAAGTTTACTGTCATCTGTTATTAACTCATATTGAAAATCCTCTTTTGGTTCTTGCTTTTGAGGAATTGAAGTTTTATAGCCCATTCCATCTTTATTAACTCTATCTAATATCCTATTCATGTCATATTCAATTAAAATGTCTGCAATTTTTAATATTGGATTATCATTGGGTAAAATGAATTCATCTAAATTATCAATACAATGACAATCAGTTGACAAGGTAACAAGTTGTTTTGAAATAAAAGCCATCTCTTTACCTTCAGTCAGTAAAGTTTGCCATCTTTTTTTCTCAATATTTTCTAAATTTGCATAGATATTTTCTAATGTTCCATACTCTTTAATAAGTGCTTCTGCTGTTTTTGCCCCTACTCCTTTAACACCAGGAACATTATCAGCACTATCTCCAAGTAGTGCTTGATAATCTGTAAACTGATTAGGATGAACACCATATTTATCGAAACATTTTTCTTCATTAATTACAGTTTTTTTAATTGGATCGAACATATAAACTTTATCATCATCAATTAATTGATATAAATCTTTATCATGGGATACAATTCTAACTTCTAAGCCTTTTTGTTTTGCATCATGAGCAATTGAAGCTACAATATCATCAGCTTCAAAGCCAGTTTTAATAGCAGTTTTAAACCCCATTTTCTCTATCCATGAAATAGCAATAGGAAGTTGTTTTAATAAATCTTCTGGAACATCTGGTCTATGAGATTTATATTGGTCATAAATCTCATTTCTAAAAGTATCCCCTTTTGCATCTAGTGCAAAAACTATATAATCTGTTTGAAAATCTTTTCCAATATTAGAAACAAAATTCATAAAACCTGTTAATAGTCCTGTAGGGAATCCACTTTTTGATTTAAGTGGTGGTAGTGCAAAATAGCTTCTAAATAAAAATCCAAATGTATCTATAACTGTAATCGTTTTCTTCATATAATCATCTCTTTCATAGTCTTATTAAAGTATTTATAATATAATATTATCTCTAAAAATAAGGTTTTATATAAAGGTTAATAAATGATTATAATCCCAGCAAGATTAAATTCTAGTAGGTTTGCAAATAAAATATTAGTGGATATTTTAGGTTTACCAATGGTAATTAAAACAGCAAAACAAGTTAGTTCATTAGATAAAGTAGTTATTGCAACTGATTCACAAGAGGTTATTGATTTAGCCTCAGAACATGGTTTTGATGCTGTTATGACTTCAAGTGATCATCAAAGTGGTACAGATAGAATAAATGAAGCAGTTAATAAATTAAATTTGAGTGATGATGAGATTATTGTAAATGTTCAAGCAGATGAGCCTTTTATAGAACCAGAAGTTATTGAAGCTGTAATTAATAGAGTTAAAACAGTCGTTGAAAAAGATGAAGATATTATGATTACTTCTTGTTATAAAGAAATTTCATCTGAATTAGCAGATGATTCTAATCATGTAAAAGTTGTATTAGATGAAAATTCAAATGCAATATATTTTTCAAGGGCAAAAGTTCCATATCATAGAGATCATTATGAGAATGCTGTTTATCATGGACATTTAGGAATTTATGGATTCACAAAAAAATCATTAAATGAATTTTGTTCATTAAAACCTTCTAGATTAGAAAACTTAGAAAAGTTAGAACAACTAAGAGCTTTAGATAATAATTATAATATTACGATGGTAAAAGTTGAATCTAAATCTTTTGGTATTGATACACAAGAAGATTTAAATAATGCATTAAGAATTTTTCAAAATAACTCTTAAATAAGCTTTATTCTGTAAATAGTTTAGTAAAGTAACATTAAAGGTTTTTTATGGAAAACTTTAAATAATTTTTTAATAGGTCAAAAAATGCACTTTGATATACAGGTTAGTAAATCTGCACAAAATATACTTAATAACTATTTACAAGAATTAGAAGTTACACTTTTAAATGTTAATTTTAAATATGATTCTGATGTAAATAATAAAGAGGCTCATCACTTACTAATTATTGATATTGAAGATAATAACCTACACAAAATGGTAGATTTATATATTAAGTCTAATAGATATGTACTTTTTTTAAGTGATAAGTCTAATGTAAAAGATTATATTTCAAATATAACAAAGTTTGATATTATAAAAAAACCAATAGATTTTGAAGATTTAGTTTTAAAAGTAAAAAACTACACTAACTTTTTAAATAATGATTTACTACTAAAGCAAGAACAAGAACTTTCTAATTCAATTATAAACAGTATCTCAAATCCTATTTTTATTACAGATGGTAAAAAAGTTTTATTTGCTAATGACTATTTTTACAGACTAGTAGGTAAATACTCTTTAAAAGATATTAATAACAAATATGAAGATATAGGAGATTTATTTGAAACTGAAGAGGGCTTTTTAAACAACATTAAAAAAGATTGGTTAGCACAAATTAGTCATAAAAATTGTAGAGTATCAATTTTTGATAATGAATCATTAAATAAAAAATATTACACTTTACAAAAAATATATTTAACCCATAATCAAACTAATATCATAATTCTCAATGATATTAGTCATGAAATAACTCATAAAAAAGAGCTTTATAATTTACTTTACACAGATAACCTTACAAAATTACCAAACAGAGCAAAATTAATAGATGAACTACAACATAAAAGTGTTAAGCTTCAAGCAGTTGCTATTTTAGATATAAATTCATTTAAAGAAATTAATGATTTTTTTGGACTTAGAATTGGTGATTATATTTTAAATGAAATATCAAAGCTTATAAATAGTTTTATAGATAAATCATGTATGAGGCTTTATAAATTTCCATCGGATACTTATTGTATTACATATACTAAAGATAATCAAAAATTATTTACTAAAGTAATAAAAGAGATACATGAAATAATTTATAAAAAAGTATTTCTTATTGATCAGCATGAAATTGATACGAGAATTACTTCAGGTATTTCATTTTCCCACAAAAACAATAAACTAATCACTGCAGATATTGCTTTACAGTCTGCTAAAAAAGATAATAAAGATTTTGTAATTTTTTATGAAGAGCTTGATAAATTTCAAGAGTATGAAAATAATATGCTTTGGACAAAAAAATTAAAAAATGCTTTTTTAGAAGATAAAATTGTTGTTTATTACCAACCTATAGTTAATAATAAAACTTTAAAAATAGAAAAATATGAATGTTTAGTTAGAATGATAGATGAAAACAATGATGTAATTTCGCCTTTTTTCTTTTTAGATATTTCAAAAAAATCAAAACAATATACTAAAATCACTAAAATAGTTATAGAAAAAGCTTTTAAAAAATTTAGTAATTTAAATTTTGAATTTACAGTAAATATTTCTTATGAAGATATTGCTGATCCTGACTTTTTAAGATTTATTAAAAATGCTTTAAAAACTTATTCAGTAAAAGATAAAGTTGTATTTGAAATTTTAGAGGATGAAAATATAAAGAATTATGAACTTTTAATTAATTTTATAAATGAGATTAAGAAGTTAGGTTGTAAAGTTGCTATCGATGATTTTGGTTCAGGGTATTCAAATTTTGAACATTTACTAAAAATGAAAGTTGATTATTTAAAAATAGATGCCTCTTTAATAAAAAATATTGCTATAGATGAAAACTCGTATAAAATCACAAAAACAATTATAGAGTTTGCTAAAAATCTCAATTTACAAACAGTTGCTGAGTATGTTGAAAATAAAGATATATATAAAATAGTGAAAAATTTAGGTGCAGATTATTCTCAAGGATATTATTTCTCTCAGCCCCTAAAATCTCCTGAACTATTAAATTTTAAATAAACTTAAGAGAAAATAGTTTATTAAAAACTAAAATCTTCTCCTAAATAATGTTCTCTAACTTGATCATTATTTTTTATCTCTTCACTAGTTCCACTTGCAAGTAAAGCCCCTGCTTTCATAACATATGCTCTATCACAAATTTCTAGAGTTTCTCTTACATTATGGTCTGTTATTAAAACACCAATATCTATTTTAGTTAATTGATGAATAATCTCTTGAATATCTTTAACAGCGATTGGATCAACTCCTGCAAAAGGTTCATCAAGAAGTAGAAACTTTGGTTGAGAAACTAAAGCCCTTGCTATTTCTGTTCTTCTTCTCTCACCTCCTGATAAAGAAACACCCTTTCTTTGTCTAATAGGTTCAATATTAAAAAGTTCAAGTAACTCTTCAACTCTTTTATGTTGTTCATCTTTATCATTTGTAACTATTTGTGCTGCTAACATTAAGTTATCTTCAACAGATAAGTCTTTAAAGATAGAAGATTCTTGAGGTAAATATCCAATCCCTTTTAAAGCTCTTTTATGTAAAGGTAAGTTTGTAATATCTTTATCATCGAAATATATTTCACCACTACTTGGTCTAACTAATCCACATACAGTATAAAAAGTTGTTGTTTTACCTGCACCATTAGGTCCTAATAAACCTACAATTTCTCCTGAATTAACTTCAAGAGAAATACCATGAAGTATTTGAGTCTTTTTTATATTTTTAGTAATATCAACTATTCTTAAATTATGCATCAATCTTATATAGCCTTTTATTTTCTAATTTTTCTATTTCTACAACTAAAACTTTATATCCATAATCATCTAATATATCTTTTAGTTCATCATCTCCCCACTCTACAAAGTGTATTCCCTCTTTTTCAAACTCTTCTAGCATTCCTAAAGAGATAAATTCACTTAAAGTTTTGTTATATACATCATAGTGATAAATTTTATCAGAATATACAGCTTGAAGAGAAAAAGTTGGAGAAGTAACTAAATCTTCAAGTTCTAAATACTTAACAAAGTTCTTTACTAAAGTAGTTTTTCCACTTGCTAAATCACCTCTTAAAATTACAACTGTATCTTCATCATTTATTTTTTCATCTAAATATTTAACAACTGTATCAATTTCAGATATATCTAATTCAAATTTTTTACTCAAAATAAATCCTACTTTAGTTGATTAGATACTTTAATTAATTCATCAAGTTTTTCTTTTGCTTTTCCACTTAAAATTGCATCTTTTGCTATATCGATACCATCTTTCATATCTCTAGCTTTTTCATCAACTATTAATGCAGCTGCAGTATTTAATAATACAATATCAAGTTTAGCACCCACTAATTTTTTAGATAAAATATCAGAAGTTAATCTTGCATTAAAAGCTGCATTTGCTCCTACAATATCATCTTTAGATGCCATTTGCATTCCGTAATGTTCTGGGTTAATCTCAAAATCTTCAATTTTTCCATTAAACATTGAAGTAGCATATGTCACATCAGAAATCGAAATTTCATCCATACCATCATTTGATGAAACCACAATTGATCTTTTTGAATCCAAAAGGTCTAAAGCTGTTGCAATTTTGTTTATATATGTTTTATCAAATACACCTATTAACTGTTTTGTAACACCTGCTGGATTAGATAATGGTCCTAAGATATTAAATATTGTTCTATGAGGAATACTTTTTCTTATAGGCATAATATATTTCATGCACGGATGATGATTTTGTGCAAACATAAATGTAAAGCCTGTATCTTCTAGCATTTTTGCACTATTTTCTAATGATAAATTTAAATTAATTCCAAGTGCTTCAAGCATATCAGCACTTCCTGATTTACTTGTGATACTTCTATTTCCATGTTTTGCTACATAAGAACCACAAGCAGCAAGTAAAATTGAAACTGTTGTTGAGATATTAAAAGAGTTTGATTTATCTCCACCTGTTCCACAATTATCAATCAATTTATCTTGCAAACTATTATGAATAGGAAGAGGAATTAAATGATCTCTCATTGCACTTGCAGCACCTGCAATTTCAGCTGCATCTTCACCTCTTTCGTAAAGTTCAACTAAGTACTCTTTAACTTCATCTTCTGGTAATCTATTTTCAAAAATATCATCAAATTTTAGTTTTGTAGTATTAAACATTTTCTATCCTTTTTACATACTCTTCCATTTTTGATTTTGGTGTAGATTTTGTTGTTGGAATTTGTAAAACTTGAAATTTATCACTTCTTTCTAAATATCTAATTTCTATAATATCACCAACTTTTACTTCTTTTGATTTTTTTACACTTTGGTCATTTATAAAAACAACTTTATGCTCTAGCATGTCTTCAGCAACTGCTCTTCTTTTAGTTATATTTACTGCATTTAAAAATTTATCTATTCTCATAAAGTAGATTATAGCTAAGATTAGATAAAATATGCCCTTAAAAATAATAACAATCATAGGATAGTTTATGAGTAAAAAAGATATCAACAAAGTTGTATTAGCTTATAGTGGTGGGCTTGATACATCTATTATTTTAAAATGGCTTCAAGATGAATACAATGCTGAAGTTATTACATTTACTGCTGATTTAGGTCAAGGTGAAGAAGTAGAACCAGCAAGAGCAAAAGCTATTGCTTGTGGAATTAAACCTGAAAATGTATTTATATTAGATATTAAAGAAGAATTCGTAAAAGATTACGTTTTCCCAATGTTTAGAGCAAACGCAATTTATGAGGGTGAGTATTTACTAGGTACTTCAATTGCAAGACCTTTAATTGCTAAAAAATTAGTTGAAATTGCAAATGAAAAAGGTGCAGAAGCTGTATCTCATGGAGCAACTGGAAAAGGAAATGACCAAGTTAGATTTGAAATTGGTGCATTAGCATTAAAACCAGATGTTAAAGTTATCGCTCCTTGGAGAGAATGGGACTTAAACTCAAGAGAAAAATTATTAGCATATGCTAAAGAGCATGGTATTGAAATTTCTCAAAAACATATTGATAAAGATGGTAACCCAGCAGTATCTCCATACTCTATGGATGCGAACTTACTTCACATCTCTTATGAAGGTTTACATTTAGAGAATCCAAATAATGAGCCAGAAGAGTCTATGTGGTTATGGACAAACTCACCTGAAAATGCACCTGATGAGGCTGAATATATCACTATAGGATATAAAAATGGTGACCCAATTTCAATTAATGGAGAAGAACAATCTCCTGCAATATTATTAGAAAACTTAAATAAACTTGGGAATAAGCACGGTATTGGAAGAATTGATATCGTTGAAAATAGATATGTTGGTATGAAGGCACGTGGTTGTTATGAAACTCCAGGCGGAACTATCATGTTAAAAGCTCACAGAGCAATTGAGTCTATTTGTTTAGATAGAGAAGAGGCTCACTTAAAAGATGAGTTAATGCCTAGATATGCTAAGTTAATTTACCAAGGATACTGGTTCTCACCTGAAAGAGAAATGCTTCAAGCTGCAATTGATAAAACTCAAGAAAATGTAGAAGGTACAGTTAGATTAAAACTTTACAAAGGAAATGTTTCTGTTGTAGGTAGAGAATCTGAAAAATCATTATATGATGATGCTTACTCAACATTTGAAGAAGATGAAGTATATAACCAAAAAGATGCAGAAGGGTTCATTAGACTTAATGCATTAAGATTTATCATCGCTGGTAAGAAAAACTCAAAATAATTAAAATTAGGGTGAATTTACTTTCACCCTATTCTCACATTTAACACTTCAAAAAAACTTTTAATTTTTGTATCCAAATTGTAATTCTTAAGTATTATGATTGTTTCACTAAAACTTGTGGAACAAAATATGAATTATCTAAATGATTTAGAACAACTGATTAAAATCAACTCATATACAAAAAATAAACAAGGTGTAGATGAAGTTTCAAAACTTATGTCTACTTGGCTTGAAGAATTAAACTTCTCAACTATTATCTATGAAAGAGAAAACATAGGTAATCATATTTTATTTAAATCTACAAAAACTACAGGTACAAAAATACTACTTTTAGGACACAATGACACTGTTTTCCCACCTAATACTTATGAAGGTTTTTCAAAAGATGATAGATGGATTTATGGACCTGGTGTTTGTGATATGAAAGGTGGAAATATTGTTGCACTAGAATCACTTAGAAATTTATTTAATCAAAATGGAAAAATCGAAAATATTGACTTCTTATTAGTTAGTGATGAAGAGACAGGAAGTGATGATTCTAAATTACTTACAAGTGAACTTGCAAAAGATTATGATTTGTGTTTTGTTTTTGAAGCAGCTGGAGCAAATCTTGAAGTTGTTACAGCAAGAAAAGGTGTAGGAACTTTTAAAATAAATATTACTGGAATTGCTGCTCATGCTGGAAATCACTATGATAAAGGTAGTGATGCAAACTTAGAAGCTAGTTATAAACTGCAAGAACTAATAAAACTTACAAACCTTAAATTAGGAACTACTGTAAATGTAGGAAAAATTAATGGTGGTATTGGAGCAAATACTATTTCTCCTACTTGCGAATTACTTTTAGAGATTAGATATACAACAACAGATGAGAAAAATAGAGTTTTAGAAGCTTTAAAAACTATTACTAATACAGCTTATGTCAAGGGAACAACTTCTATTTTAAGTGGTGATATTCAAAGAGATGTTATGGAAGAAAATAAAAAACAACTTGAACTTATAAAAGAGATTGAAAAAATTGCAGAGACAAAAATATTTACTGAAAAAAGAGGTGGTGTTAGTGATGCAAATATAGTATCAAGTTGTGGGGTAACTACACTTGATGGTTTTGGTCCATTTGGTGATGGAGACCATACTATTAAAGAAAGAGCATTAATAACCAGCTTTGAACAAAGAATTCAACTAATGACAAAAATATTAAATCACTATCAAATCTAAAAAGGAAGTAAACTAAATGACAAAAAGAAAAATTGGTATGTGGCTATATCAAAATGGTGGTGGAGATAAAATCCAAAAAAAAATTATTAAACAGTTAAAAGATAGAGATATTGAAACTATTGCTAATCTTAATCTTAGAGATGCAATTGCAAAAAATGACCATATAATTTATGATATTGATAATAGTAATATTAAATTAGATAAATTAGATTTATTCTTTTCTTACAATGCAGGTGAACAAACACCCTATCAAACTTTTTTATATAAAGCTTTAAACAAAGTTATACCCATGATTAACTCTTATGAAGCTTTTGAATTAACAGAAGATAAATTCCAAACATCATTTTTTTTAAGACAGCATGGTATTAATACTGCTGATTATAAACTTTGTCATAGAGATGATGTTCACAGACTTAGTGATGTAATGAAAAAATGGAAAAAAATGGTTTATAAACCAACAGATGGTTGGGGAGGAATTGGTTTAACAAAAATAGAAAATGAAGAAGCTTTAGATATGTTAATTCCATTTTTGAATCAAGTAAATTTAAAATATTTTTATGTAGAAAAATTTATAGATTACGATAACACAGATTATAGAATTGACATAGTTGATGGTAAATTTGTTGGATGCTATGGTAGAAAAGCAGCAAAGGGACATTGGAAAACAAATGTCACAAGTGGTGGAAGTGTATTTTTAAGAGAACCAAATGACGAAATTATTGAACTTGCAAAAAAAGTTACAAAATTAACAGGTTTAGACATAGCTGGTGTAGATATTATTTATGATAGAAAAAAAGAAGAGTATGTTGTATTAGAAATAAATGGTATTCCAGCTTTTGCAACACCAGAACAAGAAAAAATGGGATTAGATTTCAATAATAAAAAAATAGAACTAATTGTTGATTTAATAGATAAAAAAACAAAAAATAAAGGGCTGTACAAATGAAAAAATTACCAAAAATAGGACTACTATACTTAGATTATGTTTTAAGATTCTTTGATAAATCTAACTTCAAAGGTTGGAGTGATAAAATTGAAACTGTTACTTATCATTGGAAAAATGATAAGGATAGATTTATTAAAGAAGTAAAAAAGAAGAAAATAGAAGTTCTTATTGGTAATATTCCAGCAACCGCTTATGATACTTTTGTAGAAATAGCAAAAGAATTACCAAATGTTAGATTTGTACCATCAATTGAATCTCAATTTGCAAATAAGTCAAAAGAAAATGTAACACTATTTTGTGAAAAATATAATTTATCAATACCAAAAACTAAAATTTTTTATGATAAGAAAAAGGGTATGAATTACCTAAAAAATAAAGCTTCATATCCACAGATTATTAAAAGAAGCTACGGTGCTTCTAATTATGGTGGTTACTATGTTCACAAAGTGGACAACTATAAAGAAGCAAAAACTCTTTTAGAAAATAAAAAATATAATCCTATTTATACTCAAAATGCAATTGATTTAAAGGATTCAGGTGATATTAGAGTAATGTTAATAGGACATAAACCAGTTTGTGCTTTTTGGAGATATTCAGGTAAAGACCAATGGATAACAAATACAAGCCAAGGTGGTAGTATGAGTTATAAAAATGTTCCAATGAATGCACTTGAATTAGCAGTACAAGCAAGTAAAGCTGCGAAAGCTGAATATTATGCTTGTGATATTGCTATTAGTGAAAAAACATCAAAAGCTTATATATTAGAGTGTGCAACAGCATTTGCAGCATTTCCTTATATTAGAGATTGGATTTGTCAATATATCATGTGGGACTTATCAAATGGAAAGTTTAAAAAACCACATGTTCCTTTATTCTCATGGGAAGAATTAGGAAAAATAGATTCTAGTTTATTAAGAACTATGAGGCATATTGGTTTTAGTAAATATAAACCAAGTTGTGATGGAGAGTATTTAATCAATGATAAGACAGATACTTATGAAATGGAACTAACTCAACAAAGTTTACAAAGTGATGTTCCCAAAACAGTTTCTTTTGAAGATTTACCAATTAACATAAATAAACAATCAAAAAAAAGTACCAAAATTGAGTTAAAAAAGATTGATTTAAATTTTGCAACATTAACAGATTTAATGAGTCTATACGGGATGGAAGATGATTTAGCTTTTGAGATTGAAGAGTATTTAAAACACAATATAATAACAGATATAACAGATTTATTAGAAATTGAATCTATTGATGAGAATATGATTAAAACTTGGGATAGCTACATAGATGATATGAGAGTTGATATCAATAAAGTTAATATTGATACACTAAAAAAAATAAAAGGAATTGGTAGCAAGTTAGCAAAAATAATAATAGATTATAAAAAAGAAGTTGAAGAGATAAAATCAATTGATGAACTAAAAAAACTTGAGGGTATTGGCAAAAATAAATTTGCTCAATTAAAATCAAGATTAGTTGTTATAGGAGAATAGCTTTGAAACAACTATATAGATCTTATGAAGATTCAACTTTAATTTTCAAAGAACTACAAAAAAGCTATCCTAAAAACTTTAAGTTAGAATCAATAGGTCAAACATGGGAAAAAAGAGATATTAATTTGATTACTATTTCTAAAGATATAAAAACTGCAAATACAAGACCGGCTTTATTTTTTACAGGGACTATCCATGCAAGAGAATGGATAGGACATGAATTAGCAATTGAGTTTGCTAAATATGTACTAGAAAATTTAGAAATAGATACCACACTACAAAAATATTTAGATGTAAGTACTATATATATGGTTCCTTGTGCTAATCCAGATGGATATGAATTTTCAAGAACACATTTTAGTTTTTGGAGGAAAAATAGAAGACAAAATGCAGATGGAACTTATGGTGTAGATTTAAATAGAAACTTTCCTATTGGCTTTATAAAGTCTACTTCAACAACCTCAAATGTTTATGGGGGACCTGAACCTTTTAGTGAACCAGAAACAAAAGCACTTAGAGATTTTGTTTTAAATCATCCAAATATAACTATAGCCTTAGATTATCATTCACAAGGAAATGTATTTTTCCCAGCCCATGATTTTAGACATGAAGATACTATAGATACAACAGATATGAATATTTTATGTGCAAATATGGCAGAAGAGATAAAAAAAATATCAGGCAGAGAATATGGAATTCATCAAGGAAAGCCTCCTGCTAAATTAATTTCTGGTAGTGGTAGAGAGTTTTACTATTCCCAAGGCATTATATCTACTGTTGTCGAAGTAGGAACTAGAAATATAAGTGATTATCTAGAAGATATGAATGAAAACTTTAGAGAACATATCCCTGCATTAATTCATGCTTTAAAAGAAACAGATAATTATTCGAAAGAAAATAGTGTTAAAAGAGTAGAATCTTTTGATATCACTAGTGTGGGTTCGAACCATGTAGATTTAAAATGGGAATATGATTTACAAGATAATATATATTTTGAAATTTATAGAAGTGATAAAAATAAGAGTTATTGTAATAGCTCAAATTTAATTGCAAAAATAAAATCTTTAGAATTTAGTGATATTAATTTAGATTCAAATAAAGATTACTTTTATAATATTAGAGCTGTAAATAAACAAACAAATGAAAAATCTCCTTTCTTTCCTCAAATAAAAGTTAGAACATTAGTTGAATATGATGAATATAGTAGAACTTATTATGCCAACTCAAAAGGAACTGGATATGTAGCAGAAAACATAACAAATAATGCAAATCACTTTGGAGTAAATTCATTATTTGTTGGAGTGGATGAAAATAAAGGGATATCTTATGCAATAGTATCAATAAATCTAAATTCATTACCCTCAAATGCAATTATAAAATCTGCTTCATTAAATCTTTACCCAATTAATAGAGTTTCTACAACTATTGAAAAGTATGGTGAATGGAATGTTGGAATAGTAAATCAAGATACAATGGGTGACATTACAAGTTATGAAGATGTTGAAAATATGCAAATTGTAAAATATATAGGAAGACCTACTGAATCACACCAATTAACACAAGGAATATGGCGAAATTGGACATTATCTGGAATTGAATGTAAAAGTTTAAAAGATAATATTAGAAATAATATAATTGTATTTAGAATAGAAGGTCCTAAAGAGTTAAAAGTTGGTAGAAATAGACAAATGATGCAATGGGATATAGGTTATGGAAAATTTGGTTTTGGTTTAAATTATAGACCAAGGTTAGAATTAACATATACAATAGAACCAACAATTACAACTTTGTATCCAAAAGAGATAAATACAATTAGTAAAAATGAACATAAAGAGAATATTGCTATTTCAGGTTTTGATAAAAATGGTTCTAAAATTTATTCATCTTTTGAATTTAACTTATCTTCTTTACCCCCATATAATGACACAATGATAACAAAAGCATATTTTGAACTTAACTCTACAAAAATTTATATAAAAGATGATATTCGATTTCATTTAGAGTTTATAGATTCAAATATAGATAAAGATTATAATAAAATTGCAAATAGAGAGATTTTGCAAAATATTGGATATGATGTTAGTGCAATTGAGTTAAAAAATAATCAAACTCAATACTTTTTATTTGATTCATTTTCAGAAAGAATGTTAAATGAAAAACTAAATGAAAAAGCTGATATATCATTTATTCTGAACCCTACATCTTCAAAAAAAGGAATAAAAGACAAAAAAGTATCTTGGGAGATAAAAAACCAGACTTTAAGTCCAAAACTAATCATTGAACACATTCCAAAAAGAAGGTTTCCATTAAAAAGTGTTACAAATCTTAAAACAATTGTTGAAAATGGAAAAATAAAACTTACATGGAAAAATCCATCTAATAACTCTCTAGTTGGAGTAAAAGTAATTAAAAATCCTCATAGAAAACCTATAAATCATCAAGATGGAACAAAAATATATGCAGGGAAAGATGACTATACATTTGATGACTTTGGGGCAAAAGATATAAATAAATATTATGCTGTATTTACATATGATAATGTTCCAAACTATTCTGAAGCTACTATAGTTGAATATAAAGCTAAATAATTAGCTTTATATTTAACCTTGCATTTTTTTACTTCACAAGTTATAATATTTTAAAATCAAACTAAGGATAAATAATGATTTTAAAATTCAAAGAATTTTACCCACAAATCCATCCTACAGCTTGGATTGCACCAAGTGCTGATGTAGTTGGTAATGTAACTATTGGAGAAAACTCTTCAGTTTGGTATGGTTGTGTAATTAGAAGTGATGTTAATAAAGTAATTATTGGTAAAAACACAAATGTTCAAGATTTATCATGTATTCATACAGATGTTGATTCTCAAACAATTTTAGGTGATAATGTAACTATTGGACATAAAGTTATGCTTCATGGATGTATTGTTGAAGACAATTGTCTAATTGGTATGAGTGCAACTGTTTTAGATAATGCTGTTATTGGAGAAGGAAGTATAGTTGGTGCTAATTCACTTGTAACTGCTGGAAAAGTATTTCCACCTCAAAGTTTAATTATGGGAAGCCCTGCAAAAGTTGTTAAAACTCTAACTGATGAAGATAGAGAAAAATTAATCAAACATGCAGGGCATTATGTAGATTATAAAAACGAATATAGTTAATGAATAATAGGTTTAAAACCTATTATTTACAACTATTGTAAGCATCTTCTAATTTTGAATATAAATCATCAAAACTAACATCATCCATTTTTTCTAAGATATCTACCATCACAACATTATCTTCTTTACCATTCCACTGTTTTATATAAGTTCCCTCTTTATATCCATGGTCTTGTCTAAATTGATTTAAACAATTTTTACCAATATATAATTTTTGTAACCACATAAATGACAATCCAGAAATTTTACAACATCTAAAGAATTGATCAATAAATCTTTCAACCCCACTAAATGATGGCATATTTCCTGTATCAATTGCTAAAGCTATATAAGATAATTTTTCAGCCTCAGTCATCATGAATTTCACATCTACTTCAGTTACTGCTTCATAAATACAATGTGTATTTACTAAAGATACTGCTTTTGGTACATTTGTTTCTTGTAAAATATAAGACATTAAGAAGTGCCAAATATCAACTAATTCAACATGAATATTATTCATATCTGGCTCAGAATTGATATTTTTCCAGTGTTTCCATGGAGTTGATTCAATTAATTCTGCAACTTCCATATGAATACATCTAAGCCAATTTATCTCTTTTCCAAACTTATTAATACCAAGCTCCCAGTTTTTACCATTAGTAGAGTCATTAAGCTTTTTTTGCAATAAGAACATCTCTTCTAATTTATGGGGAAAAGATGAAGCTTCATCTAAAAGCGTTGCTAAAGGTAAACACTCTTCAACTACATTATCTAAAGAAGAGGTACTAGGTAACTCTTTTTCTCCTTTTAACAAATGTAAAACTAGTGAAACAATATAAGGTACTTGATTTTTATCTTCCCAGTCTAAAACTTCATCAGATGTTACACCAGCATATTTTATAAAATCTTCCATAGTATTAAATCCTAAAGATTTAATACTCTCTTTAAACTCTTTATATAACAAAATTAAACTCCTAATTTAATGGTAATTTTACTGTAAATTTTGAACCTTTTACAGTATTTTCAACATAGATTTCTCCATTTGAATGCTTTTGTATAATTTGCTTACTCATATATAACCCCAATCCTGTTCCATTTTTATCATTTTTTGTTGAAAAGTATGGTTCAAAAATTTTATTTAGAATCTCTTCTTTTATTCCACCAGCATTATCTTCTAACTCAATTACTAGCTGGTCTTTTATTTCATAAGTTTTAATATCAATTACTCTTTCTTTTATATTCTTATCAATCATAGCATCAATAGAGTTTTTACAAAGGTTAATTAATACTTGTACAATTTCATTTAAGTATATTTCTAAAGAACTTTTAGAACTATTTACATAATTAACTCTTACTAAATTAACTCTAAATAAATAATCCAAGAAATCTATTGATTTTTTAACTACATTTTCAATATAAATACTCTCTTTTCTTTTATTAGGTTTAAAATAATCTCTAAAGTCATCAATTGTTTTAGACATATAATCTAACTGACCTACAACTTGCGATATAACCTCATTTAATAATTCATCACTAATTTCGCCATCAATCTCTTTAAGTAAAGAAAGCTTTTGAACTAATATTGAAACAGCTTGTAATGGCTGTCTCCATTGATGTGCAATCATAGATATCATTTCACCCATAGCAGCTGATTTAGATTGTTCTATTAATATACTTTGTTGCTTTTCAAACTCTATTTGTGCTGTTATATCTTGATAAACTGCATCAAAGCCAATTATTTCTCCTAAATTATCAAAATTGGGATGAATAGTTGCCTGTACCCAATAATAATTTCCATTTTTTTTACGATATTTTAACTTACCTTGCCATTTTTCATCAATTTTAATAGTTTTAAGTATTTTTTCCAATATATTTTTATTTTCATCATTATGTAAAATATTAATATAGTTTTTGCCAATCAATTCATAATTATTGTATCCAGAAATACTACAAAAAGCAGATGAGACTGAAGTTATAAAACCTTCTTTATCACACCTATTCATTAAAACATATTTATCTACAATATCAACTGATTTATTTAGAGCTTTTTCTATATCTTTAATTGATTTTGAATAAACATTTAATATTTGAGAAAATATTTGTTCAAAATAATCATTTATATCTTTTATTATTTCAAGTGAGTGATAATCATGTTTGTAACAATACTCTATTATAGAATTTTTAAAAGCAGAATAAACAATAAAAAGTTCATAAGATTTCAATTCATGTTTTTTTAGATACTTGATAAAATCAATTACTAATGTAGATACACCTGCTTGATTTTTATGTACTACACAATTAAAATAGTAATCCCATACAGCAATTGCATATCGCTTAATAATTATATCTTCATTTAATTTATGTATATCAATTAATTTTTTAAAGTTATCATCTTCTAGCCATAATTTTATAATTTTGATTTTTTCATCATTAATTTTTAGTATTATATTTTGTAAACTCATTTAAAATATTACTTTTGGTTTTTCAAAGTATAAAAATTACATGGATGACCACTACTATTTTTTACAACCATTGAAGGAATAGTTCGAGATTTAAACCCATAAGCTTTACAACCATGAGGTTTACTAGGTTCCCACGTAACAAAATAGTATAGACATTTTTGACAAATGATTCGATTATTCATGACAGAATTTTATCCTACTAACTTTAAATATTTACTTTACTTTGAATTGCTTTTGATAATGACAATATATCAACATTTTCTAGACTAACCCCAGTAGGAACACCTTGTGCTATTTTTGTAAAATTGATATCAAACTCTTTTAGTTTATCTTCGATATACAAAATAAACGCATCATTAGCAATAGAAGGGGTAATAGCAAATAGTATATTTTCAACTTTATTATCTTTTACAAGATTAATTAGCATACTTAAACTATTTTCATCTAGTTCTTCCATAACAAAATATTTTCCATCAAATTGTTTTGAATCTTCTATGATAAAAATATCTTTTGCACTTTGAACAATACATAATGTAGTTTCATCTCTACTATCATCTAAACAAAACTCACAAATTTCATGTTCACTCATAGAACCACACTTTGAACACTTAGTAATATTTTTTAAAGCATTTTCTATACTGTGAGCTATTTTTATTCCACAATAGTTATCATTCATAACAATATGATAAGCAAGTCTAAGAGCTGATTTCTTACCAATAGTAGGTAAAGATTCAAAAGCTTCAACTAATTCGTAAAATTTTTCAAGTCCTTTATTCATACGCGGATTATAGCAAACCTTTATATACTTTTAGATAAAATCGCGAATTATTCATACAAACATTTTTTTAAGGAGTTCTAATTTGACTGAAATAGACTATTATGAATTATTAGAAGTTAGTAAAGATGCAGATAAAAGCACGATAAAAAAAGCCTACAGAAAAATGGCTATGAAATACCATCCAGATAAAAATCCTGATGATTCAGAAGCTGAAGAAAGATTCAAAGCTGTAAATGAAGCATATCAAGTATTAAGTGATGAAGAAAAAAAATCAATTTATGATAGATACGGTAAAGCAGGACTTGAAGGTCATGGTCAAGGAGGAGGATTCTCTGGTGGTTTTGATGATTTAAGTTCAGTATTTGAAGAGATGTTTGGGGGAGCTTTCGGTGGAGGAGGTTCTAGAAGAAGACAAAGAAAATCATATAACTATAATTTAGACACAGCTGTGGATGTTGTTTTAGAATTTAATGAAGCAATATTTGGGTGTAAAAAAGAGATTGACTTTACTTATAAAACTGCTTGTAAACCTTGTAAAGGTACAGGAGCAAAAGATGGTAAAATGTCTACTTGTAAAACTTGTAATGGACAAGGTCAAGTGCATTCAAGACAAGGGTTTATGACATTTGCACAAACTTGTCCAACTTGTGGTGGTACTGGTCAAGCACCAAGTGCTTCATGTGACGCATGTGGTGGAACTGGGTATGATGAAGTAAAAGACTCCTTTAAAGTTGATATTCCTGAAGGTGTTAATGATGGGATGAGAATTAGAGTTTCAGGAAAAGGAAATATTTCACCTGAAGGTTCTAGAGGAGATTTATATTTACAAATAAGAGTTAAAGAGGATTCTCAATTTGTAAGACACGATGATGATATTTACGTAGAAGCTCCAATATTCTTTACTCAAGTAGCACTTGGAGCAAAAATAAAAGTTCCAGGTCTAAGAGGTGAACTTGAACTTGAAATTCCTAAAAATGCAAAAGATAAACAACAGTTTACTTTTAGGGGTGAAGGTGTAAAATCAGTTCAAGGATATGGTAAAGGTGATTTTATAGTACAAATCAAAATCGAATACCCTAAATCATTAAATGATGAACAAAAAGAGCTACTAGAAAAACTTCAAGAGAGTTTTGGTGTTGAAAGTAAACAACATGAAACTAACTTTGAATCAATGTTTGATAAAGTTAAAAAGTGGTTCTCTTAATCTTAAGGAAATAAGATGATAAAAATAGAATATGCTGGATTAAAACCTATGATAAGCCAACATGGGATTTCTTTTAAAGATGGGAAAGAAGATAAATATAAGTATTTAAAGTACGCAATTGATATTCTTGTTTCAATTGATCATCCACATATTTCAAAACAAAAATATTCTCATGTCTTAAATGATAAAAGATTATCTCCAAATGAGATAGTAGATATTTTAAAAAAACATCATCCTAATCTAGAAGAGACTTTAGATAAAGAAGTTTCTTCTTATTTGAAACATTTAGATAATGAAGAAAATGATGTATTAAATAGTACTTTAGAAGATATTGATAAAGAAGTATTTATTAATAATCTAAAAATCATGAGAGATTATAAAACTCAAAGAGCAAAAAATAAAATATTTTATTTTCATTGTATTCAAACAATTGCTAAAATTATTATAGAAAATAAAATAAAAAAAATAGAGACACCTTTTAATGAAAGGTTTTGGCATATTTTACAAACACTAGAAGGTGAGCTATCAAAAGATAAAATATCTTCAACTTTAGAATTAGATAACTCTAATGACACTACAAAAGCTGTTTTAAATGTAGCTATATATTAACTACAGTCAGCTTTTTTAGATAATATTTTTAATTCATCACAAGAAAAACCTGCTTTTTTTCTATCCTCAAAATTTAAGTCCATCTTTCTTTTTGTAGAACCAGGAAATACATCTTCAATAATTTCTAAATATGTACTATCATGTGGTAAGTTTTCTAAATCACATGCATATTTAAACCATCTATCACCCTTTGATACATGATCAACTTCTTCAATTAAAATTGTGTTTAAAGCATCTAATATTTTATCATTAAATTCATCTTTATTTGAATTTAACTTCTCCATAATTTTTGGATTTTGATCCAAGCCATTTGCTTCTAAATATCTTGGAACTGCTGCCATTCTTCTTAAAAACTCAGGTGTTTTTTCCATAGCTTCAAAAAGATTTTTGTGAACATCAAAATCTCCATACTTTCCACCAAGTTCATTTAGTAGTTTCTCCAACATTAAAAAGTGTCTTACTTCATCATTTGCTACTTCTAACCAATCTTCGTAATAATCTTTTGGTAAGTCTTTATATCTTAATGCTGCATCTAAAGCTAAATCAATTGCAGAATATTCAATATGTAAAATAGTATGTAATAAATACTTTTTACCTTCAATTGAATTGAAATTTTTGATTTTTGGTAAAGTTGTAGGTTTTACAATATTTAAAAAAGTTTCATATGATGGGTTTTGCATTTTATATGGAGTGTAGTCATTATTGAAAAAAAAGTTATTTTCTTTAAAGTTTTTATAAAAAACTTTAAATTTTGCTATTTTATCTTTGGGTTCATTTGATAATATAACCTCTTCTAAATTTGAAAAATAATCCATTCATAACCTTACTATTGATATAATAGTTATTATTTTAGCAAAAAGTAGGTTAATATGGATATAAAAGTACAAGCAATGGGTGATTATCAAACTAATTGTTATATCGTTACAATTGATGATAAAAATATAATTATAGATCCAGGAGTAGATGCGTTAAGATGGATTAAGAACAATGTAAAAAATCCAATAGCTGTTTTAAATACTCATGGTCACTTTGATCACGTATGGTCAAATCAAATTGTAAAAGAGACTTATAACATAAAACTTTATACTCCAATTGATGATGAATTTATGCTTGAAAAAGATCCTTATGGTATGGGAATGCCCCCTTCAACTCCTGATGTATTAATTCAACCAGACCAAGAAATTGAAATAGAAGGGATTAAAATAAAATTCCATCACTTCCCAGGTCATACCCCTGGATGTTCAGCCATTCAAATTGGTTCTCATTTGTTCACAGGTGATTTTATTTTTAAAGGAACTATAGGAAGATTTGACTTTCCTAATTCAAATGCTACGTTAATGAGACGTAGTTTAGATAAAATACTTAAATGGACTGAAGATTTCCACATTTACCCAGGTCATGGGGATAAAACGACTTTAAAAAGCGAAATTTCTACATTAAAACAGTGGCAATCATATATACAAGGATAAGAATGACTTTAAATTGTGAAAAAATAATTAATGAAAATGAAAAATTAAAATTATCAGACTTAGAAAAATCTTGTATAAATACTTTTGAATATCTAAATCTTCATCATAATGTCAATTTTCTAAAAATTAAAGCAGTAAGTAAAGAAAATGAGTTTATTTTTTTTGATAATATAAGCCATGACTTAAAGTTAATAGATATTTTAAAATTTAAACAAAATTGTGACACTGATATATTATTTGAATTTTATGCTAGTGATGATGAGAACAACAACATTGTTAAAAGTCATTTAAATAGTATAAAATTTTCATTACAAGTTTTTTCTCAATCTATTTTCAATAAATATATGGAAAAAACAATTGATGAGCTATCATTAGTAGATCATATAACAGGCGCTTATAATAGATGTTATTTACAAAATTATATCCAGGCAATTTTTAGTTTAGCAAATAGAGAACAAAAAAAAGTTGCTTTTGTAAAAATAGCAATTGATCAATTCAAAGCAGTTATTGATGAATTTGATTACTCAACAGGAGATAAAGTTTTAAAAACACTTTCTAGTTCTTTAAAGAAATCTGTTAGGGAATCAGACATAGTTATTAAAATTTCTAATGATGAATTTTTAGTAATACTTATGAATATAATTAATGAAGAAAATGCTACAATTGCGTCACAGAAACTTATTAATAATTTTAGTGAAGAGAAGGTTGTAGTTAATGAAGCTACAAATCAAGTCTTAATGAAAACAATTTGTACTGGTATATCTATTTATCCAGATGATGCAACAACATTAGATGAAATACTTAAAAAATCAGATATTGCATTATATGAAGCTCAAAATAGAGGAAGAGGACAGGTATTTAAATTTACTGAAGAAGAGACTCATACAATAGATTTTTTCTAAAGGTTTAAAATGAAAAATAATATTATAGAGCTTATAAAGTCATCTGGTTCAACAGGTGTAGAATTTGAAAGTATTTCTAAAATTTTTAGATTATATGAACAGTTAAAGTATGCAACTAATCTTAAACAAATTGCTCAAGATATTTATTTTTGGTTACATAATGAATTTAGAATAGATAATATGACTTTTACACTATTTGATATTAATAAAAATGAAAAAGAAAATATTTTAGTAGAAGGTGAAAGCTTTTATTTAGATGATGATTTTACAAACTTTTTTATTGTAAATACACATACAAGTTTAAATGCTACAATATCATTCAAAGCAATCTCAAAAGTTCATAATAGAATACTTCAAGATCAATATCACATAATTGATGGTGCTTTTGATTTAATTTCTCCAATTGTACAAAATGGTATTTTAAAGAAAAACTACGTCGAGTCTTCTTCAATTGATTCAGTTACAAATGTTTATAATAGAAACTATTTAGTGGAAACTCTTACAAGACATTTAAGCTTATCTAAAAACAAACAATCTCATATCTATTTTTTAATGATTGGAGTTGATCATTTTAAAGCAGTTATTGATGAGTTTGACCATGATATAGGTGATAAAGTACTAGTAGAGCTTGCTAAAACAATTCACTCAAATGTAAGTCAGTTTGATTTAGTTGGTAGATTAACAGGGGATGAATTTTTAGTTACTTTACTTAGTACTGAGTATGAGCATGAAGTTACATCACTTGCGCATAAAATAATATCTGATTTTGCACAAACTGAAATCCTTGTTAATGAAAATACTAAGCAAATCCTGAAAAAAACTATTTGTATAGGAATGGATAAGCATATAGTTAGTGATAAAGAAAGTATTAATGAGACAATAAAAAATGCAGATATAGCTTTATATGAAGCTAAAAATAAAGGTAGAAGTACTTTTTTTAATTATGAGGATTTAAGAGTAGAAGATACAATAGATTTATTTTAAACCTATTGTATTTTTCTAGCTTTCATATAAACTCTTTTTGGTGCTGGATAACCCTCAACCGTTTTAGTTGGATCATTTGGATCTAAAAAATCTTCCAAACTTTGATCAAATGACCATTTTGTTTTTCTTTGTTCTTCACTAGTTGTTGTTGTAGTTGCAATTACTTCAATATTCTCAAATCCTGCTCTAACTAACCAGTTTTTAAGTGCTGGAATTGTTGGAATAAAATAGATATTAGGAATTTTAGAATATCTTTTATTTGGTGTTAAACAAATCTCTTGATCTCCATCAATCATAAATGTATCAATTAAAATCTCACCTTTAGAGTTCAACCCTCGTGCTAATGATTTTAAAGTTCCAACTGGATCTGCTCTATGATATAAAACCCCTAACATAAAAATAAAATCAAAACTATGATTATAATATTCTAAATGCTCAACTCCAAGCATTTCATAAGTAATATCAGATTTTACAAAATGATTTACAAATTCAAATTGATGTAATGTCAAAGGACTTGGATCAAAACCAATTAATCTTTTTGGTTTATCCTCTAGCATTCTAAACATATAATAACCATTATTGCAGCCAATATCAGCAACAACTTTATCTTTTAGATTAAAATGAGGTCTTATAAGATTATATTTAATATTACTTTGCCATTCACTGTCGATTTCTAAACCAAATAAGTTAAAAGGACCTTTTCTCCAAGGGATTAATTTTTTTGCAGCATTTTCAAGAATATCAAACTCTTCTTGAGTTAAATCTTCTCTCTTTCCAATTGTAAACCAATCTCCATAATCAATGAAAAGTTCACCTTTTTTTATGTTACTAATTTTTAGTATTTCATCATACCAAGGTTGAACATTTTTCCAAGTTCGGCATTCATATTTCTTTTTTTGTAATTCTTCTAAATTCATTTTGCAATTATATGAATATATAATGAAAAAGCATCTTAAATCAAAGAGATGATAAGTTCTTTTTGATATACTTCCAAAATTCGAATATGAAAAAATTTTCATTTTTCATTAACCAAAGATTAACTTCTTGTTAATATAATCATTAAAATTTAAAAAAGGACAATTTTTGAAATTAATAAACATGTTTTTTTCTTTTAAAGTAACATTATTATTAATTGTAATACTTGCAGCAGGTGCAGGATATGCTACATTCATTGAAAATGATTTTGGTACATCTTCAGCTAGAGTATTAGTTTATAATAATATATGGTATGAAACTGTATTGGTTTTAACTACTTTAAATTTAATCGGTATTATTTACAAATTTAAAATGTGGAAAAGTAAAGGTAAATTTTTATTCCACTTTTCATTTGTAGTAATTTTAATTGGTGCTGGAATAACTAGATATGCTGGTTATGAAGGAATTATGCAAATCAAAGAAGGTGAGACTTCTAATACTATGATTTCTCTTGAACCTTACTTACAAGTTACAATTGTGGATGGCGATAAATCATATTATCAAGAATATCAAAAAGAGTTCACTGCCCTATTCCCTTCTTTAAATAACTTCTCACATACAATAAATTTTGGTGATAATAAATCTATTGAAATTCATTATGTTGATTATATGTTTGCAAAAAAAGATGCGACTGCTAAAATGGGTCTAACAACTGTAGAAACAGTATATAATGGACAAAAACAACAAGTAAGACTTCCTGGACTTAGGGGTCAGCAAGGAATGCCAAGGGAATTAGATTTTGGTGATATTAAAGTAATGTTAACTTACGGTTCTAAGCTTTTAGATTTACCATTTTCTATTAGATTAAATGACTTCCAATTAGATAGATATCCAGGTAGTATGTCTCCATCTTCATATGCATCAGAAGTTACTGTAATTGAAGAAGATGGAAAATCTTATGATTATAGAATTTTTATGAACAGAACACTATTTGAGGGTAATTTCTTATTCTTCCAAAGTTCTTATTTCCCAGATGAGTCAGGTACTGTATTATCAGTAAATAATGACCCAGGAAAATGGCCAACATATTTAGGATACTTTATCTTAACACTAGGTTTTGTAATTAATTTCTTTGATAAGAAATCAAGATTTTGGAAACTTACTAAATATGTAGGAAGCAAAAATTTAGCATCATTACTTGTTGCTTTAACATTAGGATTTACGGGAACTCAATTAAAAGCTGAAACTGTTACAGACAAAGATCATCAACAAAAAACAGAGAGTATTAAAGAGTATTTAGAAAAATTCAAAAATGAATCAGCACCAACTGCTGAAAAATTCTCAAGATTAGTTACTCAAAGTTTTGGTGGAAGAATGAAACCTGTTTCAACTTTAAATAAAGAAATCATAAAAAAAGTTAGTGGAAAAGATAGCTGGTTTGGATTAAACTCAGACCAAATTATTTTAGGAATGCTAACAAGACCTGATATTTGGGGAGATTTAAAATTAATTAAAATCAAAACTCCAAAACTAAAAAAATTCTTAGGTTTAAATGATAATGAAAAATATATCGCTTTTTCTGAAGTATTTAAAGATGGTAAATATGCTCTTACTCAAGAAGCAGAAAAAGCACTTCAAACGAAACCAATGGAAAGAGGTACTTTTGAAAAAGATATAATTAAAGTTGATGAAAGATTAAATATTATGTATTCAACTTTTAATGCAGGTCTATTTAGTATTTATCCAAAAGTAATTGAAGGTAATATCAAAGATGACAATAACAAATGGTATGCTCCATTAGAAGCTATTTCATCATTTGAAGGTAAAAATCAACAAGCTGTTGATGCAATGACTAGAGGTTTTATAAACTCTGTTATTGATTACAAATGGAATGAAGCAAATAATTTCCTAGATATGATTAAAACTTATCAAGTGAAAGTTGGTAGTGAAATAAATTTAACTGAATCATATATAGATAATGAAATTTTATTTAATAATTTAGATATTTTCTTCAAATTGACTTTGGCATATGTTTTACTTGGATTAGTAATGTTAATATTTTCATTTGCTACAGTATTTAAACCAAGCTTTAAATCTAAAAAACTAACATTTGTTTTCTTCAGTATTTTAGCTATATTATTTGCTATTCAAACATTTGGTATGGGATTTAGATGGATGTTATCAGGTCATGCACCGTGGTCTGACTTATACGAGTCACTGTTATATATTTCATGGTCAGCAATATTTGCTGGAGTAATATTTTTCAGAAAATCATTACTTGCATTAAGTGCTGCTGTTATTGTTGCTGGTATATTTATGTTTACTGCACACCTAACAGGAATTGACCCACAAATTACAAACTTGGTTCCAGTTCTTAAATCATACTGGCTTACTATTCACGTTTCGATATTAACAGCATCATATGGATTCTTTGGTCTAGGTGCAATACTTGGTTTTATGACACTTATCATGTTTATTTTTAGAAAAAATAGACCTCACATTGATGAAAATATCAAAAATATCACAGCAATTAATGAAATTGCATTAATTGTTGGATTAGTGATGCTAACTATTGGTAACTTCCTTGGTGGTGTTTGGGCAAATGAATCTTGGGGAAGATATTGGGGATGGGATCCTAAAGAGACATGGGCTTATGTATCAATCTGTGTTTATGCTTTAGTAATTCACTTAAGATTTGTAAAAGCATTAAATAATCCTTTTGTATTCTCAACAGCATCATTATTGGCATTTAGTTCAATTTTAATGACATACTTTGGAGTTAACTTTTATTTATCAGGTATGCACTCATATGCAACTGGTGACCCAGTTCCAGTTCCAACTTGGGTTTATGTAACAACAGTGATTGTTATATTCACAATTATTTTAGCTTTTAAAAATAGAAACTTAAAAGAAACAATCAACTAACTACCAAAATAAAGGAGCTTTTTAGTTCCTTTATTTATATTAATCTTTATTATTTCCTAAACTTTTAATTTACTTTTGATACAATTAATTTAATTTATATTGGGTAATTATATGTTAAATGAAAAAATATTAGATGTAGTTCGATACACAAAAAATTTTGATATTTTATATATCGAAGATAATATTGAAGTTCAAGATCAAACTTATAAAATGTTAAAGTCATTTTTCAATGATATAACAACTGTAAATAATGGAAAAGAAGCTATAGAATTATTTATCAATAATGAGTTTCATTTAATAATAACTGATTTAGTAATGCCTCAAATTGATGGTATATCATTTATTGAGTTTGTTAGAAAAAGTAATAAAAAGATCCCTATTTTAGTAGTTTCAGCCCATGATGATAAAGATTTCTTTTTAAAAACTATAAATAGTGGAATTGATGGTTATTTATTAAAACCTTACAATTTAGAACAAATCACATCTATGTTAATTAATATTGTTGAAAAGTATAATACTTTAAATGAAAGTAGTTTTATTTATTTAGAAAATGATTTAATATGGGATAAGCAAAACAATAGACTATTAAAAAATAATGAGCCTGTAAAGCTTACAAAAAATGAAACTAAGCTTTTTCAACTATTTATAAATACAAATAGTGAAACAAAAACCTATGAAGAGATTGAAGATTTTATATTTGATAATTGTGATGAAAATACAAAAAAAATTCGAAATCTACTTTCAAGATTAAAATCTAAATTAGGCCATGAGTTATTTGAGACTTTATATTCATATGGCTATTGTATAAAATATAAAAAAGATTAAAAATGCACTTACTTAAACTTATAATTCTTACTTTTTTTGTAATATCTTCATCTTTTTGTAATGAATTAAATCTAACATTAGAAGAGAAAGAGTATCTAAAAAACAATCAACCTATTAAACTTCATAATGAAATGAATTGGCCTCCATATAATTTCAATGAAAATGGTGTACCAAAAGGTTTTAGTATTGATTATATGAATCTTCTTGCAAAAAAAGTTGGTATGGAGATTGAATATATTCATAACAAAACTTGGAATGAGTTTATGGAGATGTTAAAAAATAATGAAATAGATTCAATTATTAATATTTCAAAAAATCAAGAAAGAAGTAAATACTTTAACTTTACTAGCGTTTTTCATACAGCTGCAAATGCTATATATGTGCAAAATGGAAATGAACATATAGATACTTTAAAAAAACTAGAAGGTAAAACTATAGTAATGCCTAAAGGTTTTTTCGCACAACAACTTTTAGCTAAACACTATCCTAATATTAAACAAATTCTTGTAAAAGACTCTTTGGAAGCCCTAAGAATGTTATCTTTAGGTAAAGCAGATGCTACAGTTGGTAAAAAAAATGTTTTAGACTATATAATTTCAAATAGGAATATTTCAGGAGTGATTGCCACTAATTATGTAGATGATAATAGATTAGTTTCATTAGTTAGAATGGCTACAAATAAAGATAATAAACATCTAAATTCTATTTTAGAAAAAGGTCAAAAAGCAATTAGTGATGAAGAAATTTTAACCTTAAAAAGAAAATGGTTTGGATCTAATAACTTAACTTTCGCACGTTAAATTGATTAAAATTGTAGCTAAATCTCCCTAAAACATTACTCCTTTAGTTAATAATCTTATCCTTGTTGACATAAAAATAATTTAGTTGTTTTTCTATGATATTTTTCTATTTTGAACTCTCAATAAAGCCCTTAAATAGGCACTTTTAGCTATAATATCTATTATATTAAAGGGTAAGAATGCAGATAGAATCCAAGATCATCGGTATTATAAACGATAAGTTAAAAAATCCAATCTATGAAACATTACGTTTGTTAAATATGAAAACTATTTTAACCAAGAGCAATTTTTCTAAAAAAGAGGGAGTTGCTGTTCATATGGTTGTATTACATTTTGTATATATGCTGGTTATGAATAAAAAAATATCAACCTTTATGGATCAAAGTAATGATAGTTTCAAAAAAGATGTATATTATCGATTACTTTCCAATACTTCTTATAATTGGAGAAAACTATTATCTCTTAGTTCTTTAAAGATCTTATCACTACTTCATAAAGTGCAAGATTCAAAGCTAGTAAGAGTTCTTATACTTGATGATACTGTTGAAGATAAAGTTGGTAAAAATATAGAGGGAAGTTGTGACAACCTTTGGAGCAATAAAGCAAAGAGAAAAATCAGAGGTGTAAATGTTGTATCACTAAACTATAGTGATGGTTATTCAAATTTTATGTTGGACTTTGCAATTGCTATGAACAGTTATGCAAGGGTAAAGATAGAAGAGTTTACAAATATTATTGATCATCGAACCAATGCACATAAGCGAAGATTGGAAAGCTTAAAAGGGAAATCACAAATTGCTATAGAGATGATTAAAAGAGCAGTAGCTAGTGGTATATATGCAGATTATCTGCTTGTAGATAGCTGGTATTCTAAACCTGTATTTATAGAAACTATGAATGAACTTGGATTGCAAGTCATTTCAAGAATGGTAAACAATGACAGGATATGGAATTTTACAGGAGAGAAAAAGACCCTTGATGGCATCTATAACAAATTTAAAAAGCTTAAATCTATCAAGATGGGTCAATATGGCAAAAAGATAAAGTTTGAGTATTTTTCAACCATAGTTGAACATAAAAAAGCTGGTAAATTAAAAATTGTTTTTATAAAAACAAAAGAGAATTTAATACCAATCGTATCAACCAATCTTATACTTAGTGATGAAGAGATTATAGATATTTATAAAAGACGATGGGATATAGAACAAGGGTATAAAGAACTTCGTGAACACTTTGGATTCGGAAAAGAAGAGAATCGAATCTATGAAGCTTTGATAGCCAGAATTACACTATCTTTTTTTACATACAATGTTGTTAGCTATATAAATCGTATCAGCAATGAACCTAAAACAATTGGTGGATTGTTTAAAGATTTAGAATGTGAACTTCATACTCTAGCAATAGCTATGCAAGCATTTTTAGCTATTTTAGATGAGATTGCAAAAATTGAAGAAGTTGTCAATAGAAATGAGGATTTTACAGCTATCATTGATCTATTAAGAGATGTGACTGGAAAATTGCTTGGTTTTAGGTGCGAAAGTTAAGCTAATAACTTACATGAATTAAATAATATACTTACATATGATGAAAAAATGTATCTAAAAAATAAAAATACAATAAAGATGTGTAATATACCTGATTTAATACCTATTGAGTTTTATGAGGATAATAAAATAAAAGGTATCACTATTGATACTTTAAAATTAGTTGAAAATAGATTAAAT
Organism: Malaciobacter pacificus; assembly: GCF_004214795.1. Taxonomy (NCBI): domain Bacteria; kingdom Pseudomonadati; phylum Campylobacterota; class Epsilonproteobacteria; order Campylobacterales; family Arcobacteraceae; genus Malaciobacter; species Malaciobacter pacificus. The sequence goes on from NZ_CP035928.1 coordinate 1,560,926, forward strand.
ACAAAATTTGAATCTATTTTGGTTGAAAATTTTAATGAAGCTATAAAAAATTTGCAAAATGGAACTTGTGATATTATTCCTAGCGTATCAAAATCTGATGAACTTGTAGAGTTTTCCACTTTAACTAGCCCTGTATTAAACTATAAATATGCAATTATTACACAAAAAGGTAAACCTGTTGTTCAAAATATTGAAGAAGTAATTACAAAAACTATGGCCAAAAAATCTACTGATCAATTACTAAAACTTCTTAAATCAAATTATCCTGATATACAAATTAAAGAAACAAAAAGTGATTATGAAACATTAGAAGCTGTAAATAGTGGGAAGGTCTATTTTGCAATTGAAGCACTTCCTATTGCGTCTTATTATATGTCACGTTATGCTTTAAATGATATATTTATTTCAAGATATACAAATATGCCTTTTACAACTAGTATTGCTGTATCAAATAGTGAAAAAAATTTACTAAATATTTTAAACAAAGCACTAAGTACAATTAGTGAAGATGAACATACTAAAATTTTCAATAAATGGACAAATATGCCTATAAAAGAGGAATTTGATTACTCTTTATTATGGAAAGTATTTGGTGTAGTATTTATAATTTTTTTAATATTATCATATAGACAAGTTATTTTAGATAAACATAATCAAAAACTTCAATTAGCTAATAATGAAATTGAAAAAAAGACAAAAGAGTTAGCAAAACAAAAAGAACTATTTGAAAAAATATATAGTAAATCAGCAGATGGTGTTTTACTAATCAAAAATGAAGTTATTGTTGATTGTAATGAAGCTAGTTTAAATATCTTAAATATAACAAAAAAGAAACTACTTAATAAAAGTTTTGAAGATATATCACCTAAAAAACAATCAAATGGTATATACTCAAAAGAGCTATCAAAAATAAGAATCAATGAAGCTTTAAATAAAGGAATATGTAGTTTTGAATGGATTCATCTAGATTCAAATAAAAATAAATCTTGGATAGAAGTAGTTTTAACATCTATTGAAATAGATAACGAACCAGTAATTCATGCTGTAATTAGGGATATAAATAAAAGAAAAAAGATGGAAAGTGATTTAGAGATACTTACTTTAAAGCTGGAAGATAAAATAAAACAAGAAATGAAAAAGAATCAAGAAAAAACTACTCAATTGATTCAACAATCAAGACTTGCTCAAATGGGAGAAATGATTTCTATGATTGCTCATCAATGGAGACAACCTCTAACAGCAATTTCTGCAACAACAAATAATTTACTTTTAAAACAGTTATTAAATAATCCTATCACAAAAGAAGAGTTAAAAAATGAATTAGAATTAATAAATGATTACTCCCAGCATCTTTCATCAACAATTGATGATTTTAGAGATTTTTTTAAAAGAGATAAAGAAAAAGAGATTACTACATTAGAGGATTTAATTGGTAAATCTATTAATATAATAAAAACTTCTTTTGACTCAAAAGATATAATTTTAACTACAAAATTTAAATACAATAAAAGAATAGAGATTTATGCTACAGAAGTTCAACAAGTTATATTAAACTTACTAAAAAATGCAGAAGATATATTAATTGATAAGAATATAACTGAGAAAAGAGTAAAAATATCTACATATGAAGATAATAAATATGCAATAATCGAAGTTAGTGATAATGGAGGGGGAATTGAACCTCAAATTTTAGGAAAAATATTTGATCCATATTTTACGACTAAAAAATCAAAAGAAGGATCAGGCTTAGGTTTATATATGAGTAAAACTATTATAAATGAGCATTGTAATGGTTTACTAAAAGTTGAAAACGCTCATGAAGGAGCAATTTTCAAAATCTATTTACCAAAAAAGGATTTTATTTAATGAACTATGAAAATATAAATGAAATAACACAATTATCTAAAAAATTAAATGTCCTTTTCATAGAAGATAATAACGAGGTTAGAGAACAAATTACAAAATTACTATCTAACTTTTTTCCAAATATTATAACAGCTCATGATGGGGAACAAGGATATAACTATTATGAAGCATTTAAAAGACAAAACTGTAAAAACTTTGATATTTTAATTACTGATTTAAATTTACCTAAAATGGATGGTATTAGTTTATGTAAGAGAGTATTAAAAGATAATCCAAATCAAATTATTATAGTAATATCAGCACATACCGAATCTTCAAAATTAAACAAACTTAAAGAGTTAGGTATATCTAATTTTATACAAAAACCAATTAATTATAATTTTTTTTTAAATACTATAATACAAACAGTTAATAATCTAAAAACTAAGGCTAAATTTTGAAAACTATTATTGAAATATTTAAAACAATTACATCTATACCAAGATGTTCTAGAACACATGAACCTTTTATATCTTACATGGAAAATCTATCAAAAGAGTTAGGATATCTATGCCTAACAGATAAATACAATAACATTCTATGTAAAAAAGAAAACTCTAATGCAAACTTAGTATTTCAATCTCACTATGATATTGTATGTTTAGATGATGGATGTATTCCTACTATTATTCAAGAAGATGAAGATACTTTAAGAGCTGACAATACTACACTTGGTGCAGATAATGGTATTGGTTGTGCATACATGATAAAACTTATGTATGAACAGTATGATGGAGAATTTTTATTTACTAGTGATGAAGAAATAGGTTTAATAGGAGCTAATAATTTAGATATTGAATTAAATGCCAAATATATGTTAAACCTTGATAGTGAAGAAGAAGGTGAGATTTGTATTGGATGTGCTGGAGGAGTTGATATTTTTGGAATTAACTCAAATAAAAAGATTATTCCTAATAATGATAATTTAGACCTTTATGAAATATCAATTTCAAAACTACAAGGTGGACATAGTGGTGTTGATATTGATAAGAATATTCCAAATGGAATAAAACTAGTTGCTCAAGCTATAAAAGAGTGTGGAGGTAAGCTTTTAGATATAAATGGAGGAGAGAGAATAAATTCAATCCCTGTAAACGTAAAAGCAATTATTGCTACAAATACACCCCCTACTTTAACACATGAAAATATGGAAATCAAGAAAATTGATACTAAATCAGAGCATTTAAATATTTGGGATGATGGAATAATAGATTTTATATATGAATTTAATAATGGACTTAGAAGTATGAATACAGAGTTAAATGTAGTTCAAGACTCAATAAATCTAGCGATAATAAAAACTAATTTAGATAATATAAAAATAGAGTTAAGTGCAAGATCTATGGCAAATGAAAATCTAAAAGTTCTAAAAGAAGAAACAATAGAACTACTAGAAAAATATAACTTCACAGTAACAACTGATGGAAAATATCCAGCATGGAAACCAGATATAAATGAATTTACAAACTCTGTACTTAAAATCTATAAAGAATTTAATAAAAATGCATCACTAGAAGCAATTCATGCAGGATTAGAATGTGCTATATTTAAAGATAAATATCCACATATAAAAATAGCTTCAATAGGACCAACTATTAAATTCCCTCACTCTAGAAAAGAGCAAGTTAGTATTAGTTCTGTTGAAAATGTATTCCAAATTGTTAAAAAGATAGCAGAAGAATATAGAAATTAAAATATGAAGCTTATATAAAATATATAAGCTTCAAAAAATTACTTACACTGGGAGTGTTAGAAATTCTGTGTCAATCAGATAAAATAATATCAAGGATTGACAATGAAAGAAGAAACACAATTTGATTTTCTCAAAGAGAGTGCAAGCACAAGAATGAAGCAGTACAACAACTTTTAGCTGGTAAACAAATTAGTGGTAAAGATGGTGTACTTGCTCCTTTAGTAAAACAATTAGTAGAAGCAGCATTAGAAGCTGAAGTAGAATCTCATATTACACAAGATGTTTTATCTGGAAATAGAAATAGAAAAAATGGTAAAACAAGTAAAACTATAAAATCAACAGATGGTACATTTGAATTAAATACTCCAAGAGATAGAGCAGGAACATTTGAACCACAACTTGTAAAGAAAAATCAAACAACAATTAGTGATGAAATTGAAGAAAGAATAAAAACTAAATTTATAACTGCAAGTGATTTAATGATTCAACTTGAAAGTGCTCAATCTCAGAATAAACTTGATAGCTATTTTAAAAGAGTTATTGGAATTGCAAAATTACTTGTAATAGATGAGTTTGGGTATGTAAAATTTAATGGAGCTCAAGCAAATCTATTTTTCCAAATAGTTAATAAAAAATATGAACTTGGTTCAATAATTATAACTTCAAATTTATCATTTACAAAATGGAAGGAGGTACTTAATAATGATGAAGCTTTAACAGCAGCTATTTTAGATAGATTAATTCATCATTCACATTTAATAAATGTTACTGGTGAAAGCTATAGATTAAAGCAAAAAAGGGAAGCTGGATTGTTAGATATTTCTAACAAATAGGTGTTACTAAGTGGTGCACTTTTGCACTGCATATTGGTGCATTTTTGGTTTGCACTTGACATTTGTACAAATATAAAAAATGTAAAAGATAAAATACTATATAAAATTGACGACATAATTATCATTGAAAATTTAAAATATTTAAATCTAGAAGAGTTTAAAGAATATTCGATTGGAAATGAAATTTTTTATATTTCACCAACGTTTACTTTAAGAGATATCGATTTATTTATAAGTATATTGAAAAATACTAATTATACTAATGAAATCTAAACTATATATAATATTATACAAGTGCGATTACTTTAATACTTATCATAAAGAATCACTCAAATAATATATTTCAAATTGTAATATTTTTAATTACATTTTTTAATTAAAATATAATAAAAAATAGTAAATTCTTTTAAAGGCTTTAGATGAATATATTTATGATTTCAGATGCAAGTTATTGTGATAAAACAAAAAAAGCTGGTATTGGAGTTATAGATACGTTTAGTGGGAACAAATATTCAACTACTTTAGAAAATATAAAAAACATACATGAAGCAGAGTTTATTGCTTTAGTTTATAGTGTAAAAATTGCATTAAATAAAGAATATGCAGATGTAGTATTTGTATATGATTGTAAGGGTATTGATATTTCTAATTTAGAACTATATGTAAAATATAAATTCACATCTGCTCAATTTTTATGGTTAACAAGGAATTTTATAAGTGATGCTGATAAATTAGCAAAAAAAGCACTTACATTAGCAAGAAGCTTAAAAGCTTTAAAAATGAATCCTCAAAAACTAAAGAAAAAAAACGATTCTAATATTGTAAAAGTTTTTTCATCATATTCTTATAAAGATATTATAAAAGCTTGTAGTTTTTCAGCAAACGAAATAGAAAAAGAAGCATTAAATATTTTTTTAGGTGGAAAATATGATATATATATAAATTACCGGAATTAAAAAGTAATGATGTTCAATTGTATAGATTTATTTATCATATGCTTCCTCAAAATAAAAGAAATAGATTTTATGCTTTTATTATTGCAATTAATCCCTCAGTACTTTCAAATAAGAAGTTTAGATCCAGACCATCGAATATAGATATAATTAATAGAATAAATTTAGTTATGGAAAGTGTTAAAAAAAGAAAATGCGTTGCTTGACATTTCAGGCCATTATATAGTTTGAAGGAATTGAAGTAAACTCTTTATTAATCACTTCATTTACAGTTTTATAGTTTTTTTCTTCATTTAAATAAGATACTGAAAAATCAGCATATAAAAATTACTAAAAAAATTAAAATATATTTAAAAAATTTAATTAACATTATTTAACTTCTATTTCGAAGATATTCTTTAACTTTTATACCCAATGATACTCTATCTGAAATATCTAATTTAGAAAAAATAGTACTAATATGAGCTTTCACTGTTCTTTCTGTAATATTTAAATATTGAGCAATTAGTTTATTTGTGTGACCTTTAGATACTTCTTTGGCTACTTCTAGTTCTCTTGAAGTTAACTCCTCTAATGAAAAATCCTCATTAACTAAATTTTGATTTAATGTTGAATTTTTTATGATAAAACTCATTAAATCAGGAGAAATCCAGATCTTGCCTAAAGATACAGTTTTAATAACTTCTGCCAAATTCATAGGAGTCATATAGTTATTACCATAAGCTTTTATACCTTTTTTTAAAAGATTAAATCCTTCAATATTATCTAATTTAGAACTAAGACAAACAACTTTATTACTCAACAAATATGAAAGTTCATTTTCTAAATTATCATAATCAAATATAATTATATCTTTTGAATGAAAAGTAAATTTTTTAATTTCAATAATACTATATAAACTTATTACTTCTACTGTGCTATGTATTGCTTTTTTCCATTGTTGATGTAATACTCTATTTATGGAAACTAAAATAATTCTCATTAATTCTCCGTTAAAGCATATTGTTTAGTTTTAATCAATGGTTTTAAAAGATAAGTCATTATTGTTTTTTGTCCCGTTTTTATATCTGCACTTCCTCTCATTCCTGGCATTATTTCAAGAGGTTTTGCATCAGTTCCTAAATAGTTTTTATTTGTTTTAATATAAACTAAATAATATGTATTATTCTCTTTATCTGTTACAGAGTCTGGAGAAATTTTATCTATCTTCCCATCTAAAGAACCGTAAATAGTAAAATCGTATGCAGTAAATTTTAGTGTCACTTTCTGTTCTGGATGTAAAAAAGCGATGTCTTCTGGTTTAATTTTAGCTTCAATTAATAAATTATCATCTTTTGGAACTATCTCTATTAAATCCATAGCAGGTTGTACAGAACCTCCAATAGTATTTACATGCATTTTTTTAATATAACCTGTAACAGGAGAGATTACTAATGTTCTGTTAACTTGATCTTCTAAACCTTGATTTTGTTTTAAAGACTGTTCTATTTTTGCAATTACTTCATTATATTCTTTATGAGCATTATTTTGAAATTCTATTTTTGCTTCTTTATATCTATTTTTATACTCTTTTACTGATGAACTAATTCTAGTAAGTGATAATTTAACCGATTCTAATTCATCTTTAATAGTATTAGCTTCTCTTAAAAGTTTTAGATATTCAACTTTTGAAACTATACCTCTTTTTACCAATGGATCCATAACTTTTTGTTCTTGAATAATCAAATTGAAACTCTGTTCTAAATGTCTAATTCTTGACCTAATTTCATTTTTTTCTTTTTCTTTTTGAGATATTTGCTCATCAAAAACTCTTAGCTTTGAATCAAGTTGAGACAAGTCACTTTTGTACAATTCATACTCTTTTTGATAAATATCATTATTTTTATCAAATAAAAATTCTTTATTATTTGCTTCTGCGTAAAGTCTATTGCTTCTTGCTTTTAAAGATTCTATTTCTAAAATATTCTTCTCATATGTTGAAGAATATTGCTTATTTTTTAATTTTAATAGAACATCACCTTTTTTTACTAAATCACCTTCTTCTACTAAAATATCTGTAATAACTCCACCTTCAAAATTCTGAACTATTTGATTCTGACCATAAGGTATAACTTTACTCTCACCTCGTACAAGTTGATCAATTTTTGCAAAATATGCCCAAATTAAAAAAAAGACAACTAATAAAACAATTATATATAATAGAACTTTTGTACTATTAGGTACTTTCTCTACTAAAGCTTGAGAAACAGAATTAATATAATCATAATCTGAAGTTTTATCTATTTCTTTCATAGCTATTCTTTACTCCTATTTGCCAAAGCATTAATAACATAGTTTTTTTCACCATCTAAAACTATTTTTCCATTATCTACAACTATGATTCGATCCACTAATTCAAGCATAGAACTTTTATGAGTAGTTAATAAAACTGTTTTGTTTTTTATCTCTTCTTTTAGAGCATTAATCAAATTTCTTTCTGTAGTAATATCCATACTGTCTGTTGGTTCATCTAAAAGTAAAACCGAATAATCCCCAACTAAAGCTCGTGCTAAAGAAATTGCTTTCTTTTGACCACCAGATAAAGTATCTCCTCTTTCTCCAACGTATAAATCAAACCCTGAAGGATGTGCATTTACAAAGTCTATAAGTTGTGCTGTTTTAGTTGCTTTAATTAAAACTTCATCGTTTTCATAAGGATATTTATACAAAATATTTTCTTTTAATGTTCCATTAAATAGTAAAGTATCTTGAGATACGTATGCGATATTTTTTCTAACATCTGAAGGTTCTATTTGACTTAGTTCTATTCCATCTAAAATAATTTCACCCTCATTTGATTCATAAAGTTTCATAAGAAGCTTCATAATAGTTGATTTACCAGAACCAATTTTTCCTATAATTGCTACTTTTTCACCTTTTTTAACATTAAAACTTATTGAGTCAAGCACTTTTTTACTTTCATCATAAAAAAAAGAAACATTCTTAAACTCAAAATCTCCTTCAATATATTCTTTATGGATTGCTGCTTTATTTGATTCTCTTTCCACTGGAATATTCATTATATTATCTAACATATTATATGAAGTTTTTGCTTGTTCATAATTACTAATAAGTGAAGCTATTTGCCCAATAGGTGCAACAGCTCTTCCTCCTAAAATTACAGCTGCTATTAAACCTCCTAATGTTAATTCATTCTCACCAATTGCATAAACACCATAAATAACTATAAAAATAGTAGTTAGTTGTACAAAAAAAGCATTTATATTAGTAATTGAAGTAGTTAACATTTTTGTTAAAAGAGATTTTGTTGATATATCAGCAGTACTTTCTTCCCATTTCCATCTTAAATGTCCAGATGAACCTAAACTTTTTAAAGTCTCTAAAGCATTTAAACTTTCAATTAATATACCATTTTTGTAGGATATTGACTCATTTGAAGACTCTATACTTTTCTGTAGTGGGCCTTTTATAAATAATGAATAAAATAAAATTAAACTAATAAATATTATAGGAACAACAACGATACTACCTGAAATATAAAAAATTGCAATTAAAAATAGTATTATAAATGGTAAATCAACTAATACTGCAATAGTAGAACTCGAAAAAAAGTTTTTAATTAACTCAAAGTCTTTAATATTATTTGCAAATGCTCCAATTGATTTAGGTTTATGCTTTAGCTTAATATTTAAAATTTTATCAAAAAGTTTTGAAGAGACAATAATATCAATCTTCTTAGAGCTTATATCAATATAGTAAGCTCTAATAAACTTGGTAACTAGATCAAAAATATAAACTACACAAATACCAATAGCCAAAGCCCATAAAGTTTCTATAGCAAAATTAGGTACTACTCTATCATATACATTCATAACAAAAAAAGGTGTTAGTAAAACAAATATATTAATCAAAATTGAAGCTATAATAACATCTTTGTAAATTGTAATGTTCTTTTTAACAGAACCCCAAAACCAATGTTCATCATTAGCTTTTAAAATATTCGGTTTTATTTCACTTTCAAAATGTTCTTTTTTTAATAAAAACATTTCACCAGTATATAATTCTTTAATCTTTGATAAATCAATCTCTTCTTTTGTTTCATCCATATCAAGGACATGAATAATAGCTTTTTTAGTATCTAAATCAATTTTTTCTAATATACAAGAAGTACTATCTTTTAAAATAATTATTGCTGGTAAATGAAGTTCAGATATATCTGAAAATTTTTTCTTTGTATATTTTGATTTAAAGCCAGACTTTTTTGCTACTGTAATAAATAGTGGTTTATTATTATAAATAGAAAGCATATTAGGTATTTTTTCATTAGGTTTTACAGGAAAACCTTCTATTAAAGTATTGAAACTAATTGACTTATGGTAATATTTTAAAAAATAGTATAAATTATCTAATAAAGAAGCAGATAATTTATTATTATCTAAATTTTTAAACATCAGCTACCTCAATTGTATCTACATATCTTCCCTGTAAATATTTAATCCCTAAATCTTTTAATAAATCAAATTCTTCTTTTGTTTCAACATGTTTTACTATCAATTGTGCACCAATAGTTGAAGTAATATTAATTAGAATACTATCTGTAATTCTATTTTCATTACTTACAATATATGATTTAGATATTTTTATATATTGAGGCTTTAAATCTTTTAAGTAATCTAAATTATCACTGTCAAAAGTAAAACTTTCAATTGCAAATTTATGTTTTGTAGTTTCCAACTGTTTTGTAAAGTATTTAAAATCATCAATATTACTTAATATATCTGCATTAATACACTCAAAATAAAAAGTTATAGGTTTATTAATAAAACTTTTATTTAATTCTTCTATAAGCCATTGAACACTTACTTTATTTGAAATAAAATCAGATGTTAAATTAATTACCGCTTTATCTTCTATTGTAGATTCTTTTTTTGTTTGGAAAATCTTTTTAATAGTTTGTTTTTCTAGTTTTCCTAACCATCCCATAGACCCAACAATAGACCAAAAGTCACCTGGAGAATAAACATTTCCGTCTTTATCCTTAAGTCTAGTGTAATACTCTTTCATATACAAAGTGTTATTTGTAATATTTAAAATATTTTGAGAATGGAAAAATAATCCATCATAATCAAACGCCCATTGAAGTAATTCTATCCATTCTTGTTTCGTAAATTTAATATCATCTTCTAAGTAATTTAGTTTTAAATCATTTTTTTGCATTGCTATTGATAAAGACTGGTCTGTTTTAGACATAACATCTTTTAGTGATGTATTTTGAACATAGTTAGATATACCAACTGCAACTTTTAAATCAAATACTTCATTTAATTTGTTTGTTTTAATATAATCTTGAATATTTTTATAAATATTTTCAAATTTTTTACTAACATCTTCATAATGTGTATTTGGTAGTAATATTGCAATTACACCATCATCAAGTTTACATAAAATAAAATCTTTATTTGATTTAAAGCCATTATCTAATTGTTCAATTATAAATGTTTTAAATGAAAAATAACTTTTAAATCCAACTGTTTTCTTAAAGGAAATTTCATCTTTAATATCAACAAAACCTAATAAACCATGAGAATTTTTAAGATATGAATTTAACTTTAGAAGTAAGTAATTTTTATTACCCAACTTAGTATCACTGTCTTTATATAGAAGTTCGTTATATTTATTTAATGTTTCTACTTCTTTATTAAAAATAGTCTCCATTTTAGAAATAGTTTTATTCATTGCAAGTGCTACATTCTTGAACTCTACAGTATTTGGAAGCTCTTTTTCAATTATAAATTCATTATTATCAATAGCTTTGGCCTGAATACTTAATCTATTTAAAGGTCTTAAAATTTTATTTATAAAGAAATAGAATACTATTAACAATAAAATAGTTGAAAAAAAGAAAATTTTTGCAATTGATTTAAATGTGTTCCACATTTGATTATTAGCATAGTCCTGATGAACTTTTACTTCTAGACTACCAATATTAATCCAACCATTCATAATATTTGAATTAAAGTTTGGTGCATTAATAGCAAAAATATTTGAAAACCATTTAGGTGTTTTTTCTAATTCTCTTGGTGATGAAATTTTTATAACTTCATTATCATCAATATCATAAACAGCAATATACTCATAAAAACCATTATCAATAATTGAATTAATCATCCCTTCCATTGTAGAAGTATCTTTAAAATCAACATCTCTACTTATAGATAATCCTAAAAAAGATGCACTATTCTTTGCATTTGAACCTAATTGATTTTCAATTAAATTTTTATTGTAGCTTAAAATAAACCACAAAAGAACTGTTGACATTAAAACTAAAAAAATAGTAATTAAAATTGTTAACTGCTTATATAAACTCATATTTTTCCTTCATTTATATTTCTTATTAATTTTCTAAACTTTAAACTTTGAGATGCTTTAAATTTACTTTTTTGATTTTTATTTATACCCGCACTTTTTGCTGAAAAACTGTAAATAGGAATTATATCTGGTCTTTTTGTTGCAGGAAGTGCTTTGTAATTAATTGAATCTAATATAATAGGTATTGATTTTTTTGTTTTATAGTATGTTAAAACCATATAAGATATTTTTTTTTGTTTTGATTTAACATAGGTAAAGAATAATTTACTACTATCAATATTTAATTCATTTACTAATGTAAAATATTTAGCAAAAACAAAATCTTCACTATCACCCCTATCTTTTGCTAAAAACTCATATGGTGTTGCCCAATAATCCTTTTTATTCCATATTTTAGAATCAGAATCATATTTTACTTTATTAAAAAAAGCATTAATTACTTTTAATTTTTCAAAATCTGATTTTTTCTTTACGCTATTAATTTTTTCTTTTAAAAGTAGAAATCTATTTGTAGTAAATTTTCCATATTTAGCATTTATCTTTTTTAAAATCGTATTCGTGTACAACTCTTTTGAAACAAGAGTTGTGCATACTATAATAACTATAAAAAATAATACAAATGATTTTTTCATTTATTTTCTACTTTACACCCCATAAATTTTGAACTTCACTTGTATCAAGTTGTTCTTTAGTATCTTTTATTTTTGTATTAAACTGAATTTCATCAACTTCAACACAAGTAATTCCTTGACATCCATATATATTAGTTTCTGTTTTAGCAGAATTATCACATTGATCTTCACAATCTAAAATCTTATCATTATCTTGGTCAACATAAGCTAATAACTTATCTTCTTTATACTCTTCTTTAAACTCATGCCCAAATGATTTATATAGCTCTCCCATTGCATCCAATACTCTATACTTGGCAAAAATTAAATCATACTTATTATGTATAACTTTTATCTTAATATTATTTACCTCGTCTTGAACATCAAGTAAATCAATAAGGGTTCTTCTTCCTAACTGAAACTCTTCATCATAAGCAATTTTTGTTTTTGCAGTTAAGTCTCTATAATCAATTTGATACTTATATTGTTCTTGTATCATTTTATATGCACTCCAAGACAAGCCTAAAGATTCAATAACATCTCTTTTTAATTTATTTTTATGTGCGTACTCATAGTTTAATAAACTTATATATTTTTGTTTTTCAGCTTTATGAGCACCACCACTATATAAATTATAATTTAAAACTAGCATAGCACTTAAATCATCTTCTCTACCAACTGATGAACCAGTTAAATTATTATACCTTGACCCTTGCAATTCTAAATCTAATGTAGGATAATCATTCTTCTGAACGTACTGTAATGATTCTTGAATAGCTTTTATATCATAATTAGCTACTAAAATAGATGGGTTATTGTGAATTGCAATATCGTTAGCATGTTCTAAAGTCTTAGGTAAAGTACCATTAAAAGTTGGAGGAACTAAACTATTCTCATCCACATATCTACCTAATGCTTTATGAAAGTTGAATTTTGCATCAATTAAATTATTAGTTTCCGATACATAATTTGATTTAGATAAAGCTAGTCTACCTTTAACTCTCTCAACTTCACTTAATGTGCTAAACCCTTTTTCATATCTATCTTGGATTTTTAGAAGTGTTTCTTCATGTACTTTCACATTATCTTTTGCAATATTAAGAACTTCATTATATCTTACAACTTTAATATATGATTCAATTGCTCTATACATTTTATCTTGAGCAACTTCTATGTATTTATTAAAAGCAGCTTTTGCTCTTGCTTCATCTCTATTTACTGCAGCTTTTGTTCCAAAACCATTAAATAGATTTTGAACAAGTTTAAGAGTGATTTCAGATGTATCATATCTATCTCTTTCACTACCTTCTTTTTTAGTTTCTTTTATTCCTGTTTTACCTATTAAGTCTATTGTAGGGTAGTTACCAGCATCTGAAATATTTATATCTTCTACAATTGAATTATATTGAAATAACTTTTCTTTAATTTCTGGATCAGTATAAATAATCTCTTTTAGCATATCTTCAAGAGTAAAGGTATTTACTATTAACACCTCTTTATCTTTATTTAAATCTTTTTTATCTATCAGTTCATTTTTATCAAAAGTCTCTGCATTGCTATTGATATAAGCGGTTGGAAAATCATTTTTTAGCTTTGATAAAACTATTTTAGCTTCAGATAGATATTTAAATGGTTCTATTGCTAAAATATGATAGTTTCCTGACGGTCTTACTACAACATTGAAAGGATATTTATCTTTTTCTGCGCTTATTTTCCCATTAATGTCTTTTAATAACAAATCATATTTAGCCTGAGCTTTACTACTATCTTGAAAGCTTTCTAAAACTATTTTTTTATAATTCTCTGCAACTGCTACCTGTCCTAAAATCAAACAACTCAATAAAACTTTTTTTGATAAAAAAACCTCTTTCACCCTCTCTCCCTATAATATTTTTCTAAATAAAAAATTTTTATTATTATAGCATATAAAAGTGAGTAAATAATGAGGAAATTGTAATAATTACATTAATTTATAACTTTTTTACAAAAATAATTTATTATTGAGCCGCTTGCAAATTCCACCATCATAAACTAGTGAATTTGTAAACCTACTAAACTTATCAAGCAGATCTTTTAAACTTTTAATCATTTTACCGCTTTATGAGTCAATTTTAGATAAAAAACTATTATTGGGTGCGTGCTTGATGGTTGAGTTTTAAAAATGGCTAATTTTTAGTGTTTTTAGCTAAAAGTTATGTTACCAGTTTCAAACTCTGATGAATACAAACTGATAAAATACCAAATGCTAAAACAGAAGCTACTTTTGTAGCTCCTTTATAATAAATATTACTGCATCCAAAGTCTTCTTTGAGGTATTTATTGACTCTCTCAACCATACTTCTTTGATTATAGTGATGGGTATCTAAACTTTGAGTAAGGTTTAGAATTTTAAATTTCTTTTTTTCATCTTTTATAAGTTGAATTTTTTCTTTTAACTCTTTGGAGTTCTTCGGATTGATATCAATAAGCGGTCTATGATTTAGTTTTTTGGAAAAATCTCTGATAATATTGCTGTCGTATCCTGCATCTTGTAAGTCATAAAGATATGATACTTTTTTGCTTGTCTCGTTTATAAGAGGAAGTGCTACTGAGCTATCATGAACATTTGCCCCTGAATAAATAGCAGTAATAGGGATATCTCCATCTACTACACTGATATGGAGTTTCCCTCCTATCCATGTTTCAAAGTTGCCTTTGGAATTCTGTTTTCTTCCAACTCCACACTGCGTTGATACCAAAGATAGCATCTGCTTTGTGGTTTTCATATCTTCTTGTTGCTGCAAGATACTGGGTGTTTTAGGCTCTCTTGTTTCACCTTTTTTAGGTCGTCCTCTTCTTTTTGGTTTAAACTTTTCTTTTTCTACTTTTACAGGTTTTTCTCTCAGTGGTATTTTTGTTGCATCACTTGCATTATAAAAAAAGAGTGTATCCCTTAGATACTCCTTCACAAACTGCTCATGCGTCTTTTGTGCAATTTTAAGCTCACTGAGCTCCTTAAAGACTCTACTAAATTTAGACTCACTTGGAATATCGTTTTTATATCTCCACCCACACAAGATCCTCAGCGTTCTATCACTATGAAGTCTATCGATAAGGTCTCTGGTTGTTTGGATATTGTAAACACTCTTTGCAATAAATGCTCGTGCAATCTCTTCTCTATGCTTTGGAGTGTTTGTAATAGATACGACAGTGATATTTTTTTCAATCGCAGCAAAGTCTAATATCTTAATAAGCTTTTGCTCTTTATTTGACAACTCTTCTAATTGAAGCTCTCTTTTCAAAGAAGGAAAAAGTGAATTTTCAAGATTTAAAACCTTAGTCCACATTTTAGATAGACTTGAAGATATTTTTGGTAGAATAATTTCCATAAGTTGAATCGCTCTTCTGTTAAATTTTTGTAGTAAAAAATTATAACTTATCTGAAGTTTGATTCAACTTTTTAAAATTTAAATCAGCTTAAATTACGGGTTGTTTTTTATAATCTGCAAGTGGCTCTATTAAAATAAATTATTTTAAGCTACCAACAAGCAAAGGAAAAAAATTATTGCTTAATTAGCATTTTATAGCCAATACCATATACATTGACTATAATCCCTTTTAATAGCTTCTTTCTTAAGTTTTTAAAGCATCAACTTTGTTAAATTCGTAATCAAACCATATCTCTTCTATAATAGTTTCATATGACAATACTTTACCAATATTTTCAATAAATAATTTCAAAATTTTATTTTCTTGAGGAGTTAAAATACTGATACTTTTTGATTATATAATTCATTAAGTTCAAGATTCCAAATAAAATCATCATCTAAAACCACATATTTTTTCATTTTAGTTTCAAACATTTGTATTTCTTCATTTACAATATTTAAAGCATCTTTTATTTCATTTCTAGTAATAGGTTTTACAAGATATTTTGTTAACTTAAGTTCTGTAGCTTCTAATAAATAATCAACCTCTGAGTGAGCAGTTAAAATAATAGCTCTTGTTGAATGATCAGTCTTTCTTATCTTTTTTAGTAGTTCCAAACCTGTCATTTTAGGTAAATTAATATCTACAATTAAAATATCTGGATTAAGTTTTTTATAAAGGTCATAGGCTTCTATTCCATCTCTTGCTTCATAAACATTTTTATAATATTGACTTAAGTATCTAACATAGTTTTTTCTAATTATATCTTCATCTTCAATGAATAGCATTGAATATAACTTCTTTTCAGTATTCACTTTTCATCTTCCTCTTTTAATGTTATAATAAAATTTGCACTTTGATTTCTATTAACAACTTTAATACTTCCATTCATTGTTTTCTCTAAAAGTTTTCTAGATATATATAGTCCTAAACCTGTACCAACATTTGGATGTTTAGTTGTAAAATAAGGTTCAAATATTTTATCTTTTATTTTCTCATCAATTCCACCTGTATTATCTGAAATACTTATTATACATTCTTTATTTATCTTTGTAACTTCTATCACAACTACACCTTTTTTTATTTTTCTTAAATTAAATGCATCTTTTGCATTATTAAGAACTACTAGTAATACTTGCTGCAAATTATTAGGGAATCCTTTATAAATTATATTTTCTTTATTGTATTTTAATATTAAATCTATATTTTCATATATAAAAGCAGCATCTACTATCTCAATAGATTTTTCAATAGTTTTTATTATATTAAACTTTGTTTTAGTTTTATCAACTGATACAAAATTTTTAAAATCATCAATTGTATGTGACATATATTTTGTCATTGTTTCAATTTCATTTAGTTTTGTATTAACTTCAAGATTATTAAAATTAGATTCACTTAAAATTTCATCTATAACTAAAATCGAAGAATTGATTTGAGATAAAGGTTGTCTCCATTGATGTGCAATATTTTCTAGCATCTGCCCATTGAAACCATTTTATTTTGCTGGAACAATAGCTTATCTTTATCTCTAGATTTTTCTAACTCTATTTCAACCATTTCTTTTAATTTCATAATGTCTATAAATAAAAAATATTGATATCACTAAGACTATAAATACAATCATGTATAATAAATTATTAACAATTTTATCTTTTTCTTTTTTTGTAATCGAAGTTACAGCTTTAGATAATATTGAATGTAAAACAAGTTCATTTTTAACTATACCCATTTTATAAGAGTTTTCAATACCAATTTTTAACGCAATTTTTATGTTTGGCAAATTTAATTCTTTCATTTTGTCAACTGTTCCTAAAAAAGAACCTATTGTTGCAAATATTTTTCCTTCAGATACCATTTCTAAAGCTTCATTCATAGATGAAACATATTTTATTTCAACATTTATATCTAAGTTTTCTTCCTGTTCAGGAGTTATAAATATATTGAACATCATTTTTTGTGACTATTACATCTGGTTCTGTATACAAGGTAGGTGTAAAATTTAGGAACTCTTTTCTCTTAGTTGTTTCATTTAAAAATGGCAAAACTTGACATTTTTTATTTTTGATAAACTCTAAACTTTCTATCCAACTTTCTGTAACTATTAATTCAAATTTTTTATTAATTTTCTTTTCTATTAATTTAATAAATTCTGATACTAATCCTTCATATTTATTATTTTTTATTACTTCATAGGGTTCCCAATTTGGATCAACACACATTTTAATTGTCTTCAAACTATCTAGATATTTTAACTCATCATAATTAAAAGAAATAAACTGTTTTTCGTCTTTAGTCAAATCAAGTTCACTAGAAAGTACTTGTAGTGGGATTATTAAAAAGAATAAGATATTTTTCAGTAAGTTCATATTTTTCTTTATTTTGTAAGATATCTAATTTTATAGATATCTTACTTATATATAACTATTTTTTTAAAACAGCAACAACTCTTCTGTTATTTGCTCTTCCCTCTGCCGTATCATTTGTATCTATTGGACTTAACTCTCCAAATCCTACTGAATTTAATCTCTCTTCTTCAATTCCATTTTCGATTAAATATGCTTTTACTGAGTCTGCTCTATTTTGTGATAGTACTTCATTATACTTCTCACTTGCTCTACTATCTGTATGTCCTTGAATCTCTGCGTTATATTTTGGATGTTTTTTCATAAATTCTATAAATGTATCTAGTCTTTGTGTAAAGTTTGAGTCTACTATATAACTATCTCTCTCAAACAATACTTTTAAATCAACTAACTTACTACATCCTAATTCATCTACTTCAAATCCTGCTGGCGTATTTGGACATTGGTCTATATTATTTAATACTCCATCTTTATCATCATCACCTATTACAACTGGTTTAGGCTCTTCTTTTTTCTGGCAACCTTCTTCTTTACAAGGAATTGTTTCTAAACAATCATCTTCTGTATCAATAATACCATCACCATCTACATCTTGATTTACAATAATTCCCCTCTCCTTATTCTCATACTCATTCTCAGATGTATTTGGTCCACTTACTGCTGATACCATTCCTGCGTTTAAACTTACCATTGCCCCTAAAGCTAATACTACTAATAATTTTTTCATGTTTTATTTTCCTCTACCTTTTATATTATGTTTATGTTTATATCTTGATCTATTTTTAACGTAACACTAGCATCACCTATATTTGTATAAGTTTTATTACCATCACCATCTACAACGTTATTAGTTGACCATGTTTTACCAGCTTCATTTACTAACTGAACATTATCAGAAGCATCTCCAAGTATCTCCAAATCATTATCACTATCTGTCATATCAATAACATCTTGTAATGAAAGTCCTGTAATATCATGATCTCCATTTTGAGTTAAATCTATTTTTTCTATGTTAGAAATATTTGATACATCTGATAAGTCTATACCACTATCTAAAACTAAAGTATCAGTTCCAGTTCCACCATCAACAGTATCACTTCCATCAAAGTTTATAGTATCATTTCCACCATCACCGTTTATAATATCAGCTCCTGCTCCACCATCAATAGTATCAACTCCATTTCCACCATTTAAAACATCATTTCCTGAACCACCATTGATTTCATCATCTCCACCTTGACCATTTATAGTGTCAGCATTACTGCTACCTTGAATAATATCATTATTTGCTGTTCCATCCATATCTTCTGTTGTATCAACAGTAGTATTTAAAGCAACATTTGAAACTGTTGTTTCACTTGATTTACTTCCATCATCAAGTTCAGAATATGCACTTACATTAATTGTATTAACTGTACCACTTGTAGTTGTAGAAACTAGTTTTAAATTTCCATTTGAAAGTGCTGTAATCGCATCAGCGTAATGGCTATCAGTTGCACTTCCAATATCTACTATCCAATCACTTCCAACTTTTGTAGCTGTTACTCCTGTCAAGTTTGAAGCATCTACATCAAAAGAATTCCCTAATCCAGATAGTTTTACAAATAAAGACTCACTTCCATCTTTATCTAATAAATCTAAACTATCTATAGTTAAAGATATTTCATATCCAGAACTTACAACATTTTTACCACTTATTGTAGTATTTACTTCATTTCCAACTGTACTTGTAAATGAAGTTACCCCACTTGCTTTTGATTCAAGTTCTATGTCAAAAGTTTTCCCTGTTATTTTTGTACTAGTGTCATTATTTGAGCTTTCCACAGTCCATGCGTCTACTGTAATTGTACCACCTTTATATCCTGTAGGTGTTTGAATATAAAGTGAGTTTATTTGATCATATGGAATATTAGCAACTGTATATTTTCCTGTATCACTATCATAACTAATATTACTAGCTGCTATTGTCGTACTACCATTATCTAAACTAAATGTAGTTCCATCAGGAAGGTTAGTAAACTCTACATAAACTGTCTCACTTCCATCTACATCTTTAACATTAGTATTTAGGTTTATTTTAGTCCAAGGAGAACTACTATCTACATACTCATCACCTAAGGCATCAGTAGGATTAAAAGAAATCAACTCATCTGCAACAGGGTTGAATACAATATCAAAATTCTCAGTTACTGTATTATTAGGAATACCTGTTTCTCCATAACTTATACTCAATTTTGCATCTGAAATTGTTCCATTAAAATTCTCAACACCAACTTTTTCAATACCAATTTTTGCAATATCTGTCGTTATGTCACTAATACCAAGAAAACTATACTCATAAATATAATCACCATTAGCATCTACACCAACAGGAGTTCCTGTAACTTCAGCTCCATCATAAGTAACTTTATATCCAAAAGGTATATCTTTTAGTATAACACTTGTTATTGACTCTGTATTATCATTTAATTCAACTGTGTTAGGTAAAGAGATGTTTACAACTTCATCTTCATTTCCATTGGCACTTGGATTAAAATCTGTAATATCATCATTGACAGCTTTTATATCATAAGTAGCTGTTTGACTTGATAATAAAGTTTGCGTTGTATAAGGGCTTGATTCTGGGTCTTCTTTAGATATAGTGTAGGCTTTTATGTCTATTACATCTTGAGCAATCACATTTGTATTAGGTGTGTATTTTATACTTAAAGAGTCTGTATAATCAACATTTTCTATTACATAATAATCTCCCGCAGGTAAAGAGTTGCCTTGATCATCACTCACACTATTTGCAGCTATTGTTGTAACACTTGGTAGGGTGAAGTTATCTCCTACAAATGTACCACCATTACCATTATCAGAAAGTTGTAAATAAACTTTTCCATCTATTATTTGAGTTCTTGTTCCATCTGCATCATTACTTAATGATATTGTGAATACATTATCACTACTATTTTCATCAACATCTGAACCTGATATATTTATAACTGTTTCATCTGTAACAGGGGCTATTTGTTTATCTAAAGATAAATCATATGTATTTGTATTATTTGTTCCTATAGTTTCTATAGAAAAATCAAAAGTTACATTTGAAAGCGTGTTTATATTTTCATTAGAATTTGGTGTTATAGTTATTGATTCTAATGCTGTTTGAATATCTGTATACGTTCCATCTCCAGGAAGAGAGTAAAAACTATTACCATTTTGTGTGATTAATTGCATACCAGAAATTGTTGCTCCATTTAAGTTTGAAACTAAAATAACGAAATCACCAGTGTCATTACCCACTATCCCATCTGCTACTTCTACTAAATCACTCAATGGTGTTCCTCTATCTTCAGTAAGATTTGTTGGTATTTTTTCACTCACTTCTAAATCAATAGGTGTAATATCCCCTGTATCAGTATTGCTAAAAGTATCTCCATCTATTACTAAAGTAAATGTTTGTGTATTTGTTAGAACATCTGCTCCTACATCTTGGTGGGAAATATTAATTGTAATTTCTTGATTTATATTAGGATAATTTGTATTTCCAACTTCAAATGATATTTTATTTACCTCACCTAAAACTTGATCCAATGTTAAATCATCGCTTATCTCAACACTCCAGATACCATTTCCATAATATGTACCATCATTTACATAAATTCCACTTGGTACATTATAAAGAGTAACGGTATTACTTATTGTTTCACTATCTAAATCTTGTCCATTTGAACTTTCACTTGCCATATCATCAGCTGTTAAATGAAGTGGCACTTGGAATTTTGTATTTGCATTTACTGTAACTGTTTGAGTTCCACTATTATAAGTAATATCATTAGTACCGTCACCGTCAATATCTGTAAATTCATCTAAAGTAAATGTTGCTGTATCAGTTACGGCATTTACTGTTACATTATATGTAGCTGTTGTGTAGTTTGTATTTGTTGAATCATAAGTACTATCACCAATTGTTGTATCAGTATAAGAAGAGCTATCATTTGTTGTATCACTCATAGTGTATCTAATTGGGAAACTATAATCTGTATCTAAATCAGCAGGTATTGAAGCTGTGATAACATCACTATCAACATCTACATTTACCCATCCATTACCAGTAATATCTATTCCATTTTTAAATAGGCTAACTCCAGTTAAACTAATACTATCAGTATCGATTTGAAGAGAAGTTAGAGCTTCATTTGAATCACCACCATTGTTAAAAGCAAAAGCTAATGTTTGTATTGTATCTTCATTTTGAGTTGTATTTTTATTGATACTTCCATCAATTTCTGGAGTTACTAAAATCGAAGTATCTACTGTAGTAATTGTTGATTTGTTTCCATCATCTTCAATTGTTTGAAGTTTTAATTTTATACTATTTACTTCTCCACTATAATTTTCAGGAATTACTAAAGTCACACTATCAAAGTTATCTTTTTCAACTAACCACTCTCTTGATGTACCACTACCACTTAATAAAACAGCAGGAGATGAGATATCAAATCCTGCAGGCACTCCTGTAATAGTTACAAACAATGACTCAGAACCATCTGTATCAACTGAAGTAAAGTTTGGAGTACTTGAGTCAAATAAATCTTTTAATAAAATAGAATCTGTATCTTCTGCAACAATTTTATTGTAAGTATTTGAGTTGCTATTTGTATCAGTTATTGTTTCTGTTGCAAGAGTAGCATGAGTAGGCTTATCTCCTACACCTTTAACATTTACTAAAACATCTAATCCATCTGCAGGAATAAAAGATGTATCATCTGTGATATCATTTCCATCCACAGTAACAGCATCTGTTGATTTTGCTTGTACATTTAATGTGATATTTTCATTTGAATTTTCTTCTGGAACATATCTAAGATCTCCTGCATTATCAAATGATTCAATATCTAATGTCCAAGTTGAACCAGGACTTGGGTTAGTATATAAAGTACCATTATAATATATCTGTGCTCCATCTGGAATATCATTTAATCTTAAATCATATGTTTCAGAATCATCTGCTGATGTAATTCCTATATTTAAAGGAATCCCACTTGCTCCATTATCATTTCTACCTGCATCTTCATTTCCAAATGACTGTTTTATTGCAACAGTTACAGTATCAGCAACAGGTTCAACAATGATAGTCAAAGTATCTCCTGAGCTTGTTTGAGTATTAGCAGTTTCTTTTCCAGAAGCATCATCATCATAATCAATTGATTTAACTTCAGTAGTCAATACTAGTTTTCCACTGTATTCAGCTGGTGCTTTTACTTCTAAGTTAGAAAGTTCAGATACTGGTATCTCTATTGCTGTTCCATTATATGTTAGTTCTGTAGTTCCATACTTAAATATAGTACCATCTAATTCATTTCCACTTCCATCTTTTGGAGTAAATAGTACAGTTGTTGTTTCTACACTATCTTCATTTGTTAAAGATAGAGAAAAGCCACTATCTGCTGTATTTAAATCAAAAAATTCATCTTCATTTGCTTTAGTTGTATAAGTATGATTACCTTGAGTAATAATATCTTTTCCAACTGTTCCAGCAGTATCACTATCTGTTCTTTCTGCAACTGGAGTAACTATAATATCAAAGGTATTTGTTTTAGTATTTGTTTGAGCATTAAGATCTTCATCTGTTACATCTTCTATAGTTAAACTAAATACTAAATCTTCTAAATCTGCACTTGAATGAGCTGGCGGTAGAATTTGAAGACCTTCAATTAATGCCTCTTTTTGGGATTCATTTAAACCACTAAAGTCTAAGATAAACTCTGTGTTTCCATTATCAGCACCTGTACTTGTATTATCAAATAGTAAATTATCACTTGAATCATATATCTTTACATCTGATGGTAAACTCGATATCTTAGCACTTGATATTGTTTCACTTCCATCATCATCCCTATTCATATCTATACTAATATTCATATCTATTTTTGTATCTTCAGAACCAGTGTTTCCTGCACTATTTATCCTAGAATCATTTGCATCTGGTGTGAAAGATATGCTTACAGTACTTTTAGACTCATCATATCCCAATTCAGATATTGACTCGTGAGTGGAAGGTAATATTCCAGTAGGTATATTTGACCAATCATCTTCATAAGATATAGCAAACACATCAATATCAACACTTCCACTATAATCTGAAGGCATCTTAATTTGAGCAGATGTAAATTTATCTTCTGGTATCTCAGCAACATATTTTCCATCTTGAAGTGTAAAGTTAGTACTTGATTTTCCACTATATTTAAATGTAGGAATATCTCCATCTGGGAATTCAGTTTTTGCTATTTCAAGTCTTATTATATGAGTTTCACTACCATCACTACTATCTCCAAAACTTTTTGAAGTAATAAATGAATCTATATCTAACCAAGTATCTTCATCTCCAGTTTGACTAGTAGTTCCAATTGTAGTATCATCTGCAACACCACTTATATTTATATCTTGATAAAGAGTAAACTCTTTTGTATCAAGTAAGTCTGTAGTACCATCATGTTCTTTATCAGTTGTAGAATCATTGTTATTATCAGGAGCATCTGTAACTGTAAAAGTATATTTTAAAGTATTATCTACATTTGTATCTGCTACAGGTATATATTTTACGTTTGTTGAATTATTTGCAACAAGAATAGTTACAGATGTATTTCCTGAACTTGCAGTAAATGAAACATCTGCATTGCTACCATCTTTATATTCAATAGTTGCACCAATAGCTATATCGCTTATAGTAATTTGTGAAACATCTACATTCTCTTCACTTCCATCACTTTCTCCAAGGTGTGCATTTGGATTTGGTATTGAAAGGTCAAGCTTAACTGTACTATCTTCTTGCCCATCGCTATTACCATCAATTAAATTATCTTCATTTATATCTAAATCAGTTAATTTATATTTCCCACTCTCTAATGTTGCACCAATACCAACATAATCTATATCATCAACTATTGGTAAAACATTTATATCTACTGTACCACTTGCTGTATCACCATCATTATCTGTTACAGTATAATTAAAACTAGGTGTTCCACTATAATCAGCTGTTGGAGTAAAAGTTAAAGAACCATCACCATTATTTGTTAAAGTACCTATAGTCTGACTTGTTGCATTTTCTATATTTCCAGAAAGAGTAATACTTCCTCCTGATGTAATAGTTGTTGCACTAACCGTTACTGCATTACCATTTTGATCAGTTGAATTACCTACAGTTATACCTCCATTAAATGCTTCATCTGATAAAAAGAAAGTAACTGCAGTATCTTCATTAGTACTTATTATTGCAGGACTTGCTTCTGGAGTTGAATCCACAATAGTTACATCAAAATTTGATGTTGCTACATCTCCATCACTATCAGTAACCTTATATCCAAATGTAATTGTTTTATTTACATCATCAGCTCCACTATGATCAATTTCATTATAAAGTTTAAAATCATAATTGGCACTAGCACTTGTAGTATCATTTAAATTTAAAACAAAAACTGTGTTAGCATTAGTTATAGCAGTATCATCATTTGTAGTTGCTGCAGTTAGTGTATCTCCATTTAAATGATAATACACCGTATCTCCAGAACTTGTTAAGCCACTATTTTGTTTATCAGTTATTCCATCAAATGTAACAACTATACTATCTTGAAGTTTTGTTATTCCAAGACTTCCTGTAGTATCCGTTCCATCTGTAGTTGCATCAACTATAACAGAATTTCCTGTAAGCCCTTGTAAATCATTTTCACTAACACTCATATCTTCATTTGCACCAATACTTGGTGCTGTATCCATGATAGTAATATTTTGAGAACCAGTTACACTAGCTTCATCACCTTCAACATCTTTTACAACATATGTGAAATTCAAATCATCTAATATATCATCACTTCCACTGGTACCTGGATGTGAGAAACTTGATGGAGGTGTATACTCCCAATTTCCATTATAATAAACTTTAAGTGTTCCATCTGCTGCTGAAGTAACTGTATTTGAACCATCTTCTAAAATAGTTTTAGTAGTTCCTGCAAAAGTAAACTCTACTATTCCAGCTTTATCTGTTCCTTGTGTAAAGTTAAGTATGTGTTCATTGGCTGTAGTTGAAAAAGGTATAGTTTCACTGTAACCTGATGTGTTATATGTTGTATATGTTTGAGTGGTATTATCAAATACTATTTTACTATCACCCTCTTTTACTACAATATCTGGATTATTTATATTATTTACAACTGGATCAGCACCATCTAAAATATCTATATATTGAGTAGCAGAACTCTCATCACCATCATAATCTTCAATAGTATAATCGAAGTTAGCATTAACATTTCCAGAACTATTATCTACACTTGCATTTGGAGTAAATAACCAATCTCCATTTTCCCAAACTTTTAATGTTCCATTAGCTGTAGTAACTTTTTTATAAGCTCCATTAGCATCTGTACCATCATCACTTGTTCCAAAAGTATATGTTTGGTTTGTGTCATATGTAAAGTCAACTAGTTTTAAATTACTATCAGCTCCTCCAACATCAGCCCCATCATCATTTATGTTTGTTATGACATTACCACTTATAGCACTTGCATTTTCTACCACTGTTTTAGGAGTTGATTGATTATCATTTTTAGCTTCTGGAATATCATCTATTATATTTACAATAAAACTTCCATCTGCTTTACTTCCATCTATATCTATAACATCATAATTAAACGTTAAAGGTTTTGTATTTTGTCCATCTGCATTGTCATGGTCTATTACACCACTTAATACAAAAGTGTGTTTAGCTGACGCTGCTGTAGTAGTACTTAAAGTATCAGTAAATATTGTATTCCCTGAGTTTACTCCACTTTCAGTAGATGATGTTGATGCGGTTAAAACTTTACTAGTACTATCTAACCAATAATATATTTGACTTCCATTACTTGTAAGTCCACTAACAGCACCTTCTGTAATATCAAAGATAGTATCAAAAGCATCTTGACCTGCAGTTATCTCTAATGATGATTCAACAGTTAATGCGTTATTATCTGGAGAAGTTCCAATTGTAGGTAAATCATCTTCATCTACACTTACGGTTGCTACTGTACCTACTTTAGGTGTAGTGTCCGTAACTGTTATAGTGTTTGTAGCACTATTTGAAATATCGCCATCACCATCTATAAGCGTGTAAGTAAAACTTCCTAGTGTTCCTGAATCATCATGGTCTACAGAACTAATTGGTGTAAATTCCCATGAACCGTCTTGATTTACTTTTAAAGTACCAGTTGGAGTTGTCAAATCAATCCCAAAGTTAATAGAATTAGAAACTGTAGCACCAGTACCATCGGTATAAGTAAAATCTTTTAATACAGCTCCATCAGCACCTTGTGTATCATTAGTAATTACATTTCCAGTAACTTTTACAGCACCTTCTTCTACTGATTTACTATCATTTACTGCTGTTGGTCCATCATCTAAGAACTCGATATCCAATGCATTTGTACTTGTTGTTGTTACACTATCATTATCTTGATCTGTGATTGTTTGTACTACTTTGATTCCTGCAGCATCTAGGTTTAACTCATCATTATGATTACTTCCTTCTAAAGGATGATCTAACTCCTCTTTTTGGATAACTATAATCTCACCTGTTGTTGCATTGATTGCTACACTAAATGCTTCTGTAGTCCCAGCTTTACCTATATATCCACCATTCCCATCTGATTCTAATACTATCTCATTTGCATGGGCTTGATCACTTACTAGGAATAAACCTGTATTTACTGTTGTTGCATTTAAACTATATCTTGTTGTCCCTTCTCCATCTTGTCCATATGATCCATCACTATTAAATAATCCTGTTACATCATTAGCTATTATTGTTACTGTATCTAATCCACCTGTCTCATCTAACTCTGCTACTGCTGTATTTGCTGTTGCTGTTGATGCTGTTGGTCCATCATCTAAGAACTCGATATCCAATGCATTTGTACTTGTTGTTGTTACACTATCATTATCTTGATCTGTGATTGTTTGTACTACTTTGATTCCTGCAGCATCTAGGTTTAACTCATCATTATGATTACTTCCTTCTAAAGGATGATCTAACTCCTCTTTTTGGATAACTATAATCTCACCTGTTGTTGCATTGATTGCTACACTAAATGCTTCTGTAGTCCCAGCTTTACCTATATATCCACCATTCCCATCTGATTCTAATACTATCTCATTTGCATGGGCTTGATCACTTACTAGGAATAAACCTGTATTTACTGTTGTTGCATTTAAACTATATCTTGTTGTCCCTTCTCCATCTTGTCCATATGATCCATCACTATTAAATAATCCTGTTACATCATTAGCTATTATTGTTACTGTATCTAATCCACCTGTCTCATCTAACTCTGCTACTGCTGTATTTGCTGTTGCTGTTGATGCTGTTGGTCCATCATCTAAGAACTCGATATCCAATGCATTTGTACTTGTTGTTGTTACACTATCATTATCTTGATCTGTGATTGTTTGTACTACTTTGATTCCTGCAGCATCTAGGTTTAACTCATCATTATGATTACTTCCTTCTAAAGGATGATCTAACTCCTCTTTTTGGATAACTATAATCTCACCTGTTGTTGCATTGATTGCTACACTAAATGCTTCTGTAGTCCCAGCTTTACCTATATATCCACCATTCCCATCTGATTCTAATACTATCTCATTTGCATGGGCTTGATCACTTACTAGGAATAAACCTGTATTTACTGTTGTTGCATTTAAACTATATCTTGTTGTCCCTTCTCCATCTTGTCCATATGATCCATCACTATTAAATAATCCTGTTACATCATTAGCTATTATTGTTACTGTATCTAATCCACCTGTCTCATCTAACTCTGCTACTGCTGTATTTGCTGTTGCTGTTGATGCTGTTGGTCCATCATCTAAGAACTCGATATCCAATGCATTTGTACTTGTTGTTGTTACACTATCATTATCTTGATCTGTGATTGTTTGTACTACTTTGATTCCTGCAGCATCTAGGTTTAACTCATCATTATGATTACTTCCTTCTAAAGGATGATCTAACTCCTCTTTTTGGATAACTATAATCTCACCTGTTGTTGCATTGATTGCTACACTAAATGCTTCTGTAGTCCCAGCTTTACCTATATATCCACCATTCCCATCTGATTCTAATACTATCTCATTTGCATGGGCTTGATCACTTACTAGGAATAAACCTGTATTTACTGTTGTTGCATTTAAACTATATCTTGTTGTCCCTTCTCCATCTTGTCCATATGATCCATCACTATTAAATAATCCTGTTACATCATTAGCTATTATTGTTACTGTATCTAATCCACCTGTCTCATCTAACTCTGCTACTGCTGTATTTGCTGTTGCTGTTGATGCTGTTGGTCCATCATCTAAGAACTCGATATCCAATGCATTTGTACTTGTTGTTGTTACACTATCATTATCTTGATCTGTGATTGTTTGTACTACTTTGATTCCTGCAGCATCTAGGTTTAACTCATCATTATGATTACTTCCTTCTAAAGGATGATCTAACTCCTCTTTTTGGATAACTATAATCTCACCTGTTGTTGCATTGATTGCTACACTAAATGCTTCTGTAGTCCCAGCTTTACCTATATATCCACCATTCCCATCTGATTCTAATACTATCTCATTTGCATGGGCTTGATCACTTACTAGGAATAAACCTGTATTTACTGTTGTTGCATTTAAACTATATCTTGTTGTCCCTTCTCCATCTTGTCCATATGATCCATCACTATTAAATAATCCTGTTACATCATTAGCTATTATTGTTACTGTATCTAATCCACCTGTCTCATCTAACTCTGCTACTGCTGTATTTGCTGTTGCTGTTGATGCTGTTGGTCCATCATCTAAGAACTCGATATCCAATGCATTTGTACTTGTTGTTGTTACACTATCATTATCTTGATCTGTGATTGTTTGTACTACTTTGATTCCTGCAGCATCTAGGTTTAACTCATCATTATGATTACTTCCTTCTAAAGGATGATCTAACTCCTCTTTTTGGATAACTATAATCTCACCTGTTGTTGCATTGATTGCTACACTAAATGCTTCTGTAGTCCCAGCTTTACCTATATATCCACCATTCCCATCTGATTCTAATACTATCTCATTTGCATGGGCTTGATCACTTACTAGGAATAAACCTGTATTTACTGTTGTTGCATTTAAACTATATCTTGTTGTCCCTTCTCCATCTTGTCCATATGATCCATCACTATTAAATAATCCTGTTACATCATTAGCTATTATTGTTACTGTATCTAATCCACCTGTCTCATCTAACTCTGCTACTGCTGTATTTGCTGTTGCTGTTGATGCTGTTGGTCCATCATCTAAGAACTCGATATCCAATGCATTTGTACTTGTTGTTGTTACACTATCATTATCTTGATCTGTGATTGTTTGTACTACTTTGATTCCTGCAGCATCTAGGTTTAACTCATCATTATGATTACTTCCTTCTAAAGGATGATCTAACTCCTCTTTTTGGATAACTATAATCTCACCTGTTGTTGCATTGATTGCTACACTAAATGCTTCTGTAGTCCCAGCTTTACCTATATATCCACCATTCCCATCTGATTCTAATACTATCTCATTTGCATGGGCTTGATCACTTACTAGGAATAAACCTGTATTTACTGTTGTTGCATTTAAACTATATCTTGTTGTCCCTTCTCCATCTTGTCCATATGATCCATCACTATTAAATAATCCTGTTACATCATTAGCTATTATTGTTACTGTATCTAATCCACCTGTCTCATCTAACTCTGCTACTGCTGTATTTGCTGTTGCTGTTGATGCTGTTGGTCCATCATCTAAGAACTCGATATCCAATGCATTTGTACTTGTTGTTGTTACACTATCATTATCTTGATCTGTGATTGTTTGTACTACTTTGATTCCTGCAGCATCTAGGTTTAACTCATCATTATGATTACTTCCTTCTAAAGGATGATCTAACTCCTCTTTTTGGATAACTATAATCTCACCTGTTGTTGCATTGATTGCTACACTAAATGCTTCTGTAGTCCCAGCTTTACCTATATATCCACCATTCCCATCTGATTCTAATACTATCTCATTTGCATGGGCTTGATCACTTACTAGGAATAAACCTGTATTTACTGTTGTTGCATTTAAACTATATCTTGTTGTCCCTTCTCCATCTTGTCCATATGATCCATCACTATTAAATAATCCTGTTACATCATTAGCTATTATTGTTACTGTATCTAATCCACCTGTCTCATCTAACTCTGCTACTGCTGTATTTGCTGTTGCTGTTGATGCTGTTGGTCCATCATCTAAGAACTCGATATCCAATGCATTTGTACTTGTTGTTGTTACACTATCATTATCTTGATCTGTGATTGTTTGTACTACTTTGATTCCTGCAGCATCTAGGTTTAACTCATCATTATGATTACTTCCTTCTAAAGGATGATCTAACTCCTCTTTTTGGATAACTATAATCTCACCTGTTGTTGCATTGATTGCTACACTAAATGCTTCTGTAGTCCCAGCTTTACCTATATATCCACCATTCCCATCTGATTCTAATACTATCTCATTTGCATGGGCTTGATCACTTACTAGGAATAAACCTGTATTTACTGTTGTTGCATTTAAACTATATCTTGTTGTCCCTTCTCCATCTTGTCCATATGATCCATCACTATTAAATAATCCTGTTACATCATTAGCTATTATTGTTACTGTATCTAATCCACCTGTCTCATCTAACTCTGCTACTGCTGTATTTGCTGTTGCTGTTGATGCTGTTGGTCCATCATCTAAGAACTCGATATCCAATGCATTTGTACTTGTTGTTGTTACACTATCATTATCTTGATCTGTGATTGTTTGTACTACTTTGATTCCTGCAGCATCTAGGTTTAACTCATCATTATGATTACTTCCTTCTAAAGGATGATCTAACTCCTCTTTTTGGATAACTATAATCTCACCTGTTGTTGCATTGATTGCTACACTAAATGCTTCTGTAGTCCCAGCTTTACCTATATATCCACCATTCCCATCTGATTCTAATACTATCTCATTTGCATGGGCTTGATCACTTACTAGGAATAAACCTGTATTTACTGTTGTTGCATTTAAACTATATCTTGTTGTCCCTTCTCCATCTTGTCCATATGATCCATCACTATTAAATAATCCTGTTACATCATTAGCTATTATTGTTACTGTATCTAATCCACCTGTCTCATCTAACTCTGCTACTGCTGTATTTGCTGTTGCTGTTGATGCTGTTGGTCCATCATCTAAGAACTCGATATCCAATGCATTTGTACTTGTTGTTGTTACACTATCATTATCTTGATCTGTGATTGTTTGTACTACTTTGATTCCTGCAGCATCTAGGTTTAACTCATCATTATGATTACTTCCTTCTAAAGGATGATCTAACTCCTCTTTTTGGATAACTATAATCTCACCTGTTGTTGCATTGATTGCTACACTAAATGCTTCTGTAGTCCCAGCTTTACCTATATATCCACCATTCCCATCTGATTCTAATACTATCTCATTTGCATGGGCTTGATCACTTACTAGGAATAAACCTGTATTTACTGTTGTTGCATTTAAACTATATCTTGTTGTCCCTTCTCCATCTTGTCCATATGATCCATCACTATTAAATAATCCTGTTACATCATTAGCTATTATTGTTACTGTATCTAATCCACCTGTCTCATCTAACTCTGCTACTGCTGTATTTGCTGTTGCTGTTGATGCTGTTGGTCCATCATCTAAGAACTCGATATCCAATGCATTTGTACTTGTTGTTGTTACACTATCATTATCTTGATCTGTGATTGTTTGTACTACTTTGATTCCTGCAGCATCTAGGTTTAACTCATCATTATGATTACTTCCTTCTAAAGGATGATCTAACTCCTCTTTTTGGATAACTATAATCTCACCTGTTGTTGCATTGATTGCTACACTAAATGCTTCTGTAGTCCCAGCTTTACCTATATATCCACCATTCCCATCTGATTCTAATACTATCTCATTTGCATGGGCTTGATCACTTACTAGGAATAAACCTGTATTTACTGTTGTTGCATTTAAACTATATCTTGTTGTCCCTTCTCCATCTTGTCCATATGATCCATCACTATTAAATAATCCTGTTACATCATTAGCTATTATTGTTACTGTATCTAATCCACCTGTCTCATCTAACTCTGCTACTGCTGTATTTGCTGTTGCTGTTGATGCTGTTGGTCCATCATCTAAGAACTCGATATCCAATGCATTTGTACTTGTTGTTGTTACACTATCATTATCTTGATCTGTGATTGTTTGTACTACTTTGATTCCTGCAGCATCTAGGTTTAACTCATCATTATGATTACTTCCTTCTAAAGGATGATCTAACTCCTCTTTTTGGATAACTATAATCTCACCTGTTGTTGCATTGATTGCTACACTAAATGCTTCTGTAGTCCCAGCTTTACCTATATATCCACCATTCCCATCTGATTCTAATACTATCTCATTTGCATGGGCTTGATCACTTACTAGGAATAAACCTGTATTTACTGTTGTTGCATTTAAACTATATCTTGTTGTCCCTTCTCCATCTTGTCCATATGATCCATCACTATTAAATAATCCTGTTACATCATTAGCTATTATTGTTACTGTATCTAATCCACCTGTCTCATCTAACTCTGCTACTGCTGTATTTGCTGTTGCTGTTGATGCTGTTGGTCCATCATCTAAGAACTCGATATCCAATGCATTTGTACTTGTTGTTGTTACACTATCATTATCTTGATCTGTGATTGTTTGTACTACTTTGATTCCTGCAGCATCTAGGTTTAACTCATCATTATGATTACTTCCTTCTAAAGGATGATCTAACTCCTCTTTTTGGATAACTATAATCTCACCTGTTGTTGCATTGATTGCTACACTAAATGCTTCTGTAGTCCCAGCTTTACCTATATATCCACCATTCCCATCTGATTCTAATACTATCTCATTTGCATGGGCTTGATCACTTACTAGGAATAAACCTGTATTTACTGTTGTTGCATTTAAACTATATCTTGTTGTCCCTTCTCCATCTTGTCCATATGATCCATCACTATTAAATAATCCTGTTACATCATTAGCTATTATTGTTACTGTATCTAATCCACCTGTCTCATCTAACTCTGCTACTGCTGTATTTGCTGTTGCTGTTGATGCTGTTGGTCCATCATCTAAGAACTCGATATCCAATGCATTTGTACTTGTTGTTGTTACACTATCATTATCTTGATCTGTGATTGTTTGTACTACTTTGATTCCTGCAGCATCTAGGTTTAACTCATCATTATGATTACTTCCTTCTAAAGGATGATCTAACTCCTCTTTTTGGATAACTATAATCTCACCTGTTGTTGCATTGATTGCTACACTAAATGCTTCTGTAGTCCCAGCTTTACCTATATATCCACCATTCCCATCTGATTCTAATACTATCTCATTTGCATGGGCTTGATCACTTACTAGGAATAAACCTGTATTTACTGTTGTTGCATTTAAACTATATCTTGTTGTCCCTTCTCCATCTTGTCCATATGATCCATCACTATTAAATAATCCTGTTACATCATTAGCTATTATTGTTACTGTATCTAATCCACCTGTCTCATCTAACTCTGCTACTGCTGTATTTGCTGTTGCTGTTGATGCTGTTGGTCCATCATCTAAGAACTCGATATCCAATGCATTTGTACTTGTTGTTGTTACACTATCATTATCTTGATCTGTGATTGTTTGTACTACTTTGATTCCTGCAGCATCTAGGTTTAACTCATCATTATGATTACTTCCTTCTAAAGGATGATCTAACTCCTCTTTTTGGATAACTATAATCTCACCTGTTGTTGCATTGATTGCTACACTAAATGCTTCTGTAGTCCCAGCTTTACCTATATATCCACCATTCCCATCTGATTCTAATACTATCTCATTTGCATGGGCTTGATCACTTACTAGGAATAAACCTGTATTTACTGTTGTTGCATTTAAACTATATCTTGTTGTCCCTTCTCCATCTTGTCCATATGATCCATCACTATTAAATAATCCTGTTACATCATTAGCTATTATTGTTACTGTATCTAATCCACCTGTCTCATCTAACTCTGCTACTGCTGTATTTGCTGTTGCTGTTGATGCTGTTGGTCCATCATCTAAGAACTCGATATCCAATGCATTTGTACTTGTTGTTGTTACACTATCATTATCTTGATCTGTGATTGTTTGTACTACTTTGATTCCTGCAGCATCTAGGTTTAACTCATCATTATGATTACTTCCTTCTAAAGGATGATCTAACTCCTCTTTTTGGATAACTATAATCTCACCTGTTGTTGCATTGATTGCTACACTAAATGCTTCTGTAGTCCCAGCTTTACCTATATATCCACCATTCCCATCTGATTCTAATACTATCTCATTTGCATGGGCTTGATCACTTACTAGGAATAAACCTGTATTTACTGTTGTTGCATTTAAACTATATCTTGTTGTCCCTTCTCCATCTTGTCCATATGATCCATCACTATTAAATAATCCTGTTACATCATTAGCTATTATTGTTACTGTATCTAATCCACCTGTCTCATCTAACTCTGCTACTGCTGTATTTGCTGTTGCTGTTGATGCTGTTGGTCCATCATCTAAGAACTCGATATCCAATGCATTTGTACTTGTTGTTGTTACACTATCATTATCTTGATCTGTGATTGTTTGTACTACTTTGATTCCTGCAGCATCTAGGTTTAACTCATCATTATGATTACTTCCTTCTAAAGGATGATCTAACTCCTCTTTTTGGATAACTATAATCTCACCTGTTGTTGCATTGATTGCTACACTAAATGCTTCTGTAGTCCCAGCTTTACCTATATATCCACCATTCCCATCTGATTCTAATACTATCTCATTTGCATGGGCTTGATCACTTACTAGGAATAAACCTGTATTTACTGTTGTTGCATTTAAACTATATCTTGTTGTCCCTTCTCCATCTTGTCCATATGATCCATCACTATTAAATAATCCTGTTACATCATTAGCTATTATTGTTACTGTATCTAATCCACCTGTCTCATCTAACTCTGCTACTGCTGTATTTGCTGTTGCTGTTGATGCTGTTGGTCCATCATCTAAGAACTCGATATCCAATGCATTTGTACTTGTTGTTGTTACACTATCATTATCTTGATCTGTGATTGTTTGTACTACTTTGATTCCTGCAGCATCTAGGTTTAACTCATCATTATGATTACTTCCTTCTAAAGGATGATCTAACTCCTCTTTTTGGATAACTATAATCTCACCTGTTGTTGCATTGATTGCTACACTAAATGCTTCTGTAGTCCCAGCTTTACCTATATATCCACCATTCCCATCTGATTCTAATACTATCTCATTTGCATGGGCTTGATCACTTACTAGGAATAAACCTGTATTTACTGTTGTTGCATTTAAACTATATCTTGTTGTCCCTTCTCCATCTTGTCCATATGATCCATCACTATTAAATAATCCTGTTACATCATTAGCTATTATTGTTACTGTATCTAATCCACCTGTCTCATCTAACTCTGCTACTGCTGTATTTGCTGTTGCTGTTGATGCTGTTGGTCCATCATCTAAGAACTCGATATCCAATGCATTTGTACTTGTTGTTGTTACACTATCATTATCTTGATCTGTGATTGTTTGTACTACTTTGATTCCTGCAGCATCTAGGTTTAACTCATCATTATGATTACTTCCTTCTAAAGGATGATCTAACTCCTCTTTTTGGATAACTATAATCTCACCTGTTGTTGCATTGATTGCTACACTAAATGCTTCTGTAGTCCCAGCTTTACCTATATATCCACCATTCCCATCTGATTCTAATACTATCTCATTTGCATGGGCTTGATCACTTACTAGGAATAAACCTGTATTTACTGTTGTTGCATTTAAACTATATCTTGTTGTCCCTTCTCCATCTTGTCCATATGATCCATCACTATTAAATAATCCTGTTACATCATTAGCTATTATTGTTACTGTATCTAATCCACCTGTCTCATCTAACTCTGCTACTGCTGTATTTGCTGTTGCTGTTGATGCTGTTGGTCCATCATCTAAGAACTCGATATCCAATGCATTTGTACTTGTTGTTGTTACACTATCATTATCTTGATCTGTGATTGTTTGTACTACTTTGATTCCTGCAGCATCTAGGTTTAACTCATCATTATGATTACTTCCTTCTAAAGGATGATCTAACTCCTCTTTTTGGATAACTATAATCTCACCTGTTGTTGCATTGATTGCTACACTAAATGCTTCTGTAGTCCCAGCTTTACCTATATATCCACCATTCCCATCTGATTCTAATACTATCTCATTTGCATGGGCTTGATCACTTACTAGGAATAAACCTGTATTTACTGTTGTTGCATTTAAACTATATCTTGTTGTCCCTTCTCCATCTTGTCCATATGATCCATCACTATTAAATAATCCTGTTACATCATTAGCTATTATTGTTACTGTATCTAATCCACCTGTCTCATCTAACTCTGCTACTGCTGTATTTGCTGTTGCTGTTGATGCTGTTGGTCCATCATCTACAATTGCTATACTTAATATTGATGTTTGAGTATCTGCTGTTGTATCTGTATCTTTTACAGTTATACTTATATCATCTTTTGTGATTGTTGTTGAATCCACATTATCTTTTAATGTATATACATAATCTATTGTTACTGTTCCATCTGCTGCTTTTGAGTAACCATTAAGTACTAATGTACCTTCACCTGTATCTATAGTAGTAGTATTACTTGAAGTAATCGCTTCTACTTGCGTTTTACTAAGTGTTGTTCCACCTACTACAAGTTCTAATAAACCATCTAGAGTTTTAAAAGTAAAGCTTGAATCTACTATATCACTATCATTTGGATTACTTCCATCTGCTAATCCACTCTCATTTACACTTTGTCCTGTTGGAACTGTAAGCTCAACTCCATCATCTTCACCATTTATTGTTATTGTTAATGTGGTTGTACTTATATCTCCATCACTATCTGTAATCGTATAAGTAAATGTATCTGTTAATGTTTCACCTGTTGTTAAATCTTGTACATCTAAGTTTGTATTATCTAAGGTATATGTATAAGATCCATCACTTGCTATATTTACTTTACCATAAGTCCCTATTACATCACTTGCTACATTTGAAGTTGCATCTGCAGAGGTATCTGAACCTGCTTTTACTCCTGTTACTGGAGTACTTGTTGTATCTGCTCCTATTGTATCATTTGTAAATACATTATCTGTCACACTAGCAACATCTTCTTTTATTGAGTTTGTATCTAGAGTTGCTGTTGGTGTGTCATCTACAATTGCTATACTTAATATTGATGTTTGAGTATCTGCTGTTGTATCTGTATCTTTTACAGTTATACTTATATCATCTTTTGTGATTGTTGTTGAATCCACATTATCTTTTAATGTATATACATAATCTATTGTTACTGTTCCATCTGCTGCTTTTGAGTAACCATTAAGTACTAATGTACCTTCACCTGTATCTATAGTAGTAGTATTACTTGAAGTAATCGCTTCTACTTGCGTTTTACTAAGTGTTGTTCCACCTACTACAAGTTCTAATAAACCATCTAGAGTTTTAAAAGTAAAGCTTGAATCTACTATATCACTATCATTTGGATTACTTCCATCTGCTAATCCACTCTCATTTACACTTTGTCCTGTTGGAACTGTAAGCTCAACTCCATCATCTGCACCATTAATTGTAATAGTTAATGTTGTTGTACTTATATCTCCATCACTATCTGTAATCGTATAAGTAAATGTATCTGTTAAGCTTTCACCTGTTGTTAAATCTTGAACATTTAGGTTTGCATTATCTAATGTATATGTATAAGCTCCAGTACTATCTAAAACAATTGATCCATAAATTCCACTTAATGAAGAACCAACTGTTCCAGCTGTATCAGCTGAATTTTTAATAGCTGTTACAGTTGCGCCATCTGCACCTACTATATCATCTTGAGAATCATCTGTTGTATTATTTATAACATTAGCACTTACTGTATTTGGACTTGCATCTTCTGTAATAGCATTTGTATCTGCTACTGCTGTTGGCACATCATCTACTATTGTGATTTTTAGTGTTGAAGTAATCGTATCTGTATCTGTATCTGTATCATTTACTACTATTACTATATCATCTGTATACTCTGCATTTGTATGTGTTTGATTATCTTTTAGAGTATATTTATAACCTATTGTAATTGTTCCATCTGCTGCTTTACTATATCCATTAAGTACTAGTGTACCTTCACTTGTATCTATAGTAGTAGTATTACTTGAAGTAATCGCTTCTACTTGCGTTTTACTAAGTGTTGTTCCACCTACTGTTATATCTTTTAAGCCATCTAATGCTTTTAGTGTAAAGCTTGAATCTACTTTTAAATCATTTACATCTGGTGCACTTCCATCACTTAATCCACTCTCATATACTACATGATCAGTTATAAGTCCTTTTGTTCCTGTTGTATCATTTGGAACAGTTACAGTTACACCATCATCTTCACCATTTATTGTTATTGTTAATGTGGTTGTACTTATATCTCCATCACTATCTGTAATCGTATAAGTAAATGTATCTGTTAATGTTTCACCTGTTGTTAAATCTTGTACATCTAAGTTTGTATTATCTAAGGTATATGTATAAGATCCATCACTTGCTATATTTACTTTACCATAAGTCCCTATTACATCACTTGCTACATTTGAAGTTGCATCTGCAGAGGTATCTGAACCTGCTTTTACTCCTGTTACTGGAGTACTTGTTGTATCTGCTCCTATT
The DNA here is from genome assembly GCF_004214795.1 of Malaciobacter pacificus. NCBI lineage: Bacteria > Pseudomonadati > Campylobacterota > Epsilonproteobacteria > Campylobacterales > Arcobacteraceae > Malaciobacter > Malaciobacter pacificus. The sequence goes on from NZ_CP035928.1 coordinate 1,601,016, forward strand.
GTATCATTTGTAAATACATTATCTGTCACACTAGCAACATCTTCTTTTATTGAGTTTGTATCTAGAGTTGCTGTTGGTGTGTCATCTACAATTGCTATACTTAATATTGATGTTTGAGTATCTGCTGTTGTATCTGTATCTTTTACAGTTATACTTATATCATCTTTTGTGATTGTTGTTGAATCCACATTATCTTTTAATGTATATTCATAATCTATTGTGATTGTTCCATCTGCTGCTTTACTATATCCATTAAGTACTAGTGTACCTTCACCTGTATCTATAGTAGTAGTATTACTTGAAGTAATCGCTTCTACTTGCGTTTTACTAAGTGTTGTTCCACCTACTACAAGTTCTAATAAACCATCTAGAGTTTTAAAAGTAAAGCTTGAATCTACTATATCACTATCATTTGGATTACTTCCATCTGCTAATCCACTCTCATTTACACTTTGTCCTGTTGGAACTGTAAGCTCAACTCCATCATCTGCACCATTAATTGTAATAGTTAATGTTGTTGTACTTATATCTCCATCACTATCTGTAATCGTATAAGTAAATGTATCTGTTAAGCTTTCACCTGTTGTTAAATCTTGAACATTTAGGTTTGCATTATCTAATGTATATGTATAAGATCCATCACTTGCTATATTTACTTTACCATAAGTCCCTATTACATCACTTGCTACATTTGAAGTTGCATCTGCAGAGGTATCTGAACCTGCTTTTACTCCTGTTACTGGAGTACTTGTTGTATCTGCTCCTATTACATCATCTTGTGAATTATTTGAGCTATCAAATACATTATCACTTACACTTATTTCATCTTCTATGATAGATTTTGTATCTACTACTGCTGTTGGTGTGTCATCTGTTACAGTAATAGTTAAAGTTGATGTTTCAGTTAATGTTCCATCACTAAGTGTATAAGTAATAATATCACTTAAATCACCTGAAGAATGATCTTCTTTTGGATCTGAAGTAAATGTGTATGAACCATTTTCATTTACTGTTATATTTCCATATATTGTATCAACAGAAGCTGTTCCTCCAATTAAAGTTGCTGTCTGTGTATTTCCACTTTCATCTGTATAATCAAATTGTGTAATTTTACCATTAATACCAATTTCATCATTTGTTAAGATATTGCCAGTGATAGTATTCGAACCTTCTTTAACTGTTGAAGTATCAGGATTAGGTTCAACATCATCATAAATAATACCGATAACATTATCGTTAGTTGGCAATATATTTTCATATGTAGAATTATTATCTAGAATACTTAAAATTTTTAATTTATAACTTTCACTTCCTTCAACTAATATATCATCAAAAGCACTATTTGAAATAGTTGCTGTACCTGAACTGCCAATTGTCACTTGAATCGTTCTTGTTGGATTAAAATCAACGTTTTCTGTTTCATCAGTTGAAGTAGGATATTCAAGATTAACTGTAATTGATGTATTTGAAGCAGGACTTATTGGATCCCCATTTAAATCTACAAGAGTAACAGTATGAGTTAAATTTTCACCTTCGTATACTGTTGAATCTTGTGTTAATTTTACATAAACTGTATCATTATCATCTATTATTGTTGTTACTACTGCTGTTGTATCATGAATTACATTTTCATAAGCAGTTGCGTTTGTATATGTATCATCTGTTATTTGCACATTAAATGTTTCACCAGAATCTGCTACATAATCATCTAAGGCATTTGCAGAGAATACTGTATTTAATGCTACTGTTTGGTTTGTTCCTGCAAAGTCTAAATCACTATTAGCTGCTGTTCCTGTTCTTTTTGCACTATCATCAGTGAATGTAATATCTACATTACCTGATGCTCCAACTATTTGATTTCCTGAAGGATCTACTAATATTGCTTTATAGTATGCTGTCTCACCCTCTGCTATTGTTGCTGGTGCTATCTCATTTCCATTTATATCTGTTGATACTAATTTTACTGTTACACTATCTAATGTTCCTGGCTCTTCTGGATCACTTGGGTCATTTGGTGTATTTGGTTTTGAATCATCTATAATTGTTGTTGTTACTCTATCTGCCTGACTATCAATAAATAAATTATCAAATCCACCACCTACAGCATCTATAATTACAATAGTATAAGGCTCGTTATTATCTGAGATATAATCATCAATAGTTTCAATTATAAAGGTTGTTTCTTTTTCTCCTGCTGGAATAGTTACTTCTTTAATAGATGTGTAATCTGTACCATCAATTGCTACACCACTATAAGATAAAGTCACTAACATATCAGTCGAGGCAGTTTCAGTAAGTGACAATGTATATATTGTTTCATTACCTTCATAAACAATAGAAGCTCCACTTATTGATAATGTAGCTTGTGTAAATAAAATATCATCACCAAAAATATTTTCATCTTCTTCTCTAAAATTTAAAACAGGTTCTCTTAAGTCAGCAATTACATTTGCCACATCAGCATTTCTATCTAATTCTCTAGCTTTTGATGAATCTGATTGAATTTGCTCTTCTTCATTATTTTCATTATTATCATTATCGTTTTCAACAACTAAATTTTCTTCATTAACTAAATCATTTTCTAACGAATCTAATGTATCATTATCTATAACTGTATCTTGAAAATCAACTGGAGCATTATTTGTAACAGTTTGATCTAATAGTAAATTATTTTGATTATTTACTATCACTTCTTGCCCATTATTTAATTCAATAGTCGTATTCTGATTAGCATTAACTGTAGTTTCATCTAAAGTATTTAGAGTTTGTCCATCAATAAGCTCTAGAATATTTCCAGACTCATCAACAAGTTGTATTTGTCCATTAACTACTTCAACAACTCCTTGTATTTGATCACCTATTTTAACTTCTAAACCTTCTTGTAATTGAACAGCATTACCATTTTCATCTACTATTTGAAAATTTCCATTTACTTCTTGTACTTTTCCTATTGTTTCTGCCATAGTATGTCCCTAGTAAAATTTTATATACTATAATAGCAATTTTTAGTCATTTACTAATTGTACTATAGTACAGTATTAGAAAATTTAGAAGTTTATAATACTCTGGATTTAGATCTTTGAAGCAAACAAAAGTTTGGCATTAAAACACAAACTTTTTGCTAATACTCTTGGAATGAGTCTCATCGCTTAATTTAGTACTTTTACATGCTCATACTAAAAAGGCTTCATGGTGGGTAATGCAATACCATATAGAAGATATGGAAACAATATTACAACTTGAATCTCTGCACAAGAATATTCGTGAGTTGATAGAACAAAGAATTTGAAAGGATTGATATATCAATAAAAAATAGAATATAAACTCTATATAGTCTTTTTCATAACCTCTAGAGACTGTGAAAGAACTAACTCCTATGTAAGTAAAAAGAATCGAGTTAAAGAATATTTTTCAATATTTAAATGTATAAACTCATTTTTCGATGATAAAAAGCTTTAAAAAAGACTAGAACTGCAATGTACTCTGCTATTTCTTGTTTTATATCTTCAATATTGCCACTTTTACTGGCTTTTATCAGCTTTTTAAACAGTGTAATACCAATTAGATTTAATAATCTTCTAAAATTATAGGTAAGCATAATAAGAGCATTTTCTCCAGCAACTTTTATTTTACCCCGTACTAGAAAATGACTCCAGCCAAGCTTTTGTTTGATTGTCCCAAATGGATGTTCAACTAATTCTGTACGCTGTTGAATCATCACTTTAGCTTCTTGTGTATTCATCTTTGCACGGTGTGCAATGACAACTTCTTCATGTTCCCAACGCCATAGACGTTTTGCAGGAGTTTTTTCAGGAATACATTGTGAACGTATGGGACAAACTTTACATACAGAACCAGATTGTCCCCTCTTTTGTCCCTAAACTCTCACAAAACTCTTAACTAACTCGATTTTTAGCCTTGTTAATCTCATTTGTATATTTATATACCATGTAATCAAACATTCTTGCTTGAGTGTTTTTTTGAAAGAAAAAAAACATTTCAAGCAATCTAAAACTCATTCTTAAAAATGCTGTAAAAGGTACAATATAACTTATTATAGTGCTTTGTGTTCTATAAGGATAGTATTTTTCTAACTCCTCTTTTAACTCTTTTAATACTTGGCTCTCTTCCATTAAATTTTCTCTATTTACACCTGAAATAGATTTTATTGCAATTAAAAAATTTACTACAAACATAAATGCATTTAAATTCCATCCAACTATACAAATATCTAAATAACTCATATTACCTACTTTTTAATAATTATGAAAACTGTTTTGTAACTTCATCTTTGCCTTCAAACTCTTTAGAATCTGTATTTGAAACTATATTTAATGCAATTTCAGAAGTGTTTTTTGCAATATCATTCGTTTGAACAGCAACGGAAGCATTAGCTTGTGTTTGAGCATCCAAAGAGTTTATTGCATTATTAATTTGAACAATTCCCATTTCTTGTTCTTTAAATGATAACGAAATATCATTAATTAAATCAATAGTTTCTTTAATATTTGTATTTAAACTTTCATAACCTTTAATCATTGTATCAGATATTTTTTTACCATTATTTGCTTTTTGAGTAGCATCTTCCACTAAATCTTTTATCTCTTTTGCTGCTTCGGCACTTCTTGAAGCTAAATTCCTAACCTCTTGAGCAACAACAGCGAAACCTTTTCCTGCCTCACCTGCAGTTGCTGCTTCAACAGCTGCGTTTAGTGATAGAATATTTGTTTGGAAAGCAATTTGATCAATTACTGAAATTGCTTCATTAATTGCTGTTACTTTATCATTTATTTCATCCATTGATTGAGTTGTTTCATTAGCAAGTGTCTCACCATTTTCTGCTGAACTTGTAACTAAACTAGTAATATTTGACATCTCAATGATTTTTGTACTTGAGTTTTTTATACCACTAGTAACCTCTTCTAATGCAGCAGCTGTTTCCTCTAATTTTGCTGCAGCATCATTTGATGATTTATTTAAAGTATTAACATTTCCAAGTAATTGACTGGCAGATTTATTTAATATTAAACCATTTTTTCTATTCTCTTTTAACATCTCATTAGTTGTGTCTCTTACATTATTTATTGAATTAATTAATGTTTCAAAAACTCCACCTTTTTCTATCCCATTTAATGCTAGTTTATTTGTATAATTATAATTTGAATATTCAATAAGAACTTTATTAACATCTAGAAAGTGCTCTTTGGTAGCATCAATCATATTATTAATTCCTTCTTTTAAAGTATTCAATGTTGGATCACTTGTATCTACTTCTATTTTTTGAGAATACCAACCACTCTTAACCCTATTAATAACTACCGATGCATCATCAATTAAAAGTTTATCCTCATCAAGAGATTTTTTTACTATATCAATTTCACTATTAATTAAAGCAGCCATTTGTGAAAACTCATCTTTAGAATTAATATTAATATACTCAACTTTGTCAGTTTTCTTATTTAAAAAATCGAAAAATGATGATAAGCCTGTTCTGAATTCTTCTAATGATTTTGAAATATTTTTAATCAATAAGAACAAATATGTAAATATTAAAGAGACTAAAACAAAAAATTCTACAATCATAAAAGTAACTAAACTATCGAGTTCTTCGTTCAACATTTTTGTTCTTTTTTCTAAACCTTTAGTCTTAACATCTTTAATTTTATTTAATGCTTCCCTTGATCCATTTGCTAAAGGAGTAGCATCTTTTTTATAATTTTGATATGTTTTTTGTAAAACTTCAGTTGTTCTATCTATATTTTCTAAAGCTTTTACTTTAGAAAATCCATCATCAATAAAAGCTAAAGTATTATTTTTTGAGATTTCAGTATCTGCAATCTTTTTCTTTTCATTAGGTGTATTAACAACACTTTGTTTTAAAGTATCAAAATGTTTTATTATTTCATTTCTACTATTTTCTATTTTTGTAATATTTTTATTATATTCATTACCTAACATAATATCTCTAGTACATCTACTTATATAGTTTAATTCTTTTTCTATTTCTATAACTGCAAATTTACCAACCATAGCTTTTTTAGCATATATTTCAAAGTTATTCTTTGCATTACTAACATGATTATATTTAACAATTGAAGAAACAACTAAAATAATAAAAACAACAATTCCAAAAAGCACCATCTTTCTCGCGATAGTTAGCGCGATAGTTAGATTAAAATCCATTTGATTACCTTTTATTAAAAAAAATTATATTATTTTAGCTAAATAACTTTTAATAGTCCATTCTTTAAGCTTTTTAATCCATAATTAAATATTTATAATCTTTTTGTTTTAAACTATTTAGTATAAAAAATATTTATATATAAGCTAATCTTATTAATAAGCAAATTTCAATATAATACAAAATAAAATTTAATAAAGAAAGATTTATGGAAAAAATAATAACTAGTGATGAATATAAAAAACAGATACAGACACTTATAAATTGGGCACATGCATATTATGTAGAAGATAACCCAATTGCAACAGATGAAGAGTATGACAAATTAGCAAGAACTTGTTTAGCTTTTGAACAAACATATCCTGATTTATCACATCCTAACTCACCAAATAAAAGAGTTGGAGGTTTTGTTTTAGATGGCTTTGAAAAAGCATCACATCTATCAAGAATGTGGTCACAAGAAGATGTTTTTAATACACAAGAATTAGAAGATTGGATTAAAAGAGCACAAAAAGTAAATACAAATCTAGAGTTTTATTGTGAACCTAAGTTTGATGGAGCGAGCTTAAACCTTATTTACGAAAATGGTTTATTAAAACAAGCTATTACAAGAGGTGATGGAAGTGTTGGAGAAGATGTAACAAATAATGTTTTAACAATACACTCTATCCCTTTAGAAATTAAGGAAAAATCTTTAATAGAGATTAGAGGTGAGATTGTTATTAGAAAAAAAGATTTTGAAAAAATCAATGAAGAAAGACTAAAAAACAATGAAGCACTATTTGCAAACCCTAGAAATGCAGCTTCTGGAAGTTTAAGACAACTAGATCCTAGCATCACAGCTAAGAGAAAACTATTTTTTAATGTTTGGGGAATTGGTGTAAATACACTTGAACATAAAAATATGAAAGATAAAATGGATTATATCTATTCATTAGGTTTTGTAAAACCACCACTTCAAACTTTAACTAAAACCGTTAAAGAAATAGAAGAAGTTTATCATAAAATCATAGCTTCAAGGGATGAGATTCCTATGATGCTTGATGGTATGGTTGTAAAGATAAATGACATTGAAACTTGTGAAGAATTAGGTTATACAGTTAAGTTTCCTAGATGGTCTTGTGCTTATAAATTCCCAGCAGTTGAAAAAACCACAAGAATAAAAGAGATTATATTACAAGTAGGACGTACAGGTGTTATAACACCTGTTGCTAGCGTTGAGCCAACACTTATAGATGGAAGTACAGTTAGCCGTGCAACTTTACATAACTTTGATGAGATTGAAAGACTTGATTTAAGAATCAATGATGAAGTAATTATCATAAAAAGTGGAGATATTATTCCTAAAATCACTAAAGTATTTACTGATAGAAGAAGTGGAGATGAAACACCAATTTCAAGACCAACTCAATGTCCCCAATGTAATAGTGAACTTCTTGATGAAGGGACAATGATAAAGTGTCAAAACCTTGATTGTCCTTCTATAGTAGTTAATTCAATAATTTATTTTGCAAGTAAAAATTGTATGAATATTGATGGTCTTGGAAATAAGATTGTTGAACTTCTAGTTAAAGAAGAGAAAATCAAAGATATCTTAGATTTATACTCATTAAAATATGAAGATTTAGAAAACCTTGAAGGGTTTAAAGAGAAAAAAATCAATAATCTTTTAAATGCAATTGAAAATACAAAAGGAACACAACTTCATAGGGTTATAAACGCTCTTGGAATTGAACATATTGGTGAAGTAGCTTCTAAACAAATCTGTTTAGAGTTTGGTTTAGGTGTAATTGATATTGATATTGATTCATTAATTGCCCTTGATGGGATTGGTGAACAAATGGCTAATTCATATGTTGAATTTATGAGAGTAAATCATGAATTAGTTTTAAAACTTATTGAGATAATAAATCCTGAAGTTGAAGAAAAAGTTGAGATTAGTGAAAATGTTTTTAAAGGTACAACCGTTGTATTAACTGGTACTATGAGTGTAAGTAGAGGTGTTATAAAAAAACAACTTGAAGCACTTGGAGCAAAAGTAAGCTCATCTGTATCAAAAAAGACTGATTATGTTATATATGGTGAAGATGCCGGAAGTAAATATGATAAGGCAGTTGAACTTGGTGTTAAAACTCTAACGGAAGATGAAATGAATGTAATGATTTAATTCATTGCATTCATTTTTTATGAAGTTACTTTAGAAATAAACTCCTCTTTATTTATAGGCATAATAAAAACTTCTGATGATAAATCTAATAGATTCTTGTCAATTTTAATGTCACTTTTTGATAATAAATATAGTTTTTTAAACTCAATACCTCTCAAAGAATCATGTATTATAAATTGAGAAAAGTTTTCAATATTTATAATTATAACATCAAACTTATTTTTTGTTAAGTTTTTTATAAATTGTGTAATTTCATCAACTTGAACTAGAGAATTTGCTTCTCTTTTTAATTCTATTGTATACTTCATAAAACTTATAACATCATCATTTAAAAGAAGTATATTATATTTCTTTTCACATTTTATATCTTGATTTAATTCATCATTTTTTAAACTATCTTTTTCAATAACTTTATTAAAACTCGATTCATCTAAATTTTTATCAATTGTAACAACAAATTCACTACCCAAACCTAATTCACTTTTTACATTTATATTTCCACCTAATAATCTTGCTAAATCTTTACATATTGCTAAACCTAAACCTGTACCGCCATATTTTCTTGAAATACCGTCATCCACTTGTTTAAATCTTTCAAAAATAAGTTTTTGTTTATCTTTTGGAATTCCAATTCCATCATCTTTAACAGATATATTTATTTTTTCACCACTTAAATATACACAAAGAGTTATTTTCCCATTTTGAGTAAATTTAATTGAATTTCCTATAAGGTTTACAATAATTTGTTTTATTCTTACTTCATCATTGTAAATAAAATTTAAGTTTTCATCTTTTTCATAAATAAACTCTAAGCCTTTTTCATTTGTTGCTAATAAAAACATATCTACTATTTCATCAAATAATTTATTAAAATCAAATTTTGATGGGCTAATCTTTACTTGACCTGATTCAAGTCTTGAAACGTCTAAAATATCATTTATTAAAGTTAATAAATCTTTACCACAGCTGTTTATAATCTTAATATTTCTTAATTCATTGTCATCTAAATTACCGCTTTTATTTTTAAGCATAACTTAACTTTCGCACCTAAAACCAAGCAATTTTCCAGTCACATCTCTTAATAGATCAATGATAGCTGTAAAATCCTCATTTCTATTGACAACTTCTTCAATTTTTGCAATCTCATCTAAAATAGCTAAAAATGCTTGCATAGCTATTGCTAGAGTATGAAGTTCACATTCTAAATCTTTAAACAATCCACCAATTGTTTTAGGTTCATTGCTGATACGATTTATATAGCTAACAACATTGTATGTAAAAAAAGATAGTGTAATTCTGGCTATCAAAGCTTCATAGATTCGATTCTCTTCTTTTCCGAATCCAAAGTGTTCACGAAGTTCTTTATACCCTTGTTCTATATCCCATCGTCTTTTATAAATATCTATAATCTCTTCATCACTAAGTATAAGATTGGTTGATACGATTGGTATTAAATTCTCTTTTGTTTTTATAAAAACAATTTTTAATTTACCAGCTTTTTTATGTTCAACTATGGTTGAAAAATACTCAAACTTTATCTTTTTGCCATATTGACCCATCTTGATAGATTTAAGCTTTTTAAATTTGTTATAGATGCCATCAAGGGTCTTTTTCTCTCCTGTAAAATTCCATATCCTGTCATTGTTTACCATTCTTGAAATGACTTGCAATCCAAGTTGGAGTGGTAACTTAAAATAAGACACTTTTTTTATAATTCTATGCAGCTATTTCATTTTGTAACATCAAATTGATTTCTTCAAATCTAACAGGTGATAAATTTCCAAGATAACTATGTGATCTTGTTCTATTATAATAAAACTCAATATACTCAAAAATCTCTTGTTTTGCTTGTTTTTTAGTATAGAAATATTTCTGATAAATTAACTCATTTTTTAATGATTTAAAAAAACTCTCTGCTACTGCATTATCCCAACAATTTCCTTTCCTACTCATACTTTGAATTATTCCATATTTTTGCAATAAATCTTTATGACTATAAGAAGCATATTGACTTCCTCGATCTGTATGCCAAATAAGTCCTTTAGGTGGATTTCTATGTTTAATTGCCATATCTAAAGCATCATTTACAAGTGATACTTTCATACTATCATCAATAGACCATCCAACAACTTTTCTTGAATATAAATCAATTACAGTTGCAAGATACAACCATCCCTCTCCAGTAGGAATATAAGTAATATCACCAACATATTTCTCATTAGGATTTGAAGCATAAAAATCTCTATTTAAAATATTTGGTGCTATTGGTAGATTATGATTTGAATCTGTAGTATTTTTATATCTTCTTTTAATATTCACTTTTAGATTCAAATCTTTCATAATAGTAGAAATACGTCTTCTTGATACAATAAGCCCATAGAGTTCTTTTAGTTTATCTTGAATTCTTCTACTGCCATAATTATTTCTACCAAAAACAAATATAGATTTTACAAGTTCATTAAGTTGAATATCTACTTTTTTTACAATACAACCAGCTTTTACCCAATGATAATATGAAGCTCTATTTACTTTTAGAATTTTACACATTTTATTGATATTGAAACTCTTTGTATGTTTTTGTATCCAGGCATACTTTATAGAGTTTCTTTTGCGAAGTATGCTGTTGCTTTTTTTAATATATCCCTTTCTTGCTTTAAAATCTTATTCTCTTTACGTAAGCGTTTAAGCTCTTCAGCTTCACTCTCTTTGAGTGTACTTTTTATTTCAATATTCCTCATTGGAATATTATGTTCTTTTTTATATGCAGTAACCCATGCATATAATGTTTTTGGATTTAAATCTAAATCTTTTGCTATATCTTTTACATTTTCATTATTGTTAATAATTAATTGTACTGTTGAGTCTTTAAACTCTTGACTATATTTTCTCATGGTAACCCTTATTCATTTTTTATTTTAACGCAGAATCTCTAAAATTCTTTGTCTGAATTTATGTTACCTCTCCAAGTTCATTCATAGTTTCTATAAATACAGGTTTAGAATACCAGCTATCTACAAGCAGATAATCTGCATATATACCACTAGCTACTGCTCTTTTAATCATCTCTATAGCAATTTGTGATTTCCCTTTTAAGCTTTCCAATCTTCGCTTATGTGCATTGGTTCGATGATCAATAATATTTGTAAACTCTTCTATCTTTACCCTTGCATAACTGTTCATAGCAATTGCAAAGTCCAACATAAAATTTGAATAACCATCACTATAGTTTAGTGATACAACATTTACACCTCTGATTTTTCTCTTTGCTTTATTGCTCCAAAGGTTGTCACAACTTCCCTCTATATTTTTACCAACTTTATCTTCAACAGTATCATCAAGTATAAGAACTCTTACTAGCTTTGAATCTTGCACTTTATGAAGTAGTGATAAGATCTTTAAAGAACTAAGAGATAATAGTTTTCTCCAATTATAAGAAGTATTGGAAAGTAATCGATAATATACATCTTTTTTGAAACTATCATTACTTTGATCCATAAAGGTTGATATTTTTTTATTCATAACCAGCATATATACAAAATGTAATACAACCATATGAACAGCAACTCCCTCTTTTTTAGAAAAATTGCTCTTGGTTAAAATAGTTTTCATATTTAACAAACGTAATGTTTCATAGATTGGATTTTTTAACTTATCGTTTATAATACCGATGATCTTGGATTCTATCTGCATTCTTACCCTTTAATATAATAGATATTATAGCTAAAAGTGCCTATTTAAGGGCTTTATTGAGAGTTCAAAATAGAAAAATATCATAGAAAAACAACTAAATTATTTTTATGTCAACAAGGATAAGATTATTAACTAAAGGAGTAATGTTTTAGGGAGATTTAGCTACAATTTTAATCAATTTAACGTGCGAAAGTTAAGTTACATAATTAAATATAAATATAGCTTCTAAATTAGACAAAGAAATGTCTACTTAATAAATTATGATAAAGATTACAAGGAGCATAAATGGAGACTTTAATTAATCTATCAGAATTACTATTTAAAAAATATCCAAATAGTGCAAATAAATTAGTAACTATTTTTAAAAAGTATAATATTAAGTATAAGGTATTAGAAAATACTAATGATATATGGGTAAGGGATTTTATGCCTTTTTGTTTAGATAATGGGCAGTTAGTATCATATATTTATAATCCTGATTATCTTCAAGATCAATTTTATAAAAAAACTATTACTAAAATACATTATAAAAAGAATCACTTAAATTTAGTTTTAGATGGTGGAAATTTTGTAAGATATAGAAATAAAGCTATTATGACTGATAAAATTTTTAAAGAAAATCCTAAAAAATCAAAAGACGAAATAATAAATGAAATAAAATCAATTTGTATGTTAGATGAATTAATTATAATACCTAAGCAGCCATATGATTATTTAGGTCATAGCGATAGTATGGTTAGATTTATAGATGAAAACAGTGTTTTAATAAATGACTTTTCTATTGAGTCAACTACTTTTAATACAATGCTAAAAAAAGCTCTTAATAATTCAAATTTGAGAATCTTATCTATGAAATACAGTGATAATTTTTTTAATGAAAACAGAAACTGGGGAGCATATTTAAACTTTTTAAAAATTGATAACTTGATTATCCTTCCAATTTATGGAATTAGTGAGGATAAGTTAGCCATAAATCAACTTCAAAATATCTATTCTGATTATATTATTGAAACAATAGAATTAAATGAAATAATTGAAGTTGGTGGTGCTATTCATTGTATTACGAATGAAATTTTCTAGTAAATATTCTAAATTTACAATTTATTTCATTTCCCATATTTTTGATTTTTCAGGAAAATTTACATCTTTATTTAAGTAATTCTTCCAAAATTTATTTATTCCATAGGCAATTGGCTTAAAATCTTTAGGAGAAATAAAATCACTTTTTGCATTGTTGCAAATATAACAAGATAAAGAGCAATTTTCAGGAGAATATACATTCTTTTCTTTTGGGGCAGTAACAATTCTCTCAATTTCTAATACCTGACCTCGTTGTCTTGCATCTTTATACTGTTCATTATCTTTATTAAAATATTCTTTTAAATCTTTTTCTTCGACACCACAATAACAACATATTCTTTTTTCTTTATTATACCAGTTAATAAACTTTTCTTTTGTTTCAAATTTTCCGTCATTACCTTCTAATCTTTTTTTTGTAGCTAAAGATTCAATTCTTGATTGCTCATCCTGATAATTTGTCCAATAGTCTAATTTATCAATTGTTATAATATCAATAGGATTTAATTCTAATCCTTCATTATTTAATTCTAAATTTTCATTAAATGTAATTTTATTTATATTAGCATGAATACCTGAAACCTTAAAAATATGTAATTTCATATCATTTAAACATAAACAATATACTGATTCTAATTCTTCAGAAAGAGAAAAATTAAAAGTATTTGTTGATGTTTTTCTTGCACTCTTTAAACAATATTTGTTATTGTCATTTTTATAAATTAACCAATCTAATTTTACACATTCAGAATACTTAGCATAACTATCTATTCTTTCCATTGCTATTTCAACTAAAGTTTTATTTTTTAAATTATTTAAATTGAGCCACTTGCAGATTATAAAAAACAACCCGTAATTTAAGCTGATTTAAATTTTAAAAAGTTGAATCAAACTTCAGATAAGTTATAATTTTTTACTACAAAAATTTAACAGAAGAGCGATTCAACTTATGGAAATTATTCTACCAAAAATATCTTCAAGTCTATCTAAAATGTGGACTAAGGTTTTAAATCTTGAAAATTCACTTTTTCCTTCTTTGAAAAGAGAGCTTCAATTAGAAGAGTTGTCAAATAAAGAGCAAAAGCTTATTAAGATATTAGACTTTGCTGCGATTGAAAAAAATATCACTGTCGTATCTATTACAAACACTCCAAAGCATAGAGAAGAGATTGCACGAGCATTTATTGCAAAGAGTGTTTACAATATCCAAACAACCAGAGACCTTATCGATAGACTTCATAGTGATAGAACGCTGAGGATCTTGTGTGGGTGGAGATATAAAAACGATATTCCAAGTGAGTCTAAATTTAGTAGAGTCTTTAAGGAGCTCAGTGAGCTTAAAATTGCACAAAAGACGCATGAGCAGTTTGTGAAGGAGTATCTAAGGGATACACTCTTTTTTTATAATGCAAGTGATGCAACAAAAATACCACTGAGAGAAAAACCTGTAAAAGTGAAAAAGAAAAGTTTAAACCAAAAAGAAGAGGACGACCTAAAAAAGGTGAAACAAGAGAGCCTAAAACACCCAGTATCTTGCAGCAACAAGAAGATATGAAAACCACAAAGCAGATGCTATCTTTGGTATCAACGCAGTGTGGAGTTGGAAGAAAACAGAATTCCAAAGGCAACTTTGAAACATGGATAGGAGGGAAACTCCATATCAGTGTAGTAGATGGAGATATCCCTATTACTGCTATTTATTCAGGGGCAAATGTTCATGATAGCTCAGTAGCACTTCCTCTTATAAACGAGACAAGCAAAAAAGTATCATATCTTTATGACTTACAAGATGCAGGATACGACAGCAATATTATCAGAGATTTTTCCAAAAAACTAAATCATAGACCGCTTATTGATATCAATCCGAAGAACTCCAAAGAGTTAAAAGGAAAAATTCAACTTATAAAAGATGAAAAAAAGAAATTTAAAATTCTAAACCTTACTCAAAGTTTAGATACCCATCACTATAACCAAAGAAGTATGGTTGAGAGAGTCAATAAATACCTCAAAGAAGACTTTGGATGCAGTAATATTTATTATAAAGGAGCTACAAAAGTAGCTTCTGTTTTAGCATTTGGTATTTTATCAGTTTGTATTCATCAGAGTTTGAAACTGGTAACATAACTTTTAGCTAAAAACACTAAAAATTAGCCATTTTTAAAACTCAACCATCAAGCACGCACCCAATAATAGTTTTTTATCTAAAATTGACCCATAAAGCGGTAAAATGATTAAAAGTTTAAAAGATCTGCTTGATAAGCTTAGTAGGTTTACAAATTCACTAGTTTATGATGGTGGAATTTGCAAGCGGCTCAAATTAAAATCCAATATCAATCCTTTTTAAAATTATATTCAAACAAAGTCTCAGAAATAACTCAATCTAAATAAAATATTTTTTCTTCATAAAATCTTTTAGCATTATCATAATCTAAAACCCAAAATACTGCATTATTATCAACTCCATCTTCATATGGATTTCCATACTTTTTTGATAATGCATTAAATACTTCATCATCTTTTTCACATTCAATAGCAATACTTCCTAAATAGGGGTATTGTTCATATTCTGAACTCACTAAATCAAAGACTTCTATTAATTTTACACTTGGAAAATTTTCATTCATGTATTTTAAAAATTCTTCTCTTTTTGTATAGTTAGTAAAATCTTTATTTAGATATTTAGTAAAAACATCTTCACCTGTAACTTTCTTACCAAAAGCATGTACATCATTGTAAACTGTATTAAACACTAGCCAATAAGTTTCTCTTTTTCTTTCTTTTACCACATATTCATCAATTGTATATAATATTTGAGCCATATAATTCTCCTAATTAATTATTACTAATTATAAATAAAAAATAAGACACTTATTTGTCTAAATATATTTTTTATATTTTTTATATTTTTTCATTTATTAGTTTTCCATCTTTTGTAAACGTATACAAATTACCAAATAAATATAATTCATAATTAACTATATCTCCCCATATAAACAACTTACCATTATTAAATACATAGTCTTTAATAATTTCATTTGAAATAATATTTAATATTTCATTTCTACTTTTAAATAAATATTTCTCATCTTTATATAACGATATTCTTCTTTTTGATTCTAAAAAAGCCAATGCAAATATAGGTTCACTTTTTCTTTTAAAATTTGTATTTACAAAAATATAAGCATCTTTAAATTTTTCTATTTCAATTTTTAGATTTGCGTAGTTATCAAGCTCTTTTTGAATTTGTGTATCATCAATTTCAAGCGCTTTACAAAGTTTAATCAAAAACTCTTCGGCATTATTAACTAAGTCATAAAATCCACTATTTAGCCACCCATAAATAGTTTCTGTTTTTAGAAATTTATTAAGTGATTTTTCTAATTTTTTTGTTGATTGATAATCTAACTTTTGTTTTAAATCTTCAATTGAAGCATCTTTGATTTTTTGGTTTAGTATTTCTTTTAGCATTTTATTATCCTTTGTTTTTTAAAGCAGTCGATACATTGTTTACTGCTTTTATGTAGTTATTATAATCATCTAAGTAGACAAAAAGTTGTCTACTTAAATAAACCCCATTGTTTTTTCATTATTTACTTGTTTAACTTCTACTTCTTCTTTTAATCTATTATAAAAATCATTTGAGTTTTTTATAGGCATAAATCTATTTTGTCTAACTACTGCTGCAAAATCACCTGGTGTTAAGCAACTTAAACTTTTTATTTGGTTTTTAGATTTTTCATAATCTTTAATATTTAAATTTTTGCATTCACTCTCAAACAGTTCCCAAGCTTGTTGTGATTTTAAATAATCAAATTCAAGTTTTAAATCAAATCTTCTTAAACTTGCTTTATCTAGATTATTCATAAGATTAGTAGTTGCAATAAAAATACCATCAAAGTTTTCCATTTGAATAAGCATTTCATTTACTTGTGTAACTTCCCAAGATTTTGAAGCATTTTCTCTGCTACTTAAAAAACTATCAACTTCATCAAATACAAGAATTCCATCCTCTTCTTTTGCTTCTTTAAATGCATTTGCGATATTTTTTTCAGTTCCACCAACCCACATAGACATTAAATCACTTCCTTTTTTTAAAATAAGTGGTTTATCCAAAAAATCTGCAATATATTTACCATAAGCACTTTTTCCAGTTCCTGCTGGCCCATACAAACATATTCTTGCATTTTGGTTTTCTTTTATTCCTGATGCTAAACTATTTAAATCAATATTACAATTTATATATGAAGGATCATAAGTTTTAGGTAATTTAATTAAACTATCCTCTTTTTTATAATCATGTCCTTGTGCTTTTAGGGTATTTTGTATAATCATTTCAAAGGCTTTGTCTTTATCTTTTGTATTTATATTTGATATTACTTTTGCTGCTCTACTAACTAATGCAGGAGCTATTTTTTCATTTTTTGATAAAGAGGTAATTGTATCTTCACTTATTAAGTTTTGGCTATATTTATTTATAATCTCTTTTCTTTTTGACTTAAGTGGAATTGGAACTTCTAAGCTTAAATCAAATCTTCTAATAATGGCATCATCAATACTATTTGCATCATTTGTAATCCAAATAGTAGGAATGTCATTGTTTTCTAAAGTTCTATTTATCCAGGCTTTATTTTTTTGTCTACTATCAAAAATATCACCTGAATTAAATATATCTTCAACTTCATCAAACATAATTAGTGCATTTTTATTTGATAAAAGTGATTGTGCAAATTTAAATGCTCTAAGTCTTTTTGTTCCTTCAATTGGTTCATCATCTTCATCACAATATGAGATTTCATATAAGGCCGATTTTAACTCATTTGAAATAGCTTTTGCTAATTCAGTTTTACCAGTTCCTGGGATTCCATAAAGAAGAACATTTACTCCTTTATCACCTGATATTAAAGCATTATTTAAATAAGGTACTAAAATATTTAAATCATTGTTTATATGTTCAAAATCATTTAAACAAAGATCTGTTTCATTGCATCTATAAATTACCTCTTTTAAAATAGATTCCATATCTTGATTACAAGACAACATATTTTGAGCAAATAAATCTGTAATAAATTCTAAATTATCTTCTAAACAACCACTATATTTTGTGTCAAGTGTTAAAAGTGATGATTTAACTAATCTTGATTTTGAAGAGAAAATTTTATTTATTTCATTTATAGGAATATTTAAAATAACTGCTAAAGCTCTTTTAGTTTGTCCTGAATTTAGATTTCTACCTAAAAATCCCATACATTCTTTTAAAATATCATATTGATTTAATAAAATAGCAAACTCTAAGATATTAGTTTCATTGTTGTTTAGTTGAGCAATATTTGAAATATTTTTAAGATTTGTTTTTAAAGTTTTTATATTTGAAAATCTAACTCTATTCTCTAATTTTATTAGTTTGTTTTTTAAAAAAGATATGACATTTTCTCTAGTATTTTCTTCATTTAAAAAAGACTCTAATCCTAAAAAATAGGCTAAATTTTCTTCTCTTATATCTCCATCTTTGTCGATGAATTCATTTATAGTATTTAATTTAAAAAGAACTCTTAACATCCAAAGTGAAAACTTATCAACTAACTCTTTTTCAACTAAATTCTCAATATCAAAACTTGAAATATTTTTAGATCTTCTACTCATCATAAATCCTTTAATTAACTTATAATGAGATTTTAATAGTTTAAGTGGACATTTTAATGTCTGATTTTAAAAAATTTGCAAGTTGTCTATAAAACAAATTTATTGAGTTTTTTTGAACACATATTGAACAAAAAAAGGTTTGTTTTAGTCTTATTCTTAAGCCATTATATTATACACTCCAACTCAGATATAAACATATTTAGGAAGTATTATGCAATTTGATAATTTAATCCATGGAAAACTAATAAAAAGATATAAAAGATTTTTAGCTGATATTACACTTGATGATGGCACTGAAATTACTGCTCATGTTCCAAATAGTGGAGCTATGACTTCTTGTATTGAAGAAGCTTGTGATGTATGGGTATCACACCATGATAACCCAAAAAGAAAACTAAAATATACTTTAGAACTTACAAAAATGGGAAATGAGTTAATCTGTACAAATACAGGAGTTGCAAATAAAATTGCAATTGAGGCTATACAAAATGGAGTTATAAAAGAACTTCAAGATTATGATAATCTAAAACCTGAGCAAAAATATGGAAATCAAAACTCTAGAATCGATATATTATTATGGAATGAAAATTCTGATAAAGAATGTTTTGTAGAAATCAAAAGTGTTAGTTTAAACCTTGGGGATACTCTAGCTTTCCCTGATGCAAAAACTACAAGAGGTCAAAAGCACCTTGAAGAGCTTAGAGATATGGTTACTGAAGGTCATAGAGCAGTTATGTTATATGTTATTCAAAGAACTGACAAATTACCTTTTAGAATTGCAAGAGAGATTGATAAGAAATATGATGAGATATTTAAAGAAGTAACTAATCAAGGAGTTGAAGTATTGGTTTATCAATCAGATATAAATCATCAAGAGATAAATATTGTAAAAAAAATAAACTATACTTACTAAATTTTGTTATACAATGGTTAATAAATTTTAGATATTATTTTTCATAAGGAATAAAACATGGTTACAAGAGAAGACTTTATATTTTTAAATAAAAATTTTTACACTCATTGTAAGGCAACAGCAAGAATATTCAATCTTCTAACTGTTCCTACAATAATTTTTGCCTTAGTAATACTTGGATATTTTGGTTATTTTCCTCTAAAAGTTGAACTACATAGTGTTGTTTTAATTGGTTTTATTTATTTTATATACCTATTTTTTGTAAGACATAATGCATATTATGTATCTTGTAAATTTAAAGCACAATATAAACTTTTAGTTGAACATTTAAAAAACTATATAAATGACAATCTTCTTACAATTGGTGATACAACTAAAGCAAATGGTAGTGTTGATGATTTTTTAAAAGAGTTCACAAGTAATATTAGAAATACAAACTTTTCATCAATCGCCTCAGGTGTTTTCCCTACTCTTGGAATTTTAGGTACTTTTATATCAATTGCATTTAGTATGCCTGATTTCAGCTCTGGTACATCAAGTGCACTAGAAAAAGAGATTACCGTACTTTTAGGTGGTGTTGGTACTGCTTTTTATGTATCTATTTATGGTATTTTTCTTTCACTTTGGTGGATATTTTTTGAAAAGATTGGAATGAGTAGATTCGAACATGATACTTTTATTATCAAAGAGAATACAAAATCTTTCTTTTGGACAAAACTTGATATTGAATCTATTCACTTACAAAGTAGCATGAAAAACTTTGAAAAAATGAGTCAATTATTTGAACAAATAACATCAACAAACTTATTAAATACAATAAATACTTCTTTAGAAAAAAGAGCACAAATTGTTGAGTCAATTATAAAAGAAGAAGAGTTATTAGTTCATAATATAAAAATAAATATTGAAAACTTTGAAAAACTTTTTGACCAAATAAAACTTATGACTTTAAATATTGAAAATAATATGTCTAAGTTCACAGAACAAAAAGATGATTATGAAAATAGTACAAAAATATTAAGTGAAAATATTGAAAGTCTAAACTCTACTTTAAGTAACTTAAATTCAACTAATGTTCAAGAAATCTATTCAAGTGTTATTAAAAATATTAACACTATGAAAAATGAAACAGATAAAATTAGATGGAAATTTACTCAAGATTTAGATGATTATGATTCAAAATTTAGTGAAAAACTAAAAAACTCACTAGAAGCTATAGATAATCAAACAGTTAAAATCATTGAAGATTTAAAAGAGTTTAAAGAGATCTCAAAATAGCCATGTACAATAATAACAAAGAAAACAACGAAAACTTCTGGATATCTTATGCAGATTTAATGGCTGGATTACTATTTGTTTTTATACTTGTAATTGGAGCTATTATTATAAAATATCTCTTTACTCAAACTGATTTACAAGCTATTAAAACAGATTTAGAAAAAGAGAAAATTGCTTTAAATATGAGTGAAGAGGAGTTAAAAAATAGAAAAACTCAATTAGAAGAAATAAATAAAAAACTCAACTCAACACTAGAAGAGAATACTAGACTTGCATTTGATTTAGCTAGGTCTCAAAAATTATATGAACAAATAAAAACAAGTGAAGGTAATTTAAAAGTTTCACTTGATGAAGCACTAAAACAAGTAAGTTTAACAAATGAAGAAGTAGAAAAATTAAAAGCTTTACTTTTAGATTATGAATTAAAACTAAAAAATGAAACTTCACAAAAAGATGAACTTATAGTAAAACTTGATGAAAAAAACAATTTTATAAAACTAAAAGATGATGAGTTATCTCTACTTCAAGATAAACTCTTAGAACAATTAAAAATCCATCAAAAACTTGTAGAAGATTTTGATATAACAAAAACAAAAATCAAGCATCTTACAGGTATTAAATTAACTGTTATTTCAAAATTAAAAGAGAAACTTGGTAATTCAATAGATATTGATGCTAAAAGTGGTGCGATAAAATTCTCTTCTAATATTTTATTTGGACAAGGTGAATACAAACTAAAAGAGGATTCAAAACAAGAATTAAAAAATATTTTAAAAAACTATATGTCTGCACTTTTTGATAATGAAGATATAAAAAAGTATATTGATAGTATTACAATAGAAGGTCATACTAATAGTGATGGAACTTATCTTGCAAACTTAGAGCTTTCTCAACAAAGAGCTTTAGAGGTTATGAAATTTTTGTATGAGTCAAATATCGTAGACAATGAGTTACTTACAAAATATGTTAGTGCAAGTGGTAGGTCTTATTCTGATATGATTTTACAAAATGGAATAGAAGATAAAAATGCTTCAAGAAGAATTGAAATCAAATTTAGAATTAAAAATGAAACAGCTATTAAAGAGCTTCAAAACTATTTGGAAAAGCAATGAAAAATTATCTTTATGAGCCAAAAAACTTAAAAAACTTAGCTAAAGAGATAGAAAAAAAGCTAGAAGAGAAGAAAAACTCTAGCTTTTTTGTAAAAATCAAAAACTTATTTAAGTAAATAAACCTTACCACTATCAGTACTAAAATATATTAATCCCTTTGGAGAAATTGCTATATGTCGTATTCTCTCTCCTAATTTATCTAAAATTCTATCCTCTTTTATAATATTAAAATTTTTATCTAAAGTTAAAATATTAATATGTGTTGACTTTAAAGCACCAGCTAATAATTTGCCCTTTAAATCTTCATAAATATCCCCATCATAATATACTAATGAACTTGGTGCAATTGAAGGAACATAATATTTTTTTGCATCTTTCATTCCCTCTTTATGCTTTACACCAACAGAAGAAATATTCCAGTACTCTTTTCCCCAAGAAACTTCAGGCCAACCATAGTTTTGTGCTTTTTGTACTAAATTAATTTCATCTCCACCCCTAGGTCCATGTTCAATTTCCCAAAGTTTTTTATTAACTTTGTCATAAAAAAGCCCTTGAGGGTTTCTATGACCAAAACTGTATATTTCATCTAAAATATTTTTATCATCTACAAAAGGATTATTTTTAGGAATTGTTCCATCAAGATTAAGTCTCATTATAGTTCCTGCATGATTCTTTAAATTCTGTGCATTTGCCCTAACACCTCTATCCCCCACTCCAAAATAAAGATTTCCCTTCTCATCAAATGTAATTCTACTTCCAAAATGGACATTTTTTGATGTTAACGACTTAGTTACTAAAATATCTTGAAAATTTACTAAGCTGTCTTTTTCAAATATTGCCTTTGCCAAAGTTGTAGCACCTTTAGAGTCAATATTTTTCACATACGTAAAATAAATAGTTTTATCATCTTTGAAATTAGGTGAAATCTTTACATCAAGTAAACCAGCTTGACCTTTATTATAAACCTCAAACTGCTTTAATATTTTTGTGTCTTTTTTCTTTAAATCATAAAGTAAAATTCTTCCATCTTTTATTGTAAGTATCATTTTATTTTCATTTATAAAATCCATACCCCAAACAACACCTAAATTTGACACTAACTCTTTCCCTTGATATTTTGCATATAGTGGGATTTGAATAAGTAATAAAAATGTGATTATAAATTTCATAGTATTCCTCAGTATCTTTTATTTAATTATATCTTTTAAATGTTAATTCACTGTTTAGTTAAGAAACATAAGTATTTCTTATTAAACATTTATTAAGTAAAATTATATGATAATTTAAATTACGAGAATTAGTCAATTATTAAGGATTAAAAGATGAATAAATTTGATAAATTTAGAGCTTTTTGTAGACCATTTAGAATTGTTATTGGATTAGTATTAATTGCCATTGGATTTTTCTTAGATAATCCATGGTTTTACTTAGGAGTAATACCTTTGATTGCTGGACTTGCAGACTTTTGTCCAGTATGTATTATTAGTAAAAAATGTACACCAAAAAATTTACAGTAAGGCTTAAATAGCCTTACTTAGCTTAATTCACAACCACAGTTATCGCACTCTTTTCGAAACCATCCTCGTCCTGGATATTTTCCACAATTAGGACATTTCCATAAAAAAAACATGTAACCAATATAGATTATAAATCCTGCAATTGAAGCATTAAACCAGATATCTTTTGTCACGCCAAATAATTCACTTTGCTCTTTTATTGTTAAAACAATTGTTGGAGTTAAAAGTAAAAAGAATAAAAAAGCAGTGATTTGAGCATTTTTTATTACCTTTGCAAACTCTTTTTTGATTTTTTCATTATTACTATTTTGTCTTGATTTTTTACCCAAAGTATTTTCCTATCTAAAAAATTTTCTAAATTCATCAATTACATCAAAAGGTGCTTCTTCTGCTAAGAAATGACCACACTCTAAAGCTTTTCCACTTACATCTTTTGCATAATCTTTCCAAACATCTATTACATTATAATTTTTATTTATAAAGCCTTTTTCACCCCATAAAACTAAAAGAGGCATACTGATCTTTTTATCACGAGAAAAAGCATCATCATTCATATCAACAGTTGCTGAAGCTCTATAGTCTTCACAAGTTGAATGAATCATATCTTTATCAAAGCATCTCACATACTGTTTTACTGCATCTTCATTAAATGTTGCACCTGGTGCACTCCATCTTTTTAATTTCTCTTTTAAATAATACTCTGCATTATTACCTATTAAAGTTTCAGGTAATGGGTACTCTTGAATTAAAAAGAACCAATGATAATATCCCGTTGAAAAATTCATATCACTATTTAAAAACATATGGAAAGTTGGTGCAATATCAAGAACACTAACTTTTTTTATCATATGGGGATAATCTAAACAAATTCTATGCGTCACTCTAGCACCTCTATCATGCCCTGCTAAATAGAACTCCTCATATCCCAACTCTTCCATAAGTTCAATCATATCATTTGCCATAACTTTTTTAGAATAGTTTTCATGGTTTTCTAAACCTTTTGGTTTCGAACTATCTCCATAGCCTCTTAAATCTGGGCATATTACAAAATAATCATTTGATAATTCATTTGCAACAGATGCCCACATAACATGTGTTTGAGGATAACCATGTAGTAAAAGTAAAGGTTCACCTCTACCTCCACTTACATAATTAATTTGAATATTGTCACTTGTAATAAATCTATCTTTTTTGAAGTTTTTGTTAAATAACACAGATATAATCCTATCATTTTTTTGGGATTATATCTTCAAAACGTAGCATGAACACAACATTTTGGAGAAACTTCAAAATATTATTTTTTATCCATTCTTCTATATTCTCCATCTAATTTTAGAGTTAATACTACATCGTTGTTTGAATTGTTTTTCCAATACCAACCATGTGTACCAATAAAAGTTGATACTCTAGAACCTGAATCTTTAGAAGAAGTAGTCTCTTTGAAGCTTTCAAAGTAACCATTTATCGAAGATGCTGGTTCTCCATGAAAATCAAAAAATAGATTTGTTTTAGGAGATGTTTCCCAAGAATAAATCAAGTTTTCATCTGGTATTTGCCAAACTTTATACTCTTTTTCTCCCTTGGCTTTTATAACAATTATTATTTCATCTTTGAAATTATTATTTTGAGATATACTAAATTTATATTCTGATAATTGCACAATAAAAAAATAAACTCCAGCAATAACAATAAAAGAGTTAACTACTAAAGAAAATAAATTAAAATTTTTACTTTTTCTAATAATATTAATAAATACTAACATCACAGCAAGTGCAATTATTTGTCCTAGCTCTATTCCTACATTAAAAGATATAATATTTAAGAATAACTGATTTGGATCTAAAGGAAGTTGTTGAAGTCTCGTAGATAAACCTAAGCCATGAATTAAACCTAAAATAAAAATAAGTCCTAGCATCCTTGATGTAGTAAAATTGATAAATTTTCTAAATGTTCCTAAATTAATAATACCTATTAAACAAACACTTAATGCAATAATTGCATCAATTAAATAATAGTTAATTTCTATTGAATTAAAAGTAGCATAAATTAAAGTTATAGAGTGACCAATAGTAAAAGTAGTGATATATTTAACAATATTTTTAAAAGATTGTAAAAAGAATATTATTCCTAAAACAAATAATAGATGATCATATCCCCAAAGCATATGAACAGCACCAACATAAATATAATGAAGATTTCCACCTTCAACAATTATTTGCTTTTCTGCTTCGGACATTCCATGCCCTAATGAAACACTAACTAAACATAAAAATAACAAACATATTTTTAACATATTCTAACTTCCACTAAAAAATTTAATAGAAGTCTAACTAAGAAATATAGCTTAAATATAACTATTTAGTTTCCATCCATTTGTAAATTAATTTAGCTAATGTATCAGGGTCTTCTAATGGTATATTATGACTAGAGCCTTCTCTTGTTATTACATTTAAATTTATATTTTCTTCTAAAAGTCTAGATAAAGATTCTTTATTTAGTAGTCTATCTTTTAAACTAACAAAAAACCACACTGGTAGTTTTAATTGATTTAAATCTTCAAATAAATCTAATCTATTAAAAGTGCTATTCATTTGAGTAATAAACGTATCTCTTCCTAAATCATTGTACATATTTTCTATAATACTAATTAATTCTAAATCACTTTGATTTTTTTCTTCTACCAAAGATTTAGCTTTTTCAAAACCTAAAGGTATAAAGCCTTCTTTTTTCATAGCTTCTACTTTTTCTTTTCTTTTTATCTCTTCTTTTGGGCTAGTTGCACTTGGAGTAACTGCTACTACAAAAAGTCTATTTACTCTATGTTGATTTTTTAAAGTGAAGTAAGAAGCGATATATCCACCTAAAGAAAACCCTAAAATATTGATTTTTTCTTCATTTATTTCATTTAAAATATGTTCATTTATTTCATCAAAATCTTCACTATTTGGAATAGGAAAATGAACTAATTCATATTTATCTTCTAAAAGTGGTTTAATTCTACTCCAAAGTCTTTCATCAGTCATTAGACCCGGAATAAGATATATTTTTTCTTTTTTCATACTATTTTTCCTCAAAATTTAAAACAATCATCCCATAAAACTTACCATCTTTATAAAACTCTGCTCTATATTTTTTGTTCTCTTTATCTATTGAGTATCTATTTAAAATATCATCTTTATTGATTAAAATACCATCTTCACTATCTATTCCAGATTTACTATATCCAATGATATTTACTCTATATCCATTTTTAAGTATTTCAAAACTATTTTTAATATCTAAAATTGTTCCTAATTTTACATCTTGAATATTCCCATCAACTTCTATTTTTATAGGTTTAGTTGCTTCTTTTATTTCAAAATATTGAGGATGGATACTACATATATGTTTATTCCCTATATAAAACCTATATACTCCTCCATATATTTTATAAGCCCCTAAAACATGAGAGAATTCTATTTTATTTCCCTCTTTTTTCATAGGAACAAATCTTAATGTTTTAGAGATATCTGTAAGTGGTATTTTTATATTATCATTAATAGTTACAGTTTCAAAATCATATATTTTAGCTTTTACATCATCATAATTAGAGATATCAAATTTTCTTTCAAACTCTATATCCATAATATTCATAAACTCTTCAATTGACTTTAACTGATAAATTACTTTTTGTGTTAAATCAGTAATATTTTTACTTGTTTCTATTGCAAAAGCTGGTTTATTGTGAGTTACAGCAAAAAAAGTAAGTGATAATTGTTGTTGTTCATCTTTAAATTTTGTTTCAGTGTTTTTTACACCAAATAAATGATGTTCTTTAAATAGTTCATCAGTATTCATTGCATTTTGGACTTGATTAGCAATTTTATCTAAATCCCCAAACTTTTCTAAACCATGAATTTTTTCTTGGTCTATAATTGTTGCTTGTCCCCAAGCATTTGGATTAAAAATTGCATTTTCATATTTATGTCTATAAAAACCATATCCATCATGTAAATTTAAAATTAAGTCTACTTTTTCATCTAATATAACTTTTTTTATTTTAGTTACAATTTCATAATCTTCATCATGCTCTTTTATAGAACTAAATTTTCTATTCATATCACCATAAATTCCTCTTTCATTCATAATGATACTATCAAAGTTCAAGTTTGGAGTAAGCCATAATGAACCTTTTTTTATATTGTAATATTTCTCTAAAAAAGCACCTGCGAAGTATCCACCTGGCTCATTTCCATGAATACCACCAATAACAAGTAGTGTATTTCCTTTAATCTCACCCTCTTTTTTAAATAAAGTGTATTCTAAGTTAGCAGCATAAATAAAAAAAGGAATAAAAAGGAATAAAAATCTCATAAGTCTCCTAAATGTAAATAAAAATTTTGCAATTAGCCCATAATTGCGCTGAATAATATCACATCACATTTTAGAAGATGGTTAAAAATTATTTGTTTAAATTTTTATGATTTATTCTTATTTTTTTCTTCAATCCATTGTGACATATATTTTGTACTACTTAGAGTATGATGTTTTAGCATTTCTCCTAAAAAGTTATCTAATCTATGTTGTGACAAATTTTTATTTATATTTTGTATATGTGTTAAAAGTTCTTTTTCTAAAGATTCTTTATCATATTTCTCTAATAGTTTTAAAGATTTGAAAGAAGCCTCTTCCCAAACTTGTTTATCAGAATATAAACTAACTGCATTTTTTACAAAATCATTTATATCATCACTTATAAAACCATTCCAAACTTTATCTTCACTCATTCCTTCTGCACCTATACTTGTAGTAACACTAGGTGTTCTCATAATCATTGAATCTAAAAGTTTTCCTTTTATTCCTGCTCCAAATCTTATTGGTGCTAAACATACTTTTGATTTTTCTATAACTTCTTTTGCATCATTAGCCCACCCTTTAATTAAAAATCCAGTTTTAGGATTATTAAGTGCTGTTGCTTTTGGTGGTGGATATGAACCATATATATGAAGTTCAGCCTTTGGTAATTCTTTTCTTATTAGTGGCCAAATTTTTTGTAGATATAAAACTACATCCCAATTTGGTGCATGTCTAAAGTTTCCAATAGTCATAAAATGTTCACGTTCTTCAAAAGATAAACTGTTTTTTGGAACTGTTTTTAAATCTATCATAAAAGGTAAATAATAAAGTATTTTTGAATCAATTTTAAAAATTTTTGTAAGTAATTCTATCTCATATGTTGATATTATTAAAGAGATATCACATCTTAAAATAGAAGCTATCTCTCTTTTTGATAAATCACTATTTAAATCTTTTTGAGTTAATTCTCTATTTTGTTTCAAAGCCTCATGCCTTGCATTTCTTAAAAACTGTAAATCTTCAGTATCAAGTATTTTCAATGCATTAGGACAATTTTTATCAACTCTCCAACCAAATTGCTCTTCCATCATAAATCTGTCAAAAAGTACAATATCAGGATTATATTCACTTATATATTCATCAAATGAACTTGAATTTAACTCAATAGCTCTTGAGTTTATTCCCTCAGCACCTAAATCTATCATATGTTCTGAAATAGCACAAGGAGTTGCAAACTCAACCATAAAGTCATTTTTTTTAAAAAACCTTAAAAGTGACATCATATGACTTCCAGCAGCTGATGAATTTGGTTCAGGCCAAACATATCCTATGACTAACACTTTTTTAAGTAAAGAGGGGTTTGTTTTATTCATTTATATTCTTTATTTTGATAGAGTGTATTTTATCTTTAGTAAGTTAAATATTTATAAAATAGGAAATAAAATATATGAGTACAAGAAATCTGTTTATATTATCACTTATAGCTATTATAGCTGTTTATTTATACGTTTTTGGACAAGACAAAACAATACAAATGATAATAGATGAGTACTTATTGATTATTGGATTATTATTTGTCTCAATTGCTTATGGATTTTTTAAATTTAAATTAAAAGGTCATCCGATTATGAGATTTACTCAAAATAACCTATCTCTAAAAACTACAATTGTGTTTTTTCTGTTATTTCAAGTAATTGATTATATAGCTGAAGATGGCTTCATAGGAATGATATCTCAATGGCTTTTATACTGGATCATGGGTTTAATTGCATTACTACTTATAGAAACAATTAATTACTACAAAAACTATCAAGTAATTTATAAAAAATAAAACAGTTTTTTGATGTTTCAAAGTTAGCTTTTTTTAAATTGTTTTTTATAAAAGATGTTAGTTCTAAATCACACTCTTCAAATCCTGTATCTTTTATCAAAGAATTAGAGAACTTTGTTCTTCTTAAATCTAATAAATATCCTCATTAGAAAAATGATTTAAAGCTCTTTTAGTAATCATATCACTGTAATCATTTATTTTAAAATGATTTGGGCTCCAACCTTTTATAAACCTTTGAAAATCAGCCCATGCAAAATCATACATAAATCTATATTCTTCTTCTATATCTTCAAAATTTAAAGAAGGTTGATAGATTTTAATTGCCTTTTTTAATTCTATAAAATAAACATTTAAAAGCCATGGAGTGGTAACATAAATTCAGACAAAGAATTTTAGAGATTCTGCGTTAAAATAAAAAATGAATAAGGGTTACCATGAGAAAATATAGTCAAGAGTTTAAAGACTCAACAGTACAATTAATTATTAACAATAATGAAAATGTAAAAGATATAGCAAAAGATTTAGATTTAAATCCAAAAACATTATATGCATGGGTTACTGCATATAAAAAAGAACATAATATTCCAATGAGGAATATTGAAATAAAAAGTACACTCAAAGAGAGTGAAGCTGAAGAGCTTAAACGCTTACGTAAAGAGAATAAGATTTTAAAGCAAGAAAGGGATATATTAAAAAAAGCAACAGCATACTTCGCAAAAGAAACTCTATAAAGTATGCCTGGATACAAAAACATACAAAGAGTTTCAATATCAATAAAATGTGTAAAATTCTAAAAGTAAATAGAGCTTCATATTATCATTGGGTAAAAGCTGGTTGTATTGTAAAAAAAGTAGATATTCAACTTAATGAACTTGTAAAATCTATATTTGTTTTTGGTAGAAATAATTATGGCAGTAGAAGAATTCAAGATAAACTAAAAGAACTCTATGGGCTTATTGTATCAAGAAGACGTATTTCTACTATTATGAAAGATTTGAATCTAAAAGTGAATATTAAAAGAAGATATAAAAATACTACAGATTCAAATCATAATCTACCAATAGCACCAAATATTTTAAATAGAGATTTTTATGCTTCAAATCCTAATGAGAAATATGTTGGTGATATTACTTATATTCCTACTGGAGAGGGATGGTTGTATCTTGCAACTGTAATTGATTTATATTCAAGAAAAGTTGTTGGATGGTCTATTGATGATAGTATGAAAGTATCACTTGTAAATGATGCTTTAGATATGGCAATTAAACATAGAAATCCACCTAAAGGACTTATTTGGCATACAGATCGAGGAAGTCAATATGCTTCTTATAGTCATAAAGATTTATTGCAAAAATATGGAATAATTCAAAGTATGAGTAGGAAAGGAAATTGTTGGGATAATGCAGTAGCAGAGAGTTTTTTTAAATCATTAAAAAATGAGTTAATTTATCAGAAATATTTCTATACTAAAAAACAAGCAAAACAAGAGATTTTTGAGTATATTGAGTTTTATTATAATAGAACAAGATCACATAGTTATCTTGGAAATTTATCACCTGTTAGATTTGAAGAAATCAATTTGATGTTACAAAATGAAATAGCTGCATAGAATTATAAAAAAAGTGTCTTATTTTAAGTTACCACTCCACCACTCTTCACTTTGTTCACAACTCTCAGGCTCAATAGCACTACTAATAAAATAAATTACATCTTTCATACCACAACCATGTCCAATATATTGAAAATCAACAGCAGCACAAAGTTTATCATCCCTACTAAAACAAAAGTTAGCTAACTTTGCATCTCCATGAACTATAGTTTGATATTTACAACTATTTAAAACCTCATCTAATCTTTTAGCATAATTTTTCAATTGCTTGTCTTCTAAGACTTTTAACTCATCTGGTCTAGTATCTAAATGCCAATAAGTTCCTATATCCCAAAGTAAGTCACTTTTTGTTTGCATATATTTTGCATGAAAATTTGCAAGCCATTTTAAACAAGAGATAATCTGCTCTTCATTTGCATTTATTGAAGTTTTTATAAATCCACTAGTTTCTAAATCTTCCATTACAATTAGCCATTCATCTTTTGTTTGAAAGGTCTTTAAGCCCTTTGGAACATAGCAGTTTTTATCAATAGTTTTAGAAAAGTTTTCATACCAGTTTACTTCTACTTTATAAGAGTTGATTTTTCTTTGATGTGATAAGTTTGTATTCCAACCTCTTGGGTGATTTGTAGAATTTGGTAGTTTTACATGTTTTACAATAACACTTTTAGATTCAAATTTTAATCTAACAATTTCTCCATATCCACTCCATAAAGTTTGAATACTATTAATTTGTGTCAACTTCCCTAAATTTAAATCATTGCCAATATTTTGATATAGATTAGTATCAGTCATTTTTCACTTTTTTTAATGTGATTTTATCATATAGAAAATTAAGTTGGTTAAAAAATATTACTAAAAATATTTACTTTAGTAATAAAATATGGTAAACTTCCACTAGCATGAAAAAGTTATTTTTAGTTTTAACCCTACTAGTTATTAGTAGTAACTATATTTATGCTTTATCGTGGGACAAATGTATCAAGAGATATACTAAAGCAAAGGAATTCAGTGATAACACTAGATTATTATACATATATTTAAAATCAACAAGAACTTGTATAGTAAAATTTAAAGATTCTCTAATACAAAATCCCGACCCAGAGTTTTCAGTAGACTCAATGAACGACAATATAGTAATGCTAGATAGAAATATCAATGCACTAATACCTAAATATAACTATCCTAAAAACAATTTAGAAGAAATCCCAAAATATAAAGATATCAATACTACTCCAATTTACAACGAAGATTATACATACATAAAAAAGTTCAAAGATTGTAACGGTATACACGCTAACAATAAAATATATACTGCAAAGCACTGTAATATTGATAACTCTAAAAATAGCCACTATGATTTAAATTATATAGAAACAGATAAAGTATCTAAGTTAAAATTGTCTAAATTAGATTTATCCAAAAAAGGAACTTTTAAATACTACTCAATGTCTAAAGAAGGTATGTTTTACTCAATATTACTAAAAGAAAAAAATTGTGAATTTTATAAAGCAAAAAATGAACCAACAGGCTTAAATACTACTTTAGACTTAACAGACCTTACAAAAGAAATTGAAATAAGAAGCAATTGCTTAGCAATACCATCAAATAGTGGTGGAGGAGTTTTCCAAGATGGAAAGTTAGTTGCGATTATTTCTAAAACTGTATTCAATAAAGATGAGTTTTCATATAGTGTAGTTGAACCGATAATCCCTCTTTTTCAAGAGGAATTAGCAAGTTTAAAATAAACTAAATTTCAACTTCACTTATTTGAATGATAGGTTTTGTATTTGTGAAGTTTGGTAAGTCTGTCATAATCTTTTCTGCATGAGGTGTAAAAGCAGATTGAAACGATTCAATTGATTCAAATGTAAGATGAGTCATTACAACATAAGGTATTGGTTCACCTGGAATTCCATTTGCTAAACCAAAATCAACATTTGCACCTTTTAAAGCATCACCAACTAATTCAGCTGCTAATGGAATATGCTTATTTAGATAATAATCCTTATCGAATTTTACATCTTCTCCATTTGGGTATAAAACACTTACTTTAATCATTTTTTCTCCTTAGTGATTATTGCTAAGAGTCTAACAAAAAATTTTACTAAACACAATAGATACAAACTATTTTTTAGTTGAATTATAGCTAACTAAAATTCCACCAACAACAATAAGTGAAATACCAATAAATGTGAATAAATCAGGTAAAGAATCCCCAAGCATAATACCAAAGCCAATGGAAAATGGAATATTTGTATAACTAACTACTCCAATAATACTAGCCTTACTTAGACTATATGCTCTTGTGATAAACCATTGAGAACCAGTTGAAATAACTGCCATAAATCCAATAAGTAACCAAATCATTGGATCAGTATGGATTTTAAATTCAAATATTGGTGTAAAAAAGTATACAAGCAATGGAATAATAATTCCAATTCCCATAAATGAAAGCATAATTAATCTTGCATCATAGATATCTTTGATTTTTTTTATTGTTGCATAAGCTGCTGCTGCAAAGAAACCACCTAATACCCCTAAAATATGCTCAAAAGAAAACTCTATTCCAAAAGGCTTCATCACAAATATAATTCCAAGAAAGCCAATAATCAAGGCGAAAAATGTTTTTAAATTTATTGTCTCTTTTACTAAATAATAAGCTAAAATAGTCACAAAAAATGGCGAAGTTCTATTTAAAACAACAGCTTCTCCAAGTGGAATAGTTGCAATTGTATAGAAAAACAAAGCCATAGCACATGCACCAAATAATCCTCTTAATAAAAGTAAATGCACCTTTGAAGTATCAAAAGATACATTTAATTTTTTTAGTGTAAATAGTATAATAAAAACACCTATTAGGTTTCTATAAAAAACTATTTCAAGGGGATCCATACTTTGTGATAGATACTTTGCTACTGCTCCATTTAAAGCTCCTAAAACAGAGCTTGCTAGCATAAAAAGTACACCTGTATCTATTATCTTAATCTTTTCACTCATTTATTTCCTTGGGCTTTTGAGTTTTCTAAACTAATAAACCATAATTTACAAATATGTTTATATATTTTGATATATGATTCAAGTTTTGATAAATCTTTTTTTGTATAGTTTTTTAAATATTTCTTTAGTAAATAAACTCTCTTTTGTTTATTTAAATCAAATTCATAACAAATAGTTGCCAAGTCAAAAAAACTATCATTTATACCAGAATACTCCCAATCAATAAACTTAATACCATCCTTTGTAAAAAGAATATTTTTAGGGTTTAAATCATGATGACAAACAACCAATGACTTTTTATATCTCTGCAATTTTCTTAACTCTTTGTTACAAATATCTAAACTCTTTTTTGCTTTTTTGCTATCTAAATATTTGTATTGTTTTAACTCATTTTTTAAGTTCATCTCTTTTGAGACTAACTTTATCTTATGGAGTTTTTTGACTGTTTTAATTAGACTATTTAGTTCACTTTTTTTTAGTTTTGATTTATGATTACCGTCTAAAAATTTATATATCATAAACTTTTTGTTTTTATCTAAATACACAGGCTTTGTAGCAATATTTTTTCCAAAAGCTATTTTTTGTACTTTAAACTCAAAGTCTCTACTTATATTTACTGTTTTATCACTTTTAAACTCCCTTAAAACATAAGAGTTTTTTGAAGTTTTTAGATGATAGTTTATATTGCAGAAACCTTGATTTTCAAATAACTCAAGACTTAAAAGTTTTTCATTTTTAAATATTTTATACTGTTTTAGATTTTTTAAGGTCAAACTCTTTTTTCCAATCTAAGTATGCAACTAAGGCTAATATAGTATAAATCATAAATAAAACTGCTGTTAAATTTAAACCTTTTTGAATATAAATATAAATAGAAACAACATCAATTACTATCCAATATATCCAGTTTTCTATAATCTTTTTTGCTAACATATAAGTTGAAAACACTGCAAAAACAGTTGTAAAAGAGTCAACATAAGCAAAATCAGCACTAGTGTAATTTGCCATAACATATCCAAATGCTAAAGAAATAATAGTTAATATCGCTATTATTTGGATATTTTTATTTAATCCATAAGTTGATACTTCTAAATCCACTTCTTGTAGTTTTCCACCATACTTCCAAGAATACCATCCATATACTGCCATGATAAGATAATATGCATTTAAAGCTGAATCCATAAGAAGTGAAACATCATAAAATAAAATTGTATAAATAAGTGTAGAAACAAATGCTGCAGGCCAACACCAAAGACTTTGTTTAATAGCTAATAATATATATGCAATAGCCAAAACCATAGCAATAGCTTCATAGGTACTCATAATATTTAATGATTCAATAACTGTTTGTAAAAATTCCAAAATATTTTATCCTTGTATTAAAAAAGGATTCTATCTAATAAGTGGTTAAAAATTAACTTTTTAAAAGTACTTTGATATCTAGTTTTGTGGTATTATAATTGCATATAAAAAGTCAATTATATGTGGGAGAAAAGATGCAAGATTTTATAGATATGTACAAAGAAACTTACCAGATTGATGATGAAATAAAATTAGATGAATCATTAAGTGATAGAGATATTGAAATTACTGACAATGGATATAAACTAAATGCAAGTAAAGATGCTGATATTTTAGAGATGTTAGGAACAATAAAACTTCATACTATTATAAAAGATGAAAGAGTATTTAAACCAACTACTGATTTTATGCAAATCATTGTACTAGCATGGATATATAAAACTATGTCAATACAGCTAGAAGTTTTAGAGATGGACTTATTACTTGAAAAACTTTTGATCAAAAAAGAGCATGACCCATATTCATCTTATGCTGTACTTAAAATCTTAGAAGCTAACCCTACTTTAACAGGTGCAGATGCAAGTTCGATGGATCATTATCTTAGTTTAGAACCAAATTCTATAGTCTTAGACCAAATAGAGAGTAATAAAGTAGAAATTAACTAGACATCCACTTTATAATCTCACTAGATAAAGCTTCTGGCTTTTCTAAAGGTATCATGTGATTTGTACCCTCTTTAGAAACTATTGATATGTGATTATATTTTTTAATAAATTTACTTAGAACTTCATAATTTAAAAGTTTATCATCAGTACTATAAAAAAACTTAATAGGAATATCTAATTTCTTTAAATCATCAGATATATCAACTCTATTAAAAGTTAATTTCATCTGTATTTTATAAGTCTGTTCACCTAAGTTTTTAAACATATCTTTTATTAGATCTATTAACTCACTATCATTATGGTTTTTTTCATCAATAAGTGATAAAACCATTTTGTTTGAAAGCCCTTTAAATCCAAACTTTTGTATTTGAGATATTGCCATTTTTCTTTTTGTAATTTCATCATCATTAATAGCACCAGGTGTTCCAGCCACTAAAAAAAGTCTCTTTACTTTTGAAGGATTTTTTACTGTAAAATAAGAAGCTAAATAAGCACCTAAAGAAAAACCTAAAAGATTTATACTTTCATCTTCTATAATACCTTCTAACTTTTTTGAAGCAGTATTGAAGTTATCACTAAAAGGTATTGGCAAATGTATTAACTCATATTTATCTTCTAAAAAAGGTTTTAATCTACTCCATAATCTCTCATCACACATAAGTCCCGGAATTAAATATATTTTTTCTCTCATTATCTATCAATAACTGTAGAGAAAAATACTGGACACTCTATCATGGGATAATGCCCTGCTTCTAAACACTCAATAAAACTAATATTTGGATAATAATTCATAAATCTTTTTTCTAATGAATTTTTATGAAAAGCTGGCAAATCAAGTTTCCCAGTTAGTACGGTAATTTTTGTATCTAAACCTTTTATCTCTTCACTAAAATCAGTTGAAAGATACATATTCATATATGAAACTTTTGCTTTGAGTGTCGAGCAAGTATGAGCTAAGTTTATTCTATAGTTTTTCCAAGTATTGTTGTATCTTTTACTAGCTTGAGTTACTACATTTTCTATAACATTGTTTTCATTTTGAACATCATCTAAAAGCTTTTGTTTTGCACTCTCTTTCATCTTTATACCAGTTGGTAAGATAGGAGTTATTAAAAATAGTTCTATAACTTGCTCTTTTAAATCCATTGCAAGTTTTTGAGCTATAAGTGAAGACATAGAATGACCTAGCAAATAGAACTCTTTTAAACCAAGTTTTATTACTAAATTTTTGATATCACTTACCATCTCTTCAAAAGTAAATTCACCTTCAATATCTTTTGATATTCCATATCCTCTAAAATCAACAAAGATATATGTAAAATCATGTGTGTTTAAAAAAGGAATAGATGTATCATAGTTTGTATGGTCACCCATCCACTCATGCATCAAAATCATAGTTTTAGAACCAGTACCAACTTTTTTATAATTTAATTCAATCATTTTTACCTATTTGTATGTATATTTTAAAAGTTGATTGTAGTGAAAGTTTATGAAAAAAGATTTTAAATAAGTGCATCATCTAAATTATCTAAAGCAATTACCTCACTTGGTAGTAAGTTATCAATAAAAATACTTCCAATACGAACTCTAACTAATCTTAATGTAGGAAAACCTACAGCTGCTGTCATCTTTCTAACTTGACGCTCTTTCCCTTCATTAATAATTATCGATGTCCAAGAAGTTGGTCCATGCTTTGAATTACGAATATTACGACCACGTTGAGGAAGCGATGGTTCTTCTTCTAATTTGAATGCCTTACAAGGAAGAGTTAAATACATACTACCATTTACACTAATTTCAACACCATTTTGCAACTTTTGTATAGCTTCATCAGTGATTATTCCATCAAGTTGGACATAGTACTCTTTTTCTATACTTTTATCTCTAATTTTATAACTCATCATACCATCAGTTGTAAGAAGTAATAACCCTTCAGAATCCATATCCAATCTACCTATAGCCATAGTATCTTCAGGAAAATCATAATGATCACCTAATAAAGTCTTACTCTTTTTTGGTTTTGGTTTAAATTGACTTACACAACCATATGGTTTGAACATTTTGAAGTGGTGGTGTGATTGTGAAATGTTATCTTGCAATAAAATCCTTTAACTTTTGTAATAAAAATTTTATCAAATAAGTCGTTAAAATGTGCAAAACTAGCTAATTAAAAATAACTTTAAAAATTATATTTACAAAAATAAATTTTTTTGTTAGAATTTCACTAACTTAAGAGCATGTCTGACTAGTTGGGAGTGATTACCTAACTTTTGGCATAGATGGGGTGAGGACTTTTGTCCTTATCCTTTTTTTTTGCGGGTAGTGTAGCAAGTCATAAGGGTGAGAGTGCCAAGACAAGGTGCAGATAATGCTCTATAAGTTGACAGTACTAATTTTAATATGTTTAATCTTCGCAATTAAACTGTATTAATAAAAGGGGGAACTAATCACTCCCCTGGTACTGTTCTAAAAGGTGTTTGTCATCTTATTATATAATAAAATATTCAATACTAGGATAATTATGGAATCTTTTTTAACTACACTAATTTCTGGAGCTGTTCTAGGAACAATTATAACTGGTTTATTTAATATATATTCTAAAAGCGATAGATTTTGTTTAGATTGTGCTAGATTTAGGTGAAGATGTACTAAAAGTACCTCGAACCTAAGTCTAGTGCAAGATGAATAAAAGCTAGCGCTTTTATTCCCACTCGATAGTTGCTGGCGGTTTTGAAGAAATATCATAAACTACTCTATTGATTCCATCAACTTCATTGATGATTCTTCTAGAAATAGTTTCTAATACATCATGAGGGATATGTGCAAATGTTGCCGTCATACCATCTGTTGCTTCTACAATTCTTACACATACTGTATTATCATAAGTTCTGTTATCACCCATTACTCCAACTGATTTTACGTTTAGAAGTACTGTAAATGCTTGCCAAGTTTTATCATATAATCCAGTAGCATGTAATACGTCTAACATGATAGTATCAGCTTTTCTTAGTAATTCTAAATCAGGCTTATTTACATCACCCATAACTCTAATAGCAAGTCCAGGTCCAGGGAATGGATGTCTACCAATCATATCTTTTGGTAATCCAAGTTCTAATCCTAAAAGTCTAACTTCATCTTTGAAGATTTCTCTTAAAGGCTCGATTAACTCAAATGTCATCCAATCAGGTAATCCACCTACGTTATGGTGAGACTTAATAGTTTTTGAAGGTCCTTTAACTGAAACAGACTCAATAACATCAGTGTAAAGTGTACCTTGTGCTAAGAACTCAATTCCATCATGTTTTTTTGCTTCTTCATCAAATACTTCGATAAAAGTTTCACCGATGATTTTTCTTTTTGTTTCAGGATCTGTAACACCTGCTAATCTTTCTAGGAAAAGTTCACTTGCATCAGCAGTAATAAGATCTACTCCTCTAGCTTTGAACATAGCTTCAACTTGTTCTCTTTCATTTGCTCTTAAAAGTCCATTATCAACAAATACAGGAATTAACTGATCTCCAATAGCTTCAGCCAAAAGAGTAGCAACAACAGATGAATCAACACCACCTGATACACCACATAGTACTTTTTTATCACCAACAGTATCTTGTATTTTTTTGATTTGCTCTTTTGCAAATGAACCCATGTTCCATGTTGACTCACATCCACAAATATGTTTTGCGAAATTTTTAAGGATTTTACTACCTTGCTCTGAGTGATAAACTTCTGGGTGGAATTGGAATGCATAGATTCTTTCATCTTCATTTGCAATAGCTGCAAATGGTGAATTTTCACTAGTTCCAATTACTTCAAATCCATTTGCTAATTTATCAACCTTATCACCGTGAGACATCCATACTGTTTGTCCATCAGTAGTATCAGCAAAAATTGCACACTCTTTTTGGAATGTTAATTTTGCTTTTCCATATTCGTGGTGATCTGCAGGAATTACACTTCCACCAAAATGTTGTGAAATTAATTGCATTCCATAACAAATACCTAAAATAGGAAGTCCTAATTCAAAAATAGTAGCATC
Source organism: Malaciobacter pacificus (assembly GCF_004214795.1). NCBI lineage: Bacteria > Pseudomonadati > Campylobacterota > Epsilonproteobacteria > Campylobacterales > Arcobacteraceae > Malaciobacter > Malaciobacter pacificus. The sequence continues at coordinate 1,641,369 of NZ_CP035928.1, forward strand.
AGGGTGATATGCATCTGGAGCATAAACTGAAGCAGGTCCTCCTGAAAGGATAATACCTTTTGGAGTTCTAGCCATAATATCTTCAATACTTTCAGAGTATGGAACTATTTCAGAATAAACACCTGATTCTCTTAATTTTCTAGCAATAATTTGAGTATATTGACTACCGAAATCTAATACAACTATTGGTACGTGTTTCATATATGATTTTCCTTGTTTAAACACATTAGTGTTTGTTTGTTACAAAAATTTAAGTATATATTGTAGCTAAAAAGTAGTTAAAAATTGATTAGAAAAAAAGAAGAGTAAATTTAGGGTAAAAGTGCTTTCGCACTTTTACTTTTATCCTATATGATAAAATCCTAATACTTGGTACTGTACATACCAAACAGCAATAGATACAAAGTATCCAATTAAAATAGTCCAAGCATATTTCATATGTGAACCAAATGTATAAATTCCATGTAATTTACCCATAACTCCAACACCAGCTGCTGAACCAAATGAAATTAATGATCCACCAACACCAGCTGTTAAAGTTACTAACATCCATTGGTCAAGTCCCATTTCAGGAGATGCTTTTAAAACTGCAGACATAACAGGAACGTTATCAACAATAGCAGATAAGAATCCAACTCCAATATTTGACCAAGTTGGTCCTAATACTGATGGGTCATAAACAACAACTGCAAGAGCTAGCCATCCAATAAAATATAATGCACCAACTGCTGCTAAAATACCAAAGAAGAACATTAAAGTATTGTTTTCAATTTTAGCCATTGAATGGAAGATATTAAAATGATCTGTACCGTATTTTCTTTTTAAACCATAAGAATAAACTTTTAGTAGTGAAAGACCGAACATCATACCCCACATTGCTGGTAAATGTAATACTTGGTGAGACATAACTGCACAGAAAATAGTAAATACACCAAGCGCAATAACTACTTTCGCACCTTCAGCCATTTTAGGTTTTTGCTCTTTTGAAGCATCAAAATCAGGTTTAACATCTGGAACAAATCTTGATAAAATTAAAGCTGTAACTAAATATCCAATAATAGATGCTGGAAATAAGAATAAGAAATCAGTAAATGTTCCTTTACCAGCAGTCCAAGCCATAAGTGTAGTAATATCACCAAAAGGAGACCATGCACCACCTGCATTTGCTGCAACAACGATATTAATAGCACCAGGAACTAAGAAGTCTTTTCTTGTTTTATCAATTGTAATTAATACAGTTGATAAAATTAAAGCTGTAGTTAAATTATCTGCAATTGGAGATAAGAAAAATGCAATAATACCAGTTACCCAGAATAATTGTCTGTATGTATATCCTTTTGAAACTAAGTTATATTTTAATCTATCAAAAACACCCATATGAATTAAGGATTCAATATAAGTCATAGCAACAAATAAGAAGAAGAAAATACCAGCAATTTCTAAGATTAAGTGTTGAGCTTCAGTGTGAACTAAACCTAAATCTAAACCATTTAAAGCATAATAAACAGCAACTAAAATAAACATGAAAGTACCAATAAATAAAGCTGGTTTAGCTTTATCTATCTCATATTTCTCTTCTGCTGCAACAAAATAATATCCAATAACAAATACTACTAAACACGCAATTCCTACCCATGTCATTGTAATATCAGGTGCAACCTCAGCAGTACCAGATGGCCCACTAGCTGCAAATAACGCCACTGATGATAACAGTAATGTCATTATAACTTTTAACATTAAATCTCCTTGATAAAGTGTGCTTAAAAATTATTATTAAGCACTAAATAAGATTATTCTGCCGTAAATAAACTTAAAAATATTAATAAATATCAATTTTCTGTCAAGAAAATATCAATTTTTTATATAATGTGCACCTAATGATTGTTCTCTATTTAATGCAGAAACTAAAATAGATCTAGCTGTAAGTAGTCTTAGATAAAGTAATCTACCAACATCTTTTGTTAAAAACTCTTCTACAATTTTTAGTGATTTTTCAAGATCATCTCTTTGTCTTACAATTCCAGCACAACTCCACATTATTTCCCTAAGAGTATCTTTTATATCTTTATCTATAGATTTATTTCTAACAAACTTTATAATATTTTTTTTATACTCTTCTTTATTTATCTTAAAATTATTTTTTAAAGACTCTTCGACAGCAAGTTGTGAAAAAACTAATGCTTCAAGTAAAGAGTTGGATGCTAATCTATTTGCTCCATGAACACCTGTACATGCAACTTCACCAATTGCATATAAATTTTGCATTCCTTTTACTTTTCCATTTAACTCAACCTCAACACCTCCCATTGAATAATGAAAAGCTGGAGAAATAGGTACGTCTTCAAATGGTAAGTCATATCCTAACTCTTTTAAATTTGCATAAATATTAGGAAACCTCTCTTTAAATGCATTTTTTTCAAAATTCTTAAAAGATAAAAATACACCTAGACCTGTTTTCTGATTATAATCAAAAATAGACCTACTCACTACATCCCTTGGTGCTAACTCTCCATCTTTGTGATAATCAAATAAAAATCTATATCCATTTTCATCAACAACATGAGCACCCTCACCTCTTAAAGCTTCACTTAAAAGTGGTTTTCTAGCAAATGATGTCCCTCTAACAACAGTTGGGTGAAATTGCATCATTTCCATATCTTTTAATGGCAAGTTCTTCTCAGCTATAATACCTTGTATTTCACCTGCATTTGCAGTTGAGTTTGTATGATATCTGTAAATTGAACCAACTCCACCACTTGCAATAAAAATATTATCTGCGTATGCAACTTTTTGTTCAGTTTCACTAACATAATACTGAACACCATAACAGATGTCATCTTGAACTAATAAATCACTAACAACAGCTTGTGTTACAACCTCATGCATACATTGTTCAAGTAAAAAAACATGTATCATTCTTCCTGTAGCATCACCATCTGCATGTAAAATTCTATTTCTGCTATGTGCTGCTTCTTTTGTAAAAGCTAATTCGCCATTAGAATTTTTATCAAATTGCATTCCAGCATCAATAAGATTTTTTAAAGCATCTAAAGATTTTTCACTTAATAGTTCTACTGCTTCCTTATCATTATGATAAACTCCAGCTTCCAAAGTGTCTTTAATATGTAAAGGAATATCCTCTTTATCGACAGCCGTTGCGATTCCACCTTGAGCCCAAAAAGTATTACAATTCCAAGGTGACATTTTACACAATATCAATACTTTTTTATCTTCAGGTATTAGTCTAGCTGCATTTAATCCAGCCATACCTGCACCAATAATTATATAATCATATGTCATTATTTTTTAACTTCTTTAGTTTGATCTTGAACATATACTGGGTCACCTTTGTAACCACAACCACTTACTGATAATAAAATTCCTGCTATAATAACAACATGAAAAAAATGAATGAAATTCTTAGTCATCTTAAAAAAAATCCTGAATTCAGGAAAATTAATACATCTTCAGCCATAGAAAGACTTATAGAGATACTTCCTTTAAAATTAAAAAAAGGAATTAAATTTGCTTATGTAAAAAAGCAAACACTTTATTTTGTATTAACTCATCCTGTTTATAAAATGGAGTTTGAGTATAACAAAGGCGATATAAAATCATTATTAAAAAAAGCTAATATAGCAAATGTAGAAGATGTTGCTTTTTTTGTAACTAATAAAATTGAAAAGAAAGAAAAACCTAAAGAACCTGTTGAATATTACACTGAAAAGTCACATGGTATTTTCTTAAATAAAGCCCAAGATGAAAATATATTCAAGAAGTTTGAAGAGATTAGAAAAATTATAAAAGAGTCTTGAACTCTTTTTCTATAAATTTATAGTTTGGACAATATTTTTCTACTAAATCCCAAAATTTTTTTGAATGGTTTTTATGTTTTATATGTGCCAATTCATGAATTACTATATATTCCATAATATGAATTGGATATTTCATAAGTAAATAATTAAAATTTAATCCATTTTTATAATTACATGAGCCCCAAGTTCTTTTATTTTTTCTAAATCTTATTGAAGTTGGAAATAGATTCATATTTTTTGAGTGTTTTTCAATTAAAGGGTAGATATGTTTTTCAATCTCTTTTTTATAAAATTTATCTATATCTTTAATCTTATAATCAACCAATTTTTCTACCTGACCTAAATATAAAAACTCATCATCATTTATTCTTTTTTTTTCTAATTGTCTTATAGATTTTTCTATCCAATCTTTTTTTCTATTTAATAATTCATGAGCATCGTAAATATCGAAGTATTTATTAGCTCTAATTTGAATTAAATCTTCTTTTAAAACTCTAAGATAACAATGTCTTATATGTTTTTTATTTTCCAATTGAACAGCTATTCGTTTATTGGCAACTTCTATTTCAAAAATCAAACAAATCCTTAAGCATATTTTTGTTATAATCCGTGAATTATATCTAAATAATATATAATCAAAATTTTATTAAGGAATTTGCGAATGAAAATTGCGAGCAGAATGGAGAACCTGTCTCCATCAGTTACTATGGCAATCACTGCCTTAGGAAGAGAGCTAAAAGCTCAAGGTAAAGATATTCTAAGTTTTAGTGCAGGTGAACCTGATTTTAATACACCTGAGATCATCAAAGAAGCTGCTATTCAAGCTATAAAAGATGGACACACTAAATATACTGCAGTAGAAGGAATAACTGAAACCAAGCAAGCAATTATTAATAAATTAAAAAAAGATCACAATTTAGATTACAAATTAGAGCACATTGTAATTAGTAATGGTGCTAAACACTCTTTATTTAACCTATTTCAAGTTTTAATTGAAAATGGTGATGAAGTAATTATTCCTGCACCATACTGGGTTACATACCCAGAACAAGTTAAATATTCTGATGGAGTTCCAGTATTTATTGAAACTGATGACTCAACAGAGTTTAAAATTACAGCAGAACAATTAAAAGCTGCAATTACACCAAAAACTAAGATTCTTTTATTAAACACACCTTCTAATCCAACTGGTGCTGTTTATACAAAAGAAGAGTTAGAAGCAATTGCTAAAGTTTTAGTAGGAACTGATATTATTGTTTTATCTGATGAAATGTATGAAAAAATCATGTATAACGGTAAAGAGTTCACAGCAGCTGCTCAAATTAGTGATGATATGTTCCAAAGAACTGTTACAATTAATGGATTAAGTAAAGCAGTTGCAATGACAGGATGGAGATTTGGTTATATTGCAACTCCAAATGTGGATTTAGTAAAAGCTATGATTAAACTTCAAGGTCAAGTAACTTCAAATGTTAACTCAATAACTCAACATGCTGCTATTCCAGCACTTGAAGGTGCTGCTGATGAAACTATTGAAATGATGAGAGTAGAATTTGAAAAAAGAAAAAATATTGCAGTTGAGTCTTTCAATGCAATTAAAGGTCTTTCTACAATTGACCCTGATGGAGCATTTTATCTATTCATCAACATCAAAGAAGTTACAAATGATTCAATGAAATTTTGTTCTGATTTATTAGAGCAAAAAGGAGTTGCAGTTGTTCCAGGACTTGCTTTTGGAACAGAAGGATACTTTAGATTCTCATTTGCTACAGATTTAGCATCAATTCAAGAGGGAATTAAAAGAATCAAAGAGTTTGTAGAAAGGCACTAATATCATGACTCTTCAAAAAAAAGCAACGGTTATTTCTTCAACCGTTGCAGCATTACTTACACTTATGAAACTTGCAATTGGTATTGCTAGTGGTTCTGTTGCTGTTTTAGCATCTGCTGTTGATTCAGTCTTAGATATGTTTGTATCAATCTTTAACTATTTTGCAATTTCTAATTCTGAAAAACCTGCTGATAAAGAGTTTAACTATGGAAGAGGAAAAATTGAAGCACTAGCTTCTATTATTGAAGGTACAATTATTACTATTTCAGGGCTTTTCTTATTGTATCAAGCAGTTGATAAAGCAATAAATGGGGAAGTTTCGCAGTACGTTGATATTTCAATTATTGTTATGATTATTTCACTTATTATTACTATTTCTTTAGTTATATTCTTAAATAAAGTTGCTAAAAAAACAAACTCTATGGTTATTAGAGCTGATGCACTACATTATAAAACAGATGTATATTCAAATGCTGCTGTTTTAATATCATTAGTTTTAGTTAGCTTTACAGGAATTGAACTAATTGATGTGTTTGTTGGTGGAGGAATAGCTTTATATATTATCTATTCAGCTTATGAATTAATTCATGATGGAGTTTTAGTTTTATTAGATAGAGCAGTTGATGAAGAAATAGTAAATGAAATCAAAAATATTATCAACAATAGTGAAAAAGTGAATGCTCATCATTTACTTAAAACAAGAGAAGCTGGACATCAAACTTTTGTTGAAGTGCACTTAGTATTTGATTGTATTATAACTTTAATGGATGCTCATAGGGTAAGTGATAAGATTGAAGAAAAGATCAAAAAATTAGATACTAATAGAGATTGGATTATTAACATTCATATGGATCCATATGATGACTTTATGATCAATGATGCACACTAATTAATTTTCATCTTAAAACCTTTAGATATAATCTTTCATAATAAATATCAAAGGTTTTATTTTGAACTATATAAAAATACTAGGCGCAAGCGGTAGCAAAGCAAAAGGCCATAATACAACATCTTTTCAAGTATTTAAAGACATTGTAGTTGATGCAGGAAATATAATAAACGCTTTAGGCGATGAGGCTCAATATATAAACCATATATTTATAACTCACTCCCATGCTGACCATATTTCTGATTTACCTTTTGTAATTGAGAGTTTCTTTAGTAAAAGAACTCAGCCTTTGATAATCTATGGTTTAGAAGAGACTATAAATGTTTTAAAAGAACACTCTTTTAATAATAAAGTCTGGCCTGATTTTACGAAAATAAATTTACCAAATACAAATGAACCTTCACTAATTTTAAAAACAATTACACTTGAAGAAGAGATTATTTTAGATGAATATAGTATTAAAGCAATAGATGCTAATCACATAGAAGGTTCTTGTGGATATCTTATAAAAAAATCAAACAAAAGTTTTATAATCTCAGGAGATACATATCTAAACAAAAAACTTATTGATATTATAAATGAAGATCGAACTATAAAGTCATTATTAATAGAGTGTTCATTTCCAAATGAACTAGAACAGCTTGCAAACTTAACTAAACATTTAACACCTAAACTGATAAAACAAAAACTAAAAGATTTAAAAAGAAATGATTTATCTATATTTTACTACCATCTAAAGCCTGTATATGAAAAACAATTAAAAAAAGAGATTAAAGAGCTTGGATTATTAAACTTCAATGGAAAAATACTTAAAGAAGGAGATTTAATACATGTAGACTCTGGTAAAATTGAACATGATTTAATATCTGAAGATAAATTATCTGAAATTATGAAAATAAATCTTATGTTTAGCTCAGAACACAATAAAAACAAATTATTGGATTCTATTTTGACTCTAATTAGAAAATTTACTAATGCAGAAGCTGGAACACTATATATAACATCAAAAGATGAACAAAAACTAGATTTTAAAGTTGTACAAAATGATAAACTTAATATAAAGCTAGGTGGTTTAAATAAAAAATTACAATGGCCTTCTTTACCAATTTATTTAGATAATGGTGAGATTAATAATTCTATGGTTGCTGTTATGTCTTATCATCAAAAGAAAATCATAAATATTCCAAATGCATATAATAATAAGAAGTATAATTTTGAGAGCACTAGAAATTTTGATAAAAAAACTGGTTACAAATCAGAATCAATGCTTGTAATTCCATTAATTAATCATGAAAATGATGTAATTGGAGTGCTACAATTAATTAATAAAAAAGTTGGGAATAAAACTAAAGAATTCAATAAATTTGATGAAAAAGTTCTTAAATCTCTTGCTTCTCAAGCGGCAATGGCATTAACAAATACACAACTAATAATTGGTCTTGAAGACTTATTAAATTCATTTGTAACTACGATTGCAAAAGCAATTGATGCAAAATCACCATACACAAGTGAACATATTCAAAAAGTTGAAAAAATAGCAATACTTTTAGCAAAGGCAATTGATAAAGATGACACTATTTATAAAAATATAAATTATAGTAAAAATGACTATAAACAAATAGCTCTTGCTGCTTGGATGCATGATATTGGTAAGATATCTATGCCTGAGCATATTATAGATAAAAGTACGAAACTTGAAAAAATATTTGATAGAATTGAAGTTATCGAACAAAGATTAAAAATCGAGCAAAAAAATAAAGAGATTGAATACTTAAAAAACTTGATTACTCAAGATGAGTTTGAAGAGTTTTCAACAATGATTGAGGAGTATGTATCATTTCTAAAAAGAATTAATATCGGTGCAGAGTTTATGGATACTAAAGATGAAGCAAAACTTTTTGAAATCTATGAAAAAAACTTTTTAACACAAGATGAATTTTATAATCTAAGCATAAAAAAAGGTACATTAACAAAAGAAGAGAAAGATATAATAAACAATCATGCCCAACTATCATTAGATATGATTTCAGAGCTTCCTTTCCCTAAAAAATATAAAGATGTATTAAATATAGCTTGTAATCACCATGAAAAGCTTGATGGGACTGGTTATCCAAGAGGTTTAAGTGAAAAAGAGATCTCTTTAGAAGATAGAATTATGATTTTAGCAGATATATTTGAAGCACTGACAGCAAATAATAGACCATATAAAGAAGCTATGAAACTTTCTAAAGTAAAAGATATTTTATTTACTTTAGCTAATAAAGGTGAAATAGATAAAGAATTAATAGAATTTTTCTTTAATAATGAGATATTAAAAAAATATTCTAAAGATGAATTAGATAAAAAACAGATTGATATAGAATTATAATAAAGGATTTTTGTGATTAATAAAAAAGTTACTATTATTGGAGCTGGTAATGTAGGTTCTACATTAGCTTATACACTAGCTAGTAAAGCAATATGCTCAACTATTATACTTAAAGATATTAGAGAAAATATTGTTGAAGCTATGAGTTTAGACATTTCTCAAAGTGCCAATGCTGCAAAATCACACACAATTGTAAAAGCAGCAAAAACTTCAAAGGATTTAGAAGGTAGTGATATAGTTGTAATCACTGCAGGAGTTCCAAGAAAACCTGGAATGAGTAGAAATGATTTACTTTTAACAAATGCAAAAATAATGGAAAGTGTAATCTTAGAAGTAAAGGAAAACTCTCCTGATGCAATAGTAATTGTTGTTTCAAATCCACTAGATGCAATGGTATATAGTGCCCTAAAAAGTTCTGGATTTAAAAAAGAAAAAGTTATAGGTATGGCTGGAGTTTTAGATAGTGCTAGAATGAGCCACTTCATATTAGATAAACTTGGATATGGTGCAGGACAAATTGAAGCTTTAGTTATGGGTGGACATGGAGATGATATGGTTCCACTACCAAATCATTCAACAGTTGCTGGTATTTGTATAGATAATATTTTAATTAAAAAAGATATTGATGATATAGTTACTAAAACGAGAAATGGTGGACTTCAAATAGTTAAACTTCTTGAAACAGGTTCAGCTTACTATGCGCCAGCTCATGCAACATCTTTAATGGTTGAATCAATTTTAAATAATGAAAAGAAAATCTACCCTTGTTCTGTATTACTAGAAGGTGAATATGGTTATGAAAATATTGTGGGAGGAGTTCCTGTGATGTTAGGAAGTAATGGAATCGAAAAAATCATAGAACTAGATTTAACAGATGAACAAAAAGTACTTTTTGAGAAATCGATAAACTCAGTAAAAGAGTTAACTGAGGTTTTAGAAAATAACTTCTTTTAACTCTTAAAAGTTTGAATTAAGAGGCTTTTTCCTCTTTATTTTGAAAAAGATTTACAAAATTATCTTTATTATCAATAGATGTATAAAATACAGTCCTTCTATTAATAAAATACTAATCTGGGAAAAGTCTAGTTAAAATAACTTTTTCTACCATAGAAATAGATTGATTTCCCTCTGTAATAATTACATAAAGATTCTGTTTTCCTGTTAATGTCTTAAATTCTTGAAAAGAGATATCACTAACCATACTTTTAGAAATAACAACTTTCCCTTCTTTTAAATAATTTGCATTATTAACAATTCTACCTATAACCATACTTTTAATAAATGGTTTATGCATCATAGAATCTGCAAACTTGTTTACTAAAGGTGAAAGTAAATAACTTATAATTTCTATACTGATTTTAATAGGAAGAATTATAAATAATGTTATAAATGCACCAATAATCATACCTAAAATACCACCTGGCATTTGAGTAATTGTTTTTAAACTTGTTGTAATAACACCTAATAAAATAAAAGGTATAAGAACTAAACCTAGAAAAAACTTTAATACTGTTCTTAAATTTTGTGGAACCTTCGATACTAAATTATCAATAAAATTTTGAATCTTATTTTTAATAGAATCAAAAAACCCTTTTATTTTATTTAATAGTTTCTCAAACCAACTAAGTCTATATTCAAAACAGATTCCGTCATCATTCTGCAGAATTGTAGCATGTGCTCTACCACCTTTTTCTTTTCTAAATTTAGTATCATTATTAATTTCATAGTAATGACCATCCATTTTATTTGAAAAGTCTGAATTATTTACTAACTCTTCATTTCCTTTCTGTGTTGGTAAGTCAACGTTATATTTTTGTGATAATTCATTTTCTGAATATCTGCTAATTATATTTTCTACGATATAACTGTACATTATGCTCCTTTTTTATGTGTTATAAAATTATATTTAATAATGTCTCAGAAATGACTCATTTTATGAAAATTACTATTTTTTTGATATTTCTTAAAAAATAAAACAATCAAGCTATAAATATATTTTAGATATAATCTTTATTTATTAAAACAATATAATTTATATATACAATACTATTTTAAGGGAATTTATAAAAATATATGGCACTAATAGACTTACAAAACTTGTCTATCCAAAATTTTTAATTCCCCACAAAAACGAAATTCTTAGAACTTTTTAGATTTATTTACAGGTCTATTATAGACTTTTAAATCTATTTGTAACATATACGATACTTCTATTTTTTTCCATATTAAGGAGAAAAAATGTCAAGTCATAGTTATGAGTTCAAAGGTACTTTCTACTTTAGAAAAAGAATCAATGCTCGTTATTTAAAAAATAGAAATAAAGATTTTGTATTTAGAAAATCCCTTAAAAAGTGCTGTAGGTTTTACTTTATGTTAGTCAAAGATAATGATGAATTAGATAAACTAACAAATTATTTAAATGAAGAACTTAACAGTTATCTAAAAGAGAGCCTAATGACAGAGAATGAAATAAATAGATTAACAGACATGCTTTGCAAAAACTATGAAAGAGAAGCAAAAATTGAATACTCAGATTTAGAAAAGCTTAGAATTGAATCTTTAGAGTACTTTGATGAAAATGGAAATCAAGAAGGACATACACTCCAACCACTGGCTAAGAAGTGGAAAGAGTTAGATAAACAATATCATAACCTAAATGATAAAGAAGAAACTATCAGAATGGGGTCTGAAATATTTAAAAGAAGTAATATTTCAAAAGATAAGTTAAGTGAAATACCACCTGAAAAAATAGTTGACTTTTACGAACAATTAATCAAAACAGAAAAAAAAGTTATTGAAAATGATATAAGACTATATATTCAAAGAAATATGTATCTTTTTAAAAATATATCCCCTACTCGTGCAGAAATGAAAGAAGAAAGAGATAGAGTTGAAACTACACTTGAAAGCTTTTTAGAGTTAGTTAGAGAAAATCCCTTACAAAACTATCTTAATCTTGTAAAGAAACATGTAAAAAATGCAAATTTTGATAATGATACTTCATTAGCTAATAGTAAAGAATATATTTTAGAACTATTTAACCAAATGAAGCAAGAACAAGAACAAAGTGTCCTAAATGAAGCCGAAAACTTAGAGAGGTTAGCAGAAGTATATATAAAAAAGTTTTTAGGGAAACAAGGTAAATCTGCTATAAACTATGCAAGAAATATAAAATACTTTACTGACTATATGAAAGGGAATGGAAAAAAACACCAGCCTAAAAAGTTAAGTGAATTAACAGATGAAGATATAATAGAGTTTCAAGACTTACTGGCAAATATTATTGTTAGAACAAAGAAACATCAAGGTATGTCTTTATTTGAGTTAGTTAGTCAAAGAACTATAGAGAATTCAAGATTAATGAAACCAAGTAATATGAATGGAATAGAGTATCAAATAAAAGGTTTTTATAAACATCTTTGTAAAGCACATAAAAATCTTGGTGGAGATGTTGATTTAATTGACTACTTGAATGCTGAAACTAAATTAGAACTACTTAGAGAAGATGATGATGAAGTTGATTATGGTGTTAGAACTATATCTGTTTCAGAAATGACAAAATTTGCTAATATCATTTATAAAGATAAAAATACTATTGAAAAAATGCTAAATGAATCTCCTCAAAACTTTTATACTTTTTTACTTGGTTTAGTTTTTGGAGTTAGAATAAGAGAAGGTCTTCAATTAAAAATTAGAAATCTAAAAGTCCAAGAGAAAGATGGGCAAAAATATTATTATTTTTATTTAGATGAAAATGACGATGATACAAGGCTAAAAACTTCAAACTCACATAGAAATTTACCTATTCCAGATATTCTTATAAGATTAGGTCTTTTAACTTTTATAGATAGAAGAAGAGAGTTAGGTCATGAAACACTATTTAATTACACATTTAATAAAAAAAGTCAAGAAATAACGGGTGCATTAAATATATTTTATCAAAGAGCCTTTCAAAAATGTTTTGGAGAACTTGCTTGTAATGAAAACAATATTGAACTTCTAAGACAAAGAGTAAAAGATGGAGAAGAAGCTTATGAATTTATCCAATACAGGAGTTTTAGAAAAAACTTTGTAAATGTTATTGATAAACAAAAAATAGGTGGAGATTATCACACAATTACAAATATTAAAAAACTAATTGGACATAGTGATAATTCAGCAACAGAGTATTATTATGAAAGAATCGAGCCTTTTGTAGGTTACCAAATTTTAAACTCATTTGATTACTTCTTTAACTATCCATTTTTACAAAGACTTGAAGAAGATATTAAAGAAATTTTTAATGATGATATAAAATATAAACTTGACTGGGTAGCTCAAAAAAGTAATGAAGAATGGAAAATAAAATCAAAAATTAAAAAGCATAAAAGTAAAACTATTAAAAAAGAGAAGATATAGTCTTCTCTTATTAAATTTTTATAAAAAGGTAGAAACTATTAAAAAACAAAAAAAAACATATGCTAAAATAGACTTTAAAACTGAAACAGATACAGTTCAGCAAATCTTCTTCTTTTATATTTACTACATAAAATACATTTTTAATATATTCTCAAGAGGCTTTGAAGTTGACTACAAAAAATATTCAGAGTATGAACTTAAATACCACATTGTCTATATGTTCATAGGAATTTTGACAATTAATTTTTTTCTTTATTTATCAAAAGAAATCAATCTATTAAATTTTGACTTTAATGCACTTTTGAGTGAACCATTTGTTATACTTCTCTATATACAAATTTATATTTTATATTTAATTTATGCAACAATTATTTATATAATAATTCGATTTAAGCATTCAGCTAAAAACTTATTTAAATCACTATTAATATTTGGTTTAAAAATTTTTAATATTGTTTACCCATTACTTTTTTTAGTATTATTATCTATTTTAGATAAACTAATTGACACAGGTAAACTTGAAATAAGTATTATTGAAAGTTTAACAGTTTGTATTCTATTAATATTCTCATTATATTTATTATTTATAAATACAATAAGGTTACTTCCTAAATTTTATAAAATAAAATATATAAAACTCTTTAGTGCCATTTTGGTACTTATGACATTTTTTATAAATTATAAATCTTTTGAAATCATGCCATTTAAAAACAATATTTTATCAATTATTCATATAGACAATCTCTGTAAACAAAAAATTGATAGAGAACTAAAAAAATCAAAATGCCAAAACTGTGAACTATCACATTCAAGTTATATTAAACTACTTGTAAGCTGTGAAGAAAATAGTATAAAAATATTTAATAAAGGGAAATAATGTCAAAAAGAAAAATCTTACTTACTATTACAGCAGTTTTATTACTTGCTCAAACAATACATCTGCATTTAAACAAACCTTACCAAAATATTGAAATTGACTTATTAACTCAGGTAATCAAAGAAAAATACGAGAACAATTTAAAAGAGAAACAAAAAGCCATAAAAGAAAGTAAAGTATTTAAAATACTTCAAACTGATTTAAAAATTCCAAAAGATGCAAAATTTGATTTAAATTTCATTTGGAATGAAGAAGATAAAAAAAAAGCTAATTTAGAAAACGGAAAAGAATTTGACTCAAGTACTCTTGCTAATTTAGTTTTATATCACGACTATATTAGAGAAATGTATAAATATACAAAGAATTTAACCATCATTGAAAGCTATGTAAAAATGATGACAACAATTAATACTGTACTCAAACAAACCCCATCTGTAATAAAAAAAGAAGATATTGATGCTATTGAAAATATTAATAAAGAGTTTCAATCATTTAGAGATACTTTAGATTCATCACTTTTAGAAGTTAATGAGTTTGATAAAAAGATAATTGACTTCTTTAAAAATTCAAAAGATAAAGACTTAAAAAAATCCAATATTAAAGAACATGCAAAATATACCGCAGAACAACTTTTTTTGATAATTGAAATGCTTCAAAAGTCAGACAACTTATATATTAATTTATCAGTAAATGAATCAGGTGACCCATTTTTAAAGTTTCAAGGTTTTTTAAATATTTATAATAACACTTATAAACTATACTCATCATTGATACAAAAACATAATAAAGAAATTGAAAAAAATGATTATACAAATACTTGGATTACAACTATACTGTCTTTATTATTAATATTTATCACTTTTTACAAAGAATATGATTTGGAAAATTAAGTTATTGAATTTATTTTTTGCACTCACAATTCCATAAATGGAATTGATCATTCCAAAAATAGAATCAATAGTTCTTTTTTTAGAATCAAAAAGTAATTACTACAAGAAGTAGCTTAAAGCAATATGAAATATCATAATACAATATCAATTTTTTAAGTAAAAGTTATAACAACTGTTTTAAACTAATATAACAATAAAAGCCCACGGGCTATAAATTTTTATATTAGGAGCTACGAATGAATAAAATCAATTTACTTAAAGAGCTAAATTGATGACTGCAATGATTAATACAAAATCTTTTTTAATGATGTTTAGCTAAAACATCATTTGAAAAAAATGTGAGTGGCATCACATCTTTGAATTAATCACTTGAACCAAGAGGGAGCTTCCTTATCTCTATTGTTCATTTTTGACAATAGAGATAGGAAGCGGTACAAAAAATCGCACGGCGAAAAGATATATCGAAAGGTGGGCATTTAGCGGTGTCCATTTTAAGATATTTTTTGTATAAAAACACTCTAAAAACTAACAATTACTTGAAAAGCTAACAACTGCTAAAACTTGCTGCTACTGTTACAATCAAGTCTCTTTATTTCTACTACTACTTGCCTTTGACACTCGTCATCAGTTGTGCATTTCGTGATATTGCATCAAAATAAATCACAGGTCTAAACCTCTGTTAAGAAATATAGCAAAATAAACAAACTCTTCTAGGGATTCAATTAATTCAATAAATAGGAGAATAAAATGTTTACACAAAAGAAAAAAGCATATTATGCAAAAATATTAGGGTTTAAAACTGTTGAAGATTTTGAGAGCTTTTCAAAAAGGTATTTAAAGTTTTTAGAAAAAAAACCATTAACTAAAAATCAAATTATGAGTGGGTTCTTTATTTTAGTAGAGATTCAAAAAGAATCACTAAAAAATAAAAGTCTTATTAACTTTGAAAATATTAAAAACCAACACATCAAAAAATATGGAGATATAATTCTTGAACTTAGAAAAAATGGTTCAGGAAGTTTATCTATATCTAAATACTTATTTGAAAATCACAGGGTAAGAATTAGCCGTGGTACTATAGAAAAGTTTTATAAACAAAATGACTTATAGAGGTTATTATTATGGCAAACCTAAAAGGTGGAAATTTTCAAAAACAAGTTAAAGATGCTTTTCATCGACTTGAAGCTTTTGGAGTGGGGAGAATTGGGAAAGAAGATAACTTAACCCACTCTGATAAATTAGCTGAAAAAAGAGAGATGTATCTCAAAGATGTAGCTAATCATTTTATAGCTGAAAATATCGAGGGCAAATTAAATAGTTTATTCACTAAAGAAAATCTTGATAAATTTTTTGATGAACGGTTTGAAAACTTATCAGATAAAACACAAGAGAATTATCTTAGAGGCTTTTCAAGTATGTTAAAAGGCTTAGAACAACAAAATATTCATATTCCTTTACATTTAGAAGATAAAGGATATTTTGACGATAAAGTGGCTCAAATAAAAGACCAATCAGAAGTTATAATTGAAAATAGATACATAGATAATGTTCAAGATGTAATTAGCAATTTATATGAAGATAGAGCTATTAGTGGACTATTGGCTCAAACTCAATTAGAACTTAGCATTCGTCAAGCAGAAGCCTATGAATTATTGCAAAATCCAAGCCAATACATAGACAATGGGATTGTATCTAATCTAGTGGGTAAAGGGAATCACTACTATGAACCAAAATCTATAAGTTTTGAATTAGAACAGAAAATTCTAAATAATAGTGATGCTTTGGTGGATAAAAGTACATACTATAAAGACTTACAAAAATATAATATTACTTCCCACGACTTCCGCTTCACTTCTGCAAGGGATAAATATGAAGAAAAAATTAGAAGTGGCATATCTGAAAGAGAAGCCAAACTTCAAGTATCAGAAATCCTTAACCATAAAAGAGCTGCTATCACGGATTATTACCTTTCAAGAACAAATTGAAAAGAAATTCAAAAATGGGCTTAATTAATTTTTCAATCTATGTAATAATATATTTATATCAAAAACAAGGAGTCAACTATAAAGAAACCTAACTAAAAAACAAAGATTTTAAAGTTTCATTTGGAAACACCTAAAGCTAAATTTTCATCAAATTTGGTTTTGTTCTTTAACATTACAAATATTGTTTTTAGAAGTTTATTTGCAACAGCAATAACAGCTTGTTTGAATTTTTTACCTTCTTCTCGTTTTTTAGAGAAATAGAGTTTAAATTTTTCACAAGAACGAATAGTACCAATTGCCATTTGCCAAATAGTTCTTCTAAGGTTTGCATTACCTCTTTTAGAGATTTTGCCCCTATAGTTGATTGAAGTACCACTTTGTCTAACTGATGGGTCAATTCCTATAAAAGCACATAGTTGCTTTACGGAATTAAACTTATCAACAGAGGATACTTCAACCATAAAGTTTTTAGAAGTTACTGCTCCAATTCCTGGTATTGATTGTACTATATCAATATCATTGTTTATATCAGTATCTTCTAAAGAGTTTTCCAACTCAGAATCTAGAATAGATAATTCATCTTGAATAGCTATTAATCTTCTAATTTTAGAAGTTAAAACCTTTTCAAGATATTTATCGGATACGGCGATAGAAGTTTTTGCTAAGGCTAATATATCCTTTGCAGTAATTTTAACTTTATTGCCACTTGTATCATCTAAGATTCGTTGGATGGTCTTTTCCCTTAAGTTCCTAATTGCTTTACGGCTAGGAGCTTTAAGGAGCAGATTTAAAATGCTCTTTGTAAATATATTTGTGTTCTTTAACAATTCAGGGAATAATTGCACTAAATTAGCTTTTATTTCAGTTTTTAATCTTGCTACATCTTTCGAGAGGTTTTCTCTTTCACGGATAAGCGGTCTAATATTTTCAATATTATTAGTACTAGCAAGATGTAAAGATTGATATGATTTTAAACTAAATAGAGCAATTGAAGCTGCATCTTTTTTATCATTCTTAGTTTTTCTAAGGGTAGTTGAACCAATAAAACTCTTTATGAGTATTGGATTAATCACTACACACTTAAAACTATTTTCTAATAAAAAAGATAATAGTGGTAAATGATAAATACCAGTTGCTTCCATTGCTATTAAAAGCTCTTCTTTAGGATATGTGGATAAATACTCTACTAAAGTATCAAATCCATCTCTATTCATTGTAAGCTTTACTTCTAGTTTAATTTCACCACTATTTTCAAGTAGTGTTAAATCAAAGCTATCTTTAGAAATATCTATTCCTATGAATTGTTTATACATCACAAATACCTTTACAAATGTTATTTTACATACAAACAGATAAGTAACCTTACTTTTATCCTATCTCCATAATGACAGAAGCTCGAAGCTTAATCAACCTATTGGGATTTGAAGTAAGTGATAGACTCCTTGGAGATTTAATAAAACTTCATTAAAAGTTCTATCATTGATCTAAAAAAAATGTGATCATCTTACTTATCTCTTTGTATGTAATTATACAAAATTTATTAGTAGGAGTAAAAAATGGTTAAAATAATAGAATTAAACAAGTTAAAAAATCTTACAAAAAATGAGAACAATGTTTTAATAGAACTGATAGAACAAGCAGATGAAAAGAATAATATCTTCTTAGACACAGAAAAAAGAGATATTATTGCTCAATCATTAGATATAAGTAGAAATGGCCTAGTAAAAGCTATTTTATCTTTAGAAAAATCAAAAGAACTGTTATCTAAAAAAAATGAATATCACTATATTTTAAATAAAGAAGTTTTCTCAAAAGTAGCTAGTTAAATACTAGCTACTCATCCTCTACTCAATTATCAAAAAACTAAATCAATAAATCAACTTTCTTAAAATAAAACATACACCTTATATATCTAAAACATCAATTGTATACCTTTTATAAATGATTGATAAATTTTTTATATCTCTTTACTATATGTATAAAAAAGGTATACCTTTTAGCTATCTTTGAGTGAATAAAATCTATATAAATTAGAGTTTAATAAGAGATAAAAGCTATATAAAAAGTAAATACCAAGAAATTTCAAAATTTATACCTTTTTGGGCTTAATTAATTTTTAGAATTATGTAAAAATATACTTATAAAAAATAAAAAGGAGTACAAAATGTCTATAATAAAGAAACAAATAAAAGATGCAACTATAACTTCAAAATTAACTTCTAAGCAAAAGTCTAAAATTGAAACATTAGCTAAAAAGCATAATATAACAACTTCAAATTTAGTTCTTCAATTAGTAGAAGATGGTTATAAAAACATTACAAAAAAAGATTTATAAGAGTAGCTACTTTTTAATAGCTACTCATCTTCATCATCATTACTAAATAACCACCACCAAAATATCCACCATTTTAATTCTTCATCTTCTGAACTTAGAAACCAATTCCAAATTATTAAATAAAAAACTGACAATACAACTATTACTAATACTAACTCCATGTTACATCCTTTGATTTTTTTGCCTTTTTTTGAAGATTCGAGGGTGTATCTCTTCTTTTTAAATTTTAAGAAATAAACATATTTCATATCTTCATAAGGCTTTGCCTCTTTTCGTTAGTTCTTGGGCTTGTATGAGTGTAATAATTGGGTTTTCACTTAGAGAAAAATATAAATAGGAAATATGAGGATTTTATTTTTATGTAAGTGAATAAAACAATAAAATGAAATGAAGAAAAGCCAACTAACAAAAGAGAATTAAGACTTAATATTAATAGGTTTATTTATGTTGAGTATCAAAAATTTAAAAAATAAAGAAGAGTTAATATTTATTGATTTATCAATTCCTTATCCCTTATTGTAGAAGTTTAGTCTCTAAAATCGACAACTTTTATTTATTCCTATAAATATCATCATAATTACTATTAAATCTATTCTTCTATCTAAAGGATTTGGGAAGTAATACAGTAAGACCATCTTAAATGCACAAATTTTTAAATTCTTTTTAATAATCAAACTTTTTTGAAAACTGGACCCTACTACATATAAACAAATGAATTAAATCTTATTTCCAACTCTTTAAGGGTTGCTCCAGTCAAAAGGAGTAACACCATGACAAAACTACAACAATATAAAACAGAAAAAGAAGAGTTAAAAGAGCTTTTAATAAAAAATCTACCAAGTAACATAAAAGGTGGTAATGAAAAGCATCTTTCAAATATTTATGAATATCAAACAGTAATAGCACTTGATAAATGCAAGTTTATTAATTTTAATACATCTCAAAGAATATCTTTTATGGTATTTGATATTGATACTTTTAAAAACAAAACTGCAAAAGAGCATTTTAAAAATATAGATGGCTTTTATGAGTTTATATCTGAAAAAATAGGATTAGAACCAACTTATATTTTAGAAACTCAAAAAGGTTTTCATTTCGTATACCATTTGAAGAACCATATATATACGAATCAGTCAAAGGCATTAAAATATTTACTTGATGTAAAAAAAGCTATAACAGAGCTTTTAAAGTGTGATGAAATTGCTTCTCATAGATTATATGGTATTTGGAGAAATCCTTTATTACATAAATATTATTACTCTAAACAAATTAATTATGAACTATCAGATTTTAAAGAGCTTATTCCAAAAGTTGAATATAAAAATAGGTCTATAAAATTAAAAGTAAAAATCAATGATGAAGAGCTTATTCAAGGACAAAGAAATAATAGTTTATTTAAATATGCTATGAGATTTGCAAAAGCTCAAAAACTATTAACAAAAGATGATATATTTAACTATTTAGATGATATAAATACAGCTAAAGGGCTTGATTTATCTAAAAGTGAATTAACTCAAATTTCAAAGTCTGTATTTAAGTATTGGCAAAATGGAAAAATTTTATTTGGTTCAAATACTAAGGAAAAAGATATTAATGAAGGTGCTATGAATTTTTCTAAAATGAGAAATCTATCTTATGATGAGTATTTAATTGAAACAAAAATGAGACAAGAATCATCAGCAAGAAGGACTTTAAGTATTAGAGATAAAGAAAAAAATAAAAATCAATTATTAGAAGCAAAAAGAGATTTTAATATTAAAAGAGCTGAAAAAAATCAACAATTAGTTTTAGATACAATTATTGAACTTCAAAATAAAAATGAAAAAATTACTATATCTTCTTTAAGTCGAGAAACTGGTCTTAATAGAAGAACTATTAAAAAGTATTTACCTATTTAAAATATATTGGCATGAAGCCAATATATTTAATATAAGAACCCTACTGGATTAGTATATCCATGAGTTCTTTTAAAGAAATAGTCTTCTATTTCTTCAATTGGATAAACAGATAGTTCATAGTTTTTCTTTTTTAATAATTTTGCTACTTCTAACTGTTCTAATTGTTGTCTTGAAAGCTTTACATAAGATAAAGTTTCAAGGTCGATAATTTTCGCTTTTTTATCAAATTCATTTTCTTTAGACCAAATACCAATCTCTTTTGGATTATCTAATATTCTTAAATAGTGTTTATGTCCATTCTTTAAAAACTGAATTCTTGAATCTTTATTAGCTAAAGTCTTAACTTGATTTGTTTTTGTATTAAGCACATCGAGTGCAGAATCATTATAGATGTATACAATATTATCATTTACAGTTAAAACTGGGAAGATTCTCATATCACTTTTTGAATCTTTTCTTTTTAGTTTTTGTGTTAAGTCATTTTTTGTATCAATTTCTAAATTTTGATACCAAGTTCCTTTAGGTCCTAAAGAGTTTGTAGGGATAAAGAAAAGAAATTTACCTTTTATATATTCATCATAATGAATATCCTTGTTCTTTGCTATAGTTTTAAAACTTTTACCATCAAAAGACTCTATGTTTTTATAGATATTTCCATACTCTTCAAAAATGTATAGTTCCTTATCATTTGCTTGTGAGATTTTTACATAATGTTTTATAGCTGTAGTTTCAAGTAAAGGTATTTTCTTTATGATTTTTTTATCTTGATTTTTAATATAGTAAAAATCATTTTTTTCATCTTTAACTACATAAAATAATTGATTACCAATATTTCCGAAAGTTGATATATTACCTAATTTATCAGTTATAAGCTCGCCATTAAACATTACCCCACCTAGCTGTCTTTTAGGTGCTATTTTGTTTACTTTTACAGTTTTTACATTATTTGATAACTGGTTAACTGTAACTGGCTTTGAAGCTACACAACCTGATAAAATAACAGTTGCAGTTAATACACTAATTCCTACTTTTAAAATACTTGTTTTATTCACTCTCGTCCTTTTTATTAAAATTTAACTTCTAAGTCTTCTTTCTCAAATACTTGAGCTTTATTTTCATTAATAGACTTTTGATTATCCTTTTTTTCATCATTATCTACTAATGCACCTACTCCATATACAGTACCACCAACTACTGCCCCAATTGCAGCTCCAATTGGATGTCCACCTCCACCGTTCAATGCTAATTCTCCACCATATTTTTTCATTTGTTTTCCAGTACATGCAGAAAAAATAATACAAAGGAATATACTTAAAAGTATGATTTTCATTTTTACTCCCCATTATTTTTAAAATTAGAATAATAACTATACTAAGTTAATAAAATTATTAAAATATAACTTATTTACAACTTTATTACTATTATTAGCTACCTATAACTTTATATGTAAAGTTGTGAGAAAAATTTTAACCATATATAATTTAACAACTTCTTATATAAAGTTAAAAATGAAAGATATTGAAAATTTAAATAAAGATTATGTGCAAAATCTATATATAACTATTGGAAAAAATGTTAAGAAAATTCGTGAAGAAAAAAAAGTTTCTCAATTGGCTTTAGCACAAGCAATAGGACATAAATCTGTTACTGTTATTTCATGTTGCGAGATATGTTATAAAAACTATCATTTCAACATCGAACATTTAGCAAAAATTGCTTATGTTCTAGATGTTGATATTGAAGACTTCTTTAAAATTAAATAAAGTTATCTTCATTTGAAAAGAATTTTTCAGCAGACTTTCTTGATATTCTTTTTATACCTAGAAAATCTTTTAAATCATTAGCAAACTCTTTACAACCTTTTTTATCATATTCTTTTTGTTGTCTTGGAAATGACAAATCTATAAATTGTAAAATTGTTCTATATGTACTATCCCAATTATTATAGTCTTTATCAAAAGTACCACCACCTATTAAATCAGAGTGATACTTTTTTGCTTCTTCTATTGATATAAAACTGAATCCCCAGGATGTATCATCATAGTATAGAAAATGATTAACATAACATCCTTTCATTGGCTTAATTCTTCTTGCTCTATAATACATAAGCTCAACTTCATCTTTAGGTATACCATTTCTTACCAATGCACCTTGTTCATAAGCCCAAAAAAACCAATCAGCATCATGAAACAATATTTCAGGTAATGTCTTATTTCTTTTCTTTCCCTCTATATTTCTATATTGTCCGAATTTAACAAGTGTCCAATCCATTTAGTACCCTTTCTTTCTAAATTCAGTGAGATAACTACTATAATTTTTTTCTACATCTTTATACATTTTTATAAATGATTGAATTTCAGAAGATAACATTTCAATACAATTATATTTATCATGATAAGTACGATAAACTTCAATATCTTCAATATCTTCCATTGTATCAATATAATTATCTCGTTTTACTTGTAATAAATCAGAGAAAAGCTTTTCTTTTATGTCCTTATCCTTATAGTTATTTTGACCATAAAAATAATCACAATTTTCAATAATGATTTCTTTCATTGACTTATTATTTTTGTCTTCAAACTCTTTTAAATGTTCTAACATATATTTTTGAATGTCTATTCTATAACTTGTATCATCTAATGTATCTTTAATAGAGTTCTTCTTATTTTTGACAATAGAGCTTAATATCTGTTCTTTTTCCCAATCGTATATACGAGAAGCTTCACCTAAAGTTTTAGTTGTCCTTTTATCCCTTGTGTAAGTTTTTTGTTTTAGACACTCTTCAAAGAACTCAATATCTTTTATCGTTCCATGATGAAAAGCATAGTCCAAAAAATTAGTAATAATATTCCATGGTAAATCAGTTGAAAAAGAATCTACAAGTAAGTAACTTTCACTTTTATACTCAATATTAGAATATGATGACATCCACCAATCACCTCTTACACCAATTGGATTATTTAAAAAGTCATCTTGTTCAAACCAAATAGGTTTAAAAAAACTTTGATAATGTTGCAAAATATTAAAAGCAATTCGTCTAAGGTCATCATACTTTATTTTGCACAATAAAATTACATTTTTATAAGGCTTTATACCTTTTTCTCTAAGATATTTATTAATCTCTTGTTTTTCTTTACTTCTTAATCCCATTCCTCTTCTACTATACATAAATTCAAACTCATGTCCTTTATGTATATAGTGTGAAAAATGAGCTTGTTCAATATTAAACTTTTCCATAAATTCTTTTCTAAAATAAAAAAGCTTTTTTAGAGCTGAATCATTATGTATATCAACTTTAATTTTATTCTCAACGGGATTATCAAAATAAGCTTTTAATGAATGATGGTTTTGAAATCCTAAAGATTTTGAGATAACATTCAAAACCTGACTATGTTTAACTTCTAAATTATTAGATTTTAAATAATCTTTGATTTTTTTAGACAATAATTTTAGATTGTCATAACCATTTAAATTAGAACTACTAACTATACTATTTATAGCAGTAATTATAATTTGATTTTCTAAGTTTAATTGATTTGAGATAGAATTAGCTATTCTACCTTTATTGAATGTAGGCATAATTTTTCCTTGTGATTTAATATTTTAGAACAATATATTTAGAATAATTCTCTTTACCTAAGCTTGTTCTATATTAAAAAACAAGTAGGCGGAAATAAACTATTTAGCATACCTTTCGGTGAGAATGTCAAGCCTAGTTTAAATGGCTTTAGAAGTATATCAACTTTTAAATAAAAAATGACACAATGTATTAACCATAAATTGGTTTTAACCAGTTTTTGGGTATCATCCTTACTTATTACAGAGAAAAATAGAATAAAAATATATGTATAGACTTGTAAGTTTATGATACAAAAATCAAATTTTGTGCCAATGTATCATATTTTTATGATTTACGATACTTTTTCGTGTTTTACAGGTCTATTTAAATCTCTAAGAATACCGATTTTACGGGAGAACTAAAAAATACATGGCATTAATAGACTTACAAAACATCTCTAAACAATATGACACAAAAGTTATTTTAAAAGATGCAAACTTTACTTTAATGCAAGGACAAAGAATTGCAGTTATTGGACAAAATGGTCAAGGTAAATCAACTTTATTTAAAATAATCATGAAAGCAGTTGAACCTGATTATGGGGAAATGTCCATTGACAAATCAATTAAAATTGAGATGCTTGACCAACAACCAAAGTTTGAAGCGAATCTAACAGTTAGAGAAGCTATTGAAGCTCAATTAAAAGAGTTAAAAGCTGCAAAAACTGAATATGAAGAAGTAACTAATAAAATCATTGAAGATTATGAGAATAAAGAGTTATTAAATAGACAAAGTGAATTAGTAACTTATATTGATTTTCACAATGCTTGGGATTTAGATAACACTATTGAAAGAGTTTTAATAGAATTCAAATTAAAACAATATGAAAATAAAGATGTAAATCTACTAAGTGGAGGAGAACAAAGAAGAGTTAGCCTTGCAGGATTACTATTAAAAAAGCCTGATGTTTTACTATTGGATGAGCCTACAAACCACTTAGATGTATATATGGTTGAGTTTTTAGAGCAAATGCTACTAAGAAACAACTTTACTCTTCTTTTCATTTCCCATGATAGATACTTTATTGATAATATAGCTACAAGTGTTGTTGAAGTTGATGGTGGAGTTTTAAGAAAATTTAATGGTGGATACTCTTCATATTTAGAACAAAAACAACAAATACTTGAAAATATGCAAAAAGACCACGATAATCTAATAAGACTTGTAAAAAGAGAAGCTCACTGGATGCAACGTGGAGTAACTGCAAGAAGAAAAAGAAATGAAAGAAGAAAAGCAGAGTACTTAGACTTAAAGAAAAAAGTCAAGTCAAATCCTGCAGCTATTAGAAAAATGTCAATAGAGCTTCAAAGAGAACAAAAATCTTTTAATAGTGAAGAGAAACAACAAAATAAAAAGAAAATGCTTTATGAATTAGATGATATTTGTAAATCTTTAGGTGATAAACTACTAATAAAAGATTTCACAACGAGAATCTTACAAAAAGACACAATTGCGATTGTAGGACCAAATGGAAGTGGAAAGTCAACTTTACTTAAAATCTTTATGGAAAAAATGGAAGTTGATGGGGGTAGATTTAAAAAAGGTGACTTCCAAATAGGTTATTTTGACCAGCAAAGAGAGATGCTAGACAATGAAAAAACACTTATAGAAGTATTCTGTCCAAATGGTGGAGATAGAGTAGTTTTAGATGATGGTAGAAATCTGCATGTTTATGGTTACTTAAAAAACTTTTTATTTCCAAAAGAGTATTTAGATAAAAAAATTGGAGTATTAAGTGGTGGAGAAAAAAATAGAGTTGCATTAGCTTTATTATTTACAAAAAAAGTTGATTGTCTGATTTTAGATGAGCCAACAAACGATTTAGATATTCCTACTATTAATATCTTAGAAGAGTATTTATTAAATTTTCAAGGTGCATTGATATTTGTATCACATGATAGATATTTTGTAGATAAAATTGCTAAAAAACTATTTGTATTTAAAGGTCAAGGTTTAGTAGAAGAAAGTTTCCAACCTTATACTGAATATTTAGAAATAGAAAAAGAACTAATTGAATTAAATAATTTAGAAAATGAACTTAGTTCTACAAATAACTCTACTAAAAAAGAGGAACCTCAAAAGATAAAAAAACAGACAAAATTATCTTATAAAGACCAAAGAGAGTATGATAAACTACCAGAAGAGATTGAAGAATTAGAAAATAATATTGAAGAGTTAAATAGCTGTTTAATGGATCCTAAATGCTACGAGCAAAAGGGAATAGTAGCTGTTTCAAAAGAATTAGAAGAAATTGAAGCAATTTATGAACAAAAAGTAGAAAAATATTTAGAATTAGAAGAATTAGTAGAGAGTTTTAAAAACTAAAAAGATATAATAATTATTATTTATTAAAGGATGTATATGAGTTTAAAAGCACAGTTAAAAGAAGACTTAAAAACTGCAATGAGAGAAAAGAATATTGTAAAAAGAGATTCAATAAGAGCAATTAATACATTAATCAAGCAAATTGAAGTAGATGAGAGAAAAGAATTAACTGACGAAGATGTGATTAAACTTATTCAAAAAGGAATAAAACAAAGACAAGAAGCTATTATTCAATACAGTGAAGCTTCAAGAGATGATTTAGTAGCAAAAGAGCAAGAGCAAGTTGACGTATTTAAAGAGTATTTACCTAAACAACTTACTGATGAAGAATTAGAAAATGGCATGAAAGAGATTATTGCACAAGTTGGTGCAGAATCAATGAAAGATATGGGAAAAGTTATGGGAAATGCTACAAAGAAATTTGCAGGTGTTGCAGATGGAAAAAGAATTAATGAAATGGTTAAAAAACTACTAGGATAAAAAATGCAAATTGAAACTTTAATTTCTCAACTAAACGATGTAGAAAAAGAGGAAGTTAAAAAAAACAATTTTTCGACAATTGAAGATATAATACCCCTACTTTTAAGTAGAGTTACTATAGAAAATGTTCATACTTTAGCAGATATTTTAAAACAATCTTTGCAACCTTCTATTTGTGATGATAACAATGAAGATATAGATACAATTTTTGAACAAATAGATAAAGAACCTCAACTATTATTCAAAAAAGAGATTCAAGAAAAAATTGAAGGCTTCATATCTAATAGATTTGAAAGAGATAAAAAAGTAGTTATCAAAAGAACTTCAGATATCTCTAAATTCGTTGTATTAATGGGTCAATACTTAAATGAAGCAATATCGAGTAACGGTTCTGGTTCTCAAAATGTTTTATCAATAAAAGAAAAAATTCAAGCAATAAAGATTGATGATGGAGATACTGAGGCATTAACAAACCTTCAAACAGAACTAATAAATGCTGCAACATCAATTGAAAGTGAAATGAACACTGTTACAAATAAACTTCAATCAGGTAAAACAAAAGTTCAGGAATTAGAAGAAAAGGTTAAATCTTTAGAAGAAGAGTTAAGTAGAACAAAAAATGAAAGTATGAAAGACCACTTAACTGGATTACTTACAAGAAGAGCTTACACAGAAGAGATCAAAAAAATCGAGAGTTCATTTACAAGAAACAATACTCAATATGCCGTTGTATTTTTCGACTTAGACCACTTCAAAAAACTAAATGATAATTTTGGGCATGAGTGTGGAGATGTTGTCCTTTCTACATTCGCAAAAATTTTAGCTAAATATACAAGAGATCATGATGTAGTTTGTAGGTATGGTGGAGAAGAGTTTGTAGCTATTGTTCACTTTAAATTAAATAGAGAGCTACTTCAATATCTTAAACGCATTAAAATGATTGTTACAGAAAATAGTTTTATTTATAACAATCAAAAAATAAAAATTACATTTTCTGCAGGTGTTGCCATTAGAAATAATTATGAGAATTATCATACTACATTGCAAAAAGCTGATATGCTTTTATATGATGCAAAAGAAAAAGGAAGAAATAGAATTCTTCTAGAAAATGGACAAGAGATTTAAACTAATTTCTCTTGCCCTATTCTATATAGTGCAAAGTCATACTTTATTGGATCATTTATATCAAATTCCCTAAGCTTTTGAGTAATCAAAACTGCACTTTTTAAATCATAAGTTTTTCGACTAAGTAATCCTATATTTTTAGAAACATTAAAAGTATGAGTATCCAAAGGAAGTATTAAATCTCTTTTGTCTATATTAGACCATAAACCTAAATCTAATTCATCATTTCTAATCATCCATCTAAGATACATAAACCATCTTTTATAAGGAGCATTTCCTATTAATTTAATACAGTTCTTACTATCTCTTTTCAAAGGACTTGAGACTAGAAATTTAAAACCTTGAGAATTATAATTAGCATAATCATATATAATATTTATTAAGCTATCTAGAGCTTCTAATATAGATTGATTTTGATTATAACTTCTTTGAAAAACTTCATTCAAACTAATCTCTTGTTTCATATTTCTAAAAGTTTGAAATATCTTTATAATATCCATGCCATTTTGAAATCTATAATAATAATCACTCAACTCTTTTTTAATAACTTCTTCTTTTTCATTTAGTAAATCAAAATTTAAACTATCTAAAAACTTAACAATTAAAGATGCCTTACCATAAGCGAAAAGAGCACATAGAAGTATCTTATACTCATCATCAAATCTTTTTGCTACCAATAAAGGGTCTGGCTTATCATAAGATAGTTCTGAACTTGAATTTCTATTTAAAACCTCTTTATCTAGAAGTTGTTTTATTTGTAAATCTTTTTGTGTCATTAATTCTTTTTCATATCAATAATTATTTTAGCTATTGAATTTCTAACTGAGTCTCTTAAAACCTTATTCAATATCTCATAAGAGTTTAAAATCTCATTTTCATCATATTTATAATATCTTGATAATGAATCATTTTCTTCACTATTTTCATAAATCAACTCATCTTTTTCATTAAATATTTTAGTAGTAATAACTATTTTTACACTAGCTTTTGATGAAAAAGTAGCAGTATCAATATAGTACTTTGGAATATAAAGATATATTTTATAATTAGACCCAAAAGGTACATATTTATCTTTATAAAAACTATCATTTTTCATCATATTATCAAACTCATCTGCAACAATATTTGATAAAGAAATATTATTTTGATTTAATGCTCTCTCCAGTTTCAAAGCATCATCATTTGAGATTGTAGGTCTGTAACTTGTGCCTACATGAATACCTAAATGTCGTGAAATATAACCTCCTAATCCAAGTCCAATTGAGACTGGGCTTTTTATAGTTCTTGGAATACTTGAGATTGGAACATTTTTATTTAAAGATATTGAGTTATTTGATTGATTAAAACCAGAGTCACTTTTTGAGCTACAAGCTGTAAATAAGAACACTACACATAAAATTAGAAAATTTATCAATATATTCATTAAATACCTTTTTTTTATAATAAAGCTTTTTGTTATAATACCAACAAATTAAACATATATAGGTTAAATTATGAAAAACATATTGATAACTGGTTGCTCAACAGGAATTGGTTTAGAAACAGCTATAACATTAAATAATAACAATATAAAAGTTTATGCAACAGCAAGAGACGAAAAAGATGTAGAATATTTAAAAACCCTTGGGCTTATTAGTTTTAAACTTGATGTTACAAAAGAAGAAGATATAACAAATGCATTAGAATATATTTTAAAAGAAGATAATAAAATAGATGCAGTATTTAATAATGCCGGTTTTGGTCAACCAGGAGCAGTAGAAGATATATCTACTAAAGCTTTAAAAGAGCAATTTGAAACTAACTTTTTTGGATTACATGAAGTGACTATTCAAAGTATGAAAATATTTAGAAAACAAGGCTATGGAAAAATTATACAGCACTCTTCAGTACTTGGTATAATCTCACTTAAATTTAGAGGTGCTTATAATGCAAGTAAATATGCAATAGAAGGAATCAATGATACATTAAGACTAGAAACTTTAAACTCAAATATATTTATATCTACAATAAACACAGGACCAGTTACTTCTAAGTTTAGAGAAAACGCACTTAAAAAATTTAATAAAAATATAAACATAGAAGATAGTTTTTGGACAGATACATATAAAAAAGAGTTAAAAGCTAGACTAGAAACAAATGAAGACAAAGCACCTTTTAATCTTCCTGCAAGTAGTGTTGCAAATATTGTACTAAAAATCATGAATACAACTAAACCTAAGCCTAGATATTATGTTACAAAAGCAACATATATCTTAGGTTTTGCAAAAAGAGTACTTAGTACAAACTTACTAGATAAACTATTAAATAAAATTTAATAGTTTATTGCAATTGCAACTCTTTTTGATTTGCTTTACTTTGTAAATAGTCACTTATTTGCATCAAGCAAAATGTAATAATAAATATCATTAATCCAGGGAAGAAACTTACCCACCAAGCTATATCAATCACTGCTTTACCATCACTTAATAAACTCCCCCATGACATATCAGGAGGATTTATCCCTAGTCCTAAAAATGAAAGTCCAGACTCAGCAAGTATAGAGCCACCCACACCAAATGTAAATGAAATTAAAAAAATTGGAGCTAAAAGAGGAGTGAAGTATTTAAATATGATTTTGAAAGTACTTACGTTTGAAAGTTTCAATATTTTTATAAATGGTCTATTTGAAATAGAAAAACTTTCACTCCTAATCATCCTTGCCATTCCCATCCAACCAGTGATTGAAATTACTATTATTAAAATCAAGGCTGAAGCTTGGATATAAGAGACTAAAGCTAATAAAAGAAAAAAAGTTGGAAATGTTAAAAATAAATCAATAATAATTGTTATACTTCTATCAATATTACCTTTAAAATAACCTGCATTTATTCCTATAAATAAACCTACTATAGAAGAAATAGCTGCTGCTAAAAATCCAATTATAAGTGAGGTTTGTCCACCTTCAAGTACACGAGCGAAAACATCTCTTCCTAATCTATCTGTACCAAAGATATGTTCAAAAGATGGTGCTTGTAGAATTTTTGTTGGATTTAATTCATAAGGTGATACTGTATAAAAAAAAGGAAGTACAAAAACTCCAATAACTACAGTTATCAAAAAATACAAAGAAAATCTAAACATTTTAATTACTCTTGTGTATAAGAATAATAAGATAAAGAACTTTTACCAAACTTTTTCGTCTTATCAAGTGAGAATTTACCTAAAACTTGAGGCATTTCTAAACTTGATACATGCTCAAAAATTATCATGTAAATATTGTTAGTTTCTATATTTTTTACTATATCAAATGAATTTTCATAGATACCTTCCATCCCGTCTCTATAATCAAATGGAGGGTCAATATACAAAATTAATTCATCAGTTGAGTTCTTTAAAAATTCTAGTATCAAAGGAGTTTGAACAAAAGTATCTCCTTGAATAGTTTGACACTTTTCCATATCTATAGATTTACAGTTTTTAACTAAGATGTTATATGAATTTTTATTTAATTCAATAAAGTAAGATCTCTTTGCACCTCTACTTATTGCCTCAAGACCTATTGAACCACTTCCTGCAAATGCTTCAATAAAAACTTTATCTATAATATCAAATTGTAAAACATTAAATACTGACTCTTTAAGTCTAGCTTTTGAACTTCTAGTAACTTCTAAAGAAGGTAAATCCAAAACCTTACCTTTGTATTTTCCTGCAATAATTTTTGTTTTTGGTTGTGTTGTGCTCATAAAATATTACCTTGCATAGCTTTCAGCTCTTAATTCTCTAATAACATTAACTTTAATCTCTCCAGGATATTGAACTTTTTGCTCAATCTCTTTTGCAATTTCAGTTGCTAAGATTACCGATTCATCATCATTTACAAGTTCAGCCTTAACAATAACTCTAACTTCTCTTCCTGCATTAATTGCATAGGCATTAATAACCCCTGGTTTTGAAGTTGAAATATTTTCAACCTCTTCTACTCTTTTTAAGAAGCTTTCTAATACTTCTCTTCTAGCCCCAGGACGTGCAGCGCTTAATGCATCTGCTGCACAAACTGAAGCTGATTCAACATTTATTGGTTCTTCATGTCCATGGTGTGCATAAATTGCATTTATAACTGTATCACACTCATCATATCGCTTACAAATTTCAGCACCTAAATGTACATGGCTTCCTGGCATTTCATGTGTTAAAGCTTTGCCAATATCATGTAATAATCCAGCACGCCTAGCTAAAACAGCATCTCCACCCATTTGAGAAGCTAATAAACCAGCTAAATTTGCAACTTCAAGTGTATGAGCTAAAGCATTTTGTCCATAACTAGCTCTATATCTTAATCTTCCAACAAGTTTCATAAGCTCTGGATGCATAGATTTAACACCTAATTCAAGGACTACATCTTCACCCTCTTTTAAGATATTTCTATCAAATTCCGTTTTAACTTTTTTGTAAACTTCTTCAATTCTAGCTGGTTGAATTCTTCCATCTTCTAAAAGTTCTTCAATAGTTTTTGTAGCAAGGGCTCTTCTATATAAATTAAATGAAGAAATAGTAATTGTATTTGGAGTGTCATCAATAATAATATCTACTCCCATTAGCATTTCAAGGGCTTTAATATTTCTACCCTCTTTACCAATTATTTTACCTTTTGTTTCTTCATCATTGATTGGAATGTTATTTATAAGTCTTTCAGCAGCAAATTCGCCTGCATATCTTGTAACAGCAAGTGATAACATATTGTTAATTTCATTTTTTGCATTCTCTTCTGCAAGTTTATATTTTTTTCTAAAGATTGAAGATATCTCAGCTCTTGCATCTTCTTTAACTTTTTTTATCATCAAGTCTTTAGCCTCAGTTTCAGTTAATCCACATGCATTTTCTAAAATTTTAATTGCTTCTACTGTTTTTTCTTCATATATTTTCTTTTGACTTTCTAAACCCGCTTTAATTGTTGTAATTTTTTTATTTTTTTCAATTATTTCATCTTTTTCTTTTCTAATAGCATTTAATTCAGATTCAAGATGTTCATTAAGTTCTCTCTCTTTTTTCTCAATTTTGCTAAGCATATGTTCATACTCTTTCTTAGCACTTTTAAACTCTTTATCACACTCAATTTTTGCTTTTAATTGTGCATCTTTTAAAGCAACTTCTGCTTCATGTTCTATAACTTTTGCTTTTGCTTTTGCTTGTTCGATAAATATTTGAAATTTAGCTTTATTTAATTTTTTTATGACAAGAATACTCACTAAAGCACTAAGTGCAGCAGCAAGTATAGCTACAATAACGTATTCCATATTCAAACCTTATGTTGTAATTATATAATCAGCTTGAATATCATAATTATTTGAAAGTATTTTATCACTTTTACAAAGTATTAATTGTGTAAAAACCATAGTTGGTTGATAGTTTAACCTATCAAAAAATCTATCATACATTCCTTTTCCAAAGCCTATTCTTTTTCCAATAGCATCTATACCCACAACAGGAATAATTGCTATATCAATTTTTTTTGGCCTGCAAAAAGAGTTATTTGGTTCTTTAATACCAAACTTCTTTTTGTTTAAAGGTAGTCTATACTTAACAATTTTAAAACTATCCCCTTGCATAAATGGGACATACACTTCTTTATTTTTGAGTTTTCGCAGCTCATTTAGTAAAGGTGTAACATTAACTTCCATATTCATTGGAATGTAAAGTAATATGTTTTTACCGTCTTTTTCTTCTATAAATTTTTTTAAATTTTTAACAATAATTTTATTTCTATAATACTTTGAAAACTGGCTATAAAACTTTAATCTTTCAATTGATGATATTCTAAAATCACTTTTGTGATCATTTTTCATATTTAAGCCTCACTTGGGTAAAATTCCTACCCAACAAAATATTTTACCCAAAGGACTTAAAATGCAGTTTAAAACTATTGCTGTTTTATCAATTTTATCACTATTATTTTTCAATGGGTGTGATTCAAAAGAGAGTACTAAAACTTCAGATGAAAATGAAAGTACAAAACAAGAAGTAATTAAAGAAAAAACAAATTTTACACTTACAACTATAGATAATAAACAAATCAATATCAAAGTAACTGATAATAAAATAACATTAGAAAACAACCCAGAAAAGATTGTTTTATTAAACTTTTTTGCTACATGGTGTCCTCCTTGTAAAGCAGAAATTCCAAACTTAATTAAACTACAAAATGATTATAAAAATGATTTACAAGTTATATCAATTTTATTGGAAGATAATAAAACAAATGAAAGTGTTCAAGCTTTTATAAATGAATATAATATTAACTATGAAATCACTAATTCTAGTGAAAATTTTGAATTTGCAAAGTCATTAGGTGGAATTAAATCAATCCCAACAATGTATCTAGTTTCAAAAGATTCATCTATATTCCAAAAATATGTTGGTCTAGTACCATCTGAAATGATGGAAATTGATATTAAAAAACTACTTTCTAAATAAGGATAATTGATGTTTAGTTTTTTTAAAAAGAAGAAAGAAGAAAAAAAAGAAGAACTTGAAATAAATGAAGTAGTTGAACAAGAATTACCAAAAGAAGAAGAGCCTTCAAATAGTATAGAAGAAACTTATGCAAACCCTGTTGAAGTTAAAGAAGAAAAAAAAGGTTTCTTTGCTAAAGCTTTAGAAAAAACTTTTGGAAATATTAAGTCTGTTATTCCCCAAAGAAAAGAAAAAATCGCTTTTGATGATATAGAAGAGATGCTAATTGAAGCTGATATGGAATATGAAATTATCGAAAAAGCTATGGATGGACTTCCAGAAGAAATTACAAGAAAACAATTAAGACACAGACTTGTAATGCTTTTTGAACATGCACCTGATGTAGATTTAACAAACCTTCCAAAACCATTTGTAAGACTTATCATTGGTGTAAATGGTGCTGGTAAAACTACTACAATTGCAAAGTTAGCTAATAAAACAAAAAAAGAAGGTAAATCTGTAATATTAGGTGCAGGAGATACTTTTAGAGCAGCTGCAATTGAGCAACTTTCAACTTGGGCAGAAAAAATTGATGTACCAATAATAAAGACAAAACAAGGACATGATGCTAGTGCAGTAGCATATGATACTATCTCTTCAGCAGTTGCTAGAAATATTGATAATGTAATTATTGATACAGCAGGAAGATTACAAACTCAACAAAACTTAAATAATGAATTAAAAAAGATTGTTAAAGTTTGTGGAAAAGCGTATGAAGGAGCACCTCATCAAAAGCTTATGATTTTAGATGGAACACAAGGAAACTCTGCAATAGCTCAAGCAAAAGCATTTAATGAAATAGTTGGGGTTGATGGAATCATTGTTACTAAACTTGATGGTACAGCAAAAGGTGGAGCATTGTTCTCAATTTCAAATCAATTAGAATTACCAATTTTTTATGTTGGAGTGGGTGAGAAACAAGATGACTTAATCGAATTTAGCCCTGATGATTTTGTAGATTCTTTACTAGATGAAATCTACACACCTGAAGAAAAATAAAGAGTTATCAACTCTTTATTTAAACCCCTAAAAAACTACCAATTTTTCTAAAATAGCTTTCAATATTTTCAAAAGAGTGATTTCCACCCTCTTCAATAACTAATTCACTTTCACTTAATTTTTCTTCAGCTTGAGTATAATCCAAAACCTCATCCTCAGTTTGTAAGAGTGTTAAAAAATTTTCTTGGCTTTTTATATTTTCAACTTCATAGCTTTTTAAACTCTCTATATGATTTCTTGTAACTTCAAAACTACTTCCATCATAATAATTAGTTGCCATTCCTATCTTATCTAAAGTCTTATATGGATAAATTGCTGGATTAATTAATACAGCTTTTAAATTGTATTTATTTGCTAAATAAATAGAATAATATCCTCCAAGAGAAGAACCAACTAAACCAACATTTTCTCCTTTTTCTAAAAGCATCTCAATTATTTGTTCTAATGTATCAATAGCTAAGTTAGGAACATAAGATAAAGAAGGAGTTATAACCTCATCTTCAAAATACTCTTTAAAAAGTGTCGCTTTACCACCATGTCCACTACTACCAAATCCATGTATATAAAGTATCATTTATTTTTCTCTTTTTTAAATTTTAATTTGTATTGTAAAGTATTTTAGCTTTTAATTAGTACTTTTTCTATAGAATTAAGTTTATTTGAGAAAATTACTGATTTGTTAAAAGGAATGTTTTGAGTGCAAAAATAAGATCTTTTTTTGAAGACATGATTATTATTTTAATTGTTGTTGCAATTATATATGGTATTTATTACTTCTTTTTTTATGATAAAGAAGAGATTAAAGAGATGACACCTATGGTAAAAGAAGAAAAGATTGTTAAGGAAATAAAAAAAGAGCCTTTAACTAGTGATAATATTATAAAAGCAAAAGAGATAATTCAAGAAAATAGTATAGAAGAAGAGATTAATGAGACTAATAAGAGTGATAATATCTCAATTGTTGAAAATATTACTAATGAAGAAATTAAAATACAAAATGAAACTGAAGAAATTCAAGAGACAGAAAATTTAGAAATTGAAGCAAAAAAAGAAGAAGAATCGGTAGAAGAAGAAACAAAAGAAGTTCAAGAAAAAAATGAAGGAATTACAACACAACTAAAAACAAATATTTACTATTTAAGATCTAAACCAAACTCAAAAAGTAAAAGCATCAGAAAAATTGTAAAAAATGATTCTGT
Source organism: Malaciobacter pacificus (assembly GCF_004214795.1). Lineage (NCBI taxonomy): Bacteria > Pseudomonadati > Campylobacterota > Epsilonproteobacteria > Campylobacterales > Arcobacteraceae > Malaciobacter > Malaciobacter pacificus. Next base: position 1,678,894 of record NZ_CP035928.1, read on the forward strand.
TGTAATTGAATCATGTGATAGATTTGGATGGTGTAAACTATTAAATGAAGAAGCTTATGTTCCTAAGTTTGTATTAAAAGAGTTTTAATACAAGCTTTTTCTTAAAATATTTCTACTAGCTTTATCTACGATATTAAATATCTTATCAATTTCATCTTTTAAACTATTTTTCTTATGACCTTTTACTTTTACAAAACTAATTTCATAGCTATCTAATAAAGCAAAAAATTCTTTATATAACTCAGCATTGTTTAATAATTTCCCTGTACTTGAGTGATAATTTAAAGCTTGTAGCTTTTCTTTTCTTGATGGTAGATTTATGATATTTTGACAGTCTGTATATACTTCTATCACACTATCTTTTGAAGCAATATCTTCAATAGAAAAAATAAATGTTTGAAGTTCAAGCTTAGTAGAACTTGTATCGCTAAACTCTTTGCTTATGACTTTTGATTTTAACTCTTCTAAGTCATAAGTTTTATCTTCAAGTAAAAGGTAAGAACCTATTCCTAGCTTTTTTTGAGGATTGCAACTTCCATCGATAAATAGTTTTATTTTTTTCAAATGTTTTGTACCATCTTTAGTTTTTTAATTAATTCCAATTAAATCTATAGTAATATCACACCAATAAAAAATTTTAGGAATTATTTTGACAAAAGACATTATATCTACACTTATATTATCAGTAGTTTTTATCTCACTTACATTTTTTGCTTTTACTTCATATAAAAATGCAAAAGTCTATGAAGATACTTATAAACAATACGCCCAAGAACAAACAATCTCAAATAGTGTAGAAAAAAACACAAAAGAGATGTTAAATGGTTTTATAGGAGCACTTTTAGGACAAAAGCCAAACTCATCAAAAAGTGAAACACCATCAAAAAAACAAGAACTAGAAAACCTAAAAGAAAAACCTATAGAATATATCACTATCTACGCAAGCATAATCGCCCTATCACTTCTAAGCTTTTTTGTTGTTTCAAAAAAAGTCTTTCTAACATACATACATAGTGTTACACTTCTAAGTTTATTTTTTGGACTTATTAGTCCTATATTTATGATGTATATATTGCTAGATTATAATTTTCAAAATATAGTAAATATAAAAGATGCAATATTACAATTTGAATCCCTAAGCTTACTAGAATCTATAAACAAACTAATATCTATCCAAGAAAAATACTTCGTAGGTGGAATCATCCTACTTTTTTCAGTGATTTTTCCACTTATTAAAACTCTGCTTTCATTTGTAAATGTTTTTATAAATCATTTTTCAATACTGAATAAAAGCACAAAACTACTCTCAGCTCTTAGTAAGTGGTCTATGACAGATGTGTTTGTATTATCAATATTTTTAGTATATCTATCATCAGTAAATAGTGGTATGTCAAAAATAGTGACTGAGATAGAAGTTGGTTTTTACTTCTTTTTTATATATGTAGTTCTTTCTATTGTTCTTAGTTTTTTTAATAGGATTAAGATTTAAGATTTATTATCTTATTCTCCATAGTGTGACCACATCCTAGAGATTCTTATAACCTTGTCATCTTCCCTTACTTCATAAACTAATCTGTGTTGAATATTTATTCTTCTTGAGTATGAACCATTTAAATTTCCTACTAATTTTTCATAAGGAGGTGGATTTTTAAATGGATCTTTTTTTATGATTTCAATAAGTTCTTTAGCTTTCTTATCTAAATTTGCACTGACAAGTTTTTTAGCATCATTTAGTGCAAATTTACTATAAAGTATTTTATACTCTACCATTCAATATCTTCACTAAACTCGCTATCATCTGCATTCATTGATTCTTGGATTGAAGATGCCATATTAGTTATAGAGTTCAAATATAGTGTTTCTTCTATTGCATTCCAATCTTCTTGAGAAAGCATCACTACATTGTTTCTTTTTCCTGTGATAAGTATAGGCTCATGAGTTAGTGCAGTTTCATCCATAACATTATAAATATCTGCCCTAACTTGACTTACTGACATAATTCTAGTCATGTTTAACCTTTTTATTTATTTTTAATATTGTACTAAATATCGTACGTTTTTGTCAAGATGCGATAATTTTTAAGATAAAGTTTGAGTTGAGAAATATTTGATAGAAAAGGGGACTCGTCGAGAAAGAGAAAAGTGAGAGAAAAGGGGACTGTCCCCTTTTTTTGCTTTTTTTTTGTCCCCTTTTTTTCTTTTTTGTTTTTTGTAATTTAAATTGTTATCAATTATAAGCATTATCCTACAGACATTTTTGCAATATTTTTCCATAAAAATGGAGGTATTTCATTTTCTAATTCCCAAATTATACTCATAGGTTGCGCTCCATAATGACTTTTATAAAAACATTTTCCTAAACAAACATAAGTCATAGTCTTTTTCTCATTATTATGATTAGATTCTCTTACAAAAAGTATAATATTCTTATTATTTTTCTGATGATTAATATAACTTAACCCCTTAATAGAATCTGGCTTTGTTGAATTTTGAGATTGCCAATGAAATAATTTTTCACTTATTGCATAATCATCATACATAGTTGTGGGAGAATATTTATCTTCTGTTTTTTCCAATGTAACAAATAACAACTCTGTATTTTTATCTTTCATATTTAAAACACCTTCTCTACTACTTGATTTTTTATTTATTGTATTTTGTTCAAAAGCTGATAATATTTGTTCTCTTGTATATCTTGAATGAATTTTAATGGGACATGAATAAGGTAAATTTAAATCATTTTCTAAATAATTTATTTTACTTAACTTTCGCACGTTAAATTGATTAAAATTGTAGCTAAATCTCCCTAAAACATTACTCCTTTAGTTAATAATCTTATCCTTGTTGACATAAAAATAATTTAGTTGTTTTTCTATGATATTTTTCTATTTTGAACTCTCAATAAAGCCCTTAAATAGGCACTTTTAGCTATAATATCTATTATATTAAAGGGTAAGAATGCAGATAGAATCCAAGATCATCGGTATTATAAACGATAAGTTAAAAAATCCAATCTATGAAACATTACGTTTGTTAAATATGAAAACTATTTTAACCAAGAGCAATTTTTCTAAAAAAGAGGGAGTTGCTGTTCATATGGTTGTATTACATTTTGTATATATGCTGGTTATGAATAAAAAAATATCAACCTTTATGGATCAAAGTAATGATAGTTTCAAAAAAGATGTATATTATCGATTACTTTCCAATACTTCTTATAATTGGAGAAAACTATTATCTCTTAGTTCTTTAAAGATCTTATCACTACTTCATAAAGTGCAAGATTCAAAGCTAGTAAGAGTTCTTATACTTGATGATACTGTTGAAGATAAAGTTGGTAAAAATATAGAGGGAAGTTGTGACAACCTTTGGAGCAATAAAGCAAAGAGAAAAATCAGAGGTGTAAATGTTGTATCACTAAACTATAGTGATGGTTATTCAAATTTTATGTTGGACTTTGCAATTGCTATGAACAGTTATGCAAGGGTAAAGATAGAAGAGTTTACAAATATTATTGATCATCGAACCAATGCACATAAGCGAAGATTGGAAAGCTTAAAAGGGAAATCACAAATTGCTATAGAGATGATTAAAAGAGCAGTAGCTAGTGGTATATATGCAGATTATCTGCTTGTAGATAGCTGGTATTCTAAACCTGTATTTATAGAAACTATGAATGAACTTGGATTGCAAGTCATTTCAAGAATGGTAAACAATGACAGGATATGGAATTTTACAGGAGAGAAAAAGACCCTTGATGGCATCTATAACAAATTTAAAAAGCTTAAATCTATCAAGATGGGTCAATATGGCAAAAAGATAAAGTTTGAGTATTTTTCAACCATAGTTGAACATAAAAAAGCTGGTAAATTAAAAATTGTTTTTATAAAAACAAAAGAGAATTTAATACCAATCGTATCAACCAATCTTATACTTAGTGATGAAGAGATTATAGATATTTATAAAAGACGATGGGATATAGAACAAGGGTATAAAGAACTTCGTGAACACTTTGGATTCGGAAAAGAAGAGAATCGAATCTATGAAGCTTTGATAGCCAGAATTACACTATCTTTTTTTACATACAATGTTGTTAGCTATATAAATCGTATCAGCAATGAACCTAAAACAATTGGTGGATTGTTTAAAGATTTAGAATGTGAACTTCATACTCTAGCAATAGCTATGCAAGCATTTTTAGCTATTTTAGATGAGATTGCAAAAATTGAAGAAGTTGTCAATAGAAATGAGGATTTTACAGCTATCATTGATCTATTAAGAGATGTGACTGGAAAATTGCTTGGTTTTAGGTGCGAAAGTTAAGTTATTTTATCTATCAGTAATTTTAAAACTTGTTTCATTTCATTTACTAATAATTTATTTTGACCTATATATTTTATTCCTTCTTCTAATGTTTCAAATTTCTTAGGTTCTTGCCAAAAATCATAATAAAGCATCATAAGCATTAACTCTTCTGTTTTTGTTTTTATAAAATTTAAATCAAATTTATTCTCTATTAATTTTAAAATAAATTCAAAATAAGTTATTGATTTTGATAAAAGCCATTTTTTTGATATTGTTCTTACTACTTCTATTTCATTAATCTCATCATAATTTTTTATTTCACCAGCTTCATAACAAAGCTTTGTAAAACTATCATTTTTATATAAATTTTCCAATGATATATGATTTATTTTCATAAAATTATCTATTGTCAAGGGCAAGATTGTATGATTTTTAAAATTCCGAATTTTTGAGATTAATCTTTTTCTTCCAAAAGATGTAGCTTTTTTTATATTATTTAAAATATGTTCTTTTGCTTTCTTTTCTAATACAATTGAGCAACCTAATGGTAAATGAGGAAATTCATTCTCTATTTCATCTTTTACTGAGTTTGTAGTTTTTCCAATTAAACTTCTAAATTTACCTTCAAAATCATACTCATCTCTCGCATTTCCTACAAAATCAAGTATCGTTAAGCACTCTTTATTGTCAGCAAATCTAAGACCTCTTCCCAATTGTTGTAGAAATACTGTTAAACTCTCCGTTGGACGTAAAAATAAAATTGTATCAATTTCAGGAATATCCACACCTTCGTTAAAAATATCAACTACAAAAAGATAATTAATCTCTTTTTTTAATAATCTTGATTTTACATTATCACGATTATTACTACCACTTATTAAATAATCAGCTTTTAATCCAGATTCGATAAATTTGTCACTCATATATTTTGCATGATCTTGTGTTACACAAAAACCTAATGCAATAACTTCATTTATATTAGTTAAATATTCTTCACATTTTTGTATTATATCTTGAACTCTATTTTGTGTCGTAAAGGCATCAGTTAATTCACTTGCTTGATATTTTCCATTTTGCCATTTAATATTCTTTAAATCTACATTATCACTTATTCCAAAATATTGAAATGGACAAAGTAATTTTCGATTTAAAGCTTCTGGAAGTCTTATTTCTGAAGAAATAACTCCACAAAAATCATCTAAAATATTTTCATTATCCATTCTTTCAGGGGTTGCTGTTAATCCTAAAAGTATTTGTGGTTCAAACTTTTCTAAAATTGGTCTATAACTTTTTGCAGCAATATGATGAACCTCATCTATAATTATAAAATCATAATAATTTTTACTCAACTTTATCTCATTTATATTATTTTGTAAAGTTTGAACAGAAGCAAAAACATATTCATTTGAAGTAGGTGTGACACCATCAAACCAAAGTTCACCAAAATTATTATCTCGGAGTATTCCTTGAAAAGATGCTCTTGCTTGAATTAAAATTTCTTTTCTATGTGCAATAAAAAGAAGTTTTGCGCTACTATTTTGATTTTTAAATCTTTTGTAATCAAATGCACTAATTACAGTTTTACCAGTACCTGTGGCTGCAACTACTAAATTTTTATATCTATTATGAATTTTTCTTTGGACTTGTAACTCTTCTAAAATTTCTTCTTGATAATGAAATGGTTTTATTTCAAAATATGTAACTGCACTATTTTTATCAATAATTGAATCATTTTTCAATGCATTTTGAAGTTTTAAAGTATCTGCTTTACTAAAGAGTTCAAACTCTTTATCTTCCCAATATGTTTCAAATGTTTTTTCAAATTTTTTAATAATATGAGATATTTCACTGGATGTAACTTTTAAATTCCATTCTAAACCACTTGTAAGTGCACTTTTTGAAATATTTGAAGAACCAATATATCCAGTATGGAAGCCTGTATCTCTAAAAAATAGATAAGACTTTGCATGTAATCTTTCATTAGCTGTGTTATATGAAACTTTTATTTGAGTATTAGGTAGACTTGAAAGAAACTCAACCGCTTTTAAATCAGTTGCTCCCATATATGAAGTTGTGATAACTTTTAATTCTTTTCCTGAATCAGTAAACTCCCTTAACTCTTTTTCAAAAATTCTTATTCCGGACCATTTTATAAAAGAGACTAAAAAATATATTTTATCACTTGAAAGAATCTCTTTTTTTATTTCACTTTCTAATGATACACTAGCATTACTACCTGTAAAAAGTTCACTTTGGGTAAGTCCAGTATAAGGTGTAATTTCTTTAATAAAACTATCAAAATTATTAATTTTAGAATCTATTCTTGGTAAAACTGCTTTTAAAATTAAAGTATTTGTATCTAGTAAATTTTGTTCAAAGTTTTGTTTCTCAATTTCATCTTTTAATAAAAGTATTATTTTATTAATAAGATTTATCTGTTTTTCAATACTATCTTCCCCACTAATTAAATTTAATCCTAAATTTAATATTTTTGATAAATATTGTGTTAAAACTATTGAAGCTTCATTCTTATCTAATTGAGTTGTTTTTAAATAAAATTGATTACTATCTAGTTGATTTAATTTATTTGAAATAAAACTATTAATTAGTTGTTCATAGATACCAAACTGAAACATTTAAGAGATCCTTTGTTAATATAGTTTTGTTATTGTAATTAAAAAACATTTAACATATGTTTTTTATAAAACAAAGGTAAATCGTGAATTATAAAACTATAATAAAACTAAAAAATAAACTTGATGAAACAGGACAAATAGAATTTGAACATAGTAATCTATATTATGAAATATTTATTAGCGATGATGATTATGTAATAAATATATACTCATCAAATGAAAAAGATGAAGATGATGAATATATAATTGAAAATATAGTTGATGGAGGAGTATATTCAGGAGATTCATTAGATGCTATCAAATTTATGTTATAGAAATTGTCTCAAATGAGACCCTTAACTATATTTTGTGAGACCCTTAAAAAATCTGTGTCAAATAACTAGTTTACACCTCTAAAAAATCATCTAACCTTCCCTCGAAAATTATAACCAATTGTTAGAGAGTGAGAGTTTAGGCTAAAGATAATTTACACAGTTTAATTTACAGGGTCCCTAATAACCATTGATTAATATTTAACAAATAATTTAAATCAACATATACTTCTTAATATTTTTTCTTTTATTTCCTTTGGTTCAAAACACTCTCCATCAACTTGAAAAATCCATAACTTTTTAAAGTCATGTATATCTTCATTTTTTCTATGTATATGAAATTATAGTTGCTCACTTTTGTTTTTTAAGAATTGAATAAAATTATACTTCTGTTTAAATCTGTAGCATCTTTTAGAAACACTTTTCCTCCAATTGATTTATCTAAATTACCTCAATTTACTGCTGTATGATTACTCTTTTGAGATAATTTTTCTATTCATATAATATTCACTCTTTTTAATTTAAAACATTAAAATAAAAATATTTAAACAAATCAATCTTACAATCTGTCATATTTTTTATCCCTTTAAATTTTTTTTATTATAATTGCACCATAAAATAAAAAGGTTTGAAGAAATGGCTAAGAAAAAATCATCACTTTTTGAGTGTCAACATTGTGGAGAACAAAGTACAAAATGGCTAGGTAAATGTCCAAATTGTGGTTCATGGGATAGTTTTATTGAACTAAACCAAGACCAACAAGAAGTACTAAAACAAACTGCAAAGGTAGTAAATACTACTTCAAAAGCTACTCCAATCACTCAAATAAAACAAGATGATGTTACAAGATTTTCTTCACACAATGATGAGTTTGACTTAGTTTTAGGTGGAGGTATTGTTCCAGGAAGTTTAACTCTTATTGGTGGAAGTCCAGGGGTTGGTAAGTCAACCCTACTTTTAAAAGTAGCAGGAAGTATCGCAAGCTCTGGTAAAAAAGTTTTATATGTATCAGGTGAAGAGAGTGCTGGTCAAATAAAACTGCGAGCAAATAGACTTGAAGCAAACAATGACAACATGTACTTACTTAGTGAAATAAAACTTGAAGAGATTCAAGATGAGTTACTAAGACAAGATTATGAAGTATGTATCATCGACTCTATTCAAACTATCTATTCATCAAACCTTACTAGTGCCCCAGGAAGTGTATCTCAAGTACGTGAAATCACATTTGAGCTTATGAGAAAAGCGAAAGATAGTGATATAGCTATGTTTATCATTGGACACATCACAAAAGATGGTTCAATAGCAGGACCAAGAGTACTTGAACACATGGTTGATACAGTTTTATACTTTGAAGGTGAAGCCTCAAAAGAACTTAGGATGTTAAGAGGTTTTAAAAACAGATTTGGTTCAACTTCAGAAATCGGTATTTTTGAGATGAGTGCAGAAGGACTTATAAGTGCAAAAGATATCGCTTCAAAATTCTTTGATAAAAGCAAAGCCCAAGCAGGTTCAGCCCTAACAGTTTCTATGAAAGGAAGTCGTGCAATCATACTTGAAGTTCAAGCTTTAGTAACAGAAAGTACATATCCAAACCCAAAAAGAAGTGCCACAGGATTTGATGCAAATAGACTTACGATGCTTTTAGCCCTATTAGAGAAAAAGATTGATTTACCACTAAATCACTATGATGTATTTATAAATATCTCAGGTGGCATAAAAATCAAAGAAAGCTCAGCAGACTTAGCAGTGATTGCAGCGATTATCTCAAGTTTTAGGGATAGACCTATTTCTAAAGAGTCAGTATTTATCGGTGAAGTTTCTCTAACTGGTGAGATTAAAGATGTTTATTCATTAGATTTAAGATTAAAAGAAGCACAAGCACAAGGTATCAAAAAAGCAGTAATCGCTCAAAAGCCATCACTAAAACTTGATATCAAAACATTTGCAGTGGACGAAGTTCCTAAAATGATAGAGTTATTTTAAATAACTCTATTCTTTCCCTACTCTTTTATTAGCTCCACTCATAAGTCTATCTTCTGTTACGATAGCTCTAGTGTGAATACAAGTTCCTATAAGTCCCCCAGAATCTTTTGCTTCGATTTCAAACTTATATAGTTTTCCCTCCATTCCTACAAAAGTTGCAGTTGATGATACAGTATCGCCTTCAAGTGTAGGGGCAAGATGTTTTAGACTAACTTCAACACCAACAGATAGCTTACCATTACCAAGTAGTGGTTTCATAGCTTTTGCAGCACTACACTCCATAAGTGCAGTCATTCTAGCAGTTGCCATAACAGGGGGAAAGTTATCATCACTAGATATCTCAAGATTTTTTGCTAAATCTTTGTTTTTTACTACATAATCAATAGTAGCTTTTGTACCTATTTCTAATTCCATAGTTTCTCCTCATAATTTGTCTTATTTTATATTTATAAAACTTAAAATCAAAAATCTCCCTTTATGTATAAATATGATTTTTTTAGATACAATCGCGACATTAAAAGGTAGAAAATGATTGAATTAGAAAATAATACAGAATTTAACTTAGATTTAAAAACTATTGAAACAATAACTGATACATTAACATCAAGAGATGTTGAATTAATTGTTGTTAAAAATGATGAAATTCAAAAATTAAATAGTGAACATAGAAATATAGACAAAGCAACTGATGTTTTGAGTTTTCCTATGGATTTTGATTTTCCCAATATGCCCCTTGGCTCTATAGTAATCTCGACAGATTTCGTTGAAGAAAAAGCAAAAGAGTACGGACATAGTTTTAATGAAGAGTTTACTCTATTGTATATCCATGGTATTTTACACTTATTAGGATATGACCATGAAGTTGATGATGGTGAACATAGAGAAAAAGAAGAAGAGTTAATTAATCAATTCAATCTACCTAAAAGTTTAATTGTAAGGAATTCATAATTATGGATATTTTAATTTTTATTGTCTCTATGGGAGCTTTAATTTATGGTGCTGATTTTATTATTGAACAAAGTGAAAAAATTGCACTGAAATATAATATCTCTCACTTCGTAATTGGGGCAACATTAGTTGCTCTTGGTACAAGTTTACCAGAAATGGCTGTGTCTATGTCAGCTTCAATAAAGGGAAGTGCAGATATTGCAGTTGCTAATGTTATAGGAAGTACTATCTTTAATATTTCATTAGTTCTTGGTGTTGTATTTTTAATAGCTAAAAAAATCTCTCCAGATAGAGACCTATTTGCAAAAGATTCAGCTTGGGCACTTTTTCCTATATTAATTTTTATTTTAATGGGAATTGATGGGAAACTATCTATGGTTGATGGTATTTTATTTTTATTATTAATGGGAGCTTATTTACTATTTTTGATTAAATCAAATCAAGTTGAAGAAGTAGAAGATGATGAAGAGGCAGAGTTTTCATGGGCAAAATCTATTTCATTATTACTTGTAGGATTTGTATTTGTAATTGGTGGTGCAGATTTTGCCATTGATAGTGCTGGAAATATTGCAAGAGAGTTTGGTATTAGTGAATGGATTATTGGATTATTCTTAGTTGCATTTGGTACATCACTTCCTGAACTTATGATTTCAATAAAAGCAGCTTTAAAAAATAATGCAGATTTAGCAATAGGAAATATTATTGGTTCAAATGTTGCAAACTTTACTATGGTTTTAGGATTAGCATCAATTGTAAATCCACTAAATGTAGATTTTAGTACATATTTCTTTGATATCGCAGCAGCTACTATTGTATCACTTATGTTAGTATTTATAACTGCAAATAAACTTTATAATAAATCAGCTGGAATTGCTTTAATGGTAGTTTTAGCATTAGTAATTCAAAACACTCTAGCATAAAGCTAGAGTATTTCAAATTTAAAGTTTTATTGACACTTAGGACAAGTGCCACTTAAAACTATATCAGTAGAATCAAGTTTGAATCCACTGTTTTGTGAAGCTTCACTGAAAATAGTACTAACATCTAATACTATATCTTCAATATGTCCACACGAAGAACACACTAAATGAGCATGCTCAGCTTTCACTAGCTCATATACTGATTTTGCATTTGGTATTTTTACCTCTGATAAAAATACTTTCTCAACCATTGCATTTATATTTTTATAAATCGTAGCTAATGATACTGATGGGAATTTTGATAATAATTTTTTGTATAAATCATCAATATTCATATGTCCATTTGTGTAAAGTTCTTCAACTATTGCTACTCTTTGTGGAGTAACTTTTAAATCATATTCTTTTAATAATCCTGAATAGTTCATCATCTTTACATCCTTTCGGCGGAATTCTACTATATTAAACCTTTTATTTTTACATAATTTATATAGGATATATCTATTTTATGTTTAAAAAGTCAATATTCAGTATTATAACATAAATTTTATTAAATGATAAACTTTTTCTTTAGATAATTAAAGCTTAAGCTAAATCTAAGAAGTCTTAGCCTACAATTCTTCGTCTAAAGGAAAAAAATTATCCTTTAATAAAATATATTAATTATCAAAATCAAAAAGGAAATATAATGAGACAATATGAAACTTACAAATGTAATTCATGTGGATGTGAAGTTGAAGTTCAAGTAACAGGAGAAAATGCAAAATTATCATGTTGTGGACATGAAATGGAAATGATTACTGAAAATTTAACAGCAGTTAACTTAATGAAAGCATTTGCAGGTGAGTCAATGGCTAGAAATAAATATGAGTTTTTTGGAGATTTAGCATTTGAAGAAGGTTTCCATAGAATTGCAAGATTCTTTAAAGAAGCTGCATTAAATGAAAAATATCATGCAATGGCTGAATTCAAAGCATATAATAAATTAGTAAAAAATATAGAATTAGATAGTACAAAAAATAATATCCAATATGCTGCAGATGGAGAAAAATATGAGCATGAAGAGATGTATCCAAACTTTGAAGCAATAGCGAAAGAAGAAGGATTAAAAGAGATTGCAAGAATGTTTAAAGCTATTGGAAAAGTTGAAGTTGAACATGAAAAAGAGTACTTAGAATTAAAACAAGCATTAATCGATGAAGGTTTCTTAGAATCAGATGAAGAAGAAGAGTGGGTATGTGAAGTTTGTGGTCACGTTCATAGAGGTAAAAAGCCACCAAAACAGTGTCCATTGTGTGCAGTTGAAAAAGAGTATTTCAAGAAAAAACCTAATGATGTAACAGCAGGATAATAATTTTTACTTAAGTTAATAGTGGTAGAATTAATAATTAAAATTATTAGGAGAATAAAATATGAGACAATATGAAAGTTATAGATGTAGTGTATGTGGAAATGAGGTTGAATTATCAAAAGTTGGTGGAGGAGAACTTCACTGCTGTGGTAAGAAAATGGAGTGTATTACTGAAGATTTAACATCAGTTGTTCTTATGAAAGCTTTTGCTGGTGAATCAATGGCAAGAAATAAATATGAGTATTTTGCAAAAATTGCTCAAAAAGAGGGTTATAGAGATATAGCTGAACACTTCCAAAGAGCTGCTAATAATGAAAAGAAACATGCTCAACTAGAACTTAAAGCTTATAATGTATTAAATTATGACAAAGAGTTTGGAAATACAGTTGAAAACCTACAAATTGCAATTGATGGTGAAAGTTATGAAAATATAACAATGTATCCTGATTTTGCAAAAGTTGCAAAAGATGAAGGTCATGCAGATATTTCAAGAATGTTAAGCATGATTGGTAAAATAGAAATTGAACATGAAAATATGTACAGAAGATTAAAAGATAGACTTGAAAGTGGAAATGAGTTTATCAGCGATAACGAAGATGAAGAGTGGATTTGTGAAGTATGTGGACATGTTCACAGAGGTAAAAAAGCTCTAAAAAAATGTCCAGTATGTGACCATCCACAAGAATATCAATCAAGATTAAATTCTCAAAAATAGTTTTTTAAACTAATTTTACCTATTAAAAATAATATCTTCGGTAATATAAGAAAAATATTTACCGGAGATACTACTTGTATAAACTACTTTTTTTATTACTTTTATGTATAAATGCCTTTTCTCAAAATTTTAAAGTTGCTTCTTATAATGTTGAAAACCTTTTTGATTTAACAAAACAAAATAGTGAGTATAAAGAGTTTATACCAAATACAAACTCAAATTGGAATAGTAAAACATTTAATATAAAACTAAATAATGTAATAAAAGTAATTAAAGAAATTGATGCAGATATAATAGCTTTACAAGAGATTGAAAACAAAGCTGTTTTGCAACAACTGTTTAAAAGATTGCCTCAATATAAGTACTACTCATTTGCAAAATATCCTAGAAGTGCTGTTGGAGTAGCTTTTTTATCAAAAATTAAAATCAGAGATAATAGACAAATAGATGTAAAGTTTAGAAATAAACTATTTAGACCAATTTTAGAATCTACATTTGAAATTGATAATCAAGAGTTTAAAATTTTCAATAATCACTGGCCATCAAAAGCTGTTCCTGAAAGCTATAGAGTAACTTATGCAAAAGAGCTACAAGATAGATTAGTTAAACTTCCAAAAGATTATGACTATATACTACTTGGGGATTTTAACTCAAATTATGATGAGATGTTTTCAATAAAATCAAATAGAAAACTAAATAACACTGATGGAATTACAGGTATTAATCAAATTTTAAATACAAGTTATAATAATAAACTCATCACTTATAGTGATATTTCTAAAATTGATAGAAGAGTACATATAAATTTATGGCAAGAACAATCAAATAAAAATAGATTTTCAAATAAATACAGAGGTGGAAATAATACACCAGATAATATTATACTTTCAGCTGCTTTATTTGATACAAAAAAAATTTCATATATTCCTAACTCTTTTGAAGTTTTTAAACCAAGCTATCTATATAAAAATAACTACATCAATAGATGGCAAATGATTGGAAATCACTCAAATAGAAAACATAAAGGTGAAGGATATTCAGATCATCTTCCTATTTATGCAACTTTTTCTACAAGTGAAGAAGATAGAAATATAGTAAAAGAATTAAAAAAAATTGATCACTTTAAGATTAATAATATTCAAGATTTATATTTAAAAGAGAAGTTAAATAAGTCAATAATTTTAAAAGATGTTACTGTTATATACAAAGCAAGCTCTTCGGCTGTAATTAAAGATAATACAAGAGCTATATATCTTTATAAAAATGCAAAAAATTTAGAACTAGGCTATAAATATGATTTAGAGATCAAAGAAATAATTAATTACAATGGATTAAAAGAAGTAACTGAATTTTCAATTCTAGATAAAAAGAGTAAAAATTATAATTATAAAGACTTATATCTAAATGGGCAAAACATTAATATTTTAAAAGAAAATTATCAAAATGAAATTGTAGAAAATTTAGAAGGTATAGTAAAAAATAGAAAACTATATTTTCAAGAGGATATTTATATAAAACTTTATGCAAAAAATAAAAATGATTTGCCAAAAAATGGCGAAAAAGTTTTATTTACAACTGCACATTTAACTGAGTATAAAGGAACACCTCAAATATTAATTCACTCAAAAAATGATTATAAAGTAGTAAAATAGATGTTAATAAAATCAATTTTTACAAATAGTTCTGGAATTTTAGTATCAAGAATATTAGGATTTATTAGAGATTTACTAACAGCTTCAATTTTAGGAGCAAATATATATTCTGATATATTTTTTGTAGCTTTTAAACTACCAAACTTATTTAGAAGAATATTCGCTGAAGGTGCTTTCACTCAAGCTTTTATTCCTGCATATGCAAAATCAAATCATAAAATTAGATTTTCATCAATTGTATTTTTACAACTATTTGGATTTTTGATTATATTATCTTTATTAGTAACAGCATTCTCACATTTAGTAGCAAAAGCAATAGCAATAGGATTTGATGAAAAGACTATAGACCTAGCAGCACCACTGTTTGCTATAAACTTCTACTATCTTCCAATGATATTTATAGTAACATTTATGGCTGCCCTACTTCAATATAAACACCACTTTGCAACAACAGCATATGCAACTGCATTACTAAATATTGGGATGATAGGTGCACTACTAATCTCTCAAAACATGGATAAATACACAATTGCCTTTTATTTATCATATGGAGTTTTAGTTGGAGGTATTTTACAAATATTTGTTCATGTTATTGCTATAAAAAAACATGATTTATGTAAAATTTTTCATTTTAAAAAACATAAGAAAAAAGAAGAAAACAAGTTTTATAAAAACTTTTTTGCAGCAACAGTAGGTTCTTCAACTGCTCATATATCAGCTTTTATAGATACTTGGTTGGCATCATTTTTAATGACAGGTTCTATTTCATATTTATATTATGCAAATAGAATTTTTCAACTTCCATTAGCCCTTTTTGCTATTGCAACTTCAATAGCACTATTTCCAATGATTGCAAGAGCAATAAAAAATAAAGATGAAGATAAAGCATTAAATTTAATGAAAAAATCATCTCTTATTTTATTAGGTTTATTAAGTTTTGCAATGTTTGTGGGAATAGTTTTTAATGAATTTATTGTGTGGCTTTTATTTGAAAGGGGAGCATTTACTTCTGAAGATACAGCAAATACGGCGTTGATTTTAACTATGTATTTAATAGGTCTTTTACCATTTGGTATAGCAAAAATATTTTCACTATGGCTTTATGCAAAGGAACAACAAGGAAAAGCTGCAAAAATATCAATGCAAAGTTTAGGTTTTAATATCATTTTCTCACTTGCATTAATACAACCTTTTGGAGCTGCTGGACTTGCATTTGCAAGTACACTAAGTGGGTTTGTACTATTTTTCTTGACAATTAAAGCCTTTGGTTTTGAAAAATTTAAAAATATGTTTAAAATACAGTGAGGCCTTACTACTTAGCTATTAATCAATATTTCGATATAATCAATCCTTATTTAGGTAAATATTTTATTAGGATTGATATTGAGAGAGTTTTATAGACACTATATCCCATATATTAAAGAGTATAAATTAAAATTTTTCTTTGCAGTTATTGGAATGTTTTTAGTTGCAAGTGGAACAGCAGGAACTGTATATATTATTGAACCACTTTTAGATGATATTTTTATTAATAAAGATAAAGATATGCTATTTATTATGCCCTTTGTTGTTGTTGCAATTTATTCAGCTAAAGGTATTGGTGGTTATATTCAAAAATACTACATATCTTATATTGGACAAGATATTGTTAGAAGAATTAGAGACAAGCTTTTAACTCATATATTAAATTTAGATATGGCTTTTTTCCATAAAAATCATGGTGGAAAACTTATTTCAAGAATAACAAATGATATCAATAGAATTCAACTTGCCGTTTCAAACTATGTAGCAGATATTATAAGAGAAGCTCTAACCATTATTGGTTTAGTTGCTGTTGCTATTTACCAAAGTGCAGAACTTGCTTTTTATGGTTTAGTTGTTTTGCCAATTGCATTAATTCCCCTTTCAAAACTTGCAAAAAAAATGAAAAAATTATCATTTAAATCACAAGAATCAATATCTGATATAACATCTCATTTAAGTGAAACATTTAATAATGTTGAGTTAATTAAGGCTAATTCAACTAATGAATTAGAGATGAAAGATTTCAAAAAACACAATCAAAACTTTTTTGCAGTAACATTAAAAACAGTAAAAACAAATGCCCTAGTATCTCCCCTTATGGAAATAATTGGTTCAATCGGCTTTGCTGTAGTTATAATTGTGGGTGGAACACAAGTTATAAATGGAACATTAACAACGGGTTCTTTTCTATCATTTACAACAGCCCTATTTTCACTTTATACACCAATAAAAAGGTTATCTTCACTATTTAACCAACTACAAGATGCAATCGCAGCTGATATTAGAATAAAAGAGGTTTTTGCCCAAGAAGCAAGTATAAAAGATGGAGATAAACAATTCCCTAAAAATATAGAAAAAATAGAATTCAAAGATGTAGAACTAAAATATGATGATTATGTAGCATTAAAAAACATCAATTTTGAAGTATCAAAAGGTGAAACATTTGCACTAGTTGGTGATAGTGGTGGAGGAAAGTCTTCTGTTATAAATTTATTAATTAGATTCTATGATATTTCAAAAGGTAGTATAGAATTTAATGGCATTGATATTAAAGATTTTAAATTAGAATCTCTAAGAAATAATATATCAGTTGTTACTCAAAGAGTATATATTTTTAATGATACAGTCGCAGCAAATATCGCTTACGGATATGAAATAGATGAACAAAAAGTAATAAAAGCTTTAAAACAAGCTCATGCCTATGATTTTATTTCAAACTTAGAAAGTGGTATTTATACAAAACTTGATGAGTTTGGAACAAATCTAAGTGGAGGTCAAAGACAAAGAATTGCAATAGCAAGAGCTTTATACAAAGACCCTCAAATATTAATATTAGATGAAGCTACATCTGCACTTGATAACGAAAGTGAATCAATCATTTCTGAAGTTATAAAAGAAGTGAGTAAAGATAAAATTACTTTTGTTATAGCTCATAGATTAAGTACTATTAAAAACTCAAACAAAATTGCAGTATTTAAAGAAGGTCAAATAATTGCAATAGATACAGAACAAGAATTACTTAAATCTTGTAAAGAGTATCAAAGACTTCATAACTTAGCGAATATATAAACTTTTATATTCGTAAAGTTATATTTACTAACTTTTAGATAAAATATCACAATTTTACAAAAGGGATTAACATTGTCAAAATATCAAATGCTTAAAAAAGTTTTATTTAAGTTTGAACCTGAAACTGCTCATCATATTGCAGAAACTGGATTAAAATTATTAGGGAACTGCAAAATTGGGAAAAAGTATATGGAAAAAAGAAATTTCATATCTGATTCAAAATTATCACAAGAAATTTTTGGAGTAACTTTCCCAAACCCAGTTGGTTTAGCAGCTGGATTTGATAAAAATGCAACAATGATAAAATCTATGAAATCTTTAGGATTTGGTTTTACTGAAATTGGAACAGTTACTCCAAAACCTCAAGATGGAAACCCAAAACCAAGAATGTTTAGATATCCAGAAGTTAACTGTGTACAAAATGCAATGGGTTTCAATAATGAAGGAATTCATACAGTTTTAAAAAATTTAAAAAAACTTTATCCTTTTGAAATACCAATTGGTGGAAATGTAGGAAAAAACAAAATTACACCAGAAGAGTTTGCACTTGAAGATTATAAAGTTTTAATCAAAAAAATTAAAGATTATTGTGATTATTTAGTGATTAATATTTCAAGTCCAAATACTCCAAATCTTAGAGATTTACAAAATGAAAAGTTTATTACAGAACTTTTTACAATGGCAAAAGAGATTACAAATAAGCCGATTTTATTAAAAATTGCTCCAGATATGGAAGCAGCTCAAGCGATTGAACTTTGTAAGACTGCTGTAAATTCTGGAGCTGCTGGGATTATAGCTACTAATACAACAATTGATTATAGCTTAGTTCCAAATTGTCAAGATTTTGGTGGATTAAGTGGTACGTGCTTAACTGAAAAATCTTATTTACTTTTCAAAGAAATTGCTAAAGAGTTATATGGTAAAACAGTTTTAATCTCAGTAGGTGGTATTTCAAATGGGCAACAAGCTTATGATAGAATCAAAGCTGGCGCTTCATTAGTTCAAATCTACACAGGTCTAATATTTGAAGGTCCATCAATGGTAAAAAAAATAAATGAAGAGTTATTAGAATTACTTGCCAAAGATGGTTATAACAATATCAGCGAAGCAATCGGAGCTGATTTAAAATAAATAAAAAGGAAGTAAAAATGAATATTCTAAAAAAATCTATTTTATTTGTTTCATTTTTTACTATTTTCGCAGGAGAATTAATGAGTAGTAATAGTTTACCAAAATATTATACTAAAACATTAGAAAATGGATTACAAATTGTTGCAATTCCAATGGATAATGGATCAAATGTTGTATCAACTGATATTTTCTACAAAGTAGGAAGCAGAGATGAGAAAATGGGTAAAAGTGGTATTGCACATATGCTTGAACACTTAAACTTTAAATCTACAAAAAACTTAAAAGCTGGAGAGTTTGATGAAATAGTAAAAGGTTTTGGTGGTATGAATAATGCATCAACATCTTTTGACTACACACATTACTATATTAAATCTAGTTCAAAAAATATGGATAAATCTTTAGAACTTTTTGCAGAATTAATGCAAAATTTAACTCTAAAAGATGAAGAGTTCCAACCTGAACGAGATGTAGTAGCAGAAGAGAGAAGATGGAGAACTGATAATAATCCTATGGGATATCTACAATTTAGGTTATTTAATAATGCTTATATTTATCACCCATACCACTGGACTCCAATTGGATTTATGAGTGATATCCAAAACTGGACAATTGAAGATATTAGAGATTTCCATAGTACTTATTATCAGCCAAAAAATGCAATTGTAGTAGTTGCAGGGGATATAAATAAAGATGATGTATTTTCTTCAGTAAAAAAGTATTTTAAAAATATTAAAAATACAAAAGAGATTCCATCAAAACTTCATACAGTTGAACCAAAACAAGATGGAGCAAAAAGAGTTACTATAAAAAAAGATAGTGCTGTGGAGATGATTGCAATATCTTACCATATTCCTAATTTTGAGCATAAAGATCAAGTTGCACTTTCTGCACTTAGTGAATTACTAAGCTCAGGTAAAAGTTCAATTTTACAAAAAAGATTAGTTGATGAAAAGAGATTAGTTAACTCAGTTTATGCTTATAATATGGAATTAAAAGACCCTGGAGTTTTCCTTTTTGTTGCAGTTGCAAATGAAGGTATTAAAGCTAAAGAAATTGAAAAAGAAATTTTAGATATAATTCACGATTTAAAAAAGGGATCTATTTCAAAAAGTGATATTGAGAAATTAAAAATCAATACAAAAGCTGATTTTGTTTTCTCATTAGAGAGTTCTAGTTCTGTTGCTTCTCTTTATGGTTCTTATTTTGTAAGAGACAATATTAAACCTCTACTAAAATATGAAAAACAAGTAGAAGAGCTTACAAAAAAAGATTTAATAAAAGTTGTAAATAAATATTTAAACAAAGATAATTCAACAACAGTTATTTTAAAACAAGCCAAATAGTGAAATACCCTGTAAATATAAATTAGAATTAGAAGATTTAGTAGTAGAGAAGAAAGGATAACTATGGAAATAATTACCGGTGCTATGACCGCACTTATTACACCATTTAAAGATGGAAAAGTTGATTTAGAAAAATATGAATCATTAATTAAAAGACAAATTGAACAAGGTATTGATGTAGTAGTTCCTGTTGGTACAACAGGAGAGAGTGCAACATTATCACATAATGAACACAAACAATGTATTGAAGTTGCTGTTGCTACTTGTAAGGGAACAAATACAAAAGTAATTGCTGGTGCTGGTTCTAATGCAACTCATGAAGCATGTGATATAGCAAAACATGCTCAAGGTGTTGGAGCAGATGGAATTTTATCTGTAACTCCATACTATAATAAGCCAACTCAAGAGGGATTATATCAACACTATAAAGCAATTGCACAATCTGTAGAAATTCCATTTATGTTATACAACGTACCAGGAAGAACTGGTGTAGCAATTGATACAGAAACTATTGTAAAACTATACGATGATGTAGAAAATATTTATGCAATCAAAGAAGCAAGTGGAGATATTAATAAAATAGTTGAACTTCAAAGTTTAAGAAAAGACTTAATTCTTGTTTCTGGTGAAGATGCAATTGACTTTCCAATTTTAGCAAGTGGTGGTAAAGGTATTATTTCTGTTACTGCAAATATTTTACCAAACTTAAAATCTAAACTTGTTCATGATTTAGAAAAAGGTGATTGGGAAAGTGCAAAGAAAATAAATGAAGATTTATTTGAATTAAATAGAGTGTTATTCTGTGAGAGTAATCCTATTCCAATCAAAGCTGCTATGTATATAGCTGGTTTACTAGACACTTTAGAGTTTAGATTACCATTAACTGCTCCAAGTGCAGAGACTATGAAAAAACTTGAAGAAACTTTAAAAAATTATGAGGTGATAAAATAATGAGCAATGAAATGAAGGGAAAAACATTAGTAGTAACTGGTGGAACAAAAGGTATTGGTAAAGAGTGTGTATATAAATTTGCTTCAAATGGTATTAATGTAGCGTTTACTTACAATTCAAATGCACAAATAGCTGAAGATATTTGTAAAGATGTTGAAGATAAATTTGGTGTAAAATGTAAATGCTACCCATACAATATTTTAGAACCAGAAACTGCAAAAGAGTTATTTGCTGAAATTGACAAAGACTTTGACAGAATTGATTTCTTTATTTCAAATGCTATGATTTATGGTAGAGCAGTAGTAGGTGGATATGGTAAATTTATGAAACTAAAACCAAGAGGATTAAACAACATCTATACAGCAACTGTAAATGCATTTGTTTGTGGAGCTCAACAAGCTGCAAAAAGAATGGAAAAAGTTGGTGGTGGTTCTATAGTTTCTTTATCTTCTACTGGTAACTTAGTATACATTGAAAACTACTCAGGTCATGGTACAAATAAAGCTGCAGTTGAAGCAATGGTTAGATATGCAGCAACTGAGCTTGGAGAAATGGGAATTAGAGTAAACGCAGTATCAGGTGGTCCTATTGATACTGATGCATTAAAAGCATTTACAAACTATGAAGAAGTTAAAGCAAAAACTGCTGAATACTCTCCATTAAATAGAATTGGTCAACCTGAAGATTTAGCACAATCATGTTACTTTTTATGTACATCTGATGCTTCATGGATTACAGGTCACACATTAATTGTTGATGGTGGGACAACTTTTAAATAATGAAGAAAACTTTAAATCTTCCAAATACTCTAGCACTATTTAGGATAGCATTAGCTCCGCTAATGCTATGGTTTTTAGTGGATAGAGACTCTTCAATTTTCGCTTCTTGGCATCCTTCTTGGCTTGATTATTTTGCTGGACTTATTTTTGTTATAGCTTCTGTTACAGATTTTTTTGATGGTTTTATAGCAAGAAGTTGGGATCAAATGACAAAGCTTGGTGGTATTTTAGATCCATTAGCAGATAAGATGTTAATGCTTGCAGGTTTCTTAGGTCTAATGGTAATTGATAGAGCAAGTGCTTGGGCTGTTTTTTTAATACTTTCTAGAGAGTTTTTTATAACGGGACTTCGTGTTGTTGCAGTTGCTGAAGGTAAAAGTGTAGCTTCTACAATGGCAGGTAAAATCAAAACTGTAATACAAATGATTGCAATTGGATTTTTAATTATGAATTGGCCATTTGCAACTGAGCTTTTATGGATTGCTGTTATTTTAACAATTTACTCTGGTTATGAATACACTAGAGACTATTTTAGAGTTTAAGGTTATTTCTTGGGTACAATTACTTTTTTATTAGTTTTATCTTTCTTAGTATTTTTTCATGAATTAGGTCACTTTTTAGCGGCAAGATTTTTTGGAGTAAAAGTAAATGTTTTTTCAATAGGATTTGGAAAAAGAATTTTTGCAAAAGAGTGGAAAGGTACAACTTGGCAGTTTGCATTAATTCCACTTGGTGGATATGTTCAAATGAAAGGTCAAGATGATACTAAACCAGGTCTTGTAGAAGAAGGAAATGATTCTTATAATACAAAAAGACCATGGCAAAGAATTATAATACTTTTTGCTGGTCCTTTTGCAAACTTTTTATTAGCAGCAATTTTATACTTTGCTATAGCAATAATGGGAGCTACTACATTAGCTCCACAAGTTGGAAAAGTACAAGAAAACTCACCTGCTTTTAAAGCAGGAATATTACCAAATGATGAAATTCTAAGAATAAATAACACTGAAATTAAATCATGGGAAGAGTTAGGTAAAATTATTACAACTACTCAAGGTTCATTAAACTTTTTCATAAAAAGAGACAATCAATTTATTTCAAAAACAATAAATCCATATATTTCTGATAGTGAAAATATGTTTAAAGAAAAAATCAAAAAAAGAATGATAGGAATATCACCATCAGGGAAAATAGTAAATCTTGATTTATCTTTTACTGAGTCAATTGTATATGCTTATGAAAAAACTATATTTGCATCAACTATGATTTTTCAAGGTGTTCAAAAACTAATTCAAGGAATAATCCCAAGTAGTGAAATTGGTGGTGTTATTACTATTGGAAAAGTGATTTCTGATGCGAGTGAATCTAGTATCATTGCACTATTTGCAATAACAGCATTGATTTCTGTAAACCTTGGTGTATTAAATCTACTTCCTATTCCTGCACTTGATGGTGGACATATTATGTTTAACCTATATGAAATGATTGTTAGAAGAAAACCAAGTGATCAGGTTTTTATGTTTTTAACAATAATGGGATGGGTAATACTAGGAAGTTTAATGCTTCTTGGTATTTATAATGATATAAATAGAATATTTTTAAAAGAGTAAAAGAGAAAAAATGAACAAACAAATAGCAACACAAAATTTAGATAAATTGATTACAAAAGTTGAAGCTGCTAGACTTAGAGTTTCTGAACATCATATCGTAAAAATTATTGGTGTTAGTAAATACTCAACAAGTGAAGATGTAGCTACGCTTTATGAAGCGGGACAAAGAGCTTTTGGAGAAAATAAAGTTCAAGATTTAAAAGATAAATCAGTCGCTTTAGATGAATTGCCAATTGAATGGCATTTTATTGGAAGATTACAAAAGAATAAAATTAATAATTTAATTGATTTAAGACCTTCATTAGTTCAATCTATTGATTCACTTGAATTAGCGCAAGAATTAAACAAAAAATTAGAAGCTAAAGGGAAAAAATTAAATGCCCTACTTCAAATAAACTCTGCAAAAGAAGATTCAAAAGCAGGTGTAATGCCAGAAATTGCAATTGAAACTTATCAACAAATAATTCAAACTTGCCCAAATATCAAATTAAAAGGTGTTATGAGTATTGGTGCACATGTTGAAGATAGAGATATTATTAAAGAATCATTTTTAACAACTAAAAAAATATTTGATGAACTTAAACCTTTAGGAGCTAAATATTGTTCTATGGGAATGAGTAGTGATTATGAACTTGCAATTGCATGTGGTTCAAATATGATCAGAGTTGGCTTTACACTATTTAAAAATTAAGATATAATAATTCCATATATTTTAAAAAAGAGAATAATATGGAAGAACAAATTGACAAAATAGAACTTGTCTATCTAAAAAAAGAGGATCACCAAGATATTGTAAAACTTATGGAAGATGAGTATAGATATCTTGATGACTCAGTTTGGACTCAAGAAGAGTTTTACTCACTAATTGAAAAGTTTCCCGAAGGTCAAGTTGCAATAAAAATAAATGATAACTTAGCTGGTTTTGCATTAAGTATCATTGTTGATTATAATAAATTTGATGATACCCACAGTTATAAAGAAATCACTGGTAATTATACTTTCAGCACCCATGATAACAATGGGAATATGCTTTATGGAGTTGATGTATTTATTAATAAAAAGTTTAGAGGTCTTAGACTTGGTAGAAGACTTTATGAATTTAGAAAAGAGTTGTGTGAAGAGAAGAATTTAAAAGGTATTATATTTGGAGGTAGAATTCCAAATTATTCAAAATATGCCAATGAAATTACACCCAAAGAGTACATACAAAAAGTAAAATCTAGGGAAATTTATGACCCTGTTCTAAACTTTCAATTATCCAATGACTTTTATGTAAAAAGAGTCATAAAAAACTATTTAGAAGGTGATATTCACAGTAAAGATTATGCATGTCTTTTAAAATGGGATAATATCTATTATTCTAAACCTACAAAAGAACCAATGAGTGAAAAAACTGTAATTAGACTAGGACTAATACAGTGGCAAGTAAGACCTTATAAAAATATTGAAGAAGTACTAGAACAAGCTGAATATTTTGTAAACTCTGTATCTTCATATAGAAGTGACTTTGCCTTATTTCCTGAGTTTTTTAATGCACCATTAATGGCAAAATATAATCACTTAAGTGAAGCAGATGCAATTAGAGAACTTGCAAAATATACACCTCAATTTAAAGATGAATTTTCAAAACTTGCAATTTCATATAACATTAATATAATTACAGGAAGTATGCCTGAACTAATTGATGGAGTGTTGTATAATGTTGGTTTCTTATGTAAAAGAGATGGTACAACTGAAAGATATGCAAAAATACATGTAACACCTGATGAAGAGAAAGTTTGGGGATTAAAAGGTTCAAATGAGATAAAAACATTCGATACAGACTGTGGAAAAATTGGAGTATTAATCTGTTATGATTCAGAGTTCCCAGAACTTAGCAGACTTTTAGCAAAAGAAGGGATGAATATACTATTTGTACCATTTTTAACTGATACACAAAATGGTTACTCAAGAGTTAGATTATGTGCACAAGCAAGGGCAGTTGAAAATGAATGTTATGTAGCAATAGCAGGTTGTGTTGGGAACTTACCAAAAGTAGCAAATATGGATATTCAATATGCTCAATCAGCTGTATTTACACCTTGTGACTTTGCATTTCCTGCAAATGGAATAAAAGCAGAATCTACTCCTAATACAGAAATGATACTTATTGCTGATGTAGATTTATCACTATTAAATGAATTACATAATATTGGAAGTGTTACTAACTTAAAAGATAGAAGAACAGATATTTACGATGTAGTTAGAAAGTAAGAGTTTTACTCTTACTTACAAGCATTTTTGAAGTTTATTAATTCTTCTTGAATTGAAGGAACTCTCATAAAGTGTTCACCAATTAAAAATGCATCAGCACCTACTTCACTTAAATTCTTTATGATTTCAGTGTTACTAACTCCACTTTCTGCAACAATTATTTTGCCATTTGGAATAAGAGGAATTAGTCTTTCACATAAAGTCATATCCATTTCCATAGTTTCTAAATTTCTATGATTAATACCAATAATAGTAGCGCCACATTTAATAGCTTTTGTTAAATCTTCTTTATCATGTACTTCTACTAAAACTTCTAATCCTAAATAAATTGCATAATCATATAACTCTTTTAACTCTTTTGTTCCAAGTGATTTGGCAATAAGTAAAATAAAATCAGCTCCATAAACTAAAGCTTCTACAATTTGATATTTATCTAAAATAAAATCTTTTCTTAAAAGTGGTGTTGGTACATATCTTCTAATAGCACTTAAATATTCTATATCACCTTTAAAATAGTGAGGCTCTGTTAAAACAGAAATAGCATTTGCTCCATTTGCACTGTACTCTTGTGCTATTTTAATTGGATCAAAATCCTCTTTTATAATTCCCTTACTTGGACTTGCTTTTTTTACTTCAGCAATTATTCTAATAGGTTCTTCTGTTGTTGAAGTTAAAAAAGGCTTCACATCTCTTGGTGAATAAGGATTAGAAGAAAGAGTTCTTCCTAATAAATCCAATGGTATTTCTTTTTTTCTTTTTTCTAAATCTTCTAATGTTCTTTTATTTATTTCATCTAAAATCACTTACTGCACTCCTTAATTTTTTCCCAATGTAATTTAACTTCACTATCTTCTAATCCAACTTTATCCACAACTTTTTTCATTAATTTTAAAGCAATGTCACAATTATTAAGCTTGTATTCACCCCATGCTAAAGTGTCAATATATGCTAGGTTATCAGGTTGTTTTTTTAAAGCTTTATTAACTAATGTAATTCCTTTTTTAACATCAATATCATAATCAATTAGTAAATAAGCAAAATAGTTTTCATATACATGATTAGAGATATTCTCTAAAGTTTTTTCGAATTTTACTATAACAGAGTTTAAAACTGATTGTTTATTTTTAGCTTTCTCAAACTCAATAACAGCCATTTCTCCTAAATATCTGTAGTCATTAGTTTCTTTAAACATTTTTTCAATTAAAATATAAGCTTCATTAGCTTTGTTTGAACTCTTATATAAATCTAATAAAATTTCATCACTTTCGTTATTTTCTTTTACAAAAATAATTGCTTTTTCTATGTCTTTTTGTGCAATATAAGTAATTAATAAATCTCTAACTTTTTTATAAGCAATCTCTTTTTTCTCATTTTTATACTTGTTATATAATTTAGTTAATAAATTTAAAACTTTTTCTTCCTCTTTATCTTTTTCATAAAAAGTTAATAATTGTAAAGATAAAGCATAATGTTCACCATTTTCTTCCATATACTTTGCAATTGTATTCTTTGCTTTTTCATTTTGCTTTAAATAAAAATATTGAATATTTGTTAATGTTAATAAAGTAGAATCAGAGTTATTAATTTTAAATGATTTTTCAAATTCATTAAATGCTTCTTGATAATTCTTTGAGTCAAGATATATACTTCCTAGAAGTTCATGATTTACATCACTTGGGTCAAGTTTTAATACTTTTTTTGCAAAATATATTGACTCATCTTTCTTATCCATTTTCATTAATGAAAAAGAATAAACTCTTAATATAGTTTCCTCTTGTTTTATCCCTTTCATTTGTTCTAAAACATTTGGAGTAATAATTTCAAGTATAGACTTATAATCTTTTTGATGAAAACTTAATGAAACAAATCTTTCTAAATATTCATAATTATTAGTATTTTCAAATAGTTTTTTATAAATTGATTTAGCATAAGGATATCTTCCTTGGTTTTCGTACTCCAAAGCAAACATTACATATGAAATTTCATATGGATACTCTTTTGTTTCAATACTTTTATAACTTTTAATATCTTTAGTTTCAAGATTTATTGTATCGTTACTACAAGCTGTAAAGCTTGCTAACAATAAAGTAAAAACTAAAGTGTTCTTATAGCTGGACACTCTTTTACTACCTCTTCAATATTTTCTTTAAAATAGTCCCAAAAAGGAAATGTTCTACACTGAACTGGTCTAACATCATATATAGAACATTGTTTTTTATTTAAATCAAAAAAACAACATGCATAATTATCTTTAGACAATTGTATCTCTTTTATACTGTATTTATATGAGACCTTGTTTAAATATTTTACTTTTAGCTCTTCACTACTAATTTTTAAATGTATTGCTAACTTTTCTATTTCAGTTGGATTTATCCAAATATAGCCACTCTCCCCAATGCAACAATTTCCGTTACAACTGTTACATCCACTAGGATCAAAAGCAAAATTAAAACCGCTTTTTTTTATCAATTCACTCAAATTCAGCCTTTATACTATGTGTTCCACAATGTTCATAAATTTCATTTACTTTTTCTGTAAAATTACCCTCTTCATCAAATACAACCAAAGGATTTAAAACTTTAGTCAAAGATTTAGAATCTTTTCTTGCATAAACTAGAATCAATGTTGCATCTTTTGAACTCTTAGGATGAACAAATTGTAGTGCCTCTAAATTAAATTTATATTTCATCAAGTAAAGTAATATTTCATTAATTTGTTTCACATCGTAACAAAAGAAGATTTTACCACTACTATTTAATATTTCTGAACTTTTCTTGATAAAGGATTCTAAAGGCATACTATCATTATATCTTGCAATTTTCAAACTTTTATTTTCACTTTTTATTACATTTGAATGATAAAAAGGAGGATTTGAAACACAAATATCAAATCTCTTATCAAATTCGAAATCTAAAAAAGAGCCTTTATATAAATTATTATCTAGTTTATTTGTTTGTGAATTTTTAGATGTTAAAAATTGAAACTCTTTTTGAATTTCAATTTGATTTAAATTTATTTTTTCATATTCTCTTTTAACCAATAAACCTAAAACACCACTTCCACTACCAATATCCAGTAACTCACCTTTTACATTTTTAAATTTTTTTAAATTTTCGTAAATAAAATTAAATAAAAAATGAGTGTCACTATTATAACAATAACCGTTCATAGGTTGATATAAAACCAAACAAATTCCTTTATTAAATTTATATATTATATCTAAGTAAAATAAATGTGTGTTTTAGGATATTCTTAATATAATTTTAACTTTTTAAATTAATTATATAAACTTATTTTTTAAACAGCTAAAGAAACATTAATTAATCGTGTTGCAAAATGTAACAAGAGTAAAATTCAATGAATAAATGGTGGGATTTATTTTTTAATTAGATGATAGATAGGTTATCATTCAACAATAATATATTGAGTTTAATCAAATATTCATATCAACAAAAAATAAGGGGATATTATGTCTAATATGGAAGCTCCTGCAAACACTCCTGTATGGGTAAACGAAGCTAGATGTAAAGCATGTGATAAATGTGTATCTGTTTGTCCAGCTGGTGTACTTGCAATGAGACAAGAGGTTACTTCAACTTTAGGATCTATGATTAAAGTAGTTCATCCTGATTCATGTATCGGATGTACTGACTGTGAATTAGCATGTCCAGATTTTGCAATCTATGTTGCAGATAGAAAAGAGTTTAAATTTGCTAAGTTAACTGATGAAGCAAAAGAGAGAAAAGAGAGAGTTATTAAAAATAACTACAGAATTTTAGATGAAGATGAGGCGTAAGGAGAATAAATGGCAAGAGAATTAATTTCAACAGGAAATGAATTAGCAGCAAAAGCTGCATTAGACGCAGATTGTGAATTTTTTGGTGGTTATCCAATTACTCCTTCATCAGAAATAATGCACGTATTATCTTCAGCTCTTCCAGCAAGAGGTAAAGCATGTATTCAAATGGAAGATGAAATTTCTGGAATTTGTACAGCACTTGGTGCAGCAATGTCTGGGAAAAGAGCAATGACAGCATCTTCAGGACCTGGTATTTCTTTAAAAGCAGAAAACTTAGGTGTTGGATATATTTCAGAAGTTCCTTTAGTAGTAGTAAATGTAATGAGAGGTGGTCCTTCAACTGGTTTACCAACAAGGGTTGCACAAGGTGATTTATTACAAGCTAAGAACCCAACTCACGGAGATGTAAAATCAATTACATTATGTCCAGGTAATTTAAGTGAATGTTATACTGAAGTTGTAAGAGCATTTAACTTAGCAGATAGATTTATGCAACCTGTATTTGTTTTATTAGACGAAACAATTGGACACATGAGTGGTAGAGCTAAAATTCCTGATTTAGAAGAAGTTGAAGCAAACAAAATCTCTAGAAAAAGATTCGATGGAGACAAAAAAGACTATAAACCTTACGAAGTAGCTGAAGATCAGCCAGCAGTGCTAAATCCTATGTTTGAAGGATATAGATACCACTTTACTGGATTACACCATGGACCAACTGGTCACCCAACAGAAGATGCAGATGTTTGTGATGCATTAATGAAAAGATTATTTAAAAAAGTTGATGCTCATACAGATGAATTAGAATTAAATGAAGAATATATGTTAGATGATGCAGATATTATGATTATTGCTTATGGTTCTGTTTCATTAGGTGTAACTGAAGCAATTAATAGATTAAGAGCTGAAGGAATTAAAGTTGGTATGTTTAGACCACTTACAATTTGGCCAAGTCCTGCTGAAAGAATTAAAGAATTAATGGGTAAATTTGACAAAGTATTAGTTACTGAGTTAAATATGGGTCAATTTGCGGATGAAGTACAAAGAGTTTCAGGAAGAAGTGACTTTGATACATTATTTAAAGTAAACGGAAGACCATTATCTCCATTAGAGATTATTGAAAAAGTGAAAGGAATGTAATTATGGCATTTAATTATGACGAGTATTTAAGAACTGAAAAAATGCCAACACTATGGTGTTGGGGATGTGGTGATGGTGTTATTTTAAAATCTGTAATTAGAGCCATTGACAAATTAGGATGGAACATGGATGATGTTTGTGTTGTTTCTGGTATTGGATGTTCAGGAAGATTTTCTTCTTACATCAACTGTAATACAGTACACACAACTCACGGTAGAACATTAGCTTATGCAACTGGTATTAAATTAGCAAACCCAGATAAAAAAGTAATCGTTGTTGGTGGAGATGGTGATGGTCTTGCAATTGGTGGTAACCACACAATTCATGCGTCAAGAAGAAATATTGATTTAAATTATATCATTATTAATAACTTTATTTATGGATTAACAAATTCTCAAACTTCTCCAACTACTCCTCAAGGTATGTGGACAGTTACAATGAGTAGAGGTAACATTGACCCAACATTTGATGCTTGTAAATTAGTTGAAGCAGCAGGTGCATCTTTTGTTGCAAGAGAAACTATGTTAGATCCTAAAAAACTAGAAAGAACTTTAGCTAAAGCATTTGAGCATAAAGGTTTCTCATTTATTGAAGTATTCTCTAACTGTCATGTTAACTTAGGAAGAAAAAACAAAATGGCAACGGCTATGGCTAACTTAGAGTGGATTGACTCAATCTCATTAGCTAAAGCTAAATTTGAGAAATTAGAGCCTGAGGATCAAGTAGGTAAATTCCCAACAGGTATTTTAAAACACGACAAAGACGCTCAAGAGTACTGTGAAGCTTATGAAAAAGTTAAAGAAGCTCACAAAAATAAAACAGCAGTTGAGCTATAAGAAGGAGTAATCATCATGGCAGCTAATAGAACATTAATGAGATTTACAGGTGTAGGTGGACAAGGTGTACTTCTTGCAGGTGCGATTTTCGCAGCTGCAAAAATTAACAATGGTGGATATGGTTTAAAAACTGCAACATATACATCTCAAGTTAGAGGTGGTCCAACAGTTGTTGATATTACACTACAGGATGAAGAGATTTTATATCCTTATGCAAATGATGGTGAAATTGATTTCATGTTATCAGTTGCAGACGTATCTTACCACCAATTTAAAAATGGTGTTAAACCAGGTGGAACAATCGTAATTGAGCCAAACTTAGTTAACCCAACTGATGAAGATAGAAAAAAATGGAATATCGTTGAGATTTCAATTATTACTATTGCAAAAGAAGAAGTTGGAAATGTTATTACTCAATCTGTACTAGCTTTAGCAATTGCTAACTACTTTACAGGAGATACAATTCCAGCAGAAAAACTAAGAGAAACTATGCTTTCAAAAGTACCTGAAAAAGTACATGATATAAATAACAAAGCATTTGATTTAGGTTACAAATACGCAAAAGAAGCTCAAGCAGCTCAAGCTTCATAATTCTTTAAGTAACTCAAAATGAGTTACTTAAACATTATAATAAATTTTCTATCTTTTTTTCTAATCTTTGAGATAGATATAAATTAGAATTTTTCAAACATGAAAGAATAAATTTAGATTCTTTTAATGTAGTATTATTATTTTCAATTTTAATAATTTGATCTGCTAATTTAATCATTTGAATTTCGTAATCCAAAGTCAAAATTTGATTTATATTTTCTTGTAACTGATTTTTATTTTTCAACATCTTATTAAGACTTAAAGACTCTAAAGCTTCTGCGATTTCAAAGCCAAAATCATTAAAGATATCATCATAAACAAGATTTGATTTTGAAAAGACATCAATTAAGCAAGATAAAGTAATCAAAAAATTTGTCTTATCACTATCAAGTTTACACTCAATACAAGTATACAAAACTTCTGTAGAAACTGAAATAGAATGTTTAAAACTTTCTATATCATCTGAATATACCTTTGAAATATAATTTATAACTTTTAAATAATTATCTTGACTAAACATCATTCTTTACTCTATTTTTTTTATTAATAATATTATCACTTTTAGAAAAACACAGTAATTCTTCTGTTGTAGAGATACTATTAGTATCAATATTTTTAAAACACTCTTTTAAGACTATTGCAGTTGTTAATGCGTCATAATAAGCTCTATGGTGATTATTAACATTTATATTTAAGACTTCTTTTAAAGAACTAAGTCCATATTTTTCTGCTTTTATTGTTCTTTTTGCTAAATCAATAGTACATAGTTTTCTATTTTGTAATTTGCCTAAATCATATTTTTCAAGAGAATCTGAAATAAAAGTGTAATCAAACTTAATATCATGTGCTACAAACACATCATCTTCCAAAAAGATTTTAAATTCTCTTAAAACTTTATCTAAAACAGGAGCATTTTCTAACATTTTAGGTCTAATATTAGTAACCTCTTGAACATAAGGAGGAATCTCTTTTGCATAAACTAAGGATTCAAATTTATCTATTATCTCACCATTTTTTATTTTAACTGCACCTAGTTCAATAATTTGAAAACCTTTTTTCACAGAACCACCATTAGTTTCAATATCAACTACACAAAATACTTGATCATTGAAATTCGTTTTAGTAGTTTTCATATAAACACTATCATCATGAAAATCTAAAGGTAAACCATTTGCAACTAAAAGCTCTAATTCTAATTCAGGATTATCAAAAAAACTATCTGTACAGTTTGATAATTTATCTAGAAATTCATCAATAAGTATTGGTTCTTTTAATAAATGATTTATTAGTTTTTGCTGATTTAGTTTAGGAACTATTGTTCTTTTAAATGATTTCATTTGCCTCTTTTACAAACTCAATCATCTTTAGTTTACTTTTCTTTCCTTTAAACTCTTCTACACCACTGCTAACATCAACTCCATAAAATCCATATCCAGATAACTCATTTAAATTTTTAGATGTTAATCCACCTGCAATAATTAGTTTTGAGCAATCTATTTTATCAAACCATTCCAAAGCAAGTCTTTTACCCTCACCTCCAAATCCTTCAACAAAAGCATCCACTAAAGCAAAATTATCATCTATTAGATTTAAATCATTTTTTTCTTTAATTCTTAGAACTTTTATATATTTTACATCTAGTATTTCAAAATCTGTGTAATTAAAATCATCAATTATTTGAGCTAATTGCATTTTAGCATTTGCACAAACTTGATTAATATAGTGTTCATTTTCATTTACAAATAAACCTACTGTTTGAACAAAAGGAGGAATTGCATCAACAATTTTTCTAGCTTCAAAAGGGTCAATATATCTAGGACTTTTTGAATAAAAAACAAAGCCTAAAGCATCTGCACCTGCTTCAATAGCATCAAGAGCATCTTGTAAATTTGTAATACCACAAATCTTGATTTTCATTTTTAAACCTGTAAACTCTTAATTGCTTTTGAATAATCATCATTACCAAATACATACGATCCAGCAACAACTACATCAACTCCCGCATCTTTTAATTCATGGATGTTTTTATCATTTACTCCACCATCAACTTCTATTAAACAGTTTGGATTTCTTTTATTAATTAACTCTTTTAATTTTTTAGCTTTTTCAACTACACTTGAAATAAATTTTTGACCACCAAATCCTGGATTAACAGACATCAATAAAACCATATCTAAATCTTCTAATAGATACTCAATTGATTCAGGAGTTGAATGTGGATTTAAAACAATCGCTGGCTTAATTCCATAAGATCTAATTTTTTGAATGAGCCTATGAGGATGCTTTTCACTTTCAATATGAAAAGAGATATATTCAGGTTTTAAAGGAGCAAATAACTCTACAAAAAATGTATTATTTTCAACCATTAAATGAACATCAAGTGGTTTAGTTGCAGCTTTAGCTACAGGATTTACAACAACGGGACCAATTGTCATATTTGGGACAAAATGACCATCCATAACATCTACGTGTATTAGATCACATCCACCATCACAAATAGCCCTAATTTCCTCATCTAATTTTCCAAAATCTGCTGATAATATTGAAGGAGCAACAAGCATATTATAACCTTTTTAATTTATATTTCGCGATTATATCATTTATACTTTTTATACTCTATAAAATGTATATTAGATTAGTTAAGAAAAGTAGTTATTTTAAATTCTGAATATAATAATAAATTCCATCAATCTCTTCATCTACTAAAAAATAAGTTGGCATCACATTAGCATAATAAATAAGTTTTTCACAAACTTGCTCTTTAGTAAACTTTTTATTTGGATTTTTCTTTTGATTTATTTTATTTTTAAATGTTTCATAATCTGTTTCAGTAATACTAGGAATTATCATACTACATTTATACTCTTTATTTTTATACTTATGTACAAAATTTACAAGTTTTTTTCCCTCAGCTTTTTCTCCATGACACTTATTACAACCAATACCCCTTGGATTATGATATAACATTTTTCCGTATTCAAACTTTGTTATAAAAGAGTTATCTATATCTACAACTTTTTTTGAACTTATTGTTTCTTGCGCAAAACTTACATAAAAAATAGAAATAATAAATAATAAAAATTTTTTCATTAAAACCCTAATTTTTCTTTATTTTTTAAAAACCAATATAAACTAAACATCAAGCCTGGTGTTTTTGCTTTTGATTCATCAAAAATGAATTCATCAATATCATCAATTGGTAAAAACATTGTTTCAATATACTCATCATTTATTCCACCACCTTCATGTATTTTCATGCTTTCATCAATTTTAGCAAAATAAACGCTTTGGCATCCTCCGCTAACCCCTACATTATTGTAAAACTGTGCAATTTTTGATATATTTTCAACTTTTACATCATATCCACACTCTTCATCAATCTCTTCTTTTACAATATTTTCTAACGGTATATCTTTATCAACTAAACCTGCACATAATTCATAGGTAAATTTTTTTCTTTTATCACTTAAATATACGGGAGCTCTAAACTGATTTACTAGTAAAAAAGCATTTTTTTCAGTATGATAAAGTAATACAGCTACACTATCATGACTTCTTACAGCTTCCCAACTTTTATCTTTTCCATTTAGATTATACGTAACTCTAACAGGATGTATAAACTTAGTATTTTCTAAATCTTGTACTTTAAAATCTTTTAACTCTATATTCATATATTATTCTTTTTATAAATTTTTATTATTCTAACTAAAAAAATAAAAAACTCTTTTTAAGTAAAATTAGACTTGCTTTATTGATGAAAAATCCACAAAAAAAGTACTTCCATTATTTAGTTGTGATTTTAATCTTAATTTTAAATCATACTCTTGACAAACTCTTTTAACAATATCTAAACCTATTCCAAAACCGCCTTCAATATTGTTACCTCTTTTATATCTTTTAAATATTTCAGCTTGTTCACTTGGACTAATACCTATACCAAAATCTTCAACACTAAATATATTATCTTTTAAGCTTATATTAATTGATGAATTTGATTTGCTATATTTAATTGCGTTTGAAATTAGATTATTAACTAATTTTTGAGTTTTAGTTCTATCCATTTTAATTAAACAGCTTTCTAAATTTGAATTTAATACAATATTTTTTGTAATAGAAATATCTTGAAAAAACTCTACACTTTCACTAATTAAATCTTTTAAATCAAACTCTTCATATACATCTTCATTTATTTCATTAAAGGCAGAAAAATGAA
The DNA here is from genome assembly GCF_004214795.1 of Malaciobacter pacificus. NCBI lineage: Bacteria > Pseudomonadati > Campylobacterota > Epsilonproteobacteria > Campylobacterales > Arcobacteraceae > Malaciobacter > Malaciobacter pacificus. Next base: position 1,715,450 of record NZ_CP035928.1, read on the forward strand.
TATCATTATATATTTGAGATATTTGTTTTGAACTACTTAAAATATATTTCATCATTTTTTGAGGATTCTTTCCTTTTTTTAACATACTAACAGAAGTCATTAAAACAGATACTGGTGTGTTTAATTCATGGGCAGAATCTTTTATAAACTTATCCATTGATTCAACTCTTGCTTGAGCTGGTTTCAATAAAGTTTTAGCTAAGAAATATGCTATAAATACTATAAAAATAATACTAATAATAAATGAAATTAAAATATATACTTGAAGTCTTTTTTTATCTTCATAGTTTTTGCAAGTTTCCATTACTATATATCTAATAGGCAAATTATCATCAATAACAGTTGTTATAAAATAATCAAAGTGTTCACTAGTATATAAAGCTTTCTCCAAATCCACAAATTTTTCATTTTCTAAATATGAATAGATTAATTTTTTATCTTTATCATATAATGCATATTTTAATCTCTTATCTTTAAGTTTTTCAGGATTGAATTTTTCATGTTTCATATGTGAATCTAAAATTTCATTTTTTAATTGCATAGTTGCACTACTCATCCACATATTACAGTGTTCTTTTAAAAGCTTCACTTCTTTGTTGTAATATAAATAAAGCATAATGGCAACTAAAAAAACACCTGAACCTATATAAATAACTAAGAATTTTACTAGTGCACTTTTTTCATCTCTATTCAAACTTGTATCCTATTCCTCTAATAGTTGTAATTCTATCTTTACCTACAATTTCTCTAAGGTTTTTTATATAAACTCTAATTGTAGCATCAGTTGGCATCTCTTCATAAATCCAAATATTTTGTAATAACTCTTCACTAGAAATTACTCTGTTCTTGTGTGTACAAAAATACTTCAGAATATCTCTCTCTTTTTGAGCAATTTTTATACTTTTTTCATTTTTTATAATTTGACATAAAGATGGATAAAAAACAATATTTTCATTAATTTTTATACTACTATCTTGCTCAATATTAAACTGTCTACATATTTTTTGTATTCTTTGATCTAATTCTTCTAAATCAAAAGGTTTTTTAATATAATCATCAACACCATTTTCAAAAGACTCTTTTAAATGTTTTGTATCTTGATAAGCAGTCAAAATGATAATAGGAATATTTTTCTTATAATCAGTTCTAATTGTTTTTAAAACATCTATTCCACTCAAACTTGGAGTATTAATATCAAGTAGTGCTAAATCAAATTTTTCATCGATAAGTTTTTCTAAAGCATCTTGTCCATCTAAACAAACAGCAAGCTCAAAACCCTTGTCTTCTAAATGATCACTTAGCAAATCATTTAATGCAATATCATCTTCTAATAATAAAACTTTCATATCTAAATCCTATTTATAATATCAATTGTATTAGAAATTTGTTTATTTTATGTGTATTATCAATTTACTAATTTAAAATATTTTAATAGTTTAGTTTGAATTACAATATAAACTACACTTAAAAATAAAGATACTAAAGTTCCATAAAATACTCCAATGGTACCATAAGTAAAAAATACACTTAGTGAATATATAACCACTGAACTTAATCCAAATGGAGTATTTTTTATAATCGTTCTAGCTTGTAAATTACTATGTCTTAAATGAATTATAAGTAGTAATGGTAGTAAAATAGTTGGAAATGCAGAAAAAATACCTGCTATATTTTGGGGAACATAATTAGGTAAAGAAGTAACTAATAAAAAGATACTTATAGTTAAAACTGATCTAAATATAATATCCCAAACTGAAGTTTTTATACTTTTATTAATAGCAAAATTCTCTTTTTTAGCAAAATAAATAGATGAACCTATCATTAGAACTATTACAATTAAAGGAGTAAATACTATATGAGGAGGTATCAAAGATAAAACTAATGCAATAATTACATAAGATAAAAATGAAATCATTAAACTTAAAAAAATACCTAATTTTCCACTATAAAATGTACTTAAATAATAGCCATAAGAGAAAGCAAGAGCTGCAAATAATCCATGAATATTATATAAAGCTACATTTGTAACATAATCTACACCATTTTCTATAGCAAAAAACAATAATGTAATTGAACTTCCAACAGGAAGTCCAGAAAGTATTCCAGAAATTTTTGGACTTAGTTTTTCAGCAATATAACTTAATGCTAAAACTAAACTAACAACTGAAATTGCTTTTATAAATATAAGTTCTATAATTCATCCTTTAAAAGACGAATTATATATTAATTATTTAAAAGTTAGTCAAAAATCTAATTAATTTTATCTAAAATTATCAAATACTAATGGTGCTTTTAAATCTAAACTTTTAAGATGTCTCATAATCGATTGTAAATCATCTAAGTTCTTACCACTTACTCTAATTTCATCACCTTGATTAACAGCACTTACTTTTAACTTTAAACCTTTTATTTCAGTTTGAATCTTTTTTGCTTCATCTTTTTCTATACTATCAATAATTTTAAAACTATATTTTCTATTAGCCCCACTTGAGTCCTCTTTTTTTAACTCCTCAAGTGAATTAATAGAAATACCTCTTTTATTCATTTTAGATATTAAAATATCTTTCATTGCATCAACTTTATTATCACTTGCACTTGTAATAGTAATTGTTTTTGCCGTTTGATTAAAATCAATCTCTTTTGTTATACCTTTAAAATCATATCTATTGTCAATCTCTTTTTGTGCTTGAATAACTGCATTTTTCATCTCTTGTAAATCTAATTTTGCTGATATATCAAATGAATGTTCTTTTGCCATATTTTCTCCTTTTATTTATCTTTATCTTTTAAATCTTTTATTTCTTCTCTTAAAGCTTTAACTTCTTCTAAAAGAATATCTAATTTTAAATGATCTTCATGAATTTCATCTTTCATCTCTGCTTCTTGAAGTTTTTGCATCTCTCCAATAATAACTGCAACAAAAAGATTGAAAAATACAAATGCTGCAATAATTACAAATGAAACAAAGTAAACCCATGCCCAAGGATAAACTTCCATTGCTTCATACATAACATCAGTCCAATCTTCAAATGTTAATACTCTAAACAGTGTTAACATAGAGATTAAAAAGTCTTTCCATAAGCCAGAAGGTAAATCAACAAAGAAGAAACTTCCAATAATTGCATAAATATAAAATATTATAAACATTAATATTACAATATCAATAATTGATGGAATAGCTTTAATAAGCATATCTATAATTGCTTTAAGCTCAGGCCGTGCTGTAAACAATCTTAAAATTCTAAATACTCTCATAAGTCTAGCAATTGCAGCAAAACTTGAAGACTCCAAAGGAAGTAAAGTTATTACAACAATAATAAAATCAAATACATTCCAACCTGATTTAAAGAAATTTAAAAATCTTTTTTCAGCAACCATTTTAATTGCTAACTCAAACACAAAGTAAATTGTTACAAAATAATCTGCAAACCTTAAAAACATATCATATTGAGATTCTACTTCATCTAAAGTTTTAAAACCTAAAATAGAAGCATAAGCAATAATAATTATTGTAGTTAAATTAGAAAACCATCTAGAATCTCTTATTTGCTCTAGTTTTTGAATAGCTGTCATTTAATTATTTGTCCTTAAGAATAGAGTATGTTGCCATTAACCATGCAATAATTAATAATGTTCCTCCAATAGGAGTAATTGCACCTAATATGGGAATATTTAAAATAACTAGCAAATATAACGAAATAGAAAAAATCAATAAACCTATAACCATAAGCCAACATGCAATAATAAGCTTTTTGTTATTCTCTTTAAAATTAATAAAAATAGAAAGAGCAAATAAACCTAAAGTATTATAAAAGTGATACTCAACACCAGTATTATAAATTTTTAACATATCATCTGTTACTATTGATTTTAATCCATGTGCCCCAAAAGCACCTATTGCAATAGCTAACGCCATTAAAAATGAGGCTATTGCAAAAAAGTTTTGTGAAGTTTTATTTAAAGTCATTTAATATCTTTCCTAATTTTTTGGGAAGTATATCAAATTTCTGTTTTATTTATCTTTTTTCTCTTTTTTTTCTTTTGACTCTTTTTTACTTGAAAATCCAGCACCTTTTTTTTCTTTCTTTTTTAATTCAAGACTAGAAATCAGTTCTTTATAATCCATACCTTCTTGATTCATCTTTGCAAAACAAGCAGCAGCAACCGCTATAGCATTAGGTACCTCTTTTTTCTTCTTATATGCTTGAATGTTTTTTTCACTAACTTTAATTAAAGCAGTAAATTTTGGTATGGTTAATTCAGCATCTAATAAAAGTTTTTTAAATTCGATAAAAGTCATGTTCTTCCCAAGTAATAAATTTGAAAAATTATACACATAACTTTTTAAAATAATTCTTATACAACATCAACTTCCCAAAAAAAATCAATCCATTCATTAGCTTCTCTTACTGAATAATCAGGCTTTAATACTGCTGTTCCTTTATAAAAAAGTGTTGCTAACTTAAAATCTACATTAGGAAACTTTTCATTTAATAACTTTAATATTGCCTCCATAGTTTCTCCTGAATCAACAATATCATCAATAATTAAAACTCTTTTAGCATGTGATATATCAGGAATATTAAAAATATTAAAAGTATCTAACTTTAAATCACCTTCATAATGAATAGAATTTAATGTATACAAATTTCTCATATCCATAGCTTGAGCCATACAATGAGCTAATGTCAAACCACCCCTTGCAACTGCCAATAAAATATCTGGTTCATAGCCTCTACAACTATCAACTAACTTTTGTGTATCTTTTTTAAACATGTCATAACTATAATATAATTTTTCCAAATATAATCCTTATAAAATAAATGCTAATGCACTAATTATTGTAATAACCAATATACCTAAATTTAAATCTTCAAATTCTCTTTTTACTAACTTAATAATAGTATAAAATAAAAAACCTGCTGCAATTCCATTTGTTATAGAAAAAGTTAATGGCATTAATATAACAATTAAAAACGCAGCCGCACAAGTAGCTAAATCAGCCTTTTCAAAATTGATTTTTCCAAGTTCAGTAAACATAAGTACTCCAACAACAACTAAAACTGGATAAATAGCATTTGATGGAATTGATTTAAATAATGGCAACAAAAATAAAGTTCCAATAAAAAACAATGCAGTAAAAACAGCAGTTAAACCTGTTCTTCCACCCTCTTCAACTCCACTAGCACTCTCTATAAAAGATGTAGTAGTTGAAACACCAATTAAACTTCCTGCTGTTGTAGCAACTGCATCAGCTTCTAATGTTTTTTGCAAAGACTTATCATCTTTATTATTCTCTTGAAATAACTTAGCTCTAGTACCAACACCAGTTAAAGTACCTAAGGTATCAAACATATCAGTAATTAAAAAAGTAATAATTACAGGTAATAATGATAATGATACAGCACTTAGAATATCTAATTTAAATAATATTGGTTCAATTGAAGCGGGAATTGAAATAAACTCTTTAGGAAAATCGCCAATACCAATTATCCATGCAGTTATTGAAGTAATCAAAATTGATAAAATGAAAGCTCCACGTAACTTATATGCATAAAAACTAAAAGATAAAACTAAACCTAAAACTCCAATCAATACTTCTGGTTTAGAAAAATCTCCTAATTCAACTAACGTAGCATCATTGCCAACAATCATTCCCATTTGTTTTAAACCAATAAAAGCAATAAAAGTTCCAATACCAGCACTAATTGCACGTCTTAAATTCATTGGTATTGAAGTCATAATCCAAACTCTAAAATTAGTTAAGGATAAAATAACAAATAATATACCCGATAAAAAAACGATCCCTAAAGCAGTTTCCCATGGTATTTTCATACCTAATACTAAACCATATGAAAAATAAGCATTTAAACCCATTCCTACACTCATTGCAATAGGAGTATTAGACCATAGTCCTGAAAACAAAGTTGATAATATTGTTATCAGTGCCGTTGCTGTAATTACAGCATCAATTGGTAAACCTGCATCTGCTAATATAAATCCATTTACAGGAACAATGTACATCATCGTTAAAAAAGTTGTAAAACCTGCAAAAAATTCTGTTCTTACATTAGTATTGTGTTGAGATAATTTAAATAAGTCCATGACTTAATCCTTAAGAGAAATAAGAGGAAATTATATAGAAAAACAAATGAAAATATAGAATAAGTCTGTATAAAATATAGGAAATAAACTAAATAAAAATGTAAGACTAAATAGTAAAAAAGGGAATAAAAAAGAGAATAGCAGAATTAATAAAAAAGCTGCTAAAAAAAAGCCTACCTAAACAGACTTAAAAAAGAATGCTTAGATAGGCTATTTGTAAACTCAAGAGCTGGCAGCGGCCTACGTTTCCACACCTGAAAGGTGCAGTATTATCAGCGATGAAGTGCTTGACTTCCAGGTTCGGAATGGAGCTGGGTATTTCCACTTCTCTGTAACCACCAGCAATATGAGTAAAGAAGATACTTATAAAGTATACTCTTTACTCACATCAAGATAGTCTTGAGTGTAAAGATAATGTTAAAGTCTTAAGCTCTTAAAAAAATTGACATTTTTTCAAGGTAACGCTTTACAATTTTACACTGTTTATTTATTAAGTAATTTCACACGTTAGATTTAAAGGACAACGGACATTTATGATACCTTCGTATACATAAATCTCTTTATTTCCTAAAAATGACAAGCAGTTGTCATTTTCTTAACGTAAATAAACTTAATAAGATAGTAAACCAAGAAATTTATAAAAAAAGCCAAACGATCTATTAGTACTGGTCAGCTAAACGCCTTACAACGCTTACACATCCAGCCTATCAACCTCGTAGTCTTCGAGGGATCTTCAGGGAAAGTTCATCTTGGAGTTGGCTTCGAGCTTAGATGCTTTCAGCTCTTATCACATCCGTACGTAGCTACCCAACGATGCTCTTGGCAGAACAATTGGTACACTAGTGGTACGTTCATCCCGGTCCTCTCGTACTAGGGACAAATCTCCTCAACTTTCCTACGCCCACGGAAGATAGGGACCGAACTGTCTCACGACGTTCTGAACCCAGCTCGCGTACCGCTTTAAATGGCGAACAGCCATACCCTTGGGACCTGCTCCAGCCCCAGGATGCGATGAGCCGACATCGAGGTGCCAAACCTCCCCGTCGATGTGAGCTCTTGGGGGAGATCAGCCTGTTATCCCCGGCGTACCTTTTATCCTTTGAGCGATGGCCCTTCCACACAGAACCACCGGATCACTATGACCGACTTTCGTCTCTGTTCGACTTGTATGTCTCACAGTCAAGCTAGTTTATGCCATTATACTCAACTGGCGATTTCCATCCGCCATGAACTAACCTTTGTAAGCCTCCGTTACTTTTTAGGAGGCGACCGCCCCAGTCAAACTACCCACCAGACATTGTCCTGAAGAAGGATAACTCCTCGCAGTTAGTAACTCAAATATTCAGGGGTGGTATCTCAAGGATGGCTCATACTCTACTGGCGTCTAGTAATCAAAGCCTCCCACCTATCCTGCACATGAATATCCAAGCTACAGTGTCAAGCTGTAGTAAAGGTGCACGGGGTCTTTCCGTCTTTCCGCGGGTAGGAGGAATTTTCACCTCCACTACAATTTCACTGGATCCCTGGTTGAGACAGCTCCCATCTCGTTACGCCATTCATGCAGGTCGGTATTTAACCGACAAGGAATTTCGCTACCTTAGGACCGTTATAGTTACGGCCGCCGTTTACTCGGGCTTCGATCAAATGCTTCGCTTACGCTAACATCATCAATTAACCTTCGAGCACCGGGCAGGCGTCACACCTTATACATCCACTTACGTGTTAGCAAAGTGCTGTGTTTTTGGTAAACAGTCGGGAGGGACTCTTTGTTGCAACCTCTTTAGCTTTTGAGAGCAAGTCTCTATACTAAAGTAGGCACACCTTATACCGAAGATACGGTGCTAGTTTGCAGAGTTCCTTAACCAGGGTTCTTCCACGCGCCTTAGAATACTCATCCCACCTACCTGTGTCGGTTTACGGTACGGGCAACATATAATATACTTAGTGGCTTTTCTTGGCACGACAGTATCATCGATTCTCTATCATCTCCGAAGAGCGTCAAGAGCCTGTAAGATCTCGGTCTAACGATACCCGGATTTGCCTAAGTATCAACCTACGTCCTTCGACCCACTATTCCATCAGTGAGCTCGATTAACTCTATGCGTCCCCACATCGCGCTTATATGTTGGTATTGGAATATTAACCAATTTGACATCGTCTACCCCTTTCGGACTCGACTTAGTTCCCGACTAACCCTACGATGACGAGCATCGCGTAGGAAACCTTGGGTTTTCGGCGAAGAGGATTCTCACCTCTTTTATCGCTACTCATGCCTGCATGCTCACTTCTATCCGCTCCAACGCTCCTTACCGGTACATCTTCTACGCTGAATAGAACGCTCTCCTACCACTCAATTAAAAATTGAATCTAAAGCTTCGGTGTACATCTTAGCCCCGTTATATTTTCCGCGCAGAATCACTAGACCAGTGAGCTGTTACGCTTTCTTTAAAGGATGGCTGCTTCTAAGCCAACCTCCTGGTTGTCACAGTAACTCCACATCGTTTTCCACTTAGATGTAACTTAGGGACCTTAGCTGTTAGTCTGGGTTGTTCCCCTCTCGACATAGGATTTTATCACCCTACGCCTGACTCCTGCGATTACACATATAGTATTCATAGTTTGATAGGGTTTGGTACCGCGGTAAGCAGCCCTAGCCCATTCAGTGCTCTACCCCTATATGCTACTACGCAAGGCTATACCTAAATATATTTCGGAGAGAACCAGCTATCACGAAGTTTGATTGGCCTTTCACCCCTATCCACAAGTCATCCGGGGACTTTTCAACGCCCATCGGTTCGGTCCTCCACTGGCTCTTACACCAGCTTCAACCTGCTCATGGATAGATCACTTCGTTTCGGGTCTGCAGCATCTGACTAAGGGAACCCATTAAGAACATAAAGTTCTTAATGGGGACCCTATTTCGCCCTATTAAGACTCGCTTTCGCTACGGCTTCGTACTTGACTTAACCTTGCCAGATACCACAACTCGCAGGCTCATTATGCAAAAGGCAGTCCGTCACCCTGATAAATCATAGGGCTCCGAATGATTGTAAGCTAATGGTTTCAGGTTCTATTTCACTCTCCTCGCTGGAGTACTTTTCACCTTTCCCTCACGGTACTTGTTCACTATCGATCTGTAAGTAGTATTTAGGGTTGGAGGGTGGTCCCCCCATATTCAGTCAAAATATCACGTGTTCCGACCTACTCGTTCCATACCTTAGTTCCACATAAAAGATTTTAAATACGAGACTATCACTCTCTATGGTGTATCTTTCCAAATACTTCTTCTATCTAATATGCTAAATGTATGCGCCCTATTCCGCGTTCGCTCGCCGCTACTGACGGAATCTCAATTGATTTCTCTTCCTCTGGCTACTGAGATGTTTCACTTCACCAGGTTTGCCTCCTCGAAAGGATAATATAGCTCGCACTATATTGGGTTGTCCCATTCAGAAATCTCTGGATCAATGCCTCTTGACGGCTCCCCAAAGCTTATCGCAGTCTAGTACGTCTTTCATCGCCTCTTACAGTCTAGGCATCCACCATTAGCCCTTAATAGCTTTTCAAATAACTTAGTAAACTAAGCTACCTTTTTTCTTAATAGTATTTCTACTATTTTTTGAATAATTATTCCTTGGCTACTATCTTATTAAATTTACATTTAATAAATATAGTTGTGTTTTAAATTGTTTCTTTATTAACTTATATCTATATCGCTATAAATATTCGCTAGAAAAATTTTAAGACTTTAACATTATGTTTTTAAATATCGTATTACCATCTCTAGTAATTCTTAGGTTTAAAACCTAATATAAATCCAAATATATTTGAACTTATATTAAGTTTTATAGGTATATGGTGGAGATAAGCGGGATCGAACCGCTGACCTCCTGCGTGCAAGGCAGGCGCTCTCCCAGCTGAGCTATATCCCCATATATGCTGAGTTAATCTTTTTTTACAGATTATTTAATGGTGGGCCTACCAGGACTTGAACCTGGGACCTCACGATTATCAGTCGAGCGCTCTAGCCAGCTGAGCTATAGGCCCCTATTACCTATTTTAAATAATCTTTATAAACTGAATATATCAATTAGTTTTTCTATAAATGTTTCGAGTTAAGAAACGAATCTTAACTCTTTCTCTGAAAGGAGGTGATCCAACCGCAGGTTCTCCTACGGTTACCTTGTTACGACTTCACCCCAGTCGCTGAATCCACTGTGGAAGGTAGCTACTTTAGCATCCCTGCTTCGAATGAGTTCAACTCCCATGGTGTGACGGGCGGTGAGTACAAGACCCGGGAACGTATTCACCGTAGCATAGCTGATCTACGATTACTAGCGATTCCAACTTCAAGTAGTCGAGTTGCAGACTACTATCCGAACTGGGAGATATTTTTGAGATTTGCTCCACGTCACCGTATCGCTGCTCTTTGTATACCCCATTGTAGCACGTGTGTAGCCCTGGTCGTAAGGGCCATGATGACTTGACGTCGTCCTCACCTTCCTCCTACTTGCGTAGGCAGTCTCGTTAGAGTTCTCAGCCGAACTGTTAGCAACTAACGACGAGGGTTGCGCTCGTTGCGGGACTTAACCCAACATCTCACGACACGAGCTGACGACAGCCGTGCAGCACCTGTATATAAGTTTCTGCAAGCAGACACCAATCCATCTCTGGAAAGTTCTTACTATGTCAAGACCAGGTAAGGTTCTTCGTGTATCGTCGAATTAAACCACATGCTCCACCGCTTGTGCGGGTCCCCGTCTATTCCTTTGAGTTTTAATCTTGCGACCGTACTCCCCAGGCGGTACACTTAATGTGTTAACTGCATTACTGCAAGGTCTAGCCTCACAACAACTAGTGTACATCGTTTAGGGCGTGGACTACCAGGGTATCTAATCCTGTTTGCTCCCCACGCTTTCGCGTCTCAGCGTCAGTAATGTTCCAGTAGATCGCCTTCGCAATCGGTATTCCTTCTGATCTCTACGGATTTTACCCCTACACCAGAAATTCCATCTACCTCTCCCATACTCTAGATAGACAGTTTTGGAAGCAGTTCTATGGTTGAGCCATAGGATTTCACTCCCAACTTATCTATCCGCCTACACGCTCTTTACGCCCAGTGATTCCGAGTAACGCTTGCGCCCTCCGTATTACCGCGGCTGCTGGCACGGAGTTAGCCGGCGCTTATTCATATAGTACCGTCATTATCTTCCTATATAAAAGGAGTTTACGCACCGAAATGTGTCATCCTCCACGCGGCGTTGCTGCATCAGGGTTTCCCCCATTGTGCAATATTCCCCACTGCTGCCTCCCGTAGGAGTCTGGACCGTGTCTCAGTTCCAGTGTGACTGATCATCCTCTCAAACCAGTTAAGCGTCATTGTCTTGGTGAGCCATTACCTCACCAACTAACTGATACTGTACAGGCCGATCTTGAAGCTATAAATATTTCCCTTGCAAACTTTTGTTTTAAAGGCATATAGGGTCTTAGCAGTCGTTTCCAACTGTTATCCCCTTCTTCAAGGCACATTACCTATATATTACTCACCCGTTCGCCACTTAGCTGACAGTATTAGCAAGCTAATACCCGTTCTCGTTCGACTTGCATGTGTTAAGCACGCCGCCAGCGTTCACTCTGAGCCAGGATCAAACTCTCCATAAAGTGTTTGAAACTGACAACTTTATGTAACTTTGCATTCTAAAAAAATTTGCATTTTTTCAGAGTACTGCAATTTTAGTTACAAAATTATCACTCATTGTTTAGCTTAAAGCTAAAAATAAAATTTTTACATTCTATTTAATAGACAAGAATTTTTATTCTTGTTTTTTTATTTAACATTTATTTAATTATCTTATTGATAATATTCAGTTTATAAAGATTACTCTTCTTTAAACTTTATTTCTTTTTAAAGATCGTTAACTCTCAACTCATCTCTCTTCCGTTTGATGTGTCTCAGTCAATTTGGACGGGAATTATAATAGATTCCTGACCCTTTGTCAAGGGGTTTTTTGTTTTTTTATTAAATTTAAGCTAAATTTAAATAAAAATAAGGTTTTTACTAGTTTATATTAGTATTTTATTCAGATAATTTCTAAACTAAATCTATTTCTTCCCTCTTTTTTTGACTCATATAGTTTTCTATCTATTCTATCATACAATTCATCTTTAAAATTTTGATTGTTTAAATCAATATTTTCTATAAAACCTAAACCAATTGAGACTGTTAAAAAATCGGAAACACTTTGATTATATGTTTCTATTTTTTCTGAACTGATATTTTCAATTAATTTTTTTATTATTTTAATTGCATTCTCTACTTTATCTACATCAAATAAAATACCAAACTCTTCACCACCAAGTCTAAATTGATAATCATTTGCTCTGTTAAATGTCTTTTTTAAAATTAATGATATTTTTTTTAATGTTTCATCACCTTTTAAATGACCAAAACCATCATTATAGTCTTTGAAATAATCCACATCAATAATAGCAAAACAAAAGGGTTTTTTTTCTCGATTTAATTTTTCTATTTTTTTTTGAAACATTTCCTCAAAATACCTTCTATTATATAAGTTCGTTAATTCATCAACTATACTTAATTTTTTTAGTTCTAGATTCTTTTTTTCAAGTTCTATCTGAATGTTTTTATAAGTTGTTACATCTAACATTACACCAACAAGACCTAATACTTTATTTTCTTCTGACATAAATGTTGCTTTATAAAAATTAAAATATCTTAATTTTTTATCTGCACATTTAACTTTTGCTTCATAAAATTGGGTTCCAGGATTAGAGAATAACTCTTGGTCTTTATTAGAATATATATCCGCTAATTCTGTTGGTATATATTCAGGTAAATCATATAAAGACTTGCCTATTATTAATTCTTTTTCAACACCTATAATCATTTTTGAAAATGAGTCATTACAATGTTGATATATTCCATTTATATCTTTATAAAATACTGGGTTTGGAATCGTGTCTAAAAGTAGTTGTAAAAAGGATTGATTATACTGTAATTGATTTCTTAAAGTATTTAATGTCTCTAAATTTTTTTGTGTGAATATTTGATTTTCTAATAAGTTTTCATTCATTATTTATACCTCAAAGGAATAATAATCTAAATATGTTAAAAGTAAGTTTAGAGAAATAATTTTTTAGTGGCTCCGGCACCTGGATTCGAACCAGGGACCAAATGATTAACAGTCATCTACTCTACCACTGAGCTATGCCGGAATTTGTAAGTTTTGAAACAATTTATTTAAGTGGCTCCGGCACCTGGATTCGAACCAGGGACCAAATGATTAACAGTCATCTACTCTACCACTGAGCTATGCCGGAATCTTAATAAATTAGTTTGAAAAGGTATTTTAAAAAAAGTTAGTGGCTCCGGCACCTGGATTCGAACCAGGGACCAAATGATTAACAGTCATCTACTCTACCACTGAGCTATGCCGGAATCTATCTTTGTTTCAAAATGGACTGGAATTATAGTCAAAAAAATAGTCTTTGTCAAGACTTTTTCAAGCTTTTTTATAAAATTCTACACCTGCACTAGATACTAGTGAAATAAGACCATTATTTACTAGTTTTTCCAAGTTTTTTATACTGTTCTCATCAAACATATTTGAAATATCTTCTTTAGTAAGTGGTCTTCTACTTAAAGTTGTTAAAATTTCTTTTTCATTATAAGATTGAAGAAGTTTTGGTCTATTTTTATAAACTATGTTTACATTAATATTTTCAAATCTTTTTGCAATAGATTCTAAGAACTCAAAACTAACAGGTTTTACATCATAAGCTGGTGGTCTATCAATAGTACCAATATCAACTCTTAATGGATTAATACTTTTTATAGCATCATAAAGTAGTGTAATTTCTTCATCTTTGTCATTTAATGTTTTAACAAATAAAATTTCTAATACAAAATCATTTTCAGTTTGATTTGAAAACTCACACATAGAAGGAATAATTTTATCTATCTCAATACTATTATCTTGTCTATCAAGTTTCTTAAAACATTTTTCACTAACACAATCTAACGAAAGTTTAACAATATCGATTTTTAATAAGGTATTAAATACTTTATTCTTATAAATTGTACTACCATTAGATAAAATCAATGTTTTAGTTTCACCCTTAATTTCATTAATTTTATCTACTAATTCATCTAGTTTTGGATACAAAGTTGGTTCACCATTTGCAGTTAAAGTTATTACATCAATTTTTGGATGTTTAAGATATGATTTTTTAATTTCATTTATAACTTCTTCAACATTTGGATATTCATCCATACTACTTACTGTTTTTGCACCTTCAAGCTCACAATATAAGCAATCAAAATTACACTGTTTTTTAGAAGGACTTAAATCTACACCTAAAGATATACCAAATCTTCTTGATGGAACTGGACCAAAAGTTATTGAGTTTGAATAAGACATATTAAATACTTTCGAAAGATTAAGTAGGAAGATTCCTACTTAAATTAATTTGAGATTTTAGAGATAATACTCTACTATTTTTTAGAAACTCTTTGACACTCTTTTACAAAGTGAATTGCATTTTCAACTGGAACATCAGGTAAAATTCCATGACCTAAGTTAAAAATATGACCTTCACCTTGCATTATATTTTGAATTGCTTCTACACACTCTGTAGTTCGCTCTTTTGAGTAAAGTCTTGTTGGTTCCATATTACCTTGAAGAACATATCTATCACCTAGCTTTTCTTTAGCTAATGCCATTGGTGTTCCCCAATCAACTCCAAATACATCAAAGTTTCCGTAAACTAAACCTCTTTCAATAAATGCAGCAACTCCTTTAGGGAACATAATTACTGGAATATGAGGATATTTTTCTTTAATAAACTCTGCAATTTCAACCATGTATTTCCAAGAAAACTCATCATATTTACCTGGTTCAATTGCAGCTGCCCATGAGTCAAAAATTTGAACAACATCAGCACCTGCTTGAATTTGTTTTTCCATATAAAACTTAACTACATCAGTTACTTTTCTTAAAATATTATGTAAAAGTTCAGGGTTAGAATACATCATTTTTTTACAAACATTATATGTTTTAGTCCCCTGGCCTTCAATCATATAAGTTGCTAGTGTCCAAGGAGCTCCTGTAAATCCAATTAATGCTTTATCTTCAGGAAGTTGTTGTTTTAATAACTTGATTGTTTCATAAACATAAGTTAATTTATTAGCAGCCTCTTCTCCTCCTAATAAATTATCTAATTCTTCTTGTGACTTTAAAGGATCTTTAAATACTGGTCCTTCACCTTTAATAAACTCTAAATGCATACCCATTTCATTTGGAATAACTAAAATATCACTAAATAAAATAGCTGCATCAACTCCAACTATATCAAGAGGTTGAATAGTTACTTCAGCTGCCATCTCAGGATTATGGCAAAGGTTTAAAAAATTACCAGCTTTTGCTCTAACTTCCATATATTCAGGTAAATATCTACCAGCTTGTCTCATCATCCATACAGGAGTATAAGGAGTCTCTTTTCTAAAACATGCATCTACAAATATTTTTGACATTAGTGTCCTTCTTTCTTATATTCTTTTTTACCAACTTTACCTAAGAAGTAAAGTCCTATTGAAAGTACCATTATAGATATTGCAAAATATAGCATCTCTAAAGCACCATCATATTTAGTATGAAGTACTCTTTGGAAAAAACCAACTACAAGTACCATAACAACAACCTTTGCAATTTTATCTTTTAATTGGTCAAGAGAAGTTATTGCTAATATATTTTGTTCTTTATTTGAATCTTCAGCTACATCAATTTTAGAAATAAACAATTCATATAAACCAAAAGCGAATATTAACATTACCACAGCAATTAAATAAATATCTACTGCACCTATTATTTTACTAACTATTACTTCATGAAAATCTTTTGGATGTAATCCATTTGAATATACATTAACTACATAAGTTAAAACTTCAAAAATATCAACTGAACCAACTATAAAAAGAATCATTGAACCTATTAGTCCAAAAATGACTGCAAGGAGAATTAACATCCTTGTTCGCCACATAGCTCCTTCAAAAAGCTTTTCAATCATTAAATGTCATTCTCCATTTCAATCCATTTAAGACCAATTCTAACTGCATTTGTAGCAGCTCCTACTCTAACTTGGTCTGCAACATTGAAATAATGTAATACATTTGGAGCATAAACATCTCTTCTAATTCTTCCAACATAAGTAATATCAGTATCAGTTGATACAATTGGCATTGGATAAGCATTATTTGCTAAATCATCAATTACTTCCACATCATCAAATGCAGCTAATGCATCTCTTGCAGCATCAACATCAACTTCTACACCATCTTCAAAAGTTACAGTAATAGATTCTGAATGTGATCTTAGAACTGGAACTCTAACACAAGTTGCAGCTACTTGAAGCTCTTTGTGCATAATTTTTTGAGTCTCTAAAACCATTTTCATTTCTTCTTTAGTAAATCCATTTGGTTGAGCTACATCAATTTGAGGAATTACATTTAGAGCAATTTGGTGTGCAAATGCTTTGATTTCTGTTTCATCTAATTTAAATGCGAAAAAGTCTTGCATTTGTTTTACAAGCTCTTCCATACCAGTTTTACCAGCACCACTTACTGCTTGGTAAGTTGATACATCAACTCTTTTAATTCCATATAAATCATCTAATGGTTTTAAAGATAATACCATTTGAATTGTTGAACAGTTAGGATTTGCAATAATTCCTGTTTCTCTCCAATTTACAATATCTTCAGGATTTACTTCTGGAACTACTAATGGAACATTTGGATCCATTCTAAAGTGACTTGTATTGTCAATTACAACAGCACCTGCTTCCACTGCAAATTTTGCAAACTTTTCAGAAACTGAACCACCTGCACTAAAAAATGCAATTTCTACATCATTTTCTTCAAAACATGTTTCTGTCAACTCTTTTACAGTGTACTCTTTATTTTTAAATTCAATTGTTGAACCCGCACTTCTAGAACTTGCTAGTGGTACTAAATTATTGATAGGAAAATCATACTCAGCTAAAACTCTAAATAACTCTTCACCAACGGCACCAGTAGCCCCAACAACTGCAACATTAAATTTTCTCATTTATTACTCTTCCTCGTCTTTATTTTCTTCTAAATTATCTATTAATGATGGTGTATCATTTTCTTTCTTAACTTCATTAGAAGGGGTTGTAGATTCACCACTTTCTAAATCAATAGACTCGATAATTTCACCATCTTCGTTATATCTAATAACATTTCCATTTTCATCAACTTCAATCTCTTCATCCTCTTTTGGACATTTTGCAATTGAAACAACTTTATCATCTTTATCAACATTTACAATAATAACTCCAGAAGTATTTCTTCCAGCTTTTCTAATTGTATTCATATCAACTCTAATCATTTTTCCAATAGAAGTTAATAGCATTAAGTCTTGTGTATCATCAACTAAAACTTCTCCAATAACATTTCCAGTTTTTCCAGAAAGTTTCATAGAAATTACACCTGAACCTGCTCTATTTGTACATCTATACTCTTCTACTTGAGTTCTTTTTCCAATACCTTTTTCAGATACTGTTAATAACTCTTGTTCTTCATTTGTAATAGCATCTGCATCAACTACGAAGTCAGTATCGTGTTTGAACTTAATACCTCTAACACCTCTTGTAGATCTTCCTTGTTCTCTTGTTTTGTCAACTTCGAATCTAATACATTGACCAAGACTTGTGAAAATCATTAAGAACTGTGTTTCAACATCTGTAATCTTAGCTGTAACAATTTCATCTAAATCATCAAGAACAATTGCTCTTACACCATTACTTCTAATGTTACTAAACTCTGATAAATTAGTTCTTTTTACAATACCATTTCTAGTAAAGAATGCTAAAGATTTAGACTCATCAAAATCAGGTGTTGGAATAATTGCCATGATCTTTTCTTCAGGTCTTAAATTAATTAAATTAACAACTGCTTTACCTTTAGCCGTTCTAGATCCTTCAGGGATTCTGTAAACTTTTAACCAATATAATTGACCCATATTTGTAATAAACATTAATGTGTCATGGGTATTAGATACAAAGAATTTTTCAATAAAGTCATCATCATGTGTAGTAACAGCTACTTTACCTTTACCACCTCTTCTTTGTTTTTCATAAGATTTAATTGGAACTCTTTTTACATATCCATTATGAGTAATAGTTACTACCATTGGTTCATTTGGAATTAAATCTTCAATATCAATTTCATCATACGAATCTTCAATTTCAGTTCTTCTATTAGTTGAGAATCTATCTTTAATGTCAGTTAATTCTTCTCTAATAATTTCATTTAATTTTTCTTCAGATTTTAAAATAGCTTCAAGTTCTGCAATTAAGGCTAGTAACTCTTGATATTCAGCTTCTAATTTTTCTATATTAAGACCTGTTAATCTTCCAAGTCTCATATCTAAAATAGCTTGAGCTTGAATAATAGATAAATCAAATCTACTCATTAAGCTATCTTTAGCCTCTTGGTCATTAGAAGAAGCTCTAATAATTTTAACTACTTCATCAATATTATCAACTGCAATTTTTAAACCTTCTAAGATATGTGCTCTTGCTTTTGCTTTTTCTAAATCAAAAATAGTTCTTCTAATAATTACTGTTTTTCTATGCGATAAGAAAACATTTAAAAGTTGTGGTAATGTAAATACTTTTGGTTCTTTGTTATGCACTGCAAGTAAAATAATACCAAATGTAGTTTCCATAGGAGTTGATTTATAAAGATTGTTTAAAACAATCTCACTCATTGCATCTTTTTTAAGCTCAATTACAACTCTAATACCTTCTCTATCAGACTCATCTCTAACTTCTGAAATACCTTCAATTTGCTTATCTTTTGCCAGATTTGCAATTAACTCAATAAGTCTTGATTTATTAACTTGGTATGGTAGTTCATCTAAAACGATAATCTCTTTTTTACCTCTAGTTTCAATGTGGTGTTTAGCTCTAATTCTAACTCTTCCACGTCCAGTATTATATGCATCAATAATACCACGTCTACCAAAGATAGTACCACCTATTGGGAAATCTGGACCTTGGATAAATTCCATTAATTCATCAGCTGTAGCACTTGGATTATCAATTACATGTAAAACAGCATCTAATAACTCACTTAAGTTATGAGGAGGAATTTTTGTAGCCATACCAACTGCAATACCTTCACTTCCATTTAATAAAAGTGTTGGAACTCTTGTTGGAAGAACAGCAGGTTCTTTCATAGTATCATCATAGTTAGCAACAAAATTTACAGTATCTTTATCAATATCTCTTAAAACTTCTTCAGAAATCTTAGTCATTCTAGCTTCTGTATATCTCATCGCGGCAGCATTATCACCATCAATAGAACCGAAGTTTCCTTGACCGTCAACAAGTGGTGCTCTCATAGAGAAGTCTTGTGCCATTCTTACTAATGCATCATAAACAGATGTATCTCCATGAGGGTGATATTTACCAATAACATCTCCAACAATTCTTGCAGATTTTTTATATGCAGATTTTGAAGAGATATTTAAATCATGCATAGCATAAAGAATTCTTCTGTGAACTGGTTTTAGTCCATCTTTAGCATCAGGTAGTGCTCTACCGATGATTACACTCATAGAATAATCTAAATACGAAGCTTTAACCGAGTCTTCAATATTAATGTCAATAATATCTTGATTTTCGAAAAGGTTTTCCATAAAAAAAGGCCTTTGGTTATAAAATTAAGATATTTTATCTAAAAAGCCCTTAGTATAACTTATAACAGTTTTAATTACATAAAAAAAGGGGCTAAAAGTTGAACTTTTAGCCCCTTTTTAAACTATTGAGAAAGTATAAAAATTATTTACTATTTTTGTACTTTATAATTGCATCATAAACTTCATCTTTTAATTTAAGTTTCTCTTTTTTTAATGACTCTATTTCAAACTGATCAGCATGTTTTTTCTCTAACTCAACAATTTGATCATCTAATGCATTATGCTTATCAAATAATTTGTGAAAATGCGCGTCTTTTTGTTTTAATTCTGAAATTAAATCTCTATATTCATGAAACATAGTCGTATCCTTTTATTTATATTGTAAAATTATTATACAAATTTAGTACTTAATAATTTTTAAATTTACGTTCTATAATCTGCATTAATTTCTACATATTTGTAACCTAAATCACAACCATAAGCTGTAAATTTTCCTTCTCCTAAACCAATATCACAAGTAATTTTATATTTATCATTTTGTAAAACTTTTCCAGCTTTTTCCTCAACTTCAGGAGTAAAACATAATTCACCCTTGTTATAAACAATAACATCATTATATGAAATAACAAGTTTTTCTTCATCACTTGCAATTTTACTAGCACCTATTGTTGAAGCGATTCTTCCAAAGTTTGGATCTTCACCAAACAGTGCAGTTTTAACTAGTAGTGAGTTTGATAAAGCTTTTGCAGCAATTTGAGCATCTTCATCACTTAAAGCATTAATAACTTCAAACGCAGCTACTTTTTTTGCACCCTCACCATCAGCTACCATTAACATTGCCATATCATGCATAACTAATCTTAATGCTTCAAAGAATGCATCTTTATCATACGCATTTGATTTTCCATTTGCAAGTAACATAACTGTGTCATTTGTTGAAGTATCACCATCAACTGAAATAGCGTTAAATGTTGAATCACTATTAACTTCTAAAGCCTCTTTCATATCTTGAGAAGAAACTTTTGCATCAGTACAAATAAAACAAAGCATCGTTGCTAAGTTTGGATTAATCATCCCTGCACCTTTAGCAACAGCACCTATTTTAAAAGAGCTTCCGTCTTCAAGCTTTACTTCATACATACATGTTTTAGGATACGCATCAGTTGTCATAATAGCTTTTGACAGTTCTTCTCCATTTTTTGCATTTAAATCAAAGCTTTTTGCACCATTTATTAATTTTTCCAATGGTAGTGGATTTCCAATAACTCCAGTACTACTCATAATAGGGTTTATTAAATCAAAGTCTAAAGATGAAAAAAGAGTATCAATATCTTGAATACCTTTTTTACCTGTTAATGCATTTGCATTTTTTGAATTAATAAGTACAAAATTTGTTTGAAAATTTTTTTCATAGTTTTGAAAATGTTTTAAAGGTGCTGCTTGAAATCTGTTTTCTGTGAAGATAGCTTGAACATTACAGGCTTCTTTTGTGTAAATAAACCCTAAATCATTATTTCCATTTGGTTTTAAACCTGCATGAATTCCATCACAATAAAATCCATCAATTTGGTCAATAAAACCTTTAATAGGTAAAATAGTAAACATATTATAATTCCTCTGGTTGTTTAGTTAAATTTATCATTCTTTTTGCTCTTGAAATACCCTTTTGAGAACCAACTAAAAGTAATTTACAATTAGCATTTATTTGAGTTGTACCTTTTGGCATTTGAACAAATTTTCCTTTATGTTCAGTTATTCCAATAATTGATACTTTTAATCTATCCCTTAAGTGTAAATCTTTTATTTCTCTATTTACAACCCAAGACTCTTCATTTACATAAATCTCTTCCATATCAATTGGTGTATCTTTTTTATACAAAAACTCATCTAGAACATTTTCCATATCTGGTCTAATCGCCATTGCACTAACTCTTTTTGCCATAAGAGATGGTGTTGCAACTACTTTATCAGCACCAAGTTTCATAAGTCTAATTTTTTCATTTTGCGTTTCTGCATTTGAAATGATTAAAAATGGGTTTCTTCCAAGCTCTTTTTCATAAAGTCTAACTGATGCAATTAATGTAATATTATCTGAAATGTCTTTTGATAGTGTTATTGCACCCCTTGCTGAACTTAAATGTGATTTTAAGAAAGCTACCTCTTTATATGGTTCTTCTTTGACAAAATAAGGATAATTGTTCTCTTTTGCTATTTCTTCTATATCTTCACTTGGGTCAACAACCACAAATGGAATATGATTAGCCCTAAATTGTTTAGCTAATTGAGCTGTATATTCATTATGATAACAAATAACAAAATGTCTTCTTAATCTAGCAATTCTATATAAC
This sequence comes from Malaciobacter pacificus, assembly GCF_004214795.1. Taxonomy (NCBI): domain Bacteria; kingdom Pseudomonadati; phylum Campylobacterota; class Epsilonproteobacteria; order Campylobacterales; family Arcobacteraceae; genus Malaciobacter; species Malaciobacter pacificus. The sequence continues at coordinate 1,737,645 of NZ_CP035928.1, forward strand.
ATTCTTCTTTCCTTAAGTAATTCCAATAAAGAACCATTAGCAATAACATCAATTACAATACCCACAGAAAATGTAAGTACAGCAAATCCCATAAGCATCAGTGTTACAGTAAATACAATACCTTGGTTACTAAAATTGGCTTCATTTAAAGCACCAAATCCAGTAGTTGTAAATGTATAAGCTGATTGAAAAATTGCATGCATAATTGAATAATCTTCAATATATACATAACCTAATGTTCCAATTAACATTATTGCTTGTATTAAAATTAAGGGTAATCTAAAGGGTTTTAATTGAGAATATATTTCAGTATTTAAATCGTATTCTGGTTTGACTGTTCTAATTTCCCAGCCAAGAGCTTTTTTAAGTTTTGTGAAGAAGCTCACGAAAGCACTCTTCTAGCGCTTTCTATTATGAGTCTTTTTTAAGAGTTCTTAACTCTTTAGCAGAAATTTTAATTCTTTGAGTTGTTCCATCTTCTAAAGTAACTTTAACTGTTCTTAAGTTTGGTAAAAATCTCTTTTTTGTTCTGTTTTTTGCGTGACTTACGTTGTTACCAACCATAGGTCCTTTTCCTGATATTGCACATCTTCTTGACATTGTCTTTCCTTAATAGTGAAAAATATTCGCGTATTGTATCTTTTTAATCTTAAGTTAAATTTAAATATTAGCGATTATCTCATTTAATCTTTTTAAATTGTTCTCTAAACTGTATTCTAATGCTTTTTTTCTATTCTCTTTTTTTATTAATTTTAAATCATCTTTATTTGATAATAAAGCATCAACTTTAAAAGCCATTGACCTATCATCTGGTTCATCCATAGTTGCAAAAATATCTACTAATTCATTAGAATCATTAAGTGATGTTACAAATACAGCACATTTACAAAACATTGCTTTTAGTACATTTGTTGCAAAATTTGGTATATGAGATGGTAATATAAAAATGTCACTTGCTAAAAAAAGTTTATCAATATCTGCATAATCTTCTAGTAAAGTTATATGTTCAAAAAGATTTATCTTTGACATTTTAAATTTTAATGTAGTAATTTCCCTTTTATCTCCAGCAATTAACACATGAAAATTATCATTTCCTAAACTTGCAACTATTTGGATAAACTCTTTTATACCTGCTTTTTCAAAGTTTTTTGAAGTAAATAATATAAGTCTTTTTTTAGAATCAATATTTAATTCTTCACAAAGATTCTTTTTAATAGTTTTAGGTTTGTCATATAACAAATCAATACTTGGATAAACTACATGAACTTTTGACGCATCAATATTTGTTTGAAGTATTACTTTGTGTTTTAAGTTTTGAGAATTTACTATAGTTGCTTTTGCATTTTTAATATTTTCAATTGAATCTTTATCAATATTTCCACTGTGAAAATATATATCTGCAAAATTTTTATTTGAAGTAAAAAGTTTAGAAAAAAGTGATTTTTTTTCTAATTCTTTTATATTTTCTTGATTTAATAAACTACTAATTAAATTTGTTTTTGTTTTGAATGAGATAGTGAAAGACAAATTAGATACCTTTAATTCTTTATTTGACTATTATAAGCATGGTGAGTTTTTCTCCAACTATCATCAAATCTATTATGTGTGAATAAACCATCACAAATACCCACTTTAAAGTTTTGATTTCTCCACCACTTTGAGTTTAAAGGTTTTTCTAAATCTTGAAATCCATTTGCTGTTCGTTTTGTTGGATTAGCATATGCATAATTTAATAGTTCACCATAAAAAGTTTTTTTTAGAAGTACACTTTGATTTGTCCAATTCATAATTTCTGAACTTACCGAATATATTTCTTCTCCAATTTTTTCTACATATTTTGGAAAAACCTTTTGAGGTTCTTTTTCAAAGTATAAACCATAACCTGCAATTCTTAAAGCTTTTGATGGTCTAAATAAATTATTAAAGAACCTAACTAAAGAAGATACACCTTTTAAATCTAAATCACTTTTTATATATTTTTCATGTAATTTAGTAATATTAAAACAAGTTAAATATTTTTCTAAACTAAACCCTTCTCCAAATTGCCATCGATGTCTTAATCTCATTACATCAATTTTATTTTCTTCTAGTAACTTAATTGAATTTTCTAAAGTCATTTCAGTGATTCTTCTGCTTTCAATAATTGGATTATCATTTTCAAGAACTAATATATAATCTGTATTTAAATTCTCATGAATTAATCTATGTCCTTCTTGAATTCCCAAGTTTTTTTCTGTTCCTACATAATCATATCCATATTTCTCTGCTAATTTTTTATCATCCTCTGATATCTCTTGAAATATGATTTTAACATCATCAAATAAATCTTTAAAGCCAATTTTTTCATAACTTTGTAAACTTTTTTCTAATGTTTTATGCGATTTCCAACTTAAAATTCCAACACCTAAAGAAACACCTAATTTATTTGATAATTTATCATTACTTTTCATATTAATACCAGTAATCTTTTATCCAAGGAGTTGGTTTACACACTTTATATAATTTTTTCCAATTTTGACCTTCTTTAATATACCAAAAACCTTTTATTGCATCTTCTGGCTTAGGGTATCCATGAAAATTTATAACTTTTAGGTTTGGCATATTTTTAGGTATACTAGGTGTAATAAAGTGCCTTAATGGTCCGAATTTAGCCATACAATGGAATCTAAATGAACAGAACCAATCCTCTGGCCAAAAATTCAATTTACCATATTTTTCTATTACCTTACTTGATAAATACTCTTGTGAAGCATTATAAAATTTATCTACTACTTCTTTAGGATTTTTTTCATAATATTCTTTTATATAACCTAAAGTTCCAACTTCCCATGAATAACATGTTGCTTGACCAACAGTTTCACCTTTTGTATTCCAATCATTTATAATATAAAACTTATCTTCTTTTGGATAAGAGAATAAATCATCTAAACTAGAAACAATTACAACGTCTAAATCAAAGAAAAATACCCTTTCTCCATTTAAGTTTCCTAAGTTATCATCACATAAACCTGCTTCTTTTTCATAGGCATACTTACGTCTATATCCTTCAATAGTATCTAATATAGGTAAAGGCTTTACGATTATGTCTTCATTTAAGCCTTCTGTGTCTTCTGTAAAACAATAAAAGTCTATATTATAAGAACTATTTCTCTTTACCATATTATGTAATTTATTTACATCATCAGCACTATAAACTGTTCCCCACTTAATACAAATTACATTTTTACTTTTATTCATTTTTTACCTTTTGAAAATTAAATTAAAATTTTATCTAAATTTTACTTTTAGATATTTATAGAAATATTTAACAAAATACATTAATTGAAAACTTCTAATTGCTCGTTGAAAAGCTTTTTTGTATATTTTTGATATAGCTTTTTTTCTCTTTTTTTCATCATCAATATTTTTATTATAAATTTTTACAATTTCTTCGTAATAAAAACTAAGTAAATTTTTACTTCCACTTAAATTATTTTCATGCCATCTATAAAAGGTATGTATCTTATTTAAATATCCTACTTCATATTTTTTTGTTAATCTAAGCCAGAAATCTGTATCTTCAAACTTTAAACTTGGGTCATAGTAACCTATTTTACCATACACTTCCGTTCTATAAAGATGAGATGTAGTATTAATTCCACCTTTACCCTCATATATTGAATCAAATAAGAAACCTGTATTTTTTTTAGTTGAATAATCTAAAATATCTTTTTTATTATCATCATTATCGACTACTTGAGAATTAGAATGCACTAATGCATAGTGAGGATGAGATTCTAAAAAAAATACTTGTTCTTCAATTTTATTTAAAAACCAATAATCATCAGACCCCACAAAAGATATATACTTACCATTTGCTTGTTGTGCAATCTCATTTAAAGTATTGCACATACCTTTATTTGGTCTTGTGTAAATTTTATAGTTTTTATTAAAATCTTGTGATTCTAAATAATCTTTTGCTACTTGAAAAGAGTCATCCTGAGAACCATCATCAATTACAATTAATTCAATATTTTTATATGTTTGCTTCACAATTGATTCTAAACATTTAACTATGTAATTTTCGTGATTATATAATGCAACACCAACTGTTACTAGGTTATTTTGTTTTTTAGTTTCCATTTTTTAATCTTTTAACTTTTCTTTTTAGTTTTCTAGCTTTATTCCATAATCTAAGTCTGTCTTTTAAAGAAAATTTATTTCCATGTTTTTCAATGGTCTTAATACATGATTCTGAAAACTTAATTGCTGCATCTTTATTTTTAATAGTGTTATTTTCATGTAGTCTGTAAGCTGCAACTTTTTCATCAAAAAACAATATTGCATTTTTAGAAATAGTTCTTACTGCATAATCCCAATCTTCAAGATAAATTTCAGGATCATAATAACCAATTTTATCATAAATTCTTTTATTTACCATATATACAGGACCAACAACAGACCAATTGTAAAGAATTTCTTTTTTTAAAGTTTTATCTGAAAAGTAATTTTCTTTTTTTCCACTATGTAATTGAAAATTTGCACTATCAAAAATTTTATTATCATCATCATCAACTACTATTGCATCTGCAATCAACATTAATTTAGAAGGATTATTTTCTAATATTTTTACTCTTTCAGAAATTGTATTATTTATCAAATAATCATCACTTGAAAATTGAATTATGTATTTACCTTTACTTAAAGAAATCAATTCATTTAACGTTATCCTAACACCTTTATTTTCCCTATATTTATATATAACATTAATTTCTTTTTTATTTTTTTCTATCCATTTTAAAACAATTTCATGTGAATTATCATTTGATCCATCATTAATTATTAAAACTTCTTTTTGTTTATATTTATCTTTTTTTATCGATTCTAAAGTATTTTCAATAAATTTTTCATGATTATAAAGAGGAATAAGAATACTAACTAATGGTAATTCACTCATAATTATTTATTACCTCCACTAATTTTTCAGTTTGTTCTAAGTTTTGAACTCCACTTATTGGCAAACTTAAAACTTCTTTGTGTATTTGCTCAGAAACTAAATATTTATCATTACACCATTCTTTATATGCATCTTGTTTATGTGGTGCTATTGGATAATGAATTAAAGTTTGAATATTATTATCTAATAAATATTTTTGTAATTCATCTCTTTTATCAGTTCTTATCACAAATAAATGCCATACATGATTATCATCTTTCCTAACATTTGGAAGAATTAATTTATCATTTTTTATATTATTAAGATAATAATTTGCTATTTCTCTTCTTTTCTCTATTTCATTATCTAAATATCTAAGCTTTACATTAAGCATTGCTGATTGTATTTCATCTAATCTACTATTTACACCTTTATAAAGATTTTCATATTTTTTATGACTTCCATAATTACCAAGTGCTCTAATAATATCTGATAATTCTTCATCATTAGTAGTTACTGCTCCACCATCACCTAATGCTCCTAGATTTTTTCCAGGATAAAAACTAAATCCACTAGCATCTCCTAAGTTACCAGCTCTCTTATCTTTATAATACGCACCATGAGCCTGTGCAGAATCTTCTATAACTTTTAAATTATATTTTTTAGCTATTTCATTTATTTTATCCATATCGCAAGTTTGACCATAAAGATGAACTGGCATAATAGCTTTTGTTTTTGAAGTGATTTTTTCCTCAATTTTATTTGAGTCAATTAAATAAGTATTTAAATCTGGTTCTACTAAAACTGGTACTAAATCATTTTGAGAAATTGCCAGAATTGAAGCTATATAAGTATTTGAAGGAACTATTACTTCATCACCATTGTTTATAAATCCTAATTCTTTATATGCTCGTAAAATTAAAATTAATGCATCTAGTCCATTTGCAACGCCAACTGCATATTTTGTTCCACAATATTGAGCAAACTCTTTTTCAAATTCATTACATTCATTCCCTTGAACATACCAACCACTATCAATTACTTTTGTACATGCTTCAATTAGTTCATTACGGTACTGAGCATTCAAACTTTTTAAATCCAAGAATGGAATCATTACTTTATCTCCAATTCATAAAAATCATGTACTACAGCTCTCGCCCCAAAGCCTTCTTTTTGAGCAATTAGCCCTGTATTTAGATATCTACCTACATCTTCATTCGATATTCCAAAATCAAAGTATTTTTTATTTTTACAAATATCTTTTATTAAATAATCAATCAATAAATCCAAAGCACCTAATTCTCTTCCTTCTTCACTATTAGCTAAATATTGAGTGTGTACAATATTTTGATTTTCATAAATTAAAGCTCCAGAAACGATTCTTTCATCTTTTTTAGCTAAAAAAAGTTTAATATTTTTAGAAAATAAATTAGCTAATTTTTCTATCTCTTCTAGTGAATGTACTGGTTTTGCTTCATGATTTACTTCTAAAACACCAGTTAGGAGCTTCCAAAAAGCTTCATAATCGTTTGATTCAAAAGTTTCTATAGATTCTTTTTTTGCTTTGTTTATAGTCCACTTTCTACCTTTTGAATACCTAACTTGTTCAGTTAAATCTATAGTTGAAGTAACATCTCTTCGTATTAATTTTGCATCATTTCTAAATAAAGCGTATCTATCTTCTTCAGATGGTTTTATATGGTAAATATATGGAATACACTTATAAACAATTTTTTCTATATTTTGTTCTTTTAAAAATAGTTTTAATGATTCAAAAATCTCTAACATAGTTTCTGTTTTCATTTTATCATCAACTAAAAAACCACCAAAGGTTAATCCTTGATGGGAATGCATAATATTTTCTTTTATATTTGCTGGCAATAATGCTATTAATTTATCTGTTTCATCAAATACCATAAGTGAAAAATCATCAAATCTATCACTATGATACTCCATATAATCTCTTTGAAAAAAGAAATGACTATTTTTAGAATTTCTTATAAATTCATTCCAAATATTTTTATGTTCTAGTGTGTATTTAACTATTCTCATTTATTCCTCAATTAACTCTGCATAACCGAAACCATCTTGTCCCATATTATTCCCATTATAAAACATATAAGTTTTATTTTTAGTATGTACTATTGATGGATAACTTAGATGAATAGAATCCCATCCCTCTTTAGATAATTCAATCCCTAAATCTTTATCATCTCTTTTCCAATTTACACCATCAGATGAGATAGCTTGTCCTGCAATATATCTTCCGTCAGTTGTTCCATAAGTAAAATTCATAATATATGAGTTATTATTTTTATATGTTCTTGGTCTGCCTATTCTATATTCTAAATTATTTTTATCATTTTCTATACATTTAATTCCACTTTCTTTGAAATTAATTCCATCATTTGATTCTATATAATTTATATCATATTGAGGAAAATCAACTCCATTTATATTTTCCCACCCATTACCTGTTGCATACCAAAATTTAAACTTGTTATCTTCGTAAATAACAGAATGAATTGCTCTAATATATAAAGCTTCATTTTCTCTATCCATAATTGGAGTATTTTTATATCTTTTAAATGTTTCTCCATTATCACTACTGATTGCTAAACCCGTGTAAGCTAAAAATTTAGATTTATTAACTAATTGAAATCCAACATAATACATATATATTTTATCCTCAACTCGAATTAAATCTCCTAATATTACACCATTATCATCAAACATTCCATCTTTACCAATATCTAAAACAGGCTTATTAGAAACCTTTAAAATATTTGAAGGTTTTTTAGCATCTAAATCAACATATCCAATTCTTCCAACACCTTTAGTATCTCTAAAACTTGCATAAACTCGTATAGTATTTTCATTTAATAAAAATGCTGTAGGAGTCAATGCCGAATTATGTTTCCAACTATTATCTTTAGGTGGAGTATAAACTAACCCTTTTTTTTGCCACTTCATTAATCTTCCTTAATTCTAAATAATCTATGAGTATTTACTTTTGATAATTCTGTTTGAGTTGTTTGATATAGTCCTTTTTCTACTGTATCTTTTTGTATTAAAGCTCCGGCACCTATAAAGGTATCCTTTGCAATTTTTACATTATTTTCAATAGTACAATTAACACCTAAAAAAGAGTTCTCTCCAATTTCACAAAATCCAGATATAACACAATGAGAAGAAATAAAACAGTTATCTCTAACATATGTATTATGTCCTATATGATTACCACTCCATAAAGTTACATTATTTCCAATTTTTACAAAAGGTTGAAGTGTATTATCCTCAAATATAAAACAATTTTCTCCTATTTCTACATTTCTCCATACAAAAGCTTTTGAACTAATATAACTTGCACACTTATATCCTTTTTCTTTTGCTTCATTGTAAATTTTTGTTCTATTTCTATTTAATTTACCAGAACTTATAGCTACATAAACTTCATATTCACTTGGATCATATTTTTCTTCTAAATTCTCAAATGGAACTATTGGTAAGCTATTTATAGTAGATTCACTAATATAATGAGAATTTACACTAAATGCTACTACCTCATAATTTGAATCAAACTGGAAATACTCATAAGCAATTAAGCCTGTTTCACCACTTCCAATAATAACTAATTTTTTAGTTTTTCCCATTTTCAACCTCTTTTAGAAACTTATCATAATCTCTTATATAATCACTTTCATCATAATGTTCACTTGCTAAAACAACTAATACACAATCTGAACTAAAATCTTTCATCTCTCTCCAAATAAGACCTTCTATAAAAAGACCTTTATTTGGATTTTCAAGTTTAATTTCTTCTCTATTTTCACCACTATCTAAAACAAATGTACAACTACCTTTTACCACTATTGCAATTTGTTTAAGATTTATATGAGCATGAAATCCTCTTTCTACATCTTTTTTAGTATCAAAGATATAATAAACTCTTTTTATTTCAAATGGCGCATTATAACCTTCTTCAATTGCAATAAGTGAACCTCTTTCATCACCTAATGTTTTAAAATCTACTAACTTATAACTTGTCATTTAGAAAACCCATATTTATTCAAATACCACTGAATAGTCTTAACAATACCAGTGTCAAAGTTCTCATCAGCTTTCCAACCAAGCTTAGTTTCTAACTTAGTTGCATCAATTGCATATCTTCTATCATGTCCTGCTCTATCTTCTACAAATGTAATTAAATCCTTATATGAAGTAGAATCTTCTTTTGGAACCTCTTTATCTAAGATTTCACAAATTCTATTTACAATCTGCAAATTTGTTCTTTCATTTCTCCCACCAATATTATATGTCTCACCTTTTAATCCAGCATGATAAACTAAATCAATTCCTTTACAGTGATCTAATACATATAACCAATCTCTTATATTCTTTCCATCTCCATATATTGGAATTGGATTATTATTTAGAGCATTTCTAATAATTGTTGGAATTAATTTTTCATCATGTTGTTTTGGTCCATAGTTATTTGAGCAGTTTGTAATAACACAGTTCATTCCAAATGTTTCTACATAAGATCTAATAATCATATCACTAGAAGCTTTAGAAGCAGAGTATGGAGAGTTTGGAGCATAAGGTGTAGTTTCAGTAAAAAGGTCATTTGGATCATCACTTAGTGTTCCATATACTTCATCAGTTGAAATATGATGGAATCTACAGTTTTGGTATTCATCTTTATACTCAAATGGTTTATTCATCCAGTATTTTTTTGCTACATCAACTAATGTATATGTACCATTTACATTTGTTTGTACAAATACTCCTGGGTTTTTAATAGAGTTATCTACATGAGATTCAGCTGCAAAGTGAATTACACCTCTGATATCATATTCTTGAAATATAAATTCAATTAACTCTCTATTACAAATATCACCTTTGATAAATTTATGTCTAGGGTGTTTTTCTACTTCTTTTAGATTTTCTAAATCACCTGCATAAGTTAAAAGGTCTAAATTAACTACATTGTAGTTTTCATATTTTTCTAAAAAGTATGGCACAAAGTTTGCACCTATAAATCCAGCACATCCTGTTACTAGTATTGTTTTATAATTATTATTGAACATCTATTTTCTTTCTCCTAATCTTTTTAAACAATCATCTAATCCATCTTTCCAATAAGGAACTTCAATATCAAACTCTTTTTTTATTTTTGCTTTATTTAGTAGTGAGTAATGAGGTCTTATAGCTGGAGTTGGGTATTGATAAGTTTCAATTGGATTAATCTTACAATCAATCTTAGCCATCTTCATAATCTCTTTTGCAAAATCATACCAAGATAGTACACCTTCATTTGAATAATTATAAATTTCTACTTTAGAATTTTCTATTTTAGGTAATATCTCTAAAATAGTATATGCTAAATGTGCGGCATAAGTAGGAGATCCAACCTGATCAAATATTACACCTAAAGACTCTTTTTCTTTTCCTAGTCTTAACATTGTTTTTACAAAGTTATTTCCATAGAAACTATAAACCCAAGAAGTTCTAACAATAATAGAATTTAATGGATTTATATTTATCATCTCAGTTTCACCATCAAGTTTTGTTTTACCGTAAACTCCTTGTGGATTTGTTTGATACTCTTCACAATATGGTTTGAAGTTTCTTCCATCAAATACATAATCAGTAGAGATATGAATTAATTTAATATTTTTTTCTTTTGAAATCTTTGCTAATTTTTTAACTGCTTTATGATTTATCTTATCAGCATTCTCAATATCATCTTCAGCCTTATCAACTGCAGTATATGCTGCACAGTTGATAATTACATTAATAGAGTTTTTTTCACAAAAAGATTTAATATTTTCTTTATCTGTAATATCAATATCATCTCTTGTAGTAAAAAAGAAGTTATACTCATAATTTGAACTAAGTTCTTTTAATTCACTTCCTAGTTGACCATTTGATCCTGTTACTAAAATATTAAGCATAATAGTTTACTCCAAACTCAAATATTTCTTTATCATCAGTAATATTAAATAGTTTTGGTTGTTTTGTATCTTTATTTGATAGTTTTAATTCAGCGTGTTCTAATTGCCAATTAATTCCTAATTTCTCATCATTAAAAGCAATTCCTCTATCACATTCTGGAGAATAGTAAGAATCCACTTTATAAGCAAATACGGTATCTTCTTCTAAAACTACAAAACCATGAGCAAATCCCCTTGGAACTAATAGTTGTCTTTTATTCTCATCACTTAATTCAACTGCTACGTGTTTACCAAATGTAGGAGAGTTTTTTCTAATATCCACTGCTACATCTAAAACTCTTCCAGAAATTACTCTAACAAGTTTTGTTTGAGCATGTGGTGGTAATTGATAGTGAAGTCCTCTTAAAACACCTTTTGAAGATTTTGATTCATTATCTTGGCAGAAGTTAATTTTATATCCAAGAAATTCTTCAAGTTTATCTGCTCTAAATGTTTCTACAAAGTAACCTCTATTATCACCGTGAACAGTTGGTTCAATAATAACTACATCAGGAATTTCAGTTCTAATAAAATTCATATTTATCTACCCATTCCTCTTGGTTGGTTTGCTCTTTTAATTAAGTATTGTCCATATTGATTTTTCTTTAATGGTTCTGCTAATTCTAAAAGTTTTTCTTTTGAGATATATCCCATTTCATAAGCTATTTCTTCTAAACAAGCTATTTTAAGACCTTGTCTATGTTCAATTGTTTGAATAAAATTAGATGCTTCTAACATACTTTCATGAGTTCCAGTATCAAGCCAAGCATAACCTCTTCCCATAAGTTCTACTTTTAATCTTTCTTCATGTAGGTACATTTCATTTAGAGTTGTGATTTCTAATTCACCTCTTTCACTTGGTTTTACTTCTTTTGCTTTTTTAACTACATCATTAGGGTAAAAGTATAATCCTACAACGGCATAATTTGATTTTGGGTTTTCTGGTTTTTCTTCTATAGAAGTTACATTACCATTTTCATCAAATCCAGCAACACCATATCTATGTGGGTCATTTACATAGTATCCAAATACAGTTGCTTTATTTTCATCTTTTATATTTTTAATTGAGTTTGAAAGAAGTTGAGTTAAGCCATGGCCATAGAAAATATTATCACCTAAAACAAGGCAAGCATCATCACCATCTAAGAATTCTTCACCTAAAATAAATGCTTGAGCTAATCCATCTGGGCTTGGTTGGATTACATATTCTAATTTTAGTCCATAATCACTTCCATCACCTAAAAGGTTTTTAAAGCTTTGTTGATCATCAGGGGTTGTGATAATAAGTATTTCATTTATACCTGAAAGCATTAGTACTGATAGTGGGTAATAAATCATAGGTTTATCATAAATTGGAGTTAATTGTTTTGATATACCTTTTGTGATTGGGTATAGTCTTGTTCCACTTCCCCCTGCTAGTATTATTCCTTTCATCTTCTCTCCTTCTGTACTTTTTCTATAAAATTTTCTAAATCAATTTGAGCTTGGTTATAAATCTTTTCAAATCTATTAAAACCATTTTTAGCGACTTCATAAATTTTTTCTTTATTATTAACTAATTCACTTAAAGAGTTGGCTAATGACTCTGGAGTATTTTCACAAGTTACCATATCTTCATTTGTATAGAATTCACTTAGAACATCACTTTTCATAGTTACTGTACATTTTTTACAAGCTGTTGACTGATAAACTTTATTAGGAATAACACTTTTTGCCTTTTGACTATCACCAAATATACCTAGAACAATATCATATTCTCTTATTAAATTTGCTAATTCATCCTCTGCCATAAACTCACCATTCATAGTTACATTTGATAAGTTTAATTCCTCATATAAAGTATGCATTTGATTAAAAATTTGACCTTTTCCTACAATTCTTGCTTCAAAATCAATATTTTCTTTTTCCATAATTGAAAATGCATTTAGTATAACATCAATACCATGAAGTGGGATAAAAGAGCCATAAAATAGTATTTTGATTTTTTTACTAGTAATTTCATTTTTTGAAGGGAAATAGATACCTCTATCAGCTAAGACAGGAAATACTAAATGTTTACCATGAAATTTTCCAAACAGTTTTTCCCAGTATTTAAAATGTGCCATTGTATCACTCAATAAATATTTGGAAAACCTAAAATTAAACCAATCTTGAAAATATTTCCACCACGCTCTAGGATTTTTTTTAGAAATTTTTTTTCTATCATAAACATAGGTATCATAATTTGATATAAAAAAGTCATTTATGATTCTTTCTCTTTTGAAAAAGTTTTTAAAAAATTGATTTTTTGAAAAAGGCATTAAAAAATAAACATCATTCTTAGTCTCTATATTTCCACAAATTTTTTTTATAATATTAAATCTTGAATAATCTTTATTATGTCTAAATAAATATTTTATCATCTGTACCACTCATATTTAGAAAGTTTATTATCATCTTCATTTAAAATATCAATAATATATGATGAAACATTTTTAGTATTAAATAGGTCGTGTACTCTTTTATGTAACCACTTTGATTTTGAAATTCTTTCTTCTTCATTCTCTAAATAGTAAAAAACTTTTTCTTTAAGTTCATTCTCATCTTTATAGTAATCAAGTTTATCTTCAAAAAAATCTTCACCATCAATAATAGTTCTACTTAAACAAAAAGAACCATTCCCTAATATATGCATTAATCTATCTGAAGTATACCATTTGTTTATTTTATATATATCTCTACTATGATTTAATACTATTTTAGAATCACATATCAGATCAAAATATTCATTACCAATAATTGTATTTTCTGGATTTTGTCCAATATATTTAACATTTAATTCAGAAAAGTTCATTTCCATAAAAGAGATTAACTTTTTTCTCTCATTATCTTTTCTACCAGAAAAAAGTAAATCAAATTTTTGTTTATGTTCATAAGCAATATTAGCTTCAATACTTTTATGAACTGGGTTAGGGAGGAAAAAAGACTCACTATTAATCTGCTTTAAATCATCTATTATCTTGCCAGCACCAGTGATAAAAACTTTATCAAATAAATGTCCAACTTTCTTAAATAAAGTATCAATAATCATATCGTTATACCAAAAAATCATTTTAATATTACGTTTTTTTAAGTCGTAAAATAAATCCTCTTCTATAAGCTCAGCATGACCAAAAATTACTAAATCAGGTTTAATTTCATCTATTAACTTTTTAAATAATTGATTCATTTTTTTTTGACCATTCTTTTTATTTTTAAATAAAGAATAATATCTTGAAGAATCTCTATAATCAAAATTATGCACAAAATGTCCATTTTCAATAAAACCCATTGAAATTTTAACAGGATTAGAATATAAAGAACCTCCTGTCTTTGTAAATAAATTAAATGGAGCACAATGAATTATTTTCATATTAAATAACCTTTCTATAAACTTCTAATGTTTTATTTAACATATTATCTAAAGAAAAGTTCTCAGAAATATATTTATATCCATCGAATTTTAAATCTTCAGCTTCTAATATATTTTCTGACAACTCTTTTTCATCACCAATTTCAAAGAAAAAACCATTAATATTCTCTTTAATAATATCTTTAACTCCACCATGATTAGTTGCAATTACTGGAGTGTTTAAAGCTATTGCTTCTGCAACTGATCTTCCAAAACTTTCTGGTTTTTTAGAACTACTAACAATTACATTACTTAATGCATATATTTCAGCAATTTTACTTTGACTTCCTGTAAAGATAATATTATCATTTAGATTTAATTCTTTAACTAAACTCTTTAATGAATTAAAATAATCTTGCTTATCTTCTCTAACTCCACCAACTATTAAACCAATAACATTTTCTTTTTGTTTTTTGATTAAAGATATTGATTTTATAAATGTTTCATAATCTTTCAGCTGAGTTACTCTTCCTACACTTGTTACTATAAATTTATTTCTTAATTTATTTTCTAAAACAAAATCATCAATAAACTTATTATCAACATATTGAGGATTAAAAACATCTAAATCTATTCCTCTAGTAATAACTGTTATTTTAGATTCATTTGTATGATAATTCTTTTGAATATACTCTTTGATACTATTACTTACGCAAATAACTGAATCAGATTTTTGCATAATTGAGCTGTAAAATCCAACACTATTAAATCCATGTACGGTACTAACTACTTTAAATCCCAATGATTTATTGGCTAAATAAACTAACCAAGCAGGAACTCTACTTCTAACATGAATAATATCAGGATTAATATCTTTTAATATTTTTTTTAGTTTATTTACTCTAGAAAAAACTGTAAGAATATTTTTACTACATACATCAAGTTTAATATGTTTTCCACCATCTTTTTCTATAGTATTCTCAAATTTACCACCTGCACTAATTACAAAAGAATTTAATCCTTTTTTTGTAAATTCTCGGCTAAGTTCAACAACACCTCGTTCAACTCCACCTTCATTAAGTTCAGGAAGTAACTGTACAACTGTCATTTTCTATAATTTCCAAGTAGGATTTGGAACAATACATTTTACATCAACAATTACTGTATCACCATGAATTAAATTTTCATACTGTTCTTGTGTAAATTCTTTAAACTTATCATGACCAACAGCAACAATAACTGAATCATATTTTTTTGTAGATTCGAAAGGATTTGCAATAAAGTTATAATTGTAATAAGCTTTGTCTTTTTCATCAATCCATGGTTCATAAACATCAATATTTGCACCATAATCTTTTAACTCTTCAATAATATCTACAACTTTTGTATTTCTAACATCAGGACAATTTTCTTTAAAAGTTAATCCCATTACTAAAATATTTGAGTCTTTGATTATTTTTCCATTTTTAATCATTAATTTTATAGTTTTTTCTGCTATAAATTTGCCCATACCATTATTTATTTGTCTAGCACCTAAAATAAGATTTGGTTTATATCCTAACTCTTCTGCTTTATGTGTTAAATAGTATGGATCAACTCCAATACAATGACCACCAACTAATCCTGGCTTTAATTTAATAAAGTTCCACTTAGTTGCTGCTGCTTCAATAACATCATTTGTATCAATTCCTAAATTATCAAAAATTAAAGCTAATTCATTTATAAGGGCAATATTTACATCTCTTTGAGTATTCTCAATAACTTTAGCTGCTTCTGCTACTTTTATTGAACTTGCTTTGTGTGTTCCAGCAGTAATTATTGATGAATATAAATCATCCACAAGATTTGCAATCTCAGGAGTACTTCCTGAAGTAATCTTTAATATTTTTGTAACAGTATGTTCTTTATCCCCTGGATTAATTCTTTCTGGACTATATCCACAGTAAAAGTCTTCATTAAACTTAAGACCTGAAACTTCTTCTAATTGAGGAACACAAACTTCTTCTGTAACTCCTGGATAAACTGTTGATTCATAAATTACAATATCATCTTTTTTAAGAACTTTTCCTATTGTTTGAGAAGATTTAATTAATGGAGTTAAATCAGGTCTATTAGAACTATCAATTGGAGTTGGAACTGTAACAATAAAAATATTACAATCCTTTATCTCATCAATCTTATTTGTGTAAATAATGTTATCCTTTACTTCATCTAATTGCTTTTTATCTAACTCTAAAGTTCTATCAAAACATTTTTTTAATTCATTAATTCTTTCTTCAAAGATATCAAATCCAACAACATCAAACTTTTTTGCAAATGCATGAGCTAAAGGTAGTCCTACATAACCTAAACCAATAATACATATTTTACTATTTTTTAAATCTATCATTTAAATCTCTACTCTTTTCAATAATTTTTCATAATCTAACTTATTATCAATATTTTCTACGATATTTATTAGTCTATGATATTTTGTATTCTCTTTTTTCGAATCTAATTTTATAATCTCAATATTAGCATCACTATTTGCTCTAATTTCACTAATCATCGAAGTAGAATCCATAGTTATAAAAAACTTCTCACAATTTTCTATAAAATCACCTATTGGATTTACATTAGGTTCTCTTGAATAAATCAATTTATAATCAAAATCATACTCATCAATTAACGCTTCAATTTCAAAAGAGGTTCTAGGAGAAGTTGTTATATACTTTAAATAATCAGGGTATTCTTCAAAAATAGAATCTAATTTTTCTCTAATATCTTCACTGTTTATTGAAAAAATAGAATTATTACCACCTATTACAATAGCTAGAGATTTTTCATTTTCTTTTTGATTCAATATTTTTTTAGATTTAATATATGATAAATTTAAAGGAATTTTTACAATATTAAAATCCTCTTTAAAACTATCATGTTCTTGTGCAATAATATAATCAAAATCTTTGGTTTTATAACCTTTTGGATACATTAGAGTGATGGACTTCAGGTTATTGTTTTTAGAAATAACTTTATTTAAATAATATGTTGATGAACCTGTGCTTATAACTGCATCATAAAACTCATAGTAGTATTTTTTATAATCTTTATATAAACTATCAGTATAAAGCCCAATCTTATCAAAGATATATGATATAGCCTTATGAAATTTAGATTTAAATTTTACTTCTAAAATATCGTAACTAATCTTCTTAATTTTACAAAAAGCAATTGATTGATTTAAGTGACCTGGCTTACCATCACTAATTATTAAAATTCTTTTCATATATCTCTCTATAGTGGCTTTTAAATCTTTTATGTGGCCAAAACCACTGTTTTTTATCTTCTAATATTATATCAGAAATTGCATTAGCTTCTAATTGAGAAATAACTTTTATATCTTCTTTTTCATTTTCAGTTTTAACTGGCTTAATTGGTTCATATATTTTTATATGATATTTGTAATCTGCTTTATTAAAAATTGCAAGAGGTATAATATATGCATCAAATTTTCTAGCTAAAGATGCACTAGAAGCTGTTTGATTTGCTTTTTTACCTAAAAAAGTTACCTCTTGTCCCTCTCTTGAATTAATATTCTGGTCAATAATTAAAGAAATAACTTCATTTTTCTTTAATGCCTTAAATAGTTTCTTTAATGCACCATCTCTAAAAATTATTTTACTTCCTGACTTCTCTCTTGCATTAACAACAAATTCATCAAACTCTGCAAAATTAGATTGTCTAGCTACTTGATGTATAGGAATTACAAATTTATTCATATAAGTACTTAACATTTCCATATTACCAAAATGTGCTGATATAAAAATTATTGGCTTATTATTTTCTATTAAATCAGTTACAAACTTTGTATTTTCAATTGAAACACTCTTTTTTAATTCTTCATCAGTGACATCTAAATTTTCAATTAAAGACTGAACCCATAAAACCATATTAAAATATGAATATTTTTGTATCTCTTTTATTTCATCTTTAGAAATTTTATTTCCAAATACTAATTTTAGATTTGATTCAATAATTCTATTTGTTTTTCCTGCAAAAAGATATGCTAGTTTTGCAATAACTTTAAAAAATCCACGTCTGATACTTTTAGGTAGTTTTCTTAAGATATATACTAATCCTAAGAATATTTTATATACTATTTTTTTCATTATAGTATTTTAATATTTAATTCTTTAGGACTTTCTAATTTCTCAATATTTGAAGTAATTAAAAAAGAATTATTAGGTAATTCAAGATTTAAAACATTATCAATCAAATCATAATTTACATTAGGTCTTGAATAATCAAGATTAATAGCTAGATTTAAAGATATCATAAAACTCATCCATCTTAAAACTTCTATATCAGGTAAAAATTCTTCATATTTTTCAATGTCATTTTTAGTAGGTAAAGATTTTTTTGAAAACTTAATTGTATGTGCTACAACAACTCTTGATGAATGTAAAAAGTCATAACTTAGACCATTTAAAATATAATCAAAAGCATTGTCGTTTGATTTATAAAAATTAAGCGTTGAACCAATTGAATGAAGTTTTGATGCAACAATTAACAAACTTTTATACTTCTCATCAAGTTCGTGAAGTGGTTTTAAAACATCAAAAATTTTAGCAGCATTATTACCTAAATATGCACTTTGCTTTTTATCAATTCCATATCTGTCAAGTAAACTTCTAACACTTACATTGAAATTTGCTGGAAATTTATGATTACAATTTCTTAATAAATCAGCTAAATAAACACCTTCTCTAACTCCAGCCCCTGAAGTTATAACGCTAGTTGTATTTAACTCTTCTAAAATTGTTTTAAAAATAAATGTTCCCTCTTTAATAGTATCTAGCCTATCTTTTTTAACATTTAAATCTCTTAGTTCATCTTCATTTTTTGCATTAACAATATCTTTAAAAAGATTTATTTCCTTTTCAACTTTATATTTGTATCCATGCAAAACATCAAGTGGATACTCATTTTTTTTCATAATCATTTTAGTTAGGGCTCTAATACTTCCACCAATACCTACAACCGTTTGAGGAATTTCTATACCTAAATCAAAAATCTTTTTCAAATTATCTAATATATATTTCTTTGCACCATCTACATCATTTTTATTAAAATACAATTCTTTTAATCTAACTGTACCTAAATCTAATGAAATTGATTTTGTAATATTTCCATCGTGAATAAATGAAAATTCTGTAGAACCACCACCAATATCAACAGTAACAAAATCATTACTATCAATTAAATTAAGTGCAGCAACCCCACCATAATATGCTTCTTTTTCACCATCAATTACTTTAATATTTATTCCAAAATCATTTTTTATTCTATTCAAAAAAACTTTTGCATTTGGAGCGTCTCTAAGTGCAGATGTTGCAACACAGATAATTTTACGTGATTTAAGTGAATTAGATATATTTAAAAAAGATTTAAAAGATTCGTATGCTCTTTGCATAGGAATTTCTTGAAGGTTTCCATTATTCTCATAACAACCTTCTGAGATTTTAACTCTACTTTTAGTCTCATTAATTAAACTAAAAGCATATCGACTACTCTTTTGTAATACAACCATTCGCATTGAGTTTGACCCAATGTCGATAATAGTTGTGACTTTTGCCATATTAAGCTTCTTCTTCCATTAATTGTTCATACTTGAACTTTAACTCTTCCATTGTTTCTTGATTATCTGGATCTATGATAATACAGTCAACTGGGCAAACTTCAACACATTGAGGCTCTTCAAAATGTCCCACACACTCAGTACATCTATCTGAATCAATTACATATATTGGATCACCCTCTTCAATTGCATAATTTGGGCATTCTTCTCTACATGCATCACAAGCGATACATTCATCAGTAATAATTAATGACATTTGACTTCTTCCTACTATTAATATTTATGTTGGAGTTATAACCTATATTTCTTTAATTATTTCTAAAACTTGTTCAAATTTAAGCTTATTTTTTGATATGAGTAGAAATTTGTTTGATTTATGAGTAAAAAAGTCTTCACAAATATATAAAGCAGCTGCGATGTCAAACTCTCTATGCTCTCCGCCAAATAAAACAAAATCATAGTTTCTAGCATCACATAATGACAATGCAACTGCACCTAAACATCTAAACTTTATTTTATTTTCATTTAATTTATAACAAATATTTGGGAACTTATAGGCTCTTTCAAAAATTGCTAAATTAGATTTAGAAAAGTTTTCTGACTGAACATATAAATTATCTTTTAATGAAAAGTATTTAACATCATCTTCAAAAATTTTGTAAGTTAATACTGAACTAATTAAATTAGTAACAAATCCTGCAACAACTTTTTCATTTTTTTTCAAAGCAACAGATGTACCATAATATGGTAAATTGTTCAAAAAATTATTGCTTCCATCAAGTGGGTCTATAACTATTGTATACTCACTGTTATTATCTAAAAAACCACACTCTTCAGAATAAATATTACCAAATTTTTCAAGATGTTTAATAAATATATTTTCAGCAGTTAAATCAAAGTTTAAAGAGTTATCTCCACCAAAGCCAATTGTATTTGAGTATTGATAATCTTTAAATGATATTTGATTATTTATATAATCAAATATCTCTTTGTTTGCAAGTTTTACAGCCTTTATAAATGAGTTTTTATCAAAGGCTGTAAGAGTCTTCATAATATTAAGATAAAGCCTCTGCCATAGATTTAGCAGCTTCTCTACCATCAACAGCAGCAGTAACAGCTAAGTGAGCACCTCTTCTACAATCCCCACCTGCATATACTTTTAAGTTAGATGTTCTAAATTTAGAATCAATGATTACACCACCCCAAGAGTTAGTTTCAACATTTAATTCTTTTAAGAATTCAGGAACTTCTGGAGAGAATCCAAGAGCAAGAATAATTACATCTGCATCTTCTAAGTATTCACTTCCTTCATTGATAACAACTTTTTGTCTTCCTGATTCATCTGGTTCACTCATAGATGTAGTTAATAATTCAACTGCAACTGCTTTATCACCTTCAGTTTTAATTGATTTTGGAGAAACATTAAATACAAATTCAACGCCCTCTTCTTTTGCATTAACAACCTCTTTTTTACTTCCAGGCATATTAGCTTCATCTCTTCTATAAAGACATTTAACTGAAGATGCACCTTCTCTAACAGATGTTCTAACACAGTCCATAGCAGTATCTCCACCACCAATAACTACAACTTTTTTATCTTTTACATCAATATATTCAGTTTTAGTATTTAAGTTTCTTTTTTGAATACCCGTTAAAAAGTCAATTGCAAAATGAACATTAGAAGAGTTTTCACCTTCAATTCTTACTGAATTACTTTTTGTTGCTCCAATACCTAAGTAGATACCATCAAACTCTTTTTCTAACTCAGCAATTGATTTATCTTTTCCAATTTCACAATTAACATGAAGTTTCATTCCAGCTTCTAATAACCAGTTAATTCTTCTATCAACTGTAGTTTTATCAAGTTTGAACCCAGGAATTCCATACATTAGTAATCCACCAGCTCTATCTGCTCTTTCGAACATTTCAACCTCAAAACCTTGTCTGATTAAGAAAGTTGCTGCTGAAATTCCCGTAGGTCCAGAACCAATAACGGCAATTTTTTTACCATTTGATTTTGCTGGGAAAATTGGTTTCATACCATTTGCAAAAGCATCTTCAGAGATAAATGTTTCAACTGCACCAATAGAAACTGCACCATGTCCTGTATTTAAAGAACACGCACCTTCACATAATACATCTTGAGGACAAATTCTTCCTAAGATTTCAGGGAAAGGAGATGTTTCATTTGAAATTGCAAAAGCATAATCAGGATTTTTTGTAGCTGTTTGTTTTAGCCATGCTGGAATATAGTTTCCTAATGGACATCCTGTATGACAGTATGGGTCACCACACTGCATACATCTATCAGCTTGTTCTCTAGCTCTTTGCTTGTTAAATACTTGATATACTTCATCAAAGTCTTTAATTCTTTGAAGTACATCTCTTTTCTCAGGGTTTATTCTTTCAAATTTTGTAAAGTTTAACATCTCTTATACTCCTTCTTCTGGGTTAAGAGGTAAAACTGTCATATTCTTAGGTTTAACCATCCAGAAGTTTCTAATCTCTGCTCTGAAGTTTTGTAAAATTCTTTCTGCAATTTCACTTTCTGTTTCATGAACATAATCAGATAATAATCTTTTTAAATATAATCTTTCTCTTTCTGTATCATCAGTATCAACTCTTACTGGCTCAATTAACTCTTGGTTCATTTTATCAACAAAAGTTTTTTCTGGGTCATAGATAAATGAAATACCACCAGTCATACCAGCACCGAAGTTAACACCAGTATTTCCTAAGATTACAACAATACCACCTGTCATATATTCACAAGCGTTATCTCCAGTACCTTCAACTACAGCTGTACATCCAGAGTTTCTAACTGCGAATCTCTCACCAACAGCAGCTCTAATGTAAAGTTTACCACCAGTAGCACCATATAGACAAGTGTTACCACCACCAGCAAACTCTGGTCCTTGGTGTCTTGGATTAATGATAATTTTACCACCATTCATACCTTTACCAACGTAGTCATTAGCTGCACCATCTAAATGTAAATTCATTCCTTTAGATAAGAATGCACCAAATGATTGACCCGCAATACCAGTTAAATTAATATTAATAGAGTTTTCAGGAAGACCTTTATCTCCATAGAATCTTGCAATTTCACCAGAAATTAAAGCACCAAAACTTCTATTTAAGTTACTAATTTCAGTATTGATTTTAACTGGAGTATTTGGATTTTCAATTGTTCTATGAACTTTCTTTAATAACTCTTTTTCAAATTTATTATCATCGAATGGATCATTTGATTCTTTTTGACAAGTATCAACACCATCAATTCTTCTTAAAACATTTTGGAAATCAAATTTTTGAGCAAATTTGTCATCAATAACTTTTAATAAATCACTTCTACCAACTAATTCTTCCATAGTTTTGTAACCTAAAGATGCCATAATTTCTCTAACATCTTCAGCAATAAATGTAAAGTAAGAGATTAATCTCTCAACAGTTCCAGTAAAGTGTGCTCTTAAATCATCATCTTGAGTTGCAACACCAACAGAACATTTATTTGTATGACAAATTCTTAATATTTTACATCCAACTAAAGTTAATGAAGCTGTACCAAATGCGTAAGATTCAGCACCAAGCATTGCTGCTTTAATTACATCCATACCAGTTTTTAATCCACCATCTGTTTGTACATGAACAGACTCTCTTAAGTGGTTAGCTTTTAATGCATTATGAGCTTCTGATAAACCAAGTTCCCATGGATTACCCGCATGCTTAATTGATGTTAATGGAGCAGCACCTGTACCACCATCTCCACCAGAAATAATAATCTTATCTGCATATGCTTTTGCAACACCAGCTGCAATTGTTCCTACACCAATTGAAGATACTAACTTAACTGTGATTTTAGCTAATGGGTTAATTTGTTTTAAATCATAAATTAACTGCGCTAAATCTTCAATAGAGTAAATATCATGGTGTGGTGGTGGTGAAATTAATGTAACACCTGGAACTGTGTGTCTAAGTGTAGCAATTAATGGAGTTACTTTATGTCCTGGTAACTGACCACCTTCACCTGGTTTTGCACCTTGAGCAACTTTAATTTGTAACTCAATAGCACTTCTTAAGTACCCTGGAGTAACACCAAATCTACCTGAAGCAATTTGTTTAATCTTAGAGTTTTTAAGTGTATTAAATCTTGCTGGGTCTTCTCCACCCTCACCAGAGTTTGAAGCTCCACCAATTGTATTCATAGCTTGAGCTAAAGCTTCATGAGCTTCGGGAGAAATAGAACCACATGACATAGCTGCAGTTGCAAATCTTTTGAAAATCTCTTCTTTTGGCTCAACTTCATCAATAGAAATTGGTTCTCTATCTGAATTAAATTCAAAGAAGTCTCTAATGAATTTTTTATCTCTATTTTCAATTAATTCTTTTAAACCTTTGAAATCAGAAATGTCTTCTTTTTTAGAAGCATTTTTATTATGCATTGCATTAGTAGTTGCTGGACCATAATCATGGTACTCACCACCTCTACTAAATTTGTAGAAACCACCAAGGTCAATAGGAAGCATAGTCCCTTCTTTTTTAAATGCATTAAAGTGTGATTTATTAATTCTTTCTTCAATATCATCATAAGATAAACCAGCTAAATCACTATGAGCGCCTGTGAAACAATCATTTACGATTTCATCAGATAATCCAATTACATCAAATAATCCAGAGTTTCTATATGAAGCAATAGTACAAATACCCATTTTAGACATGATTTTTAATAAACCAGCATTTAAAGATTTTTGAGTATTTTTTAATAATCTTTGCATCTCATATTTTGATGGTTCTTCTCTTTTAAATAAATTAACAGTAGAAGCATACATCATGTATGGGTAAATAGCTGTAACACCGAACCCAACTAAAACTGCTGCCATATGTGGATCATAAACTTCACCAGTGATAGAGATAATTGAAACATTATGTCTAATCTCCTCTTTTAATAAAGTTTGATTTACATATCCAACAGCCATAGCCATAGGAATTACTTTTTCATTTTCATTTAAAGTTCTATCATCTAAGATAACAACACTAACATTATCATCTCTAACAGCTTTAATAACATATGATGCTAAATTTTCTAATGATTTTTTTAAGTTCGATTTGAAAATAGTTGAGAATACTCTATTTTTATAGTACTCATCATATCTTGGAGAGTTTTCATCACCAAATGAGTATAAAACATCATATTTTTCTTTCATTAAAATTGGACTAGCAACTTTTAATCTTTTTGCATATTCTGGTTTTTCATCTAAAATATTGTGAATTCTACCAAAACCTGTTTCTAAAGACATTACTAATTTTTCTCTATATGGGTCAATTGGTGGGTTTGTAACTTGCGCAAATTTTTGTTTAAAGAAGTCTGTAAAGTTTCTGTTTACAGTAGAAAAACATGCTAATGGTGTATCATCACCCATAGATCCAACTGGTTCTTTACCATCTTTAGCCATTGGTTCAATAATTTGATCTAATGCTTCATAAGTGATATTAAAATATTTTTGTTTCTTTTCTAAATCTTCAATTTTATAATCTTTTGTATTTAAAAATGAATCTTCAATATACTCTTGGATGTAATCCATATCATCATTTAACCACTTAGAGTAGTTTTGAGATGATTTTAAATAATCGTTAATATCATTTTCTTTTAAGATTTTTCCATGTTTAAGGTCAAGTCCAATCATTTGTCCTGATTGTAATCTTCCTCTTTCTAAAATATTCTCTTCATCAAGTTTTAATGTTCCATACTCAGATGTAATATATAATTTATCATCTTTAGTAATAACATACTTAGAAGGTCTTAATCCATTTCTATCAATTAAACAACCAATATGTCTACCATCAGTTAATGAAACCGCTGCTGGTCCATCCCAAGCTTCCATCGCTGTTGCAGTATACTCATAGAATGCTCTTAAATCAGCATCCATATGTGGTGCATTTTGCCAAGGAGCTGGAACTAAACTTCTAGCAGCTTTAAAGAAATCAACTCCATTTGCTAACATAAACTCAAACATATTATCTAATGATGCTGAATCTGAACCACCTGGCTGTAAAATTGGTAATAATCTATCAATTTCTTCATCTGTAAATATTTCAGATTTAATTTGTTCTGATTTAATTTGAGTATTAAATCTATTTGCTTCAACAGAGTTAATCTCACCATTGTGTGCGATTGCTCTAAATGGTTGAGCTAATCTCCACTGAGGTAATGTATTTGTTGAGAATCTTTGGTGAAATAAGGCAAATGAGATTTTGAAGTCTTCATCTCTTAAGTCAATATAAAAATGTTTAATATGCGTAGGCATTACAAGCCCTTTATACGCAATTACTTTAGATGAGAAAGTTGGAATATAAAAATCTTTTTTATCTATTAATTTATGCTCACACTCTTTTCTTGTTAAGTAAAGCATTGCATCAAATCTTTTTGATGACATAAGTGTATTTGGTGTTACAAATACTTGAATAATATTTGGTAAGCTATCTAAAGCTTGTTGTCCTAATGCATCTGTATCAACAGGAACTTCTCTAGTTAATACTACCTTTAAATCATTCTTTTCACAATACTCTTTGAAAGTATCAATATCTTTTAAATCTTTTGCAAAAATCATAGCAACTGCATAAATTTCAGGTAAATCTACATTTTGTGCAGTAGCAATTTTTCTCATGAAAGAATCAGGCATAGATAATAATAAACCAGAACCATCTCCTGTTTTACCATCTGCTGCGATTGCACCCCTGTGCATCATTCTTTCAAGTGAAGTGATTGCATCTTCCAAGTTTCCATGACTTGGTCTGTTTTTCATATCAGCAACAAGACCAAAACCACAGTTGTCTTTGAAAGATGTTAATAAGTCTAAATTACAACCCATCTTTTTCCTTTATATTAATCTTTTATATTCCGCGTACTCTTCATACTCCTAGTAAAGTCGAATAGTATATAGTAAAATTGTTTAAAAAACGGTTAATCACTGAACATAAGGTATGTTTGAGTAAATACATTTTACACAACATGTAACACTAATTGAGAAAAAAAAGTATTAAAATATATACATTA
Source organism: Malaciobacter pacificus (assembly GCF_004214795.1). Taxonomy (NCBI): domain Bacteria; kingdom Pseudomonadati; phylum Campylobacterota; class Epsilonproteobacteria; order Campylobacterales; family Arcobacteraceae; genus Malaciobacter; species Malaciobacter pacificus. The sequence continues at coordinate 1,764,597 of NZ_CP035928.1, forward strand.
TTATATATATACAAAACTGCAATAAAAAATTTTTAAATTTGGTTTTTCATACATAATAGGTACATAACATTTGACTATAATTAATTTATATCAAAACATTAAGGAGTAAAGATATGAAAAAATTAGTTTTAGGAACTATTGCAGCAGCAATGGTAGCAACTTCAGGGTTAGCAGCAGAGTATACTCTTAAATTTTCTCACGTTGTAAGTCCAAACACACCAAAAGGTAAAGCAGCTGATTTCTTTGAAAAAAGACTAGAAGAGTTATCAGGTGGAAAAATTGATGTTCAAGTTTACCCATCATCTCAATTATATACTGATGGTGCAGTTGTAAAAGCTTTAAGATTAAACTCAGTTCAAATGGCAGCACCAAGTTTTTCTAAATTTGGTAAAATTGTACCTCAATTAGCATTATTTGATATGCCTTTTATCTTTAAAGATATTGATCACTTACACAGAGTTCAAGACGGTGAAGTTGGTACAGCATTAAAAGATATGGTTACGGCAAAAGGAATTGTTGCATTAGATTTCTGGGATAATGGATTTAAACAATTCTCTTCTTCTAAACAAGCATTAATTAATCCAAGTGATGCAGAAGGTCAAAAATTTAGAATTATGTCTTCTAAAGTATTAGAAGCACAAATTAAAGCAGTAGGTGGTAACCCACAAATGATGCCATTCTCTGAAGTATATTCTGGATTACAACAAGGTGTAATTGATGCAGCTGAGAACCCATTTTCTAACATCTACACTAAAAAATTCCATGAAGTACAAAAATACTTAACTGTTTCTGACCATGGTTACTTAGGTTACTTAGTTGTAATGTCTAAAAAATTCTGGAACTCTTTACCTGCTGATTTACAAGCAAATGTAAAACAAGCTATGAAAGAAGCTACAGAAAAAGAGAGAGAATATGCAAAAGAATTAAATGATACACAATTTAAAGCTATCCAAGAATATGCACAAAAAACTGGTAAATTAGAAATTTACACATTAACTGATGAGCAAAGAGAAGCATGGAGAAAAGCTGTTAGCAAAATTTATCCAGAATTCTACAGCGATAGATTAATTGGTAAAGATTTAATCGAAAAAACAATCGCTACTAAGTAGTTTATTATGTTTAATGTAATTAGTAAAATCATCGGTTTTATTAATCAATCAATTGCAGCAATCGGTATAACAGCCGGTGTTGCAGTTGCATTTATTAATGTAGTTGCTAGGTATGGCTTTGATGCCTCTTTTACATGGGCAACTGAGTTAACAGTTTATTTATTTTTATGGAGTGCCTTTTTTGCAGCAGCGTACTGTTTTAAAAAAGATGCTCATATTGCTGTAACAATTATATTAGATATTATGCCAACTAAAATTGCAAAAATTATGTTGATATTATCTCATGTTGTTACAATCATTTTCTTATTAGCAGTATCATATTATGGATATGAATACTTATTGTTAGTTATAGATTTAGATGAAAGATCTATCGATTTATGGGATATGCCTATGTGGATTATCTACTTAGTTGTTCCTATTTCATTTTTATTTGGTGGATATAGAGTTATTGAAAAACTTGTTGAAATTATTAAAACACCACATGAACAAGTTGTAAGAGTAAGTGAACATGAAATGCATTTACATGGAATGGCTGGTGATATTGAAGAAGATAAAGGTTTAGAAAAAATGGTTAAAGATGTTGAAAAGAAAACAGGAGGAATGCTATGAGTAGTGTTGGTGTATTATTTAGTATTTTCCTTTTCTTAATGGTTCTTGGTACTCCTATTGCAATTTGTTTAGGTGCTGCAACATTCACAACATTAATGCTATTTACAGATATTTCTCCAATTGAAATTTCTGCAATGATTTTTGAAAAAGTTCATCACTATTCATTAATGGCAATTCCAATGTTTATTTTTGCAGGAAATCTGTTAAGTAAAGGAAGTGCCGCAAATAGAATTATTGAGTTTGCAAAAGCTTGTGTTGGACACTTACCAGGTGGTTTACCAATCGCTGCTATTTTTGCATCAATTATCTTTGCTGCTGTTTCAGGTAGTTCTCCTGCAACTGTTGTTGCAATTGGATCTATTATGTTTGGTGCAATTATGCAAGCTGGTTATCCTAAAAAATATGCTGTTGGTACTATTGCAACTGCTGGTTCTTTAGGTATTTTAATTCCACCTTCAATTGTATTAATCGTATACGGTGTTACTGCTGAAGTTTCTATTGGTAAACTATTTATGGCAGGTGTTGTTCCAGGTATTATGCTTGGTATTATGCTTATGGTTGTAACTTATATTGGTGCAAGAAGATTAGGATTTGAAAGAACTGAACCAGCTCCATTAAGAGTTAGACTGTCAAAAATGAAAGATGCAGCATGGGGATTAATGACAATTGTTATTGTTATTGGTGGTATTTATGGTGGTATTTTTACACCAACTGAAGCAGCTGCTGTTGCTTGTGTTTGGGCATTTTTCATCTCAGTATTTGTTTACAAAGATATTAAAGTATCACAAATTTGGGGAACAGCTTTAGATTCAGCTAAAACAACAGCAATGATTATGTTTATTATTGCAAACGCTATGTTATTTGCTCACTTCTTAACAATTGAGAATATTCCTCAACAAATTACAGAAGCATTGGTTGCAGCAAATGTAGATAAAGTAATGTTCTTATTAATGGTTAACTTACTTCTAATTTTAGCAGGTTCATTTATGGAGCCAAGTGCTATTATTATGATTATGGTTCCACTATTATTACCAGTGGCAATTGCTTTAGGAATTGACCCAATTCACTTTGGTATTGTAATTACAATCAATATGGAACTAGGAATGGTTTCCCCTCCTGTTGGTCTGAATCTATTTGTAACTTCAGGACTTACAGGTATGAGTATTAAAGATGTTATTGTTGCAGCATTCCCGTGGACAATGACTATCTTAGCCGGATTATTATTAGTGACTTATATCCCTGATATTGCTCTGTGGCTACCAAATCTAATGTATGGAAGTTAATAAACTTCCATACAAATTAATATTTATCAAAAGTTTTCTTGCTAGGTTTTACTAACATAGTTAAATTATCATTTATATATTTAACTTCAAATATATCAAGATATTTTATCAAAGTTCCTAATTTATTAAATCCATGATTAATTGGAGAGAAAGAACTATTTTGACTGATATATAAACCTACATCTTTTAAATCAGCCCAACCTGTATCTCCAGATACCTGTTCAATAGCATTTAAAAGAGATTTCTTAAGGTGATAATCTTTTTTTGCATCATAATCATTACCTTTGTAACGATTTTTAAAATCATGCTTATCTTCAGCGACATCCTCAAACTCTTTATTTTTTTCTTGTAATTGAATAAACTTTTCTACATAAATAAATTGTGAGCAAGCTTTCACAAGTGAGTCAGGAGTTTTTTCTTCTCCATATCCAAGTACTGTTTTAGCATCAGATAAAATTCTTGCAACTAAAGGTGTAAAATCACTATCACTTGTAACCAAAGCTATAATATCTATATCTTTTGTATAAATCGAATCCATTACATCAATTACTATTGCGATATCTGAGGCATTTTTATTATTTGTGTAAGCAAACTGTTGATATGGTTGAATGTTGTAGTCTAATAAAACATTTTGCCAATTGTGAAGATGTCTATTTGTCCAGTCACCATATGCTTTTCTAATTGTGATTCTTCCATATTGAGAAAGGTCTTTAAAAATACTATCTATGTATTTTGCACTAACATTATCACAATCAATAAACATTGCTACGTTTTTTTGTTGATTATTGTCCATTAATAAAATATCCTAGGGCTTATATAAATTTAATTTAATCTTAGCATTTATTAGATTTATTTTTATTATCTTTTTAATTCTTTTTGTTAATATACAATTATGAAAAAGACAATTATTATCATATTTATATTTACATTACAAATATTAAGCGCAAATACAAATAGCAAAACTATTTTATTTTTAGGTGATTCATTAACTGAAGGCTTAGGAGTTACAAAAGAACAAGCCTATCCTAATTTAGTAAAAAATTTATTCAAAACTAAATTAAATAAAAACATTAATGTAATCAACGGTGGAGTAAGTGGTTCAACAACAAGTGATGGTTTATCAAGACTACAATGGTATTTAAAAAGAAAACCTGATATTGTATTTATTGCCCTTGGTGCAAATGATGGCTTAAGAGGTTTAAATCTAATTCAAAGTGAAAAAAACTTAGAAGAGATTATAAACCATGCCTTAAAATCAAATGCAAAAGTATTACTAGCAGGTATGTTAATTCCGCCAAATTATGGGATGAAATATTCACAAGATTTTGAGAATATGTATAAAAACTTACAAAAAAAATATAATCTAATGTTCATGCCTTTTTTACTAAAAGGTGTTGCAGGAGAGCAAAGTTTAAATCAAGCAGATGGTATTCATCCTAATATTAAAGGACATGAAATAATGGCAAAAGAGGTTTTTGAATTTTTAAAGGAAGAGTTATAATGTTAGAAATAAAATCACTGAAAAAATCATATACTCAAGGAAATCAAGAAGTAAAGATTTTTGAAGATTTAAACTTCCAAGTAAAAGAGGCTCAAAGAGTTGCGATTATGGGAAAATCAGGAAGTGGTAAATCAACTTTACTTTCACTAATATCTGGAATAATTAAACCAAATAGTGGAGATATAATACTAAATAACACTTCATATAAAACTATGAATGAAAGTGAAATAAATGACTTTAGAGCCTCAAATATAGGCTTTGTATTTCAAAATTTTCATTTAGTTTCATATTTAAATGCTTTAGAAAATGTAATGTTACCAGCTAAAGTAAATAACATAGAAAATGCAAAAGAAAAAGCAATTGAGCTTTTAAAAAGTGTTGGTCTATCACATAGATTAGATCATCTTCCATCACAATTAAGTGGAGGTGAGAGACAAAGAGTAGCAATAGCAAGAGCACTTATTCATAATCCAAAAGTAATACTAGCAGATGAACCAAGTGGAAACTTAGATGAAGAGACTGGAATAGCAGTAATGGATAAACTTTTTGAACTTATCAAAGCAAATAATACAACTTTGATTTTAGTAACTCACTCAAAAGAAGTTGCTGCTAGATGTGAAGATACTTATGAACTAGTTTCAGGTAATCTAAAAAAATGCTAGTTTTAGAATTAGTTACAAAAGCTTTATCAAGGTCAAAATCTTTTAGTTTTATTTTTATATTAAATTTTTGTCTTGCTATTGCTTCACTTTCATATTTACAATTTTTTAAAAGTAGTATTGATTCATCTTTAGATGCAAAAGCAAAAAGCTTGCTTGGAGCTGATATTGTAATATCTTCAAGATTTCCTATTAGTGAAAATCAAAAAGAGTTAGTAAATAGTTTACTCCCTTCTATAAAAAGTTATGATGAAGGGATATCAACTGTTAGTATGGTATCTTCTTCAAAAAGAGCAAGACTTATGGAGTTAGTTCAAGTAAATGAGGGTTTTCCATATTATGGAGGATTGGTTTTCAAAGATAAAACAACTTATCCCCAAGACTTACAAATACTAAAAGAGAATGAAGTTTGGGTTTATCAAGAGGTTTTAGACTTATTAGAATTAAAAATTAATGACACTTTAAAAATAGGAAATAAAGAGTATATTATAAAAAAAGTGATTGATTCAGACTCACTAAAAAATATCAATTTCAATGGATTTATGCCAAAAGTTTATCTAAGTAGCCAAGGACTAAAAAGAAGTGAACTTTTAAAGTTTGGTTCAACGGGAAGATATAAACTTAATTATATATTCAATGAAAATTTCACAAATGATGAATTAGAGAATTTAGAAAAAAACCTAGAAGAAAAACTAGATAGAACACTTAGAGTTTCATCTCCAAATGATGGAAGAGATAGACTTCTAAGAGTATTAAACTTCCTTACAAACTTTTTATCTCTAGTTTCACTTATATCATTTTTCTTAGGTTTAGTTGGTCTTATATATTTATATTCTGGATTTTTAAGAAAACATCAAAATGACATAAATGTTTTAAGTGATATTGGAGTAAGTAAAAAAAATCTTATACTTACTTATCTTGTGCATTTATTTGTTTTAATTAGTATTGCAACAATTTTGGTTTTTTCTTTTATAGCTCTTACTTCACAATTTATTGGACCTTTTATTCAAAAATATATAGAGTTTAATTTTGATTTTTCACTTGATTATATGTTCTTTTTAAAGTCATCTGTTGTTTTATTTGCACTAAGTCTTAGTGTTGGATTACCTTTGATTTTGCCTTTAGTTCAAAAAGAAAAAAGAAGTTTTTTAAATGTAATTATTAGTTTTACTCCATTTGTACTTTTTTTACTTTTATTATCAAACTTAGTAACTCCAAGTAGAAATATAGGTTTATATTTTGCCCTAAGTGTATTATTACTTATAATCATATTTTTCGCTGTTGGTTCAATTGTTCTAAAAAAACTTGACTTTATTGGGCATTTAGATAATCTTTCTTTATCCCTTGCCCTTAAAAATATAACACGACAAAAAAGAACATCGTTAACTCTTTTTACAGCTATATTATTATGTACAGCATTTTTTAGTTTAATTCCTCAAGTTGGCTCATCTCTTTCAAATGCCTTAACTCAAAGTGTAAATGAAAGACCAAGATTTTTTGTAATTGATGCAAAAGAGGAACAAATAAAAGATATAAGCTCTCAAGTTGAAACTTTAGGAGCAAAACTAGAAAATATTGCTCCTATGATTAGAGCTAGAATTATAAAAATAAATGACCGTATAGAAAATGATGAAAAAAATAGCACTCAATCAACAGTAAACTTATCATATAGAACTGAACTTAAGAAAAGTGAAACTATCGTAGAAGGTAGAGATTTTAGTGGTGCTTATGATTCAAATAATTTTTCAAAACCAATTGAGTTAAGTGTTGAGCAGAGATATGCTTCAAGAAAAAAGATAAAACTAGGAGATACAATAACTTTTGATGTATTAGGATTAGAGGTTGTTGCAAAAGTAGTAAATATCCGTACGGTGAAATGGACAGAGTTTACACCAAACTTTTTCTTAATCATGCAAGATAAAGCTATAAATGACGCACCTAAAACTATGCTAGCTACAATATCAACTGGTAACTATGATGCAACTCAAATGCTTTTAAAACTTACAGATACATTCCCAACTTTAACAGTAATTGATGTAAAAAATCTATTTGAAACCTTTGCTACAGTTGTAAAAGATGTTAGTGCTATAACTGAAAAAATGAGTTATTACTCTATTATTATTGGCTTACTAATGAGTTTTATAATAATTCAATATCAAATGAATCTACAAAAAAACAATATCTTAAGATTAAAAATGATTGGAATAAAAAATAAAACAATCAAAAACTCTTTTTTACTTGAGTATGGATTGATATCTTTTGTGGCAAGTTGTATTGGAATAATAATTGGAAGTTTAGGTTCATACTTAATAAGTAATTTACTTTTTGAATCTTATTGGGACTTTAGAGCTGATGTACTTGCTATTTATTTCTTATTGATCCCACTTATTACTATTTTGGTTGTGAGTTTATTTACATCTAAAATCATACATCAAAAAGAGAATATATTGTTTGGGGAGTAATATTTTACTCCACCAAACTTTTAATTTATCTAATAAATTTTTCTTCTATTTCTTTACTGCTTAATTCCATATTGTTTTCATTTAAAAAACCAAACCAATAAGTATCTTCACCATCTTGAACTTCTATAACTAAGATATTCTCTTCTTTATGATTTTCAACAAACTTTTCAATAGCTTCTAAGGCTGAATCATTCCAATATTTTTCAATCTCATCATTGTTTCCTGCATCAAAGAAAAGACAATCTTCACAGATAGAAAAAAGATAATTTCCAGCACCTTCATAAATCTCAAATGAACTATCTTCATTGTATAATTTTTCATTTGTAAATGGGCAATATAAACTAAATTTTGTTTTTTTATTTGTTTTTATAACTATTTTATTCATAAGTATCCTAGTTTTTAATCTTCTTCATTTGCTAAATCAATTATCTCTTTTATCTCATTTTCATCTTCAACAACAGATACTTTACCATCAGCCATAATCAAATCTAATCCCTTAGTTTGTAATTCAAGATACTCTTCTGGTAATAACATCATCTCTTCATCAGACTGTAAAGAAGGTGAACAATAAGGAATCGTTCCAAAGTCATAGAATTCATTTTCTGATACTTTTATTTTTGTTATTCCTTCTTCATTTGTAACAAGTTCCCATTCATCTGGGATTTGATAAGTCTCTTCAAGTTTTATTTTTATAAATTTTGCCATAAATTGCTCCTTTAATTTTTTATTAGTATCTAGCTAAAATCTCTATTAGATGATATCCAAACTCTGTTTTAATTGGTCCATGAACTCTGTGTAAATCTTCTTTGAAAACAACAGTATCAAACTCTCTTACCATCTCGCCTTTTGAGAAAGTTCCTAGGTTTCCACCGCTTTTTTTAGAAGGGCATTTTGAGAACTTCTTAGCAGCTTTTTCAAAAGTGATTTCATCTTTGATAATCTCTTTTTTTAGTTTTCTAGCTAATTTTTCGTTGTTTAGTAAAATATGCCTAGCTGTTACTTTTGCCATGGAGTTCCTTTTTTATGGAAGTATATTATAAAAAGTTTTAAAGACTTTTCAATCTTTCTAAAATATCAAAATTCCCAATATCCATCTTAGAAAAAGCAAACCACTTTTTACCCAAGTCTTTCAAACTAGCTCCAATATGATAAAGCTCTTTATCATCAAGTATTAAAAATCTATCGTGGGAGTTTTCAAACTTTTTTATCTCTATTTTTTTATATTGTGAATTGTACTTTTTTAAATCTAGGCTCAATTGTTTTGGGATAGTTTTGGTGTGTATCATTACTTCTACATCTTGATTTTTTGATAATAATGTTAAGACACTATCATCAACGTAATTATCTATCAAGATGATTTTAGTTTTTGCACTTCTTATTAAATCAGATACAAAACTATAGGCATCAAACATTTGTCCATCGTAAAATATTCCTTGCTTTTCTTTTATAGATTTATCTTCTAAAGCATTAAATAGTTTCTCGAACTTTTCGTCATTTGATATTTGTTTCTTTTCTAGGCTATCCAATCTTTGATATATCAAACTATTAGTTGAAATAACTTTTCTCATGTTTACAAAAGTTCTTATGATTTCTACACTTATTTTTATTGCTATTTCACTTTTAAGTACTGCACTTAGCATAGAAACACCCTGCTCTGTAAATGCATAAGGCAAACTACCACCCAAGTGTTGTTTTGAAGGTATCGCATTTTGCGATACCATAATTTTTACTTCTTTTTCTGTAAGTTGAAACATAAAATCTTCAGGGAAACGCTCAATATTTCTTTTTACTTGTTCCCTAAGCCTTATCGCTTTTACTTGATACAACTCTGCTAAGTCTCTATCTATCATAACTTGCATATCTCTTATGGTATATATTTTATTTTTTATATCTTCATCTATTATCAATTCATTCATGTTATAGTCCTCATTTGAAGAAATAATAACATTAAAAAGTATTTTTATTTAAAAATATTACAGTTTGTAATCAAAAGATTCTAAAGACTTTTTTTGTGTCCAGTTTATTTTTTCTGTATAACAAAGTTCTAGTAAACTTGGCTTTTGTAAATTGACTTCATACCATATTTTTGATAAGATAATTTACTATTCCTTCGGGACGCTCCCCAATGACTTTTGGGGTGTTACTATATCTTTTGATTTACTACTTCTACATCAAATTCCAAAACTGTACTCAATATATTAAACCTGTCACAATTTGTGACCAGTTCATAAAAAGTTTTAAACCTTTTTCAACACTTCCAAAATCTTCACCATAGCCAAAGTATCAAGTTTACAGTACTCTAAAAGTGAAGTTCTCATCTTCTGTTTTTCTTCTTCATCAAGCTTACCAAGATTTGCAAAGGCATTCATAGCTTGGCTTCCATTTTGTACTCCATCTAGTTCTTTGTATGCTTTTTCAAACTGTGGAACTAGTGAGGGCAATACATACTTGATAGAGTAGCTTCCTTTCATATCTGGTGTTACATACCACTTCTTTTGGAAAGGTATCATAAGGTCTTGCATGTTTTCATTTATACTAAGTAAATGTTCTCTTAGGTCATCGTAATTACTAGCTAGTCTTTTTATCACACCCTTTTCAAAACTCATATTATAAGCCAATACTGTAACATCACTTGGTATATCTTCACAAAAATTCAAAGCTAAGTCATATCTACTATCAACACTATCTTGGCTTAGATACTCTTTGTGAGTTAATGTTCCATCTTCGTGCTGTATATGAAGTGAGTATTGAAATGGAATTTGCTCGAAGGGTTTTATACCTTTAAACTGTGGTATTGTCTGCTGGTATGTCTCAAAATCAAGATGATAGATAGGATATGTGATATCTTTTAGAAACTCTTTGATAGATGATGTATCTATATATGTAAGTTTTGATTTGTAGTTTTCTACTGCTTGCTTTTGATTTGCCGTGAGGTCAAAATCATGGGGTATATCATCGATATTTACTATGCCTTTTGAGTATAGTTCGATTTGTTTTTTGCTTCCTAGATTGAAGATATTAAATATAGAATAATCTGGAATTTGCCTTTGAGTCTTCCAACAATACTCTTTTGCATCGCATTCGTAAGGTTTATTACAGTGTTTTCCTATATCTATATTTGGTTCATTTTGTTTGTCATTTAGATATGTTTTAGTAGTTCAACAAGAAAGTTCAGACAGTTTAAAAAGTATTATTTAATTTTACAAATCATTATTTTTTAATTCTTTGATAGGTATAATAAATCCTAAACATATCTAATTATAGAAAATATTTTAATTAATAAAAGGTGTCACATGAATAAAATCTTGATTACAGAAGATTTTGTTGAAAAAATACTTCATAATTTTAAATTAAATAAAGAGCAATGTAAAATTTTAAATATAGATTTTCCTTTAATTGAAAATTGGGAAGTAAGTATTTTAGGAAAAGAGATTCTAATCACAGAAGCTGAACTTCTAATATTATTAAGAGGTGATTTATCTATAAAAAATCAACAGCAAGTATCTAAAAATTATTCTTTTTTAAAAGAGACAATTTTAATTAATGAAGAAAGTATTTTAGATGAAAAAAAGAATTTAAAATCATATACAAATAATAAATTAGAGATATATACAGATGGTGCCTGTAAAAATAATCCAGGTGAGGCAGGAAGTGGTATTATCGTTTATGAGGGGGAAAATAAACCAAAATTATTTTTTGGGAATTATGATAGTTTTGGAACGAATAATACCGCAGAATTAAATGCATTATTATATGGCTTAAAATTAGCTAATAGTCATGATAGTGAAGTAATTATTTATTCAGACTCAAAATACGCTATTGATTGTATTTCTAATTGGTCTTATAAGTGGAAAGAAAATAATTGGACAAAAAAAGGTGGAGAAATTAAAAACCTTGAACTTATTAAAGAAGGTCATTTTTTATTTGAAAATATGAAAGATAGAATTAGATTAGAACATGTTAAAGGTCATTCTGGAATAGAAGGTAATGAATTATCAGATAGAATGGCTGTATATGCAATTAAAACTAAAGAAGTCAATTATACAGAGTATATATATGATGATATATATGAAATACTAAAAATGGAGTCATATTAATTTTGATAGATAACTATTTTGAATTCAATAAAAAGATTATAGAATTTAAGAAAAATAATCAATATAAAGAGTTGCTTAATCATTTTAAAAAAAATAAATTGAATTTCCCAAAAAAACAAATTGCTAATGATAAATATTTAATACCAAATATATTAACTGCTTTAAGAAAAACAAATAATTCTAAATATATAGATAGTTTTTTAACTGAATTTAATATTCCAATAAATAATAAGACTAATCAAATCTTATTGAATTTATATGGTTGGTCTATCTATGACAATATTAAAAACAGATATTATAATAAGAATGACATACTAACTAATATAAAAAATATAATTTCTATTCTACAAGAGAAGAATGACACATATTCTAATAATATTGTTTCTAATATTTTTAGAGCTGGTATTCAAGTATCAAAAGAAAGTCAAAATAGAGATTTTAAGTTTATTAAAGAATTTTGTGAATTATTTGATGTTCAAAAATTATCTGAAGATTGTGAAATATATAATATTAAAGGGAAAGATGTAGAACAAGATTCAGACAAAGAAAAATGGTATAGTGAAATGTCCAAATCTTTGTTTGAATTAGAAATGTATAATAATTCGTTTAAATTTTCTAAGGATGCATTAGCTAACTTGAACAAATTTCATTTTGGTAATGAATTATGGTTAGCGAGAAGGTTAGCTTTGTCAAAAAAATACTTAGGCAATTTAGATGAAGCTATTCTAGACCTTGAAGAAATTTATTTAAAAAAGAAAGATTGGTTTATAAAAAAAGAAATAGCTGAGTTATATTTTGAAAGCAATGATTTTGAAAAATCTTTTGAAAATGCTCTCATAGCAATAAATTCGAAAAGTAAAATTGAATTTAAAGTTTCGTTAATAATGTTGATTGGTAAAATTTTAAAATTAAAAAAAGAATTTGCTTTAGCTAAAATGCATTTTCTTTTAGTAAAACAAATTAGAAATAATAATTCATGGAAAGAGTCTTTGGACTTAGAAAATGAATTAAACTCATTAGAAATAAATATTGATGATACAAACTTATTAAAGCACTTGAACGAATATTGGAATTCTTTTTCAAAAAATGATAAAGAATCAAATAATAGAAACACACAACAAGATGAAATTTTTTCTGGATATATAAAAAAGATACTTAATGAGAATGAAAAAGGGAAAAATGGATTTATTGAATCTAAAAAAGGAAGTTATTACTTTTCAATTCCTTCACATATTAAGTTATGTATCAAAATTCAGAAAGATAAAAAAGTTAAATTTAAAATAGAGAATCAGAAAAACGGGAAACAGAAAGCTAAGATTTTAAAAGTTTTTTAATTTTGAAGATATATTATTATATAACTTTACCCTTTTTTATTAGAAATTTACAAGCATTATTTAAAATCAGGCTATTTTCTACAAATGATAAGTTTTGTTTGTAAAAAGAAAATGCAATATTTCTCAATTCTGAAGATTTAGAATAAACATTAATAAATTTATCTGTTGTAAATTTTCCTTCAAAATTTGTTTCAAAGAATCTTTGTTTAGTATTCCCATTTGTTAGCAATAAATCAAATATTAAAGTACCTTGAAAAGAGATTTTATTTAGTTCTCTTTCTATTGTTTCTAATTGCTCTGTTGGACTATGATGAGAAAGAGAATGAATAAAAATAGTATCATTGTTAATTTTATTTATTTTATAATATTTCACAATATGTCCTTTCAATTAATTCTAATGTTTTTGTAATTATTCTATCAGCTTCTTGCTTATCTTCTATAATTCTACTTATTTCAGGTCTTGGGTCAGAATGAAATAGTGGATGCCTATGAGTAGAATAGTAACTACAACATTCATTAAGTTTATTACAAATATTAGTATTTGCAATTTTACTTTCAGCATTTTGTGTTAAAACAAATCTTGAAGCTGAAATTTCAGTAAAAATATCTTTAAAATTTCCTTTTCTTGTTGTTTCCACTCCATTATCTAAAAGAACCCTTTTCATATATAATTCTAATCCTCTTAATGCATTGAAGGCAAAAGGTGTATAATCTGGTAAATCAATATCTATTTTTTTTAATGTTAATGAAGTTTGAAGTATTTTCTTATTTGTATCATCAATATAATCATATGATCTAGGAAGAAAACAACTAAGTTCTTCCTTAACATTATTCTTATCTATTTCAATTTTATACACTTCTTCATTTACAATAATAATATCTTCTAAATTTAATAACTCTGTTAATAAACTATAAATTTCTAAAAATATTCCTAAGGGTTTCCCCTGAAAAAAAGTATTTTTATTGTTATATCTAATTATTGAAAAAGAATCTTGTCCTAATTCATTATTTATAATATATTGTTTTCCTTTTCCATTTACATCTAATGGCTCTTTTACAGTAAATTGTTCTTTTAAAAATTCTAACAATAAGTCAAAGTTTTCATCAATTATATTTTTGTTACTAAAAGTAATATTCTTTTGTGAAAATTCACTCATTTTTGCATATTCTTTTATATGAGTTGCAATATTTGTACCAATCTCTTGATTCTTGCCAATTTTAGGATTTAATGTTGTCTCTCCACAACTTTTAAAAAAAATACCTATTTTTACTTCTTTTCCCTCAGAATTAATTATGTAATTTTTTCTATCCTTTGCTGAACCTTCTTCTTTAACAAAATTTGTATTATCTGAATATGAATTAATAGCATCTATTATAAGTTCTCTTTTTAAATATAAATTTTTGAATTCTGACATTATTTCTCCAGTTTTTAAATAAATTATAACATTATAAAATTATATAGCCTATAAAAAAGTCGAAAGTATACTATATAAATCATAAAAAATAAATAGAATATTTATTACTTTGACTCAATAATCATCTAATCTCTAGAAACAATAATTATAAAAGATATAGATGTTTTGAATATTACCAATTTAACTCAAATCCAAACCACTCGTCCCATCACCCTTAGGCTCAACCTTTATCTGCAATGGAATTCGCTCTTTTAGTGCTTCCACATGGGAAATCACACCTACCATCTTTCCTGAACTTTGTAGTTGATTTAGTGCATTTAGTGCTAGTTCTAAACTGTCAGCATCTAGTGTCCCAAATCCTTCATCTAAGAAAAGTGAATCTATACTTATCTTCTGACTAGCTAGACTTGATAATCCTAAAGCCAAAGACAAACTCACTATAAAACTCTCTCCACCTGATAGAGTATTTACAGGTCTTACCACGTCACCTTGGAAACCGTCACATATCTCTATTTCAAGTAGTTTTGAGCTATCAAGTCCCCTTTGAAGTTCATATCTAGGGCTTAGTATTTCTAGGTGTTTATTTGCTAGATAGATTAGCTGGTCTAGTGTGATACCTTGGGCAAATTTTGCGAACTTGTCCCCTTGGCTTGAACCTATCATGTCATTTAGTTTTACCCATACTTTAAAAGACTCTTTTTTCTTTTCTAGCTCTTTTATCTTATCTTCTGATTTTTTGATATTTTGGGCGTTTATTTCTAACTCTTTTTCTAAACTTCCTATGGCTTTTTGAAGTTCATCTATCGTAATTGATATTTCGTTTAGTTCTTCATTTACCTCATCAAGTTTTCGTACACTAAGATTTAGTTCTTTTTGCTCTTGAAGTTTGTTTGTTGTATCAGTTTTTAGTGTTTGTGTTTGTGTGTATTTATCTTCTATACTTTTACAAAAGCTTGATAGTGTTTCAAACTGCTCTTTGTCTAGTAGTGCTTTTTCAAATTCCTCTTTTGAAGTGAAGTTATACACTGCAAGTTCTTTTTCAAACTTTTGGTTTAACTCTTCTAGTGTATTTGTATCTTTTGATTGCTTTTCATCAAGGCTTAAAATTTGAGTACTTAGTGATTCATCTTTTGATTTTAGACTTGATAGTTCATTTTGTAAAGTGTTGTATTTTTTTATGATTGTGTTTATAGACTCAGTGATTGTTTTTTCAAACTCGTTTATATCCTCTACATCAAGTATTTGTTTACTTTGCTGTTTGTTTAAAGCTATTTGTTCACTTAGGTCTTTTTGTTCTTTGTTTATCTCTTCTATAGCACTTATGATAGTTTTTAGTTTTTGTTCATCACTTAGCTTTTGATTTACTGCATTTTGTAAACTATCTTTTTGTGTGTTTAGTTTATCTCTTTGCTCTCTTTGAGTGTTTAGTTCTTTTAGTTGCTCTTGGCACTTTTGTTTTTGTTCTTCTATGTTTGCTTTTGCATCACTATCTAGTTTGAATTCACTTTGGCTAAATTGCTCTTCTATAGTTTGTTTTGTAGTTTGTAGTTTTTGCTCTTGTAATGTTGAAGACTCTAGTTTTGAGTTTAATCTTACTATTGATAACTCTAGTTCTTTTTTGGCATCTTGTTCTTTTGCTAAGATTGATTCTTGCTCTTTTATCTTTTGTGTAGTTGTATCTATATCTACAACTATACTATCAGTGATATATGGATGCTCTACCGAACCACACAAGAAACACTCTTGCCCACTTTGTAGTTTTGCTCTGTCTTCTTCATAGTTTTTGATTAGTAGTTCTTTTTGCTTTGTTTGATTTAGGGCTTCTAGTGTTGTATTTATTTGGTTTAGTAGTTTTGATTTTTCATCATTTAGTTTTGTGTTTGCTTCTAGCTCTACTTTATACTTACTTTGTAGCTCTACCTCATCTTTTATATTCTTTAAAACTGTTTCATACTCTACTAGTGCTTTTTGAAGCTGCTCTAGGTTTGATAGTTTTGCTCTTGTACTATTTTCTTCACTTGATAGTTTAGTTGTACTCTCTTGTGCTTTGTTGTACTCTTCTACTTTTGCTTTAAACTCTTTTGTTAGCTCTTGTGTTTGTTTTATAAACTCTTGATACCTTTGATTTATTTGTGATTCATCTTCTAGTAATGTGTTTATATCTATACCAAATAGTTTTGCTAACTCTTGCTTTTGATTTAGTAGTTTGTTTTGAAGTTGCGAGTATGAGTTTTGATTTGCTTCTATTTTAGTGTTTAGAACTCTTACCTCTTTTAGTTTAGAACTATTTTGCTCATATGAGAGTTTCTCTTTTTCGTACTGCTCTTTTGTAGTGTTGTATTCTTCTGTTTTAGACTCACACTCTTTTTTGATATTTGTTGAGTTTACTTTTAGAGATTCTAGTGTTTGTTTATCTTGAGTAAGAGTATTTGATAGTATTGTCTTTTCTTTATATAGTGGTTGTATTTGTAAAGCTTTGTTTGCTAAGTCTAGTTTTGTAAACTGTTCTTTGTTTTGCTCTTTTTGTTTACTTATCTCTTCAAACTCTTGTGTGTATTTGATACTATCGGTTTCTAGCTTTTTTAAACCCTCTAGCCAAGAAGATATAGTTTTTAACTCTTTTTCTTTTGTATCTAGGTTTTGTTTTTCTTCCTTTGATTGTGTTAGTTTGTTTGTTTTTTCTTCTAACTCATCTTTTTCAAGTAACTCTATACTTCCAAGTGCAATAGTATCTGTATCTATCTCTTTTTTCTTATTTGCGTATGTGTTGTATATCTCTTGTGATATTTGTTTATAGATATATGTACCAGTAATCTTTTCTAGTAAGTTGGAACGCTCATTTTCCTTTGCTTTTAAAAATGCATCGAAACTTCCTTGGGCTAACATCATAGATTGAACAAATCTATCAAAATCAAGTCCTGATAACTCTTCTACTACCTTTGGTACTTCTCGAAGTTTTGATTCTAGTATTTTATTAGTTTGTAAATCTACTATCTCCATCTTTGCAGTTTGGAAATTTCCATTTGGATTTTTTCTTGCTCTTTTTTGACTCCATGAGCAAAGGTATCGATTAGCTTTTACTTCAAACTCTACTTCACAAAGACACTCACCTGTGTGTCTACTCATCAAGTCATTTGGAGGACTTTGAAGTCTTGCAGTTCTTCCATACATAGCACAAGTGATGATATCTAGTATCGTACTTTTACCAGCACCAGTTGGTCCAGTGATGGCAAATAGGGATTCGTCTTGTAAGAACTTTTCAAAGTCTATTTCAAACTCACCTTTTAGGGAGTTTATATTTAGTGATTTTACTTTTAGTATTTTCATGTAGCACTTCCATTAAGAGACACTTTCGAAGCTACATCTTTGAAGTTCTTGATTAGTTCACTTTCAAACTCTTTGTCTTCTATTTTTTCAAGCTCAACTCTTTTTGCAAATACATCATTGACACTAAGTTCATCTAAGCTTATAGCTTTTAACTCTTTTGCTCTTATTTGCTTTTCACTTTTTTCTATTTTTATAGCTAAGATGGTAAGTTCTAATTTTGTGGCTAGTTCTCTTATTTCTGTATTTGCAAACATAGGATTATCATCTTTTAGATGAACTTCTATCCATGAGGTTTTATCTTCTATATTTTTAAGTTCATTTTGTACAGTTTTACTATCACCTTTGATAACTATTAGCTTTCGCATTTGTGGTACTTCTAGTTCTTGAACTTCTACACTATCATTAATATCTACTATATTTACCTTTTGAGTATTTTTAGACTCAGAAAAACTTAGAGGTATTGGACTTCCAGAATACCTCACATGATTTGATGAAACTGTTTGATTGATATGAAGATGCCCTAATGCCACATAGTCAAAAAGACCTCCTAAATAATCCCCACCAATATCAAGTGTTCCACCTATATAGATATCCCTTTCACTCTCACTTGTTCTACTTCCTACTGTTGTAAGATGTCCCATAGCAACTATAGGAATATTTTGATTTAACTCTTTTGCTCTTTTATATGCACTTTCATAGTATGCTTTTATACCACTATTTGCTACTTTCTCTTTTTCGCTTATCGTTTGACCAGAGTTTGCTTGTCGTATAACACTATCTCTTAAAAATGGTACTGCACATACTATGGCTTTTACACTTTCATCTTGTTTTATTGGTATTATGATATTTTCATCTTCATCACCAGTTGTGATTACATTTACATTAAGTACTTCAAGTAGTTGTTTTGGTGCTTTTAGTGTTGAGATACTATCGTGATTTCCAGCTGTTATGATAGTGTTTTTTAAAGTCTTTATATTTGCTAACTCTTTTAGAAAGTTATAGTAAAGCTCTAGTGCATAGTTTGGAGGAGTTCCCGTATCAAAAATATCCCCTGATACTAAAAGTACTTCGATGTTTTGTTCTTTGATTATTTCTAAAAGCCAGTTTAGAAAAGTAGAGTGTTCTTCAACTCTACTTTTACCCATAAAATTTTGTCCTAAGTGCCAATCTGAGGTGTGTAAGATACGCATATATAACCTATTTTCATTTAAATTATTTAATTATATCTTATAATTGTCTCAGAAATGGCTCAATTTGTAAATATCTCAATCAATAGTTTCAATATTTACAAGTTCAATATGAGAGTGGTCTTTTTTTATAAGTTTTCTTGTTGCAGCATCTTCTTCTGCAAGTGTTAATAAGTCTGCGAAATCATCTTTATTTACTTCTAATTCATATAACTCTTTTTTAGTTTCTATAAATACTTTGCTATTTGTATCTTTTGTAAATAAATCTAAGTTTCTCACACCTTTAGCAAACTCATTTTTGATAGCTCTTGCAACTTTTTCGTTTGCTAAAAGTTTATTAAGTGTCAATTCTAAATTAAAATCATTTTTATATACTATTTTATAAGTTACCACAATTTTTCCATCCATTAATATTCTCCAAACTTTTTTTAGAATATTAACAAAATAAAAAACTGTGCTATAAAAATATTACAAAATGTAAGTTAAATAGCATATTTTAGTAATATTTCTTTATCTACTATCTTTGTAGCTTGGCTAGAAGTTGCACTTGGGTCTATTTTTGGTGCATATCCAGCTTTATATGCTTCGTACCATCTAGCTGCACATAAACACCATCTATCACCATCTTTTAATCCTGTAAAACCATACTGTGGAATTGGAGTTGTTAAATCATTTCCCATAGCTTTTGAATATCCTAAAAACTCATCAGTAACTACAGCACAAACACTATGACTTCCTCCATCTTCTATTGAAGTTCTACAAGTTCCATCTCTATAAAATCCCGTCATTGGTGAAGTTGAGCATATTTGTAATGGCTCTCCAAATAAATTTGTTTGCATAAAAAATCCTTTATTTTATATTTTTATTTCAAAGCACTTAAAAGTCTGTACTCTTCAAGTGCATAATCATCAGTCATACCACTTATATAATCGATGATTAATCTAGCTCTAAAGTACCACTCTAATAAGTCATATTTCTCATTTTCTTTTATATCTAATTTTTCAACATCGTGCTTATAAGCAACTATTTGTTTTGAGGATATTCTTTTTATCAATCTCATAGATATAAAACAATCAATCTTTTTATCTTTTAAAAGTTTACTAAAATCTTCACTACTTAATAATAAAAGAGGTTTGTATTTTTCAAGAAGTGTATTTATAATTGTATAACCTTTTAACTCTAAAGTTTGAACCTCTTTGTTTTGATAGATATACTTTTGTGAAACCTTTTCTATGACTTTTATACTTTTATGAAATTCACTATTTTCATCATAATCTAATAATGCACTATTAAAACTTCCTTCAAAAACCTCTTTATGATTTGAGATAAATACATTTGATACATGAGCCACTAAAGCTGTTACAAGCTTTGAACGAACTAGAGTAAAAAACATATTAAATTGATATGGTTCATCATCTTTTTTTGCTTTTTCATACTGTTTATTTAAAATCTCTTTTAAGTAAGTTTCACCTTGCTTTTCACACTCTTTTATAATCAAATTATAAATCTCTTCTAAAGACAAAATTCCTTTTTCTACAGAGTCTTCTAAATCAGCAGTTAAATAAGAGATATCATCAGCTGCTTCCATGATGTATGTTACAGGAAATCTATGAGCTCTTTTTACCTCTAAAGTATCTTGGATTTTTTCGATTAAATCTTTCTCACTATAGTAAAAACCTGGCTTTTTCTTTAAGTAGTTTAATTTATCATTTGAATCTTTTATTTCATATGCACCTCTTGTATACTTTAAAACTGAAAGTATTTGGCTATAAGATAAATTAAGTCTTTGAAGTTTTGTAATTACTCTTATTGCTTGGGCATTTCCATCATAATCACAAATATCTCGTATTAAATCTTCTTTTAATTTTTGATTCTCTTTTGTTGTTGAACTAAAATTATTTAAAATATTTGCTAAATTATTTTTAGCCCAAGCATTTATAGTTTGCTCAGCAAAATGTCCAAAAGGAGGATTTCCTATATCGTGAAGTAAACTTGTCATCTCTGATGTTGAGATAAAAGCATTTTCTAACTCTTCTAAACCATAAGCTTCAAGTCCTTTCTCTTTTTTTAGCTTATCTAATATTGTTTTTGCTATAAATCTTGCATTTTGCCCTACTTCCATTGAGTGAGTAAGTCTTGTTCTTATTGAAGCATTTAATTCTAGTGCAAAAACTTGAGTTCTCTTTTGTAATCTTCTTAAAGCTGGAGAAGATAATATTCTACCTCTATTACTTTCGATTGAAGTTTCTATATTAAATGATGGGTAAAATTCTCTATGTAAAGTAAATCTTTTTTTATAGAGCCGCTTGCAAATTCCACCATCATAAACTAGTGAATTTGTAAACCTACTAAGCTTATCAAGCAGATCTTTTAAACTTTTAATCATTTTACCGCTTTATGGGTCAATTTTAGATAAAAAACTATTATTGGGTGCGTGCTTGATGGTTGAGTTTTAAAAATGGCTAATTTTTAGTGTTTTTAGCTAAAAGTTATGTTACCAGTTTCAAACTCTGATGAATACAAACTGATAAAATACCAAATGCTAAAACAGAAGCTACTTTTGTAGCTCCTTTATAATAAATATTACTGCATCCAAAGTCTTCTTTGAGGTATTTATTGACTCTCTCAACCATACTTCTTTGATTATAGTGATGGGTATCTAAACTTTGAGTAAGGTTTAGAATTTTAAATTTCTTTTTTTCATCTTTTATAAGTTGAATTTTTTCTTTTAACTCTTTGGAGTTCTTCGGATTGATATCAATAAGCGGTCTATGATTTAGTTTTTTGGAAAAATCTCTGATAATATTGCTGTCGTATCCTGCATCTTGTAAGTCATAAAGATATGATACTTTTTTGCTTGTCTCGTTTATAAGAGGAAGTGCTACTGAGCTATCATGAACATTTGCCCCTGAATAAATAGCAGTAATAGGGATATCTCCATCTACTACACTGATATGGAGTTTCCCTCCTATCCATGTTTCAAAGTTGCCTTTGGAATTCTGTTTTCTTCCAACTCCACACTGCGTTGATACCAAAGATAGCATCTGCTTTGTGGTTTTCATATCTTCTTGTTGCTGCAAGATACTGGGTGTTTTAGGCTCTCTTGTTTCACCTTTTTTAGGTCGTCCTCTTCTTTTTGGTTTAAACTTTTCTTTTTCTACTTTTACAGGTTTTTCTCTCAGTGGTATTTTTGTTGCATCACTTGCATTATAAAAAAAGAGTGTATCCCTTAGATACTCCTTCACAAACTGCTCATGCGTCTTTTGTGCAATTTTAAGCTCACTGAGCTCCTTAAAGACTCTACTAAATTTAGACTCACTTGGAATATCGTTTTTATATCTCCACCCACACAAGATCCTCAGCGTTCTATCACTATGAAGTCTATCGATAAGGTCTCTGGTTGTTTGGATATTGTAAACACTCTTTGCAATAAATGCTCGTGCAATCTCTTCTCTATGCTTTGGAGTGTTTGTAATAGATACGACAGTGATATTTTTTTCAATCGCAGCAAAGTCTAATATCTTAATAAGCTTTTGCTCTTTATTTGACAACTCTTCTAATTGAAGCTCTCTTTTCAAAGAAGGAAAAAGTGAATTTTCAAGATTTAAAACCTTAGTCCACATTTTAGATAGACTTGAAGATATTTTTGGTAGAATAATTTCCATAAGTTGAATCGCTCTTCTGTTAAATTTTTGTAGTAAAAAATTATAACTTATCTGAAGTTTGATTCAACTTTTTAAAATTTAAATCAGCTTAAATTACGGGTTGTTTTTTATAATCTGCAAGTGGCTCTATAATTAATCATATTTATCCTGTTAATATTTCTTAAACAATAGTATATCAAGGAGTGATACTAAATAAAATTAAATAAATATTATTTATTTATAAATATTTAGATAGACTTTCAAAAAAACAAAGGCTTAACTTATATGAGTTTATTACTTAAATCAATTTTTATACTATTAATTACTTTTTTATTTCAAGGTTGTATTGTAGGTACAGTTGTAGCTGCACCATTCAAAGTTGCAGGTGCAGTTGTAAATACTGTAACACCAGATATTGTAGGAGATACTATCTCTGCAACAGGTGATGTAGTTGATATGGTAATACCTTTTTAATATGGATACATTTTTAGAAGAAGTAATTTCATTTATCATAATTACATTTACAGTACTGATACTTGCATATTTTACAAAGAAAAAAGAGGATGAATTTAAAGATAATTAATTCATCTCAAAATTAATATTTTTCACATCAACATTCTCTTTTGGTACAAAAATAGCAAATTTTGCACCATCTTGAGTATTTCTAACAGTAAGTTTACCCTTCATATTTTTATCCACAATTATCTTTGACATATACAGACCAATTCCTGTACCATCACTATCAGATTTAGTTGTAAAATATGGTTCAAATATTTTGCCCTTTGGTTCAACTGTAATTCCACCACCATTATCTTCAATATACAAAACAACATACTCATCTTTTTCATAAGCAGTTATTTTTATACAAGGATTTACTATTTGCTTTTCTATTAATACATCCCTTGCATTATTTATGATATTTAATAACACTTGTTCATATTCATTTACATATGTATTTAACTTTATTTTTTTATCTATATCAATTTGTACATCAATATTGTAACTTTTTAGGTTGCTTGACACTATTGACATCACTAACTTAACTATTTTATAAACATTAAAATTCTCTTTTGCTTTTTTAGGCATAAAGAAATTTCTAAAGTCATCAATAGTTTGAGACATATACTCTATTACAATATCTGCTTCACTTGATTTTTTATTCATTGTTTCATTATCAAGTGCCCCAATAGAGTGCTTAAACTTTATAAACATTAAAATTGAAGATAATTCAGAAAGAGGTTGTCTCCATTGGTGAGCTATATTTGATATCATTTCACCAAGGGCAATTAACTTAGACTTTTGAACTAATAACTGCTCTTTTTCTCTATTTTTTTCAATCTCTTCTTTTACTCTATTTTCTAAAGTTTGATTTAACTCCCTTAACTCATTTTCATTTTGAATTACTTTTTGTTTATATTTATTTAAAATATCATCAATTTTTTGAGAAATAGCAATAGAAATTAATATAGCAATAGATAAAAACATCAAAAACAGAACTATATTTTGAGCGACTTGACTTTTAACTCTCTTTTCTAAATCTGCTCTTTTTATAGCTAACTCTTTTTCTATATCATCTGTATAAACTCCAACAGCGATTACCCAATTCCACTCTTCATAGAACTTGAAATATGATAATTTCTGCTTTACATCCTTATCTCCTGGCTTTGTATAAGCATACTGAGTAAAAGATTCTCCTTTTTGTCTAATATCTCTTAAAAAATCTTCTCTAAATTTTTTTCCGTTTGCATCGGTATAATTAGTAGAGATTAAAGTACCTACTAAATCAGGTCTATTAGGATTTACGACTAATCTAGCAAAATCATCTCCTCCATCTATTTTTTTGATATCGTAAACAAAAAAGTAATTACTTTTATTCTCTTCAAACCTAATATTATTTAACAATCTTATTGCATCTGCCTTTGATTCTTGTTCATTTATATTTTCTTTAGCAACATTATAATTCAAAATATCAATAACAGTATCAATCTCTTTTTTTAGTGTCTTTTTCTTATCAAAATAGTACTCAGAAACAAACTTCTCCATTTGGATTTCAAACTCAGAGTAAGTATTTTTTACATAAAAATATGAAATAGCAAAAATCATAGAAGACATAATAATAATGAATATATAAATAATTATTTTTGATAGATTCTTTTCAGTTATTAAGTTCAATCTTAACCTTTATAAACATAAACTATGATATGATAACACAATTTATCTAATAAGGATTAAGGTATATGCAAAATGATTTCATAAATAAACTTAGTGCCTATACAGTATTATATGTAGAAGATGAAGATGGTATTAGAAATAATATTCAAGAGATTCTACAACACCTTTTTAAAGAAACAATTACTGCTAAAAATGCTAGTGAAGCTTTTATAAAATACAGAGATAGTAAACCTGATTTAATTATAACTGATATTAAAATGGGAAGTGAAACTGGTATTGATTTAATAAAAAAAGTTAGACAATCTGATTCAAAAACAAGAATTATAATTACTTCAGCTCATACTGATTTGGAGTATATGTTACAAGCTGCTGAGTTACACTTAGTTAAATATATAATTAAACCCATAACTCAAGAAAAGCTAATGGAAGCATTGGAAGCTTTTGTAAAAACACATGATGGAGAGAAAATCTATATTCTTTCAAAAAATTGGATTTTTGACCATAGTAAATCAATAATTTCAAATGATGAAGAAGAATTTAGTCTAACAAAAAAAGAGAGTAAATTTTTAAAACTTCTAATCACTAAAAATAGAATCATCACATATGAAGAATTAGAAAATCATATTTGGGATGAAGATTCAGTAATGACAGCAAATGCAATGAGATTATTTGTAAAAAATTTTAGAAAAAAATTACCTGAGAACTTTTTAAAAAATGTTCAAGGAACAGGTTATAAAATCATAAGGGATTAAAATGAGAATATTTTTAATTGTTACTATACTTGTAGCAGAACTTTTTGCTTCAAACTTTTATTATGAGTTTGGAGAAAAAGTAGAATTAATACCAAACCCAACAATAAAAAGTTCTAATTCGGTACAAACTGAAAATTCAAAAGATATTTTAGAGTATACAACAACTACAGGTAAAATAGTTAAATTTAAAAATGAAATCATTGTAAAATGTGATAAAAGTGCTTACTGTGAAGATGATTTTAGTGATTTATCCCTAACAAACTACAAAAAAATTTATGATAATATCTATTTACTAAAGCTTGATTCTAGTGATGATATTTTTACTTTATGTCAAAAACTATACGAAAAAACTGATATAGTTTCAGCACATCCAAACTATGTAAGAGAAGTAAAAGCAAAATGAAAAAATATATAGCAATACTAATATCAATTTTCTTCATAGGATGTGGTGGCGGTGGCGGTAGCTCATCAATATTAAACTATGAACTAGAAAAACTATCAACAACTGTGGTTTTTCCAATTACACCAATTGGAACTGCAATTGATTATAGTGACTATACTTGGAGCTTAAAACAAACTAGTGAGTTAAATTCATATTTTGATAATTTAAATGTAGATTCTAATGCTAATATTAATATGCCAAGTACTATTCCAACACCAACAAATAAAATTAAAGTTGCAATTATTGACCAAGGTTTTCAATATAATCACCCTGATATTGCTGATAAAATAATAGATGTACACTATATAAATCAAACAGACATTACAAGTTCATTTCATGGAACTGGTGTTGCAGGGATTATAGCATCTACTTATTTAGGAGTAGTTCCTAATAATGTTGAACTAATACTTATAAATGTGGATTTTGATATACCTGGAGAAGACCAATATATACAAGCTTTCCAATATGCAAAACAACAAGGTGCGCAAATTATAAATTGTAGTTGGGGTTCATCTTTTGATGACTCATCATATGGTTTTTCACAAACTTATTTAGATGTATTAAATGACCTAAAAAACAATAATATTCATGTAGTTTTTGCAGCAGGGAATGATAGTTCAGATTTAGACAATAATTGGAACACAGATGCAGAAATTGAGTTTGTCTTAGGGGTTGGAGCAACTTCAAAAGATAATATCTTAACTGATTACTCAAATTATGGAAGCCAAATTGATATATATGCCCCAGGAGGAGATAGTAATTTAGGACTAATAAGTTTAGACTTAACTGGTTCACAAGGGAATAATAGCTTTGATTCAAACTATAACTTTTGGACGGGAACTAGTTTTTCTACACCTACAATATCTGGAGTTATTGCGATTCTACTTAGCATTGATAATACATTAACTCCTGATGAAATAAGAAATGTACTAATTAATAACTCTGATATAATTGATGGAATTTATTCAAAAGTAAATGTACAACAAGCAATAGATAACTTACCTTAGTTTTCTATTTGCTTTGGTTTTTCATCTTCTCTTTTAACATCATTTTCATTTAATTTACTCTTTGGTATATCAAACTTATATAATTCATCAAGCTTAATAAAATATGCATGACCTAAATAAATTATAAAATACACTGCACTAAATAGTGTTGCAAAAGGAATCATAGAAATAAAATATAAAAATAGTGTTCTTAATCTAAAAGCAGTTGCCTCTTTTTTATAAATAGTTTTAAACTCTTCATCACTTAAAATAGTAGACGCTACATCATAATTTAATAGTTTATGGAAAAAATAGTATAGTGGAAAAGCAAATGCAATTACATTTAATACAGGCACAAAATAAACAGGAATTAAAAGTATAAATAAAAGTATCATCATAGATGCACTTTTAATTAAAACCCATAGAGGAGAAAGTAAGTTACCATGTCCATGAAGTGTTAAATGGGAGTAATGTCTTTTATGTAAAACACCTAAAATAAGTGGTGTTAAAAAACCAATTACTACAATTGATAGTATAACTGAAGCTTGTAAAACAATAACTGTTCCAACTGTATAAAGTAAAAATCCAGCGATCCAAGATGTAAATGAGTATTTAAATAAAAATACAATCAAATATGTTGCCCATACAAAATAAAAAGGTGCATCTTCATCTATTATTACTTCTTGACCATTTTGGGAAGCTGCTGCCACTTCTTGTAGTGCTGAGATACCAAAATCAGCTGCTGCAAAAAAAAGCATATATAATACAATCATAGTTACAATTAAAGGAACAAGTGCAATTCTTAACATCTTAGAAGTTAAAAAATCTTTTAAACTTTTTATTAAAATCTCAATTTCATTCAATTTCTTATTCCTTTTAATCAAATCTTTTTCTATATTCACACTTTTGGCATAACTCTTCATGCAAAATATTATTTTTAAATCCATTTTGAATATTCTTAACTCTTGTAGAGTTCAATATATCTTTTATTTGTGAAGTATTTGTGTTTCCTAAATCTACCTCTGCATTTTGATCTAAACAACAAGGAACCACTTCTCCATTACTTAATATTCCAAAATGGGAATCTAGTCCATAACAAGTTCCCGTCTTAGAAACTATATCATTATCTAAACTAGGCCAATTAAAATATTCATCAAAATGGAAGAAAAACTTTTTTGCAATTCTTATATTTTTCGGTCGATTTTCATAAACTTCATTTACATCAATATTTGTATTAAACTCAACATTTATTTTTTCAAATACCTTTTTATTAAACTCTTTTGCACTTAAAGTCTCATCTAAATTCCAAATTCTAAAGTTTATAAAGTACTCATGGTTTTGTTCTTGGGCATATTTTACAAACTCAATAATTGGATTTATATACTCATCAAATGTTTTTTTATGAGAATTTGCATTATATGAGTTTATAGAAAAGTTTATTTGTCTAATTGCATCATGCATCAATATATTATGATGAGATTGATTTATATTATTAGCTGTTGTTGTAATATTTACTTTTAAATCATGTTTTAAACTAATATCTAAATATTTTTCTAAATTTGATAATACTAAAGGATCCCCAACTACATGATATGCAAGCTCTTTTGTAAAATCTTTTAGTTGAAAATTTATATCATCAAAATGCTCTAAACTCATTGTTGAAGTGGGTTTTAGTTTTGGAGGGCAAAATGTACATTTTAAATTACAAATATTTGTAATCTCAATATGCACTTTTCTAAACTTCTTAATAATAGTTCCTTTTATTTTTTGTAATTGTATCTAATGTTTTGCTAACTATTGTTTAATTATAATTGGAGCAGAAAAATAAAAGGTTTTATATGGAAATGATATTAAATGAAAACGATTTAGTAGTTGGTGCTAGATTTGAAAATGGGACAATCCAAGACTATGTTGATGATTTAAGAACATATGGATTAATAAGAATTGAGAATAGTACAGCAAATTGGTTTTTATATAATAAAGATGAGAGTGAAGCTGATGTGCAAGAGTTATATAAAAAAGTTACTAAAGAAGAGCATTTTATTCAAGATGAATTTGGTGAAGAGATTGTACTTTTCAATAAAACA
This sequence comes from Malaciobacter pacificus, assembly GCF_004214795.1. Classification (NCBI taxonomy): domain Bacteria; kingdom Pseudomonadati; phylum Campylobacterota; class Epsilonproteobacteria; order Campylobacterales; family Arcobacteraceae; genus Malaciobacter; species Malaciobacter pacificus. The sequence goes on from NZ_CP035928.1 coordinate 1,793,663, forward strand.
GGTTCAAAAACAAATGAAGAGTTTATAAAAACTATAAACAACTACTTAGATGATGAAATGGGAACTATTATATAGCTCCCTAATCTAATAAATAAGGCAAATCCCTTTTTAAACTCTCTAATAGATCTTCATTTAAGAAAAATTTAGAAAACTCTTTATCCTTATTTTTATAGCAATATGCACAAATATATCTATTTTTTTTGATAAGCTCCGTTGCTTCTTCTAAACAAACTTGTAATTCTTCATTTTGATTATAATAATCATATATAGCTTCTAAATGATTAGACTCTATTTTATCTTTTAAAAATATAATATTATCTTCCATAAACTCTATTACATTTTCACTATTTGATTTAATATTTAAATATGCTTCTTTTATATCTTCAAATCTCATATCAAATTTTGCACCAACTAACAGTACTTTTTTTAGATTTTCTAAATCATTTTTTTGAAAATAGTATTGTAATAAAAGATTTAAATAATGCTCTTTAACATCACTATCACAATCTTCAATAAATTCAAAAACTGTGTCTGCATCATCAATTTTATTTGTATTAATTAATTCTGTATGAATAGAACCTATTTGTCCTAATATTTCATGTAGTCTATCGCTCATAATTTATCCTAAAATTTTATAATTCAAAGGATTATATCTAAATTTTCTATGATTGTTTTTAATTTGAAAGGTGGATGGGGTAACAGGATTCGAACCTGTGAATGACGGTACCAAAAACCGTTGCCTTACCACTTGGCGATACCCCAGGTATAAATTCAAAAAAAGTGGAGCTGATGAAGGGAGTCGAACCCCCGACCTGCTGATTACAAATCAGCTGCTCTAGCCAACTGAGCTACATCAGCATCCATTATAAAAAAGTTATTCACATCGTGAATAAGTGGTGTCAAGAGAGAGACTTGAACTCTCGACCTCCGGCTTATGAGACCAGCGCTCTAGCCAGCTGAGCTACCTTGACATTCTGACTAATTTGGTTGCGGAAGATGGATTTGAACCATCGACCTTCGGGTTATGAGCCCGACGAGCTACCTGGCTGCTCTATTCCGCGGTTTAAAAATAACAATGGAGCGGGAGACGAGACTCGAACTCGCGACAATCTGCTTGGAAGGCAGAAGCTCTAGCCAACTGAGCTACTCCCGCTTACTTTAAAAGTCATATTGATTTTTAAAGGATTGGAATTATAGACAAAGAATTATTAAAAAACACTTAATTAATATAAAAAGAGTTTCATTTTATGCAATTAAAGCGTTATATTCCTAAACTATTATTTTTTATACTGATTTGAATGTCTATAATACTAGAAAAATTTGTTAAAATACTTTCTTCAGCAGAGTACAGAAAACAACCTAAAAAACTTTTGTAAGCACTGAATTATATACATTATTATATAATGAAATGAAAAAAGTATGAAAAAGAAATTTGCCTATATATTTACAGCCATTTTGGTTATTTCAATTTTTAGCTATTTAATAATCTCTTTAATTGAAAATAGAAAAAAAGATCATCTATTAGCAGAAAAAGAACTTATTGAAGTTACTTATAATACTGTTATTGAAGCTTTCAAAGTTCACTCCGATATAATTTATTTTAATAAGATTAATACACAAAAAGTAAAAAATTTGTTAAAAAACATCAATGAAGTAAGTACTGATGAAAAAAATCTCATCAGAAATGAACTTTATAATGAATTTATAGATATGTATACTAATATGAGTAGTTTTAAATTAAAACAACTTCATTTTCATTTAAAAAATAATGAAAGTTTTTTAAGATTTCACAGACCAAAAAAATTTGGTGATAATTTAACTAATATTAGATCTACAGTTGAATATGTAAATAAATATCATAAAAAAATCCATGGATTTGAAGAAGGAAGAATATTTAATGGTTATAGATTTGTTTACCCCTTAAGTTTTGATGGTAATCATATAGGAAGTGTCGAGACATCAGTTTCTATGGAAAGTATTATAAATGAATTTAGAAGAGAGATGAGAAATGATGTTGATTTTATAATAAAAAAAGATGTAGTAGATAAAAAAGTATTTGATAATGAAAAGAAGAATTATAAAAGATGTCTATCAACACCTAATTTTTATCATGAAATATCAATATCAAAAGGTGGAAGTGCACTTATAGAACAGTTGGTTTTAAACTACAATAAAGATAATAATATTAGTGATGATTTGGCAAAAAATAGTACATTTAATTTTTTTAGTCAAATAGGTCAAAATTTTTATATAACAACTTTTTTTCCAATAAAAAATGCTGTTACAAATGATACTGTTGGATTTATTATAGTTTCAAATGAACAAAATGATTTCTTAGATTACCAAAACCAATATTACATATTTTTATTTATTTTAATCCTTTTAACTATGGTAATAACTATTGTTTTATATAGATTAGATACAGAAAAACAGACACTAAAACACCATGATGAAATTTTAGAAGAGGTTCAAAAAATAGGACATTTAGGATATTGGGAATTAGATTTGATTAAAAATAAGTTAGTTTGTAGTGATGAAGTTTATCAAATTTATGAATTAAATAAAGAAAAAGTTGAATTTAAGTATGAAGATTTTTTAAATTATGTTCATAAAGATGATGTAAAAAAAGTAAACTCTAAATTTAATCAATCTATTGAAAATAAAGATTCATGTCACTTAGAATATAGAATCTTAACAGGAAGTAATAAATTAAAATATGTAGAAATTGATATACACCATACTTTAGATAAAGAGGGAAATGTAATACAATCATTAGGAACAATACATGATATAACTGAGTTAAAAACATATCAAGCAGAGATTGAGAAAGCTAAAGAACAATTTGAGTCTTTAGTTAATCATATTCCAGATGTAATTTATCGTTGTGAAAATGATGAAAACTATACTATGCTTTACATTAATGATTCTATTAAAAGTATAACAGGATATAAAGCAGATGAGTTGATGTTTAATAGAGTTTTGTCTTTCAAGTCTATTATTCATAAAAATGATATTCCTAAATTAATAGAAAAGATTAAAAAAGATATAAAAGAAAATAAAAAAACTGGAACAGTAGAGTATAGAATAATTACAAAAAACAATCAAATTATATGGGTAAATGATACTTATGAAATAATAAATGAAAATAATAACCTTTATCTAGAAGGAATAATTAGTGATATAACTTCACAAAAAGAGGCATATAATAAACTACATAAATTTATTGATTTACAAGAAAATATAGTAATTTTATCAGATGGAAAAGAGTTGATTTTTGCAAATAAAAGTTTTTTTAGATTTTTTAGATTTAAAAATCTAGAAGATTTTAAAGAAAAATATAATTGTATTTGTGATTTTTTTATAGAAGATGATAGGTACTTTCATCTAGGAAAAATTCATAAAAAAGATATGTGGATTGAAGAGATAAGATCACTAAAAAATCAAAAAAGAATTGTTAAAGTTTTAAATAAAGACTCTAAAGAGATTATTTTTAATGTAACAGCAAATAAGTTTGAAAATAACATATATATAGTTAGTTTTAATGACATTAGTGAAACAATACATGAACAATTAATACTTGAAGAGAAAAATATCCGAGATAAACTAACAAATGCTCATAATAGAGAGTTCTTTGATTTAAACTATGAAAATGTCATTAATAATGCAAGAAAAAAAGACAAACTTCTTGCAATTGCTATTTTTGATATTGATTTTTTCAAAAATATTAATGATAACTTTGGTCATGATATAGGGGATAATGTTTTAATTGAATTTGTATCTGAAATTAAAAAATTCTCAAGAGAAGAAGATTTATTTATCAGATGGGGTGGAGAAGAGTTTTTATATCTAGTTGAAGTCTCATCTCAAAATGATTTTTATAAAATACTTAATCATCTTAGAAAATTAATTGAAAACCATCATTTTGAAGTAGTTGATAAATTAACTGTTAGTATAGGTGGAAGTTTTTATAGAAAAAATGAAGACATTAAAGATAGTATAAAAAGAGCTGATTTAGCTCTTTATGAGGCAAAAAGAAATGGTAGAAATAAGGTAATTATTAATTAAAAATCTATAGCTTTATAGTAAATAAAGCTCCTTTATAATTATTACCTCTAAATTCATACTCTATATTCCTTGCACTAATATCTCCATGTAATTGTTTTAGAGACTGTTCAGAGTTTTGTGTCAGTAACTGATAGTTCTTAGAATTTTAGCATATTTAATCTTACTAATCCTAATTTGCGCCAAAAACTACAGTTTGTGGGACTGACTTTAATAATGTATTTTTTCTACTATTTTATATTAATAGATTGAAAATTTTGAAATTATAAAATAATTCCAATGAAAACATAAATTTATATTTTATAGTTAGTTTTTTTTAGTTGTTCCATTTTTGAACTATATCTTTTTATCCATTTATCTAAAACTGGTTTTAAATCATCAATTTTCAAATCTTTTGAGTTTGAAACATTACTGTCTGAAATATCATGTTTGACAACTGTAATAAGAGTCTCTTTTGTTTTCTCATCAAAAACTTTTAATGCAAAGCCCACTCTTAACTTTTTATCCTCTATTCCAGTACTTCTTTTGATTGCTGTAAATGCTAGTCCATATGGAAGGTATTGATAGAATTCTAAGTTATCATATGAAACATCAAGGGATATAATTGAAGCTTGAAATACTAGTGTATTTTTTCTAATTCTTCTATTTTTTACAACTTCTTGTAAATTCTTTTCTAGATTTGTTGTAAAGTAAGTAGATATATCATTTAGAAGTTTTTTATTTGCTATATTGTTTTTATTGTCAGTAAAGTAGTTTGATGCATCATCTACAATCTTTTGAACACCTTCTTTATCTTTTGCCATGTATACATTTATTTTAGGAACTTTTATTTTATTGTATTTTGAAAAGTTTACATCTTTTTTTATGTAATAGTAGCTATTCTCATCACTTTCTGATTGTTTTAGTTTTGAGATGTCATTTACTACATTATTAGGTTTTAGTTCAATTTTATTTGCACAACCTGTGAAAATAAAGAGTGATATAAGTAGAGTTAGAAGAGTTGTAGTTTTCATTTTAATATCCTTTTGTTTTCTATAAAAGGATATTAAAAAAATATAGTGTTGGATTGGTGTGAGGTTTTTAGTAAATCACACCAATTGCATAATCAAGTGTTGCTTTTGAGTTTAAGTAATTATAGTAAGAGTTGATTAATTGACTTTTTGCCTGTGTGTAAGCTAGTTTTGAATCACTTACTTCAATAAGGTCATTTAATCCTGCTTTATATCTTTGGTTAGCTAAATCTAACTTATCTGCTGATAGTTTTAAGTTTAAAACTCCAATTCTAATATTTTCTTCATTCTCTTTTACTTGAAGATATGCATTTGTAATATCCTCTTTTATTTGAAGTTTTTGTTGCACGAGTTGTTGTTTTAGGCTACTTAAATCTACAAGAGCTATTTTTTTATTATGTTCAGTTGAGTTTCCTGTATATAGATTCCATTTTAAATATACTCCAGCTGTCGTTTGTTGTGTGTCAATATTTGCAATTTCATCAGAGTTTTTATCACTATGTGTTGCTTGAAGGTCTAAAGTAGGGTAGTACTCCTTTTTTGTATTATCTAGCTGAAGTTTAGAAGCTTCAATTTGTTTTTCAAACACTTTTATTTCAGCTCTATTTTCAAGTCCAGTTTTAAGTAGCTCCTCTAGGTTTAGATTATTTCTTTCAAAACCTTTTAGTGCTGTTTTTATCTCTGCATCTTCTTTTATCTCTATTTCATCACTATTTTGAACTCCAAGTATTGAAATCAGATTTGTTTTTGCATTTTTTAGACTATATTCTGATTGTACTAGTGATAGTTTAGAGTTTGATAGTTGAAGTTTTGCATCTGTTACATCTATTAAAGTTCTAACCCCTGCATTAAAATAGTTATCTGCTTGTTCTAAGTGCAGTTCATCAATTTTGATTGATTCTTTTGCAAGACTTATTTGTTGGTAGTTATTCAAAATATTGTAGTATGCTTTTTTTGTATTTAATACAGTAGATGAGATATTTTCTATAGTCTCAAAACTTGATGCTTCTAGACTTTTTTTAGCTGATTCAATTTGATTTGAAGTTCGTCCAAAATCATAGAGTAGTTGACTTGCACTAAGTGTATATCCCGTAACACTATTGTCATTAAGTTTTGTTCCAGCACTTCTTATATCATAGCTTGCAAGTTCTCCATTTAGAGTCACTTTTGGAAGATAATCAGTTTTAGCAAGTTTATATGAAGCTTTTTGCTTCTCTTTTGCATATTTACTTATCTTGATATTACTGTTGTTTTCAACAGCAATCTCTATTAACTCTTCAAGTGAAATTATCTTTGCATTTATATTTGTTGATAATAAAAGTATACAAATAGTTGATAATAGTTTTATTTTATTAAGCATTTGAAATTTCCTTTTGTTCTTTATCTTTCCCTTCTCTTAACTTTTGAAGTATTACAAAAAGTACAGGTGTTAAAAGAAGTGTTAAAATTGTTGACATAATCATACCACCAAATACAGCAGTACCTAGTGATTGTCTTGATGCAGCTCCTGCACCAGTTGCTACAACTAGTGGTAAAATTCCAAGTAAAAATGAGAAAATAGTCATTAAAATAGCTCTTAGTCTCATTGTTGCAGCTTTTATTGCTGAGTCAACTATACTCTCACCTTTTTCTCTAAGCTCTTTTGCAAACTCTATAATTAGAATGGCATTTTTAGAGGACATTCCTATTAGAAGAACAAGTCCTATTTGTGTATAGGTATCGTTTAAAAGCCCAGCCATCATATTTGCACCCAATGCTCCAAACATAACTGCTGGAATAGGTAGCATAATCATTAGTGGCATCATCCAAGACTCATATTGAGCTGCAAGGAATAAAAATACCATAAGAAGTGAAAGTGCAAAGATATAAATTGCTGCATTTCCTGCTTCTTTTTCTTGTAGAGACATTCCTGCAAATTCATATCCAACTGAACTTGGAAGTGTTTTTGCAACTTCTTCTAAAGTTTCTAAAGCATCACCAGAACTATAGCCATCTTTTAGGTTATGAAGTCCATTTATTGCAATACTTTGATATCCATTGTAGTGAGTAATTGTATTTGGTCCTGTAACTTGTGAAATCTTTACAACTGTACTTAATGGGATCATTTCTCCATCAGTATTTTTAACAAAAAAGTTACTGATATTTGCTTTTTGTTCTCTAAATTTTTGATCTGCTTGAACAAATACTTTGTATGTTTTTCCAAATTTATTAAAATCATTTACATAAAGTGAACCAAGATTTGCTTGAAGTACTCCAAACACATCATCAAGTTTTAAACCAAGTGATGAGATTTTATCTCTATTTACATCAATGTGAAACTGTGGATAGTTTGCATTAAAAGTAGAGTATGCATACATAATTGATTTTTCTTGATTTACTTTTCCTATAAACTCTTGGGCTATTTTTTCAAACTCATTGATTGGCATACCTTGTAGGTTTTGAAGTTTCATATCAAAACCACCAACTGCTGAAAGCCCTGGAATTGATGGCATATTAAATACTCTAACATTGGCATTATCTATTTTTTGTTTTGCAGTAGCCATGATATTATTCATAATAGTTTTTATTGAGGTTTCAACTGTTGTTCTTTGTTCCCAATCTTCAAGTACGATAAAAACAGTTGCAGATGATGAGTCAATAGCTCCTGTCATAATACTAAATCCAGGTACACTTAAAACATCTTTTACACCTTTTGTATTTAGAATAATTTCTGTTGCTTTTCTTGTAGCTTCACTTGTAATATTTAGTGTTGTTCCAGCTTCTAATGAAATAGATGATACAAGTGTTCCTTGGTCTTCATCTGGAATAAATCCAGTTGGTAAAACTTTAAAAGCAAAAAAAGTTCCTCCTAAAAGTAGTCCATATATTAAAATTGCGACATACCAAAATTTGATGATTTTCTCTAAGATTACTTTATAGACATTTTTAAACTTTTCTAAACCTTTATCAAAGCCTTCAAAAATGAAGTTCTTTTTTTCTTCAACTTTTTTCTTTTTTAAAATAGTTGCACAAAGCGCAGGTGAAAGTGTTAAAGCATTTATTGATGAGATTATAACTGCAAAGGCAATAGTTGTTGCAAACTGTTGATATAAAGCCCCTGAAATTCCAGGAATAAAAGTCACTGGAATAAATACTGCTAAAAGCACAAGTGTTGTAGAAATAACTGGTGCAAAAACCTCTTTCATAGCTAAGGTTGTTGCCTCTTTCAAAGTAAGCTCTGGATTTTTAGCTAAGTTTGTTTCAACATTTTCAACAACAATAATAGCATCATCAACAACAATACCAATAGCTAAAATTAGACCGAATAGTGTTAATGTATTTATTGAAAAGTTCATAGCCATTAGAAGTGCAAAAGTACCTATAAGTGAAACAGGAATTGCAACTGCTGGAATAATAGTTGTTCTAAATGATTGTAAGAAAAAGTACACTACGAAAAGAACTAAGGCTAAAGCTTGAAATAGTGTTACAACAACTTCTTTGATAGATACTTCAACGAATTTTGTTGTATCGTATGTTGCCTCTACACTTACACCTTGTGGAAGTCTAGGTTTTAGTTGTTCTAGCTTTTGTTGAATACGTTCGGCTACTGCTAAAGCATTTGCTCCTGGTTGTTGATAGATTCCAAGAAGAGCTGTTTCTTTATTATTTACATTTGCTCCCCATCCATAAACTTCTGCTCCAAGTTCTACACGTGCTACATCTTTTAGTCTTACTCTTCTATTTTCAATCTCTTTTACAATAATATCTTCAAACTCTTTGGTTGATGAAAGTCTAGTTTTAGATGTAAGAGTATATTGAAATTTATTTGTACTAGCATTTGGAGAAGCTCCAATACTTCCTAAGGCTGCTTGTAGGTTTTGGTTTCTAATTGCTGTTGTTACATCATTTACTGTAAGACTCAAGTTTGATAGTTTATTTGGATTTATCCAAATTCTCATAGAGTATTTTTTCTCACCTAGGTTTTGAACATCACCAATTCCATCTATTCTTTTTAACTCTTCAACTATATTTATACTTGCAAAGTTAGATAAAAATAGGGCATCGTGTTCTGGATTGTCTGATTTTAGTGATAAAATCTGCACCATTGATGTTGATTTTTTCTTTGTTGTAACACCATTTGTTTTTACTGACTCTGGTAAAAATGGTGTAGCTAAAGCAACTCTATTTTGTACATCAATTGCAGCTGTGTTTAAATCATATCCTGATTTAAAATATAGATTTATATTTGAACTACCATCAGAAGAGGAGTTTGAGTCCATATAAATCATACCCTCAATACCATTTAGCTGCTCTTCTATTGGTTTAGTTACACTTGTCTCAACAGCACTTGCACTACCACCTGTATAGTTTGCACTAACAGAGATACTAGGAGGTGTGATTTCTGGAAATTGAGCTACTGGAAGTAGGTTTAGTGAAATAAGTCCAACGATGATTATAAAAAGTGAAATCACTTTTGCAAATATTGGACGGTTTATAAAAAATATTGAAAACATTTTATTACCTATTTTTTAATTGGGTTTGCAACTTCAGAAGCTACAACTTCTTGGTTTTCTTGAAGTCTATTTGTTGCACTTGTGATAACTTTATCACCAGCATTTAGTCCTGATTTTATAATTGCTAAATCTTTATTACTATATTCAACTTCAACTTGTCTTTTTTGAACTTTGTTGTTTTCATCTACAGCATATACAAAAAATCCTAACTGATTTTGTGATAGATTATTTGGATGAACTGCAATTACTGGAATCTTATCAGTTACAAATAGTTTGATATTTACAAAAGTTCCTGGGAATAGTAGCTCTTTTTCATTGTTTACTGTTGCTCTTATTGCCACTGTTCCAGTCTTTTCATCAGTAACACTATCAATAAAATCAACTTTTCCTTTTAGACCTAATTCAATATTATCTATATCTTCTGGAAGAACAATTACTTTTGGATATTTTTCTGACTTATACTGATTTAATAAAAATACCTCTTTGCTACTTAGATTGAAGTTTACATATAAATCATTTGATTGTGTAATATGTACTAGTTTATCAGATGTACTCACATTATTTCCAATATCGATTAAAGACTTCCCAACCTTTCCTGAAATAGAGGCTTTAATAACTGTATCATCTACATCTATCTGAGTCTCTTGTATAGAAGCTTGGTCAGCATTTACTACAGCTTGTAATTGTCTTTGATTAGCAATTAGTTCATCAAGTTTTTCTCTTGGAGCTAAACCTTTTTCTACTAAAGGTTTGTATCTTTTTACATTTGCAATGGCAAGATTTAAACTTGCTCTATCTTTTTGTAAAGAGGCTCTTTTTTGAGATAAAACAGTTTGATATGCTCTATCATCTATTTTAAATAGTTTTTGACCTTTTTTTACTGTTTCTCCTGCTTTGAAATATATCTCTTTTAATTCCCCTGCAACTTTAGCTGTTACAAAAACACTATTTTTAGCTTCTGTTTTTCCAGAAAAATCTACCCAAATAGGGTAAGTCTCTTTTTTTATAGTATGAACTTGAACTTGCGCTTTTGGGATCTCTTTTTTTACTTCGACTTTTTGTTCTTCTTTTTTATCATTACATCCTGAAAGAATAAATAGTGAAGATATAAGAAGCATTGATGTTAATATTTTTTTATGTACATTCAAAATAAGACCTTTAGTTTTGATTATTAATTTATAACAAATTTATTTTAATATTATTATATCCTATGTGGAGTGGTAACTTAAAATAAGACACTTTTTTTATAATTCTATGCAGCTATTTCATTTTGTAACATCAAATTGATTTCTTCAAATCTAACAGGTGATAAATTTCCAAGATAACTATGTGATCTTGTTCTATTATAATAAAACTCAATATACTCAAAAATCTCTTGTTTTGCTTGTTTTTTAGTATAGAAATATTTCTGATAAATTAACTCATTTTTTAATGATTTAAAAAAACTCTCTGCTACTGCATTATCCCAACAATTTCCTTTCCTACTCATACTTTGAATTATTCCATATTTTTGCAATAAATCTTTATGACTATAAGAAGCATATTGACTTCCTCGATCTGTATGCCAAATAAGTCCTTTAGGTGGATTTCTATGTTTAATTGCCATATCTAAAGCATCATTTACAAGTGATACTTTCATACTATCATCAATAGACCATCCAACAACTTTTCTTGAATATAAATCAATTACAGTTGCAAGATACAACCATCCCTCTCCAGTAGGAATATAAGTAATATCACCAACATATTTCTCATTAGGATTTGAAGCATAAAAATCTCTATTTAAAATATTTGGTGCTATTGGTAGATTATGATTTGAATCTGTAGTATTTTTATATCTTCTTTTAATATTCACTTTTAGATTCAAATCTTTCATAATAGTAGAAATACGTCTTCTTGATACAATAAGCCCATAGAGTTCTTTTAGTTTATCTTGAATTCTTCTACTGCCATAATTATTTCTACCAAAAACAAATATAGATTTTACAAGTTCATTAAGTTGAATATCTACTTTTTTTACAATACAACCAGCTTTTACCCAATGATAATATGAAGCTCTATTTACTTTTAGAATTTTACACATTTTATTGATATTGAAACTCTTTGTATGTTTTTGTATCCAGGCATACTTTATAGAGTTTCTTTTGCGAAGTATGCTGTTGCTTTTTTTAATATATCCCTTTCTTGCTTTAAAATCTTATTCTCTTTACGTAAGCGTTTAAGCTCTTCAGCTTCACTCTCTTTGAGTGTACTTTTTATTTCAATATTCCTCATTGGAATATTATGTTCTTTTTTATATGCAGTAACCCATGCATATAATGTTTTTGGATTTAAATCTAAATCTTTTGCTATATCTTTTACATTTTCATTATTGTTAATAATTAATTGTACTGTTGAGTCTTTAAACTCTTGACTATATTTTCTCATGGTAACCCTTATTCATTTTTTATTTTAACGCAGAATCTCTAAAATTCTTTGTCTGAATTTATGTTACCACTCCATAGGATATTTTTTACCCCACTTAGACTCAAGATTGTCAAGTTCCATTTCAGCAGCTTCTTTGGAGATAGCTTGATAGATAAGCTTCAAATCTTTCATAAACTCTTTTTGGTTTTTAGAAGCTACATAGCGTATTGAATTTCTAATTTGATGTACGATACACAATTGAACTTCAGTATTTGGAAATATTGCATTTATAGCTTCAGGAAAGCCTTTTAAACCATCAACTGAAGCAATAAGTATATCTTGTACACCTCGATTATTTAAATCAGTTAAAACTTGTAGCCAAAAATTTGCTCCTTCATTTTCAGATAAATAAAGTCCAAGTATCTCTTTTTTACCGTTTAGTCCTACTCCTAAAATAGTGTAGACAGCTTTTGAAATATATTTGCCATTCTCTTTTATTTTATAATGTATTGCATCAAGCCATACAAATGGATAGATTGATTCTAACGGTCTTTGTTGCCACTCTTTGAGTAATGGTATAATTTTGTCTGTAACAGCACTTATTGTTGCTTTAGAAAACTCAATACCATATAACTCTTGAATATGTTCAGATATTTGAGAGTAGCTATTACCAAGAGCATATAAAGATAAAATCTTTTCCTCAATATGGTCTGATATATGGGTTTGATGTTTTTTAACTATTTGTGGTTCATAAGAACCGTTCCTATCTCTTGGAATTTCAAGTTCAAATTCTCCAACACTACTTTTCATAGTTTTAGTAGATTTACCATTTTTACGATTTTTATTTATCTCTGTTGTAAGATGAGATTCAAGTTCTGCTTGTAATGCAGCTTCGGTTAGTTGTTTGATAAGTGGAGCTAAAACTCCATCCTTACCATCTATTTTTGCACCAGCTTTAATCTGATTAAGTGCATCTGTTAAATCAAGTGTTTGATTCATTGTTCAATCCTTTAGAATAAATTCTATCAGACTGACACAAAATTTCTAACACTCCCACTTAAAAAAGTAAATCTAGCTAATTCTAAAAATAGTTTATTCATAGTTTTATAAAAATTACACATATTTTAATCCTCATATCTTAACGTACATCTTTTAATATTAAATATATCTACACCATTACTAATTAAATCTTCACTATTTTTTTCAAATTTATATCCCTTTGATAATGAAACAATAGAAGATTTACAAATTAATTCTTTATTATCATTAAATGCATCAATAATTTTTTGTTCATTATCTCTTTGATATTTAATAAGTAGTAAAAATATTAAGATAATAGTTAATGTAAAAATGACTCTTTTTAATATTGAAAAGAACTTTTCTTTCTCTTTTTTACACTCTTCATTTATCTTTTCCATGGTGTTTCCTTATTCTTTTTAATCTTAGGTATTTTTTATATCTTTTAAACTCTTTATTTAGTGTTTTATTTACATCAAATCCTCTAATAAATAAAATCATATAAATTATTACAAAAGAGATAATGACATATGTATCATTTATTGAAAAATAAATTAGTAAAAATATATATAGCAATAGTATAAATAGCAAACTTTTAAATCCCTTTGTAAAATCATATAAAAACACAAACATACATTTATATATAAAATCTTTTGGTATCATTTTAATCACCCTCCTTTACTTCACATTTTGAGATGGAAATTTTTGTTTCACCTTTTACAATATAATAATCATCAAGAACATAATTATCTTCCTTTGAAACATCAAGTATTAATTCTCTAGTTTTACAAGTTAAAATTTTATTGTTATTAAAATCATTTATTAATTCATTTCTAAAGTTAAGATGAAAATATAAAAGAACAATTGGAAGAAGAGCTATTATACATATAATAAAAAACTCCATTTGAACTTTAGTATTTACAATAAAATATTTGATTCTTCTTTTTTCATTTTCCATTTGATTCCTTTCTTTTTATTTAATATCCATAATAGATATTTATAGATATATTATAATCTAAATAAGAATCATTTGTCAAGATATTTTTATCTATAATAGATTAATTAATATCTATATTAGTCTATTATAGATATTTTTACTGATTTTTAAATATTTCATATAAAAATTAATATGATATAATTCATTTAATACAGAAAAAAAGAGAGTTTTTATGACAAAAGAAGAGTTTAATGCAAGTTTAAAAAAATTAGGTTTATCACAGAGGGATTTTTCAAGTATATCAGATACACCCTATTCTACAATTAACAATTGGGGATTTAACATGAATGGGAAGATAATACCAGTTCCAAAGTGGGTAGGACCATTTTTAGAGCATTATGACAAATCAAGAAAATATGATTATTTAATAAATGAGGTATTTAATGCAATGGAAAAGTTAAAGGAAAAATAAGATGTTTGATAGATACAAAAAAGTTACATATACATTCTTATTTTTACTTTACATAGTTACACCATTATATTTAATGTTTTATTCAAATAGTATAGTTGATTATGCAGTAGCTTTATTTATATTAACTCTTGGATTTGGTTTACATTTTATATTTGAAAATGGAGATAATCCCAAAGTTAGGAAGTTTTTACTTGGGTGGTTTTAGGATTATTAAGTTTAATCTAATTTTATACAAATTATTCTCTATTCAAACTATCAATCAAAGTACTTCTTTTAACATTAAAGGTTCTGCAAGCAGCAGCTTTACTCATTCCATCATCTAAAGCTTTTTTTATTATTTCTAATTTTTCATCACTAATTGCTCTTGGCCTTCCGCCAATTTTTCCTCTTTTTTTAGCTGATTCTAATCCAGCTTTTACTCTTTCTTGAATTAAAGATCTTTCAAATTGTGCTAATGCTCCAAATATATGAAAAAACAGTTCACCTGAAGCTGTTGTTGTATCCATACCTTCTGTTATAGATACAAAAGAGATATTTCTTTGTTTTAAAGATGAAATTACATTTATTAAATGAGCCAGACTTCTTCCTAATCTATCTAATTTCCAAACAACTAAAGTATCACCCTCTTTTAAAAATTCTAAGGTTTCATCAAGGCCAACTCTTTTATCTTTAGAACCAGATGTTTTATCACTAAAAATATTTCTTTCATCAACACCATATTTTTTTAATGCATCTTTTTGAAGATTTAGATTTTGATCATCAGTTGAAACTCTTGTATATCCAATAAGCATACGGAAAACCTTTTAATTAATGTTTTCGTATTATATCATAATCCGATATAGTTTTTCGTATATTTATTTGGTGGTTTTTTAAAGATTTTTAGATTTTGGTAGAGGGTATCGGAAAACAGATGTTTTCCGTTAGAGTATTTATCTTTTAGGAGGATTATTCCCCCTGCCCTTTCCTGAAGGTATATTTGGTTTAGTACTTGGTCCATTAAATGGTCTTGTATTTGATTTTGACATTTTCTTTCCTTTTTAATTAATGTAAAAGAATTATAAATCATATTTCAAGGTCAAAGTCATTCTAGCAGTGCCACTTTGTATTTTTTAAAATACTTAATCATCTTATTTAATAAATCATCTTCAATATTAACTTTGTCAATATCTGAGAAAAATGGTACAGTGTATTTAAACAAAATATTTAAATCAAAACTATCACTATTATTTTGTTCAGAAAGTACTTTTTTAAAATCTATACAATACTTTAGTTTAAACTTATTTAATTTTTCAAAGTCTTTATTATCTATTTTTTCTTTAATGATTTTTCTAAAATTCTCTAATTTTTCTAAAAATTGATCTTCAATTTCTTCATCAATATTAAATTCTCTTTTTATATGCAATAATGCTCTTAAAATTAACATTAAGATTAATTGTGATCTTTGCTCATATTTTTGCTTTTTTGAGAAAAAAACTACATTCATGACTATAATTTTAAAAAACTCAGGAAGACTACCTTTATTCCATTTTATTAAATTATTTACAAAAACTTTAGTCTGATCAATATCTTTCATATCAGAATGATAGTTTGCTGACATCACTTCACTTAGATTATAAAATGTAGTATGTAAATCATGTGCAATACCATTTTGATTTTTATTAGATATTTTTCCATAATTAAGAATATATGGTTTAAAACTATTTGTTTTTAAAGACTCTTCGAAAAGTGAAATATTAATACCTAATTTACTAATATTTTCTAAAATATATGCAATCTGAAAAGAAAATATATTCACTGTCTTTTCAATATTTTGTATTTCAAATATATCTAAAAATCTATAGGTAAATGTAATATTGTTTAACTCTTTAATAAACTCTAAACTAATATCATTTTCAACTTTATAAAACAAGTTATCAAATAAAAGATAAAATATATTTGCCTCTTTATATAATAACTCTATAAAATCATCATCCCTCATATTTTGAGAATTTTTAAATTTAAAGAATTTCTTTTTTTCTTTATTTGTGTCTTTGTTTTTGATACGATAAACATCTTCAAAGGTATAAACTCTATGATTTACGCCCCATGTTTTCCAAAATATTGAGTTAAAATCTAATTGCATTTTATTTTAAATATCCAATTTATGACCATTTAATCTAAGCCACTCTTTTTTTTCCAGATAATTTGGCATAAGTTTTGATAATTCTTTCCAAAACTTTTCATTATGAGTATGTTCTTTTAAGTGAACTATTTCATGAACTATTACATAATCTATTATACTTAATGGAGCCATAGCAATTTTCCAATTAAAATTTAAACTACCCTCTTTTGTACAAGACCCCCACCTAAAACCTAATTCCATAATCCTAAAAGTTGGTTTTTCAATTCTTTTTTCATTACAAATTAGCTCTAACCGTTCTTCTATTTTATTCTTTAAATGAATTGAATACCAATCTTTAAATATCTCTTTTGCTTTAGATTGTTTTCTTTTTCCTAAAATAAACCAACCACTTTTAAGCTTCAAATCATCATTCTCTTCAATAATTTGCAACCTATAATTTCGTCCTAAATAACTAAAACTTTCACCTGATACAAACTTCTTTTCAAAGATATCTTCATTAGCTGATTTTTTAATAGCCAATTTTTCCCAAATCCATAATCTTTTTTTATAAATATATTTTTCTATTTCTTCTTCATTTAAATTCTCTGGAGCATTAACTATTACTTTACTATCTCTATCTATTGTAATTGTTATACTTTTTCTATCTGATCTTATTAATTCATAATCAATTAGCAATATTTAACTCCTCTAAAGCCTTTTGATTTTCTTTTGATATACTCATAAATTGCTCTTTAATTGATGACATATTTTTTATCAAATTACTTTGCTTAGTTGTAGCTATCATTCTTACTAATTGATTTTCTAAATTGTGTCTAGCATTTTCTCCTGTTGATCCCCAAAAGTCAACTCTTTGAATTTCTCTTGAAGTTGCTTGTACACTTTCAATTACTAATTCTATGATTATAATTTTAATCTCAGCAGTCAATTCATCCTCATTATAGAAACTTTCAAACATATCATTATAAGCCATACAAACATTACATTTCATTTCTTTAAATACAGCAAGAACTTCTCTACCATCTTTCATATCTTCTTTAAATTTAGACAATTTTTCAACTAGCTTATCCCATTCACCTTTATGCTCTGCAATAATCTTTTCTAACTTCTCAGCTAATGATTTGTAATGTATTGGGTCTTTCTCTAAATTAATTCTAATTGTATATCTCAAAGCATGTTCCATTTCAGAAGCAACTGCTTTATTTGGTCTTCCATTCAACGCTTTTTCAAACTCTTCATCAAATATTGATATAGGTCTAACTTTTGTTTCAATCCCTTCACTTTCTAAGTGTTCATTTATAAGTTTTTTAACCTTTTCTCCAATTCCTTCAATGTACAATTCTTCATCTCTATATCTTCTATGTGCCTCATTTTTAATAAGTCCTAATACTTTAGCATCATCTAAAAAATATCTTTTTATAGGATGAGGAAGAATAAAATCTATTAGTTTTGTAAATGTTTTATATAAGACTTTAAACTCTGCTCTTAGTTTTTCATCGGCTAATAATATAACTGCATCTTCAATAGTTTGTTCACTTATCTCTTCTATTTTATTTTCACTAAAAAACTGTATTGCTTTTCTATGAGCAAGTTCTAGCTGAGATAGTTCACTTGAAAAGTCTTGCATAACATCTTCTACATCTGCATCTTCATAATTAGCAAGTGCTTCTTTTAAATGAGCCCCTACTCCATAATAATCTACAATCAATCCTCTAGTTTTACCTTCATATGTTCTATTTACCCTAGCTATTGCTTGAAGTAAATTATGAGCAGTTAACTTTTTATCTAAATACATTACTTGCTCAATAGGTGCATCAAAACCTGTCAATAACATATCACTTACAACTAAAAATGCTAATTGTGATGTTTTTAAAGGATCAAATATATCTTCAGTTGAAGATTCTAAAGGAGAAGTAGTAAATAAAGGCTTTTTAAAGCTTGCTACTGAGTTATCTTTATGAGATTTTGTACTAAATTCTTTTGGAAATTGATCAGCATTATCATTGTGTTTTGAAGAAATTACGACTGTAGAATCTAATTTACCTATCAATTTTTTATATGGATTACTATCTTCTAAATCTTCATAATACTCTTTTAATGCCTTTTTTAAAGCTTCATTATAAACTATTGCAGCTTTTCTCGAAGAGCTTACTACTTGTGCTTTATAGCCATTTGGTAAAATATTTTGAATATAATGTTCTACCATATTTTTAGCAATAACTTCTATTCTTTTAGGAGCTTCTAGAATATCCCCTTTTGTTCCGTATTTCTTTTTTATTAACTCTATTTGTTCTTTTGTTAAATCTGCAAATAAATCTTCAAACTTACCATCAAATTCACCTCTATTTTTTATAGTATCTTTTGAAGTCATTCCTTCATATATAATTGGAACTGTTGCACCATCTTCTACTGCTTCTTTTATTTTATAAGTATCAATATAACTTCCAAAAGAACCTACAGTTTTAGATACAGGAGTACCAGTAAAAGCAATTTTCACTGCATCAGGAAGTGCTAGTCTAAGTGCTGAACCAAATTTTGAGTACTGTGTCCTATGTGCTTCATCAATAAGTACAATTACTTTTGATGTATCAATACCATCACTGGCTTTTTCAAATTCACCTTCAGAAAACTTTTGCATCATGGTCATATTGATATTACTAATGTCATTGGATAGTTTTTTCTTTAAATCACTTCCATTTGATGCTACAAGTATTTCTTCACCAATTAAAGTTGCTGTTTCTTCAAGTTGCTCTTGCAAATCACTTCTATCAACTATAAATAAAATCTTATAATCTTGTAGTTCTTTTATAGTTCTAGAATATCTAACTAAAAATACCATAGTAAGAGATTTACCACTTCCTTGTGTATGCCAAATCACACCATTTCTATCTTCTAAAGTTTCTGATTCAAGTATCCTTTTTATAGTTTTCTTAACTGCTCTATATTGTTGATATCTACAAACTACTTTTACTCTTTTTCTACCACTACCCATAACAATAATAAAATTTCTCATAATCTCAAGTAGATTTTGTTTATCAAGCATACCTGCTACTAAAATATCTTGTTCATCTTTTCCAAATTCATCTAAACTTTTTGGATATGGATCTTTCCAACTCAGATAGTGTTCCAAATTTGAGCTAATTGTTCCACTTTTAGCTTGTGTTCTACAACTAACTACAACAAATGCATTTGTGTTAAATAGTTTTGAAGCACCTTCACTTTGTTGAGTACCTCTTGTATTCATATACCTTTTTAATTGATTAACACCTTCATGTATTGGATCTGTTATATCTGGTGCTTTACACTCTATTACAACTAAAGGAATACCATTTACAAATAGAGTTATATCAGGGATAATAGTTTGTGCTCCATCAATCATAAATTGTGATATTGCTAAAAAGTGATTATTAGATATATCATCAAAATCTATATATTTTACTGTTGGAGATTTTACTCCTGTTTCATGATTTATATCTACAGATGTATTTTCAAGTAGTAGTTCAGTAGAAGCAAGGTTATTTTCAAAGAGTGTTGAGTGGTTTATATTTTTAAGAGTTGAAATAACTTCTTTTATTTGTTCATCTCTAAGCCAAGTTCCATTAATATCTTTTATTTTTTGAGATAAAACATCTTCTAAAATTACATCTTTAAAAGTTGCTCTTCCAAGAAGTGCTTTAGAAGTTCTATGTTTATTATCATTATCTTCAATTACTAATGTATTCCAACCTAAACTTTCAAGTTGTTCTAAAAACTTATTTTCAACAAAAGCTGCTTCTCTAATCCAACTACTCATAGATGTCCTTTATTTACCTAATGAATTTATTTCATCCTCTAAATTTTTTAATGTTTCTAATATCTCTTCAAAAGTTAATTTCTTATCAAATATCATATTTTCCATAGCTTTATAATCTTTCTCTAAATCTTTGATATGAATATCTGATGGAGTAAGTTTTATAGTTCCTGGTTTTGCATCTTCAAACTTTGCCCAAGTTGCAGGATAAAACTTTAGTTTAAAATCGACTACTTGTTTTAGTAAATCAATATCTAATAATGCTTCATCTTTTACAGATGATTTTGCCATCATTGCTAAATCATAATAGTGTCTTGAATATCTAATTGGAAGCTTTTTATCTTCACTTCTATTTGCTTCTTGATGTAAGATTGTAGCTTTCTCCCAAAATGTTCTTTTAGCTAGTATTGCATTTACCTTACATACATGTTGTTCAAATAGTATTGGAAAAGAATCAACTACATAAGCAGATATTTCAAAAGTATCTGAAGGCGTCCAAGAAGCTAAAGGTCCTATTTCAAGAAGTATTTCATTTCTTAAATATCCATCTTTGAATGTTGCAGGATATGAGATATTTATATTAAAAGGATTTTCTTCATCTATCTTACAAGTACATGTTGGACTTAATAAATCTTGAACTATAGGTAATAGCACTTCATTTATATAAATAATTGCATTTTCATTTACTTGCTGATTAAATTTTACTTGTTTATTTTTACTATCTTTATCTTCTTTAGGATCATCTTTTGTAACTTCTCTCCAATCAAGGATTAAATCAATGTCTTCTGAAAACCTTCCTATTAGATTAAATACTTTAGATAAAGAAGTACCACCTTTAAACATCAAAATTTTATTTAATCTATCATCTTTAAAGATTTTATCAAGTACCCATACAACCCAAAAATCTTTTTCGACAATTGCAGGTGTTGCACCAGTTCTAACAGCAGACTCACTAAAAAGTTGTTCTCTTTCTTCATTACTTAATTCAATTATTCTATTCATTATCACTCTTTTTGCTGCAAATCTCTTTTATAATCTCATATATCCAATCTGTTGATGTTTTTGTGTCTTTTAATATTTTGTCATACATCTTTTCATCTATTTGTTTTTGAATTTTTAAGATAGTTTCATTTGTAATATTTTCTTTTCCAAGAGTTTTTAAAGCTTGAACTATTAAAGAACTCTCTTTATATTTAAATCCAATATTTTTTAATGCTGATTTTTTAAACTGAATATTTATCTTATTTAGTATTTCATATTTTTTTGATGGACCATTTGATAGATAAATATAATTACCAACTATTTGAGTTGATAGTCCTAAAATATTTAAAGCTGTATCACCACTAACTTCAATTTGCCAGTTAAATTTTCTAGCATAAGCATGTGCTACTTGTTCTATATCAGGAGAAAGATTAGTTTTTAGAAGTTCACTATATTTTGGATAGTCATAAATACCTCTAGACACTCTTCTTATCTTTCCTTTTTCAACTAAATCTGATAAAGTATTGTCTATTTCTTGTCTAGTAAACTTATGTATCAAATCACTTGATGAAAAAGACCAACCCCTTCCATGACCTGCAATAAAATAAAATACCTTTTCATAGAGATTCAAGAGTATATCCTTAAAATATTTTTCTAGAAAAAAGTATATCTTTTTCTAGATTTATATTACTTTATAAAGCTAACTCAATACTTCTATATTCGTAACATTTATAGTTTGTGGTTTTATTTTTTCTCCATATACTTTAATTCTATTAGAATCAAAACTATTTAGATCTTTTAATAAATTTAATACATTTTCAAATTGAGTAAAATTTGTTCTTGACAGATTTTCTAAATGACAATAAAATTTACCTATACCATCAGAATACATTTCAAATGAATTTGTTCTTTGTTTGTATGCTTCAAAAATACCAATTATTTCAATATTTTCATTATATATATTTTTTGTTTGTTGCTTTAAATAAGCTCTTTTTGTAATTTCAAACTCAACACCATCTATAATAATAAAAAATTCTTTTAACCTTTTTTGACTATTTAAATCATTTAAATTCTTTATTATAGATTGATATCTGTATTGTTGATCCTTATCATCAAATTTAAAAGGATTAATCTCTTCATTTTCTATATCATCATATATTGAACGAATGAAATTAATAGGTTCTTCATATCTTTTAGTTGATTCTAAAATTAATTTTAAACTTCCATGAGCTTTTTTAATATAAATATCATCACTTCTATATTCAGGATTATTAATAGGAGTAAATAATTGAGTTTTTATTCCGTGAATACTATTCATAGCATTAAATTGTGCAGTTTCAAGCATAGGACTATTTTGATTACCTCTAAACCCAGCTCCAACTAACCTTACACCAAAATGCTCACAAAAACTTGTATTTTCAATAGAAACTGTTAATCCATAAAAATCCTGTAGAAAATCAACAAAAGTTCTTAAATTATCTTCATATCCATTATCAAGCATTTCAAAAGTTTGTTTTTCATAATTTCCTATATCTAAATATTCTAGTTCTAATTTACCATTTAATGCATCAATCATTATTGATTCATAAGTCTCATTAAGATCAAAAAATAAATCATAATCATCTTTTGAGTTTACAATCGTATGAAAACATAAGTTATCTTCAGTTTTAATATTTGTTAAATAAACTTTTACTTCAATACTCATTATGCAACCTCCTTATACATTTTTGCAAGACCAATACCTTTACAATTTTTATATACCCAATGCTTAAAATCATTATCTGGATTTGTTCTATCTTTTAAATAACTAGGATTGATAGAAAAAGGATTATTTTTTATAGCTTTATCTATCTCTTCTAGAGACATATTCTTCACTTCTCTTAAATATCTTTGAATAGCAACTTTTATCAGATTTTCATCTCTTACCGTCGCAAAATTGTAAAATAACTTTTTCCATACAACTAAACCGTCCCACGCTGCATCTAATTGAATTTCTAAAAATCCATTTATTTTATATGTTTCTAACTCTTTTACATGGACATTTGAAGCTATGTTTTTCCCTTGAAATTCATCTTTTAACATAAAATATTCATGTTTTACAACTTTTCCTGATTTACTAGAATCTGAAAATAATTGTTTATTCTGAAAATATAGTCTCTCTATAGGTCTATGTAGCATATTTATATTGTGCTTATCAAAAACTATTATTAAAATTTTTTTTGTTGAACAATCAACAGAACTAAAACTATGTGAAATATTTTTTGAAATTATTTTACCATCTTTATAAATATTTTCGACATCAGTATCACTAATTAAACTATTACAATACATTTAATAACCTTAAATTAAGAGAATTATATTCTATCACTATCACACTTTAACCCTCACTTTTCCACTTAATAAATCACTCATAAGAGCTTTTTTAAGCTCTTTTAGCTTTGCTAAATTTTCTTCTTCTTTTTCTATTTTTTTATCTTGAATATTTAATATTTTTGCAATTTTTATTTGTTCATCTATATTAGGCATAGGAATGTTCATTAAAGCAATCATATCGTATCTGACAGAATCAACTGAACCTTTTGCAGAATATTTATTTACTTGTTCAATAAAATAGGTTTTGAAATATTCAAAAAAGAATTTTGAATCTAACTTCATACTAAATTCATGTATACAATAAACTCTTTGATGAAAATCAAATTTTTCATTTACATGATGAAAGACTTTTCCTACACCAACACCATCCCCAGCAGTTAAAACTGCTTCACCATCAAAAGAGTAAGAATTAATCCTCTCTACAGTTTGAGAACGTACATAAAATGGGTAAACTCCATCGTCTAATCTATCCTGAGTATCTTTATTCCCTGTTATAATTTTTGAATGATTTTCAACAACATCAACTTCCCATTCTTCAGGAATAGGACCTAATTCACTATCTTTGTATTTGTGAGTTTTAGGAGTTCTTATTTTTCCATTTTTATCTATACCATTTTGAAGTAAATCACTCATCAAACCTTTTTTGATATTTTTTTCTTTATCAATAAGTTTTTGAGTTGATTCAATAGCTGTATCTAAAGTTGAAAGAATTTTGGCAATTTTTTCTTGTTCTTTTTTTTCTTTTGGAAAAAACATAAAAAACTTTTCAATTTCTTTAACTGTTAATTGAGGTTGAGCACTACCAAATACAGTATTTCCTATTTGATTATCAAAAATATTAGAGTTTAAAAATTTATATAAATAATCGGTAACTAATGTTTTATTTTCATTTCTTAATATAATCATTCCAGAATTAATTCTAATATGGTTATATTTAACTGACTTATTAAAATAAGATATGTTACCAACTGTACCTCTAGTTGTTAATACAATATCATTTCTTTCAAGTTTTCCTTTTCTAAGTTTGTCATCTTTTTCTTTATTAATAAATTGTAATTGATCAAATTTAAAACCATTTTTTGTTACATTTTTTGCACTTAAAAAGATACAATGCCCTTGATCAAAAAAATCTTCATCTTTAGGATAATTACTACCTCTATCTCCATCAATTAACTTTATTTTCAATGATTTAAAACTATCTATCTCCCATTCATCAGGAACATTTATTACTTCACTCATAAATAACCCAACTCGCTTAAAAATGATTTGATTTCATTCGTAGCTTCATCTCTTTGATTTTCTATTTCTTTTAAACTTACTTGATATTTATCCCATAGGTTTTCAATTGATTTTATAATAGCTTGTTTTTTCTCACTTAGATATCTATTTACTATATTTAAAGCATCTGTTTTAAGTTCTAGAACTATCCAATCTTTTATATTTACAATATCTTCAAAAAGCTTCTCTTTTTGCTCTTCTATTTTTTCTCTAGTTACAATTTTCTCATTCTCTTCTTTTTGAGATTTTAATTTTTTAAATAAATCTAATAGTTTAGAATGTAGTTCTTTTTGAGTTTCACTAAGAGATGATATAAATTCTTGATTATTTGATATAAAATTGTCACTTAAAAGATTATAGTCATATCCACTATTTTTTATTGACTTGATAACAAACTTATTATTTACCCACCATGAAGCAAATATACCTCTTATTTTGAACTTATTTAAGACAATATTTTCTTTAAAAAATTCTTCTACAAGTTCATAGCCACTTGTATAAAGTGTTGCTATATCACTAGACTTTTCATCTATTAATTTTTGATACTCATCATACCAAGAAGAAACTATTGATTTTACTTCTTCATCAGTTGTAATAAATACTTGTGAATTTTCAAGTAATTCTCTTATATTTTGTTTTTCTTCTACTTCATTTAAAAACTTGAAATAGTTTTCATCTTTATTTTCAAATACTAAACTTGAATCTATTTTAAAACTATCCATAAGTGTTTTATTCCATTCTATTTTTGGAATACCACCATTTATATGAGCTTTTACATCGTGGGGTTCACTTGGTGGAGTGTTATCGACATATCTTCTAATATTTAGATTAAAATCTTCTTTTTCAAGTTCTTCTAGTGAAACTAGCTTTGAGTATTTATCTAGTTCTACTTTGTTTTGGTAAACATAATTAATTTTTTCAATATCTTCAGCTCTTAAAAGATTTTGATTTTTACTCTCTTTATATTCTGCATCTGCATTTATAAATAGTATTTTGTCATCTTTTTTAGCTTTATTAATTATTAGAAGTGATGCAGGTATTCCAGTACCATAGAAAAGTCCACTTGGAAGTCCTATTACAGCTTCTAGGATTTCTCTTTCTTTGATTAGATGTTCTCTAAATTTACCCTCTTCACTTCCTCTAAATAAAACTCCATGGGGCATAACTACACCCATCTTACCATCAGATTTAAGTGAAGCAATCATATGTTGAACAAACATATAATCACCTTTTTTACCACCTTCAGGCATAAAGTGAGAAAATCTTTCTTTGTATGTCAAATCAGCTTTCTTATAGTTTTGAGAAAATGGAGGATTAGCTAGTACTCTATCAAATTGTATTAGTTGTCCATCTTTTGTATGAAGTGGTTTTTCTAAAGTATCTTCATTTTTAATATCCGCATTTACAATACCATGTAAAATCATATTCATTTTACACATTGCCCAAGTAGTTGCAATTGCATCTTGACCATATAAAGAGAAGTTATCTGAGTTATATATCTCTTTTATATGCTCTTTTGCTTGAATAAGCATACCACCACTACCAACTGTTGGATCATATATACTCATTCCAGGTTTTGGGTCAAGAAGTTTTGTTAGTAAAGTTACAACTCCACCTGGAGTATAGAACTCTCCTGCTTTTTTACCTGCACTATCTGCAAAATATTTGATTAAATACTCATAAGCAGCACCTAAAAGATCAGGAAACTCAAAATCTTCATCTCTTAGTCTTACTTTATCAAAGTGTTGAATTAGTTGTTGTAGTTTAGAATCTGAAATTTTAGAGTTACCAACTTTTTTATTAAAGTCAATATGTTTTAAAACATCTTCAAGTGAAGATAAATTTGCATCTTCTATTGAACTTAAAGCCACATTTAGGTTTTCACCAATATTTTTCTTTAGATGTCTTAGATTTTGCCATCTAGCTTCTTGAGGAATATTAAAAGTAAATGTATGGCTTTGTAATAATATTTCGATTGTATCTTCATCATGTCCATCTTTTTTATAAGCTTCTTTTACTTTTGAATACTCTACATCAAATTGATCTGAAAGTCTTTTTAAAAACAACATACCAAAAATATATTCTTTGAATTCGCTAGCTTCCATCTTACCTCTTAAGATATCAGCTGCTGAAAATAAATGTTGTTCTAATTGACCAAGTGTTAGTTTTTGCATTAATTATGTTCCATATTTGTTTGTATTATAAAGGTATTTATTTTATCTAATTTGTAGTTAGTAACTAATTCAATGTATAAATTGAAATATTATATCTTTTAAATGTCTCAGAAATGACTCAATTTACTTTTTTTGTTATAATTTAATAATCAAAGCCTTCTAATATGACTATAGAAGAAATATTTAAATTAACACTTGGAATTACTCTTGCTATTGCAGCTTATGTTTTATCTAAAAAAGATAATAAAGAGTCAAATAATTAATTAGTTTGTTAATACCCTGGATTTAGATCTCTGGAGGGAAAAAGTTTGGCATATAATCTGCACAAACTTTTTAATTAATACCCTTGGAATGAGTCCCTATCACTTTAGCTAATACTTTTTCATGCTCATATCAGCAAGGCTTCATGGCGGGTAATGCGATACCATATATTTTTCATATCATAATTGCTATAGGTTATATCAGTGATTTGTAGGTCAATGTAAGGTTATATAACTAGACTTAGAAAAAGTTACCTCAAGTTTGGTTGAGAATCTAGTATCAAACACTACGCCATACCTGCATGTAGTTCCTTTTAGCTTCAATAGTTTCCTATTTCGCTACAACCGCAATACGGTCTCTTTTTTATTTGTTCAGCAAATGGCGTTTTTGTGAGATACATACAACTAGAATTAGCCTCACAGATGCTTACTTCATCAGACACAAGAGATTATGCCTATCAATTTTACAGACAATACTTTATTCTCAACAATTAAGTTGCTTTTTTAATTTAAAAAAAAATATTGATAAAATGATGATTTTTTGTTATACTTGTGGTCTATTATTTAATAGCTCGGTCGGTCGCCAAACTCACACGGGCTATTATTTACCTCCTTTTTTAAATACTACTTTATTCTCCAGCATTTAAGTGGAATCCTCAAAAAAGTAATAAAAATAAGTTTGATTAGTAAATAAGATTAGATTGTAAATTTGGTAGATGCACAATCTAATAATAAATACTTAGAGCTTGATAGTTTATCAAGCGATAAACCAATCAAGCAGATTGTGTGCCTACCAAGCTCTAAATATTTATAGAACTATTCTAGTAAGAAATATAAAATTAGTAAATAAAAGAATTTGAAACTAAATTGATTAATAATTAATAATTTTGATTAATGTAAATAAAGCTTAATATATCAAATTTTAATAAAGTAGTTTTTTTTACTTAAAGAAAAAAACTATATTAAAAAATTCATAATTTATTAAAAAACATCTCTTGTGGTAAAAAAGTGGTAAAAAAAAATTTTTGATTGTTTTATAAGATTTATAAAAAATGCTGTAAGCATTGAAATATGGGCTTTATAGCTGGTGGTCATGAAGGACTCGAAAATAAGGTTTGAAAGCCCTAAAATAAACACCTAATATTTAACTATACGGTTATACGTACTGTTAAAAACAAATCCTTAAAAATTATATAAACTTTTAAAGGACTAGAATTATAATAGAAATATTATAAAATAAAGCTTAATTATAAAAAAATATAATCACACTTATTTCCATAGCCTTGAATTATATGGACCTTTTAAAAATTCTTTTTCAGTTCTAACAATCATTCTTTTAATTGCCATAGATTCTAAACCTTGTTCTTCTAAAGATGAAGTATCTTGTACCATTGATACAACTCTAATTGCTTTAGATCTAGCTCTATCTTTTCTTAATTGTTTGATAGATTTAATTTCTTTTCCATAGAAGTTAAGACCTAATATTTCAGCTATCTTTTCAATTGAATCTTTAGAAATAAAATCTGAATTTAAAAGTCTTATAACATCTTTTTTATTTATGTGGGCTACTTTGTATAAATTTTGTAAGTCTATACCAACTTTATTAGCTCTTCTCTTTATTTTGTATTTGAATGATGGAGTTAACTTAGTCATACTTTTATTCATAAACAATTCTTATTAATTTTATTAATTATAACATAACATGTAATCTAATATTATTTTAAAGATTATTGAATATTAAATTCCCAAAATAGCATACCAACATAAAATTAGTTGACATATAAAACGCATAAAGATAAAATAAAAATGAATGAAGTTAGATAGGACAATCATCTATTAACTACCAATTAATAGTAACTTCAAGTGAAAAGCCGAAATAACTAATATTTTGGCTTTATTAAAAAAAACTATTCCCAATATTGGGTACCATAAAAGGTGTAGAGCCGATAATATCGTCTGAAACTATAAAATTGATGTGTTTCGGGCTAACGCCTTTCACTACGTTACAGTTGTTCCCAAAATTAGTATCATAACTATTAATTTTAATTAATTCATCATCTAGTAAATCTCTTTTTATCATTTCGTTTTTAACTAATCCATAATGCTTTAAATCTACACTATCGATATTTTTATCTATTTTGTTAAAATAACTAATTAGTGCTAAATCTTTGAAATGTGTAACTGGTATAATCTTTTTAACTAACTTATTATCTCTAGTTCCATACTCAATACCATCTATAATAATTGGTATTACTCTTTTTTGTTCTCTTTTTTTATAACTTAATTTTATTCTAGATTTAAAACAAGTTGATATTTCTCTATACTTTTTTTTACCATTTTTATCAAAATATGCAGTTATATATTTTTTCGCTGATAACTCAGGTATATGTTGCTTATTGTAAAGATTCAATTCTATAAAATCATCATTGTCATAATCATAGGTTTTATATTCTATGACTTGATCTTTAAAAAGTCTTTGAATGATATTTTCAGATAATAGATCACTAATATAAAGATAATCATCTTCTCTAATATCTTTAAAAAAATATCTGATTTTTCTGTAAACACAAAGAGGAGCTAATGACCTGGAACTACTAAATCTTATAATTCTATGTTTAATATACCAATAAGCTGAATCATCCATAATATCAGTCTCTGCATTTT
Organism: Malaciobacter pacificus; assembly: GCF_004214795.1. Classification (NCBI taxonomy): domain Bacteria; kingdom Pseudomonadati; phylum Campylobacterota; class Epsilonproteobacteria; order Campylobacterales; family Arcobacteraceae; genus Malaciobacter; species Malaciobacter pacificus. The sequence continues at coordinate 1,823,699 of NZ_CP035928.1, forward strand.
TAAAAGTTTTAGTAATGTACTTCATCATATAAGCAACCGCCCCACCCTTATCTTGATACCAGGTATATTTAAATTTTAACTGAATAATGTTGTGCTTTTTAAAATATGCAAAAAATTCTTTTTTTACTTTTAATATCCAATCTTTTGGTATATATACCATTGCATGAATATGTGGTACACCTGATTTATGGGGCTCATATACTTTAAAATAAATTAATCCATTTCCAGTTGTTTTTTTTAATCTTCTAATAACTTGCAAAGAAGTAAATTTGTGCCAAAGATCACTTAATTTATAAGCTGCATCTTTCACACCTTTTTCAAAATTGTTTTTATATTCATAGTTAGGATTCTCTACTGTAATATTTTTCTTTTTATTAATTGTTTTTCTTGGATGATATTTCGAAGGAGCTGTTATAGTAATGAAAACAGCCATGAGTCCATTGTCTCTACCAAATTTATGAATAGAATTAACTCTATTGTTAATCTCACTAAAATATTTTTTTGGATTAATATTAGCACTATATGTATTATCTAACATATCAATTTGTTTACCTCCAAAATCAATAACAAACTCTTTTAAAAACTTTTTTTGTTTTGCTAATTTTTTATCAATATATTCTCTATCATCTATATCTATTCCATACATCTTTATTCCTGACTCAAATATTTTTTTACTACTATTAGTAAATTAATTTTTTATAATTTATTTTATTTATTAACTTTATTATTTTTACTTAACTTTCGCACGTTAAATTGATTAAAATTGTAGCTAAATCTCCCTAAAACATTACTCCTTTAGTTAATAATCTTATCCTTGTTGACATAAAAATAATTTAGTTGTTTTTCTATGATATTTTTCTATTTTGAACTCTCAATAAAGCCCTTAAATAGGCACTTTTAGCTATAATATCTATTATATTAAAGGGTAAGAATGCAGATAGAATCCAAGATCATCGGTATTATAAACGATAAGTTAAAAAATCCAATCTATGAAACATTACGTTTGTTAAATATGAAAACTATTTTAACCAAGAGCAATTTTTCTAAAAAAGAGGGAGTTGCTGTTCATATGGTTGTATTACATTTTGTATATATGCTGGTTATGAATAAAAAAATATCAACCTTTATGGATCAAAGTAATGATAGTTTCAAAAAAGATGTATATTATCGATTACTTTCCAATACTTCTTATAATTGGAGAAAACTATTATCTCTTAGTTCTTTAAAGATCTTATCACTACTTCATAAAGTGCAAGATTCAAAGCTAGTAAGAGTTCTTATACTTGATGATACTGTTGAAGATAAAGTTGGTAAAAATATAGAGGGAAGTTGTGACAACCTTTGGAGCAATAAAGCAAAGAGAAAAATCAGAGGTGTAAATGTTGTATCACTAAACTATAGTGATGGTTATTCAAATTTTATGTTGGACTTTGCAATTGCTATGAACAGTTATGCAAGGGTAAAGATAGAAGAGTTTACAAATATTATTGATCATCGAACCAATGCACATAAGCGAAGATTGGAAAGCTTAAAAGGGAAATCACAAATTGCTATAGAGATGATTAAAAGAGCAGTAGCTAGTGGTATATATGCAGATTATCTGCTTGTAGATAGCTGGTATTCTAAACCTGTATTTATAGAAACTATGAATGAACTTGGATTGCAAGTCATTTCAAGAATGGTAAACAATGACAGGATATGGAATTTTACAGGAGAGAAAAAGACCCTTGATGGCATCTATAACAAATTTAAAAAGCTTAAATCTATCAAGATGGGTCAATATGGCAAAAAGATAAAGTTTGAGTATTTTTCAACCATAGTTGAACATAAAAAAGCTGGTAAATTAAAAATTGTTTTTATAAAAACAAAAGAGAATTTAATACCAATCGTATCAACCAATCTTATACTTAGTGATGAAGAGATTATAGATATTTATAAAAGACGATGGGATATAGAACAAGGGTATAAAGAACTTCGTGAACACTTTGGATTCGGAAAAGAAGAGAATCGAATCTATGAAGCTTTGATAGCCAGAATTACACTATCTTTTTTTACATACAATGTTGTTAGCTATATAAATCGTATCAGCAATGAACCTAAAACAATTGGTGGATTGTTTAAAGATTTAGAATGTGAACTTCATACTCTAGCAATAGCTATGCAAGCATTTTTAGCTATTTTAGATGAGATTGCAAAAATTGAAGAAGTTGTCAATAGAAATGAGGATTTTACAGCTATCATTGATCTATTAAGAGATGTGACTGGAAAATTGCTTGGTTTTAGGTGCGAAAGTTAAGTTATTTTTATTTATTACATTTGAAAAAGTACTAACGCAACTTTTTTAAAAGTAATCAAGGGCTCGAACGAGCCGGCGGACGTAGCCGCCGTTCTCGTCCCTCGCCATTCCCAATATTGGGTACTAATCAATAACACATTTGCAAATTTTCACACATCATTTGTTTATGTCTCAATTCATTTTCACTAATTTCTTTTTTCTCTTTTTCAATATTTGTAAATGAAGATTTAAGATCATCAATGACTTTAAAATCATAGTTATTATCTGCTGCTAATAGTTCTATAATGATTGTTGTTGTGGTACTGCTGTGATTTATCTTTTCATTCTGAAATAAATGACCTAAAAGAGGTATATCGCTCAATAGTGGTACTCTTTCATTAATAAATGTTTTAGAATAGTTATTAATTCCATTGAGAACGAAGATTTTATTTTTTCTATTTAAAATAATGTCTTGATTTAATGATTTTTTTGTAGTTACAGGTTTATTATCAGTATTTGATAATAATTGAGAATATTCGAAAACTAAGTTTAAATCAAGAACATTATCTAAAATTATTGGTTTTATTTTTATAAATAATCCAACATCTTTATAATCATAATTATTTACCTCATTTGTTTTGATATCATCTATTAAATTTGAAGTTGTTAAATAAGGAATATTTTGAGAACTGTTTATTGTTGTAATCTTATTGTGTCTTAAAGTCAAAATAGTATCTGTTAATACATTTGAAACATTATTCTTATCTAAAAATGACAGTACAGATTTAAAATCATTTGTAATTTCTGATTGAGTATTAGAGATTGTAAAATTACTACCTAAAAGTAAATCAAATGCAATCTTTTGAGAATTTGGTAAACTTGCATTTATAACACCTTGTAAATCTTTTAATTTACCTAAATTAGTTTCCAAAATAGATACTTTTATTTTTTGTTGTTTTTGAACTGTATCAATTTGTTTTATAGTTAAATAAATTTGATCAAATAAATCTTTAGAAGATTTAATAGCTATTTTATTTGATTCTTTTAAATAAGAAAATTTTAAATTCTCATATAAAGTTAAAATCATTTGTATATCTTCAAAATTTGAATAATTTAAAGTTATATATCTTACAGTATCACTATTATCTGTTTTTGAAATATAGTAAAAACCATTTTTACGAACTACATAATATTGATATTTTTCCAGGATCGTTTTTAACATTTCAAATTTAGATTTATTTGAATTTACACTTATTAATAAATCAGTATTTATATTCTCATCTAAAATAAACTGTTCGTTTCTCTCTGTAAATACTTCACTAACAAAATTTGAAAGTGTTGTATAAATCATTTCTGCACTACTGATTGTTTTTAAAAAAATCAATAATATTAGTATTTTTTTCATTTTCTATATCCTTTTCATTAAAATCAATTTCTGTTTTATTAAATAAATTGTATTTGTCAAAAATTAGTAAATAATATGTATTGTCTATTTTTTGTAAAAGTTCTGTTTTATAGTCTTTGCTATTAAATAGATTATCTACAAATTTTCTATCAAACACTTTTTTATCAAAATAGCAAAGTAGCTTAATACATCTAATTTCTATTAATTTTTTTTCATCATTATCTATATTTTTACTTTTTGGTAAAAGTGATAATTTAGAATTATTAGTATTTTTATCAAATGGTTTAGCTGCAGCAAATGAATTATCAATTTTAATATCATCTTTTGCTCCAAAAAAATGACTTATAAAGTAATAACCACCAAATAATAAAAAGATAAGAATAATAAGTGCAATTAACAAATAATGCTTAACTAATGATTTTTGTGTATTATTTTCACCACTTCCATAAAGATTAAATATCTCTTTTACAATTGGTAATTTTTTAGTAGTTGCTTTTTGAGTTTTAAACATTTGATGAGCTGTAAATTGATGATATACCATTTGAGTATTGAAAAGTTTTCTTGAAGCAGGAATTGCCTTATAATAAAACTCTGTAAATGCTTTATATTTTGTATTAACAAGTGGGATATCTTGTGTTATTAAAATAATATCTTGATGAAAATGGCGGTGATAAGAAAGCCACCAAACTAATACTTCATCATCTTTATTTAAAAAATTGTGACATTCATCAAGTATTATAAGAGTATAGAAGAAATCTTCATCTTTCATTTCATCTTCAAGTTCAGAATCTGTTTTACCAAGTTTATAAAGATTGTAAAGTTTTTGAAGTTGAATTTTAAAATGATTAAAATCTAGTGGTTTTACATTTTCGAATTTATCTAATTTTAATTCATTAAGATTTGTAAGTGAGCATTTATATTTTGTTTTTGAAAGAGCAAAAGATCTAAACTTTTTATTATCTTTTAAATCTTTTGCAAAATTGATAGCTAAATTGAATATACCATAATAGCTCTTGCCACTACCAGGAACACCTGTAACAAACTGAATCATAATAATTACTCAACAAATGTCTTAGCCACAAAGAAAATTGTTTTTATAATTTCAACTGTGTGTTGATATAGAATATACATCAAACAAAAAGTTAAGCTACTAAAAATAAATGGCAATCCTGCGTTAAATCCATCGATAACGCCTACAACATTTAAAAAACTATAAAATAAAGATATAAAGCTATCTGTTTGAGGTGTATAATCTAAGAATGATTGAATAACATTATAAATTTTTACAAGAGTTGTAATCAAATAAAAATAAAATGTAAAAATAGTTCCTGCTAAAAAAATCCCCAAAGGTAGCAATAAAGCTTTTTTTAATGACTTAAGACCTACTAATCCTAATAAAAATGCTAAAATTTGTGCCATTATCTTTTAATCCCCCACATAAAAATTATAATTGATTTATAAATCATTGTCATAGTAATAATAAAAATGATAAAGTTTCTAAATGGTATAAATGGCTCACATATATTTATTTCAATATCTTTACCAAATACGTTTTTACTTAATACACATTCGTTATACCCCTCATACTTACTTGAATTAAAGGTAAAACCATTTTCAAAAGTAGATTTTGTGTCATTAAATGAATTTTTTAAAGTATCAATTGAACTACCGATATTAGTTAAAAAGTTTTCATAATCGCTTGTGTCAAAACTTGATTCACTTGCAGTACCAGTCATTAATGAAAGAGTATTTTGATTAATCATATTCAATAAATCAGATTGTTGTGCTATATCACTTGCACCCGCTCCACTTTGAGTAGCTGCTGTATTATTTTGAACATCACTAAAATCTGTACTGTTTTTATTAGGATCTTGTGATAATAAATATTCATTTCCATTTGCATCACTAACAACTTTATAATTAGTATCTTGATAATCAGAATTTGAACCATTGTAACTGTACCAACCACTATCATCGTCATAAGTAAAATCATTTGGATTATCATTAAACCAATCTATATTAGGTGTAAATGTTATGTTTTCTGTATTATCTATATTATTTGTATTTTCATTTGTATTAGTAGTATCTGTATCTGTATTATCAGTAGTTGTATCATTAGAATTATCAGTAGTTGTATCTGTTGTATCAGTATTATTTGAAATTGGTTCATAAGTATTAGGATCTATATTATTTGTAGATGCATAATCTTCCCAAATTGAAGTAATTGACATAATACCAATTGAAGTATCATCTACACATCCGACAGTTGGAGAATTATAACAACCATTATCATCTAAACTTAAACTATAAGATGAAACGCCACCTTTATCTTTACATGAAAAATTTACAAAATTATATGAGTTTTGAGCAGATGAACATAAAGAACCATCAAATTTAGTATCACTAGTAGGCTGTTCATAACAACGATTATCAACTTTATCAAATCCATCTACACAAGTAGAATCTAAATAATTAACTTCATCATCTAAAGTGTATTCGTTATTGTTTTCATCTATATAAACTACAGTTTCTTCAATACCAGCTTTATAATATACCGTAGTACATTCTTTCGTGTTCCATTTACAAACATAACATATTGTAGGATATTCTTCTGTATATCCATGACATTCTACATAACTCGTATAATATAAATTATCACCAAATTTTTGCAAATCAAATGCAGCAAATGCACTATTATAAATTAAAATAATATAAAAAAAATATTTCATTTTATATACCTAAAATTTTAACAATGCAATTGCACCAAAAATTGGAGCCATAATAACAGCTAAATAAAAAAATATTGAAAAGAAAGCATCAAATACATAATCAGATGTAATTTGTATAACTTCAATTGCGAATATTGGTGAAATAAATAAAAAAAGTAAAATAAGTAATTTCATTTTTTTATCCTTTAGCAACAATGATAGTTATGTAAAGTACAAAAAATAAAAAGATAAAACCTGATAATATTCCAGATAGACCCATCAAAAAATTATAGTCAGAATATTGTAACCCTAACTGTTGAGCTGTAGCAGTTGCATCATACATATTAAGACCTTTTTGCAATATCAATAGCTGATCTTATACCAGCTAAAACAACAATAAAACCAAGAAATGAAGTAAAAACGATGTAGATATCACTTTCAGCGATTGAGAAATTTTCCATTTTTTAAACCTTTTTTTAAAATCTAAAAAATAAAAAATTATAAGTAGTGAGAGAGTCCTTCACTACTTATACAAAGATTATTTAGCCATAGAAATAGCTTTTTTAACACCCCAAATAACTGCAACTGCAGTTAAAACCATAGTACCAACAGCAATTACATCAGCTGTATTAAATGCAACGTTAGTTAAATCCATACCAGGACTCCTTTATATAAAATATTCGGGCTTACATCAAAAGAATGCCGAAAATTAAGCTATTTCTTGAATGTTATTTGTTTTAAAACTTGAATTATCAGATAGTTCTAATTCTATAATTACTTCTTTTCCAATTTTTGAATTAAACTCTTGAACTTTTGAAACTAATTCAGCGTCTGTAACTGGAATTTTGATAGTTTGTGAAACATATTTTGTAGTTGGTACATCAATACCATTTACACTTTTTACTGAAGATATTTGGTTAGCAAATTTTAATTTTACAGATGATCCATAAGTTTGACCATTTTCCATTTTTCCAGCTGCAGTAAAATCAACACCTTCGATTTTACCTATAAGGAAACAACCACTTTTACCTTTTAAACCATTTGCTACTTTATTTAGTTGATCTAAATTTGACATGTAAATCCTTTTTTAATTTTGATTATTTTATAGAATAAAAAAAATTGTCGCCATTGATTTAAACTTATAAAAAACTTAATTGAAAGATAAAAAGAAAAGTTTTGATAAAATATTTAAAAATATGATTAATATTAAATGAAACTTAAATATGTATAGTTTTTCACTAATTTTCACTAAGGAATAAAAATGTTAAATCAAGAAAATAAAGATAAATTAAATCAATTAGAAATATTTAAAGATAAAGTAGATTTTCAATTTCATGATGGTTGGACTGATTTAATTTATGAGTTAGGAACTAATATTACAGAACTTTGCAAATTAACTAATTGTGAGTTACCTCATATGCAGCAAATAAAAACCAAGTTTGGAACTCTAAGATTTTATTGCAATACTTTAAATTCTGAATATCCAAAAGTTGTTGAAAAATGCATAAATTTATTAGTTAAATCTGCACAAGATAAATCTTCAACTATGTGTGAATATTGTGGTAAAAGAGGTGAATTAAGAACTACTGGTCTTTGGTTTACTGCATGTGAAGATCATAAAGGTGATTCTATTACAGAAGATGAATTTAGAAAGTTACAAGAATTAAATAAAAAGAAGAAAAAAGAGTTACAATAATTCTTTTTTCTTTACCTGGTATTCATCGTCTGAAATTGCACCTTTTTCTTTTAATTCAAACCAATAATTTAAATCTTTTTTATCACTTGATGTTTTATTTAATTCTAAGTGTAATAAATCATCAGATATATTTTTATAAAGAGATAAGCCTAATTTTTTTCTATTTACTCTTATTCTCCATTCTACAAAAATTAGAGGAGAAGCCAACGCACTAAAAAAAATAACTCTATCTAAAAATAAGCTTCCAGTTGTAAAAGGTAATCCATATTTTCCACTTAATGTTAATCCAATTGCTATTAATGCTGTATATATAGCAAATATTACAATATATACTATTGCTCTAACAAAAAAACCTGCTGTAAATAAGAAGTTATGATTATAAAACGTTGGCATATCTATCCTTTTATTCATAAGTGTTTTAAAAATATATCATTTATATTCTTTAAAATTGTTATTTTTTTATAATCTTTTTCTATATCATCAATATTAACCATCATATGATTAAATTTTATATAATCAATTGCTGCTAAATTAAAATATTTAATAAAAAAATCTTTATTTTCAATTTCAATTTCTTGAAACATACTATAGAAAATTAAAAAAACTTTTATTTGAGGAACATTATCAAAAAATTGATTTAATGAATTTTTATGACGACACAATATATATATTAAATCTAAATCTATATCTAATAGTTTCTTGATGTCAATAGGATCTATTTTTGAATTAATAACAAATGTAAAATATTCATTTTGAAATGTATCGTAAAATATACTATTATCAGAAACAAATTCTATATCATTAAAATTAGGTTTTGAATTATTAATAATAAAATTAAAAAATACAAACAAAGGATGTATATCACTATACTTATGATTATTATCAAAAAGAAATATTAAATCATTACTTAAATGTTTAGTACAGTAATTAGATAAATTCTTATATATTGAAATCTGATCAAAACGAGAAATACTACCAGAGTCTAAAAATTCTTTTAAATCACTATCAGAAAAATATTTATCTAATAATTTAATTATAGGTCTTTCTTCTTTCTTCCAACGCTGAATAGTACGTTCACTATTATTTAAAATGATTGACAAAAGTGAAGTTTTAATCATAACATGCCTCTAAAATATTAATTTAAAGACATTATGACAGTTTTAATAATTTAAGTCAATATTTGGCGACAATTTAAGTTTTAAATAAGTTTTTTGTCGTTATTATTAGATTGTTATTACATTTAAACGACATAGTGTCACTCAATCTACTCCCCGCCAAGTTTGTAAATTGAGTGAGAACCCTTGAGAGGTCAACTTGAATTATAACCAAAGTTGACTAAATTTGCTTAAATGCGAAATGAGAGTCAAATGAAATACGATAATAAAATATCGGTTAGAAAATTATCTAAAAAATTAAAATATAACGATAGTTGTATTGTTATAAAACAACTTTTAAGCTGTGCAATTTATGTTAGAATCCTTGGTCCACAAGAACTAGATAAACTAGAAAACTACTACGTTAAAAAAAGTCTTACAACACAAAAAGTTAATCACTGGTTAGAAAAAGCAATAATCCTTGATCAAATAATAAAACAGTTAGAATCTGATAAGGTTGCTTAAATGAGTGTCAAAGCCTTAAATCTAGCATTTGAAACTAAATTAAATGGAAATTTAAAACTAGTATTACTTGCACTTGCAGATAGTGCAGATGATAATATGCAATGTTTCCCTAGCTATGCGCACATCGCAAGAAAAGCAAGTATAAGTGTGTCAACTGCAAAAAGAGCAATTGAAAAACTTGAAAAAATAAAAGCATTAAAAAAACAAAATAGATTTAAAAAAAATAAAAAAGAGCAAACAAGTAATATATATACTCTTACTATAGGTAGTATCAATATGACCTTAGGTCAAAATGATACTAGGGGTAGTGTCACAGCTATGACACGAGGTGGTGTCACTAGTGATACTAGGGGTGGTGTCACAGCTATGAGCTACGAACCATCATCTCTTAACCATCAATTAACCTCTCTTGAGGGTGAGAGAGAAATTTTTACAAATTTTAATGATTTCAGAGATTTTTGTATTAAAAATAAAAACAAAATATCTTTTCAATTGCCTTATCCGTTTCAGAATTTGCAAAAAGGAACAATTGTTGAGATATCAGAAATTGGATATTTGAAAAATAAAACAATAGATAAATTATTCGAAAAAGATAAAAGCTTGAAAATCTGGACGTATATGTTTGAAAAACAAGAAAAAATCATAAAAATGATAAAGGGTTAAAAATGGAAATTAAGTATTTAAAAATAGAAAAAATATTGACTGAATATCTTCCGATCTCAAAAAGTCAATTTTATAATTATATAAATCTAGACTTAATACCAAAACCCTTAAAAATTGGACGTACAAGCGTCTGGGAACATCAAAGTTTAATGATTGCATTACAAGAATTACCAGGCAAATTAAAAAATAAAGGTTAAAAAATGAGAAAATTAAAAAATTTAAATGGAATAATTGATAGAGATATAATTTTAAAACTTATAAAAAAAGAAAATGTAAATGAAATTATAATAGTTCGCAATAAAATTGTTATGGCTTATCACTTCCATAAAATATCATTTTACACATATTTAAGAATTTATAAATTATTAGAAAAAATTGATAATAATTTCAAAATAAATATTAGATAAGCAATTAATGCTTATCTAAAAAATCTGACCACCATTGCATTAGCTTTCTTTTTTCATCTATATATTTTAATTTACTTTCTCTGTTATATGCTTTTTTAACTGTATTTTGTTCAGCATGTGCAAGACAAGACTCTATAATATCACTACTTAATCCATGTTGTGTAATATTTTCATGTGCATTAGTACTAAAAGTGCTCCTGAAACCGTGCGAAGTATGTACACCTTTATAACCCATTCTTTGCAATGCATGATTTAATGTATTTTCACTAATGCACTTTATATTAGATGTTGCGCTGTAAAAAACATATTTACTATCTGTTTTAAATTGTTCAATTTCTTTTAATAATTTTAAAGCTTGTGTAGATAAAGGTAATACAAAATCTATTTCCATTTTCATTTTTTCTTTTGGTATATCAATATATTCTTCTTCAAAATCAATTTCAGACCATTCTAATGATCTTAAATTATAAGGTCTTAAAGCAACTAAGGGAGCAATTTTTAAAGCATATATAGTGCTTATATCACTTTTAAAGTTAATTCCATAGTTTTGAATATCATTTAAAAGCTTTTTAAATTCCTTAATATTTGTAATTGCAGGATGATTAACTCTTTTCCGTTTTTTTAAAGAATTTTGTTTATCTATATCAGCTATTATATTATGAGCTACATATTCATTAGTTACCGCATACTTATAAATTCTTTGTATATTATTTAAAAGTCTACTAGCATATTCAGTAGCATTTCTTTTTTCCATTCTCTCTACTAGTAATAAGATATCTTTTCGAGTAATATCTTTTATATTCTTATTTCCTAAAAATGGGTAAGCATTATTTTGTAAATTTGATTTTATTTTTTCATAATTAGATTTACTCCAATCATCTTTCATTAAATTAAGCCATTTGTCACTTATATATTTAAAAGTTGTATCTAATTCAAAATTTGAAGATTTCGATTCACTAGGATCTATTTGATTCTTTATACTTTCTTTTGATTTCTCTTTTAATTCACGAGCTTCTTTTAATTTGATTTCTGGATATCTTCCAAAACTTATAGTTTTTCTTTTTTCATTAAATTTATAATTATATCGCCATAACTTACTATTATTTGTTTTAACTAATAAAACAAGACCTTCGCCATCGTATAAATAGTAATCTTTTTCTTTTGATTTTGCTTTTGAAATTTCTGTATCTGTAAGAGGTTTGGTAATTCTAGCCATAATAACAGTACCTTTTTTAAATATTGTAAATCGTACTGTCAATTATACTGTTAAAATCTTTTGCTTACCATAAATTTTGATATACTTGTGTGGACTTAAGAGGAATATAAACAGTCCATTTTATAGGACTTTGTTTATGTAGATATACTTCTAAAGAAGTATAAGTGGTGGGTCATGAAGGACTCGAACCTTCGACCACTCGGTTATGAGCCGAGTGCTCTAACCAGCTGAGCTAATGACCCACACGTGGCGGACAAGGAGAGATTCGAACTCTCGGTCCCCGTAAAGAGACGCACCCTTAGCAGGGGTGTGGTTTCAGCCACTCACCCACTTGTCCATGTGTATTTTGTTTTTGATTTCACTTCATGAAATCAGGACGGAAATTATAATAATTAGTCACTTAAAACACCCTTAAAATCTATTAATTTTAAATAAAATAATAGATTTCTAAAAGGTTATGATATATTTAGATTTTTTGAAGTATTTTTTCAACTACTTCTTTTGGATTAGAAGCTTTATAAATAGGTCTACCAACAACAATAAAATCTACTAAATTCTCTTTTGCAAAAGGAATATCAGCAACTCTTTGTTGATCACCAGCATCTTCACCAAAAGGTCTAATACCAGGACAAAGTGTTATGAACTCTTTTGAAGTATTAGTTTTAATATCTTTACTTTCAAATGCAGAACAAACAACTCCATCAATTCCTGATGTGTGTGTATCTATTGCAAACTGTGTTGCTTTTGAAGCTATATCTTCGTTGTAAACTGCTTTAAATGAGTCATTATCAAATGATGTAAGTGCAGTAACGGCTAATACTAAAGGTTTATTAGGAATATCTTTTATTCTATCCATAACTGTACTCATAGCTTTAACACCAGCACTTGCATGAACATTAAACATATCTACTAAACCAAAATTAGCTATTTCTTCAGCTGCATCAGCCATTGTATTTGGAATATCATAAAGTTTTAAATCTAAAAAAATTTTAAAATTAGGATTAATCGCTTTTAAATCTTCTAAAAAAGCTTTCCCATCTCTAATATAACTTCTAAATCCAACTTTTAACCAAACATCAAAATCTTTAATTTGCTCTACTAAAGCAAGATTTTCTTTTGCTGTTGGTAAATCAAGTGATACACAAAGTTTCATATCATTTGCCATGAATTAAGCCTTAGTTACTTTATCAAGAAGACCATTTACAAATTTAGGAGCTCCATCACTTGCAAGTCTTTTAGACAATTCAATAGCTTCATTTATTACAACTGCTTTTGGTAAATCTGCAAAAACAATTTCATATACAGCTAATCTTAAAATTGATTTTTCTACACTTCCGATATCATTTAAATCACCTTGATTTAAATGAGATGAAATCTCTTCATCAATTTTTTCTAAATTTTCTACTGTTCCATTAAATAAACTAAGTGCAAAATCTTTTTGCTTATTTCTGATTTTTTTATCTTCTAAAATCTCATCAACAAACTTAGTAATGCCTTCATTACCTAAACCATATGCATATAAAAGACCAATTACAGACTCTCTAGCTTGTGTTCTAGTTGCCATTATTTAGCCATCTCAGAATATAAGTCTAACATTTCAACAATTGTAAGCATTGCTTCAGCACCTTTGTTTCCAACTTTTGAACCAGCTCTTTCAATTGCTTGCTCAATTGTATCAGTAGTTAGAACTCCATTTGATACAGGCTTTCCATATTTTAAAGCAACTGTTGCAATACCTTTTGTAGCTTCAGCACTAATGTAATCAAAGTGAGGAGTAGCTCCTCTAATAACTGCACCCACACAACATACTGCATCATATTTACCAGATTCTAATGCTTTTTCCAAAGCAAAAGGAATTTCAAATGCACCTGGAACTAATAACAAATCTAAGTTATCTTCATTTCCACCATGTCTAATAAATGCATCTTTTGCACCTTCAACTAATCTATCTGTAATAATGTGATTAAATCTTCCATTTATAATAGCAACTTTCTCGTTACCATTTAATCTCATTTTTCCTTCAATAATTTTCATAAAATTTCTCCGAATTTTCTTAATATTTGGGCATTATATCTAAAACTTAATTAAAGCCTAAAACTTCTTGAATAGCAAAGATATCATCAATAACTTTATATAGTTCATCAACTTGAACCATATTAGGTCCATCACTTAAAGCAACACTTGGGTCTGTATGCGTTTCAAAGAAGAATCCATCAACACCAACTGCAGCTGCTGCTTTTGCAAGGCTAGGAACTACTGCACTATTACCACCCGTTGTTCCACCAGTACTTGGAACTTGTGCTGAGTGAGTTGCGTCAAAAATTACTGGTGCATACTCTCTCATAGCAATTAAGTTTTTCATATCTACTACAAGTGCCCCATATCCAAATGTATTTCCTCTTTCACAAAGCCATACACCATGTTTATCTGAGTTTTCATAAGATACCTCATCACATCCTCTTGTTTTTAATACTTTATCAACCGGATGTTTCATAGACCCACTTGCTAAAAATTGACCTTTTTTAATATTTACTTTACAGTTTGTTTTAGCAGCAGCCACTAAAAGGTCTGTTTGTCTACATAAAAAAGCTGGGATTTGTAATACATCTAAAACCTCACCAGCAGGTGCAGCTTGATGAGATTCATGAATATCAGTTACTAATTTATAACCAAACTGCTCTTTTATCTCTTGAAAAAGTTTTAATCCTTCATCTAATCCAGGTCCTCTAAAAGAGTCTAAGCTAGTTCTATTTGCTTTATCAAAACTTGCTTTAAAATAAAATTCTACTCTTTTATCTTCGCTTAATGGTTTTAGTTTTTCAGCAATTCTCATTACCGTATCTCTATCTTCTAAAACACAAGGTCCTGTTAATATCTTCATTTTTTTCCTTTAAAAATTGTTAATTTTTCTTCACCATGCAGTGCATAGTGAAATTCATATGAATTTTGACAAATATATTCTATATCATTTTTTGCATGATTATCACATGCTAAAAGTATTTTATCACCTATTTTTAAATTATTCTCCCATTGCGGTAGTAGTATTATATCATCTTCTCTTTGAAGTAACAGTGGTACTACATTATTTCTTTTTTCATGATTATGCAATGATGTTCCTAAAATATCTAAACCTAAAGCATTTCCTTCACTTAAATATTTATATATTTCTGGAGCAAACTTTTGAGCTATTCTAAACTCAATTAAAATTGGATTTTCATCAATTTCTTGTATTAATCGCGCCACTAATTTTGCCGCCCAAGCATCATCTTCTTTTATCATCAATCTTAAAAACTTATCTGATAAAGGATTTATTAGAGCATTAGTAATTTTATTAACTAATATTTTTGAAGGAGTAAATATATGACTTATATTTGCTTGCTTAAATATAAAGTCATCTTCAAGTTCATTTTCTCTAACTATTGTCACAATATTAGGATTTAATTTTTTTGCAGTTGCTAAAATAGATAAATTTGTTGTATCATCATTAGTTGCTGCAATTATTGCACTTGCATTTTCAACGCCAACTTCAACTAATAACTCTTTATCATCGGCATTTCCAAAAATGATTTGAGACATTTCATTTTTACTTAATCTTATCTCTTTATCTGCATTTATTTCTATTAATTTAGCTTCAATATTATTTGCTGTTAACTTCTCAAAAATTTTTCTTCCCATTCTTCCATAACCACAAATAATATATGTACCTTTTGGGAAAGATGGCAAATTTGCAGTTAAATTATCAATTTTGTATAACCATTTTTCAAGTTTAAATAAATTTGGTGCAACTAAAGCCATATTGATTTCTGAAGAAATAATAGAAAATGGATTTACAACTATTTCTGCATCTAAATCTTTTAAATTTTCTGTATGATTTGAAGTAGTAGATTTTACAGCTACTTTTATGTATTTGTTTAAAGACTTTGCAATTAGTGTAATTTTTAAATTTAATGCATCATCTTCAAATAAAGAGACAATTGCTTTACAGTTTCTTTTTTTTACCCCCGCTGCTTCTAATACTTTTAAAGATGAAACTTCACTATATAAAACAGGAACTGTTGGGGTGAAGTTTTCTAAGATTAAATCATTAATTTTTGTTTTGTCTCTTTCAACAACAACTGTTCTAACACCTTGTTCTAATGCTTTTTTGATAATCTTTTTTGTAATATCGTTATAACCTAAGATTACAATAAATCTTTCATTTAATCTTTTTATTTGTCTTAAAAACTTTGCTTTTTCTAACTCTTGAATAAATAGTTTGTCTTGTAGTAAACTAACAAGTGATCCAATACCATAAAACCATCCTAAAACGGTTAAATATATAGAAAATGTTACCCAAATTCTTTGGGCATAAGTAAATTCATAAGGAGTTTCACCAAAACCTATAGTAGTAGCTGTATATGTTATAAAATAAAAAGCATCAAATATACTCATAGAATAAGGGTTTCCATTACTATCAACCCCATCAATAATAATAAGTCCAGTTATAGCAATAGTGTAAGTTATAATAATTACTAAAAAAGGCGTACGCATTTTTTGTAATATTATAAATAATGAACTATTCAAGATTCAACCTATATTTACCTTAAAGTCTACCTTTTAGACTTTAAAGTATCTCCAACATAAAGAGCAACTGATGTTAAATTTGCTAGTAATGCTCCACCTGAAAGTGAAACTACAACACCCATTACTTCTGCATTTACACTATATGCATAAGCAGCAATCGCCCATACAATAGCAGCTGCAATAAGTTGTATATCTGCAACTAGTGAAGTTGCTAATAAAACTGAACCTAGTTGTGTTTTATCACCTAATTTTAATGTAGTAGCAATTATATTTATAATAATAGCTGCAAAAAGTTCATATTTACTATGTGCTTCTGGAGAGTGCATATCTCCATAAAAAAAACCAAAATTTAATGTCATAGCAAGTATGATAAAAAAACCTGAAATCACCTTATCTAGATTCATGATATTCATCCTCCATATCTTTTCCAATATCAAGTCTTCTTTTAAATACATCATCTATATTATCATGTACTCTTGAATCCTTGTCTAAAAACATCAATCTGTGTTTATTTAATTGATTGATATTTTTAAGTCCCATAATAGCAAGCATACCTTTTACACTTTTTAGAAGGTTTTTATGATAATTGGCTACTTTTTGAGCTTGTTTAAATACAAAATATTTTCTTCTTTTTGATTTATCTTGAGTTGCAAGTCCAACAGGACACTCTTTACCTTCTGTTCCAGAGCAGTATCTTGCTCTAATACATCCAGCACTCATCATAAAGCCTCTGGCGATTTGAATAAAATCTGCTCCTAAAGACATAATTATAATTATATCATCTGGAGTTAAAATTTTCCCACTTGCTACTAATTTTATTTTATCTCTAACGCCATATTGAGTTAAAATCTTATCTACTAAATAAATAGAGTCTCTAATATTTAACCCTACTCTTTCCATCATTTCAATAGGAGCAGTTGCACTTCCTCCACTTCCTGCATCTATTGATATAAAATCAGGATATGAGTCATTTCCTTCATCTACTCTTTTTTTAATCTCTTTAGCATAAGGTTCAATGTTTCCAATATCTGAAATAACAATTTTAATTCCAACTGGTTTACTTGAAAGTTTTTGTAAATTTCCAACAAAATCAAATAACTCCTCAATACTATTAGCATATGGAAATCTATTGGGAGAGAAAACATTTTCATAAGCCTTAACATTTCTATAATATGCAATTGCGGGAGTTACTTTATGGGCTGCTAGTTTACCACCTGTTTGTTTTGCACCTTGTGCGATTTTAATCTCAGTCATTCTACAAAATCTCATAACCTTTTGATATCTTTGAGGATCAAATTTTCCATCTAAGTCTCTTGCTCCATAAAGTCCTGAACTTATTTGAAAAATTATATCAGGCATATCTGCTGGTACTTGGACAGGAAAAGCTGATAAGGGTAAATTCCAATTTGGTCTATAAAAGATTTTTTTTGACATATCTAATATATATGTTTCAGCTTCTTCATCTTTACCAAATACAAGTTTTCTATACACATCAGCTGCAACTGCACCATTAAAAAAATATTTAACTATATCTTTAATCTTTTTTTGAAAAGCCGTACCTTCAACTAATGTCATGTATTTAGGATCATATTTTTCATGGGTAACAAAAAAGTTTGAAGTTACTCCACCTTCTCCTGAGTTTATAGGGAAATTACCCATGTATGAGCCTTTAACAAAAGCTCTTGTTCCCTCAGGAGAGATAGAACCATCACTCATAGCACTTCTTGCCAATATTGAATTAGCTCTATAAGGTTTTTCTCTGTTTTCTCCAAATGTAACAGTAAAATCATCATCAACTTCATCTTCATTTAAAACAATATTTGCATGTCTTATCATAAATTTAGGTTTTGGTAAGGGTTGAGATGGAGAAAAAGATGCATAATTAGGTTTATCTCTACAAGCTTTTTGAACCCAATCAAGTTTATCTTTTGATTCATAAAACTTTTCATCTCCAAAATACTGTCTAAAAGGTTCTCTTAATTCCTCTAAAAGATATCTTAATCTACCTATTATTGGGTAGTTTACTAATAACTGATGTTTTCTTTGTACATATTTATCATGAACATACCAAGCAAAAATTATTATGAAAAAAATAAGCCAAAACTCTTCCCAAAAAGTAATATTTTCTAAAAACTCCACCTCTACTCCTTTTTACTAGAAACTAACACTCCACTAAGAACTATAAGTAGTATACCAAAAATAATAAACATATCAGGGAAGGCATCACCTAATATTATTCCAAGAATAATTGAAAATGCAATATTAGAGTATGAAATGGTACCTATAATTCCTGCTTTTGCACTTGCAAAAGCCTTAGTCATATAAATTTGTGCAAGTGTTGCAAAACTCCCCAATAAAATAATAAATAACCAATCACTACCTTGGGGCATTACAAACTTAGCAATCATAAAATCTAAATTAGGATTTGTATAAAACTCACCAATAATTAATAAAATTAGTGGACCTATAGTTCCAATTGTCATAAAAGATAGTACTATAGCTCTAGTATCATAATATTTTCTAAGCTCCCTAACTGCTGTATAAGCAAGTGCTGCACCGACTCCACATAAAACACCAAGCCAATCTGTTTTATCTAAATTACTTCCATCAAATTTTGTAATAAATAAAATTCCTATAAATCCAATAAAAACTCCAAGCCAACCTTTGACTCCAAGTTTTTCTTTTAAAAATATATATGCAAAAATTGCTGTGAAAATCGTTGAAGTTTTAGAAAAAGTCATAGCTTCACCTAAAGGAATAACAGAAATATTGTAAAAGAAAAAAAGTAGTGCTACAAACCCAGCAGTTCCCCTAAAAATAAGTAACCAAAACTTTCCACCTTGTTGTTTTAGAGGTGATTTGTAAATAGAAAATAATATTATTATAACACCAAAACAATTTCTAAAAAAAACAACTTCAACAGAACTCATTGAATCACTAAGCTCTTTTGCTGCAGCTCCCATAAAAGCAAACAACAATGAAGCAAATATCATATATTTAATACCTAAATTTACTTGATTTTCCATAACTTTCCTATCTATAAAGGCGAATTGTATTGTCTATAGGGTTAAAGAAAGATTATTAATTTAAAAATTTAAAGCTAATTTTAGATAGAATATTTGCCATTTATATAGGTAGTTAGGGGAAAAATGGAATATTTAAAGATTGTTGGTCAAAATGAAATCTCTGGAAGTGTTGAAATTTCAGGGGCTAAAAATGCAGCTTTACCGTTGATTGCATGTACAATTTTAGCTAAAGGTGAAATTACTATAAAAAACTTACCAAATGTAGTTGATATTAATACTTTTTTAAAACTTATTGATAAACTTGGTGGAACATATTCGAAAGAAGAACGTTGTGTAAAAATTGATACTTCTTCTATGAATAGTACAACTGCAACATATGATATAGTAAAAACAATGAGAGCTTCTATTTTGGTATTAGGGCCCATTTTAGCTAGATTTGGACACTGTGAAGTTTCACTTCCAGGTGGTTGTGCAATAGGTCAAAGACCTGTTGATTTACACCTAAAAGCTTTAGAACAAATGGGTGCGATAATTGAGATTGAACATGGATATATAAAAGCAACTGCTCCAAATGGATTAAAAGGTGCAAAAGTAGTATTTGATAAAGTTACTGTTGGTGGAACTGAAAATACAGTTATGGCAGCAGCTTTAGCTGAAGGTACGACAACTATTATTAACGCAGCAAAAGAGCCTGAAATTGTTCAATTATGTGAAGTTATTAGAGATGCTGGAGTTAAAATAGAAGGAATTGGTACTTCAAAAATTATTATAGAAGGAACAAATAAACAATTACTTGACATTAAAGAGTTTAGTGTAATTCCAGATAGAATTGAAGCTGGGACATATATGTGTGCAGCAGCTATTATGAATAAAAAACTAAAAATTGATAAAGTTATTCCATTACATCTTGAAGCAGTTATTTCAAAGCTTGAAGAGATGAACTTTGAAGTACTTCAAGATGAAACAAGTGTAACTATTATGCCAACAGATGAAATAAAACCTGTAAACATTATAACTACTGAATACCCAGGTTTCCCAACAGATATGCAAGCTCAATTTATGGCACTTGCAACTCAAGCAAATGGTACTAGTACAATTGATGAAAGACTATTTGAAAATAGATTTATGCACGTTAGTGAATTATTAAGACTAGGGGCTGATATTCACTTAAATGGAAATATTGCAACAATTAATGGAAAAAGTGGAACACTAAATGGAACTGATGTGATGGCTACTGATTTAAGAGCCTCTTCAGCACTTGTTTTAGCTGCACTTGTTGCTAAAGGTGAAACAAATATTCATAGGATATATCACTTAGATAGAGGATATGAAAACCTAGAGGGTAAACTATCTTTAATAGGTGCAGATGTAAAAAGGTTTACAGAATAGGACACATTTGAAATGATAAGCTAAAAACATAGAAGCTTATCATTTTTTTAAGGCTAAATTAAATAAAATCTTACCAATAACAACAAAGGGTGAGACTATTTATGAAACTAGAAATTTCTTTATTTAAATTCGATAAGAATTCAGACTATTTACCATATTACACAAAGCACTTTATAAAAATTACAAATGAAAACAACTTATTAGATATATTAAACAACATCAATAATGAAAATAGATTTGATTATATTAATGATGGAGATTTTGATTTAGTAATAAATGGCGTTTATGCAAAAGCTTCTATTACAATTGAGCAATTAACTAAAAACTTTGGAAGAGATATTACAATTGAGCCTATATCTATTAGAAGAGCATGTCATGATTTATTAATTGATGAAAAAGATTTTAAAGAGAAAATAGAGCTTCTAAAAGATTTTATTGATGAAGATGATAAGTTGTACTACAATAGATTAAAACAGTACTACTATGCATCAAATACACTTAATTATGAAGATGAATATATTGGGGATGCAATTTTAATTCTAGCTAGTGACATAATAGAGAAAAGACCAGATATTAAAGAACTAGTTTTAAAACAACTTCATAGTGCAGAAGTTGGTGCACAATATCATACTAGTTTAAAAAATAGAATATTTAATTTTGATTATTCTATTGAAGAAAAAATTGAAAAGATGCAAGAAGATTTAGGATACATTGATTCTAGTGAAAATCAAAACTTTAGGGTTGATAATACACTTAAAATTGATTTTGGGACATTTAATAAAGATTACGAAGTAAAACATGATTTCAAAGATTTTAATATTGTTTATTATGACTATAATAAATGTGAAGATACTCAAACTTTACTAAGTAAATTAGATGCAAAAATATTAAATTTAGACACAACTAAATTAGATCTTGCAAAAAGAACATTTAATAAAAATAAAAAAATTACTTTCAAAACAGCTTGTACAATTTTATTAGATGCATTTGATAATAATGCTGATTTCATTGTAGTTGATAATGATGATGATTTTTATATATTTGACTACAATAGAAAATCTTTAGAAAAATTATGTGGAAGAGATGTTTTAATTCCAGTAATTCATAAAAATGAGTTACAAAAGCTAGTAAGTGGTGAGCATAATATTGCTAAAAGAACACTTGATAAACATCAAGTTAACCCAGAAATAATTTAAGGCTTAAAATGATTTTAGATATAGAGTTTGTTATTTATGCATCACTTATAATTGCTTGTCTAATTCCACTTTATATCTATAGAAAAAAAATACTTAAATTTAGAAACTCAAATGGAAATATAAACCTTTTTTTAAAAGACTTAAGAAACTATCTTTCAACTCATCATCCAAAAATCAAATTTAATTTTTCTATAATTGATAAAACAGAAGATGAGAAAGATAGAAGAGTTAGAGAAACTTTAATAGTAGAAGATATAATAACTCAATTTGTAGATTATGATTACAAAAAAACTACACAAGCTTCTGTATCAAAAGAAAAGCTTTGGGTTGGATATGATGAAAAGTCAAAAAGTGATTTAAAACTTCCAAGTGACTGGAAACAAAGAAAAGAGATGGCTTGGTTAAGAGATAATGGTAGATGTGACAGATGTGGAAATAAAATACTTTTAAAAAATGCCTACTCTCAATTTGCAAAAGAGATTGAAAATGGTGGTGGTTATAACTTTGAAAACATAATTATACTGTGTGGTGACTGTAATTTAATATTAAAAAAGAAAGAGTCTAAAATAGATATTTCATCAACAGAAATTTATGATAAACTTATGGTTGCTGTTGATGATAACTAAATACCTTTTAAAGTAAATTTAGCAATAAAAGCCTCTTTATCTTTTATTTTACACCAACCAAATCTATCACAAAACTCTATATTAAGCTCATCATTTTTATAAACTTTTCCTACTATCTCAGATTGAGGATGAGCTTTACTTCTTAAAAAAACTTCTGGATTATTTACTACTACTTTTTCTACTGCAGCTACATTAACTTCTTTAACTTGTACTATTTGTTTTTTTTGAGTTTTTAATCCGCTTATCTCTTTTTTTAGATTATCTATTTCTTGTTTTAAAAACTCTATTTCTAAAGAGTTATTAGTATTAGTTGCTGATTCCTTTAAACTATTATTTAAAACCCTTTTATCTTTGTAGATTTCATTCATAATAAGCTCAACTTTTTCATTTAGTTTACTTAGTTCTATTTCATTTAAAGTAGATTTATCTTTTGTAACTTCTACATCTTTTAACAATGATTCAAAGCCAATCTTAAATAAAAAAAGTTCTAATTCTGATGTTTTAACTACATTATTTTCTTGAGAAAATAGTAATGTAATTGAAAATATAAATGATACTATAAACTTCACTGTTGTACTCCTAACTTAAATGCTTTATATAATTCTCTTTCTTTGTTTTTTTGTTTTATTATAAATAAAACTTCATTTTTTGTATCTTTCACTTCAAAAAACTCTATATCTTCTAATAATATATCAATATATGCATTTTCATAAAAATCTAATAAAGAGTTTTGCATTTTAAACTCATCACTGCTCTCAATCCTAACTAACTTAGAGTTTGAACTTATTAAATAAGTGATATTATTTAAAAAACCATTATGATATGTATTATTTGATTTAAATCTTACAATTGAATTTTTATCATCATCAAATACAATTTTTATTGGTGATTTTATCTCAGCAATATCTTCTAAAAGAATTTTATTTATACTATTTGCTTCTTTTACTACTTCTTTTTTCTTTTCAAAAATATCATTTGTATGTTTTGTTTGATCTAATGCTTTATATAAAAATAATACTAATATCATAAATAAAGTTATAGATATAGTAACTTCAAGAAGAGTAAAAGCCTTTTTCATCATAACTCAATTTTAAAACTATAGATTTTTTTACTACTATTTGTATCATCTAAACTATAAGTAGTGCTAAAAGTAATAATATTTAACTTCATATATTCATTATCAATAGATGTAGTCTCTAACTCTTCATCTTTGATTTTTATTTTTTTATCTTTAAACTCTTTTCTTAAATCATCATTTTCAAAACTAAAAACTCTATCTAGAAAAAGATTTTCATTTCTATCATTTGGAAAATCCAAATTCATAGATGCTAAAATGTACTCACTATTTTTTGAAGCTTCTTCACTTTTTGTAACTAAAAAAATATTTTCACTTTTAATTTGTAAAAGAGTAACCATCACAAAACTAAGTATTGAGATAGCTATAATTACTTCCATCATTGAAAAAGCTTTTTTCACTATTTAATTCCTATTCTAATAGCTTCAGCAACTGATGTTTCACCATGTTCTAACATTAGCTTTAATTGCTTATCTAAACTAATCATTCCATTTTTAAGTGCAAGTTTCATCAAAGTACTATCATCTACATCATTTTTTAAGTACTCTTGTACCTCTTCATCAATAATAAATAATTCACCTATAGCAACCCTTCCACTATAACCTGTAAAGTTACAAGATTTACATCCAACTGGTTGGTAAATAGTTTTATTTGCATCAAGTCCAAAAACTTTATGTGAAGCAAGTGATTCATCTTCACATTTACACTCATCACATAGTTTTCTCACTAACCTTTGAGCAAGTACTGCTAATAGAGATGAAGAGATTAAAAACTTTTCAACTCCCATATCAATAAGTCTTGTAATAGCTGCTGGTGCTCTATTTGTATGTAAAGTTGAAAAAAGTAAGTGTCCTGTAAGTGCAGACTGTACAGCAATAGAAGCCGTCTCACTATCTCTAATTTCTCCAACCATAATGATATCAGGGTCTTGTCTTAAAATAGACCTAAGTCCACTTGCAAAAGTAAGCCCTACTTTGTCATTAACTTGAATTTGTGAAAAATCATTTGATTTATACTCAACTGGGTCTTCAACAGTGATAATATTTTTTTCAACACTTACAACTTGATGTAAAAGTGAGTGTAAAGTTGTAGATTTACCACTTCCAGTAGGTCCTGTTACTAAAACCATGCCATAAGAGTTTCTTAAAACTTTTTCTAATTCATCAGTTATATATGAAGGAAATCCAAGCTCATTTACACTTTTGATATCTTCACTTTGCATTAAGATTCTCATTACAACTCTTTCACCATAGAAAGTTGGCAATATAGAAACCCTAATATCTAAAGTCTTTCCTGCAATTTTAATTTGTGTTCTACCATCTTGAGGTACTCTTTTTTCACTAATATCAAGATTTGAGATAACTTTTATTCTCGAAATCACTAAAGACATAATATTTTTATCTAACTCAATATGCTTTACTAAAACACCATCAACTCTATATCTTACCTCAGCTTTAAACTCATGCATCTCAATATGAATATCAGAAGATTGTTTTTTTATTGCTTGATAAAAAAGTGAGTTTACAAACTTGATAATAGGTGCAGATTCTTCAGAAGTTAAAATATCACTTCCAACTTTTAGAAACTCACTAACAGAAAAATCTTCATCCTCTATTTTGGCTTCTTCTTGCTCTTGAGCAATTGCACTCATCTCTTTGTCTGTTTTTATTTCTAAAAACTTATTATAAAGCTTTTCAAAAGAGATTTCATCTAAGAATACAATTCTCTCTTCATACTCTTGCTTTCCTAAATAATCTAAGGAAATACTCATATACTCTTGAGATAATGCAATAACAACTTCATCATCAATTTGAGTATATAAAACATAATTTTTTAAAGCATTTGAATAATCTATTTCATCATATGGTAAAAGGTTTGAGTTATGTATTTCATCTATATTCATACTAGTATCCTAAAAACTCTTTAACTCTTTTTTCATGTTCAGTTTGGCTATCATCTATTGTTGTTGTAGATGTATTTTTATTTTCTAATTTAGCTAACTTTTTTTCTAATTCTACAAGTTCTTCATCTCTTTGTTTTTCTTGAAGTTTTTTTCTAATAGCCTCTTTTTTTAACCTAATTAATGAATCAGCTAAATATTTATCCTCTAAGTTTTTTAACTCAGCTAATTCATTTCTTACAAAAGTAATATCTTTTGTTTTTGGAATCATATATGGAGTTACAATTACTACTAAATTGTTCTTTTTAGTATTATTAACTTTATTTTTAAATAACTCTCCAAATAATGGAATATCACCTAATAATGGAACTTTCTGATTAGTACTTTCTGTTTTATTTTCTATTAATCCACCAATAATTACACTCTCACCATTATTTAAAATAGCAGTTGTTTTAATCTCTTTTTTAGATGTATCTGGGTTTCCACCAGTATTAGTTGTCTTAACTCCTTCTAATATCGTACTTATTTCTAAGGTAACTTTTGTATCATTTGAAATTCTTGGTTTCACTTTTAATGTTAAACCAACATCTTCTCTTTTATAATTTGCATTTTCATCTCCACTATCAGAAAAAGAGGACGAAGTTTTAATAGATATTGTTTCACCAACATAAATTGAACTCTCTTTATTATTTATTGCTAAAATTGAAGGTTCTGATACAATATCTAATGCTCCATTTTGTTTTAGAAGATTTAAAGAAGCCCCTAATGCAAGCCCTGAGGTTATATTTGGAATAGTTAAGTTTAAAGAATCTATAACATCATTTATAGAGTTTGAACCTCCATTTAAACTTGAGGAAAAAGCTGCAAGTCCATTATTTCCTACTTTTCCACCAAAAATTCCATAAGAGACTCCTATTCTGTCAACTAGTTCATCATTAACTTCAATAATTCTAGCTTGCACATAAACCTGTGCTTTTTCTTTATCTAGCTCATTGATTAAAGCTTTTACATAATCTAATTCATCAGATGGTCCCATAACTACAATAGAGTTTGATTCTTCATCTATTGAAGCAAGTGGTTTATCATTTGGGTCAACATAAACTTTTTTACCAATTATTGCATCAATGATTTTAATTACATTAGTTGCTTCTACATTTTTAAGAGGCATCACTTCAACTTCTCTTTTTATTAGCGAGCCTTGTGTGTCAATATTTCTTATGTATTTTGCTAGATAATCTATATTTTGTTTCTTACCAATTAATACTAAAGAGTTATTATCTTTATTACTTATAATTGCAACTTTTTCTGTCTCAATTTTTTGATTAAATTTTGATTTTGAAATTTCATCTAAATTCTTTTTAGCATCACTTGCAATAATATTTTCTAAATTTACTATTAGTGAATCTTTTTTACCACCATAAGTCATAATAGAAACTACTTTTCTAACTGTTTCAATATTATCACTAAAATCTGTCATTACTAAAGAGTTTGATTCTTTATTTGTTACAAGCTTTCCATTTTTTGAAATTAAGTGTCTTATTTTTGAAGCTATGTAATCTACATCTGCATTATATACTGGGAAAACAGTAGTTACCATTGATAGTGCTGTGTCATTGTTATATCCAGTTATAACAGGGACATTACTTTTTGCACTTTCATTTAATTTTACGATTCTTAAAATATCATTACTAGCAACTAGAGAAAATCCTTTATCTTCTAATACAAAAGAAAGTATTTTTATTAACTCACTTTTATCTAAAGGTTTATTTGATATGAAATCTACATTTCCATTGATATTTTCTGTAACTAAGATATTTTTATCAATGATTTTTGAAGTTATCTTCACTAAATCCATAATTTTTAAATCTTTAAAATTTATATTAATTTTTTCTTCTTTTCCATAAAGATTAAAACTTAGTATAAATACTAAAAATAGACTACTAATCAATTTCATAATTCAACTCCATAATTTCATTGTTTCTTAAGATTTCAATATTTAAATATTGTGTTTTATTTATTTCATTATATACTTTAAAAGCATCAGCATAAGATGTTAAAACTGTATTGTTAATCGATTTTATAACATCACCTCTTCTTAAACCTAATTTATCAAAAGCAGAACCACGAGCTACTCTAAAAACTTTAAAACCATCAATTTTATTATCTTTTTTTATCTCTTTTATAGCAACATCTCTCCAAACTTTTTCTACATCATTTACATAAGTATTTAAATAGTTTCGACTTACTTTTACAACATCATTTTTTACTACAATATTTTCTTTAATACTGTTTTTATTAGTTGACATTTCATAGGAGATATTCTCTTTTGTTTTTTCTAATTCAAGTTTATACTCAACTGCTGCTTTTTCAAAAATCACATGACTTCTATATAGTTTTGTTAAAATATATCCATCTAATTCTTCCCATTGAGAAAGAATATAACTTTTTGTTCCATTACTACTTTCAACACTTGCCCATCCACTATTATCCTCTTTAGAATAAATAGCTTTTAGTTTATATTTTGTTAATGATGTAACTTCTTCTTTTTTAGTCTCTTCTTTCTTCTCTTGAACTACTTGTGCTTTAGAAGAGTAAAAGCCACTAAATTTTCTAAACTCTATTCCAATATCATCTTTTTTACTAAGTTCTACTCCACTTTTTGGCAAAAATACAAATAAAACTGCATTTATAAAATATGCAAGTAAAGCAAGAAAAACAAAAGGTAAAAACTTTTTAATTATAAGATTAATAGTTGTACTCATAAGTATACCTTCCATCTTTTTGTTTCATCATTCTTAAAACATTTGAATAATTACTTTTCATTTTTGAGTTTGCATCAAAGTTTATAAATATTTTTTTCTCTATAAAATCTATATATCCATTTATATTTCCATATTCACTAAAACCTTCTATTTTAGCTTTTAAGGGGTCTAGTATTGAATGTGTAACTGAGATATTTGAGATTGGAGTTGGAGCCATTTTTGATATAGCAGGAGCAAATCTAAGAGAATTTAACTCTATTTTTGTAAAAAATATAAAACTACTAATATCTAATTTATTTATATTTGCAAAATAAACACCTTTAAAATAAACATCTGCACCACTAATTTTTAAGGCATAAAGATTCTCTTGCAAAAGTTCATCAGATATTACAACACCTTGCTTTTCTAAAAGTTCTTCACCCTTAAAATATATATTTTCTTTTGGTAAAAAAACAAATAAGAAAATAAAAAAAGCTAAAATATAAACTATAAATTTTAATAAAAACTTCATTATTTCACACTCACTTCAAGATTTATTGAATCTTTTTTAATATCAAGTTTCTTTAAAACTAAAGGTTTATTTAATATTTTATTTAAAAAATTATCTAAAATCTTAGGATCATTTGATTCTATTTTTACTTTTAAAACATCACCTGTTTCGACAAATAAAATCTTTTCTTTTGAAAATGCTCTATTTTTAATGATTGCATTTATTGTATTATTTGCATATTTTTTATCGCTCCATTGTTGCTTTAAAGATTTATAATCTTTTGCTTTTTGCTCAAAAGTATTAAATTCAGATACTTTTTCTATATACTCTTTTTTTGTATTATTTAATACATAAAAAGATACAAAAACAGTAGTTAAAGCTAAAAATATAAGATATAAAGGATTTAATCTTTTCATAATTCAATCCTTACTGTTAAATTTAAGCCTTTAGTTTTTGAAGAGAGCACTTTGTACTTTTTAGAGATATAGTCATCTACTTTTGCTTTATTTGAATCTATTAAATTCACTTCTAAAACATTTTTTTCTAATGATAAATTTAAAAGATTAAACTCTTTATTTTTAAAGATATAATCAATTAATTCTCTCTTTTTTATCTCTAGCTTTGCATCTTTTTTATAAGTATTAACAATAGAGTTTAATTGAAGCATACTACTAGGCATCTTATTTGATGTTTTTAAGGTCTCTATTTTATCTTCAATTTTAGATATCTCAGTGTTATAATCAGAAATTTTAAAAATATTAATAAAAGCAAAAATTAAACTTGCAGCTATTATCATATATATTTGTTTGCTATTTAAAAGATTATTGTAAAGCTTTATATCAACTCTATTTGATGAGAGAGTTATATTTTGAATCTCTTCATTAATATCTTTATCTTCACTTAAAAGTGCACTAGGGATTTTTACTAAAACTCCATCTTTTGTATAAGAAAAAGCTTTATTTTCACACTTAAATTGAGGGATTTCTTTACATTCATTTTGGGCAAAATATACAGAATTTACTAAAGATAGATTTACTCCACTATTTTTGATTGCATCAAATACTTTCTTATTTTCATAAGCAAAACATAAAAATTTATCATCTGGCAACTTTTGCACTTGATAAGATAATTCTCTAACATTTTCTAAGATATCTTCAAAAAGTGTTGGTAATACATGCCTTGCTTGAGTTATAGATTTGACAGGTATATCAAAAATCCTAACCCAATAAAGCTCTGGAGAAATAATAATATCTACTTTATCTTGTGTATCAATAATAGTATCTTTACACAAGAAGACTTTTTTACTTTTATTTGAAACTAAGCTCAAAATACTTTACCTGTCCTTCTTTATCTAAAATATAATATGCGTTTGTGATATCTTTTAAGTAATCAAGTTTTATAAATAATTCATAAAGTTGACCCTCTTTATTACTTAAAAAACCTAAAAACTCTTTAACTTCTAAAATTTTATCATCATAAGTATCTTTAATAAAACTAGTTAATATATTATCTAATTGCTTATTAGACTCTATTTTATTGGCTCTTAAAAGATAAGCTAAATTATCAATATTAAAAACCTCTAAGTCATTTAATCTATCTATTGTAGATTGCTTTATCCCTTTATCACTATTATTTAAATCATTTAGATTTACTTTGTCATATACTCCTAATCTAAATAATATATCAATATTTTTTATATTTAATGGATAATAACTATCTTGTTGCGCTTCAATAATAGATTCTACATTTTCTTTATTTTTTGCTAATAATGAACTAATCTCATTTTGAACATTTTTGATTAACATCATTGATTGAGTTTTATTAACTTTACTATTTTGTTCTTGAACATAAATATCAGTATCTTCAAGATTTTTTAAAATAAGTGCTGAAATTGCTGTAATAAATAGTAAAGATATTAATAAAACTATCGATTTTTTCATACTAGCCTAAATTCATAGAAAAAATTGGTAATAACATTGAAATTACAATAAATCCAATAGTAACACCTACAAAAAGCATAAAAACTGGTTCAAGTAAAGATAAAAAAACATTGGTTTTATCTTTATTTGCTTCATTATATAAATTTGCAAGATTATTTAAAATCTGCGATAATTTACTTGTATCTTCACCAATAGCAATAGAATGAATAAATGCATCATCAATTTTATAAGTTTTATTTGCAACTAATAAACTTGAAAGTTTTTTACCTTCAACAACACTTGAACTTGCATCTACAAAAACTTTTTTTATAACAGAATTCTTTAAAATATTTGCACTTAAATTAATAGCTTGAACTATTGGAACACCTGATTTAATTAAAATTGAGTTCATGTAAGAAAATCTAGCTAATTCACCTTGTTCTATCATTGTTGAGAAAAATGGGATTTTTAGACAAAATTTATCAAAGGCATATTTAAATGCATCTGATTTTTTTAATAAAAAGATAAATAAACCAATAAAAGATATCAACCCAAGAATAATTAAACCATAGTTTGCAGAGAAGAAATCCCCAAGAGCAATTACAATTTTTGTACTTGTGGGTAAATCTTGATTAATCTTATCAAAGATACCAGTAATCTTTGGAACAACAACACTTAACATAAACCCAACCATAAAAAATGACACAAAAAGGATAAATAATGGATAAATAAGAGAAGATGAAACTTGTTTTCTAATAGCATCTTGCTCTTTTAAAAAAGCTGCAAGTTCCATCAAAACAGACTCTAGTAAACCACCATTTTCACTAATTTTTATTGATTGTTTATAAAACTCAGGAAGCTTAATAGCATCTTGCGCATCTAAAGCCTGATAGAAAGTTTTACCTTCATCTAAATAAGTTTCAATAGACTCAAAAAAAGAGCCTAATTTCTTATCATTTTTATATCTTTGTTTTAAAAGATTTATAGCAGAAATCAAAGAAATTCCTGAGTTTAAATAAATACTTAAATCCCTACTAATATAAGATAAAGAAGAGAGATTTAAACTCTTTTTTCTTTTAAAAGAAATTTTTGAGAAATTCAGACTATCTTCAAAAAGTGAAGTGTATAAAATACCCTTTGCTTTTAATTTTGCTTTAGCTTCTTCTAGGTTTGCTGCTTCTACTTTTGATTTTACTTTTTTACCATTACTATCAAAACCACTATACTTAAAAAGCATCTCTAACCTCTACTTCATCTAAATAAAATTTTTCCAAAGCCATTTGTAAATCATCATATTTTTTAGGCTTATTGTATATTGAATTAAAAACATAAACCCCAAAATTTTGAGTGTCTAGAATAAACTCATTTGTTTTATAGTCATTATTGATTTTGAATTCAAAAACTACATCATGATTTATATCATTTATTTTAACTTCATCAAACTCTACTCTTATTTCATTTTTATTGTATTCATAAACCTCAGGCATTTCACTAAAAAAATTTTCTATTTTCATACCTTCATTTATGATATCATCAATTTTTACAAAGCAAGTAAAATCATCTTCAATACATACAAAAGATAACTCTTTTTGAAATTCATAGTTATTTAGTAAAAAACTTTTTAGATTTTCTAAACCTATTTTTTCTTTTTGCTTTGACATATCAAAAGAAGAGTTTGAGAACATTAAAAAATAAGTTGTAAAGATAATCAATACAACTATAATAAGTTCTATTAGAGTAAAAGACCCCTTCTCTCTAATAGATTTCATTCTTATTGATTACACTTTGAATAATAAATATCATCTTCTGTATTTTCTTTTTTATCAGCACCATAAGATACTAAATCAAAACCATCTTCTGTTGATAGATAAATAAATTCACTTCCCCAAGAATCTTTAGGAGTATTACCATCTTCAAAATATTTTTTCTCAATTAAAATATTTAATCCCTCTTCAGTTGTAGGGTATGAAGATGTATCAAGTTTAAACATCTTTAATGTTTGAGCCACACTTTTCATTTGTACACAAACTAGTTTATCTTTTGCTTCATCACTTTTACCTGTTAAGTTTGGTAAAACAAACATTGCAAGTAATCCTAAAATTATGATTACAACCATTAATTCCATTAAAGAAAATGCTTTTTTCAAATTTCTTCCTCTTTATTTTTATATACATTATATAGAAAGCTTACTAAAAAAACATGAAAAGTTACAATATTATTACATGTAAAACGTTCTATATACAAACTGCAACTATTTTACTAAAAGAATGTCTCAGAAATGACTCATTTATTCTTTAAATTGATTTTCTATTAAAATATTTTAACACTTCTAGGTAATATTTGAGTAAGTTTTTCAAACTCTTCATTTGATAATTGAATATTCACATTAACATTTTGTGAAAAATCTTTTGATTTTATAATAATTTTTTCTTGATTTAAAGTATATTCGATTTGAGATAATTCATTATATTCACAATTTATAGTCTTAGAAATTAGTTTTTTATATTCATAAAATTCACTTATTTTGATAACTTCATTTACACTATCTCCATAAGCTCTCACTAATCCACCAGTTCCTAGTTTTATTCCACCAAAATATCGAACTATGATTACACCAGTATTTATAATATCAGCACCTGCTAAAACGGCAAGACTTGGTTTTCCACTTGTTCCTTTTGGCTCTCCATCATCACTACTATTTTCAACTATTTGGTCAAACTCATTTAAATATCTATAGGCATAAACAAAGTGCCTACCTTTTGGGTGTTCGTTTTTAAGTCTAGTCATTACTTCATCAAACATTTCATAAGGCATTAAATGTGCTATAAACTTAGACTTTTTTTCTTCGAAAGTATGGCTAAACTCTTTTTGAACAAATTTCAACTATAATTCCACCTATGAGATTAGATTTATATTTAACTACTACATTTGATATTCAAAGTAGAAACAAAGCTTCTGAACTAATAAAATCAAACAAAATTAAATGTGATGGCGTGATTATAACAAAACCATCATTTAATGTTGAAGAGCATCATAAAATTGAGATTTTAGAAGAGGACTTTTATGTTTCAAGAGCTGCTTATAAACTAAAATATTTTTTAGATGAAATAAAGCTTGACCTATCAAATCAAAATGCACTTGATATTGGTAGTAGTACTGGTGGATTTACACAAATATTACTTGAAAAAGATGTTAAAAAAGTTACTTGTGTTGATGTTGGCTCTAATCAACTACACGAAAGAATCAAAGAAGATAAAAGAATCTCTTTTTTTGAAAACACAGATGTAAGAGATTTTAAAAGTGATGAAACTTTTGATATAGTTACTTGTGATGTATCATTTATCTCTATTTTGTATATTATTGAAGATATTAATAGATTATCTTCAAAAGATATTATCATACTTTTTAAGCCACAATTTGAAGTTGGTACAAATGTAAAAAGAGATAAAAAAGGTGTAGTAAAAGATAAAAAAGCTATTGATTTAGCAAGACAAAAATTTTTAGATAAAACTATTGAATTAAACTGGAAATTAAATTACTCAAGCTTTAGTAAGCTTCAAGGAAAAGATGGAAATGAAGAACAGCTCTTCTATTTTAGTAAATAAACAAACTATTACTTCAATTGCAATTGGAGGATTTGATGGAATGCATGCGGCCCACCAAAAACTTTTTGAAAGACTTGATGAACATGGAGCAATTGTTTCTATTGAATCAGGTTATGCAAACCTAACTCCAAAAAGATATAGACAAGAGTATAGTAAATATCCTATTTATTACTATGTACTTGATAACATCAAACATCTTGAAGGGGATGAATTTATAAGACTTATAAATGAAGAGTTTCCAAACTTACAAAAAATAGTAGTTGGATTTGACTTTTGTTTTGGAAAAGATAGAAAATACGATACACAAAATTTAAAAGAACTATTTCATGGTGATGTTGAAGTAATTGAAGAGTATAAAATAGGTGGGATTGCTGTTCACTCTAGATATATTAGATACTATTTAGCTGAAGGAAATATAGAACTAGCAAACACACTTTTAGGAAAAGAGTATAAAATCTATGGAGGAAGAATCAAAGGTCAAGGATTAGGTTCTAAAAGTTTTGTTCCAACAATTAATTTAAGAGTAAATGAATTTTTGCTTCCAAAAGAGGGAGTTTATATCACAAAAACTATTTTAAATGAAAT
This sequence comes from Malaciobacter pacificus, assembly GCF_004214795.1. Classification (NCBI taxonomy): domain Bacteria; kingdom Pseudomonadati; phylum Campylobacterota; class Epsilonproteobacteria; order Campylobacterales; family Arcobacteraceae; genus Malaciobacter; species Malaciobacter pacificus. The sequence continues at coordinate 1,858,824 of NZ_CP035928.1, forward strand.
CGAATATGATTCAGTAACTTTCTTAGGTCATAGAGTTACTACAGATGGTAGTTATGCTGTTGAAACACATATAATTGATGAAAATGTTGTTGAAAGAGATTATACTACACAAATAAAATTTCTAAAAAGAATACGAGATAATCAAAAATTTGATAGCTTTGAGGAGTTAAAAAAGCAGATTCTAAAAGATATAGAATCTGCTAAGAAGTTTTTTATTTATGGAAGATAATCTTGTAAATCAGTATCGATATTAACTTCAAATAATTCATCAGTATCTAAAATCCATACTTTTTCACCAACAGTTGGTGTATTATCACTAAAGAAAATAAACATTTCATTATCATCAAATATACCATCTGGTACATTTGTACTTCCAGCATCTTCACAAGTTACAGCGATTTTGTTATTACCAAAATCTCTCCATTGTCCAGAACAAGACCAGCTACCACCATCTACATCACTTCCATATTCTCTATATGAACCACCTGACATAAATATAGCTTTAGCTTCACCCCAAGCATCTGAGATGTCAACAAATTTGCCTGAAACAAAAGAAGTTATACTACCAGTATTTGATAAATCTGCAATATGCCCAATAGTAACTTGGAATGTTTCTGTACTATCTTGAATAGTTGCAGTTGAACCATTTGTAATCGTTGAAGAAGGAAACGTAATTACTACTTCATCAGAAGTTCCACCTGCAGAACCTACTGGAGTTGAAGTACCATCACAAGTTGTACCAATTTTATTATTTCCAAAGTCTAACCATTTACCTGTACAAGTATATGTAGTTCCAGTCATATTTCCATTATCATCCTCATTAGGACCTACTTCTACATATGTTCCATCTGCATAAAAGTTAGCTTGTACATATCCATAAGTATCATAAGCAATAAGTGATTTTCCTGATACTACTGAAGATAATGTTCCTGATGAAGATGATTCATTTGAAGTCTCAACAATATCAGAAATAGCATCAATAGTTTCAGTACCACTTTCTTCACCATCATTGTAATCAAATGATGAACCAACTGCAGGTTGTTCATTAAATGTTAATGTAAATGTTTGTTCTACACCTAACTCATCTGAACATTCTGAAGTTACGCTAATAACATTTGAATTTAAAGACCATGTTCCAGAACAAGTTCCTAAAGTTCCACCACTAATAGTATCATCAAATACTTCACTATAATCTCCACTACTAGCAAAACTAACTTCTACTGAACCATATTCGTCACTAATAGAAATAGTTTTACCTGAAATCATATCTTCAGTTAATTCAAAAGGTACATCAGCTAATGCAGCAGCTAATTCAGTTTCTGTATAATCTACAAGTTCTACATTAATATATTTTGTGCCATTACTAACATTTGATTCATAATATGTAATTGAATATCCCGTTTCAGTTAATGCTAATAAATCATAGAATCCTTCGGATTCACTATTTAGCTTAACTTGACCATTTTCAAATGTTCCATAAGATAAAGTTCTTGTATAACCTTCTCCACTATCACCTAAAACAATATTATCTTCTGTAAAATAATATGTTTCATTCTCAATAGTTAATTTCTTTCCTTCTAACTCATCTTTAGAAAAATTGATTTTATCTGCTTCAAATTCACTTAAAATAGTTACACCAGTCTCTGTAACAAGATCTTGTTCTATATAAGTCAAAATTTCATCTAAATCTTCTGTTTCAGGTAAATTATCTTTTAATGAATTAAACTTAGTTGATAATGAACTAGATTCATCTTCAATGTCATCTTCAATGTCATCATTTGTATCATCATCATCCATTAAAGCAGGATAGTTAGTAAAAATTGCAGCATTTAATGATAATATATTTGCATTTGTATCAGCTGGGTCAGTAATTAGTAAATCATCATCGCTTGCACCAGTTAATTCTTTTAATTTCTCTAATTTTGCTTTACCTTCTGTAGTTGTAGTATCACCTAAATAAGTAGTAATTGGTGTAACAACTTTAGAATATGAAGATAATTTTCCACTAAAAGGATAATCTCCAGCATCAATAATACCATTATTATTTACATCAACATATCCACCTGTAACTTCAATAGGAAATGCAATTTCTCCAGAAAATGAATATGAGTTAGAATAAGTTCCATCCGTATTCATATCTTGTGTTCCTTGTTTTCCATTTTGGTCAACTGCAGTTGCCTTAATTAATGGTCCTTTTGTAACGGGTACACTTGTTGAACTTGTTGAAGAAGAACTTCCTCCACCACAACCAACTAGAACAGCAGCAGCTAATGTTGATAACACTAAACTATTAATTTTTTTCATTTTTGCTCCTTAAATTTTAAATGAATAGATGTCACAATTCATTTACATTTTAAAATTCTAACAATAAAATGTCTCAAAAATGACTCATTTTTGTATTAATAATAAAATTTGTAAAAATATAATTTTTTTATTAGTTTTTTTATCAATTATAATTAATCCTCATTTAGCTAAAATATCTACTATGATAGATAAAGTATTTGAAAAAAGTATTACCAAACAATTTGAGTTTGATGAAGAGGTAGCATCTGTATTTGATGATATGTTAAATAGATCAGTTCCTTATTATAAAGAGATGCAAAGATTATCAATAAACTTTGCCTGTAATTATCTTAAAGATGAAGATTATGTTTATGACCTTGGTTGTTCAACAGCATCAACTTTAATTGAACTAAGTAAACACTGTCAAGCAAAATTAAATTTAATAGGTATTGATAACTCTGAAGCTATGTTAAATAGAGCAAGAAAAAAAGCTAAAGCATTTGGCGTTGATATAACTTTAATAAATGATGATTTACATAATATTGACTACACCAATGCAAAATTAATATTATCAAATTATACCCTTCAATTTATAAGACCACTCCAAAGAGAAAAACTTGTAAAAAAAATATATGATTCACTTCAAAGTGGTGGTATTTTTATTTTTAGTGAAAAAGTGATATCATCTGATTCAACTTTAAATAAACAATCAATAGATGAGTATTATGAGTTTAAAAAATCTCAAGGTTACAGCGAGTTTGAAATTTCTCAAAAACGTGAAGCTTTAGAGAATGTTTTAATACCATACACTCAAGATGAAAATATAAAAATGATATTAGATGCAGGTTTTTCTCATTGTGAAACTATATTCAAATGGGTTAACTTTGCCACATTTATTGCAATAAAAAAATAAAGGATTATTATATGTTAGAAATAGGAAGTATTGCTCCAAGTTTTTGTGCTCCAAATCAAGATGATGTAGAAATTTGTTCAAGAGATTTATCAGGAAAATGGATAGTTTTATATTTTTACCCAAAAGATTTAACTCCTGGTTGTACAACACAAGCTTGTGATTTTACTGAAGCTCTTCCTCAATTTGAAGATTTAGATGCTGTTATTTTAGGTGTAAGTCCAGATGATAGTGAAAAACATAGAAAATTCATAGAAAAAAAAGATTTAGAAATAACTTTATTATCTGATACTGATAAAAAAATGTGTGAAGATTATGGAGTATGGCAACTAAAAAAATTTATGGGTAAAGAGTATATGGGAGTTGTAAGAACAACTTTTATTATTGATCCTGATGGAAAAATTGCAGCTATTTGGGATAAAGTAAATGTAAGAAAGAAAAAAACTGTAAAAGGTGAAAAAATTGAAATCTTGCATGTAAATGAAGTTAAAGAAAAACTTCAAGAACTACAATCTAACTAACTAGGATTTTATATGAAAATTTTAAATAAACTTTTGATAGGTGCTTTATCAACAATATTTTTAGCAAACCTAGCAAATGCTCAAACAACAGTTTGCTACAAAAATAACTGGGATACACCTTCAACTATCGAATCAATACCCCTTGAAGGAGATGTTTGTGAAGGTAAATATTCACTTAACGATATGAAAAAAGATGGATGGAATGTCCTTGATATAAAAATTGATTCAGATCAAAACAAATTATCATATAAGTACTTTTTAGTAAAAGGTGCTGTAACTAATAATGAAATAAATACTCTAGCAACAAACAATAGTTCAAATTTTACAATTAGACCACTTGGCGTAAAAATTGAGAATATACAAAATAATAAATCGACAATAAATATTGGAAATTTAATTGTAGGTTCAAGCGGAATTGTTGTTCATGTTTATGATAATGACAAAAGACTAATAGTATCAAATGCAAAAGTAATTGAATCAAATGCAAATAGTTCAATAGTAGAATTTTTTGATTTTAATGATTTAAAACAAGATGCAATTCCTACTTCAAATAAAAAAGTACAAATTAATGATATTTTAGTATTAAACTATATGTATCAATCATCACTTGTAATTGCACCTACACAAGAGACATTTAAAATTGTAAGATCAAACTTCAAATACAATAATTTTTTACATTCAGATTTGTTTGCAGCACAATTAAAATTTGACTCACAACCTTTTCCATCAAAAAAAGATATTCAAAATTTTGCAATCAAACAAAATATAGGAACTATATTTGTAGTAGCTAATAAAAAAGTACATGTTTTAGATAGTAAAACTTTCGAAAAACTAGCAAGCTATGACATTCCTTACAAGAATGAAGATTTTTCTATGCCATTTTACTCAAGAGTTGAAAAAATAGATACAGACTTGTTTACATTAAACTTTTCTATACCATTTATAGGAGAGAGTAAACCAAAAACATATGAAGCATATTATAAAAATATTTTAGGATTAAATTAATGATTAATAAAGAACATTTAGATTACTTCACTTCAATTGTAGGTGAAGAAAATATTAAATATGATAAAGCTCATCTAATTGCTTATTGTTATGATGCAACTAGAGAGAGATTCGAACCAGATGCAGTTGTTTTTCCAAGAGATGAACAAGACATCTCAAAAATATTAAAATATTGTAATGAACACAAAATTGTAATTGTACCAAGAGGTGCAGGTTCAGGTTTTACAGGTGGTGCATTGCCTTCAAATGGTGGTATTATCTTAAGTTTAGAAAGACATATGAATAAACTACTTGAAATAGACATGGAAAATATGGTGGGAGTTGTTCAACCAGGACTTATCAACATGGAGTTTCAAAAAGCAGTTGAAGAAGTTGGACTATTTTATCCACCAGATCCAGCTAGTGAAGATTACTCAACGTTAGGTGGAAATGTATCAGAGAATGCAGGTGGAATGAGAGCAGCAAAATATGGTATTACAAAAGATTATGTTGTAGCATTAAGAGCCGTTTTACCAAATGGTGATATTATTGTTGCAGGTAAAAAAACTATCAAAGATGTTGCAGGATATAACACAGCTGGTATCTTAATTGCTAGTGAAGGAACTTTAGCAATTATTACTGAAATCACTTTGAAACTTATTCCAAAACCAAAATTTAAGCAAACTTATATGGGTATTTTCCCAGATGTTAATAAAGCGATGAATGCAGTATTTAAATCACTAGCAGCAGGAGCTAATCCAGTTGCAATGGAGTTTTTAGATGCATTAGTAATTAAAGCATTAAAACAAAAATTTCCACAAGTTGAATTACCTGAAAATGCAGGTGGAGTTTTAGTAGGAGATGTTGATGGTTCATCACAAGCTGAAATTGACTCACAACTTGCAACACTAAAAGAGTCTTTTGCAAAATATGGTTCAATTGATTTTATCGAAGCAAGAGATGAAGATCATGGTAAACAACTATGGTTTGCAAGAAGAAATGCAAGTCCTGCAACAATGATTTATGGAACTAAAAAATTAAATGAAGATATATCAGTACCAAGAAGTAAACTTCCAGAAGCATTAGATGGAATTTATGCAATTGGTGAGAAATATGGCTTTAATGTACCTTGTTTTGGACATGCAGGTGATGGAAATATTCATGTAAATGTAATGGTAAAAGATAAAACAAATGAAAAAGAGATGCATGATGGACATAAAGCAATTGAAGATATCTTCCAGTTTGTTGTTGATATGGGTGGGACACTTTCAGGTGAACATGGAATTGGTTTATCAAAAGCTCCATTTATGAATATTGCATTTACTGATGCTGAAATAAACTTATTTAAAAATATCAAAAAAGCATTTGATCCTAATAATATTTTAAATCCATTTAAAATGGGATTATAATGTCTTATGAATAATCAAAGTGAAAGCAGTTTAATAAAAAGAGTCTTTAATGCTATAGACTCTTTTTTTAATGATGATACAACATATTACGCTGCCTCACTAAGCTTTTTTACAATTTTTTCTATACTACCAATAATTGCATTGATACTTGCAATTATCTCTTCATTTCCAGAATTTAATAGTTATGTCGATATTTTTACAAACTATATTTTTGATTTATTAAACCCAACTCACTCGCAAGATATAGTAAATACACTAAAAGATTATGTATCAAACTCTAGCAAGCTAGGATACATAGGAATTATATATATGCTTTTTGTATTTATTATGTTTTTCAAAGACTATGAGTACATTGTAAATAAAATCCATAGAACAAAAAGAAAAACAATTCATGGTTCATTTATTTTCTATTCTGTTTACTTAGTACTCTTAGCAATTGTGTATGCAGCTTTTAATATAGCTCTTTCATTTTATGAAAACAATTTATTAAATCAGATCTTTTCATACCTTTTTTCATGGTTGATATTTTTTAGTTTATTCAAACTTAGTGTAAATAGAGAAATAGATAATAAAGCTGCTGTAGCATCATCTTTAATAACTTTAATTACATTATCTATAACAAAAAACTTATTCGTTTATTATGTAATATATAATAAAACATATACAACAATATATGGCTCTCTTGCTACACTTTTATTTACATTCTTTTGGATATATATATCTTGGATAATATACCTATATGGAATTAAAATGTGTCATAAACTAAATATTCAATCAAAGGTCTAAATATGAAAAAATTAACTACGTAACTTTTATTATTTGTAACAATTGCCAATGCAAATGAACAGAATAGTTCTTATTTAGACTTAATCATAAAAGAAACAAAAGATTATAGAAAATTCATACATGAATCTCTTGTAAACTCTGCTTCTACAGTTGATAACTATTATTTTGAAGATAAGAATAAAAATATTCAAGATTATCATTCTACATATGGAATTATAGAATTATCAGCTTTTTACAATGAAGATAATAACCTAAGTTTTGATCAAAGAATTAAAATAAAACTAAAATTACCAAAATTAAAAGATAGACTAAGGTTAGTTATAGAATCTGATGAAGATAGACAATCAAAAGATTTCGTAGAAAATCATACAAAAAACAAAGATGATAATTTTAACCTAGCCCTACTTTATAGTAAAATTGTTAATGATTCTATTGACTTTAATACAAAACTAGGAATTAAATTAAATAAGGGTTTAGATCCCTTTATAAAATCTACAATAGAAAAAAGATGGGATAATATTAATAGTTTTGACTTTATTTTATCTCAATCATTAAAACAGTCAGTTGAGAAAAAACTAGAATCAACTTCCTATTTTAAAATATCTAAAGAACTAAGTACTAACTTTTATTTACATAATTACAATGAATACTATTGGCATTCTGTAAATAAAGAAAACAGTGACTTTTTTCATTCTGTTTATCTAAATCAAAGAGTTAGTAATAAAGATCTAATAAGCTATGAAATAGGGACAAATATAAATAATGAATATAGTAACCTAAGAATAAAAAGAAATAGCATTAGCGTTAAATATAGACACTATTTTAAATCATGGCTGTATAGTGATATTATTCCAGAGAATTATTATAGATATGAAGACAATTTCAAACCAAAGTTCGGATTAAGATTTAATCTAGGTATAAAATTCAATAAAGATTCATATTGATAATCAATTATAATAAAAAATAGTAGAAAGCAATAGGAAATAAACTAAATAAAAATGTAAGACTAAATAGTAAAAAAGGGAATAAAAAAGAGAATAGCAGAATTAATAAAAAAGCTGCTAAAAAAAAGCCTACCTAAACAGACTTAAAAAAGAATGCTTAGATAGGCTATTTGTAAACTCAAGAGCTGGCAGCGGCCTACGTTTCCACACCTGAAAGGTGCAGTATTATCAGCGATGAAGTGCTTGACTTCCAGGTTCGGAATGGAGCTGGGTATTTCCACTTCTCTGTAACCACCAGCAATATGAGTAAAGAAGATACTTATAAAGTATACTCTTTACTCACATCAAGATAGTCTTGAGTGTAAAGATAATGTTAAAGTCTTAAGCTCTTAAAAAAATTGACATTTTTTCAAGGTAACGCTTTACAATTTTACACTGTTTATTAAGTAAACTTAATAAGATAGTAAACCAAGAAATTTATAAAAAAAGCCAAACGATCTATTAGTACTGGTCAGCTAAACGCCTTACAACGCTTACACATCCAGCCTATCAACCTCGTAGTCTTCGAGGGATCTTCAGGGAAAGTTCATCTTGGAGTTGGCTTCGAGCTTAGATGCTTTCAGCTCTTATCACATCCGTACGTAGCTACCCAACGATGCTCTTGGCAGAACAATTGGTACACTAGTGGTACGTTCATCCCGGTCCTCTCGTACTAGGGACAAATCTCCTCAACTTTCCTACGCCCACGGAAGATAGGGACCGAACTGTCTCACGACGTTCTGAACCCAGCTCGCGTACCGCTTTAAATGGCGAACAGCCATACCCTTGGGACCTGCTCCAGCCCCAGGATGCGATGAGCCGACATCGAGGTGCCAAACCTCCCCGTCGATGTGAGCTCTTGGGGGAGATCAGCCTGTTATCCCCGGCGTACCTTTTATCCTTTGAGCGATGGCCCTTCCACACAGAACCACCGGATCACTATGACCGACTTTCGTCTCTGTTCGACTTGTATGTCTCACAGTCAAGCTAGTTTATGCCATTATACTCAACTGGCGATTTCCATCCGCCATGAACTAACCTTTGTAAGCCTCCGTTACTTTTTAGGAGGCGACCGCCCCAGTCAAACTACCCACCAGACATTGTCCTGAAGAAGGATAACTCCTCGCAGTTAGTAACTCAAATATTCAGGGGTGGTATCTCAAGGATGGCTCATACTCTACTGGCGTCTAGTAATCAAAGCCTCCCACCTATCCTGCACATGAATATCCAAGCTACAGTGTCAAGCTGTAGTAAAGGTGCACGGGGTCTTTCCGTCTTTCCGCGGGTAGGAGGAATTTTCACCTCCACTACAATTTCACTGGATCCCTGGTTGAGACAGCTCCCATCTCGTTACGCCATTCATGCAGGTCGGTATTTAACCGACAAGGAATTTCGCTACCTTAGGACCGTTATAGTTACGGCCGCCGTTTACTCGGGCTTCGATCAAATGCTTCGCTTACGCTAACATCATCAATTAACCTTCGAGCACCGGGCAGGCGTCACACCTTATACATCCACTTACGTGTTAGCAAAGTGCTGTGTTTTTGGTAAACAGTCGGGAGGGACTCTTTGTTGCAACCTCTTTAGCTTTTGAGAGCAAGTCTCTATACTAAAGTAGGCACACCTTATACCGAAGATACGGTGCTAGTTTGCAGAGTTCCTTAACCAGGGTTCTTCCACGCGCCTTAGAATACTCATCCCACCTACCTGTGTCGGTTTACGGTACGGGCAACATATAATATACTTAGTGGCTTTTCTTGGCACGACAGTATCATCGATTCTCTATCATCTCCGAAGAGCGTCAAGAGCCTGTAAGATCTCGGTCTAACGATACCCGGATTTGCCTAAGTATCAACCTACGTCCTTCGACCCACTATTCCATCAGTGAGCTCGATTAACTCTATGCGTCCCCACATCGCGCTTATATGTTGGTATTGGAATATTAACCAATTTGACATCGTCTACCCCTTTCGGACTCGACTTAGTTCCCGACTAACCCTACGATGACGAGCATCGCGTAGGAAACCTTGGGTTTTCGGCGAAGAGGATTCTCACCTCTTTTATCGCTACTCATGCCTGCATGCTCACTTCTATCCGCTCCAACGCTCCTTACCGGTACATCTTCTACGCTGAATAGAACGCTCTCCTACCACTCAATTAAAAATTGAATCTAAAGCTTCGGTGTACATCTTAGCCCCGTTATATTTTCCGCGCAGAATCACTAGACCAGTGAGCTGTTACGCTTTCTTTAAAGGATGGCTGCTTCTAAGCCAACCTCCTGGTTGTCACAGTAACTCCACATCGTTTTCCACTTAGATGTAACTTAGGGACCTTAGCTGTTAGTCTGGGTTGTTCCCCTCTCGACATAGGATTTTATCACCCTACGCCTGACTCCTGTGATTACACATATAGTATTCATAGTTTGATAGGGTTTGGTACCGCGGTAAGCAGCCCTAGCCCATTCAGTGCTCTACCCCTATATGCTACTACACAAGGCTATACCTAAATATATTTCGGAGAGAACCAGCTATCACGAAGTTTGATTGGCCTTTCACCCCTATCCACAAGTCATCCGGGGACTTTTCAACGCCCATCGGTTCGGTCCTCCACTGGCTCTTACACCAGCTTCAACCTGCTCATGGATAGATCACTTCGTTTCGGGTCTGCAGCATCTGACTAAGGGAACCCATTAAGAACATAAAGTTCTTAATGGGGACCCTATTTCGCCCTATTAAGACTCGCTTTCGCTACGGCTTCGTACTTGACTTAACCTTGCCAGATACCACAACTCGCAGGCTCATTATGCAAAAGGCAGTCCGTCACCCTGATAAATCATAGGGCTCCGAATGATTGTAAGCTAATGGTTTCAGGTTCTATTTCACTCTCCTCGCTGGAGTACTTTTCACCTTTCCCTCACGGTACTTGTTCACTATCGATCTGTAAGTAGTATTTAGGGTTGGAGGGTGGTCCCCCCATATTCAGTCAAAATATCACGTGTTCCGACCTACTCGTTCCATACCTTAGTTCCACATAAAAGATTTTAAATACGAGACTATCACTCTCTATGGTGTATCTTTCCAAATACTTCTTCTATCTAATATGCTAAATGTATGCGCCCTATTCCGCGTTCGCTCGCCGCTACTGACGGAATCTCAATTGATTTCTCTTCCTCTGGCTACTGAGATGTTTCACTTCACCAGGTTTGCCTCCTCGAAAGGATAATATAGCTCGCACTATATTGGGTTGTCCCATTCAGAAATCTCTGGATCAATGCCTCTTGACGGCTCCCCAAAGCTTATCGCAGTCTAGTACGTCTTTCATCGCCTCTTACAGTCTAGGCATCCACCATTAGCCCTTAATAGCTTTTCAAATAACTTAGTAAACTAAGCCACCTTTTTTCTTAATAGTATTTCTACTATTTTTTGAATAATTATTCCTTGGCTACTATCTTATTAAATTTACATTTAATAAATATAGTTGTGTTTTAAATTGTTTCTTTATTAACTTATATCTATATCGCTATAAATATTCGCTAGAAAAATTTTAAGACTTTAACATTATGTTTTTAAATATCACAAGATTATTCTCATAATCTTTATAAACTGAATATATCAATTAGTTTTTCTATAAATGTTTCGAGTTAAGAAACGAATCTTAACTCTTTCTCTGAAAGGAGGTGATCCAACCGCAGGTTCTCCTACGGTTACCTTGTTACGACTTCACCCCAGTCGCTGAATCCACTGTGGAAGGTAGCTACTTTAGCATCCCTGCTTCGAATGAGTTCAACTCCCATGGTGTGACGGGCGGTGAGTACAAGACCCGGGAACGTATTCACCGTAGCATAGCTGATCTACGATTACTAGCGATTCCAACTTCAAGTAGTCGAGTTGCAGACTACTATCCGAACTGGGAGATATTTTTGAGATTTGCTCCACGTCACCGTATCGCTGCTCTTTGTATACCCCATTGTAGCACGTGTGTAGCCCTGGTCGTAAGGGCCATGATGACTTGACGTCGTCCTCACCTTCCTCCTACTTGCGTAGGCAGTCTCGTTAGAGTTCTCAGCCGAACTGTTAGCAACTAACGACGAGGGTTGCGCTCGTTGCGGGACTTAACCCAACATCTCACGACACGAGCTGACGACAGCCGTGCAGCACCTGTATATAAGTTTCTGCAAGCAGACACCAATCCATCTCTGGAAAGTTCTTACTATGTCAAGACCAGGTAAGGTTCTTCGTGTATCGTCGAATTAAACCACATGCTCCACCGCTTGTGCGGGTCCCCGTCTATTCCTTTGAGTTTTAATCTTGCGACCGTACTCCCCAGGCGGTACACTTAATGTGTTAACTGCATTACTGCAAGGTCTAGCCTCACAACAACTAGTGTACATCGTTTAGGGCGTGGACTACCAGGGTATCTAATCCTGTTTGCTCCCCACGCTTTCGCGTCTCAGCGTCAGTAATGTTCCAGTAGATCGCCTTCGCAATCGGTATTCCTTCTGATCTCTACGGATTTTACCCCTACACCAGAAATTCCATCTACCTCTCCCATACTCTAGATAGACAGTTTTGGAAGCAGTTCTATGGTTGAGCCATAGGATTTCACTCCCAACTTATCTATCCGCCTACACGCTCTTTACGCCCAGTGATTCCGAGTAACGCTTGCGCCCTCCGTATTACCGCGGCTGCTGGCACGGAGTTAGCCGGCGCTTATTCATATAGTACCGTCATTATCTTCCTATATAAAAGGAGTTTACGCACCGAAATGTGTCATCCTCCACGCGGCGTTGCTGCATCAGGGTTTCCCCCATTGTGCAATATTCCCCACTGCTGCCTCCCGTAGGAGTCTGGACCGTGTCTCAGTTCCAGTGTGACTGATCATCCTCTCAAACCAGTTAAGCGTCATTGTCTTGGTGAGCCATTACCTCACCAACTAACTGATACTGTACAGGCCGATCTTGAAGCTATAAATATTTCCCTTGCAAACTTTTGTTTTAAAGGCATATAGGGTCTTAGCAGTCGTTTCCAACTGTTATCCCCTTCTTCAAGGCACATTACCTATATATTACTCACCCGTTCGCCACTTAGCTGACAGTATTAGCAAGCTAATACCCGTTCTCGTTCGACTTGCATGTGTTAAGCACGCCGCCAGCGTTCACTCTGAGCCAGGATCAAACTCTCCATAAAGTGTTTGAAACTGACAATTTATGTAACTTTGCATTCTAAAAAAATTTGCATTTTTTCAGAGTACTGCAATTTTAGTTACAAAATTATCACTCATTGTTTAGCTTAAAGCTAAAAATAAAATTTTTACATTCTATTTAATAGACAAGAATTTTTATTCTTGTTTTTTTATTTAACATTTATTTAATTATCTTATTGATAATATTCAGTTTATAAAGATTACTCTTCTTTAAACTTTATTTCTTTTTAAAGATCGTTAACTCTCAACTCATCTCTCTTCCGTTTGATGTGTCTCAGTCAATTTGGACGGGAATTATAATAGATTCTTGACCCTTTGTCAAGGGGTTTATGCTTAAATTTAACTTAAATTTTTAAATTCCTCCCTTTCCCACCTTTTTACTCTGTTTCTATTGGGTTTTTTACCCCTTTTTGTTTAATTTTAATCAATTAGATTAATTTTTATACATTATAAAAACTTTTTATATAATTTAATTAGATATAATATATACAACTTAATAAGGAGTATACATTATAATGAGTTCATCTATATTTAGAGAATATGACATAAGAGGAATATTTGAGAAAGAGTTAAATGAAGATATAGTTAAGAAAATTGGTTTTTATTTAGCAAAGGCGTTAAAAAAAAGAAATAATGATGCAAAGTTTATAGCAGTTGGATATGATGCAAGAGTTCATTCGCCAGTTTTAAAAAAATGGCTTACTTCAGGAATAAACAATGCTGGTTTAAAAGTATTAGATATGGGATTAGTTCCAACACCAGCTAATTATTACTCAAATTTTACATCTTTCAATCAATTAAGCACTGATGGCTCAATTATGATTACGGGGAGTCATAACCCTCCTGAATATAATGGATTTAAAATTACTTTACAAAAAGACCCATTCTTTGGTGAAGATATTTATGCATTAGGTAGAGAAGTATTAAATGATGATTCTACTATTAAAGATAATGAAGAAACTACATTCATAGATACAAAAAATGCTTACATTGATTATATTGTAAAAGAATTTTCTCATTTAAAACTAGAGAATAAAAAGTTCGTATTTGATTGTGGTAATGGTGTTGCGGGCGTTGTTTTAAGAGAAATTCTAGATAAACTAAATATTAAATATAAAATATTATTTGAAGAGCCAGATGGGACTTTTCCTAATCATCATCCAGATCCAAGTGATGAGCATACACTAGAAGATGTCAAAAAAGAGCTTGCGAGTGGAGAGTTTGATTTTGGATTTGCATACGATGGAGATGCAGATAGAATTGCACTACTTTCCCCTAAATACAATTTTAAAGGTGATATTTTAGCAATTTTCTTTTCAAAATTTATAGAAAATCCAACTGTAATTGGTGAAGTAAAATGTACACAAGTTATGTATGATATTATTAATTCATATGGAAAAGCCATTATGTACAAAACTGGTCATAGTAATCTAAAAGTGAAAATAAAAGAGACAAATGCAGATTTTGCAGCTGAAGTTTCAGGTCATTTATTCTTTAATGATAGATATTTTGGTTATGATGATGCGATATATGCTACATTTAGAACATTAGAATTAATTGACCAAGGTTTTGATTTCGATACTGAATACGAATCTTTACCAAAAGTTTTCTCAACACCTGAAATCAATGTTACAGTAACAGAAGAAACAAAATTTAAGATAATTGATAATTTAAAAACTGCATTAGAAAATCCTCCTTCTTATATACCAACTATTAAAGATATTATTACAGTTGATGGTATTAGAGTTATATTTGAAAATGGTTGGGGATTAGTAAGAGCTAGTAATACTACACCGAAGCTTGTTACTAGATTTGAAGCAGATACAGTTGAAAATGCTACAGTTTATCAAGATGCATTAATGAAATTATTTGAAGAAATTAAAGGAGATATATAAAATGATAAAAAAATGTTTATTCCCAGCAGCAGGATATGGTACAAGATTTTTACCTGCAACTAAAGCTATGCCAAAGGAGATGTTACCAATTCTTACTAAACCACTTATCCAATATGGTGTTGAAGAAGCTATGGATGCTGGATGTAATGTAATGGCAACAATTACTGGACGTGGAAAAAGAGCAATTACAGATCATTTTGATATTTCATATGAATTAGAACACCAAATCAAAGGTAGTGAAAAAGAAAAAATGCTTGCTGATATTAGACATATTATTGACAAGTGTACATTTACTTATACTAGACAAAATGAAATGAAAGGTTTAGGTGATGCAATTTATAAAGGTAAAGTTTTAGTTGGAGATTCTGACCCATTTGCAGTAATATTAGCTGATGATTTATGTGTAAATCCAGATGGTGATGGAGTATTAAAACAAATGGTAAAACTATATGAAAAATACAAATGTTGTATTGTTGCAGCTATGGAAGTACCTAAAGAAGAAGTGCATAAATATGGAGTAATAGAAGGTAAAGCTATGGAAGATGGTGTTTATGTAGTCTCTAATATGGTTGAAAAACCTGAGACAGATAAAGCTCCTTCAAACTTAGCAGTTATTGGAAGATATATTTTAACTCCTGATATTTTTGAAATGATTAAAAATACAAAACCAGGTAAAAACGGTGAATTACAAATTACAGATGCACTTTGCGATCAAGCTAAAAAAGGTATGGTTTTAGCTTACAAATTTAAAGGTAAAAGATTTGATTGTGGTTCAGTTGATGGATTTGTAGAAGCAACAAATTATTTTTACGGTTTGGAAAAAGAGAAAGAAAAAAAGAAAAAATAGTATTTATAAGGCAAAAAAATGAAATATGAAAAAAGCTTTTACCAAATAAAATCGAATGCTCAAATATTTGAAAAAATTGTAGAAGAAAAAGAGACAATAGGATACTATAATCTTCCCTATCAAGATACAACTGAAATAAAAGAGTTTGCAAAAACTGTAAAACAAAAAGATATAGTAGTAGTTGGTATTGGAGGAAGTTCACTGGGGACTTATGCTATTCATCAATTTTTACTTGAAAGAGAAAACTCTAAAAAACTTCATTTTTTAGAATCGACTGATCCAGTTGACTTACATTGGAGATTAAAAAAAATTGATTTAGATCATGCACTTTTTATAATAATCTCAAAATCTGGCTCTACTGTAGAGACAATCAGTATTTTAAAATATCTTCATAGTATTACTACAATTGATAACACAAATACTGTTTGTGTAACTGAAAATGATAGTAAGCTAAATGCATTTGCAAAAGCAAATGATATGAAAACATTTGAAATAGCAAAAAACGTAGGAGGAAGGTTCTCAGTATTTTCTCCAGTAGGATTACTTCCTCTTGCTATTATGGGACTTGATATAGATAAAATACTAGAAGGTTGTAAAAAAGTAAGTGAAAGTTTCTTTGATAAGAGTGAATACTATGATACTATTATGGAAAAAGCTAGGTTTATTGTAGAAAATAAAAATAGATTTAATATAAATGTAGTTTTTTCATACTCATCACTTCTAGATGGATTTAATAAATGGTATGTTCAATTATGGGGAGAAAGTCTTGGTAAAGTTAATATTAATGGAACAAAACAAGGTTTGACTCCTATTGGTATTATAGGACCAGTTGATCAACATAGCTTTTTACAACTTGTTATGGAAGGGAAAAGAGATAAAACTATAACATTTATTAAAATTGATGATTTCAAAGATGATATGACTATTCCTGATATAACTATTCCTCATTTAGAAGAACTTGATTATCTGAATAATATTAAATTTAAAGACCTAATAAACATGCAAGCTGATTCTACAATTGAAGCTATAAAAAATCTAAAAGACATTCCATATGATATTATTACTATAAAACAACAAAATGAATATAATATTGGTAAACTTATGTTTACATATGAATTACTCACATCAATAGTGGGAAGTTTTGTTCAAATTAATACTTATGACCAACCAGGAGTAGAAGCTGGAAAAATTATTCTTAAAAATAAGTTATCAATTAAAAAGTAATACAGTAAACTATCTCAAAGTTTACTGTATTTTCTAAATTAAGCTTTAATCTCTTTTACAATTTGCATAATATAATCAGCAGATACTTTGGCACTTGATTTTAAAAACTCATCAAAATCAAAACCTGCATCCATATCAGCACTATCAGAAATAGCTCTTAAGATGAAAAATGGTACATCTAAAGCATCACATACAACAGCAACACTAGCTCCCTCCATCTCTAAAGCATCAGCCTTAAAAGTAGTTTCTATAAAATCTTTTCTATCAGTTGAGTGAACAAATTGATCACCAGTTGCAATTGTACCTTCAATAACTTTTATTTCATTATTTGAAGCTACTTTTTTAGCAATTTCTCTTAACTCTTTAGAAGTTTCAACAAATACTTTTCCTTCAGGAACATATCCATGAGGATGCCCAAAAGCTGTGATATCTAAATCATGTTGGCAAAGTTTATCAGCAATAATTAAATCACCAATTTTAAGCTCAGGATTAATAGCACCTGCAACTCCTGAGAATAGTAAAGTATCACATCCAAACTTTTCAATCATAGTACTTGCAGTTAAACTTGCAAAAACTTTTCCAATTTTTGAATAAGCAATTACAATGTCTAAACCATTGTAATTTACTTCATAATATTTATTATTTGCATATTCAACTACATTTATATTTTCAAAGTTAGCTAATAAAGGTTCAACTTCTTCTTGCATAGCTCCCATAATTGCTAATTTTTTAGTCATTTAATTCCCCAAGAACTTTTTCTAATGTTGCCATATCAGAGATATTTGCAGTTTGAACTTTTGTAATTTTTCTATTTAAACCTTTTAATACAATTCCATTTCCAAACTCAATAAACATATCAACTTCACTTGCAACTTTTTCAATTGATTGTTTGTATTTAACAGGGCTTGTTAATTGAGATGCTAATAATTCAATAGCTTCATCTTTTGTAGAATATTTTTCAGTACTTACATTTGATACTACTGGCAAGAATTCATCTTTTAAATACTCTTGTAAATATGGCATTAAATTTCCAACTGCACTTTCAAGTAGTTCACAATGACTAGCAACACTCATATCAAGTACTAATGCTCTTTTAGCTCCAGCTTCTTTAAATGTATCAACAAGTGATTCTAAATCAGCTCTAAGTCCTGCTAAAACTAATTGTCCATCCATATTATAGTTTGCAGGCCAAACTTTTTTTCCAAGCTCTCTTTGCTCTTCACAAATTTTTTCAACAACACTATCATCTAATCCAACTAAAGCCATCATACCAGCACCTCCACCAGCACAAGCTTCATTCATAAATAAACCTCTTCTATGAACTAATTCAATAGCATCTAGATAATCAATAGCACCAGCTGCAACTAATGCAGAAAATTCACCAAGAGAGTGTCCTAAAACAAATTGGGGTTGGATATCACATTTTTCTTTGAAAATTGCATTTGCAATTGAACTAACTAGTAAAATTGCAGGTTGTGTAAATTCAGTTTTACCTAAATCTTCATTTTCTTCAAATAATAGTTTTTCAAAATCTATATTTAATCTTTTGCTAGCTTCAGAGATCATCTCTTTAGCAATATCACTATTTTCAAAAAAATCTTTTCCCATTCCAACTTTTTGACTTCCTTGTCCTGGAAAAATAAAAGCAATTTTTTTCATATTTAATACCTTTAAGTAAATTTTTTAATGAATTAGATAATCTAAAACCATTAATAAAAGCTAAAATATTAACTCTTATAAATAGTTTTGCCCAAGTGTAATAAAACACTTGGGCAAAATAAAATACTTTTCAATAAATAAAAATTAGTGACAACCACATCCACCGTGACCTTGTGGCTTAGCAGGTTCAGTTGAACAACATCCACCTTCATCAGCACCATGTGAGTGACCTCCGCCACCACAACATCCGCCACCCATAGCAGCCATTCCACCAACAACACCTGTTTGTGCTTCTTCTTCAGTTGCATCTCTTAAAGATAATACAGAAACTGAGAACATTAATGTTTTACCAGCCATTGGGTGGTTGTAATCAATTGTTACATCACTATCAGTGAAGGATTTAACTACAACTTGTACAGTTTCACCATGCTCACCAGTTCCGTATAAAGACATACCTTCAGTTAATTCAATACCAGCAAATTGCTCTTTTGGTAAAGTTTGAACTGCTTCTTCATTATATTCACCATAACCATCTTTAGCTTCAACTAATACATCAGCTTGTTCATTTTCTGACATTTCAACTAATTTAGTCTCAAGTCCTGGAATAATTTGTCCTTTTCCTGAAACAAACTCTAATGGAGCTTGTCCAACATTTGAATCTAATTGCTCACCTGATTTTGCATCTTTTAAAGTATATTCAATACCAATTACTTTGTTCATATTTTATCCTTATAATTTATAAATTTTTTAAATTTTTCTTAGCTATCTTCGCTTCACTTGAGCTTGGATATAAGTCCACTAAAGTAGCATAAAAACTTTTAGCATTTTCTTTATCGTTTAATTTTTCAAACGAAATTGCACTATGAAGTAACAATGTAGGCATCCAATCTGCTTTATCATATAAAATAGCTGATTGTTTAAAATAGCTAATAGCTTTTTCATATTTTTTTCTTACAAACCACATTTCACCTAAGTAATAATTACTCTCAGCAGGTTTATAATTTATCTGAGCTAATTTCTCAAATTTAGGTATTGCACCTGTAAAATATCTTCTTGAGTACTCTTCTTTAGCTTTTTCCATATAAGCACTTCTTTTAGCACTTGTTGATAAATCATCATCCGAATCTGTTGATGAATTAGCAGTAGAAGTGTTATTTGAAGAAGTACTTACATTTACACTTACTTTTTTAGTTGTTGCTCCAATGTTTTTTTTTAACTCTTCAAACTCTTCTCTTGTCACAAATTGACTCATGTTTTTCTTTAATTCTTCAGAAGAAACATATTCAGAATTGATTTTATTTACTAATTTTGTAATCTTAGATATTGCTCTTTTTAAAGTTGCAATACTAGCTCTTACTTCTTTATCAGTTTCTGCTTTCATATTTAATAATTGTTCTGAAACTGATTTAATTTCATTTGTCTCTTCTTGGTTCTTCGAAGCTAGGTCAGTTGAAAGATCAACTTTTTTCATTAACTCATTCATTCTTAAAACAGTTTCATTTAACTTTGAAGAATCACCCTCATAAATTGATTCTAATCCTTCTAATCTTTTGTTTAAAGAATCAATTAATGAGTTTAAATCTGTAACTTTTGAAGATAAATTATTAATATTTTTTTGATTTTTCAATATATGTTTTTCAGAAGAGTTCAAACCATATGGATTTTTAGAGTCTAGATTTCCAGCTCCAAATACTGAAACCTCTTGGGCTACAGTAAATGAGCTAGTAACTAGCAATGCTAGAATAATTTTATTCATAGATACTATTTAATTAGAGTATGTTCAACTCTTCTATTTTTTTCCCAACAAGCAGAGTTTTTCTCAGTACAAACTGGGTTACTTTCACCTAAAGAAACTAAAGAAATATTTGCAGTTACACCATTAGTACTTAAAACATCTTTTACTGCTTTTGCTCTTTTTAAACCTAAAGCATAGTTATATTCATCTGTTCCCCACTCATCTGTATTACCAGATACTTTAACAGTTGAAGAAGGATTAATTACAGATAATTTAGATGCATTAGAAATTGCTTTAGATTTCTCTACATCAGTTAAATTATATTTATCAAATCCAAAATAGATATTATCAATAAATACTTTTTTACCATTGATTACATAATAAACACCTGTATCAGTTTTTTCACCCATTGAAAAACTACCATCAGTAATTTCATTAATATTTGTATCTGGAATATTGTTTAATGCAGTTTCTGATGACTGCTCAACTTTATTGTCAACATTCATATCAACATTTTTTTCACTACAACCAGTAGTAAATAATACAGAAGCAACTAACAAAGAGTAAATGCTAAATTTTCTCATAAAGTTATCCTTGAAATTTAAAATTTGAGTTCATTTTACTCAATCAAAACTTAATAAAAGATTATCTTTTGATATTTCATTACCAATCTATAGATTGAATCTTTCCACCATTTAAAGGGAATAAAAAACTCGAGTTAAAATTTAATCTAATAATACCAACAGAACTCACACCTTGGTAATTTTTAATAAATAGTAAAGACTGACCATCCGGAGAGAATTTAGGAAATTGGTTAATTCCATTTGAAGTTAGTCTAGTTAGATCCTGTGAAACTGTAGACATTAAATATAAATTGAATGTTCTACCTCCTAATTCATTGTCATTATCTTTACTACTATAGACAATATTATTTTCAAATGTTGTAACTGAAGAGTTATTTTTACTATGGTAAACTAGTTTTTCAACACCTGAGCCATGTATATTTTTTGCAAAGATATTTGGATTACCAAGCCTATTTGAAACAAAAACTATTCTATTATCATCTTCAATAAATTGTCCACCAACATCAATTCCACTATATTTAGTAACTTTTATTTTCTTTTTTGTCTTTACGTCGTATAAAAAAATATCAGGTTGGTTATCAGGAGCAGCCGTTATAAGAAGTTTTGATCCGTCATTATTTACATCACTACAAGCTATCATTCCATCAGATTGCATAACAATACTTCTTTTTCTATTAAAAATATTTAATTTTACAAGTGTTGGTTTATCATAATTATATGAAGTGTAGTAAATCTCTTTTTGTTCATTACTAGCCCATTTAGGAAAAATATTAAGCCCACCAGTAACAATAGTCTTTTTATATGCTAATGTGTAATCAGCAATCATAATATTAGCTTGTCCAGGTCCAACATAAGAAGATAAAACAACAAACTTATCCATCCAAGCTATACTTGGAGCTTGAAAAAAATCATTTATAGAAATAGCAACTCTATGTGATAAAAATGGATATCTTTCAATTTGAGAAGTTTTAAAATACTTTTCTTGAACCATAGATTTAGCATTAATATCATATAACTTTGTATTTAATGTATACTCACCACTTGCATCTGTTTGAGCATGTAAATTAACATATAAATCAATACCATTATTTGATAAAGTTAAAATATCTGGTATCTCTTCATAATTAACTTTAGAATCTATATTATTTATTACTTCAAAATGACCACTTACTGATAAGTCTTGTTCTAAAACTTTTTTAATTTTAGTTAAATTTACAACTTCAATACTGTCAGATGCCATTGAAATTATAATTTTTGGTAGAGTATTAGCCTTTTTAACAATTTCTAATTTTGCATCAACTTGTGCAAATAAAGTACTAATAAAAATACCTACTATAAAAAATATTCTAATCATGATTTATCCTTCTGATTTAAAATCTACATTAATTTTTACTGTTTTATTCTTTTTAGGAATAGGATACATTATACTTTTTTGTTCATCTAAAAAAGCTTTTAATGATTCATCAAAATTAGTATTATTTGAATATGAAACTATTTTATAATCAAATTCACCTTTACTATTTATTATTACAAGAACAACTGATTTTAGATTTTCTTCTCTTGTTGTTGGAATAAATCTATCTAATAAAGCTCTAACTTTTGAATAATATTCGTCAGTCTCACCTTTTTTACTTGAACTTTTAGATGTAGTATTAGTTGTAGTTCTAGTATCTTTTAACAAACTATCAACTTTTAAATTTGTAGATTTCTTTTCTTTTTCAAATTTGGCTTTATAAACTTTTGGGTCTGATGACTTTTTTACATTGTTAACTTCTTTTTCAACAACTTTTGCTTCTTTAATCTTAACTTTTCCAAATAAAGATTTTAGATCAGGTTTTTTTTCTGCTGAAGATGAAGTTTCTTTTATTACTTCTTGTTTTTTTTCAACAATTTTATCTACTTTTTTTTCTACTCGTTTTTTATCACTTTTTTCTATAATTACATCAAGTTCTAGAACTGTAGCTTCACTTTTAATAGTATAAGTTTTAGCTTTTGGACTAGCAACATAATATATAACTAAAATACAAATAAGAATATAAAAAGAAATAGATAATATTCCAGATAGTAAAAAAGATGATGTTTTTTGCATCAATTATCCATCTGTAACAAGTGCAACTTTAAAAAAACCTGCTTCTTTAACTGATTTTAAAATATACATTACATCGTCATATTTTAATTCTCTATCAGCTCTAATATGAATTGGAGTTTGTTGATCTTTTCCTTTAGAAAATAGTAAAAAACTATCAGGAAAATTATCAATTTGAACGGCTTTTTTATTAATTTTTACAACTCTATCTTTTGTAATAAAGATATCAATTTTTTTGAAATTTTGTACTTGTTGAGATTTACTTCCTTTTGGAAGATTAATAGGTTCTTCGAACTCTATAACAGGTGCAGTAACCATAAGTATTGCAAGTAATACTAACATAATATCAACTAAAGGAGTAATATTTAAATCTGGTTTTTGATTAAAGTCATACACAGATTAACCCTTAGCAATTAAAATTTCAGACTGAGCCTTCAAATAAGTATTAAGTTCATATACTTTTCTAGTCATTATTTGATGAAATGTATATGCAAAAATGGCAACAAAAATTCCAGCTGCTGTTGCTACTAAAGCTTCTGAAATAGCAGGTGCTATAATTGAAAAACCAACTTTACTGTGACTTGAAAATTTAGCAAATGATTCTAATATTCCTACAACTGTTCCAAATAATCCAATAAATGGTGAAGTTGAGGCGATAATTGCTAACCAAGAAATTCCACTACTTGCATCTTTTATAATATTGATTTCACATGCATTTAATAACTCTTTCGATTTTATTCCACTAGTACATTTATTTAATTGTGATAATGGTGAAAATGATGAATCTCTAGAAGTAAGTGATTCTAATGATTTTTGTTCATTTTTTAACATTGATGCTAATGCAAAATATCTATATAAAAAGATCCAGAATGTAATAATAAGATATAGCGACAATAGCGCTAAAACTATGTAAGTTATAGCACTACTATTGCTTAAGTAATTTAGTATTGTGTTTGTCATAAGCTTTCTTACGCGAATGAATTTATTTTTGCTTCAACTGATGCCATAGAGATATTAGAATCCTTAACAGAATTTACTAAATCTTTTGCAGCCTCAATATTTTTAGCTATTTCAGAGTCAGCCCCTGAAGTTAATGCAATAGCACCATCTGCTAATACATCTACAGTTTTTTCATCTACTTTAACATGTCCCCAGTTAATAGCAACAGCTTCAGTAGAATTCTCTTTTTCAATTACAATTACACCAACAGTTAATGAAGAAACTAATGCTGAGTGCCCTGGTAAAACTCCAAACTCACCCTCTTTTCCAGGTAAAGTTACAGTTTTCACTTCATCATTAAAAATTTCTCCATTAGGTGTAACGATTGATAATCTTAATTTATCCATGTTACGCCTTAATGGTTAATTATTTCATATTTTCAGCTTTTGCTAAAACCTCGTCAATTCCACCAACCATATAGAATGCCATTTCTGGAATGTCATCATATTTACCATCTAAGATTCCTTGGAATCCAGCAATAGTATCTTTTAATTCAACATATTTACCAGGAGATCCTGTAAATACTTCTGCAACGAAGAATGGTTGAGATAAGAATCTCTCAATTTTTCTAGCTCTTGCAACAACTAATTTATCAGCTTCTGATAATTCGTCCATACCAAGAATTGCAATGATGTCTTGTAAATCTTTGTATTTTTGTAATACAGATTGAACACCTCTAGCAACATCATAGTGCTCTTGACCAATTACGTCTGCAGATAAGATTCTTGAAGTTGAATCTAATGGATCAACTGCTGGGTAGATACCTTTTTCAGCAATCTTTCTGTTAAGAACTGTAGTTGCATCTAAGTGAGCAAAAACAGAAGCAGGAGCAGGGTCAGTTAAGTCATCCGCTGGTACGTAAACTGCTTGAACAGAAGTAATTGAACCTTTATTAGTAGAAGTAATTCTTTCTTGTAAAGCTCCCATTTCTCTAGCAAGTGTAGGTTGGTAACCAACAGCTGAAGGAATTCTTCCTAATAATGCTGACATTTCAGAACCAGATTGTGCAAATCTAAAGATGTTGTCAACGAACATTAATACATCAAGACCTTTTTCATCTCTGAAGTACTCAGCCATTGTAAGACCTGTTAATGCAATTCTATTTCTTGCACCTGGAGGCTCACTCATTTGACCATAACATAAAGCAACTTTGTCAAGTACGTTAGAGTCTTTCATTTCGTAGTAAAGGTCATTACCTTCTCTTGTTCTTTCACCAACACCTGCGAATACTGAGTATCCTGAGTGTTTGAATGCAACGTTGTGGATTAACTCCATAATAATAACTGTTTTACCAACACCAGCACCACCGAATAGTCCAACTTTACCACCTTTTGAATATGGTGCTAAAAGGTCAACTACCTTGATACCTGTTTCAAACATTTCAGTTTTAGTTGATTGCTCTTCAAAAGTTGGTGCAGTTCTGTGAATTGACCATCTTGGTGCATCTTCAGAAACTGGAGCACCTTCATCAACTGGATCTCCAATAACATTGAAAATTCTTCCTAAAACTTCTTCACCAACAGGAACTTTGATTGGTCCACCAGTAGCAGTACACTCTTGTCCTCTTGTTAAACCTTCAGTCATATCCATAGCAATAGTTCTAACTCTACTATCACCAATGTGCGCAGCAACTTCTAAAACTAATCTATCAGCATTAGCATCTGCTAATGTTACTTCGATAGCTTCATTAATTTCTGGTAAATATCCGTCGAACTCTACGTCTACAACAGGACCCATTACCTGAATAACTTTACCTTTCATACGGGCAGCTCCTTTAAATTATTTTAATGCTTCAACACCACTGATAATCTCTATCAGCTCAGTTGTAATTGCAGCTTGTCTAGCTTTATTGTATTCAACAGTTAAACTATTAACTCTATCTTTTGCGTTATTTGTAGCAGCTTCCATTGCTTGCATTCTTGCAGAATGTTCAGCAGCTAATGAATCAATTAATGCAAAATACATATTAAAGTCAATGTATTTTTCTGTTAACTCTTCTAATACTTCACTCTCATCATCAAGTGGTTCAATTTCTAACATAGATTCATTTTCAGTTGTCTCAACAGTTGGTAAGCTAATTGGTAACAATTCTCTTATTTTAATCTCTTGAGTTAACATGTTTAAAAATCCATTGTGAACTAATATAACTTTATCAGTTTCACCTGCTTGGAAACTCTTAACAGCACCGTCAATAAATTCAGATGCTCTATCATAATCAGGTGCAGAAGATAGATCACTAACTTTTTGTAATAACTCTTTACCTTGGAAAGAGAAGAAGTCAACCCCTTTTCTTCCTGCAACTCTAAGTCTTACATTTGTACCTTTAGATGATAATTCATCAATTAGTCTATTAACAGTTTTAATAGTTGCCATATTAAAACCACCACAAAGTCCTTTATCTGCAGTAACGAAAACGATATCTACAGTTTTTGGATTATCATTTTGAACAAATGCTCTTCCGATGTTTCCATCATCTTGAACTTTGCTAACTTGATGTGCGATATCAGAAAGTACATCATTTATCTTACTTGCATAACTTTTAGCTTGCTCAGACAGTTGTCTAGTTCTAGTAAGTTTTGCAGAAGATACAAGCTTCATAGCTTTAGTTGTCTTCTGAGTATTTTTTACACTTCCAATTTTTAATTTAATTTCTTTTAAGTTAGCCATTTGCTAATCCTTACTTTGCATTAAAAACTGTTTTAAACTCTTCTAATGCTGCTTTTAACTCAGCTTCAGTCTCATCATCAATTTTTTGTTTAGACTTAATAGCATCTAAAATATTTTGGTGTTTTTGCTCAAAGTAAGCATGTAACTCATCTTCGAATCTTACAACATCACCAACAGCGATGTCATTTAAATAACCTTTAGTACCAGCGTAAATAATTACAACTTGTTTTTCAATAACTAATGGCTTATTAACACCTTGTTTTAATACTTCAACCATTCTTTGACCTAATTCAAGCTCTCTTCTTGTAGCTTCATCTAAATCAGATGCGAATTGTGCGAATGCTTCAAGCTCTCTATATTGTGCTAAAGATAATTTTAAAGTACCAGCAACTTGCTTAGTAGCTTTAATTTGTGCTGCTCCACCAACTCTTGATACAGATAAACCTACGTTAATAGCTGGTCTAATACCTGAGTTAAATAAGTTAGTTTCTAAGAAAATTTGTCCATCAGTAATAGAAATTACGTTTGTTGGAACGTATGCTGCAACGTCTCCCGCTTGAGTTTCAATGATTGGTAATGCAGTCATAGAACCAGCACCCTTCTCATCTGACATTTTAGCAGCTCTTTCTAATAATCTTGAGTGTAGATAGAATACATCCCCTGGGTAAGCTTCTCTACCTGGAGGTCTTCTTAATAATAAAGACATTTCTCTATATGCAACTGCGTGTTTTGATAAATCATCATAGATAATTAATGCATGTTTTGCATTATCTCTGAAGTACTCACCAATTGTAACACCTGTATATGGAGCTAAGAATTGTAATGCAGAAGAATCAGAAGCACCAGCGTTAACAACGATAGTGTAATCCATTGCACCAGACTCTTCTAAAGTTCTAACAACAGAAGCAACTGAAGATGATTTTTGTCCTATAGCAACATAAATACAAACTACATCTTCACCTTTTTGGTTAAGAATTGTATCGATTGCAACTGTAGTTTTACCAGTTTGTCTATCACCAATAATAAGCTCTCTTTGCCCTCTTCCGATTGGAACTAATGCATCAATAGCTTTAATACCAGTTTGTAATGGCTCATGAACAGATTTTCTAGCCATGATTCCTGGAGCTTTTTCTTCAACAAATCTTGATTCAGCAGCTTCAATTGCACCTTTACCATCAATAGGCTCACCTAATGCATTTACAACTCTACCGATCATTGCATCACCAACTGGAGTTTCTAAAAGTTTACCAAGTCTCTTACAAGAAGAACCTTCTCTTAAACCTTCACCTTTTCCAAGTACAACGATACCTACTGAAGACTCTTCTAAGTTTGAAGCAAGACCTCTCTCACCATTTTCAAACTCTACAATCTCACCAGCCATAACATTTTTAAGTCCGTAAACTTGAGCAATACCATCTGCAAAAGAGATGATCTTACCTGTTTCATTAACATCTACACTTAATTCAAAGTTATCAATTCTTTCTTTGATGATTGAACTGATTTCATCTGCTTGAATTTTTGCACCCATTCAATTTTCTCCTTTATAAGTTCTAAACTGCTTTTAAAATATGATCAATCATTTGTGATTTTAATCTCTCTTTAGAGAAAGAGATTTCAACCCCAAGTCCATCAATATCTACTTTAATCCCATCATAATCACAAACATTTTGAGATAATGATAACTTAACGTCAAATTTTTTACTAAATTGTTCTTCTATTGAAGAGATATAATCTTTTGAAAGTTCATTATTTGTATAAACAACACCAACATAAGTATTATTCATTGCAGCTAATTGAACTTTTAACTCTTTAGCAATCTCAGGAAGTAGTCCTAATCTTCTTTTTTCACCAAGTAATTTGATAAAATTAACAAAAGTCTCATCAGCTTTCTTAATAAAAGATGTAACTAGTTCAACTTTTTGACTATCATTAACTTCAGGAGAAGAAACAATAGAATTAAATTTATCATCAGCGAATGCTGAAGAAATCACATTTAAATTTTCACTCAATACAATAACAGCATTAGTATCTCTTCCATCAACTAAAGCTTTTACGTATCTTTTTGCCACTAAATTACTCATTACGCTACCTTTTTAAGAACAATATTTGCTAACTCATCTTGAGTTAATTTAATATTATCTGATTTTAATAGCTCTTCAAGAACTTCAGCAACAATTATTCTTTTTGCTTTTGATGTTTCAACTTTCATTGCTTCTTCTAGATTTCTCTGTAAATTAGCAATATCAGAATCAACTCCAACTGCAACTTTTTGCTTGATAGAATCAACGTCAGCTTTAGCACCTTCTACAATTTCAGCTGCTAATTTTTTAGCATCATCTAACTGTTTTTGAGCTTCTGCCATTTTATCTTGTGATGCTTTTAAAGTATCTTGTACTTTATCAAGTTCAGCTTGGATACCTAATGATCTTTCAGCAAAAAATGCTTTAATTTTATCAGCAAGTAAATACCATAAAATTCCAGCAAATATTATAAAGTTAACGGTTCTTTGTACGATATCGTAATCAGTTTCCGCACCTTCACTACTAGCAAATACTGCCACTGGAGCTAATGCTAACCCAAGTAATAAAAATTTTTTCATCCAATTCCCCTTAAATTGAGCTAAGCTTAGCTTTTAAGCTCTCATTAAATTGAGGCATTGTAGATACTAAAGACTCTTTTAAAGCTTTAGTTTCATCTTGTAGATTTTTAGCAAATTCAGAAGATTTTGCTTCTAAATCAGCTTTTGCACTAGCTAGTTTAGCGTCTGCCGTATCTTTTGCTTCCTTATAAGCTTGTTCCCTAATACCAGCTGCTTCTTTTTTAGCATTAGAAATGATTTCATTTGCTTCTGCTAACAAACCATCCACATCAGCACCGTTTGATTTTGCATCTTCTAAATCTTTAGAAATAGATTCCGCTCTCTCATCCATGTGCTTAAGTAAAGGCTTAAATAGACAACTGTTTAGTCTAGCAACAACTAAAAGAAAGATGATACCAGAACTAAGTAACAATACAGGACTTATGTCTAACATTCATTCCTCCATATTTTTTACAGTTTAGTTTAACTAAAACTCATACATTGTACCAAAGCAAAATATAAATTTTTATTAAAGGAAAAAATTACGTTTTAAATTTTTAGATTTTGTTACTATTAGATATTAAAATAGTGTGATAGTTTCTCAATATCCTCTTGAGATTTAATTTCAATTTTTAAATAATTCTTTTCTGCTTTGACTTTTAGGTCATTAGCTTTTAATGTTTTAACTACTTCATTTAGTGGATTAAAATCAAAATTGATAGTCTTTTTGTCTTTTTTTACTTGTTTAGAATCTTTTCCTTTCAATTCTTTAACTAAATTCTCAGTTTCTCTTACAGAAAGTTTTTGACCAACAATAGAATCTGCAACTATTTTTTGTTCATTATCACTCAGGCCAAGCATAACTTTTGCATGTCCTGCACTAATTTTGTTAGTTGCTAATAATTGTTGTACATATGAGTTTAATTGTAACAGTCTTAAAGTATTTGTAATAGAACTTCTACTTTTGAAAACTCTTTTTGAAAGTTCATCATGTGTAATTGAGTGTTCATTAATTAATTGAGCATAACAAAATGCTAATTCTATAACATTTAAATCATCTCTTTGAATGTTTTCAATTAGTGCTAATTCTCTTAATTTAAATTTTTCAACATCTAAAACAATTGCACTAATTTCATCAATAAGAGCTAATTTATGGGCTCGTAATCTTCTTTCACCTGAAATTAATGTATAAGTTTCATCATCATTTTCAATAACTGCTATTGGTTGTAGTAAACCATGCTCTTTGATAGACTCACTTAACTCTTTTAATTTTTCTTCATCAAAAATTTTTCTTGGTTGATTAGGATTAACTTTAATAGTGTTAACATCTATTTTTTTTACACCAGATTTATTTTTACTATTTGAACTTTCATATGCACTTTCAACCTCTCCTAGTAATTCCCCTAAACCTCTACCTAATGCCATAAATATTTCCTATATTAAAATTAACCAGCAATTGCTTTTGCTAGATTTGTATAAGCTTTTGTACCAGTAGCAGCCGCATCATATAACATAATTGGTTTACCAAAACTTGGACTCTCTGCAAGTTTGATATTTCTTGGTATAACCACATAAGAATCTGAATCAACTTTAAATAATTTTGTCTCAAAATGTTGTGCAAGATCTGCAAAAACCTGTTTTGATAAGTTATTTTGAGAACTATACATAGTAGGTAAAAACCCTCTAATATGTAAAGATTTATTAATTGTTTGTTTAATTAATTTTATTGTATTTAATAATTGTGCTAAACCTTCAAGAGCAAAAAACTCACATTGAATTGGTATTAAAACAGAGTTTGATGCACTTAAAGTATTTATAGTAATTGGTCCAAGTGCAGGAGGTGAATCAATAATAATATAATCATAATCTTTTTTAATTGGATCAATTTTTCTTTTTAAAACTAGTTCTCTTTCTTTAGTATTTTTATAGAACTCTTTTTCAATTCCAACTAAACCAATATTTGATGGAGCTACTTTTAAATTTTCTATTTCTGAATCTAAAATTATTTCATTTAATTCTTTAGTTCCTAGCATTACATGATAAATATTATATTCATATGTATCTCTATGGAAACCTAAAGATGTTGTTGCATTTGCTTGAGGGTCTGCGTCAATTAATAATACTTTCTTACCTTCTAATGCAAGTGCTGCACTTAAATTAACTGCTGTAGTAGTCTTGCCTACTCCACCCTTTTGATTAGCTATTGATATTACTTCTGTCATCTTAAACTAAATACCTTTTTATTGTTTACTTGTATAGAGCCATCTTTATTTAACACTGAATTTTTTAAAGAGATTTTCTCATTTTCAATGGTTGTTTTAAAATTCTGACTAAAAGCGTATTCTATCTTAAAATCTCTAAAAATTTCCTTCCAAGAAATCTTTTCTTCTATTTTACTGAAATAGTTTTTTAAAGTTAAATCTGCATTGATATCTATATCTAACTTTCCATACTCTTTACTAACTTCTAACAAGTTCAAACCTATTCCACAATAAATAAGATTTTGATTCATTGTAGTAATAGTTCCTCCAATTTTTTTATCGTTCACATAAAAATCATTAGGCCACTTAAGCCAAACATTTGAACCAAACTCTTTTAGAACTATTTTTAAAAGAAATGAAAAATATATTGATGCACTTTGTATTTGAAGATCATTTGGAAGTTCATTTTTATCTAAAACAAATGAAAAAAATAGATTACCTTTTTTCCCATTCCAAGAATTACCTCTACTACCTATGCCATCTGTTTGATTGTCTGTTACAATACAAATCGGTACTTCATAACCATTTGATTTTATAAACTCTTTTAAGAATTTTTGTGTTGAATCAA
Source organism: Malaciobacter pacificus (assembly GCF_004214795.1). Lineage (NCBI taxonomy): Bacteria > Pseudomonadati > Campylobacterota > Epsilonproteobacteria > Campylobacterales > Arcobacteraceae > Malaciobacter > Malaciobacter pacificus. The sequence goes on from NZ_CP035928.1 coordinate 1,891,005, forward strand.
CTTTATCTAATTTAATAATATGCATTTTTGATTATACATAATATAATTACAAGATTTTATTAAATATAATTTTATAAAAAGGTTTCCATGTTAGATCCAGTTTTACCTATAGCAATATACTTGGCTTTAGGATATGTTTTTAAATTAATTTATCAAGATAACTCAAAACAATTAATTGAGTTCATTATCTATTTTTCACTTCCATCAATTGTATTTTCAAAAATTTATCCACTTGTATTAGATGAAAAAATACTTGGTTTAATTTTAATGTTTATTGGATTTATTTTATTTAATTTAACTTTAGCATATTTTGTTGGTAAAGCAATGAAATTAAGTAGATTACTATTAGCTACATTCATGATTATGGCAACATTTGGTAATACTTCTTTTATTGGTTTTTCATATATTGATGCATTTTATGGACAAGATTATATTGTATATGGTTTAATTTACGATTTATTTGGGTCATTTTTATTATTAGTTTCTATAGGAATGTTTATAATTACATGGGGAAGTGGAAGAAAAAATAGTATTAATTCTATTTTCAAATCAATATTCTTATTTCCACCAACTATTATGTTTTTTGTCACAGTTATTGCAAAGAACTTTGAAGTTCCAAATTTTTTAATACTTACAAGTGAAACATTAGGAGCAACACTTGTTCCCATTGCAATGATTGCAATTGGAATGAAGTTAGAATTAAAACATATATTTGTTAAGTTCCATGTAGTTACAATGGCTATGTTATTGAAAATGATTGTTGTTCCAATAATTGTATTAATTGGATTCCAGATATTCTATGGAATTGACCAAACTTGGGTAAAAGTTACAATTATAGAGGTTGCAATGCCCCCTATGACCATGGCAACAGTCTTAGCTATAAAAGGTGGTCTTGATGAAAAAGTGGCTATCAACTCACTAGTTTTAGGAGTATTATTAAGTCTTATTACAATTACAACTTATGTTAATTATCTAGCTTAATTAACATAAGTTGCTAACTTAAAATACTGCCTAATTCTAATCTCTGTCCTCTAATATAATCAGTTGACTTTATAGCTTTTTTTGATGGAGCTTGAATTGTAGCTATTTTTAAAGAACCTTTATTACATCCAACTACAATAAAATCATTTTGGATATCTAATATTTCACCCTTTTTATTATTAGAGTTTGTTTCAAATAGTTTAATATCTTTAATTTTTAAACCTGATTCTAAAAATACACCGGGCCAAAAAGAGTATGCTTTATATTTTAAATAAAGTTTCTTTGCATCAGTAAAATCAACCAATCCATCTTCTTTTTTAATTTTTTTACAAAAACTAACTTCTGATTCATTTTGTTTTATTGGTTTTATATTTTCAAAATTATCTAAGGTATTAATTGTTAATTCTGCTGCAATAGTAGATAATTTACTGAAAGCTTCAATCACTTCCATTGTTGGAGAAATTTTTAAATATTGAAGTCCTAAAATATCTCCACTATCAAGTCCCTCTTCCATTAACATAGATGTTACACCTGTATATCTATCATCATTTAAAAGAGCCTCTTGAATTGGGCTTGCACCTCTATATTTAGGAAGTAATGATGCATGAAGATTTATGCAAGGAGCAATATTAAGTATCTCTTTTGGTAAGATTTGACCATAAGCAGCAACTATTATAAAATCTGGCTTCAAGTCTATAATTTGCTGTCTAGCTTCTTGATTTCCTCTTAGTTTTAAAGGTTGGTATATTGGTAATTCAATATTCTCATCAATACAATATTGCTTAATATGAGGTGGAGTTAAAATTTGTTTTCTACCAACTGGTTTATCAGGTTGAGTAAACAGTCCTACCAATTCATAATTACTCTCAACTAGTTTTTTAAAAATAGTTGTGGCGTAATCAGGTGTTCCCATAAATAGAATTCTTTTACTCATTATTAAATATCCTTACTTAGTTGGTTTAAATAGTGTTCCATTATTATGATTTTCATCACATAAAAAATCATATGCATTAGTTAAATCAAAGCCTGAAGATAAATACATTGGAATCCCTTTTTTCATTAGAAAATCTGCTGCTTTTAATTTAGTAACAATTCCACCTGTGGCAAACTCAGAATTTGCAGTGTGTTTCATTTCTAATTCTTCAGGTTCAATATGAGTAACAACACTTAGAAGCTCAGCATCTTCATGCTCTCTAGGATTTTTATTATAATATCCATCAATATCAGTCAATATTGCTAACATATCAGCCTTAAAGTAATGTGCAACATGAGCTGCTAATTGATCATTATCTCCAAATACTAACTCTTCATTTGCAATTACATCATTTTCATTTATAATTGGTAAAACTCTATTTTCAAGTAAAATTTCCATAACATTTCGTGCATTTTTTGAACGTTTTCTAGAGTCAAAATCATCTGCAATAAAAAGCATTTGAGCACAAATAATATCATGTTCTTGAAACATTTTTTTATAATGCTTTAGTAATAAAGGCTGTCCAATAGCTGCTAATGCTTGTTTATTAGCCAATATTTTTTTATCTAATTGTAATTTTGTATACCCTGCACCTACAGCTCCAGAAGATACTAAAATAACTTCAATCTCTTTTTCATTTTTTAATTTAGCAATTAAATCTACTAAATTTTGAATTCTGTTTAATGATAATCTTTTGTTTTCTTCTGTTAAAACAGCAGTTCCTACTTTAATAACTAAACGTTTCATTTACCTTGTTCCAATAAATCATATAAAGCAAAACCTAGTGGTTTTGTATTAACTCTAGTAACTGATGAAATTGGTAAAACAAAATATGGCTTTGTATTATCAAATTTATTAAATGTTAAATCTTGAACATAATAAGGTAACTCTTTATCAAATCCAAACTCATTTGAATTTGATACTTCAAGTCCAATATCTTCAATAAATTGTTTAACATCACTTACTAAATCTTCACCATAATAACCATCTGTTTTACTTAAAACAATAGCAAAATTTCTTCCTGCTAATTCAGTAGAGAATTTTTCTACTTCTTGTTTTAATACATTAAATTGATCAATCATTGTTCTATAATTTGCAACATCAATTACAAATAGTAAAGTTTTAGTTCTTTCAATATGTTTTAAAAACTCTAAACCTAAACCTCTTCCTTCAGCAGCTCCATCAATAATTCCTGGAATATCAGCCATAACAAAAGAGTTATAATCACCTACATTTACAACCCCAAGTTTTGGTGTTAAAGTTGTAAACTCATAGTTTGCAATTTCTGGAGTTGCATTTGATGTAGTTGAAATAAGAGTTGATTTACCAACATTTGGATATCCAACTAAACCAACATCTGCAATTAATTTTAATTCTAATCTAATGTTTTTTGTAAGACCTGGAAGTCCTGGTTGAAAATAAGTTGGTCTTTGATTTCTAGAGTTTTTAAAGTGAACATTACCTAATCCACCTTTTCCACCTTCTAAAAAAGTAACCTTTTGACCAACTTCTAAAAGGTCAAGTAAAATTTCACCTGTATCATCATCAATAACCTGAGTTCCTGGAGGTACAATTAATACAAGTGGAGTTGCTGATTTACCAGTCATATTTCCACCCATTCCTTGTTTACCATTATCAGCTTTAAATACTTTTCTACCTTTGTAATTTGATAATGTATCAGTGTTGTTATCTACTTCAAAGATAACATCTCCACCTTTTCCACCATCTCCTCCGTCAGGTCCACCTTTATTAACAAATTTTTCTCTTCTAAATGAAGCGCAACCTTGACCACCTTTTCCTGATGACACTGAAAACCTAGCGCTGTCTATAAACATATTATGTTCCTTTTTATAAATAATTAAAAATTAACAATATTAACTTTTAGTTATTCACAGTTTTTTTAAATAAAAAAAGGGTGCAGGCAAATGCCATACACCCTTTTCAAAAATACTAAAAGTCAGAATTACGATGCTGCGTAAACTGAAACTTTTTTTCTTTTCTTATCTTTAATTTCAAATTTTACTACACCATCAATTAAAGAGTAGATTGTATGGTCTTTACCAATACCTACGTTAGCACCACAGTGAACTTTTGTTCCTCTTTGTCTAACAATGATGTTTCCAGCTCTTACAACTTCTCCACCATATTTCTTAACACCAAGTCTTTTTCCAGCTGAATCTCTATTATTCTGAGTAGATCCTTGACCTTTCTTGTGAGCCATAGTTTATCTCCTTATAATTTATTGCTTAAGCAGCAATTTTAGTAATTCTAATTTTAGTGAAGCTTTTTCTGAAACCTCTTTTTAACTTAGAATCTTTTCTTCTTCTTTTTTTGTAAATGATTACTTTTTTAGCTCTATTTACACCAGTACCATCTAATACTACTTCAGCTTCTACTTTCGCAGCAGATACAGCATCACCAGTTTTTAATTCACCATCGTTTAATGCGATAACGTCAGTAATTTCTAAAGTTTCTTTAGCAGCTTTACCAGTATAGTCAATATCTAAGATATCACCCTCAGACACTTTATACTGTTTACCACCACACTTGATAATTGCGTACATTTTCTTTCCTCTATTTCAATTCTTTAATGCTCTAGGTTCATAATTAACTATGCAAACTCTAATTTTCGAATCGGAATAATATCTCAAATTAGTTTAAACTTTCTTTAAGTCAATTCCTAATGATAATCATTTCCCATTGCAATTGCATCAATCATAATTAAAGAGTCTTTTGGTAAACCTTTAGCAGAAATTGTACTTCTAGCTGGTTTATGATCACCAAATGCTTCTGCAAAAAGTACATTTACTATTCCAAAATCATCAATATTTTCTAAATAAACAGAAACTTTTACAACATTTTCCATACCACTTTCAGCATCTTCTAAAAGTGTTCTTAAGTTTGATAAAACCTGTCTTGTCTGAATTTTAATATCTCTTTCAACCATTGTTCCATCAAGCGTTACAGGAACTTGAGCAGAAGTATAAATCATTCCATTTACTTTTACTGCTGGAGAGTAAGGACCTATTGCTTGTGGTAAATTATCACTTTCTATAAATTTCATTATATTACCTTTTATTTAAGTAGTTTTTGCATTTTACAAAAAGTTTTCTACTAGAAAAATAAAAATAAAGAATTAATTATAAATTATAACTAACAAGTTTACCTTGTTTTAATTGATAAATATTATCTTTTAGTTTTCTAATCATTGTTGCTTTTTGCCTAAACTCCATTGTTTTATCATATGAAATTGCTGTTAGTTTATTTGAATAAAATTTGTACAATAAAACTAATAACTCTTGTTTTAATCTTTCATCATCATAGTTTTCTAATTTTTCATTTAAAACAATTGCATTTAAAGATATATTATCAGGTTCATTCATTACTAGCTCAAACTCATTTTTATGAGTTTCAAACATACTTGAATCAACTAAATCTAAAACCATATCTAATCTTTTTGGATTTTCTATAATTGATTTTATTATACAAAGTTCTTGGATATTTATTTTGCTTAAATTAACTTCAAATGTTCTTGCTTTTTCACTACTTGTTTTAACAAGGTTTTCTCTAATATTTAATTTTTGTGCAATATATCTTTTATACTCATCTTGATAGATTAAACTTAAAGATTTTAAGTATTCATTTGATTCATTTAAAGCTTTTTGTTTTTGGGCGGGTTCATTTATGTTATATTTATCAACTATATAATCAATTACATAAGTAATAAAATTTTGTGAAGAGTTAAACATTTTTTCTAACTCTTCAATTTTTCCATCATTTACCATATCAGCTGGATCTTTTCCATCCCCAAAAATTATAACTCCACCTTCAAATTCACTTTGACTTAACATCACTGATGCTTTATAAGCAGCATTAAGTCCAGCTTTATCTCCATCATAAGCAAGTATTACTTTTGGTTCGCCTCTTCTTAATAAAGGTAAATGATCAGTCGTAAGTGCAGTTCCAAGTGTTGCAACTGCTGTATTAAATCCCGCTTGATGAAGCATAATAACATCTAAATAACCTTCACATACTACTATTCTATTTTTCTTGTATATATGTTCTTTTGCAATATGATAACCATATAAAAGTCTTGATTTATTAAATATTTTAGTTTGAGGAGAGTTTACATATTTTGCATTATGCCCGGTAATTGTTCTTCCACCAAATCCAACAAGCTTCCCATTAATAGAATAAATAGGGAAAGTTATTCTTTCAATAAACCTTGAATATAAACCATTTTGACCAGTATCAATAATTCCTAATTCAATGGCTTCAGTTAAATTATAATGGTTTGATTTTAAATAATTAATTGTTTCATGAGATTTTGGAGCATATCCTATTTCAAATTTTTCAATTGAAAACTCTGAAATTCCTCTTTTATGGATATACTCTTTTGCAATATTATTACTAATAAAAAGCTTTTGATAATATTTATTTATGTCTTCAATTATTTTTGTATCTTGTTTCTTTTGATTATTATTGTCATATTCAAGTTGAACATTATACATAGAAGCTAATTTTTCAATAGTTTCAGGATAAGAAAGTTTTTCATATTCCATTACAAATTTTATAGAGTCTCCACCTGCACCACAACCAAAACAATGATAAATTTGTTTTGCAGGACTTACAACAAAGGAAGGAGTAGTTTCACCATGAAAAGGACAACAAGCCTTAAAGTTTGCTCCACTTTTTTTTAATTCTAAGAATTGAGAAACAACATCAACAACATCAAGGTGATTCTTCAAATTTTCTATTGACTCTTTTTTTATCATGCGCAATTATACTCTTTTATTATTTTATATGAACTTTTGTGATAATATAATTACTTAAAATAAATAAAGAATAAGGCTTGCCTTGGATAATATTGCTTTAGAGTACAGAGACCCACTATTTGGTGTCATAATTCTTTTTACTTTAATTTTTCTTATATCATTTTTCACATATTCTTATGGTCTTTATAAAGAGAGACTTGCAAGAAAGGAATATAGAAAACTATACAAAAGATTTGAACTAGGAAAATTAAAAGAAGAAGATTATGTACATTTATATAAAACATATAATTTACCCTTTGACTCAATTCTACTTTTAGCATCAACTTTTTTACATAAAGGTGATTATAATAAAGCGATTAATGTTTATCTTACATTACTTGAACACGTAAATGACAGGGTAAAAAAAGAGGAACTTCTAGAACATTTAGGAATTACATATTTCAAAGGTGGATTTCTTCAAAGATCTAAAGATATTTTTTTAAGAATATTAAAATTTTCTCCTAGAAATAAAAAAGCATTAAATCATTTACTAATAATTTATGAAAAATTAAAAGAGTTTGATAAAGCAAAAGAGGTTGTAACTTGCCTAGAAGAGTTAGAAATAGATAAATCAAAAGATATTATATATTTAAAAGCATTAACAATAATTAATGACCCAATAATGTCATATGAAAAAAAATCGGATAGACTTTTTGAAATATACAAAGAAGATACTATTATTGAAAGAATAGTTATATCTTTTTTACTACAATTCAATAAACAATTTTTTTGGGAAAATGTAGAAAAATTTGATTGTGAAAAAGTTATAGATTTGATGTGGTATTTAAATTTTGATGATATTAACTTTGATAAAGTTATTAAAAATGATTTTCTTGTTGAATTGTATAATGCAAAAGGATATTTAAAAACAAAAGATCATAGTAATGATTTTGATTTAGATATATTAATCTTAATAAATAAACATGAACACAAAATTGATGCCTCATTAGACTTTGAATTTATTTGTACATCATGTAAACATTCACATCCAGTTTTTGACACAAGATGCCCACACTGTCACTCTATTTTATCATTTGATGTAAAACATCATTTAAGCAAAGGATATTATGAAGCAAATCAATCTTTACAGTGATGGTTCTTCACTAGGAAATCCAGGACCAGGTGGTTGGGGAACAATCTTAGAGTACAAAGGGAAAGAGAAAGAGCTAAGTGGTGGTCAAGATAACACTACAAATAATCAAATGGAATTAAAAGGTGTTATTGAAGGACTAAAAGCATTAAAAGAACCATGCAATGTTCATGTTATATCTGATTCATCTTATGTAGTAAAAGCTATCAATGAATGGCTAGTTGGGTGGGTAAGAAATAACTGGCGAAATGCTAGTAAAAAACCTGTAAAAAATGTAGAACTATGGCAAGAATATCTTGAAGTTTCTAAGCCACATAATGTAACAGCGACATGGGTAAAAGGTCATGATGGACATGAGCATAATGAAAGATGTGATATACTTGCAAGAACATTTGCGGAAAATTTAAAAAAGGAGAAAAATAATGAGTGATTATTCACAATTAGAGAGGTGTTTGGGTTATCAGTTTAAAGAAAAAAATCTGATAATCGAAGCACTTACGCACAAAAGCTTTAAAAAGCCATATAATAATGAAAGATTAGAGTTTTTAGGAGATGCTGTTTTAAACTTAATAGTTGGAGAATATCTTTATAAAAAGTTTCCAAAATCTAATGAAGGTGAATTATCTAAAATAAGAGCTAGTTTAGTAAATGAAACAGGATTTACTAAACTTGCAAAAGAGATAAACCTAGGAGATTATATCTATATTTCTAGTGCTGAAGAGAGAAATAAAGGACGAACAAAAGCTTCAATACTTTCTGATGCTTTTGAAGCTATTATGGGAGCAATTTATTTAGAGTCAGGACTTGAAGTATTAAAGCCAATAATATTAAAACTACTTGAAGAATCTTATGACAAAATCAATTTGGATGTATTATTTAGTGATTATAAAACTGCTCTTCAAGAGATAACTCAAGCAAAATTTGCTTCAATTCCAGAGTATAGAATTGAGGGTTCATATGGACCTGATCATAAAAAAGAGTTTGAAGTTTCAATTTGGATTGATGGACAAACTTATGGAACAGCAAAAGGAAAAAGTAAGAAATTAGCACAACAAGCAGTAGCAAAAATAGCTATTGATATATTAAAAGGTGAAGAGAAATAATGAATACATTTGGACATAGATTTAGATTTACAACTTTTGGAGAATCTCACGGTAAAGCCCTTGGTTGTATTGTCGATGGAGTACCTGCTGGAATTAAAATTGATGAAGAGTTTATTCAAAATGAAATGGATAGAAGAAAACCTGGAAAAAATAAATATGCAACAGCAAGAAAAGAAGGTGATGTAGTTGAAATACTTTCAGGAGTTTTTGAAGGCTTCACTACTGGTACTTCTATTGCTATGGTAATTTTCAATGAAAACCAAAAATCAAAAGATTATTCAAATATAAAAGATCTTTTCAGACCCGGACATGCTGATTTTACATACTTTAATAAATATGGAATTAGAGACTATAGAGGTGGTGGAAGAAGTAGTGCTAGAGAAACAGCAGCTAGAGTAGCAGCTGGAGCAATTGCAAAACTAATGTTAAAAGAACTTGGAGTTAAAATTCAAAGTGGTATTTGTGAAATTGATGGAATTAGTGCAGAAGAGTTTGATTTTTCAAATGTAGCAGGTTCAGAAATTTTTGCCTTAGATAAAAATGTAGAGCAAGCTCAAAAAGATGCAATAATGGCTGCAAAAAACAAACACAATAGTGTTGGTGGTGTTGCACTAATCAATGTATCAAATGTTCCAGTAGGTCTTGGTGAACCACTTTATCATAAACTTGATTCTCAAATTGCAAATGCAATGGTTAGTATCAATGCAGTAAAAGCCATAGAGATTGGTGATGGAATCCTAGCTTCAAAAGTTAAAGGATATGATAATAATGACCAAATAAGAGCTAATGGATTTAAATCTAACCACAGTGGTGGAATGCTTGGTGGTATTTCAAATGGTGAAGATATTAATGTAAAAGTATACTTTAAAGCAACTCCATCAATTTTTATAAAACAAGAGACAATAGATATTTATAATCATGAAGTTGATTGTGAATTAAAAGGTAGGCATGACCCTTGTGTTGCCGTTAGAGGAAGTGTAGTAGCTGAATCTATGATGAGTTTAGTATTAGCTGATATGGTTTTACTAAACATGTCTTCAAAAATAGAAAATGTTAAAAAAGTATATAACTAAAATAATATTACTTTTTCTTTGTAAAGGCACTATTGCCTTTGCAACTTCTAATATACAAAAACTAAAAATTGCATATCCTAATCATATAAAAGAGATAGCTGAAAATAAAATCATCTTTCATGATAATAGTGCTTTATTATTTGATGACAAAAAAGAAAAAAACTTTTTTAAAAAGTTAATTAATCCTTCTTTAAAAGATCAAATGAGCATTAAATATACATCTGTTTTAGAAAATGAAAACTACATACCAAAAAAAAATGAAGACCCAGGAAGAATAAGAAATTATCAATTTTTCAAAAAAATATATGGTGCAACCCAAAAAGAAATAAAACAAAACCTCATAAAAATAAAATGGATGCCACAAACTATAAATAAAACTTTATATGTTACTACAGTTAATAATATACATGAAAAACTTAAAAAAGTCTCTAATGAACTTGATAAATTAAGTCCTGAATTAAAACAATTTGTTAATAATCCTGCTGGTACATATAAACACAGAGAAATAGCAGGGACTAATAGATTAAGTATGCATAGTTATGGAATTGCAATAGATATTAATGTTAATAAATCGCACTACTGGAAATGGGATAAAAAAAAGAATAAATTCAAACATAAAAACTTGATTCCATTAAAAATTGTAAAAATTTTTGAAAAAGAAGGTTTTATTTGGGGAGGTAGATGGTTTCACTATGATACTATGCATTTTGAATACAGACCAGAACTTTTAATTAATTAATAGTTATTTAATCTTTTTTAATTATAATTTCAAGCATAAAGCAACTCTTTGGTCAAGGGTTGCTTTTTTTATACTTACTTCTTTGGCATTTGTGCTAAATAGTCTTTATACTTAAGTTTATCTAGCTTTTCAATTTTTTCATTTACTTCATCTAGCATTTCTTTTTTATAAGCACTTACTTTCTTTCTAACTTCTTTTGACTTAACGCCAATCATTTGTGCTGCTAAAATACCTGCATTTTTTGCTCCATTAACTGCAACAGTAGCAACAGGAACTCCACCAGGCATTTGAACAATTGATAATAAAGAATCCATTCCTTCTAAGCTAGAACCTTTTACAGGAACACCTACAACAGGTAGTGCAGTCATAGAAGCAACCATACCAGGTAAATGTGCTGCACCACCAGCACCAGCTATAATAACTCTTAATCCTCTTTTTTCTGCTTTTGTAGCATAATTTACTAACCTTTGAGGAGTTCTGTGTGCTGAAACAACTGTAACTTCATAAGAAATACCAAATTTTTCACACATTTGTGCTGCTGCACTCATAACTGGAAGATCTGAATCAGACCCCATAATAATTCCAACTAATGGTTTACTCATACTTCTTTGCTCCCTTTTATTTTTAAGATTTGTTTTGCTTTATTCGCTTTATTTAATGCCTCATTAATATCATCATCTAATACAGTAACATGTCCCATTTTTCTAAATGGTTTCGTAAATGATTTTCCATAAAAATGGAATGATAATTCAGGAATCTCTAAAGCATCATGAATTCCTTCAATAAATGGTTCACCTTCGTACCCTACTTCACCTAATAAGTTTATCATAACTGCTGGTGAAATTAATTTAGTTGAACCAAGTGGTAAGTTTGTTACTGCTCTAATGATTTGTTCAAATTGAGATGTTGCACATGCCTCTACTGTATAGTGTCCTGAGTTATGTGGTCTTGGAGCAATTTCATTAACTTGAACTTCTCCTGATTTTGTAAGAAATAATTCAACACCAAAGATTCCAACACCATCTAAAGCTTGAATAGCTTTTATAGATACTTCAATTGACTTCTCTTCAATCTCCTTAGAAATGTTTGCAGGGGCCATAACTGAATCACAGATGTTTACTCTTTCATCAAATAGCATTTCAACTACAGGGTAACATTTAATTTCACCTTCAATATTTCTAGCTACTATTATTGCAAGTTCTTTATCTATATCAACCATTTCTTCTATAAAAGATTCAGCTTGTATCGCTTTTGTATTTGCATCTTCTTGACTTTTTAGTACTTGAACACCTTGTCCATCATATCCACCAAGTTTACTCTTTTGAACAACAGGGAAGCCAAAAGAAGCTAAGTCTTCAGGAGTTTTTACATCTTTATAAGCTGGAACAGGTATACCTTTTTCATCTAAAAGTTTCTTTTGTTCATATTTATTTTGTATTAGTTCCATCACATAAGGAGAAGGAGCTATACTGTGTCCATTATCAAATAACTCTTTTAAAATAGTTGTATCAACATGTTCTAATTCAAAGGTAGTAACATCGCTTTCTTGTACTAACTGCTCAAGTTTTTCTTTATCATAAAAACCACCTATTATATGTTTATCTGAAACTTGCGCTGCTGGACAATTAAATGTTGGGTCAAGTATAGTTACATGGAAACCCATTTTTTTTGCTTTTTGAGACATAATTTTACCAAGCTGTCCCCCACCAATAATTCCTAGTTTTAAATTAGAATAATTAAAATCTTTGTTCATTTATCAACTCTTTTAAATTTAAATTTTTATTGCAATAACATTACATCAGTAATAATACACTTGCCACCATGTCTTTTTATAAAGCTTCTAACATCTTCAATCATATTTTTAAACTTTTCATCTTCACAAACTGTAAAAATATAACTATTACTTCCAACATCAGTAACTTCATCGGCAGTTTTTAAGCCATGACCACCACAACCTTCAATGTCCCTAATAATTGTGTAGCCAGTAATCTCTTTTTTTGCAAAAAGGTCTAATACCCTTTTTATATAGATTGATTCTACAATTATTTCAATTTTTTTCATACCTTTCATATTATCCCCACAAATGATTAATTAAAAAATAGTAAAGCGGTATCCCAAGTGAAATATTAAATGGGAAAGTAATGGCTAAACTTAATGGCAAATAAATACCTGGATTAGCTTCTGGAACTGATAATCTCATAGCTGCAGGTACAGCTATATAAGAAGCACTACCACTTAATAATGCTAACAAGAAGGCATCACCTTTTGATAATTCAAAATAATAACCTAACGACATTGCTATAAGGGCATTAAAGATTGGCATAATAATTGCAAAACCAATTAGAAAAAATCCAAGTTTCTTTAACTCATAAATTCTTTTTGCAGCAACTAATCCCATATCTAATAAAAAGAATGCTAAAAATCCTTTAAATAATACTCCAAAAAGAGGTTCCATTGAAGTCCAACCTTTTTCTCCAGTTACAACTCCAATAAACAATGCTCCCATTAGTAAAAAAACAGATGGATTTAAAAAAGCTTCTTTAAAAATTTCTTTTAAACTTGTGTTTGAGTTATCTTTTGTATCATCTTTTTTATTTAACATTGCTGCAAAAATAAGACCTATAACAATTGCTGGAGATTCCATTAATGTCATAGCTGCAACCATATAACCACCATATTCAACTCCAATTGTTTGAAGATATGTTATACCTGTTATAAATGTAACTGCACTAATAGAACCGTATGTTGCAGCTAAAGCGACACTATTGTAAGAGTCTAATTTTGTTTTTAATATAAAAAAACTATAAATAGGTACTATTATAGCCATAAGTATGGCTAAACCAAGTGCTTTAAAAACGTCAAAATCTATACCACTTTTAGATAATTCATAACCACCATGTAAACCTATTGCAATTAAAAGATATAAAGAAAAAAACTTAGGTAGGGGCTGAGGAATAGAAAGGTCTGATTTTAAAAAAACAGCTAACATCCCTAAAAAGAAAAATAAAATAGGTGGATTTAAAATATTTTGTAAAATCAAATCAATATTCATAATATTTATCACTCTTGTTTAAAAATTTGAAGATTGTACCTAATTTTTGATAAACAGCCCATTAGGCTATACATATTGACTATAAATCTACTTCAATTCATGTTTTAATTCTTCTAGTTTTGCTATTCTATCTTCTGTTGTAGGATGAGTTCTAAATAATCCGCTTAAGTTTGATTTTAATCCCGAAAAAGGATTTACAATAAACATATGAGCAGTCTGCTCTGTTGCATTATGAATTTGTCTTCCACTTTTTGCATATCTGTCAAGTTTTGCTAAAGCAGATTGTAAGCCTGAAGGATTACCAGTCATCCTAGCTGCACCTTCATCTGCCATAAATTCTCTATTTCTACTCACTGTCATTTGTATTATTGATGCAGCAAGCGGTAAAATAATAGCCATAATAATCATAATTATTGGATTTGAACTCTGTCTATTATTTCCAAACATTGCACCAAATTGCATCATATTTGCAATCATTGCAATAGCTCCTGCAAAAACTGCAGCAATTGTTCCTATTAATATATCATAATGTTTAATGTGTGATAACTCATGAGCAATTACACCTTCAAGCTCTTCTTCATTTAACATTTCATATAAACCCATTGTAACAGCAACAGCAGCATTTTCATGATTTCTTCCCGTAGCAAAAGCATTTGGTGTATGATCAGGAATTAAATAAACTTTAGGCATAGGTAAGCCTGCTTTTAGTGTCAACTTTTCAGTAATTTTATATACAGGATGTCTTCTATCTTCAATTGGTGTAGCATTATAGTGTTTTAAAACTTGTTTATCTGAATAGTAATATGCATAAAAATTCATGCCTGCAGCAATTAAAAATGCAATTAACATACCACTTGTTCCTGCAAAAGAGTAACCCACAAAAACAAATAATACAGTTAAAGTTGCTAATAAAAATACAGTTTTAACTTGCTCCATATTAAATCTCCTAATTGTTTTTAATATATTATCAAAATATGAGTCAAAAGTTTAATTAAAAAATCTGTTATTAAAAATATTTTATTTAAAAAAAAGCAAAATTAATTTAAAATCTAAGTACTAAATTAAGAAGAGAAGATTAATGAAAAAGCTTTATATAGTAAGACATACCCAAAAAGAAGATATCAATAGTAATACTGACGATTATGATAGAGAGTTAAGTAAAGAAGGAATAGAAAGTGCAAATGCAATTGCACAATTAATTGCAAATAAAAATGAAAAAATTGATTTAATTGTTGCAAGTCCAGCTATTAGAACAAGAACAACTGCTGAAATAATTGCTAAAGAGATAAATTATAGAAAAGCTGTAATGTATAATGAAGTTTTATATATGGCATTTGTAAATGAGTTATTAGAAACTATTACATACACATTTGATACAGTAAATACAATGGTTTTAGTTGGGCATAACCCTTCATTAACAGCATTAGCTGTAACTTTAGTAGGATTTAAAGAAAAGTTTGAAATGGGTGCTATTATGGAAATAGTATTTGATTGTGATACTTGGATTGAGGTATCTAAAGAGAATGCTAAATTAATATCTTATGAAATTGCAAAAGTTTAGGAAGTAAATTACTTTCCTAAACAAAATTCCCCAAACATTACATCTAACATTTCATCATTTTCATATGGTCTTGTTATTGTTGAAATATTCTCTAATGCTTCAGTAATATAGTGTGCAAAAAACTCTAACTCTCCACCTTGAAGAGGCATAACTGATTGTTTAATATTATGAAGAGTATCTTCAACTGAGTAAACTTGTCTTTTAGAGATTAAAGTCATTTCATCACTATGAGTATTATTGTCTAATATTGATTCTATTTGTTTTACTAAGGGATTAATATCCTCTTTTGTTGATATTTCTATAAAATCCTCAATTAAAGATTTATCAAATTTATTTTCTAAATCTGATTTATTTAATACTTTTATTATCTCTTTATGAGAATTTTCTTCTAGTAGATTTATAATTTTTTCATCTTCACTATCACAAATTTTACTATTATCAAATAGTGAAATTACAATATCTGCTTCATTTATAGCTTCAATTGATTTTTCAATTCCGATTTTTTCAATAACATCATCTGCATTTCTAATTCCTGCAGTGTCAACTATTTTGATAATATGAGTTCCTATTTTTACTGATTCCTCAATAGTATCTCTAGTAGTTCCTGCAATATCTGAAATAATAGCTCTATCATAGTTTAGAAGTTTATTAAGTAGCGAAGACTTACCAACATTTGGTTTTCCAACAATTGCAACTTTAAAGCCTTCAATCATTCCTTCTCTTCTTTTACTAGCTTCTAGTGTATTTTCTAATTTAACTATTATTTTATCCATCTTATTTTGGATTTGCTCATAAATATCATCAGGTAAGTCTTCTTCAGCATAATCAATTGAAACTTCAGTATATGCAAGCATAAATAGTAAGTCTTCTCTAATATCATTTACAAAGTTAGTAAGTTCACCTTTTAATTGTCTTGCTAATAATTTAACAGCATCTTCACTTCTAGCTTCAATAATTTTTGAAATTGCTTCAGCTTTTGATAAGTCTATTTTATTATTAAAAAATGCTCTTTTTGAAAATTCACCTGGATTTGCTAATCTTGCACCATGTTTTATAACTTCATTTACTACTATGTTTGCAATAGCAACACCACCATGACATTGAAACTCTACAACATCTTCACCAGTAAATGAAAATGGTGCTTTAAAATATAAGATTAAGGCTTCATCTATTACTTCATTTTCTTTATCATACAAAGCACTTAATGTGGCAAGTCTTGGTTGAAATTTTTCTTTTTTTGTAATTTTGTAAGCTATATCAAGAGCATTTGCTCCTGACAATCTAATAATTGATATTGAACCAATCCCATTAGCTGTTGCAATTGCAACTATTGTACTATCATCAAACAATTTATACTTCTTTAGATCTGTACTCATTTACAAGTACATATTTATCGCCTCTAACATTTGTTTTAACTGCAACATATTTATCAGGGAATTCATCTCTTAATCTCTTAAGAGCGATATGAACTAAAATACCATCAAGTGGTTTTGTTTTAAATGTGCCTTTTTCTTTAATAACTTCAATAACAGGTTCTAAATAGTTATGAATTGCATCTTCTTGGTTTTTTAAAAACTCTGCTACTTCAAGTCTTAACATTAGGCCATATTTTTCATTTATCCAATTAAATAAAATATAAGATAAAGCTTTATATCTATAACCTTCTTTACCAATTAACAGTGCACTATCACTTCCTGTAAATTCTATATATACAGTTTCATCGTCATAAAACTCAACTTTAATATCATCAATTCCATAACAAGCATCTGCAAATAAAGTGTTAATACCCTCTTTTATCTCTTTTAAGATAATATCTTTATCTTTTTTTACTACAATTTTTGAGATTTCACTTTGAGATTTTTCTTCATTATAAAAATTATCAAATATTCTATCTTTTGATTTAATTTTTGGTGTTTCAAAACTTTTGATTTCTTCTTCTATATTTTTTGTTTGATTATTAGATGTTTCAATTCTTTGAGAAACATCTTCTATGTGTATATCTTTTTTTTCAAAAGTTTTTGATTTTAAATTCTCTTTATAAACCTTGCAGTCATCTTTATAACAAACTTGAATAATTGCACTTTTTTTACCAAAACCAAGAAAGCCTTTACTTGGTTGTTGTATTATCTCAATTTCTAAATCAGTAATCGAGCAAGTAAACTCTTTAGTTGCTAACTCATATACTGATTCTAGACAATCTGCTTCAAACTTTTTCATTTTGGTTTCCTATTTTTTTAAAACTCTTTGTTTTTCAAAGATTTTATTAATATAGTACTGTTGAGCAATTGTAAATAAGTTATTTACAAACCAGTATAACGTTAATCCTGCTGGGAACCATAAGAAGAAGAATGTAAAGATTATTGGTAACATTTGGAAAATCTTCTTTTGCATTTCATCTTGCATTGTGTTTGGTGTAATTTTTTGTTGGATAAACATTGTAACACCCATTAAAACTGGTAATACAAAATATGGATCCATCTCTGCTAAATCTTGTACCCATAAAATCCACTCAGCACCTTTTAATTCAATTGCATTTAATAAAACTCTATAAATAGCAAAGAATACTGGAATTTGTAAAATTAATGGTAAACAACCACCCATAGGATTAGCACCATGTTTCTTATATAATTCCATCATATGCATAGATTGTTTTTGTTTATCATCTTTATATTTAGTTTGGATCTCTTTCATTTTTGGAGCTAGTTCTTTTAGCTTATTCATAGAAACCATACCTTTATATGATAAAGGATATAACACTAATTTAACTAAAATTGTTAGAATTACAATTGTCCATCCCCAGTTTCCAACATATCCTTGAATAAACTGTAATAATAAGAACATAGGCTTAGCAATAAAAGTAAACCAACCATATTCGATTACATCAGTTAATTGTGGATTTAAAGCCTCTAAGTCTTTGAAGTTTTTAGGTCCCATATATCCAGAAAATGCAATTCCATTTCCTCCATGAATAAATGCTTGTGGGTTACCTTCATTATCAGGCATTAATGATAGTGCTAATGATTTTTCAAAATTATAAACAACTGTTGCATAATATCTATCAAAATTAGATACAAACTTAATTCCAACATAATTTTTAGTATTATCTAAATCACCATCTTCTGTTAACTCCATAGTTCCATCATTTAATTTTAAATATAAACCATGGTCTGCATACATATCTGCTAACACATTTGGTCTAAAACCATTTGTGATAAAGAATTTCTTGTCATTAGTACTATTTACTTCAAGATCATAATGACCATTAGGATAAATAGTAAATGTTTTAGTAAGAACTGTTTCACCTAAGTTTTGAGTAAGAACTAATGTTTGCTTATTTTGTGTTGCATCAACACTTGATGATGTTGTAGAAGATGCAATTTCAAATGCTTTTTTGTTTATATTTGTATCTGCAAATCTAACCTCTAAAGGTCTTAATTGGTTAGCTTCGAAAAGTTTAATTTGATTACCTTGCTCATCTTTATACTTTTCTTCTAATAGTGTCACTTGAGCAACTCTACCTAAAGTATCTATTTCAATAATATTTCTTTTTGTTTTAATAACTGTTAATATTTCTGAAGATGCAATTGCTTTAGATGATAATGCTTGAACTGATTTTGACATATCTACAGGATTTCCTGTAGGATCAGTTTGTACCATACCTTCAACTACATCAGGTGTTGCTTTTTGAGTTTGTTCAGTTTTAGCTTGTGCTGCTTTAGCTTCTTGTTGAGGCTTTAATACTAAAAACTCATATGCTATAAAAAATACAAAAACAACTAATGTCATAATTAACATTCGTTTTTGCATACCATTATTTTGATTAAGGTTGTTGTTCATTATTCTTTTTCCACTCCCGATTTTTTACTACTAAATACTTACCATTTTCTAATGGAATATACCAATATTTTATTTTGATTTTTTCAAAATTTATATCTGGATTTTTTTTCAACTTTATAATTGGATAGTCAAAGCCACCATCAAAAAGTTGATTACATTTTAATACGCGTGTAATTGTAAAATAAATAGCCTTAAAAAAAGTATTATTATCTAGTTGCCATAGGGCATATTGAGAACAAGTTGGGTAATATCTACATGATCCAAAAGATATTATACTTAGGTATTTTTGATAAAATCTAACTAAATATTTAAATAAGCTTTTCATTTATTTTAAAAGTTCTAATCTTTTTAGTGCAAAATCAAAATCTTTTTTTAATTTTTTAAAGTCATTATCATTGATTTCATTTTTCGCTACAAAAATATAGTTGCCAGGTATTATTTTATTTTCATAAGTATTAAATAAAGCTCTCATACGTCTTCTAGCTTTATTTCTCTTAACTGCATTTCCTATTTTTTTTGAAGTAACAAATCCAGCTTTAATTGTATTTTGAGAATTAAAAAAAGCGACAAATGAGCTAGTATGCCATTTTTTGCCGCTTTTATATAACTTGTTAAAGTCTTTTGAAGAATTAAGTCTGTGATTTTTGCTTAAACAGCTAATCTTTTTCTACCTTTTGCTCTTCTTGCTTTAATAACTCTTCTACCATTTTTAGTAGACATTCTAACTCTAAATCCGTGAGTTCTTTTTCTCGGAGTGTTATGTGGTTGATATGTTCTTTTCATCTTAGTATTTCCTCTATTTCACTAATTAAGTCGTGGATTATAATTAATTGTAGCTTAATATTTCTTTATATTTTAAATAAATACTATAAAATATGGTATTAATTTTAAGAAATATTAACTATTACCTCATCGTTTACTACATTAAACTCAACTTTACTACCCTCCCCTATTTTATCTTCTAAGATTAAATCTGCCAACTTATCTTCAACAATTTCATATATAGCTCTTTTAAGAGGTCTTGCACCATATACAGGGTCAAATCCTATTTTTGCAATATACTCTTTTGCACTATTAGTTAAATTAATTTCAATATCTTTTGAAGCAACTTTTTTCTTGATACTTCCAAAAAGAATATTTACAATATTTGTAATAGCTTCAAGTCCTAATTGTTCAAAAATTACAATATCATCAAGTCTATTTAAAAACTCAGGTCTAAAGTAAGCTTTTAAATCATCCATTACAGCTTTTCTTCTCTCATCTTTATCTGATATCTCAATAATTTTTGCACTTCCAAGATTTGAAGTTAAGATTATAATAGTGTTTTTAAAATCAACTGTCACACCTTTGTTATCTGTTAATCTTCCATCATCTAATACTTGTAACAAAATATTAAATACATCAGGATGTGCTTTTTCAATCTCATCAAATAAGATTACACTATATGGTTTTCTTCTAACTGCTTCAGTTAATTGACCACCCTCTTCATATCCAACATATCCAGGGGCTGCACCAATTAATCTACTTACTGCATGTTTCTCCATATATTCACTCATATCAAATCTAATTAAAGCTTTCTCATCATCAAATAAAAATCTTGCAAGTGTTTTAGCACTTTCTGTTTTACCAACACCTGTTGGTCCTAAGAACATAAATGAACCTACTGGTCTTGAATCATCAGATAATCCTGCTTTATTTCTTTTTATCGCTCTTGAGATTGCTTTTAATGCTTCATCTTGTCCTACAACATCTTCTTTTAGAACTTGCTCAACTCTAAGAACTTTTTGTTTTTCAGAATCCATCATTTTATTAACAGGAATTCCAGTCCATCTAGAAACAATACTTGCGATTGCTTCTTCATCAACACTATTTCTTAAAAGTGTTCCTTCACTTTGCATTTGATTCCATTTTTCTTGGTTCTCTTTTATCTTTTGCTCTAATGCAGGAATTTCACCATATTCAATAGATGCTGCTTGCTCAAAGTTAGACTCTCTTTTTGCTCTCTCAGCTTTCCCTTTAAGTTCATCAATTTTTGCTTTTAATGAACTTTCCGCATTAAAAGTCTCTTTTTCATTTTGAAACCTAGCTTCTAGATTTTGTTTTTCTTCATTTTTATTTGCTAACTCCTTTTCAATCTCTTCTAACCTATCACTATTCTTTTTAGATTTTTCCATCTTTAATGCTTCTTTTTCTACATTAAGTGTTTGGATTTCTCTTTTTATAGTAGAAAGCGCAATTGGCTCAGATTCTATTTGCATTTTTAACTCTGCTGCTGCTTCATCAATAAGGTCAATTGCTTTATCTGGTAAAAATCTATCTGTAATATATCTATCAGATAATTTAGCTGCACTAACTAATGCACTATCATTTATCGTTACATTATGGTGTGTTTCAAGTCTCTCTTTTATACCTCTTAATATTTGTAAAGCTTCATTTACACTTGGCTCATCTACATTAACTGGTTGAAACCTTCTTTGCATAGCTGCATCTTTTTCAAAATACTTTCTATACTCTTTTAATGTTGTTGCTCCAATAGTGTGTAACTCACCTCTAGCTAATGATGGTTTTAAAATATTTGCTGCATCCATACTTCCTTCACTAGCTCCTGCTCCAATAATAGTGTGGATTTCATCAATGAAAAGAATTATATTTCCAGCTTTTTTTACTTCATCAATAACTGCTTTTAATCTATCTTCAAATTCACCTCTATATTTAGCACCTGCTATTAGTGCACTCATATCTAAACTTACTACTTTTTTATTTTGTAAACTTAGTGGTACATCTTTATTTACTATTCTTTGAGCTAGACCTTCTGCAATTGCAGTTTTACCAGTACCAGGTTCTCCTAGTAAGATTGGATTGTTTTTTGTTTTTCTAATAAGAATTTGCATCATTCTTTGAATTTGCTCATCTCTACCAATAACTGGATCAAGTTCCCCATCAATTGCTCTTTTATTTAAATCAATTCCATACTTACTTAAAGCTTCTAAATTATCATCAGAACTTTTAGAATCTATAGTTTGCCCTGCTCTCATAGCTTCAAGATTTTTCTTTGCTTCACTTAAATCTATATACTTACCTAAAACATCTTTTAGTACTTGATTTGAAAGATTTGCCATTAGCCATGTATCAATAGCTATAAACTTATCTCCCTTACTTGTCATAAGTCCTTCAGCCCCTTGAATAGTTGCTAAGAAATTTCGAGATAACTTAATATTCTCTTTTGTTACACTTGAAACTTGAGGAAGTTTGTTTGCGTATGATTTTGCTTCTAGTTCAATTGCAGCTTTATCAACATTCATTTTATTTAATAATTGATTTAATACTGAATTTGTGTTTGTTAATAATGCCCATAAAAAGTGAATTACATCTACTTCTTGATTTTTATTATGCAATGCAAGTGAAACTGATGAATCAATTACCTCATGCATTTGGTTTGTTAATTTGTCAAAAATATTATTACTCATTTAGCACTCCTATACTTTAATTGCTAATAATATTGTAGCACCTTTAGTATATGTTTGTCAAGTCTATTATATATTTTTAACAAAATTTAGTGTAAAATCGTTTTATATATAAGGAGTCTATGTGAGTTTGTGTGGAATTGATGAGGCAGGCCGAGGTCCAATTGCTGGACCTTTGAGTGTAGCAGGTGCTATATTTATAAATGAAATAGAAGAGTTAGATGACTCTAAAAAATTAAGTGAAAAAAAGAGAGAAGAACTTTTTGATAAAATCAAAGAAAACTGCCATTATCATATAGTATTTAAAAGTGCTAAAGAGATAGATGAGCGAGGAATAAGTGCTTGTCTAAAAGAATCTATAAAAGAAATTATGGAAACTTTAAAAGATAAATGTGATGAGTTCTTAATGGATGGAAATACCTCTTTTGGAATAGACACACTACAACACCTAATCAAAGCAGATGCCACTATCAAAGAAGTAAGTGCAGCTTCAATTTTAGCAAAAGTTAGCCGTGATAAATATATGAATGAAATTGCACCAAAATATAAAGAGTATGATTTTGATAAGCACAAAGGGTATGGAACAAAGGCCCATGTTGAAGCTATCAAAAAATATGGTCGAAGTGATGAGCATAGAGTTACTTTTAGATTAAAAGCTTTAGGAGAAGAAAAAGGAAGTGGTGTACAAAAAAGTCTATTTTAGACTTTTTTGGTTTATTTACTAACTTCCCCAATATAATTCTCAACTGATTTAATTTTTTGAGTCATTCTATTTTCATGATTTGGTCTTATGTCAAAAGTAATAGTTGAGTAAACTCTTGTACAACCTGCTTCCTCTAAAACCTTATAGCAATTTCCTATTAAAATTAAAGCATCGCTCATCTGTTCTGTTTCAATAATAGTGCACATTGAAGTTAGCTGATAGTTATGACCACTATTTCTAATAACTTCAATAACTTTTGAAACATATTCTGACTTACTTTCGCTTTTATCAGTTGGAAACATTGCCATTTGAACTAGAACACTCATAAAAATCCTTTTTTACTATTTAATAATGATTGGTAACTTTCCATACAATGCATACATACTTAAATAATTCCATAAATCAGACATTGTAGTGTTATTCTTATATGAAATATCTAATCCACCTCTAGCTAGAGTATGGTATGTTTTAATTTTAAAAGGCTTAAACTCTTTTGATAATCCATTATATTCACTTAAATCATTTAAAGAGATATATCTTGTTTTATCATTTTTAGATAATACCTTGATTGCCCAAGAATCACCTGAATTAAAAAACTCAACTATGTCATTTTCACCAACAATTCTTTCAACTTGTTTTGTGTTAATATCATAAACTTGTAAAGATTTTTCATAAGATATAAATCCAGTTGAAGTTCCACCAACAAAATAAATTTTATTATCTACTACACCAACCATAAGCATTGCATAAAATTTTCCAGTATTAGTTCTAACATATTCTTGTAAATTATTTATATAAATACCTTTAGCTTCATTCTTAAGAATATAACTTTTAAAATTTTTATTTAATTTATCATCTTAACTTTCGCACGTTAAATTGATTAAAATTGTAGCTAAATCTCCCTAAAACATTACTCCTTTAGTTAATAATCTTATCCTTGTTGACATAAAAATAATTTAGTTGTTTTTCTATGATATTTTTCTATTTTGAACTCTCAATAAAGCCCTTAAATAGGCACTTTTAGCTATAATATCTATTATATTAAAGGGTAAGAATGCAGATAGAATCCAAGATCATCGGTATTATAAACGATAAGTTAAAAAATCCAATCTATGAAACATTACGTTTGTTAAATATGAAAACTATTTTAACCAAGAGCAATTTTTCTAAAAAAGAGGGAGTTGCTGTTCATATGGTTGTATTACATTTTGTATATATGCTGGTTATGAATAAAAAAATATCAACCTTTATGGATCAAAGTAATGATAGTTTCAAAAAAGATGTATATTATCGATTACTTTCCAATACTTCTTATAATTGGAGAAAACTATTATCTCTTAGTTCTTTAAAGATCTTATCACTACTTCATAAAGTGCAAGATTCAAAGCTAGTAAGAGTTCTTATACTTGATGATACTGTTGAAGATAAAGTTGGTAAAAATATAGAGGGAAGTTGTGACAACCTTTGGAGCAATAAAGCAAAGAGAAAAATCAGAGGTGTAAATGTTGTATCACTAAACTATAGTGATGGTTATTCAAATTTTATGTTGGACTTTGCAATTGCTATGAACAGTTATGCAAGGGTAAAGATAGAAGAGTTTACAAATATTATTGATCATCGAACCAATGCACATAAGCGAAGATTGGAAAGCTTAAAAGGGAAATCACAAATTGCTATAGAGATGATTAAAAGAGCAGTAGCTAGTGGTATATATGCAGATTATCTGCTTGTAGATAGCTGGTATTCTAAACCTGTATTTATAGAAACTATGAATGAACTTGGATTGCAAGTCATTTCAAGAATGGTAAACAATGACAGGATATGGAATTTTACAGGAGAGAAAAAGACCCTTGATGGCATCTATAACAAATTTAAAAAGCTTAAATCTATCAAGATGGGTCAATATGGCAAAAAGATAAAGTTTGAGTATTTTTCAACCATAGTTGAACATAAAAAAGCTGGTAAATTAAAAATTGTTTTTATAAAAACAAAAGAGAATTTAATACCAATCGTATCAACCAATCTTATACTTAGTGATGAAGAGATTATAGATATTTATAAAAGACGATGGGATATAGAACAAGGGTATAAAGAACTTCGTGAACACTTTGGATTCGGAAAAGAAGAGAATCGAATCTATGAAGCTTTGATAGCCAGAATTACACTATCTTTTTTTACATACAATGTTGTTAGCTATATAAATCGTATCAGCAATGAACCTAAAACAATTGGTGGATTGTTTAAAGATTTAGAATGTGAACTTCATACTCTAGCAATAGCTATGCAAGCATTTTTAGCTATTTTAGATGAGATTGCAAAAATTGAAGAAGTTGTCAATAGAAATGAGGATTTTACAGCTATCATTGATCTATTAAGAGATGTGACTGGAAAATTGCTTGGTTTTAGGTGCGAAAGTTAAGTTATCATAATTACCACTAATATCAAATTTACTATATGTAGTGTTTCTATCAGCTGTTAAAACCTTATTTTCCATTGGTAAATTATAATAATTTAAAGGTACATTTTTATTTGAACTACCAACACAACCACTAAAACCTAATCCAAAAATTGTTGCAATTGAAAGATTTAATATAACTTTTTTCACTTTTTTCCTTATTTTTTCATTTCATATATTTTATAAAATAGAAAATTCTTGAACTTTTGTTTCTATAATCATAGCTAATTCAGAATTTTAGAGATTATATATTTATTTATCTTAAAAATAATTTTGTATATTCTTTATACAAACTCTACAAAATATACTCATTTTTTTAATCAATTTTTCAAAATATTTTGTTATTATT
This sequence comes from Malaciobacter pacificus, assembly GCF_004214795.1. Classification (NCBI taxonomy): domain Bacteria; kingdom Pseudomonadati; phylum Campylobacterota; class Epsilonproteobacteria; order Campylobacterales; family Arcobacteraceae; genus Malaciobacter; species Malaciobacter pacificus. The sequence continues at coordinate 1,917,199 of NZ_CP035928.1, forward strand.
AAAACCAAATATTTTATTAAAGGATTAACATGCAATTAGATGTATCTCCTGAAGTTTTATTATCACAACTTGGGTATTCAAAAAGTGAATCTTCACTTGCACAAGCTGAAAAAATGATAAGTTCTACTTCAAATTTTGATAAATTCTCAAAACATATATTTTCATTAAATGACCATTTAAAGAAAATGAATGCATATGTAGGATTATCAAATAAAACAGATTACTTAAAAATTAAATGTGATGAAAATGATGCAGATGAAATTTTAGAAGAGTTTCATGAAGAAGTAAATCACTGGGCAAATAAATATAACGTAAAATTAGAGAAATTAGATAATAAACCTATTTACTACATCTTAGGTACACACTAAAATATTTTAGTGTACCTATGACAATATGGAATTTTTCCATTTCTTTCATAATAATCTTGGTGATAACTTTCAGCTTCATAAAATGGAACTATTTCGTATAAGCTTGTAGCTACTGAATATCCCATATCAGTTAATATTTCGATATATTTAACACAAATCTTTTTTTCTTCTTCATTAGAATAAAAAACAGCAGATAAATATTGACTACCAATATCTGGACCTTGACCATTTGTTTGTGTAAAATCATGAGTTTCAAAGAATTGTTTAACTAACTCTTCATAAGTCACTTCATTTTCATCATATTCAATTTTAACTACTTCTAAATGTCCACTAAAACCTGTACAAACCATTTCATAACTTGGATTTTCAATATGTCCACCCATATAACCTGAAACAGCGGATTTTACACCTTTAAAATTTTCAAAAAAATACTCAGTTCCCCAAAAACAACCTGAAGCAAAATATGCATATTTCATCTAATATCCTTTAATATTATATTGGCAATTTAATTGTAAATTCTGCACCTGTATACTCTTTTTGTCTATATTTATAAGAGACATTATTAACAAATATCTCCCCTTTCATATTATTAATAATAATATCTTTTGTCATATATAAACCTATTCCAGTTCCTAAGTTTTTATCTTTTGTTGTAAAGTGTGCATCAAATATATTATCTATAATATTAACTGGAATTCCTTTTGCATTATCTTTAATTTTTATAACAATTTTATAATCTTCTTTGTAGACATCAATAAATATAAACTTATCTTCTATATCATCTTTTTCTAAAAATGCCTCATGTGCATTATTTATTATATTTATCAAAACTTGAACTAACTCATTAAAATAGCCATACATCTCTACATCTTCAAAATTTTCAATAAATTTAACATCACTTTTCTTACTAACTGAAATTAATAATTTTTGAGTTTTTTTATAAATATCTTTTATTTTGAAGTGTTCTTTTTTCTTGTTATGTCTTAAAAAGCCCCTAAAATCTTCAATTGTATCTGATAAGAAAACTGTTGAATCAACAATTTGCTTCATTGTATCATTTATAGATTTCTCATCTAAAGTTTTTAATTGGCTTTGTAAAAGGATAAAGCTTGCATTTGTACTTATTGCACTTAGAGGTTGTCTCCATTGATGAGCTATATTATCTAACATTTGGCCCATTATTGCCATTTTGGATTGATTATGGATTATTGATTCTTGTTCTTTATTTTTTGAAACTTCTTCTTTAATTTTATCAAAAAGTTCATTATTTAATTTTATTAACTCTTTTGTTTTTTCTTCAACTTTTGATTCAAGTTTTTCATTAATTCTTTTTGTTGATTTAACTTTCATTTTCAATAATATATTTTTTGTATTCAATCTATATAAATAGTAAACTAATAAAAATAAAACTAAAGAAATAACTATTAAAATAGCTAAAAATGTCTTTGATGTATAAAATAGATTATTACTAGACTTTAATACTATTTCTAGTTCACTATTAGGTATTTTCTCTATAAAAGAGTTTTCTTTAATCTTAAAATCTATTTTTTCTAAAGATAATATATTAAAAAACTTATTTTCATATTTGAGAGCCACTTGCAGATTATAAAAAACAACCCGTAATTTAAGCTGATTTAAATTTTAAAAAGTTGAATCAAACTTCAGATAAGTTATAATTTTTTACTACAAAAATTTAACAGAAGAGCGATTCAACTTATGGAAATTATTCTACCAAAAATATCTTCAAGTCTATCTAAAATGTGGACTAAGGTTTTAAATCTTGAAAATTCACTTTTTCCTTCTTTGAAAAGAGAGCTTCAATTAGAAGAGTTGTCAAATAAAGAGCAAAAGCTTATTAAGATATTAGACTTTGCTGCGATTGAAAAAAATATCACTGTCGTATCTATTACAAACACTCCAAAGCATAGAGAAGAGATTGCACGAGCATTTATTGCAAAGAGTGTTTACAATATCCAAACAACCAGAGACCTTATCGATAGACTTCATAGTGATAGAACGCTGAGGATCTTGTGTGGGTGGAGATATAAAAACGATATTCCAAGTGAGTCTAAATTTAGTAGAGTCTTTAAGGAGCTCAGTGAGCTTAAAATTGCACAAAAGACGCATGAGCAGTTTGTGAAGGAGTATCTAAGGGATACACTCTTTTTTTATAATGCAAGTGATGCAACAAAAATACCACTGAGAGAAAAACCTGTAAAAGTTGAAAAAGAAAAGTTTAAACCAAAAAGAAGAGGACGACCTAAAAAAGGTGAAACAAGAGAGCCTAAAACACCCAGTATCTTGCAGCAACAAGAAGATATGAAAACCACAAAGCAGATGCTATCTTTGGTATCAACGCAGTGTGGAGTTGGAAGAAAACAGAATTCCAAAGGCAACTTTGAAACATGGATAGGAGGGAAACTCCATATCAGTGTAGTAGATGGAGATATCCCTATTACTGCTATTTATTCAGGGGCAAATGTTCATGATAGCTCAGTAGCACTTCCTCTTATAAACGAGACAAGCAAAAAAGTATCATATCTTTATGACTTACAAGATGCAGGATACGACAGCAATATTATCAGAGATTTTTCCAAAAAACTAAATCATAGACCGCTTATTGATATCAATCCGAAGAACTCCAAAGAGTTAAAAGGAAAAATTCAACTTATAAAAGATGAAAAAAAGAAATTTAAAATTCTAAACCTTACTCAAAGTTTAGATACCCATCACTATAACCAAAGAAGTATGGTTGAGAGAGTCAATAAATACCTCAAAGAAGACTTTGGATGCAGTAATATTTATTATAAAGGAGCTACAAAAGTAGCTTCTGTTTTAGCATTTGGTATTTTATCAGTTTGTATTCATCAGAGTTTGAAACTGGTAACATAACTTTTAGCTAAAAACACTAAAAATTAGCCATTTTTAAAACTCAACCATCAAGCACGCACCCAATAATAGTTTTTTATCTAAAATTGACCCATAAAGCGGTAAAATGATTAAAAGTTTAAAAGATCTGCTTGATAAGCTTAGTAGGTTTACAAATTCACTAGTTTATGATGGTGGAATTTGCAAGCGGCTCTTGAAATAAAATTTTTCTAATTTATCCTTTACAAAAATTTTATAATCAAAAATGGCATTTGAGTTTAATTTAAAAATTATTGTTCCAACTTTTTTATTTGATAAATAAATAGACTCTATGATAAAAAACTCTAGTTTATTTTTATCATCTTTTATTAAAAGTGTTGCATTTTTATAATCATTTTTTCTATATTCAATCACTTCTAAAGGGATATCTGAATTTATCAAGTTAATATCACCATCTAAAATCAGAAAATCTTCAAAAATCTTTTTATCACTAAACTCTCGATTATTAATAAATGTATTAAGTTGATCGTTCATTTTTATTATGTTCGCTTTTAAGCCATATTCTAATGACATACCTAAAGCCTTATTTAAAAAATAAGAACTAACAACTCTGCTCCTTGCAATAATATTAGTATACTCTTGAGAAATTGTAAAAAAATTATTGACGTTATGTAGTATGTTTGATAACTCTAAAGAAGCTTGTTTCTTCTCATTTTCTATGATTCTATTTTGACCAAAACTAATAATACTAAATATTAATGCAATATATGCAAAAAAGATTAATACTAAAAGTAAAAAAGATTTGTTTATTAAAAACTTATTTAAAATGGCTATCTCCTACTTAAAAAAATCATCAAAATAGTAAAATACTGAAGGATAATATTTATGAACTAATCTATTATATGTTCCATCATTTTTTATTATCTCAAAGAATTTATTAAACTCCTTAACTTTCGCACGTTAAATTGATTAAAATTGTAGCTAAATCTCCCTAAAACATTACTCCTTTAGTTAATAATCTTATCCTTGTTGACATAAAAATAATTTAGTTGTTTTTCTATGATATTTTTCTATTTTGAACTCTCAATAAAGCCCTTAAATAGGCACTTTTAGCTATAATATCTATTATATTAAAGGGTAAGAATGCAGATAGAATCCAAGATCATCGGTATTATAAACGATAAGTTAAAAAATCCAATCTATGAAACATTACGTTTGTTAAATATGAAAACTATTTTAACCAAGAGCAATTTTTCTAAAAAAGAGGGAGTTGCTGTTCATATGGTTGTATTACATTTTGTATATATGCTGGTTATGAATAAAAAAATATCAACCTTTATGGATCAAAGTAATGATAGTTTCAAAAAAGATGTATATTATCGATTACTTTCCAATACTTCTTATAATTGGAGAAAACTATTATCTCTTAGTTCTTTAAAGATCTTATCACTACTTCATAAAGTGCAAGATTCAAAGCTAGTAAGAGTTCTTATACTTGATGATACTGTTGAAGATAAAGTTGGTAAAAATATAGAGGGAAGTTGTGACAACCTTTGGAGCAATAAAGCAAAGAGAAAAATCAGAGGTGTAAATGTTGTATCACTAAACTATAGTGATGGTTATTCAAATTTTATGTTGGACTTTGCAATTGCTATGAACAGTTATGCAAGGGTAAAGATAGAAGAGTTTACAAATATTATTGATCATCGAACCAATGCACATAAGCGAAGATTGGAAAGCTTAAAAGGGAAATCACAAATTGCTATAGAGATGATTAAAAGAGCAGTAGCTAGTGGTATATATGCAGATTATCTGCTTGTAGATAGCTGGTATTCTAAACCTGTATTTATAGAAACTATGAATGAACTTGGATTGCAAGTCATTTCAAGAATGGTAAACAATGACAGGATATGGAATTTTACAGGAGAGAAAAAGACCCTTGATGGCATCTATAACAAATTTAAAAAGCTTAAATCTATCAAGATGGGTCAATATGGCAAAAAGATAAAGTTTGAGTATTTTTCAACCATAGTTGAACATAAAAAAGCTGGTAAATTAAAAATTGTTTTTATAAAAACAAAAGAGAATTTAATACCAATCGTATCAACCAATCTTATACTTAGTGATGAAGAGATTATAGATATTTATAAAAGACGATGGGATATAGAACAAGGGTATAAAGAACTTCGTGAACACTTTGGATTCGGAAAAGAAGAGAATCGAATCTATGAAGCTTTGATAGCCAGAATTACACTATCTTTTTTTACATACAATGTTGTTAGCTATATAAATCGTATCAGCAATGAACCTAAAACAATTGGTGGATTGTTTAAAGATTTAGAATGTGAACTTCATACTCTAGCAATAGCTATGCAAGCATTTTTAGCTATTTTAGATGAGATTGCAAAAATTGAAGAAGTTGTCAATAGAAATGAGGATTTTACAGCTATCATTGATCTATTAAGAGATGTGACTGGAAAATTGCTTGGTTTTAGGTGCGAAAGTTAAGTAAACTCTTTTAATAATTCTGTTGATTCTTTTCTAAAAGCAACCCCCATAAACTGTTTTTCACTAATAGGACCAAGAACTTTTATTTCTCCACTAAATTTTTCCAAGGCAATCAAAGCATCTGGAACATCCAAAAGTGTTAACTCTACTTCACTATTTATAACTGAAGGAACCATCTCGATAATTTTTTTATTGTTTGGATGAATAACAACTTTTGCTTGTGTTTTATCTAAATCATATAAAGATGCGTCTAAACAAGTATTTGGTTTAGTTAATACAGTTTTATTTGTAATTAGTTCTTTTATATTTAAGATATCTTTTCTTAAAGATTTGCTAGGTGAAATAGGATTTAATTCAGAATTAGCTTTTGAAATTATCCAAACACTTGAAGGAAATGTTGGATTAGAAAAAGAAACTACTTTTTCTCTCCATGGAAGAATTGTTAATCCATTTGCAATTACATCACCTTTTATTGTTGTATTTTCTAAATATTTAATCTCATTATTTTCATACTTAACATTTCTACCTATTAAATCTCCGTAAATGTTATCCCAATTAGAAGGAACATACTCGTAATCTACGCCAAGATGTTTAGCAAATTTTTGCATTAATTCTGTATCTAAGCCATCACCAAGTCCCGTAACAAAATTTGCATATGGTATTCCTAAATGTCTTAATTTGCCTGAAGATTTAATATCATCTAAATCATTCGCACTTAGAAAAGATAAAGAAAAAAATGTGACAAAAAATAAAGAAAATAAAACTTTCAAAATTAATCCTTTTTAAAAACTAATGATATTGAATTTACACAATGTCTTGTATTTTTAGAAGTAAAACCTTCACCCTCAAACACATGTCCTAAATGACCACCACAATTTGCACAAACAATTTCAATTCTCATTCCATCACTATCAGGGACTCTTTTTATAGCTGACTTTATTTCATCATCAAAACTTGGCCATCCACATCCTGATTTAAATTTATCTTCTGATTTATATAAAGGGGCATCACACTTTTTGCAATGATAAGTCCCTTTTTCATAAAAGTCATTATACTCACCACTAAAAGGATATTCAGTACCTTTATGCTCAATTACTCTTTGTTCTTCTGTTGTTAAATTATTATATTTCTTTGTCATTTTATAAACCTATTTTTTTAATTAAACTGTTAAATTACTGTACAATTAAATTGAACAAGTGTATCGTCATTTAATAATATTTTACCAATAAACTCATCGCCTATTTTAAACTCTCCAACTCCACTTGGTGTTCCTGTCATTAAGATATCTCCATCTTCAAAAGATAAAAAACTATTCACTTCTTCTATAATTTCATGGGGCTTATTTATCATATTAGAATAATCACCTTTTTGTCGAAGTTCTCCATTTATATATAACTCAATACCTAATTTAGTAATATCTTCATTAAATGGAACAAAGTTTGAAAATATTGCTGAATTATCAAATGCCTTTGCTCGCTCCCAAGGTAAACCCTTTGCCTTTAGTTTACTTTGTACTTCTCTTAATGTTAAATCTAAACCAAATCCTACAGCAGTTATTTGTTTATTTTCAATTAAAAATGAGATTTCAGCTTCATAATGACAACTATTATGATTTTTTGGAAAAACTATTTTATTGCTAATTGAACTATTAGGCTTTATAAAAAAGACCATTTCATCAGGTACTTCATTATTTAACTCTTTTATATGTTCCGTGTAGTTTCTTCCTATACAAACTACTTTTGAAGGATATATTTCATTTTCATTTAACAATATCTTTTTCATTCTTTTCTAAAGTCCTAAATTTTTTAATCTTTTTATTGAATAATCATTACCTGAATTTTCATACCAATATTTTGCCATATTTAAATCTTTTTTAACACCATAACCTTTTTCATAGAAGTATCCTAACCATGACATAGCATATTTATCATCTTTTGATGCAGCCTTATAAAATAATTCATATGCCTTTGTATAGTTTTTTTCTACTCCAAATCCTTTAGCATATAAATAACCTAGTTCTGACATTCCATAAGTATTATCTTTATTTGCAGTTTTTTCAAACCAGTATTTAGCTTTTTGATAGTTTTTTTCTACAGCCCAACCTTGTTTATAATAGTATCCTACTTCATTTTGAGAATAAATATCTCCTTGAAATGCAGCTTTTTGAAAATAATTAAAGGCTTTTTTTCTATCTATTTTTATACCTTTACCTTTATCATAAATATAAGCTAATTCTCTTTGAGCAATAATATCATCATTATTAGCAGCTTTTTCTAACCATAATAATGCACTCTTGTAATCTTTATAATCATATAAATAGTTTAAACCTAACTCTCTTTGAGAATATGCATCTCCTAATTTTGCTGCTTTTAAATACCAACTAGTAGACTTATCAATATCTTTTTGCACTATTTTTCCTGCATTATAATAATAGGCAACCATACTTTGAGCTATAATATCACCTGTTTGGGCTTTTTCCATATAACAATCAAATTTCACTTTTTTTTCAGGAAGAATTTTACAATTCTCAACATCAGCAAATTTTGCTGCTGGCATATTCATTTGATATGAACACCCATAAAATAAAAATGTTATGAAAAATACAACAAATACATTTCTTTTCATATTTATCCTTTAATATTTTTTTATTAAATCTCTAATTATTACAGAAGTTATACCCCATATAACTTCACCTTTGTACTTATAAACCCAAATTTTATGTCTTTTATTTCCCCAAGGTTTTTTATATGCATCGGGTAAACCTAATTCTTCTACAGGAAATAAAATCTCTTTATTCCCATCTTTATCATATTTATATGGATGTATTTCATGGGACAATGTAAACTCTAAAGGTTTATTTTTCTTAAAAAAGTCAATAGGAACCAAAAAAGCTTTTTCTACCTCATTTTTATCTATGACCATATTTTTAATAGCTTTTTTCTTAATCTTTCCAACAAATGGTTCAATTATGGCTCCAGTAGGAGCGACATAAGTATCTAATTGACCTAAAATTTTTATATCTTCTTTTTTAATAGATAACTCTTCATCAATCTCTCTTAAAGCAGTGTCTAAAAAATCTTTGTCTATATTTTCTTCATAGCCACCACCAGGGAAACATATATCTCCACCTTGTCTAATATTTGCTGCTCTTTTTTGAAAAAGCAAATAGTAATTATCTTTTAATTTTACTATAGGAATTAAAACTGCACTATTAAAAAATCTCTCTCTACCAAGTACACCCGGATTTTTAGGCAAGTTTGACACTAATTTTCGTAGATTTTTCTTTTTCATCGTTTTTCTTCTATACTTCTAATTGCATTAATCATAGTTCTAATCACTTTTTTTAAATCATTATCTTCAATTATATATGAAACTATAGAGTAAATCAATTTTCCAAAAGGTCTAATCCATACACCATTTTTTACACAATAATCTTGTATTTCTTGTGCATAACAATCATCTTTTAATTCAATAACACCTATTGCTCCAATATTTCTTACACTTGCTACTAAATCTAATTTTTGTGCATTTTTCAATTCTATATCAAAGATATTCTCTATATTTTTAACATTTTCATTCCAATTAGTTTCTAAAAGTAAATCAATACTTGCATTTGCTACGCTACATGCAAGAGGATTTCCCATGAAGGTTGGACCATGCATTAAAACACCAATTTCACTATTTGAAATAGTATCACTTATATTTTTAGAAGTAATCATAGCAGCCATAGTCATATAACCACCTGTTAAGCCCTTTCCTACAGTCATAATATCAGGTTTTATATCTGCCCAATCACAAGCAAACATTTTTCCTGTATGACCAAATCCTGTCGCTATTTCATCAGCAATTAATAAAATATCATATTTTTTACAAAGTTTTCTTGCATCTTTTAAGAAATTAGGATTATATATTCTCATGCCACCTGCACCTTGAACAACTGGCTCAAAAATAAAGCCTGCTATTTGTTCATGATATTTTAAAAGCTTTTCTTCTAAATCTTTTATTGATTCACTATAATCACTATTAAAGCCTAAAGTTGGTTCTTTTATAAAAATATGCTCAGGTAGATATGAACCATAAATACTGTGCATAGAGTTTGTTTGATCACAGACACTCATAGCGCCTAAGGTATCACCGTGGTATGCATTGTTTAAAGCAATAAATTTATATTTATCTTTTTTCTTTGCTTTTTGATATAAAATCGCTGTTTTAAGGGCTACCTCAACTGACACAGATCCACTATCACACAAAAAAACAGAATTCAAGCCTGTCAAATCACTAAGTTTTTTACATAAAATTGAAGCTTGTTCGTGAGCTATTCCTCCAAACATTATATGAGGCATTATATCAACTTGCTTTTTTAAAGCATTATTTAATTTAGGATGATTATAGCCATGAATCGCACTCCACCATGAACTCATTCCATCTATGAGTTCTTGACCATCATTTAAATAAATTGTTGTTTTATTTGTAGATTTGACACCTAAAATATTAGTTTTAGAAGGTAATGAATTATAAGGGTGCCAAACATGTTTATTATCTATTTCTAACCAATTCAAAAAATTGTCCTAATTTAGTTTTTTCTATTATAACAAAAACTAAATTGCATCTAAAGTAATTGTAGTTAATGCACCTTTGCAAATCTTATTTTCATAAGTAAACTCAGTATTTGTAGTTTCTATACTACCACCTAAATGTTTAGTAATAATTTCTTGACACATATATAATCCTATTCCTGTACCTTGGCTTTTATGTTTAGTTGTAAAATATGGTTCATATATTTTTTCTAAAATCTTTTCATCTATACCATTTGCATTATCTTTAATCTCAATTATAGCTTTTTTATCTTTTTTATAAATTTCTATTAAAATAACTTTTAATTCCATATCTTTGGTAAATGCATCTTTTGAATTATTTAAGATATTAATAAAAACTTGTATTAACTCTCTTTCAAAACTTTTTATTTTTATATTCTCATCAGTTTGAATTTTAACTTTAATATCTCTTGAACTAAAAGAGCCTCTGACTAGATCAATACACTTTAAAATACAATCATTAATTAAAAATTCATTCTCTTTTTTCTCTGGTTCAAAGAAATATCTAAAATCATCAATTGTATCTGATAAATAGTTTGAAGTATTAATAATATTTCTTAGTGATTCTTTTAAGTATTCGTCATCTAGCATATTTAATTCATGTTTAATCTTTATTCCACTTGCAGAAGTTGTAATCAAAGATAATGGCTGTCTCCATTGATGGGCTATATTTTCAATCATTTGCCCCATTGAAATCATTTTTGACTGTTGAGATAATATTCTATCTTTTTTCAAGTTTTTATTTACTTCATATTTAATTCGTTCTTCTAGTTGTTCATTTATTAGTATTAATTCTCGATTTTTTTCTTCTACCTTACTTTTTAAATTTTTATTTACTTCTCTTAGAATTTTTTGCCTATATAAAATTGCTAAAAAAACAATTAATACAATCAAAACAATTTTCCAAATAAAACTATAATCTGTTTGTTCTTTCGAATTAATTGTAATCCATCTTTGTAAAAGTTGTTCTACTTTTGAAGCTTTAATTTTATTTACTGCAATATTTAAAATATCATGCAATTCGTAATAATCTTTTCTAACTGCAATTGAAATAGGTAAAGTATAATCAAGTCTTGCAGAAACTCTAAGCTTAGTTAAATTATTAGAATGAATTTTATACCATGATGCATAAAGTAAGTCTATATGTCCATAATGTAAATCATCCTCTACTTTTTTTAGACCCTCATCTAAACTTTCAACCATAACAAAATTTATATCTGGATATAATTTTTTTATTTCATTACTCGAAGCATAACTTTTAACTAAACTTATAGTTTTATTTTTTAAAACTGATATATCATCTACAAAACTAGCCTTTGCATTGGTAATTAAAACAAATGGAATATCTGTATAGTTTTTTGTAAAATTTGCAAAACTTTCTCTTTCTTTTGTTTTTGTTGCAGTTGATAAGATATCACACTTTTTATCTTTTAAATATTCTAAAGATTGAGATAAACTATTAGTTTTTACTATACTAAATTTTAAGCCTGTCATATCTTGGATTAATGTGAAATAATCTATAACAAATCCCTTAATTTTATCTTCATCATTAAAACTATATGGTCTTATATCTGGTACTATACACATTTTTACAATAGGGTTTTCTTCAATATACTCTTTATTACTGTTGGATAAATCAATTATTGAATTTTCTTTTTCATAATTTTCTTGTATAAAATCATCTATATTTATTGGAGTATTAATTAAACCTAGAAGATTATATAAATCATGAACTCTTTGAACTTTTTCTTTTTTTAAACTACCTAAAGTACTATTTTTATAGTAAGATAATTTTCTTAGTTCTTTACCTTCAAAAACTAATTCCTCTTTAGTTAAATTCTGAGAGTTATAATTATTTAAAATCAAATCAGCCGTATCTTCAATATTTGAATATGCATATTCCCAGCCTTTTAAAGATGCTTTTTTAAAAGAATTAACTAACTGATTATTCTTATTAATCAAATTTTTATTAGTAAATAAAAAACCACTATACAAATCAAATCCATACTCTTTAGGATCGAAAATATTATATTCTATATTTTTCTCAAGTAATAAATATGGAGATTTTGAAATGTATGCAGAAATAATATCAGTCTTTTTATTTAATAAATCATCAATATTATGAGAATGTTTAATAAAATCTAAATCTGTTAAATTAATTTTATTAGAGATAAGCATTGCTTTTAATGAAACTTCACTTGCATCATCAATTGTTGTCATTATTTTTTTGTTTTTAAAATCACTAATTTCATTTATTTGAGATTCTTTAGTTGATAATAAAACTAAAGGTGTTGCTTGAAACATGGCATAAAGTGCAACTATATTTGGATTTTCTTCTTTTTCTAAAATTAAAGTTTCTCTACCTATTGCAAAATCTATTTTAGAATCATTTACTAATTTTGGTATATCTATTCCAAATTGAAATGGCTTAATTTCTACATCTAAGCCTAATTCTTCATAGTAACCTTTTTCTTTTGCAACATAATATCCTGCAAACTGGAATTGGTCAAACCAAGACAACTGTAAAGTAACTTTTTTTAACTCTTTTGAAGATAGAGTAGTTGTTATAAAAATGATAATTATAATTAATTTTAAAAGCTTACTGATAAGCAATTTATTGCCTTATATTTTTTAGACTATAGTATATCAAAAAAAAGAAGCAAAACAAGACTAATTATGATTGTTTTTTTGTTATTTTAAAAATAAGAGCAATAGAAATGCTCTTATTTATTTTTAAAAATATTAATGTAAGAAGTGTCTAACACCTGTGAAATATAAAGCCATTCCATGCTCATTAGCAGCTTCAATTACTTCATCATCTCTAACTGAACCACCTGGTTCAATTACACATTTTACACCAGCCTCAGCTGCAGCATCAATTGAATCTCTAAATGGGAAGAATGCTTCAGAAGCAAGTACTGAACCACTTACATCAATTCCCATATCTTCAGCCTTTCTAAGTGCTGCTTTAGCTGCATCAACTCTTGAAGTCATACCCATACCAATAGCTACAACTACAGAATCTTTTACATAAACAACACAGTTAGATTTAGTACCTGCTGCTACTTTTACAGCAATTTCCATATCTTTTTTCTCTTGCTCACTTGCAACTCTTTCAGTTTTTAATTCAGCATTTTTAACTTCATCTTCTCCAACTACATCAGAGTCTTGATAAACAAATCCACCATCAACAATTTTGAAGTTGAAATCATCATTTGCAAGGTCTAATTTTTGTGTACCTTGTTTAAATAGTTTTAATCTTTTTTTCTTGTTAAACTCTTCAATTGCATCTTCTGTAAAATCAGCAGCAAATACAACTTCTAAGAAGATTTCATTCATTTTTTTTGCTAACTCTCCATCAACTACACCGTTAACAGCAACTACTCCACCAAACGCTGAAACTGGGTCACATTTTAATGCTTCAGTATAAGACTCTAATAATGTATCTTTAATAGCAAATCCACATGGATTACCATGTTTTACGATACAAACAGCATTGTCATCACCAAAGTTAGCAGCTATTTTTGCAGCTCCTGAGATATCACCCATGTTGTTAAAAGATGCTTCACCTTTTACTGGAATAAATTTTTCAGATAAGTGTTTATCAAACTCATATAAGGCACCTTTTTGGTGTGGATTTTCTCCATATCTTGTATCAAATACTTTTTCACCAACGATAAATTGTTTCTCACCCATTCCACCATTGAATCTTTTGTTCATATAGTTTGCAATCATAGAATCATAAGCAGCTGTGTGCTCATAAGCTTTAATCATCATATCTCTTCTAAATTCTACTGTATTAGTATCATTTTTAAGATTATTTAAAACCACATCATAGTCAGCTACATCAGTTACAATAATTACAGAATCAAAGTTTTTAGCAGCACTTCTAACCATAGCAGGTCCACCAATATCGATGTTCTCAATAATTTCTTCAAAGTCATCAGTTTTTTCAATAGTTGCTTTAAATGGATAAAGATTAACACATACTAAATCAATACCCTCAACACCTAACTCTTTTGCTTGGTCAAGGTGAGATTGTTTATCTCTTCTGTGTAAGATTCCACCATGAATATATGGGTTTAAAGTTTTAACTCTTCCTTCAAAACACTCAGGGAATTTTGTAACTTCATTTGCTTCAATTACTGCAATTCCTGCATCTTTTAACTTGTTATAAGTTCCACCTGTTGAGATGATTTCATAACCTAAAGATACTAATTCTTTAGCAAAGTTTTCTACACCACTTTTGTCACTAACACTAATTAATGCTCTCATTTCTACTAGTCCTTATTAAAATTTTTATGTTTAAAATAAAAAAAGCCAGATTCCTTGAGAGAATCTGGCTTTTGCGAGAATTTATATTATAAATCTTGTTCGATCACTTGTCTAAATTTGTTGAAATATACATCTTTAGCATCTGATAAATCTTTATAAATATCATTAATAGAGATTTTAGCACCAGCAACTTGACCAATTTTATTACACTCAATACCAAATGATGAAGCTACTTTTTCAAATGCTTCTACATTTTCTGGTCTTACTTCTACAATTGCCCTTGATAACGATTCAGCAAAAATATCTTTTGAATCATCTAAAGAAATATTAGCTTCAATACCTTTATTTCCAACTACTGCCATTTTAGCAAGTGCTATTGCAATACCACCAACATTTACATCTTTTGCAGACTTTAATAATCCTGCTTTATTTGCTTCAATTACTGTATTCCATAAAGAAAGCTCTTTTTTGAAGTCAACTTCAGGGTGAGTTCCAGCAACTTTTCCATACATTTTTTTCATGTATAAAGAAGCACCAAATTCACCTTTTGTCTCACCTAATAAGAAAAGAATATTTCCATTTTCTTGAACACTTGATGGTAATGATTTATTTGCATCATCATTTACACCAACCATTGCAATTGCAGGAGTTGGGAATACACCAACACCATTTGTTTCATTATATAAAGATACATTTCCACCAATAACAGGTGTATTTAACTCTTTACAAGCTGATTTAATACCTTCACAAGATGCAGCAAATTGCCACATTACTTCTGGGTTTTGAGGATTTCCAAAGTTAAGACAGTCAGTAATTGCTTTTGGAACTGCACCCGTCATAGCAACATTTCTTCCTGATTCCATAACAGCTGCTGCAGCTCCAAGTTCTGGGTTAATATAACACTGTCTAGTATTACAATCAGCACTCATAGCTAATGCTTTTCCTGTCTCTTTAATTCTAATTACAGAACCGTCATTTCTTCCAGGTCCTTTAACAGTATTTGTTTGAACCATTGAGTCATATTGAGAGTAAATCCAAGATTTATCTACAACTTCTATATCACTGAATATATCATCAAAAGCAACTTGATTAGAGATTTCTTTATCTAAAGTTATATCTTCAATTCCATCTAAATAAGCTGGTTTTGCAACTGGTCTATCTAATACTGGTGCTTCTTCAGAAACTGGTTGAACAGGAATATCTGCACATTTTTCACCATGCCAGAACAGTTCCATATTACCAGTATTTGTTACTTCTCCAATTACTGCAACATCTAATTCCCATTTTTCAAAAATATCAATAATTGCTTGCTCGCTACCTTTTTTAGCACAAATCAACATTCTTTCTTGAGATTCAGAAAGCATGAAATCGTATGGAGTCATTCCCTCTTCTCTTGCAGGAACTTTATCTAAGTGCATAATCATACCAGAACCTGATCTTCCTGCCATTTCAAATGAAGATGAAGTAAGTCCAGCCGCACCCATATCTTGAATACCAATAATTAAATCTTTTTTAAAAAGTTCTAAACAAGCTTCTAAAAGTAGTTTTTCAGTGAAAGGATCTCCAACTTGAACTGTTGGTCTTTTAGATTCTGAATCTTCATCAAATGAAGCTGAAGACATAACTGCTCCACCTAATCCATCTCTACCAGTTTTACTTCCTACATACATAACTGGGTTTCCAATACCTTCAGCTTTACCGTAGAAAATCTCATCAGCTTTTGCAATACCTAAATTAAATGCATTTACTAAGTTATTACCAGCATAACACTCTTCAAAGTTTGTTTGTCCACCAATAGTTGGAACTCCCATACAGTTACCGTATCCACCAATACCTGCAACAACACCTCTTAATAAATATCTATGTTTTTGAGCAGTCTCACTATCACCTTCAATTCCAGCAAATTGAATTAAGTTCATACTTGCAACTGGTCTAGCACCCATTGTAAATACATCTCTCATGATTCCACCAACACCAGTAGCAGCACCTTGGTAAGGTTCTATAAATGAAGGGTGATTATGTGATTCCATTTTAAATACAGCTGCATATCCATCACCGATGTCAATTACACCAGCATTTTCTCCAGGCCCTTGAATAACCCAAGGAGCTTTTGTTGGGAAACCATTTAAGTATTTTTTACTAGATTTATATGAACAGTGTTCAGACCACATTGCAGAAAAAATTCCAATTTCTACATAGTTAGGGTCTCTTCCTAAGATCTCTTTGATATTGTCTAATTCTTCAAGTGTTAAAGAGTGAGCAAGTGCTAACTCTTCTAAAGTCATCTCTTTGTTTTGCATTTTTCGCCTTAAGTATGATTGTTAAGTAAGGGCGATTATATCTAAATTTGAGTTAAAATTAGTTTTAACCTTCTACAAGTATTTTTACTTCACCATTAATAAATTCAAGATAAAGCTCTTTTTTTCCAAAAAACTTCACACTAGGACTAATATAGTCTTCATCCATAATAGCTTTGAATATTCTTTTCCCTACTGAGTTTGGATATGGTGAAATATCAATATTATATAATCTAATAGTCTTTTTCTCATTTTTATTAAAAATTCTAGTTTTGAATTTCTTAAATTCATCAATATTCATTCCATCATCTCTTTGAAACTCATCAGAATAAAATGAAAGATATTCATCAATATCTGAGTATTTCCATGCATCTTTCCATTTAAAAATCAATGCAAGAATCTTTGAAATTTCTTCTTTTGTTGCACTTTTTAATATACTTGGTGAAGTTAACAACACTGTTTTAGTTAAATCAATATTTTTTTCTAATTCTTCTAATTGAGGATTATCCAAAGCTATACAACCTCTAGTAAATAGCTCTCTCTCCTCATTTAAAGGCATACCATGTATCCATATTCCGTAACCATCTTTATTTTGAATTTTATCGAATAAATTTGGATATGAAGTAACTAATGCAAAAGGACCATAAAATTGATCTAAATTAGTCTTCTTCTCAGTTAAATCATATACACCAATTGGAGTTTTTTTATCACCTTCTTTAAACTTATCACCTTCATTTTCACCAATTATTATACTATTCTTTAATATTAAGTTTTGTTGATGATTTTCAACATCATATAAAGCAATTTCAGATTGATCTTTTTGAGTAAGCAATACGTATTTTCTTGTTTCATAAAACCCTAATTCAACATTTTTATCTGATAAATAATTTAACCAATAATTCTCATCTTTTAACTTTTCATCAAAGATTTTTTGAACACTTGATAAACCTTCAGTTCTATAAAGTTCAACTAAATTCTTTGAAAATAAGTTTATTGTTAGAAATAAAAAAATTATAATTTTAAGCAACATAATCCCCACATATATATATTTAAGTTGCGCAATTGTATAATATCAATCCTTAATAACTAAAAAACAATATGGTGACACTTTGAATAAAATAATCTTACTTTTAATTATTTCTTTAAACTTTTTATTTGGTGCTCAAGTTCAAGAACTTCCTTGGCCTAAGGGTGAATCTTTTTTAACATTTCTTGAGAAATACTCAATCCCTCAAAAGCTTTACTTTGATTTAGAAAAAGAGGATAAAGAACTATGTTCTGAAATCGTTGCTGATAAAAGATATTTTCTATATACAAATGATGATGGTACTTTAAATCAAGTTTTAATACCTGTTTCTGAAGAGATACAACTACACTTATATCAAGACATTGATGGAACTTATAAATTCCAAACACTACCTATTAACTATGATGAATATACTGAAACAATTGCAATAAAGATTAATACATCATTATCACATGATATACTAGATATAACAGGAGATGTTACTTTAGCAGTAATGGTAAAACATATTTTTAGTGGTGTTGATTTTAGAAGAATGCAAAAAGGTGATTACGTAGCGATTAAATATACACAAAAATCTTTATTAGGAAGACCTCATGGATTACCAGAAATTCATGGAGCTATGGTGGAAGTTGGACCTAATACTTATTTTAGATTTAAGAATAAAAAAGATGATAAATATTATGATGAAAAAGGTGTTGGCTTTACAAAAACATACTTTTTCCAAATACCATTAAAATACAGCAGAATCTCTAGTCATTTTACAAAGAAAAGATTTCACCCTGTACTTAAAAGATATAGAGCTCACTTAGGAACAGACTTTGCAGCGCCAAGAGGTAGAAAAATCTATGCAGCTGCACCTGGTAGAATTGAATTTAAAGGTAGAAAAGGTGGTTATGGTAATACAATTATAATTAACCATGGAAATGGATATAAAACACTATATGCTCATCAAAATAAATTTGCAAGTAATATTAGAAGAGGTCAAAAAGTAAATAAAGGTCAACATATAGGATATGTTGGAAGCACAGGACTTAGTTCTGGGCCTCACTTACATTTAGGTTTATATAAAAATGGTAGAGCAATTAATCCACTAAAAGTAATTAGAAAAGCTGAAACTAAAGGTTTAAAAGGTAAAGAAAAACAAACTTTTATAGCCAACACAAAATTTTTAGTTGACGAGTTTAAAAATGAAATAAATGCTGAGAATAAGACAATTGCCACAAAATTAGAAAGAGTAACATACAAATCTGACATAAATTTATTATAGGAGTTTATAATGCCTCAAGAAGATTTAATAATTAAAGATCCTAACAAATTATTAGAAGAGATTGAGTCATTACACCCTAGTGATATAGCTAAATCCCTTAAAAAAATAGAAAAAGAGAGTCAAGAAGACTTTTTTTATGTACTTAAAAAACTTCCCGATGAAATTTTAGGTGAAGTATTACTAGAACTACCTGATTACTTAAGAGAAGATGCCTATGAAGAGCTATCAATTGAACAGCTTACAGAAGCTGTTGATGAACTTGACTCTGACGATCAAACAGACATAATTCAAGAAATTGAAGAGTTAAATGAAGAAAAAGCTAGAGAGATTTATGATGGCCTTGATGAAGTTGACCAAAAAGAGATTGAATGGCTGAAAAAATATGAAGAGGATGAAGCTGGTGCATATATGCAAACTGAGCTTTTCTCAGCCAAAGCATATGAAACAATAAAAGAGTCTATTGAAAGATTAAAAGAAGCAAAAAAAGATCATGAATTAGAAAATATTCAACAAGTATATATAATTGATGAAGATAAAAAACTTATTGCTTCAATTTTACTAGAAGATTTAATTATTTTTGACTTTAATGATACATACGAAAAAGTTATAAATGAAAATGAAAATAAATTTAAACCTTTTTATGTAGATGATGATGAAGATATAGATGAAGTTGCAAAGAAATTTGAAAAGTATGACTTAAATGTTGTTCCTGTTGTAGGTTATCAAGGTATGTTAATGGGTAGAATTACATCTGATGATATCATCGATGTAATAGAAAAAAATGCAACTGAACAAATGTATCAAATGGCAGGTGTTGATGAAGAGCATGAAGGAAATGATGATTTAATTACTATTGCTAAAAAAAGAGCTATGTGGCTATTTATTAATCTTGGAACAGCCATTTTAGCTTCAATTGTAATTGGTTTATTTGATGAAACAATTCAAGCTTATGTTGCACTTGCTATTTTAATGCCTATTGTTGCTTCAATGGGTGGAAATGCTGGAACACAAACACTTGCAGTAATGGTGCGTCAAATTGCAATGGGAGATATTGAACTTGAGCATTCAAAAGATGCAATAAAAAAAGAGGTATTTATTTCCTTATTTAATGGACTCTTATTTGCAATAATAATGGGTGTTATTGCATGGCTGTGGTTTGATACAAAATTACTTGGAATTGTTATTGGTATATCTATGATTATAAATCTATTTAGTGCAGGCTTTTTTGGAGCATCTATTCCATTAGTACTAAAAAAATTAGATATCGATCCAGCTATTGGAAGTACAGTTTTACTTACAACTGTAACTGATATTGTTGGTTTTTTTAGTTTTTTAATGCTTGCAAAAGTAATTTTACTTTAATTTTAAGTAAGCCTAAAAGCTTACTTATGTAAAGATTGAGCTACTATAGATAAAAACTCATCTTTTGTTTTCTTCTCTTTTTTAAACAAACCTCTTAGAGCTGATGTTACTGTAGTTGAACAAATTTTTTGAACCCCTCTCATCTCCATACACATATGTCTAGCATCTATTATAACAGCAACACCTTTTGGTTTTAAGTGTTCATTTAATGCATCACAAATTTGCTCAGTCATTTGCTCTTGAATTTGTAATCTTCTTGCAAAAACATCAACAACTCTTGGAATTTTTGAAAGTCCAACAACTTTTCCATTAGGAATATAAGCAACATGAGCTTTACCAATAATTGGTAACATATGATGTTCACACTGAGAATAAAACTCTATATCTTTTACAACTACCATTTCATCATTTGTTGAAGTAAATAAAGCTTTTTGAATAATTTCCTTAGGATCTTCTTTGTATCCACTACACATAAATTCATATGCTTTTCGAACACGACTTGGAGTATCAATTAATCCTTCTCTATTTACATCCTCACCAATATGCTCTAAAATTTTTTTTACTGCATTTTCAAACTCTAATTCACTACTCATAGAATATAATTCCTTTTACATTTTTATCATATTTCCTATATCCCAAATAGGAACAAAAATAGCTAAGACTATCCATAATATTAAAGACATAATCAAAACTAAAAATATAGGTTGTATTAAACTTATTAATCTATTAACTTTATCATGAAATCTATCCTTATAAATCTTTCTAATTTCATTTGTTATAGTGTGAAGGGAATTTGATACTTCACCTGTATTAATCAAATTTAAAATAATATCATCAAATAAAGCACTTGTTTCAAATGATTTACTAATTTGCTTACCATTATGTAATAGATTTTTAATAATCGTAATTCTATCCAAAACATATTTGTTTTTTAGTAAAAGTGCACTTGTTTGCAATGCCTTATGAAATTCATACTTAGAATCCAACATAATTTTAAGCACAAAAAATAGTTTATATAGCTCCATATTTTTATAGATATCTCTTAATAAAGGTATTTTTGTAATTAATAATTTATGAATTAAAAATTCAAAACTTCTATTACTTTTATAAAAATATGAAATTATGAAAATTAAAACTAGTAAAAAAGCGACAATAAATAATAAATAGTTTTCAAAAACTTCTTGAACGAAAAATAAAATTTTTGTTGCTAGGGGTAAAGCTGACTCAAATTGAGTAAACATAACTTTAAATTTTGGTATAACAAAATAAAAAATTGAAACAAGTGCAAAACAAAAACTAACAATTAATAAAATAGGATAGGATATTGCTTTATAAAACTTTTTTTTAATTTCACTATTTTCAATTAATAATTTACTTAATGCATTTATATTTAATTTGACATTTCCACTATCTTGACAGATTTTTAGAAATGCAATAACCATAAAATCTATTTTAAAGTCAATAAGTAATTCTTCTACTGGTTTTGAATTTGAAAATGCACTTTTAACTAAACTAAGAAACTCTAAAATATTTTTATCTTTTTTGTTTTTTATTAATATATTTAAAGCATCATTAAATGTTATATTTGATTCAAGCATCAAATTTAACTCATAAAATAGTAAATTTAACTCTTTTGAATCTACTCTTTTTTTAAAAAAACTATCAAAAGAAAAAAATATAGGCTTAATACTTAAAATATTATTTGGAAGAGTAGCTTTATCCATCTTATCTAGTCTACAAATTAATGTATATTCTCTATCATTTTTTAAATATTTGATTTTATATTTTTTCATTTTTTACAATACTTTATAGATTTCTTCAATACTAGTAATGCCATTATTTACTTTTTCTATACCATCTTCTAAAATAGTTTTATAATTTATTGTTTTAAGATATTTTTCTATTTGAATTAATGAAGATTTTGTAAAAATCATTGAACTAATTTTCTCATCAACCTTTAAAAGCTCTGCAATACAACTTCTATCATAAAACTTTGTGAAATTACAATGAGAGCACCCGTTTCCCTGACATTTTTTACAATAATTTATTACTAATCTTTGTGAAAGTATATATTTTAATGTTGTTGATAATAAAAAAGTATCTGCATTTAAATCAATTAACCTTGTAATTGTTTGTAATGCACTATTTGAATGAATAGTTGCAATAACAAGATGTCCAGTTAAAGATGCTTGTAATGCAATATCTAAAGAGAATTTATCCCTTATTTCACCTATAAATATAACATCAGGATCTTGTCTTAAAATATTTTTCAATACCAATTCAAAATTTAAACCTATTTTACTATTTATACTTATTTGAGTAATATCTTCTATTTTATATTCCACTGGATCTTCAACTGTTATAATTTTTTTATCTTCACTATTTAATTCTTTCAATAGTGAATATAATGTAGTAGTCTTACCACTTCCTGTAGGACCTGCAACTAAAACAAGTCCTTGTGCTAGATTAATAATATTTTTAAACTCATTCAATAAACTTTCATTAAAACCTAAATTATTTAAATTCTTTTCAATATTAGTTTTATCTAAAATTCTCAAAACAATTGATTCACCACTTACAGTAGGCATAGTTGATACCCTAAAATCATATTTCTTTTCACTAACATTTAATGAAAATCTAGAATCCATTGGTATTCTTGTTTGAGTAATATCCAAATTTGATATTAACTTTATATAAGAGGATAAAAATCTAAATAACTCTTTTTTGAAAATAAAAAATTTTTTCATTCTTCCATCTATTCTCAATCTTACTATAGTAAACTCTTCATTAGATTCAAAATGCAGATCACTAGAACGTATTTTTATACAAAATGATATTAATTCATTAAAAAATAGTTCTAAAAAATTATCATTTAAATTTGAATAAATTACCTTTAAAGATAATTTAGTTAGTTTTTTTCTTAATTCTAAGTTTAAAAGAAAAAACTGTATTTCTTCTTTAGTATATTCTGAATATGATACAAGTTTATTAAATTTAGATTCAATATCCAAAAGTTTTGACTCTTTACAAATAGCTACTTTTATATACATATCATCTTCATAAATAGGTATAATTAAATTCATAGATAAATAATCTTCACCATATTTTTCAAATAAAGAATAATCTATAATTATTTTATTTAATTTTTTCATTTTTAAACTCCAATTTTATTAACTCTTTATCCTTTGCTAAAATGGCATAGTTGTTACTAACTTTATTTAAAATATATCCATCTACTTTTTCATTTAATGTAATTATCTTATTATTAATTAATACATAATCACCAATAATTGCATTTAATTTAAATTTTGGATTCTTATCAGTCAATTTGAAATCTACAGATTTTAGATTCTTTGTATAATATTTACCAAATGAAACCTCTATTTCATAAATATAGATTTGTTTTTCTTTCTTAATGAGATTAATTTTTATTATTTTGGAAAAACTATTAATGTTTTCTATATAATCTAAAAGCTTTACACTATTAGATAAGTTAGATTCAATCAATAGTTTTACAACTTTTTTAGACTCTGAAATATTTAGTACCTTGATTTTTTTACTTTTTGAGAAAGTTTCTATTTTTGAATAAATTTCTATGAAACTACCTTTGAAGCTTTTTTCTTTACTTTCATAATTAATGTTCTTATTTGGAAAAGACTTTTCATTTTTAAAATAATTTTCATAAAGATTAAAAAAAAGATATATTAAAAGTAAAGGTAAAATAAACAGTTGTATTTTTGTTTTTAATTGTAAAGTTCTCATTTTTTTAAACCAACTTCACAAACAAAAGCTTTTAACTCTTTATTATATAAAATGCTACTACTTTTAATTTTATTTTTGTATATTAGTAAAAAATCATAAATATTCTTTTTATTTGTTGAATGAAATATGAATTTGATACTATTTTTTTCATATATAAATGAATTTAAATTTAATTTGTTTTTTTGTAAATTATCTAAGATATCACTATAAAGATATGTAAATGGTTTAAACACTTTTACTTTATTATCAATATTAATTTCTTTTATATCTTTATTTGAGATATTTTCTTTATTGAAAGTAAATAGATAAAAAATAGTAATTATTAAAAAAACTATATATATTAAATATATTATTAGGAAATAATCTTTAGTTTTATTTATATTATTTAAATAACTCTTTTTATCTTCTTTTTTATATTTTTCAAAATATTTAGTAAAACTTGCATCATCCACAACTTCAATATATTCTATATTTAAACCTAAATTATTTTCAAAATAGTTCCTTAATTCATCATTATTAATATTAATACTGTTTTTTTGAAAATAGTAAGGCTTTTTATCTTTATATAAAACCATATATTGTTTATAAATAAAAAGTACAGTTTCATATTCATTTAAATACGAAGATTTAGAAAAACACTCAAGGTATGCAGGGTCAAATTTTTCATCAAATACTAATATTTGATATGATTTTATTTCATTTAAATATAATAACTTAACTTTCGCACCTAAAACCAAGCAATTTTCCAGTCACATCTCTTAATAGATCAATGATAGCTGTAAAATCCTCATTTCTATTGACAACTTCTTCAATTTTTGCAATCTCATCTAAAATAGCTAAAAATGCTTGCATAGCTATTGCTAGAGTATGAAGTTCACATTCTAAATCTTTAAACAATCCACCAATTGTTTTAGGTTCATTGCTGATACGATTTATATAGCTAACAACATTGTATGTAAAAAAAGATAGTGTAATTCTGGCTATCAAAGCTTCATAGATTCGATTCTCTTCTTTTCCGAATCCAAAGTGTTCACGAAGTTCTTTATACCCTTGTTCTATATCCCATCGTCTTTTATAAATATCTATAATCTCTTCATCACTAAGTATAAGATTGGTTGATACGATTGGTATTAAATTCTCTTTTGTTTTTATAAAAACAATTTTTAATTTACCAGCTTTTTTATGTTCAACTATGGTTGAAAAATACTCAAACTTTATCTTTTTGCCATATTGACCCATCTTGATAGATTTAAGCTTTTTAAATTTGTTATAGATGCCATCAAGGGTCTTTTTCTCTCCTGTAAAATTCCATATCCTGTCATTGTTTACCATTCTTGAAATGACTTGCAATCCAAGTTCATTCATAGTTTCTATAAATACAGGTTTAGAATACCAGCTATCTACAAGCAGATAATCTGCATATATACCACTAGCTACTGCTCTTTTAATCATCTCTATAGCAATTTGTGATTTCCCTTTTAAGCTTTCCAATCTTCGCTTATGTGCATTGGTTCGATGATCAATAATATTTGTAAACTCTTCTATCTTTACCCTTGCATAACTGTTCATAGCAATTGCAAAGTCCAACATAAAATTTGAATAACCATCACTATAGTTTAGTGATACAACATTTACACCTCTGATTTTTCTCTTTGCTTTATTGCTCCAAAGGTTGTCACAACTTCCCTCTATATTTTTACCAACTTTATCTTCAACAGTATCATCAAGTATAAGAACTCTTACTAGCTTTGAATCTTGCACTTTATGAAGTAGTGATAAGATCTTTAAAGAACTAAGAGATAATAGTTTTCTCCAATTATAAGAAGTATTGGAAAGTAATCGATAATATACATCTTTTTTGAAACTATCATTACTTTGATCCATAAAGGTTGATATTTTTTTATTCATAACCAGCATATATACAAAATGTAATACAACCATATGAACAGCAACTCCCTCTTTTTTAGAAAAATTGCTCTTGGTTAAAATAGTTTTCATATTTAACAAACGTAATGTTTCATAGATTGGATTTTTTAACTTATCGTTTATAATACCGATGATCTTGGATTCTATCTGCATTCTTACCCTTTAATATAATAGATATTATAGCTAAAAGTGCCTATTTAAGGGCTTTATTGAGAGTTCAAAATAGAAAAATATCATAGAAAAACAACTAAATTATTTTTATGTCAACAAGGATAAGATTATTAACTAAAGGAGTAATGTTTTAGGGAGATTTAGCTACAATTTTAATCAATTTAACGTGCGAAAGTTAAGTATAATAAATAAATTTTAGAGTTTAAGTTATAGGAAATATTATTAAGTAATAAATTAGAATATGTAAAGTTTTTTATAAGCCTAGCAGGTAGTCTATTTGAATCTATTTGTATATATTTAAAATCATCTACCCAATCAAATTTAGTTTCCATAACACTTCACTTTAATAACTTTATTAGTTATTCTAGTGAAATATGTTTTAAATTATAATTATAAATATTATTTATTAGTCAATATCATAACCAAGTTCTTTAAGACCTTCTTTATTTTTTGTCCAACCTTTCTTTATAGAAACGAATAGTTCTAAATAACACTTTTTCCCTGTAAGTTTTTCTATTTTTACCCTTGCATCTTTACCAATTCTTTTTATTGCTGTTGCACCTTTTCCAATAATCATTCCTTTTTGAGTACCTTTTTGAACAATAATAGTTGCTTTTACAACATCAATATGTGGCTTTTCTTCAACTTTATCAATCTTTACATCTGTTTCATAAGGAATTTCATCACTAATATTTTCAAAAATAGATTCTCTAATAAACTCTTTAAAAATATCTCTTAAATGCTCTGTAGTCATAATTTCAGGATCAAATAAATATGGATGTTCTGGTAAATGCTTAACAACATCATTTAAAATATCTGATTGTTTTGTTTGCTTTTTAATTGAAATAGGAATAATAGATTCATACTTATCTGAGTACTTTTCATACTCTTTCATTTTTGCTAAAACTTCAGCATTTGATACAAAATCTATTTTTGTTAATAAAAGAATATGCTTTACATTTTTTTTATTTTTTTCTAAAAAGTCTTCATAATGACTTACTTTATCAGTAACTGGAGCTAAAAATAAAATCAAATCACAATCACCCATTGCTTTTAATGCTTCATCAAGCATAAACTGATTTAATAACTTTTCTGTTTCATGAATTCCTGGTGTATCCACAAATATAATTTGATCATCTTCATGCATTACAATTATGTTTGATCTTTTTCTAGTTGCATTTGCCTTATGAGAAACCATTGCAATTTTTTCACCAACTAACCAGTTTAAAAGAGAACTTTTACCTGCATTTGGTCTTCCTACAACTGAAACATATCCACATTTTGTCATTTATTGCCTTTTATTCATTTTTAAGTGTAATATTACCATAACTTTGCAAAAACTCTATCTTCTTCTATAACTTAAACTTTGTAATAAATCTGCTTTTGTGATAAGTCTATTATCATTAATATCTGCTATTGTTCTAGCTACTTTTAAAACTTTATTAATACTTCTAAAAGATAATTTGTAATTTTGTATTGCTTTATCCATAATAACTTGTGATTCATTATCTAACTTACAATATTTTTTTATATCTAGATCACTCAATTTTCCATTTAGTTCTTTTTGACCTCTTAGTTTTTGAATTTTAAAAGCTTTTAACACGTTATTAAATAGTTCTTCAGAACTCACTTTATTTTTATTATCATTATATGTATCATTCATCACAACATATAAATCTATCCTGTCTAAAAAAGGTTCAGATAAGCGATTTTTATATCTTTGAATTTCTGCTTCATTACATCTACACTCATTTGCACTTGAGAGTAAATTTCCACAAGGACAAGGATTCATCGCTCCAACAAATAAAAATTTTGTATCATACATCACTTTAGTATTAACTCTTGATATTAAGATTTTATTATCTTCTAAAGGTTCCCTTAAAGCCTCTAAAACTGATTTAGAAAAGTGAGGTAATTCATCAAAAAAAAGTATTCCTCCATTACTTAATGCTATTTCTCCCATTTTTGCTGTAGTACTTCCACCTCCAAATATTGAAGATTTTGTAGAAGAGTGATGGGGGCTTCTAAATGTCCTTTTAGGACTAAACTCTACTTGTGATAAATCTAAAGATTGAAGTTTTGCTTTTTCTAAAATTTCTTCTAAATTTACAGGTGGCATGATATGTTGCATCCTTTTTGTAATCATAGATTTTCCACATCCAGGACTTCCTTCAAAAATAATATTATGATTACCAGCAACTGCTATCATACTTGCAAACTTTGCCATATCTTGTCCTAAGACATCACTATAATCTTCAGTAAATTCCTTTTTAAAATAGAACTTTTCATTATTTATATTTATATTTTCATATTCTAATTCATTTTTTTGGAATAAAAATCTTGATTTATCATCTGTCTTAAAAAACTCAATTGCATCTATTATATTTTTAATTACATAGATTTTTATATTAGGTATATTTTGTAACTTTTTTGCACTATCTTCACAAACCAAAACCTCTTTTATAAGTCCTTGTTTTGCTAAAGACAAAACTATCGCAAAAATAGAGTTTGAATCTTTTATTACTCCATTTAAACTAAGCTCTCCAAATACAAATATATCATTAAATTTTATACTTTTATCATCATGAAATGCTATTTGTAAGGCAATAGCCAAGTCAAAATGAGTCCCCTTTTTATTTATATCAGAAGGAGAAAGATTAACTGTAATTTTTAGTGGAGGGAATTTAAACTCATTTGTTAAAAGTGCGGATTTTACTCTATCTTTTGATTCGCTAATACTTGTTGAAATCATACCAACAATAGTAAAAGATGGTAAGCCTCTTGTAAATGTAGCTTCTACATCTACAACAATTGAATCTAACCCATCATAGGATGCACTTTTTATTACTTTCATTTATACTCCAAAATTCCTTATTTAAATAACTACATTTATTATTTATATAATCCTATCTTATCTTTTATAAACTCTTGCTATAATACGAAAAAAATTTAGGAATTTAACTATTATGAATACTACTGATTGTCCAGAATGCGGATATGAAATACTTTCAAGACTTGGAACTGTATGTCCAAAATGTGGTCATACTATTGGATATTTTGAGGGAGAGAAAAAGAAAAAATATGGTAAATTTTTTGCATTAACAGTTTTTGTACCATTTATTTCTTTTATTACTATATTATTCTCTTCAATTAACCCATATACTTTTTATGCTTCAATTTTTATATATGCTTATTTAGCATATAAATCATGCCCTGCACTATTTAAAGGGGTTACTTTTACTAAATATGAAAAAGTTTTATTTTGGGGTGTTTGGATTATATTTAATGCAATGATAATTGCGATGATTTACAATAATATTGTAAAAGGTTTTGAAAGTGGAAGTTAAAAAACTATTTTTTGTTTTTTAACTTTCTCTTCCACTCTTTTTCAAACTTTTGTCTTTTTAAGTATGATAAGTTTTCAATAAAAAGATGTCCTTCTAAATGTTCCATTTCATGCTGCCATGCAACAGCTAGGAAACCTTCACACTCCATAGTTTGTTTTTCACCAAATCTATTAAAATACTCAACAATAATATGTTGTGCTCTTGTTACATCTTCTGAAAAACCTGGAACGCTTAAACAACCTTCTGTAAATACTTGCTCACCATCTTTGTGTGTAATTACTGGATTAATAGCTTCTATTAAATCTTCTTTATCTTGAATATCTTCTTCATTCGGAAGATTAATAATCAAAATATTTAATGGAATAGCAACTTGAATAGCAGCAAGTCCTACTCCATTTTGATCTATCATTGTTTCATACATATCATCTAAAAGAGTATGTAACTCTTCATCAAACTTTTCTACATCTTTAGATTTAGTTCTAAGTAACTTGTTTGGGTATGTAATAACTTCTCTAATCATAGATCTATTTATGCCTTGTAATAACTTCGTCAATTAAACCATATTCACAAGCTTGATCAGCACTCATAAAATTATCTCTATCAGTGTCTTTTTCAATTACTTCTATTGGTTGACCCGTTTGCTCTGCAATCATTGCATTTAAAGTATCTTTCATTCTTTGGATCTCTTTAGCTTGAATCTGAATATCAGTAGCTTGTCCTTGTGCTCCACCTAATGGCTGGTGAATCATAATTCTAGAGTTTGGTAAAGAGTATCTCTTACCTTTAACTCCAGAAGATAATAAAAATGCTCCCATTGAAGCAGCTTGTCCTATACAAATAGTACAAACATCAGGTTTAATATAATTCATAGTATCATAGATTGACATACCACTAGTAATTACTCCACCTGGAGAGTTGATATATAAATAGATATCTTTATCTGGATCTTCTGCTTCTAAGAAAAGTAACTGAGCAACAACTGTTGAAGCCACTGCATCATTTATTTCTCCACTTAACATAATAATTCTATCTTTTAGAAGTCTAGAATAGATATCATAACTTCTCTCGCCTCTTCCACTTTTTTCAACTACGTATGGTATATAACTCATATTAATTCCTATGTTAATTATTTTCCTAATTTTTCATCTAATAATTTAGTGATAACTTTATCTTCAATCATAGACATTTTAATTGCAGGTAAATAACCATTGTCTTGGTATTGTTTTACAACTTCTTGTGGGTTTTGTCCCATTTGCATTGCTTCGAAATATAAAACTTGCATTACTTCTTGGTCACTTACATCAACTTCTTCTGCTTTTGCTAAAGCATCAACAATAAATGTAGCTTTTACTGAATTTTCAGCATCTTCTTTTAATTCATTTCTCATCTCTTCAACTTTTGAAGGATCTTCTTGTAAAGCTTTAATTTCATCTTCGCTCATTGTTCTAACTTTATTATTTAACGCATAATTAATCTCTTGGTCAACTACTGATGAAGGTAATGCAAAAGATGTTTTTTCAACTAAAGTTTCTAAATATGCAGGCTTTAAATCTTCTCTGTAATATTTAGCTTTTGCTTCAGCTGTAATTTGCTCAGAAATTTTTGCTTTTAAGTTCTCTAATGTTGCATCTTCACCATCTGGTAAAAATTGTTTTGCAAATTCATCATTGATTTCTGCTTCTGCTTTTTCTTGGATTTCATGTAATTTTACTTTAAATACAGCCTCTTTACCTTTTAAGTTTTCAGCTTGGTATTGTTCTGGGAAAGTTACAGTAATATCTTTTTCTTCTTCATATTTCATACCAATAATTTGATCTTCAAAACCTGGAATAAATGAACCTGAACCAATTTCAAGTACGTACTCTTCAGCTTTTCCACCATCAAATGCAACACCATCAACGAAACCTTCGAAATCGATAACAACATGGTCACCTTCTCTAACCATTCTTTTTCTAGCAATTTTTTGTAATGGAGCATTTTGCTTAGCCATTTGCTCTAATCTTGCATTGATTTCTTCTTCAGTTGCTTCTTTAGACTCAACAGCTGGTACTAAAGATTTGTAATCACCTAAATCAATTTGTGGTTTAGTTGCTACTTTGATTTCAATTTCAATTGAACCATCTTCTTTTTTATCAAATTTTGAAATTGCTGGTTCACCAACTAAATCAGAATTCTCAATGTTTAACTCTTTTAAACCATCTGCTAAAACAGCTCTTAATGCTTCACCTTCAGCATCTTCTCTTAATTTGTCAGCATATCTTTGTTTTACAACAGCAACTGGTACTTTACCTTTTCTAAAACCTTGAATGTCAAGTGTTTTTGCAGCTTGCTTAGCTACTTTGTCTAAGTTAGACTCAATAGTCTCTTTTGCTAGTGTTGCAGAAATTTCAGCGTTTGCTTCATCAACTCTTTTTGCGTTAAATTCCATTAAATTTACTCCGATATTTTTAATTTTAACGGTGATTTTATCTAAAAATTACTAAGCCTTTACTAAAATACTATTTTTAAAGGAGTTTGCATTGAAATTTATCTATCTAAACGTACTATTTATGATGTTGATTCCAAGCTTAATTCTTATGTATTTAATATTAACAAAACAATCTAATCTAGATAAATTTTTTTCTAAAAAAATCTTAGACAAACTTAGTGTATCAAATCAATATTTTTCTAATAAAGCTAGAAATATAACAATGTTTTTAGCATTGATTTTTTTTATTTTAGCTTTAGCAAGACCTGTAACAAATGAAAAAATTCATCAAACAACAAATGAAAAAACAATTCCTATTGTTATTGCTTTAGATGTGTCAAAATCTATGATGGCGAATGATATTTATCCCAATAGACTGACATTTGCGAAAAATAAATTGTTAAATATTATAGATTATTCAAAACAAAACTCTATTGCAGTTATTTTATTTGCAAAATCATCTTATATATTAAGTCCTCTAACAAATGATTTTAACTCTTTAAAAACTTTAATTAATAATTTAAATACTCAAGGTAATTTTGATAATGGAACAAATATAAACTCAGTAATTGAGATTTCAAATAAACTTCAAAAAGATTTTGATTCTAAAAATTTATTACTCTTAACAGATGGAGGAGATGAAATTAATTTTGAAAATCAAATATCTTTAGCAAAAAACAATAATATGAAAATCTATACTTTAGCTACTGCTACAAGTAAAGGCTCAGCTGTAAAATTAGAAAATGGAAATTATTTAACTGACAATAATGGAAATATTGTAAATTTAAAATTAAATGAAAACATAAAGGATTTAAGTTTAAATACAAAAGGTGGCTATATAAACTTTACTTTAAATAATGATGATTTTAAAAAAATTATTGATGATATTAATATCAGTTCTAATAGTGAAGTTAATATTAGTAAAAAGCATAAAACTTATACTGAACTATTTTATTATCCACTTGCTATAGGAATTATTTTACTTTTAGTTGCTAATTCATCAATTCCAAGAATCAAAAGAAAGTTACCTTTAACTGCAGTTATTTTTAGCTGTTTTTATGCACAAAACCTTTATTGCTTTGAATTTGATTTTCAAACTATAAAAAAAGCAAATGAAAACTACAAAAATCAAGATTATGATAATGCTATTAAAAACTTTAAAAGTTTGGAAGATTCTGCTCAAAGAGATTATAATTTAGCAAATTCATATTACAAAAATGGAAAATACAAAGATGCTATAAATTTATATAAAAATATAGAAGTTGAAAACAGAGATATGAATTTTAAAGTTTTACACAACCTTGGTAATGCCTATGCAAAAAACAATCAATTAGAAAACTCAATAAAAGCATATGAAGAGGCGTTGAAAGTAAAAAATGATTTTCAAACAAAAGAAAATTTAGAACTTGTAAAAAAAATCATCAATAAACAAAAAAACAAAAACAGAAACAAAGATAATCACAAAAAAGAGCAACAACAAAATAAGGAAGAAAAACAAGAAAATAAAAAAACTAAATCCGAAGAAGAAAGTAAAAAGAAAAATGAAAAAATAGAAAAACAAAAAATAATGAGTGACTATGAAGAAAAAAGATGGCTACAACAAATAGAAAATCAAAAAAACAACTCTTTATTAAAACAAATTAAACCTTCTAAAAATGATTACACTACTAATCCTTGGTAAATAAAAATCAATGTATAAAAAATATCGTTATATCTAATTATTAGTTTAGTATTTATGCTAAAATAAAAGAAAAGTTTAGATTATTTAAAAAAGGAATTTTATGAGAAACTTAAATTTTGGGACAAAATTACTTTTGATTTTAGTCTCTGCTAGTATTATATCTTTAAGTATAATGATTTATATTTTATCTTCATACTCATATGAAAATTCAAGAAATGATGCTCAGCATTATATAAATGAATTAGCTGAAAAGAATGCTTCACATGTAAAAAATATTCTGGATAAAGCTATAGTAGTTTCAAATTCCATTGCAAGTAAATATTCAAGTGCCTTAGAACACAACGAACAATTATCAAAAGAGGCTACTATAAAATATTTTAAAGTTTTACTTGAACAAAATCCTTTTTTACTTGGGACATGGTTTACTTTTGAAAATGGAAAACAATTTTATGAAGGTAATAATGGATTAGATAAACCTAATTATTATACAACAAAAGGAGAATTTCAACCATATGTTGTAAGAAATAGTGATGGTAGCTTTACAATTGAGCCATCGTCTGATTTTGATTTATCTTCAGAATGGATAAAACTTCCTTACGAAAATGAAAAAGTTTCTATCACTAGACCATATAATTATGATATTGATGGTAAAACTGTTTTATTAACTACAGTTTCATCTCCCGTTTATCATCAAGGAAAATTTATTGGGGCAGTTGGTGTTGATTTTTCTTTAGACTTTTTTAATGAGATGATAAAAAAACTCGATTTATTTGAAACAGGTTATGGGGTATTAATTGATGCATATGGGAATATAATTAGTCATCCAAAAGTTGAAAACCTAGGAAAGTCAGTTAAAGATATTACAAAAAATGAAGATGTAATAAAAGCAGTTCAGCTAAATAAAGAAGGTAAAGTTTATTCTTATATATCTGAAAATTTAAATAATGGAAAGTCATCGTACACTTATGCCTTTCCTTTTGAATTTGGAAATACAGGAAATTATTGGTCATTTTTAATTATTGTTCCAGAAGAAGAATATTTAAAAAATGCTGAATTTATTCAAAATTTTTCAATCATTTCAGGTTTAATTGTTTTATTAATTATTGTATCTGTAGTGATGTACAGTATAAAAATATTAAATAAAAATTTAATTACTATAAAAGATGGTCTATTAAATTTCTTTGCTTACTTAAATAAAGAGAATAAAATAGCTGAAAGTATAAGTATTAATTCAAATGATGAATTTGGAGATATGGCAAAAGTTATTAATGAAAATATCAGAAAAACTGAAAACCTAATTATTCAAGACAATGCACTAATAGAAGATGTAAAAAAGGTTGTTAATGAAGTAAAAAAAGGAATATTTACAAAAAAAGTTGAAGTAAAAACTGAAAATGAAAGTTTAGAAGAGTTAAAAAATACATTTAATGAAATGTTAGATACAACGAAGAATAATGTTTGTGAAGATGTAAATAAATTGACGAGAACTTTCGACATTATGTATCAGTCTCACCAAAAATAAAGCCTATTTTATGGAGATTGTAGGCTAATATCTTAGTATAATATATATTAAATTATCCATAGGAGGAAATATATATTATGCAACATGTATTAAGTCAATTAATCTCTAAAAGAACGGAATTAAAAGCAGAAATGACCTATCTAATTGAAAAAGCAAAAGAATTAGATAATATAATTGAAAGCATTGATGTATCTATTAAGGTTTTTGACCCTAATTTTAATATTGATGAAATAAGAGATAAGAGATATACCAGAAAATCACATCTATTTAAGCATGGAGAAGCTAATAAAATGACTCTTGATGTTCTAAGAAAAGCTAATAAGCCATTAACTACCAGAGAAATATCCCAAGAAATAATGAAGAAAAAAGATTTAAACCATGAAGATTTAGAATTATGTAAAAATGTTGAATCTAAACTAAGAGCTGTTTTCTACAAGAACCAAATGTTAAAAGTAGTAGATGAAACAGAAAAACAAAAAAGGTGGATGATAGCCTAAGCTACTCCTAACCTTTCAGCTATTCTATGGTTTCCTTGCCAATATCCTGTCCATTCGTTAGATTGAAGAGTTTGCATACATTTAGTAGCTATATCTCTAAAAATAGACCCATTATCCCATCTTCTTGTATCTTCTCTATATGCAATTTCATTAGCATAATTAGCTATGTATAATTGACCCATTCTATGAATTTGTCCTTTTTGGAATCTTCTAAATCTTGCAAAAAATGATTCAGCTTGATTACTACATGCTCCTTCTTCACTCATATACTCAACAGAATGATTTACTCTTTGCATGTCATATCTTGCATGTAAATTATCATAAGCATTAGCTTCGTCAGCATGAACTTCACTACCTTCAACAATTCTATTATTTGCAATATTCATAATATCAGTTGGATTTTCATTATGTAATACATAAGTTAAAGTTCTTCTACTTCCAAGATATTCAGTTTCTCCGTTTGCTCTTTGTCTAACAACAATAATACATCTTTTGTTTGGATTTTGATTTACAGCTAATCTTCTATCAATTCTATCATTTATATTGTTTTCTGGTCTAACATAATGATTAACATAAGCACCATCAATTTCACAAACTCCATCCATAGGACTTTCATCTCTTGTTTCAAGTAATGCTTCTCTCATTTTATGAAGTAGAACAAAGGCAGTCTTATATTGTATATTTAATTCTCTTGATAGTTTTAATGCACTCATTCCTTTAACTTCATTAACAAATAAAGCAATAGCCATAAGATAAGTTCTTAGAGGTAGTTTATGGTTAGCAAATAAAGTCCCAGATGTAATAGAAAATTGAGAATAACAATCTTTACATTTCCAGATACTTCTTGTTTTTAAGAAGTAATGTTTTTTAGTGCTACCACAACAAGGACAAACAGGCTTACCATTAGTTTCATTCCATCTAATTTTTCTAAAAAAACTTTCAGCTTGTCTTTCAGTCATTCTTGCAATTTTAACTAAACTAAAACTTCTTGCTTCACTTGATAATAGAAAATGTTGTGCCATGTTTATCCTTTATTGTCATATATGAGATAATTATATCAGATATGATATTAAAGACATATTAAATAAAGAAATTTTACAATTTATAGCAAAATATGATAATAATATATCATTTTTGAAATATTAATCCTATAACTAAGAGAAATATATTATAAATAATGAAATAATATAAAAATAGAAATATTTATATCAAATATGATAAAATATAGTAGATTTTAAGAAAATAATGAGATAGAATTTACTAAATCTTTTATGGAGGTGATGAAAATGCCAGAAGATTGGAATCAAAGAGCAACAGCAATACTGAAAAGTATATTAACAAGAAGAAATATAAAATATCATGAATTAGCAAGAATGTTAAATGGAATTGGTATAGATGAGACACAAGGTAGCATATCAAATAAGATAAGTAGAGGAACTTTTAGTTTTGCATTTTTCATACAATGTATGGAAGTATTAAATATTAATGAAGTTAGATTAGATTAAAGGAGGAGATTAAATTATGGAGATAGAAAATATAAAAACAACAATAACAAATAATTCAAATTTTTCATTATCAACATTGTCAAAAAAAGAAGAAGGTGTATTTATTTATTCATCTATAAAAGAAAATACTTTTATATGTTTAGGTGTTAATAAAATCAATACAGATAATGACAATGAAATAGAAGAGTTTTTAACAAAATATGTTCATGGCTTGGATAAAAAATTATCAAATAAAAAAGATAAGTTAATTATTGTAATTTTAAAGAATGTAGAAGATAATTATGATGAATTTTATATTAACCAAAAAGATATTGATAATGGATATATTTACTTTAATAATTATAAAAAAGGTGAATCAACATTAAAAAATGCTAATGAATATCTTAAAAACATAGGGATTAAAACAATTGAAAAAGCAGTGAAAAAAACAAAAACATCTAAGAAAAAAACTATTCAATCAGTAGAGCCGAATATTGCAGATTTAGCTAATGGGTGGTTAAAATCTTATGGATTAGATTATAAATTAGAACAGGAGTCATTAAATTCAGAAATTGACAAAGCTTTAAATGACTATTATTCTAAAAATGGAGGAGCAGGTGGGAATAGACCTGATGCAAAGCTTCTTTTACAAGATAAAGCTTTAAATTTTTATCCAATATTAATTGAATACAAAGGATATAAAGATAAATTAGTAAAATTAAGTGCTGATGAGCAAGTAGAAAATAAAACTGCCAAGAATGAACCAAATTTCACTAATATAAATTCATATGCTGTAAATGGTGCTATTCATTATGCAAACGCATTACTTCATCATACAAGTTATACAGATATTATTGCTATAGGGATGACAGGATATAAAGATGAAAGTGGAAAAATAAATAATAGCATAGGTGTTTATTATGTTTCAAAATCAAATTTTGGTGTAGGACAAAAAGTTGGAGAATTTGATGATTTATCTTTTTTAGGTTCTTCAAATTTTGATTCTTTTGTTGAAAAAATCAAAACACTAAACTTATCACAAAAAGAAATAGAATCTCTAAAAGAAAAAAGAGAAAAAGAAATTGATACATCTTTAGCAAGACTTAACAATGATATTTATAGAGATGAAAAAGGATTAGGAGAAAATGATAGAGTATATCTTGTTGCAGCTTCTATTATTGCTACAATTGGAATTCCAGGAAAAGTATCTCCTCTTGAAAAATCAGAGCTAAAG
Source organism: Malaciobacter pacificus (assembly GCF_004214795.1). Classification (NCBI taxonomy): domain Bacteria; kingdom Pseudomonadati; phylum Campylobacterota; class Epsilonproteobacteria; order Campylobacterales; family Arcobacteraceae; genus Malaciobacter; species Malaciobacter pacificus. The sequence goes on from NZ_CP035928.1 coordinate 1,955,857, forward strand.
TCTTCAACTGAAAAAGGAAATACAGATGCAGATATTATTATGAGAAAAATTAAAGCTTTTCTTGAAGCAAAAGACATTCCTGTTGAGAAAAAAAATTTAATTGTAAGAACATTAGAAAATACAATTACAGCTGAAAACATAAATAAAATCAAAGATGGAGAAACACAACTAAAAAGAGTTTTCTGTAAGATAGTTGATGATTTAGGAATATATTATAAAATTGGACTAACAACAGACTTTACAGGAAAACTTTTTAATGAAATGTATAGTTGGCTTGGCTTTTCACAGGATAAGTTAAATGATGTTGTATTAACTCCTTCATATGTATCTTCTTTACTTGTTAAGTTAGCAAGAGTAAATAAAGATTCTTATGTATGGGATTTTGCAACAGGTTCAGCAGGTTTATTAGTTGCTGCTATGAATGAAATGCTATATGATGCAAGAAATACAATAGATTCCCCAGAAGAGTTATTACAAAAAGAATTAAAAATAAAAGCTGAACAATTATTAGGTATTGAGTTATTATCAAGTGTTTATATGTTAGCTATTTTGAATATGATTTTAATGGGTGATGGAAGTTCAAATATTTTAAATAAAGATTCATTATCAGATTTTGATGGAAAATATGGATTTGGAGAAACAGATAAACATTTCCCTGCTACTGCATTTGTTTTAAATCCACCTTATTCAGCAGATGGAAATGGAATGAATTTTGTTCATAAAGCACTTAATATGATGGATAAGGGTTATGCGGCTATCATTATTCAAAACTCAGCAGGTTCTGGAAAGGCTAAAGAATATAATAAAGATATATTAAAAAAGCATACACTTATAGCAAGTATAAAAATGCCTGTTGATATTTTCATAGGAAAGGCAAGTGTTCAAACAAATATTTATGTATTCAAAGTAGGAGAGAAACATCATAAAGATGAAATGGTTAAATTTATTGATTTTTCAAATGATGGATATTCAAGAAGTAATAGAAAAAAAGCATCTAATAATCTTAAAGATACAGGAAACGCAAAAGAAAAATATGAAGAAGTTGTAAAATTAGTTAGATTTGGGAAAAGTCAATTAAAACTTTTCTCAGAACAAGAATATTATGAAAATAGAATAGACCCAAATAATGGAGCAGATTGGAATCAATCAGCTCCTATTGATACAAAGCCAACACTAATTGATTTCAAAGAAACATTAAGTGATTATCTTGCTTGGAAGATTTCAACATTCATAAAACAGAAAGGGAAAGAGCCAAGTGATAGTCTTAATAAAAGAATTTGTGATATAGAATGGGGAGAATTTAAATTAGGAGAATTATTTGAAATAAAACCTACAAAGTATTATAAATTATCGAATGAGGAAATTTTATCAAATAATGGAATAGTTCCTTTAATATCTAATTCCTCAACAGATAATGGAGTTATGGGATTTTCAAATTTACAGCCAAATAACAAAGGAAATAGTATTACTTGTTCTGACACGACATTAGGAGCTGAAACAATGTATTATCAAGAGAAAGATTTTATAGGATATTCTCATATTCAACATTTAGTTCCAAAATTTGAAAGATTTAACAAAGCAATAGCAAGTGTAATTATCTCTGCTTGTAGAGTAGCTACTTCAAAAAAATATAATTACGGCAATAAATTTAATCGTGAAGCAATGAATAAAACGGTAATAAATCTACCTATAAAAAATGGTGAAATTGATTTTGAATTTATGGAAAATTTTATTCCACAAATTGAAAAAGAAATAATGAAAGATTTACCATTTTAAATCAAAAATATTTTACTTAAGATATATAGGGATTTAATCTCCTATGTATCATTGATAAATAACCTTACTTAAACAATCTATAAGATACCGTTAGCCCTTCACTTTCCAATTTTTTAAGAGTGAAAATCTGATAAATTTTAGCCATTTTTTCAAAAGTGAAAACAAAAACAATAGGCTTCTAAGCCTTATGAGTTGGTGGATATAACTACTTTTTTGGTGCAACTACTACCTAATGTCGAGAACTTTAGAAAACTATGCAAAACTAGACTTTAAAGATAAAATAGAAAATGATAATGGATTAGTTGCAAAAGGTATAAATAACTTAAATTCAATTATTACTACTATGTTAATTGAGAACAAATCAAATGGTCTTACATTAGATGAAAGTTCAAATATATTATTAGTAAATGTTGATAAATTAAATATCAGTTCTAATGAAGCAGCAACTTCACTAGAGGAAACAGCAGCAGCACTAGAAGAAATTACATCTAATATTAGAAACAATACAGAAAATATTGCAAAAATGTCTAACTATTCAAATAATGTAACAAAATCTGCACAAAATGGAGAAAATTTAGCTAACAAAACTACACTATCTATGGATGAAATAAATGATCAAGTTAATTTAATTAATGACTCGATTACTGTAATTGATCAAATTGCATTCCAAACAAATATTCTTTCTCTTAATGCTGCAGTAGAAGCAGCAACAGCAGGTGAGGCAGGTAAAGGATTTGCTGTAGTTGCACAAGAAGTAAGAAACTTAGCAGCAAGAAGTGCAGAAGCTGCAAAAGAGATTAAATCTATTGTAGAAAATGCCACATCAAAAGCAAATGAAGGTAAAATTATTGCACAAAATATGATTAGTGGATACAAAGAATTAAATTCAAATATACAACAAACTATTAATTTAATCCAGGATATTGAAATGTCAAGTAAAGAACAACTAAATGGTATTGAGCAGATAAATGTTGCAGTAACTCAATTAGATCAACAGACACAACAAAATGCACAAATCGCTTCACAAACTCACAATATTGCAACTTTAACTGATGATATTGCAAAATTAATTGTTACAAGTGCAAATGAAAAAGAGTTTATAGGAAAAGAAAATGTTACAGGAAAAAATTTAAAATAATAAAAAGGAAAGTTTAAAAACTTTCCTAAAGTTATTAATAGTTTTTAGACTTTCTCATTTGAAGAAGCTCTTTTTGAACTGAAATATTAATATTTTCATTTGCTTCAAAATTAAGTGAATAATTTCTTCCGTCATAATCAACAGAATTTAAGATAATCTTCATAGCTTCTAATCTTGCTTTATGTTTATCATCACTTCTTACAATATGCCATGGAGCACTTCTTGAAGTTGTTCTTCTTAACATCTCATATTTTTTTTCTGAGAACTCATCCCATAAATCCTGTGCTTGCATATCAACTTCAGAGAATTTCCATTGTCTTAATGGATCTTCAATTCTTCTATCAAATCTTCTTTTTTGCTCTTCTTTAGAAACAGAGAAATAAAGTTTGATTAAAACCATTCCTTGTCTTACTAAATCTTGCTCAAAGTTAACAATATCTTCCATAAAGATTTCATGCTCTTCTTTTGTACAGAATCCAAAAATAGGCTCTACCATGGCTCTGTTATACCAAGATCTATCAAAAAGTACTATCTCTCCACCTGTTGGGAAATGAGTAATATATCTTTGTAAGAACCATTGATTTTTTTGAGTTTCTGTTGGTTTACCAAGTGCAACAACTCTATAGTGTTTATTATTCATATATCTAGTAATTCGTCTAATCGCCCCACCCTTACCAGATGCATCTCTACCTTCAAAAAGAATAATCATTCTTTTATTCTCTTTTTCTAGCCAATTTTGTAATTTAATAAGTTCTATTTGATATGGTTTTAACTCTTCTAAATCATAAATTTTTTGAATACCATCTTTTAGTACATCTTGATTCAACTCTTCAAAATTTCCTAAAATCTCTCGTAACATTTCATTTTCTTGAGTTAATTGATTAATTTTTTCATTATCTTTTTTTAACACTTTATTCTCTACTACCTTTTCACTTTTTTCTTCACTTTTTAAAACAATCGAGTCTTTAAAAACATTCATTAAATCTAATGCTTTTCTTTTTGTTAGATTATCTTTTTTAGTGTAACCTAAAACTTTTACATATCTTTTTTTATCAAACTGAAATCTTGCTATATATTTTCTTCCATATTCTGGATGGATTGCTTTAGATACATATAAACCACTATAATTTGTTTTTTCAAAATCACTTAAATTCATGAATTAGAAGCCCTTGCAAATTTATTTTCCTGTTCCATATTCTCTATCTCTTCTGTACCAGTACATAGAATTTGTGGGTCAATTACTAAATGTTCACTAGCATCAATTTTTTCTGGATAATCCACATTTTTTAGGATATGTTTTATACAATTTATTCTAGCTTTTTTCTTATTATCACTTTTTACAACTGTCCATGGAGCTATGTCTGTATTAGAAGCCATAAGCATAGAAAATTTTGCAATTGTATACTTATCCCATAGTTTTTGAGACTCTTTATCTACTGGGGATAATTTATATTGTTTTAAAGGATCTGTTTCCCTTTTTTTAAATCTTCTAGCTTGCTCTTTTTTAGATACAGATACATAAAACTTCATTAGAATAATTCCAGACTTCACAAGCATTTTTTCAAACTCAGGTACTTCCCTTAAAAATTCATGATGCTCTTCAGTTGTACAAAATCCCATAACAGGCTCAACACCAGCTCGGTTATACCAACTTCTATCAAAAAGTACTATCTCGCCAGCACCTGGAAGATGTTTTGTATATCTTTGAAAATACCATTGTGTCTTTTCTTTATCACTTGGCTTTTCAAGTGCTACTACTCTAGCACCCCTTGGATTCAAATGCTCTGTAATTCTTTTAATAGTTCCACCTTTACCAGCAGCATCCCTACCTTCAAAAATCATTAACACTTTTAAACCTTGTTCTTTTACATGATTTTGAAATTTCAAAAGTTCAATTTGAAGTTTAGTTAACTCTTTTTCATACTCTAAAGTCTCTTTTTTAACCCAAATTTGAACCTTCTTACCCTTTTCTTTCAGTGTTTTTCTTTTTCTTGTAAAATTGTTTGGCTTGTGCTTTAAGTTCTGTTTAGTATCAATCTCTTCTTCATCTTTAAATTCTTCTTTTATAATTTGCCGTTGTGTACCCATTGAAGTCATTTCTATCCTTATGAAAGTCTCATTTTATAATCATTATATCCAAAGTTTTTTACAATTTGATAACAATCATTGTCTTTTTTTATAACAATTGATGGTAACTTAATTCCATTAAAAGTAGTTGTTTTAACCATAGTATAATGAATCATGTCTTCTAAGATAATTTTATCACCAACTTCTAAAGGTTCATCAAATGAATAATCACCGATAATATCACCAGATAAACAAGTGTTACCACCTAATCTATAAGTATATTTTTTTTCACCTGCAACACCAGAATTTCTTATTTCTGCTCTATATGGCATAGCTAAAGTATCAGGCATATGTGCTTCAGCAGAGGTATCTAAAATAGCTAAACTCATTCCATTTTCAATTACATCTAATACAGTCGCCACTAGGTATCCAGTTTGCCAACCTATTGCTTCACCTGGTTCCATATATACTTTTAGATGGGGATATCTAGCTTTAAAATCTTTTAAAAGTTTAATTAATCCTTCTACATCATAATCAGCTCTTGTAATATGATGCCCTCCACCAAAATTAACCCACTTCAATTTATCAAAATATTGACTAAAATTTTTTTCAAACGCATTTAGGGCACCTTCAAGTGCATCTACATTTTGTTCACAAAGTGCATGAAAGTGGAAACCATCTAAATACTCTAACATTGTCTCATCAAAGTTTGCTTTTGTTGTTCCCATTCTTGAAAAAGGAGCACATGGATTATATAAATCTACTTCAACTGAAGAGTACTCTGGGTTTAATCTAACACCCAAAGACACTTTTCCATAAGCTTTATCTTTAAATCTTTTTAATTGATTAAATGAATTAAATACTAAATGGTTAGATATTGAGATAATTTCATCTATTTCTTCATCTTTAAATCCAGGAGAGTAAGTATGAACTTCCCCTCCAAACTCTTCTTTTGCTAGGATTGCTTCGTGAAGACCTGAAGCACAACACCCTTTTAAATATTTTTTACATAAATCAAAAGTTGAATGCATAGCAAAACCTTTTAAGGCTAAAAGGATGCTAATATCTGCTTCATCTTGAACTCTTTTTAATAGTTTTAAATTATTTTCTAATAATTTTTCTTCACAAACAAAACTTGGACTTGGTAGTTTGTCAAAACTATCAATTACCTCAAAATTATTCTTCATATGGTTCAAAATCTTCTTTTCCTACACCGCAATCTGGGCACTCCCAGTCATCAGGAATATCTTCAAAAGCTGTTCCTGGTTCAATCCCTGAATCTGGATCACCAATTGATGGATCATAAATATAATCACAGGCTACACAAATATATTTTTTCATCTTTTAATCCTTTATGATAATATTAATATTTAATCAGATTTACATGAACAAAAGATTAACAAAATAGTAATACTAATCTAATTCAATAATTTTCCAAGGAAGACCTTGAGTCATTAATTCATCCATAAATGGTTTTGCATCAAACTCTTCTATATTAAATACACCTGTATTTTTCCAAATACCTTTATAAAGCATTTTAGAACCAATCATAGCTGGAACTCCTGTTGTATACGAAACTGCTTGAGCACCTGTCTCTTTATAACACTCTTGGTGGTCACAAGTATTGTAGATGTAAACTTTTTTCTTTTTACCATCTTTGATACCTTCAATGATACAACCGATATTTGTCATACCAACAGTTCTTGGTCCTAAGCTTGCTGGGTCTGGTAATAATGTAGTTAAGAATTCAATAGGAATAATTTCAACTCCTTTGTGCATAATAGGCTCAATACCTAACATCCCAACATTTTGTAAACAGTTCATGTGTTGGATGTAAGAATCACCAAATGTCATAAAGAATCTAATTCTTTTTAAACCTTTGATATTTTTTGATAATGACTCTAACTCTTCATGGTATAAAAGATATGAAGGTTTAACTCCAACTTCTGGATAATCATGGTCAATTCTAATCTCTAAAGGCTTAGTTTCAATCCATTTACCCTCTTCCCAATATCTACCATTTGCAGATACCTCTCTTAGATTGATTTCTGGGTTAAAATTTGTAGCAAATGGATAACCATGGTCACCTGCATTACAATCCATAATATCAATATAGTGAATCTCATCAAATAAGTTTTGTTGAGCATATGCACAGAAAACTCCAGTAACACCTGGGTCAAAACCTGAACCTAAAAGTCCCATAATCCCAGCATCTTTAAATTGACCATCTCTAGCCCATTGTTCTTTGTATTCAAACTTAGCTTCATCTGGGTGCTCATAGTTTGCTGTATCAACATAATCAACACCTGCTTTTGTACAAGCATCCATGATAGTTAAGTCTTGATAAGGTAAAGCAACGTTTAATACTAATTTTGGATTAACTTTTTCAATTAGCTTTACTAACTCATCAACATTATCAGCATCGATTGAAGCTGTATCAATTTCAACACCTTGGTTTTTTTTGATATCAGCAGCGATTGCATCACACTTAGAAACTGTTCTAGATGCTAAAGTGATTTTTTCAAATGTGTCAATATTCATCGCACACTTAACTGTAGCAACTCTACTTACTCCACCTGCACCGATAATTAAAATACCTTTTTTATTCATTATTTTCTCCGATTAAATTTTCAATAATATTATACTATTTTATTATATAATAAATTTTGAAATTGTCTAGTAGTATTTAAATTATTACATAATGATTACTAAAATTTTAAGAATTTTTAGGATATTATTTCAAACTTTCATCATGGGGATGACTTGGTATCGATTAGAGCAGTGAGTTCTAGTTGCATGTCGGCCTGGGCATGCCGTTACGCGGCCCATTTTTTTTAGACGCAAACAATACAAATTACGCTCCAGCTTACGCTAAAGCTGCGTAAGTTTAACAACTTATTGACTCGCCTAACGGCTTGAGTCTCGGAGACTCGCACCACTGATTCTATCTAAGTGGAGCTCGCGGGTTCAACCCAGATAGATTATCTACAAAGATGTGATTGATTTTTGTAGAGACATTTTTAATCTTAGCTATATGATTGCCTTTGGGAGTTGAGCTGTCATTTAGTGAAATTTTTCAACTCTTCTAAGCATGTAGACGCTATTATGACCTGTTTTAAGACTGGAGTTCGACTCTCCACATCTCCACCAATATTAATAATTATACTTTCTATTTTTTTCTAAAAAGTTCGATTTAGTCGAGCTTTACTTTTCTAAATCGTTCTATAGTATTCTTATCATTTTTAATACTTTCTAAGATTTATTACGGTAATCTTTACGGTAATTAGAAAAACTAAGAATTGGATACCGTAAAATGCCAAAAATTGTTAAACCCCTCACTGACAAAGAAATTAAAGCTGTTAAATATACTTCAAAAGAAGAATATGAACAGTTAAAAAAAATTGCAAAACTCAACAATAAAGAAAAACCAAAACTCAATAATAAGTTATCTGATGGGCAAGGACTTTATTTAATTATAAAAGAAAATGGTACAAAATTTTTTCAATTTGATTTTAGTTTTGAAAATAAAAGAAAATCTATGAGCTTTGGAGTGTATCCTGATACATCATTAAGTGAAGCGAGAGCATTAAGAGATAAAACAAAAAAACTTTTAAAACAGAATATCAATCCTATAGTAGAAAAAAATGTTTCACTTGAAGATAATACTAATACTTTTAAAAATATATCTGAGAAATGGCTTTCTAAAATGGAAAAAGAATGGGCTAATAAAACATATCTCAAAGTTGAAAGCGTTATTAGAAATCATGCCTATCCATATATTGGAAATAAATTAATTGAAAATATTACAAGATCTGATATATTAAATATTATTGATAGAATGAATAAAAAAGGCTTACATGGTTCTGCTGATAAAATTGTAGGAAACTTTAATAGAATATATAAATTTGCTGTTACATATAATTACACAGAACATAACATAATTGCAGACATAGATAAAAAGAATATTATAGTATCAACAAGACATAATCATATGAGTGCAATTACAAAAGAAAATGAGATAAAAGAACTTCTTGAAGATATCAATAACTTTGAGAATATGTATAAAGCGAGTATTACCACAATTGTAGCTTTAAAATTAGCTCCATATGTAGCTTTAAGACCGTATAATCTAAGAGCCTTAGAATGGAGTGAAGTAAACTTTGGGAAAAAAGTCTTAGATATACCAGGTGAAAAAATGAAAACTAAAAAAGATTTTATTTTACCTTTATCAAAACAAGCAATCGAAATATTAAAAATGATAGAACCTTTTTCAGCTCATAAAAGTAAATATGTCTTCCCCTCACCTGTTTCTAATCTAAAATGTTTAAGTGATGCAACTTTAGGTCATGCATTAAAAAAACTAGGATATCAAGATAGACATACTACTCATGGATTTAGAAGTACCTTTTCAACAATAACACATGAAAATATGAAAGAACATGGATTTAATAGTGATATTATAGAATCATGTTTAGCTCATGAAGAAAAAAATAAAATTAAAGCTGCATATAATAGAGCTTCAAAAATGAAATATTTTGAAGAGAAAAAAGAATTAATGCAGTGGTGGGCTGATTGGATAGAATCATTAAGATAGTGTATAAAATTTTTTGCTATAAGTAATAATGTTATTTTATGTTTTAATAAAATAGTTATTTAAAATATTCTTAAACAACATTTAAATATAATATTTGCCTTAAAAGGGATTTAATGAAATTTACTAATATAAATATTGATAGAGATGAAATTCACAATACAATAGAAAAGTATGCTAATATTGTTAACTTTAATAATAATACAAATACTAAACAATATCAATTAACTATTAATGGAAAACCTTTTTCAGTTACTGTATATTATAAAGAAAAAGGATTAACTACATTATTACCTCAAGGTCAAAATATTGATTTAGGAAAAGACTTATGTAAAAAAATTTATGAAGAACTAAGATATTTTGATATAAGCGAATTAAACGGATCAATTATTGTAAGAAAAGAAGACTTTGATAAATTTATTCATAAGATAAAAGATAAATTTTCTAGTGAATTATCAGAAAGTTCAATTAGTGGTGGAACTTTATATAAACTAGTCAAAAGTAAAGAAGGGAATTTAAGTTTATCATATTATACTAGAACTAATAAACTACTAATTCAAGGGAAAGCAGGTAAATATTTAAAAATAATTTCAAATGAATTGACACTACTAGGATATAGTATTCTTAATCTTATAAGTGAAATGAAGGAAATTGTTCTTCCTGAACCTAATAATTTATTAAAAGAATATATGCCTTCAATAGAAAATAAATTACCTAGTAAAACAAAAAATATTGCTGCATCTTCTTTACAACTATTAAAAATAAATGGCAATTTTTCAGATTATGCATTTATACTTAATCCTCTCTTTAGAACACTAGAACATGTTATGAGAAAAATTCTAGAAGATGGAAATTATGAATTTGGAGACAATAATTCATTTATAATGTTTAGTGAAAGACAAGATAAGTATCATTTAAAATTAAATGAAAATTGTACTTTAAGCCCTTTATGTAAACAAAAGTTAGAATTAGGGTATACTTATTTTAATAAAAATAGAAACTGTATTTCACATATGGATGTAGATGAAATTGATATTGTTCTAATTGAAACTAAAGAAATGGCTGCTAATATTGCAGCAGAATGTATTCAACATATAGAGGATCTTAGTGATGACTATTAATAAAATAGGAAACTTTATTATTGTTAAAGATGCTACAGCTGAACCTTTTTTATTGGCGACATCTTACAATTCTAAATTAAAAACAGATAAATCATTAATTCAATTATTAAAAGATGCAAAATATGAAGGAAAAGTTTTTGTTGATATGTTAATGAAAGTAGGAAATGGTTCTCAACGATTTTACTCAAGTTTCTTTAATGGAAGTAAATTTGACATGAATAATACTCAAATTATTAAAAGTGAAGATGAACTATTAGATACTCTTTTAAAAATAGAAAAAAAAATAATTTGTACAGATAAATCAATTTTAAATAATTCAATATTAACTGAATATGATAAAATGGAATTTTCTTGTTAGTCTAGAAAGATTCCATTTTTAATACATTATTTATATTTTTAAATTCAAATTTTATAAAACTTTCTTCTTTAGAGTTAATTGCATTAACAGCCATTCTATCAGCAAGCTCATTACCTTCAACACCAGAATGTCCTTTAACATGTTTAATTATTACTTTATCTTTCATATTGTCATATAAATTATGTACCTCTTTGATTAACTCAAGATTCTTAATTTCTCCACCTTTTTTTGTCCAATCATTTTTCTTCCATGTGTATCCCCATTTTGTTATACAGTCAATTGCATACATTGAATCAGAATAAATAATTGTTTCATTACAATTTTGTGAAATTTCTAAAGCTTTTTTTAGTGCATTTAATTCTGCAATATTATTAGTACCATATTCTATAAATAATCCACTATATAAAGTAATTATATCATCATTATAAACAGCCACCCCACTTCCTGCATTGCCAGGATTACCTTTACATGCTCCATCACAATAAATCGTAACTATACTTGATGAATCTATTGGGAGTATATTTTCTGAAGTAGAATTTTCTTTGATGAATAATTTATATTCTTGTAATCTTTTATAATTTTTTATAATTTGTTCTTGAGCTTTTAAGGCTATTTTACCAGTTAACAAAATCAGCAATTCTGCATCTTGACTAGATATTTCTTTATTCAGAAGTTCATTTTCCCAACCATTTTGAAGAGGATATGATATATCTAAAACTTCACACTGTGCCTTATTTAATGTATCATTGAAAAGAATATTTTCTGCAAAATCTTCATTAATTTTTATCATATTATACCTATTAAAATTTTTATAATTCTATAATAAATTAGATAAATTGTTAATATCAAAAAATTTATTATTCTAATTCTTGTATTTGTATTGAATATAGCAACATCTTTTCGTAAAAAATAATAAGATACGATGAATTACACTAAATTCGTACTTAAAAACTATCTTATATTAATATGTCAAATTTATTTAAAGTTTGAAAAATCAATATCATATTTTTTACCAAGTGACTCAAGAAGTGAATACATTTTACTATAAGATTCTTCTATTGATTTGACTAAATCTTCTTTATTTGGATATTCTTTTTTATTTAAATATCGATCTGTATAATTTATATTCATTTCCATAAAAACAATATACTGTCTAATTTCTTTATCATTTAATGCTTTAATCTCATTATCATTTAATATTAATTTTAAATATTCTTCCAATTTTATTTTAAAATCTTCCATTAAATCATCATCTAATATAGTTTTAAAATCTTCAATATACATTTGTATATAACTTTGAACAAGATTTAAATAAAATGATATTTTATTTTTTTTCAATTCTAATTCATTTGTTTTCTTCTTCTGTTCAATTTTATTTGTATTTTGAATTGATTTCATTAAACTTGTTGAAGCTAATAATGCAGACAAAGTAATTCCTAATGCAGGTAACATTTGAATAATTATTTTATGGTTTTCTTCTTTTAAATTAGAATCTATAACTCCTAATATAAATGATATAACTATTATTATTGAAATTAGTGAAATATAAAATAATATACTATATATATAAGTGAAGCTTTTTTCAAAATATTCAAATAAGTTTTTCATTAAATTACCTTTGTTGTTTTAACTTTTATTAATTTATAATATCAATCATTATGATGTTTATTTTGTGGATTAATTTCATGATTTGGACATATATATCCAACATCTTCCATATATATCATATTATCTCTATCACATTCTGAACCACAAATATCACATTCAATTTCTTCTCGTTCTTCTTCATTAAAAAAGTTTATCGTAAAAGGGAAAGAATCAATTAAATCTCCTCCATACAATTCTATAGAATCATAGTTATGAATACCTACTGGATATTCCCATACTGTAAATATAGCTTCTATATTATTTCCACAATCACATTCAAAATATTCCCTTGCTTCATATTGATTTTCAGAACCCATATTATGATCATCACTAGCAACACATTCAAAATCTAAATCCAAATCATTTTTATATACTGTATTTATGCTATTACACTGTGAACATTTATAACGTAAAAAACTTTGTCTCTTATTTCTTTGAGAAAGCATTAATAAAGCATTTTGAATACTTGTTTTTTCAATAGTTGATTGTAGATACTTATTAGCTTTATATAAAAAATCAGGTTGACTATAAATCCAAAATTTAACTTTTGAAGAATCATATAATTCTTTAATTAACTCTTCTCTTGGACTAATTATTTTCTTATTTTTATCTAAATAACACCAATCATCATCTTTAGAAATATCATTTGTTATAAAAATAATTGGTAATTTCTTTTCTTTACTGTATTCGATTATTTGCTTCCAAATTATCAAATCACCAAAAATCTGAATTCCTTTTTTTTCTTTTTTATAATAATCACCGTATCCTGGAGGGATTTTGAATTCATAACGATGTTTTCCTTCTGTTGTAATTTCCATAATTTGATTAAAAGTAAATTCAGGTCCTATTTTAAAATATTTTTCGATAGCATCAAAAATATCATCATTATCTTCTACACTTAAAACATCATTTTTTGCTGATTCGACCTGAATAAGAAATTCTTTTTCAAAATCTTTAGATTTTTGAATAAATTTATTTATTTCATCAACAAAAATAGAAATTTTTGTTTGTTCTACATGAGGATGCCTATCATCTTTTTTTGTTTTGTCTACAATAGAAGTAACATGCTTCAATATATCATTAACTTTAGTAGTTGTTCTCTTAACTTCATCTTCAAGCGGAATAAATTTTTCTGCAATAGGTTTTTTAATAATTTTTTCTCTATTTTTTAAATATTCAAATTGAACATGTGCAGGGATCCAAAATCTATCAGGTATTTTTTCAAAAACTTCATTATAAAGTTTTTTTCGTGTTTTTTGGGGTAAATAATATAAATCAAGAAGAGCTGATGAATCAAAAACAAATATTGCTTTTCCCCACAATTCTTCTTCCCTTTTTTCTGTCATTTTATAATTATCAATCATACTTAATCCTTTAAAAGAATTTTTATAATAATTCTTAAATTCTTAACGATAGTTCGTTCCATATTACTTCTTTCTTCCATGTATCACGTTTAGATATCAATGTTGATTATATTTGTTCACTTAATTTATTTAAATGTGACACTTTCATCCTTTATACTTAATAAATAGTATTTAGTATAGTACTTTTAGATTTAATTATAATAAAAGTCTTTATAGAACTTATTTTATTTTTAGTAAATAACGAGTATTAACCCATCCTTGAATAATTGTTTCATATTCTGAATCATATTTTTTAATTAAAGTCCAATTCTTTTGTTTATTTATTATTTCAACTAAATCACCATTTGTCAGATGAAAAATTACTTTTGATTTTAATTTAGGTTTATTTCTAACATTTAAGTAAGACTCTACAACAACAACTCTATAATTAGATATCTTGCTTTTTAATACTCGTTTAATCTCAGGTACTAAAATCTTATTGATTTGTGATTTGCTAAAAATAATATGATTTACTACTGGTTGAACAAAATAAGTAAATATTATAGATACCATTAATCCTAAAATTATATTTATAATTATACTATTAGTTTGTTTTTGTGCAGTTTTTAATAATTCTTCTAATTGTTGATTTAATTCTTTGAATCTAAGTTTATTATTAATTGTTTCAATTTTTAACTCTTCAAGAATCTCAATTAAACTAATATTCTCAGTATTAAATGTCTCTATTTCAGAATCTGATAGCTCTTCTATATCGGATTTAGTAACTTGAATAATATTTTCTGATATAAATTTCAATTTTGCTTCAAGTTGAAGTAATTCATTATTTCCAAAAAGTTTTGATGATGCTAAACCAATACTTGATAATGGCATTGTTGCGATACTAAGCTGTTCTGATATTGTACTAATCTTACTTAATGTTGAATTCTCAAAAAGTTTTGACGATGCTAAACCAATACTTGATAATGGCATTGTTGCGATACTAAGCTGTTCTGATATTGTACTAATCTTACTTAATGTTGAATTCTCAAAAAGTTTTGACGATGCTAAACCAATACTTGATAATGGCATTGTTGCGATACTAAGCTGTTCTGATATTGTACTAATCTTACTTAATGTTGAATTCTCAAAAAGTTTTGACGATGCTAAACCAATACTTGATAATGGCATTGTTGCGATACTAAGCTGTTCTGATATTGTACTAATCTTACTTAATGTTGAATTCTCAAAAAGCTTTGATGATGCTAAACCAATACTTGATAATGGCATTGTTGCGATATTAAGTTGTTTTGATATTGTATTAATTTGACTTAATGCAGAATTTCCAAAAAGCTTTGATGATGCTAAACCAATACTTGATAATGGCATTGTTGCGATATTAAGTTGTTTTGATATTGTATTAATCTTACTTATTGTTGAATTCTCAAATAATGATTTTTTTGCCATACATTCGTTGCCTTAATTTCTATTTCGTTATTTCTATAAAGTGTTTAAATTCTTTTAACTTCATATTTTTTGTTCTTATTGGTAAAAAATAAGTAATTATTAATATTAAAATTAAATTTATTAATATACAGTAAATTATTAAATCAAAATTCTTATATTTACTAAAATATATTAATTCAAAATATTTTGTAATAAATAAAGTAATGAATGTTACTAATGATGTTGTTAAAGTTGTTATTAAAATAATTATAGTAGGTTTATGTATAAAAGTCATATTATTTTGTTCAATTTCATAGTCTATTCGAGTTAATATCATTTTTTTATTTATTTTATATCTTTTTAATTCATTTCTAAATAATATATACCTACATCCCATCCAATATGATTTATCTTTTTCAATAAGTCTTATATCATGTGGAAATATTTTCTTAAATCTTTCTACTATTTTTTTAACTATTAAGTATATCAATAAACAGAATGTAATTCCACTGATCAAAAGAATAAAATTCGTATTCTCATTTCTAATTATTGAGGTGCTTATACTTACTATAACTTGTAAACTTATTAACTTAACTTTCGCACCTAAAACCAAGCAATTTTCCAGTCACATCTCTTAATAGATCAATGATAGCTGTAAAATCCTCATTTCTATTGACAACTTCTTCAATTTTTGCAATCTCATCTAAAATAGCTAAAAATGCTTGCATAGCTATTGCTAGAGTATGAAGTTCACATTCTAAATCTTTAAACAATCCACCAATTGTTTTAGGTTCATTGCTGATACGATTTATATAGCTAACAACATTGTATGTAAAAAAAGATAGTGTAATTCTGGCTATCAAAGCTTCATAGATTCGATTCTCTTCTTTTCCGAATCCAAAGTGTTCACGAAGTTCTTTATACCCTTGTTCTATATCCCATCGTCTTTTATAAATATCTATAATCTCTTCATCACTAAGTATAAGATTGGTTGATACGATTGGTATTAAATTCTCTTTTGTTTTTATAAAAACAATTTTTAATTTACCAGCTTTTTTATGTTCAACTATGGTTGAAAAATACTCAAACTTTATCTTTTTGCCATATTGACCCATCTTGATAGATTTAAGCTTTTTAAATTTGTTATAGATGCCATCAAGGGTCTTTTTCTCTCCTGTAAAATTCCATATCCTGTCATTGTTTACCATTCTTGAAATGACTTGCAATCCAAGTTCATTCATAGTTTCTATAAATACAGGTTTAGAATACCAGCTATCTACAAGCAGATAATCTGCATATATACCACTAGCTACTGCTCTTTTAATCATCTCTATAGCAATTTGTGATTTCCCTTTTAAGCTTTCCAATCTTCGCTTATGTGCATTGGTTCGATGATCAATAATATTTGTAAACTCTTCTATCTTTACCCTTGCATAACTGTTCATAGCAATTGCAAAGTCCAACATAAAATTTGAATAACCATCACTATAGTTTAGTGATACAACATTTACACCTCTGATTTTTCTCTTTGCTTTATTGCTCCAAAGGTTGTCACAACTTCCCTCTATATTTTTACCAACTTTATCTTCAACAGTATCATCAAGTATAAGAACTCTTACTAGCTTTGAATCTTGCACTTTATGAAGTAGTGATAAGATCTTTAAAGAACTAAGAGATAATAGTTTTCTCCAATTATAAGAAGTATTGGAAAGTAATCGATAATATACATCTTTTTTGAAACTATCATTACTTTGATCCATAAAGGTTGATATTTTTTTATTCATAACCAGCATATATACAAAATGTAATACAACCATATGAACAGCAACTCCCTCTTTTTTAGAAAAATTGCTCTTGGTTAAAATAGTTTTCATATTTAACAAACGTAATGTTTCATAGATTGGATTTTTTAACTTATCGTTTATAATACCGATGATCTTGGATTCTATCTGCATTCTTACCCTTTAATATAATAGATATTATAGCTAAAAGTGCCTATTTAAGGGCTTTATTGAGAGTTCAAAATAGAAAAATATCATAGAAAAACAACTAAATTATTTTTATGTCAACAAGGATAAGATTATTAACTAAAGGAGTAATGTTTTAGGGAGATTTAGCTACAATTTTAATCAATTTAACGTGCGAAAGTTAAGTTATTAATCCTAAAAACCATACTAATAAGTGTACTTTTTTAAAAACTGCAAATACATTTGATTTTTTGTAAATATCATAAACTTGATAGTAATCAATTTTTTTTTTGAACTTCACGATTTTTTTTCTCCAAAATTATAATTTTAGATAATACTATAAAAAATTACTCATAATTAAATATATTACATTATGCAAGATATTTTATACTTCTAAGAAAAACAAGCTATTATTTATAATAAATTTTAATGAAAGGAGGTAAATATAATGGGATTAAAGCCAGGTCCAAAACGTATTGCTGATTCTACAGGTAAACCAGATAGAAGACAAAGAGATAATAAAAATACTCCAGGTAATACACCAAGTTTAAAGCCATCAAAAAGTACAAAGAAAAAGTAAAATTTGTATTTATTAAAGAGGGTGTTTTCACTCTCTTTAATTTATAATTTATAATCCTCATTTTGTTTACTTTCAGACCTAATCAACTCTCTTAAATTATCTGCAGCTTCTTTTTTATCATCATTACTTGATGATTGTTTTTCATTTTCAATTGATACTTGCCTTTTCACTTCATTTATAAATTGTTCTGTACCTCTAATATGAAGATTATTTAAATCCCATCCTTTAGCTTTTGCAACTTCTAACATCAATTTAACATTTTCAACTAAATTTGCATTACTTTTATTTGATTTAATTCTTTGACCTTCATCTGTAATATGAATGTCTTTTTTCTTGTTAATAAACTCTATGTGTCCTTGTTCAATCTTTTTAATATAGTAATTTTCTAGATTTATATCTGGCACTATATTGTAAATTTTATAGAATATTTTTTCCTGATAAGTTTTCTTTTTTAGTGGTACATAAAAATTTATTTTTGCTTCATAACTATAAAAATTAATTTTATCTTCAATATTCTCTTTTTGACTATTTTGTTTATATGCATCCGTGAAATTTTGATATGATAAATTTAAATTTGAAAAATGTACTGTATAAGATTCATTATCTTTTTCAAATGTAAATCCTACTCTTGATCTTTTTCTATTAATTGTTTTTGCTTTAAATTTGATATTCTGGTATCCAATATCATTCATCAACTCTAAAAAGTTTTTATCATTTTTACATAATTTTAGGACTTCATTAACATCATTTGAAACATGATAATTTAGACTTAATTTATATTTATCTTTTTTATCAATCTTTTTTTCAATCTCAACTTTTGTATCATTTAAATCAAAATTTAACTTTTTAAATACATTTCCTCTTTTCTCAAGTTCTTTAATAATAGGATTATTAAATCCATAGTTATACTCAATGTATGCTCTAATAAACTTATTAGATCTATCTTTTATTAATGGTTTTACTAACTCTTCATTGCCAGTATTTATAATGTCTAAATATTTAATCTGTTCCTGGTTTAAATACAGTGGAAAATGTTCAGTTCTTAAATTTTTACCTTCATAGTGAAAATCAATATTTTGTCTAATAAGTCTTTGTTGGAAATCCGTCATACCTTTTATATAATATTGTATATTTTCAGTTTTTTTATATTGTTTTATAAAATCTTCAATATATTTATTAACTGTTCCATTTACAATTAAAGCTTTAAAATAATTATCATCAACTCTTTTTGTGAACCAAGTAAATTTAGTAGCTTTTTGTTTTAAAATTTTATCTTTTTCACTATCTACATTCTCATCAAAATTAAATACCAGGTTATGATTAGCTGCAACTTCAGTAATCATTCTTCTAAGGTTTAAATATCCAATTCCAAGTTTTGTACTCTTACCATATTTATTTTTTAATTTAGAGGGTATTAATAAATGAAAATGCGGTTCAACTTCATAATTCTTAGAATTTATAGAATCACTATCTGTATTATGATAAGCAGTTAATACTTGTGATAAATCTAAACTCATTTTTCTTTTAGGTCTAGTTTTACCTTGTGATTCTTCAAATTTATATTCATAACTAACTAAATTATCAAAAAAAGATTGCATAACTCTATCTATATCTTTTTGATTCTTGCAATTGTGATTAATTATTAGTTGGCTCTTATCTACTGAAAAAGTAAAATGTACATTTTTATCATCTGATAGATTAAATGTATTAGGCAAATTATTACTTACAATAGCTGCATGATCTAAAATATGACTCTCAAGATTCCAACTCATAAAATTCTCCAGAGTGTGCGAAGCACACTAAAATATGAAGTATTTTATCAATTTCAAGCCCTCAAGTCAAGTGAGGGCAATGGCTCATTTATATTTTATTTTAAAATCATTTATTTACAAACAATAAACAAATAATAATACAATAACTAAATATCTATTTAACAATAAATTAAATAATAATACGATAACATTAATTAAATGTACAACATATAACAAATAACAACCGTAAAAAGGATATTTAAATGAATTCTTTAAAACTAGCAGAAAAATTTAATAAAAAAGCACCTGCTAATCAAAAAAAATCTAAACTTGACCAACATAATGAAGCAATTAAATATTTATTAGATAACAATCATAGTTTATTATCAATTCAAAATTTTTTAGAGAATGAGTGTAAATGTAAAGTTGCTTATTCTACACTTAGAGATTATTGCAACAGAAGATTTAACAATAAAAGTGAGAGTGAAATCGCTGCTAAAAAATATGAAGAGATTAAATTACATTGTGCCAATTTAATAAAAAAATATTTTGACGAAGAAGAAAAAAACAAAACAAAATCAATTATTGAAGTAATAAATTTTTTTGTTAAAAAATCTGTTAACAAAAGTTTGCAAAATACTACAGTAATTAATAATCCTTCAACAAATATATCAAATGAAACTGATGATACGAATACAGTTTCAGATTTTGTAAAAATTATGAATCAAAACAAAAATAAAACTTTTGGATAAAAATATTGCATTTTGATAGATTTCTTAATTTCTGAAAAATATTAGTGTAAAATTGATTATGAATCAAAGCTTAAATACATACGATTTTTCACTAATTTTCACTAAGGATTAATATGTCTAAATTAAATAATAGATTAAAAAGAGTATTAGAATCTATTACGGATATAGATTTTATCTTAAAAGAAAAAATTGAAGATAAAATTTTAAAAGCTGCACTTAATATGAATATAATAATCATTTCTGAACAATTTACAAAATTAAAAGATGACAATGAATTTAATATATTAAAAAACTTTTCAAATGAAAATTTAAAAGCTATAGATAAAATAAAAGATTCTATTTTAAATGATTATGAAAACTCTAATATAAATGATTTTATTCAAAATATATTACCTGGTATTAAAAACTCAATAATTTATTTAAATAAATTTGGAATACAAATTATCATGAATGAAGAAAAAATTATAAATGATAATAAATATGATTTGCATTTAATATATAAAGAAATAGATAGACTTGCAGAGTTTGCAGGAATGAAAAAAATAGATAAACATAACTATATTTCTAAAAATGATTCTCCTAGTGAATTGGGCTGTTTTATCTTTAGTAACTTACAAGAATGTGAATGGTTTATGGATAATGTTAAAAAGATAACTTGGTTTGATCCTGAAGATGGTATTCAAGATGTTCTTGAACATATAAAAAGTAAGAGAGATAGAAAATGAAAAATATTTTGATAATTTAAGAGATTTTGAAAGAGAGTTATATCCTCTTTTATTAGATAGAGATACTAAAATTTGGAAAAAATTAGCAAATGATGAAACTCTTTCAAAACAAGCAAGAATTAGAAGTGCATATTTATATGTTTATTTATCAAAAACACCTCTAAAACTAAATTTTGATATTGAAGAGTTTAGAAATCAGTTTTCTTTTTATCATGGAAATAGATGTGCAGATGGGGATGGTTATGCAAGGTTATTTGGGTTAAAAAATGGTTTAGATAATATGAGATTTAATCAGTTTAAAAACACAGGTGGGTTTTAAATTCAAAATTTAAAAATTATAATAATAAAACAAAAAAAGGTTTATTTATGGATGAAAAATTAGAAGCAAATTATGAGATACAAGTTTTTAGAAAAAGTGATAGTAAATTTATAGATAGTTATTATCTTTATAGTGATGATAAATCAACTGCATTAAATGAAGGAATTAAACACTATGAAAATTTATATCCTATTAGTGATTATAATTTTGTAGTTGAATATTGGGGTGAATTTGAAAGTGATAGAGGGTTTGAGATGTCTTTGGATTCTGAATTACATAGTAATCTTGATACAGAGAAATTATCGAATTTACTAAATAATTTGTCTGAAAATTCATCAATTGCAAACGATTTAAAATTTGCGAATGAACAGATTATTGAAATTAAAAACTCTAATTTATCAGCTCAAGAAAAAGAGTTTCAAATTAAAGTTTTAAATGAGACTATTGAAAATCTTAGAGAAATTCAATAGCCTTTTAGATGATAAATTATTTTAGTAATTCTCTTTTTTTACGTTCATACTCTTCTTGAGTAATCGCACCTTTTTCTTTTAAATCAAAGTAATAATTCAAGTCTTTTTTTGTTTCATTATTATAATTTGGATTATAATATTTGTTAAAAATCTCTTGTGCTACATTTGAATAAATTGGTAACCCCTGTTTTCTTCTATATCTTCTAACTAAAAGTTCTAAAATTATAAGGGGTACTAAAAGTGAAGAATATATAATTATATTATCAGTTACAAAATCTCCAGTGATAATAAGTTCAAGTTTATTTGTATTAAAAAATCTTATAAAAGTTAATACCCCTCCAAAAAATAAGTAAGCGTAAATATATAAAAATATTCTTGCAACAATATTGGCTACATATACTCCATGTTTTTTTTCTACTTCTTGTAAAGTCATATTTATTCCTTATTTTATTTTTAAAATGAAGTAGTAGTTACATTCTACTACCCCATCCAGTCGATTCATTTTTCATAGACTCAATTGCATTGTCAAGTTCTTTGCTCCCTTGAACTTCAATAATCTCAAATAATGTACTATGTAATGAAACAATGATTTTATATATGATGATAATGCTGAATATGGCTACTGAAATTTCAATGAAACCATCAAAAAAATAGATTTTCATTTTGTCAATCCAACTATAGATAAAATTAGATTGTTGTAATGCATTATTTTCAAGCATACCCATAATGATCTTTTTACCAAATACATCACCAATTGTATGAATTAATGAACTTGCTGTAATTGCTAACCATACAGATAATACAAATATAGGAAGCTCTAACATAGTTGCAAATATTTTCATTGTAAATCGTGCTATTGCTTGTATGTTTTCTCTTGCGAACATTATAGGCATCATAAACAGACTTGCAAAGTGGAAGCTAAAAATTTTAATCATAATTATCACAAATCTTAATAGTCCAATAATTACTATCCCAACTATTGGAGTAATTTCTAAAACAGTTTGAGCAGCTTTATATGCAAATGCTAAAGCAATTGCACTTTTTGCTGCAACACCTGCAATAACTCCTGTTGCTGCTCCAATTGCGCCCGTAAACCATGAAGCAAATCCACCACCTGCAATAGTTCCTGATGTAGTTCCAATTGCTGCTGCAATTTTTACTGAATTATCTTCTACTATTTTGTAAATTGTTCCAGCACCTGGTAAAAACATATAAGGAATAGAACTCATAATCATATGAGTACCCCATGAATCTTCTTTTACTTGATCATTCAATTTATCTAATACTTCACTTCTTTTTGTTTTATATAATCCACCTATATACTCTGTTTGTAATTTTGTAACAGGTAACCCTAGAATTGCTAAATAACCCCAATCTCTATATAATTCATATTGAAATTTTATCAATCCTTGAAGCATTGGTATTTTATTAGCCCCACTGGTACTTTGTCCTATTAAAGCTTTTTTTGATTCATCATAATCTTTTAACTTAGTAACATTACTTTGATGTTCATAATAATTCTTTCCACAAGCACTTAATGCATATTCAGGATAGTAATTATCTAAAGGATTATTTGCACCTACTTTACCAATTACATTAGGATTATAAGAACCATTACCTTTTACTTCACCGTCTTGTACTGAATAATATAAAGTAGAAGTATTATTTTTAATTTTAGAATTTACATATGCCCATTTCTCATTTGTTGGAAAAGGTTGATTAGGATCAGTTGAATATTGATGTTTCCCATCGCTATCAAAAAGTCCATTGTAATTATATATATCATTTCTACATATATCCCATAAGTTATTAGTGAAGTCTGTTAAGTTTTTATATTGTGATATTCCTGCACTTGCTTGAATAATTTGATCTTTTGTTGCTACACCACTTTTTTCTACAATTGCATTAACTTCTGCATCAATAATTACCTTTGCTGCTGCATCTGCCCAATCAGTAAAAAGAGCATATCCAGATTTTTCCCAATCTTGATATTTTGTTTTCATAAGATTATATTCTGCAACAACATTTCCACTTGAATTTGTAATTTGTTCTTTAAATCCAGTTGGAAAGAAAAGTAATATTCCTAAAATAATACCTGTGATATATGGAGAAACTTTTTCATGATTTTGTTTATCTTCAGCTTTTGAAGTAAAATGAGAAAGAACTTTACTACCAACACCCCAAATTCCAAAAAATGCAACTAATAAAACTAAATAAGTCATTGAGACATCAGATAAACCAGAATAGACATCAAAAATAGTTTCTGTATCAGTTAAGATATAATCTCTATTATCTATAAATTGATTATTTGTTGAATAACTAGATACGAAATTATTCTTTAATTGTAATTTATTTGTTGCTCGAGTTGATTGTACATCTATAATATCAGTATCAGTCAAAATTGCTGCAGTTAATAACTCTGGTATAGTTAAATAATTCCCATTTTGGGAAGTAGTTGATTGATAAATTGAATTAATTGTATTTTTTAATGGTTGAAATTGAGTTTCAGCATTATTAATTAATGTTTGGTTTTGTTGCTCTGCTGTTTTTAAATCTAATGTAAAAGCTTTTTTAAGATTAGGATAAAATGTATCAAATGTACCAATTGGATTATATAAGTCACCTTTTTTTGAAACCATGCAAGTAACAGTTCCTGCTTGTGCATTTATAGAATAAATTGTTGCTGTCCAATTTGCACCAACAAATGAACAAGTTATATGATTTTTAATATTAGATTTATTAATAGGCTCTGGAATATTTCTTATAAGATTACTTTCATTAGTAATAATTCCTCTACTAACAAGAGAACTAGTTGATATGGGAGTAAGATTATCGTATTTATATTTATCCATATTCCCTTTTTTGTAATCTTCTTGTACTGTTGAAGTACTAATCTCTGTGAATGCAAAACTATTTATTGAAAATATAATAAATAGAAGAAAAAATATTTTATTCACTTTTTTCTCCTAGTGTTTCCTGTGTAGTTTCCTCAGGAAACTTTTTAGCTTTTCTATTTTTTCTAACAAAAAAATCTAAAATCGCAATAGATACAAGATAAATAGCTGTGAAGTATTTGATTGTTTTGTCATAATCTATTAAGAATTGAATATAAATCTCTTTACTTGGACTCTCACCATAAACACTAAAAAATGAACTGATTAGAATATCCTCAAATAATAGATATAAAAAACACCAAAGTCCTATATAAATAGTTACTCTCAGTAAAATATTTATATTTCTTAATCGCCATTTTTGGAGTTTATTTTTTTTGATAAATTCTTCTTTTTGTTTTTGCTCTATCAGGTATTTATTTATATCTAAATTGTAAATTGACTCATATGAGAAAATTCCAATTGTAAAAATAATAGTTAAAAATTTTACCCCTAAACCTAAAACAATAAGAAGATTCTGGATAAAAATAGGAATATCGTAAGCTCTAATATTAATTATTGCTTCAAATTTAAGTATTACAAAGCATAGAGTTAATACAAGAGATATATAAAATGAATATCTGAAAATTGTATTTAATCCTTTTAGACTTGTAAATAAGAATAAAGATTTATCGAATGTGGTTAACCATGCTAGGGCTAATTTTTGTGTTAGATTCATTTTTGAACTCCTTTTAATAACTCATATTTTTCTTTATTTTTTGAGATAAAACCTTGCCAATAATTAAGGCTCTCTATTTTTACTTGTAACTCAGCTGGATCATTTTCATTTCCAATCGAAACTTTTAATCCTGCAATTGCATCAACTCCATCTTCATAATCTTTTACAAATTTTATATCTGTTAATTTTTGATAATTTTGATCACTTATTTTGCTAAACATTGAAGTTGGATTAGATGTAATATGATTAAAAGTAAAAATAAAAGCAATAGCTAAAACGATAATTACTACTACACCTATATTTATTTTTAGTTTTTGCATATTAATATTTTTAATCATGCGAAGCTCCTATCTTTTGTATTTGCAAATATAGTAGAGGTAATCTCTCTACTATTATTAATTTTTTTTGAGTTGGATTCAAAGAGCTCTCTAAATATCTTTTTATGTTTGAGAAGGTATTTAATAGTTTTTTTTGTCTTTTTATATTTGGTTTTTTACACTCTTTTACTTTTTTGATGTTGATATTTAAAGTTTGAATCTCATTCACTATTACCATCTGTGCGTCTAAAAAACTTGGTTTAATTTGCATCACCATTTTCGACTCCTCTAGTTAAAAAAATATAAAAATAAAGATGCTAAAGCACCACCACTTATAAAACTCAAGAGTGTAAATAAGATTGTATTTTTACGCTCAATTTTTGTAATTTGATTTTGAAATTGAGTTAATTGAGACAAAGAGTTAGAAACAAGACGATTGCTACCATCAAGCATCCTTAAATCGATACCTTTAAGTTTTGAGTTAATTTCTTCATTTATTTTTTGGATTTGCGCATCCACATCCGATAAAAGTTTTGATTTTAACTCTTGTAAATCTTGCTCAAATTTATCACCTAAAATATCAGCTCTCACCTCTAATTTATTGGTAAAACTTTCTATTTTTTGAGTTTGAGACTCTAGTATTTGATTATTAGTTGACTCAAAATCTTTAAATTGATTAAAAATTTGATTTAAAATCTCAACATTATCTTTTATATTTTTTTGTGCATTTACAATCTCATTTTTTACAAGTTCTGCATTTTTAACTGTTTTATCCAAATTTGTTTGTGACAAATCAGCCGTAGTAATTACAAGTTGAAGGCTTTTAATTAATCCTCCATTTTTATTATCTAATTTGCTTAAAACTTTATAAACTTAAATTTCTCAAATCATAAATGACACTTTTCAAGTACACTATTATGCAATACTTCCTTTTATTTAAAAAAAGGAAAAAAACAATTATGTATGAACTTGTATTTATGGTATTTACAGTTAGTACCTTTTCTATACCTATATTAGTTTATCTAATTACAAAAGATTTAAATAAAATAGATAAAAGAAATAAATCCCAAGAGATTTTATTTGAACTAAATCTGATTGATTCTCTAAATAAAAAGCGTTAAAAACTTAATTTTTTGTTACTTTTGAAGTACCCTTTTATGTGATAATTTGAATATATAGTATTTTTATATTTTTCAAATAAGGAGGATACTATGAAGACTTATATATTTATCTTATTTGCACTACTTCTTGCAATACCAACTTATGGTTTATCTATAGTGATTTATTTTTTATTAAAATTTCTAAATGACAAATATCTAGCTCAAAACTATATATTCAAAAATGTCATGAGTTCATATAATACAGGAGAGAGAATCACAATATCAAATGTAAGTGATAGTTCATTGTATATGCTTTTTGATTCTTTTGATGGCAAAGTTACAGCTGATTTAAACAATTATATAAGAGGTTATATAGTTCATCCCATCAATAATATCACTTTATCAATCATTTTACATAAACTAAAAAATGACAAAGTTGATATAAAAGTGAGTGATTCAAACTACATATTAAAAGAATTTTAATTTCTTTAAATATTACAATATTTACCTAATATATATTTACCTATTTACAATAATTTGATAATATAATGATTATTGCAAATAGGTTTTAAAATGGATATAAATAAAAACTTAACAAGTATTGTAGAAAAAGGTGAGTTAACACTATTTAGAACAATATGGAACTTAAGTAAAGACAACATGTTTATTGTTAGAAAAGAAGATAATAGGTTTATTTCAGAAAAAATGAACCAAGCACTAAGAGATGTTTTTAACTTATCAGAAAAACAAAGTAGTGAAATATTTCTTGATGAATTTTTAGATGAGAACATGTATAAAAAAATATCTGAAAAATACAATCAATGTATTGAAAAAAATGAAATCTTTACGTATGAAGAATCTCATATATTAAATGATTCTAAACCTAGATATTGGAATACAACAATTATTCCTATTATAGATAATCAAGAAAATATTACAAGAATATTTGGAATATCAAAAGAAATTACTCAATTAAAAAGAATCAATGAAACTCTAGAACTAGAAGTTAAAAAAAGAACAAAAGAGTTAGAAGTTGCAGTAGCTGAATTAAAACAAGTATCAATTACTGATAAATTAACAGGTGTTTATAATAGACATCATTTAGACTGCGTTCTAGAAGATACTGCAAAAATCATAAACAGATATGAAAACAATTATGGTGTAATAATTTTAGATTTAGATAAGTTCAAAGAAATCAACGACACTTTTGGTCATCATGCTGGAGATATAGTATTACAAGAGTTTTCTAAACTACTTAAAGATTCTGTTAGAGAATCAGATATTGTTGGTCGTTGGGGAGGTGATGAATTTTTACTATTAATTCCTTTTATTGACAAAGATTCTATAGAAATTCTTGCTAATCATATAAAAGAAACTATTAATAAATATAAATTCTCATTTGTTGATAAACTAACTGCTAGTTTAGGGGCAACTTTGATAAAAAAAGATGATACAGAAGAGTCTTTAATTTCAAGAGCTGACCATGCACTTTATAAAGCGAAAGAAGAAGGAAAAAATAAAGTAGAAATTCTACTTTAATTTTTTAGTTACAAGTTCATTTACAACTTTTGGGTTTGCTTTTCCACCAGTTGATTTAAGTACTTGTCCTACAAAAAAGCCAAATAGTTTTTGATTTCCAGCTTTGTATTTTTCTACATTGTCTGGATTTTTTGCAATTACTTCATCAATAATTGGTAAAATAATACTTGGGTCACTAATTTGAACTAAGCCTTTGTCTTCTACTATTTTTTCAGGGCTAATTCCAGATTCAACCATTTCTTCAAATACTTGTTTTGCAATCTTATTTGAAATAGTCTCTTCGTCAATCATTTTTACTAACTGTGCAATCTCTTTTGAACCAAATTTAAGTTCACTTAACTCTTTTTCTTTTAACTCTTTTGCAACATCATTTGCAATTATATTTGCAATAGATACTGGGCTATTTAGTTGCTCTAAAGTCTCTTGGAAGAACTTAGATAAAACCTCATCTCTAGCTAAAATATTTGAAACTTCATTATTTAGTTTTAGTTCAGTTGAATATTTCTCAAAAAGCTCTTTTTGCTCATCAGTCATCTCTGCAGCACTTCCATGAACAATCTCTTTTTTAGGTTCTTGTTTTTTTACTACTTTTTCTTTTGGTTTATCTTCACTTTGCGATTTTTTAGCCCACGAATCTTTTAATCCAACGATTTTATTAAATACTGGATTTTCATCACTATAATCAACTGAATCAGCATAAAAATATCCTTGTCTTTCAAACTGGAATCTCTCATCAACTTTATCTGTAATAACTGCTGGCTCAACTAGTGCATCTTTTATGATTGTTAATGAATTAGAATTTAAATCTTCTAATCCTTCAGGTGCTTCATTTTTATATAATCTATCATAAAGCCTTACTTCAATTTTCTTAGCAGATTTTACATCTACCCATTGAATAGCACTTTTTACTTTTATACCACTTGTATCACTTCCACTTTTAGAGTTTGGATTATATTCGGCAATAATCTCTACAACATTTCCATTGCTATCTTTGATAACTTCTTTGCAAGTGATAATATATGCATGTCTTAATCTAACAGCTTGGTTTGGTGTTAATCTATTATATCCCTTAACTGGATTATCACTAAAGTCTTCTCTTTCAATATAAACTACATTTGAAAATGGAATTTTTCTACTACCCTCTTTTGGAACATCGTGAGGATAGTATGAAGCTTCTATTTGCTCACTTCCTTCATAGTTTTCAATTGTAACTTTGATTGGGTCAAGTACAGCCATAACTCTTGGAGCTTTTGTGTTTAAATCATCTCTTATACAAAATTCCAGTTGTGATACATCAACCATTGAGTTTGCTTTTGCAATACCGATTTGATCACAGAAGTTTATTATAGATTCTCTTGTATAACCTCTTCTTTTAAGTCCTGCAATTGTTGGCATTCTAGGGTCATCCCAACCACTAACATAGTTTCCATTTACAAGTTCAAGAAGTTTTCTTTTACTCATAACTGTATAGTTAATTCCAAGTCTTGCAAACTCATGTTGGTATGGTCTTGGAGGAGTAAGATTAAGTTCATCTAAAACCCAATCATAAATATCTCTATTGTTTTCAAATTCAAGTGTACAAATAGAGTGAGTTACTCCTTCAATATAATCACTTAAACAATGAGCAAAATCATACATAGGATAAATACACCATTTATCTTGCGTTCTAAAGTGATGTGCATGTCTAATTCTGTATAAAAGTGGGTCTCTTAGCTTCATATTAGCTGCACTCATATCAATCTTTGCTCTTAATACATGTTCTCCATCTTTGAACTCACCGTTTTTCATTTTTTCAAACAGTTCTAAATTTTCTTCGATACTTCTTGAGGCAAATTCACTTCTCTTCCCAGCTTCTGTAACAGTTCCTCTGTACTCTCTCATTTGCTCTTCATCAATACTATCAACATATGCTTTACCCATCTTGATAAGTTGTACTGCATATTCATAAATTTCTTGAAAATAATTTGATGTGTATCTAACTTCATCTTTCCATTCAAATCCAAGCCATTGAACTGCATCTTTAAGTGCTTCAACATATTTTGTATCTTCAGTTGTTGGGTTTGTGTCATCCATTCTAAGATTACAAAAACCGTTGAAATCACTTGCAATACCAAAATTTATACATATAGATTTTGCATGCCCAATATGTGGAAATCCATTTGGTTCAGGAGGAAATCTTGTAACTACATTGCTATATTTACCTTTTTTTAAATCCTCTTGTACTATTACACGTAAAAAATCTTTGTGCTCACTCATATTTATTAAACCTTTTATTTGAGAAACTATTGTAAAGAAGATATTTTATCAAATTAGTGCTTATATTGTTTGTTTAAAAATAATGATACTTTTGAAATACTATTTTTTGAGATAATTAGAGTAAGACTATTATAAGGGGGGTGTAATATGAAATATTTTTATATATTTATAACAATAATATGCATCATACCAACATTTGGTATTTCTATTTTACTCTATTTAATTATTGATGATTTAATAAAATTTAATAATAAAGATAAAGCTCAAAAACTTTTAGATGAGTCAAACTTTATCAAAGATTTATACAAAAAATAGACTTCTATTTTTTATACTTTAAAGAGTAACTTAAACTAGGTATTCCCACCTTTGATAAGTTCTTGCAATTCTTTCTATATCATTAATCTTCACAGCTTTAATAATTTTAAATCTACCACTAGTTAAAAATGCCTTTATTCTCATTTTATATCTCCTGTGATTTTGTAGCGATTATTATACATAATGGAATATTATTTAGACCTTAATAAATATGCTTTTATCTATTCTTTATATTTATTTAGTATACTTAAGCATACTTTTATCTTGAGGAGAACAATGGATAAAGAAACATTTAAATCAAAACTTAAAGAGGCTGGATTTAATAAAAGAACCTTCTCAGAGTACTTAGGAGTTAAGTATCAAAGTGTAAACTCTTGGGGAAACAATGGAAGAGGAATACCTTATTGGGTAGAATCTTGGCTACATTTGTATATTGAAAATAAAAAATGTAAACAAATAAAAAATGTATTAAAAGATAGCGGAGTTTGTAATTATGGCTAAGTGGGAACCCAAAACACCATTTCTTGCAGCGGATGGAATAATAAAGCTTTTTGATGAAAATAAAAACTTCCAAGGAATTGTATTTATTGAAAGACTAAATGAACCTTTTGGTATTGCACTTCCTGGTGGATTTGTAGATAGAGGTGAAAAAGTTGAAGATGCATTGGTGCGAGAAATGAAAGAAGAAGTTACTTTAGATGTAACAATCAAGAAGCTACTTGGTGTTTACTCAGATCCAAGTAGAGATAAAAGATTACATTGTGCATCTTGTGTCTATATTTGTAATGCTATTGGTGTACCAAAAGCAGCAGATGATGCAAAAAAAGTATTTATTTATAAAAAAGATGAAATACCACTTGATAAACTTGTATTTGACCATAGAAAAATAGTAGAGGATTTTTTAAAACAAGAGCAAATATAAAAGAGGTATTTAAGTGTAAAATCCCTAAAATATGGAATTTTTAAAAGAAGGAAACAAAGTGGATCCACAAACTGAGAAGATCATTGTTCTTATTATCGTCTTAACAGCAGCTGTTATAACATGGAAAATGGTTAAAGATTTTTATATCACAAAATTACATAAAATATTTGCACACTTGATTGCAGTTATTACTTCATCATTTATGTTGTTATCTTCTATGTTTTTATTTATGCCCAAAGATTATCAAAGAGGTACTGGCCCCGAAGTTGAATTAAGTTTTATGGGTATAGTAACTGTTATAGTTATGCTAGCAGTTTTATATGTATTTTTTAAATACGTACCTCAAAATAGCGATAAAAAGTCATAACAAAATAAAAATATGAGGATTTAAATATGCAAGCTTTTTTAGAAGAAGCTAAAAGAACTAGCCGAACTATTGCAAACCTAAGTACTGCTGTTAAAAACAAAGTACTAAATGATATGGCAGATGCTTTAATGGATCATTGTGATTTCATAATTTCAAAAAACAATCAAGATATGTTTGAAGCAAAGAAAAACAATCTTGATGAAGCACTACTTGATAGATTATTATTAACAGGTGAAAGGGTAAAAGCTATGAGTGATGCTATTAGACAAATAGCATCACAGCAAGAACCAGTTGGAAGAGTTCTTGATGGTTGGGTTACACAAGATGGATTAAATATCCAAAAAGTATCTATTCCAATTGGTGTAATTGGAATCATCTATGAAAGTAGACCAAATGTTACTAGTGACACAGCAGCTCTGTGTTTTAAAAGTGGAAATGTATGTGTTTTAAAAGGTGGTAAAGAAGCTGAACACTCAAATAAAGCAATAGCTATTGTTTTAAAAGAGGTTTTAACTAAAAACAAACTACCAGAACAAGCAATATCACTATTACCAGATTCTAGTAGAGAAGGTGTAGCAAAACTTATCAAGCAAGATAAATATGTTGATTTAATAGTACCTAGAGGTGGAGAAGCATTAATTCAATATGTTAGTGCAAACGCAACTGTTCCTGTTGTAAAACATGATAAAGGACTTTGTCACATTTATGTGGATAAAGATGCCGCGCCAAAAAAAGTAATTGATATTTTAATAAATGCAAAGTGTCAAAGGCCAGGTGTTTGTAATGCAATGGAAACACTACTTATTCACAGAGATATTGCTCAATATTTACTTCCAGGAATTGTGGAAGCATTTGAAGAGCAAGGAACTTATTTAAAAGGTTGTCCAGAAACTTTAAAAATAGTTCATATTCATCCAGCAAAACCTGAAGATTTTGATATTGAATATTTAGCAAATATCTTAAATATTAAAGTTGTTGAAACAATTGATGAAGCTATTACTCATATTGAAAGACATGGTTCAGGACACTCTGAATCAATTTTAAGTGAAAATTATACAACTGTAAATAAGTTTTTAAATCAAGTTGATGCAGCTTGTGTTTATGCAAATGCAAGTACAAGATTTACTGATGGTGGAGCGTTTGGACTTGGAGCTGAAGTTGGTATTTCAACAAATAAACTTCACTCAAGAGGACCTATGGGAATTAATGACCTAACAACATTTAAATACAAAATTTATGGTCAGGGTCAAACTAGATAAGGAATAAAAATGTCTAAAAAAATTTATTGTATCGCTTCATTTAAAGCAAAAGATGGGAAAGAACAAGAGTTATTAGAAGTCTTAAAAGCACTTGAACCTAATACAACTAGAGAAGATGGATGTATACAATATACAGTTACAAAAAAAATAGATAATCCATATGCAACGGGAACTTCTATGCCAATTGTATTTAATGAAATCTGGGCTTCAAAAGAGGATTTTGAAAATCACTGTAATAAACCGTATATTACTAACTTTTTTCAAACACAATGTGTTGATGAAGATGGATTAGTTGAAAATTTCAACGTTTGTGTTTACACAGATGAAGTATAAAAGAGAAGATTTATTCTCTTTTATCTAGAGCTTAGCGCAAGTTTTATACTCAAACCAACTAATACTAGACTTGTAAATATATTTAAATAACTAAATACCTCTTTTTTAGCTAAAACCTTTTGTCTTAAAATATTTCCTAAAATACCAATTATCGAAAATATAATAAATGCCACTATTATAAATATTAGTCCTAAAAAAATCATTTGCAATGGAATGTTTGAACTAGATGTATCTACAAATTGAGGTAAAAATGCTAAAAAGAAAATAGATACTTTTGGATTTAAAATATTCATAATAAAACCTCTTAAATATAACTTTTTATACTCTACTTCATTTTGAGTTTGCTCTAAACTAATTGGATCATTTCTGTGTTTAAATATTTGATATGCAATATACAAAAGATAAATTGCACCAATATATTTAACAATATCAAAGGCTATTTGTGAAACTTGAAAAATTACAGATATTCCTAATGCAGCAGCTAGTGTATGAATTACTAAACCACTACATAAACCCAAAGTTGTAACAACAGCTGCTTTTTTTGTTTTAGAGATACCTAAAGTTAATACATATATATTATCTGGACCTGGGGAGAGAGATAAAAGTATTGCACTTAATATAAACATTAATAAATTACTATCTTCAATCAATATAATTCCTTGTTATTTACTTATAATTAATCTTACTAAAATTATGATAAAATCATTTATTATTTAAAGGATTAAGTTGAGAGAATATAAGGCTAAAACCACAGATATAATAACAACTACAAGTTTTCATACCCCTTTAGGTGAACTTTTTGCGGCTGCATCTAAAAAAGGTATCGTCATGCTTAGTTTTTTAGAAAAGTATACTTTACAATCAAAAGTTGATATTCTAAAAAAAACACTTGATTGTGAGATAATTCCCGTAAATTCAAATGAAATTTTTGAAGTATTAAAAACACAACTTGAAGAGTATTTTAATAACAAAAGAGAAGCTTTTGATATTCCAATGCAAATGGTTGGAACATCTTTTCAAATTGAAGTTTGGAAAGAACTACTTAAAATTCCATATAATCAAACAATGAGTTATAAACAAATTGCAACAAATATAGGTAATGAAAATGCTTCAAGAGCAGTTGCAAAAGCAATCTCACAAAATATAATACCAATATTAATTCCTTGTCATAGAGTAATTTCTTCAACAGGAGATATCAGTGGATATAATCAAGGAATACAAAGAAAAGAGTTTTTATTGAAGTTAGAGCAAAATGATAGATAAATCAATATTTAGACAATATGATATTAGAGGAATAGTTAATAAAAACCTAGATGAAAATAGTGCTAAACTAATAGGCTACTATTTTGGAAAATATCTAAAAGAAAAATATAATGAAGAGATTTATATTGTAATTGGTTATGACATTAGACATCACTCAAAGCTACTTTTTGAAGCTTTAGTATCAGGTATTAATTTTAGTGATTGTAAAGTTATTAATATTGGACTTGTAGCAACAGGTGTAAATTATTTTGCATCATTTCAAGAAATAGAAATTGAAAAAAATAAAAAAATAAAACCCACTGCTTCTATTATGATTACAGGTAGTCATAATGCAAAAAAATATAATGGATTTAAAATCACAGTTAAAAACAAACCTTTTTTTGGAGATGATTTAATTTTTCTATATAATTCTATAAATTATATAGAAATAATTAATAAACCTCTTTATATCAACTATGATATAAAAAAAGAGTATATAAAATTCATGATAAAGCAATTTTCTCACCTAAAAAACCTAGCAATTTCTTTTGCTATTGATTGTGGAAATGGAGTAGCAAATACAGTAATTTGTGATATTTTAGATGAACTAAATTTAAACTATAAAGCACTTCATACTACTCCAAATGGTGACTTCCCAAATCATCACCCAGACCCATCAAATGAAAAAAATTTAATTGATTTAAAAAAATTATTAATTAATGATTGTAATTTAGCCTTTGCCTACGATGGTGATGCAGATAGAATAGTTGTTCTTACTCAAAAATACAATATCAAAGGTGATATGCTAGCCCTACTTTTTTCAAAAACTATGAAAAATCCAGTTATTATAGGAGAGGTTACTTATTCTCAAAATATATTTGATGAAATAAATCATAATGCAAAAACAATTATGGATAAAACAGGTTATTCAAACTTAAGATTAAAACTTAAAGAGTTAAATGCTGATTTAGCAGCTGAAGTTTCAGGACATATATTTTTTAATGATAGATATTATGGATATGATGATGCAATTTATGCCACTTTAAGAGTTTTAGAGCTTATTTATAATGGTATTGATTTAGATAAAGAGTTAGATTTACTACCAAATGTTTACACAAGTGAGAATATTGAGATAAAAATTGAAGAGAGTAAAAAATTTATTTTAATAAATAATTTAAAAAAAAGATTAGAAAATAAGTTGAGAGGTTTTCCTTTAATAAAAGATATCATACAAATTGATGGTCTTAGAATAAATTTTGAATATGGATGGGCTTTGATTAGAGCTTCAAATACTAACCCAATAATACAAACAAAATATGAAGCAACTACATACGCAACTGCTATGACTTATAAAAAAGCAGTTGAGAACTTAATAAATGAGGTAATAAATGAAACTAATTGCACTGCAAGTTAAAACTAATGAAAATTTTGAAGAAAACTTAATACACCTAAAAAAACTAATCTGTGATTGTGAAGAGAATTCTATCATATTAGCACCAGAGATTGCCCTAACAGGTTTTTGTTATGATAGAATGAAAGAAGCTTCAATATTTGCAATAAAAGCTATTAAAGAGATACAAGAGTTATCAAATAATAAAACCATTGCATTAACTTTTATTACTAAAAAAAATAATAAGTATTTTAATACACTTCATGTTTTTAAAAATAAAAAGATTTTACATACCCAATCTAAATCACAACTCTTTCCTTTAGGAAATGAACTAGAACATTTTTCAGCAGGGAACCCTGATGATATTAAAATAATAGATATCGATGGAGTGAAAGTTGCCACGTTGATTTGTTTTGAATTAAGATTTCCAAAATTATGGGAAAAAATCAAAGGTGCAGATATAATTCTTAATCCAGCAATGTGGGGATTAAAAAGAAAAGATCATTATGAAACTATTTCAAAATCCCTTGCACTTGTTAATCAATGTTTTTTAATAGCTTCAAATAGCGCTGATGAGAATATGGCAAAAGGAAGTGCAATTATAAGTCCATTTGGGAATGTAACTAAAAATGATTCGAGTGAAATAATAAGTTGTAAGTTCGACATAGACGAGATTAAGAAGGTGCGAAAATATATTAATATAGGATTAGAAAATGATTAAAATAAACTCTATAATATTTGTTTGTTTAGGAAATATTTGTCGCTCACCAATAGCCCAAGGGGTAGCAAAACAGTATGCTAAACAAAAAAACTTAGATGTAAAGATTTATAGTGCAGGAACTGGCTCATGGCATGTAGGAGAGCCTCCATGTGAAAACTCAATTAAAGTAGCAATGCAAAATGGAATTGATATCTCTACTCAAAGAGCTGTACAGTTTAAATCTAAAGATATTAATAAATATGATTTGATAATTGGTTTAGATGATTCAAATGTTTCAAATCTTAAAAAATTAGGTGTAACAGAGGTATTAAAATTAGGAGATTTTGGATACGAGGGTAAAGATGTACCTGATCCATATTTTTTTGATGGGTTTGAAGGTTTTGATAAAGTTTTTGAGATGATTGATATTTGTGTAAGGAATTTAATTGATGAAAAGATAGAAAACTAATCTATCTTCATCGCTTCTTGTATTTCATCAAAATCTATTCCATTTCTTTTTGCAAGAAGTGCAAGTCTAGTAACTCTTGTTATATGGGATGGAATTGTTTTATATGTTGTAAAAGTTGTGGCTTTTACACCTATGTGCTCAGCGAATTTACCTTGAGAAGTAAATCCAATTTCCTTAATTATTTTTTTAAATTCTTTCTTGTTCAAAGTCCAATTTTCTCATGTCAAAATTTTGCGGAATTATAGTTTCTTTTAACTAAATTATATATTAAATTTAGGAGCCACTTGCAGATTATAAAAAACAACCCGTAATTTAAGCTGATTTAAATTTTAAAAAGTTGAATCAAACTTCAGATAAGTTATAATTTTTTACTACAAAAATTTAACAGAAGAGCGATTCAACTTATGGAAATTATTCTACCAAAAATATCTTCAAGTCTATCTAAAATGTGGACTAAGGTTTTAAATCTTGAAAATTCACTTTTTCCTTCTTTGAAAAGAGAGCTTCAATTAGAAGAGTTGTCAAATAAAGAGCAAAAGCTTATTAAGATATTAGACTTTGCTGCGATTGAAAAAAATATCACTGTCGTATCTATTACAAACACTCCAAAGCATAGAGAAGAGATTGCACGAGCATTTATTGCAAAGAGTGTTTACAATATCCAAACAACCAGAGACCTTATCGATAGACTTCATAGTGATAGAACGCTGAGGATCTTGTGTGGGTGGAGATATAAAAACGATATTCCAAGTGAGTCTAAATTTAGTAGAGTCTTTAAGGAGCTCAGTGAGCTTAAAATTGCACAAAAGACGCATGAGCAGTTTGTGAAGGAGTATCTAAGGGATACACTCTTTTTTTATAATGCAAGTGATGCAACAAAAATACCACTGAGAGAAAAACCTGTAAAAGTTGAAAAAGAAAAGTTTAAACCAAAAAGAAGAGGACGACCTAAAAAAGGTGAAACAAGAGAGCCTAAAACACCCAGTATCTTGCAGCAACAAGAAGATATGAAAACCACAAAGCAGATGCTATCTTTGGTATCAACGCAGTGTGGAGTTGGAAGAAAACAGAATTCCAAAGGCAACTTTGAAACATGGATAGGAGGGAAACTCCATATCAGTGTAGTAGATGGAGATATCCCTATTACTGCTATTTATTCAGGGGCAAATGTTCATGATAGCTCAGTAGCACTTCCTCTTATAAACGAGACAAGCAAAAAAGTATCATATCTTTATGACTTACAAGATGCAGGATACGACAGCAATATTATCAGAGATTTTTCCAAAAAACTAAATCATAGACCGCTTATTGATATCAATCCGAAGAACTCCAAAGAGTTAAAAGGAAAAATTCAACTTATAAAAGATGAAAAAAAGAAATTTAAAATTCTAAACCTTACTCAAAGTTTAGATACCCATCACTATAACCAAAGAAGTATGGTTGAGAGAGTCAATAAATACCTCAAAGAAGACTTTGGATGCAGTAATATTTATTATAAAGGAGCTACAAAAGTAGCTTCTGTTTTAGCATTTGGTATTTTATCAGTTTGTATTCATCAGAGTTTGAAACTGGTAACATAACTTTTAGCTAAAAACACTAAAAATTAGCCATTTTTAAAACTCAACCATCAAGCACGCACCCAATAATAGTTTTTTATCTAAAATTGACCCATAAAGCGGTAAAATGATTAAAAGTTTAAAAGATCTGCTTGATAAGCTTAGTAGGTTTACAAATTCACTAGTTTATGATGGTGGAATTTGCAAGCGGCTCTTTAGAGTAAAACTAATATTTTATAGTAAAAATTTGACATTTTAGTTAATATTAAGTATAATACGGCGCGTTTTTTATGACACATACAAGGGGAAATAAATGAATTTAAAAATTATTTTTTTATCTTTAATTTTCTTTACTAATATTTTTGCATCAAACTTTAATGCAAATAAACTAACTAAAGAAGATATTAACAAACTAAAAGTTATTAAAGAACTTGGACAAAAGCATGGTTTAAGCTATAGTTTAATGGCTATTGCAATCAAAGAATCATCATTAGGTAGATACCAAATCAACGTTGATAGTAAAGATTATGGTCTATTCCAAGCTAATATTAAAACTGTACTTTCAAGACATAATGTAAAAAACACTTCTTGGAATAGAAATAGATATGCAATGAGATTAGTTTCTGATATGCAATTTGCTACTAAAAATGCAATTGCAGAACTAACATACTGGAAAAAAGTTCATAAAAATGATTGGAGAAAGGTATGGAGTAGCTACAAC
Organism: Malaciobacter pacificus; assembly: GCF_004214795.1. Classification (NCBI taxonomy): domain Bacteria; kingdom Pseudomonadati; phylum Campylobacterota; class Epsilonproteobacteria; order Campylobacterales; family Arcobacteraceae; genus Malaciobacter; species Malaciobacter pacificus. The sequence continues at coordinate 1,996,000 of NZ_CP035928.1, forward strand.
GGAGGTTGGAAATACAACTCAAAAAGAGCTCAAAAATACTCAAGAGACATTGCTAAAATAATCAGAGAACTGAAAAAAGTAAAAGTATAAACAAATATTAACTATCAGAAAGCTACTTTTAGCTTTCGACCTTCCTTTAAACCACATTCTACTTTAATTTATTTTGTTATTTTATTACTCATAACATCATTAATCTATTTTAACAATACAAATTGATAAGTATTATCACTATTAATATTAGTTTAAGATTCTTATTGCTATTATTTCAATAATGATTATCAATATAAAGGATATCAATTGAAAAATTTTGAAATTAAAAGTAAAGAAAATATTGTAAAACCAACTGGTTGTACTTGTTAAGGATTAATTATGAGTGTATTAGTAATTGGTGGAGATCAAATTTCACAAATAAAAACTATGTTACAAGAACTAGGTGCAAAAACAATTAATCACTGGGATGCAAGAAAAAAATCTTCAGCTCCTAAAAAAAAGGTGCCACAAAACACTGATTGTATTGTGATGTTAACATCATTTTTAAACCATAATACAATGCTAAAATATAAGAATGAAGCGAAAAAAAGAAATATACCATTTGTATGTACTAAAAGATCAGTTTCGTGTGTGTATGATGAATATGTAAAAATTATGGGTATAAAAGATTGTAATCAATGTTATGCAAACTGTAAAGGAGGAAATAATGATTGATTTAATCGGATTTAAAAATAATAGTGAATTTTTACCTAAAGATTTTGATACATTTGATTCAAAACAGAAACTTAGACAACTTTTTTTATATATGAGTAATATTATCTTAAAAGATTTTTGCCACTTCAATAAATATGAACAAAATTTTTTAAGTAATTATAGTTTAAAACAAGCATTTACCTATAAAATTAAAAAAGATCTTAATATGAACTATGTATTAAGTCATAAAAAAAATAGTTTTAAATTTAATTTATGTAAGAACTCAACAAAAACAATTAATAATTATATTAACAATACAAACTCCTCTTTTATTTCAAAAAATTGTAAATTAAAGGTTGCAAAATTAATTTCATCATGTTTTGTAAACAAAGAATTACAATTACTTATTGATAAACACTTAGTTTTCCATGAATTTGTATTAAAAAAGTTAAAAAAACTACATAGTGATAAAACTATTATTGATTTAGGAAATGCCATTTGCATTAAGTCTGATGAGTTTCATGGAATTAAAATATATACTTCATGGAAAGATATCAAGATAAACAAACCAGATATAAAAGATGAACTTGAAAGTGCTATAAAAGCCATAAAAAAAGGTGAATCTTATCAAATATATCTAGCGTATCCTAAAAATAGTGATTTTACGAAACAAATACCAATTTATGTTAATGAATTAGAAAATCATGAATATCAAATAAAAGCAATACCTTATTCATTAAGGTCAATAATTAAAACAAATAGGAGTTTATAAATGGCAACTGCAATATTTTATGCGACAAGTACTGGAAATACAGAAGAGATTGCTCAAAAAATAAGTGATGAGTTAGGAGGAATAGATACATTTGATTTAAGTAGCTGTGATATTAGCAAAATGAATGATTATGACAAAATAATTTTAGGTGGATCTACTTGGGGAGATGGAGAACTAAATGATGACTGGGAAGATGCATGGAGTAATTTTGAATCAATTGATTTATCAAGTAAAACTGTTGCACTTTTTGGATTAGGTGATCAAGAGAGTTATAGTGATGAATTTTGTAGTGCAATGGGAATAATTTATGAATATGTTAACTCTACTGGTGCAAAAATTGTTGGATTTACATCAAGTGATGGATATTTTCATGATGAATCAAAAGCTCAAATAGATGAAAAATTTGTTGGATTAGTAATTGATGAAGATAATCAAAGTGATTTAACAGATAGTAGAATAAAAACCTGGGTTGATGATATAAAAAGTGATATTTTATAAAAAAATAATATATTAAGATCTTTCTTAATATATTATTGACACTCTTCGCATAAACCGTGTAATTGCATTGAATGACTAGTTATTTTAAACTTATTTTTCTTTGCAATTCTATCTTGTCTTTTTTCAATTTCTTCATCTAAAAATTCAACTATTTTTCCACAGTTTGTACAAATTAGATGATCATGATGAGACTTAGAATTACTTTCATATTTCTTTCCATCAGTTCCAAATGCAATTGATGTAATTAAATCAACTTCTTCTAAAAAACTTAGTGCTCTATATACAGTAGCAATACCAATATTTGTGTCAGGAAACTGCTCTTTTATTTTGTTGTAAACGTCTTCAGCACTCAGGTGCTCATCAGCATTTAATAAAATATTTAAAACAATCTCTCTTTGCTCAGTATATTTAAGACCTTTTTGTTTTACAATTTTTTTTAATTCTTCAATAGTCTCTTCTGTATTCATATATAAAAATCTCGCCTTTTAAAATATAACTATTAGTATAGCTAAAATTTTTGAAAAACTCCTAATACTATTATTCAAAAAACTTATGTATTGATAGATATCAAGTCTATCAAAGCAAAAAGATATTATAATAATCATTATTAGTTATAAGGAATTTCATGACTCTTAATGAGCTAGATAAAAATCAAACTGCTATTATAAAATCAATTAATTGTGACTCTGTTTTAAAAAATCGCTTTTACTCTTTAGGAATAGTAAAGGGTGCAACAATAAAAATTGAAGAAGTGACTTTAACAAAAAGTACAATTGAAATAAATATCAATGGATCAAAATTTGCGTTAAGATTTAGTGAAGCAAATAAAATAGAAGTTGAAAATGAATAATAAAACAATCAAAATAGCATTGGTAGGTCAACCTAATGTTGGAAAATCTATGCTTATTAACTCAATTTCTAATGCAAAACTAAAAGTAGGAAACTTTTCAGGTGTGACTGTTGCAAAAGAGGAAGTTTTCTTAGAGTATAAAAACTACAGATTTGAAATTACAGACCTACCTGGGTCATACTCTTTAACTAACTTTACATTAGAAGAAAAAGTAACTAAAAGTTTTTTAGATAATTCTAACTATGACATAATTTTAAATGTAATTGACTCAACAAAGCTAGAAAGAAATTTATATTTAACAAGTGAACTTCTAGAATTAGATAAAAAAATGGTTATTGCTTTAAATATGACCGATGAAGCAAAAAAAGAGAAAATAGAAATTGATGAAAAACAACTAAGCAAAATTCTAGGTAAACCATGTATAAAAACTAGTGCTGCAAAAAATAGTGGAATTAGTGAATTATTAGATGAAATTATAAAAAAATTTGAATCTGAAAAATTACCTACAAAACTAATTTTTTCAGATGTAATTGAAGAAGAAATTACAAATATAGAAAATATTTTAGAAGAGAATGGATTTAAATCACAAGAGACATATAGACAATTAGCAATCAAAATTTTAAAAGAGGATGAAGAAACCTATAAATTCTTTCATGACCATCCAATCTGGATAAAATTACAGCCAATAGTAAGTGAAGCTTTTGAACATATTGCACTTCATTATAATACAAAAAATATGGAAGATATTTTTAATGAAGAAAAACACTCCTTTTCAAAAGGTGCTGTTACAGAAACTCTAAAAGTTAAATTATCAAATAAAAAATCATTGACTGATAAAATTGATTCTATTTTAATTCATAAACTTTTTGGTATTCCTATTTTCTTATTTTTAATGTGGGGACTATTTCAACTTACTTTTGAAGTTGGAAATATTCCAATGGACTTAATTGATGCATTTTTTGCTAATTTAATTGATAATACAAAAAATATATTAGGGAATAATGAGATTAGTTCAATTATAGCTGATGGAGCGATAGCAGGAGTTGGCTCTGTAATTCTTTTCTTACCCAATATTGTAATACTATTTATAGGAATAGCACTTCTTGAAACAACTGGTTATATGAGTAGAGTTGCTTTTTTACTTGATGGTTTTTTTCATAAATTTGGGCTTCATGGTAAATCATTTATACCTTTAGTTACAGGCTTTGGATGCTCAGTTCCTGCTTATATGGCTGCTCGTACTTTAAAAAATGAAAAAGATAGATTACTAACTCTATTTATTATTGGGTTTATGTCTTGTGGAGCTAGACTTCCTATATATGTCTTATTTGTCGGAGCCTTTTTTAGTAATGAAAATGCCGGGAATATACTTTTTCTAATCTATATTTCTGGAGCAATATTAGGTTTATTTGCAGCAAAAGTATTAAAAATTATAGTATTTAAAAGTGAAGATGAGCCTTTTGTAATGGAAATGCCAAAGTATAGAATGCCTTCATTAAAATTGATTTGGCATACTGTATCAAATCAAGCACTAATGTATTTAAAAAAAGCAGGAACTTATATATTAGCAGCATCACTCTTAATCTGGTTTGCATCAAATTATCCAAAACATTTAGAGTATGAGCAAACAATAGCCACTAAAATTGAGCAAGCATCAACTCAAGAAGAGAAAGCTATCTTAAGTAATAAACTTGCTCAATATAACCTTGAAAATTCATATCTTGGAATCATAGGTAAAACAACTGAACCACTTTTTGAGCCACTTGGATTTGATTGGAAAATGACAGTTGCCTTAGAAACAGGATTAGCAGCAAAAGAGATTGTAGTTTCAACTCTTGGTATTTTGTATGGACTAGGTGAAGAGAATGATGAGCAAAGTAAAGGGCTTATAGAAAAAATAAGAACTAATATACCATTTGCTTCAGCTATTTCATTTATAGTATTTGTAATGATTTATTTGCCATGTTTAGCTGCATCAATGGTATTTGTAAAAGAAGCTGGTAGTTGGAAATATTTAGGCTATTTATTTATATTTACAACGACTACAGCTTGGATCATGTCATTTATAGCATATAATATAATTAATTTAATACTCTAAAATTATTTCAACTCAAATTGAGTTGAGTAATTTTTACCATCTTCTAAAACTACTTTAAAAGTCCAAAAACCTAACTCTCTACCATTTATATATCTGTAATCATAAATTGAACCATGACCTGCTGGAATAATCATATCTCTTTCCCTAGATAATTCACCACTTGGAGAAATCCATTCAATTTTTATTTGCTTATCATAACTTGTTCTTGTTACTTCAAATTTACATATAATTGAGTTTTCATCTTCAAGAATTAAACAATCTGCATTTGGTTCAATCTGTTCAAAAATTTCTTCTGAGAAATTTTGATTTTCAACTGTTTGTTCTTCAGCATTTATGTTACATATAATTAAAAAAAGAGATAAAAGAATTATTTTAATCATTTTTATTCTCACTTTCAAATTCATCAATATTCATATATTTTATAAGCAAATACTTTATAGGTGCATAAAGTGTAGTCATTAAAGCTACTGCTAAAACTAATTGGCCCATTTTAAAAAATGCACTCGATTCTTCAAGTATAAGCATAATTAAATAATAACTTAATAAATAAGAAATTATAGCACAAATAATTCCTGAAACTATTACAACCATATTATAATTCATATTTTTCCCATATTGTATCTTGATCTAAAGATGCTCTATTTTTTAAAACCTCAAAAGGATTATAAGACTCTTTATACCCCATAGAATAATGATCTTTAATCCAATATCCTAAATAAATATAAGGAATTTTCATCTCTTTTGCAATTTTTATTTGCGCAAGTACTGAAAACTTACCTATTGATAAATCTTGATAGTCATGATCATAATAACAATAAATAGCCGAAATAGATTTAGGTAAAACATCAACTAAGGCAACACCAATTAACTTATCATCTCTAACATATAAAAACTCTTTTGCATACTCTTCTTTTGCATCTACATAAGATTTTATATATTCATTTGGCTCAATTGGAGAATATGGCCAATTCTTTTTCTCATTCATAAATTTATGATATTTATCATATAAATTTAAATGTTCCATTGTAATAGAAGGAGGTCTAATAAAAAGTTTTGTATCTTTATTTTTTGAAATAACTCTTTTTTCTGATTTTGAGAATTTATAATTTGCAACATCAATTCTCATTGAAATACATTTTGTACAAGCTTTACACTCTGGTACAAAATGCATTTTTCCAAATCGTCTCCAACCTCTTTCTAACATTAGTTGATATTGCTCAGTAGAACAAGAATGAAGATATCTATATCTTATATCAGAGACCTGTTCATTAAAATAAGAACACTCTCTACCCTCTTCTACAAATTCAATATCACGATTTAATATATGCATTTTTATTCGTTTATTTTTTGTTTTATCTCTTTAGCAATGCTAGTAATTTTTGATATTTTTTCAGCGTTTGATAAACTATCATCTATTAAATGTTTTACAAAAGCACTACCAACAATCACACCATCAACACCTTTTGCTTTTTCTTTACAAGTTTTTTCATCAACACCAAAACCTATGTATAGTGGTGTATTTGAATATTTTCTAACATTCTCAATAACTTTAGTTAAATCTTCACTTTGTCCACTTCCAGTGATTCCTGCATAAGCTACCATATAAATAAATTTTTGTGCATTTTTTGTAACTTCTTCAATTCTTTCTTCACTGTGAGTTGGAGCTACAAATGAAATATTTACTTTGTTATATTTATCAAATAAAGCTTGTAAGTTTTGAGCCATTTCAAATGGAACATCTGGAATAATAGTTCCATTTATTCCATATTCATCTGCTTTTTGTAAGAATTTTTCAATACCATAATGATAAAAAGGATTCATATATCCCATCCATAAAGTATCAATATCTTTTCCAATTTTAGAAGAGACTTCAAATAAGTCTTTTAATTTAAAACCATTATTTAAAGCAATTAAATTTGCTTTTTCAATAACCGGACCATCGGCAACTGGGTCAGAAAAAGGAATACCTAATTCTAGAGTATCAACACCAGCATCTTTCATATTATATGCTAAATCTACAGTAAATTCACTATCTGGCATTGAAGAAGTTATATAACCTACTAATTTTTTTTCAATATTTTCACTCATTAAAATATATCCTATTTACATTAATTGGATTTATTTTATCTAAATTGTACTTTTAATTTTATTGTTTTGATTTTAGCTTGATTTTTACTCTTTTATTTTTTCTAATCCCTCTTTACAAAGTTGAGTAATTTTGTCAAATTCTTTATTCTTTAACATATAGTCTGGAACTATCCAACTTCCACCAATACAAAGTACATTTTCTAACTCTAAAAACTCATTCATATTATCTAAGTTTACTCCACCAGTTGGACAAAATCTCATTTTAGGGAATGGCCCACCTAAGGCTTTTAGCATTTTAATTCCACCTACTATTGAAGCTGGAAAAAGTTTACAGAAAAAAATATCATTGTTTTGGGCAAGCATAACTTCACTTGCAGTTGCAACACCTGGGACTAAAGTAATTTCGTGAATATGAGAAGCTTCTATTAATTCTTTTGAAATACCAGGAGAGAAGACAAACTTTGCACCAACTTTTTTTGCTTCAATTAAATCTTCCTCATTACATACTGTACCTGCACCCACATTCATATCAGGAACTTCTTTTGCAATTAATTCTATAGCTTTTAAAGCGGTATTTGTTCTTAATGTAACTTCCATAATATCAATTCCACCAGCTAATAAAGCTTTAGCTAATGGCACTGCATCATTTACATCTTTTATAACTATAACTGGTATAATTGGAGATAATCCAATAATTTTTTCTATACTCATGACCTTTCCTTTCCAACTAAATCAAAAATTGTAGCACCCTCTTCAGCACTACCCACATTTGCTCTAATAGTACTAAATAATTCTCTTCCAACTCCATGTTGGTTATCTTCAAAAGTTAAATTTGGAATCTTTCTTTTTTGTAGTTTTTCTTCATCAACTAAAAGATTTAATACTCCATTTTCAATATCCATTTCAATTAAATCACCCTCTTTAACTTTTGAAATCAAACCGCCATCACTAGCTTCTGGTGTTAAGTGAATTGCACTAGCTACTTTTCCAGAAGCTCCTGACATTCTTCCATCTGTTAAAATAGCTACTTTATAACCTCTATCTTGTAGTAATCCAAGTGGAGGCATAAGTTTATGAAGTTCAGGCATTCCATTTGATTTTGGACCTTGGAATCTTACAACTGCAATAAAATCTTTTTCTAATTCACCTTTTTTAAATGCATTTTGTAACTCTTCTTGAGATTCAAAAACCATAGCTTTTTGTTTAAAATACATATTACCTTTTTTAAGTGCAGAGGTTTTTATTACACATCGACCTAAATTTCCACTAAGTAATTTAAGTCCACCCTCACTGTAAAATGGTTTTTCAATACTTGAAATTACATCCTCATTCCTAGAAACTTCAGGACCTTTTTGAAAATAAATCATATTTTTTTGAATAGTTGGTTCAACAATATAATTATCTAAGCCTTTTCCAACTATTGTTTGAACATCATTATGTACAAGACCTGCTTTTATAAGTTCGCTAATAACTACACTCATACCACCTGCATCTCTAAATGCATTTACATCAGCACTTCCATTTGGATACATTTTACAAAGTAATGGCGTAACTTTAGAAATAGCACCAAAGTCATCCCAAGTTAAAATAATACCAGCTGCTTTTGCCATAGCAATTAAGTGAATTGTATGATTTGATGAACCTCCAGTTGCCATAAGTCCAACAATTGCATTTACAAAACTCTTTTCATCTACAATATTACTAATAGAGATTTTTTCTTGCGTCATTTGAAGTAAAACTTTTGCTGCTTTTTTTGTAAGCATATCCCTAAGTGGCGTATTTGTATTTACAAATGAGCTATTTGGAAGTTGTAATCCCATCATTTCAAGTAACATTTGATTTGAATTAGCAGTTCCATAAAAAGTACAAGTACCACTACTGTGATATGAACTTGCTTCTGCTTTAAACAAAGCATCTTTACTAACTTTACCTGCTGCAAACTCCTGTCTAATCTTTGCTTTTTGAGCATTTGAAATACCTGAAGGCATGGGTCCTGCTGGTACAAAAATAGTTGGTAAATGACCAAATGTAAGAGCAGATATTACAAGACCTGGAACAATTTTATCACAAACTCCCAGATAAAAAACTCCATCATAAACATTATGTGAAAGTCCAATTGCACTAGCCATTGCAATATTATCTCTACTAAACAAACTTAGTTCCATTCCTGTTTCACCTTGAGTAATACCATCACACATAGCAGGAACTCCCGAAGCAACTTGAGCAGTTGAACCTAAATCCATTAATGCTCTTTTAAGTAATGATGGATAAACACTATAAGGTTCATGTGCTGATAACATATCATTATAAGCTGTTACTATTGCCATATTTGCTGCATCAAATTTTGTTAAAGTCTCTTTTTCATAACTGTTCATAGGAGCAATTGCATGGGCTAAATTACTACAACCAATTGAGTTTCTATTTACACCTTTACTTTTTTGCTGACTTACTCTATTTAAATATATTTTTCTACTTTTTGCACTTCTTTTTATAATATTATTTGTAACTTCTTGTATTATTTCATTCATGTGTGATATACCTCCACTTGAATATCTTTGTCATTTAAAACTGCGCTAATTGGCATATTATAAATATCACTGTTTTTTAAAGCTTTTTGTAAAACTTGAAATTTTTGCTCACCTTCAATATGTAAAAATATATGTTCACAATTTTTAATAGCATATAATGTTGAACTAACTCTATTATAAGGAGCATTACTTGGTGTAATATTTATTGTTAAATCTTTAGTCTCAAAAGCCTCTTTTAATTTTTCATTATTAGGAAAAAGTGAAGCAGTATGAGCATCATTTCCCATTCCTAAGACAATAATATCAAAAGGGAATAAATCATTTTGATTTTGCATATTTATAAACTGAGCATCACTTGCTTTATTTTTCAAAAGATAAGTTTTAACTAAATTTTCATTACTATCTAAACTTGTTGCATCAACTACTCTTTCATCAACTAATCCAACTTTTACATTTGACCAATCTAGACTACAGTTTGAAAGCTTTTCAAATAGTTTTTTAGGAGTTGAACCACCTGATACTAAAATAGTTGCAAAGCCCTTTCTTAATATTTCTTTTTTTAAAATAATTGCAATTTGAGAGCTTAACTCTTCAACTAACTCACTACTTTCATCAAAAGCTTTTAATATACTACTCATCGTTCCAACTCCTACCATCTTGGGCAATTAACTGAATAGCTGCTGATGGTCCAGAAGAACCTGAAGTATATGTTTTCATAGATGTAAGATTTTCACTCCATCCCTCAATTATTTTATCTGTCCACTTCCAAGCTGCTTCAACCTCATCAAGTCTCATAAATAGTGTTGGATTAGCTCTAATTACATCTAAAATTAGTCTTTCATATGCATCAGGTTTTCTTTGAACATTATGTGGGAGATTCAGTTCTAATTCAACTGGTTGAAGTTTCATTGAAGCTCCAAGACCTGGAGTTTTATTCATAAGTTTTAACTCAATACTCTCTTTTGGTTGTAATGTGATTACTAATTTATTTGAGATAATATTAGAGTTTTCATTTAAAAAAATTGAGTGTGGCATATCTTTAAACTGTATTACTATTTCAGAGTTTCTACTTTGAAGTCTTTTTCCACTTCTTATATAAAAAGGAACTCCACTCCATCTAAAATTATCAATATCAACTCTAATTGCTGCAAATGTTTCTGTATTTGAAGAGTCCAGTTTTAAATCCTCTAAATACCCATCAACTGCTTTACCATTTGATGAACCTTTTGTATATTGGGCTCGCACAGTTTTTGTAGAAATATCTTTAGCTTCCATTTTTCTAATTGAGCGTAAAACTTTTACTTTTTCATCTCTCACACTATTTGCTTCAAGTGAACAAGGAGGCTCCATAGCTACTAAACAAAGAAGTTGCATTAAATGGTTTTGAATCATATCCCTTAACGCTCCATAATCATTATAATAACCACCTCTTCCTTCAACACCTACACTTTCAGCAACTGTAATTTGAACATGATCAATACTAGAACTATCCCATAAGGGCATAAAGATTCTATTTGAAAATCTAAGTGCCATAATATTTTGAACAGTATCTTTACCTAAATAGTGATCTATTCTATATATCTGGTCTTCATCAAAAAACTCTAAAACCTTATTATTAATCACCCTTGAAGATTCTAAATCCTTTCCAAGAGGTTTTTCTAATACAACTCTAGAATTTTCATTTATTAAATCCCATTCATGTAACGCTTGGCAGATTGTTCCAAAAAAATCAGGAGAAGTAGATAGATAGTTTATTCTATCTCTGTCTTCATACAAACTAAGACTTTTCTTTAAAGCTTCATAATCATTAATATCAGAAAAATCTACTTTTACAAAAAATAGCTGTTTTTGAAATTTTTGAAAAAAATCTTCATCAAAATCATCATCAACCAAAAACTCTTTTAACTTCTCTTTTACTAAATTCTCATGTTCAACTTGAGAAATATCCCTTCTTGAAACAGTGATTATTCTACTTTGGCTTGAAATATATCCATTTTGTCCTAGATGATAAAGTGCTGGCATTAGTTTCCTAAATGCCAAATCACCATGACCTCCAAATAAAATAAAATCACACAAGTTATCTTTGGTACTCATAATATTTACCTTTTAAACTTTTCCTTTTAACCACATAATTTGATATGGCTCAACTTTAAACTCTCTGGTTTGTTCTGCTTCTGAATCACTGAATTCACCGCAATTTGTTGATAACAAATTACATAATGGCAAACTAATACTATCTGGTAAAACACAATTTACAACTTCATTTGAAAAATTATGTATTGCAACTATCCTTTGCTCATCACCACAACACTTTTTATCAATAACAAAAAGTCTTGAATCTAAATCTAAAAATTCAAATTTTCCAAAAGGATTAAAAGCTTCTTCATGTGTTCTAATAGAAATTAATCTTTTATAAGAATCAAATACCGTTTTAGGAAGACTTCCTAATGTACTTAATTCATTCTCTAACCAATCAATATTGTACTTTTCTCTATTTATTGTTCTATTTTTACCAGAGTGTTTAACTCCATCTAAATAATTTCTTGAACCAACTAATGAATGAAAATAAATTCCAGGAACTCCAGGCATTGCTAAAACTGCTGCTTGAGTTACTAACATCCTTTTTATTCTAAGAGAGTCATCTTCATTAGGATGAGATAGTGCATCCATATATGAACAGTTTAATTCATAAGGAGTTTTTGTACCATCTGCTTCTGCTCTAAATGAAACTAATCCCCCATGTTCTTGAACTTTTTCAACCATATAATTAACTTCATTATCTTCTAATATTCCTTTAATTGGTCTAAGGCCTATTCCATCATGACTTGCAGTAAAGTTAAAAAAACATACTTTATCACTTGGAAGAGTTAAAGTTTTTGCCCAAGAGGTTAATGTTTTAGTGTTTTCATGCATTATTGAATGAACTAAAAGTGGAGGTAATGCAAAATTATATACCATTTGTGCTTCATCATCTCCACTACCAAAATATGAAACATTTTCATGGTGAGGCACATTTGTCTCTGTTATAATAATAACCTCAGGTGCTACTTCGTGTAAAACTTCTCTCATAAGTTGAATTAATTCATGAGTTTGAGGTAAGTGAACACACTCAGTTCCAATCTCTTTCCAAATAAATGCGATGGCATCAAGTCTGATTAGTGTTGCACCTTTTTCAATATAATAAAAAAGTGCATCAAGAACATTTCTTAAAACCCTATGACTTTTATAATTCAAGTCAACTTGGTCTTTAGAAAATGTTGTCCAAATATTATGAATTTTCCCATTATCATCAACAAATTCACTTAAAAGAGGTGTTGCTCTAGGTCTTACAACATTACTTAAATCAATACTAGGGTCCACATCTATAAAGAAATCTTTGAAATACTCATCACCACTTAAATAGGCTCTAAACCAATCAGAAAATTGAGAAATATGATTTATTACACCATCAACCATAAGTCTATACTCTTTACTAATCTCTTCAATTTCACGCCAAGAACCCATGTGTGGATCAACTGCACTATAATTTACAACAGAAAACCCATCATCAGAAGAGTATGGATAAAAAGGTAAAATATGTATAGAATTAATAACACCTTTTAAATGAGCATCCATAAACTCTTTCAAAGTGTGAAGTGATGCTTCATGTTCTGTATTTACTTGATCACCATAAGTAATCAAAATCACATCTTTTTGACTTAAATGATACTCATTTGACTTTATTCTAGATTTATATTTAAAAATTAAATCAATAATATCATTAACTGCTTGCTTTGCTATTTGAGGTGGATAAAGTCTATGTAGCCTTTTGTTTATTGTGTGTTCTTTATGTGAAATGTGCATTATTTATTATCCTCTTTTACATACTCTTTAAATTTGTCTGAGAATTCAGGCATAACTGACCTAACTGTAATCCAAGGTGACATAGAAGGAACTCCCATAGGATCTTCATAAAACTCTTCAGCTGCTTCTTTAATAGCTTCTTGGAAAGCTTCTACTGTTTTGATCTCTTTTTCTCTGTTATACTCTAAGCCATTTAATTTACTTAGTGCATTATATTTTGAAATTTCAAATCTTGATTCTTGAAAATAAGTAGCAAGTAAAGTTTTAAATGACTGAACTGAAAATATAACACCCTCTTGAGCCATGATTCTAAAAATTGTTTTTGCAATATCATTTGCCATTTTATAAATTCCACCACCGCTATTAGCACTTCCTAAATCTTGGTGTTTGTGTTCATAACTCTCCATTATTTCTGTTTGACAAATTCTTCTATTTGAAGTATTTTTATAAACTTCACTTAAAGTAGAAACTTCTAATCCCCAAGTAGGAGAAATTCCAATTCCTCTACCTAAACTTCTAATAAATGAAAATTCACCTGAAAGTGCATACCTAAAACTTTCCATATAATCTAAATATTTACTTGTTCCATATACTTTTTTTAATGAATTAATTAATGGAGTGTATAAAAGTCTAGTAGCTCGACCATGAAGTTTATTAGTAACTCTTGAGTAAAAACCTTTATTAAACTCTAAATCAAGTGCAGGATGAACAATAGGATAAAAAAGTCGTGCTGGAACTTCCCTTGTATAAGTTACAATATCACAATCATGAAGTGCAAAAGCATAAGCATCTTTATCTGTTAATCCATAACCTAACATTGTCCATACATTTCTTCCTTTACCAGGAGTATTAAGTCCAGGGAAACCTTCAGCTGTTAAATCATTATAAAGTTCTTTAATTCTTGGACCATCATTCCATAATACATCAACTTTACATGGTAAAACAGACATCAGTTTTTTAACCTCTTCAAACTGCTCTTTTGTAGCTTGATCTAATCCTAAAATGATTTTATACAGATATTTAACACCCTTTAACTCTTCAATAATTTTATGCATTGCTGGTGTTTCAAACTCAGAATAAAGGGCTGGAAGTAAAAGAACCATTTTCCTTCTTTTCCCAAACTCCTCTAACTCTTTTTCCATATCTTCTAAACTTCTATTACCTAAATCTTGAAGTGTTGTTACAACTCCATTTTGAAAAAAATCAGCCATTATCTCTCCTTAATAACTATTATAAAATCCATTACATTTGTTCCAGTAATTCCTATTGTAAAGTCATATCCTAAACTTTTAAAAAAACTGTTACTATCACTATTTTCTAAATATTTTTTTGCATCTATTTTCAATTCATCTATTTTTTTATAAATATCATTATCTACAAAAGCACCATTTGCATCACTATTTCCATCAATTCCATCACTTCCAGCACACAAAAGTGAAATTTTTTTATTTACAACTTTTTCAAGTAATAATCTTAAAGCCAACTCTTGGTTTCGTCCACCCTTTCCATTTCCCTTTGGATTAGTAGTAGTCTCTCCTCCAATTAACAAACAAAAGCTATCATATTTTTCATCATATTTTTTGATTTTTTGCTTTATATATTTTGTAGCATCAATTGAGTTTTTATCTAAAGTAGTTGTTAAAATCTTTGTTTTATCTACTTTTGATTCAATATATTTTTTAGAAGCTTTTAGGGCAATTTCATTATTACCTATTATTTTATGTTCAAATTTTCCATTATTCATAGGTGCTGAACCAATTGTATTTATATCATCACCAATTACATCACTTAAAACTAATACTTTTCCATTGGCTTTAATTTCATTTGCTAATTTTCCACCTTTGATTTGAGAAATTGATTTTCTAACACTATTTAAAGCTTTTATATCAATTCCACTTACTAATAAAGCCTTTGAGATTTTTGTAAAATCTTCTAAATTAAGACCATCAATTGGCTTTTCAATAACAGCAGATGCACCACCTGATAAAAAGAAGATAAAGTAATCATTTTTCTTTAGCTGTTTTACTTTTTTAAGTAATTTTTCACCTACTTTTATACTTTTTTTACTAACTACAGGATGGCTTGAAGTATAGTGTTTGATATATTTTAGTTTTCCCCTTGAAGTTGAAATTGCAACTCCATCTTTTATTTTATTCCCTAAGATTTTTTCACACTGTTTAGCCATTGAAAAACCTGCTTTTCCAACACTAAAAACATATAAATTATCAATTTTATTTAAATCTATTTTTTCATTATTGATAATTAATATATTATCTTCCAAAGATACATTATCTTTTACAATATTTTTTGCTTTTACTTTATTCAAAGCTTTAAAATATGTTTTTTCAAGTAGTTTTCTAGACATTTTTTAACACCATCTCATTCCAACCTTTCGCACCTTTAAAAGTTGATTTTTGTATATTTTCATTTTCATATGCTACATAATTACCTTCGTGATTTTTTATAATAATTGGTAAATCTACA
Organism: Malaciobacter pacificus; assembly: GCF_004214795.1. Taxonomy (NCBI): domain Bacteria; kingdom Pseudomonadati; phylum Campylobacterota; class Epsilonproteobacteria; order Campylobacterales; family Arcobacteraceae; genus Malaciobacter; species Malaciobacter pacificus. The sequence goes on from NZ_CP035928.1 coordinate 2,011,845, forward strand.
TTTTCAAACATAGCTATATCATTTTGTCCATCACCAAGTCCTATTGATTTTATTTTATCATCGTAAAGTTTCTCAAATATTTCAATAGTTTTTTTTATAGCCATTCCCTTATCTTGATTTTCACCCATTAAATGATAAAATCTTCCACCTTTAGTAATTTTAATTCCATACTCTTTAGCTTTTTTTGATAATTCAATAACTTTACTTTCATCTTCTATTATGAAAGGTTCTGTAAATCCTCTTTTAACTGATAATTCACATCTATTAATTGATAATCCAGTTAAAGAAGAGACCTCTTGCAGACTCATATCACTAAACCCTTTCATTTTATACTCATCTTTAAAATTATTATAAAATCTTAGAATCTCTTTATATTCTTTTCCTAAAATAAAAACATGAAAATTATCAATTTCATTTAAAAAAGTTAAATCAAAATTATTGTAATTTTTAGGAAAATAAATAGCTGCACCATTTTCTATAATAAAAGGCTCTTTTATTCCAACATCATCTTGAAGTAATAAAGCTTCATCTTTTGTCTTACTTGTATTAAAAATTAAAGGGATTTTTTTTAATAGAACTAATTTTCTAGCTTCAAAAGACTCTTTAAAAGAGTAATTATCGTGATTTAAAAAAGTTCCATCTAAATCCGTGAATATTACTGTGTTCATAATTTATGATAACATTAAATAACCAAAACAACAAACTAGATATGTATAAAAAATATACACAAATTTCAATATGTAATATTTTTATAAATAAAAAAGATTTTTGTGCTAGAATATTACTTTAATATAATTATGGGATAAAATATTATGAGTATAATCAAAAACGATTTTGAAAAAATGAATATTACAAAAATTAAGAACTCTAAAAATAATAAAAAACTAACAATGATTACTGCATATGACGCACTATTTTCTAAACTATTTAGTGAAATAGCTGATATGATTTTAGTTGGTGATAGTTTAAATATGAGCTTTGCAGGAAAGCCAGATACTTTAAGCGCAACACTTGATCAGATGATTTATCACACAAATGCTGTGTGTGCTGGCGCTCCTAAAGCCTTTGTTGTACTTGACATGCCATTTGGCAGTTATATAAATGAAAATCAAGCCTTAGAAAATGCAGCTAAAGTTTATGCACAAACAAATGCAGCAGCAATTAAGATTGAAGGTGGAGAAGATAGAGCACATATTATAGAACATCTAACAAAAAATTCAATTGCCGTTATGGGGCATATTGGTTTAATGCCTCAATATGTAAGAAGTGAAGGTGGATATAAAGTAAGAGGTAAATCTAAAGAAGATGAAGAACAACTTATCAAAGATGCTATTGCAGTTGAAAAAGCTGGTGCATTTTGTATCGTTGTTGAAGGTGTTATGAGTGATGTTGCTAAAAAAATTACTGAAGCTGTTAGTATTCCAATTATTGGAATTGGTGCAGGGAATGTAACAGATGGGCAAGTTTTAGTTTGGTCAGATATGTTAGGTTTCTTTGAAGATTTTAAACCAAAGTTTGTAAGACACTATTTAAATGGTGCAAAGCTTGTTAAAGAAGCTGTTAATCAATATAGAAGTGATGTTCAAGACTCTTCATTTCCATCAAAAGAAGAAGAGTACTAAAATAGATGGAAAGAGTTGTCGAAGTAGAATCAGTATCTTTTGAAGAGGATAAAAATGAAGTAAGTTTACGTCCTTCTTCATGGGATGATTACATTGGTCAAGAAAAAATCAAGAAAAATCTAAAAGTATTTATTGAAGCTAGTAAAAAAAGAGGTGAAGCCTTGGACCATATTTTGTTTTATGGACCTCCAGGACTTGGTAAAACTACAATTTCATACCTAATTTCAAATGAAATGAACTCAAATATCAAAGTAACAGCTGGGCCAATGATTGAAAAAAGTGGAGATTTAGCGGCAATTTTAACTAACCTTGAAGAGGGAGATATTCTATTTATTGATGAGATACATAGACTAAGTCCTGCTGTTGAAGAGATACTTTATCCAGCCATGGAAGATTATAGACTAGATATTATTATTGGAAGTGGACCTGCTGCACAAACTGTTAAAATTGACTTACCTAGATTTACTTTAATTGGGGCAACAACAAGGGCAGGAATGTTATCAAATCCACTTAGAGAGAGATTTGGTATGCACTTTAGAATGCAGTTTTATACTCACGATGAATTAGCAAAAATTATTCAAAAAGCCTCTTTTAAATTAGAAAAAGAGTGTGAAAATGATGCTGCGCTTGAAATTTCAAGAAGAAGTAGAGGAACTCCTAGGGTTGCATTAAGACTTTTAAGAAGAGTTAGAGACTTTTCTGAAGTTGAAAATGAACAAACAATTCATTTAAAACGATGTAAATATGCTTTAGATGAACTTGGTGTAAATGACAGTGGTTTTGATGAAATGGATATTAGATTACTTGAATTACTAGTATCTAATAAGGGTAAACCAATGGGACTTTCTACACTGGCAGCAGCTCTAAGTGAAGATGAAGGAACAATTGAAGATGCCATTGAGCCTTATTTGCTAGCAAATGGATTTATTGAAAGAACAGCTAGAGGTAGAGTTGCAAGTGTTAAAACATATGAAATGTTTAGACTTTCATATCCTGGAAGTGAAAAACTTGATGACCAAGGAAGTTTATTTTGAAAGCAGTTTATTTCCTAATAGCCATTGCAATTATTACTATTTACTTTATGGTAGAACTATTTAGTCCATTTTTAAAATCAATGTTTGTTGCCTTACTTTTAACAGTAGCAACTAGTTCACTAACTACATATTTTGAAAATAGACTAAAAACTAGAGTTCTAGCAACAATTGTTATGACTATTGGATTAACTGCTTTATTTTTCCTACCTATTTTATACTGTATATTTTCATTTGCTAATTTCTTTAATCATGTGAATCAACAAGAATTAATAGCTAGTTTAAATGATTTAAAACTTTGGCTAGTTGCATTATCTAAAGATTTTACTTTTTTACAAGATTTTGTAACACAAATTACATCTAAAATTGATGTAGGGAAAACTGTACAAAATGTACTATCTATTGGTGCATACTTAGGGAAGAACTCTGCAAAATTTATGATGGATATGGTTTTTATTTTAATATTCTTTTTCTTTTTTACACTATATTCAACATCAATTGCAACCTTTGTAAAAGATTTACTACCTATTAAAAAAGATGATTCAATAGTACTATTTTATGAATCATCAAATGTGATGACAGTAGTTTTATACTCTATTTTAATAACAGCTATTTTTGAAGGTTTTCTATTTGGTTTCTTTTTGAGTTTATTTCATTATGATGGTTTATTACTTGGAGTTTTATATGGTTTTGCTTCATTAATTCCAGTTGTTGGAGGAATCATAATGTGGCTTCCTGTAGTAATTTATGAAGCTAGTACAAACTCTATGACAAATGCTGTTATAATCGCACTTTATTCAATCATAGTTATATCAATAATTGCAGATACCTTTATAAAACCTATAATAATAAAATATATCAATCAAAGGGTTGTTAAAACTCCAACTAGAGTAAATGAGTTATTAATATTCTTCTCAATAGTTGCAGGACTTTCAACAATTGGTTTTTGGGGAATGATTATTGGTCCTGCAATCGTAACATTTTTTATATCAATCATGCACTTACTTAAAAAGTATAGTGATGATTTTAAAGAAAATACTCCTTAAAAAAGAGTTATTTTCTTATAAGTCTCCACTTTCACAAACACCCGAGTAAGAAGAGATTCCATAATCTAAATTTGAAACAGATTTAAATCCTAAATCTAACATAATTCTTTGACAATATGCACTTCTGCTTCCACTTAAACAATAAACAACTACTGGTGTTTCTTTTTCATTATTTATTCTCTCTAATGCTTGATAAAATGATGTAGTTGGAATTAAATGATCAGTTCCTTTAATTCTTTGACTTACCCACTCCATCCATTCTCTAGTATCTACTAAATTAAATTTGATAATACCTGCTTCTCTTGCTTCAAGTAAAGATTCTAATTCAGCCGCATTTACTTCTTGCTTAGAAAGTAATTCCTCACACTCTTCTTTAGTCAATCCTTCATGTGCAGCAACTGCATCATGTAAATGATTCTGTTGTGAAAGTTTTTCAGCATTTTCTTTAGTATTAAAAATACCACAGTGACAACTCCCTTTTGAAGGAATTTCATTTGTAAGTGCTGGAACACATGGACACATTCTATTTTCACTATTTGATTCTTGCTCAGCTGGAGTTTGTCCAATAACCATAAAACATGGACAAAATCTTTTTCCATAAATCATTTTATTTCTAGTTAAACCCATTTGGATAGATTCATTAACTTCACTATCTGGGTTATAAACAAGTGAGTGTTCTTTTAGTACATTATCTGTAAATTGTTTTGTAAGTTCTAGTTCTATTTGAAACTCTTCAGAGTTTGTATCAATCTTTCTAATCATAATATTTCCTAATATTTTTTTCAAGTGGATATATTATTATAAACTATATTAATTTATGAAATTAATTGCTTTCAATAAACTCTAAAAAAATTTCTGAAACATCATTAGATGAAAAGCTTCTTTCATCATTAAGTGTAAAATCTCTCAAAATTTCACTCTTTATATTAGTTAAATTTTTTATATTTTTAAATCCCATAGACCAATTAGGGAAATATCTTGCATTTGTTTCTTCTTCAAGTAATTCTATTACATCTCTATGACGTGAATCATCTTTTATTTTATTAAAAAGATTAAGAACATTTGATTTTTCACCTTCTAAACATTGTAAAAAAGTCCGTCCCTTAACTACTAATAAACCAGTTATATTTTTATTTTCATTAGATTTTTTAGCATTCTTAAGTAGACTTTCTAATTCATTTGTTGAGAAATCTTTATTTGCTGTACTCATATACATAAGTCTATACATTCGAAACTCCCACTATTAGAATCATTTATTTATTATTATAATAAACAATTTCTTATTTCTATTTAATTAAACAAATTTATACACCTTGTAATTACTAAATGTTTAGAAAGTTACCAAACTATATGATGCTGAATGTATAATATTTAAAAAATTCTCTCTATTTATTGTCTTAGCTCCAAGACTTTTCAAGTGTGTAGTAGGTATTTGACAATCAATTAATCTAAAATTTTTCTTTTTCAATCGTTGAACTAAATGATATAAAGCTACTTTTGATGAATCATTTACTTTAGAAAACATTGACTCACCACAAAAGATATCACCAATAACAATACCATAACCTCCACCAACTAATTCGCCATCCAAATAAGCTTCAAAAGAGTGAGCAAATCCCATCTTATGAATTTTTGTGTAAGCTTTAATTACTTCATTATTAATCCATGTTTTATTTTGCTTATTTCTTTTTATTTTTTGGCATTCAATCATTACTTGAGTAAAGTTTGTATCAAATTTAACTTCAAATATATTTTTATTAATGCTTTTTTGTAAAGTTTTAGACACTTTAAATTCATTCAATTCTAAAATTAATCTAGGATTTGGACTCCACCATAAAATAGGGTCATTTTCATTGTACCAAGGGAAAATTCCATTTCTATATGCAGTTATGATTCTATTTGGGTCTAAATCCCCACCATAAGCTAGTATTCCCTCATCACAGGCAAATTTTGGGTCAGGAAAAATATGAGAATATTTATTTAAAGGAAATATATTCAAAACAAACCTTGATGATTTTATTTCGATTATATCGAAGATTTATAAAAAGAGGAAAACCTCTTTTTATAATTTTTATAGTTTTGAAATAAAATCTGCTAATGCATCAATTTCAGCATCAGATTTTGATGCTACTTGACCTAACATGATACCTTTCATAGCACCACCATAAGTTCCATTTTTATAACCATTTAAAGCATCAATAATTTTTTGTTTATCCCATCCTGCAATAACTTGAGATTTACCTAATGCTTTCATCTCTCCTTTTTGACCATGACATGCAGCACACGTTTTATATAATACTTCACCATTTGCACTTGGAGCTTGTGATTGAGTTACTGCTGCAACTGCTGTTTCAGTAGCTTCTTTAGCAGTTTCTACTTGCTGCGTTGCTGCTTCTTTTACTTCTGTAGCTTTTTGAGTTGTAGATTCAACTACATTTGTAATAGCTTGAGCTGTTGCTTCTTTAGCTTCATCAATTTTTTTCTCAACTACTTCTTTTGCATCTTGTGCTACAGTTTCAACTGTTGCATTTCCACTCTCTACTGCTTCTTTAGTTTTTTCAATAACTTCATTAGCAGTCTCTTTAACTACCTCTGCAGTTTTTTCAACTACATTATTTGCTGTTTCAGCAACTTGGTTTTTCGTTTCTTGTGTAGCAGCTACTTCTTTTACTGCTTCAGTTTTAACTTCTGTTGTAGCATTTTTATCTTCTCCACATCCAGTTAATAAAAATACTGCAACTGCAGAACTTAATATAATTTTTTTCATTGATAATATCCTTTCTATTGAAAAATAATTTTGCATTTTACTTTTATATTACTTAATAGTGCTAATACTTGCTAAAAATTGTATAAAAATCGTGCTTATGCTTCATAGCTAAACACAAAATCCTCTTTATAATCAATCTTAACTAAACCACCTTTTTTAAGCTTTCCAAATAAAATCTCATCTGTTAATACATTTTTAATTTTATCAGAAATAACTCTATTAAGTGGTCTTGCTCCCATCGCTTTATCATATCCAAGCTCTGCTAGTGCATTTTTTGCTTTTGCTGAAATCTTAATTTGAATATTTTTATCAACTAATTGAGCTTCTAAATCTTCAATAAACTTACCAGCAACTTGTGACACAATATCTAAACTTAATGAAGCAAATGGAACAACTGCATCTAATCTATTTCTAAACTCAGGAGCAAAGAATTTATTAACTGCCTTATTCTCATTTAAAGTGTCATCTTTTGCAAATCCCATAACATTTGCTTCAGTAGCTCCTAAATTTGAAGTCATAATTAAAATTACATTTTGGAAATCTGCTTTATTCCCACTATTATCAGTTAACTCTGCATTATCCATTACTTGAAGTAAAATAGACATTAAATCAGGGTGTGCCTTTTCAATCTCATCTAATAATAAAACTGTATGAGGATGTTTTCTAATTGATTCAGTTAATAATCCACCTTGTTCAAATCCAACATACCCAGCAGGTGCACCAATAAGTCTCGAGATTGTGTGAGCTTCCATATATTCACTCATATCAAATCTTTCAAAATGAATTCCTAGTTGACTTGATAACTCTTTTGCAACTTCAGTTTTACCAACACCAGTAGGTCCTGTAAAAAGAAAGCTCCCAATTGGTTTTTTATCAAGTCCAAGTCCAGCTTTATTTCTTTTTATTGATTTAACAATAGTTGTTATTGCTTCATCTTGACCAAATACTCTTCTTTGCATACTTTTTTCTAAAGTTTTAAGAAGTGTAATATCAGATTTAGTTGCACTTTTACTTGGAATATGAGCCATTTTTGCAACTGTGTTTTCAATATCTTTTTGAGTAACAGTTATATTAGTAGTTGATTTAGTTTTAAGTTCAGTTGCTAATAATATCTTCTTAGCAGCTCCAACCTCATCAATTACATCTATTGCACAATCAGGTAAAAATCTATCAGTGATATATTTTTTACTTAATTCAACCGCTGTTTCAATAGCTTTTTTAGAATATTTTACACCATGATACTCTTCATATTTAGATTTTAACCCTTCTAATATAGTTATACTATCTTCAATTGATGGTTCATTTACATCAACTTTAGCAAATCTTCTTGAAAGTGCTTTATCTTTTGAAAAGTCATTCCTAAACTCAGCAAAAGTAGTTGCTCCTATACATCTAAGCTTTCCATTTGCAAGCATTGGTTTTAAAATATTTGAAGCATCCATAGCACTTCCCCCAACACTTCCAGCACCTACGATTGTGTGAATCTCATCAATAAATAAAATAGAGTTAGGAATTTTAGAAACCTCTTTTAAAAGAGTTTTTAATTTTTTCTCAAAATCACCTCTATATTTAGTCCCTGCAACCATTGAACCCATATCAAGTGAAAATACTTTTGCATCAAGTAAAAACTCTGGAACTTTCTCTTCAGCAATTTCTAAAGCTAAACCTTCAGCAATAGCTGTTTTACCAACACCTGGTTCACCTACTAATATAGGATTGTTTTTCTTTCTTCGTGAAAGAATTTCAATAACTCTACTAATTTCAGTCTCTCTTCCAATTACAGGATCAATATCACCTTTTTTAGCAAGTGATACTAACTCAGTTGAGTTCTTTTCTAAAACTTTATTTGAATCATCATTTTGATTTTCTATTCCCATTCCATCTTGAACATCATTATCTTTATGTGAAATCTCTTCAAGTATATCTACTCTTTGAATTCCAAGCTTATTTAACATATATGCTGCATAAGATTTTTCATCTTTTAATATTGCTACAAACATATCTTCAACATTTGCATTTGCTCTACCACTTGTTTGAGTATGAGCTACCATATATTCAATTGTTGAAGTTAAAGAAATAGTTTCAACTGGTTCATCTTCAATATTTTCAGGTAAAACAGGAGTATTTTCATCAATATACTTTTTAATTTCATCAAAAAGTTTATTAGTATCCACACCTAAATCAACAAACAGATTTTCTATTGTTTGGTCATGTAGTAGCATTAAAAAAATATGTTCTAAAGTTAAATATTCATGCCGACTACTTTTTGCATAACTAACAGCTTGTGCAAAAATATTTCTTAATTCTTTACTAATCATTTTTCTACTCTTCTTCCATAATTGCTTTTAAAGGAAAACCCTTTTCCCTAGCCATTGTTTTAACTTGAGCAACTTTAGTTGCAGCAATCTCATAAGTATAAACTCCACATAACTCTTTTCCATTATTATGTATATTCATCATAATTTGTGCTGCTTCATCTAAACTTTTTCTAAAAACCTTTACTAATACATCTATAACAAAATCCATTGTTGAATAATCATCATTTAATAAAAATACATTATATTTTTTAGGCTCTTGTAATTCTATATCATCATTTAACTCTATCTCTATTTCGTTACTCACATCAAACCTTTATTATGATAAAATATTATTTAATTTAAAAACATTTATATTATAGCAAAAAAGAGATTATATGAAAAAAGATAAAAGCTACTATTTAAACAAATCATTTTTTATAACAGCAACAAATACTGATGTAGGTAAAACTTATGCCTGTGAAAAATTTTTAAGATTTTTTCACTCACTTGGATTAAGAGTTGGATATTTTAAACCTTGCGAAACTGGAGTTATTACTAATCCAATAGATGGTTCTAAAATGTTAAACTTAGTAAAAGAGCTTAATCCCTCTTTTGATGTAACACTTACAGATATTGTTCCATATCAATTTAAACTTCCAGCAGCTCCTTATGTTGCAAAAGGTGAAACAAAAATTGATATAGAATTTTTAAAAGAGAAAAAAGCCTTTTTAGAAACTATGTGTGATGTATTAGTTATAGAAGGAGCTGGAGGACTTATGGTTCCTGTAGAAAAAAATCTATTTATAATTGATTTAATAAAAGAGTTTGAATCAAAAGCTTTTTTAGTAACTCCATCTAAATTAGGATGCATTAATGATACACTACTTTCTATAGAAGCTTTAAAATCTAGGAATATTGATTTTGAATTTTTTATAAATTTATATGAAGATATTGATAGTTTTGATGAAGTATCAAAACCATTTTTAAAAGAGTATTTTGGAAGCTTGAATTTTTTGCAAGATTTATAAAAAATTAGAAAAATTAGAGAGAAATTTCAAAATTTGTAAATTTTTTTCTATCTTTCTTCCTTAAAAATCACTAGTTTTTTACTACTTTTTACACATTTTTTACACTTCATTTAAGTTTTCTTTCCCTTAAAATAGAACCTAAAGGTACTTTTTGGATTTTAACCTTAAATTATTTTGCTATTTTTTTTGACATAAAAACAATTCATTTTAATTGCTGTATAACTTTCACAATAGTTTTCAAGTTTAAACTTAAAGTTGAAAATTTTATGTAAAATAAATATCACAAATTCAAAAAATGAAAGGTAGATAAAATGACTTCTGCAATAGATTTATCTAAATTAACGGCAAATGATGATTTGACTCCAGTACTTGGCGGTTATTGGCCAGGTATTCAAATCTACTACCCACCGATTAAATTCAACCCATTAGATGGTTCGTATGAAAGTATGGAACAAGCAAAGCTTAGATTACAAAAGCATGCTTATAAAACAAAAGCACATACAGTTCTATTTGACTTAGAAGATGGATGTAGACAAAAAGCTATGTCTAGAGAGTTATTAATCCAAGAGTTACCAAAGTTTCCAGAAAGAAATTTCCAAATAGCTGTTAGAATTAACCCATTTAGAACAGAAGAGTACGAAGAAGATTTAAAAATGTTAAAACAAATTCACAAATACATTGATGTAATTGTTTTAGCAAAAGCTGGGGAAGTTTACGGTTCTGCAGAAATTAGAGATTTATCTTCATGGTTAGTTTCAATTGGTTCAAACTTAACAATTCAACCAATCGTTGAGCACCCAAAATCGTTACAAATTGCTGATAGATTAATGGATCACTCAACTGTTAAACATATTGTATTTGGTATTCACGATTTTTCAAAAGCAATGGCATATAAAATCACTCCAAAGGGTTGGATTGATGAGTTAGAGACTTTCTTTAATATGTTAACAATGGAAGCAAGAGTTAAAGGAACTGGGGTTATTGGTGGAGTTGAAGTTATGTTAACACCACACTCATTACCAGATTCTTGTGTTGAGAAAAAAGATATTAGAAGATGGTTAGATTTACATGGTGATGAAGCTTCAAGAGCTGTTTATTCTCATGCACAAAGAGAGTATGCAATGGGATTAACTGGTAAACAAGTTATTACTCCAAACCATATTAATGTATGTAAAGTTGCATTTACTCCATCACCAAATGAAATTGCAAAAGATGTTGCTATCTTAAAAGCTGCATTAGAAGCAGATGCATTATTATCTGGTGCTATTAGATATGAAGGTGAGATGTTAGATCCACCAATGTTTGGTAAATCTTTACAAAACTTATTAAGAGCGTATGCTTTAAGAGCATTACCAAAAGAGGATGAATTATTTGCATTATCTGTATTAAACAAAATGCCAATACATACATTTAAAGAAAACTGGCCATATGGTCAACTGTAATTTGTAAGGAGATTTTATTATGAGTGAAAATATTACTATTGAAGTACCTGAATTTTTAAATATTGGTGTCGCTTGTACATCTGCACATGTTGGAACAAAAAATGAAGACAATATTGCAATGGTTATCGAAGATGACAAATTAGGTACTGATGAGATTACATATAAAGATTTAGCACAAAAATCTGATCAAGTTTGTAATTTCCTTACAGGTCTTGGATTAGAGCCAAGAGATAGAGTATTAGTTTGTTTAAAAAACTCACTAGCATACCCTATTTCTTTCTTTGGAGCTATTAAAGCAGGTATTATTGCTGTACCTACTTCAACTTTATTATCTGGTTCTGAAGTTAAGTACTTAGCAGAAGATTCTCAAGCAAGTGCAATTGTTATGTCTGCAACTATGTATGAAAACTTAGTTCCTTACTTAGAAAATTGTGATAATTTAAAAACAATTATTGTTGCTGCTTGTGATAATGTTGATGGATTAAAAAAACCAAAAGGTATCAATGTTTATGCTTTAAATGAAATTCTTGCAAATACTGATACTACTCCAAATCACTATAAATCTAAATCAGGTGAGCCTGCATATTTAGTTTATACATCTGGAACAACTGGTTATCCAAAGGGTGTTTTACATTCACATAGGTCACTTGTTGGTAGAACTCCAGCAACTGAGTACTGGTTTGATTTTAAAGAGAATGATAGAATCATGCACTCTGGAAAATTTAACTGGACATATGTATTAGGTTCAGCACTTATGGATCCATTATACAATGGACACACAGTTATTGCTTATGAAGGTGCAAATGATGCATCAACTTGGATTGATTTAATTAAAAAACACCAATGTACAATTTTCATTGGAGTTCCAACAATTTATAGACAAATCATCCAAAAAACTGATTTCACTATTAAAGATTGTCCATCATTGAGATATTGTATGTCTGCTGGTGAGCATTTATCTGATGAAATGTTAGGTTTATGGAGAGATAGATTTGATCAAGATATCTTTGAAGCAATTGGTATGTCTGAGTGTTCTTACTATATTTCACATTCTAAAAACAATCCAATTAGACCTGGAAGTGCAGGATTTGTTCAACCAGGACACACTGTAAAATTACTTGACCCTGATACTTTAGAAGAAGTTGAAGATGGAACAGAAGGTATGATTTGTATCGGTGAAGATGATCCAGGTTTATTCTTAGAGTACTGGCAATTAGAAGAGGAAACTCAAAAAGCTAGACACGACGGATACTTCTTTACAGGTGATTATGCTAAAAAAGATGAAGATGGATATATTTGGTTTATCGGAAGAAAAGATGATATTATTAATACATTTGGATTTAGAGTTTCGCCTCATGAAATCGAAAGAGTTGTAAAAACTCACGATGATGTAGCTGATTGTGTTGCATTTGGATTAGAACTTGGAAAAGATAAAGTAATTGTTGCTATTGCTGTTATTGGACATGAAGAATTATCTCAAGAGAGACTTGATGAAATTCTAGCCTTCTCTCAAGCTAATTTAGCAAAATATAAAGCACCAAAAGAGATCTTTGGAATGAAAGATTATCCAAGAACTAAAAATGGTAAAGTTTTAAGAAAGCAATTAGTAAAACAATTACATGAACAATACCATGCACAAGAAACAGGTGAAGAGATTATTGAGTACAAAGCAAGAAGATCTATGTTATTTGTACCAGCATATAATAAAGCAAATGTATTAAAAGCAAAATCAGTATTAGCTGATTCTGTTATCTTTGATTTAGAGGCTATTTTACCAGAAAAAAGAGAAGAAGGTAGAGCAACAGTAAAAGAAGTATACAAAGAAGAAGGTGCAAAATTTGGTGAGTCTGAAAGAGTTCTAAGAATCAATAACTTAGGAAGTGAAGATTTAGCAAAAGATTTAGAATTAGCTAAAGAGATTGAAGTTGATGCTTTACTATTCTCTAAAATTGAAACTGCAGAGCAAGTTTTAGAAGCAGAGAAATTATTAAATGAAATTAACCCAGCATTGTCTTTAATGATCATGATTGAAACACCATTATCAGTTTTAAATATTCAAGAAATCTGTGCAGCATCAGCTAAGGTTGAAGTTGTTGTAGTTGGTTCAAATAAATTAGCTAACAGACTTCAAATTGATATTAAAAAAGGTTCAAAAGCAATGTTTAACTACCTATCGCAAATTGCGCTTGCTTCTAAAGCATATGGTAAAACTGTAATTGATGGTCCTCACTTTGATGTTAAAGATGAGTTTGCGTGTGAAGATTCAACTAAAGATGCATTTAACTTAGGATTCGATGGTAAATCACTAATCCACCCAGTTCAAATTGAATATATCAATGATATCTTTACTCCAAAACAAGCTGAAGTTGAAATGTTCGAAGGAATGATTAAAGCTTGGGAAGCAGCTAAAAAAGAAGGTAAAGAAGTTATCATGTACAATGATAAACTTGTTGATGGTTCAAAAATTAAATGGGCGACTAAAATGATTACATTATATGAAACATATAAATCATTAGGTCAAAACCTATTTGGTAAATAAGGAGACAAAGGTGTCAAAAATTAATATGGGTAACTTTTTTGAAGATTTTTCAATAGGTCAAAAAATCATTCACCCACTTCCTAGAACAATTAGTGAAGGTGATGTATCTTTATACATCGCTTTTACAGGTTCTAGATTTGCATTACACTCTTCAGATGTTATTGCAAATGAGATGGGATATGATAAAAGACCAATTGATGATGTTTTAAACTTTCACTTAACTTTTGGTAAGTCAGTTCAAGACATCTCTTTAAATGCCATTGCTAACTTAGGTTATGCAGAAATTTCTTTCCCTAATCCAGTATATACAGGTAATACTGTATCTATGACTTCAACGGTTATTGGATTAAAAGAGAACTCTAATGGTAAATCAGGGGTTGTATATGTTCACTCTATTGGTGTTAACCAAAATGGTGATGAAGTATTAAACTTCAAAAGATGGGTTATGGTTCATAAAAAAGATAAAGAGACTTCTACAGGTATGAACGAAGTTCCTACTTTTGCAGAATCTACTCCTATAACTGAAGAGATTAATATTCCAGTAGTTAAATGTGTTGATACAGATGCAACTGGTGGAAAATTCTTCTTTGAAGATTATGTAAAAGGTGAGAGATTAAACCACCCAGAAGGTATTACTATTGATGATAGTGACCATACTTTAGCAACTAAGTTATACCAAAACAATGCTAAGGTACACTTCAACGACCACATGATGAAATCTACTCCAATGGGAGAGAGATTAATGTATGGTGGGATTGTAATTTCAATTGCAAGAGCAATTTCATTTAACGGTTTACAAAACGCGCAATGGATGTATGCAATTAACTCTGGTGCTCATGCGAACCCAACTTATGCAGGAGATACAATCTATGCATATACTGAGGTTTTAGATACGATTGATCATAAAAGAGATGATATTGGATTATTAAGATTAAGAACGATTGCTGTTAAAAATCAGAAATCTTCTGAAATTGAGAATCCAAAAGGTGAAGATGGTAAGTACTTAAAAAATGTAGTACTTGATTTAGATTACACAGTAATCATTCCAAAGAAAAAAACACAAAAATAAATTAAATTTAATTAAAAGGATAAAAATATGACACACCCAAATCAAGCATTATTTGAATCTGGTAAATCTTTACCAATTATTCCAACTTGTGAGCACTTTGCAGGTAGTGAGAAGCTAATCTTAAAAGGTTTCGAAATGCAAAAGAAACTTGGACCTGTTTTTGATATTACTTGTGACTGTGAAGATGGTGCAGAAACTGGTAAAGAAGTAGAACATGCTGAAATGATTGTTAGAGTTGTTAACTCTGATGCTAATCCATATGGTATGGCTGGAACAAGAATCCACGATTTCTCTCACCCAGATTGGAGACAAGATGTTGATATCTTAGTACCAGGTGCTGGTGAAAAGTTAGCATACATTACATTGCCAAAATCAACTTGTTATGAAGATGCAAAAACTCAAATTGAATATATTCAAAAAGTTGCTAAAGAAGCTGGTATTTCAAGAGAAATTCCAATTCATATCTTAATTGAAACTCATGGTGCATTACAAGATGTAGAAAAAACTGCAACTTTACCATGGTTACAAGTATTAGACTTTGGTTTAATGGACTTTGTTTCTGGTTACCAAGGTGCAATTCCAGCAATTAACATGAGATCTCCTGGTCAATTTGATCATAGATTAATTGGTGCAGCTAAAGCAAGAGTTGCTCAAGCAGCTATTCAAAACCATGTTATTCCAGCACACAACGTAACATTAGATCTTAAAAACCCATACCAAACTTATAAAGATGCTGAAAGAGCTAGAAATGAGTTCGGATTCATGAGAATGTGGTCAATTTACCCAACACAAGTACAAGCAATCGTTGATGCTATGAAACCAGATTTTACTGAATTAGAAGCTGCTCAAAATATTTTATTATTAGCACAAGATGCTGAGTGGGGACCAATCCAATACGATGGTGAGTTACATGATAGAGCTACTTACAGATATTTCTGGGAATTAGTTCAAAGAGCACACTTCTCTGGTGCAAAATTAATGGATGAAGTAACTACAAGATTCTTCTCATAATATTTTAGAAATTAAGGCATCTTGCCTTAATTTTGACATTTTTTAAAACTTCAAATATATATTTCAAAACTAAACATTTTTTTAAATAATTATTCCAAACAGTATCAAAAAAGATGATTTTCATTGCTACATTGGTATAATATTTAAATTTCTAAGCAAAAGGGAAAAAATGAGCGTAATTACAGAACAAGATATAGTAGATAGTATAGCATCAGCATGTCAATATATTTCTTTTTATCATCCAGAAGACTTTGTAAAAAGTATGGTAGAAGCATATGAAAAAGAGCAATCTGAATCAGCTAAAAATGCAATTGGACAAATTTTAATTAACTCTAAAATGTGTGCAATGGGACATAGACCTTTATGTCAAGATACAGGAAGTGTTAACATCTTCGTAAAATTAGGACTAAAAGCTAAGCTTGATATTTCTAAACAATTAGAAGATGTATTAAATGCAGGTGTTGCTAAAGGTTATACTGATCCTGATAATACTTTAAGATTCTCAGTCGTTTCAGACCCAGCAGGTGAGAGAAAAAATACTAAAGATAATACTCCAGCAGTTATTCACTTCTCAGTTGATTCTGAATCTGATAAATTAGATATTACAGTTGCTGCTAAAGGTGGAGGAAGCGAGAATAAATCTAAATTTGCAGTATTAAATCCATCTGATTCAATCTATGATTGGGTTATGGCAAATGTAAGAGAAATGGGAGCAGGATGGTGTCCTCCAGGTATTTTGGGTATTGGTATTGGTGGTAATCCAGAAAAATCAATGCTATTAGCTAAAGAAGCTTTAATGGGTCACGTTGATATTCATGAATTAAAAGAGAGAGGTCCTCAAAACGCACTTGAAGAACTTAGATTAAGACTTTATGAAGATATCAATAAAATTGGAATTGGAGCTCAAGGACTTGGTGGATTAACTACTGTTGTTGATGTTAAAATTTTAGATTACCCATGTCACGCAGCATCTTTACCTGTTGCTATGATTCCTAACTGTGCAGCAACTAGACACATTCACTTTGAATTAGATGGAAATGGTCCAGCTAAATTTGAAAAACCTTCTTTAGATATTTGGCCAGATATTGAATTACCAATGGATACTATTAAAAGAGTTAACATTGAAGATTTAACAAAAGAGAACTTATCTCAATTTAAATCAGGTGATACTTTACTATTATCAGGAAAAATCTTAACAGCAAGAGATGCAGCTCATAAAAAAATAGTTGAGTACAAAAATGCTGGTAAACCACTTCCAAATGGTGTTGATTTAAAAGATAGATTTATTTACTATGTTGGACCAGTTGATCCCGTAAGAGACGAAAAAGTAGGACCTGCAGGACCAACTACATCTACTAGAATGGATAAATTTACTAAAGACATGATGGAAATTGGAATCATGGGTATGATTGGTAAAGCTGAAAGAAAGCAACCAACAATTGATTTAATTAAAGAGTACAAATCTATGTACTTAATTGCAACAGGAGGAGCTGCTTACTTAATTTCTCAATCAATTAAAGATGCAAAAGTATTAGCATTTGAAGAGATGGGAATGGAAGCAATTTACGAGTTTGAAGTAAAAGATATGCCAGTTACTGTTGCTGTTGACACTGAAGGTGTTTCAATTCACACTACAGGACCAGCTAAATGGAGAACTATTTAATAGTTTTCTTTCATTACAAAAGGCTCTTTGCCTTTTGTAACTTATCTTCCCTCTTTTCTAAAATCTTCCTTATACATAAAAACTATTTTTCAATTTTGACTTTGATAAGATGTTATTAATGATATATTTCCTCCAACATTAGAAATAGGAATAATATATGTTAATTGACGATTTAAAAGATTACTTAGGATTTGCAGTTGCAGGAAATTTTGCTAACCATCTAGGAGAAGCTGGTGAGGCAGATGAGTTTGCTGTAATTAAAACAGAAGAAAAAGATGCTCCAAAAGGAATGTTCCCTTTTTATATAAAAGGACATGATAGTTTCTTAGGTACGTATCCAATATGTGATGAGAAAATACTTACTCATGGTAGAGAAGGTGATAACCTTCAAGTTGAAGCTGAAGTAGCACTAATTTGTGACTTTGTTTATGAAGATGGTAAAGTCAAAGATATTATTCCTAAATATTTTAGTGCCTTTAATGATTTTTCAATCAGAATTCAAGATGGAAATAAACTTAGTACTAAAAAAAATTGGGGTCCTAATACAAAAGGTATCTCACAAGAAATAATAGAGATTGATAATTTCACGGAAAATGGAGTATTAAGTAAATACCATATTGCATCATTTATTAAAAGAAATGGTATTGTACATGACTATGGTACAACAAGTGCTGTTAAATCATATAGCTACTTCTTTGGACAATTAAAAGATTGGATGATTAATAAACTTAATACCCAAGTTGATCAAGGTCCCCTTGAAGAATTAACTCAATTTTTAAAAGTTGCAGCTGATGATGCAAAAGGTATTTTAATAGCTGCAGGTGCAACTGCTTATGCAGATTTTGGAAAGAAAAACTTTGTACAAAAAGGTGATGAAATTTTTGTATATGTTTATGATGCACACTTTCATTCATTTGATGATATCTATAATGATATGTGTGGTATGGACACATTCTTAACTAAATGCTCTAAATTACATCAAATTGTAGAATAAAATACAAAAAATTAAAGTATAGAGTTATAAACTCTATACTTTCAAAAGTTATAAATCAACTAAAGCTTTAAAAGTAACTCCACATCTTCCAATATTATCTATAAATACATGATTTCTCTCATTGATTTTATCATCTTCTATAAATTGTTGTTTTACTTCTAATATTACAGGTGTAGTGTCACCAGGAATCTCATATGTATCATAATATTCACAAAATAGTGCACTTTGTGTATTTGCAATCATTGGAGGGTAATCCTCTAATTCTCTTTTTACTTCAATCTCAAATTTTTCAACTTCGCTTTCATCTTTTGCTAATGGAGTTGCACACTTTTGAACTAATGCTGCATCTTCTTTTTTTGCAAAACAAATAGTAGCTTTTTTTGTTTTTAAAATATTTGCTAGTGAGTCTTTTGGAGATCCATCATCTTTTTTACCAATGGCTACTAACACTAAAGCTGGATTTGATGAAATTGGAATAAAGTATGAGAATGGAGCACAATTTAAAACTCCATTTTCTTCTGTAACAATCCAAGCAATCGGTCTTGGAATAACTGTTCCTGACATAATTTTATATCTATTTAAATCATCAATGTTTTTATAATCTAAAATCATTTTTTTCCCTATTTTTTTCTTTTAACTATAATAAATTATATCTAAAGAAGTGTAGTGAAAAAAGTTTTAAATAGTATATTTTAGGAAAATTAAAAGTTTGTTTCTAAAAGTTAAATTTTAAACTCTAACTCAACTTTCTTTGCAGTAACTTCACCCTTTAAAGTTAGATATGTATCATTTAAATATTGCTCTTTTTTTAAATTCTTCAATATTTTTTTACCATCTTTTAATGAAAATAAGCCATTTCCTTCTAACTTTACAACAATATCATTTAGTGTTTCATCACTGTGTTTTTTTAAAACTGCAAGTAAAAAAACTTTTTCATTCATATCCATTTTAAAATCCTACTATAATAATAAGCAAATATAATAAAGCCTAAGCCCAATATTGCAGTAATTATATCTAGTGTTGCTAAAGTTGTCATTAAACCTATAAATAGAGTTATCAAAGTACATACAAGCATGAAAATCATATCATTGTATGATATTACTCTACCTAAATATTTTTCATCTGTTTTTTCTTGAATTAAAGCATAAGTTAATGACCATAATGTTGTAGTTGATAAACCAACGAAAAATAAAGCTACTAGTGAAATATAAAAACTCTCTTGAACTAGTGACCAAAAAATAATTGTTACACCTTGAAAAAATAATAGGTAATGTAAATTATGTTTATTTACATATTTACTTAAAATTAAAGGACCTATCATCAATGCAACTGCTCTAATTGCATTTGAAATACCAATTGAAAGAGGAACAGCGATAATTAAAGCATACTCATTTTTTGCTAAAATTGTAATCAAAGCATCAAAAGTCGTTAATCCAACACTAGAATGTAATAAGATTAAATGTAAAATGATTTTATTGTTTTTTAAATAGTAAAAACCACCTTTTATTAAACTTAATATTTTTTCACTATGATTTGAAACTTTTACATCAAAATTAATTGAATAAAATAATATAAATGCACATACAAAAAATAAAGAATCTATTATAAATGCTGTTTTTACACCAACTATATTTACTACAATTCCACTAATAGCCATTCCTGCAGCGTAACTAAAAGACCAAATTATTGAGTGTAATTCATTTGCTTTTTGTAAAGCGGGACCCTTTAAAAGTTTTGCAAGTAAAGACATCTCCGTTGAAAAAAACATTGAAGCTGCACTCATTCTTATAAAAATAAAAATCATTAAAAGCAATATTTCATCTTTTGAATCAATTGTTAAAAATAACAGAGTCATAATAAACTCTGTAGCAATAAGAGTTAACATTAATGGTTTTATTTTAAATCTGTCTATAATAGCACCTGAAAGTGGTGCTATTAAAACAGCTGGCAAAAAGTGCATAGCTGTAACTACTGAAATAGCTAATTCAGTTGAGCCAATTTGTACTAAAAGAGTATATATAGCAACATTTGAAAACCAAGCTCCAAAATATGCAATTAGTTGAACAAAAGATAAATCTCTTACAACCTTATGTGTTTTAAATAATTCAACATAATTCAATTTCTATTAAAACCTCTTGATACATAGCAGAGAAAGTATCTTCATCATCTTTATTTGGAGTCAAATAGTTTACAAATCTATTTCCGGCAAAAAAGAACGCACAGTTATCTTTTATATCATCATTAATTTTTACATTAAAAATAGCACTTCCATAAGGTGAACTAATTTTAACTTTATCATCATCTTTAAAATTTGTAGCACTATTTAAATATACATTATTATCAATTTCAAATTGAGAATTTAATGATAATTTATTTTTTGCAGTTATTAAATAAAAATTCTCTTGAGTTTTATTTTTATAAAGAGGCTCTATTTCAACATCTTCTATAAACTCAAATGTTTCAAACTTTTCATACTCTACTTTATTTTCTATATAGTAATTTAATATCTCATCTTTATCTTTTAAAGATTCAAAATTAAACTCTTTTATTAAATAATTTGCTAAATCATATTCACTAATACTATTATAAGAAGCTTCTTTAACTTTATTTGAAATAGCAATATACTCATGTCCATATGAAAGACGAACATCATCTTTTGATAAAAATTCAGTTGATGGAATTATTAAATCTGCATATTCACAAGTATCATTAAAAGTAGTCCCAAAATATACTACAAAAGTTTTTTCAAGTCCCTCTTTCACAAATTTTGTATTAGGAGCACTTACTACTGGATTAGCTCCTTGGATAAATACTAAATCATAATGTGAAAAATCAACAGTTGGAATAGCAACTTTTTTGTTTTTTCCTTTATATTCAAACTGTTTTTCATAAGCATAATTTGAGTCACTTAAATACCAAACTCCTCCACAATCTTGTTTATGAATTCCTACAAATGTTGCAAAAGAATCAATACATCTAGTTATTTGAGCACCTTCAAAGTATTTCTGAACTCCTAAACCTAAAACTATAGATACTGTTTTATCTTCAATAATATCAAATAGTTTATATACATCATTTAACTCAACTCCAGTTGTAACTTCGTATGAAACTAAGGGTCTATTTTTACAAATATCAAAGAACCAATCATTACCTTCAGTATTCTCTTCTAAATACTCTTCATCATCAAGCCTATTCATATATGTTACTCTAGTAAGCATCAAAGCTAATTCATGATCAGTTTTTGGATTTAATTGTAAGTGTAGTTCTGATTTCTTAGCTATATCTGTTTTTATAGGATCAATTGTAATAAAAGTTTTATCTTTTACTAAATTATATATATGAGGTGAAGTAACTGAAAAGTTTCTACCCCAAACAATAATCACATCACTATCAATTAAATCTTGGATTGGTGGATTTTGTACACTTCCTCGTCCTGCTTCAATACCAGCACTTCCTCCACCATCACATAAACTTCCCTTTGTTAAAACACTTCCATATTGAGAAAAGAAATTTTTAGAAGCACTTTGCATTACACCTAAATTTCCACTTCCTTTATAAAATAGTGTTCTTGAAGCTTCTGTATTTTTTAGTTTATCAACTAATATTTCTAAACCTTGTTCTAAAGAAATATCTTCACTATTATACTTTGCTGTCTGTAAATACTCTTGCTTTAAAAGAGATGCAAAATTAACACATAGTTTTCCATTTGTAACTCTATTGTTTTTTGAACCTTTTACTAAACCATCTGAATATTCTGCTTGACATGTATCATAGCAATCCATTGGACATGCTACATTATTATTTGAACTCAATTTTTACTAACCTTGAAAATTTCTCTACATTTTTTAAAATTAATTCAACTTTATATGAAGAGATATGAGTTGAGTCTGCTACATCATAAATTTTACTAATTTCAACATTACTCTCTTTTCCATCAATATATATTTTTTTATTTTTTATTGATTCTATATCTTCAATTGGAACAAATATTTCCAATTTTCCTTTAGTTAAATCTTTCGCTTCATATAGTAAAGTTCCAGGGTTTACATAATCTCCTTCTTTTACAGCTATATTAAAAATATAGTTTGATTTTTCAACTAATTTTTTATTTTTAATTGTATCTTTCAAAGTTTCAATTCTAATAATTAAATCTGCTCTTTGAGTTTCATAATTAATCGCTTTTAACTTTTGAGAATCCTTTTCAAACTTTGATTTAGAAGATACTTTATTTAATCTTTCATAATTTAAATTCTCAATTTTTATCATTTCATTTAAACTTGCAAGTTTTTTTCTATTTTGTTCTAACTCAATTTCATTTAATTTAGAATCTATTTTTATAATAGTTGAATTTTTAGCACTAAAACCTTCTATCTGCGTATTTGCATAAATAACTTTTCCTGATACTGCTGATTTTATACTATAATTTTCATAGGGCATTAGTTTAGAATAATATTCACTAGAATATGCTAAACATCCTATAAATAAAGATATCCAAAAACTTTTTTTTATCATTTTTTATCCTTATAATTTTAATTTAATTATCTCTTTAATTATCTCTTTTTTTATAACTTTAACATTATTTGTTATTTCTAATTTGAAAAGTAATTCATCTAAGTTCTTATCAATATTAATATATATCGCTAATACTTTTAAAAGCTCTTTTTTACTTTTTGCTTTTTTTACTTTTTTTATTAGTGGTGTATTATACACCTCTTTTTTTCTTTTTTGATTAATAAAATAGAAATATATAATAATTGTAATTAATGTAAATACAATTCCCAAAATAAAATATACTATATTTTCAAATAGACTATTTTTCTCTACAATAACAGTAGTTTTTGTATTTGAAATATCTTCTTTTTTTACTAACTCATTTTTATTAGTTAAATTATTAGAACTATTCTCTACATTTATTTTATACTCTTTAGATGAAAGTTCTAATAATCTATTCTCATTCTTATTAAAAAAACCTAATTTAATTGATGGAATTGTAATAGATTCATTAGGAATTATAGAAAATACTTTTTCATAACTTCCAACTAAATCATTATCTGAAACCTTAGTCTCTATTTTAGGTTTATTTTCATACATAGTTGCATTTTTTATATCAAGTTTTAAATCAGGAATATCAGAAATATTTCCAGTTCCTGTTATCTTAACTTTATATGAAACTGCTTCACCTTTTTTTAAAAAATCCTTATCTATAGTTGTTTCAATTTTAAAATCACCTATTAATTTTATATTATCAGGTAGTTTTCTAACATTTAGTGATAATTCATTTGAATAAACTTTGATTTCTTTTGCAATATTCGAAAAAGAGAATCTACTATTGACATCTAATATTTGAGCTGATATACCTAAAGGCTCTAGTTTTAAATCTCCTTCTTTTAAAGGAATCATTAAAAATTTAAGTTCTTGAACAATATAATTATCAACTTCATAAGTTTCATTTTCATCTAATTGTTTAAACCAAAAATCTTTAAAATCTGTTTTATTAAAAGATAAATCTATAATTTGTAAATCTTTTTTACGCTTAAAAAGAATTGTTAAAATAAAATTTTCACCTATATATAAATCATTTTTAGAAGTTTTTATTTCTAAATCAAATAAATCTGATTTAGTTTTAGAAGGTTTTTCTAATATAAATTCTTTTTTTTGAGTGTGGTATTCTTTTCCATCAATAATAAATTTTAAAGAAGGAAAAGTAAAGTCACTCTTAGGGAAAAACATATATGTTTTTTTTATTTTTTTTGCTATTTTTCCATTTAAAACTGTTGTTGAAGTTGAAGTTCCTAAGTTTTGAGGTGAATTACCATCTATATTAATATCACTAGGAAACTCTATATTATTTCCGTTTATTTCTATACTAAATTTAAAAGGTTCATTTAATATAGCTTTTGAAGGTAGTTGTAAATCAATATTTGCATACAAAATGTTTACAAAAAATAGTAAAAAGAAAACTCTATTTAACATAATTAAAACTCTAACGTTCCTTCAATAGAGAAGTTTGCTTTAGAATCTAATTCTGCATGAGATAAAACAGCAACTTGCAATCCAAATTTTTCATAAATCTCAGAGATTCGTTTTCTTAGACTTGGATCTACTACCATTGCAACTTTATTTAGTCCCTTTGATTCAACTTCATCTAAAAGTTTTTTAGTACTTGTTACTAAATTATTTATTTCTGCAATTGAAAGCATCAATTGAGAAACACCATGTTGATCTTGAAGTTTACCTATAAATTGCTGTTCTAACTCAGGTTTAATAGTAACGATGTGTAATATTCCATCTGTGTCTTTAAATTTTTGTGTAATTAACCTATAAAGCTTTGATCTTACATGTTCTAAAAGTACATCAGGAGCCTTTGTAAATTCTGCTATATCAGCAACGGCTTCTATAATTGTAAGCATATCTACAATAGGAATTTTTTCATGTAATAAGTCTTTACAAACTTTTAATAAAGATCCATATGAAGTTAATTTCATAGCCTCTTCTATAACAATAGGGAAATCTTTTTTCAATCTTTCTATAATATCAACTATATCTTGTCTAGTAATAATATCTTCGGCATGTTTTTTAATTATTTCTGAGATATGAGTTGAAATAATAGTTGGAGCATCAACTACAGTAAAACCTTTCATTAAAGCTTCTTCTTTCATTGATTCATCAATCCAAGTTGCATCTAAATTAAATACTGGTTCTTTAACTTTTAAGCCTTTTAATTTCTCATTTCCTAATCCACCCATTGCTAAGAATTTATCAACTTCAACTTTTCCTTTTACCAAAGGAATTCTTTTTAAATATAATTGATACTCATTAGGACCTAGGTTTGCATCATCTGATATTCTAATTTGAGGGATAACAAACCCTAACTCACTAGCTATTGTTTTTCTAATTGCTCTTATTTTATCTAGTAACTCAGAATTACCTTGAACAAGTTTTAAAAGTCTTACACCTAATTTTAACTCTAAAACCTCAAGTTTCATAATTGTTTCAAGATTTTTAGATTCATTGTTTTCTACAACTTGTTTTTTTCTATCTTTTAAAGTTTCAATATCTTCTTTTATTTCTGGTTTTTTCTCAGGAGGATTAAAAAATCTAGTGATAGAGTTTTCCTGATTACTGTCAATCATACTGATTACATATCCTGTAAACATCATCATTAATCCCATAACGATTAATATACCTGTTGGGAAACCTGGAACAAAACCAAACAACACCATACCTATACCAACAAGTAGTAAAGACTTACTATCTTTTATTAATTGAGTAATAGATTGATTTGCAAATTTATCTTCATCCATATTTGAACGAGTAATAATAATTGCAGTTGCAGTTGATAGAATTAACGCTGGAATTTGTGCTACTAATCCATCACCAATTGTTAAAATCGTGTAGATTTCTCCCGATTGAGCAACACTCATATCATGCTGAAATAAACCAATTAATAGACCACCAATTAAATTTACTAATGTAATTATAATACCAGCTACGGCATCACCTTTTACAAACTTCGCAGATCCATCCATTGCTCCATAAAAGCTCGCTTCAGTAATTAATGCTTTTCTTCTCTCTTGAGCCTCAACATCATCAATAAATCCTGCATTTAAATCTGCATCAATAGCCATTTGTTTACCAGGCATAGAATCAAGAGTAAATCTTGCTGTAACTTCTGCAACCCTTGTGGCACCTTTTGTTACAACCATAAAGTTAATAAGTACTAGAATAATAAAAACTATAATACCAATTACCATATTTCCACCAACTACGAACTCACCAAATGCTGAGATTATAGAACTAACTGCATCAGGTCCATTATGCCCCTCACTCAATATCGACCTAGTTGTAGCAATATTCAAAGATAACCTAAATAATGCTAAAATAAGAATTAAAGTTGGAAAAGTTGTTAAATCAGAAGGTTTTTGAATATATAAAGATATTAATAAAATCAATAAAGATAATGATAAAGAGATCGTTAAAAAGAAATCTAAAAGTCCCTTAGGTAAAGGGACTATAATAATCATTAATATTGCTACAAAAATTGCAACAACAAATAAATCTTTAGAAAAGAATCTTCTTATATTCATTTAAGACTTTTATTATCTAATAAAATTAACTAACGATAGTTGGCTTGTTCTATTAATAGTTGAATAAAGCGCTGTATAAGTTAATTCTAAAGCTTTAGCTTCAATAGCAACTTTTGATAAATCTGCAGCTCCTATTTCAGTTGATAACACATTAAATTGAGTTAATTTTGAACTAACTCTTTCTAAAGATACTTCAAAAACTCTATTTCTTCCACCTAAATCTGCATGGGCAACATTAACACCATCATAAGCATCTCCAATATCATCAACACCTTTTGAAATTCCTGCTTTTGCATCTTCTTCACTAATTGGATTTCCATTAGAATCAACTTTATTTAATGAGTTAACAACCGTATCAATAACATCAAAAATACTTGTCTTAGCAATAAGTTTTGTACCATCATCAACTGGGGCTATTGCTGTAAATGTCTCAGGTGAATTTCCATCCCCAACAACACCTGTAATTTGATTTACTGTTAAATTGCCATCAAAATCATATTGTTCTAAAGTATCATTTGATCCATTTAATTTCCATTGCATTCCTTGCTCATCAAATATCTTACTATCAGCAGTGAATGTTAATTCTTCACCTTTATATGCTGTAGAAGTTGGGTAATACATCACATCATACCCATTAACACCTCTTTGCCTATAAGAGCCATCTTCTACTGCTACTTTTCTTAATTGATTATCTCCATCATAATTTACCTTACCTGAACTATCTTCACTAAAAGGTCTAATTGATGAATCAGATCCAGCAAATAGATATTCACCTTCAATTTGAGTATTTGCTAAATCTAACAAGTTTTGCTTCATTCCTTCAACATTTACTGCAATTGCTTTTAAGCCTTCATCTGTAGTTGTTGAAGTATTTGCTTTTATCATTTCTGATTTAACAAACTCTAAAATACTCTTTATCTCTCCAATTGTTGAATCTGCAACATTATTTTGTGCATTCGTCTTTTGGATTTGAGTTTCTAAGCCTTCATACATTCTTATTTTATCATCAACATAAAGTTGTCTTGCATATAGTTCAGAATCATCACTTCCATTTTGAAGTTTTTTTCCTGTACTCATTTGATAACTGATTTTTTCCTGAGCAGCATCTAGCATACTCAATCTATATAGTGTTTGTTCTGTTTGAGTAATCATTGTAATACCTTTTTAAACATAGATACGATTTGATTATAATCGTATTGTTCACTTGTACCTTGAGTTAAGAACTCTCTTATTTTTTCTTTTCTTGCCATTGCATTATCTAATTCAGGGTCCATACCTGATTTATATGCACCAACCCTAACTAACACTTCATTCTCTTTTATTAAAGATAATACTCTTTTTAACTTTAAAAAGCCATTATAATGCTCTTTATCAACTACCTTATCCATTACCCTAGATGCAGACTTTAATAGATTAATTGGAGGATAAAAACCTTGTTCTGTTAACTCCCTTGTTAAAACAATATGTCCATCTAAAATAGATCTACTTTGATCTGCAATCGGGTCATTCATATCATCACCATCTACTAAAACTGTAAAAAATGCAGTAATAGAACCCCTTGCATTATTACCTGCTCTTTCCATCAATTGAGGTAATAGTGCAAAAACAGAAGGTGGATAACCTCTTGAAACAGGGGGCTCTCCTGTACTTAAACCTATCTCTCTTTGAGCCATGGCAAATCTTGTTACAGAATCCATCATTAATAAAACATCATGTCCTTTGTCTCTAAAAAATTCTGCAATTGCCATAGCTGTAAAGGCACCATATTTTCTCATCAATGCTGATTCATCACTAGTTGCAGCGATTATAACTGTATTTTCTAAATCATTATTTAAGTTATAATGAATGAACTCAGGAATTTCTCTACCCCTTTCACCAATTAATGCTACAACTTTAATTTGAGCTTCACAGCCTTTTACAATCATTCCCATAAGTGTTGATTTACCAACTCCAGAACCTGCGAATATACCTACTTTTTGCCCTTTTCCTGAAGTTAACATTGAATCTATTGCTTTAACTCCTGTTGAAAACCTTTGGTCTATTATTCCTCTTTCTAAAGCAGGCATTGATACTTTGTTAATTGCTGAGTTATCTTCAATATCGCTAATTTTGCCTTTTCCATCAATTGGTTCACCTAAGGCATTTACAACCCTTCCCAATAAGCCATAACCACAACTAACACTTAGACCATCTTTTTGTAAATACACTTTATCATGAATTCTAAAACCATCAATAAAAGAGAAAGGAACTATTGTAAAATCATCATCATTAATCGAAGCTACCATACCTAAAACTGTATATAAATGCTGTTCTGATTCTATTCTAACAATATCACCTACTGCAACTTCTAAACCCGTTGCGTTAATAGTAGTAGTTGATATTTTTTTTATACGACCAAATGCTATAGATAGGTTAGAAGAGTCAATTTTATTTAAAATATCATCAATATTCATTATAAGCCATCACACATTTTTTTATAAAAACTATCTTTTGTATTTTCAACTTCTTTACATTTATTCAAATATTCATCTTTTTTAGTATTATTACCAAGTAGTTCATAAGATTTAAAGATCTCATAATATATTTTTGCCTGATCATTTGGTTTTATTAATCTTGCATTCTCTAAAGAATTTAATAAATATTCTAAAGCTTTTTGATTATTATTTTTTTCTTTCTCATATTTTGACAATTCTAACTCTACAAAAGGAGAATAAACGTAAACCTCAAACTCTTTTTGCTTATTATTAAGTTTAATTAAAGTCTCTTTTGCATTATTCATTTCATTATTTTTTAGTTGATATAAGTACAAATCATAATAAAAGTCGATAATCAAAGGATTATTACTATTTGAAGTAACAAATTGAGGATTAAACTTTGCATAGTACAAAAATTTATCTAACATAATTCCATCATTTTTCTTTTTTGCTATTTGATATTTGTACATAAACTCTTTTTCTAAAACTTTTTGATTATCAACCATCTCTACCTTTGAAGATAAATCAATAGCCTCATCAATTAAATTTAAACCTAATGCCATTTTTTCTAGGTATAAATATATATTTGCATCACGACTTGAATTGAAGGTATCTTTTAGTAAAAGAAAAGCTCTCTCATATGGCACTTCTATTAAACATTCAAAAAATTTTGTTTTTAATGTTTCATCTTGAGCAATTTTTTCTAAAGTCTCTTTTCTTGTTGTTTTTAATACATTATTTAATTCATAACATTTATCTTGAGCTAAATAATCTTCAATCATTTCAATATTCACCTCATCAAATATAGCATTTATTGATTCATAACCAAACCTTTGTGCTATGCTATTTGAGATTTTTTTATATACTTTTTTACTTTTAATTACTAAATCAAATTTTTTATCACTTTTATAATTCATTAATTCTTGTAATAAAGCCTTTTGCTCCATAGATTCGGAGTTTTGATATTTACTTGCTACAACAACTGGCTTTAAAAAACCTTGTCTCATTAATATCTCATCTAAATACATTTTGGCATTTCTTGAATAAATTCCATTTGGATAATCATTTATAATATCTTTATATAACTCTTTTGCTTTTTCTAAATAATAGTTTGTTTTATCATACATAAGCATATAAGTATTAGCTAATTTATATTTAAAATCTTCAATTGACTCATCTTTAGTAGTTCTTGATAATAACTCTTTTAAAATTTCTGTTGCATGCTCTGGCATTCCTGCTTTAATTAATTTATTAACCTTTAAATTTGCTAAATAAGAATCATTTGCATAAAATTCTATATTATTTTTTAAAACTTGAGAAATTAACTCATTAGCTTCATCATACTTATTATCTAAAATATAAACATCAAATAGCTCGTCAGCTACAATTGTTGCTACTTCTTTATTTTTTGTTTTTGTTAATATTTCATAAAGTGTTTTAGTGGCTGCAAAATAATTTCTTTGATATTTATATACTTTTGCAAGAGATATTTTTCCGTAAGTTTTAGTTAATTCATCATCAAAATTATTAATAATTATATTAGAAAAATATTTTGCATCATTAATCTTATTGGTTTGTAGTTTTAACTCAACCAATAAAGAGTAAGCTTTAGCTAAATCATACTCATTTATTAATGATGAATTAATTGAATCTTCTAAGTCTTTTGCTGCATTTAAAATTATTCTTTTAGTCTCTTTTTTTAATGCTAATTCTGAATATAAAATTACAGTATCTGATTTCAAAACTTTTATATTATTTGTGTTTTTAAAGCTACTAATTTGGGCATATGCTTCATCTATTTTACCCTCTTTTGCTAAATTTCTAGCATTATCAATAATATCAAAACCATCAATTATAGCCTGCTTTCTTTGTTCACTTATTTGATTACCTGAAGAGTTAATAAAACCATAATAAAAATCTTTTTTTGCAAATAAAAAATTAATACTTAAAACTAAAATTAAAAAAAACTTCAAAATTTACCTTCTATTTTTTAACTCATAT
This sequence comes from Malaciobacter pacificus, assembly GCF_004214795.1. Lineage (NCBI taxonomy): Bacteria > Pseudomonadati > Campylobacterota > Epsilonproteobacteria > Campylobacterales > Arcobacteraceae > Malaciobacter > Malaciobacter pacificus. The sequence goes on from NZ_CP035928.1 coordinate 2,042,916, forward strand.
ACATATGAGAAAATTTCTGCTAAAGCTTTATAAAACTCACTTGGAACTTCTTGCTCGGCTTCAATTTGGTCATAAAGAGCTCTTGCAAGAGAAGGATTTTCAATAATAGGTATATCATTCTCTTTTGCAATATCTTTTATTTTAATAGCTAAGAAATCTATTCCTTTTGCAACAACTTTAGGTGCAGAGTCTTTTGTGTTATCATATTTCATAGCCACAGCATAGTGTGTAGGGTTTGTGATTACAACATCAGCATCAGGTACATTACTCATCATCCTTTGCATAGCCATTTTCATTTGAATTCTTCTAATTCTACCCTTAACTTGAGGATCTCCCTCCATATTTTTAAATTCATCTTTTATCTCTTGTTTACTCATTCTAAGAGATTTTGTATAATAATATCGTGTAAAATAAAAATCTATTATAGCAAAAATAATTATAATAAAAAGTATTGCTGCTAAAAAATATATAGTTAATTCAATCATCGTAGAAATTGTTGCCATAGTTTCTTGATTCATCATTGCCAAAAAAAGTTTATTCGTAAATAAAAATAGTAGTGTCATTACTGTAATGATAATTGTCAACTTCAATGTTAATTTTAAAGCTTCTAATGCCTTTTTTAATCCAAAAATATTTTTTAAACCTTTTATTGGATCAAGTTTTTGTAAATCAAATTTCAATGGAGCAGCAACAAAACCAAACTGTGCCCAATTCATTATTAAAGTAAGTAGTAAAACCAAAATAAACAGTGGGGCTAAAGCTTTTAACAAAGTAACAACAACATATACGGTAATAGACGTATATACAGTACTTGTCATCTCTTCACCAATAAAGCCATAAGAAAAAAGCATTAATTTTTTTATTTCTAATAAAGAAAAAGATGAAAAGAAAAGTAGATATACTGACCCGAAAAGTAATATTGCTGCACCAGTAACTTCCATTGATTTTGGAACATTACCTTGATTTTTTGCATCTTGGAGTTTTTTCTCTGTGGGTTCTTCTGTTTTTTCTTCTTCATCAGCCATAATTAACCCTTAATTATTCAAATTTACTTATAAAATAGTTAGTAAATGTTTCAGTAAATACTTCCATTCCTAAAATTAAAAAAAGAAATATTAATCCAAATTTTAACTGAAAAGTAATTATAAATGGAGAAAAAGCTGGCATTGATTTTGTACCATAGCCATAATAAACATCCATAATAAATCCTATAAAAAAAAGTGGTAATGCAAATGCAAATGCAAATGCAAACATTCTTTTAATCTCATCAATTGCAATTTGAATTCCATCATATGAAAATATGTCAAATGTTCCTAAATGAATAATAGAAAAACTTTTCAGCAAAATAACTATTGTCATTTCATACATACCTGTTTGAAAAAAAACCATCAATGCAATCCAAAAAAGAAGCTTAGAAATTAAACCCTCTTGAGATCCTGTAGTTGGATCAAACATCATTGCCATTGATAAGGCAGTTGAATATCCAACAAAGTCACCTATAATTTTTACTGCTGAAAAAATTATATTTATAAACATAGAAGCAACTAAACCTAAAGTAATTTCACTGATAATACTTATTAAAAAATTACTTTCATTTATATCTGAATTTATATTTACCAAAGGAAAGATAAACACAGTGATAAAAAAGGCTAAAGCAACTCTAATAGTTGGTGAAATTGCAGTGTGGCCAAACACTGGCATAAAAGCTACAAAAGCTAGAATTCTAGCAAGTAAAAGTAGAAAGTGAAATACAATTTCACTATTAAATAAAGAAAAAAATGCTTCCATTACATATAATCTGTATTTTTTTCTTCTTGTATTTCATTTTCCTCTATAGATTTTAATATCTCTTGATTATTAAGATTTTGTCCTGAGCTATTATTCTGATTATTTTGATTAGAAGACTGATTATCGCTAGAAGAACTAAAATTTAAATTAAATTTAGTATTTTCATCAAATAGTTTATTTAATGAATTTCTTAAACTATTTTGATTCTCAATCATAGCATCTAATGTAGTTCCACTTGATACACTCATACTAATTGTTAAGCCATTATCTCTATCATTTCTCATTACAATTGCTATAGCTCCAAGTGTTGCAGGATTTAAATTAATTCTAAATGCTGTTACAGGAGGCTTATAATTTTCATACATTTGTCTTGCAACATCAGACATCATTTGCCCCATTTGTTGTCTTGCTCCGACTATTTTTGTTTGGAGTGATTGAACAAGTGTATTGTTTACATTTAATGCCATATCATCAACAATATTTATAGTATCTTCTAGTAATGCTTTACTTGCTTCAATAGAAGAAGTAATCATACTTCTTAAATCCATATTTAATATATTTTTATTAAAAGCAAGTTTATCTAAAAGATTATGTCTATCTAGTTTATCAATATCTAATTTTTTCACAGTTTTTACAGCTTTTTGTATGTCAATATCTTCTAATCCAAGGTCTAACATATTTGCACTTGTTTTAACTTCTTCAATAGAATTTGCATTTGAAGCTAAGGAAACAGCTTCATTTTTATTAAATAAAGATTGATTTGAAATTATATTTTTTTGACTTCCTAAATACATACTAGTTAAAAAATCATTATCTTGAGTCTGTTTTTGACTACTTGTAATTTCATTTCCAAAAACTAATTGCCTATTTTTTTGTATTAATTGGTCCATTAAAGTTGAATTATTCTTTTGTGCAGTATCATCTACTTTTTTAGTTTTTAACAATTCTTCTTTTGAAATATTTACTGTATTTTCAGTTGATGAGGAATCTATACTATTTAACGAATCAAAAGCTTTAGCAACTTCCTCATTTGTATTTGAAGATTTAACTTCTACTTTATCAGTAGGTGAAATAACATGTGTTTTAAGAGTTTCATTATTACTATTTTCTTTTGATTCATTTCTTTCATTATCTGCAATTACTTTTGAAGATGATTCAGTCAATATTTGTGTCTTATTATTGTTATCTTCCACAACTTTTAACTGTACATTATCTATTTTTTTCTCTTCACTTATTGTATCTGATGAATCAGCAATATTTTTTGCTTCTTCATTATTTAAAGTTAGATTTATGTTTACATTCTTTGTCTCAATATTTGAGTCTGTACCCTCTTTTATTATCTTAGTATCTTCTATTGTATTTACTGAATCAGCAACTTTTTTTGCTTCTTCATTATTTAAAGTTAAATTTATATCTACTTTCTTTGTCTCAACTTTTGAGTCTGTACCCTCTTTTATTATCTTATTATCTTCTTGAACTTCTATAATATTATTAATATCTTTAGTATTGTTATTTGAATCAATATCTTTCTTTGCTTCTACCATTAACTTATCTAACAAAGATGATTTTGTTTCAACTTTTGGATTTTCTAGTTCATTGTTAATATCTGTGTTTAAGTTTTGAGTCTTATTATTTACCTCTTCATTATTTAGCTTAACTCCAATATTCTGATTAGTTGATAAATCTTTAACAGCCTGTGATTTTGTCTGAGTTTTATTAAGCTCATCTTCCACTATTTTTACTTCTTTAGATTCTATTTGACTAGGTTCTTTTTGATCAACTTTAATATTTATACTTTGAATATTATTTTGAGAAGTTATATCTTTACTTATTTCTTGTGTAAATTTATCTGATAATGATTGTTTTACTTCAACTTTAGCTTGACTAGCCTCATCTAAATCAATACTTTTATTTACATTTGGTGTTTTAACAAGCTTTTGATTATTATTTACTTCTATCTGTGCATTTCCGCTATTTACTATATTTTGTGATGTGAGTGTTCCTGCTTGTGTATTTTTATTATTATCTACTACTTTTACTTGTGTATTTTCTGTTTTTATTTCTTCTTTTGTTTCACTGATTGATGTATTTGAAACTATTTTTGTTTCTAAATTATTTAATGATGAACTTATATCAAGTTTTTTTACTTCTGTATTAGAATTTAAACTCTCTTTTTTATTTTTATGCTCTTCTTTAATATTAACTGTATCATTTATATTTACAGTATTATTCTTTGAGCTTATGTCTTTTTTAGCTTCAGATACTAATTTGTCTAATAATGAAGATTTAATTTCAACTTTTGTTTCACTAGTCTCTTGTGTTGAAACATTTACATTTAAATTTTGTGTTTTTACCGTCTCATCAATACTATTTACTTTTAACTCATTATTACCATTATTTGATATATTCTGAGATATATTTGTTGGTGATTGATTTTTTTCATTGATTGTAGTTTTTGAAGTTTCATCAATATTACTAAAATTATTTTTTAGTAAAGAATCAAATAATGATGACTCAGTTTTTTCACCTTTAGTTTCTAAAGGTGATGTTTTAGTACTAGTGCTAGTTGTTGCTGTCTCTAAAATTAAAGAGTTAATTTGCTTTGCCATAATTTTCTACGCATTTAAAATATCTAATGTTTTAGAATCAATATTTTTATGAGTATTAAATGCAGCAACATTTGCTTCATATGACCTCATAGCCTCAATTAAATCTACCATTTCAACTACAGGATTTATATCAGGATATGCAACATATCCATCTTCATTTGCATCAGGATGAGTTGGTTCATACCTCATAACTGGTTTTGCATCAGATTCAATAATAGATTTAACACCAACACCTCTTAATGCTAAATCAGAGTTTTTGTCATTTGTTCTTTCAACATCATTTGAATTTGTTTTTTTACCCTCTGCTAATAAAATATCTTCAAATACAACTTGTTGTTTTTTGTAAGGTCCACCTTCTTCTGTATGAGTAGTTTTTGCATTTGCTATATTTGCACTTACGACATTAATTCTAGTTCTTTGAGCACTCATTCCTGAGCTTGATACATTATAACCATCAAAAAAACCCATAATAACTCCTTACTATATTTGCATTTTCATAATTTCTTTGTATGCATTAATTGCTTTATTTTTTGTTTCTAAAGCTAATTTCAAAGAAAGTTCTGCTTCTTCTATTTGTTTAACTGCTTCTTGTAGATTAGTAACTTTTCCTGTTGCTATACCTTCCATAGCTTTATAACCTTGTACTTGTTGGTTATTTACTTCATTAACAGCGTCTTTTAACATCTTATCGAATGATTTATCATCATTTATTTTTAAACTATTAGAAGATTTAGATTCTTCTAATTTAATTGCATTTAAAGTTTCTGATATTGTAGATAATTTCAAAGTTTACTCCTTTAAATAGCTTTTTTTAATTTTTCGCCACTATCAATTGCTTCATTAACATTTAATTCATTAAGTAAAGTGTTTATATGCTCTTCATTATATTTAAAATCAAACTCTTCTTTTTTATTTTCTAAACTAAAAAATGAGATTACAAGTGAAAACATCAAATTACTTAATCCTTTTAAAAGAATTGTAACACCAATTGTTCCCAATAATATTTCTGTTGTAGTAAATATATCAGAATTTAAAGTAAAGAAAATTAAAGTAGCAAAAAAACCAGTAGCTATATATACTCTAAATATGCCACTATTCAGTACTGATTGTGAAAATCTCTCAACTACCATGATTTTCTAAATCCTAAACAATTATAAGTAACTAATACTTGTAATTTGTACACTTAAACTAAACCTTAATGAATATTTTTTAGTATTAAATCTATTATCATCTGCAATTGTTTTGTTGATTCGTCTCCTAAAAACTCTTTAGAGAATAACTTTCTCAATCTACCTGTAGTAGTTATATTTGCAGATGTAGACACATTTCCTATATATTCTACCATAAAATCTTCGTTTAGTCTATTCTTTTTAGCCAAATTAACTAAAGAATTTGCTATAGTTTCACCTATTTGATAACTTTTTGTATGATTAAAACATAGCATTAATTTATTTTTTTCTAAAGACAACATTTTCATCAAAGAATAAACGTCTGTTAAAGCACTAGGATCAGTTGTAGTAAGAGCTAAAATATTATCAGAAATTGATAAGAACTCTTTAACATAATCATTTAATCCAGCCCCTGTATCAATTAATAATATGTCAAACCTATTTAAAGCTACAACATCTTTTACAACTCTAGAAAAAATAAAACTATTTGTATTACTAGTATATTGATAACCACTTTTACCTGCTATTAAAGAGACATTAGGGTAAGGTGTTTTTAAGATTACCTCATCTAAAGTTTTAACTCCGTCTATATAATCAAAAAAACTACTTTGTGGTTTAATATTAAATAGAACCTGCATATTTGCTAATCCTATGTCTGCATCTAGCACTGCTACATTAAAACCTCTTTTTGCTAGTAAAAAAGCTATATTTGCTGTGAAAGTAGTCTTTCCTACACCACCTTTTCCTGAAGTTATTGTTATAAGTTTTGTTTTAGAATATGAATTGTTACGTACTTTATTTGTTAATTTTATAAGCTTGCTAGCTTGTGATGATATTGTGTCAAACAATATTATCTCCTAACACATGAATTATTCATAAAACAATCAATTAAAAATGTTGAATCAGAAACTATTAAATCATCTGGTACATTTTGTCCAATAGAAAAGTATGTAATAGATTTTTTAGTTTTATGAGCAAAAGATATAAGATTACCAAAACTTTTTGTTTCGTCAAGTTTAGTGAATGTTAGAAAATCAACTCCTAACCTAGAATAATTTTTATAAATATCAAGTAGATCACTTTGTTTTACATTAGCAGGCATTACTAAAATTTTTTCAATAGGTAATTCTTCAACTTTTTTTTGATAATCATTAATCAATTCAATCTTATCAACATCATATTGAGATGAACCTGCTGTGTCTATAAAAATATAATGACAATCCTTTAATCTTAAAAGTGCTTCACTTAATTCTTCAGGTTTTTTAACAATCTCTAAAGGCAGCCTCATAATATTAGTGTATGCCTGTAGTTGTTCAATAGCACCAACTCTAAATGAGTCCAGTGTAACTATACCGACTTTATAATTTTGACCTAACTTATATGCATATCTTGCAGCTAATTTAGAGATTGTAGTTGTTTTTCCTACACCTGTTGGACCTATCATCATAATTATTTTTCTTTGATGCTTTCTTAGTGGTAATTCGTGCTTAATTGGAATTACCCTTCTTAATATTAATTTAAAAAAATCATTAACTTTCTTAGGATTAGATTTTAAAGAAACAGGTAGTTGTCTGATAGTTTTTTTCATAATGGTATAAGTCATCTCAGGATCAAACTCATTTTGTTCAAAAAGATTATAAATAGAAATAAATTCAGGAGGAATATTTAAATCGTATAATTGACTCTTAGGATTCCACAATGATTTTTGTACTTGTTCTAGTGCAGCTTGCATCTTTAGAATTTCTTCTCTAAAGTCATATACATTAGTTTGAATAGGTTTTGGATTTGATATAAGAGTATCTTTTTGTGCAATATTAATTGATTTAGTATGATTAAAGTTCTTGCCTTCCTCTTCAATAGCAACAACAACCTCATACATATCTTTACCACTTTCTTTTGCATTAGAAATTTTTTTAGTTGATACAACTATTGCTTCTTCTCCACATTTTTCTTGAGCTAAACGCAATGCAATTGTAGGTGTTTCTCCTAAAAAAGAGAGCATATTCATTTTAATCTTCCATCTTTATATATTTTTTCAAAACTTCCATCATCTTTTTTTATTCTTATGAAATCTTCATTTTCATAAATTATCTTTCCTTGTTTTTCAATTTCAATACCTCCAAAATTGAAAACTACAGAATTATCTTCATATACTTTTACATCTTTTTCACAAACTATAGTGTTTTTATTAATATAATGAGTTGTAATATATTCATTACTTTTTACATCTGTAATTTTTAAGGGAATACATGCTTTATTTAGTTGAGAAACATTCTTTATTTTAAACATAGAAGGATCTATCTTTTGTTCAAAATTTATAGCCTGTTTTGACACAAGAACAGTAATAGCCATAATATTAGTACAAAAAAATATCAAAAAAAAGCTAAGCCTTAACATCAAAAGCATTACCTCCATTTGCAATACTAATCTCTTCTACTAAATCTTTATACATTTGCTGAACAGGTAACACAATAGAAGCAAGTTTTTTATTTAGTTTATATAGTTCTTTAAGCTCTACCTCTAATTCATCTACTTTTGATCTAAAAATATTAACATCAACCCCTTGTTCCATTTGACTTACTAATTCTTTATTCAAATCAATTTTTAAATTTGAAATTTCATCAATCAATCTATGTTTTTCATCATTTCTTTTTAATAAATCTTCATGTTTAGCTAATTTTATATCTTCTATATCTTCTAATATAGAAGTTTTTAGTTCTCTGATAAGTTCATTCATTTTATTTACTATATTTACTACCATGAAAAGCCTTATTTATTATTCTCTTTACTCAAAAACTCATACAACATATTACTAATACCCAAAGTTCCAGATGAATTATCTGCAATAGATTGAATATACATTCCTTTTACAATATCAGATCCTGGAGATTCTCCTGCCACTTTTGTATTTTTCAAAGATATATCCATAATTTGATTTAAAAAGTAAGACTCAAAACTATCACAAACTTCCCTTAATTTTTCATCTTCTAAATTTTTTGTTTCAATATTATCAAACTTATTAGTTTTGAATATCTCAGTATTAATTAAATTGTTACTATTTATTTCCATTATTCCAACCTATCAAAGAAATTTTCTTCACTTAATATATCTGATTGATTATCTTGAGAAAAGAATCTAAGTTCAACTCTCCTATTATCACTAGATGTGTTACTCTTAGGATGATAAGAACCATAAGCAGAAACTTTTAAAACAGCTGGATCAATTCTATTTTTAATTAATTCTTTAACAACTGATATTGATCTTAATGCAGAAATATCCCACTCATCTCTAGGAATTGTAGCACTATTTAATCTATTAGTATCTGTATGTCCAATTATTTCTATATTAAATGTTTGAGGCATTGTTCTAATTACCCTTGCAATTTTTCCTATAAATCTTTTTGCTTCAGGACTAGTTAAATTATATTCACCATCATTAAACATAATAGTTGATGGAATATCTAATACAAACTCATTTTTACCTTTTTCAATTGATACTTCTTGACTTTCAATAGTTTGAGTAGAATTAATCTCATCTACAATCTCCTGCATTTGAGCACTACTTTGTTCCATTTCTGATTGACTGTCTGATTCTTCAGATTCAGAAGAACTATCTTGAGTAGAATGTTTTTCACTTTGTGTTTCTACATCCGTTGAAGCATCAATAAATCCCATTGCCTTTTTCATTACTTCAAAATACTCTTCAACTTTTTTCTTGTCCATTACTGCCATAGATAATAAAAGAATAAAGAATGTTAAAAGTAAAGACATCAAGTCCCCAAATTGTACAAGCCAACCTGGTAAACATTTAGGACATTCAGGACACTTCTTTGCCATAAATACTACTCTTCAGTCTCAACTAAAATTGCATTTAGTTGCATTTTAATATTTCCTATTGATTCTTCAGCTGCAATCATTGTTGCACCTTGAATAATAACTTCACAAGCAGTCTCTTCAACTGCATGTTTTTGAGATAATTTGCTTTCTATAATCCCTGCTAAAAGTGTACCCACAAGTGCACCATACATTGTTGTTAATAAGGCAACTGCCATTGCAGGACCAACAGCAGCAGGATCTGAAAGGTTTGCAAGCATTGCAACTAGACCTACTAAAGTACCAATCATTCCCATTGCACCTGCTGTTCCACCCATATTACCAAATATACCAATCATTGTATTATGTCTTTTATTCATGTGTTCTAGTTTAATTTCTAATAATGGCTGTAAAGCTTCAGGCTTTGTACCATCAACTAGTAACTGGAATGCTTCTTTAAAAAATGGATTAGTCTCTTGCAAAACTTTTTGTTCAATTTGCATTACACCATGTTTTTTAATCTCTGTCGCGTAGAATATAATTTTTTCAACAAGTTCAGGTAGAGGTTCAACTTTTACTTCATTAAAAGCAACCTTTATAGCAGGTGTGATTCTTTTTAAATCAGAGCCTTCAAATTGTCCAGCTGTTACTGCAATTGTTCCACCAAATACAATTACAACAGATGGGATATCAATATATGGTCCAAAACCTACACCACCTAGAATAATAGCTAAGGCAACTAAACCCCAACCACCGACTAATCCACCTAAAGTACTCTTATCCATAAATTATATTCCTATTTGACTCAATTTTAAATCACTATTACCAATTTTTTTTACTTTTAATCCAAATTTACCTTCAACAATTACAGCTTCACCCTCACCAATTTTAATTCCATTAACTAAAATTTCCAAAGGCTCATTAACCATTTGTTCTAATTCTATAATTTCTCCAATATCCCAACTCAAAATATCTTTTAATAAAACAACTTTTGTACCTAATCTAACACTCAATTTTAATTTTACATTATAAAGTAGCTCTAAATTTTTCGGTGCTTGTATTGATGAAGTTGAATTACTATTTGAAGATGGTACAATACTAGCATTACTAGAAGATTGATTCGATGCAACATTTTCATGTGATTCATCTCCTGTAATAGAAGAAAAAAATGGTAAAATAATTTGATCAAAAGAAACAATTACAGGAAGCTTATCCTCATCTAAACTTATTATAAACTCGAAACTATTATCTTTTTGTATAGTATTACTGTCAATAATACTTGAACTTTTTATTTCTGTTTTAATTGAACTTACATCATCAAAACCTTGAGCGTTAACACTTGTACAAAAACTTCCACAAACATTAGAAATGATTTCATTAACAGCATCAGTAATTTCATCATCTATGTGTTCTTTTAAGTCTCCCATCCCTCCAAGCATTAAATACTCAAATTTTGTTGCACTAATGGTTGGTATATAAAAATGCCAAGTTGAAGATATATCCTTAAAATCAAATTTTGCGACACAATCAACTAGCTGAGTCGAGCCTAAAGATTCAATATTTAATTCTGTAACACTATCAACGGATGTGCTTTTTGATAAAAGTTGTTCTAAAGTATTTGATAACTCATTTTTAAAAATATCTGATAAATCTGAAGCCAATTAATTTGCCTTAATCTTTTTTATTTTGAAGAGATTCAAGCTCTTTTAATAAAAAAGCTTTTATCTTCATCATATCCTCTGTAGGATATTTATTCTCTACTTCACCTCTTGTAACTTTTACAAAAAAATCTTTTGAATTTTTGTTATATCCGAACTTTATATTATCGAGTATAACTTCATTTTGAGGGGTATTATTCTCAGGAGACATAGCTTTTTTATATTCATCATCTTGAATAACTTTTACTTTCTCATCTACATTACTAACTTTTTGAATTTTTTCAATATTATTTTGTTTTGCGTTATCTATTTCTGCAATTCTTCCAATTTCCATAATATCCTCCTAAAAAGTAACTATTAATTTTACATTATATCAAAAAAAAATTAAATTATTTCAGATATAAGGATAAATTATAGAGATTCTAAATACTCATCGAAGCCTAAAAGTCGAAAATCTATTAAAGAATCAGAATAAGGTTCTTTTAAATATTGTTTTGCACTTATTAATTTAAGTTCTTGTATTAATTGAACAGCAGTTAAAAAATCTGCACCTGGATCCTTTAATACAGCCTTTATTAAAGAAATTTGAATAGATGCATCATTATATCTACCTGCTTTTAATAAAGCTGCAACCATTAAATACATATTATATTTATCTTCAAGTTTATACTCTTTTTGTAAATACTCAATTGTCTTAATTGTCTCATCTGGCTTATTTAAATGTAAATTTCTCAAAGCTTGAGTTCTTAGATAAGATGGAGATTTCTTACCAATTATTTTCATATCTGCTTTTAAAAATAAACCTATAGATTTAAGTAAATCGATATAATATTGAGTTATTAATAAAGGGCCTTCTAAAAAATTATTATTAATACTTAAAGGAACAGTATCTTGAAGTCTAGAATAGTAATTAAAGTCATTTTCTCCTGGTCTTCTTTGTACAAGCCTTATTAAATATGTTAAAGGGTCTTTAATATGTTCATCTAATAAAGGATGATTAATATCAACCTTACCCTCATTCATTTGCTCCATAAAATCTAAAGCTTTAAAAAATACTGTTAACTCATAATCTTTTGCTTGAACACTATTTTTAGATGCTTGGTTTATAAATAGTCTGTATAGTTCTTTTCCAAAGTATTCATATAGACCATTTTTTGAATTAATATTTGATTCAATATAATCTTTATCTGGTATAAATTTATTTATTCTTTTTGCAGTAATAAGTACCATTGATGCGAAAAGTTTATTTCCTGGATTTAGTTTATATGCCTTTTGAAAGTATGTAAATGCTGTATTAAAATCAAAGATGTGTGTACATGCTAATGCATAATTATAATAAACATAAGATTTTGAGTTCTCACCTAAATATTTTCTTAATTCAGTTACTCTTAATATTGGATCATCTTTTACAACACTTAAAAACTTTCCATTATATTCAACCATTTGTTCTAAGTTTTCAATTCCGAGTTCCTCTTTGTGCATCAACCCTTTAACCGTATCATAAATAACTTCTTGTGTATCTGAAAAAATGAAAGGTGCGAAGTAATAGATAAAATCAATTTTTCTGTTCTCTGTGAAATTAAGTATTAAATCTAAATACTGCTTAGAAGTATATTTATTTTCATTAAAAAACATCTCTAAAGGTAATTCTAAATTTGTTTTGAAAAGAATCCTTCTTTTGTTTATTTCGTCTAAATTCTCTTTTAAAAGTTTAATTTTATTTGATTTAAGGTTTATAAATGTTTCAAACCATAAAATATCATTAATTGTATTTGGATTAGAAGTTTCATCTTTTGCTTTTTGTAAAAATCGCCTTGCTTTTTCATAATCTTGTAGCTTTATATGTATCAACGCTTTTTTCAAAGTCATTGCGAAATCCATACTTTCTAAAACCATAAGTGCACTTTTATAATCTTTTAAAATTATATAAGTATCTGCAAGCATTCTTTTTGAATGTTCTGATAGTTCTCTATATTTTTTTGAGATTTTTACAATTTTATCAAGATACTTATTATCTTTTGTAATTTGATATAAATAAAAACTTGCAGACATATAAGAAAAACTATTAGTTTTTATAAAATTTTCATTTTCGTAAATTTTTGTTAAATATAATATAGCATTATCAATAGAGTTTAACTTATAATAAGCAATACCAATATTTAAATTTGAAGGTACATACATTATTCCTTCAGTTTTTTTAAATAATTCAATTGCTTCTTTATATTCACCTTTACTAAGTAACAATACTGCTTTATTAAAATCAACTTGTAGTGCTAAATTTTTTTGAGACTTTTTTAATTTATCAAATTTAAATAGTATTTCAGGTTGAGACTCTATTAAATCATTAGCATATAAAATATTACAGCAAAATATTAATAATAATTTATATAATAACTTCATTAATAACCTATACTATGGCATTTACTTGAGCATATAACTCTTCATTACGTTTTTCTAATATATCAATTCTTTGTTTTAAATTCATATTTTCAACTCTTAATTCTTGTAAATCATCTCTTGCTACTTGTAATGTTTCTTGGTTAGTTTTTAAAGTATTTACTCCAACTTTAACTTGCTTTTCATATCTATCGATTAAAGTGTGTAGTCTTTGAATCTCAGATTCAACAATATTCTTCTCTTCATTTACTTTTTTATATAAAGATTTATAAACATTAGCACTAGAAAAGAAATAGAGCAATAATATTCCTAAAACTGTAATTAATATGATATTTTCCAAGTTTATCCTAATAAAAATAAAGTAAGTAAAAACTTACTTTATTTAAAATTATCTTTTTAGATTGATTAATGTATTCAACAACTCATCAGAAGTTGTAATTGATTTAGCATTAGCTTCAAATGCTCTTTGAAATACCATTAAGTTAACCAAACTCTCACTTAAGTCTGCTGTACTTAATTCTAAAGTTTGAGCTTCTACTTTTGCTGTTTTATCATTATTTAAATTATGAATAGGCTCACCTGATTCAGTTGTTTTTGATAATAAGTTATCTCCAACTGGCTCTAAGCCTCTATAGTTATTAAATAAAGCAATTGCTACTTGTCCAATTGCAAACTCTGCACCATCTTGAGTCATAGTTATAAGACCTGTACTATCTACTGCAAATTCACCAAATGCTGAATCTGAAATACCTAATGTATCAAGTCTTAATTGTAAACTTCCTTTAGTTGATGTTTGATCAACTTTATTTACAATTTCTAAAAACTCTGCTCCTGCACCTTGTCTTCCACTATAGTTATTATCTTTATCAATAGGAGTATAGTTTCCTCCTAATGGATTTGAAGCATCAGTATCAGTTGTAACATCAGAATATTTTAAAGTTCCTGTAAATTCAACATCATAATTATTATCTAATGTTTCAATAACAAGATTTCCATTTATATTTTTTGCAACAATATAATCACTTAAGTTATTAGTTACAACAGCATCTCTATTACCATTACTTGCTAAAAAAGTTGGTTTTGTTGTATCATTTATTGCAGCTACAATATCATCAATACTTGTAGCATCATCAATTAAAATATTTAAAGCTGCAGGTGGGTTACCACCATCATTTGGAACAGGGATTGTTGCACCTAACTCTTTATTATAAATAGTAATTCCATAAGTAAAATCTTTTGTAATTGAACCATCTTCAGCAAGTCCAAGACCTGATGTAGTGTAAACATCTTGCTGTTTACCAGTAACTAATCTAGCTAATGCATCTCTAGATGATTCAAGTGCACCAATACCCTCACCTGCTGAAGCAAGTGTTTGTGTTTGGAAGCTTCCTTGATTAGTTATACTACCAGAGATTTCTGCTACTTCTGAAATCACAAACTCTTTTCCTGGAATTAGCGATTCTATTTGTATAATACCTTTTGCCATATCAGCTTGAGCAGTTGATAATTCATAACTATCACTTAATTCTAGTGTATCACCTATTCCACCACTCTCATTAACCATATAAGCTTTTAATCCAGGTATTTCAGATATCTTATCTGCTAATGCTTTATATGTAGCAATTCTACTTGCTTGGATATTCTGGTCAGCTGCATCTACAAGACCATCATTATTTAAATCAGATGTAGTTAATCCTGTTTCAGTCGTAGTAACTGATACAAATGTTTGTAATATTTTATTACCATCTATATATGCATATATTTGATCTCCATCTTTAGATATAACTGCATCTGTCTCAGATTTAAAGTTTATTTGTGAAACTTGTGCAACTGAAGATGCAGAAGCTCCATCTGGCTCATTTTTCAACTGTTGTAGCCAATTTGAGTAATCAGCAATTGCTGCTTCAACATCAGAAATTTTTGCAGCTTGAGTCTTCATTCCAGCTCCACTAAATACAGTAGCTGAATCTGATTTTGCTGTTGCTGTATAATCTGTAGCTTTTGCTGTAATTGTTTCAATGTAAGTTCCATGTCTAATTACTTTTGAATTTAAAAGTTTTGTGTAATCATTTGTAAAAACACTTGTATTTGGGTTTGTTGTAACTACATCATTAGCTGTATCAATTGGACTCATCATCCAACCTTGTACTTCATTACCAGCTGCATCTTGTAGTGTCCCATTATCCCCCATTCTAAAGTTACCAGCTCTAGTATAAAGGATTTCAGAAGTTCCAGTTGTCCTTGTATTAACTACAGAAAAGAATCCCTCTCCACTTAAAGCCATATCATATGATACACCTGTAAGTTTTAAGTTACCTTGAACATATAATTTTTCTGCATCTAAAATTTTTGAACCTTTACCGATTCTATCTTGATACATTTGATCTGCAAACGAAATTCTTGAAGATTTAAATCCTATTGTATTTACGTTTGCAATATTATTTGATTCATTATCTAAAGCTTGTTGTTGTGACGATAATCCTGAGATACCTGTCCATAGTGCTCCAATCATGATAAATCCTTTATTCTTTGTTTATGAACTTCTGTCCATACATTAAAATTAAAAAAATTCTAATGTATGGACAGAAATATCTTTATTTTTTCATCTGAATAGCAGTATTTAGAAACTCATCTGAAACAGTAATTGATTTTGAATTAGCTTCAAATGCTTTTTGATAAAAGAGTAATTTACTTAAACTATTACTATATGATGCATTACTTGTTTCGATTGATTTTGATACAAGTGTTGATAAATCATCTGCATTTAAAGCTTCACCTGAATAAAGAGTCTCTTTAAAGATGTTACTTCCTTCAGGATTTAATCCTTGCATATTTCTAAAATGTGCAGTTGAAATTTTACTAACTAAAAAACTATTATTATCATTAGTTACATAAACCAATCCATCATCACTAATACTAACTTCACCTTTTATATCCTCAACTAAACCTAGAGCATTTAATCTTAAATTGATATCTTCATTACCTATAACAGTTTTATCTTTGTATGTTAATACATTAGTAATTTCTAAATATTTTCCACCTGCATTTTCAACTGCTTCTTTTAAAGCTTGTCTGCTGCTATCTAACATTGCTAAACCTGTACCTTGAATAGATTCTTGTATTTTAGAAATAGGTACATATTCACTATTAAGGTTAGCTTCTAGAATTTTAAATTCTTTACCTGGGACTAAAGATTCAATAGTCAATACTCCATTTGTACTAACATTAGCATTAAAACCTTCAGTATTTGACAATTTATCAGATAAATTATTTAAAGTGGTTTGAATATCCGAGTCAAAATATTCTTTATATTCTACCCCATCAATTTGCACCCTAATAAAATCATTCTGATTTTTCAAGTTTGGTAATTGACTAGAAAAATCAACTTCAGAGATTTGCTTTTGAGAAGGTGTTGAAACTACATCAAAATTTGATTGTAAAAGTTTTATTTTGTTTAAAAAATCATTTTTTAAAAGTTCAACATCATTAATTTTAGAGCTAGCTGTTTTATAATTTTGTCCACTTATTGTATCATCAACTGCGGCTGAATTATAATCTGTTGTTTTTACATTATGATTATAAACTGTTTCATCATGCGATATATCAATAGATGCAATAAAATTTGAGAACTCATCTGTAAATAATGTATCATTAATATCTGTAGCTGTAATATTTTTTTCTTGAGGAGATAAACCTTGAACTTTAAATAATTCTTGTGTCTCTAAAAAACCATCCTCTCCTTGTTGAAAATTACCAGCTCTTGTGTAATAAGTAAGTCCTGTTGACCTATCATTGATAACAAACATTCCTTTACCTTCAATAGCAACATCTAAATTTACATTTGTTAATTGAACATTACCTTGAGAAAAACTTTTTTCAACATTTTGTATATTTACACCTTTACCGTAACCATTTTTATACATCATATCTTCAAAAGTTACATTATCTTCTTTATGACCAATCGTTGTTGCATTAGAAACATTATTAGATTCTACAGAAATTGCATTTTCAAAAGATAATAATCCAATTTTTCCATTATTTAATGCACCAATCATAATTAATTCCTAAAATACTTTTGTAATTGTAGAAAAAGGTATAGATGTAAGTTCATCTGAATAAACAGGACTTGAAACTCCAGCTAATTTGTAATTATGTTCTATTTGTTCATTATTTTCATCCAATACAACTAATTTACCATCTTCATCAAGCAAAGGCTCTCCTGGATTATTAAGAGCAATTTTATCACCAGTTAAATTTCCATTTTCATCCATAATTTCACCATTGACATTATAATTAATTATAGATGGTTCTTCTTCATCTGTGATAATTCTATCTTCTAAATATAACATTTGTTGTGCAATTACTTGTATTTCACCATCTACATTTTCTACAGATCTAACTGTGTAAGCTTTACTAACACCATTTTCACCGATGTTTCCATCTTCGATATTTTTTCCAATAATGTTAGCTGCATTTGATAGTGCATTTTGAGAAAAAGCTGTCTGTAATGATTGCATAGCTGCAATAGTTTGCTGGTTAGTCTCAATAGTAGACATTTGCATTTGTGTTGCAAGCATTTGCTGAGAATCCATAGGTTTAGTAGGATCTTGTAACTTTAACTCTTGGATCATTAAATTTAAAAAATCCTCATTCGTTAGTTGATCATTACTAATTGAAGATGTGTATGAGTTACCATCTACACCTGTATTTGAGTTGATTGCTATATTATCTGCCATAATTTACTCCTAAATCATATTCTCTTCAAAGAAAAATCTAATTACATTATCAGAATCCATTGCGTCTTGAACTCTAACTGCTAATTTATCTTCAATTACTATGATATCACCTGTTCCTATAATTCTGCTATTTACATAAATATCTCCACCTGAACCAGCTGGTTTATGTAAAGAAATGATATCACCTTCACTTAGTTTTAAAAAGTCTGAAATAGAAATATTTGTGTTTCCCAAAATAACATCGACTGTAATCTCAGTATCAACAAGTAAGTCATAATCTCTTTCGCTAATTTCCATTTAATCACTTTTTTTATCTATTTTGCTTTATTATAGCACAAAGTTTTGAAAATTAGTCTAAAAAGATTATTTTATCAAATAACAGTATCTAATGTCTCCAACATAGATGTAACTTTTGCCTCAATATTTCCATCAAAGTTACCTAAATCACTAGCAATTACTACTCCACCTGCTGTTACATTAGGATCTTGCCTTAATTCTATTAGTGGATCTAAATTTAACTGATCCTTTAAAATTTCATAATCTTTGGGATTAAGATGAATCTGTACTTTTGAAGCTGTTTTAATTTTCTCAAGTAATTGAGTAATCGTTTGCCTTGCAATTAGTGAGGAGTTCTCTCCTACTTCAATATTTATAATCTTTTTTGCAATAGAAATTGATGTCTTTAAAAGTTTTGTTTCCATTTGAAAAGTTGCTTGTTCAAAGAATGCAGCATAATGTTTTAAATCTTTTATAGCTTGAACAACTTGAGCATCTATATCTTTAGATCTAACTCCCTCATTTTCTATTATAGAAACTTTTGATGTAATTTGATCCAATTTTAGATGTAAGTTTTTGATTTCATCTAAAAGGGGTTCTACACTTAACATTGAACTTTCTTGAGCATTACTTAAAACTGCAGTGTTTTTACTTACTGTCGCGTCATTTCCTTCTGAGACTTGATTATTTATAAATGTACCTAATTTATACTCTTCAATATTATCATTTTTATTTACTATTTTTGCATTTGAATATACATTATCTGCCATTATTCAGTCTCTCTATCAATAATTCCATCTTCAATCATTTTTTGAGCTACATCAAGCATTTTTCTCTGAGCAGCTTCAATATCTTTAATTTTAACCTTATTAAGCATTTCAAACTCTTCTAAGAATCTATCTTTAGCTCTTTGTGACATAGCACCTTTTATTTTTTCCATATCTTCCTCTGTAGAATTTTTCATGGCAACAACTAAATCTGCTGTATCAACATTTTGTAAAATTTTCATCACATATTCTGTATCTAAATTTAATAAATCTTCAAATACAAACATATTCTCTTTGATTTTTGTTGCTAAAGAAGTATCAATACCATTGATATTTTTTAAAATATCTTGAGACTTTGGTCCAAGTTTATTTAACATATCAGCAACAACTTTTACTCCACCTACATCAACAATAGAAGATAATAAAGATTCAAGTTTTTTCTCTAAAACAACTGATATAGTTCTAACAACATCAGGACTAACATCTTTAATTGTTGCAATTTGCATAGTGACTTTTACTCTTATTTCTTCATCTAGTTGCATAAGTACCTCTGAAGATTTTGCAGGGTCCATATGTGATAAGATAACAGCGATTGTATGAGGTGATTCATCTTTAATGAAGTCACTAAGTTGTTTTGGATTTATACCATCTAAATATGAAAAAGACTGGGCAGCTAATCTTAATCTTGAAAGTTTAGCTAAAACCTCATCCGCTTCACCTTTTCCTAAAGATTTATATAAAATATCTCTAGCAAAATCATATCCACCAGAACTAATGAAACTTTTCGATCTAGTAAATAAATGAAACTCTTCTAAAATAGCTAAGGACACTTCCTTGTCAATAGAAGATATTTGAGTAATTGCAGTTGAAATTGATTCAACTAACTCTTTTGGCAAATGTTGAAATATTTTAACAGTTGACTCTTCTCCAATTAGAACAAAGAATCTAGCTACTTTGTCCATCATTGACATACCTTTTAATATTTCACTTGTTTTAGTTTGCTCTGCCATTATTTTCCCTATGACCTAAATTTATTATCGCCTTCACTTAATAGAAGTTCTATCATTTTTGCAATCTCTGCAGGATTTTCATTTATTTCTTTATCTAATTCTTCAATAAATACAGCATATCTTGCAGCAGACTCTTCATCTAAACCGTCAATATTATTTAATATTTGACTTTTTACTTTTGATTTTAATCTACCACGTGCTGTTTCTGAATCAAATTCATTTTCAAAATCAGTTAACATATCTTTTACAAGATCATTATCATCTCCACCTTCAGCACTTTTAGTAGTTCCATCTGTTAAAATTACAACTTCATTATTTGCAATAAATTTTTTATAAAAGACAAATAATAATATTGCAATAATTAAGTACTGAAAATATTCGCCAAACTCTTTTAAAATAGTTTTAACTTGAGTTAAAGTATCAACGATATTTTCATCTTCAACAATAACATTTCCGTTTTCATCTAATTTTTCTCCATTTTTTGAAGATGTAGATAAAAATTTGAAATCCCTAACTGTAACCTTGTCACCTCTAGCATTATCATAACCAATTGTATCTTGAACAACTGATTCTAAAGATGTCAAAAATTCATCTCTATTTGCTATACCTTCCAATACACTTGAATCAAAGGTAACTGCTGCTGTAATTCTTCTTATATTTGTGTAATTATTATCTTGTTGTTTTATAATCTTTTTAGAAATCTCATAATTTGTTACAGTATTAGTTCCTTCACTATTAGATGCAACATTTCCATTCCCACCAGTATTAGCAGGAGCTTGAATATTATTATCTACTCCTGCAACACCTCCAGCACCAGCAGGTCCTCCTTGTGATGCAGATGAATTCTCAATTACTTGTTGAGATCTAATTGTTCCTTCTGGATCATAAATTTCTTCTTGAATATCTCTTTTTATAAAATCAAGTGAAACAGTAACTTTAGCTACTACTCTTCCAACACCAACAAAAGGCTCCAGCAAATCAACTATTTTTCTTTGATAATCTTTTTCTATTTGCTCTTTATACTTATTTTGAGTATAAGACTTTTGACTATTTATATCATCTTTCGATAATTCTAATAAATTTCCATCCTGATCTATTAATTGAATATTTTCTTGCTTTAAATTAGATACAGCCGAAGCAATAAAATTTTTAATACCATCAATTTGTTTTTGAGTCAAAAATATACCTGGCTTTAAAGAAAGAACTGCGGAAGCTGTAGGATCAGTTTTTCTCTCAGTAAATATAGTATCTTTAGGAATAGCGATTTTAACACTAGCTCTCAATACTGATGATAAAGACTCTAATGATCTAGATAGTTCTCCTTCTAATGCTCTTAAATATTTAACTTTATTTTCAAAATTGGTAGTACCTAATGATGATTTTTCAAATATTTCCCAACCTACATGCTTACTAGTTGCTGCTTCGCTTGTAACTAATTTAATCTTAGCTATATTAATAAACTCTTTTGATGTTTTTAATGTCAAGTTATTTCCTGTTCCAACAACAGAAAAATCTATTCCAGCGGCTTGTAATTCATCACTTGCTAGCATTACTTGAGATTTAGTAAGATTAGAAGCAATTGTATAATTTAATTTTTTATCCTCAGCTTTAATTCCAGAGTAGATCAAAAAACCAATAAGCAATACAAATAGAAGAGAAAAACCTCCAATAATAACCGCTCTTTGTGCAGTATTTAAGTTATTTATAAACTTTATTAGTTGATCCATAAACTATATATCCTAAAATTAATTTTTTGCTGAAGATTCAACTACTGATCTAAATAATCTTGAGTCTTTTTTTATCGATGATTGTATTGCATCATATAGTATTTTATTTTTTGACATTTCACTCATTTGAGTATCAAGGTTTACATTATTTCCATCATTTTGTTCTTCTAAACCTTTTACGTTAATCAATTTTGGTTCATGAGAATTTTGATGTTTTGATACATTCGGTAAGTGTCCAGAATTGGTTTTTGATAATTGTAATGTATTTTGTACCTTATTAAGCTCATTTTCAAATACTAACTCTTTTGTTTTATAATTTGGAGTATTTATATTAGCGATATTACTACTAATAACTTTTTGTCTTTCGCCTCTAAAATTTAAATGTTTAAATAAAGTTTCTGTTACACTACTAGCTTCCATTATTTAGTATTATTTCCTATTTTTTCTATTAATGCAGCATTTAATTCATCTATTGATTTAATTGCTTTTTGAGACTGTTCAAATCTTCTATGCGCATCTATTAATTCAACCATTGAACTAACTGAATTAACATTAGACTTCTCAATCGCACCTTGCACAATTAATCCATCATTATCACCAAATATTTCTAAATTATTTTCATCTAAAACTTTATAAGTATTATTTCCTACTTTTTCCAAATTTGAATAAGGAATTTGAACAACACCTATTTGAGCTTGAAAATTTTCTTCTACAACTATAGGTTCATTATCAGCATTTAAAACATTATTTCCATTTGAATCTACTAAAAACCCATCTAAGTTCTTAAATGCTCCATCACGTGTGTAAACAATATCTCCATTTAAATCTTGAACTTTAAAAAAAGTATCTGCTTGATTTAATGCAAAATCCAACTTATTACCAGTAGCTGCAATGGGACCCATTTCACCTTGAATATACTTTGCGTCTATTTTTGGTATATTGTTAGTAACTATATTATTTTTTGTAGGAGCAAAATTTTCTTGTTGAGCCCTTTGCAAATAGTAATTAAATGTCGTCTCAGTAGTATTTTCTTGTTTGAAACCATTAGTATTAATGTTTGCTAAGTTATTACTAATTTGATCTAATCTATTAATTTGATTGATCATAGAGGCTGCAAGAGGATATACACCTTGATTCATTTATTACTCCTTACTTTTTATTGGCAAAGTCTTCAATTAGTTTATCTAAATCATCTCCAATTAAATCATTTGAATCATCTCCATGAATATGCTTAGCTACAGCTATTTCAGAGCTATTCCCCTCATCTTCAAATAAATTATTTAAATAATTTGATAATTTTCTAATAACAGACATTACTCTTTCTATTTTTTGTCTATTTATATCATTAAATTGCATTAACTCCATTGCTTCAAAGATTTTTGAATCTTCTTCAAAAGAGTTTGTATTTATTAAATTTATACTATCATTAATTTTACTAATTTCTGATAAATGACTACTAAAATGAGAAATATTAGGAAACTTCTGATTCAGTGACTCTAACAATTTTTTTTCTTTTTCTAAAAAAATATTAAGATTTTTTATTTCATTTCTTAAATTATTATTGTTATCTAAAGAAAGACTTAATACATCAAAAATTTGTCCAACTTTTTCTTCTGAATCATTTGCTACTTGGCTTAATTGATTAACAACTTTAGTATCTTTTTCAGCTGGCCAAGGAATAACACCTTCATCTATTTTCCCTGAAGCCCAATTTCTTACTATTTCATCTTCATTTATTGATTTATTTTCATTTTTTTCTAAAGATTCTGATTGTGAACTATCGTTATCATTTAAGATATTATCTAATTCATTATCACTTAATGAAATATTTGACTCATCTGATTTATCTTCATTATCTTCAGAATCTAACTCAATATCTTTTAGTAAATCATTGATTTCATCATTGTTTACTAAACTCTCACTAGATTCAGAAGTAAATTCATCAATTAAGTCATCTACAGAATTATTATCGACTGTTGAACTTTTATCTTCCTCATTGGACTCAATATCATCTTTAATACCTTCACTTTGAGATAAAAGTTGTTCTATTTCGTCAGTATTAACATTATTTTCTGCTTCAACTTCTTCAGTTTCTTCATCACTGATGTCTAAACCATTCATTAAAGCTTCTATTTCTTCTTGACTCATACTCATGATAATGCCTTAAATTTAAATAATTATTTCAATACCCCATCAAGTTTTTCTTTTAAAACTTCAGCACTGAATGGCTTAACAATATAGTTATTAACGCCAGCTTTTAATGCAGTAATAACCTCTCCTTTTCCACCTTCAGTAGTAATCATAATAATAGGTGTTTTTTGATGGTTACCTTCTGATCTTGTTTTTTTAACCAATTCTAATCCATTCATATTTGGCATATTCCAATCAGTTAAAATTATATCATATTTAGATTCAGACAATAATTTCCATGCTTTTACACCATCTTCTGCTTCATCAAAATCTTCTTTTGTAAAACCTAGTTGCATTACAACATTTCCAATGATTCTTCTCATCGTGGAACTGTCATCAACTATTAATATTTTCATATGTAAACCTTTTTAACAAATTATCAATCAAATATCTTGCATTATATATAATTTGTTTTAAATATATACTTAATACATGAAAAATAATCAAGTAAATTTATCTAACTTTAATTGTTCTTAAAATATAATAATTAAATATACAATCTAAACAAAGGATTAATATGATTAGAGGTTTATACACAGCTGCAACAGGGATGAATTCTATGCAACATCAAATTGATGTTACATCAAATAACATTGCAAATGTAAATACTACAGGCTTCAAAAAAGATAGAGCTGAATTTCAAGACCTAATGTATGAAACATTAAACTACACAGCAGGTAGAACTTCTCAAACTACAATTAATCCTACTGGAATAGATGTAGGACTTGGAGTTAGAATATCTGGTATTCAAAAAAATTTTAATGAAGGTGATCTTACACTAACATCTAATCCTTTAGATTTAGCAATTGAGGGAGAAGGTTTCTTTCAAATTACTTTACCTAGTGGAGAAACTGCTTACACTAGAAATGGCTCTTTTAAAGTTAATTCTGAAGGTACCATTGTAAATGGTAACGGATATCCTCTTAGTCCTGAAATAGTTGTTCCAGATAATGTAACCGATTTATCTATTGCTGTTGATGGTACGGTAAGTGCAACAAATCCCGCTGATGGTACAATTGTTGATTTAGGTCAAGTATTAATAGCTGACTTTATAAACCCTGCTGGATTAATTCCTATGGGAGAATCAATGTTTATGGAAAGTGAAGCATCAGGAGCAGTTCAAGAAGGAGTTCCCTCTGAAGATCAATTTGGTTCAATTAGACAAGGTATGATTGAATCATCAAATGTTAAACTTGTAAATGAAATGGTTGACTTAATTACTGCACAAAGAGCATATGAAGCTAATTCAAAAGCAATTACAACAACTGATGGTATGCTTGATACAGTAAATAGACTAAAAAATTAAGATAATATAGTTCATTAAAGTTTATGGATTTAGATGAATTAAAAAGGTTAAGAGAAGAAAGACTTCTCTCTCATAAAAAGAAAAAAAGAGAATATTATTTAAAAAGTAAGGCTAAAAAAGAGAATATAAAAAGAGAAGCCATAAATTATGAAGAAGATTTAAATGAGTTAAATTTTTCTAACAAAATTAAAGAAATTGCTAGAGCACAAAAAGAGCACGTTGATTCTCGTAAAGATTTAATTATAAAAAAAATCAATGAATATAAAAAAAGAAAAAAAGATTATTATAAAGAGAATAAAAACAAAAGACTAGAATATGATAAAGAGTATCGAGAAAAGAAAAAAGAGGCATTAAAAGAGTATAGAAGAGAATATTACAGAAAAAATAAAGATAAAATATTAGCTAGACAAAAAGAAAAAAGAAAATTACAAAAGAGTGAAAATGGCTGAAGAAATTAAAGACAATTCTGAAGAAACAACACAAGATAATGCAACAAATCAAGAAGAGATAGAATCAAATGATGCAACAGAAGAAAAAGAGACTGACATTGATGAATCTAATGATACGGTTTCTGAAGAAGCACCAAAAACTCAAGATAAAAAGAAATCCTTAATAAGTAAAATTTTGATTGGTATTGTAGCTTTATTACTACTTGTATTAATAGCTGGCATTGTACTTTATTTTACTGGTTTCTTTGACCCTAAACCAATTGAAAAGCCTATGCAAATAGAAACAAAAGAGTCTACTATTTCTATGCAAGAAAAAAAGTATAAATTTGATATTAGCACTATCAATTCTACAAAATTAAATGAACAATTAGCAAAATTAACAAATAGAAATTTAAATCAAGAAAAACTTGAAGAACAAGAAAAACTTGAAAATGAAAAAAAATTATTAGATGAAAAAAAGAAAAAAGAAGAAGAAGCTATAAAAGCAGAACAAGAAGCTTTATTAAAAGAAAAAGAGAACTTAGAAGCTAAAAAACAAGAATTAGAAAATGAAAAAGCTGAATTAGAAAGACTAAAGAAAGAAGCTATTGAACTAAAAGAACAAATGATTAATGTCAAAAATGATATTCAAAATAATAAAAATGGAAATCAAGATAATCAAGAATTAGAACCTGTAAAACAAGAAGAAAGTATTAATTCACAAACAGAAGATAAAAATAATTTTGTTAAACTCATTAATGTGGCAAAAATAAAAGGAGAACTGTATAAAGATTATTTAGATTCAATAGTTAAAATAAATTCTGAGCTTAAACTTTGTAGAGATGACAAAAATAGAATAGAAATATTCTTTGGTCCTTTTACAAAAGAGGAAGATAGAAATATACTGCTTAATGAATTAATTGAAAACAATTTCAATCAAAGCTATTCTTTAGAATTAACGAAAGAAGAATACGATAAGAGATGTAACTACTAATAAGAAAATTAAGAGTTTTCTAAAATAACAAAAGCATCTTTTACATCAATTCTTTTTTTGTTTGTATCCACATTTAAAATATATGTATTAAATATATATGGTAATAAAAAAGTTGCTGGTAAATCTTTTTTAATAAGTTCGTTAGATGTGCTGATTTCCAAGTAATCATTAATTGGATATCTGTGAATATCTTTAACTTTACCTAGTTTTAAATCATTTTCATATATGTCACAATCCATTAAATCAAACCAAAAAAATTCATTTTCTTTTAAATTACAATTTTCTCTTGTTTGTTCATGAGTTACATAAAGTTCTTGATTTGTAAGTTTTTTAGCAATATCAACATCTTCATAATCTTTAAATAAAACTAATTCTCTTGATGTATTATATTCTAAAACTGTTAACTGCAGATTTTTGTTTGTAAAAAAGCTTGCGCCCTTTTTAAATTGTTCAGGGAAATCTGAATCAATAAAAAGTCTTAAATGACCTTTTAATCCTACAGCTTTCCCCAATTTAGCTACATAAATATTATTCTTTTTCATAAATTAATCTGTAACTACCTGAATTTTATAAGAAATACCATCTTTTGCTTTACAACCATTTGCCATAGTTTTTAAAGCATTTATCATATTTCCATTTTTTCCAATAAGTTTACCAATATCAACACTATTTACTTTAATAGTAATTTGAGCAAAGTTATCTTCGATAATTTCTTTACTAACTGATACTTCTTCAGGTACGCTAACAATTAATTTAGCATAATTTTCAATAAATTTAGTAACCATAATTCTATGCTATAATTATTTTGAAGCTAATTTTTTAACTTTTTCAGATGGTTTAGCACCAACGCTTAACCAGTAGTTATATCTTTCTTCATCTAATTTTAATACTTTTGGCTCAACAACTGGGTTGTAGTAACCAATTGATTCAATCCATCCTGAATCTCTTCTTTTTCTTGAGTCTGTTACAACGATTCTGTAAAATGGTTTTTTGTTTCTACCCATTCTTGTTAATCTAATTACTGTCATGTTTTCTTTCCTTTGTTTTAATTGATAGTATTGAATTCTAAACTCATAAAATAAGTTTACAACTCAATACTATTTAAAATTTATTATCTAGGGATTTTTGGCATCCCACCAGGTCCCATTTGAGACATCATATTTTGTAAACCTTTCATTCCACCTTTAGAAGAAAGTTTTTTTGCCATTTTAGAAGCATTTTTAAACTGCTTTAAAATTTTATTTACTTGCACTTCAGATAATCCAGAACCTTTTGCGATTCTTTTCTTTCTTGAAGGATTCATTAAATCAGGGTTTTCTCTCTCTTTTGGAGTCATAGAACCAATCATAGCTTTAATACTTCTAATCTCACTTGAGTTTTCAAAGTCCATATCTTTTAAAGCCCCAGTCATTCCTGAAAGTCCTGGAATCATTCCAAGGATAGATTTCATAGAACCTAATTTACTCATCATAGCTAATTGGTCTAAGAAGTCATTAAAGTTAAATTGACCTTTTTTAATCTTTTTAGTAACTTCTTTTGCTTTTTTCTCATCAATTACTGCTGACGTTTTCTCTGCAAGACCTTCGATATCTCCAAGACCTAATAATCTTGAAACTATTCTATCTGGTATAAATACTTCGATATCTGGCATTTTTTCACCAATACCAATAAATCTTAATGGTACTCCAACTTGATGTGCAATTGATAAGGCAACTCCACCTTTTGTATCGCCATCATATTTAGATAATACAACTCCATCAATTCCTATTTGCTCTTTAAATGAAGTTGCTGTTTTAGTTGCATCATGTCCTGTCAATGAATCAGCAACATAAAAAATCTCATCAGGATTTACTGCATCTTTAACATTTTTTAACTGGGCCATTAACTCTTCATCTATTGCAAGTCGTCCAGCTGTATCTATCAAAAGTACGTCATATAACTCTTTTGTAGCCTTTTCTTGAGCTGCCTTAGCAATTTTAACTGGGTCTTTTTCATTATCATCAAAATAGATATCTACTTCAATTTGTGCTGCAATTTGTTTTAACTGCTCAACCGCAGCTAATCTTTGCAAGTCACATGCAGCTACTAAAACTTTTTTCTTTCTAGTTTTTAAATAGTTTGCTAGTTTACCTGTAGTTGTAGTTTTACCACTACCTTGTAATCCTGTCATTAAAATTGTAGTTGGAGGAGTTGAAGAGAATACAAAGCCTTGATTACCTTCAGTTGTAAGTAGTTTTGTTAATTCAGATTTTAATGCGTTTAAAAAAGAGTCTTGACCAATACCAGCTGCTTTAGTTTCTAACTCAACATTAGTAACTAACTCTTTTGTAGTTTTATGGTGTACATCAGCTTTTAATAAAGATTTTTTTAACTCTGTAATAGCTTTCTTTAAAGATGCTACATCATCTTTATGTCTTATTTTATTAACTGCATTTTTTATCGAACCGGTAATTGAATCAAACAAAATTTCTTCTCCACAATTTTTTAAAGTTTGTGATTTTACTTAACTATACCTTTGATATAGATTAAGTAAAACTCCAATTTTAAGTTTTTTTTTAGTTTTTAATTTTTTAGAAGTACCATTTTATGGTATTTTATATTTCTTATTAACTTAAGTTTTAATTAAAGTCATACACCTTGAACTCTCTTGGTTCTGGTGACTCAAAAGTATAATCAAAAATTTTAGTCTTTTTTGAATGTAATAAAACTCTATTTATATTAGCAGCAGGTTTCCCATATAAAGCATCTCCAATTATAGGTAAACCAATTGAGTTTAAATGAACTCTAATTTGGTGAGTTCTTCCTGTTTCAATCACAACTTTTATTTTTGATTTATTACCTTCAACTAGCATTGGATAAACAGTTGATTTAGCTGGTTTCCCGTGTTTAGTATCGATTTTAGATTTTGCTTTTCCTCTATCTTTTGTAGTTAATATTGGTTTATCAATCTCAATTTCTTCAATTACTTTTCCATCAACAATTGCTACATACTCTTTATAAACTCTTTCATTACTAAATTCTTTAATAGCTTTTTTTTGAAATGCTTCATTTTTTGCAAATAGCATTACTCCACTTGTCTCTTTATCAAGTCTATTAAGTAATATTGCTTTTGGAAATTTTTGAGAGACTTCATCAGCAGTTAAAAAAGCAGGTTTATCAACAGCTAAAATATCATCATCTTCAAAGATAACTTTTATTTTTGCTACTTCTTTAACACTAAATCTAGTATCACTTCTAATCTCACCTCTTGCAATCATTACTTTTTTATTTCCAACTCTAACTAAACCTTTATCAATTAACTCTTTTGCTTTTGAGTTTGAGATATTCTCTTGTTTTGCTAAAAGTTTATATGCCTTATCATATTCAGCCATTTTTTATTTCCTTTATTATTGGATCAAATGAACCAGATTTTTGTAATACTGGCCTTTTCAATTCCTCTATTTTTTTTAAATACTCTTTTAATTGATGATTTTCAATTAAATAGTAATTTTCTATACACTCAAAGAGTGAATTCTGATTAAATATATTTTTACCACTTATAATTTTACATCCAAAGTATGCTGGTTCAACTGGGTTATGTCCACCAATATTTTCAAATGCTCCACCAAGTATTACTACATCACTTATAGAGTATATATCATTTAAAATACCCATTTTATCAACTAAAATTATATCAGGATTAAAGTCTTCTTGAGTTGAGTATTTATTATATGTTAAATCTTTATTTAAAATATAGTTCTGTATTAATAAATCAACTTCACTGAATCGTTCTGGATGTCTTGGAACAATAATTAATTTTCCAAATCTTTTATCATATGAATTTAAAATTAACTCTTCTTCATTTTTATGTGTACTAGCAGCAGTAATAACTCTTTCATCTAACTTTTTTAAATCTAAAGTTGTTTTTGGAGTTTGAGCTAGTTTTATATTTCCTATTACTTCAACATTTTTTGCGCCAAGTTCAATAAGCCTATCTTTATCTTTTTGACTTTGAGCAAATACTTTATCAATATTTTTAAATATTCTTTTATATAAAAAAGAAAACTTTTGATAAGATTTATGAGACTTATCAGAAATTCTTGCATTTATAAGTATTGTTTTACTACCTTTATTTTTTGCACATAAAAAAAGTAAATACCAAAGTTCTGCTTCCATTACTACTAAAACTTTTTGTTTAGTAATCCAAAAAGGAAGAAAGATTTCAAATGGTAGATATCTAACTTCCTTACAAAATTTATTTGCTTCTTCAAAACCTGTATTTGTAATTACTGAAACTTTAGCATTGTCAAACTCTTCTACAAGGGGTTTAATAGTTTTAGTCTCACCCATAGAACAAGAATGAAACCAAACTCCATCAGCAGTAAATTTACTATTATTTTTTAAGAAAAATTTTGCTGGTATTGCATCTTTATATTTTGTTTTTTTTGATTTAAAAATTAAATAGGGAATTGCAAGTATATATACAATACTTAAAAGTAAGTAATAAAAAATACTAAAAAGGCTCAATATTAAGCCTCTTCAGTCTCATCTTCTTTATAAAGAATTCTTCCACAATGTGGACAGTTTATAATCTCTTCTGCTTTAATTACTTCTGCATATGTTTTGTCATTAATTTTCATAAAACATCCATAACAAGCTTGTTTTTTAACAGGAACAACAGCTGATTCTTTAGCCCATCTTTTAATTTTTTCATAGAAAGTTAAGATTTTATTATCAAATTTTTCTAATAGTTCACTTCTATCTTGATATACAACATTTCTTTCTTTATTAATCTCTTCAATTGCATTGTCAACTGCTATTTGTATATCTTTAATCTCTTCTTCTTCATTAGCAAGCTTTTCTTGTAACTCTTTTAAATTCTCTTCTTTTGCAACTGCTAATTTATCTAATCTATCAATCTCTTCATTTGCGAACTCAATTTGTTCTTTTGCAATTTCTTCTTCTAATTGTAGTGCTTTTAACTCTTTTTCAGTTTGAACGTCTTTATTTTTTTTCGCAATATCTTCTAGTTTTGATTTTAACTCAGATAAGTGAATATTATTTTTTGTTCTTTTTGATTTTATATCATCAATCTCTAAATAACTCTCGTTAATTGATGCTTTAATTGCTTCTGCAGTTTCTACAAATGTTGCTAGTTTTGCCTTTTCATTTTCAATTTTTGGCTCAAACATACTAATAGCTGTGTCAAATTTTGATAATTTGATTAAATCCTCTAAATACTTATTCAACCGTTTCTCCTCTTTTAAAAAACTCAAATGGATTTTTTGAAGCTGTTATTATAGCTTTTAATTCATTTTTTTTCAAATATTGTGAAAGAAGCCCTTCAATAAGGGTATTAAAATATCTTTCACTTTCATAATGTCTAATATCTATTAAAGATACACCCCTTGCTTTTGCTTCCATAGCATCATGATATTTAATATCACCCGTTAAAAAACAATCAGCTTTAACCTCATCTAGTAAACTCATAGCAGAACCTGTAACTATTGCTATATCTTTTATAAAATCATTACATCTTACAGCTTTAGTAGTTTTCAAATCTAATTTTTTACTTACATGTTTAACTAAATCATCAAAATTCATATTTACTTCACAAGTAGCAATGAATTCTTCTTGAGAAGTCACTTCAAATCCTAAAATTTCTTCTACTACATATTTATTTAAATGAGTTTTATCAATATTAGTGTGCATTGAAATTAATGCAATATCTTTTTTGATTAATTCTTTTATAATCTTTGTAGAATAAGTATCAAAATTTACTCTTTTTAATCCAGAAAAAATCAATGGATGATGAGTAATAATCAAAGAATTAGGCTTAAGTGATTGCGCAAGCTCTAAATCTAAATCAATACTTATGTAAACTTTTTGAATTTCATCGTCAAGTGAACCTACAATAATTCCACAGTTATCCCATTTTTCTTGTAGTTCAAATGGAGAAATTTCATTTAAAACATCATAGATTTCTTGAAGTTTCAAACTTATCTACCTATTCTTTTAAGTCTTTCCTCTTCTTGCTCTTTATATAAAACAGCACAACCTTGAGCAAGTTCTCTTACTTTTAAAATATAATTTTGTCTTTCAGTAACTGAAATAGCTTTTCTAGCATCTAAAGTATTAAATGCATGTGAAGCAATCATACATTGATCATAAGCAGGTAGTGGAAGTCCTGCTTCTAAACATGATTTACACTCATTAAAGGCATCATCAAAATGTCTAAATAACATATCAGTATTTGCTACTTCAAAGTTATATTTAGAAAACTCATACTCACCCTCTTTATGAACATCTGCATAAGTTGTAGTTCCATAATCATTTTCATTCCATACAATATCAAATACAGAATCAACACCTTGTAAATACATTGCAAGTCTTTCAGTTCCATAAGTAATTTCAACTGCAACAGGATCACAAGGAAGACCTCCTACTTGTTGGAAGTAAGTAAATTGAGTAACTTCCATACCATCTAGCCATACTTCCCATCCAAGACCCCAAGCTCCAAGTGTTGGAGACTCCCAGTTGTCTTCTACAAATCTAATATCATGTTTAGATAAATCTAATCCTAAATACTCTAAAGATTGTAAATATAAATCTTGAATATTATCTGGACTTGGTTTAATTAATGTTTGAAATTGATAATAAGCTCCAAGTCTATTTGGGTTTTCACCATATCTACCATCAGTTGGTCTTCTACTTGGTGCTACATAAGCTGTACTCCAAGGAGTAGAATCTAAACTTCTTAATAGAGTTGCAGGGTGAAATGTACCTGCACCTGCTGGGATATCATAAGGTTGTACAATATTACATCCTTGTTTTGTCCAAAACTCTTGTAATTTTAATAGAATTTGTGAAAATGTAACCATCTATTTAATTCCTAACTCTTTATTTATTTTATTTTTATCAAAACCACAAATCCATCGGTTACCTATTAATACAACAGGTGCACCTTTACATCCATGTTTTTGACAATCTTTTAATGCTTGTTTATTTTTTGATACATCTACTAAATTGTATCTTATGTTTTTAGATTTAAAGTAAACTTTTGCTTGTTCACACCATTTACAATTAGGAAGAACAAATAGTGCAACTGGCTTCATTATAAGATTACTTCAATATCTTTTGAATCATTTTCAACTTTTTTAGATTGAACAATCCTATCTTCTTTTAATTTTATAGCTAATTCTGCATCACTAATAGCTAAAATTTGCATTGATAAATAGGCAGCATTAATTGCGCCATTTTTACCTAAAGCAACTGTCCCAACAGGCATACCAGCAGGCATTTGTACCGTTGAAAGCATAGCATCCATTCCATCCATTGCACCACCTTTCATAGGAACTCCAATTACAGGTTTAGTGGTAACAGCAGTAATAGTACCTGCTAAATGAGCAGCCATACCAGCAGCTGCAATAAATACTATTGCACCTTTTTCTTCTGCTTCTTTTACATAATTTCTTGTTCTTTGTGGACTTCTATGGGCTGATGAAATAATAAGTTCGTATTTAACATTAAATTTCTCAAATGTATCTACACAATGTTTCATTATCTCGTAGTCTGATTTACTACCCATTAAAATTGAAATAAACTTCAATGTTAATTTCCTTCTTTAAATCTTAAATGAGAGCGATTATATCAAAAAGATTCTAATAGTTTTATAATCTGTTTAGCTTTAAGTTTTTTCCAAGATTCAAACCTATAAAAAGTCAAATCTTCATTATCAAAAATAAATTTTGAAAGATTTTTTGATTCATCTTTTATAAAAATTGATTTTACAAAATTATAATACTTAATCTCTTTTTCATAATCTTCAATTGTAAATATAGCAACTGTGGGAATCATAAAAGCATCACTTATGTGAAATGTTGCTGTATCAGCTGTAAGAATTCCATCCATCTGTGAAATAATAAACATAAAGTCATTTAAAGTTTTTGATTCTTTAGTTAAGTCAATAAATCTATCATCTTTAAATTTAGAATCAAGACTTAATGTACTAATAACCACATAATCATCATTTTTTTGAAGAATATCTCTTAATAAACTTAAAGCATAAGTTTGAGGAATAGATTTCTTAGCATTTGCAGAATATGGATGATATAAAAGTAATTTGCCTTTTTTTCTAGCATTATTTATAGTATCAATTAAACTCTTTTTAATATCTAAACTTGAAATATCTAATTCATTATATTTTAATTTAGCATCTACACTCTTATAATCAATGCCAAATTTATAAAGCCATGCATCAACATAGTTTAATTCTCTAAAATATGTGGTATTTATAAAAGAACTTGTATCGATAAAATAGTCATATTGTGTAAAGTTTTTTACACTAATACTTAATGGATATATATTATTTAAAAAATTTAATTTTTTATATATAGATTTATCTCTACTATAAAAGCTATTATTTGAAGCATTTAAATAAATATCAATTTTTACACTTTTATAAATTTCACAAAGTTTATTGTATAAAATTCTAAGAGCAGTAGTTGAAGCAATCATTTCACTAATTGTTTTACCTAAACCACCAATAATAACTAAATTAATTTCGTCATTTTTATTTTTTTTAAGCTGTTGGAAAATATCTACTTTTGTATTTTCAAAAAAATATTCATCAATTTTATAATTATTCTTATATAAATATTCATTCTTATTTGGAATGCCTAGTTCTAATGGAAATTCTTCAATACTTCTTATATTTTCTTCATTCAAAAGTTTTGCAAAGTATTTTTCTTTGTCAATTCTATTAAATACACTTTCTAAATCAAGAAAATCTTCATAGGTAGTTATATAAGCAGTTTCATTATTAAGTTCCGATGGTCTACGGAACTTATAATAACTAACCATAGATCCATCTGTTGCTTTAATATTAATATTGCAAGATACTCTAAAAAATATCATCTATTATTAATTTTCTTCTTTATTTTCTATTCTAAACATAGTTAAGTATGGAAGTTTACCTGGTAACTTAATCTTATTTGTGTTACCACTGTGAACTGATTCTAACTCTTTGTCTGTCTCAGTTAAAATTTTCTTAAAATTGATGTAATATAAACCATCATCTGCTTTATAAATTTTTCCAATTTCATTATCACACTCTTCTAAAACTTCACCATTTGGAGTAAAGATTTCAATATCTTCATTTGGATAAGTTTTATATTTACACATAAAGTGTTGTTCATCTTCTGTTACTAGTCCACTAACTTCATAAGATCCTTTACTTAATGCGTAATCATGGTTTTGAGAATCAGTTTTCTCAAATGGTCTATGAATTAAATATGCATCCGTAAAGCCTCTATTTTTTGTTGTATGTAACTCCCTTTGATACTTATCAGCATCGAATTTATTATCATAATAATCATCAATTGCAGTTCTATATGTCTTAGCTGTTACTGCTGCATAATAAGGTGACTTAGTTCTACCTTCAATTTTTAGAGCATTAACTGCACCTGAATCTAAAATTTCTTGAATATGAGAAGCTAAGTTTAAATCTTTTGAATTGAAAATATATGTTCCAACACCTGGTTCTTCTTCTAGTCTAAATAGTGTGCTATGGTCTTCATTTGCTGCATATAATGTATATTCAAATCTACAATCATTTGCACAAGACCCTCTATTTGGAACTCTTCCCATTTGTACAGCACTTACTAGACATCTTCCTGAATATGCAAAACACATAGAACCATGTGCAAAAATCTCTATTTCCATTTCTGGTAAATGTTTTTTAATCTCTTTTACATCTTTAAGCGAGATTTCTCTAGCAACAACAATTCTTTTTACACCCATATCCCAAAATACTTGAGCATCCATATAGTTTAACACATTTGCTTGAGTAGATAAGTGAATAGGAATTTGAGGAGCAAGTTCTCTACAAAGTCTAACAACACCAGGAGCTGCTACAATAAATGCATCTGGTTCTAACTCTGCCATTTTTAAAATATGTTTTTTTAATAAATCTATTTGAGAGTTAAAAGGGAAACCATTAATAGTTGCATAAACTCTTTTTCCTCTTGCATGAGCATAATCAATTCCTTCTTTGAATGTTTCAAATGTGAATTCTTTTCCTGCTCTAATTCTTAAACTAAAGTGACTAACACCTGCATATACTGCATCTGCACCATATTTAATTGCAATTTTTAATTTCTCTAAATTTCCAGCAGGTGATAATAACTCTACTTTTTTATCGTTCATAAATTTCCTTTGATCTTTTCATAGTCATATATATTTAATTTTTTTGGAATTATAGCTAGTTTTTCATAAATATAAAAGAGGATATTTTTTGTCTAGTTTTTATTAAGAGAAGAAAAGCTTCTAAAAGCTTTCCCACTCATCATCACTACTATTTGAAGTAAATACTTTATTTTCAATAGGTGTAGTCTGTTTTTTAATCTCTGTTTTTATCTCTTTTGGTTTTGAAGGAGCACTAACGTGACTACTTTTTATAGGCTGAGGCTTAACATCAATTACCTGTTTTTTCTCCATAACATTTTCAATTTTAACTTGTTCTAAATGATCAAATAATTCTAAAGTAACTTGATCTAATTTTCTAGAATACTCATTTAAAAGTGATGAATTAACATTACCTTTACAATCTTCATCAATATATGATTGTACATTATTATGAACTAACTCATGTTTCTCTTTTAATGCTCTCCAATTTGATGTTTTAGTAAACTCTTTCCCTAAATTTTCTTGTTCATTAATCCATTTACCTAAATCACACTCTGTACAAGCTTTTACCTTCCATGAAGTATTAGTTGTTGCTAACTTATTAAAATTATCATTCTTGAATTTAATATGATCAGATTTTAACTTAGAGATTTTAAATACTAAGTCAATATCTTTTATAGATTCTTTACTCATAATATTAAATTTAGCTCTATCTGCAACTTGAATTAAATTATCAGAAAGAGTTGAAACTTCAGAGGCTAAATTACTAATTGTAGTAGCTGAGCTTGCATTTACCTGAGTTGCTTGATCAAGTGCATTTATTGCATCATTAATTTGAATAATACCTTTCTCTTCTTCACTACTTGCTTGATTAACATTCTCAATTAAACCAATTGTTTCATTGATTTTTTCATTTAATGTTGTATATCCACCAATCATATTATTGGCAATAATTTTACCTTCATTAGCTTTATTTGTTGCGTTCTCTACAATATCTTTAATCTCTTTTGCTGCTTCAGCAGATCTGCTAGCTAGGTTTCTAACTTCTTGTGCAACTACTGCAAATCCTTTTCCTGCTTCTCCTGCTGTTGCAGCTTCAACAGCTGCATTTAGTGATAAAATATTTGTTTGGAATGCAATTTGATCAATTACAGTAATCGCTTCATTAATTGATTTAACTTGCTCATCAATTTCATCCATTGCAACCGTAGTCTTCGAAGCTAAAGTTTCACCCTCTTTTGAAGAACTATTTAATTCATTCGCTAATTGTGACATTCTTGCGATGTTTTGAACATTAGATTTTACAATTGAAGTAATCTCTTCAACTGCAGCGGCTGTTTCTTCTAAAGATGCTGCTTGCTGATTTGCTGAACTTGATAAACTACTAGATGATTCAGATAAAATCTTTGTATCATCATTTAATTTTCTTCCACTTTCAATAATCATAGATAAGA
Organism: Malaciobacter pacificus; assembly: GCF_004214795.1. Lineage (NCBI taxonomy): Bacteria > Pseudomonadati > Campylobacterota > Epsilonproteobacteria > Campylobacterales > Arcobacteraceae > Malaciobacter > Malaciobacter pacificus. Next base: position 2,081,401 of record NZ_CP035928.1, read on the forward strand.
AATTAGAAACTGAAGATCCAACTAAATTTGTGCTTGAAACAATAGAAGAAATAATACCATTTACTTGGTCACCTCTAACATTATCATTTGAAGTAAAATTTGAATTACCGTATTCAATTAATACATTATTTAATTTTGTAAGATTGTCATTAGTTTTCTCAATCATTGTATTAATAGAATCTCTTAATCTCATAATTTGTGGATTATCTGATGTTTTATTGATTTTATAAATATAGAATCCAGCATTTACTTTTTCAATAACACTGTCAACCTCTTCTATAACTTTTGCATCTTGTTCATAACCATCTTTTAATTTATTTACGTAAGCATTAAAACTATCTACTAAACTTCCTATTTCATCATCTGTAATTTTTTGAATTTCTTTAGCTGTATTTTTGCTATTTGTAATATCATCAACTGCTCTTTTAAGATTATCAATTGGCTTTATTATTGCTTTATTAATTAAAAAACTGTAAATTAAATATGAAATAATTATTGCTATAAGCGCAAAAATAGATATGTACATAATAATTGCATTGATATCTTCTTTTGTCTTTGATTCCATTAAAGAAATATCTTCTTGAATGTCATCAACATAAGCTCCCGTACTAACTATCCAATCCCAAGGTCCAAATTTTCTAACATAAGAGAATTTCTTTTTAGGATCACCTGCCTTGCCAGGCTTATCCCACATATATTCAACTAAAGCACCATTTTTTGAAGCATTGGCTTTACTTGACATTTCAACAAAAAGTTTTTTTCCTGCAGCATCTTTGCTTTGAGATAAATCTTTACCATCTAATGCTGGTTTTAATGGGTGCATAACCATTTTAGGATAAGAATCATTGATCCAAAAATACCCATCATTACCATATCTCATATTTTTAATTGCTTCTTTTGCTTCTTCTTGTAATTTAGATGTTACATCATCAACATATTCACCTGTACCAATAACCCAATTAAATGGTTTAAATAATTTCACATAAGAAACTTTTGGCTGAGGAGTTTCAAAGCCTGGTTTCGGCCAAACATAGTCAACAAATCCGTCTCCATTTGCTTTTGCAACCGCAGCAAATTCTTTAAAAATTTGTTTACCACCTTTATCTTTATACTCCATCATATCTCTACCATTTAAAGCCGGTTTAATCGGGTGAGTAACAATTACCGCATTTGTATCATTTACCCAAAAATAACCATTGTTACCATATCTTGATGCATTTATTATTGATTTTAGTCTATACTGTAATGCTTCAGTAGATAAAGTATCTTTTAGTTTCTCATATTCAGCGTTTATTATTGAAAATAAGAAGTCTGTTTGACTTTTTAGATCTGATTGAACTTCAATTTTAATCTTATCTATAGCAGTTCTTGCATAATAAGATTCAATTGTTTCATAAGCTAAAGAAATATAATTTTCAAGCTCTTTTTCTTTCTTAGCATATGCTTCTTTTTCATATTTCAATATATTCTCTTTCGATAATTTATTTATTGAATATATTGAATCAATTGTAATTGAAATAGAAACAACAACAATTGTTACAAGGGCTAAAATTAAAAGTTTAGCCTTAATTGACAAATTTGACACCATAATTTAATCTCCATTAGTAATCTCTAATTTAGTATATCAGTTATTTATTTAAATTGTCAAATTATTTTTAGTCTTTTTTTAACCTATATTTAACTTAAAGTATAGAAAAAATGATGTTTTACTCAGTAATATTTAAAAGTTATTTTACTAACTATTCTAAAATTTGTTTTGCAAACTCTAAAGCTTGTGTTGTTAATTCTTCTCCACTAATCATTCTTGCAATTTCATTTATTTTTTCATCTTTTGATAATTGTCTTACTATAGACTTTCCTTGATTTTTATCAACTAAAAAATGTTGATGTGCCGTTGAAGTTAATTGGGGCTGATGTGATATTGCAAAAATTTGATATGAAAGGGATAATTGCTCAAGTACTTTTGCAATAGCTTCACTCTCTTTCCCACTTAAATTTGCATCGATTTCATCTAAAAAAAGGATACCATTATCAACAATTTGATATTCACTCATACTAGTTAATAAAGATAATCTTAATCTATTAAACTCACCTGAACTTATGGTATCTAAGTTAACACCATTTAATTCAAATTCAATTTCATCTATACCTGATGCATCTAGTTTTTTTTCTTTTACTATAATTTTGGCATTGCTTAAATACAAAAATTTTAGATAATGGTTAATTTTTTTTTCTAACACGGATGCAGAGTTTTTTCTATATTTACTAATTTTTTGAGCCAAAGGCTCTAATATAGTTTCTAATTCTTTAACTTTTTTTTCTAATTTAGATTTCTCAAAAGATATATTTTCATATCCATCTAACTCTTTTTTCTTTTCTTCTTTATACTCTAAAGCTTGACTAATTGAACCAAATCTTTTTTGCAGGGCTGATAGTTTTTCAATTCTATCTAATACAGTTTCTATGTCAATATCTTCTAATTCATATAAAGAATCATTAAACTTTTCAAAAATATTATTTAACTCATTTATAGCATCATCAAAAAAAGTAGAATCCTCTTCTAATACTTCCAATGCATTTGAAACGCTTTGAACATACTCAAAAATAGGATTAGCTTTTTTTATAGACTCTTCAATTTTTTCTTTCTTACTTAATCTTTTCTTTAGTTCACTTAATTCCTCATATTCATCAACGCTAGGATTAATTGCTTCAATTTTTTCAATTTCAAATTTTGCAAACTCTTTTAAATCTTCAAGTTTGTTTTCATCCTCAATAAGTTTATTAAGCTCTCTTTTCGAATCAATATATTCTTTATAAGAATCATCAAACTCAGATTTTAATTTTTCATATTTAGGCTCATTTTTTAAAGTTAACTTATCTAAAAAATTCAGTAATTTAACAGACTCAAAATCACTTGTATCTTTTAAATTTAAATGTTTAATTAGATTTGTAGAAAATTCAGTTAGGTTTTTTTTAGAAATAGTTTGATTATTTAAAAAATATCTAACCTTCTCTTTTTTTATTGATTTTATAACAATATCATCATCTTTATCAATATCATAAGCTTCATTTTTAACAAGACTATCAATTAATTCAACCTCTCCAAGACTTGCTTTTACTTCACTTAGTGAGAATAGAGATAAAATAGCTTGCATCAAAATTGATTTACCAGCACCACTAGGTCCAGTAAAAACATTTAAACCTTTGTTAAACTCTAAATTAACTTCATCAAACGATAAACAATCTTTTAAATAAATTCTACTAATCAACTAATTTCCCCATGCTAATTTTTCATTTAATACTTCAAAAAAGTTTCTCTCACATCTATGAAGCATTTTTGCTTTCTGTGACGCTATTTTAATTTTTATAGATTCATTTTGTTCTACTTCATAGATATCTTGTCCATCAACAATTACAACAGCACCTTGACTATCAGATATTTTAAATTCTATTTCAAAATCTGCAGGCATAACTAATGGTCTTTGAGTTAAAGAGTGTGGTGCAACAGGAGTTATAATAAACGCTTCAGTTAATGGATAAACAATTGGACCTCCAACAGATAGATTATATGCAGTTGAGCCAGTTGGAGTTGAAATAATAACTCCATCTCCAAAATAAGAATTAAAAGGCTTTCCATCAATCTTTGCATTTATTTTAATCATTGATGAAATTGATTTTCTTGTAATCACAATATCATTAAAAGCCACAAACTTATTTAAGTTTACGCTTCCTTCTACCATCATTCTTTCATCAATTTTATAATTGTCAGATTTTAAATCATTTAAAAACTTAGGTAATTCATCCATATTAATATCAGTTAAAAAACCTAAAGTACCTAAATTTATCCCAAGTACAGGGATATTTGATTTAAAAGATTTTCTTGATACAGAAAGTAAAGTACCATCACCACCAACTGATACTAAAAAGTCGACTTTATTGCAAAGTTCATCTAATGTTAATCCATCATTTAAACCTATCATCTTTGCAGAATTTATCTCAATAAGTATTTTTATATCCATATTTTCAAATAATTCTTTTATATTCAAATACTCATCTTTTAATTCAGGACTTGAAGGCTTTAAGATGACACCAGCAGTATTAATAGATTTTAACTTTTGGCTATTTTTTTCTACTTTCAAATTATCTCTTTTTATTAAATTATATAAATTATTGTAGCAAATTAAATAGAAATAACATATATAATACAATAAAAAAGGGATATGCAAATGCATATCCCTTTTTAAAAATTAATTTATTTATTAATAAATTAACCGTTTCTCTTAGCGATAATTTCTTCAGAAACGTTTTTAGGAACTTCTTGGTATGAATCAAATAACATAGAATATGTAGCTCTACCTTGAGACATAGATCTTAAGTCTGTAGAGTATCCGAACATTTCAGATAATGGAATCATTGCAGTAACTAATTTAACACCAGCTCTGTCATCCATAGATTGAACTTGTCCTCTTCTTTTGTTACAATCACCGATTACATCTCCCATGTACTCTTCAGGAGTTTCAATTTCAACTTTCATCATTGGCTCTAAGATTACTGCACCAGCAGCTGCAGATCTACAACCTTGTTTGAATCCCATAGAAGCAGCTAATTTAAACGCCATTTCAGATGAGTCAACGTCGTGGTATGAACCATCATATAATGTAACTTGAATATCAACCATTGGGTAACCTGCTAAGATACCACCTGCCATTGCTTCTTCACAACCTTTTTGAACTGCAGGAACATACTCTTTTGGTACAACCCCACCTTTAATTTCATTGTGGAATAAGAAGTTATCTTCGCCACCAGCTGGTAATGGCTCAATATTTAAGTAAACGTGACCGTATTGACCTTTACCACCAGATTGTTTAGCATATTTGTACTCTTGTTTAACAGCATTTTTAATAGTTTCTCTATAAGCAACTTGTGGAGCACCAACTTCAGCTTCTACTTTAAATTCTCTTTTCATTCTATCTACAAGAATTTCAAGGTGTAATTCACCCATTCCTGAAATAATAGTTTGTCCAGACTCTTCATCAGTATTAACTCTGAATGATGGATCTTCTTCTGCTAATTTTCCTAATGCAATACCCATTTTTTCTTGGTCAGCTTTAGTTTTTGGCTCAACTGCAACAGAAATAACTGGTTCTGGGAATTCCATTCTTTCTAAAATTACTGGATCTTTATCAGAAGCTAATGTATCACCAGTGATTGTAGATTTTAAACCAACAACTGCACCAATTTCACCAGCGTATAATTGAGAAACTTCTTCTCTATTATTTGCATGCATTTTAAGTAATCTTCCGATTCTCTCTTTTTTCATTTTAGTTGAGTTCATTACATAAGTTCCAGACTCTAATTGTCCTCTATAAACTCTTGTAAATGTTAATTGTCCAACAAATGGGTCAGTCATAATTTTAAATGCAAGTGCAGCTACTTCACCTTCATCAGAAGAAGGAACGATAACAGCTTCACCATCTTGAGTTTCACCTCTAATATCAGCAACTTCAGTAGGAGCTGGTAAGTACATAGCAACAGCGTCAAGTAAAGTTTGAACACCTTTATTTTTAAATGCAGTACCACAAGTCATTGGAGTAATTGCCATTGCTAAACATTGTTTTTTAAGTCCAGCAATAATTTCATCTTCAGATAATTCACCCTCTTCAAAATATTTTTCCATTAATTCTTCAGATGACTCAGCAGCAGCTTCAATCATTTTTTCTCTGTATTCTTCAGCTTGGTCTAATAACTCAGCAGGAATTTCTTCTTCATGGTAAGCAGAACCCATAGCAGCATCTTCATCCCATACAATAGCTTTCATTTTAACTAAGTCAATAATACCTCTAAAGTTTTCTTCAGCACCAATTGGTAATTGAACAGGAACAGGGTTAGCACCTAATCTTTCAGCAACTTGTTTTTCAACGTTGAAGAAATCAGCACCCGTTCTATCCATTTTATTAACAAAAATCATTCTTGGTACTTTATACTTATTAGCTTGTCTCCAAACAGTTTCAGATTGTGGTTGAACTCCACCAACTGAACAGAATACTGCAACAGCACCATCTAAAACTCTCATAGATCTCTCAACTTCAATTGTGAAGTCAACGTGACCTGGAGTGTCAATGATATTTACTTGTAATTGCTCATTAGTTTTTGGGTGAGGCCAGAAACAAGTAGTTGCAGCAGAAGTAATTGTAATACCTCTTTCTTGCTCTTGTTCCATCCAGTCCATAGTAGCAGCACCTTCATGAACCTCACCAATTTTATGAGATACACCAGTATAGAATAAAATTCTTTCAGTAGTTGTAGTCTTACCTGCATCAATGTGAGCAGCAATACCAATATTTCTAACTCTATTAAGAGGAGTTTTTCTTGCCATCTTAAGTTTTCCTTTTAAATTTTGTAAAGTTTTCGTGATTGTATCAAAAAAACACTAAAAAAAAAGGGTGTTAAACACCCTTTTCATATCTGATATAAATATTATTACAGATTGATTACCATCTATAGTGAGCAAATGCTTTATTAGCTTCTGCCATTCTATGCATGTCTTCTTTCTTCTTGAAAGAAGCTCCTCTTTCATTTGCAGCTTCGAATAATTCGTTAGCTAATCTCTCAACCATAGTTCTTTCGTTTCTTTTTCTAGCATTGTCAACTATCCATCTTAATGCTAAAGTTTGTCTTCTTACAGCTCTAACTTCAACTGGTACTTGGTAAGTAGCTCCACCAACTCTTCTAGATTTTACTTCTAAAAGTGGTTTAACATTTTCAATAGCTTTTTCAAATAAATCGAAACCAGCTTCTTCTCCTCTTGCATCTAAGTTTGCAATTGCACCATACATAATTTTTTCTGCAACAGATTTTTTACCATCTAACATAATTGCATTAACAAATTTTGTGATCACTTTACTATTGTAGATAGGATCAGCCATAATTTCTCTAACTGGAGCTTTTCTTCTTCTCATTTTTCTATCCTTCTACTTATTTCTTAGGTCTTTTAGTACCGTATTTAGATCTTGCAACAGTTCTATTTGCAACACCAGCAGTATCTAACGCACCTCTTACGATGTGGTACTTAACACCAGGTAAATCCTTAACTCTTCCCCCTCTAACTAATACGATAGAGTGCTCTTGTAAGTTGTGACCCTCACCACCGATGTATGAAATAACTTCAAATCCAGTAGTTAATCTAACTTTTGCAACTTTTCTTAAAGCCGAGTTTGGTTTCTTAGGAGTAGTAGTATATACTCTTGTACATACACCTCTTCTTTGTGGACAATCTTTTAATGCTGGTGATTTAGATTTTTTAATCACCTTTTTTCGCTCTTTTCTAACAAGCTGATTAATAGTAGGCATTTTTTCCCTTTAATTAAATTGGTTTGAGCAATTAAAGCAATGCTCATGCTTCTCGTCTAACTTCAACATACTGTTGAAACGATACTACCATTCTAGGAAACAGTAAGTTTTCTAAAAAAGTTTGCAATTTTACTTAATTTAAACTTAATTTGTCTTTAAACATATTTTTGAATAAAAGAGTTCAATGTATTTGCAAACTTTTGTGCATCTTTTTTATCAAAGGGCTTTGGGCCTTTTGTTAACTCCCCTGCATCCCTTAATTCTTGCATTAAATTTCTATATGCTAAATACTCTTTAATATTATCTTGAGTATAAAGTTCTCCTCTATGATCAATTGCATGGGCATTTTTTTCTAATATTCTATTAGCAAGTGGTATATCAGCTGTTATTGCTAAATCATTTTCATTTATTAATTCAACTATTTTATTATCTGCTTCATCAGCACCTAATTCTACAATCACATAAGTGATATAACTACTTTTACCAACATTGATTTTCTTATTAGAAATTACATAAGTTTCAATAGATTTTTTTTCTATAGCTTTTAGAGTAATTGGCTTTAAAAGATTTGGGAATGCATCACCATCTATAAATAGTTTCATGTTTTACCTGTATGAAGATTTTGATTTTTTTATTTTAACATCATAAAAACCATTTATTGATAAAAATATTTTTATCTCTTGGTCTATAAATCTATTTTTAGGACCTTTTATTATTTCTACAATAGCAGGAGTTTTTGTTATCATTTTTTCAAATTTTAGTTCAAAATAGGGAATAAGATTCCCACAAACAGCTCTAAATTTCATTTGTGAAATATTGTCTTTAAATACGAACTGTCTATTTATAGGATTATCTATAATTGTTGGACTATGAATTAATCTTACTTCTTGCTCTTCTTTAAACAACTCATTTTTTGATTTTGCTGATAGATTATTTATATCATTTATAACTGTTTCACAAATATTTATAAATTTTGTACTTTTCACATCTATATTGTCATCTAATAAATTAATTGGTTCTAAAATATTATCAATTAACTCTTCTTGTTTTGATTCATCATATAATACTACACTAGTGGTAATTAATCTATTTTCTTTAAAATAATCAGTATTAAATCCTATTGCAACACCATGCCCATCATTTGCATAAGCTCTCCATTGACTTAACAAATCATTACCTTGTGAAAATGATGCAATATAAACATTTGGTAATTTTTGATTATAAATTTTTTCAAAAGCACTATATTTATCAAAACTATTTTTTGTAGTGTTTTTCTCTATTTTTTTTAATACTTTCTCTTTTATCCAATGAATTTCTTTATAATCATTTAGATTATAAACTGAACTTAACCATAGAGTTTTATTTTGGATTATTGCTCTAAATGATTCTACATTACAGTAATGATATATTATTTTTCCCACAATAACTCCTTTTAGTCATTATACTAAAAGATTTTTATTTTTTCCAGATTAGTTTTTTCTATATATTTATATATAAAATTATAATTAAATATATATTATATTTTATTTTATATATGTTATAATAATCTTATATAATATATATTTTAATATAGGATTTTTTAATGTCATACGTTGTTTATAGTATTAAAGGTGGAGTTGGGAAAACGACACTTTCAGTTCAAATCTCACAAATGTTAGATTTTACTTATGTTACAAATGATTCTCACTCATCAGCACATAATTTAATGCCAGAAGAAAAAGGATTTTTAGTTTCAAAAGATGAATATAAGGAGATACCTTTTGATGAAAATGTGGTTTATGACTTTGGGGGATTCAAGGATGAAAGAATAAAAGATATTCTAACTAAAGTCAATAAAGTAGTTATTCCAACACTTACATCTATTGTTGACGTTCAAGCAACACTTGCAACACTAAAAGATGTTATAAACGTAAATAAAAATATCATAATAGTAATCAATAGAACAAAAAACAATAATAAAGCTGTTGAGTTAAAAGAGTATTTAACAGAAGAGATAAATAAACAATTCAACAGTATTTTTATTCCAATAATTTTTGTAAGAGATTCGTCAGTTTTAGAAGATTCACTTTTTGATTGTGAATATATTGAAGATAAAGCTGGAAATAATAGATTTAAAAGACATATTTATAGAAATGCAATTGAAGACATGATACAGCTAAGAAATATATTGGAGAAATAAAATGAGTTATGCGGATAAATTAAAACAAAATACTTCAAAAATAAAAACTAGTGAAAAAGTTTTAGAAGATAAAAAAAAGAGTGGAAGGCCAAAAAAACCTCTTGAAGAGATAAGAAATACAGCTATTCCAGTTGCTCTTAATAAATTTGAGAAAAATTGGATTGAAAATCAAGCTAAAAAATTATCTAAAGAAATTGGTGTTAAAATTACCACTTCAGCTTGGATGAGAATGGTTTTATTAAAAGATATGCCTAATGATGAATAATTCAATTATCATCATTAGATTTTTTTTCATTACTTTTAGAAGCAAATCCAGATTTTTTACTTTTTTTAATTAATTCTAAAGAATTTATTTCATCAGTATAATTAATACCCATACTATTCAACAATGCAAAACATTTCGCATTAACTGCTATGCTATTAGGTACTTCACCCTTTTTTTTACAAGCTTGAATATTTTTTTCACTAACCTTTATTAACTGAGCAAATTTTGGTAAACTAATTTCAGCATCCAATAATAATTTCTTAAAGTCTACAAAAGTCATATATGAATCCTTAATTTATATGTATTATTATATACTAAAAACCATATAATATTACTAAAATCATTATAATATAAATTAGATGAAATAACTTTATTTAAATAAGTAATAGTTAAAACTATTACTTATGATTTTGGCATAACCTTAACAGGAACGACTTGGAATACAATAAAGTCTTATATGCACCTAAAAATAGTATATTATAGAAGTTAATTTATAAAATTACCGTATTATTTACCGTTAAATAATTCTACTTATAGTACCTGAAAGAATTTACAACTTATCTAAACTAGATATAATCATATTAACAATTTCTAATCTATTCTTATCTAAATCTTTATCTGTATATTTATTTTTAAATTCATTTATATTTAAATAAGCTTCATTAAAAGACATTATAAAAAAATCAATATTCTGATTTTCAATATTAATAGTTTCATCAATTTTTATATCTTTTAATGTTAAATTATTTTCTACAATATAGTTAGATAAATTATATTCTTTAAAAGAAACTAATGTCTTGTAAAATATGTAATACACTTTTAGTTTTGAATCTTTTAATAACTCTTCAATAGATATATTACTATTAAAAAGTTGTGAGAGAATCATTACATCAACATTTAACAGTTTTTTTATATAAAGAGGTTCTATATTTTGAACTACAATAAAATCTGCGTATATTTTTTCAATAAAACTAACATACTCTTCATCTGAAAAGTACTTGTGTTTTGAATCTAATGAAATAAAATCTATTGATTTAAAGAAAATAAATAATGGATGATTGCAATCGATTGGAATACCAGGTTTTATAAATTCTTCTAAATACATTCTAAAAATATTTAAATAATGAAATGAAATAAATTTATATCCAGCATTTTTTTCTTGTGATTTTATTTTACCAGTTTTCAAAAATTCTTCTAATTCATCTTTTAAAAAATATTTTTCAAGTAATTTAATAATTGGACGATTTTGTTTAGAAAAATTAGAATAACTTCTAGTACTAATATCTAATAGTTCACAAGCTACTTGTTTAAATCCATGTTCAATATTATCATTTTTCATAAGCATATATTTCTACTTTTTAAGATTTTTAATTTTTTAGTAGAAAATTATACCATATTAAGCAAAAATTAAATTTAATGGAATATAATTCTATATGAACTCATTTGATTAAATATATATAGAAATATATTCTACTATGAGGAGTTATTTTAAAATACACTGTTAACTTTAAAAATCTGAGAAACATTAAATATCAAAGAAATTAATTAAAGGATAAAAATGAAAAATGATGATATTACATTGGATACATTTATCAAAAAAAAAGAATTATTAAATTATGTCAAAATTGGTGAAACAAAGTTAGATGAGTTAATAAGGACAGGAAAACTTATACAACCACTAATGATTGATGGATTTAAAGATCCTCTTTATTCACTTCAAGAATTAAATGAATGGATGAAGGAACAACGAGAAAAAAGAAAACTCCCTAAGCAAGTAAGTTTGGCGACCAATTGATTAGAGAGTAATTAAAATACTACTAAAAGTTTTTAATCGGCTGCATTATATCTAATATAAATATATTAACTGCTTATCGATTATTCAATCAAAAATAAAAACAAAAACATGCAAATAAAATTACGTAAAAAAGAAAAAGATTACGCACAGGTGCACAAAAGATTACTCTTTAATTCTACTTTATCACTTAAAGCAAAAGGATTAGGAGCAATACTAGAGTGTTATAGTGATAATTTTGAAATATGTTTACAGACATTAACAGATAAAAGCACGGATGGAACAAAAGCAATTAAAGCAGCATGCAAAGAGCTTGTTTTTCATAATTATTTATTTAGATTTCAAATTCTAGATGAAAATAGTAAATTTAAAACAATCTGGATCTTTGATAGTGAATTTATCGATCAAAATTATAAAAATGAGATTTTAAATCAATTTGAAAAAATATATAAAGTTGACGAGGTACCAAAAGGGCATCCCGTATCTAACGGGGTACCATTTCAGGACGACCTGAAAAGCAGTACATATAATAACATAGTTACGGAGCCATCAAATTTAGATTATTTTCAAATGATGTATGAAGTTCAAGAAGAAAAGAAAAAGAAGCCGCGTTCTTATATTAATAAGCCAAGAGTAATTGGTTAGCCTAACGCGCTCTCGCTTGTTACCCCAAAGCTTTTTAAACCTACTTCGTACGGTTTAAACTCTGCTTTGTGGCCTTAGTAAAGAAATCTTGGTTTCAGAGTTTAAAAATAAAAGGAATAAAAGTGAAAGAGTTACAAAAAAAAGATTTATACATTACAACTGCTCTTAAAGGAGGAGTTGGAAAAACAACTATTGCTTCTGCGATTCTAACTGTTATTAAATACAAACTAGCAAAGGAAGAAAGTAAAAATGACTTAAAATTTAACATCGTAGAGATTGATGATACAAAAACAGAAATCACCTGGAAAAGTGAAAGAATTAGATATAAAAAATTTGAAGTTTTTGACTATAAAGATGCAATTGTTGAAATACAACGAACTTATTCAGATTCAAATATTATCGAGATTTTAGATCTTGGTGGTGGATATGATAAAACAAAATCACTACTTGAACACATTGCAAAAATGAGACTTGATGAAATATTTAATCTTCATTTTATCGTACCTACTAATCGTACTAGATTTATTTTTGATAGTACTAAAGCTACACTTGAGTTAATACATAATTTGTTTAATTGCCAATCTACACTTGTATATAACAAGGTTGTTAATAATGCGAATGAAGAATTTCATGCATTTTTTGGGAATCAAAAATGGGACTTAAAAAGTAGATTTGATGAAGTTGATAAATATATAAAAGATGAAATAGTTGTATACGATGATATTTCTTCATTGCTTGATAATGCAGCGACTGAAACGGGAGAATCTACATTAGATTTTTATATTAATTCAGAGTATATAGTCAATAACTGGATTGAGTACAGATTGGAAGCACTTAATAGTGGAGATCAAGCAATCAATGATGCAATGATGCTTTATGATATTTCTTATGATTTTCTAGAATTTTTTAAAAAAATAAGATTTGAGGTGACAAGATGAGTAAAGATAAAAATAATATAGCAATCGCAGATACAACTAATATAACGCATTTAATCAATGAGTTAAGAGTCCTGGATACTCAAGTTTTAAACAGACTTGAAAATAAATTAATACCAAATCTTAAAATTGTAATCGCTGCAGCTGATTTAGCACAAACAAATTTAAATAAAACTGTAAAAAATGCTGAACTAGTAAAAAATGAGATTGTAAATGCACAAAAAAATATAAAAGACAATGTTGAGATTTTAAATCAAATTTTTAATCAATTTAAAGATTTTGAGTCAAAAAATGAGCAAATGTTGGAGCTTCAAACTCAAAAAGTAAAAAATTTAAAGGAAAAAATAGAATTAGAATCAACAATTATAAATGGTAAATTTGAACAAGATTTACAAGAGTTAAAATCAAAACTTTTAACAGATGTAGATACTCAAATTCAAAAAATAAATGAAGAAATTAACTCTAAACTTAAAGGTGTTGATTTAAGATTATTGGATGGTTCTAATCGTCTAGTTTCTAGCTCATTATCTCAACTAGATCAGTTTAAATTAAAACTTACTCAAAGTCAAAGAGAAAATAAAATCTTATTTACACTCTTGAGTTTTATAGGTGGTGTTATTTTAACATCTTTATTTTTTTATTTTTTTAACTAAAGGAGTCGAAAATGGTGATGCAAATTAAACCAAGTTTTTTAAACGCACAGCTAATAATTTTGGATGAGATTGAAACTTTAAATATCAATATCAAAAAAGTAGAAGAGTGTAAAAAACCAAATATAAAAAGACAAAAAGACTTACTAAATACGTTATCAAACATAAAAAAATATTTAGAGAGCTCTTTAAATCCGACTCAAAAAAAATTAAATATGGTAGAGCGATTACCTCTACTATATTTGCAAATACAAAAGATAGGAGTTTCCCGTGATTAAAAATATTAATATGCAAAAACTAAAAATAAATATAGGTATTGCAGTAGTTATCGTTTTAGCTATTACTTTTGTGATTAGTTTTAATCATATTATCTCTAATCCAACTTCAATGTTTAGCAAAATAAACGAGGAAAACTATCAAAAATTAACGAATATAAAGTTCATGCAAGATTTTGAAGATGGGATCGAAGCAGTAGCAAGATTAAAAGTTTCAATTGCAAATGTAAACGATCCAAGTGAGTTACAAATAAAAATAGAGAGCCTTAATTATTGGCAAGATTTTGTCTTAAAAAATAAAAAGAAATATGAGCTATTAAAAGGAGTTCAAAAATGAGTTTAACACAAAAATTAGCCTTAACATGGCTTACAACATTTGATAAGTCATTGTTTCTGTTCAGAAGTCTTAAAGGATTAAATACAATTTTCAGATATTCATTTTATATATCTCTTGTATTAGCTCTATGTTTTGTAATACTTAAATTTGAAGCAATAATTAATATTAGAGCTTATGATATTCCTATCTTTATTCAAAACTTACTAATTGTTTTAGGTTTAGGGGTAAAGTTTTTAACTATTATTTTTACAATTGGTATTTTCTCGTATGAGTCAATTTATAATTTAGATATAAATAAATATCTGAAAGAGCAAAAACAAAAAGAAGAATTTATCAAAAAAAAGAAACTGCAAAAATTTAGACTTAGAAATATGAATATCCTATTGAGAGTAGTTATTTATTTAGGTATTTGGTGTTTTTTATATCTATTATTTGAGGATATTCTAATCAGTTCATTTTTTAGTGTTTATGGTGAGACTCCAAGTAAAGAGATTTATATTAAATTCTTGATTGATTATGATTTAACGATTAAGTACTTTACAGCTATTTATCTTATATCTATTACCATTTTAGATTATTTTGTAAGAAAAAAAATAAAAGCTAAAAATCAAAAGTTTCCTCAGGAAACAAAAACTAATACAGGAGAATAAGATGAAATACTTTTATTCACTTATTCTATTTTTATTTTTTAGCAATTTTTCTTATGCATTCACAGAAATTAATACTTCAACGGTGCAAGAAGATTATAAAAAAGGGAATATGGATAAATATAAATACGATAATTTATCTTATTTCAATACCAGTGCTTTAATAAGCCAAAAAATCATCAATAAAGAGGATGAGCTAGAGAGATTTATTCCTGATACTTTATCAATATATGATATTAAGACACACGTTACTTGTAGCTTTGTTGGTGATGAGTACACAGCTACTATTTATAGTATGGATCTAGCAAACGGTAATGTTACTTGTATGATCTCTAAAAAAGGTGATTTATATAACCCTTTAGGTTTATTTCAAACTCATTATCCAAATATGAAAAAAGCTTATGAGTTAGACCTAAAAAAAGCAGAACAAGCAAAACAGAGTGAAATTGCAGCAGCTGATTTACAATTTTCACCCTTGAAAAAGATTAAAGATAATATTAATACATCAACTACAACAAATCAAACAGGACAGTATTTAACTATCCCTGAGTTATTAACAGCAGCAATTTTGACTGATACAGATATTATTGATGTGCAAGCAACTCAATCTTCTGATAAATTGCAACTAAAAAACAGTTTTGTATCAAAATACTATGATGTAAACAGCAGGGAGTTTATAGACAATAAAGAGTATCTGTTAGCTGATGCAGAAACTATATTCAATGTGTATACGGGTTTATCTGATGTTTCAATGACTTATTTTGTAATCTTAATAGCATTCTTTGCAATATATGGACTTGGTAGCAAAGTTTTATCTCACTTTACTTCTAAGGCAGAAGATAAACAAAACCATGAAAAAGTAACACCATACATTGGTGGAATTATTGCAGGTATTCTTTTCTTCTTTCCAACAGGTTTTAAGGAACAAATCACAAATCAAAATGGTTCAGTAGTAGCAGAATACAACATGATGAAAACTGAATATCAAGAGTGGGAAAAAGCAGGTTATTATTTATTTACTGATTGGGCTGATGCAGCAGCTAAAGTAATTATAGATTCAGAGATGGATGCAATTGTTGAAAAATCTGGAGTTACTACTAAAGATCAAATAATACAAAATCAAGCATTAATAACTCAGTATTTATCTTTAGCTAATACTAACAATAAACTATGGCATTTATGTAGGAACGAGATGTATAACTATTCAGGATTGTTTAATAGTGATGGAAAACATCAATATTCAAAAGATCCTAATCAACCATTTCCACTTAACGAGAAATGGGCGTACGTAAATTCTAAATTAGGTTCTAATACTTCAAGTTTATACTATTCAGTTAAAGATGGTGAAGTAAAAGGCGATAGTGCATACTCACCCAATGTTTTACAAAAGGTTAATTCAACTAATCCTTTAGATAGTTATTATCCTGAATATTCATTAAGTGCGTGTGGTAATGTTTACTATGAGCATCAAAAGAACTCGAATAAATTAAAAGATTTAATTAGTAAACAAGATCAATTAACGGGAACTGGATTAAATAGTGCTAATAAAATACCTCAATTAGAAGGTTTAGTTAAATTCCAGTATGAGCTTTATAGAGATTGGGGTTATTTAGCAGTTCTTGGATTACCTGTTACAAAATTACAAACAGAGTATATCGGTGGACTTTATGAGACTAGAAGAAGTGAAGTATTAGACAAATTAAATGATCAAGTAAAAGAAGACTCATGGGGTACTCACATGATTATGAGTTCTATCCCTTATATGTTTTTACCAGGTGCAGGATCAGTTTACAAAATAGTAGAAGATAATTCAGTAAAAATTGCAGCAGCAATTGGAACTACATCAGGAACTATTGCAGGTGGTGGATTTGCTTCATGGTTTACGGGTGCAATTGGAGCAGCTACTGGAGTTATTGCAGGTGTTGCAGCAAAAAGTGCAATTGCTTTAGCATTTGCATATAAAGCTGCTCAAACTGTTTTAGGAATTACTCCTATAGTTGGGATAGTAATTATTGGACTTTTACGATTTGTAATTATCATGGTTAAGATATTTAGTTTTCACTTTGCAAGTCTATTTATGATGCCTATAATGTTCGCAAGAGAAAACATACAAGCAATAGCACGATTTACAATGAAAATATTTGCAACTATGTTAGAGCTTCCTATATTTGTATTATCTGTATGGTTAGCAATTACAGCAAGTTCATTAATTCATACAATTGGTGATGTATTTGGTAAAAAGATCATTATGGGTATGCTTGAAAATAATGCATTACAACAATCTAATTTTATCTATAGTTGGATTGACAAAATGAAAATCTATTTTTTTGATGGTTTCATTGAAATTTCAGTAGCCATATTCAGCATTATCATCATATATAAAATCATTGTTTCATTACATAGTACATTATTTGAGATTATTGAAGTTCAAGGGAGCAAAGAACTTGACAATGCAATTGAGTCTATGAAAAATGAATCGACTGGATGGGGTAGTAGAATGTAACTACTACTTCATTTTAAAAATAAAATAAGGAATAAATATGACTTTACAAGAAGTAGAAAAAAAACATGGAGTATATGTAGCCAATATTGTTGCAAGAATATTTTTATATATTTACGCTTACTTATTTTTTGGAGGGGTATTAACTTTTATAAGATTTTTTAATACAAATAAACTTGAACTTATTATCACTGGAGATTTTGTAACTGATAATATAATTATATATTCTTCACTTTTAGTACCCCTTATAATTTTAGAACTTTTAGTTAGAAGATATAGAAGAAAACAGGGGTTACCAATTTATTCAAATGTAGCACAAGAGATTTTTAACAAATATTATAATCCAAATTATAATAATGAAACAAAAAAAGACTTGAATTATTACTTTGATTTAAAAGAAAAAGGTGCGATTACTCAAAAAGAGTATGAAGTTAAAAAGAATGAATTATTAGATTTAAAATAAAGGCTTAAAATGTATTCAAATATTAAAAAATTCAATCCTAGATTACATCATAATTTCACTTATTACAATCATCACTGGTTGTTTATAGCTAATTTCTTTATTAGATCACTAGTTTATCTTTTTACATTTGGATTCTTTTTTATTGTTGCAATTATTGCTTTAACAATCGATCCAAAATCAAATCCACCATTTACGGGAAATGGAGATATTGATGGAATTATAATTATATGCATAATAATAGCTCCTCTTTTACTTTTAGAGTGGAGAATTAGAGCAAATAGAAGAAAATTAGATTTACCTATTTATAAAGATATTTCAGAGGAACTGTTACAGTTAGAGGTTATTAAAAAAGCTGAATTAAAAAACAATGCAAGTGTTAATTTCAAAAATAATATAACTATCAAAAAAGATATAAATTACTATTTTGAATTAAAAGAAAAAGGTGCAATTACTCAAGAAGAGTATGAAGAGAAGAAGAAAGAATTATTAAATTTAAAATAAGGACCGAATATGAGACATACATTTGAAATAGATGGAGTGATTATCAATCCAGAGTTACCAGAAAATTTTGATATTACTCCAAATGATGAAAGAAGTGAAGAAGAGATTAATAATTGGTGGGATAAACCATATATTCTTATAGATGAATTAGAACAAGAATCTTGGGAAGAGCATTATCATAGATTAAAGTCTTATGATTGGAGCGATGAAAAGATTGGTTCTAAAGAAGAATGGAATAAACACTTGAAAGGAGAAAAAGAAAATTGGTATAAAGAGTATCCTGATGGTTTTAGATATAACTTAAGATGTTTAGATGGTGGAGCGTGGGATAGATCAACAAATCACGGATTCTATGCAACATTTGATGAAGCTATAAAGGCAGCAAAAGAACTTCAAACTAATACTTTTTATGCAGTTTTAGATGAAATGATTAGCCAAATAGATAAAATACAATTTTTATCAGAAAGATATGAAAAGTTTGATATTGATGAAGATTGGGATGACAAAATTGATACGATATTACATCTTTCTATAAATTTTCTTTCCATTAAAGATAAAATCAATGTTGATGATTATTTTAATAAAGATCATATAAAAGTTTTATCTCATATTGGAGAAAAATTTAAAAAAACAGGTTATGCTCCATTATATATGGATGAAGAAGATAGGCCTTATTATACTGAAGAACAATGTCCTGATTGGATTATTGGGTATGATATTCCAAAAACTTTTGATATCGAAATGTTTAGAGATGTTGACAAAATGGGAGATTACTTTTTATATACAATGAAAAAAGGTATAAATAAAATTAAAAATCCAAATGAAGCAGCAGAATTAGAAAAGGAAATGGAAAGATTTAGAATAGGAAATGGAAATCTATTTTTAAATCCAGATATATTTAGAGATGTTTTAGAACCAGATGAAGTTTTAAATCTAGATGAAGTTAAAACAGCAACAAATGATTTAAGAGAGCTGATTAAATCTGAAAATCAGACTAAAGATTTAGAGCTTTAATAAAAAAGGCTATTGAAGTTCTCTAAGATTTTCAATAGTCTCATTTAAAACTTTTATTTGAAACTCTTTTTCTTGAGCTGATAAATTAGAGTTTTTAATCTCAATAATTTTTTCATTTACAAATTTTAAATCGTTTGCAATTGATGAGTTTTTAGATAAATCATTTAATAAATTTGATAATTTTTCTATGTTAAGTTGCATAATTGAATCCTTTATTTTAATTATATCATCAAGATTTTTTTAAATAACTATATATTTACTTAAAAATAAAAAAATGAGTCATTTGTGAGTCATTTGTTTGATATCATAATAAGATATTAAATTGGGATAAGCAAATCAATGAATCTAAAGTTAGAATTAATAGATTATCTTTTTATTGTTTTTATTCTTATTTTTTTATCAATAATAATTTTTTAGTATCAATATCACTATGTAAGTTAAGAATCAAGAGACATCTCAAACCCTCTATCATTTTTAAATTCACCCCAATATTCAACTACAAAATTATAATCACTAATAGGATATAAATTTTTATAATGGTTAATTCCTTCATTTAATGCAGTTGATTTATCATCACTGTAAAGATAATAACTATCTATAAATTTATTATCACTTTTTCTAAAAACTTGTATTTCATAATTTGCTTCTAATTCTTCATCCATAAATAAACCTTTTTTTATTTTAATCTTCTATATTACTTTGAGTAAAAATCTTCATAGATGGGAACTCTAAAGCACATAACTTAGCATTGGCATCTATATCTTTATAACAGCAACCTAAATCAATACTAGCTTTATGATCTTCTAATATTGGATTTTGTGTAGGAGTATGACCGTAGATATTAAATATTTCTAAATTATCATAATTTTTAAATCTTGAATTTAAAACAGTATTTTCAAAAGATATATACTCTTTTGAATCTCTTGGATAATCCTTATATTTCCATTTATCAAAAACATGAGAGTGAGAAACTACTAAGTATCTATTTTTAATTTTCATATCTTTGTATTCAAGATATAAAGGTAATGATTGTAACCATTTTGAATGATCTAAAAGTGTTACTTCATCTAATATTCCATTTACTCTATACGAATTAATAGTTTCTTTTCCACCATTTTTACCAAACCAATTTTTTATATCAAAATATGATAATTTTTTCTCTAAATATTGAGAATATTCAATAAAGTATTTTTCATGATTACCTAATACGCAATCATATTTATTATCTCTTACAAAATCAATTACAGCTTTAGAGTTAGAACCTCTATCAATTAAATCACCAACAAAACAAATTTTAGAGTTTTGTTTATTTGGAAACTGTTCTATTAAAGCTAATAAAGTTTTATAACAACCATGAACATCACCAATTATATAAATTGGTTCTTTTGAATCCTTCATTTAAAACCCACCTGTATTTTTAAACTGATGAAATCTTCTACTATCTAATCCACTTTTTAAACCAAAGTTATAAGCAAATCCATCACCATCTGCACATCTATTTCCATGATAAAAAGCAAATTGATCTCTTATTTCTTCTATATCAAAATCTAATTCTATAAATTTTTTTGCAAGGTATGTATATAAATATGCACTTCTCATTCTTGCTTGTTTTGAAAGAGTTTTATCATTTGCTAATTTTTTCCAAATTTTAGTATCTCTATCTAATAAAAGAGGATATAACTCTTTTTCAAAATCAAGTTGTGAATCAAAATATTTTTCATTTTCTAAAAATCTTAGAAAAGTTTGTTTATTAGCTTTTTTCATTAAATATTTTGCTCTATATGGGCATAAATTATCAAGCAAGTTTTTTAAATTTTTATTAGTTTTTAAAAACTCTAAATCTTCTCCAAATAGTTCTTTCATCTCTTTTTTATTCATTTTAAACCTCTATTTGCTTCATCTTAACCCATTGTCCATTACCACTCTCACTGGGATATCCAAATGGATTACAGATGCATTTAACATCATGTTCTTCATACTCTATTTCTTCATGAGTATGTCCAAATATCCAATATTTCATAAAACCATCTTTTAAATACTTTTCACCTTCAAAAGAGAAAAATATATTAGAAGGAGAATTTTGAAATCTTGGAGAAAAGTGTTCATCTTTACATGATGGACTTATATGAGTAATCATCACATCACATTGTTCATATACTGCTTCTATTTTTGGTTTTTCTATATGCCAAATATCATCATAGTTTTCTACTCCTAAAATCATCTCTCCATCATACATTGTATTTTTCCATTGTATATTTGTAGATTTTGTAGGAAAATTTTTAGTTGGATATTGTCTTGCAAAGTATCCATCATTGTACCAGGAATCACAACCACCAAATACAATCCCATCTATTAATGCAAAATCACCATTTAAACAGTACATATCCTCTTCTTTATTAATTCTAAGTCTCATATCTTCAACTCTTTCAAAAGAGTCTTTAAATTGTTTTTTTGAATCTTTATCAACTAAATAATAATCATGATTTCCAAGTACACAAATTATATGCTTATAGTAATGTTCTTTTAAATACTTTAGTATTCTTATATTTTGATGATTGTAGTGTCCTATATCTCCTGCAACAACTAGAACATCACCAATTTCTCTATTATTTTCAGTAACAATTGGATCATATAGTTTTTTTATTTGTTCATCTTTAATTTTTAGTTTTGGATTGAAATAAAAATCTATATGCAAATCACTTAATATATCTATTTTCATAAAACTTTCTTTCTATTTTTTATAAATTCTATTATATCTATTACTCCGTCTTCTGGAGTGAACCACAACCACTCTTTTATATTTTCCATAAACCACTTATGCTCTTCAAGATTAGTTAATGCAAAGCAACCTAAATCACTTGGCGAGTCATTTTTAGAAATATAGTTATATTTATCTATTTTTTTCATTCCTGCAAATTCTGCAAGTCTATCTATCTCTTTATATACTAAATCCAAATCATATTTATTATCATTTATAATTTTTTCTTCATCCATGATAATTTTAATTCCAAAATGTTTAATCATGATTCTTAACATATCTAAGTTCTTTATATTTTTCAAAACTAAATCATTATGTAGGTCATAAAAATTTACTCTTACATTTGAGTATTTTTCTTTTATTTTATTTACTGTATTTATAGAACTTATGAATTCACTATTTAAAGGGCTATATACAAAATTTATTTCAATATCATAATTCTTTTTTAAAGCACTATCTATAAACTCAAAAAATTTACCATCTAAAATAAATGAGTACTCTTTATCTAAAACAGTATTCATAAGAATATTAACACCCTCTAAACTTGCTTTTTTAAATAAATCAGAATTTTGACCATTATAATATTTACAATATCTTTTTATTTCATCTACTTCTATAAAATCTATTTTATAAAACTTTTTTAATGCAGCTGCAAACTCTGTTTTGCCAGAACCTGGATTACCAAATAAAAAGAATGCTTTTTTATCTTGATTCTTAAATCTTAGGAAGACATCTTCTAAAATTGCTTTTTTTGATTTTATTTCTTCATATGCAAATTCACTTATTTTATTATCATCAAGTTCTAAAGTATTATTTAATAAAGTTTTTGCATAATTAATTAAATCTTTTTCTTTCATTTGATTGTATTCCTGTTGCAAATTAGTGAAAAATTGTATGTATTTAAGTTTTGATTTACAATCAATTCTACACTAATATTTTTCAGAAATTAAGAAATATATCAAAATGCAATATTTTTATCCAAAAGGTTTATTTTTACTTATTTGTTTAATTTTTCCATAAACTGAAACTGTGTCCTCACTAGCAGTTTCATTTGATGCATTTATATTATTGTTTAAGGAGCTGCTTTTAGTTTCAGTCTCTGAATTCATTTGCTCTAATTCTCTTTTTTGTCTTACTTGTTTTTTTAATCTAGCTATATATCTTGATAAATTAGATCTTGTAAGTCCAGTTTTTAATTTTGTCTTTTTTTGAAGATAAACAATAATATTTTCTTGAGATACTTTTTGTTGAACTAAGTATATTATTTCTTTTTTATATGCATCAAAAACACTAGCTCTTTTTCTATTTTTTTTTGCAAATTCTTCTAATTCTTTATCCATTTTAATCCTATAGAGAATAGAGAAGCGAAGCAGAGGCTCGTTCTCTATGGAATTTTATTATTTATATTAATTGTTACATTATTGTGATTAATAAATACTTAATTGTTACATATAATGATTGATTGATACATTATGATAATTAAAAGTGATTTATAGTGTATTAAATGTTAATTAAATATGAATAAATTGTGAGTATAAGAATAAAATATAAATGAGCCATTGCCCTCACTTGACTTGAGGGCTTGAAATTGATAAAATACTTCATATTTTAGTGTGCTTCGCACACTTTGGAGAATTTTATGAGTTGGAATCTTGAGAGTCATATTTTAGATCATGCAGCTATTGTAAGTAATAACTTACCTGATACATTTAATCTATCAGATGATAAAAATGTACATTTTACTTTTTCAGTAGATAAGAGCCAACTAATAATTAATCACAATTGCAAGAATCAAAAAGATATAGATAGAGTTATGCAATCTTTTTTTGATGATTTAGTTAGTTATGAATATAAATTTGAAGAATCACAAGGTAAAACAAGACCTAAAAGAAAAATGAGTTTAGATTTATCACAAGTATTAGCTGCTTATCATAATACAGATAGTGATTCTATAAACTCAAAAAACTATGAAGTGGAACCGCATTTTCATTTATTAGTACCCGCTAAATTAAAAAATAAATATGGCAAGAGTACAAAACTTGGAATTGGATATTTAAACCTTAGAAGAATGATTGGTGAAGTTGCTACTAATCATAACCTAGTATTTAATTTTGATGAGAATGTAGATAGTGAAAAAGATAAAATTTTAAAACAAAAAGCAACAAAATTTACCTGGTTTACAAAAAAAGTAGATGATAATCATTTTAAGTCATCAATCGAAAATGGAAAAGTTAATAAATATATTAAAGATTTTATTTCACAATATAAAAAAACTGAAAATATACAATACTATATAAAAGGTATGACAGACTTTCAACAAAGACTTATTAGACAAAATATTGATTTTCACCATGAAGGTAAAAATTTAAGAACTGAACATTTTCCACTGTATTTAAACCAGGAACAGATTAAATATTTAGACATTATAAATACTGGAGATCAGGAGTTAATAAAACCATTAATAAAAGATAGATCTAATAAATTAACTAGAGCATATATTGAATTTAACTATGGATTTAATAATCCTGTTATAAAAGAGCTTGAAAAGAGAGGAAATATATTTAAAAAGTTAGATCTTAATTTAAATGATACAAAAGTTGAAATTGAAAAAAAGATTGATAAAAAAGATAAATATAAATTAAGTTTAAATTATCATGTTTCAGAGGATATAAATAGTGTTTTAAAAATATGTAAAAATGATAAAAACTTTTTAGAGTTGATGAATGATATTGGATATCAAAATATTAAATTTAAAGCAAAAACAATTAATAGAAAAAGATCAAGAGTAGGATTTACATTTGAGAAAGACAATGAATCTTATACAGTATATTTTTCAAATTTAAATTTAACATATCAGAATTTCACGGATGCATATAAACAAAATAGTCAAAAAGAGAATATTGAAGATAAAATCAATTTTTATAGTTATGAAGCAAAAATCAATTTTTATGTACCATTAAAAAAGAAAACTTATCAGGAAAAAATATTTTATAAAATTTACAATATAGTACCAGATATAAATCTTGAAAACTATTATATTAAAAAAATAGAGCAAGGACACATAGAGTTTATCAACAAGAAAAAAGACATTCATATTACAGATGAAGGTCAAAGAATTAAATCAAATAAAAGTAATGTAAATTTAGTTGAAAATGTTAAATTGATGTTAGAAGTTGCAAAAGCTAAAGGATGGGATTTAAATAATTTACATATTAGAGGTACAGAGCAATTTATTAATGAAGTAAAAAGGCAAGTATCAATTGAAAATGAAAAAGAAGCATTAAATGTTAATAATAAAAAAGAAGCTGCAGATAATTTAAGAGAGTTGATTAAATCTGAAAGTAAACAAAATGAGGATTGTGAAATATAAAATATTTTTCGATACTATATAAAAATTTGATAATAGGCAATTAATAATGGAAAATAATTTTGAAAAAGCTTTAGACATAATTTCAAATACAGATTTAAATGAATTTCAAGAAAAGGTAAACCAGGTAAAAAAAATAAATATTCAAAAAACAATTGAAATATTAGAAAGAGATGGGAAGACAGATACTCCTTTTTATAAAAGTTTATTAGCTGTAAAAGATATTGATTTTGAAGATTATCAAAAATCACTTGATGCTGTAAAAAAAATGGGATTAGGAGTTAATAAGGAAGTATCTCAAGTATATAATCAAATGAGTAATTCAGAAATATCTTCTAAAAAAAATATTTTTATAAGCTATTCACATAAGGATTCAAAATATTTAGATAGATTAAAAGTACATTTAAAACCTCTTGAAAAGCAGGGTTTAATTGAACTATGGGATGATACAAGAATTCAAACAGGTGATTTATGGAAAAAAGAAATATCGATTGCTCTAGAAAATTCTGTTATTGCAATTTTACTTATTAGTGCAGATTTCTTAGCGTCAGATTTTATCATAGAAAATGAACTCCCTCCATTATTAAATAATGTAAAAGATAAGGGTACTACAATTTTACCAGTTATTCTAAAAGTCTCAAGATTTGATAGAGAAAAAGAATTATCTCAATTCCAAGCATTAAACCCTCCAAGTAATCCTATATCAAGCATGGATGAACACGAGAGTGAACTTCTATGGAACAAGTTAGCATTAAGAATTGAAGAATTATTATAAAAATTCTTTTAAAGGGTTAGTATGATTGATAATTATAAAATGACAGAAAAAAGGGAAGAAGAATTGTGGGGAAAAGCAATATTTGTTTTTGATTCATCAGCTCTTCTTGATTTATATTATTTACCCCAAAAAACACGAAAAAAACTTTACAATGAAGTTTTTGAAAAAATACCTGATAGATTTTGGATTCCAGCTCATGTTCAATTTGAATATTTAAAAAATAGAGAAAAAATTATTAAAAAACCTATTGCAGAAAAATTTATTCCGCTTGAAGATGAAGTTAAGAGAACAGCAACTAAAGTTAATGATATATTGAAGCATGTAACTTCTATTGTAGATAAAACAAAAAAAGATGATAAGCATCCTCATGTAGAACAAACAAAAATTTCTATTTTTGTTGATGAAATAAATAAATTTATTCAAAAATCTAAAGATTTTGAAAAAGAATTTCTTATTCAGGTTGAATCTGCAAAAAATGATGTTTTAAGTGTGGAAGATAATGATGATATTTTTGAAGCTATCAAAAAATATTTTAAAATAGGACCTGAATTCACCTTTAATCAAATTATGGAAATTACAACAGAAGGAAAACATCGTTATGAATTTAAAATCCCTCCAGGATACGGTGATTATTATAAAAAAGAAAAAAAAGGAATTCAGATTTTTGGTGATTTGATAATTTGGAAGCAAATAATTGAATACAGCAAAGAAAAAAAATTACCAATTATTTTTATAACAAATGATATTTCTAAAGATGATGATTGGTGCTATTTAGATAAAAATAAAAAAATAATTAGTCCAAGAGAAGAGTTAATTAAAGAATTATATGATTCTTCAAAAGTTGAATTTTGGATTTATAGTCAACCTAATTTTTTATATAAAGCTAATAAGTACCTACAATCAACTATTGAAAAAACAAGTATTCAAAATGCTTTATTAATGCTTTCTCAAAGAAATAAGAGAGAAAGTTTTTTACGTTATAAATGTTCACAGTGTAATAGCATAAATACAGTATATAAAAATGATTTGGATTTAGATTTTGAATGTGTTGCTAGTGATGATCGTAATATGGGTTCTGAAAATCAATATGAAGCAAGGGAATATTTTGAATGTGATTGTGGAAATAATATAGAAGCTATATTTACAGTATGGGAATATCCAGTAGGTATTCATAACTATGATTCTATAGAATTGTATGGAGGAGATTTAATTGATTCTTTCCATTTTACGATAAACTTTTTTAATGAAGAAGAACGAGAAGAAATTGAATGTGATATTTGTGGTTCAGAATGTGATAGAGATAATATGATATATATGGAAGATGTTGGATATATATGTCCAAATCATGAAATTAATCCACAAAATAAACATCATAATGATTGATATTATAAATTAATAAAAGTTAAAACAACAAAGGTAATTTAATGAAAAACTTATTTGAATATTTTGAAAAAAGCTTCACTTATATATATAGTATATTATTTTATATTTCACTAATTTCAATAATAATAGTTATATCATTTATATTAGGAGTTATAGATTCTAATTTAAAAGAAGAAAACCATAAAATAATTATTCAAATGTTACCTGCATTAGGAATTACTTTGTCTGCATTATTAGCTTCAACAAGTTTAATGAAATCAATTCAAAATACAAATAAAATTGAACAGAAGAAGAAAACAAATGAATTAGAATTGAAAAAAAATAAAATATCATTTTATTTAAATCTTGTTCAAAGTTATATACAAATGTATATTGAAGATTTTAAAACTATATTAGATGATGATTTAATGGAAGATTTTAAAATAAAATTGGAAGAATATTTAAAATTAATATTAAATGATAATGAGATTAAAGCATTAAATGATAAAGAAATTAGACAGTATATTGTTTTTATGGAAATGAATATAAATTATACAGATCGATATTTAAATAAAAAAGAATATCCAAATAAAGAAGATTTAGTCAAATCAATAGAAGAATCTTATAGTAAAATGTATTCACTTCTTGAGTCACTTGGTAAAAAATATAATATTGATTTTTCCCATTTAAAAATAAATTTTACATATTAATTAAATATAAGAATAAACAAAATGAAAATTATAATTTGTAAAAATTAAAGAAAGTGAAATACCCTCTTTAATTAATACGGGAGTGTTAGAAATTTTGTGTCAGTCTGATAGAATTTATTCTAAAGGATTGAACAATGAATCAAACACTTGATTTAACAGATGCACTTAATCAGATTAAAGCTGGTGCAAAAATAGATGGTAAGGATGGAGTTTTAGCTCCACTTATCAAACAACTAACCGAAGCTGCATTACAAGCAGAACTTGAATCTCATCTTACAACAGAGATAAATAAAAATCGTAAAAATGGTAAATCTACTAAAACTATGAAAAGTAGTGTTGGAGAATTTGAACTTGAAATTCCAAGAGATAGGAACGGTTCTTATGAACCACAAATAGTTAAAAAACATCAAACCCATATATCAGACCATATTGAGGAAAAGATTTTATCTTTATATGCTCTTGGTAATAGCTACTCTCAAATATCTGAACATATTCAAGAGTTATATGGTATTGAGTTTTCTAAAGCAACAATAAGTGCTGTTACAGACAAAATTATACCATTACTCAAAGAGTGGCAACAAAGACCGTTAGAATCAATCTATCCATTTGTATGGCTTGATGCAATACATTATAAAATAAAAGAGAATGGCAAATATATTTCAAAAGCTGTCTACACTATTTTAGGAGTAGGACTAAACGGTAAAAAAGAGATACTTGGACTTTATTTATCTGAAAATGAAGGAGCAAATTTTTGGCTACAAGTTTTAACTGATTTAAATAATCGAGGTGTACAAGATATACTTATTGCTTCAGTTGATGGTTTAAAAGGCTTTCCTGAAGCTATAAATGCAATATTTCCAAATACTGAAGTTCAATTGTGTATCGTACATCAAATTAGAAATTCAATACGCTATGTAGCTTCTAAAAACCAAAAAGAGTTTATGAAAGATTTGAAGCTTATCTATCAAGCTATCTCCAAAGAAGCTGCTGAAATGGAACTTGACAATCTTGAGTCTAAGTGGGGTAAAAAATATCCTATTGTAATTAAGTCGTGGAGGAACAAATGGGAACATCTATCTGCATATTTTAAATATACTGAAGAGATTAGACGCATCATCTACACCACTAATATTATTGAATCAGTTCACAGACAGTTTAGAAAACTTACTAAAACTAAAGGTGCTTTCCCAAATGAAAATAGTCTTCTCAAACTTTTGTATATGGGTATTCAGAATGCTTCTAAAAAATGGACAATGCCTATTTGGAATTGGTCTTTAACTATTTCACAGTTGGCAATATTATTTGAGGGCAGACTAGATGAATCTTTAAACTTATGACTTAAAAAGTGATTTTTGTTGTTCAAAAAGTCCTTAGGATTTGAGAGAATCACTAAATTCTACTTCTTGAACACTTTTTGGAACAAATTATATCTCTAAACAAAGGTTATAAAGCCAATAAGTTAGATTTTCTAATTTTGTTCCAAAATCTAGAGAGACTGTGAAAGAACTAACTCCTATGTAAGTAAAAAGAATCGAGTTAAAGAATATTTTTCAATATTTAAATGTATAAACTCATTTTTCGATGATAAAAAGCTTTAAAAAAGACTAGAACTGCAATGTACTCTGCTATTTCTTGTTTTATATCTTCAATATTGCCACTTTTACTGGCTTTTATTAGCTTTTTAAACAGTGTAATACCAATTAGATTTAATAATCTTCTAAAATTATAGGTAAGCATAATAAGAGCATTCTCTCCAGCAACTTTTATTTTACCCCGTACTAGAAAATGACTCCAGCCAAGATTTTGTTTGATTGTCCCAAATGGGTGTTCAACTAATTCTGCACGCTGTTGAATCATCACTTTAGCTTCTTGTGTATTCATCTTTGCACGGTGTGCAGTGACAACTTCTTCATGTTCCCAACGCCAAAGACGTTTTGCAGGAGTTTTTTCAGGAATACATTGTGAACGTATTGGACAAACTTTACATACAGAACCAGTACCAAAATACATAAAGCGTTTTATACCATTTTGCTCAAAAGTAGTTTTTTTCCGCTTCATCACTTTTTCATTTGGACAAATATAACAGTCATTGATTTCATCATAAGTGAATGAATCTCTTGGAAACTTCCCTTTATCTTTTTGCTTCTTTTGCTTGTCTGGTTCAGGAATATAAACATCAATCCCTTCATCACTACATCGCTTGATCTCTTTGGAATTATAATAACCTGCATCAGCTGCTACTTTCATTTGTTCATTATCAATAACTTCTTTAGCTTGTGTTGCCATTGGATAAAGTTGATCGTGGTCTACCCCTTTACTAGAAATATCAGTAGCAACTATGAACTTATATTTTCCATCAACAGCAATTTGAGAATTATAAGCTACCAAGTGATGTGCTGGTTTAGTCATTAAGGTCGCATCAGGATCACTTTTACAATACTGTTTTACTTGATGTTCTTTGAGAATATTCAGATCATCATTTAGTTTGGCTTTACGCTTTTTAAGTCGGTCAATATGTTGCTTACAAACAAGAGGTTTAGTTTCTTTATTCTCACAACTATCACTGTATTCTAGGGAATTTAGATACTCTGTTATTTTCTCATCAACTGATTCCATATCTTTAAGAGTCATTTTTTCAGAGATAAGTTGATTCTTTGAGGCATTAGCTCTTAAAAAAGCTCCATCAATAGCAACAACTTCTCCATCAATTAAATCAACAGAACGACATAATATTACAAAGTCACGAAATAGTTGTTTTAACACTGAAGGATTATCTTTACGAAAGTTAGCAATAGTTTTATATCCAGGAGTTAATCCTTCACATAGCCACATCATTTCAACATTACGTTTAATCTCACGCTCAAGCTTTCTAGAACTTCTAATACTATTTAGATATCCATAGAGATAAATTTTTAAAAGTAGTGCTGGATGATATGCTGGTTGACCTTCCAAACCACCATTATTAGTAAATACTCCTAAAGAAGCTAAATCAATACTATCAACATAACTATCAATAGCTCTTACTGGATTATTTTCATCAACATATTCATCTAAACTAGGAGGAAAAAGAAGTTGTTGATTACGGTCTAAACCTTCTTTGTAGTTCGGCATTGTAAAGCCTTTTTATTAATCTATGATATCTATATTTTAGCTAATTTTCTGTTATCAACGGCTTTAGTTCTTTCACAGTCTCTAGAGGTTGTGACACATTTAACATGAACTATAAAAAATATTTACTTTAATGGTAAGATTATTTTAAATTCAGCTCCAGAATACTCTTTTCCATTGTACTTATAATTTATATTATGAGCTTCAATAGTTCCATTCATCCCATCTACTATTAAGTTGTAAGTCATATGAAGTCCAAGACCTGTCCCTTGAGATTGATGTTTTGTTGTAAAGTATGGTTCAAAAACCTTAGGAAGTATATCATCACGTATACCTCCTGCATTATCCTTAAATATAATAGTAACTTTATCTTCTTTTAGTTCTGTAGATATAAAAATAAGCTTATCATCTTCTTTATTTTTAAAAGCATCTTTTGAGTTATTGAATATATTGATGAAACATTGAACCAATTCATTTGGATAGCCATTTATAATTATATTCTCATCTATATCTTTTATAATTTCTATATCATTACTCTTTATACTACCCTCTACAAGATGTAAAAAGCTTTCAATAGTATCAGCCAATTTAAACTCAACTACTTTTCGGTCACCCTTTATAAAGTTTCTAAAGTCATCTATAGTTTTTGATAGATACTGTGCGTTATCATTTATTGAATCACAGGTTCTTATAAATATTTCATCTGTAAGTGTATTATATTCTTTTTGAAGTTTTAACCCTGTAGATGCAGTTGATATAACTGATAGTGGTTGTCTCCATTGATGTGCAATATTCCCTATCATCTCACCCATTGCTACAAGCTTTGATTGTTCTGCAATTAATCTTTCATTCTCTTTTTGTTCAGTTATATCTGTTATATATCCTAAATAGTGTGTAGTATTTCCATTATCATCTCTTAATACCACAGTATAATCTAATACCCATTTTGACTTACCATCTTTTGCTATAAGCCTATATGGTTTGTGTTGGAAAAATTTGCTATCTGATTTACTTCCCTCTTCAACTTCACTTATTACAGTTTGTAAATCTTGCTTATCAATACAATCAGCATAATGAACTTCACCATTTAAAAACTCATCTTGTGTATATCCTAAGAGTCTTGATACACTTTGTGATACATAATTAATACTCCAATTATCATCATTATTCCATTTAAAAAGTACTGAATCTCCTTGGTCAAATAATGAAAGTAAGATAGTCTGTTCATTTGTTTTGTATTGAAGCTTTTCTTTTTCAATTTTAATTTGAATATTTGATTTGATTTGTCTATAGATGAGATATATTATCACTAGTGATATAAAGAAAGATAATATTCTAATAGTCATAGTACTAGTTAGTGATGATTTTATAATATCTGATTTTGAGTGGGAGACAATATAAGCTACTGTTTTATTTGATAAGTTTTTGATTGGTAAAAAAGAGATGATTTCAATATTTTTATTATTTTTAATATAAAAATTAAACTTCTCACCTTTTTGAGTATTAGTATGTATTATTTCTCTCATTGGTTCAAGTTTCTTTTTATTTTCTACTATACATAGTTGTTTTGAATGAAATGGACCTAAGTTAAGCATAAAATCTTCATCTTCAGCAGATTGTTCATAGTTTATTACTAAATTTTTTGTTTCCCAAGCTTTTATATCAAATATATGTTTATTTACTTAACTTTCGCACCTAAAACCAAGCAATTTTCCAGTCACATCTCTTAATAGATCAATGATAGCTGTAAAATCCTCATTTCTATTGACAACTTCTTCAATTTTTGCAATCTCATCTAAAATAGCTAAAAATGCTTGCATAGCTATTGCTAGAGTATGAAGTTCACATTCTAAATCTTTAAACAATCCACCAATTGTTTTAGGTTCATTGCTGATACGATTTATATAGCTAACAACATTGTATGTAAAAAAAGATAGTGTAATTCTGGCTATCAAAGCTTCATAGATTCGATTCTCTTCTTTTCCGAATCCAAAGTGTTCACGAAGTTCTTTATACCCTTGTTCTATATCCCATCGTCTTTTATAAATATCTATAATCTCTTCATCACTAAGTATAAGATTGGTTGATACGATTGGTATTAAATTCTCTTTTGTTTTTATAAAAACAATTTTTAATTTACCAGCTTTTTTATGTTCAACTATGGTTGAAAAATACTCAAACTTTATCTTTTTGCCATATTGACCCATCTTGATAGATTTAAGCTTTTTAAATTTGTTATAGATGCCATCAAGGGTCTTTTTCTCTCCTGTAAAATTCCATATCCTGTCATTGTTTACCATTCTTGAAATGACTTGCAATCCAAGTTCATTCATAGTTTCTATAAATACAGGTTTAGAATACCAGCTATCTACAAGCAGATAATCTGCATATATACCACTAGCTACTGCTCTTTTAATCATCTCTATAGCAATTTGTGATTTCCCTTTTAAGCTTTCCAATCTTCGCTTATGTGCATTGGTTCGATGATCAATAATATTTGTAAACTCTTCTATCTTTACCCTTGCATAACTGTTCATAGCAATTGCAAAGTCCAACATAAAATTTGAATAACCATCACTATAGTTTAGTGATACAACATTTACACCTCTGATTTTTCTCTTTGCTTTATTGCTCCAAAGGTTGTCACAACTTCCCTCTATATTTTTACCAACTTTATCTTCAACAGTATCATCAAGTATAAGAACTCTTACTAGCTTTGAATCTTGCACTTTATGAAGTAGTGATAAGATCTTTAAAGAACTAAGAGATAATAGTTTTCTCCAATTATAAGAAGTATTGGAAAGTAATCGATAATATACATCTTTTTTGAAACTATCATTACTTTGATCCATAAAGGTTGATATTTTTTTATTCATAACCAGCATATATACAAAATGTAATACAACCATATGAACAGCAACTCCCTCTTTTTTAGAAAAATTGCTCTTGGTTAAAATAGTTT
The DNA here is from genome assembly GCF_004214795.1 of Malaciobacter pacificus. Classification (NCBI taxonomy): domain Bacteria; kingdom Pseudomonadati; phylum Campylobacterota; class Epsilonproteobacteria; order Campylobacterales; family Arcobacteraceae; genus Malaciobacter; species Malaciobacter pacificus. Next base: position 2,115,996 of record NZ_CP035928.1, read on the forward strand.
TCATATTTAACAAACGTAATGTTTCATAGATTGGATTTTTTAACTTATCGTTTATAATACCGATGATCTTGGATTCTATCTGCATTCTTACCCTTTAATATAATAGATATTATAGCTAAAAGTGCCTATTTAAGGGCTTTATTGAGAGTTCAAAATAGAAAAATATCATAGAAAAACAACTAAATTATTTTTATGTCAACAAGGATAAGATTATTAACTAAAGGAGTAATGTTTTAGGGAGATTTAGCTACAATTTTAATCAATTTAACGTGCGAAAGTTAAGTTATTTACTAAAAAATGAGAATGCATATTACTTACATTATTTAAGTAAATTTGATATTTTGCACTAGAAAAAGAGATTTCCATTGCACCTATATGGATATTATTTTTATCAAATAAAGGAAAAGTATTTCTAAATCCATGAGCAGTTCTTCCTTGAGTAAAACCTCTAATAGGTTCTTTTGTTTCATTTGCTATTTTATAGTCTTCTCTTATTTCAGTTAAATCATCACCAAACTTTGATGGTTTATGTACTCTTAAAAAAGATATATTATCTCTATTTACAAATTGTAGTTGCAATACACCTTGTTTTTTAGCGATTCTGTACTGTTCTTGTAGTTGGGTATTTAGTTTTTCTCTATTGATGTTATTTTGCTCTTCAGTTGCTGTATAGGACTCACTTAAAAATTTAATAGCATCTGTATTTCTCATTATTGATTGAGAAATAGCATAAGCAATGTTTTTTTGTGTTGTATTTAAAATTTCAAAATGGATTTGTAGTTTGTTTAAATCTTCTTTTAGAACTAAATCTATTCTTTGTTTTGAGTTTATCTCTGTAATGAAATATACTATGGTATTTATAGATATAAAAAGTAATATTAATAATATAATATTTTTTATTTTCAAGAAAAGAGTACCTCTTATTTAACTTTAATTATTGTATCTTAATTATTATTTAGCTTAAATAAATAGTCCCACATCCTGTAGTTTTTGGCGCAAATTAGGATTAGTAAGATTAAATATGCTAAAATTCTAAGAACTATCAGTTACTGACACAAAACTCTGAACAGTCTCATTAATACAAGATATACTTAGAAATATTAACTTACCTTTGTTCTATAAATTCAGAATCTTTTAATTGTTTAAATAAAGGCATTGTATATCGAGGGAAACCACTTTTATTAACAACATCCATAATATAAACTCTTAAATAAGATATAATGTGAGTAAAAGCAGAATCAGAGGCAAATGTACTTACAGTTTCTTTTATACAATCATCCAATAAATTTAAATCCAATACTTTATAAACAGCTTGAACTTTAGCAAAAACATTCAAAAAATCTTCAGTTTCTTTTTTTATAGTAAAATTACATCCCATTGTACAAATAAGTAAAAAATCTTTCTTATTTTCAGGATTATGTATTACATCAACATCCATTTCAGTTAAAGAAATATCAGACTCTAAGTGCTTTTCTATTCGTCCTGAAATAGATATTACTTTACTACTACTCTCTAAAAGAACTACATCTTCTAAATTAATTTTTGATATAAACTTATCAAACTCTTCTTTACATTCAAATTTTTTTTCATTCATTTAAGCTACTCTTTTAAAATCAAAATTACTACTATATAATGTTACACTATTAAAACTATTATAATTAATTGTTTTATTGACATTTATAGTACCTGACATTTCTCTTTTTTTACTAATTATTGTTTGATTGTATTCTTGATTAATTACAGTCTTGAAAATATCATATAATTCTGCCTCTTGTTTTCTATATAAATTATAAAAGTTATAGCCTAAAGTAGCAAATTCATTTGGTAAAATAAGTTCTTCTTTTTTATATAACTCATCAAATCTTAAATCTTCTGAAAATATTAAAAGATGATAAGATTCATAAAATCTTTTATATAATAAAATTTCTGAATTTTTAATAACGTTATATAATTTTTCTTCATTGCTAATATACTTAAGAAACATATCTTCATCTATATTATGTATTTTTATCCAATACTCAAAGGTATCTTCTTCTCCACAACAAAGATAAATCGTTTTATTTTCTAAAGAAATTTCTTCTTTATTCCCTTCAAAATAAACTGTTAAATAAGTATTTATTTTTTTATGATCAATTTCTAAATATGTTTTTTCTATTTTCATTCTTTTAATTCCCAAACAATGTCTTTTGCTTCTTCTACGTTTTTATAAACATAAACATTTACATGAGTAGGATATTTTCCTTTTCCTATATCTTTGATAGTAGCATATCTTTCCAAATTTTCAGCTTTGTAAATATGATTACCTAAAGCACCATATCTATCAAGCATATTTTTTGCTTCTTCAAATGTAGCAAAACAAGATAACCCCTGATACTCACATTCTTTACCTTTAAACTTTACAGCTCTATGATGTGGCTGAGTCCAGTATTGTGGTATAAAATCTTCATTATTTAATTCTTTATTTTTTGTTATTCTATAATAATTATCATATGAAATACTTACTTTTTTTTCATCTGGACAACTTCCAGTCAGATCATATTTATACTCTATCAACTATATCACCTATTATTTCTTAATTATGATTTTAGTAAAATAAAACTGTAGTTATTATTAAATTTCAATTAACTTATCCAACCAATCAGCGTACCATTGAATCAATTCTTTCTTTTCTTCAAAATATTTATATTTTGATTCTCTATTATAAGCAGCTCTTACTTTATTTTTTTCCTTATGAGCTAAACAGGCTTCAATAATATCTGAATGAAAACCATGTTCCTTATATAATTCATTTGCAATTGTTGAGAACATACTTCTAAAACCATGAAATGAATGCACATCTTGATAACCTAATCTTTTTAATGTATCAGATAATACTGCTCTTGAAACACCTTGATTTATTCTTATATTAGAAGGAAATACATACTTACTTCTAGGTCTTGAATATGGTTCTATTTCTCTAATTATTTTGACTGCCTGTTTAGGTAAAGGGAAAACAAAATCTACATTCATTTTCATTTTATCTTTTGGAATATCCCAAATTGCATTATCTAAATCTAATTCATCCCATTCCATTAACCTAATGTTTTCACTTCTTACAAATACATAAGGTATTATTTTGAAAATAAATACTGTACTGATATCACTTCTAAATCTATCCCCTAAAGTATTGATATCATTTAACAACTGTTTAATATCCTTTATTTCTGTAATAGCTGCTAAATGTGAATCTTTTTTATTTGGTACTAAAACAGCTTTTTTATCTATATCTGCAATTATATTATGTTCAATATATTCTTTTGTTACCGCATACATATATACTTTATTTATTAATGATAATAGTCTATGTGCAGTTTCAATAGTTCCCCTATTTTGCACTTTTTCTAAAATATTTATGATATTAACTCGCTTAATATCTTTAATAGCAATGGTACCTAACCAATCAGTAATATTTTTAAACATTCTTTTATTTTGAGTAACAGTTGCTACACTTGCACTTTTTTTTCTAAGTTCTATCCATTCATCAATAACATTTCCTAAAGTCAATGATTCTGAAGCTTTTTTAATTCTTTTTTGCGAGATAGGATTAATATTATTAGCCAATAATTGTCTAGCTTCTTCTCTCTTTTCTCTAGCTTCTTTTAAAGTAACTTCAGGATAAACTCCAAAACTGGTAGATTTTCTTTTAGAACCATAAACAAAATCGAATCTAAAATATTTTGTTCCATTTGCTCTTACAATTAAACATAATCCTTGACCATCGCTTAATTTATAATCTTTATCTTTAATTTCAGCTTTTTTGATTACTATGTCAGATAAAGGTTTAACAAGTTTCGCCATTTTACGGTAATGCCTTTTTTATATTTTAAAGTTACCGCAAATAATACCGCAAAAAAACTTGATTTGACCTGATTTTATTTGATTTTATATGATTAGATTTGAGATTAAGAAGTTTAACAAAGCCCTACAAAAAGGGCTTATTTGATTTTATTTACTTGGATTTGGCATAACCTTAACAGGAACGACTTGGATTTCATCCATATTCCAAACACCACCTGTCACGTATGGTTCATTTTCCAACCACTCATCAAATTCATTGTCATCTTCAAAGTTAGTTAACACTGAAGATCCAACCATTTTTTCTTCTTCAATTAAAGCACAAGCAGAAATAATTTTACCTTCGGCCATTAATTTTTGAGTTCCTTCAACATGTGCTGGTCTATTTTCCATTCTTTTATCTAGTGCATTATCATAATCATAAGCTATTACTAAATATTGCATTATTATCCTTTTTGTTTTTATTATAATATTTTATCATAATATCCAAATGATAAAATTAGATTAAAAAAGATTAACTGCAAAAAAGAAAGATATAGGATATATTAAAACATTCATATATCTAAATATTGGGGTCATTTTAATATTCATAGGCATAACATTTATAAGCTCTTCACCATTAGATAGTTTTTTCATCATTGAAAGTTTAAAACTGATATCTAAAAATTTAATTATTAAAATAGAACTCATCCAAAAACCAAAGTTATTTAGATAAAAACATAAAAAAATTGTGTATATAAAACTTGCATGAAATGTAAAATATAAAAGAAGATTCTTTTGATATAAATAAAAATTATTTAAAATTAGGCTATGTAAAGAGTCAGCTTTTTGCCAATTTGATTCAAAAAGCTCAAGTGAGATAAAAATTATAAGTAATAAAATTAAATCCATAAAAGTTTCAATAAGGCAAAAGCCTTATTGATTATTGCTCATAATCAGCAAATTTAACTTTTTTGTCTTTGTATAGACCAGTTCCAACAGGAATAGTTCTACCAATAACAACGTTTTCTTTTAAGTCTTCAAGCATATCCATTTTTGCACTAATTGCAGCTTCTGTTAATACTTTTGTAGTCTCTTGGAAAGATGCAGCAGAGATAATAGAATCTGATGTAACAGCTGCTCTTGTAATACCAAGTAATAATGGCTCAGCAATTGCAGGTTGTCCACCAAGTTTAATAATTCTTTCATTCTCAATTTTAAATCTTTTCTTAGAAACCATATCACCAATGATAAACTTAGTATCTCCACCATCAATAATAGATACTTGTCTTAACATTTGAGATGTAATAACCTCAATATGTTTATCGGCAATATTAACCCCTTGAGATCTATATACTTGTTGTACTTCAGAAACAATGAAGTAATGAAGTGCTTTTTCACCAAGAATTTTTAATACATCATGAGGAGAAACTTGACCATCTGTTAATGCTTCACCAGCGTGAACAAACTCACCTTCATGTACTAAAATTTGTTTAGATTTTTCTACTAAATACTCAGCTTTAACACCATTTTCATCAGTAACAATTAATCTTTGTTTATTTCTTAGTGGTTTACCAAATGAAACCATACCATCAAATGATGCTAAAACAGCAATTGATTTTGGTCTTCTAGCTTCAAATAACTCAGATACTCTTGGAAGACCTCCAGTAATATCTTTAGATTTTTGAGTAGCTTTTGGTGTTTTACCAATAATATCTGCAATCTCTACTTTTTGACCTTCAGAAACATTAATAGATGTTTTAGGCTCTAATGAATATCTAATTAACTCTTTTGCTTCAGTTGCTAATATAACTGTTGGTTTATATCCACTTGGGATATATTCATTAACAACCAATTTAGAAGTTCCTGTTAATTCATCAAATTGCTCAGAAACAGTAACACCTGGAACTACATCTTCAAATGTAATTGTTCCTGCTTTTTCTGCAATTGTTGGGTTTGAATATGGATCCCACTCAGCAATAACAACTTGCTCACCAGATGCTGGTTTTGCTAATACTGAATTATTTTCAATTTCAGAATTATCATCAAATTCTACAACAGAACCTCTTGCAATATAGTGTCTTAATGCTTCTCTATCTTCAGCATCAACAACAACAGCAAATACACCTTTGTCATTTACAACATCACCAGCTTTGAAGTCTTCTCTTCTTTCTAAATAATCACCATGTAATTTGTAGTATTTAACAACACCCTTAGCTCCTGAAACAATCTCAGAAGTAATTGGAGCACCATCTTCAACTCTTAATACAGATGCAAAAGGAATTCTGTTAGGAACATTCCATCCATCTTTAATCATCTCAACGATAGACTCATTTTGTTCAACTTCAACACCATCAGTGTATGGTAAGTATAATTTACCTTCAATTTTTCCAGAAACACCAGCAAGCTCATTAGCTCTTGCAACGTCATTCTTTCTTAAGTAATATTTTTTAGTATCAGTACCATTAGTAATTGTTAAAATAGTCTCTTCGTGAATAGTTTCAACAGTTACTTTACCTTTAAATGGTGCATTAATTTTTGGTTCAACTAATAAAATACCAGCATTTCTTCTGTTTGCTACAATAGCTTTTCCATTTCTATCAATATATGTTTTAATATTGTAGTATCTAATGAAACCTTCTTTATCAGCTCTTAATTCTCTCTCAGTTTGAGTTGCACTTGCAGTTCCCCCAACGTGGAATGTTCTAAGTGTAAGCTGAGTACCTGGCTCACCAATAGATTGCGCAGCAACAACCCCAACAGCTTCACCAGGAGTTACTTTTCTTTGCTCACCAAGGTTAAGACCATAACATTTAGCACATAAACCATGCTCTTCTTTACAAGTTAATGGTGTTCTAATAGTAACAGCTTTTACTTCAGCATCAGCAACAACTTTTGCATCTTCTTCAGAAATTAATGAACCTTCAGTAAATAAAATTTCATTTGAAATTGGATCAATAATATCTTCAGCAATAACTCTACCAGTGATTCTTTCTTCTAATGACTCAATTAGTTCATTACCAGAAGAGATATCTGTAATTTCAACACCTTCATGAGTTCCACAATCTTCATTAGTAATTCTAACATTTTGAGAAACATCAATAAGCTTTCTTGTTAAGTAACCAGCATTTGCTGTCTTAAGTGCTGTATCGGCAAGTCCTTTTCTCGCACCGTGAGTAGAAATAAAGTACTCAAGTACATTTAGACCTTCTCTAAAGTTCGAGATAATTGGTGTTTCAATAATAGTACCATCAGGCTTAGCCATAAGACCCCTCATACCTGATAACTGTCTAATCTGAGCAGAAGAACCTCTAGCCCCTGAGTCAGCCATCATATATATAGAGTTAAATCCACCTTTATCAGACTCAACAAGTTGCATCATCTCTGTTCCAAGTTTATTATTAACTTCTGTCCAGATATCAATAATTTTATTGTATCTTTCTTGCTCAGTTAATAAACCTTGACCAAATTGTTTTTGAACTTCAATAACTTCTTTTTTAGATTTAGCAATGTGCCCTTCTTTTGAATCAGGAACTCTAATATCATCAATAGAGATTGAAATACCAGCTTGTGTAGCATATTTGAAACCTAAGTTCTTTAAGTTATCTAAGAATTTAGGAGTTACTTCATAACCACCATGCTTATAGATATAGTCAACTAATGTACCAATATCTTTTTTCTTTAAAATTTTATTCCATAATTCAACTGGAACAAATGGAGGTAAAATCTCTTTAATAATTAATCTACCAACAGTTGTATGAATTACTTTATTATCTACTTTAGATCTAATTTTTGCATGTAAGTCAATTTTTCCAGACTCTAATGCAATTTTTACCTCATTTACATCTGTAAATAGTTTATGTTCACCTTGAACACCATCTTTTTCTAATGATAAGTAGTAAATACCTAAAATCATATCCTGTGATGGTACAGCAATAGCTCTACCAGAAGCAGGTAAAAGAATATTCATAGATGACATCATTAAAATCTTAGCTTCAGCAACAGCCTCTTGTGATAATGGCACGTGTACCGCCATTTGGTCACCATCGAAGTCGGCATTAAATGCAGCACAAACTAATGGGTGTAATCTAATAGCTTTTCCATCAATTAGTACTGGGTGGAAAGCTTGAATAGAAAGTTTGTGAAGAGTTGGAGCTCTATTTAGTAATACAGGATACTCATCAACAATCTCATTTAAACATTCCCAAACTTCATTTGTTTGTGATTCAATTAATCTCTTTGCAGATTTTAAAGTTGTTGCATAACCTTTTTCTTCTAACTTAGCCATTAAGTGTGGTTTAAATAACTCTAAAGCCATTTTCTTAGGAATACCACATTGATCCATATTTAATGTAGGTCCAACAACAATAACAGATCTTCCTGAGAAGTCAACCCTTTTACCAAGTAAGTTCTGTCTAAATCTACCTTGCTTACCTTTAATGATTTCAGATAAAGATTTTAAAGGTCTTTTATTTGCACCTTTAACTGCATTTGCTGTTTTACCGTTATCAAATAAAGCATCAACTGCCTCTTGAAGCATTCTTTTTTCATTTCTAATAATAATTTCAGGTGCATCAAGTTCAGTAAGTCTTTTTAGTCTATTATTTCTGTTAATAACTCTTCTATAAAGGTCATTAACATCAGAAACTGCAAACTTACCACCATCTAATGATACAAGTGGTCTTAAATCTGGAGGAAGAACTGGAAGTTGTGTTAACATCATCCATTCTGGTCTATTTCCAGAGTTAATAAAGTTCTCTACAACTTTTAATCTTTTAACAATAGTTTTTCTTTTTGCTTCAGATTTAGTCCCAGCCATTTCTTCTTTAAGAACAGTTAATAATTCAAATAAGTCTAAAGTTTCTAGTAGTTCTCTAACTACATCTCCACCCATATTTGCAGAAAATCCAGTGTGTTCAAATAAATCAGAAATAGTTCTATATTGTTCTTCATTTAAAATATCAAATTTTTCAACTTTTTTAGTTTTTTCATTATCATAAAAAGCTTCACCTGGTTCTGATACAATATATGCTTCGTAATATAATACTCTTTCTAAATCTTTTAATTTAACACCTAGTAATGTACCAATTCTTGTAGGTAATGAAGATACCATCCAAATGTGAGCAACTGGAGATACTAAGTCAATGTGACCCATTCTGTGTCTTCTAACTTTAGAAGAAGTTACTTCAACACCACATTTTTCACATACAACACCTTTGTATCTCATCTTTTTGTATTTACCACAAAGACATTCGTAATCTTTTACTGGTCCAAAAATTTTAGCACAAAATAAACCATCTCTTTCAGGTTTTAATGTTCTATAGTTAATAGTTTCTGGTTTTTTAACTTCACCACAAGACCATGAAAGTATTTTTTCTGGACTTGCTAATCTTAATTGGAAAGCAGCAAAATCTTGCGGTCTTTCTAACTCTTTAATTTCTATTGGTGATAAAATTTTTTCATTATTGCTCATCGTTTTCTACCTCTTCAAAAATCTCAACATCTAATCCAAGAGCTTTAAGCTCTTTAGTTAATACGAAGAATGTTTCTGGAACACCAGATCTTGGTACATTTTCACCATTTGCAATCGCTCTATAAGCTCTTGTTCTACCTTCAACATCATCAGATTTAGTTGTAAGCATCTCTTTAAGCACAGAAGTTGCACCATATGCTTCTAAAGCCCATACTTCCATTTCTCCAAATCTTTGACCACCAAATAATGCTTTACCACCAACTGGTTGTTGAGTAACTAAAGAATAAGGACCAGTAGATCTTGCGTGAACTTTTTCATCAACTAAGTGGTGAAGTTTAAGCATATACATATAACCTACGTTTACTCTTTCTTTCATAGGTTCACCTGTAGTTCCATCATAAAGTTGAGTTTTACCATCTGAATCTATTTTTGCTAATTCAAATAGTTTTGCAAACTCTTCTTCTTTAACACCATCAAAAATTGGAGTAGCAAATCTTACACCTGTTGTCCAATCTTGACCATATTTAATTAATTCTTCATCACTTAATGATTCTAAGAATTCTTTACCATTCATTAATTTTGCAACATCTGCAATTTCAATCATTTTAGCTCTTAATTCTGATACAAACTCTTCTCTTTTTGCTTCAAAAATATCTTGAATTTGTGCTCCAAGTTTTTTACCAACTAATCCTAAGTGAACTTCTAAGATTTGTCCGATATTCATCCTTGAAGGTACCCCTAATGGGTTAAGAATAACATCAACAGTTTGACCATCATTTAAGTAAGGCATATCTACTTTAGGAACGATATTAGAAACAATACCTTTGTTTCCGTGTCGTCCAGCCATTTTATCCCCAACTTTAATTTTTCTCTTAGTTGCAATATAAACTTTAACTTGTTTAATTACACCACTTGGTAAGATATCATCATGCTCTAAAACTTGAAGTTTTTCTTCATGCTCATCTCTTAAAGTTGCTTTTTCTTTAATGAAGTGCTCTTTAATTTCATTATATTTTTTCTCAACTTCTTTTGAATAAGATGAAACTACTTTTTTCATAGCAAATCTATTAACATTTGTTAAAACATCAAAAGGAATAGTTTCACCTTTTTTGTATGTTACTTCATCAACTTCTACATCTTTATCTAAAGGTGATTTAGATAATAAATCATTAATTTTTAAGATTTCTTCTCTATCTAACATTAATAATTTATCATGATGTTTAACATCTAATTCAGCTTTTTCTGCTTCTATTTCAGCAATAGCTCTTTCATCTTTTTCGTATCCTTTTTTAGTGAATACTTTAACATCAACAACAGTACCTTCCATTGAAGTTGGACATACTAAAGATTTGTTAATAACGTGACCTGCTTTTTCACCGAAAATTGCTCTTAAAAGTCTCTCTTCAGGAGTTGGTTTAATTTCACCTTTTGGAGTAACTTTTCCAACTAAAATCATACCTGGTTTAACGAATGTACCAACTTTTACAATACCTGAGTTATCTAAGTGAGTAATTGATTCTTCTTTAACACCTGGTAAGTCTCTAGTAATTTCTTCATTACCATGTTTTAACTCTCTACATTCAACATCTTTTTCATAAATATGAACAGAAGTAAATGCATCTTCCTCAATTAATCTTTCAGATAAAACAATCGCATCTTCATAGTTATATCCATTCCAAGGCATGAAGGCAACCATTGCATTGATACCAACACCTAATTCACCTTTATCCATAGATGGACCATCAGCGATTACTTGACCTTTTTCAACAATATCACCCTCTTTAACAGCAATTCTTTGTCCAAATGAAGTATTATTGTTTGTTCTAACATTTTTATTTACTGTATAGTGGTCAATGAAAGCACCGTTTTCATCTTCACCTCTTACATAAATATTTTTTGCATCTGCTTTTTCAATTACACCAGCTCTATCAGCTTTAATTGCTTCCCATGCATCTCTTGCAACGATTTTTTCTAAACCAGTTCCAACAACAGGAGCACTTGGTCTTAATAATGGAACCGCTTGTCTCATCATATTCGATCCCATAAGTGCTCTGTTGGCATCATCATGTTCTAAGAATGGAATTAAAGATGCAGCAACACCCATAACCATTTGTGAAGAGATATCAATTAAATCAACTTTAGATCTTTCCATAAGTAGAATTTCACCATCTAATCTAGCTTCAATTAATGGCTCAACAATTTTTCCATTTTCATCAACTTTAGTTGAACCTGGAGCAATTACTAATCCCTCTTCTTGAGTTGCAGTATAGTATGAAATTTCATTACTTACAATTCCATCAACAACTTTTTTATATGGAGCTTCAATAAATCCTAAATCATTTACCTTTGCAAATGTAGATAAAGTATTGATAAGACCAATATTTTGCCCCTCTGGAGTTTCAACTGGACAAATTCTACCATAGTGAGTTGGGTGAACGTCCCTTACTTCAAATCCAGCTCTCTCTTTTACTAAACCACCTTCACCAAGTGCAGAAAGTCTTCTTTTATGAGTAACTTCTGATAATGGGTTAGTTTGATCCATAAATTGTGATAATTGACCAGATGTAAAGAACTCAGTAATTGTTGAAGTGATCATTTTAGAGTTAACTAAATCATGTGGCATAATATCTTCTAATGTACCAGATAAAGTAGTCATTTTATCTCTAATTGCTTTTTGCATTTTGATTAAACCAGAGTGTAACTCATTTGCTAATAGTTCACCAATTGCTCTAATTCTTCTGTTTCCTAAGTGGTCTCTATCATCAATATGACCATGACCCGCTTTTACTTTTACTAAGTATTGAACTGTTTTAATAACATCTTCATAAGTTAATGTAGTAACATACTCAGGAACATTTACACCTAACTTGTGGTTCATTTTCATTCTACCAACTTTAGTTAAGTCATATCTTTCTGGATCAAAGAATAATTTTTTAACAAACTCTTTAGCAGCTTCTTTAGTTACAGGTTCACCCGGTCTCATAACTTTATAAATTCTGATTGCAGATAAATCATTTTCATCATCAATACCTTCAGTTTGTTTAAGAAGTTTTAATGACTCAGCATCAGCTTTAAATGCATTAATAATTGAATTATCAACTCCAGAAGCTAAATCATTTGCTATATCAAATGAATCGAATCCTAAATCTAAAAGTTTTTTTAATTTTAATTCATCTAAATTAGTTAATGAATCAAATAATACTTCACCAGATTCTGGATCAAAAATAGTATTAGCAGTAGATCTATCCATTAATAGTTCAAGTGGATATTCAATTAATTTTAAACCACCATCAACTAAAGCTTTAGCTTTTCTTGCAGTTAATCTTTTACCTGCAGCAATAACTAAATTACCTTTATCATCTTTAATATCAAATTCAACTCTACCTGTAAAATCATCTGGATTAAATTCAGTTAAAAACTTGTTGTTCTTAATTTTAATGTTTAATACTGGGTAGAACATTTTTATAATATCTTCTTTAGAATATCCTAATGCTCTAAATAAAATAGTTACAGGAACTTTTCTTCTTTTATTAATTCTTACATATAATACATCTTTTGCATCATATTCAAAGTATAACCAAGAACCTCTATCTGGAATAATTTGACCAGTATAGATTAATTTATTATCAGATGTATTTGATTCTTCTTCTTTAAAGATAACACCCGGAGATCTATGTAATTGATTAACAACAACTCTTTCAACACCATTTACGATAAATGATGTTCTTTCAGTCATAAGTGGAATTTCTCTGATGAATAAAGATTGTTCTTTCATATCTTTAACACCAATTTTTTCACCAGTCTTTTCGTCTAAATCCCATAAAGTTAATCTAATATTGATTTTTAAAGGAATTGAATAAGTTAGACCTCTAACCATAGATTCCCTAACATCATATTTAGGTTTTCCTACTTCTGAGCCTAAGTAATCTAAAGTGATTCTATTTTGAGTATCATGAATTGGAAAAATTGACTTGAATACTTTTTCTATACCAGCATCAGTTCTTTCATTTTGTCCAATCATTAAAAATGAATCATACGAATTTTGTTGTAATTGTAATAAGTTTGGAATTTCAATTTGTTGTGGATTTTTTGCAAAATCAACTCTAAGTCTATTACCAGATTTTAAAGAGTTTAACATTTCAGGCCTTGTTATAAAATTTGGTTTAATTTTGCTTTTCAGTAGAAAGCACAAAAGCATCCATAAAGGATAGGGTTAAAATTCCTATGAATTCTAACCTTAACCTTCAAAGATGCTAGTCGTTACACAGGGGGGTTTATACCCTGCGTACATGAAAAAGTGGGAGGAGAATTATGCTAATTCTACAACTGCTCCAGCACCTTCTAATTCAGCTTTTGCAGCTTCTGCATCTTCTTTTGAGATACCTTCTTTTACTTTTGCACCAGCTTCTTCAGCCATTGCTTTAGCTTCTTTTAATCCTAAACCAGTTAATGCTCTAATTACTTTAATAACATTAATTTTCTTAGCTCCAGCATCTTTTAAGATTACATCGAACTCAGTTTTTTCTTCAGCAGCTTCAGCAGCTCCACCAGCAACTGCACCAGCTACAGCTACAGGTTGTGCAGATACACCAAATTTTTCTTCGAATTCTTTTACTAATTCAGATAACTCTAATACAGATAAACCAGAGATGTATTCTAATACGTCTTCTTTAGAAATTGCCATTTCATTTTCCTTAAATTATTTTTATTTATATTTATTAAAATTGCTTATATTATTAAGCAGCCTCTTCTTCTTTTTTTCTTCTAAGAGCATCAAGCCCAATTGTGAAGTTAGCAACAGGAGCCATCCAAGTAGCTGCAAGCATACCAAGAAGCTCTTCTCTAGATGGTAATTTAGCAAATGCCATAACTCTATTAACATCAGAAATTTCACCTTCGATAATTCCTGATTTAATTGAGAATTTATCTTTATTAGCCATTGCGAATTTATCAGCTACTTTACAAGCAGAGATTTGATCTTCAGACCATAAGAAAATATTTGTACCATTTAATTCAATATCACCTAATTCAGCATTTTTAACTGCAACTGTAACTAATGTGTTTTTAGCAACTTGAACTTTAGTATTATTCGCTTTTGCATCTTTTCTTAAAGACTCTAACTCTTTATGAGAAAGACCTTTATAATCACATACTACTACTGCTTGTGAACCTTTAAATTCACCAGTTAAAAAATCAATGATTTCAGCTTTTTGTTGTTTAGTCATTTATCTTTTCCTCCCTTCAAAACATCGACTTAGGCGGGACTTACTAGAAACGGAGGTGTTTCTAACCAGCTGTCTTCAGTTTTATTTCAGTGCTTTGATTAACACTCAAAAATATTGATTAAAATCAACACTTTTGAATGTTTTATATTAAATAAGGAAAGTATCCTTATTTAATGTCCATTAACTCTAAATTATCTAATTTAATAGATGGAGACATTGTTAATGAAATTGCTGCATTAGTAATATATCTACCTTTTGCAGATGCAGGTTTTGCTTTATTAATAGCTGCTACGAAAGCCTTTACATTCTCTTCAATTGCTTGTTCAGTAAATGAAATTTTTCCAACTGCTGCTTGCATATTACCTTTTTTATCAACTCTATAAGTAACTTGACCACCTTTAGCATCACTAACTGCTTTTGTTACGTCCATAGTTACAGTTCCAGTTTTTGGATTTGGCATTAAACCTTTTGGCCCTAAAATTCTACCAACTTTACCAACTACACCCATACAGTCTGGAGTTGCTATTAAAACATCAAAATTAATGTTTCCAGCTTGAATTTCAGCTGCTAAATCATCATTACCAACAATATCAGCACCTGCTGCTTTAGCTTCGTCCATTTTTGTTCCCTTTGCAAATACTGCAACTCTTACAGTTTTACCAGTACCATTTGGAAGAACAACTGCACCTCTAATCATTTGGTCAGCATGTCTAGGATCTACATTTAAGTTTAACGCTACTTCTACACTTTCGTCAAATTTAGCAGATTTTAAATCTTTAATTTTTGAACAAGCTTCATTTAATGCATATTGCTTGTCTTCAATTTTTTGTGCTAATTCTTTATATCTTTTTGAAACTTTTGCCATTTTTTTCTCCGCAATTTATTATATATTTTGCTACCGCCTTTTAAGTCTGGTGGTTAGACTATTTATTGATTTAGAATATTATAATTCTACGTCAACACCCATTGATCTAGCAGAACCTGCAACAATCTTAGCAGCTTGTTCTTTATCATCAGTATTTAAATCAGAGATTTTCATATCTACGATTTCCATAATTTGATCTTTAGTCAATTTACCAATCTTATTTTTTAATGGATTATCAGAACCTTTTTTAACTCCTGAAATCTTTTTAATTAAATCAGTCATTGGTGGTTGCTTTGTAACAAATGTAAAACTCTTATCTGAATAGATAGTAATTTCTACAGGAATGTTAAATCCACCTTTATCTTTAGTTTTTTCGTTGAATGCCTTACAGAATTCCATAATGTTAAGACCTCTTTGACCAAGAGCTGGACCAACTGGAGGTGATGGGTTAGCAGCACCAGCAGGAATTTGTAATTTTAAGTAACCAGTTACTTTTTTTGCCATGTTTTTCCTTTCTAAAATATATTGTTGTTAATGATTTTTAGGCATTAGACAAATAAACTATAAAAGAAGCTAGTTTTACTTGTCTAATGCCTAAATAAATAATTTAAACTACTCTTTCTACTTGAGTATATGAAATTTCTACAGGAGTATTTCTTCCAAATATAGAAACATTTAATTTCAACAATCCAGAAGCCATATCAAAGTCTTCTACCACACCGTTAAAGTTTGCAAATGGTCCTTCATTAATTCTTACCATCTCACCTTCATCAAAAGATACTTTTGGTTTAGCTGCAGCCCTATTTTGAACTTTTTCTAATATCATGTTAATATCTTTATCAGATAATGCAGTTGGCTTTTTTGATTCACCAATAAATCTTCCAACTTTAGGCATTGATTGAATCCTATGCCATAAAGCAGTATCTAAATCAATCTTTGCAAATGCATAAGCTGGATATAAAGGTCTTTCAACAATAACTTTTTTACCTTTTTTTATTTCAATTAAATCTTCTGTAGGAACTAATACTTCTGAAATTCTTCCATCAGCCATTTCTTCTGATAATTGAAGTAGTGCTCTTTTTACTGATAACTCACTACCAGAATAAGTTTGTATTGCATACCATTTTTGTGCCATTTTTTTAGTTCCTTAGTTTATTACTGAAGATAGTGTTAAAGACATGATTGTATCAATTAGTGCTAAAAACAAAGTTATTACTGTAACAACAATAAATACAGATAAATATGCTGATCTTATTTGCTCTTTAATAGGAAAAATAACTTTACCAAGTTCTGCTTTAACACTAGAATAATAACTTCTTAATTTACTCACAATCGACTCCAATAATTATTACAAAATACTATAAATTCTTTTAAAAAGAGCCTTAACTTCTTTTAAAAAAACTTCAGATATTACCAAGATAAAATAGATCTTATGCATAGATTAACTTGGACACGAATTATATCGAAAAAAGCTTTAATTATGCTTATAATAAAAAAATTTAGATAAATTTGAAAAATAGAGGTTTGATTTTTGTAGTGGCAGGCCAGGAGGGACTCGAACCCCCAACCATCGGATTTGGAATCCGGCGCTCTACCATTGGAGCTACTGACCTGTGGGAATATAAGATTCGGGTTAAACCCGAATTCTTATGATTTTAATTTCACTTCTTTGTGATTTGTGTGCTTTCTTAATCTTGGACAATATTTTTTAACCTCAAATTTCTCAGTGTGAGTTTTTGGGTTTTTCCAAGTAGTGTAGTTAATATCTCCACTCTCTTCACATTTTAGTCCGATTTTAATTCTAATTCCTGCCATAAATTAATCCTTATTTGATAATTTCAGCAACAACTCCAGCACCTACAGTTCTACCACCTTCTCTAATAGCGAACTTAGTTCCCTTTTCAAGAGCAATTGGAGCAACTAATGAAACTGTCATCTCAACGTTATCACCTGGCATAACCATTTCAGTACCTTCTGGTAATGTACAAGAACCAGTAACGTCAGTTGTTCTTACATAAAATTGTGGTCTGTATCCTGAGAAGAATGGAGTATGTCTACCACCTTCCTCTTTAGATAAGATATAAACCTCACCTTTAAATTCAGTATGTGGAGTAATTGATCCTGGCTTAACAAGAACTTGTCCTCTTTGTACTTCTTCTTTTTTAATACCTCTTAATAAGATACCAGCATTGTCTCCAGCTTGACCTTCGTCCATTTCTTTTCTGAACATTTCAATACCAGTTACAGTAGTTTTCATAGTGTCTTTCATACCAACGATTTCAATCTCTTCGTTTAGTTTGATAGTTCCTTTTTCAATTCTACCAGTTACAACAGTACCTCTACCTTGAATAGTAAATACATCTTCTACAGGCATTAAGAAATCTTGATCAGCATCTCTTTCTGGAGTTGGAATGTAAGCATCAACTTCAGCCATTAAGTTATAAATTTTTTCAGACCACTCACCAGCAGCTCCACCTTTAGCTTCTTCTAAAGCTTGGAATGCAGAACCAGCAACGATTGGAGTATCATCACCTGGGAAATCGTACTCTGAAAGTAATTCTCTAACTTCCATTTCAACTAATTCTAACATCTCTTCTTTATCTTCGTCATCTAATTGATCTTCTTTATTTAAGAATACAACGATGTAAGGTACACCTACTTGCTTAGATAATAAGATATGCTCTCTAGTTTGTGCCATTGGACCATCAGTAGCAGCGATAACTAAGATAGCTCCGTCCATTTGTGCAGCACCAGTAATCATGTTTTTAACGTAATCGGCGTGACCTGGACAATCTACGTGAGCGTAGTGTCTAGTTTCAGTTTCATACTCAACGTGAGAAGTAGCAATTGTAATACCTCTTTCTCTTTCCTCTGGAGCGTTATCAATTTGATCGTAATCCATTGTAGCTTGACCATTTTTAAGCCCTAAACACATAGTGATAGCAGCTGTTAGTGTAGTTTTACCGTGGTCAACGTGACCAATAGTACCAATGTTTACGTGCGGTTTACTTCGCTCGAATTTTTCTTTTGCCATAGAATTCCCCTTCTAAAATTTTGGTTATTGCCCTCTGAGTAGATAAGCCCACAGTGGCTTCTCTATTCAGAGGGGATTATTATAAATGTACAAAAAATTTTTGTGACACGCATTATATTTAAAAAATACTAAATTTAACTTTAATGGGAGTAAATATTATGAAGAGTTATAAAAGTTTTTGTGCTTATAACTCAGCTCCCAGTAATCAATAAATAAAAAATGGAGCGGGAGACGAGACTCGAACTCGCGACAATCTGCTTGGAAGGCAGAAGCTCTAGCCAACTGAGCTACTCCCGCAACATTTGCGTGGTGGTGAGGGAAGGATTCGAACCTTCGAAGCCGTAGGCGGCGGATTTACAATCCGCAGGATTTGACCACTCTCCAACCTCACCGATTAAAAAATTATTGTTCTGGTCAAGCGCTGATCTTATAAAAGATTACGCACGACAAAAAAATGGAGCTGGTGAAGGGAGTCGAACCCCCGACCTGCTGATTACAAATCAGCTGCTCTAGCCAACTGAGCTACACCAGCCTCCAAAATGGTGGTTCGAGGCAGAATCGAACTGCCGACACAAGGATTTTCAATCCTTTGCTCTACCGACTGAGCTATCGAACCATTTTTAAAGGACTGGAATTATACATAGTACATTATTAATATTAACTTAAATTCGAAACAAATTTTTTAAATTCTTCTCCTCTATGAGAATATGAATTAAATTGATCTAATGAAGCAGCGGCAGGAGAAAGGATTCCCACACCATCTTTATTTAAATTATTATCAATTAACTCTACCGCTTTGTCTAAATTGAAGCACTTTTTAACTGGTATTTCATACTTATTACAATAATTAGCTATTTTATCAGTATTAGTTCCAATAGAATAAACATAGATATTTAAATCTTTAATGTTTTCAAATAAAGGTATTAAATCTGCCCCTTTATCATCACCACCAAGAATTATATGTATATCTTTTGACTTATATGGTACTAAGGCATTTATTGTTGCATCAACATTTGTAGCTTTACTATCATCAATCCATAATCTACTTTTTAAATCAAAGAATTCTTCTACTTTATGTTTATCTATATGAAAAGTATTTATTTTTTCATAATCAACTTCATCAAATAAAATTTTTAAACTAGCTAAAGCTAGAATAGAATCTAGTAAAAAAGGTTCTTTAAATTTTATTTTAGATTTATCAATATCAAGTTTTTTACATAGATCATCACTGCTTTCATATGTAATTACATGAGCATTAGTCTCGTAGTTTTTAAATGCATTAGGAATAATTGCAATGTCATTTTCTTCCATCAAATCTAGAGGCTTTAATTTTGCATTTTTATACTCTTCAAAACTTCCATGCCAAGTAATATGATCTTCAGATATAGGAAGTAATATAAAAATATTTGGTTTAGCTTTTATAGTATAGTGTAGAGTAAAAGATGAAGTTTCTAAAATCCATATCTTTTTATTTGTATCCAATTTACTTAATGGTACACCAATATTTCCACCATATACACTATCATAATCTTCTAGTATATGTTGAGTCATTTGTGTAGTTGTAGTTTTCCCATTAGTTCCTGTTATCCAAATTGATAAAGGCATTTCTTCATAGAATAAATCATAATCACTTATAACATTGGTAGATTTTTTTACCATTTCATTATATGGTGGTATTCCAGGACTTACAACTGTTAGTTCAGCACTACTTAAATCATAATCTTTAAAATCATTATCATCATACAAAATTGCATTAGGAAATTTTTCTTTTAAAGCTTGTGCTGTAATTCCTTTCCCTAATATTCTAATTTTTCTATCATAAGTATTCATATCTATTCTTTATCTAATTTTTAGACTTAATAAGGCAAACAGATTAGTCATAAATGCAATTATCCAAAATCTAACTATAATTTTGTTCTCTTTCCAGCCTTTTTGTTCAAAATGATGATGAATTGGTGCCATTAAGAACACTCTTTTTTGTCTAAGCTTATATGAACCAACTTGTAATATAACAGAAACTGTTTCAAGTACAAATATAAATCCAATTGCAAGTAATAATAATTCTGATTTTGCTACAATTGCCATGTATCCCATAAACGCACCAAGAGGTAGTGAACCAGAATCACCCATAAAAACTTCAGCGGGGTGTGAGTTAAACCATAAAAATGCAATTAATGCGCCACAAATTCCTGCACCCATTATTACTAATTCCCCTGCTATTTGAATATTAGGTAATAAAAGATAAGAAGAAAAAACTGAGTGTCCCGTTACATAAACTAGCAAAGAAAGTGTAAAAAATGCCATAACAGAAGGTACGGTAGCCAAGCCATCTAAGCCATCAGTTAAATTTACAGCATTTGAAGTTGCAACAATAACTAACATCCAAAAAACAATTGAATAAATACCCATCTCAAATAAAGGAAATTTATAAAAAGGCGTATATAAGTCTGTTGTATGAGAAAAATGATATAAAATAAAAGCTATAACACCTGCACAAACAAATTGAAGTAATAATTTAGCTCTAGCACTTAGACCTTCTGAATTTTTTGCTTTACTGATTTTAGAGTAATCATCTTGAATCCCTATCAATGAGAAAAGACCTAAAGTAAGAAGTCCTCCAACTACATAGAAATTATTTAATTTTGCAGTTAACACTGTTGCAATTATTGTTGCAAAAATAAAAACAACTCCTCCCATTGTGGGTGTCCCAACTTTTGATTGATGGGATTCAGGTGCATATTCATATATAGGTTGTGAAGCCTTTTTAGCTTTTGCCCATCTAATAAACTTCGGCATTAATATCATTGTTAAGATAAATGCAATAAAAAAGCTCATTCCAGCTCTAACTGAAATATACTGAAATATGTTAATATCTAGGTGTCTATAAAACCAATAAAACAAACTTAAACCTTCATTTTGATATAATCAGCGCGATTATATAATAATATACTTGTTAAAAGGTTTAAATAATGTCAAATAAGACGATACTAGTAATTACAGATGGGATAGGTCATAACGAATCAACAAACTATAATGCATTTGCAACTGCAAATACACCTACGTATGACTATTTATTTGAAAATGTACCATATTCATTAATCCATACATATGGAAATTATGTAGGTTTACCTAATGGTCAAATGGGAAATAGTGAAGTTGGACACATGACTATAGGTAGTGGTAGAGTTTTATATCAAGATTTAGTAAAAATTAATTTAGCACTAGAAAAGAATACTTTAGAAAAAAATGAAGTAATCATTAAAACATTAAATGATTCAAATAATATTCATTTAATAGGACTTTTAAGTGATGGTGGTGTTCACTCTCATATTGACCATATTATTGGCCTTGCCAAAATTGCTAAAAAAAATGCAAAAAAAGTTTTTATCCATATAATAACAGATGGTAGAGATGTTGCTCCTGATTGTGCAAATAAGTATATAGCGCAAATTGAAAATATCTGTGATGAAGATATAAAAATTGGAACAATATCTGGAAGATACTATACAATGGATAGAGATAACAGATGGGAAAGAGTTCAAAAAGGTTACGATGCAATTGCTTTTGCTACTCCTAAAACAACACAAAATGTAACTGATTATGTTTCTAAGTCATATAAAGAAGAAATTTTTGATGAATTTATTGTTCCAAGTGCCTTTGAAGGTTATGATGGAATTGAAGAAAATGATGGAATAATTTTCTGTAATTTTAGAAGTGATAGAATGAGAGAAATTTCTTCAGTTTTTGCAAAAAAAGATTTTAGCGAATTTAAAACAATTAATAAAAATATCAATATTGCAACAATGACACAATATGATAAAAATATTCCATTACCAGTAATATTTCCTAAAGAGACTCCTAAAAACACTTTAGCTGAAGTTATTTCAAATGCAGGATTAAATCAACTTCATACTGCTGAAACTGAAAAATATGCACACGTAACATTTTTCTTTAACGGTGGAGTTGAAGAGCCTGTATTAAATGAAAGTAGAGTTTTAATTCCATCACCATCTGTTGCAACTTATGATTTACAGCCTGAAATGAGTGCACCACAAGTTGGGCAAACAGTAAGAAATGCTATGGATAATAACACAGATTTTATAGTTGTAAACTTTGCTAATGGTGATATGGTTGGGCATACTGGTGTTTTTGAAGCAGGAGTTAAAGCCGTTGAAGCTGTGGATAAAGAACTTGGACTTATTATAGAAAAAGCAAAAGAAAAAAACTATAATTTAATATTAACATCAGACCATGGAAACTGTGAAATGATGAGAGATGAAAAAGGTAATACATTAACTAACCATACAGTTGGAGATGTTTATTGTTTTGTAATGTCAGAAAAAGTGAGAGAAGTTAAAACTGGAAGTTTAAATAACATTGCTCCAACAGTTTTAAAACTTATGAATTTAGAAATTCCTTCACAAATGGATGAAGCATTAATATAGAGTTTAATATGTTGAATCTTAATATTAAAAAACTAAAAATCGACTTTAAAAAAAATAATCTAGTTGATATATCATTTAATATTGATGATTCTACAGCTTTAATTGGAGAAAGTGGGAGTGGAAAATCACTTACACTTAAAGCACTTCTAAATCTTTTACCTAAAAATTTGGAAGTGACTAAGAATATAGATTCAAACTTTGAATTAAATTCAAACTCAATTGGTTTTATACCTCAAAATCCTTTTACTTCATTATCACCAATGACAAAGATTAACAAACAATTTTTTTGTGATGAAAAGAAAAAAGTTGAAGTATTAAAATTAGTAGATTTAGATAAATCAGTTTTAAATAAATTTCCTAGCCAACTAAGTGGTGGACAGATTCAAAGAGTAGTTATCGCAATTGCAATTAGTAAAGATGTAAAAATTTTACTATTAGATGAACCAACTACAGCATTAGATATTGAAAATAAAAAAAATGTAATTACATTAATAAGTGATTTGAAAAAGAGGCTTAATCTTTTAATTCTATTCGTAACTCATGACATCGAATCTATAAAAGAAATCTGCAAAAATATAGTTATTATAAAAAAAGGTAAGTTAATAGAATCTGGATTAACAAAAGAAATATTAGAAAATCCAAAACAAAACTACACTAAAATATTAATAAACTCATCATTTGCAAATAAAGAATTTAGGAAATAAAATGTTCAAATATTTACTTGGTTTAGTTATAGTTATTTCACTTGGAATAGCTGGTTGGTTATATAATTTATATGATGAGATTAAACATGATGTCGATAAAGTTGTAAATTATTCTCCAAAACAATCAACTCAATTTTTTGATAATAATGGAAAACTTATAGCAAATACTTTTCAAGGTGAGAACAGGGATTATGTCAAATATGATGATATACCAGCTAGAGTTATCGAAGGATTAGTTGCAATAGAAGACACACAATATTTTGAACATTTTGGTATAAACCCAGATGCAATTAGTAGAGCAATAATTAAAGACATAAAAGCAAGAGCTTTTGTTGAAGGGGCAAGTACTTTAACTCAACAATTAATAAAAATGCTTGTTTTAACAAGAGAAAAAAAAATAATTAGAAAAGTAAAAGAAGCTTTGTTAGCTATAAGACTTGAAACTATTTTAACAAAAGAAGAAATTTTAGAAAGATATTTGAATCATGTATATTTTGGACATGGATATTATGGAATTAAAACTGCAGCAAAGGGATATTTTAATAAAGATTTATATGAATTATCATTAAAAGAAATTGCAATTCTAGTGGGTCTTCCAAGAGCTCCAAGCTTTTATGACCCTACTAAAAATTTAAAAATTTCTTTAGCAAGAGCTAACCAAGTTATAACAAGACTAAATACACTTGGTTGGATAAACGAAGAACAATATAAAATATCAATAAAAGAGACTCCTAAAATATATGACCAAACTTTAACACAAAATAAAGCTCCTTATATTATTGACTATGTTACAAAACTATTAATAAATGATATTCCTGACCTGAAATATGGTGGATATAAAATATATTTAACAATTGATTTAGATGCACAAGAAATTGGTAAAAAAGCTTTAATCGCCTCTTATGAAGAAGCAGTAAAAAGAGATGAAGATTTTAGAAAAAAAGAAAAATCTTCTAATGATGAATACATAAATGATTTAAATGGAGCATTAGTATCTATTGAAAGTAATAGTGGGAAAATTCTAGCACTCGTAGGTGGTATGGATTATAAAACTTCTATGTTTAATAGAGCTGTTCAATCAAAAAGACAACCAGGAAGTGCAATAAAGCCTTTTTTATACCAAATAGGTTTAAATGAAGGATTAAATCCAGCTAGTGAATTAGCTGATATTTCAAGAACTTATGATTATAAAGTTAATGGACAAAAAAGAAGATGGCAACCAAAAAACTATGGTGGAAATTTTAAGGGATTATTATCATTAAGAGAATCTTTAATGTTCTCAAGAAATCTTTCTACAATTAATCTTGTAACAGATACTGGAATAGATATAGTTAGAGATAATTTACAAAAATATGGATTTAAGACAATCCCAAATGACTTATCTATAACTCTTGGTACAATGAGTGTTTCACCTTTAGAATTTAGTGAATATTTTAGTGTATTTGCAAATAATGGAACGCAAGTTAAACCTTATATTATAGAGCAAATAACAAATAATAAAGGCGAAAGTATTTTCTTTGAACCTGAATATAAAGAGATTGATGAACCTGAACAAACATATCTTATAACTTCAATTTTACAAGATGTAATAAATAATGGTACAGCAAGAAGAGCTGCAGTATCAGGTATTGAATTAGCAGGTAAAACAGGAACTACAAATAATAATGTAGATGCATGGTTTGCAGGATATTCACCATCAATTCAAACTGTAGTTTGGTTTGGTAAAGATGATAATAAACCTATGAGGAAAACAGAAACTGGAGGTAAAATTGCTGCACCTGCATTTGCATTCTTTTTTAAAGAGTATTTAGCTTTACATCCTGAAATTCCAAGAACATTTACAAAACCATCAAAAGTTTTTGTATCAACAATAAATGGAAAGACTGAATACTATACACAAAAATCTCCTCTTCCAGAAATTGAAATAGAAATCGTACCTGAAGATCCAAATGAAGAAGTAATGGAATTTTAATAATTCCATTTTATAAAAGATATAAAAAAAGGGAGAAGTTTTAAACTTCTCCCTTTTTTATTGTTAGCTTACCCTTGTTATTAACAAGAGTAAGTTGATGCAAATTCAAATGCAGTTGGTCTTGATTCGTAAGGCCAAACTTGAGTTTCAAATTTGTAGTGTTGATAAGTATCAATCATATCTTGAGTAAATACTGGTTGTAAGAATTCATTATCTCTAATTAATGCTTCTAAAGAACCTCTTAAAGTGTGAGGCATTTGAGGAATTTTTCTCTCTCTAATTTCATCTAATGGTAATTCGAATAAATCGTCATCCATTGGACCTACAGGCTCATATTTGTTATTAATTCCATCTAAACCAGCCATTAACATTGCAGCAAATGCTAAGTATGGACAAGCAGTTGAATCTGGGAATCTCATCTCAATTCTTGTTGCCATTTCACCAGCACCGTAAGGAATTCTACAAGATGCAGATCTGTTTTGAGAAGAATAAGTTAAGATTGAAGGAGCTTCAAATCCTGGAATTAATCTTTTGTATGAGTTAGTTGATGGGTTAGTAAATGCAGCAACTGCTCTAGCATGCTTAAATACACCACCGATGTAATGTCTTGCAGTTTCTGAAAGATTTCCATATTCACCCTCTTTGTAGAATAAGTTTTTACCATCTTTCCAGATTGATTGGTGAACGTGCATACCATTTCCATTATCACCAAATAATGGTTTAGGCATAAATGTACAAGATTTACCATTTAAGTGTGCAACCATTTTACATACATATTTATACTTTTGTACATTATCAGCAGCTTCAACTAAAGTTCCAAATTTAATACCAATTTCACCTTGAGCTTGTGCAACTTCGTGGTGTCCTAGCATAACTTCTAAACCAACTTGCTCTAAAACTAACATCATCTCAGCTCTTAAATCAACCATTGAATCTGTTGGTTGAACTGGGAAATAACCACCTTTAGTTCTAGGTCTATGTCCCATATTACCGTTTTCGTAATCAGTAGCATCAGACCAACAACCTTCTTCTGAATCTACTTTGTAGTAAGACTCATTGATTTCATCAACAATTTTAACATCATCAAAGATAAAGAATTCATTTTCAGGACCAAAATAAGCAACATCACCCATTCCAGATTCATCTAAATGTTTTAATGCTTTTTTAGCAATAGATCTTGGACATTTTTCGTACATTTCACCTTTATAGATATCATAAACATCACAAAATACAATGATTGTTGAATCAGCTGTAAATGGATCTAAGAATGCAGTTTCTACATCTGGCTTTAAGATCATATCTGATTTATTAATTGGTTGCCATGCATCAACTGATGAACCATCAAAAGGCATACCAGATTCTAATAATTTAGCATCAACAGCAGATAACATATAACTTAAGTGGTGCCACATACCTTTCATATCTGTAAATCTAAAATCTACAAATTTTACTTCATTCTCTTCACAATATTTAAAAAATTCGTCAGTATTGTTAACAAATTTACCCATAGGTTTGACTCCTTGAAATTATTTATGATAATTGTATCAGAAATCAAATAAAAAGAAGTAAAATAACTGTATAAAAAATATACAACTAAACAAAAAAGTTACAATTGTTCAAAAGTTAATGCTTAAAAGTTAAGTAGCTCTTTATCTCTTTTTTCATAAGTCATACATTTTGTATAACCAATACTCTTTGCAAGATCAATACATTCATTATATTTAAATCCTATTTGATCTACACTATGAGCATCTGATGAGAAAGTAATAGGGATATCTAGCAAGTATGCCTCTTCTAATAGAAGTTTCGAAGGATATGTTTCAGCAATAGGTTTTCTTAATCCTGCTGCGTTAATTTCTAATGTCATACCTGATTTCTTTATTTCTTTTAATGCATTTTTTGCAATAAGTCTAATATCTTTTTTTGGTAAGAATTTAAATACTTTAATTAAATCCAAATGCCCTACAATATCAAAAAGTCTAGTTTTAGCCATTTCTTCTATTGCCATAAAATATTCTGACCAAATTGTATCAATATCTTTTGATTTATAAACCCCTATAAATTCAGGATTATCAAATCCCCACATATCATTTTTATTTTTTAAGAAATGTACAGAGCCAATAAAATAATCAACATCAGTTTTTATAACCTCATCATGGATATGACCTTCTAAATAATCAACCTCATAAGCTAATAAAATCTTAATCTGGTTTTTATATTTTTCTTTTGCCTCTAAAATCCAATTTTCATATATGTTCTTTTGTTCAAAAGACATTCTATATTTAGGATCATATTCCATTGGTGCATGATCTGCAAAGCCATAAACATCAATACCTAATTCTATTGCTTTTTGTATATATTCATCAACACTACCTTCAGCATGATTACATAATATTGTATGATTGTGTAAATCTACTCTCATCTATACCTCACTTTATTTCTTCCCTCATTTTTAGCTTTATACAAGTTTTTATCAGCAAGCTGAATCATAGAATCTAAATTATTACTAAATTCAAAAGTACAACCAATTGAAACTGTGTAACTTAAATTAGAATCATCTAACTTAATTATATTTTTTTCAAATGAAATTCTTATATATTCTAATAACTTAATTACTTCATTTTTTTCTCTATTATAAAATAATATACAAAACTCTTCCCCACCAAGTCTACTAAGTATTCTATTATTTAATACATTTTTATTTAAAATATTTGCAACTTCTTTTATCGCAATATCTCCAATATCATGTCCATAATTATCATTAATAGATTTAAAATTATCAATATCTATAATTGCAATTGCAAAGTTTTTATTAGCTTTTTTGAACTCTTGATAATATTTTTTACCAACTTCAAATAAGTATCTACGATTATAAAGTCCAGTTAAATAATCAACATTTACCTTTTTCTTTAATTTTTCAAATAACTCCAAAGTATCTACTGTTGAATTAATTCTTGCAAAAAACTCTTCATCAGAAAACCCTTTGTACAAAAAATCATTAGCACCCAATTTTAAAAACTTTGCAGGTATTTTTCTACTCTTATCATTTGAAGTTACAATAATTGATAATTCATCTTTAGAATACTCTGCTCTAACTTTTTTAGTTAACTCCAACCCATTCATATTTGGCATTAGATAATCAGTCAATATAACTTTTATATCACTATTCTTTTTCAATAATTCATATGCTTCTTTTCCATCAGTTGCATATAAAGCATTATATTTATATCTCAATAATAAATCCATTGCTTTACTTATAAAAGTCTTAGAATCATCTACAAGTAATATTTTTATATTCTTATTATTAATAATTCTTTTTACAATAGATGAAGCATATTCTAACGCTGAAATACCATCTTTGATTATGTAGTCAACTATATTTTTATTTTTAAACTTTTCTTCATATTCTAAAGTATCACTTCCTGTTAAAACAATAATGGGCAATGAAAATTTTTTTAAGAAATCAATTATTTCACCTTGCGGAGCATCTGGCAAACCAAGATCTGCTAAAACAACTTCAAATTTACCTTTTTTTTCAAGTAGAACTTTTGCCGTTTCTTTCATAGTTTTAGCTGTATAAACATCAATATCTAAATCATCACTTAAAAAGTTTTTTAAAGCATTTAGTATTGATGAACTATCATCCACAACTAAAACTGAATATTTTTTCATTTAAGTAAACCTGCACCCTCTATTTTAGTACTTCTATCTTCAGCATAAATTCTTTTATTAGCAATTAAATCATATTTCCAAATAGGAGCTTTTGCTTTAAAATCTTCCACAAATTCATCAATCAATTCTAAAGCTACTCTTCTTTTTGGAGAACAAACAGCAGCAATATATGAACTTTCATGATTTAAAACATCACCTCTACTATGGGCCATTAGAACTATTGCATTTTTTGATTTTGCTTTTATTTGCCAATCATTAAACCATTTTTCTAAAATTGGTTCATAAATATCAAAAGATAATCCTTGAATATTGTTTTCATCTCTAACTACACCAACAAAAGTAATAATTGCTCCATAATTAGAGTTCTTAAACTCTCTATACCAAGAGTTAGTTATATTTTCAACATCTAAGCTACCATTAAAAAGTTGTAAATATTTTTCTTCTTTCATATATTAACCACCACAAACAGGAGGTAATAATGAAACTTTATCTCCATCATTTAACTCAACATCTTTACTCATTACTAAAGTATCATTAATAGCAACAGCACAAGATTCCAGCCATTTTGAAGTCTCTATATCTTCTTTTAAATATTGTGATAATTGACTTAGATTATTAATATCTAAAGTTAAACAATCTTTGTTTATTGGTCCTAAAAATTCTATTGTTACCACTTTAAGCCTTTTTTTCTTAAGTTTATAATATTATACCCAAACATTTTTTAACTTTATTCTAAGGAATCAGCTTTTAATGATTTTTGCAAAAATCGATTTTATAAACTTATTACCATTTCATGTATATTTAAAAAAAAATATCAAATCATCCCAATTAAAACAAATAATTGAATATCACAAATCATATCCATCTTTTATAAATAAAAGATTCAGAAAAAGAAATGTTCACAGTGCATTTATTTCATCAATTAAATCAAAAAATGAGAAGTCTTTAGATTTGGGAATAGTTGCAAAAAATGAAGTTTTATCAGTACTTGCTATTCCAGGAGAATATCAAAAAGATTATCAGTCTGACACATCAAATGCATTAGCTTTAATTTTAAATATTGATGGAAGAGTTTTAATTGGAGATAAAGCACTAAAATATTATCACGTAAAGAATGATATTCAAATAATTGATCTTGCATTAAAATGGCAAGAGAAATATAATTTACCATTTGTTTTTGCAAGGCTATGTTACAACAAAAATGGAAAACAATTAAAAAAAGTAATTAAAAATTTCAATAAAAAACACATAAAAATACCTCAATATATACTAGAACAATATTCAAAAAGAAGTGAACTAACGAAAGAACAGATTTTAAATTATCTTACTAAGATTGACTATAATATTGGAATTAAAGAGAAAAAAGCTTTAAAACTATTTTTTAAATTATCTAAAGAAAAAGGCATTATATGACGATATTTGATACTATAATTCTAGGTATAATTGAAGGGATAACAGAATTTCTTCCCATATCCTCAACGGGACACTTAATAGTAGCAAGTGAGTTTTTAGGACTTGAACAATCTAATGTGAATAAAGCATTTGAAGTTATAATTCAATTTGCAGCAATACTTGCAGTAATTTTAAATTATCCTTCAAAATTTACATTTTCACATGTAAGTTTATGGACCAAAGTATTTATTGCTTTTTTACCTATTGCAATAATTGGTTTTATCTTCTCAGATGTCGTAAAATCACTATTTTCTTTTGAAATTGTCGCATGGATGTTTATTATTGGTGGAATTATATTCTTAATTGTTGAAAAGTTCTATGATGAAAAAGCAACCCATACACTTGATGTTGAAGATGTAACATACAAGCAGGCTGCTTGGATTGGATTTGCTCAAATTTTTGCACTAATTCCTGGTACATCAAGAGCTGGTTCTAGTATAATTGGTGCAATGTTAGTTGGACTTAATAGAAAAGCAAGTGCTGAGTTTTCATTTCTTTTAGCATTTCCCGTAATGTGTGCAACAACAGGTTATGATTTATTAAAACACCACGAAGAACTTTTAAGTACAAATCAACATATGATAAATTTAGCAGTTGGATTTGTTGTATCATTTATTGTTGCATTTCTAGCAATAAAACTATTTCTAAAATTTTTAGAAAATTTCACGTTTATTGCTTTTGGTATTTATAGAATACTATTTGGTATATTTTTATTACTTATCATGTAATACAATATCTAGGATTTTACTTACAGCATCTGGTTTAATTGAGTTTTTCAAATTTGTGCTAATATTTTTTATATCACAATTAATAGCTTTGAAAAACTCTTCTTCATCTAAATTACTTTCTCTTTGTAAAAAACATAAACCCTTTTCTTTTAAAACTTTAGCATTATAAAATTGATGATCTTTTGCAGCATAAGGATATGGAATAAAAAAAGAAGGTAAACAGTTTGCACACATTTCCCAAAGAGTTGATGCCCCTGCCCTACTTACTGCAAAATCTGCTTCTTGAACTTTTAATAAAAAATCCTTTGTAAATCCAAATACATCTGCATTGATATTTAACTTATCATATTGAGCTTTAACTCTTTCATAATCATTTTTTCCTGCTTGATGAATAATTTTAATTCCTAAAGAGTTAAGTTTAGGTGCAACCTTTAATGCAAAATCATTAATAGCTATTGCACCTTGAGAACCGCCAAAAAAAGCTACTGTTTTAATTTCAGTTCTTACTCTAGCTTTATCGAAAAACTCTTTAGAAACAGGATAATCTTTAATCATCGATTCTTCACTAAATGATGAAAATAACTTACTTGCAAATTTACTTGTCACTTCATTTAATTTACCCATTTTTGAATTTTGTTCATGGATGTAGAGTTTACAATTAGGTTTTAAAATCGATGCGAAAGTTGCAGCTGCTGCAGAATAACCTCCAACACTAATAACCTTTTTTACATTAAATTTATAATATATCTTTATACATTGCAATGTTTTAGAAAAAATATTTAGTAATGAAAATATTTTTCCTAAAAACTTTTTATTTACTACACCTTTAGTATCTAAAAAAAACTTTTGACTAATTCTATTATCTTCTTCAAACCATGCTTTATCTTGGCCATTAGAAGAACCAATGTAAATTACATTATAACCTCTATTATTAAGTTCTTCTATAAATGAATCTGCTACTTTTAAGTGACCACCTGTTCCACCACCTGTAACCACAATATTATCTTTTTTCATTAATTTTTTTAACCTTTTCTTCATATTCAAAATTAACTTTCCTACTAATAGAAAGAACTAATCCAATTGCTATTGCCATAGATAACATAGAAGAACCACCATATGATAATAAAGGCACGGCAATTCCTTTAATAGGAATCATCCCTGATATTCCATAAGAGTTAATTAAAAATGCAACAATAATCATTAAAGCTATTCCAAGAGTAAATAGATGATAAATAGGATTTTCAACTCTTCTACTAATTCTAAATATTCTCCATACAATCATAAAAAGAATAGCTATAATACATATTAAACCAATTAGACCTATCTCTTCAGTAATACCAGCTAAAACAAAGTCAGTATGAACTTCTGATAAAAAACCTACTTTTATATCACCTAAAGAGACACCTTGTCCAAAAAAACCACCATTATGTATTGCATTTAAGGAATGTGATACTTGATAAGGTTCAGGAAGTTCTTCAATCCTTAAGTATGGTTCTGCCCAAGAAGGAAGAATTGATAATATTCCATCTTGAACCATAGCCCACCA
Organism: Malaciobacter pacificus; assembly: GCF_004214795.1. Taxonomy (NCBI): domain Bacteria; kingdom Pseudomonadati; phylum Campylobacterota; class Epsilonproteobacteria; order Campylobacterales; family Arcobacteraceae; genus Malaciobacter; species Malaciobacter pacificus. The sequence continues at coordinate 2,148,925 of NZ_CP035928.1, forward strand.
AGAATAAATTCTTTGCATCCTATGAGGTGCAGCTAAAATTAAGCCTACTAAACCCATTAATGCTAAAGCTCCTAAAACTAAAAAAAGTTTAAACGACCTATTTGCAAATATCAATAAAACAACCAATATTACACCAAGTAAAACAACTTGACCTAAATCTTTTTGAAGAAAAGCAACAATAAAAACAACAACAAAAAATGCAAAAAAGTAAGGTGCTAGTAATAAAGCTTCATCTTTTAAACCTATTTTTTTAGGTTTATCTATAACTTTTCGATGAAAAGACCACGATAAAAAATAAATAAATCCTATTTTAAAAAATTCTACAGGCGATAATGAAAACCCAGGAAGTCTAATCCATCTATTAGCTCCACCTGATGCTGTAACGATAGAAGATGGAAGAAAAGGCATAATAGCCATAATAAAAAAGAAAAGTACAAATAAACCCATACCAACTTTTCCTATAAGTTTATCAGGATTTATCAGAGAAAAACTCCACATAATAAATATTGACAAAATACCTACTAATAACTGTCTTAAAAAAAAGTGAAATTGGTTATATCCAAAAAATTCAACAGTATATATTGTTAATGAATAAGAAAAAACGATACTTGTAATAATTAACATTGATACTAAAAAAAATAGTGTGTAATCAGCATCACTTTCTTTTGTTATATTATAAATTGATTTAATGTTGTTTTTGTTAAAATACATTTCTCATTATATAATAATATGGATAAAGATGTCTTCAAAAAAAATTCAAACAGTTAACAAAACTAAAAAAATTGCTATTCTATTTTTAATGATTTTTTTCTTCTTATTTATATTAGTTATCTCTGTCTTTAGAACCATAAGTGAAAAAAGAGATTTACCATCACTTAGAAGTGAAAAAAAAGAGTTATCTGTAAGAGGGGACATCATAAGTGCAGATAATTTTAAAATTGCTACATCAAAAAAACTTTATACAGCTTCAATAGATAGTAGATATTTAGACCCACAAAAAGAAGAACTGTTCATTAATCTATTTTCTATTTATAGTAATGTTGATTATCAAAAAGTAAAAAAGAAAATAGAAGAAGGTAAAAAGTCACCTGGATATTTAGTTCTATCATATAATATTGACTCAAGAAATGCGAAAAACTTAAAACAATTAGCTTTTAAATTAATAAAATTAGATGTTTTTATATCAAGAAGAGTAAATGGTACAAAAATACTTAGAGGATTAAATATTAGAGAAAGTGGAGAAAAAAGGATTTTTTCTTATGAAGATACATTGACTCCAGTTGTTGGATATATATCAAAGTATGAAACAGAAAATGGAAAAACAAAAGTAAAAGGTATAAAAGGATTAGAAAAAAAATATAACACTGTTTTAAATGAATCAAATGATGGTTTACTAGAAGGGAATAGAGATGTATTATCATACATATCATTTGATAAAAACTCAACAATTAGAAAAAGAACAGATGGCGCAACTTTAAAATTAAATATACCACTTAAACTTCAAAAAAACAATGAGTTAACATTAGATAAATATAAGAAGAAACTTGAAGCTGAAGAAATCATTGTTTCCATAATGGAAAGTAAGACAGGTAAAATTTTAACATTAGCATCCTCAAATAGATTTAATCCTCAAAGAATTAAACAAGAAGATATACCTTCTTTAAATGTGCGAGCAATTGAATATCCATTTGAACCTGGTTCTGTATTAAAACCTATATCAATAGCATTAGCAATGGATAAAAATAGAATTAAAAAAAATGAACTATTTTTTGCATATAATAACAAAGGTAAACCTAACAAAGATGGTGAATTTCCAAAAGGAAGATACAAATTAGGTAAATATACAATAAAAGATGATCATCGATTCAAAAAACACTATTTAACATTAGATGATATTGTTATATTTTCTTCAAATATTGGAACATTACAAATAGCACAACGATTATCTGGTCCAGAATTTTATGAAGGTCTTAAGAGATTTGGTTATACAAGAAAATCTGGAATAGATTTACCTTATGAAAAAAAAGGTGTTATGCCAAAAGTATGGCAATTTTCTGCAGGTGATGAAGAAGGAAAAGATAATGTTTTTAAAGCTACAGTTTCTTATGGTCAAGGTATGACATCTACATTTATGCAAGTTTTAAAATCATATTCAGTTTTTGAAAATAATGGATATATTGCTACACCACAAATTGTATCCCACTTGGAACATAATGATAATAAATATAAAGCTTATGATGAAATTCAAGAACAAATAATAAGCAAAAAAACTGCAAATGAAATGAGACGAATGTTAATTAAAACAGTTGATGAAGGGACAGGAAAAGCAGCAAAAATTGATGGATTAATAATTGGAGGGAAAACTGGAACTGCACAAATTGCAAGAGGTGGTAAATATTTAAAAAAATATATTTCATCATTCTTTGGTTTTGTAAATGATGGTGAAAATTCATATACAATTGGTGTTACAGTAATTGATCCAATTTCAACTGGAAAAAATTGGTATTATTATTATGCCTCATGGTCTGCTGTTCCTGTATTTAAAGAAATCACTCAAAATTTAATCAAATTAAATTATCTTACACCTAAAAAAGATATAATTTCAAATCAATAAAAAGGAGAAATATGTTTGGTAGAAAACTAAAAGAATACAATATTCCAAGAGAAGAATTAGAAAAATTTAATTATGCGAAAATTACTACAGATAGTGGGATAATTTGGCTAAAACTTTTTAATAAAGAGACTCCAATTGCCGTATCAAACTTTGCTACACTTGCAAATGATGGATTTTATGATAACTTAAATTTTCATAGAGTAATTCCAGGATTTATGGCTCAAGGTGGTTGTCCAGATGGCACAGGTATGGGAAATCCTGGTTGGGCAATTAAATGTGAAACTGATGCAGAAAAACAGGTTCATAAAAGAGGAAGTCTATCTATGGCTCATGCAGGTAAAGATACAGGAGGAAGTCAATTTTTTATATGTTTTGTTCCTTCTCCCCATTTAGATGGAGGTCATACTGTATTTGGTGAGATAGAAGAAAATGACTCTGAAAGTTTTTCTAACTTAGATAAAATAACAACTGGTACAAGTATTATAAATATTAAAATTTTAGAAAAGAAAAATTAGAAAGTAAAGGCAAGTTTTTAACTTGTCTTACTTCTAAGAACCAACATTAACTTGTGTACTAATAACATATCCATCTAACATTATATATGACTTATATGGATCTTTTTCATCTTTTACAACACATACATCAAAAGCGCTGTATTTATCTTCTATATAACTATTTAATAATTCCATAATAACTCCTTAACTTTTATTCATATATTATATAATAACTGAATTACAAAAAGGTTACTAAAATGGTTATTTTATAATCAATTATAATAAAAAATAGTAGAAAGCAATAGGAAATAAACTAAATAAAAATGTAAGACTAAATAGTAAAAAAGGGAATAAAAAAGAGAATAGTAGAATTAATAAAAAAGCTGCTAAAAAAAAAGCCTACCTAAACAGACTTAAAAAAGAATGCTTAGATAGGCTATTTGTAAACTCAAGAGCTGGCAGCGGCCTACGTTTCCACACCTGAAAGGTGCAGTATTATCAGCGATGAAGTGCTTGACTTCCAGGTTCGGAATGGAGCTGGGTATTTCCACTTCTCTGTAACCACCAGCAATATGAGTAAAGAAGATACTTATAAAGTATACTCTTTACTCACATCAAGATAGTCTTGAGTGTAAAGATAATGTTAAAGTCTAAAAAAGCTCTTAAAAAAATTGACATTTTTTCAAGGTAACGCTTTACAATTTTACACTGTTTATTAAGTAAACTTAATAAGATAGTAAACCAAGAAATTTATAAAAAAAGCCAAACGATCTATTAGTACTGGTCAGCTAAACGCCTTACAACGCTTACACATCCAGCCTATCAACCTCGTAGTCTTCGAGGGATCTTCAGGGAAAGTTCATCTTGGAGTTGGCTTCGAGCTTAGATGCTTTCAGCTCTTATCACATCCGTACGTAGCTACCCAACGATGCTCTTGGCAGAACAATTGGTACACTAGTGGTACGTTCATCCCGGTCCTCTCGTACTAGGGACAAATCTCCTCAACTTTCCTACGCCCACGGAAGATAGGGACCGAACTGTCTCACGACGTTCTGAACCCAGCTCGCGTACCGCTTTAAATGGCGAACAGCCATACCCTTGGGACCTGCTCCAGCCCCAGGATGCGATGAGCCGACATCGAGGTGCCAAACCTCCCCGTCGATGTGAGCTCTTGGGGGAGATCAGCCTGTTATCCCCGGCGTACCTTTTATCCTTTGAGCGATGGCCCTTCCACACAGAACCACCGGATCACTATGACCGACTTTCGTCTCTGTTCGACTTGTATGTCTCACAGTCAAGCTAGTTTATGCCATTATACTCAACTGGCGATTTCCATCCGCCATGAACTAACCTTTGTAAGCCTCCGTTACTTTTTAGGAGGCGACCGCCCCAGTCAAACTACCCACCAGACATTGTCCTGAAGAAGGATAACTCCTCGCAGTTAGTAACTCAAATATTCAGGGGTGGTATCTCAAGGATGGCTCATACTCTACTGGCGTCTAGTAATCAAAGCCTCCCACCTATCCTGCACATGAATATCCAAGCTACAGTGTCAAGCTGTAGTAAAGGTGCACGGGGTCTTTCCGTCTTTCCGCGGGTAGGAGGAATTTTCACCTCCACTACAATTTCACTGGATCCCTGGTTGAGACAGCTCCCATCTCGTTACGCCATTCATGCAGGTCGGTATTTAACCGACAAGGAATTTCGCTACCTTAGGACCGTTATAGTTACGGCCGCCGTTTACTCGGGCTTCGATCAAATGCTTCGCTTATGCTAACATCATCAATTAACCTTCGAGCACCGGGCAGGCGTCACACCTTATACATCCACTTACGTGTTAGCAAAGTGCTGTGTTTTTGGTAAACAGTCGGGAGGGACTCTTTGTTGCAACCTCTTTAGCTTTTGAGAGCAAGTCTCTATACCAAAGTAGGCACACCTTATACCGAAGATACGGTGCTAGTTTGCAGAGTTCCTTAACCAGGGTTCTTCCACGCGCCTTAGAATACTCATCCCACCTACCTGTGTCGGTTTACGGTACGGGCAACATATAATATACTTAGTGGCTTTTCTTGGCACGACAGTATCATCGATTCTCTATCATCTCCGAAGAGCGTCAAGAGCCTGTAAGATCTCGGTCTAACGATACCCGGATTTGCCTAAGTATCAACCTACGTCCTTCGACCCACTATTCCATCAGTGAGCTCGATTAACTCTATGCGTCCCCACATCGCGCTTATATGTTGGTATTGGAATATTAACCAATTTGACATCGTCTACCCCTTTCGGACTCGACTTAGTTCCCGACTAACCCTACGATGACGAGCATCGCGTAGGAAACCTTGGGTTTTCGGCGAAGAGGATTCTCACCTCTTTTATCGCTACTCATGCCTGCATGCTCACTTCTATCCGCTCCAACGCTCCTTACCGGTACATCTTCTACGCTGAATAGAACGCTCTCCTACCACTCAATTAAAAATTGAATCTAAAGCTTCGGTGTACATCTTAGCCCCGTTATATTTTCCGCGCAGAATCACTAGACCAGTGAGCTGTTACGCTTTCTTTAAAGGATGGCTGCTTCTAAGCCAACCTCCTGGTTGTCACAGTAACTCCACATCGTTTTCCACTTAGATGTAACTTAGGGACCTTAGCTGTTAGTCTGGGTTGTTCCCCTCTCGACATAGGATTTTATCACCCTACGCCTGACTCCTGCGATTACACATATAGTATTCATAGTTTGATAGGGTTTGGTACCGCGGTAAGCAGCCCTAGCCCATTCAGTGCTCTACCCCTATATGCTACTACGCAAGGCTATACCTAAATATATTTCGGAGAGAACCAGCTATCACGAAGTTTGATTGGCCTTTCACCCCTATCCACAAGTCATCCGGGGACTTTTCAACGCCCATCGGTTCGGTCCTCCACTGGCTCTTACACCAGCTTCAACCTGCTCATGGATAGATCACTTCGTTTCGGGTCTGCAGCATCTGACTAAGGGAACCCATTAAGAACATAAAGTTCTTAATGGGGACCCTATTTCGCCCTATTAAGACTCGCTTTCGCTACGGCTTCGTACTTGACTTAACCTTGCCAGATACCACAACTCGCAGGCTCATTATGCAAAAGGCAGTCCGTCACCCTGATAAATCATAGGGCTCCGAATGATTGTAAGCTAATGGTTTCAGGTTCTATTTCACTCTCCTCGCTGGAGTACTTTTCACCTTTCCCTCACGGTACTTGTTCACTATCGATCTGTAAGTAGTATTTAGGGTTGGAGGGTGGTCCCCCCATATTCAGTCAAAATATCACGTGTTCCGACCTACTCGTTCCATACCTTAGTTCCACATAAAAGATTTTAAATACGAGACTATCACTCTCTATGGTGTATCTTTCCAAATACTTCTTCTATCTAATATGCTAAATGTATGCGCCCTATTCCGCGTTCGCTCGCCGCTACTGACGGAATCTCAATTGATTTCTCTTCCTCTGGCTACTGAGATGTTTCACTTCACCAGGTTTGCCTCCTCGAAAGGATAATATAGCTCGCACTATATTGGGTTGTCCCATTCAGAAATCTCTGGATCAATGCCTCTTGACGGCTCCCCAAAGCTTATCGCAGTCTAGTACGTCTTTCATCGCCTCTTACAGTCTAGGCATCCACCATTAGCCCTTAATAGCTTTTCAAATAACTTAGTAAACTAAGCTACCTTTTTTCTTAATAGTATTTCTACTATTTTTTGAATAATTATTCCTTGGCTACTATCTTATTAAATTTACATTTAATAAATATAGTTGTGTTTTAAATTGTTTCTTTATTAACTTATATCTATATCGCTATAAATATTCGCTAGAAAAATTTTAAGACTTTAACATTATGTTTTTAAATATCGTATTACCATCTCTAGTAATTCTTAGGTTTAAAACCTAATATAAATCCAAATATATTTGAACTTATATTAAGTTTTATAGGTATATGGTGGAGATAAGCGGGATCGAACCGCTGACCTCCTGCGTGCAAGGCAGGCGCTCTCCCAGCTGAGCTATATCCCCATATATGCTGAGTTAATCTTTTTTTACAGATTATTTAATGGTGGGCCTACCAGGACTTGAACCTGGGACCTCACGATTATCAGTCGAGCGCTCTAGCCAGCTGAGCTATAGGCCCCTATTACCTATTTTAAATAATCTTTATAAACTGAATATATCAATTAGTTTTTCTATAAATGTTTCGAGTTAAGAAACGAATCTTAACTCTTTCTCTGAAAGGAGGTGATCCAACCGCAGGTTCTCCTACGGTTACCTTGTTACGACTTCACCCCAGTCGCTGAATCCACTGTGGAAGGTAGCTACTTTAGCATCCCTGCTTCGAATGAGTTCAACTCCCATGGTGTGACGGGCGGTGAGTACAAGACCCGGGAACGTATTCACCGTAGCATAGCTGATCTACGATTACTAGCGATTCCAACTTCAAGTAGTCGAGTTGCAGACTACTATCCGAACTGGGAGATATTTTTGAGATTTGCTCCACGTCACCGTATCGCTGCTCTTTGTATACCCCATTGTAGCACGTGTGTAGCCCTGGTCGTAAGGGCCATGATGACTTGACGTCGTCCTCACCTTCCTCCTACTTGCGTAGGCAGTCTCGTTAGAGTTCTCAGCCGAACTGTTAGCAACTAACGACGAGGGTTGCGCTCGTTGCGGGACTTAACCCAACATCTCACGACACGAGCTGACGACAGCCGTGCAGCACCTGTATATAAGTTTCTGCAAGCAGACACCAATCCATCTCTGGAAAGTTCTTACTATGTCAAGACCAGGTAAGGTTCTTCGTGTATCGTCGAATTAAACCACATGCTCCACCGCTTGTGCGGGTCCCCGTCTATTCCTTTGAGTTTTAATCTTGCGACCGTACTCCCCAGGCGGTACACTTAATGTGTTAACTGCATTACTGCAAGGTCTAGCCTCACAACAACTAGTGTACATCGTTTAGGGCGTGGACTACCAGGGTATCTAATCCTGTTTGCTCCCCACGCTTTCGCGTCTCAGCGTCAGTAATGTTCCAGTAGATCGCCTTCGCAATCGGTATTCCTTCTGATCTCTACGGATTTTACCCCTACACCAGAAATTCCATCTACCTCTCCCATACTCTAGATAGACAGTTTTGGAAGCAGTTCTATGGTTGAGCCATAGGATTTCACTCCCAACTTATCTATCCGCCTACACGCTCTTTACGCCCAGTGATTCCGAGTAACGCTTGCGCCCTCCGTATTACCGCGGCTGCTGGCACGGAGTTAGCCGGCGCTTATTCATATAGTACCGTCATTATCTTCCTATATAAAAGGAGTTTACGCACCGAAATGTGTCATCCTCCACGCGGCGTTGCTGCATCAGGGTTTCCCCCATTGTGCAATATTCCCCACTGCTGCCTCCCGTAGGAGTCTGGACCGTGTCTCAGTTCCAGTGTGACTGATCATCCTCTCAAACCAGTTAAGCGTCATTGTCTTGGTGAGCCATTACCTCACCAACTAACTGATACTGTACAGGCCGATCTTGAAGCTATAAATATTTCCCTTGCAAACTTTTGTTTTAAAGGCATATAGGGTCTTAGCAGTCGTTTCCAACTGTTATCCCCTTCTTCAAGGCACATTACCTATATATTACTCACCCGTTCGCCACTTAGCTGACAGTATTAGCAAGCTAATACCCGTTCTCGTTCGACTTGCATGTGTTAAGCACGCCGCCAGCGTTCACTCTGAGCCAGGATCAAACTCTCCATAAAGTGTTTGAAACTGACAACTTTATGTAACTTTGCATTCTAAAAAAATTTGCATTTTTTCAGAGTACTGCAATTTTAGTTACAAAATTATCACTCATTGTTTAGCTTAAAGCTAAAAATAAAATTTTTACATTCTATTTAATAGACAAGAATTTTTATTCTTGTTTTTTTATTTAACATTTATTTAATTATCTTATTGATAATATTCAGTTTATAAAGATTACTCTTCTTTAAACTTTATTTCTTTTTAAAGATCGTTAACTCTCAACTCATCTCTCTTCCGTTTGATGTGTCTCAGTCAATTTGGACGGGAATTATAATAGATTCTTGACCCTTTGTCAAGGGGTTTATGCTTAAATTTAACTTAAATTTTTAAATTCCTCCCTTTCCCACCTTTTTACTCTGTTTCTATTGGGTTTTTTATTCCTTTTGTTGAATAACCCGTCTTAGGATTGATAATTAATTCTTTAAAATTGTCATTTTCATCAATAAATTTGATACTACATGACTTAATAATCTCATATTCAAAGCTTTCATTATCAATATTACTTAGACGAGAGTAAACTCTACCATCTTTTCCAAAAGATATTTGTCCTAAACTTGTTGTACTATTACATGAAATCTTTACATCTTTTATTCCAAAGTTTTTACTTAGCAGTACATACTTACTATTATTATTTGTTTCATTACATAAATTTGAGCTGTAAATATTTTTATTTGTTAATGGATCTTTAAAACTTTCACTTGCATTTGGATGTCCTGACAAATTCTCATCACTATAAATACTATAGTAAATTCCACCAACTGACTCTCGACATCTAAAAAATTTTAAAGTCCATCTTTTTTTATGCCAAAGAGTATCATTTGAGAATTTATCGTCGATTAAAGCTTGATACCTAATGTGTGAGATATATAGATCTAATCTATTTATAACTTCATTTAATTTATTTATCTTTTGATTAGGTATAAAAAATGTATAAAGAACTATTAATAGTGTAATTACAAAAATTAATTCTAAAAGTGTAAATGATTTTTTCATTTAAGTTTTTTTATGTAAACACTATATAGCTTTTTACCATAATACTCTATTGATATTTCTTTGTCATAATTATAAAACTTTCTTTTTGAAACAAAATAATCAGCACCAGAATTTATATTATAGAATTTTAATCTCATCAACAGTTTTTCATCATCAGTAAATATGTAATTAATTTTCTCTTTTTTTAATTCACTTGCTAATTCTTTAACAAAGTGATATTTATATGCAAAATGTTTTTTGCTATCTGGTAATAATGTATATAATGGTTTATTAACAATAGTTAAAAATACATTTACTAATAACATACTTATAATTACTATTGCTGAAATTTTATGAAATTTTCTAAATTCACTTAATCTTACTCTATATGAATGAAAATATCTTTTTAGCATAAAAGGAAGAGATATAACAACATAAGGTGCAAAATCTTCAATATAAACTCTTTGACGAAAAGAAAAAAGTAAAGATACTATTAATGCAGTAATGGAAATATACCATGTAAAAGTTCTTTCTTCATTTTTTAAAGAAGCTCGATACATAGAGTAAATAAAGTATATAAATAGAAATGGTGAGAAAACACTTGCGTAAATGGCAAAAGTATCAACTAAAAATCCTCTCGGTTTACCTTGAGTATCTAGTCCATAAATAGACATAGATAAAAGAAATAGAACTAATGATAAAAAAATTAATCTATTATCTTTATTTTTTAAAGAAAAAAAGAATATTGCTAAATATAAAATTACAAAAGAATTATCTACAAATAGATATATAAATAATAATAAATAACAATGCTTCTTAAATTTTTGATAATAATAAATATAAAGTAATGTACAAAAAGTAATTACAATTGCGCTATTAACTAATAAAGATGCACTTATAACACCAGGAAGAATCATAAATATAAAAATAGAAATATATCTATCTCTTTCATATTTAAAATAGTCTTTTGTTAATTTAAACATCAAGATTACACTTAATGTATAAAATACAATGAAGGGTAAACGAAGTGCTAAATCATTTTGTCCAAATATATATATTGAAGTATTTGTGATTAAGGATAACACTGAATTATTAACAAAAACATTTAATGCTTCTTTGTATGAAATGCTTAAGGTTTGAGTTGTATATAGCAATACAACTACTGTAAATGCTAAAACAGTAGAAAATAAGTAGTTGTAATTGCTGGTTTTTATCATAACTTTAAGAAATTATCAATCATTTCATAACCATATTCACTCATTATTGATTCTGGATGAAACTGAACTCCATAAATTTTTTTATCTTTAATTTCTAAAGACATAATTTCATCATCGTCACAACTAATAGAAGTTACAACGATATTTTCAGGAAGATTCTCTTTTTTTACTATTAAAGAATGGTATCTAGTTTCTGTAAATTCATTTGGTAAGTTTTTAAAAATAGGTGTTTCATTTGTAACTTTTACTTTTGAAGTTTTTCCATGCATCATATTTTTAGCTCGAATAACTTCTCCACCAAATACTTGAGCAATACTTTGGTGACCTAGACAAATTCCAAAAATTGGTTTTTTATCTGCAAAATATTCAATTACTTCTAAACATACACCTGCTTCATTAGGAGTTGCTGGTCCTGGAGATATTATAATTTTTTCTGGATTTAATTTTTCAATCTCTTCTACACTTAATTCATCGTTTCTAATAACTTTTAAATCAGCACCTAACTCTAAACAGTACTGAACTATATTATATGTGAATGAATCATAATTATCAATCATTAAAATCATTTTTTATGTGTCCTAGTTAATTCATATATTAATTGTTGTTATTATATCAATAATTTTATTTTTTTTGATTAAATGAATTTTTATATTCTTTTATGATAATCATTCTTACTATTAAGATTAATTAAAGAATATAAAGAATATAATTTCAATAACAATTATCAATATAAAATAAAGGCTAGATAATGATAAAAAAATTAGCACTTAGTGCAATCGTTTTTGCAAGTTCATTAATTGCAGCAGAACAAGTTAATGTTTATTCAAGTAGACATTATGATACAGATAAGCAACTTTTCAAAGCATTTGAAAAAAATACTGGAATCAAAGTAAAAGTAATTCAAGCTAAAGATGATGCTTTAATCAAAAGATTACAAACAGAGGGTAAAAATTCACCTGCAGATGTATTTATAACTGTAGATGCAGCAAGAATACAAAGAGCAACAGAAAATAAACTTTTTCAGCCAATTGATTCAAAAATTTTAACACAAAGAATTCCATCGACTCTTAGAGACAAAGATAATCAATGGTTTGCAATTACAAAAAGAGCAAGAATTATTGCTGTTAGAGAAGGTAGTGGTTTTGAAAATAAAGAATATACATATGAAGAATTAGCTGACCCAAAATACAAAGGTCAAATAATGGTTAGATCTTCAAGTAATGTATATAATCAATCACTAATGGCTGCTATGATTGCTCACCATGGAGTTGAATATGCAACAAAATGGGCAGAAGGTGTTGTATCAAATATGGCAAGAGAGCCTAAAGGAAGTGATAGAGACCAAGCAAGAGGTGTAGCTGCTGGCTTAGGAAGTATTTCAATACTAAATACTTATTATTTAGGAAAACTTGCAGTAGGAAGTGCATCAGATAAAGAGACTGTAAGTAAATTAAAAGTAATATTCCCTAAATTTAAAAATGGTGCAACACATGTAAATGTAAGTGCAGCAGGTGTAGCAAAATATGCTAAAAATAAAGAAAATGCAATTAAGTTTATAGAGTTTTTAACATCTAAAGAGGCTCAAGAAATTTTTGCAAAAGGTAATTATGAGTACCCAGTAGTTAAAGGTTCAGAAATATCTGAATTAGTTGCTTCATGGGGAGTATTAGAGGATGATAATTTAACAATTAATGACCTTGGAGCAAATAATGCTAATGCAGTTAAAGCTTTAGACATTGCAGGATGGAAGTAGTTATTGACAATTAAATTAAAAGGTTTGAAATTAAGTAGTGCTGTTTTAACACTACTAATTTCAATACCTATGGTTACTATATTTTTATTTCTATTTATTGGAAATACTGAAAACTGGGAACATATTAAAAATACTGTTCTACTAGACTATATTTACAATACACTATATATAATGATTGGTGTAGGACTTCTAACAACCTTACTTGGATTCACTACTGCTTATTTAATATCATTATACGAATTTAGTTTCTCAAAAATATTTGATTATGCTTTAATATTGCCCTTTGCAATTCCTACTTATATTATGGCATTTATATATAATGGTATGTTTGGAATATCTGGAAATGTAACTGGATATTTTCTAGGATTGATGGATAAAAATATAAGTGAAGTTCCATTTTGGGATATACAATCAATTGAAGGCGCTGTAATAGTAATGTCTCTAGTTTTATACCCTTATGTTTACTTAGTTTGTAGAACTTATCTTAGTTTTGAATCATCATCAATTATAGAGGCAGCTAAAACATTTAATTTAAATACATGGCAAATACTAAAAAAAGTAATCCTACCTATTTCAAGACCAGCAATTATCGCAGGAAGTACACTTGCAGTAATGGAAGCAGTATCTGACTTTGGTGTTATGGATTATTTTGGAGTAAATACCTTTGTAACTGGAATCTTTAGACTTTGGGAAGGAATGGGAAGTATTGAAGACGCTTCAAAGCTAGCAAGTATTTTAATGACTTTCATTTTTATTCTGATTTTACTTGAAAGGTTCCAAAGAAGAAATAAGGTATATAAAAGTAGTGGTAAAGATTTTAGACCAATTACTAAAATCAAATTAAGTGGTTATCAAAATGTTTTAGCTGTAGTAATTTGTTTTATTCCTCTATTTTTTGGTTTTTTAATGCCATTTGTTCAGTTAATTTTTTGGTTTATTGATTCTTATAAAACTGTTATTGATGAAGATTTTATTGAACTATTTTTTAGAACTATACAACTTGGAGTAATTTCTGCAACTGTTATTACATCAATTGCGTTATTAGTTGTTTATAATTTTAGAATTAATAAAGATAAAACATCATCATCACTTGTACAAATAACAAAACTAGGTTACTCTATACCAGGGGCAGTAGTTGCAGTTGGTATTCTTTCTTTTTTTGGAATATTAAATGAGTATATGTTGAAACTTTTTGATACAAGTTTTTTAGTTTCAGGAACAGCTCTTGCAGTTGTTTTTGGATATTTAGTTAGATTTATTGCAATTTCAATTAATAATTTTGAAGCAGGATTTAATAGAATACCCCAAAGTTATGATGATGCAGCACAAATATCTGGAATTGGGCAATTTAAAACTTTTAGAAAGGTTATATTCCCTTTAATAAAAAACTCTGCCTTTGCTTCTTTTATAATAATTTTTATTGAAGTAGTTAAAGAGTTACCTTTAACAATGGTTTTAAGGCCATTTGATTATAACACTTTGGCAATTAGAGCATTTGAATTAAATGAACAAGCTCAAACTATTGAATCTGCTGTTCCTTCAATGTGTATTGTAATTATTGGTATAATCTCTGTGATTTTATTAACAAGAAATATGAAAAAGGCTTAAAATGGTAAGTGTAAATAGTTTTGGTATATCATTTGATAAGACAAAAATTTTAGAAGATATAAATTTTGATGTAAATGAAGGTGAAATAGTAACTTTACTAGGACAAAGTGGTTGTGGGAAAACTACTATTTTAAGATCAATTGCAGGATTACAAAGGGAACATGAAGGAAACATTTGTATTGGAAATGTCTGTGTATCTTCAAAAGAGGTATTTAAAAAAGATAGAGAAGTTGGATATATTTTCCAAGATTATGCCCTATTCCCTCATTTAAATGTCGAGGAAAATATTGCTTTTGCTTTAGATAAAATGCCTAAAAAAGAAAAAGAAAAAAGAGTTACAAAACTATTAGAGCAATTTGATATTGCATCACATAGAAAAAAATCAACTCACCAACTTTCAGGTGGACAACAACAGCGTGTTGCAATAGCTAGAGCTATGGCTAATAATCCCAAAATTTTACTACTTGATGAGCCATTTGCAAACCTTGACTCTCAACTTAGATATAAAACAAAAATGTGGTTAAAAGCTTTAATCAAAGACTTAAATCTTAGTGCAATTTTAGTAACCCATGATAAAAAAGAAGCCCTTAGTATTTCAGATAAGATTGGAATAATCCATAATAAGCAACTACTTCAATTTGACACAACACTTAATATATATAACAACCCACAAAACTACTATGTAGCAAATTTTTTATCAGAATTAAATCTTATTCCTAATGAATTGATAAAAAAACAAAATATTGATATCAATGAAGATAAAGTTGCAGTTATTGAAATTCATAAATGTAAAATCACTAAATCTATAAATAATTTTGAATTAAAAGTATTAGATTCATCTTTTTGTGGTGAGTATTATGAATTATTAGTTGATTTCGTAGATTATAATTGTGAAAAAACATTTAAAATTATAGTTGAAAATGTAGAAGATTTTTGTGAGAATGAAACTTATTATTTAGATATTGATTTAAATGATTTAAAAATTATTGCAAAATAAGAGAAAAGTTTCTCTTATAATTGCCATTGTTTAATAAATTCATCATCAATATCTAAAATACCTCTAACTCTTAAATCCTCAATTACTTCCATAGAACAATCAACATCATCAGGCCATCTTCTTTTGAAGTTGTCATAAGAGTTTTTGTTTGTTCCATCTAAACAAATTGTATTTGAATCAATGTAAACATCTCTGTTTGAATCAATATTATTTACAACTCTCCAAACTAGCATATAAGGATTTTCAACATCATTTTGATTTGCCTCATCAACAATTACTAAAATCTTCAAGTTTTCATATAATGGTTTCAAATCTTCAAATAAATGCTTTTGGCTTCTTGTTTTATCAACTGTAATTACAGTAACTGGATTTTTTGTATCTTTATAGTATTGTTTTAAATTTTTTATTTCATTTGTTATTGATTGCATCTTAAATAGTAATTCATCATCTTCTAAAAGTGTAATTCCTAACTCTTCAATTTCATTTCCTGTACAGTCAAGTCCAAGTTTTCCACCTACTGCAAATTTTGGTGAACTGTGGTCAAGAGCATCAACAACACCCCTTGTAATTAAAATTTCATCAATATCAATTCTATTTAAAATATGTCTAACTATTGCATCATGGTCTGTTAAATCAGGTGCATCTTCATTTACAAAAATTGCATGTTTTACAAAACTCATTTGCCCTACTCCCCAAAACGCATGCATCATCTGAGAAGCATGTCCTGGGTATAAAGTTTTAATTTTTGCTAAAATTAAGTTATGAAAAACCCCATTTTCTGGCATATAATAATCAATTAAATCAGGTGCTGTTGTTTTAAGTAATGGTAAGAAAATTCTCTCTGTCGCATGCCCCATATATTTATCTTCTAGTGGTGGTTTTCCAACAACTGTCGCTAAATAAGTTGGCTCTTTTTTGTGTGTAATTGCTGTAACTTCCATAAAAGGATACTCTTCTTCTAATGTATAATATCCAGTATGATCACCAAATGGACCTTCTATTCTTAATTTACTTGCATCTACAAATCCTTCAATAATAAAATCATTATCTTTAGGTACATAAATATCATTTGTAATTGATTTTACAAGTTGAGCATTTTTATTTTTTACAAAACCATAAAGCATAAGTTCAAAAATACCAATAGGTAATGGTGCTTGCCCACACCAAATATACATAGGATCTCCTCCTATTCCAATAGAAACAGGCATTTTTTTACCTGCTTTTTTATACTCATGGAAAAAATGATTTGAATCTTTATGAATTTGCCAATGCATTCCAAGTGTATTATCATCATATACTTGTAATCTATACATTCCTAAGTTTTTCATTTCACCATTTAGACTAGTTGTATAAACTTGTCCCATAGTAATAAAAGGACCTCCATCTTGTTCCCAAGTAGTAAGTACTGGTAAATCAGATAGTTTTGCATCATTTCCAAGTTTTATTACTTGTTGACACTCACCTTTTCCTTTTAGTTTCTTTGGAATTGTATTTTTTAAAGCAAATAACTTTCCAAATGTTGATAGTTTTTCACTAAATGTAGTTGGTGGTTTCATTTTTAGTAAGCTTTCAATCTCACTTCCAATTTTATCCCCATCACCAATAAATAATTTTACTGCTTTTTCATTACAAAATACATTCATTAAAACTGGTATATCAAATTTCTTTTCATTTTTCTTATCTACAACATTTGTAAATAAAATTGCTTTAGAATCTGGTTTCTTTACTTCAATATATGCTATGTGAGGTATTTCTAAATAAATATCTAATTCATCATCAATAACTTTTAGTAAATTGTTCTTTTTTAATAATTCAATTGCTTCTTTCATATAAACCTCAAATAAAAAATCTGACTTAATTAAGTATAAATCTTATATCATTTTATCAATAAAATATAGTTTATAATAGGGATTTTTAATATGATTGATAATAATGAATATAATTTTGAAGAAAAAGTTGACAGAAAAAATACAAATTGTGCAAAATGGGATGGCTTAGATAAATATTTTGGATATGAAGATTTAAACCCACTTTGGGTTGCAGATATGGATTTTAAAACGCCTTCATTTATTAATGATGCAATCATAAAAGCAGCCAATAATTCAATTTATGGATATAGTATAGTTAGTGATGAGCTATTAAACTCAATTGTTTCTTGGCAAAAAAATCAACATAATTGGGAAATAAATAAAGAAGAAATCTTTATGACAAATGGAGTAGTTCCTTCTTATAGTGCTTGTATTGAAGCTTTTAGTGACATAGGAGATGAAGTAATCGTTCAAACACCTATTTACCCTCCATTGTATAAATGTGTAACACAAAATAATAGAAAAGTTGTAGTTAATGAATTAAAAAATGATAACGGTTACTATTCGATGGATTTTGAAGATTTAAAATCTAAAATTACTAATAAGACTAAAATTCTAGCTCTTTGTTCTCCTCATAATCCAGTTGGAAGAGTATGGAATAAAGAAGAACTAAAACAGCTAGCTCAAATTTGTATTGATAACAATATAATTATAATTGCGGATGAAATACATTCAGATATTACATTTAAAAAGTTTACTCCTATAGCATCAATTAATGAAGAAATTGCAAATCAAACTTTAACATTAAATAGTGCAGGAAAGACATTTAATATCGCAGGGCTTAACACATCATATGCAATTAGTAAAAACTTATCAATTTTAGGCAAATTTAAAAAAGAAGCTATAAAAAGAGAGATTAATTCAGTCAATTTTTTTGGGCTAATAGCAACTCAAGCAGCATATGAGAATGGAGCTAACTTTGTTAAGCAATTAAATGAATATTTAAAATTGAATATAGAATTTGCAAAAAATTATTTAGAAAAAAATAATTCTAAAATTAAATTTTATATTCCAGAAGCTACATATCTTCTTTGGCTAGATTTTAAAAATACTAATTTATCTCATAATGAGATAAAAAATAAGCTGTTAACCAAAGCAAAAGTAGCCTTAAATGATGGTGTTTCCTTTGGTAGCAATGGGAACAACCACTTTAGATTAAATGTAGCTGTAAATCAAAATGCCCTTGAAATCGCTTTAAATCAGATGCTAAAAGAGTTTAAATAGCAAAGGGGTAGCAAAGTATTACTATTTTTCTCACTGAACAAAGAATAAATCCTTAATTAGATTTTTTCTTTTATAAGATAAAAAAATTAGTGTACAATCATAATAAGAAATTAATAAACAGGATTAAAAATGTCTACACAACTTGTTTTAGCTTCAGTTATTTTTGTTCTTATAGGTTTCATTTTATCTGCAGTTTTTGTTTTAACAAAATTTGTAGGACCTAAAAATGAAGAAGCACAGCTAAAAAACAGTGTGTATGAAAGTGGTGTTTCTAATCCTGTTGGAAATACTAACATCAGATTCTCTGTAAAGTTTTATTTAGTTGCAATCTCATTTTTACTTTTTGATGTTGAAGTAGTCTTTATGTTTCCTTGGGCAGTAAATGTTGTAGAATTGGGAATGCTAGGCTTAGTTAAAATGTTTATTTTTGTTGGCTTATTGTTTGCTGGTTTAATTTATATTTATAAGAAAAAGGCTTTATCATGGGATTAGGAGTTGAATCTAAACTTGGTGATTCTATTGTTACTACTAAACTAGACCATGCAGTTAACTGGGGTAGATCATACTCTTTGTGGCCAATGGCATTTGGTACTGCTTGTTGTGGTATTGAGTTTATGAGTGTAGCTGGGGCTAAATATGATTTATCAAGATTTGGTGCAGAAGTTGTAAGATTCTCACCTAGACAAGCAGATTTACTAATAGTAGCTGGAACAATTTCATATAAGCAAGCTCCTATTTTAAAGAAGATCTATGAGCAAATGTGTGAACCCAAATGGGTTATCTCAATGGGAGCATGTGCATGTTCTGGTGGGTTTTATGACAACTATACAACAGTTCAAGGAATTGATGAAATTATTCCGGTTGATGAATATATTGCAGGTTGTCCACCAAGACCAGAAGCTGTTTTAGATGCAATTATGAGAATTCAAGATAAAGCTAAGAATGAATCAATCATAAAAGATAGAGTTAAAGAATACAAAGGATTCTTAGATGCTTAAATGTGACATGTTAATTGATTCAAAAGATATAAAATCGACTATTTCAAAACTGAAAAATGAAGAAAACTTCACAATACTTTTAGATATAACAGCAATTGATTATCTAAAATATCCAGATGTTACACCATCAAGATTTGCAGTAGTTTATATTTTAAGAGATTCAACATTTAAAAATCAAAAAACGATAAAAACATATGTTGATGACAATACTTTAAGTATTGATTCTATTCATGATTTATATGAATCAGCAAATTGGGCTGAAAGAGAGACATATGATCAATATGGAATTAAGTTCCTTGGTCATCCAAATTTAAAAAGAGTTTTAAATCATCATCAGTTTATTGGTCATCCTTTAAGAAAAGATTACCCAGTTACAAAAGGTCAAATCTGTACAGAAACTGAAGATTTAATGGATGAGATGCTACCAAAACTAAAAGCTAAAGGTTATAGTGAAGAAGAAATAAACGACTTAATGCTTTTAAATATAGGGCCTTCTCACCCAGCTAGTCATGGTACTATTAGAAATTTTGTAGCTATGGAAGGTGAAACAATTACTACTTGTGTAACTGAAATTGGATATTTACATAGAGGTTTTGAAAAATCTTGTGAAACACATACTTATTCACAAATAATTCCTTACACTGATAGATTGAACTATTGTAGTGCAATTTTAAATAATATTGGTTTTTCAAAAGCAATTGAAGAGATGTTAAATATTGATATTACACCACGAGCTAAGATGATTAGAGTTGTTATTGGTGAATTAAGTAGAATCATTGACCACCTTGTTTGTAATGCGGCTAATATGGTTGATTTAGGTGGTCTAACAAACTTTTGGTACCTATTTGCTCCAAGGGATAAAGCATATGATTTATTATCAAAACTAACTGGAGCTAGACTAACAAACACATATACTAGAATTGGTGGTTTAGAGTTTGATTTATATGATGGTTTTGATGGAGATTTAGAAGAGGTACTTAAAGATGTTGAAACTGCTATTGATGATGCTTTATCACTGATTGCACATAATAAAATCTTTCATGATAGAACACAAGATGTAGGTGTTATAAAACCTGAATTTGCTCTAGCAAATGGTATTTCTGGACCTAATTTAAGAGCAGCAGGAGTTGCTCATGATTTAAGAAAAGATAAGCCTTATTATGGATATGAAAATTTTGATTTTGATGTAATTATTGGAAGTCATGGGGATGTTTATGACAGAATGATGTGTAGATTTGAAGAGATGAAACAATCAATTAGAATTATTAGACAAGCCATGAAAGAGTTGCCAGGTGGGCCTTTAAATGTAGATCACCAAGGAATCTTCTTGCCTGATAAAAAAGATGTTTATGGAAATATTGAAGGTTTAATGAATCAATTTAAATTAACATTTGAAGGTATTAAAGTACCAAAAGGTGAATATTATGGTTCAACTGAAGCAGCTAATGGAGAACTTGGATTTTTTATTGTAAGCGATGGTGAGGGAAAACCTTATAAAGTAAAATGTAGACCACCTTGTTTTTATTCACTAGCGGCTTATTCAAAAATAGTTGAAGGTGGTATGCTTGCAGATGCTGTTGTTACAATGGCTAGCATGAACTTTATTGCAGGGGAGTTTGATAGATAATGGCTGAATTTAAATATACACCTGAAAATGAAGTAAAATTTCAAGAATATGTATCAAGATATCCAAAAATTGATTCTTGTATGTTACCTGCACTTTGGTTAGCTCAAAAACAAGAGGGATGGGTTAGTCCTGAAGCTATGAGTTACATTGCTGATAAACTAGGGAAAACTCCAGTAGAAGTTTATGGTGTAGCAACGTTTTATACAATGTTTAATCTAAAACCAATTGGTAAATATCACATTGAATTATGTAAAACACTATCTTGTATGCTATGTGGAAGTAAAGATATAAAACAATACATTAAAGATAAAATAGGAATAGAACCTGGTCAAACTAGTGAAGATGGATTATTTCACTTAAGTGAAGTTGAGTGTATGGGTGCTTGTGGTGGAGCTCCTATGATAGCTTTAAATGGTAAATATCATGAAAAATTAACAAAAGAAAAAGTTGATGAGCTTTTGAAGGAGTGTAAAAAATGATTACAAAAATTGTTAGTAAAAATTTTGATATCCCTGATTCTCATAAACTTGAAGTTGCAAAAGCAAATGGAAGATACTCTTCAATTCAAAAACTTTTTTCTATGAGTCCAGATGATGTAACTGCTGAAGTTGTTGCATCTGGACTCAGAGGAAAAGGTGGTGGTGGAGCACCTTGTGGTCCTAAATGGCAATTAATGCCTCCAGTTGATGAAAGACCAAGATATCTAATTGTAAATGGTGATGAAAGTGAACCAGGTACATTTAAAGATAGACAAATTTTTCAATACGACCCACACCTTTTAATTGAAGGCATAATTTGTTCTTGTTATGCAATTAGTGCAAATCATGCCTATATTTACATTAGAGGTGAATATGAATTCTTCTCTGATAGAGTACAAGATGCAATTAATGAAGCATATGAAGCTGGAATTATTGGTGATAAAGTTATGGGATATGACTTTAAGCTTGATATTACAGTTCATAGAGGAGCTGGTGCTTATATTTGTGGTGAAAAATCAGCACTTATAGAATCACTTGAAGGTAAAAGAGGACACCCAAGGCTTAAGCCTCATGGCAAAGAGTGTGAGTGGTTCTTTGACAATCCTGCCACTGTCAACAATGTAGAAACTATTGCTTCTGTTCCGAACATTGTTGAAAATGGTGCGCAGGGTTATACAAAATACGGAACAGAAAAATCTCCCGGAACTATGCTATTTGCAATTTCAGGACCTGTTAACAATCCAGGTGTATATGAAATGGCTTATGGTAATAAAATGATTGATTTCCTAAACATCCTTGGTGGAGGTATGATAAAAGGGAAAA
This sequence comes from Malaciobacter pacificus, assembly GCF_004214795.1. Lineage (NCBI taxonomy): Bacteria > Pseudomonadati > Campylobacterota > Epsilonproteobacteria > Campylobacterales > Arcobacteraceae > Malaciobacter > Malaciobacter pacificus. Next base: position 2,171,417 of record NZ_CP035928.1, read on the forward strand.
AATTAAAAGCCATTATCCCAGGTGGATCATCATGTCCAATCTTAACTGCTAATGAAGTAGAAAAGGCAGTTTTAGATTATGAATCGATGTGGGATATTGGTTCAACTTTAGGTACGGGAGGAATGATTGTAATTGATGAAGATACATCAATGGTTGATGTAGCAAAAAACTTAATAGAATTTTATCATCATGAATCGTGTGGTCAATGTACACCTTGTAGAGAAGGTTGTGGATGGATTGATACGATTTTAGAAAAAATTCTAAAAGGTTTAGGTTCAAGTGAAGATTTAAAAACAATACTAGATGTGACAAATACTATGAATGGTAAAACAATATGTGTATTTGCGCCAGCTGTTAAAGATATTATTGAAAGTATTGTAAAAAAATTTCCACATGAATTTGAATCATATTTTAAAAATTAATTAAACTTATACAGGAGAAAATATATGGCAAAAAATACTATGACGTTTACTGATAACAGAAATGGTAATACTTATGAATATAATATTGTAGATGGAACTAGAGGACCAAGTGTTGTTGATATTTCATCATTTTATAAAGACTCTGGAATGTTTACATATGACCCAGGATATACATCAACTGCATCTTGTGAATCTAAGATTACATTTATTGATGGGGAAAACTCAGAGTTAAGATATAGAGGGTATGATATTTCAGAACTTGCTGGTAAATACTCTTTCTTAGATGTTTCTTACTTACTAATGAGAGGTAAATTACCAACACCAGAAGCTTCAAAAAACTTTGACTTAGAAATTAGACATAGATCATTCTTAAATGAAGGAATTATCAGATTATTTGATGCATTACCAGATGGTGCACACCCAATGGCAACTATGGGTGCAGCTACTATGGCTTTAGCAGCATTCTATAAAGATCACTTAAATTTAGAGAATGAAGATGAATTTAAAATGATGAGAAGAAGAATTTTAGCTAAGATGCCTACAATTGCAGCAATGGCATATAGAAATTCTATTGGTACTCCACTAATTTACCCAGATGTAAACAGATATTTTACAGAAAACTTCTTATATATGTTAAGAGCATATCCAGGTGGAAGAATGAAATATTTAGGTGATGGATTAAATGATGAAATCAAACAAGTTGAAGTTGATGCATTAGACGCAATTTTATCACTACATGCAGATCATGAGCAAAATGCTTCTACTACTACTGTTAGAAATGTTGGTTCAACAGAAGCTCACCCATATGTATCTATAGCATCAGGAATTTCAGCATTATGGGGATCAGCACATGGTGGAGCAAATGAAAAAGTTATGGATCAACTACAAATGATTGGTGATGTTAAAAACGTACCAACATATATTGCTAAAGCTAAAGATAGAAATGACCCATTTAGATTAATGGGATTCGGACATAGAGTTTACAAAAACAGAGACCCTAGAGCTGAAACTTTAAAAGGATTACAAGATAAACTAAGAGAAGAGTTAAATCTTGATTCTAAATTATTAGATGTAGCAGCAGCAGTAGAAGAAGCAGCATTAAATGATGATTACTTCAAAGAAAGAGGTTTATATCCAAATATTGACTTCTATTCAGGAGTTATTTTAACAGCACTTAAAATTCCTGTAGCAATGTTCACACCACTATTTGTAATTGGTAGAACTCCAGGTTGGTTAGCACAATGGTCTGAGTTAAAACAAGATCCAAAACATAAAATTGCTAGACCTAGACAATTATATACAGGTAACTAATAAAAAACAAACCATATTTAAGGGGTTAAAATGAGTGAAATGATTGAGTTCACAGTAAACGGAATGCAAATGCAAGCTACCAAAGGTAGCTTGCTTATTGACAAACTTTTAGATGAAAATATTCATATTCCTCATTTTTGTTACCATCAAGCCTTAGGTAAAGATGGTAACTGCCGTATGTGTATGGTTGAAATAGAAGGTCAAAAAAGACCACAAATAGCCTGTGATACTCCAATAAAAGATGGGATGGTTGTAAGAACTAAAGGTGAAAATATCGAAAAAGTAAGAAGAGATATTTTAGAATTAGAGCTTATAAATCACCCTATTGACTGTCCAACTTGTGATCAAGCAGGTGAATGTAAATTGCAAGATTACTATATGGAATCAGGTTTTTATGAATCTAGAGTAAATACAGATGATAAGGTTACTCATAGAAAAAGAGTAGATATTGGATCTAATGTTATGTTAGACCAAGAAAGATGTGTACTTTGTACAAGATGTGTTAGATTTTGTAAAGATATTACAAAAACAGGTGAATTAGGTGTAATTACTAGAAGTGATCACTCTTACATTGATATTTTTCCAGGGAAGCCACTTTCAAATCCATATGCCATGAATGTTGTTGATATTTGTCCTGTTGGGGCATTAACTTCTAAAGATTTTAGATTTAAACAAAGAGTTTGGTTTTTAGAAACATTTGATGCAATATGTAATGGTTGTTCAAAAGGGTGTAATATCCATGTTGACCATAGAAAAGAAAAATATAAAGATGATCAAATTTTTAGATTTAGACCAAAAGTAAATAGATCTGTAAATGGTTGGTTTATGTGTGATGAAGGAAGACTTTCTTATACACAAGAAGAAGACAATAGATTTAAGACTGCCATTTTAAATAGTAGTGAAACAAATTTAAATAACGCAATAGCGACTCTATTTAAAGAACTATCAACTAATAAAAACATTTTATTTGTATTAAGTGCAAATCTTTCTTATGAAGAGATGCAAAATATTAAAAACTTAGCAAAAAGTTTAGATGCTTCTATTTCTGGATATTCTCCAAATACTTATGATGAAAATTTTGCTGATGATTATCTAAAAAAATCTGATAAAACAGCAAATAGAGCCTCTTTTAAAGAGTTACTGATTGATGAGTCAAAAGAGTATTTTGATTCATCTTTAAATACTTCAGACTTAGTTGTAATTATTGATAACTCTATTTTTGAAAATCAAAAAGAGTTATTGAAAAACAAAAAAGTAATATCAATGTTTTCACATAATTGCCTAACTATTTCATACTCAAATATTGCCATTCCAATAGCTTCATTTTATGAAAAATCGGGGACATACATCAATTGTGATGGAATAAAACAAAAAGTAATATCAGGTATGAATAAAGACGAACCTATGGAAACTGTTACTACAATTATAGAGAACATTCAATCTATGATTGAAAAAGGAGCTCTATGAGTACTTCAACTATTATAATAACAATTATAAATATTTCGATCGCTTCACTTTTAGCAGTTGGATTAACTCCACTTTTTGTTTGGTGGGAGAGAAGAGTTTCTGGATTTATGCAAGATAGAACTGGACCTAATAGATGTAATATAGGACCTTTAAGACTTGGAGGATTAATCCAAAGTTTTGCAGACATGTTAAAACTTGTATTTAAAGAGGATTTTGTTCCTTCACATATCAAATATAGATTCTTTTTTACAATTGCACCAGTAATTGTATTCATTTGTTCATTTTTATCATTTGCTACTATTCCATTTGCTGATGTATTAGTAATTGATGGCAAAGAGCATATTATGCAAGCAATTCCCAGTCAATTGGGAATCATGTGGTTTTTAGCCTTTGCTGGACTTTCTGTATATGGAATAATTTTAGGTGGATATGCATCTGCTAATAAATATGGACTACTAGGTTCTATTAGAGCGAGTGCTCAAGTAATTTCATATGAAGCAGCCATGGGATTATCAATTATTTCAGTTATTATTTCTTACGGTTCAATTCACTTAACAGATATGGTAAATGCTCAAACAGGAACTTATCTTGGTGTTATTCCTATGTGGGGAATATTTATTCAACCCCTAGCAGCTATTATATTTATAATCTGTGCATTTGCAGAAACAAATAGAGCTCCATTTGATATTGCTGAAGGTGAATCTGAAATTGTTGCAGGTTATCATACAGAATACTCAGCAATGAAATTTGGACTTTTCCAAGTTGGAGAATATGCAGCTATGAGTGCTTCAAGTGCAATTATTGTTACTTTGTTTTTTGGTGGTTATCATATTCCTTGGTTAGATACTCAAGCAATACAAAGTAATATGAACTATGTGATTATTGCAATTATGATTTTATTACCAATTAAAATTTTCATTTTTACAAAGTGGATGAAGAAAAACAATAAAACAAAGGGTAATGGAGATCAATTAAGAGAAAAAGAGACTAAAATCTTAACTATTGCTTTTTGGGGATTATGTTTAGCAATTGTAGGATTACTAGCTGTATTCTTAGTAACAGGACTTGGTTCAAATGGAGTTAATATAGCAACTGCTGTAATTCAAGTAGGAACATTTTTAATCAAATTCTTTTTAATTGCATTTGTGTATATTTGGGTGAGATGGACAGTTTTAAGAGTTAGATATGACCAATTACAAATGTTTGGATGGAAAGTGTTAATTCCTTTGGCACTTTTAAATATTGCAATCACTGCAATCGTAGTTGTATTAGGGAGCTAACATGGGAATTAAAGTAGTAAAAAGACATGGTTCTTCTTTTAAAGACAAACTTTACTTACCTGCAATTGCAGGTGGTATGAAAACAACTTTAAAACACTTTATAAAAAATTTAAAAGATGTTGATAATTTAAAAACTATGCAATATCCAGAAGTTCAACCTGATGATTTAAATGAAAGATATAGAGGTGTTCATAGACTTACAAAGTGGGAAGATGAAAGTGAAAAATGTGTTGCATGTTATATGTGTGCTACAGCATGTCCTGCAGAATGTATTTTTATCGAAGCTGAAGAGAGATTTGATGAAAAAGCTGAAAAAAGGCCAAAAGAGTTTAAAATTGATTTACTTGAGTGTGTATTTTGTGGATACTGTGTAGAAGCTTGTCCTTGTGATGCTATTAGAATGGATACAGGAATTTTTTCTTTTACAGGTGATAAAAGAGAGGATTTTGTACTTGATAAAAAAGCACTTATGAAAAATGAAAGATCAAAGGATTTGGACAATGATTGATTTAGTTTTTATAGCCCTTGCATTTTTAGCAATAAGTGGTGCCATAGCAATGATTGTTTATTCAAATCCTATGTATAGTGCCCTTGGAGTTTTAATCTCTATGTTAGCCGTTGCAGGTATGTTTGCACTATTAAATGCAGTATTTTTATTTTTGGTACAACTTATAGTTTACGCTGGTGCAATAATGACGCTAATTTTATTTATTTTGATGTTTTTAAATATTAAAGAAGAAGATTTACCAAAAGAACCTAAGAAATTTAAACTAATTGCCCTTGGTGCAGTTATTATGATTCCACTTAATGTTTTAGTTTTAAGTGCCGTATCAAAGTTACCATCAAAGGATATGAATATAATTGAGGGAACTTTTGGAGATATCAAACCAATAGGTAGTCAACTATATAATGAGTGGATAATTGCATTTGAATTAATCTCTATTTTACTTTTAGTTGCATTAATTGGTTCAGTAGTTTTAGCTAAAAAAAGAGCTTCTAAAGTTAAATCACAAAATGCAGGAGAGCAATCATGATATCACTTGAATCTTATGCATTTGTTTCTATGATGCTATTTTCTATTGGAGCTATTGGAGTAATTGCAAGAAGAAATGTTTTTGTAATTTATATGTCAATTGAGATGATGCTAAATGGAGTAAATCTGTTTTTAGTAACATTTGCTAGATATCATTTTAATATGGATCCTCAAATAGTAACTATTATGGTTATAGCAATTGCAGCAGCTGAAGCAGCAATATTCCTATCAGTAATTATACTTTTATATAGAAGTAGAAAATCTCTTGATACTGATATATTCAATACTTTAACACAAGGAGAGAAATCATGATAGATACTTCTTTGTTAGTTTGGATAATCTTAGCTCCACTAATGGGTGCTATTTTAAATGGTGGTTTATACTTTTATCATATAAAGAAAAAACCCATTAGTGAATTAACTTTCGCTCTAATTGGTTGTATTACACCATTAATTGCATTTTTATTTACTCTTTTAGTTTTTCTAAATATAAATGAAACTGGAAATACTTATACTCAACACCTATTTACTTGGTTAAATATCGATAAATTAAATATTGAAATGACCCTACTTGGTGATAATTTATCAATCTTTATGTCTATGTTTGTGACATTTGTTGGTTGGTTAATTCATATTTACGCAATTGGATATATGAGAGGTGATGCAGGATTTGGTAAGTTTTTTGCATATTTTAATCTGTTCTTAGCTTCAATGTTAATCTTAGTATTAGCAGATAACCCAATTATCCTATTTATTGGTTGGGAAGGTGTTGGAGTTTGTTCATACCTTTTAATTAAATTCTATTATGGAAATGCAGATAATGTTATGGCTGCAAATAAAGCTTTCATTGCAAATAGAGTTGGAGATTTTGGTTTCTTACTTGGAGTTGTAACACTATTTTTTGCTTTAGGAGAAGTTGATTTATCATTTACTAGTTTAGAAGCAAATTTAGGAAATGCATCAAATTCTATATTATTAGTTGCAGGATTTTTACTATTTATTGGAGCTATGGGAAAATCAGCTCAGATTCCACTTTATGTTTGGCTTCCTGATGCAATGGCAGGACCAACACCAATTTCAGCCCTAATACACGCTGCAACAATGGTAACAGCAGGTGTTTATATGGTTGCAAGATTTCACTTTTTATATGTTGGAATTGAAGAAATTGGACTATTTATAGCTTATATTGGTGCATTTTCTGCTCTTCTAGCTGCAATTATTGCAACTAGGCAAACAGATATTAAGAAAATTCTTGCTTATTCAACTATGAGTCAATTAGGATATATGTTCATAGCTGTTGGACTTGGTTTTTACTCTACTGGCCTTTTCCATGTATTTACACATGCATTTTTTAAAGCTATGTTATTTATGGGAGCTGGTGGAATTATAATTGCCCTTCACCATGAACAAAATATATTTAAAATAGGACAACATAGAGCAAATCTTCCAATTATTGGAACAACATTTTTAATTGGAGTTATTGCAATTTCAGGTATTCCTCCATTTTCTGGCTTCTTCTCAAAAGATGCAATCTTAGCAGCAGCTTTCCAAGAGGGTCAATACTTACTTTATGCAATAGCCTTATTTACTGCATTTTTAACAGCATTTTATATGTTTAGAATGTATTTTATTGTCTTTGTTGCACCAAATCATCATAAAAAAGAGTATGTTTACACTTCAAAAACAATAACTATTCCTCTTTTAATATTAGCTATTGGTGCAGTATTTGCAGGATTTTTAAATCTTCCAACAATTTTTGGAGGACACCATTTAGTTGATACTTGGTTAGGACAACTTAATTCAAAACATATACATATGGATTACACAACAGAGTTTGTACTTATGGCTCTATCAGTTATAGTAGCTGCAACTGGAATTATGACTGCTTATTCAAAGTATGCAAAATTTGATTTATCAAAACCTGAAGAAGAGACAGGATTTATTGGTAGAAAATTCTATATTGATGAAATCTATGATTCATTGTTTGTTCAACCAACAAAAGCCTTATCAACATTTATTGATAAAATTTTAGATGACAAAATCATTGATGCAATTATTATGAATTCATCAAATGCATTTGTAAATATAGGTAAAAAAGTTGCAATGATACAAAATGCAAATGTGAGATTTTATGCAGCGACTATGTTAATTGGTATGACATGCATATTTATCTATTTATATATTAGTTTAGGATTGTAGTATGAGTGCAGATATTCTTTCATTTATCATATTTTTACCAGCAGTTGTTGCATTTGGTTTAATGCTTACAACAAGGGATATTAACACAATTAGAAATATTGCATTTTTAACTACAACTGTTATTCTAGCTCTTGTATTAAAAATTTATATTGAATTTGAACCAAGTTCAGGTATGCAATTTGTTACAAATGTAGCTTGGATTGAGACTTATGGGATTAATTATTATATTGGACTTGATGGTTTTTCTTTAACAATTTTAATGATGATTGCAATACTTATTCCAACTTCTTATTTACTTTTATGGGAAGGAAAAACTAAAGGTTATTGGATAAATATGCTTTTAGTTCAAAGTGGTGTTACTGGAACTTTACTTTCACTTGATGTAGTTTTATTCTACTTCTTTTGGGAAGTTATGCTTTTACCTGTATTTTTAATGATTGGTCAATATGGATTTGGAAATAAAGTATTTACTACTATTAAAGTAACTGTTTACACAATGGTGGGTTCACTTCTTATGTTTGTAGCAATTTTATATCTTGGAGTTGCTTATCATAATGAATTTGGAGTTTGGTCATTTGCTTATGATGAACTAACAAAAATTACTACTATTGGATATGATGTAAAAGTTTGGTTATTCTTAGCATTTTTAGCTGCATTTGCTATTAAAATACCAATTTTCCCACTTCATACGTGGATTATGGAAACATATAAAAATGCTCCTACAGGTGCTGTTTTCTTATTGTCTTCAATTATGGCCAAACTAGGAGTTTATGCAATTGTTAGATTTATGATTCCAATTTTCCCAGATATTTATGTAGAGTTTTCAGCTTGGTTTGTAGCTATTGGATTATTTGGTTTAATTTACTTTGGAATTGCTGCACTTATGCAAGATGATATTAAAAGAATGTTTGCATACTCTTCAGCTTCTCATCTTAGTTTTATAGCTGCTGGTATTTTTTCACTAAATGAATATGGAATTAATGGTGCACTTTATTTAATCATTGCACACGCTATTGCAACTGGTGCGTTATTCTTATTAGTTGGTTTGATTCATGAGCAAACTGGATTTAAAACAATCAAAGATTTAGGAGGGCTTGCAAAAAAAGCTCCTATTTTAACTTTTATATTTGCAATAATGCTTTTTGCAAATGTTGGATTACCAGGAACAAATGGATTTGTATCAGAACTATTAATTATATTTGGTATTTATGAATTTAATCCAGCCCTTGGATACTTATCAGCTCTAACTGTAATAATTGGAGCTTCTTATATGTTATGGATGTTCCAACGAGCAATATTACAAGATAGACCTGAAGGTGCAAAAGAGCTTACAATGAGAGACTTAAAAATAAAAGAAATAATTGGTCTTACTCCTTGGGTAATTTTAGTATTCTTAATGGGCTTTTATCCAGAAATATTTATGAATAAGTTTGAGCCAACGGTAACTCACTATTTAAATGATATCTTACATATTGGAGCAGCAAAATGAGTCAATTTTTATATTTAGTTCCAACAATAACTGTTTTAATTGGTGCTTTAACCTTGATGTTTATGAGTATGTATGATAGATTTAGTGTTAAAAATTTTATTACAGTTTCTTGTATATTTTTATTTATCGCACTTGGGTTTTCTTTAGTTGAAGTTACAAATTTATACTCTACACTACCTTATGAAAGCTTTTTAAACAATGTACTGATTTTTGACACATTTGCAAACTTTTTTGATGTGCTTTTAATTGGTGGTACAATTCTTACTTTACTAATTGGTGAGCACTATTTCCAACACAGAAGTTATTTCAAAGGTGAGTTCTTTTCGATTCTTTTATTTGCCCTATTTGGAATGATGGTAATTGCGCATGCAAATGAATTGGTTGTAGCATATATTGCCCTTGAGATTGCATCATTTTCTGTATATATTATGGTTGGATATAATTCAAATGACCCAAAAAGAGTTGAAGCAATTTTTAAGTATTTAGTTTTAGGTTCATTTATTGGTGCATTTTATTTATTAGGTGTAGTTTTAGTTTATGGTGCAACTGCTACAACAAATTTAACGCAACTAGCAACATTTATCTCAAGTCATAGTAGTGAAGATTTAATTTTAGTTTATATTGGTTTAACTCTAATTTTATTTACATTTTTATTCAAAGTTGCAGCATTTCCATTCCAATCATGGGTACTTGATGTGTACAGAGGTGCACCAATGGTTATCACTGCATTTATGGCATCAACATTTAAAATCGCAATTTTCTCATTTTTCTTAAGAACTATTCTTGACACAATTGCTCCAATTATTGATTTTTGGGATACAATCATTTCAGTTATAATCGTACTTACTTTAGTATTTGGTACTTGGTTAGCTATCACACAACAAATTATTAAAAGAATGCTAGCTGCATCTTCAATAGTACATACAGGTTATTTATTACTAGCTTTTATTGCACTTAGCTATAAAGATGGAGAGGTTTTAAATATTGATTCAGCATATGCAATCATGTTTTATTTAATTGCATATTTATTATCTGCACTTGGTTCATTTGGACTTGCTTCACATATTATTTCTGAAACAAATGTAAGAGTTACATATGATGATTTTAAAGGCTTAGCAAAAGAGAGACCTTTTTTAGCAGCTATGATGACAATCTTTCTATTTTCACTAGCTGGAATCCCATCAACTATAGGATTTATTGGTAAATTTTACGTATTTACTGAAGCTATAAATGCTGGATATACAAGTTTAACTATTTTAGCAATTTTTGCAACAATTGTATCAGTTTATTACTATTTTAAACTAATTGCTATGATGTATTTTTATCCAACAAAGCAAGAGTGTGTATCAGAAGAGTTCAATGATAAAAGAGTTTCAACTTATGCAATTGCATTTGTTGCGATTCTTACAGTTCTAGGTGGAATTGGTTCAGCTATTGTATTCTTTATACCTGGTCTTACAATTGATACTTTAATCAATTTATCACAAACAGCAGTGCAGTCTTTATTTTTAAAATAAGACTGTGTTGTTTTGTAACATAACTTATATAATTAATATATATAATTAATCTAACATTTATTTATATACTATCCCCATAAAATCGAACTTTATTTAAATTATTTTATATAAACTCGTTAATGCATCATTAACTATCTAAACAATTATCAAGACTCAATTAGCTATTATAATGCTATTATTCAAAATCTAAAATCGTAGGAAAGGATAGACAATGAGTGACCTAATAGAAGGTTATTTAGGTAAAACTGTTGAGGGGAAAAAGAGCAGGTTACCTGCAAAACTTGATTATATTCAAAGTTTTACTGGAGGTTTTTTAGCTTTATTTATGTGGGCGCATATGTTATTAGTATCATCAATTCTTATTTCAGAAGAGTTTATGTACACTGTAACAAAGTTATTAGAGGGAAGTTTCATCTTTGAAGGTGGAAATCCATTATTAGTTACAATAGCTGCAGCATTTATTTTTGTTGTGTTTATTGTTCACGCTGCAATGGGTATGAGAAAGTTACCAGGCAACTTTAAACAATACCAAGTAATGAGAGCTCATGCTAAAAACATGGGACATGATGATACAAAATTATGGTTTACTCAAGCATTTACTGGATTTGCAATGTTCTTCTTAGGTTCTGTTCACTTATATATCATCATGACTAATTCAGCTGATATTGGTCCTTATGCTTCATCTGACAGAGTTTGGTCTGAGTGGATGTGGCCTTTATATATTCTTTTATTATTAGCTGTTGAATTCCATGGAACAATTGGTCTTTATAGATTATGTGTTAAATGGGGATGGTTTGATGGTGATAATCCAAGAGAGACTAGAAAAGCTCTTAAAAAAGTTAAATGGGGATTAACAGTATTCTTCTTAGTGTTAGGATTTGCTTCATTAGCAGCTTACATGAAAATTGGTATGGAACAAGTTGAGAGAAACAATGTAGGTAACAAATTCCAACCTCAAGCAAAAGTAATGGAATACAAAATGATAAATAAAAATGTTGGAGGAATTGCATAATGAAAATTAATTACTGTGATGCATTAGTTATTGGTGGAGGTTTAGCTGGTCTTAGAGCTGCAGTTGCTGCTCAAAAGAAAGGTCTTAACTCTATCGTTTTATCATTAGTTCCTGTTAAAAGATCTCACTCTGCAGCTGCTCAAGGTGGTATGCAAGCTTCTTTAGGTAACTCAAAAATGTCTGATGGAGATAATGAAGATTTACACTTTGCAGATACTGTAAAAGGAAGCGATTGGGGATGTGATCAAGAAGTTGCAAGAATGTTCGTACATACTGCACCAAAAGCAATTAGAGAATTAGCATCTTGGGGTGTGCCTTGGTCTAGAGTTAAAGCTGGTACTAGAGAAGCAGTTATCAATGCTAAGAAAACGACTATTACTGAAGATGAAGATAGACATGGATTAATTACATCAAGAGACTTCGGTGGTACTAAAAAATGGAGAACTTGTTATACAGCTGATGCAACTGGACATACAATGTTATTTGGTGTTGCGAATGAAGCTTTAAAACACAATGTTGATATTAGAGATAGAAAAGAAGCATTATCATTAATCCACGAAAATGGAAGATGTTATGGTGCAATCGTTAGAGATTTAATCACTGGAGAATTAGAAGCTTATGTTGCAATTGGTACATGTATTGCAACTGGTGGATATGGAAGAGTATTTAAACAAACTACAAATGCTGTAATTTGTGAAGGTACAGGTGCTGCTATTGCACTTGAAACTGGTGTTGCAACACTTTCAAATATGGAAGCTGTACAATTCCACCCAACTCCAATCGTACCATCAGGTATTTTATTAACTGAAGGTTGTAGAGGGGATGGAGGAATCTTAAGAGACGTTGATGGTCACAGATTCATGCCAGATTACGAGCCAGAGAAAAAAGAACTTGCTTCAAGAGACGTTGTTTCAAGAAGAATGATTGAGCACATTAGAAATGGTAAAGGTGTACCTTCACCTTACGGATACCACGTATGGTTAGATATTTCTATTTTAGGTAGAGAGCATATTGAAAGAAACTTAAGAGATGTTCAAGAAATTTGTCAAATCTTTAATGGTATTGACCCAGCTGATGAAGGTAAAAAAGGATGGGCTCCTGTATTACCAATGCAACACTACTCAATGGGTGGTATTAGAACTAAACCAACAGGTGAATCAACTAGATTAGCTGGATTATTTGCTTGTGGTGAAGCAGCTTGTTGGGATATGCATGGATTTAATAGACTTGGAGGAAACTCTGTATCTGAAACTGTTGTTGCTGGTATGATTATTGGTAACTACTTCGCAGATTACTGTTTAGCAAATGATGTAACAATTCCTACTTCAACTGTTCAAAAATTCTTAGATGAGCAAGATGCATACTTAAATGAAATCTTAGCTTACAATGGTAGTGAAGATATCTTCAAAATCAAAAACAGAATGAAAGAATTAATGGATGAAAAAGTTGGTATCTTTAGAGATGGTCCAAACTTAGAAGCAGCTGTTGAAGAGTTAAAAGAGTTATTAGTTAAAACTAAGCAAATCAACGTTAAATCAAAAGAAAGAGCTGGTAACCCAGAGCTTGAAGAAGCTTATAGAGTTCCAAGAATGTTAAAAGTTGCATTATGTGTTGCTAAAGGTGCTAGAGATAGAACTGAGTCAAGAGGGGCACACTATAGAGAAGATTATTTAAAAAGAGATGATGCTAACTGGTTAAACAGAACATTATGTACTTGGCCAAATAAAGATGATTTAGAACCTACAATTGAATATGCACCATTAGACATTATGAAAATGGAAATGCCGCCAGCATTTAGAGGTTATGGAGCTAAAGGTATGATTATTGAACATCCAGAATCAGAGGTTAGACAAGCACAAGTTGACGAAATTACTGAAAAAATGCAAGCAGAAGGTAAAGATAGACATGAGATTCAAGATGCTTTAATGCCATTTAATTTGCCTATGAATTATAAAGAAAGAAATGAAAGAGCAGGAGATAAATAATGAGTATTGAAAAAGGTAGAGATATTACAATATCAGTTTTAAAATTCAATCCAAGAAGTAAGGTTTCTAAACCTCACTTTGTAGATTATCATTTAGAAGAGACTCCAGGTATGACTCTTTTCATTGCCTTAACAAAAATTAGAGAAGAGATGGATCCAGATTTATCATTTGACTTCGTATGTAGAGCTGGGATTTGTGGTTCTTGTGGTATGGTAGTAAATGGTAAGCCTGCACTTGCTTGTAGAACATTAATTGCTAACTACCCAACTGGGAAAATCCAATTAATGCCTATGCCAGCATTTGAGTTAATCAAAGATTTATCGGTTAATACTGGTAAATGGATGGATGCTATGTCAAAAAGAGTTCAGTCTTGGATTGTTGATAATGGTGGAGAAGAAGTTAACATTGCTAAAATGGAACAAAGAGTTGATCCAGAAGTTGCAAATGAAACTTTTGAGTTAGATAGATGTATCGAATGTGGTATTTGTGTTGCTTCTTGTGGTACAAAATTAATGAGACCTGACTTTGTTGGACCTGTTGGATTAAACAGAGTTGCTAGATTTGAAGTAGACCCTCATGATAAAAGAACTGCTGAAGACTTCTATGAGTTAATTGGTGATGATGATGGAATTTTTGGTTGTATGTCATTAATGGCTTGTGAAGACCATTGTCCAAAACACTTACCATTACAAAATAAAATTGCTTACTTAAGAAGAAAATTAGTAGCACTAAGATAATTAATACGAAGGGTTTCCTTCGTATTATAAAGCTCAAGTATAAAAAGTTAAGTACCATTATTGGTATTTAACTTTTTATATTTTAGGGAGAGAGTTATGAGCTTAGCAAACGACTATTTTTTACTATACCATGGTATTACATTTGAACAAAATTTAGATGTTGAGCCTATAGATTTAGATATTGACCATGATGCATATACTACCTATGCATTAGTTCTTGCAATCACTAGAAAAAGCTGTGATAGGATTGTTCCATTGACATCTTTTAAAACATTATGTCAAAAACTAAATGTAAAAGCACCTTCAAATATAGAAGAGTTAAATCACCTACAACATAATATTATTGAAAATATTCATCAAACAAAAACTAAAGAGTTTATTGATACTTTACATGAAGCATTTGAATATCTAAAAAAAGAGAAAATGCTTAAACTTGAAGGATTAAGCAAACTTATTTCACTGTTTGACCCTGAAGAATTAGATTTAAATACTCACTTAAATAGTATGGATAATCATGAAAATATTAAAGAAGAGAATAAATCTACATTTAAAGAATTAAAATCAATTTTAGAAAAAGTTATTGATGAAGTTAAAGAAGAAGTTTCAACAAATGAAAATTTCAAAGTAGAACTTGAAGAGACAAAAAGCTACTTAAACAATCAAAAATTCTCTATAGGAATTACTGGTGTTATGAATGCTGGTAAATCTACAATGTTAAATGCCCTTATGGGAAGAGAAATTTTAGGAAGTGCCGTTGTTCCTGAAACTGCAAACTTAACAATTGTAAAACACAATAAAACTGAAAAAGCAAAAGTTTACTACTGGAATAAAAATGAGTGGAGTAGAATTGAGAACTCTGCAAAAGAGCTTGAATCTATGAGAGATTATGTTGCTGAAACTCAAAAGATTTTTGGAGATGAATTAAACTCATATATAAAAGAAGAATCAAGATATGATGAAGTTGAAATAAAAGATTTATCACTTTATACTTCAGCAGAAGCTAGTGGAAAAAAATGTAACTTAGTTAAATATGTTGAATTAGGTAGTGATTTAAACTTCTTAAAAGATGGAATTGAAATAGTTGATACTCCAGGATTAGATGACCCTGTTATTCAAAGGGAAGAAATCACTAAAGAGTATTTAGCTCAATGTGATATGATGCTTCATTTAATGAATGTATCTCAAAGTGCTACTTTAAAAGATGTTGAATTTATTATTGATGCCCTACTTTACCAAAATATTTCAAAACTT
Source organism: Malaciobacter pacificus (assembly GCF_004214795.1). Taxonomy (NCBI): domain Bacteria; kingdom Pseudomonadati; phylum Campylobacterota; class Epsilonproteobacteria; order Campylobacterales; family Arcobacteraceae; genus Malaciobacter; species Malaciobacter pacificus. The sequence continues at coordinate 2,187,119 of NZ_CP035928.1, forward strand.
TTAGTTGTAATTACAAGAGCTGATACTGTTTCTAAAGAAGAACTTGAAGAAGTTATTAACTACACAAAAACTTCAATTGAAAAACAACTAAAAGCTCAAAATAAAGATTCTCAGCTAGATTATATTTTAAAAACTATCAAATTTATTCCTATTTCTGGGAAAATGGCACTGTTACATAGAACAGGAAGAGAACAAGAAGCCTTAGATGCTGGATTCAAACTTGAAGATACAGGAATTTTAGATATTGAGAACTATTTAAATGAAACTCTATTTGGTTCAAACTCTCAAAAAGGTGAGATTGTAATTCAAAGTGCAAAATCACAAATAATAAAAACAATTGAAAAAGAGAATTTATCATTAAATTATGAGTTAAAACTTTTATCTAAATCAAAAGATGAACTAGAAAAAGAGTTAAAAGAGTTCTCAAAAAGAAAAGAAGTAAATAAAAGAATCTTTGATGCAATGAATGAAGATATAAACTTTTATAAAACAGATTCTAAGAATTATATTGAATCACTTGAAACATTTTTACAAAGTGAATTAATTGAACTTCAAAATGTAATAAAACAAAGAGTTATAAGTGATGTTAGATACTCTTTTGAAAAAACTAAAAAAAGACCTGAAAACTCAAGAATAAAAGTTATTGTTCAAACAGCTATTAAAGATGGGATGATTGATATTATTAGAGATTATAGATATAAATTTATTAAAAAATCTCAAAGTATTGGTGAGCAATGTGAACAAAAATATCAAGACTTTGGTTTTGTTGTTGGACATAAAAATGATAACTTTGATGCAAGAGGTTTCTTCCAAGATGATTTTAAATCAGGTTTCTTAACTTCTAATAATGAAGTATTAGTAAGTCAAATTACAGGTGCTGTTTCAAAATCAAAAGCTAGTAAAATTAGTGAATTAGATAGAGAAATTGAAGGATACATAAAAGGTCAATTTATAGATATTGAAAATGATTTAAAATCAAAGATTTCAAAAGTTTCTAATCACTTAGTTGAAACATTCTTTGAAACTTTAAATGCACCACTAATTAGAGTAAGACAAAAACTTGAAGATGAAGAGAAAATTTTACAAAATCAAATAGAATCATTTGAACAAAATGATGAAAATAGATCAAATTTATCAATAGATATTCACAAGAAAATTAAAAAGTTAGATACTATTTCTAATGAAATTAAAGGACTTATATAATGAGTGCAAATTTAAAAATATTAGATAGTTTCATAAATGAATATAAACAAACTTATGTAAAACAAGAGATTACTTATGATGAAGGGTTAGTAGGAGATATCAAAAGAGTAAAAGATAAATTACTTGATGAAAAATTCTTACCTTCAAGACAATTAGAAAGAATCTTAGATAAACAAATTAGAAAAGCTAGATATCCTATGGAAGTTGCAATTACTGGGCAATTTTCAGCTGGTAAATCAACTTTCTTAAATGCACTTTTATCAAAAAATATTTTACCAACTGGTATTACTCCTGTGACATCTAAAGTTAATTTTATAAATTATGGTGAAGAGTATAAACTAAAAATTACATACTACTCAGGTGCACAAGAGTATGCTCCTATAGAAACAATTGCAGAGTTTACAGACCAAAGAAAAGATGAAATGAATGATATTAAATATCTTACTTTATATGCTCCAATGGATATATTAAAAGAAATTTCATTTGTTGATACACCTGGTCTTAACTCACAATCTCAAAGTGATACAGACACTACAAGAAGAGTTTTAAGAGATGTTGGTGGTATTATTTGGTTAACATTAATTGATAATGCAGGTAAACAATCAGAAGTTAAAATACTTGAAGAGTATATGGAGCACTTTTCAGATAAAACACTTTGTGTACTAAACCAAAAAGATAAATTTACACAAGAACAAATTGAAACTACTACTAAATATGTAAGTGAAAAGTTCTCAAAGTACTTTTCTCAAGTAACTCCAATATCAGCTAAAATGGCACTTGATTCAAGAGCTCATCAAAAAGATGTACTAATTGATAATAATGTTGATGCTATTTTAAAAGATTTTAAAAATGATTTAAAACAAAATATTGATACAGGGAATTTAGATTTCTTTGGAGAAAAATATAAAGACTTTCAACATAAAATTAGAGAAATCAAATATAGTGATATTACAGAGAACTTAAAACTTTTAAATGACTCAAATATCCAAGAAGTTCTAGATTTTATTGATAATGAAATGAGACCAAAAGCTGCACAAGCAAAAGAGCACTCAATTAAAAATGACTTAAAAGGTATTTGTGATATTTTAATAAAAGAGTACCAAACTATAATTGGGGTTTATGATGCTTTAGTTTCAGTTTTAACAGACATTGAAGAGAGTATTTTAAACGAGTTTGAAGAGATTCATAAAAAATACAATAAACAACTTTTTACTATTTATAATTCACTTGAAGCGATTATGGAAAAAATTGCCCAAGAGACTTATAAAAATATTGAAAGAAGAAAAGCTATTAGATTTGAAGAATCTAAAGGTGGGTTTTTAAAAGGCGATAAAATTGAAAAAGTTGAATATGAAACTTATTGGATAAATGCTGATAACATCTATAAAAACCTATTTTATGATGATCAAACAATTGATAAAATGTTTAAAAGGTCAATTAAATTACTTAAAAATGTTGAGCTAGAAACTGATGAAGCATTTAGAGAAGTTTATAGACACCTAAGAAAAGAGGTTAAAAAATGGCAAGAACCATATGAACTACTTAGAAAACACAGAGAAATTGCTTCTGATTTAGAGTTCTCAAACACAAGGCACTTTGCAGCTAAAGTATATGAAAATGTTTTAAGTAGTTATCACAGAGCCATTTTAGAAAATATTTCTGCTCTTAGAAAAAAGTTTGCATATTTTAATGGAGCCTTATCATACTCATATATTCAAACAACACAAGCAACAGTTGCACACTTTGAACAACAAATTCATGAATCAGAAGAGTTATACAAAAAAGAGCCAACAAGATTTTCTATTCAACACCCAAGACAAGAAGATATTATTGGTAAATTAAAAGCTAACTTTGGATTTGAGAAAATTGAAGACTTCTTAACTTCAAGAAGAAACTATTTATTTAAAATTGTTAATTACTCAAAAGAGCAATTTTTAGAAATAAATGAAGATAGAATAAAATTCATCAAATCTAAAGAAGCACAATATATTGAAAAAATTGCAGATTTAGAAAAAATCAAAGAGGAAATTTAAACCTCTTTGAAACAAATCGCGCACTATCCAAAAAATATTCAAGAACAAGTCAAATCTTTAATTGACAACAATAAACTAACTAACTATATAAAATCAAAATATCCAACTAAACATAATTACTCAAATGATAAAGCATTATATAATTATGTAATGGATATCAAAAATAGATACTTTAAAAAATACCAAATTTCTAAAGCTATTTATGATGGAAAAATAAATGTTATTGACAATGCTTTAGGAATGCATACTTTTGTTTCAAGAGTTCAAGGTGGAAAACTAAAAGCAAAAAATGAAATCAGAGTTGCTAGCATGTTTAAAAATATGCCTGAAGATTTTTTAGAGATGATAGTTGTTCATGAATTATCTCACTTCAAAGAAAAAGAGCATAACAAAGCTTTTTATGATATGTGTACTTATGTTATGCCTAACTATCATCAAATTGAACTTGATTTAAGAATTTATCTTATTCATTTAGATAGATTTGGGAAGCTATATTAAACAAAACTAATTGGAACATAATAATCTAAAATAAACTCTCCATCATTTGATAAAAAGTGGTTTTTGTGATAAATTGTATATGAAGGATTTGTGGAAGTTTCATATCCACTATTTATAAGCCATTTATGATAAACCCATTGAATTAGTTTTAAAACATCTCCATATACTCCACTTACACTAAATTTTGCATAAACTCCTTTTGGGATAGTTAATGTTGGTAATGATGAGTTTTTAACTACCTGTTCAGTTTTCATACAAGCAACATATTGACACTCTTTTAGATTTGTAATAATTGGATTATCATGGTGAAGCCCTATTTGAGTAAACTCAGAAATTTCATTTGAGTAAATCCAAGTTTGAAGTTTTTGCCAGCTGCTACTTATTGATTTATCGTAACCTTGATGTCTTATATAATAGGCTTTCATTTCGCTCATTTTTACAATTTCAACTTTTAAATCTTCAAAATTTGCCTTTGAATTTATTGCACTTGAGGAATCTTTTAAAATATCATTAGAGTAAGTTTTATAGCCATCTTTTTTCCACTGTTTTGGTGTCATATTAAATCGCTGTTTAAAAGCTCTTAAAAATGAAGTCTGAGAACTATATCCTGTCATTTTTGATATTTCTGTAATTGTTGAATTTTTATTTGATATTAATAGATTTGATGCTTTTAATAATCTTATATCTTTAATAGTTTCATAAATATTTTTTCCAAATTCATCTTTGAATATTCTGTGAAGATGAAATTTACTTACTTTTAAATCATGTGATAGTTCATCAATATTTATGTCTGTATCAATATATTTATAAATATAATTCATTAAATCGTTGGCTATTTTAGCTCTTTTTTGCATTGTATCTTTTTTCATAATCTTATTATATCAATAAAAGTAAATATTATTAGCAAAAATAGATAGTTTATTAAACATTTATTGTAAAGATTTAACTTTACTCTTTTTGTAAACTTCAAATAAAAAAAGGAGTTGCAAATGAAAAGATCATTTGTAAGAGAAATATTAGAATCAATTGATAATGAAACCATTTCATTTGCGGGTGGTTTACCAAATGAAAAACTCTTTCCATCAAAAGAGTTAAAAAAATGTGCATCAAAAGTTCTAAAAAATAAAGAGATTTACCAATATGGCCTAAGTAATGGAATAAAAGAATTAAGACAAAAAATTGCAAAGATGTATTGTAATAGTGGATTTAAAACAAATGAAGAGAATATTTTAATTACAACAGGAAGTCAACAAGCTATGTTTATTATTTCAAAATATTTTGAAAATAAGAGTATAACTTTAGAAAAACCTTCTTATTTAGGTGCTATAAATATCTTTAAATTAAATCATATAAAAATGAAAGAAGTTGATTTAAAAAAAGATGGAATAGATATAAAAAAGTTTGAAAAATCATTTGCTAAAACTAAACTTGCGTATTTAATTCCTGATTTTCAAAATCCAACTTCTACAACATATAGTAAAACAAAAAGAGATGAAGTTGCAAAAATCATTAAAAAATATGATGGAATTTTAATAGAAGATAGTCCCTATAGTGAGCTTTATTTTGAGAAAAAAGAGACTTTAATTAGTTCTCAAATTCCAAATAATAGTTTTCACTTAGGAAGCTTTTCAAAAACACTAAGTCCAAGTTTAAGAATAGGATGGATTAGAGCGTCAAAAGAATTAATAGATTCATTAATTATTATTAAAGAATCTATTGACTTACATTCAAGTGGAATATCTCAATACATCTTAAATGAATATTTAAAAGATGATGCAAACTTTGAAAAACATACTCAAAAGATAAGAGATGATTATCAAGATAAAATGGAGTATTTCTGTAAATGTTTAGATAAATATCTTCCCACTTTTAAATATACAAAACCAAAGGGAGGAATGTTTATTTATGGAAGTTTCAAAAAAATTGATACATTTGAATTGGTAAAAAAAGCGATGAAAGAGAAAGTATTATTTGTACCTGGAAATCAATTTTATACAAACAAAGAGAAAATAAATAATGAAATTCGATTTAATTATACGAACTCAAGTAAAAAAGATATAAAAAAAGGAATTAAAACTATCTCTAAATTAATTTAGAGATAGTTTATAAAACTTTATTTTGAAAGTTCAACTGTGTTAAGATAATCTTTAAAACTATTTTGACCTAAATTATCAATATTATATTCAGTAATTAAATCTGTTACAAAATCAACTAATTTAGTAGCTTGTACTTTTACACCAGTTTTTTTTGCAATTCTACTTAGTTTTTCACCTTGTAAATGACCACCAAGAAGTACATCATACCCCTCTACTCTATTACCCTCTTCATCTCTAACTTTAGTTCCTACAAAACCAATATCGGCAATTTGTGGTTGAGAACATCCATTTCCACACCCTGAAATTGCAATCATTAATGGTTCATTAAATTCTGGATTTTTTTGTTCTAACTCTACAACTACTTTTTTAGCAAACTCTTTAGTTTCAGTTATACCAAATTTACAAAACTCAATCCCTGTACATGATTGTAATCTTGCTCTAAATGGAGTTGGTTTATATGGATATCCAAGTGCATCAAACTCATCAGCTAAAGCTTGAGCTACCTCATCTTTAACACCATATACAATAAAGTTTTGAGTTGAAGTAAGAGCTATTCCACCTGCATTATATTTTTTACAAATATCACTCATTGCTTTAAAGTCAACACCAGCAACTCTTCCTGAGTTTGTAGCAAATCCTATAAATGATTCACCCTCTTGTTTTGCCTTGTGAATACCAAAATGGTCTCTTTCATTAAATGGAGTAATTGCAGGCTCTACAGTTCCCTCTTGTAGTTTATATCCAAGTTTTTCTTCAATAGCATCAACAAACTTTTCTAATCCCCACTCATTAACTAAGTGTCTAACTCTTGCTTTGTTTCTATTATGTCTATTACCATTGTCTCTAAAGATTTCAGCACAAACAACAGCTACATCTAAAACTTGTTCTGGTTTTACATATCTATTTGCTCTATATGCAATTTGTTTTGATTTTGATAATCCACCTGCAAGTGTTAAATCAAATAATACTTCACCATTTTCATCTTTAAATGCTGTAAATGCAACATCTTGAATCTCATGGGCAACAGCGTGTTTTGAACATCCTGAAATACCTATTTTATATTTTCTTGGGAAATTACAGAATCTATCTTCATTTTCATCAAAGTATGTATCTACTTGTTTAGCAATCACACTTGCATCAATAATCTCTTCAGGGTCAATTCCACCAACTGGTGAAGTCATAATTGGTCTTGGTCCATCACCTGATGCCATTCTTGAAGTTAAACCAACACTCTCTAATAATTCAAAAATTGCAGGTATATCTTTCATTTCAATATAGTGAAACTGAACATTTTGTCTATCTGTGAAGTCTACTAATCCTTGAGCATAATCTAAACCAATCTTAGCCATTACTTCTAATTGCTCTAAATTCATTTTTGTATCAGTAAGTTTAATTCTTTTCATGAAGTATTTTTTATCTTCTCTTCCATCATGGTTAATATGTGGATACATTCCATACCATTTTAAAAGACCAATATACTCATCTTTTAAAGGAATCCCTTCATTTGCTTCTTTAAACATATCATCAACAACTCTTAAAGGATTTCTTGAAGCCTTTAATTTCTCTAAATCAGATAACTCTTTTTCCATGCTTTACTCCTAGTTTTTAAACTGTTAAAACTAATTTTCTTGAATTATATCATAATTTTTTAATAAATAGATTATTTTAATCTTGATTAATTTAGTTAGCTTTTAAAAACTCAAACTTATAGGACTTTATTGAAGTATTTTAGAAATAAAATCATACTAAACTAATATAGTTTATATTATACCTTTTTTTTAAATTAAAAAAAAAATCAAAATAAAACTCCATGTATTAAAAAATTTTTATCTTTATTAAAAAAAATTTTTATCTTTTAAGTGCCTAAAAATAAGCTTTTTTGTATAAGCAATATTACTTTAAGTTTATTTTCAGTTTATTTCTAATTTTATGAATTATAATTCCGATATAGAATAAGAAGACCGTACTTGGGATTCTAGAAATTTATAAACATTTGGTGATGGAAAATTTCTAGAATATGTTGACTCTTATATTAAGAGTTCTTCATACTAACTAAAAAATCTTAGTTTTTAGTTAAATGTTTGGAGTAAACTAACGATGTTAAAATTTTTAATGATTACACTTGTAATCTTTTCAGTATCACTATTTGCAAACCAAGATATGGATCAAGTAGAACAAATAAATAAATGTGACAAAATTTATGATGACTGTGCTTTAAAATGTGAAAAAAATGAAGCAACAGACAATGAACAATGTTATGCTAAATGTGAAGCACTTTTTGACAAATGTCAAAATGAATCAGAAGAGTTAGAAGAAAAACAAGACTAATTCTTTCTTTACTTCTTATTCTATGTAGATTTAAAAAGATTTTATTTGGAGAAAAAAATTGGCTAATTCATTTCAAAATGAACCAATTAAAAATTTTGTACCGTTTTTTGATTTGTTAAAACAACTTATTAGAGTTCCTTCTGTTACAGGAGCGGAACACTCATTTTTATTATATTTAAAAAGAGAATTAGAAGAGATTGGTATTAGTACACAATATTATGATGGTCTACTTGTTGCAAGTGGTAATAATCCTAAAAATGGAATGCTAAGTGCACATATAGATAGACATGGCGTTATTTGTACGGGACCGGATGAATTCCAATTTGCAGCATTTCTAGCAAAAAATCAGTCTGATTTAAAAGGGAACTCACTTTCAGAACAAACATATCAACTAATAGCTTCTAGATATATAAACCAACAAGTTCAAGCATATGAACCTTATAGTGGATTATATTTAGGTATTGGAAAAATTGTTGATGTTTATATTGATAAAAGAGTTGATAACCTATTTTTTAAAATAGATGGATTATCTCACCTTTTACCTGGAACTCCTGTTGCTTTTAGTGATAAACTAAAAAAGCAAGATGATTTAATAAGTGCTCAACTTGATAATGTTATTAGTGCAGCTATTATTATCTATTTATATCAAAATGGATATCAAGGTACTGCATTTTTTACAGCACAAGAAGAGGCCGGTAAATCTTGGAGATATGTATATGAATGGTTTAAGAAAAATGAACTAAATACAGATGAACTGTTAGTTTTAGATACAAGTCCATTTGATACAAGAGCAGAAGCTGATGCAATGCAAATAGTTTTAAGAAATCAAGATGCAAATGCTAAATTTAAATCTGTTATTTTAAAACAATTAAAACAGTATTGTAGAAAAAACAAAATTGATTTTATTTGTAAAGACAAATTTATTCAAGAAAAAAATAAAATTAGAAAAGAAAAAGGACAAGAGCCTTTAACTTTAGGAAGTACAGAACTTGGTAGAATTGTCAAAGAATCAAAGGGATTGATTCAAGGAACAACCTTACAAATACCAACAACAGGTTATCATACAGTAGAAGAAACAGCATCAATTAAGTCTGTAAAAACTGTGATAAACATATTAAGTGATTTTTATATTAACAACAAAATAGAGAAAAAGGTTTAAAAAATGAGCTTATCAATTATATATGAATTAAGAGCAAACGATATACCAGAAGAGCATATTGATTTAATAATGGATAAAGTTAAAAATAGACTAACTGAAGAGAATATTGATAAAGAATTAGTTGCTTTAGGATACCAAAAAATATTTACTGTTGATTATGATGATTATGACTATGACTATGATGATTTAGATTATAGTCCACATAGAAAGGGACACTATGAAGAAGATGACGAATAAAGAGATTGTAAAACTTTATTATGATGAACTATGGAATAAACAAAAAAAAGAGTACATAGATATTTTATTTGATGATAATATTACATTTCATGGTTCTTTAAATATCAATACAAAAGGTAAAAAAGAGTTTGAAAACTATATGGAAACTATTTTAACAGGTATTCCAAATCTTTTTCACTCAATTGTAAGTTTAGTTGATGAAAATGACCAAATAGCAGTTAGAGCTTTATACAATGGAAGACATACGGGAAAACTATTTGATTATGAAGCTAGTAATAATAAAATCCAATACAATGGTGCATCATTTTTTAAATTTAGAGATGGAAAAATTGTAGATATTTGGGTACTTGGTGATTTAAATACTTTAACGAAACAGCTTTCATGACGCAAATAAGTAATGAAGTTTTTTGTGAAGATTTTCTATTAGATTTTGATATTCAAACAAAACTATTACCAAACCCATATTATGATTTACCATTTTTAATAATTGAAGATTTTTTCACACAAAAAGAGTGTGAATTAATCAATGAGATAATAAAAGATGATGATGATTTTGAAAAAGCACAAGTCTTAATTCAAGAAGCAGTTGTTACTAGTAAAACTAATGAAAAAATTAGAAAAACAAATATCTATAAACTAGATAATATTTTATTAAATTTATATAATGAAAGATTTAATTCATATCAAAAACAAATAGAAGACTATTTTAAATTAGCTATTAGTTCATCAACTAATGTACAAGTACTAGAATATAAAAAAGACTCATTTTATATGATGCATAGTGATGATTCTAGTATGCTTTTCAAAGATGAAAAGTTAGTTGGATTTGTTCCTGTTACAAATGAGAGAAAAGTATCTACTGTTTTATTTACAACTTCATGTGAAGATGAAATAGATAAAAACTCTTTTCAAGGAGGAGAGCTTTTGTTTAACTTTTTATATGACATAAATGGAAATCAAATAAAAGTTAAACCAAAAGCTGGGAATATGGTAGTATTCTTAAGTAATCCCTACTTCACTCATGAAGTATTAAAAGTAAAACAAGGTAGACGAATTTCCCTTGTTCAATGGCACAATGCCATAGTTAACTAAAGTAAGAACTCTTACTTTAGTAACTTAAATTTTGGAAATCTTTATTTAATAAAGAAGCTGCAACCTCATTTGGTTTTGCAACACTAATTCCATCCATTAATACAGAAGTATCTTTCCCTGCATTTGGTAAATATAAAGGACAAACTTTAACTGATGCACCATTTTTAATTAAACCATTTAATAGCATTTTTGGTGATTTATCTTTTGGCTTTAAAGTAGCACTTTTCATATTTTTATCAGCTAAATCCCCTGCACTTGAACATAAAGTAATATTTACTTCTTTTCCTGCTTTTTTAGCCATTGTAGCTAATACCATTGCCATCATTTGAGTTTGATTATCTGCTGATGTAACAATTACATTTAATCCCTTTGCACTATTTTCATTTGCATATAAATTAGCAGATAAAAAAAGAGCACTTACAAATACTAAAAACTTTTTAATCATAATTTTTCCTTATAAATAATTAATTAGTTTTACTAATAAAACTACAAGGATTATAGAGCTAAAAAACTTAGAAAGTTATTAAAGAAAACTATTTTTATCATTAATTAATTTTATCACTTAAATAGGATTATTTGTATATAATCACAAATAAATTATTCATAAAGAGTATTGATGATATTAACACCTCAACAACTAAAAGAGTTTGAAGAGAATGGCTTTTTAGTTATTAAAAACTTTGCACCACAACAATTATGTGAAGATATACTAAATAAAGCCAAAGAACACTTACAAGCAAAAATAGCACCCATAGAGTCTGAACAAGAGTATTTAAACCTTGATGAGAAAAAAATTACAGTAAGAAGATTACGACAAGTTTATCAAAGAGAAGAGATTTTTAGAAATTGGATGACATATAGAGAAATAAGACCTATTTTAAAACAGGTTTTAAATGACACACCTATATTAACACTTGCACACCATAATTCAATAATGACAAAACTTCCAAAAGAGAGTACTAGAACTTATTGGCATCAAGATAGAAGATATTGGCATTTTGAAAATGACAATTTAGTTTCAGTTTGGCTTGCCCTTGGTGATGAGTTTTTAGATAATGGTTTATTGGAGTTTATTCCAAAAAGTCATAAAATGAATTTCACACCTGATAGATTTGATGAGGACTCAAATTTCTTAGATGAGAATAAACAAAATATAGAATTAATTAAACAAAAAACATCAACTCCACTAGAAAAAGGAGATATTGTTTTATTTCATTGTAAGACTTTACACCATGCAAGTAAAAATAGTACAGATACTCCAAAAATATCATTTGTTTATACAGTAAGAGCAAAGAGTAATAAGCCTATTTCAAATACTAGAAGTGATTTTGAGGAAGTAGAACTTGACTAATAACTTAATAGTTTTACTTGAAGAAAAGACAAACTTATCTACAAAATCAATCACCAACATAATAAATCTTATAAATGAAGGTTGTACAATACCTTTTATTGCAAGATATAGAAAAGATTATACAGGTGGAGCTAGTGATGAAGAGCTTAGAGTTTTTGAAGAAACATATAACTATTTTCAAAAATTCTTAAAAAGAAAAGAGGAGATAGAAAATCTTTTAAAAGAGAAAAACTTTTTAAGTGAAAAGATTCAAAAAAACCTAAATGATGCAAAAACAATTCAAGCATTAGAAGATATTTATACACCATTTAAAGATAAAAAATCTTCACGAACAAGTAGTGCTATAGAAAATGGACTTGAACCACTTGCAAATATAATCCAATCTATGAAATACTCCCTAGAAGATATAAACTACAAGGCAAAACAGTTTGTAAATAAAGAGATAAAAACTATTGATGATGCTATAAATGGTGCAAAAGATATAATAGCCCAAAGATATGCCGATGATTTTAAATCAAAAGAGATTATTAGAAATTTAATCTCAAATTGGGGAATCTTAGAGACAAAAGAGGCGAAAGAGTTTGATAAAAATGGTGTATATTCAAACTTTACAAATATTAGTGAAAAAATTAAATATATAAAATCTCATAGAGTCTTAGCCATTTTGCGAGCAGTAAATGAAAAACAATTATCAATAAAAGTTGATATTGACGAAAAGCATATTTTAGAAAATATAAAAAAATATAAAATTCCATCACATGCTAATAGTTCAAAGGAATTAGTATATGATGCGTATAAAGATGGATTAAAAAGATTATTACTTCCAAGCCTAAAAAGAGAAGCTATAAATACACTAAAAGAGAAAGCAAGTTTAGAAGCCATAGAACTTTTTGGTAAAAACTTAAAAGAGTTACTTCTAACAGCACCTTTAGTTAATCAAGTTATTTTAGGAATTGACCCTGGATATAAAACTGGTTGTAAACTTGCAGTTATAGATGAAAATGGAAACTACTTAGATAGTGATGTTATTTATCCAACTAAACCAAAAGAGGATATAAAAACTTCATCAAAAAAAGTGCTTGAATTAATCAAAAAATATAAAATATCATCTATAGCTATTGGAAATGGAACAGCTTCTAGGGAAACTGCAAATTTTGTTGATGAACTTATCAAAAAAGAGAATTTAGATGTAAATTATGCAATTGTTAGTGAAATAGGTGCTAGTGTGTATTCAGCTTCAAAAATAGCTGCACAAGAGTATCCAAATCTTGATGTAACTATTAGAGGTGCTATATCTATTGCTGGAAGATTAAGAGATCCTATGGCAGCACTTGTTAAAATTGACCCAAAATCCCTTGGAATTGGTCAATACCAACATGATGTAAATCAAAAAGAGTTAGCACAAAAGCTGGAAAATATTACCATTGACCTTGTAAATAAAGTAGGTGTAGATATAAACTCTGCTTCATATAAACTGCTATCTTTTATCTCAGGAATTAGTGAAAATTTAGCAAAAAATATTATAGAACATAGAGCTAAAATCAAAAAATTCACTTCAAAAGAACAACTTTTAGATGTAAAAGGAATTGGAGCAAAAGCTTATGAACAAAGTGTTGGATTCCTAAGAATTAAAGATGGTAAATCTATTTTAGATAATACAGGGATTCACCCAGAAGATTATAAATTAACAAATATTTTACAAAAAAACTATGAATTAGAAAAAATTGTTGATTTTGAAAAAGCTGCAAGTGAGCTAAATACCACACCTTTAAAACTAAAAGATATAGTCTCTGAGCTTTTAAAACCAGGATATGATGTAAGAAATGAATTCAATCAAGTGAAGTTTTCAAGTGATATTTTAAATATCGAAGATTTAAAAGAGGGTTACACTCTAAGTGGAATAGTAAGAAATATCACTGATTTTGGAGCATTTGTAGATATTGGACTTAAAAATGATGCTTTATTGCATATTTCTCAAATATCTCAAAAAAGAATAAATCACCCAAGTGAAGTTCTAAGTATCAATCAAAATTTAGAGAATATAAAAGTATTAAGTGTAGATTTAGAAAAACAAAGAGTCGGATTGACTCTTAAATAATTTAGAAAAAAAGGAAATAAATGGAAAATATAAAAGAAAAATTAAAAACAATGATTGATGAAACTATAATTCCAGAAACTATGGATTATATCGAAGAATTAAAAGTTAAAAAAAATAATAACACAGCAACACAAGATGACCTAAATGGTATTGAAGAGATGCAGTTTTTTTTAGAGGAATTAGAGCATATTGTAAAAGGTCTTGAAGAGGATAAAATTTCAGAAGAAGATGCTAAAACAATTTATGAAAAAATACAAACTATGATTGAAGAGCATAGTGAGCATTGAATTAAAGAATCCATCAGAAAATAGTTTATTTTCTGATTCAGATTGGAGACCATTAAATATTCCGTGTCAACATAATTCTGATAGGATAAAATCCTATCACACCCAAACTTAAATTTTAAGTTCACTATCCAATCTACCCTCGAAAAATATAGCTAATTGTGAGAGGGTTAGATTCCAATTCCACATAGGCATATTCCATTTTTTAGTAGCATTTTTTATACCCATATATAACAATTTTAGTAAGCTATTTTCATTAGGAAAAGCTCCTTTTGTTTTAGTAAGTTTTCTAAACTGACGATGTACAGATTCAATGATATTTGTGGTATATATCACTTTTCTTATCTCTGGTGGATATTTAAAATACACCGATAGGTTTTCCCATTTATTTTGCCAAGATTGAAGTACGATAGGATATTTATTACCCCATTTTTCATCAAGCAATATTAGTGCATCTTCTGCAGCTTCTTTGGATACTGCTTGATATACAGGCTTTAAATCAGCCATAAACTCTTTATGGTTTTTAGAAGCTACATATCGTATTGAATTTCTAATCTGATGAATAATACATAGTTGTACCTCAGTTTTTGGAAATATGGTTTTTATAGCTTCAGGAAAGCCTTTTAATCCATCAACAGATGCAATAAGTATATCTTGGATACCTCTATTGTTTAAATCAGTAAGAACTGAAAGCCAGAAGTTTGCTCCTTCTGATTCTGATAGATATAGTCCAAGTATATCTTTTTTACCATCCATACCGACACCTAAAATAGTATAAACAGCTTTAGATACATATTTACCACCATCTTTAACTTTATAATGTATAGCATCAAGCCATACAAAGGGATATATAGTATCAAGTGGACGAGACTGCCACTCTTTTACCTTTGTAATTATTTTATCTGTAATTGTACTTATTGTTGCAGTTGAAATAGATACTTGATATATCTCTTCAATATGAGAGGCTATATCTGTATAACTCATCCCTAAGCCATACATTGAGAGTATTTTATCTTCTATTTCATTGGAGATTGTAGTTTGATGTTTCTTTACAAGTTGTGGTTCAAATGTGCCATTTCTATCTCTTGGTGTTTCAAGTTCAAATGATCCATCAGATAAACCCTTGATAGTTTTTTTATTTACACCGTTCTTTCGGTTCTTTGTACCATTTAAAACATCATTAGCAATATGCGATTCTACTTCTGCTTCAAGTGCAGCTTCTGTAAGTTGTTTAATAAGTGGAGCTAAAAGTCCATCTTTACCTGTAAGATTTTTTCCACTTTTAAATTGTTCTAAAACTTCATTGAAGTCAAACTCTATTTTCTGTTCCATTGTTAATCCTTGATATTATTTTATCAGATTGACACGGAATTTCTAACACTCCCTCAGATTGTAAATTATACGATTATAAATGATGCTGGTTTTAATCTACTCTCAAATCCCCATTTGATATAATCAATAACATTAACACACCCAAGTTTTAACAGTTTTAATCTACTCTCAAATCCCCATTTGATATAATTGAACTCTTCTAAGAAATACGCTTTTAACTGTTTTAATCTACTCTCAAATCCCCATTTGATATAATTGCAAAGACTTAAGCCAGTAAGAGCATCGCGTTTTAATCTACTCTCAAATCCCCATTTGATATAATATCTTTATCTAGTATATTTGTAAAACCTGCGTTTTAATCTACTCTCAAATCCCCATTTGATATAATTGATTTCGCTAACAGCAGGACAACATACCCGTTTTAATCTACTCTCAAATCCCCATTTGATATAATTAGTTCTAAGTCATTTAGTGCATTATCTCTGTTTTAATCTACTCTCAAATCCCCATTTGATATAATGCAATTTATATAATCAACTTGAAGCTAATTGTTTTAATCTACTCTCAAATCCCCATTTGATATAATAATTTGAACAATGGTTCGAATGCTGGTCTTGTTTTAATCTACTCTCAAATCCCCATTTGATATAATTCTTTCAAGTTCATTTGTTTTTTGAGTATGTTTTAATCTACTCTCAAATCCCCATTTGATATAATCTCCTTTGTTTTGGTTTGGATATTCAAGCCGTTTTAATCTACTCTCAAATCCCCATTTGATATAATTAAGATATATTTTTTAATTGCTTTAGTCATGTTTTAATCTACTCTCAAATCCCCATTTGATATAATCCTTATTGGATTAACTTTAGAGCAGGCAAGTTTTAATCTACTCTCAAATCCCCATTTGATATAATTTAGATGTAATAATTGCAATAAAACAATATGTTTTAATCTACTCTCAAATCCCCATTTGATATAATCCTATTGTCCCTTTTCCTAAGAAAGTGTTAGTTTTAATCTACTCTCAAATCCCCATTTGATATAATTGTTGATACGTTTGAGACTAAATTTAATCAGTTTTAATCTACTCTCAAATCCCCATTTGATATAATTATAGAGGTGTTTCTTATGAAACTGTTGTTGTTTTAATCTACTCTCAAATCCCCATTTGATATAATACATCATAGCGGTTTTAGCTGTCTCAAGGTGTTTTAATCTACTCTCAAATCCCCATTTGATATAATTTGCATCATTGTAACTATTCAACGCCTGGTGTTTTAATCTACTCTCAAATCCCCATTTGATATAATCAACACTGAAATATTATAGAAAACTATTGAGTTTTAATCTACTCTCAAATCCCCATTTGATATAATGATATGAAGCAGGAATAGTAAAAAAGTTAAGTTTTAATCTACTCTCAAATCCCCATTTGATATAATAATTTGAGCCACTAAGAGATAAATTCTATGGTTTTAATCTACTCTCAAATCCCCATTTGATATAATAAACTCAGATGAGATAGCAACATATATAAGTTTTAATCTACTCTCAAATCCCCATTTGATATAATAATGCTGTAAATGCTTTGGTTAGTGGATTAGTTTTAATCTACTCTCAAATCCCCATTTGATATAATCTAAATTTCCAAGAACAACAAAAGATCAAGGTTTTAATCTACTCTCAAATCCCCATTTGATATAATAAATCATCCATTGTGATGTGTCCTTTGTGTGTTTTAATCTACTCTCAAATCCCCATTTGATATAATAGAGTAGCTTTAAGCTTCGATTTTGTAGCCTTCCTAAGGCTTAAAACACTAAAAAACAAGTACAGTTTGTACTTGTTTTACTACTTTTTCCTCAGGTTTTTCTCTATAGTTTTCTATTACTAACATATTTTTATATTGAGCTTCTGTAATTTTTATTACTCGAATTGAACCATTTAAAGGTGATGCTAACTCAATTTTTTTCTCATATTTTTGTGCAATTGCTAAACTTTTACAAAATCTTATATAAATAGAATATTGAAACATTATAAAACCCATTTCTAAGAGTTTATTTCGAAACTTTGTATATTTTTTTATATCTTTTTTTGTATTTGTTGGCATATCAAACATTGCGAATAAAACCATTTTTCTATACCTGCTTTCTTTTGATATATTTTTCATAATTCAAATAAAATTAGTTCTTCAGTTTTTGATAAACAAATTGATTGATAATTTGCAACTATCAATTTCATACAATTTGAAACAGTCATATTTCTATCATCATAAATAACAGTTTCATCTAGTAATTTTAATAAAGCTATTTTAATAGAAGAGTTTAAGTCCATATCTTCTTTTATAAATCTTGCAACATAGTTATCTACTATTGGTCTAAATGGTTCTATTAAATCATCAGCTAGATTAAAAGAGTTTAATTCACTACTATGATGAATCCCAAACGCTGGATTTAAACCATAGGCTATTAAATACCTACAAATAGAACTTCTAAATATCGCATAACCAAAATTTAGTACTGCATTGTTTATATTTTCAGGATTGTTTCGTGAAAAATCTTTTCCAAATAACTCTTTGAAATAATAAGCTGCAACTATTGCTTCAATATTTTCTTTATCATTTGATTTTATTCTAGAAATCAATAAATCAATATATTCATAGTTTTTATTTAATTTCTTTAATATCTTTGATTGATTTTTAACTTTTGAGGTAACTATATCTTTCCATATTTGATTTAGTTTTGGTTTTGAAACTATTATTTGAGACTTTTGTATTTTAGTCGTTCGGCTGTTTTTATTTATTCCTAATAAAATTGAACTTGGCATAAATTTTTTATCACAAAAAATTACATTTATATTTGATTTTGTAAGTTGAGATAAGAGTGCTGAAGTTATAGTAGTTTGCTGATTTTCAATAACTATTGTATCTATATCATCAAAACAAACTGTTGTTTCAAAATTATCAATTTTTACAGATATTAGATTATTTTTGTAGCTTAGATATGATTTGTTTTTTATATATAGTTTTTGAAGAGACATTTATAAACTCCTCAAAAAGAAGAGCTTATAAAAAAACTTTTGCGGGACTAAATCGTCCCTTGTTTTAACCAGACTATCAAATCCCCATTTGATATGAGAGTATTTTATTATATTATTTCTTAAACTCTTCATAGGAAATATCTCCTTGATAATTTATAAATACTTTTCTTGCAATTGTATCTTTATTTAAAGTCATAAAAATTCTTTTTACTTCTTTTCTATTTAAGGACTTTAACTCTAACTTATTATTGCTACCAGCAATATTACCACCACCATTAAAAATAAAATACTCTTTTGTAGACTCTTTTAGATTTTCAATTTCTAAGATATCACCTTTTTGAATAGTAATTTTGTCTTCGTAATCTTTTATAAGGGCTATTTTCTTTTCATTTATTTTTGGTGGGATATTATTTCTTATAGAAGAAAAATAATTTAATCCTATAACTTGACCTTTTGAAGTATTAAATAAATCCACATTTAATGTAGTGTCATTTAGTTTTGCAACAAATGGAATATCTTTTTCTTTTAATTCTTTGTAAACATCAAGTGATAATCTTTTTAATCTATCTTTTTGAGTTTTATCAGTAATTATTAAACTATCTGCTTTCGAGGCACTTGAAGTTTTTACTTTTATATTTCTAACTATTTGTTTTAAACCTTTTTTTGTAATAAAAAAACAAGGTTCATTTTGTAATAACTCATTATCTTTTTTTAGTTCATCTAGTCTAAATAATTTATCTTTTATAGCTATTGTTTGCTCTGTATCTTCATAGTTTTTTTTGTTTGGTAGTGCACCTTTTAGTTCAATTATCTCTTTTTTAATATTTGAGATATTTTCTCTAGTAATCAATAATTTATTTTTGTACTCTAATAAAGCATTTTTAATATTTTCTTGTTTTGGTAAATCCAAATGAGAGATTAAATCTTCAACTTTTTTATTTACCTCTTTATCACTTATATCTTTTCCGTAGTTATCAAATAAAAGATTTTTATCGATAGCTTTTTTATCGATTTGATAAAACTCTTCTTTCTCTTTATCTAAGTATAGTTTTACATTTCCATCTTTAAATCCTACTACATTATCTCTTTTTTTAATTACTGGGCAAATATATATCTCGTTGTTTTCATATCTCTTAACTTTTTCTTTTATAAATTCTACTATATTAACTCCATCACTTGTGATTGGAAATCTAGTTTTGATTTTTTCTAATATCTCTTTAGTTTTAAATCCATTTTCATTTTGTTTAAAAAAGTCATTTAAAGCTTTTTTAGCAGATTCATTTAAAAGAGAAATTATTATTGCATCAATAGTGTGATGATAATTAGTTTGTCTATCTTTTTTATCATCTTCATTTTTAGGTTGAACTTTATCAACACCCCAAAGTCTTTTAAGTTCACTTATAGCTTTTCCAGTAACTCTTATTACATTTTGATTTGTTTCACCTTTCCCAAATTCATTTTGTTTTGGGAACAAGTAATGTTCTAAATAATTAGAGATAATCTTTGTAGCACTTCTAGTATCATTTAAAAACCTATCTTCAAGGTTTTCTTTTTCCCAGTTTTTATTTATATTTTCTTCATTAGTTAGCCAAAAAATCTTACTAGTGTTTGTTAATTCTTTTTTTACTCTTGAAGTAAATTCTTCCCAACTATTTTTTGACTTTAAGTATGCTATTGGATGCGTATTCGATTTATCCTGATTATGTTTTTTTAAAACTAATATTTTATTTTTATAAGAGTTTATCCATATCTTACTTCTTGGGATAAAATGTTCAACTTCTGTTTTTTGTTCATCAAGTGCATCTTCTAAAGTTAAAGGTTCTCCACTGTAAAGACACTTTGATTTTTGTTCAATTAATAATCTTGCTCTTTCGATATTTTTTTTACTTAATTCACAGTTATCTGATAGAAGTAGTTTTTCAGCAGCTTTTATTTCTTTTCTACTATTTGCTTGAGCTTCTTTTATTTGTTCTTCTTCAGTTTTTGAGTTTAATTCTCTTGCTGTTTCAATAATAATCTTATCTATTTTTCCATATTGTGATATTAAGTCATTTATTAATCTTCTTAAAATAGAAATTACTCTTTTTACATTTGGAGAGACTAAAGGCTGATAAAAAATATGTTCTCTTTTGAAGTTTTCAATATTTTTCTCAAGCCAAATTAAATCTTTTTCAGAAGGATTTAGTGGAAGTAAATAAGAGTAAGGTTCCATATTTAAATATTTTCTGAAATATCCTAAATCAGCTAAACTATCATGATAATTTTTACCTGATTTCATTTTTTCTAAAATTTCTTCAATAAAGCATAATGAAAATGATGCATATGTATCTTTAATCCCTTTTGAAACTTTCGATAGTTCTTTAATTGTTTCATCATTTAAAAGATTCTCTTCATCAATTTTTTTAATCTCTTTTAAAATTTGCTCTTTATTTACAAAATAAAATATTTTCTTTAAAATTTTAGAATATAAATCTTTATGAGTTTTAAAAATGTCTAAATCAGTCTTTTTAAATATTTCCAATAACTGTACATGAATACCAATATCAAGTACGGTTTCATCTTGTTTATTTAAAGTTTCAATTTTAATATTTTTTAATCCCGTTTTATCAAAAATATTTTTAGTATTTATAGTTTTTGTAGGTGGTCTTTTTAACCATAATTCAATTGTGTTATCAATTTGTTCTTTTGTTGGAGTAAATATTTCTCCAGTTTTATCATTAAAAATCAAATTACCTGAAATAGAATTTTCAATTCTTTGTCTAATAGTTAATTCTATACTCGAAATATGTGATTTAAGTACTCTTTTTTGTGGATTTCTATGAAACTTATTATAAAAACTACAGTAACCGACCATATCTTCCATACTCTTTAATGATCTTTGTTCAAAGACTCCTTTTGAATTTTCATTTACACCATTTATAAGCTTATTTTTAAGACTATCATATATTTCAATAGTTTCAAAAAGCTCTTTATTTTCTTTTTGTGATTCTAATAATATTTCTAATTCTTCTTTCCATAAGTTTCTATCTAAAGAGTTATTGTAATTATCTTTTTTATTTCTAATGGCAATATTTGTAAAACCATTTTTTTCTAAATTAAATTTCTTATTTAATAAAACTTGTGAAGGTATAGATAATTCATTTTTTAAATAAAGCTCTTTATTTTGAGAAATAGCTTCATTAATAACTCCTTCATCATTTGAATCTTCAGTTTTAAATTGATTAGAATAGCCTCTTCTTGTTATGATTGAGTAAAGAGAAAATGTAAAATCATCTTTAGATAAATTTTTGCCATTTACAGCTTCTTGTCTTAAGATATATGGATCTTTATCTTTTGATAATTTATTAAAATATTTAATAGGTTTTGTAACAATACTTTTTTTAGCTAAGTTAAAATCACTTAATAGTTTTCTAACAATGCCATTTCGTCTACTTTTTCTTTCATTTCTTCTTCTACTACTTCTAAAAGCTCTTCTATCTTCAGCTTTTATATATTCACTGAAAATTATACTATTTGAAGTAAGCTCTTTAAATATAGTCTGACCATTTTCTATACTTATTTCATTTAGTGAAAACCCTATACTATTTGTACCAATATCTAATCCTAAAACTTTTTTCATACCCTATTCCTCAATAATCATATTAATTACTAAATAATAACATATAATTGTCTCAGAAATGACTCAATATAATAAATTCAAAGGGAAATATAACAAAAAAAGAAGAAAAAACTAGAGAAAAACTCTAGTTTTTAAATGCAATTACATCAACTTCAACTAAAACATTTTTAGGTAAAGTTTTCACTGCTACAGTTGCTCTTGCAGGTGCAGTTTGGGCTTGAAAATATTGTGCATATACTTCATTAAATGCTACAAAATTATCCATATCAGATAAGTAACAAGTAGTTTTAAGTACATTTTCAAAAGAAGAGTTTGCCTCTTGTAATACTGCTTTTAAATTTTCCATTACTTGTTTTGTTTGAGCTTGAATATCATCACCACCTACTAATTCCATTGTTTCAGGGTCTAATGGAATTTGTCCCGATAAAAATACTAACTTTTCAAAAGATGTACCTTGATTATATGGTCCAATTGCAGATGGAGCTTTATTAGTTGAAATTATTTCTTTCATTTTATTCCTTTATAATATTTAAAAAAGAAATTATACTATTTAGTTACTTTTATTTGTAAAATAATTCAAAAATGAGTCATTTGTGAGACATTCTTTAGATAGAATAATTTAGTATAATTTATCGACAAAGGAAACAAATGAAAAAAATTAGCTTTTTATTGTCTATTTTGGCAATTTTTGTATTTACAGGATGTGTTAATGTAAACATGAATGAACTACAAAAATTAAACCCATTTAAAGACTTTAACAAGAAATATACTTCTGATAAAGATGTATTTTTAATGATTCTTGATGGATCAGGAAGTATGAACGGAAAAGATGACTATGGTTTGGTTAAAATTGAAGCAGCCAAAGATATCATCAAAGATATTTCATTAAAACTTGACCCTACAAAAACTAACGCTGGTTTAGTTAACTTTTCAAATGGTTGTTATAGTACAAAATTACTTGTAGAACCAAGTAATAATAACTTCAACAATATTATCACTGCTGCGAATAATATTATTCCAAATGGAAATACTCCTCTTGCTGCGTCTATTAGAAAAACAGGTCAGATGATGAGTAATATTGATAAAAATATCAATATAGTAATTATTAGTGATGGAGAAGAGACTTGTGGTGGAAATCCAGTTTATGAAGCACAAAGATTAAAACAAATCTTTGGAGATAGAATTAATATTTTTGTAATTGGTTATTCTGTTGATTCAAAAATTGAGTATCAATTAAAACAGTTAGTTTTGGGGAAAGGTGTATATTTCAAAGCTGAAGATGGTAGTAAACTAAATGAAGTTCTTGATAAAATTACAGATGAACTAAATATTAAAGATTCTAGTTGGACATCAGGTGTTTATAATTTTAAAATCAACTTTGATTCAGGTTCAAGTAAAGTTAAATCTCAGTATCAAGAGCCAATTAAAAAATTAGCTAACTACTTAAAAAACAATAACTATGGAGTTGAAATACAAGGGCATACAGACTCAGAAGGTAAAGAGAAATATAATAAAAATCTATCTGAAAAAAGAGCTCAATCAGTTAGAAAAGAGTTACTAAAACATGGTGTAAATGAAAATAGAATTTATGCTATTGGTTATGGAGAACTTGCTCCAATTGCATCAAATTCTACAAGAAATGGTAAATTCCAAAATAGAAGAGTTGAAGCACATATTATTAAAAGTGGTGGATTAAATGTAGATTTAATCAACAATGCTAACTTCTCAAAACCAGTAAATGTTAAATATGCAGATAAAAACTCTTTTGTTGGTTATTATAAAATGACTGATAATAAAAGAACATACGACCAATATCACTTATATATAAAATTATATGCAAATAATACAGCTTATGCAGCTGAGTTCTTTGGAAGTGGAAAAGTAGATAGAGATGAGAAAATTGTGTGGAAATATAATAATTCAACACAAAAAATCTTTATGGACTGGAAAAATGGTGGAGAAATAGATGCATATATTAAAGGTAATACGAATAACTTTAATGCAACTACAACATGGTCAAATGGTAAACAATCTATTACAAACTTCTCAAGAATCTCAAAAGAAGAGATGAATTGTATGGATAGAAAAGGAAAATACGTAAATAACCAGTGTATTTACTAAAAAACTAGAGATTTTCTCTAGTTTTTCTTAGGGAAAAAGAGTTCAAAATCTCTATTTATATGACTTAAGACTTTTTCATTTTCTCTAATAAAACTTTTATTTGAAATAGCAGCTTTTACTATAGCTTTAGAATAATCAAGAACATTTTCATCAACTAAATATTCATCTACATCAACCCACTTTGCATCTTCTATTTCATCACTATCTTGAATATTTATCTCATGACTAATGGGTTTTGCTTTACAAAGTATATACAAATTTGATTTATGAAATTGATGTGGATAAAAATGTCCTAAAGATATTATAGACTCAAACTCAACTTCTATTCCTGTCTCTTCTAAAACTTCTCTAGTAGCAGCAGTTGATATCATCTCCCCATCATCAATATGACCACCAGGCAATTTATAGCCTACAGTTGAGATTCTTTCTTTTATAACTAATAATTGATTATTTTCATTTATAACAACAACCCCCACGCCTAAAGTATGATTTGCAGCTGTTGGAATTATTGCATTTTGTTTTAATCTCTTTACAACTAAAATATAATTTTCTGCACACGAGTGAAAAAAGAATCCTTTGTTAGTAGCTATTTTTATAAAATCTGACTTTTCAATTGGTATATAAATCCAAATTAAAAACCTTTTATTGATAGTTTCATTTATTAAATAATCAAGGTTTATCTCAAATTCTTCTATCTGTTTTGGTAAATCTTTAGAGTCGATTGTTATACCATTATATGGGTCTAAAATAGTTTTAAAACACCCAATGTTTTCTACACTTGTATTTTTCATAAATCCATGATAACTAGAATATAATTAATTAATGCTTTTTTCGTGCAACTATCTAGTGTTAAAATCTTTAGGAAAAATTAAAGGAGTTAAAGTGAGTAAATTTTTATATATAACAGACCAAAATGAATTTACAGATCATAGTTTTATAGGCCCTTTATTTCAAAAATATTTAACAAAACATTTTGATATACAAACTACATTTTTTTCTGATTATAAATTTGATATTGAAGTTCATGATAATGGAACAATAATTATTCCTGAGAAATTCAAAGGTAATTTAATCAAAGAATTAGAAAATGCAGATATAGATTTATCTACTTTTGATTTTGTAGTTGTAAGAAATAGTACTGATTTATTAAAAGAAGTATTAAAAAAGAAAAATGAATATAACTTTAAAGTTGGATTTAGATTATCCTTTCCAAAAAGAATTGCAAAACTTCAAACAGATGAAGCTAATAATAAAAAATCTTTACTTGATGTTATTTCAAATAAAGTTAAGACTTATTCTGAAATAAATCTAATCAATGAATGTGACATCTTTTTACCAACATCTTTTAAGATGAAAGATGATTATTTTAAAGATGTAAAAACAAGAAGCTTTGTAATTCCTTCTGCTATTGACCCTGATAATTTAACACAGAATATTCAACATACTGGTAGTGAAAAAAGATTTTTTTATGCAGGTACATTAGATAAGTTAAGAGAATTTGAAACTATTTTAGAGGCTTTTTCAAACATAAATAGTTCTAACTATAAACTTATGATTTCCACAAAAGACCCAGAATATTTACAAAAATTACTTGATGAATACTCTTTATTAAAAGATAATATAGAGATTTTTGAAACAAAAACAAGAAAAGAGTTACTTGATGTGATTGCAAAAGCTGATATAGGATTAGCTGCTTTACCTGATATTGAACTCTTCAATAGTTCAACACCTATGAAAGTTTTAGATTATTACTCTAGTGCTATTCCTTGTATTATGAGTAATAATGAAAATAATAACTCTATATTTGAAGATAATATTAGTGCTTGGTTTGTAAATTTTGATGAAGACTCAATAAGAGAAAAATTAGAATATATTATTTCTCTTTCAAAAGAGGATGTAACACAAGTTGGTATAAATGGTCAAAATAGGCTATTATCAGTTAGAAACTATGAAAGAATTGCAGCAGATTTAGCACATCAGTTAAATATACTATAGGAAAAATAAATGAACAAAAACTTATTAATTTTATCACTAATTGCTATTATATCTACAATAATAGTTTTAATTAATTCAAATCAAGATACATTATCTATTTTATTTGGAGTAATTGCTGTTATTTCTATGATCTCTATAAACTTCATAAATAATAAAAAAGAAGAAAAAGAGACTTTTATTGAAGAAAAGGGAATTGATAATTATGATGAAGAGATATTAGATGAGATACTTGAAGTATCTTATCAGTCAAGCATAGGAGAGTATGATTTAAGAGTTAAAGGTACTTCTTCAAATGAAAAACTTCAAAAAATTGCAACAAATATCAATACAACTCTAAATCAATTTAGAGAAACAATTGATTCAATAAAAAATTTCATGGAAAAATATAATAGCAATGATTTTACAATCCAAATAGAAAATAAATACAATAATGACTTAAAAGAGTTAATTGATGAAATTAATCAAGTAAATATCAAAATATCAAAAATGCTTCTTAGTAGTTTAAAAAATAACACTAAATTAAATGCAAACTCTGATTCACTAAAAGCAAATATGGATTCTTTAGGAAATAGTGTAATCCAACAATCTGCTACATTAGAAGAAACAGCTGCTGCAATTGAAGAGATTACAAGTACAGTTATTAACAATAATAAAAATGTACATGATATGTTAACTTACTCAGATGAATTAAGTAGTTCTATTGAAAAAGGTTTTTCAAATGCAAAAGAGAATGCTTCATTAATGGATAAAATTAATGAAAAAACTAATGCAATTGAAGAAGCAATTGTTGTTATAGACCAAATTGCATTCCAAACTAATATTCTTTCATTAAATGCAGCCGTTGAAGCTGCAACTGCTGGTGAAGCTGGAAAAGGTTTTGCAGTTGTTGCTCAAGAAGTTAGAAATCTAGCTAGTAGAAGTGCAGAAGCTGCAAGTGAAATCAAAAAATTAGTTAATGATGCTAGTGAAGTTACAAAACAAGGTAAAACAGCTTCAAATGATATGATTAATGAATATACAAGTATCAATGATAATATCGATAAAACAAAAGTAATTATAAATGAAGTTTCAAATTCATTAAAAGAGCAAGAAAGAGGAATTGAGCAAATTAATAGTGCAGTTGCTCAACTTGACAAATCAACTCAAGAAAATGCTACAAGAGCTCAAAATACTTTAGAAGTTGCAAATATCAATCATGAAATGGCTAAAAGAATGGTTGTTGATACAAATAAAACAAACTTCTTTGGAAGAGATGAATTTAACTCAAAAAGTTAAATTCATTCTATCTTTTTTAGTATCTATCTTAAAGAGATATTTAAAATTTTGTCATAGTAACCTTGCTGATTATAATAAGTAGAATCAACTGGATTTACATACTCTTTTTTACCATTAATAATATTACTTCTAACATGAACAACTAATTTATCTAAATTACTTATATCAACTACTAGTTTAATAATTTTTTCTTCATTAGCTCTCCATTTATTTGTCCATCCTTCACTTAAAAGATAAGAAGACCTAACGGTTTTTCTAATTTCTCTATTCCAAATCTTTGTACCTTTTTTATAAAGGTTAACATTATCAAAACCTATTTTTTCACTTTTGATTATTCTTTTTGTAGTTTGAAATTGAGGGAAAGAGATAGAAATTCCTCCTTTTCCATTATCAACTAAATTTTTTGATTTTACAGTTAAAATAAGCTTATTACCAACAATTTCATGTGATGTTTTTAAATCAATACTATCATTTGATGAAACTAAGTCTCTTTTTTTGTTTTCATTTTTTACAAATCTATCTGCATCTTTATAGTGATTAAATTTTTTTAATGGAACAATAAACGTCTCTCCATCTTTATCAAACTCTCCATATACATACATAAAAGCTCTATTTCCTGAACCACCATATTTATTCATAACTACTACATAAGCAGCTTTTTTACAAGTTGCATCAAGATTAGGTGCTAATTTTTTACAAGTATCTTTTGACAACCATTCTCTAACTTGATAATCTTCTAAAAAGTCTTGTTTTTTTGATAAACACTCTTTTAAATTTACTGCAGCTAATCCATATCCGTAACTTTCAATATCTATACCATAAGCTTGCTTTTTATACCAGTTAATATTTCCTTCAAAATATTTTCCTGGATTAGATGTAAAATCATCCTCATAGGCTTTATTCAATCTAAACTGTGTTTGGTAATAATCTGGATAAGATTCCACAAAATCATCTTGAAAAGTAAAACAACCAAAAGACAAAGAGTTCCCTTTGTATAGCCAAGTTTCATTCTCTTTTGCGTTTAAAGAAACTGCTAAAAAAGCAAACAAAATAGAAAAAAAGATTTTCGTCATTATATTCCCCTGTTTATAAAATAAAACATTGTAACAAAGAAATGACTCACAAATGACTCATTTTTAATATTTAATACATTTTTCCCAAGAAATTACTGCCCAATATACAAAATCAGCCTCATTTTTCTTATCTATATCTAAACCCTCATAATATTCTGATAGTCTACTAACCTCATCATCACTTAGCCCATCAATACTCCAAGAAACTGATTGAATAAACTTCTCTTTTGAAGTATATATTGTATTTCGCCCTTCACTTCGCACAAAATTTACACTTGCATTTATTCCCATAGAGTATAAAATATTTAGCACATAAATATAGTCAGGCTTTTTGATAATTTCTCTTTTTAAAACATCTAATATCTCTTGTGATACAAAAGAACCACCAACTTTATATGAAATTGCAACTCTTTTATTTGCTTTATCATTTAGTTTAGTAAGTGCTTCTTTCATATCTTTTACTTCCATTGACCTAGAAGCTATTACTAAATCAGCATTTGGAATATTTTCCCATGAGTCATACCAAGAGCTATTTATCGTTTTGATATTTGTAATATTTTGTTCAGTAGCATTTTTTCTTAATACTTCAAGCATACCTTTTGAGTAATCTAAACTATATACTTGACTTAACTTTGGTGCGAGTTTTAAAGATAAATTTCCAACTCCACATCCAACATCTAATAGTGTTTCTATTCCATCTAGATTTAAGATATTTAGGAACTCTTCATTATAAATTGATTTATGAACTCTTTGATTCATTGAATCTGCTTTCTTATCCCAATCATCACTATTTTTGGCTTTAAATGATGTTTTTTCTTTTTGTTTTACATAAAGCTCATTAAAATCTATATCTTCAAATTTTTCATATATCATTATAATTCCTTTGATAAATACTCGTATAAATATAAGTGTTGTCTTAACTGTTTTAAACTATCAAGTTTTATTCCTTCTTCTATCCAGTTTTTTATCTCACTTGGTATTTGAAGCGGTTGTAATAACTCTTGCTTTTTCTCATCTGGTATTTTTTCATGTTCATTTAAAAGTGAGATATGAGATAAAATAGAAGTAATTCCTAAGTCTCTTTTTTGAGCTATTTCTTCTACACTATTACCTTCTAAAATCAATTCATAAGTATCAAGATAAGTTTTTGTTAGTTTTTTTAGTGGTGCTTTTTCTTTTAGTTTTTCACTAAACTCTTCTTTTATTTCACTACAAAGTCTTATAAATGGCTCTCCATACTTTTCATACTTTACTAAACCAACTCCATTTATATCTAACATCTCTCCTTTAGTAACTGGAAGTTTTGAAGCAAACTCTTTTAAACTCTTATCCCCAAATATCACATAAGCTGGCACTTCATGCTCTTGGGCTATTTCACGTCTAAGTGTTCTAAATCTTTCATATAATTGCTCATCAAAACTAAGTACTTCTTCGCTTTGTTCAACCTTTTGAGCGATTCCTAACTTATCACTATCTATTAGCAGTTTTTCTTTTCCTTTTAATATTTGCATACCTAAAGCTGTGATTTTCAGTGCTCTAAACTCACCTAAATCCAAAGCTTGCATATCTATTAGTTTATCAACTATTGCTATCCATTCATTTTTACTTTTATCAACTCCAAGTCCATAAACACTAAGCTTATCATGTCCAAATTCTAATATCTTTTGATTTTTTGAAGCCCTTAAAATATCTATGATATGGTTTGTCCCAAATCTTTGTTCACTTCTATATACTGCACTTAAAAACTTTTGAGCCTCAACACTTACATCAACTTGCTCAACTTCACCTTTTGTACAATTATCACATAAAATTTCACAATCTTCTATCTCATCTTCAAAATACTTTGCTATTAGTTTATGACGACAATTATTTGATACACAGTATCTATACATGGCTTCTAGTTTTTCAAGTCCAGTTTGGGTATAACTATCATCTATTGCTTCTTGAATTTGTATCTTTCTTTTTACCTCATCACTTTTAGAATAAAGTAAATACACATAAGACATCTCTCCATCTCTTCCAGCTCGCCCTATTTCTTGATAATAGTTTTCTAGTGTTTTTGGTAAGCTTGTATGTATAACAAATCTAATATTTGATTTATCAATTCCCATTCCAAAAGCAATAGTTGCAACAACTATATCAATCTTTTCGTATACAAAATCCTCATATACTTCGTCTTTAATCTGTGGACTTAAACCTGCGTGATAAGCTTTTGCGCTATATCCACTTTCACTTAGAAACTGCGCAGTTGATTCAGCCTCTTTTCTAGTAAAGGTATAGATGATTCCACATAAGCCTTTATGCTCTTTTAGGAAGTTTAGTATTTGAGTTTTACCATTTACTATTCGTGGTTCAACTTTTATATCTAAATTATCTCTTACCGTTTTTGCTCTAAAAAGTCTTGGATTTACTAAGTTTAGTGAGGCACAAATATCATCTTGTACTTTTTTTGTAGCAGTTGCAGTAAATGCTGCAATTGGTGTATTTGGGAAAAACTGTTTTAATCTATCAAGATTTCTATACTCAGCTCTAAACTCATGACCCCAAGCAGATACACAGTGAGCTTCATCTATTACAAAATAGTTTATATCTACTCTTTGTAGAACTCCTACAAACTCATTTGAAGTAAATCTCTCAGGAGCTACATAGATAAACTTTAAATCCCTATTTAAAAGCTTTTGCATTGTAAAACTATTTTCATCATTTGATTGTGATGAACTTATCATTTCTGCACTAATATCTAAATCATTTAAAGCTTTTACTTGATCTTGCATAAGTGCAATAAGTGGGGAGATTACAACAGTAACTCCACTCATAAGTAATGTTGGAAGTTGATAGCAAAGTGATTTTCCACCACCAGTAGGTAAGATTGTCAATACATCTTGTTTGTTTAAAATAGTATCGACAACCTCTTCTTGAAAACTTCTAAACCCATCATGTCCAAAAGTCTCTTTTAGTATTTTGTATTTGTTATTCATGCACTGATATTATCAAAATTTCAGTTAAGGGGTAATTGATTTAATTACAAATAATAAAAAATAAAATTAAACCAAAGTATTTTATTACATCTTAATTTAATATCAATACTTCTTGTTCTACGGTTGTTTTATATTTATTAATTAATGCAATTAAGTTTTCTAAATATTTTTCATCACTTTTAAGATTTTTATACTTATCATACTGGTTAAAATACAAGATTGAATTTGCACTTTCGAGTAACTCTTCTAAATTTTGTGGAATAAAAAAAGATGAATGATTTAAAATTTTGGATTTAATTTCATTTAAATATATTGAAATACCAGCTAAATCTATATCTCCAAAATATATTATTTCATTCTCAAAATATTTTAAGTATTCGTAAATAGCTGAATTTCTAAAAATAAATAGTATTTTTTTATTATAGATTTCAAATAGATATTTTTGTTTTTTTATTTGTAATAGGTTTTCAAAATTTTCTACTATTACTATCAGAATATCTTTATTTACTTCTATCTTTGATAGGTGATTTATAAAAATTGAGCCATTTAGTATCGAATTTACTTGTATTTTTTCATTATCTACTATAATTTCAATATTTTCTAAACTATTTAGATAAATACCCTTTTGTACATTAGTTTTTTTTGATTTTGTATTACTTGTAATTTTAGATAGTTCTGATCTTGATATCTCTTTTTTATTTATCGTATTTATATACTCATTTAGATTTTTTATTTTGTATTTATTTTCTAAAAATAAATTTAATCTATCTTTATATAAAAGTATTATCTTCGCTTTTCTTGTACTTAATCTTTTTAGATGGATTATTTGCTCTTGTATTAATTCTTCTAAAAGTTTTTTATCTTTTAATTCACTTGCATTTAACTCATTCTCTAAGATTAATTTTTTTATTATTTTTGCACTTGATATTTTCATTTTATATCTTTGAAATTATTTCATTTACTAAAGTTTTATGATTTTTTGTTGTATTTAACAAATATACTCTTTTGTATGTTGTTACAATTTTTTCATCAGGAGCTCCATTCAAAAATTCTATTTTTTGTGAGTTTGCAAAGCTTATCAATTCTTTTAAATATTTAGGAGACAATATTCCTATTTCATCTAAAATACAGTGTAAATAAATCTCTTCATTTTTATCTTTTTGAGCACTTTTTCTTGAAAGATTTAACATAGCAATATAAACCATAACCTTTACCATCACATCTGTTCCATTTGAACCAATATCATCTAAAACTCTTACAAATCCTGTATCATGTCCATTTTCAATTGCACGAAATTCTAAAATAAAACTATCTTCTAAGTCTAAAATTTCTTTTTTATTATATTTGAAAAGATATTCATTAAGTTTTCTAAAAAGCTTTAAGATACGATTATTAAAGCTGCTATCAGCCCCAAGTGGGTTGAATAAATTCACTTCATTTACAAAGCTGTTATTATTGTATTCATCTTTTAATTCTTCTAAAATCTGTACAATTTTATCATCACTTTTTTCATGTTTTAATTCAACTTTTTCTATAACATTTATATTTTGCAAATCTTTTAGGTTTTGATTTATTTTTGATATTGTTGCTTTTATTTTTCCACTTGCATCAAGTAAATCAGAGATTTGTTTTGTATATGAACTTAAACTCATAGAATAAGTACTTGAAAGTGTATCTTTAAAGTATTTTATTTTATTTTGTTCATAAAACTCTTTTAGTAATTTTGTATTTTGAAGCAATTCTTCTTTTTCTAAACTATTTGGGGCATTAAGATTTAGCACATTTTGCGATTTAAACTTTGAAAATATTTTATTTAGATTTGATTTTAGTTCTTTTATAGCCTTATTGCACTCATCTTCTATACTATATAAAATAGCCTGCATATTTGAAATATCTATAAAAGCATCTATTTTATACTCATCATCAAAATATATTTTGATATTTTCGTAAAAATTTCCACTTTTAATTTTTTCATATTCTTCAATATTTGCTTTATATTCGTCTAGTTGTTTATTTAATTTTTCTATTTTTAAAGTAATTTTTGATATATCATCATTTAGAATTTTTAGTTCTTTTTCATATCTTAATTGAAATTCGTTTATATTACTTTCACACTCTTTTTTATTTTGTTTAATCTGTTTTTCTTTATCAAAGTACTCTTCTTTATCTTTTTTATATCCAAAAACCATTTCACGGTTTTGTTCAATATCTTTAAGTTTTAAACTAAATTTTTCTAACTCTTTCTCTTTTTGATTTAAAGTTTTTGTATCAACTCTACTTTTATTTAAAGCTTTTTGTTTTAAAACTTTTAACTCATTTATGCTTTTCTCTAAATCATTTTTTAAGATATTCTCTTTTGATTTTAAATTTTCTAGATTTTCATTTTTTTGAGAAATCAGAAGATTTATCTCCTTTGTATAGTTTGTTTTTATAGATTGACTCTTATTTTGATACTCTTTTTTTAAATTTTCATATACTTCTTTGTTCTTTTTTAAATCGGATTCTAAATTTTCTTTCTTTATTTTAAATTCTGCTAGTTTTTCATTTTTTAATTCACTTGCTTTTTTTATTAAAATATCAAGTTTATTTTTTTCTTTTAAAAGCTTTGTTTCATAATTATTTAACTCTTTTGAGTTCTTATCCATCTCTTTATTTATTTCACTTTTTTCTTTATAAATCTTAGAAATAGATTTTTCCAAATCTTGATTTATTTTTGTTTTTTCTTTTTCTAATTTTAATAATTCATTTTCTAAATATATATTTTTTTCTCCTATACTTCTTTTAATAAACTCTTCATCATAAGAGTTATCAAGTTTTATATCTATATCAAAACCATATAAAGTTGAATTATTATCTATTTTTTTTGGATTTAAATCTTTTGAAAAAAGAATCTCATCTTTTAAAAGAGTTGTTATTTTTGTTAAATTTGGAGTTTTTTCATCATTTAAAAACTTTAAAAATGAATCCTCATCTATATCTAATCTTTTTCTTAAAATCTCTATCTCTTTTGTTTTCTCTTTTTTTATTTCATTAAAAGAAAATGCAAATTTATCAATAGTTTTATCTGCTTGATTTTGCTCTTTTTGGATTTGAAAATCGAGTTTTTCAAGACTATTTCTTGATTTTTGAATTTCTAAATTAAGTGTTGATATTTTATCTTTATAATTTTCAAGATTTTTTTTGATAATATTTTTTTCATCTTTTAAAAATTCTTTTAAAGAAATTGTATTTATTTCTAGATTTATCTCATTTAGTTTTTTTTCTAAGCTTTCTTTTTTAGCTTCAAACTCATTAAAAATAGGATTGTATTTTTCTTCCTCTTTTTTTATTTTTTGTTCTTTATTTTTTTGATACTTCTCTTTTAAATTCAAAAACTCATTTTCTAAAATATTTTTATCTCTTTCTATGTTGTTTATTAAAGCTTTTGTCTCGTTTGACTTTACTTCTATTAGATTATCAAAACTTTTGGCTTGTTCTTCTCCTTTTTTGCTTAGGCTTAAAATCTCCTCATTTAGTGAGTTTTGTTTTTGTTTATAAATAGTTTCATTTGATTGCTCTTGTAAAAGATTCTCTATATTTTTATCTTTGTAAAAATTTTGTCTTTTAGTTGACTCTTTAATAGTATTATCTAGAATTATTAGTTCATTTTTCTGTTTTTGAATTTTTTTATCATTTACTATTTTTAGATTTTTCTTTTTATTATTTAAACTTTCAATCTCGTTTTCTAAGTTTTGAATATCTAAACTTAGAATATCTTGCCTTTCTAAAGAGTAGTTAAATCCTGCATATAATTTTTTTGATTCATCTTTTAAGAATTGCTCTTTTTCAAAATATTGTTTATAATTTTTTATTGCAGATTTTATGTTCTCTTCATTTTTCTCATACTCATCTATAACTTCAATATCATCTAAAAATCTACTCAAATTTGAAGAAATATTCTGTAAATCAATTGGTATAAAATCATCAATATCACTTACTAAGCTTTTTTTTATAACATCCGAATCAAGTTTTGAATTTATAAAAATATTTGAGATTGTTTTGTGTATTTGATTAAAACTTTGATTTGCTTTTAATAGTGCAAACTCTTTATACTCTCTTGTTTGTCCATATAAAATATCTCTATACTCTTTTGCACTTGCTATTACATTTGAAATATTTATTTTTTCTTCTCTTATTTTTGCAATAACTTTTTCAATATTTAAAGCAATACTATCTTCAATAAATAACTTTTGTAAATCTATCTCTTTGTAAGAACTAAAAAATCTAAATTTTATAGGTGAGAAGTGTGAAGTTTTATAAAGTAACACATAATTTATACCATGAATATTTTTATATCTATAAATCAAATATGAGTTTAAACTTTCAAAATAATACTCATGAAAACTCTTTTTCTTTGATTGATTTATACCAAGTCTTTTACTATTTGCACTATAAAAGAATAATAAGGCTCTTAATATAGTAGTTTTACCAACTCCATTTGCTCCACAAAAAAGTGTATTTCCTTCTATTTGTACTTTTGCAAAATCAAAAGAGGCACTATTTATAAAAACTACTTGATTTAATTTAATCATTAGTTACCTCTTTTATTGATTCACAAAACTTTTGAATATAATTAAATGAGCTTAGAGTTAAATATATCTCTTCTTCCTCATTCTCAATTGCCATAACTCCTTTACTTACAAAATCATCAAGAATTTTTTTACATTTTTGATAAAGTGTTACATCTCTTTTATCTAGTTTTGAAAGTTTATTTTTTAATATAGTATTCTCATTTATTGATGCTAATAATTGTGAAGGAGATACTTTATATCCAACTGAAAAATCATTTTGATACTCTAGGATAAAATCAAGTAAATCAATAAATTTTATAATATTATTTAACTTGTTTTCAATTTGAAATTTATTTTCCTCTTTAGAAAAATAAAAGTAATCTTGCTCTTTATTTAAAATATATCCAATATATGAAAAATACTCATAAAGTGAGTCATAATTATCATAAACAATTGAATAAAGTTTTCTATGAGTAGGTTCAGGATAATTTTCACATAAAAATTTACCTGATTTTAAAATATCAAAAATCTCATCTGTTCTATTTGGAACTAACATGTTAACACCTTTTTTTATTTTGCATAAACCATAATATATTTAAAACCATTATAAACTTGATATGAGTTTTGCAAAACATAACTCTCTTCATACAAAAGTAACATCTTACAAAATAGCTCTATTTTTTGCTCATCATCTAAATTTTCATTGAACTTTTTATATAAAATAAACTCAAAAAGATTATAGTTTGTAGCTAAAAATTCACTATTTAATCTATCTGTATCTATAATATATTTTTGTTCAAATTGAGAATTTAAAAACTCTTCATCAATTTTAGAAGCATATTTCTGTTCAACTTTTTTAAGTTTTTTATTTTTTAGGAGTTTTTTGACTATATCTTGATAGTTTGAGTCATAAATCAAATCATGATTTAGGTTTGTTTTAAAATTTGTGCTTAAATTTGAGAACTTCAAAGGCATATTTTGTTCACATAAAACTAAAATATCTGTTTTCTCTTTTAATTCAAAATTATCTCTTAACTCTTTTAGCCTTATAACTTTTTGCCAAAAAGATACTTTTTTTATACTTCTATTAATATACTCTATAACCTCTTTTTGTAAAGCAATCAAAGATAAAGATAAATCATGCATTTTTATTTTTAAATCTCTTTGAAGTTGTAGTATCTCATTGTCATAAGAATTTACAAAAAAAATCTCTTCTAAAAGTAAAATCTTTTGTACTTTTTGCTTTATAATTATCAATTTTTCAACTCTTGTTTTATGAAACTCTAAAGCGTTTATTTTAGATTTAAAATCCTCTTGGGTTTTATATACTAAACCTATATGATGAGATAGTTGTATTATATTTTTTAGTATTAAAAGAGGTATTTGTTTTAAATATCTTCTAATTTTTTTAATATCATTTTTTGTTTTTTCATAATCTTTTATCTCTTTTACATTTGATATATGAAAAACAAGATGTTCTAAAATATCATCTATAGCACCAATTTTTATATCTCTTGAGGTATCAAGAAACTCTTCAAAGAACTCTATTAATCTATCATCTAGTTCTATTAAATCATCGCTTAAAGACACTAGTTCTACTTCATTAAAATACTGTATTTTTTCATAATCTATTTTTTCATTTATTAATTCAGATATTTTGACAATTTGATTTCTTTTTTCGAAAAGAGTTTCAAAAAATAGTCTATTATTGTAAAGAGTTCTAAGAAGAGTTTCTATATTTGTTAACATAAAAAATTATATATTTTTCTTTCTTATATTATTATTTTATAAACTCTTCAATATTTTTAGCAACTAATTCTATAAGTCTAGCTCTAGCTTCTATACTTGCCCACCCTATATGTGGAGTAAGCAATAGTTGCTCTTTATTTTTCACTTTTAATAGTGGATTTGATTCTTCTATTGGTTCAACTGATACTACATCAATACCACAATAAATCTCTTTTTCATCTATGATTTTTGCTAAATCTGGTTCATTTATAATTCCACCTCGACCTAGGTTTAGAAGTATTGCACCATCTTTGATATTTTTCATATTTTCATAGTTTAATAAATCTTTTGTATCTTCATTTAAAGGGCAATGAATTGAGATAATATCACTAGTGCTTAGTAGTTCATCTAGTTCTACTCTTTTATATTCACTATTTGAGTTTTTACCACTTGTAGAGTAATACACAACTTCACAATCAAAAGCCTTAGCTTTTTTTGCAAAGTTTCTTCCAATATCACCAAGTCCAATAACCCCTACTCTTTTACCATCAAGTTCATGAAATAGTGCATCTATATGAGTGAAGATTTCACTTTTTTGCCAATTACCTTCATCTACATATTTTTTATAATAATCAAGTTTAGATACAAAATGAAAAATCATAGAAAAAGCAACTTGAGCAACAGACGAGCTAGAATACCCAGCTACATTTTTTACCTCAATTCCTTTTTTCTTTGAATGAACTAAATCTACATTATTAGTTCCAGTTGCACTTATACAAATAAGTTTTAGATTTGAATTATCCATAATGTGTGAATCAATCACAACTTTATTTGTGATAACTATATCAGCATCTTTTACACGCTCTAAAGTTTCGTCTTCTTTTGTAATATCATAGCTTATAAGCTCACCAAATTTATCAAAAACACTTAGGTCTACATCAGAACCTAAAGTTTCTCTATCAAGTAGTACTATTTTCATGATTAGTCTTTTTTAACCCAAACTTTGAATTTCCAAGCAGGTGATTTAACTTTTCCATGCTCAATAATTTCATCATAAGATCTCTCTTCTTCTAAATCCCAAGTAGAAAAATCAATTGGTTTTAAAAATGCATCAGCAACACCTTCAAAATCAATTTCTGATAAATACATTTTATCAACGTATGGAAATAATGATTCATAAATATTAGCACCACCAATTATAAATAGTTCTTCTTCAGCATTTTTTCTAGCAAAATTAAATGCCTCTTGAACATCACTAAAAGTATGAACACCTGAATGTTCAAACCCACTATTTGATAATACTAATGAAGTTCTATTTGGAAGAGGTTTTCCTATAGATTCAAATGTTTTTCTTCCCATTAAGATATGGTGTCCTGAAGTAATAGCTTTAAAGTTTTTAAAATCTTCGCTTATATGCCATAACATTTCATTATTTAGACCTATTTCCCAGTTTTTTCCATATGCAACTATCATTGAAATTTTCATTTTTTATCCTTATACAGCCATCACAGCTTTAATTGGTTCATCACAAGTATATCCAACAAGTTCAAAATCACTCATTTTAAAATCATTAATATCTTTAATATCTGGATTGATATTCATTGTTGGTAATGCATGTGGAGTTCTACTAAGCTGTAAGTTTACTTGTTCCATATGATTTGAATATATATGAGCATCACCAAACGTATGAACAAAATCTCCAACTTCTAAATCACAAACTTGTGCAATCATCATAGTTAAAAGTGCATAAGAAGCTATATTAAAAGGAACCCCTAAAAATACATCTGCACTTCTTTGATAAAGTTGACAAGATAGTTTTCCATCTGCTACGTAAAATTGGAAAAATGTATGACATGGAGGTAGTGCCATATTTTCAATCTCTGCTACATTCCATGCATTTAAGATAATTCTTCTAGAATCTGGATTTGTTTTTATTTGATTGATAACATCAGCAAGTTGGTCATAAGCTTTATCATTTGCACCTTTCCAACTTCTCCATTGAGCTCCATAAACAGGACCAAGCTCTTTTATAGTATCAGTGTTTGTATATCCTAAAGCTTTACCTTGTGCATCAGCATTTGCAGTCCAAACTGTATTTTTACCTACTAAATTTTCCGCTTTATCACCATAGTGAATTTCAGCAAGTCTTCTCTCATCAGTACTACCTTCAATAAACCATAAAAGCTCGCTAATAATACCTTTTAAGAAAGTTTTTTTTGTAGTAACTAAAGGAAAACCTTGACTTAAGTCAAATCTCATTTGATAACCAAAAACTGAAGTTGTACCCGTTCCTGTTCTATCCTCTTTTGTTATACCATTATCTAATATATGTTGTAATAAATCTAAATATTGTTTCAAAATTTTTCCTTATTAATTTTATAAATTATAATTCAATTTCTGAATTTTATCATAATCATATCTATCTTTATAGAACGAAACTTTCCCATCATTATTTATATAGCTAGTAATATATGTTAGATGAATTGGTAATTTTTTGCTTAAACTTATACCAGATGTTTTAAAACTATCATATAAACCTTTTGTATAGCTATAATTATGTTTTGTGTAATTTGTAGTAATATATTGCATTAATCCTAAAGGATGTTCCAACCTAATACAACCATGACTTGCAAATCTTAAGTTTTGATTTTTATGTTTAAATCTCCATGAACCAATTGTATCATGCATATAAACTGCATACTTATTTTTAAATAAAAACTTTAATCTTCCCATTCCATTTCTAGTTGAAGGTAATTGAATAAATTTATATGGAATATATTTTACATCTTTTTTTAAATACTTTTTCCAATTAACATCACTAAATTTAATTTTTTGAGAATCTAAATTATAGTTTTTTCTAATTACAATATTTTTGCTTTTTAAGTAGTTTTTATCCTTTAAAGCTTTAGGAATAATACTTTTTTTAGCAATAGAATCAGGAATATTCCATGTTGGGTTTATAACAAAATAGTTAAAGTTACTTGATAAAACTGGTGTTTGACTCTCTTTTTCTCCAACAACAGTTCTAAAATTTTTTATAACTTTTCCATCTTCATAAAAAGTAAAATCAGTTGAAGGAACATTTAATTGAATAAAATTATCGCTACCTTGATACTTTAATAATTTAAATCTTTCTATATTTAATTTCAACTTTTTATATTCATTAGTAGTTAAACTATTTTTATCTAAAGCCTCAATAAATTTAAAAAAGTTTGGGTGTTTTGGTGCGTATAAATCTAAAATCTCTTTTACACTAATTTCATTACTATTAAATTTATTTAAAATTTCCTCTTTTTTAATATCTGTTAAATATACTTCATAGTCTTGATTCATTTCATCATATTTTTTAGCTGATAATTTTTTTTGGAAATCTTTTACATCAATACAAGAATTAGCTAAGTTTTCAACATAAGTTACAAAAAGCTCACTTATAAGATTAGTCTTTTCTTCACTATTTTCTAAAGCTTTAATCTCTTTATATTTATTCTTACTTCCACAAAGAGAAGAATAAGAATCATCTTCTAAAATATCTAAAAAATCTTTCTCATTTTGGCTAACTTTATACTCTTTTTTTACAACTAAAGGCTTAGTAACTTCTACTGTTTGTTTAACTTCTTTTTTTAATTCAGAACTAGCTTGAACTTTTTTATTATCATATTTAATAACTTCTTCTTTTACAGTACAACCTACAAAAAAAGTAGCAACTGCAATACTTAATATAAATCTACTTTTAAACATCAATCCTCTTTATTTTAATTTCTTTTTTGACCAGTTTTAGGTTCACTAACTTCTTTTTGTAAATCAAAACTTAGGTTATTATAGAACAATTCACCATAATCAGTTTGTCTATTTATCATCTCATAAGCTTGTTTTATATCATTGTTATATCTTAATGCATCTTGTAAAATCTTTATAATTTTAACAGATTCTAAAAAATTAACATGAGAGGGAGCTTCAATTGGAGAAGAGTAATATTTATGCATTCTCTCAACTAAGTTTTTATTTCTAATTTCAATAAATACAGATTCAATTGGTGATTTAAAAAATAGAATTTTTTGTTTTACATTTATTGATATATATGTTGTTTCCATTCCATATATCTTTCTAGAAAAAGAATCAAATAAAAAAAGTTTCTTATTATAGTTGTTATTAAATAGTTCATACATCAAATCTAAAATTTTAATTTTTTCATCTTTTGTATAAAAGTTTCCAATACTTGCAAAACAAAATGATAATACAGATTTAATTGAATACCACTCTGTTGTATCATAATCATATCTAAGCATTTGATTAATTCTTTCTTGCTTTAAATCTTCTATATCTTTACTTGTTGTAGTTCTGTACACTTTTTGTACAGCAGAATCCCTATACATAGGTCCTGGAAATTGAGCTTGAATAACAAACCTTCTATTTTTTTCCATATCCATAATGTATTTTAAACGTCCATAATAGTCCTCATCAAGAATTCTTACCTCTTTTTGTGGTATTTGAGTAATTGATTTAATAAACTCTTCGCCATTACATCCCTCTTCCCATATATAATCAGGATATCTAAAAACTTGACAAATCTTGTTCTTAACATCCTCATTAGGTTCAATATTAGAAACATTATCAATCCACGATGTTACGGTTCTTCTATCCTTACTTATAAGTGATGCAAACTTTGAAATACTCAAGTTTGAACGTTGAAAAATTTCAATAAATTTCTCAATTGCATTTTTATAAGTCATAAGCTTCCTTTTAGTTTCAAGTTAAATAATTGTACCATTTTCTCCCATAAAAACAAATATTGTACATTATTGTTTTTTTATAAAAAAAATTGTGTTTTATCTTTCAAAAATCATACACTAATTAAGTGTACGAATTATGTATAATGAAAGTCAACTTTTATTTAAAGGATGTGTATGAGCGCAGGAAAAAAATTTAGACAAGCACTAAAGGAAGAAACTCCTTTACAAATCGTAGGAACTATTAATGCATACCAAGCATTACAAGCTACAAGAGTAGGATACAAAGCTATCTACTTATCAGGTGGAGGTATTGCAAATGCATCATATGGTTTACCAGATTTAGGTATGACTATGATTGAAGATGTATGTATTGACATTAGAAGAATTACTTCTATTTGTGATACACCAGTTATCGTTGATGCTGATACTGGATGGGGACATGCATTTAACGTTGCTAGAACAGTAAAAGAATTCATCAGAGCTGGAGCTGCGGGGCTTCACATTGAGGATCAAGTTGCTGCAAAAAGATGTGGACACAGACCAAATAAAGAAT
This sequence comes from Malaciobacter pacificus, assembly GCF_004214795.1. Classification (NCBI taxonomy): domain Bacteria; kingdom Pseudomonadati; phylum Campylobacterota; class Epsilonproteobacteria; order Campylobacterales; family Arcobacteraceae; genus Malaciobacter; species Malaciobacter pacificus. The sequence goes on from NZ_CP035928.1 coordinate 2,230,491, forward strand.
TAGTTACAACTGAAGAAATGTGTGACAGAATCAGAGCTGCAGTTGATGCTAAAATGCAATTAGACCCAGAGTTCTACATTATTGCTAGAACTGATGCACACGCATCTGAAGGTCAAGAAGCTGCAGTTGCAAGAGCAAAAGCTTACGTTGAAGCTGGAGCAGATGCAATCTTCGCTGAAGCTGTACATACATTAAAAGAGTACAAAGAATTCTGTGACCAAATGACTGTTCCAGTATTAGCAAACATTACTGAGTTCGGTGCAACTCCAATGTTTACTACTGAAGAGTTAGGTTCAGTTGGTATTGAAATGGTACTTTACCCATTATCAGCATTTAGAGCAATGAACAAAGCTGCATTAAATGTATACCAAGAATTAAGAGACAAAGGTACTCAAGAAGGTGTGTTAGACACTATGCAAACAAGAATGGAACTTTACGATATGTTAGGTTACCATGATTATGAGCAAAAAATGGACGAATTATTTTCAAAAGGTAAAGCTAAATAATTAGCTTTACTTTAAAACTAAAATTTAATAAGAACTAAAATAAATAAGGAGAAACATATGAGTGGTTTAGCAGGTGTTACAGCTGGTCAATCAGCAATTTGTACTTGTGGTTTAGGAAATGGATTAAACTATAGAGGATATGATATCGCAGATTTAGCTTTAAAAGCAGATTTCGAAGAGGTAGCATATTTATTATTAGTTGGTGAATTACCAAACAAACACGAATTAAAAATGTTCCAAAGAAAAATTATTCAAGGTAGAGAATTACCAATCTCTGTTAAGAATGTATTAAAATCAATTCCAGCATCTTCTCACCCAATGGACGTTATGAAGACTGCTACTTCTGCACTTGGTTGTGTTGAACCTGAAGCAGAAGACTTTTCTGACCAAATGGAAAAAATTACTAGATTATTAGGAGCATTCCCATCGTTCTTAGTATACTGGCACCACTGGCACAAAAATGGAAAAGAAATTGATTTAGCATCTGAAGAAACTACAATTGCAGGTTACATCGTAGAAAGATTAAAAGAGAAGAAACCATTAGATGTAGAAGTTAAAGCTATGAATGCTATGTTAACTTTATACGCTGAGCATGAATTTAATGCTTCTACTTTTGCAAACAGAATTACTGCTTCAACTTTATCAGACATCTACTCTTGTATGACTACTGGTATTGGTACTTTAAAAGGTCACTTACATGGTGGAGCTAATGAAGTAGCTATTAAATTCGTTCTTGAGTTTGATGATGTTGATCATGCATTAAAATCAGTTGATGAATTATTTGCTAGAAAAGAAAAAATCATGGGATTCGGACACAGAGTATATAGAGAAATCGACCCAAGATCTCCAGTTGGATTTGAATTAGCAAACGAATTAAAAGAGTTAGAAACTTCTGACCCTAAATTATTTGATATTGCAAAAGCAATTAGAGACAAAGTAAAAGCTGAAAAAGGTTTACCAGATAATATCGACTTCTTCGGTGGATTAATTTACCACTACATGGAAATCGAAAGATTATACTACACTCCATTATTCATTATGTCAAGAGCTGCTGGATGGGCTGCTCACGCATTTGAACAAAGAGCAAACAACAGAATTATCAGACCAAGTTCTGAGTACATTGGTGTAGAGCCAAGAGAATTTGTTGCTTTAGAAGATAGAAAGTAATCTAAACTTATTAAAAAAGAATCTTAAATAGTCTCTTTTGAGACTGTTTGAGAATATATTAGCGCCACATTACAGTGGATAAATTCCAAACAAATTTTTTCACTGTTGGTAAACAAAATTAGGAAGCAACCTTAAAATTAAAAAACGGATATAAATATGACAAACGAAAAATATCTTAAAGACCTTGATGGTGTAGATGGTGTTAAGTATTATGATGTAAAATCAGCTGTAGAAGATATTACTCCTGGTTCATTTGAAAAACTAAACTACACTTCAAGAGTTTTAGCAGAAAACTTAATTAGAAAATGTCCTAGTGAAGATTTAGAAGATTCATTAGTTCAATTAATTGAAAAAAGAACAGACAAAGATTTCCCTTGGTTCCCATCAAGAGTTATTTGTCACGATATCTTAGGATTAACTGCATTTGTTGACCTTGCAGGACTTAGAGAAGCAGTAGCTTCAAAAGGTGGAAACCCAGATAAAGTTAACCCAGTTGTTCCAACTCAATTAATCGTTGACCACTCATTAGCAGTAGAGTGTGGTGGATTTGATCCAGATGCATTCCAAAAGAATAGAGATATCGAAGATAGAAGAAATGCAGATAGATTCCACTTTATTAACTGGACAAAAGAAGCATTTAATAACGTAGATGTTATTCCTCCAGGTAATGGTATTATGCACCAAATCAACTTAGAGAAAATGTCTCCAGTTGTTCACTTAAATGATGGTATCGCTTCACCAGATACTTTAGTAGGTACAGATTCACATACTCCTCACGTAGATGCACTTGGTGTAATCGCTGTTGGTGTTGGTGGATTAGAAGCTGAAAACGTAATGTTAGGAAATCCTTCATATATGAGAGTTCCTGAAATTATTGGTGTTGAAATTGTAGGTGAAAGAAAACCAGGAATTACTGCAACTGATATCGCACTTTCAATGACTTCATTCTTAAGAGAAAACAATGTTATCTCTGCATACTTAGAGTTCTTTGGTGAAGGTATTAAGTACCTTAACTTAGGTGATAGAGCTACAATTGCAAATATGACTCCTGAATATGGAGCATCTGCAGGTATGTTCGCTATTGATGAACAAACTATTTCTTACTTAAGAGTAACAGGTAGAGAAGAGAAACAATGTCAATTAGTAGAAGCTTACGCAAAAGCTAATGGTTTATGGGCAGATCAATTTGAAAATGCAACTTATGCTAGAACAATTCAATTTGACTTATCTAAAGTAACTAGATCTTTAGCAGGACCATCTAAACCTCACAAATTAGTTCCAACTTCTACTTTAAAAGAAGAAGGTATTGTAAAAGAGTGGACTCAAGAAGGTGATTTAATTCCAGATGGTGGTATCTTAATTGCTGCAATTACATCATGTACAAATACTTCAAACCCAAGAAACGTTATTGCTGCAGGACTTTTAGCTAAAAAAGCAAACGAGCTTGGATTAACTAGAAAACCATGGGTTAAGTCTTCATTAGCACCAGGTTCAAAAGTTATTGAAGTTTACTTAAAAGAAGCAGGATTATTACCTGAAATGGAAAAATTAGGATTCGGTGTAGTTGGTTTTGCATGTACTACTTGTAATGGTATGTCAGGTGCTTTAGATCCAAAAATCCAACAAGAAGTTATTGATAGAGATATCTATTCTACTGCTGTATTATCAGGTAATAGAAACTTTGATGGTAGAATTCACCCATACGTAAAAGAAGCATTCTTAGCATCTCCTGCATTAGTTGTTGCTTATGCATTAGCTGGTACTGTTAGATTTGATATTGAAAATGACTCTTTAGGTAAAGATAAAGATGGTAATGACATTAAATTAGCTGATTTATGGCCAAGTGATGCTGAGATTGATGCAATTGAAAAAGAGTTTGTTAGACCTGAAATGTATAATGCTATTTATGAGCCAATGTTTGCTAGAGATGGAATTAAAGGTGTTAAAGCTGAGCCATTCTACAAATGGAATCCAAACTCAACTTATATTCAAAAACCACCATACTGGGAAGATGAATATATGCAAATGCCAGCATTAAAAGGTATGAGACCATTAGGTGTATTCCCTGATAATATCACTACTGACCACTTATCACCATCAAATGCTATTTTACCTGATTCAGCTTCTGGTGAGTACTGTATCTCTAAAGGTCTTCCAATTCCTGACCTTAACTCTTATGCAACACACAGAGGGGATCATAATACTGCTTCAAGAGCAACATTAGCAAATCCAAAACTATTTAACGAAATGGTTAAAGATGAAAATGGAAATGTTAAACAAGGTTCATTAACTAAGATTATGCCAGAAGGTACTGAATCTAGAATGTGGGAAGCTATTGAAACATACAACAATAGAAAACAACCACTTATTATCATCGCTGGTACTAACTATGGTCAAGGATCTTCTAGAGACTGGGCAGCTAAAGGTGTTAGACTTGCAGGTGTTGAAGTATTAATTGCTGAGTCAATTGAAAGAATTCACAGAACTAACTTAGTTGGAATGGGTGTATTACCATTACAATTCAAAGATGGTGAAACTAGATTTACTTACGATATTGATGGTTCTGAAGTATTTGATATCGAAGGTGAAATCACTCCTAGATGTGACTTAACTGTTGTTATGACTAGAGCAAATGGTGAAGTTGTTAAATTCGATGTTTTATGTAGATTAGATACTTCTGCTGAAGTTGATGTTTACAAAAACGGTGGTATTTTACAAAAATTCGCTAAAGATGTTGTTGCATCAGGAAACTAATCCAAACTAACATCTTAAATTTTAAGGGCAAATGCCCTTAAAATATTTGTTAAAGAAATCAAAAGATTTTTTTAACGAATATTTATTTAAAACAAGGAGAAAACACATGGCTTATCAACCACAGTTTAAAGTTAAAGCTACATATATGAGAGGTGGTACTTCTAAAGGTACTTTCTTTAATATTGCCGATTTACCAAAAGAGGCTCAAGAAAATCCAGCAAAAAGAGATAAATTACTTCAAAGAATTGTTGGTTCTCCTGATGTTTATAAAAAACAAATGGATGGAATGGGGGGAGCTTCTTCATCTACTTCTAAAGCTATTTTAGTAGGAAAATCTAATGTTCCAAATCATGATGTAGATTACTACTTCTGTCAAGTTGCAATTGACAAAGATTTTGTTGATATGAGTGGAAACTGTGGAAACCTAAGCTCAGCTGTTGGACCTTTTGCTATTCATGAAGGTTTAGTTGATAATGTTCCTGAAAATGGAGTTTGTTGTGTAAGAATTTGGCAAGCAAACATCAAAAAAACTATTCTTTGTTATGTAACAATGGAAAATGGGATGGTTAAAGAAATGGGTGATTATGAAATTGATGGTGTTGCTTTCCCAGCTGAAGAAATTGTATTAGAGTTTGTTGAGCCAGTTGATCCAAGCGAAGAGTTGTTCCCAACAGGAAATCTTGTAGATGATTTAGAAGTTGAAGGAGTTGGAACTCTTAAAGCTACAATGATAACGGCTGGTATTCCAACTGTATTTGTAAATGCTGAAGAGATTGGATACAAAGGAACTGAGCTTCAAGGTGACATCAATTCTGATACAGAAGCATTAGAAAAATTTGAAAAAATCAGAATTGCAGGTGCTTTAAAAATGGGTGTTATGAAAGATGCAAGTGATGCATTAACTCAACAACACACACCAAAAATTGCATTTGTATCTCCTGCACAAGACTTTATAACATCTTCTGGTAAAGAAGTAAAAGCAAGTGAGATGGATTTACATGTAAGAGCATTATCTATGCAACAATTACACCACGCTATGATGGGAACTGCTTCTGTTGCTATTGGTGTTGCAGGTTCAATCCCAGGAACTTTAGTTAATCTTGCTGCTGGTGGTGGTGAGAGAGATACTGTAACATTTGGACATCCAAGTGGTGCTATTAAAGTAGGTGCTACTATTTCTAAAGATGGTGATAAATATGTGGTTGAAAAAGCTTCTATGAGTAGAAGTGCAAGAATTATCATGGATGGAAATGTACATGTTCCAGCTGGTACAATGGATATATAATAATTAAATAATTATTTTACATTAATTACCCTAATTAAATTTAGGGTAATTAAACCTTATATCAAATAAAATTAGATAACATAATGTAATTTTTTATTAAAGAGATTACATTGATTAATACTGACTTTAACAATTATAAAATACTTCTATCACTAGTAGACTCAACTTCAAGAAAAATAGGAAAAGATTTCATTAAAACAACAGCATTGGAGATAAAAAAAATATTTAATGCAAAAGAAATAACAATTACAAAAGATGACTTAAAAAAAACACAGAATATTTTTTCCACAACTTATAATTTTAAAAAAACAAATGAATATTTATCTAAAATACCCATAGTAGATCAAAATAATAATACCATTGGAAATATTAATATTTTTAGCTTAAGTAAATTATCAATAAAAAAAGATTTATTTGAAACTCTTATGATTTTTGCTAAAAGAATTGCAACTGAGATAAAAAGGATTCAATTAGAAAATGAAAATATAATTATTAGTAAACAATTAGAAAAGCTATCAATAACAGATGGGTTAACTACACTATATAATAGAAGATATTTTCAAAAAGTTTGTTCAGATATTTTTGAACAAATAAAAAAAGATAAAATCAAAGCAACACTTGCTTATATTGATATTGATAATTTTAAAACTATTAATGATACATTTGGACATAATGATGGAGATATTGTTTTAAAAAAATTTGCAGCTATTTTACAAAATCATTCAAGAAAAGCAATTGATTATATTTTTAGACTAGGTGGTGAAGAGTTTTGTATTATTAGTTTAAATACACCTATAAACTATTCATATGAATATCTTGCAAGAATTATGAATAAAACAATTGAAGAGTTTAATACAACAAAATATGGTGAAATCACATTAAGTATTGGATTAGTTGAATTTGATAAAAAGTTTGAAAACTATTCTGATATTGTTAATCTAGCTGATAAAAAGATGTATAGAGCTAAAAAAGCAGGAAAAAATGCTATAGTAAAATAGAAAAAATTCTATTTTACTAATGAAGAAATAGTTTTAAATACTGGATTTTTAGCATTTAATGTTAATTCAAATAAAATTGATTCATATGTTGTTGGTACAACTCCTGCTTGAATTAATCTTTGAATTGCCATATCCGTATCACTTTGTTTTCTTGAAGTAACACAATCAGTTACTAAAACTGGTGTTAAACCTGCATCTAATAAGTCAATACAAGTTTGTAAAACACAAACATGTGTCTCAATTCCAGCGACAATTACATATTTTTTTCCAGCATTTTTAATAGCATCCATTGTTGGTTCATTTTTACAACAAGAAAAAGTAGTTTTTTCAAAATGTGGGTCTTCTTGAACTAACTCTTTTAACGATGGAATTGTTTCACCAATACCTTTTTTATATTGTTCATTAACTATAAATGGAACTTCTAAAACCTTTAAACCCTTTACTAAAGTTAGTAAATTCTTTTCAATTTGCTCATTATTTATAACATGAGGGAATAATCTCTCTTGTACATCAACTAAACAAAATAGTGTATCTTCAACATTAATTCTCATAAATCTCTCCTTATATATGAATTTATTTAAAAGCTATTTCTTCTGCTCTTGCAAGTAACTCTTTTGCACCTTGGTCAATAAATACTTGTGCTAGATTTTGTCCAATATTTTCATAATTATCAATACTTGCAGTTATATCTTCACTAATAGTTTCACTACCATCAGGCATTCCTACAATTGCTTGAACTCTAATTGATTTATCATCAATAATAGTTGCTTTTACTCCAATTGGAACTTGACAACCACCTTCTAATGTTCTTACAAATGCTCTTTCAACTGTTGATTCAATTACAGCATTTTTGTCATTTAAGAAAGATAATAACTCAACTAACTGCGGATTATCTAAAGTCTCAATACCAAGTGTTGCTTGTCCCATAGAAGGAATCATAATATCAGTACTAATTGGTACGAAATATTTAACTTCATCCTCAATTTGAAGTTTTTGAACACCAGTTGCAGCTAAAATAATTGCATCATACTCACCAGCTTTTAACTTAGCAATTCTTGTATTAATATTACCTCTTAAATCTTTTAATTCAATATCAGGTCTTTGAAGCATAATCTCAAGTCTTCTTCTTAAACTTGTAGTTCCAACCACTGCACCTTTTGGTAAATCTTCAAAAGATGAATACTTTTCACTTAAAAGTGCATCTCTTGGGTCAAATCTTTTTGTAAGTGCTGCTAATACAAAGCCCTCTTCAAACTCAACTGGAACATCTTTTAAACTATGTACTGCAATATCTGCTTCTTTATTTAATAAAGCAATTTCAAGCTCTTTTGTAAATAGCCCTTTACCTCCAATTTTAGCCAATGGTACATCTAAAATCTTATCTGCTTTAGTTGAAAAAGTTTTTAATTCAACTTCCATATTTGGGTATTGTTCTTGAAGTCTTGCTTTTATATATTCACTTTGCCATAAGGCTAATTTACTCTGTCTTGTTGCAATTACTAGTTTATCCATTTTTCCTCTTTTTTATTTATTTCCAAGTTCTAAAAATTTAACTTTCATAGTATCTTTTATACCATTTACAAAAATTGTAGGTGTTCCTTGAACCATAACATCCTCACCCATTTTCATATCATTTTTAATTAAGTCTTGAACCTTTTTATCTTGAATTTCACTCAATTTAATATCTGTTTTAAATTCACTGTTAAACGCTTCTAAGATTTTCTTTTCATCCGTTGTTTTACTTGTGAAATATTTATCCCAATCAGCTTTATAAGTTTTTAACTCAACATCTTTCATTCCCTTATGCTTTGCTACATCCATTATTTTTGATAAAGGACCTGCTGCTGGGTGTAATCTTAATAATGGGAAATGATAGTAATATAAAGCAATTGAATCAGCATTTTTATTTACATGATTAATTACATCTGGTATATAGTCCATACAAAATGGACATAGTGGGTCTGAGAATACAACAATTTTATCTTTGGCATTGTGATTACCAGCAATTAACTTTGATTTATCATAATATTTAGAAGTTAAGTTTGGTGTAACTAAATCTTTTAAAGATTTACCATTTTTTGAATCAATTAAATCTAAAGCTATATATCTACCATCAGAAAAAACTATATCTTTTGCATTTACGTCTTTTTCTCCTACTTTAGCTTTAACATCTAAAATATAACCATTCCAACCCGAAATTGGTAACTCTTTTTTAGTATTAATTGTGATTTCTTCAACTTTTACATTAGGATTTTGAGAAATTCTATTTTTTTCAAATTCTATTACATTTTTATCATTTGCAACTAATGCTGTTGCAAGTAAAGTACTAAGAGTTAGTAACTTTGAAACTTTATTCATATTTATATTCCTTCTTTGAATTTAATCAATAGTTTATCGATTTTCAATTAATAAAAAGTTAATAATTTAACTTCTTGTTTTAACTGTAATCTTTCTGACATCAAGTAACTCTTTAGCTTTGTCAAGCATTTTTGAATTTATAATATCATTAAGCTCTAGTTCTCTTTGAGATAGAGTTGGATTAGAAGTTTTTTGCATATCAGCAACACAACCTGAACCAACTTCAATATCTTCAATCATAGAACCACTATCATTGGAATTATTTTCATCATAACTTTTATCTTTTGATGAATCATCAACTTTTAATTCAGTTTTTTTCTCTTCTAATACGGAGGGTTCTTCCTTTTTAAAGTCTAGTTCAATATCATGACCAAAAGTATCAAGTGCAAATGTTTTAATTACACCAAAATGTTTATATAAAAATTTTCTATCATCATCTTGGGCATATGAAATAATATTTAATTTTCTATTTTCAAAACCATTATATATAAAGTTTTTTTCAAAACACTCTCCAAGGGCAAAATCTCTATCATAAATCTTTGCAGTTAATTGCTCATATAACTCAAGTGAAGGATCATCTTCAAAACTTTCAAGTGCCACAACTTCAATTTCTTCATTATGATTTACTTTCACTTGTTGTTCCATTGGCTCTTGAACTAATTCATTTGAATTCACTTCAGCCTCTTTTTCTAGTTTCTCTTCTACTTTTTCTTCAAGTTTTGGCTCAATATTTTCTACTAATTGTTCTACTGGCTTTTCTTGTGTTAATTTATCTTGTGTAGGTTCTTCATCAAAAGGTGTAGCATCAAATGGAGTTGAAAAGTCATTTCTTGGTTCTTCTTTTTGAGGAGCTTGTATTAATTGTTCCTCTTCAAAAGGATTAACAGTTTCAATTGCATCAACAACTCCTAAATCAATCACACTTTCAGCCATTGCTAAATCTGCCTCAGTTGGTTCTTCTATTTTTGTTTCATGCTCAATTGGAGCTTTAATTTCTTCTTTTACGAAAGGTGTTGGCTCAATCTCTTTTTGTACATTTGGAGTAGATTCTTGAACCGTAGGAGTTACACTTGGAGTAATAACTGTTGTAGTTTCTTTTACAGATATATTTTGTACTTGATTTATGATATCATCAATAGTTTTTATATTTGTTGCTTCAACAAGTTTCATTAATGTTAATAATAATACAAATCCACTATCAGAATTTATTGATAATAAATGTTTTGCATCACTTAAAACTCTAAAAAATCTATCAAATAGTAATAAATCAAATCTCGGGTCTTTACTTAGCATTTTATCTTTTAAGTAAATAGTCATTTCATCACAAATTTGAGAAACTTCATAAACCTCTAACTCTTTTAAAATTGGATTGATATCACCTTTATTTAATACAACAGAGAAAATATTATCCATAACTGTAGGATCAATAAGTCCAAGCATATCAACTACACTTGAAGTTGTAATTCTTGCTTTTGAGAAAATTATTGCTTGGTCTAATAATGTTAAAGTATCCCTTAAACTTCCTTGTCCTGTTCTTGCTAATATTTCTAATGCATCTTTATCAAAATCAATATTCTCTTCATTTAATATATGAGATAAATGATGGATTACGTCATTTTGTGCAATTTTATTAAATCTAAAGTGTTGAGTTCTACTTAAAATCGTTGCTGGTAATTTTAATGGATCAGTTGTTGCTAAAATAAATTTAACAAATCCAGGAGGTTCTTCTAAAGTTTTTAATAAAGCATTAAAAGCTTGAGTAGTAAGCATATGAACTTCATCGATAATAAATACTTTAAATCTAGCACTACTTGGTTTATATTTTGTATGTTCAATTAAATCTTTAATATCATCAATACCTCTATTTGAAGCAGCATCCATTTCTATAATATCAAGGTGTCTATTTGAATTTGCACTAACACAATTATCACAAACCTCGCAAGGTTTTGAAGTAGGTCCATTTGTACATAAAAGTGCTTTCGCCATAATTCTAGCTGTACTTGTTTTACCACTTCCTCTAAGTCCACTAAAAAGGTAAGCATGAGAAAGTCTACTTGAATCAAGAGCTAAGGATAAAGTTTGAGAAACCGTACTTTGACCTACCAAATCTTCAAACCTTTTTGGTCTATACTTTAAAGCTAAAACTCTTTTTTCAATTTGTTCACTCATATCTCACACATCCTAATATTTATATTTTTACTATCTAAAATTTTTTCTACTAAATTTTTATGAATTTTTCCAGTATGACAAATGTCAATTATCAAATCACCACTATTTTGATGTTCCAATTTAGAACTAAGACTAAGAAGTCTATTTGCTATTGCTTGTCCTGTTTGTATCAAGTTTATTTCATCACCCATAATCTCTTTAATTACACTACTAACTAAAGGATAATGTGTACAACCTAACACTATAGTATCAACACCATTATCCTTCATGGGACTAAGCCAATTATTCATCATATCATAAGTTTTTGTTGAAGATATTTCATCATTTTCAATTTGCTCAACTAAACCAATACAAGCGCACTCAAATAATTCAACTTGTTTTATAGAAGATAATTCATTTACTAAAAGCTGATATTTATTTCCTTTTAAAGTTGCAGGAGTTGCTAGCACTCCTATTTTTGAAGTTTTAGTATTTAGTATTGCAGGTTTTATACCTGGTTCTGTTCCAATTATCAATATATCACTAAACTTTTCTCTTAGATGATTAATCGCTGCAGAAGTTGCCGTATTACAAGCAACAACTAAAGCATCAATATCATACTTGGAAATTAAATGTTGAGTTATTAAATCACATCTATTAAGTATTTGATTTACAGATTTTTCTCCATAAGGAGCAAATTCAGTATCTGCAATATAAAAAATCTCTGAACCTCGTAAAACTTCAGTTATTGCTTTAACAACAGTTAATCCACCAAGTCCAGAATCAAATACACCAACTTTCAACTTTAACCTTATGATAAATTTGCAAGATTATATCAAAAAAGAAATAACTAATTTGTTAAAATAACTTAACTTTCGCACGTTAAATTGATTAAAATTGTAGCTAAATCTCCCTAAAACATTACTCCTTTAGTTAATAATCTTATCCTTGTTGACATAAAAATAATTTAGTTGTTTTTCTATGATATTTTTCTATTTTGAACTCTCAATAAAGCCCTTAAATAGGCACTTTTAGCTATAATATCTATTATATTAAAGGGTAAGAATGCAGATAGAATCCAAGATCATCGGTATTATAAACGATAAGTTAAAAAATCCAATCTATGAAACATTACGTTTGTTAAATATGAAAACTATTTTAACCAAGAGCAATTTTTCTAAAAAAGAGGGAGTTGCTGTTCATATGGTTGTATTACATTTTGTATATATGCTGGTTATGAATAAAAAAATATCAACCTTTATGGATCAAAGTAATGATAGTTTCAAAAAAGATGTATATTATCGATTACTTTCCAATACTTCTTATAATTGGAGAAAACTATTATCTCTTAGTTCTTTAAAGATCTTATCACTACTTCATAAAGTGCAAGATTCAAAGCTAGTAAGAGTTCTTATACTTGATGATACTGTTGAAGATAAAGTTGGTAAAAATATAGAGGGAAGTTGTGACAACCTTTGGAGCAATAAAGCAAAGAGAAAAATCAGAGGTGTAAATGTTGTATCACTAAACTATAGTGATGGTTATTCAAATTTTATGTTGGACTTTGCAATTGCTATGAACAGTTATGCAAGGGTAAAGATAGAAGAGTTTACAAATATTATTGATCATCGAACCAATGCACATAAGCGAAGATTGGAAAGCTTAAAAGGGAAATCACAAATTGCTATAGAGATGATTAAAAGAGCAGTAGCTAGTGGTATATATGCAGATTATCTGCTTGTAGATAGCTGGTATTCTAAACCTGTATTTATAGAAACTATGAATGAACTTGGATTGCAAGTCATTTCAAGAATGGTAAACAATGACAGGATATGGAATTTTACAGGAGAGAAAAAGACCCTTGATGGCATCTATAACAAATTTAAAAAGCTTAAATCTATCAAGATGGGTCAATATGGCAAAAAGATAAAGTTTGAGTATTTTTCAACCATAGTTGAACATAAAAAAGCTGGTAAATTAAAAATTGTTTTTATAAAAACAAAAGAGAATTTAATACCAATCGTATCAACCAATCTTATACTTAGTGATGAAGAGATTATAGATATTTATAAAAGACGATGGGATATAGAACAAGGGTATAAAGAACTTCGTGAACACTTTGGATTCGGAAAAGAAGAGAATCGAATCTATGAAGCTTTGATAGCCAGAATTACACTATCTTTTTTTACATACAATGTTGTTAGCTATATAAATCGTATCAGCAATGAACCTAAAACAATTGGTGGATTGTTTAAAGATTTAGAATGTGAACTTCATACTCTAGCAATAGCTATGCAAGCATTTTTAGCTATTTTAGATGAGATTGCAAAAATTGAAGAAGTTGTCAATAGAAATGAGGATTTTACAGCTATCATTGATCTATTAAGAGATGTGACTGGAAAATTGCTTGGTTTTAGGTGCGAAAGTTAAGTAAAATAAAAAAAGGTGTTTGAAAATCAAACACCTTTTTACTATTCGTTCATTGAAGAGAAAAACTCTTCATTATCTTTAGTCTTTTTCATTTTTGAATATAAGAATTTAAGCGCTTCAACTTCATCCATAGATGCAATTGCATTTCTTAAAATCCAAGTTTTTTGTAATATGTCAGGAGAAAGAAGTAACTCTTCTTTTCTTGTTCCAGATTTTGTAATATCAAGAGCTGGATAAACCCTTTTATTTGCTGCATCTCTAGATAATACAACTTCACTATTACCTGTTCCTTTGAACTCTTCAAAGATAACTTCATCCATTTTTGAACCAGTTTCAATAAGTGCAGTTGAAATAATAGTTAAAGAACCACCCTCTTCTATATTTCTAGCAGCACCAAAGAATCTTTTTGGTTTATGTAATGCATTTGCATCAACCCCACCTGAAAGTACTTTTCCAGAACTTGGTGTTACAGTATTATATGCTCTTGCTAACCTTGTAATAGAATCTAGTAAAATAACTACATCTTTTTTCATTTCAACTAGTCTTTTTGCTTTTTCAATAACAATCTCAGCAACTCTAACATGATTTTGTGCAGGTAAGTCAAAAGTAGAAGAGTAAACTTCACCTTTAACACTTCTTTGCATATCAGTTACCTCTTCAGGTCTTTCATCAATTAGTAATACCATTAAATGTACTTCAGGATGATTTTTAGTAATTCCATGAGCTAACTCTTTTAGTAATTCAGTTTTACCTGTCTTTGGAGGAGCAACTATAAGTCCCCTTTGACCTTTACCCATAGGAGCAAACAAATCAAGCATTCTACCTGTCATTCTATTTGAATCATACTCAAATGTAAATCTGTCTGCTGAATATAATGGAGTTAAGTTATCAAATAAAGGTCTATTTTTTGATTCTTTTACAGGTAAGTAATTAATTGCTTCTATTTTAAGTAATGCATTATATTTTTCACTATCTTTATTTGGAGGTCTTACTTGTCCTGTAACAATATCACCTGTTCTTAAAGCAAATTTTCTAATTTGAGTTGCAGATACATAAGAATCATTTGAAGTATCAGAGAAGTTTCCATCAATTGCTCTTAAAAAACCAAATCCACCCTCTTTTATTTCTAAAATTCCAGTAAAAAGAATAAATCCACCTGCATCAATTTGATACTTTAAAATGTTAAACATTAAATCTTGTCTTTTTAGTTCTTGTGGATTTTCTACATCAAGTTCTTTTGCAATAACTAAAAGCTCTTCTAAAGGAAGTTCTCTTAATTGCTCAATTTTATATCCCTCAACAGGAATATGCGTTCTTGTTTTTTTTGTCGTTTTTTTGTTTTGAGTTTGAGTTTTTGACTCTTCCATGAGTTTTTTTTACCTTTTGATTTTACATAAAGTTATGTAGTTTTTGTAGTTGTGTAGATATTTAAGTAATCGTGTAATTTTAGTGTTTATTTAAGTTTTTGTCAATAAAAAAAGAAAAGGCACCATAAAATGGTACCTTTTAGAGAAGTTAATTAAAAATTAATATTATAATTTACCTTCGTTTTTACCTAAGTACTCTGCAACACCTTCAGTTGATGGCTTCATACCTTCGTCACCTTTTGACCAACCTGCAGGACAAACTTCACCATGCTCATTAGTAAATAACATAGTATCTACCATTCTAATCATTTCATCAATATTTCTTCCTAATGGTAAGTCATTGATAACTGCATGTCTAACAGTTCCGTCTGAATCTAATAAGAAAGAACCTCTTAATGCAACTGAATCTCCAAATAATACGTCGAAATCTTTTGAAATTTGTTTTGAAAGGTCAGCTACTAATGGGTATTTAATTCTTCCAATTCCACCATTTTCAACTGGAGTTTCTCTCCATGCAAAGTGTGAGAATTGAGAATCAACAGAAACACCAATTACAGAAACACCTCTTGATTCAAACTCTTCAATTCTTTTTGAGAATGCAATGATTTCTGATGGACAAACGAATGTAAAGTCTAATGGGTAAAAGAATACAACTGCACCTTTTTCACCAATGTTTTCATATAAGTTAAAATTATCTACAATTTGACCATCTGCTAATACAGCTGTTGCTGTAAAATCTGGAGCTTTTTTAGTTACTAACATATTTAAATCCTTTTTTAAAATTAATTTATTTGTGCTGAAATTATACATCAAAATAACTAACATTAAACTTGTAAAAAGCTTAAATTTTAAAATTTAAGCTAAATTTTATTAAATAATAAAAATTATCCTCTAGACTTAGCTATTAGATAAAATTTTTATTATATATGTAACAAAAAAGATAAGATTTCACACCTTTTATATGCCCATAATGATAATCTTTTTATTTTAAAGTTAATTTTATATTTACTGTGATAAAGTTTTCTAAATTTTAAAAGGAGATTAACTATGGCAGTTAAAATTACTGATATTTGTATTAGTTGTGACGCATGTTTAGACGAGTGTCCAGTAGAAGCAATCGTTGATAATGATGAGAACCCAACTGGTGAGGATGTTTATTATGTATACGCTGATAAGTGTGTTGAGTGTGTAGGACACAATGACGCTCCAGCATGTGCTGATGCATGTCCAACTGAGGGATGTATTCAATGGGATGAAGTTGGATCTGGATCTATTGAAAAAGAAGACAGAGGTGAGCCAAATACTCCTGTAGTTGAAGACTAATTTTTAGCTATATTATCAATTATCCAAAAGGCGAGTAGTTTTACTACTTGCCTTTTTTTATTTTTTTAGATATAATCCGCGACTTGAAAATTAAATTGAGGAATATATGTAATGGAAAGAACATTATCAATCATCAAACCTGATGCAGTAGCTAAAAACGTTGTAGGAAAAATCTTAGATAGATTTGAATCAAATGGTTTAAGAATCGCAGCTACAAAAAAAGTACAATTAAGTAAAGCTGATGCAGAAGCATTTTACGCAGTTCACGCTGAAAGACCTTTCTTTGGTGAATTAGTAGAATTTATGATTTCTGGACCAGTTGTAGTTTCAGTTTTAGAAGGTGAAAATGCAATGGCAAAAAATAGAGATTTAATGGGTGCTACTAATCCTAAAGAAGCAGCAGCTGGAACAATCAGAGCTGATTTCGCTGAATCTATTGATGCAAATGCAGTTCATGGTTCTGATTCTTTAGAGAATGCAGAAATTGAAATCAACTTCTTTTTCGCACAAAGAGAAATTTGCTAATTTTTTAAATTAGTTAGTTTTTATTTATGAAAATAGAGTTTAGAAAAGTACCATCAACTCCTAAAGAATTAGTAGTTGAAATCGATTCAGTAAAAATTGAAGGTACTTTTTGTAAAATATCGCAATCATTAGTGAAAATCGATGCTGAATTAACTGGTAATACAGATATCGATTGCTGTAGATGTGGAAAGACTGAATTTATTGAAGTTGACGAGACACTGAATTTCTTGTTGAGTGATGGTATCTATAAGAATAATGAAAGTGAAGAGTTAGTAATAGAAATAGAAAATAGTTTAATTGACTTTAATGATATTATTGAAAGTGAATTAAACTCAATTAAAAGTGATTACTTTATTTGTGAAGAGTGTTCACAAATAAATGATGACTTTGAAAAAGAATTTTAAGGAGAAATAAAATGGCAGTACCTAAGAGAAGAGTATCTCATACTAGAGCAGCAAAAAGAAGAACTCACTACAAAATTACATTAAAAAGACCTGTAAAAGATAGTGATGGTTCTTGGAAAATGCCTCATATGGTTAACCCAAATACTGGTGAATATAAGAGCTAATGTTAAGAATAGCTATTGATGCTATGGGTGGGGACTTTGGTCCTACTCCCATAATCGAAGGGCTTGTTGCAGCTCTTAAAAAAAACAATAACTTCACTGCAATTGCAGTAGGTGATAAACAACAGTTATTACCGTTAATTCCACAAAACTTTCTATCTAGAATTGAAATTGTTCATACTGAAGATGTAATTAGTATGAGTGACTCAGCAACTGATGCATTAAAAAGAAAAGAATCTACAATTTATAAAGCAATAGACTTAGTTAAAGAAGGAAATGCAGATGCAGTAGTATCAGCAGGTCATTCAGGAGCTTCAATGTCTTTAGCTACACTTAGAATTGGTAGAATCAAAGGTGTTTCTAGACCTGCTATTGCAACACTTATGCCAACTAGTGAAAATCAAAATACTTTAGTATTAGATGTTGGTGCAAATGTTGACAGTGATTCAAAAAACCTATTTGAATTTGCAGTTATGGGACAAACTTATGCTCAATATGCACTACAGCAAGATGAACCAATTGTTGGTTTATTAAGTAATGGTGAAGAAGAGAGTAAAGGGAATGAAGTTACAAAAGAAGCATATAAATTAATTTCTAGACTTCCAAATTTCGCAGGAAATGTTGAAGGTAGTGATATCTTTAAAGGAACAGTAGATGTAGTTGTATGTGATGGTTTTGTAGGTAATATTTTACTTAAAACTGCAGAAGGTGTTGCAGATACTATTGGTAAAATTATCAAGAAAAACTTAAAAAGATCACTAATCTCTATTGCAGGTGCTGTATTAATGAGAAAAGTGTTCAAAAATTTAAAAGTAAGAGTTGATTACGCAGAGTACGGTGGAGCTCCATTATTAGGAGTAAAAGCACCAGTAATTATTGCACATGGAAAATCGAATCCAAAAGCGATTCAAAATGCTATTTTCCAAGCAATAAATGCAGCTAGTTCAAATTTTGATACTATTATTGAAACAAGATTAGCCGAACTAAGTAATAAATAATTACTTTTGTTTTAAGGATTTTTAAATGACATATGCAGCTTTTAGATCTATAGGAGCATATATTCCTCCTAAGATAATGACTAATGCAGATTTTGAAAAAATTATTGATACTAGTGATGAATGGATTACTAAAAGAACTGGTATTAAAGAAAGAAGAATTTCTGAAAAGAATGAAGCTCCTTCAGATATGGGAGCAAAAGCAGCAGAGTTAGCAATACAAAGAGCTGGTATCAATAAAGAAGATATTGATTTAGTAATTTGTGCTACAGTAACTCCTGACTTTTTATGTATGCCTTCTACAGCATGTGTAATTGCATCTAAATTAGGTTTACCTCCTGTTATGGCTTATGATATAAGTGCAGCTTGTACAGGTTTTGTTTATGCTACATCAGTTGCTAAAGCATTTATTGAATCAGGAATGAAAAAAAATGTTTTAATTATTGGAGCAGAAAAATATACTTCAATTTTAGATTACACAGATAGAGGGACTTGTTTTATCTTTGGTGATGGAGCAGGAGCAGCAATTATTTCTGCAACTGAAAATAAAGACGAAGCAATTGTAGATGTAAATTGTTCAAGTGATGGAAACTATGATGATTTAATCAAAACTCCAGGTGGAGGAAGTTTAAATCCATGTTCACAAGAAGTACTTGATGCAAAAATGGCATGTATAAAAATGAAAGGAAATGAGACTTTCAAGCTTGCTGTTAAAACTTTAACATCAGATGTTCAAGTTATGATGAAAAAACATAATCTTTCAAATGATGACATTGATCATTTTATTCCTCATCAAGCAAACTATAGAATTATAAAAGCTGTAGGTGATGCATTAGGAATGAATGAAGAGCAAACAGTAGTTACAGTTGATAAATATGGTAATACTTCAGCTGCTTCAATTCCTATGGCAATGAACTATGCATATGAGCAAGGTAAAATCAAAAAAGGTGATATGGTATTATTCGATGCCTTTGGTGGTGGACTAACTTGGGGTAGTGCACTATTTAAATTTTCACCAAATAACTAACATTAAATAGGCATTTGCCTATTTAACTCTTTTTAATTAAATTTCTTATTATTTGGATTGTTTTTAAATACATTCATAGAATTTGACTTTCTATTCTTATTAAATTTTTCTACTGTTGCAACAGGATTTAAAAACAGAATTGATTCATCTAAAATAACTTGAAAAACTGATTGTAGTGGAACTTTAACAATAGAACCAAAGTTTTCATTACCAAATCCTGCTTCAAATGTTATATACTCTTCATTTAATGCAATTGTTGAATATGTATAATTACTTAAAATAAATAATGGATATTTAGGAAGTTGAGTTTTAATCACATCAGGTAATTCAGGTTCAAATGTTATAGCATCAAAATTTCCAGTTATTGAAAACTCTTTATCATTTAATAATAAAAAATCCATAACCTCTTTTACTTGTTTAGAAACTAAATCTTTATAATCTTCATTTTCAATAATATCTTTAATCATAATTAATACCTATTTTAATTTTTTATTGATATTATATCGAATGAAACGAACTATTATCCTTATTTTTTTATTTGCTTTCACATTAAATGCCTATGAATTTAAACTAAATAAAAAAGATATAAAATATATTAATAAGTCTGTAAAGAAGCCTTTTATAGTTAATAGGTTAAAAAAATATGAAGAACTAAAAATAAAAGTTAAAGACTATAACTTAATTCGAAAATTATCACATATAAATTCTTTTGTTAATAAAATATTACCAGCCTATGACTTAGCAGAAAACTCATCAATTGATTATTGGGCAACACCTAAAGAGTTTTTAATTCAAGGCCATGGTGATTGTGAAGATTATGCAATAACAAAGTATTTTACACTTCTTGAACTAGGAATTCCAAAAGAAAAACTATATTTTGCTGTAGTTGATATAAAAGGTCAAAGAGATTCTCATATGGTACTTTTATACTTAGAAAATATAAAATCAACACCACTTGTATTAGATAATCTTAGCTTTAAAGTAATTCCCTTTACAAAAAGAAAAAAGTTAATTCCCAAGTTTGCATTCAATGAAATAGATTCTTATAGATTTAACCCTGAAGGTTTTACTAAAAAAGTTAGAATTAAATGGGGAAAAGAGAATAAATGGGAAAAACTTTTAAACAGAGTTTATGTTCTTAATGAATAATTTTCTATTACATCAAAATCAATCATTGCATTTAATAAAGCTATCTTTTCTGATTTTTTTAACATCTCAACTGTGATGTTTTTTTCTATTAAATTTTTTTCTTTAATCAACCTAGATTTTGTAGTACCTTCAAGTAAAGACTCTTTTGAAATATACCACTGATTTTCATAATACACAGCAATATTAGCTATTGAGGTATCAGTTACTACACCATTTTTAACAATAATGATTTCATCACAATCTTCTTTTAATTCAAATAATTCATCCAAACAAGTTCTATTTAAATACTTACTAGAATAATCTATACAATCATCATAAAGGATTTTAAAAGTCTCAATAACTCTTTTTTTATATGGATAAAAATCTACACTTAAAATACCTGATTCATCATAGATTAACTTACATCTTAAAAGTTCACTATTTGGAGGATAAATATACTCTTGTAAATTTAGATTTAATCCTATAGTTTTAGCTATTCTTCTTTCATGATACTCTAAATTAAAAATCTCAAAGTCTTCACATTTGATAGTTTCAAAATATTTTATACTCATTTTACTCTTTTTATTTTTTAAAGTATCATAACATAGGAAAGTTTATTTATTCACTATTTTTTTGCAAAAACCTTTGCAACTTCATTTGCATATTGTAATTGAGTTGTTATTCCTACACAAGAACAGTTTATTTCTGAGAGAATATATTTATCATTTCCATTTTCATCATAATCTAATATATAATCCATTGTCCAAAGAAGAGGATAATTCTGTCCTGCTAAGTAAGGCTTTAAATCTTTTAATCCTTCTATAGTTAAAGTAACTACATCTTTCCATTTTTCTTCATTTGGTGATTCATAGTTATATTTAGCTCCTGAAAATAAAGTAGCAGAAAAAGCCCCATCTTGTGGTTTTTTATGAACAACAGAAATTGGTTTATCATTTACTAGTAAAACTCTAATTTCACCTTCACTAATTCTTTCTAAATATCTACAACCAACAAAACCTGTTTTTCCTTGAAAATATTCAGCGTATTCATTATCTTCTTCAAAGTTTTTCTCAAATTTAGATATAAACTCATGAATATCATCATAATAGTATTTTTCATTATTAACAGCTTCAGTAGAGATAATTGAACCATCATCTTGCAATCTAACTAAATAAACACCCTCACCAGTTGAGCCATAATTTGTTTTTAAAACTCTAATTCCATACTTTTTTAAATCATTGGGAAACTTTGAAGCAAAATCTGAAAATTGATGGTAAAAATATGACTCTCTATCTCCAAGTTTTGTATCTTTTAATTTTGCTAGTATATCTTTAAAATCAAGATTAATCATAACATCTGGATGAGTATGCACTTCAATATCACTATCACTAAGTGCTTTTAAAAACTGGAAATATTCATCTACTTGTTTTAAATTCCCTGGATTAATTCTTGAAATGACAGCATGAGCATTTTTCTTTAAATACTCTAAAAGTTGATATTTTTTATTTGGTTTGAAAAAAACAATTTCTGTTTTAAAGTTTGTAGCATCGCAAATAGCATTTAATATAGGTTTAGTATCTGGCCTAAACCCATCAAAACCTTTATCACTTCCCTTTGAATACTCAATTATAAATATAGTATCTTTCTTATACATTTTACACCTTTAAAAAATTAGTGTAAAACTTTATGTTATTTTAGTTACAAAAAAGTTACTTATTTTTTAAAAAGGTAAATATACTTTATCAATGAGTTCTTGATACTCTAGTGATGCATCACTATCGCATGTAATTCCACCGCCACTTTTATAGTATTTATTGCCATCTGTATCTTCTTGAATAAATCTGATCATAACAGCACTATCTAAATTAGTTCCATCAAATACTCCAAAAACACCTGTATAAAAATCTCTCTCAAATCCTTCTATATTTTCAAGTATTTCAATAGTTTTTTTCTTTGGTGTTCCAGTTATTGAACCAGCTGGTAAAATAGAAGTTAATATATCCCCTATTTTTTCATTCCAATTTTCTTCTAAATGAGCTGATATTTTAGAGCTAACTTGTAAAAGCTTTTTATTTCCAGCATTAATTTTCTCACAATATCTAAACTTATTTACTCTAACTTTAGAACCAACTATTCCCAAATCATTTCTAAGTAAATCTACAACCATTGTATGTTCAGCCATCTCTTTTATATCACCTGAAATTTTAGCTGACGCATTTGGTAAGCTTGCATCAATAGTGCCTTTCATGGGATAAGTGTAAATCTTGTTTTTCTTTATTTGAATAAATCTCTCTGGGCTAAAACATACAAAATTATCATTTTCATTTTGATATCTTAATTTAAATTTTGCATGTGTTTTTTCATATATTTCATCAAGTGAATATTTAGTTTTTATTTTTGTTTGACTTGTTAGATTTAATAAGTAACTATTTCCATTTTTAATATGCTCTTGAATTACATCAAACTTCTTTTTATACTCTTCAAAAGAGATTGGAAATTTTTCAAGTTTTGATTTTTGGTTTGATTTTAAAGGTTCATGAAAATCAAGTTCATACTTTATATGTGAAGGAAGCTCACATAGTTTTTTTATATAAAACTTTGATAAATCATAGGATATCACAAATAAAAATGGCTCTTTGGCTGAGCCATAATTATTTAGGATCTCTTTTAAATTTTCTGTGTTCAAATTAACCTAATATTAGTTTTTTAAGAACTGCTGCTCTAATTGCAACACCATTTGTTACTTGCTCTAATACTTTATTTCTAGGGTCTTTTAACATTTCATCAGAAATATCTACATTCCTATTTACTGGTCCTGGATGTAATAATAAAATATTTCTATCACCCATCACTTCACTTGTAATACAAAAATCTTTTGCATACTCATTTAAAGATTCAAAATATACTTGATTATGTCTTTCTAGCTGTGTTCTTAAACTCATAATTACATCAAGTTCATCAATTACATCATTTAAACTTGTATAAGTTGCAAAATCATCACCTTCGTATCTAAAACACTCAGGACTTACAAAACATACTTCCATCCCAAATCTAGGAAGTAATCTTCTATTTGAACCTGCTACTCTTGAAGTTCTAACATCACCTACAATTGCAACTTTCTTACCATCAGTTTGACCTTCAAAATGATCATAAATAGTAAATAAATCAAGTAATGCTTGAGTTGGGTGGGCATGTTTACCATCACCTGCATTAATAATTGGACAATCTACAAATCCAGTTAAAGTTTCAGGTAATCCACACTCAGAATGTCTAATAATAATTGCATCAGGTTTCATTGCATTAATATTTGCAACTGTATCGAAAATAGTTTCACCCTTTGAAGTTGAAGATGTTCCAACATCAAGCGATACTACCTCAGCACCTAATCTTTTAGCTGCAATTTCAAATGAACTTCTAGTTCTTGTTGAATTTTCAAAAAACAAAGTTACTATAATTTTACCTTTTAAAATTTCATTTGGCTCAAATTTTAAATACTCTCTAGCGTCATCAAAAAGGCCTAAAATTTCCTCTTTAGAAAAGTCAGAAGTTCTAATCAAATGCTGCATTTTTTTCCTTTAATTTTAGTTTTGATTTTAGCAAAAAGGAGTTTAAAAATTTAAATTTCTGTATAATATATTTGATTATATTTTAGGATTTATTTATGAAGTTACAAATACCCTTTTTTTTACTAATATTTTTATTTTTTACAAAAACTATTTTTGCAAATGAAAATGCTCAAATTTCTTATATCAAAGATATAAAACCTATCTTAGATAATAGATGTGTAACATGTCACTCTTGCTATAACTCACCTTGTCAATTAAAGCTTTCTTCATTTGAAGGTTTAAAAAGAGGCGCAAACAAAGAATCTATTTATGAGAATAGATTAAAAGCCATTACTCCTAGTAGACTTTTTGTAGATGCTTTAAATGAAAAACAGTGGAGAGAGAAGAATTTCTATTCTGTTAGTGATACTCTAGAGGATTTACAAAGTTCAATTATGATTGAACTGTTAAAACAAAAACAAAATAATCCTTTAAATAAAGGAACCTATTCCCCTGAAACAGATGAATTATCTTGTATTCAAAATAAAAATGAGTTAAATGATTACTTAGAAGAAAAACCATATCATGGTATGCCTTACGGATTTCCAGTAATTTCACAAAAAGAGCATAATCTTTTGACTTCTTGGTTAAAACAAAAAGATTTAAATAGTGATGAAGAATTTGAAATACTAAAAAATGAAAAGGATATGATAGAAAGATTTGAAAATTTTTTTAATAATTCAAATATTAAAAATCAAGTAAGTGCTAGATATATATATGAACATCTTTTTTTAGCACATATCTCTTTTGATAAAAACAGTAATAACTTCTTTGAATTAGTTAGAGCTAAAAATAAAACTGGTCCTGTACAAATAATAGCAACAAGATTTCCATATGATAAAATTGAAGATGATTTCTATTATAGATTTAGACTTATAAAATCAACAATCGTTCATAAAACCCATATGGTTTATGAAATGAATGATGAAAAACTTAAAAGATACAATGAACTTTTTATAAAACCTAAATGGATTGAAAAACCATATATGCCTCCATATGATTCAAGAATTTCTACAAATGCACTAAAAACTTTTAAACAAATACCCTCAATTAGTAGATATCAATTTTTACTTGATGATATTCATTATGTAATTATGACTTATATTAGAGGTCCTGTTTGTAAAGGTCAAATTGCTCTAAATGTAATAAATGACCACTTTTGGGTTATGTTTATGGACCCAAAATATGACTTAGCTGTAAAAAATAAATACTATTTAGATGCAAATTTACATAATTTATCTATTCCAAATAAATATGGAGATAATCCAAATCTAATAGAGACATTTTCAGTTGTTGAAAATTATGAGCAAGCTGTTGAATACTATAAAAGCAAAAATGCTATATATAATGCATACTACAAAAATGGAATTCCATTTGAAGCTATTTGGAAAGGCAATCAAAAAGAACAAAATGATGCAATACTAACTATTTATAGACACTTTGATTCAGCATCAGTTCATAAAGGTGCATTGGGTGATATTCCAAGAACTCTTTGGCTTATTGATTTTCCACTATTAGAGAGACTTTACTATTCTTTAGTTGCAGGATTTGATGTATTTGGAAGTACACAGCATCAATTTTTAGTGCGAAAACATATGGATAGACTAAGAATTGAGGGAGAAACTAATTTTTTAGAGTTTTTACCAAAAGAGAGTAGAAAAGAGTATTTTAACTCTTGGTATAAAGGATGGATTGCTAGATACTTCACTTATTATGTTCCATCTAAAAACCAAACAAGTATTAATTATGAAACAACTAACTATAAAAAAGAATTTGTAAATAAAGTATTAAAATACACAAACACAGAATTAGACAAAATAAATTATATAAAAGAGGATTATCGGCCTTCAAATATATTAGAAAATTATGAAAATATAGATCAGATAAATGAAACATTAAAAATGTTAACTTTACCAAATAACTCAAAACTAATTCAAAACTATACAAATGATAAATCCAATTTGGCATATATAAAAATTGAGTTAAATGACGGAAATTCACTTATTTACTCAATGGTAATAAATAGATGGCATGATAATGTAGCACTTATGTTTGACGAGGAGGGAAGATTAGATGCTAAAAAAGATAGAATCAATTTTATTAAAGGTTTTATAGGATCTTACCCTAATATTTTTGTAGTAGTAAAACAAAATGAATTAAGTGATTTTTTTAATTTAATTTATGATTATCAAGATACAAAAGAGCATAAGAAAAGACTACTAAAATATGCAATAAATAGAGCAAATCCAAAGTTTTGGGATGTTTATGATTGGTTTACAAATGAGTTTAAAAAGCAAGATAAACTAAAATTTGGACTGTTTGATTTAAATAGATATTATGATAAAGCAATAAATGACTTAGATTAAATATATGATTAGATATAATCATTCATAAATTTTAAAAACTTTTAGGAAAATAGATGTTAGAGCAAATTGATAAAGATTATGTACTTCATACGTACGCAAGAAATTATGTGAATTTTAAAAAAGGTGTAAATGCAACACTTTTTGATGACCAAGACAAAGATTATATAGACTTTACTTCTGGAATTGCAGTAGTTAGTGTAGGTCATGGAAATAAAAGAGTTGCAGATAAGATTTATGAGCAAGTTTCAAATATAACTCATATTTCAAATTTATATGCAATTGAACCACAAGCAATGCTAGCTAAAAAACTTGCTGAATTATCAGGTTATGATATTAGAACATTTTTCTCAAATAGTGGTGCTGAAGCAAATGAAGGTGCTATTAAAATTGCTAGAAAATATGGAGAGACTAAATTTAAAAACAAAAAATATAAAGTTTTAACTTTAGAAAACTCTTTTCATGGAAGAACTATTACAACTGTAAAAGCAACTGGTCAAGAATCAATGCATGCATCACATTTTTCTCCTTATCCAGATGGATTTAGTTATAAAAATGCAATTAAAGATTTATATAGCTCAATTGATGATGAAACAGTTGCCGTTATGATTGAACTTGTTCAAGGTGAAGGTGGAGTTCAACCATTTGATAAACAAGAAGTTCAAGAATTAGCTAAATTTTTAAAAGAAAAAGAGATTTTATTAATCATTGATGAAGTTCAAACAGGTGTTTATAGAACAGGTGAATTCTTAGCTTCAAATTTATATGAAATTGAACCAGATATTATTACACTTGCAAAAGGTTTGGGTGGTGGTGTTCCTATTGGAGCAGTCCTAACTAAACATAAAGATATTTTTAGTCCAGGTGATCATGGTTCTACTTTTGGAGGTAACTATTTAGTAACAACTGCTGCACTTGAAGTTTTAAATATTCTTGAAGAGCATAAAGATGCAGGAACTTTAGATGAAACAATGATTTATTTTAATGATAAATTAAATGAAATATATAAAAATAATAGTGAGCTATTTACTCAAAATGTTGGTTTAGGATTAATCAAAGGACTTAGAGTAAAAGATGCTGATACACTAGCAGCAATAATAAAATCAGCATTTGAGTGTGGTGTCCTAGTTTTAAAAGCTGGGAAAAATACACTAAGACTTCTTCCTCCTCTAACTATTTCAAAAGAAGAGATGAATGAAGGATTTAAAAGGTTACAAAATGCACTTGACAAAATCAAGTAAAAAAACACTAGCTTTATTAACACTATTTGGTTCAGTAAATCTTTTTGCTGAACCTATAATTTATGATGATTCAATTTTATCAGACCCAAGAAAAAAAATAATTGAGCTTTCTAATGAACAAATAAAAGAAGACAGTTCTAAACTAAAAAAAGATTGGATTAATCCAATAACATATCAATATAAAAAAAATCTTGGGGAAGAGTTTAATACTGACCAATCTATAATTTCTATAAATCAACCTATTTTTCAAAGTGGTGGAATATATAAAGCAATTAAATATGCAGATTCTACTTATGATTATGCAAAACTTGAAATTGATCAGCAAAAAAAAGAGTTAATTAAAAATGCCGTTGAAATACTTTTTAATATCAAAAAAACAGATTTAAATATTCAAAAAGCTCAATTAACACTTCAAAATGCGAAAATAGATGTTAATAGAAAAAAAGAGCAAGTACTAAATGGTTTTTTAGATGCTTCATACTTAGATAATGCACTTTTGACATTAAATACTACAAAACATACTCTTGTTGATTTAAAATATCAAAAAGAGAATTTAATAAATAACTTTAACTCAATTTCATCAAAAGAGTATATAAACTTTGAATTGCCAATTTTTAAAATGTTTTCAAAAGAAGAGTTTTTAAAGAATAATATTGAAATTAAAAAAGCAAAAGCAGACATAGAAAAAAAAGGTAATTATTCTTTTATGACTATGGCTAAATATCTACCAAGTGTAAATGCATACTATAATTATTCAAAATATCATGATACAGATAATCAAAATATAAAAGAAAATAGCGAAACTTACGGTTTAACAATTAATGTACCACTTGATAGTAGAACTTTTAATGACATCCAAAGTAAAAAAATTGATTACTTAAAATCAAAATTAAGTTTAGAAACAACTATTACTGATGAAAAAAACTTTTTCAAAACTAATTTACAAAAATTAGATATGATAGAAGAAAGAATAAAAATTACAAATGAAGATATAGAGGTTTATGACTCTATTTTATCAATTATAAAAGAAGAAAAAGAGGCTGAACTTAAAACGCAAAGTGATTTAGATACGCTACAAAACTCTGCAAAAATAAAGAAATTTGATAAAGAGATTTATCAAATAGACAAACAACTAACACTACTTGAAATGTATGTAAAACTTCATTAAGAAGTTTTACATCATTTTTTACTTAGCACTGAAATTTAAATAATACTCAATCTCTGATGGAGTTAAAATTTTAATTGTATTTGTACTTCCAGGCATTCCAACTGGATAACCAACAGTTGCAATATATAATCCATTTTTATTTAATAGTGCTTTTTTATCAAGCTCTTTTAACATCTTTTGAAACATTTTAGAAGCTTGAGACTCTTTAATAATTGCAATTGGTTCAACTCCCCAAATTGCATTTAGTCCATTTAGTACTCTTTTTTTATGAGTAAAGGCTAAAATTGGAGTTTTGGGTCTATATCTTGACATCTTAAACGCAGATTTTCCTGAGCTTGTAAGAGCTAAAATCCCATCAGCCCCTAAATCATCTGCTAAACTTGTAACTGCTGATTGAATTTTATCAAACTCATCTAAATGCTCAAATCGTGTTTGTTTTCCGTAGTTATACATATCTTCAGTTTTTGCAATAATATTACTCATAGTTGTAACTACATTTATTGGGTCAACCCCTACTGCACTCTCTTCACTAAGCATAACGACATCAGTTCCATCTAATACTGCATTAGCAACATCAGAAATTTCAGCTCTTGTTGCTCTTTCATTTTGTGTCATTGATAAAAGCATTTGAGTTGCAGTAATTACAGGCATTCCTACGCTATTTGCTTTTTTGATTAACATTTTTTGAATTGTTGGAACATCATAATAAGGAACTTCAATTCCTAAATCACCTCTTGCAACCATAAGTCCATCACTTGATTCAATAATCTCATCAATATTTTCAACTGCATCGAATTTTTCGATCTTTGCAATTAATTTACCACTATAATCACCTAATAAATTTCTTGCTCTTTGCATATCTTTTGCATTTTGCACAAATGAAATAGCAAAATAATCTACTTTATTTTCAACACCCCAAGCAATATCTTTTTCATCTTTTTTAGTAATTACATCAATATCAATTACAGTATTTGGAAAATTCACTCCTTTTTTAGATGATAAAATACCATGGTTTTCAATCTGTGCTTTAACCTCATCTTCTGTTTCAATTACTCTTGCTCTAATTGTTCCATCATATAAATAGATATATTCACCTACTTTTATTTTGTCTAAAATATCAGGATAATTAATAGATACTACATACTTTTTATCAGCTTCTTTGTATCCTACAATTTCATCTTTTAGAAATGTAATTATATCTCCTCTTAATAATTCAAAAGGTTCCTTTAAATCTCCAATTCTAACCTTTGGTCCTGAGATATCTTGTAATACTCCAACAGTTGTATTAAGATTCTTCATAGCAGTTCTAATATTATTTAATACTTTTAAGTGATCTTCATGACTACCATGTGAAAAGTTTAATCTAAACATATTTGCACCAGCTTTTATAAGTCCTTCAATTACTTCAACACTATGGCTTGCTGGCCCTAAAGTTGCTAATATTTTTGTTCTTTTTTCCATAGTTTCTCCTTTTTAAATGGTAATAATTATATCACAAATCTATTACATAGTAGTTACTAAACCTGTACAACTTTTATTTCACAATTGTTATGTTAAAATAATTCATAAAATTTTTAAAGGATAAAAATGAAATTATTCAATTATAAAACAGCCATTTCTTCAGTTGCAATTGCTGCAATGCTAACTGGATGTGCAGGAACTACGGGTAACCAAACTATTGATGATAACCAAAGAGCTATTATTGGGGCAACTGTTGGTGCTCTTGCTGGTGTAGTTTTAGGTAATAACATTGGTGGAGGAAGTAAAAGTAGAAATAAAGTGATTGGTGCAGTTGCAGGTGCAGCAATTGGTGGAGCAATTGGTTATAGTATGGATAAACAAGCAAAAGAAGTAGCTGATAGTTTAAATACTAATGTAAATAATAATCCAAATGCAGCACTTGACCCAAATGCAGATTTAATTGTTTCAAATACAGATACGTACGTAAAAATTATGTTTAGAGATGATATGATGTTTCAAACAAATTCAGCAACACCAACACCAAGTGCTCAAGCTAAAATTGCAAAAATTAATTCTGTTTTACAAAAATATCCAAATACTTTAGTTCAAGTTGTAGGACATACAGATAATAGAGGAAGCCATTCATATAATGCAAATTTATCAGAACAAAGAGCATCAAATGTAGGAAATATAATCTACTCAAGTGGAGTTCAAAACCAAATCTTCTCAAAAGGGTGTTCTTTTGATAAACCAGTAGCTCCAAATAACAATGCAACAAATATGGCATTAAACAGAAGAGTTGAAGTATATTTATACCCTAATCAACAATCTGTAATTGATGTTTGTAAATAAATAGATTTTTTCTATTTATTTACATCACTTTTGATACAATCCATTTATGAAAAGATTTAATAAATATTTTAATGAATGGCTGTACGAAAGTGATGGCTACTACTCTAACTATAAACAAATAGGTAAAAATGGAGACTTCTTTACATCTGTTTCTACTTCATCATTTTTTGGTGGAGCAATTGCAAAAAAAATCATAAAAACTATAGAAGATGGCTTTTTACCAACAAACACAACTTTAGTTGAAGTTGGTGCTCACCATGGATATTTATTTGCAGATATTATTCAGTTTATTTATACTCTAAAACCACAACTTTTAGAAACACTAAACTTTGCAATAGTTGAAAGATATGAAAAACTACAAACACAACAAAAAAACTATTTAGAAGAGTCTTTTGGTGATATAATAAATTTAAAACACTACAATGATATAAATGAAGTAAAATTAGAAAATGCATTTGTAGTTGCAAATGAAATTTTTGATGCTTTTGATTGTGATTTAGTTTATACTAATAATAAAAATGAACTTCAAATTGCATTTGTTGATAATCATAAAATAAAATTTGAAAAATGTGAAGATATAGAGATTATAAAACATTGTGAAAAGTACTCTATTACAAAAGGAGAGGTTGCACTTTCTTATAAATCTTTTGTAGATACTTTATGTGAAAACATCAAAAAGTTCGAATTTCTAACTTTTGATTATGGTGATAGATACCCAAGAAATGATTTTAGCACAAGGGTTTATGAAAAGCACAATGTCTATCCTATTTTTGAAGAAGACTTAGATTTAGAAAAATTATATAAAAAAAGTGATATAACTTATGATGTTCATTTTAATTATCTAAGTGATTGTTTCAAACAGACACAAAAAGAAAACATAGAAGTAAAATTTGACACTCAATTAAAAGCCTTAGTTGATTTTGGTATAATTGAACTTTTAGAGATACTAAAAGCTAATGTTAGTGAAGATGTTTATTTAAAAGAGACTCAAAAGGTAAAAGTACTACTTGAACCAACTGGCATGGGTGATAGATTTAAAATATTAAATGTAAGAAAATATTAAAAAGGAATATTGTGACAATAATTGTAAATGGTGAAACAAAAGATTTTAATGAAAATTCGACACTACAAAATATCATAACTGATTTACAAATTGAAGATAAAGTAATGGCAGCTGCTGTTAATATGAATATTGTAAAAAAAGATGATTGGAATAATTTTACTCCAAAAGAAAATGATAAAATTGAACTATTACAATTTGTTGGTGGTGGGTGATTGAATACTAAACAAAAAGGTGATGAGGCTGAAAATAAAGCCATATCTTTTTTGGAAGATACTAGTTTTAAAATAATTGAACAAAACTACTACGCAAAAAAACTTGGAGAGATAGATATAATCGCAATAAAAGATAATATCTATCACTTCATTGAAGTAAAATCTGCAAGTGATTATGAAACTGCAATTAATAATATTACACACTCAAAACTCTCAAAAATCAAAAGAAGTTTAGACTACTATATTCAAACAAAAAAAATTACAAATGCTTATTGCATAGATGTAATTATTGTAATTGAAAATGATATAGAGTTCTTAGAGAATATAACTCTTTAATCTTTTAGCAAATAATAAAGCAATAACTCCAATAAAAACCATAAACGCAGTTAAGTATAAGGTATAGTCGTATGAACCAAACTTTTGTGTTAGATATACAGCATAAAGAGGTGCAGTAACTTGCCCTATTCCATAAGCAGTGGTTAAAGCTCCCATTAATACAACAGGGTTTTTATATGCAATTTTTCCACCAAAATTCATAAAAAGTGCGACAAGTCCAACAAATGTCACACCATATAAAATACCACTTAAAAGGCTTGCTATAAGTGAAGTGAATATTGTAGGAATAAGTATTCCAATAACTTGTAAGCTCATTGCAATAATTATAATATTTACACTTCCATATTTATGAGCTAACCTCATCCAAATAATTGATGAAGGAATTCCAGCTAATCCAACAGCAAGCCATGATAAAGCAGCATAATCTTCCATTCCTTCAATTGATTTTATAATTGTCGGTAAAAATGTTCCTTGAATTACAAAACCAATGCCTTCAGTGAAATATGCAAAAATTAGAAGTATTACAAAAGGAGTGAATAAAGAAGTATCAAATGGATGTTTTTCATTTTTTGTTTTAACATCTTTATCAAAAGATAAAATATATAAAGGATAAAAAGCTAATAAACTACCAACTACACTTAAAACTATCCAAGAAGTTTGCCAATTAAAACTATCTAAGATATATCTACTTATTAAATCACTACTTGCTAAAGCTATTCCTATTCCCATAAAATAAAGTCCCATAGCTTTTGTTTTATTTTCATAATTTAACTTAACCATTACAATAGCTGCACCAACAACAAGTAACATAGCACTTGCAAATCCAGCAATTAGTCTTGAAATAAGCCATATAGTTTCATTTGTAGTAATACCTAAAATAATTGTTGTTAAAATACAAAAAACAACACCAAATCTAAAAAGATTTACTTTTGTTTGAAAACTTTTTATAAAGATTGAAAAAATAGCTCCGCTTAAATATCCAACATAATTAATAGAAGCTAAAATCCCTGAAAACGTTAATGTTAATACTTGATTATCTAACATATTAGGAAGTAGTGTTGTATATGCAAATCGAGCAATTCCAACCCCAATAAATAGTTTTATAATACCTGCTAATATAATATTAAAATTTGAATTTTTATCAAAAAAGTTATGCATAAACATCCTATTTTTATCATATTATATTCTGTTTTCTGGATATTTATACTTAAAAATAGTAAAATAAGAGTAAGAGGTGAAGGTCGCAAAAAAAACACCTCTTACTATTATCGACTTGTATATAAAATTAGTAGAGGTTAATTATAATCTCTCATAGTAGCAAAAGACTAGCAATAATTGGAAATTACAAAATTTACCTCACATTTATTAAAAAATAGATACAATATGTAAATACTTATGGAGATTTTTTTGTATTTAAAAGAACTTTCATCAATTAAAAAATCCAATCGTTTCAGAACTAGAGATCTACATGACACAAATCTAATTGATCTTGCATCAAATGATTATTTAGGATTATCTGCAAATAAAAAAATTTTTGAAAATGCTTATAATAGGGTCTTAAAAGAGAAATATCATGGACCTAAAGCATCTATGCTTGTAAATGGATACTCAACTATTCATAAAATTTTTGAAGATAGATTATGTGAAGTCAACAATTTTGAAGCAGCAATAACTGTTGGTTCAGGTTTTTTAGCAAATATATCTATGATTGAAGCATTAATCAGAAAAAATGACACTCTTTTTATTGATGAAGAGTATCATGCAAGTGGAATACTAGCTACTAAACTTTTAAAATCTGAACAAGTTATTATTTTCAATCATAATGACTTTAAAGACTTAGAAGAAAAACTAAATAATAATTGTAGAAAAGGAAGAAATATAATTGCTATTGAAGGTGTATATTCTATGGGTGGTGATTTAGCACCTATTGAGATATTTAAAATAGCAGAAAAAACAAACTCATTATTAATAGTTGATGAAGCTCATAGTTCTGGTGTTATTGGAGAAAACTTATTAGGTATTTTTGATTTATATAAAATTACCCCAACAATAAACCATATAAAAATGGGAACATTAGGCAAAGCTTATGGTTCATATGGAGCATATATATTAGCTTCAAAAGAGATAATAGATTTTTTAACAAATAGAGCTAAACCTATCATATATTCAACTGCACCATCACTTTTTGATACTGCACTTGGATTAGAATCATTAAACTTTATTCAAGAAAATAAAGAAGATTTAAAAAAGAGAATTGAAGAAAATTTAAAAGTTATTGATGAGGTATTAAATATTAAATCACAAAGTCTTATTATTCCAATAAAAATTGGAGATAATAAAAAAGTTAAAGATATACAAACTATTTTAAAAGAGAATGGGTTTTTAGTTGGAGCAATTAGACAACCAACTGTAAAAGAAGCAATTATTAGACTTATTGCAAAAATTGATGTGGATTTAGAAAATCTAAATAATGTATGTAAAATATTAAAAGAGTTAAATAAATGTTAATAAATGATTTAATAAAAGGAAATAAAAAATTTAGAGAAGTAAGTTTTCCTAAATTTGAAGGTGATGTAAAAGATTTAGTTGAGAATGGTCAAAAACCTGAAATACTTTTTATTGGATGTTCAGATAGTAGAGTTACACCTGATTTAATGCTTGATACAAAGCCAGGGGACATGTTTATATTAAGAAATGTTGGTAATTTTGTTCCACCTTATAATCTAGACAATGATTATCATGGAACTTCAGCTGTTATTGAATATGCAGTAAATGTACTTGGAGTAAAACATATCATTGTTTGTGGTCATTCACACTGTGGAGCTTGTAAAAGTTTATATACAGACTTAAGTAATACTCCTGAACTTGCTCAAGTTAATAAATGGCTTGAACTAGGGAAAAGAGCAAAAGAGTATACACTTCTAGCAATTAGAGATAAATCTGATATGGAAAAATTATATAGAACAACAGAAAGAATCTCTATTGTTCATCAAATGGAAAACCTACTTACTTTTCCATATATTGAAAAAAAAGTTAAAAATGGTGAACTACAAATTCATGGTTGGTATTACAGAATTGAAGATGGTAATATTGAATATTATGATGGTGAAAAATGTTCATTTGAAACACTAAAGGAAGATTAGATATGAGTTATGAAGTTAGAAAATTACCTAAGAAAACTGTTATTATAATTGTTGTTATGTCATTTATTGCTATTATTTCATTTGTTTTTTTACAAACAATGAAAGAGCAAAAATTAAGTGAAATTATTGCTACTTTAGGTCATAAAAACGTAGAAAACATGGAAGTAATAAATAAATTAAGTGTAGAAGATAAAGAAACAAGATATAAAAGTAAAGTTTTTAAAGTTAGATTTTTTGACAAAGATTTAAATAAAACATGTATAGGATTCATACATATTGGAAGAAATAACCACTATACTAAAGATTTAGATTGTAAATAAGATAGGATAATTATGAGTATAATAGAAAAACTAGAAAATAGTGAAAGATTAAATTATGAGGATGCAATTAAACTTTATGATTTAGACCTTTTCACTTTAGCACACTATGCAAACAAAATTAGAGAAGAAAGACACGGTAAAAAAACCTATTTTAATATAAATAGACACATTAATCCAACAAACATATGTAAAGATGTTTGTCAATTTTGCGCCTATAGTGCAAGTAGAAAAAATCCACACCAATACACAATGAGCCATGAAGAGATTTTAGAAGTTGTAAAAAACTCTTCAAAAAATGATATAAAAGAGGTTCATATAGTATCAGCTCACAATCCAAATACAGGATTACAATGGTATATGGATGTGTTTAAAAAGATTAAAGAGAATTTCCCTTCTATTCATGTAAAAGCTTTAACAGCAGCTGAAATTCACTTCTTAAGTACAGAATATAATTTAACTTATCAAGAAATTATTAATATGATGATTAGCCATGGAATTGATTCAATGCCAGGTGGAGGGGCTGAAATTTTTGATGAAAAAGTACGAAAAAAAATCTGTGGAGGAAAAGTTACATCACAACAATGGCTAGAGATACATAAACTTTGGCATAAAGCAGGTAAACAAAGTAATGCAACTATGCTATTTGGACATGTTGAATCTCCTGAACATAGAATTGACCACATGATAAGACTTAGAGACCTACAAGATGAGACAGGTGGTTTTAATGCATTTATTCCATTAGTTTATCAAACTGAAAACAACTACTTAAAAGTAAAAGCACCCATTACTGGACAAGAAGTATTAAAAACATATGCAATTGCTAGAATTGTTTTAGATAATATTCCAAATATTAAAGCATACTGGGCAACTTCAACTGTTAAATTAGCTTTAATTGCTCAAGAGTTTGGTTCAAATGATGTTGATGGAACAATTGAAAAAGAGTCTATTCAAAGTGCAGCAGGGGCTGGAAGTGCAAAAGGTGTTGCATTAAAAGAGTTTGTTGATTTAATTAAAAGTGCTGGATTTACACCTGTTGAAAGAGATTCTGTTTATAATGAATTAAAAACTTGGTAAATCAAGTTTTTAATTCTCTTAAAATTACTTAGGTTGATTAAATACTAAATTAAACTCAACTTCTAATCCATTAATAGTTTTTATCATACTAATTGGATACATAACATGAATTGAATATAACTCATTATTAAGCATATCCAATAAATTGTAAAAATCATTAGGTGTTTTAACTATCATATTAACTAGATAATAAAACTTAGTTATATCACCATTATTACTAGATTTGAATTTTATAATCGTATCTTCTGGTAATAAAATT
Organism: Malaciobacter pacificus; assembly: GCF_004214795.1. Taxonomy (NCBI): domain Bacteria; kingdom Pseudomonadati; phylum Campylobacterota; class Epsilonproteobacteria; order Campylobacterales; family Arcobacteraceae; genus Malaciobacter; species Malaciobacter pacificus. The sequence goes on from NZ_CP035928.1 coordinate 2,268,164, forward strand.
TTTAGTTGTTCTGTAACTCTTAATATTGGGAAAAATTCATCTTTTATATAACTTTGAGTATTTTGTTTATAATTAATATCTTTTAATTCTATTTTTTCTTTAGAACTAATAACTGCTTCGATATTAACTTTTTTTTCTTTACTTTCAATCTCTATTTGAGTATCTTCGTATAATTCATCTAAGTTAGGTTTTAATGATGTTATAAAAGTATCTGTTTTAAGCAATTTAGCTTTTAATACTAGTGAATCTTCATCAATTACAAATTCATTTAAAACTACATCATACGGTATTGAATCTAAAACTGATTTAACTCTTTTTGAAATTTTATCATTTAAGTTTATATGATCTGGTAACTTTATACTCTTATTTTTAACTGTAGCTTCTTTATTATTTTCAATATTTGTATTTTCAAAATTAGTGTAAAGTTTAAACACAGCAAAAAATGCTATTGCAAAAAATAGAACAATAAATATGTTTGTGTAATTAGTTCTTTTCTTTTTCTTTCTAGGTTTTACAAAACTTTTCTTTTGATGTTTATCTTTTGAAAGTTCAAATACTTCTTCATCTATATTTATTGGATGATAATTAAGTTCTAAAAGTAACTCATCTTTCAAATTCTTAATTTGATCATCACTTAACTGTTTTAATGTGTAAAGAATAGTAATTTTTTCAATAAAGTTATCTGATTTTTTCTCATAAAAAGCACTAAGTGTATTTTGAATAATTTGAGATAACTCTAAATAGTAAATTTCATCAAAAAGTTTTTGTCCTTCAATATCATCTTCATAAAAATGAGTTTTCTTTATTGATTCAAATGTTGGTAAATCTTCAATCTTATGATATACAATAGAACCTTCATTATTTAAAATTAAAATAAAAGCTTTATTATTAAATAAAAACACAAGTATTTCATCTTTTGAAATATTTTGTTCTAAATGTAAATTCATAATATGAAATGCAGAATAGATATAATCAATTCCAGTTTTTTCAAAAAAGTTTTTTGTCTCAAATAATGTTGTTTTTAAAACTGCAATATCAAATTGATCATTAAAACTTGCAATTTCACAATCTTTTAATTTTCCAGATTTCTCTTTTGGAACTAGTTTTGTTGTATCACTTATAAGTAAAGTTGAAATATAAGTCTCATCAACTTGATTTTGAGAAGCATTTAGTTTTAATGCAATGTCTAAAGGTAAAATATCATCATTTACTAAAAATACTGAGTTGTTTGTTTCAACGATATCATTTTCACTTAGTTTTTTATAATCTAATTTTAGTTGAGTATCGTATTTAATTGCATTAATATATAAAGACTCTTTTGCAAACATACCTATTTATCCTATTTTTTATGGCATAGAATGAATTAACATTTTATCCTTGATAATTTTTTTTGCTTCTTCAATTTCAATACCTTTTATATCAAAAGGTTCACTAATATAAAAATCTATTCTACCAAAAGGTTTTGGCAAAATAAACTTATCCCAAGAATTAAATTGCCAAAACTTTGTTGGCACCGCATTGAAACATACAACTTTAGCATCACTTTTTTGAGCTAAAGCTACAATTCCATCTGCAACAGAATATCTAGGACCTCTTGGACCATCAGGAGTTATAGCTAAATCATTTCCTGACTTTAACTCTTTTAAAGCACTAATTAATACTTTAGCAGCACCTTTTGAAGATGAACCTCTAACTGCTCCTATTTTAAAATTTGAAACAAGTTTAGCAATAATTTCACCATCTTTATTATGGCTAATCATCGCTTTTACAACTCCATTTTGTCTAAAATTAAAATAGTTATATGGCTGAGACATTAAATCCCCATGCCACATACAAATAATAATAGGTTTACCATCATTTTTTGGATGATGATAAACTTTTTTATTAGTAGCATAAATTATTTTAACTAAATAATAAAGTAAATTTGGTAAAACATTTAATTTAAAATACCTAAGCATTATAAAACAACTTCACCTTTTAATGCTGTTCTAGTTACATCAGTAATTTTAACATCTACAAACTGACCAAGTAACTCATCACTTCCCTTTGCAAAAACTTGTAAATAGTTATCTGTATAACCTGAAACCTCACCATTTGGTTTTAAACTTTCAACTAATACATTTACTGTACTACCAATTAGTTTTGGCATAGACTCTTCTAAATATCTTTTATGTAACTCAATTAACTCAATTAATCTTGCACTTCCAATTTCATCAGGAATCTCTTTATCAGCTAAATTTAAAGCTTCAGTACCAGGTCTTGGAGAATACTTGAAGTTAAATATCTGGTCAAATTTAACTTGATTTACAACATCTAAAGTATCTTCAAAATCCTCTTGTGTTTCCCCTGGGAATGCAACAATAATATCTGTTGTAATTCTAAGATTTGGAACAAGTTCTCTCATCTTAGCAGCTCTATTTAAAAACCACTCTTTTGTATATCCTCTTTTCATAGCTCTTAAAACTTCAGTTGAACCACTTTGTAAAGGCATATGAATACATCTAGAGATTTTCTCATTTCTTGCAAACTCTTCGATAAACTCATCATCCATATGTAAAGGATGAGGAGATGTAAATCTAATTCTTTTTAGACCTTCAATTTTAGAAACATCTTGTAAAAGTTTTGTAAATGTATATTTTTCTCTTCCATCAGAAAATCTTCTACCATAAGAGTTTACATTTTGTCCTAAAAGCATAACTTCTACTGCACCTTGGTCAACTGATTTTTGAACCTGGTCAACAATCATTTCAGGTGGAATAGAAATCTCATCACCTCTAGTACTTGGAACAATACAGTATGTACATTTCTTATCACAACCAATAGAAATATTTACACTTGCTCTGTATTTATTTGTTTTTGCTGTTGCAAATTCGTAAGTTGACTCATCATTATCAATTGCAATTTCAACAGAACCTTTTACATCAACCACATCTTTGATTTTTGATATATTTCTTGCACCTACAACAAAATCAACGTAAGGTGCTCTTTTAATAATATCTTTTCCAAGATGACTTGCTGTACATCCACAAACACCAATTTTTGCACCCTCTTTTTTCTTTTTATTAAATTGACCAATTTCTGAAAAAAGTTTTTGAACTGGCTTTTCTCTTACTGAACATGTATTAATGATGATTAAATCAGCATCTTCCATATTTTGGGTAGGAGTATAACCTTTATGTTTTTCAAGCTCTGCTTGAATATGCTGACTGTCAGTGTCATTCATCTGACAACCAAGTGTTTGAATAAATAGTTTTTTATTTGAACTCATATCTCTCGCTTTTTAATATTAAAGTGCATGAACCTCATACATATATTCATCATCAGCTAAACCATATTTAACTTCTCTAAAGTACACGTTGTACCCATCTTCTTCTAATGCATCAACTAATGCCATCATATCTTTATGAGAATTATCTCTGTCAAAATAGAAGATTTTATCACCTAGCTCTTTTAACTCTTCTTTGATTTTATCTAATTGCACTTTTTTTGGTTTTTCGTTTAACTCATTTCTTGCAAATAATAATTCCATTCATAACGCCTTTGTTTTTTTAATAATTAGTCTAATATATTATCTAAAAATTACTTTTATTTGTATAAAAGGGATATTTGGATATAATATATCTCTATATTACATTGAAATCACAAATAAACAATTCAATGTCAACAAACAAAGGTTATTAATGGATAAGATTATAGATATATTAGATTCAATTGCATATGAAAAAGGTCTTCAAATAGAAGATGTTGAAAATGCACTAAAGGAAGCTTTAATTAAAACAGCACTAAAAATGGTGGATGATTCACTAGTTTTTGATGCAAATATCGATAGGGAAAATAAAAAATTAGAACTATTCCAAAAAATTGAAGTAGTTGAAGAGGATGATAAAAGATTATCAGGTGAAGAACTAGACAAGTATGAAAATGTAATTAATCCTGAAAACTTTATTACTCTAAGTGAAGCAAAAGAGATAGATCCTACTTTAGAAATTGGTGATTTTATGAACTATGATCTTGAGTTTGAAAATATGGGAAGAAATGCTGCAACAATTCTTCATAATAATTTTGAATATAAAATTCAAAGGTTTATTGAAGAGAACCTTTTAGCAAAATATAAAAATAAAATTGGAAAAACTGTAGCGGGTACTGTTACAAGAATTGATAGGTCAGAAAATACATTTATTGAAATTGGTGAAATCAAAGGTATACTGCAGCGAAAAAGTAGAATCAAAGGTGAAAGCTTTAGAGTTGGTGATACTGTAAAAGCTGTAGTAAAAGGTGTAAATATTGATAAAACAAATGGTTTAATCATTGAAATATCTAGAACTTCTCCAAAATTTTTAGAAAACCTTTTAACACTTGAAGTACCTGAATTAAAAGATGAAAAAGTTTCTATTGAAGCAAGTGCAAGAATTCCAGGGACTAGAGCAAAGATTGCTTTAACTACAATTGATCCTCAAATTGATCCAATTGGTGCAGTTGTTGGAGTAAAGGGGGTTAGAATTTCTGCTGTTTCATCTCAATTAAATGGAGAAAATATTGATTGTGTTGAATATTCATCTGTTCCAGAAATGTTTGTTGCAAGAGCATTATCTCCTGCGATTATCAACTCAGTTAAAATTGAACAAGCGCCTGAAGGAAACGAAAAAGGTAAAGCAATTGTTACAATTCCAAGTGATCAAAAATCAAAAGCAATTGGAAAAGCTGGTTTAAATATTAGATTAGCTTCAATGCTTACAAAATATGATATTGAATTAGTTGAAATTGAAGGAACAGCTCCAAGTGCAAACCCAATGACTAACAATACTCAAGAAGAAAAAACTACAGATACTGCATCACTTGAAGCACTATTTAAATAAGAAGAGAAGATGAGCAAATTACAATTTTTTGACTCAGTAAAAAAACAAAAGGTTCTATTTGAACCTTTAGTTGAAAATCAAGTAAAAGTATATGTTTGTGGTCCTACAGTTTATGATGATTCACACTTAGGTCATGCAAGAAGTGCTATTGCTTTTGATTTACTTCATAGAGTTTTAAAAGCTAATAATTATGAAGTTACTATGGTTAAAAATTTTACTGATATAGATGATAAGATAATTAATAAATTAGCTACCTTTAAATTTTCTAAGCCAGGATATACAAAAGACAAGAAAATTTTAAAAAGAATGGATACTTTAAATTTACAAAACCCTAATATTCTTAAATTAACGCATAACTATATAAGAAAATATCGAAGAGAAATGTCAGAACTTAATGTACTACCAAATACAAAAACACCAAAAGCATTAGACAATCTTGAAGCAATGAAAGACATGATTAATAACCTAATGTCTAAAGATATTGCCTATAAAACAAGTGATGGCGTATATTTTGATACTTCAAAAGACTCTAATTATGGAGAAATTTCACACAAAGCAAGTGATGAAAACTCACAAGCTAGGATTGAAGTAAATAGTGAGAAAAGAAATCCATCTGATTTTGCACTATGGAAATATGCAAAAGAACAAGATGTAAGTTTTGAAGCTCCATTTGGTCTAGGTCGTCCTGGTTGGCATATTGAGTGTTCTGCTATGATTGATAAACATTTAGCATACAAAGATACTCCTTATCAAATTGATATTCATGGAGGAGGAGCTGATTTACAATTTCCACACCATGAAAATGAAGCAGCACAAACTAGATGTTCAGCTTCTAATCAAGAGTTGGCAAAATATTGGATTCACAATGGTTTTGTAACAATTGATGGAGAAAAGATGAGTAAATCTTTAGGTAACTCATTTTTCTTAAAAGATATTTTAAAATCATACAGTGGTGAAGTTGTAAGATTTTATCTTTTAACAGCTCATTATAGAACTGATTTTAACTTCAATGAAGAAGACCTACTTTCATCTAAAAAAAGACTTGATAAACTTTACAGAGTTAAAAAAAGAGTTTATGGTGGTGGTAAAAGTGCAATTAATAAAGAGTTCAAAGATAATTTATTAGCTGCTTTAAATGATGATTTAAATAGTTCAAAAGCCCTTGCAGTTATTGATGAATTAATAAATAATGCAAATGATAAGCTTGATGCAAATCCTAAAGATAAAGCTTTCAAAAAAGAACTTGTAGCTAACCTAGAGTTCATTCAATATATTTTAGGAATTGGAACAAATGATGCTTATGAATACTTCCAGTTTGGAATTGATGACTCAATGAAAATTCAAATTGAAGAACTAATTGAAAAAAGAAATGAAGCTAAAAAAGCTAAAGATTTTGAAACTGCAGATAAAGTTAGAGATGAACTAACAGCCCTTAATATATCAGTTATGGATACACCAAATGGTGTTGTTTGGGAAAAGAAATAAAGTCTATTTTTATTAGACTTTATTTTAAACTACTAATTAATTTTCTTTATTTATCATCTTAATATAATCTTTTTTTTATATAATGAGTATAAAATCATATAAATAAAGGATTATTATTGACCAGTAAGTTAAATAAAACTGTTTTTCTGACCTCTTCGGCTTTAATTATACTCTTAGCATTATTTGCCTCAATTTTCCCCCAAGTTGCTGACACTTTTTTTAAAAATCTTCAAGCTGTTATTGTTGAAAATGGTAGTTGGTTTTATGTATTATCTGTTGCAATTATTTTAATAACTGTTGCCTTTCTAGCTTTTTCTAAATATGGAGATATTAAACTAGGACCCGATCATTCTACTTCTGATTATTCGAACCTTTCATGGTTTGCAATGTTGTTTTCAGCTGGAATGGGTATTGGTTTAATGTTTTTTGGTGTAGCAGAACCTGTTATGCACTTTTTAAGTCCACCTGTTGGTGAGGGGAATAGTGTTGAATCAGCTAGGGAAGCAATGAGAATTACATTCTTTCACTGGGGATTACATGCTTGGGCTATATATGCAATTGTAGCTATTATATTAGCTTTTTTTAGTTATCGTCATAATCTTCCATTAACATTAAGATCTGCACTTTATCCAATAATAGGAGATAAAATTTATGGCCCAATTGGACATGCAGTTGATATTTTTGCAGTAATTGGTACTCTTTTTGGTGTTGCAACATCTTTAGGTTATGGAGTTTTACAAGTAAATACAGGGCTTAATTATTTATGGGATGTTCCAGTTAATCCAACAACACAAGTTATACTTATACTTGTTATAACTGCACTTGCTACACTTTCTGTTACAACAGGTCTAGATAAAGGTATAAAAAGATTATCTGAGACAAATCTAATTCTTGCAGTAGGATTTATGCTATTTATTTTAATAGTTGGACCGACAGTATTTTTACTTCAAGCATATGTTCAAAATATTGGTTCTTATGCATCTAATATTTTAAGTAGTACTTTTAATCTATTTGCTTATGAAAAAACTGATTGGATTGGTGGTTGGACAATCCTTTATTGGGCATGGTGGATTTCTTGGTCACCTTTTGTTGGACTATTTATTGCAAGAATTTCAAGGGGTAGAACTATTAGAGAATTTACACTTGGAGTATTATTAGTACCTACTGGATTTACACTAATGTGGATGACTTTTTTTGGAAATTCTGCAATTAATTTAATTTTGGCAGATGGAATTACTCAGCTTGGAACTACCGTATCAAATGATGTTACTGTTGCACTTTTTGCTTTTTTAGAAAACTTCCCATTTAGTGGTGTCACTTCTGTTATTGCTACAATTATGGTTATTGTATTCTTTGTAACTTCTTCAGATTCAGGTTCTATGGTAATTGATATGCTTTGTTCAAACGGTAATGATAACACTCCAATTTGGCAAAGGGTTTATTGGGCAGCAGGAGAAGGTATTGTTGCTTCTATTTTAATACTTGCAGGAGGTTTAGCTGCACTTCAAACTATGACAATTGCCAGTGCCTTACCATTTAGTTTAGTTCTACTTGTTGCAACCTATGGACTTATTAAAGCTTTACGATTGGATATTGCAAAAAAAGAAAGCTTACAATACTCTACAACACTTGGATCTTCTACATCAAATCCTGAAGATTGGGATAAAAGATTAAACAATATTGTAAATTATCCCACAAAGAAAAATGTTAGAAGATTCTTAGAAAAAGTTGCAAAACCTGCACTTGAAGATGTTGCAAATGTTTTAAGAAAAAATGAGTTTGATGTAGAAGTAACATTAAATGATACACATGACAAGTTAACTTTAGTAGTTAATCTTGGAGAAGAATCAAACTTCGGTGAAAATAAAAACTTTTTATATCAAGTGAAAAATATCTCTAGAATTAAACCTGCATTTGTTTATGATGAAAAAAATGAAGAGGATAGATCAGAAGATGAGTTATATTATTGTGCAATTGTACATCTAATTGAGGGTGGACAAGATTATGATATTATGGGTTGGAGTAAAGATGGAATTAGAAATGATGTAGTTGACCAATATGAAAAACATATGCACTACATGCATTTAATCAATTAAGTAAAAGAAGGTTTTTCTCCTTCTTTTATTTCATCTGCTCAATTAGTTTTGGCATCATAATTGCAATATCTTTAAAGTCATATTCAAAGCTTTTAACTACTAAATCATACAATTTATTATCTCTATATTTTTTATGCCATTTCTCTTCTTTTGAAGCATAAACATTATAATACTCAAATCTAAGTTTCAGTGCCTCTTTTAATAACTCATTTTGCATATATACTCTTTTTTTGAAATAAAAAAAGGGAGAGCAATTGCCCTCCCTTTTGTAAAATAGTTAAACTATTAATTACTTAGCGTATGCTGCGTCAGTAACGTTTTTAGTATCAACAATATATGGAACTAAAGCCATGTGTCTAGCTCTTTTAATTGCTTGCTCTACCATTTCTTGAGATTTTTTAGAGTTACCAGTAAGTCTTCTTGGCATAATCTTACCTCTTTCACTCATAGAAATTTTTAATAAATCTACATTTTTGTAATCAATGAAATCAACTTTCATTTCAGTATATTTACAATATTTTTTTCCGTATTTTCTTCTTTCAGCCATTTTAATATCCTTTTCCTAGAACGGTATTTCGTCTTCGTCTATATCAATTTCAGGTATTCTTTGTTCAAAATTCTGCTTTGGAGCAGCTTGTTGATTACTCATACCACCATTGTTTGAAGGAGGCGTGTATTGGTTAGATGGTTGATTATACGATCCAACTTGCGGATTATAACCTTGGTTGTCCCCACCCATTGCAGAATCACTTTTTGAATCTAACATTTTCATAGTATCAACTCTTAAAGAGTGTCTATTTCTATTTGATCCATCTTGTGCAGTCCATTGTTCAAATACAAGTCTTCCTTCTAATAAAACTTTAGAACCTTTTCTTAAGTATTGATTAGCAACTTCAGCAGATCTACCAAAGATATTAAAATCTAAAAAACAAACTTCATCTTTTTGTTCACCAGTTGAAGTTTTAAATTTATAAGATGTAGCAATTGCAGATTTTGCAACAGCACTACCAGATGGTAAATATCTTAATTCAATATCTCTAGTTAAATTTCCTACCATTATTACTTTATTATACATATTTGGTTCCTATTCTACTTTGAATTAGTTAGCTTTTTTAGCTGCCTCTTCGCTCATTTTTGTCCAAGCAGCAACTTCTTTTTTGCTCTCGTATTTAATGAAAATGAATCTTAAAGTATTTTCGTTGATTCTGTAATTTCTTTCGATTTCAGCAATTCCTGCTGGGTTACCTTTAAAGTATACTACAAAATAGTATCCTCTTTTACACTTTTCAATTTCGTATGCTAATTCTCTAGCACCCATATCATCAGTTGATGCAATTTCTCCACCATTTTTTTCAATGATTGCTTTGAAGTTCTCGATTTGTGCTACAGTCTCTTCTTCAGTTAATGTAGGCTTTAAAATAAACATTGTTTCGTAATGTTTTAATTTAGACATTAAATCTCCTTATAGTTTTCGCCGGTATTTCTTTACATTCCTAATATCAGCAAGGATGTTTTTTGTAAAGTTTTGGATTTTATCTAAATAAAACTGTGAATTTTCTTAGACTTGCTTGAAGGTATAAACTTTGCTTATCGATTTTTGAAGTTTTAAAATCTAACTCAATCTGCAATAAATAGTTAAAAATCTCTTGAAAAACTTCAGGTTTGATATTTATAGCCAACTTTGATTTCTTTTCCCAAATATTTTTAGGAGGAATAAAGCCTAATATTTCTTTAGGGTTTGGTTGTCCTATAGCTCTTGCATATGCACTAATCATAAAAAGCTGTTGAACAAAAGATGTAATTTGATTTAATAAAAAAATCTCATTCATTCCCTCTTCTAATAATGAGGCTAAATCATTACTAATATCTTTTCCAGCAATTAAATCATGTAAAAAATCTTCAAAATTAACAGCACCTATCCCAAAGCAATGAGTATTGATTATATTTGAAGTGATTTTTTCATCAAATATCGCAAGTTTATTTAGATCGTTAACACATAATGATAAATCATTTTTATGCATAAAATATAGATGATTTAAAGCAGACAATTCATAATTTATATTTAAACTTTTAGCTTCATTTTCAAGTAATCTTACTGCTTCAGTATCAAAAGGTTTAAAAAATCTAACACAAACAGAGTTTGTTTTATCAGAAAAACTTTTCTCCATAGCTTTAAAATCACTATCTCCCATACATGAAAAAATAACTGTACTATCACTGTTTGTATTACAAGCTTGAATTAGTTCATCTACCTCTTTTTTAGGTATTTTTTTATCACATTTAATTACTAAAATATTGTTTGATGAAAAAAGTGATGATTGAAGAAGTTTATCTTTTGCGTATTTAAAATTATAATCATCAAAATAGAGTTTCTCACACTCATCAATACTACCATGACTCTTAGCCACCATTAATGAATAGTGTTCTATTAAATAATTAGATTGTCCGTAAAACATATATGCACTATATTTTTTATTATTTTTAAAATGATTATCAAATTCGTTTTTATACATAAGTTATATCATATCCTAAGTTCTCTTTTAATACAATAGATTTTTATAAAAAAAGGTTTTTTATGTATAAAATAATTCTTCCACTTTTAGGTTTTGAGTCTGTTGAAAGTGCTGATATTATCGAACAAGATGAGTATTTCTCAACACTTGTTTTAAATAATGAAGCTCAAATAAAAGTACATCTAGTAAATATAAATTATATCAATAAATTTCCATTAAGTTTTAAAATTGATGAAACTATTTTAGAAAAACTAAAAGTTTCAAAAAAAGAAGATTTTGAAATCTATTTTTGTTTAGTAATTCAAAACCCTATTGAAGAATCAATTGTAAATCTAATTGCTCCTGTTTTAATAAATAAAAAAGATAAGCTTTTAGGACAACATGTAATAAATGATAGAGTTATCAAATTATTTGCAACACTAAAAGAGACAACTACACTATAGTTGCCACAATTTGTTTTGTTGCAATATCTGCAGATTTTATTTTTACTTTCATTTTAGAAAATAGCTTTTGAGCTTTATAGTTATCTAAAGTCAATTTTAATCCAATCATATTTTCGACACAAACAGCTCTTCCTTTTTCTGTATCAACAACTTTTACTTTAATATAGTTTCCAATATTATCTTTTGCCCATCTTGCATATTTTCTATCTTCAAAATCCCAAACAAGTTGGTCTACTTTTCTTTCATTTGTAGAGATATGTTCACAAATGGCATCTATATCTTTTGGAGTCTGTTTTGTTTTTAAAATTCTATGTAACACTAAATCTGAATATCTTCTAATTGGACTTGTAAAATGAGAATAAGATTTAAATCCTAAACCAAAGTGTCCTAAGTTTTTAGAACTATATTTTGCTTGAGTTTGAGATTGAATAATAAGTTCATCAATCTCTTCTTCAAGTCCAGTATATTTTGCTTTTTGTTGTATATGAGTAATTGTTTCATGAACATTATTTTTTAGTTTTACACTAACACCTAATATATTTACATCATCAACCAATTTTGAAATAGCTTTTAATGATGGCTCTTCATGAATTCTATAAATTCCTACACTATTAACTTTTTTACTTGCTTCTATATTTGCTAACAACATACACTCTTCAATTAATTGATGAGATGCAGTTGAAGTTTCAACTTCAATTGATTCAACTTTAAAATTTTTAAGTCTTAATCTGTTTTCTTGAGTTCTAAACTCATATCCTGTTTTTAATCTTTTAGCTCTATATGCTTTTGTAACTTCATAAAGTGGAAGTAAGTATTTAAATATCTCATTATCAATTGCACTTGTTTGGTCAAAATGGCCTTCAATAACTCTATCAATTCTTCCATAAGAGTATTTCTTGTGAGAGTTTATAATTGCTTCAAAAAGTTCACTTTTAATTACATCTTGTTTTTCTAAATCTAAATATATTTTAAAAACATAAGCATATCTATCAACTCCTTCTTTTAATGAACACATATCTTCACTTAGTTCATTTGGAAGCATAGGTAAAACTTTTGCAGGTAAATAAATAGAAGTTGATTTTTTAAAAGCTAATTTATCTAACTCACTGCCCTCTTTTACAAAATAAGAAACATCTGCAATTGCTACATACAATACTTTTTCATTTTGATCATAATAAATTGCATCATCGTGGTCTTTTGCACTATTTGGATCAATAGTACAAAAAGGAAGCTCTCTTAAATCAACTCTTTTTTTAATATCATCCATTTTTGCATTTACTTCTAAAGGCTTGTCATGTCTAAAAGTCTCTTGATATAAATATAGTGAAATAAATTCATCAATTTTAGCATCACTTAAATTTCCAATATTTTTAACCAAATCAAATGACTTATTATCAATTAGTAAAACATCGCCCTCTTTATAATCTTTTGATTTTTTTGATTGAAGTAAAATATTCTCTTTTAAAGTATGAAAATTCCCATCTTTTACATAAACTAAAATATCATGACTCTTTCCATCTAAAACTTTTATAATCTTTGCTTTAGTTCTGCTTCTTGGATTAAAAACTCTTTTTGCTAGTACTAGATCACCATTATAAGCCCCATTTAAACTATCAAACTCAATCTTAATATTTTTGTGCTCACTTACTAAATCTTCTAAAATTACTAAGTTTTTACCTACATTAACTATGGCAACTTTATATTTTGAATTTAATTCATAGGTATCTTCATTTTTTTGAATGATTCCCTGATCTTCATATTTTTTAATTAATTTTAATTCTTCTTCATTAAAGTTTTGATTCTGTGATTGAAGTTTAGTAAATAGCTCTTTTAGCAAAGTTTTTTCCTTTAGTATTAATAACCTAATCCTATCTAAAAAATCATACTATTTTTTTTAATTACCTAGAATTTAGATAGTTTTTTGTATAATCACCAAAAATTTTATTAGAGGAAAGACTAATGGCATTAAATGTTTACTACGATAAAGATTGTAATATCGAATTAATCAAATCTAAAAAAGTTGCAATGATTGGATTTGGTTCTCAAGGACACGCACACGCAGAAAACTTAAGAGATTCTGGTGTTGAAGTTATTGTTGGATTAAGAAAAGGTGGTTCTTCATGGGCTAAAGCTGAAGCTAAAGGTTTCGAAGTTAAAACTGTTGGTGAAGCAACTGCTGCTGCTGATGTTGTAATGATTTTATTACCAGATGAAAACCAAGCTGATATCTACGCTAACGAAATTAAGCCTAACTTAAAAGCTGACGCTACTTTAGCATTTGGACATGGATTTAACATTCACTATGGAAGAATTGAACCAGAAGCTACTAATGATGTAATTATGGTTGCTCCTAAAGCTCCAGGTCACACTGTAAGATCTGAGTTTGTTAAAGGTGGGGGAATTCCTGACTTAATCGCTATTCACCAAGATGCTTCTGGAAATGCTTTAGAATTAGCTAAATCTTACGCTTCTGCTGTAGGTGGAGGAAGAACTGGTATTATTGAAACTACTTTCAAAGACGAAACTGAAACTGATTTATTCGGTGAGCAAGCTGTATTATGTGGTGGAGCAACTGCATTAGTTCAAGCTGGTTTTGAAACTTTAACTGAAGCTGGATATGATCCAATGATGGCATACTTTGAGTGTTTACACGAATTAAAATTAATCGTTGACTTAATGTATGAAGGTGGTATTGCTGATATGAGATATTCTATTTCTAATACTGCTGAGTACGGTGATTATATTGCTGGTAAGAGAATCATCAATGATGAGTCTAAAAAAGCTATGAAAGAATTATTAGCTGAAATTCAAGATGGTAGATTTGCAAAAGACTTCATCTTAGAAGGTCAAGCTGGATACCCAAGAATGAACGCTGAAAGAAAGAACTCTAGAGCTTCATTAATTGAGCAAACAGGTGCTAACTTAAGATCTATGATGCCTTGGATTGCTGAGAAAAAAATCGTTCAACAAGACAAAAACTAATTTATATCATTTAAGAGAGACTTCCTCTCTTAAATATAAAGCTACTTTATATGAGTAAAAAAAAACAAAAAACAAATAAAACTAAATCATCACAAATATCAAATAAAAAACTAGCTAAAGTATTTTTACTAATATTCTCATTCGCCATTTTATCAGTTGGTGTAAGTTATTTTATAATGCAAAAAGAGAATAGTATTAAAACTACAAAAACTTCAACAATTATAAAAAAAGAAGAACCTCTAAAAATAGAAAAATCCGATGAACTTAAAGAGTTTGATGAAAAAAAACTTGATGAACACTTCGAAAATAAAAGACAAGAAGAGACTTATCATAGTAAATATGAAGAGATTACAGAAGAAGTAAAAAAAGATATCATTGAACATCATCCAAAAATAATAGATAAAAAAATTGAGAAGAAACAAGAAACTACAAAAATTAGTGAAGAAAAGAAAGTAGAAAAAAAAGTACAATCTACAAAAAAAATTGAAATTCAAGAAAAATATGATGAATCAAAAATAGTAACTCAAAGAGATAAATTTAAATTTGACCATAATGATAAACCAAAATTGGCAATTGTAATTGATGATGTTACAACAAGTGCTCAAAAAAGAAGAATTTTAGATGTTGGATACAAAGTGACTATGGCTTTTTTACCTCCAACTCCTGGGCACAAAAACTCTGCCTCAATAGCACAAGATTTACCTTTTTATATGATTCACTTTCCATTACAAGCTTCTAGTAAATTTAGTGGCCCTGAAATAAATACTTTAACAATAAATGACTCTTATGAAACAATTGAAAAAAGAGTAGCGCAACTTAGAAAATGGTATCCAAAAGCTATTTATACAAATAATCATACAGGCTCAGTATTTACAGAAAATCATGAAGCAATGGATAAACTATTTAAAGCTTTAAAAAAGCATAACTTTATATTTGTTGATAGTAGAACAAGTGCTAACTCTGTTGTAAAAAAATATGCAAAAAAGTATAACATGCCATATATTGTAAGAAATACATTTCTAGATAATGAAAAAGATTTTCACTATATTCAAAATCAATTAAAAAAAGCAATTATAATTGCAAAAAAAAGAGGCTTTGCAATTGCAATTGGACACCCTTATAATATCACAACTGAAGTTTTAGCCAAATCAAAACATTTATTAAAAGATGTTGAACCTATTTATATAAACGAACTTCCTTATTTAAAATAGTTTAGATATAATATTTTAAATTATTAAATGGTTTAAAATATTATGATTAGAAAATTAGAATTTCATATAAATGAATTAGAGAATATGAAAAAATATCCCAAAGATCTTTTTTATATTGGTAATTATAAACTTTTAGAAAAAAGAAAAATCTCAATAGTTGGAACTCGTCGTCCAAATTCCTATGCAAAAGAGTTTACACATAAATTATCATCAAAACTTTCCAATAGTGGTTTTTGTATTATTAGTGGAGCAGCACTAGGTGTTGATGCAATTGCACACAACGCAGCAGGCGCTGCTAATACAATTGCAGTTGTAGCTAATGGTCTTGATATTAGATATCCAAGTGTAAATAAAAATCTTATTTCAAATATAGAAAGAGAGGGATTAATTTTATCTGCATATAAAGAAGGAGAAAAAGCTAGAAATTACACATTTGTTCTAAGAAATGAAATTGTAGTTGCCCTTGGAGAAATACTTATAGTCACACAAGCAGATGAAAAATCTGGCACTTTAACTTCCATAGAATATGCTTTAAAAATGGGTAAAAAAGTTTATACAATTCCACATAGATTAAATGAAAGTATAGGTACTCAAAAACTAATCAAAGAAGGTCTGATTGAAGTTATTTATGATATAGATGAATTTATTGAAAGTTTAGGTGTTCAAATAAAACCTCAGATTTTAGATGAAGTTCTATTATATTGTGAGTCAAATCCAAGTTATGATGAAGCCTTTGCTAAATATTCAAATAAAATTTTTGAATATGAGCTAGAAGGGAAGATTAAAGTTGAAAATGGAAAAATATTTGTTATTTAACTAAACATTACAAAATTTTTTTGACCTACTTCTTCTAAGAATTATATATCCTAAAACTCCAGATAATAAAGAACCAATTAAAATAGCTAATTTATCAGTATAAAAAAATAAACTTGAATCATTATAAGCTAAAGAATCTATAAATAGACTCATTGTAAAACCAATACCAGTTAAAACTGAAATTCCATACATTTGACTCCAAGTGACACATTTAGGAAGCTTTGCAAATTTTAATTTAATAGCAATGAATGCAAAACTAAAAACTCCAATTTGTTTACCTAAAAACAAGCCTAAAATTATTCCAAGAGATACAGGTTCAGTAATTTTATCTAAAGACATCTCTCTTAAATCAATTCCGGCATTTACAAATGCAAAAACTGGCAAAATAAAAAATGCCACCCATTTATGAATAAAACCTTCTAATGTTTTTGCAGGTGATACTAGCTTTCTTTTTTCATTCATTGCGTTTAGAGGGATCATAAAAGCTAAGATTATTCCAGCAAGTGTTGCATGAACTCCTGACTTTAATACACATATCCACATAATTGCACCAACTAAAAGATATAAACCTAAAGATAACACTTGTAATCGATTCATAATATATAGTATAAAAATTGATGCACTTGCTAAAGATATAGATATAAAAGATAAGTCATTTGTATAAAAAAGTGCGATAATAATAATTGCACCTAAATCATCAAAAATTGCTAACGCCATTAAAAATATTTTTAAGCTTGTTGGAACTCGTTTTCCAAGTAAAGATAAAATACCAAGGGCAAATGCAATATCAGTTGCAGTTGGTATTGCCCAACCTTTCATTGCAAACTCATCACCGCTATTAAAAAATATAAAAGTTAGTGCAGGAATTGCCATTCCTCCAACTGCAGCTATTAAAGGTAGTGATATTTTAGAAAAACTCGATAGATGGCCAAGTATCAATTCACGCTTAATTTCTAAACCTACATGTAAGAAGAAAATAGCCATTAATCCATCATTTACCCAAAGAATTAAAGGTTTTGAAATTTCAAGAAGGCTACCTACTTTAAACTCTATTTTTGTATGTAAAAAAGTATTATAAAATTCTGATAAGAATGTATTACTAAATATAAGAGCTAATAAAGTAACAAAAATTAAGATTAAACCTGAGCTTGACTCATTTTTTAAAAACTTTCCAACTAAAATTTTCATATTAATACCTTTTGATATAAAGATATTTTAGTACAGAAAGCTTTATTTTTAATTAAAAAACTATTTATTTAGTGTCTTAATTGATATGTAATATCTCCAGCACCTACACCTAAAAAAATTCCTGTATCGTAAGATTTAATAATTTTTTCATCTTTTATTAAATCAATTCTTCCCTTCGTTGAAGATATTCTATCTGCAAAAATTGGATTATATGCTGCAAATTCTTTTTCAAAATCTATTTCAAGTTTTTGCTCACCTGGAATTGTCCAAATAGGTAAAATAATAAGTTCATCACATCTTCTAAAACACTTTTTGAAACCCTCTAAATTATCATGTGTTCTTGAATACTTATGAGGTTGCCATAAAACAATTCTATTATCTAAATTTGTTAAGTTATCATATAATTCAATTGATTTCATTGTAGCATCAATCTCCGTTGGGTGATGAGCATAATCATCAATTACAACAAATTTATCATTTGCTTGAACAATATCAAATCTCTTTTTAATACCTTTATATTTTAAAAGATTTTTTCTAATAGTCTCTATATCAAGTTCATTTAATGCTGCAAGTATTGCAAGTGATGCATCAACAGCAATATGATAACCAAATCCCCATACTTCAAATGTACCTAAATCTTTTAAATCAAATCTTGTACAAGGCTCTTTATCTTTTAAAGTATATGATAAGTTTTTAATATCAACACTTGGATAAAGGAATGTTGCATTTTCAGTATCTATATTTAATTTCTTAATATCTTTATCTTCACCATTCAATACTCTTTTTTTAGCAAGACCTATAAATCTTTCATATGATTCATAAAATTTATCATAGTCATATTGATAATATTCCATATGTTCTGGTTCAGCATTTGTAACAATTGCACAATAAGGGTTTGAAAGTAAAAAAGAAGCATCAGACTCATCTGCTTCAAAAGCAACTAAATCATTAACATATCTAAAGTTTGAGCCAAAATCTTTTGAAATAGCCCCAATTAATGCACTACTTTGTAAGATTGAAGCTAAAATTGCTGTTGTTGTAGATTTACCATGAGCTCCCGCTACACAATAATTTTTCTTGTCACCTAATACGATTGGTAAAGCCTCTTTTCTTGAAAGAGTTCTAATTTGTTTTAATCTAGCCTCAATTAACTCTGGATTCTCATCTGTAACAGCAGCAGAATAGATAACTAAATCAAAATCCTCACTTATATTTTTAGCCTCTTGAGGACAAGATACTTTGATACCCTCAATTTCTAGCTCTTTTGTAATAGGTGAGCTTTTCATATCAGAACCACTAATACTATGACCATCATTATTTAAAAATCTTGCTAAGGCAGAAAGACCAATTCCACCAATTCCTATAAAATGTACTTTCAATTATTTTCCTAGTAAATGTTTTAAATTATCATATTCAGTTTTTAATGTATCCTCATTTGAAGCTAAAAACTCATCAATATCAAAATTAAACTCAGTTATAAAATATCCATAAATTTCATCATCACCTGAAGCATCTAAGTTAACCTTAGAATCATAAAACTCATCTAACTGAATATTTGAAGATAAAGTTATAAGTAAAACATTTAAAGATTTTTCTAATCTCTCATCTTCAATAATATTTGCTATAACAAATACTAACTCTTTTGCTCCTTCAAAATTTTCATAAGACCACTTCTCAATCGCATGCTCATATAAAGCTCTAATATAAAGTAAATTATCACCTTCAAGATTTAATTTTTCATCTTTATTTACAATCTTTTCAACATTTTCAAATGCTGTTTTTAAAATAGCAGAGTAAAGTTCATTTATTTTCTCTTCTTCTAAATCTAAAATAAGCATTGAATCTAGTGTTTCATACATCAATCCAATATCACCTGCCTTAATTGAATTTTCTCTAGCTTCTTCTAAATATTTTAAAAAATCTGGGTTTGTTCTAGCTTGAAATAGGTCTTCACTTTCCATCAATAAAATCCTTTAATCTTTGTAATACTTCTTTTGTTTTTGTTTCATTTTCAACTAATGCAATTCTTACATATCCTTTTCCAATTCCATTTCTTCCTAAGAAACTTCCTGGCAATACCTTAATATGTTTTTCTTTGAATAGATTTTTAGTAAACTCTAACTCATCACCAACTTCTAACCAAATATAAAAAGTTGCCTTTGGTGGTTCAATTCCTAAAATCTCACGAGCTAGTTCAAAGTTTTTTCTATAAATTTTTCTAAAACCTTCAACGTGAGCTTCATCATTCCAAGCAACAGTTGCAGCTTTTTGTAAAGGAACAGGTGAAGCACATCCAACATAAGTTCTATACTTCATATACTCTTTTAAAATATTTTCATCACCTGCAATAATTCCACATCTAAGACCTGGGGCAGAACTTCTTTTTGAAATTGAGTTCATAACGATTACATTTTTAAACTCATTGTTTCCTACTTCAATAGAAGCTTCTAAAAGAGATGCTGGCTTATCTTTTTCATCAAAATATATTTCAGAGTAACACTCATCATTTACTAAAATAAAATCAAACTCAAGTGCCTTTTTAACCCACTCACCAAGTTCTGACTTTGTCATCTCAGCAGAAGTTGGATTATTTGGATAGTTTAAAATCACTAAATCACATCTTTTTAACTCTTCATCACTTAAACTTGCTTTAAAGTCATTCTCTTTTACTAAGTCAATATGAATAACCTCAGCTCTTGAAGCAATTGCTGCACCTTCATAGATTTGATAAAATGGATTTGTATATGCCATAACTGGATTTTGTTTATCAAATAAGACAAACTGTGGAAAGTTAAATAATACTTCTCTTGTTCCAAATGTTGGAATTAATTGAGACATATTTAACTCGACTCCAAACCTAGTCTTAATAAAATTAATCATAGATTGTTTTAATTCAGGTTCACCTGCACTTGCTGGATATTTCTGTAATAAAGCAGTTGAGTTTTGTAACTCATCTTGAATAAACTTTGGTGTTTCAAATTTTGGTTCACCAATAGTTAATGCTGATAATGCGTAGTTTTCATTTGGAGTAATATCAGCTAATAGTTCATTTAATTTTTCAAATGGGTATTTTTCAAAATTCATTTAATTTTTTCCTTTAATCTTCTTGGGCAACTGGTACTAATAGTTGATTATATTTATTCATATCAAATGAGATAAAATCACTATTTGTATATAAAAATTTAAAAGAGAATCTTTTATTAAACATCTCCTCTTTTAATGGTAGTACTTGTAACATATGTTTTTGTTTTTTTAATTCTCTAATAGGATTTTCATTACTTGAAATAATCTCTAACCTCTCATCAAAAATCTTTGATAAGTTTTCAAAGTGATTTAAAAGATTTGTTTTATCCTCTTCTTCACCAATAGGGTCTAAATCATAAACTTTAGTTTTTGTTTTAATTTGACTGGCAAAATCAAATACTACAGGAGAAATTTGTTCATAGGATTTCGTATCATTTAGTACTACAACTGTACTTTTAACAGATTTTAATTTCTCTTTACCTATTTTAAAAACAGGAATTTTTAAAGCTAATACATTTTTTGCCATTTCTTTATCTTTAAACATTTTAGAAGTTAACATTATCATTCCAATATCATGTCTTCTAGCATCTTCTCTAATAATCTTACTAAAACCTTTATTTGCATAATCTATTTGCAGGGTTATGGTAATAAAATATTTTAGTTCCTCTTTTATATAATTCATTATACCAACAGTTGTAGGTCTAGTAATTTTGACAATTAATTTTTGGTTTTTTAATTTTTGATTTAAAAATTTTGCTTCTTCAAGTGCTTTTTTTACACTCTTTTCATCTTCTAAATATAAATCTAAATACAAGTAAACATTACTACCAAATGGCATAGGAAATTGACCTTGTGTTTTTCCAATAGCATTATAAACTTGCATTAAAACTTTTGGTTTTCCAATTACTAAAATTACATCATTTGGTTTTAAAACTAGTGATGGTTTTATAGTAATCATTTTTTGATTTCTATAAAGTCCAAATATTTTCCAATCTTTTTGTTCAATTGAACCAACGTATCTGTATGCATATGAACTTCCAAATGGAACTCTAATTTCCATAATTTCACCCTGTTTTAAACCAATATTTTGAGCTACTACAGGAACATTTGGAAGTTTTTCTACCATACCATTTGCTAAAACTTCAATACCTCTATAAATATTTACATGTGGGTCATTTACCTTGATTCCCCAATAATCAAGTACTGTCATTTGTAAATTTTGTTTATGTTCTCTAATAATTTTAATAACGTTTAACATCTCATCTTTAGAGTTAAGTGCCATTAAAACTTCAGTATGAATATTTTTATCTAGCACCATTGCTAGTTTAGATTTTGAAGTTGGGTCAAGTTTGTAAAAAGTAAAGTTTGAAGGCTTTTGTACAGGTAATATTAAATCACTCATGTAAATTACATCGTAATTATTATCACCTGTATTAGCCTCCACAATTCTGTGCATAAGCTTCTTTGCAACAATTCCATCTAAAATAATTAATATCTTTTTCATTAAGATATTATATCTTAAAAATATTAATTGTAGTTGTTAAAATATCTATTTAAGCTCTTGCCCAATTAATTTATCAATAGTTGCTAAAGATAGTAAGTAATCATGAACATATTTTAAATAATCAGCTTTTACATAAGCTTCAATATACTGTGTTTGAATAACATCTTCAGGGTCAATTGCTCCAATTTGATAACCTTTTATATTTAATTCTCTATTCTCTTTTGCTAACTTCTTACTTTTCTTTAAAGTTTGGATTTGTTTGAATCCAATTGATGCTTTAGTTAACTCATTTTTAATTTGAAGTGCAATTCCCTCTTTTAACATATCTTGAAGTAAATACATTCTTTTTTTATCTATCTTTTTTTCTTTAACTAGATTTGTTGTTCTAAATCCATCAAATAAAGGGATATCAACTGCAAAACCAACACTCCATTGATCTTCTTGATCCTTACTTAAGTAACCATATTTGTAAGAATTATATGTATGTGAAACTTCTCCCATAAGAGCGACAGTAGGATAATGACCTGATTGAGCTTCTTTTATTTGTGCGTCTTTTATTTTAAGAGCTAAATCCATATTTCTAACATCAGTATTTGATTTATATGCCTCTTTAATTAGTTCACTTAAAGCATAATTTTGAGGTAAAATATCTTTATCTGTATAAACTGGTGTAATTTCACTATCCCATGATAATCCCATACTGTTTACAAGAGCTGATTTTACTAATTCTCTATTTTGTTCTAACTTTGCAACAATTGACTCAATTAAAGTTACTGTAATTTGAACTGATAAATAATCAGTTTTTTTAATATTTAAATTTAATCCACCCTCATAAAAATCTTTTGTTAGTTGTGAAATAAACTCCATTCTTTGAAATGTTGATTTTGCTAATCTATGAAGTTCATTTGTTAACTTAACTTTCGCACGTTAAATTGATTAAAATTGTAGCTAAATCTCCCTAAAACATTACTCCTTTAGTTAATAATCTTATCCTTGTTGACATAAAAATAATTTAGTTGTTTTTCTATGATATTTTTCTATTTTGAACTCTCAATAAAGCCCTTAAATAGGCACTTTTAGCTATAATATCTATTATATTAAAGGGTAAGAATGCAGATAGAATCCAAGATCATCGGTATTATAAACGATAAGTTAAAAAATCCAATCTATGAAACATTACGTTTGTTAAATATGAAAACTATTTTAACCAAGAGCAATTTTTCTAAAAAAGAGGGAGTTGCTGTTCATATGGTTGTATTACATTTTGTATATATGCTGGTTATGAATAAAAAAATATCAACCTTTATGGATCAAAGTAATGATAGTTTCAAAAAAGATGTATATTATCGATTACTTTCCAATACTTCTTATAATTGGAGAAAACTATTATCTCTTAGTTCTTTAAAGATCTTATCACTACTTCATAAAGTGCAAGATTCAAAGCTAGTAAGAGTTCTTATACTTGATGATACTGTTGAAGATAAAGTTGGTAAAAATATAGAGGGAAGTTGTGACAACCTTTGGAGCAATAAAGCAAAGAGAAAAATCAGAGGTGTAAATGTTGTATCACTAAACTATAGTGATGGTTATTCAAATTTTATGTTGGACTTTGCAATTGCTATGAACAGTTATGCAAGGGTAAAGATAGAAGAGTTTACAAATATTATTGATCATCGAACCAATGCACATAAGCGAAGATTGGAAAGCTTAAAAGGGAAATCACAAATTGCTATAGAGATGATTAAAAGAGCAGTAGCTAGTGGTATATATGCAGATTATCTGCTTGTAGATAGCTGGTATTCTAAACCTGTATTTATAGAAACTATGAATGAACTTGGATTGCAAGTCATTTCAAGAATGGTAAACAATGACAGGATATGGAATTTTACAGGAGAGAAAAAGACCCTTGATGGCATCTATAACAAATTTAAAAAGCTTAAATCTATCAAGATGGGTCAATATGGCAAAAAGATAAAGTTTGAGTATTTTTCAACCATAGTTGAACATAAAAAAGCTGGTAAATTAAAAATTGTTTTTATAAAAACAAAAGAGAATTTAATACCAATCGTATCAACCAATCTTATACTTAGTGATGAAGAGATTATAGATATTTATAAAAGACGATGGGATATAGAACAAGGGTATAAAGAACTTCGTGAACACTTTGGATTCGGAAAAGAAGAGAATCGAATCTATGAAGCTTTGATAGCCAGAATTACACTATCTTTTTTTACATACAATGTTGTTAGCTATATAAATCGTATCAGCAATGAACCTAAAACAATTGGTGGATTGTTTAAAGATTTAGAATGTGAACTTCATACTCTAGCAATAGCTATGCAAGCATTTTTAGCTATTTTAGATGAGATTGCAAAAATTGAAGAAGTTGTCAATAGAAATGAGGATTTTACAGCTATCATTGATCTATTAAGAGATGTGACTGGAAAATTGCTTGGTTTTAGGTGCGAAAGTTAAGTTGTTAATACATATCCATAAAAATATTTTTTTACATCAAATACTACATCTTCATTAGCTCTTGTAACTTTATTTGAATTTAACATTTTATTTAGTTTTGCTTGTTCAATTACAGATGATATTTTTCCACCAGTAAACAAAGGATATAAAATACTTAAATTACCTCTAACTGTATCTCTACCATATGCTGTTGTATCAGTATCAATTGATAAAGTCTGGTTTTCAAAAGCTGAACTTGGTAAAGCTGAAATTACCCCTTGTGCTTGATCCAAAGTGTATAAACTACTAGTATATGGATTAATTGAAGTTAATAAATTTGCCATAGTTAGAGCTTTTACTGTATCTGCAGGTAAATTAATATCACCTCTTTGTTGATAAATTAAATCCTCTTTTTTTCTCTGTCCTACAACCATTGCATTTATAGCTGGATAATTTGCACTTAAAGCTTGTTCATATTGAACTTGAGCAATTTCTAGAGCAATTTTAGAAATTTTAGCTTGCTTATTATTCTCTAAAGCAATTTTTATAGCATCATTTAAAGTTATTTTATTTTCACTTGCAAATAAAGAAACCGTTACTGTTAGAAATAATAATAATTTTTTCATCATAAAACCCTTGTGTGTATTGTGAAAGAATTATAACATAAAACTTCTAGTGCTAAACTAATAACTTTTTATTACCTACTTTTAGATATAATCCTTTTTACTTAATAAAAAGGTTAAACTTTCAAATGGAATTTAAATTAGACGCAACTTCAAATGGTGCAAGAGCATGTACAATTAAAACAGCTCATAGTACTATTACAACTCCTGTATTTATGCCAGTTGGCACACAAGCAACTGTAAAAGCACTTGATGCAAATGATATGCTAAGCATGGGAGCTAAAATAATCTTAGGAAATACTTACCACTTATATTTAAGACCCGGTAGCAAACTAATTAAAAAGTTTGGTGGACTTCATGGTTTTTCAAAGTTTCCAAACTCATTTTTAACTGATAGTGGAGGTTTTCAAGCATTTTCACTAAGTGACAATAGTAAACCTGATGAAAATGGAATTATGTTTAAATCTCACATTGATGGGAGTAAGCACTACTTTACACC
This sequence comes from Malaciobacter pacificus, assembly GCF_004214795.1. Lineage (NCBI taxonomy): Bacteria > Pseudomonadati > Campylobacterota > Epsilonproteobacteria > Campylobacterales > Arcobacteraceae > Malaciobacter > Malaciobacter pacificus. The sequence goes on from NZ_CP035928.1 coordinate 2,293,858, forward strand.
TCAAAGTGTTCTTGATACACAGTATGACTTAGGTAGTGATATTATGATGATTTTAGATGATTTAGTAGCTTTACCAAATACTAGTGAGCGAATTCAAAAGTCAATTGAAAGAACTACAAAGTGGGCAAAAGAAGCAATTGAATATCATAAATCTCAACAAGAAAAAGGTATTGGAGTAAATCAAAATATCTTTGCAATTATCCAAGGTGGAACAGATAAAGAGTTTAGAAAGATGAGTGCTGAACAATTATGTGCACTAGAAGATTATGATGGTTTTGCAATTGGTGGGCTAAGTGTTGGTGAACCAAACCAAGATATGTATGATACAGTTGAATGGACAACACAATTTATGCCAAAAGACAAACCAAGATACTTAATGGGTGTTGGAACACCTGAAGACTTAATTGAAAATATTGAACGTGGTGTTGATATGTTTGATTGCGTAATGCCAACTAGAAATGCTAGAAATGGAACACTTTTTACAAGCTTTGGTAGGATGAATATCAAAGGTGCAAAATTTAAAGAGGATGAAAAACCAATTGATGAAGAGTGTGATTGTTATACTTGTCAAAACTTCACAAGAGCATATTTAAATCATCTTTATAGAGCTGGTGAAATGACATATTATAGATTAGGTTCTATGCATAATATTCACTACTATTTAAATCTTATGAAACAAGCAAGAGAGGCAATACTTGCAGATAATTGGGTTGAGTTTAAAAAAGAGTTTTACGAAAAAAGAAGTCAAAAATAAAAGGTAAAAACCTTTTATTTTTTCTTTACAGCTTTTGGATTTGGAAGGTCTGTAATACTTCCATGGAAAATCTCTGCACACATACCAACTGATTCATGTAGTGTTGGGTGAGCGTGAATTGTTAATCCAATATCTTCTGCATCACAATCCATTTCAAGTGCTAGTGAAATCTCACCTAGTAATTCCCCTGCATTATCTCCAACAATAGCTCCACCAATTAACTGGTGAGTATCTTTATCAAAGATAAGTTTTGTCATACCTGCACCTGCAACATCAGCTGCTAATGCTCTACCTGAAGCTGCCCAAGGGAAAGTAGATACTTCATAATTAATACCTTTCTCTTTTGCTTCTATTTCACTTAAACCTGCAGTTGCAATTTCAGGGAATGTATATGCAATTCCTGGAATTTGTTTAGGCTCAAAGAATACTTTATGACCTGCAATAACTTCAGCTGCCACATGTCCTTCATGAACTGCTTTATGAGCTAACATTGGTCCACCAATAATATCTCCAATTGCAAAGATATGAGGAACTTTTGTTCTCATTTGATTATCAACTGAGATAAATCCTTTTTCATCAACTTCAACACCAGTATTTTCTAATCCAATTTTTAGTCCATTAGGAGTTCTGCCCATTGCTACTAAAACTGCATCATAAGTTTGAGGTTCTGGTGCATTATCACCTTTAAACTCAACATAAATTCCATCTTCTTTTGGAATGATAGCTTGAGTTTGAGTTTTAAACATAAAGTTAAATCTTTTCTCATTTGCTTTAGTATAAACTTTTACAATATCTTTATCAGTTCCAGTCATAACTTGAGGACCTCTAATTACAACATCAACTTCACTTCCTAATTTTTGGTAAACTGTACCCATTTCAAGTCCAATAATACCACCACCCATAATAAGCATTTTTTTAGGAACTTCTTTTACTTCTAAAGCATTAGTTGAATCCCAAATTCTTGGATCTTCATGAGGGATAAATGACATTTTAGAAGACTGAGAACCAGCAGCGATAATACAATTATCAAAAGAAACTTTTGTTTGTTTTCCATCTGCTCCATCAACTAATACTGATTTATCATCAATAAAGTTTGCAACACCTTGGATAACTTTTACATTTCTCATTTTAGCCATACCAGCTAATCCATCAGTAAGTTTTTTTACAACTCCTGATTTATAAGCTGCAACTCCTGGTAAATCAATTTCTGGCTTAGCAAACTTGATACCTGCATGATTGATATGCTCTGCTTCTTCAATAACTTTTGCAACGTGTAAAAGTGCTTTTGAAGGAATACATCCAACATTTAGACAAACTCCACCTAAAGTTGGGTGTCGCTCAACTAGTACAGTATCTAGTCCTAAGTCAGCACATCTAAATGCAGCAGAATAACCACCAGGTCCTGCTCCAATAACTAATACTTGACCTTTTACTTCAGAAGCATCAGAAGAAACATTTACTTCTTTTGGTACTACTGGAGCAGCTGGAGCTTCAGTTTTAGTTTGTTTAACTGGTTCAGAAACACCCTCTTCTTCAACTTCAACTCTAGCAATTAAATCACCAGAATTCATTTTATCTCCAACTTTTACTAAGATTTCTTTTACAACTCCACTATGAGTTGTAGGAACATCCATTGAAGCTTTTTCAGTTTCAAGTGTGATTAAACCATCTTCTTCTTCAACAGAATCTCCAACTTCAACCATAACCTCAATTAAGTCAACATCTTTATCTGCACCTAAATCAGGAATAATTATATCTACAATTTTACCCATGTTTATTCCTTATAAACTTAATAATCTAATATCGCTTAAAAGCTTAGATAATGTTGTTGTAAATCTAGCACCATCTGCACCATCAATAACTTTGTGATCGTAAGATAAAGATAATGGTAACATTAATCTTGGAGCAAAGTTTTCACCATCCCAAACTGGTTTCATTTCAGATTTTGATAAACCTAAAATTGCAACTTCAGGAGCATTGATAATTGGAGTAAATTTAGTACCACCAATTCCACCAAGGCTTGAAATTGTGAAACAAGCACCTTGCATATCAGTTGATTTAAGTTTTCCATCTCTTGCTTTTTGTGAAATCTCTTTTAACTCTTCTGCTAATTGTTTGAAACCTTTTTTATCAACATCTCTAATAACAGGAACAACTAATCCATTTGGAGTATCAACTGCAACTGCAATATGGAAATACTTTTTATATACTAAACTTTGTCCATCAGGAGTTAGTGAAGTATTAAATTTTGGATGAATCTCTAATGCTTTTGCAACAGCTTTTAATACAAATACTAATGGAGATAATTTATAATCTACAGCAATTGCATTTTGTGCTTTTCTAAAGCTTTCCATTTCAGTGATATCTGCTTCATCAAACTGTGTAACATGTGGCATTGCCAATGCATTTCTATGTAATGATGGACCAGAAATCTTTTGAATTCTAGATAATTCAACAGTTTCAGTATCACCAAATTGGCTAAAGTCAATCTCTTTTGCTTCTGGTAAATTAAACCCTAGACCAGAACCACTAGTTGCAGCTGCAACTGCTGGTTTAGATAATTGCTCTTTTACATAAGCTTTAATATCGTCTTTTAGAATTCTTCCTTTTCTACCAGACCCTTTAACAAAACCTAAATCTACACCAAACTCACGTGCAACTTTTCTAACTGATGGAGAAGCATAAACCTTTTTAGACTTTTCAGTCAATACAGCATTTGCAACAGGAGCAGTTACAGCTGCTACTTCTTGTACTGTTACAGGTGCTTTTTTCTCTTCTTTTTTCTCTTCAACTACAGCTGCTGGTGTTGGTTTTTTAGACTCAACAACTACTGTTTTAGTCATTTTACAAACTAAATCACCACTGTTTACTTTCATTCCAGCTTCAACATATAGTTCTAAAATTTCACCACCATGAGGTGCTGGAACTTCCATAGAAGCTTTTTCAGTCTCTAGTGTAACTAATCCTTGTTCCATTGCAACTGTTTCACCAACTTCAACCATTACTTCAATTAAGTCAACATCTTTATCATTTCCAAGATCTGGAATATGTACCTCTTCAATTACTGTACAAATTGTTTGCTCATTTACAAATTGACAAGAAACTTCAGCTCCACTTGCACTAATAGCTTCTAATTCAGCTTGAGCAGCTTTTAAATCACCTTCAGATGAAGGCTCTGATGAAGCTGCAACTGGTGCAGGTGTTTCTTCTTTTGGCTCTTCTTTAGCTGGTGTTTCAGAAGCTTCTTCTTCAACTACTTCAACTCTAGCAATTAAATCACCAGAGTTCATTTTATCACCTACTTTTACAAGTATTTCTTTTACAATTCCACCATGAGTTGTGGGAACATCCATTGATGCTTTTTCAGTCTCTAAAGTGATTAAACCATCTTCTTCTTCAACTTTGTCACCAACTTCAACCATGATTTCAATTAAATCTACGTCTTTATCTGCCCCTAAATCTGGAATAAAAATATCTACAATATTAGCCATTTTTAACTCCTTACGCTTTTACTGGATTGATTTTTGATGCATCAATTCCATATTTAGCCATAGCTTCTTTTACAACTGATTTTTCAATCTTTCCAGCATCTGCTAATTGTGCTAAAGTTGTAAATACAATAAAGTCAGAATCAACTTCAAAGAACTTTCGCAAATTCGCTCTACTATCAGATCTACCAAATCCATCAGTACCTAATGCTTTGAAAGTTCCTTTTACAAATGGAACTAATTGCTCTGAGTAAGATTTCATATAATCAGTAGTTGAGATAATAATATTCTCATCATCACTTCCTAGTACTTGGTCAACATAAGCAACTTTATCCTCACCATCAACATCTAATAAATTATTTCTTTCAACATCTTGAGCTTCTCTTGTTAATTCATTATATGAAGTAACAGAGTAAATATCTGAAGCTATTCCATACTCATTTGCTAACACATCAGCTGCTGATAATACTTGTTGGAAGATTGAACCAGAACCTAATAATTTAACTTTATAGTTATTCTTAGCTTCAATAGTTTTATATTTATAAATACCTTTTAAGATACCCTCTTCTACACCTTCAGGCATAGCTGGTTGTTTATAGTTTTCATTTAATGTTGTAATATAGTAGAAAATATCTTCTTGGTTTTCACCATACATTCTCTCAATACCATTTTGAACTACAACTGCAACTTCGTATCCAAATGTTGGGTCATAAGTTACACAATTTGGAATTGTATTTGCAATAATATGTGAATGTCCATCTTCGTGTTGTAAACCTTCACCATTTAATGTTGTTCTACCAGATGTTCCTCCAACTAAGAAACCTCTAGCCATTTGATCTCCCGCTGCCCAACAAATATCACCAGTTCTTTGGAATCCAAACATTGAGTAGAAAATATAAAATGGAATCATTGGACAATCATTGATTGAATATGAAGTAGCTGCTGCTACCCAAGAACCCATTGCTCCAAGTTCATTAATACCTTCTTGAAGTACTTGACCTTTTTTATCTTCTTTATAGTATGCAACTTGATCTCTATCTTGAGGAATATATTTTTGACCTTCTGAAGAGTAAATACCTAATTGTCTAAACATACCTTCCATACCAAATGTTCTAGCTTCATCTGGAACAATTGGAACAACTCTTTTTCCAATTTTTTTATCTTTAACTAATACATTTAATACTCTAACAAATGCCATAGTTGTAGAAATTTCTCTATCACCACTTCCATCTAATACTGGTTTGAATTTTTCTAAAGTAGGAATTTCAAGTTTTTCAGAGAATTTTGGTCTTCTTTGAGGAAGTGGACCATGTAAAGCTTCTCTTCTCTCACGCATATATTTCATTTCAACAGAGTCTTCTGCAAATTTATAGTATGGAAGGTTCTCTAACTCTTCATCACTAAATGGGATTTTAAATCTATCTCTAAATTGTCTTAAAGAATCAACATCAACTTTTTTAACACCATGGGCAATATTTTTACCTTCTGCTGCTTCACCCATTCCATAACCTTTTACAGTTTTAGCTAAAATTACAGTTGGTCTATCTTTTGTTTTTTCTGCTGCTTTATATGCTGCATAAACTTTTAATGGGTCATGTCCACCTCTGTTTAAAGCAAAAATTTCTTCATCACTCATATTTTCAACTAGTTTTGCAGTTTCAGGATATTTATTAAAGAAGTTTTCTCTTGTGTATGCTCCACCTTTTTGTTTAAAGTTTTGGTACTCACCATCAACAGTCTCTTCCATTAATTGAAGTAATTTACCAGATTTATCTTTTCTAATTAATTCATCCCAATGTCTACCCCAAATAACTTTAACTACTCTCCATCCATTTCCTCTAAAGTTTCCTTCAAGTTCTTGAATAATTTTTCCATTTCCTCTTACTGGTCCATCAAGTCTTTGTAAGTTACAGTTAATAACAAAAACTAAGTTATCTAAACCTTCTCTACCAGCAAGACCAATTGCACCTAAAGATTCTGGCTCATCACACTCACCATCACCCATGTAACAATATACTTTTTGCTCACTACAATCTTTAATACCTCTATTTGTTAAGTATTTTAAGAATCTTGCTTGATAAATTGCTTGAATAGGCCCAAGTCCCATTGATACTGTTGGAAACTGCCAGTATGTAGGCATTAATTTTGGGTGTGGATATGAAGATAACCCATCTTCTAAAGCTTCTTGTCTAAAGTTATCCATTTGTGCTTCACTAATTCTACCTTCAACAAAACTTCTTGCATAAATACCAGGAGCAATATGTCCTTGATAAAATACTAAATCTCCACCATCTTTTTCATTTGGTGCTCTAAAGAAGTGATTAAATCCTACATCATATAATGTAGCAGAAGATTGGAAAGATGCAATATGTCCACCAAGTTCTAAATTCTTTTTAGAAGCTCTTTGTACCATCATTGCGGCATTCCATCTAATTGCAGATCTAATTCTTCTTTCGATATCTCTATCACCTGGCATTTTTGGTTCTTTATCAACATCAATACTATTTAAATATGCAGTTGTTGCTTTAAATGGTAAATAAGTTCCACTTCTTCTAGCTTTTTCAATTAATTGTTGTAAAAGATAATGAGCTCTTTTAGGACCTTCTGTTTCTAATACTGCATCTAAGGCATCAATCCATTCTAGTGTTTCTTCTGGATCAATGTCGTTTAAGTTAATTTCTGACATTTAGTCATCTCCTTTATATTATTAGTTAAATATATATTCAAAATATTTGTTAAAATATTAAGTTTTTACTCAAATATTAAGAAAATCCTATAATTTTCTTTATTCTTAAATTTAATTTAAATTTTAAACTATATAATTTTCTTAAGTTTATTTCAAACTTTAGTGTATTTTATGTATTTTTTATTATAAAATACTTAAATTTGAAAAAAACATTGTAAGAAATTTTAAAATTTGCTATTTAGGTGTAAAAAGGAAAAAATTTTATGTTAGAAAATAAAGAGGTAAGATTAATTTTATCTCCTAAAAGTAGTGCAAAGTTAAACATGGCTATTGATAAAGCACTTGTAAACTCGTTTAAAATTGAAGAAAGTATTATATTTAGAGTTTACTCTTGGGAAAAATCTTTTACAATAGGTATAGGTCAAGATTTAGATAACTATAAAGAGTTTAAAGAAAAGTATAATAACAATTGTTCTAAAAGAATTACTGGTGGTGGCGTTTTATTTCACGGTCACGATATCTCTTATAGTTTTCTAATTTCTAGTAAACTATTGGGAAATCTAGGAGTAAAAGAATCATACGAAAAAATTTGTCAATTTTTATTAACTTTTTATAAAGACTTAGGACTTAAGCCATCATTTGTAAAAGATAATGAAGATATAGGTTTAATGAAAAGTGATTTTTGTCAAGTTGGATTTGAGACATATGATATTATAGTAAATGGTAAAAAAATCGGTGGTAATGCCCAAAAAAGAACTAGTAAACTAATTTTTCAACATGGTTCAATACCACTTAAAAAAACAGATAATAGTTCTATCATTGGAACAACATTAGAAGATTTAGGAATTATTTTAGATGAAGATGAAGCACAACAAAGATTAGTAGATGCTTTTAAAAAATGTTTTAACGTAGATTATAAAATTTCACAATTAACAAAAAATGAAGAAGAAAATTTAAATAAGATATTAGAAGGAAAATAAGTGTCAGTAAATAATAAAATTGAATTTAAAAAGCCAGTTTGGCTTAGAAAAAAACTATCAAATAAAGCACAAGTAGAAATGGAGAATCTTCTTAATAATGCAGGGTTACATACAATTTGTCAAGAAGCAAAGTGCCCAAATATTAGTGAATGTTTTGCAAAGAAAAATGCAACATTTATGATTTTAGGTGATTTATGTACAAGAAGATGTCAATATTGTAATGTAAAAACTGGTAATCCAAATGGATATGTAAATGAAGAAGAAGTAAAACAAATCACACTATCAGTTCAAAAACTTGGATTAAAATTTGTAGTTATTACAAGTCCAGCAAGGGATGATTTGAAAGACGGTGGAGCAAACCACTTCTATGAAGTTACAAAAAGTATTTTAGATAACACTGAAGATACTCAAGTTGAAATTCTTATTCCGGATTTTCAAGCAAATGATGACTCACTAAAAAAAGTTGTCGATTCAGGTGCTGTTATTATTGGTCATAATATCGAAACAGTTCCTAGATTATATAAAATTAGAAAAGGTGCAACTTATCAAAGATCTTTAGATGTTTTAAAAAGATTAAAAGAGCTTGGTGGAGATAAAATCAAAACTAAATCAGCACTTATGGTTGGTCTTGGTGAGACTGAAGAAGAGATGGTACAAGTATTTAAAGACTTAATTGAAGTTGGATGTAAATTTTTAAGTATTGGCCAATATTTAGCTCCGACAAAAGAGTTTGCAAAGGTATTAGAATATGTTAAACCAGAACAGTTTGAAAGATATAAAAAGATTGCTTTGGATTTAGGTTTTGAGTTTGTTCACAGTACTCCTTATGCAAGAAGTTCATATCTAGCACATGAATATTTAAGTAATGCTAATAAGTAATTAAAGCCTTACAAAAACTTTTTTAGATAAAATAAAAAAATATTCAAACCTAAGGGAAATTATGACTGTTGATGATAAATTAATAGAAAAACTAGCAAAATTATCAAGTTTAGAGATTGATGATTCAAGAAAAGAGAATTTAAAATCTGAGCTTGCTGATATTATTAATTTTGTTGAAAACTTAAATGAAATTGATGTATCAAATATCGAAGCTACTTTTAGTACAATTGAAGGTGGAACACCACTTAGAGAAGATGAGTCGAAACAAGATTTAGAATTATCAAATCATATCTTAAAAAATGCACCAAAAAGTGAAGATGGTTATTTCATCGTTCCAAAGATTATAGAGTAGTATTATGATTACTGTTTATGGAATAAAAACGTGCAATAGTGTTAGAAATGCTTTAAAATTTTTTAAAGACAATAATATTGAAGTTGATTTCTTTGACTTTAAAAAAGAGACTCCAAGTGAAGATAAAGTAAAAACTTGGACTACAAAAGCTGATATAAATATTTTATTTAATTCAAAAGGTACAAAATATAGAACACTTGGATTAAAAGAGTTAAATTTAGATGAAAATGGAAAATTTGAATGGCTAGTAAAAGAGCCAATGCTTTTTAAAAGACCTGTTATTGAATTCAATAATGATGTAATAGTAGGTTGGAATGAAGAAAATTATAAGAACACTTTTTTATAAATGTGTTCTTTTCTATCTCAATACTAAAATTCTTTTTCTTTAAATTTATCGTTATTGAAAAATAAATTAAATTTATAGACAATTGCATTATTTAAATATTTCTTTTTTTCATCATCCTCATAGCCATCGGAATATCTACCTGAAAAAGGGTTTACTACCCACGTATTATCTTCGATGTCAAATTCTAATTCTCCACCAATTCTTGCTGGCTTTCCACCAGTCAATGTAGGATGTCCTTTTTCAGAATCAGTCTTTTCTTTTCCAATTCTTAAAAAGCCATTTCTATCTATAACCCACAAATATTTAAAATTGTTAGATTCATAATCTTTTTCTAGGATATATTCTTTTTTTTCATCAAAAATCATTTCACATTGATTTACGATATTATCGTGACTTATTTCATTTTCTTTGATATTTCTAGGTATATTTAAATACCCATATAAATCTGCTAAATTTTCTTTATAACATTTCTCTGGTGTGAAATAATCAAAAATCCCTTTAATATTTTCACTATATAGTTTTTCGTTATCATTTTCTTTTTGTTTTGAATAATTCTTTAGTAAAATTTCGATAATAAAACTTAAACTATCATCAAATTTAATATAATCTAAGAATATATTTCCAAGTTGAATATCTGTAGCATCAAATATTAATTCAAATATATTTTTGTCTTTGTATTTAGCCGTTGCACTCCAAATATATTTAGGGAAAGACTTTGTTAAATATTTTTCTCTATCTTTTATATTACTTTCTAATAATTCTTCTTTTAAATAGCGGTTTTCTTTAATCTTAACATCCCATTCTATATTTTTAAGGATAATAAGAATTTCCTTGAAATTCTGATTTTCTCTAGCCAAATATTCAACATAAGTTTTCAAAACATCCACTAATGTTTCACATAACTCAAAAACTTTTATATAAGGTACTCTAATCTTATGATAAACACCTAATATAATTATATCTGTTTCATAAATTTCATCTTTTGCATTTACTAATGAAGAGGTTTTATTATTTTCTAAAATTTTCACTTCAAACTTATTATTCATCAAATCTATTTTTAAATAAGGGCCATATCTATCATCATGTACATAAATCTTTTCTACTCTATCAGAATATTTATTAGAGTTTAATTGATTTTCTCGATTTAAATGATAGCCAAGAACTGTTACTGCATGCATTCCTTTTTTCTCTTTAGTTTCTCTATCATAAATTGTTACACCTAAAATTAATGGTATTCTACTAGAACAATAAGCATATATATATTCTTTAAATAAACTAACTCTTTCTGTATCATCATTCTTTTCAGTTTTTAAAAAGGTCCATAGACTTTTCTTCTTTTTCTCCTTAGCTTTTTTAAACTCAAACTTTTCTGGAGATAAATTAAACATTTTTAAACTTTTAGATATCATTTCTGGAGAAAGTCCCTTATTTGGAAATTCTCTACTTTCCCAAACTTCATTTCCATATGAACTTCTTGTTATTTTATTAGAAGAAGGTAAATCTCTTAAATTCATCATAGGATGGGCATGAAAAAAGCTCCATAAAGAAGTTGTTGCACATGCCGAAATAATTTTATCTTGTTCTTGAAATGCTATTGATTTAATATGAAATGTATATCCAAATAATGAAACTTTATAATCTTTTGTTAAAATAAAATTACTATCATCATTTTCATAGTAAGGTTTTAAACAAACCTTAGCAAAAAAGTTTTCAGGAATCGGTCTTATTACTATAAAACCTAAATAGTTATCATTTTTAATAATTGATTCTTTTTTATTTAGAAAATCATTTAACTCTTTATTTAATATTTTCTTTTTAAGTTCTTTATGTTTATTTGTACAAAATAAATGTATTCTAGCGCAAGTTTTTTTATAAGTTTTAAAACATCGTACATGATATGAAGAATAATCATCTAAATAATGTTGATCAATATACTCATTTTCATATATAAAGAATAATTTTGTTTTTTCATTTTTAAAAGGTTTTAGATAATTGTCCAAATAAGTTATTTGATCTTTTCTTTTTATAGAGGGGAGTGATGTGTTAGTTAGAAATGATATATAACTACAAAATATATTTATATCATATTCAAAAATTCCATACGGCTTATCCAATTAAAATCCGTTTATAGAGAAAAAGTTTTGTGCTTTTTTCTATCGCTCATTGTAATTAAATTTATTCTTCTTTTTGTTCTTTTTGATGTTTTTGATAAGACTTCTCTTTCTTTTTGCCAATAGTCATTACCTAAGCTTTGTTCAGTACCAAAAAAATCTACGATTTCTTTAATATTAAACTCTCCAATCCTTTTTTTTGTTAACATTATAGTAACCCTTATTAAGTATGATCATTTCCCTCTATGTTTAAACCTAATATACCTAAAAAAAAATTAACTTTTGTTTAATTTAATTAAATTTTAATATTAATTAATAATCTTTTTATTAATTAATAAATTATTTATAATCCCTAAGAGTTTAATAAAAGTATTACTTAAATTATTAAATAAATAGCAAAATAATTATTAATAATAAAATATTATATTAAATTTAAATCAAATCTTACAAGAATTTATCACTGTACTAGGATTAGAACTACCTTGTTGTTTCAAGTCTTTTAATTCTTCTTTTTCAAACTCATCTAATGATACTTTAGATTCAAGTTCACTAATTCTTGCAGCAATTTGAGGATCATTATATTTACTACAACCACTAAGTATAAATAGTAACAATAAAATACCACTAATTAATCTCATGTTCTCTCCTTTTTGAGATTATAACATAGTATCTTAACTTTCGCACCTAAAACCAAGCAATTTTCCAGTCACATCTCTTAATAGATCAATGATAGCTGTAAAATCCTCATTTCTATTGACAACTTCTTCAATTTTTGCAATCTCATCTAAAATAGCTAAAAATGCTTGCATAGCTATTGCTAGAGTATGAAGTTCACATTCTAAATCTTTAAACAATCCACCAATTGTTTTAGGTTCATTGCTGATACGATTTATATAGCTAACAACATTGTATGTAAAAAAAGATAGTGTAATTCTGGCTATCAAAGCTTCATAGATTCGATTCTCTTCTTTTCCGAATCCAAAGTGTTCACGAAGTTCTTTATACCCTTGTTCTATATCCCATCGTCTTTTATAAATATCTATAATCTCTTCATCACTAAGTATAAGATTGGTTGATACGATTGGTATTAAATTCTCTTTTGTTTTTATAAAAACAATTTTTAATTTACCAGCTTTTTTATGTTCAACTATGGTTGAAAAATACTCAAACTTTATCTTTTTGCCATATTGACCCATCTTGATAGATTTAAGCTTTTTAAATTTGTTATAGATGCCATCAAGGGTCTTTTTCTCTCCTGTAAAATTCCATATCCTGTCATTGTTTACCATTCTTGAAATGACTTGCAATCCAAGTTCATTCATAGTTTCTATAAATACAGGTTTAGAATACCAGCTATCTACAAGCAGATAATCTGCATATATACCACTAGCTACTGCTCTTTTAATCATCTCTATAGCAATTTGTGATTTCCCTTTTAAGCTTTCCAATCTTCGCTTATGTGCATTGGTTCGATGATCAATAATATTTGTAAACTCTTCTATCTTTACCCTTGCATAACTGTTCATAGCAATTGCAAAGTCCAACATAAAATTTGAATAACCATCACTATAGTTTAGTGATACAACATTTACACCTCTGATTTTTCTCTTTGCTTTATTGCTCCAAAGGTTGTCACAACTTCCCTCTATATTTTTACCAACTTTATCTTCAACAGTATCATCAAGTATAAGAACTCTTACTAGCTTTGAATCTTGCACTTTATGAAGTAGTGATAAGATCTTTAAAGAACTAAGAGATAATAGTTTTCTCCAATTATAAGAAGTATTGGAAAGTAATCGATAATATACATCTTTTTTGAAACTATCATTACTTTGATCCATAAAGGTTGATATTTTTTTATTCATAACCAGCATATATACAAAATGTAATACAACCATATGAACAGCAACTCCCTCTTTTTTAGAAAAATTGCTCTTGGTTAAAATAGTTTTCATATTTAACAAACGTAATGTTTCATAGATTGGATTTTTTAACTTATCGTTTATAATACCGATGATCTTGGATTCTATCTGCATTCTTACCCTTTAATATAATAGATATTATAGCTAAAAGTGCCTATTTAAGGGCTTTATTGAGAGTTCAAAATAGAAAAATATCATAGAAAAACAACTAAATTATTTTTATGTCAACAAGGATAAGATTATTAACTAAAGGAGTAATGTTTTAGGGAGATTTAGCTACAATTTTAATCAATTTAACGTGCGAAAGTTAAGATAGTATATAAATAATTGATTTTTTATTTGTATAATTTTTAAGAGAGAGATAAAAGAGTTAAATCACTGGAAATTCCAGTGATTTTTTACATATTTTCTCTAGCTTCTTTTAAAGTGTCAGCTATCATAAATGATAATTCTAAAGCTTGGTCAGCATTTAATCTTGGATCACATTGAGTGTGATATCTACTTGCTAATCCTTCTTGAGTAATACAAGATGATGATGAACCTGTACATTCTGTAACATTTTGTCCAGTCATCTCTAAGTGAATACCACCTGCGTAAGTACCTTCAGCTCTATGAATTTGGAAGAATTTTTTAACCTCAGCTAAAATTGCTTCAAAATCTCTAGTTTTATATCCATTTTCAGCTTTGATAGTATTTCCATGCATTGGGTCACTTGACCATAATACATTTTTACCTTCTGCTTTTACTCTTCTTAGTAAATTAGGGAAATGATCTTCAACTTTATTTGCACCCATTCTAACAATTAAGTTTAATCTTCCAGCTTCATTTTGTGGGTTTAAAGCATCAATTAATTTAATAAGTTCATCTTCTTTCATAGAAGGACCTACTTTACAACCAATTGGATTTTTAATCCCTCTAAAGTATTCAATATGAGCTTCATTTAAATCTCTTGTTCTATCACCAATCCACAACATATGTGCACTACAATCAAACCAATCACCAGTAATTGAATCTCTTCTTGTAAGTGCTTCTTCATAATTTAGAAGTAAAGCTTCATGTGATGTAAACAGTGAAGTTTCACTTAATTGTGGAGTATTTTCACTTGTAATTCCACAAGCATTCATAAATGATAAAGTTTTAGTAATTTCATCTGCTAATCTTTGATATTTTTCACCTAAATATTTATCTTTTACAAAATCTAAATTCCATAAGTGAACTTGATTTAAATCAGCCATTCCACCTCTTGAGAATGCTCTTAAAAGATTTAGTGTTGATGCACTTTGATTGTATGCTTTTAAAAGTTTCTTTGGTTTTGGCTTTCTTGATTTCTCATCAAATCCAACTTCATTTATAATATCACCTCTATATGAAGGTAATGCAATTCCATTTATTTCTTCAAAGTCTGCACTTCTAGGTTTTGCAAACTGACCTGCTACTCTTCCAACTTTTACAACTGGACAACCTCCAGAGAAAGTTAAAACAACAGCCATTTGCATCATAACTTTAAATAAATCTTTAATATTTCCAGCGTTGAATGCATCAAATGATTCTGCACAATCTCCACCTTGTAATAAGAAAGCTTTTCCATTTACAACATCTGCTAATTGCTCTTTTAATTTTAATGCCTCACCAGCAAAAATTAAAGGAGGATAAGATGCAAGCTCTTTTTCAACCTTTTTTAACTTCTCTTGATCGTTATATTCAGGTTGTTGCTTAATAGGAAAGTCTCTCCAACTACTTGGGTTCCATGTTTTCATTTTATAACCTTTATTCATATTTTAATAGTTGAAGATTTTAACGTAATAATTCTTAATAAGTTTAGCTTTTTTGTGTAATTAAATTGTAATATTTAGGGGCTTTAAGTAGTTAGCTAAAAGCTAACTACTAATTATTTGATAAGTTTTGAAAGTAGGTCTTGAAATGAAACTTTAAAAGCTTCTAATCCATCTTTTAATAGTTTTGCATAGATTTCTTCCATTTTGATTCCTTTATTTGAAAGGTTCTCAAAATATTCATCACAAGCTATTTCACTCATAATTTCAGTTTGCTCTTTGGCTCCATCTTTTAACCACTCTTCAATAGTTCCTAAAGGAGCAGTATTTACTGAATTTGGATAAATCAATGCATCAATATAATAACTAGGAGATAATTCATCACCTTTTACACCTGTACTTGCAAATAATGTTCTAATATTTGGATTTGCAAACTTATTAATTTCATAATAACATTTAGTTGCATTTACGATACCTAATTTAGAAGTTTCTAAACCTTTTGTTGCAAATTCACCATCAACTAATCTATCAAATCTTGAAACAAATACAGAAATAACAGCTTTTATATCTTTATTTGATTCTTTAATTCCCTCATCAAGTGCTTGAGCACATTTAATAGCTTGTTCAACTGAGAAAATCAATGTTGCATTTACATGAATACCCTTTGAAGTTAACTCTCTCATAGCTATATATCCAGCCTCAGTTGCAGGAATTTTAATCATCACATTTTCTGCACCAATTAATGAGTTTAATCTAATACCCTCTTCTATAGTCCCAGCAGCATCATCACACAATAATGGGTCTACTTCAATAGATATAAAACCATCATCACTATCGTTTTTATGTAAATTTGATAATAGTTGAGCAGCTCTTTTAATATCAGTTAAAGCTAACTCTTCATAAATAGTTTTAGCATTATTAGCTTGTAACATATCTAGTTGTTGTTTATATGCAACAGAGTTTGTAATTGATGATTCAAAGATAGCTGGGTTAGATGTAGCACCTTGAATTGTTCCATCATTTATAATCTCTTGAAATCTATTTTCTAAGAAATCTCTTTCAATAAAGTCACACCATAATGAATAGTTAATATCTTCTTTTAAACTCATTTGAATTATCCTTGTATTTTATTTAAAATTTGTGTTAAATCTTTTGTATCAATAATAATATTTGCTTCTTTTTTTAATACATCTCTTCCACAGAACGCAACTCTAGTATCAGCTTCTTCAAACATTGATAAATCATTTGCACCATCACCACAAACTAAAGTTTCGGCTCTTGTAATTCCCATAAGTGATTGAAGTCTTCTTAACATATCACCTTTTGAATAACCAAACATCATATCTCCACCAACATAACCAGTTAATACTCCATCTTTTTCATGTAAAACATTTGAAAAATCTGCATCAAGTCCTAGTTTTTCTTTAGCTGGAGTTGTTCCTAATCTAAAACCACCTGAGAAACATACTACTTTATAACCCATTTTTTGAAGTTCTGGCACAAGTTGCATTGCTCCTGGCATTAAAGGTAAATCTTTACAAATTTCAACTACCTTGTTGTAATCCATACCTTTTAAAAGCCCTACTCTTGTAGTTAAAGATTCAAAAAAATCTAATCTTCCACTCATAGCTTCTTCTGTAATTTGTGCAACTTGTTCACCAATTCCCAGTTCATCGGCTAAAAAGTCTATTGTCTCACCATCCATTAATGTTGAATCAAAATCAAATACTGCTAATTTCATATATTTTCCCTAGTTTTAGTCTTTAAAAGGTATAATATTAACTAAATTTTACTAAATATTATAAAAGGAATATTTTTTTGATGTTTGAAACACTAATTAAAAAACTGCAAGAGGATAAGTTTTTAACACTTGAAACAACACCTCAGCACGAACCATCAATGCATAACATTATTGAAAAAATAAAAAAATTTAATTTACAAGATAAAGTTGATGGATTTTCGGCAACAGATAATCCCCTTGCAAAACTAAAGTATAACGCTCTTTTTGCTTCATTAAAGTTACAACAAGAGTTTAATAAACCAGTAATTGCAACAATGTCTATGAGAGATAGAAATAAAATAGCATTACAATCAGATTTAATGGGTGCAAATGATTTTGATGTTAGAGCAATATTAGCCCTTACAGGAGATCCAGCAAAAATGAGTGACCAACCACACTCAAAAGGTGTATTTGAGGCAAACTCAATTATGCTTTTAAAAATGATAAAATCATTTAACTATGGTATGGACTTTGCAGGACGACCATTTAAAATAGAACCTAAACAGATTTTCCCATTTTCTGTTACAAACTCTTATGCAAAATCTTATGCTTCAATTGAAAAGAAAATGCATAATAAGATTCAAAATGGAACTTTAGGAATTATCTCTCAACCAGTTTTTGATGTAGAAACTGCTAAAAAACTTTTAGAAACTTTTGAAAATGCAAAAGAAGGTGTTGAAGGTGAAAAACAAAAAGCTCAATTAATTTTTGGTGTTTTTCCAATCACGAAACTTAGAACTGCACTATTTTTATCTGCACAAGTTCCAGGTATCAAAGTACCTCAATATTGGATTGATGCCCTTGAATCTGCTCATAATATTTCTGAAGAGGAAGAGTATAAAGTAGGAATGGATTTAAGTAGAGATTTATTTAGAGAGTTAAATAAATTCCATCCAAAAATTCACTTAATGACTGCAAATAGATTTGATGTGGCAAATGAGGTTATCTCTTGAAACTAGCCTGCATTGATGTTGGTCTAAAAAGAATCGGAGTTGCTATATGTTTAAGTTCAAACATAGTAACTCCACAGCCTGCAATTTTAAGAAAAAATAGAAATCAAGCTTCAAATGATGTTAATGCTTTTTTAAAAGAGTGGGAGATAGAAAAACTAATAGTTGGATATCCAAGTGCTAGCGAAGATATGCAAAAAAGAATAAATCACTTTATAAAACTACTAGAACTAAAAATTCCCTATGAACTTCAAGAAGAGAATCTAAGTTCAGTTGAAGCAGAAGATATGATGAAAGGTGAAATCAAATATAAAAGAGATGGAAGAGTTGATTCCCTTGCAGCTAAAATAATACTTGAGCGATACCTAGCAAAATCTTCAAAAAACTAATCTAATTAAAAGTATTTACAACAACAGCTA
Organism: Malaciobacter pacificus; assembly: GCF_004214795.1. NCBI lineage: Bacteria > Pseudomonadati > Campylobacterota > Epsilonproteobacteria > Campylobacterales > Arcobacteraceae > Malaciobacter > Malaciobacter pacificus. Next base: position 2,312,297 of record NZ_CP035928.1, read on the forward strand.
TTGCAAAACCTCTATCATGAGTAATTGATAGGTGTGACTCTTTGATATTAAACATATCTCGTACCTTTTTTCTATACTTTATTTTAGGCGCTCCATTTTTATCTTTTTTTATTTTAATATCATGAAAACTACAACTAGCTCCTATTCCAGTCCCAATTGCTTTACTAGCAGCTTCTTTTGCAGCCCAAAAACCTGCTGCTGTTTCAGGCTTTTTTACTAGTTCTATCTCTTCTGGATTTAAAAATTTCTCATATGCTTTTAAACCAAATCTTTCATACATTCTTTCTATTCTATCTACTGAAGTTACATCTATTCCTATCATTTTAAACCTATCTTTTGTATAATGCTCTTATGAAATTATTTATTAAAAAAGTATTATATCTTTTTACAATGTTATTTATAATTAGTTTGATTTCATTTATTGCAATAAATGCTGCACCAAACTCATTTTTTGCAAGTGGAGAGTTAAACCCCAATATTACACCTGAATCAATTGAGCAATTAAAAGCTATTTATGGACTTGATAAACCACTATATGTACAGTTCTTTTCATGGGTTACTTCAATACTTCAACTTGATTTTGGTATTTCTTTTTCAAGTGGTGAGATGGTAAAAAATGAAATTCTAACTAGAATTCCAGTAACCCTAACAATAAATATTATCTCAATGGTTTTAATATTTATCATATCACTATATTTTGGTATTAAATCAGCATTAAATAAAAACTCATTTTTTGATAGATTCACAGGACAACTATCATTACTTAGTTTTTCAATGCCATCATTTTATTTAGCACTAATTTTAGTTTTAGTATTTGCTATAAACTTTGAGATTGTTCCAATTGCTGGACTTCATAGTGTTCCAAATGATGGAAGTTTAGCTTACTATTTAGACTATGCTTGGCATTTAGTGTTACCAATCTTCATCATTGTATTTGGTGGAATTGGAAGTTTAATACTTTATATTAGAAGTTTAACAATTGAGATACTAAAATCTGACTACATTTTTTTTGCAAGGGCTAGAGGATTAAGTCAAAAACAGATTTTAAGATATTATATCTTACCAAATTTATATCCACCAGTTATCACGCTACTTGGACTTTCACTTCCAGGAATTATTGGTGGTTCGGTTATATTAGAGACAATATTTTCAATAGATGGAATGGGATTACTATTCTATCAAAGTGCATTAAGCCATGATTATCCAGTTATTATGGGAATACTTATTATTGGTGCATTTTTAACGCTAATTGGAAATATGATTGCAGATTTAGTTCTACTAAAATTAAATCCAAATTATGAAGAAAAATAAATTTTAAATAAGGGAAATAAAGCGTTGGAAGTTTTAAAAACACTTGAAGATTTACAAAATATTAGAAAAAATATTAAAGGAAGTGTAGGATTTGTACCAACTATGGGTGCCCTACATAATGGTCATATCTCACTTATAAAAAAAGCAAGAGAAGAAAATGATATTGTAATTGTCTCTATTTTTGTAAACCCTACCCAATTTTTACCAGGTGAAGATTTAGATGCATATCCAAGAAAGGATGAAGCAGATAAAAAAATCTGTTCTATGTGTAAAGTTGACTATATATTTATGCCTGAAATTTCTACAATGTATACAAAAGAAGAAGTATTGGTAAAAGCACCTAATAACTCTTATGTACTTGAAGGGAAAACTAGACCTGGTCACTTTGATGGTGTATTGCAAGTTGTATTAAAACTATTTAATCTAGTTCAACCAACAAACGCATACTTTGGGAAAAAAGATGCACAACAATTAAGCCTAATCCAACAAATGGTAAGAAACTTCTTCTTACCTATAAATATTATTCCTTGTGAAATAGTTAGAGAAGAGGATGGTTTAGCAATGAGCAGTAGAAATGTTTACTTATCAGCACAACAAAGAAGTGATGCTGTTTTAATTTCTAAATCACTTTATATGGCAGGAAATTTAATCTCAAAAGGTGAAAGAAATTCACAAGTTGTAAAAAACAAAATCTATGATGTTATGTCACCACTTGATGTAGAGTATGTTGCAGTTGTTGATAGAAATTTTAATGAAATAGAGACAATTGAACCAAAAAATACAATAATTTTAGTAGTTGCTAGATTTGGAAATACAAGATTACTTGATAATTTTTGGCTTTAAATTTTACAAAAAAACTGGATTATGATAAAATTCGCGAAAAATATATATGGATAAAATTAATTAATGAAATTTTCAACACAAAAACCTAAAAAAACACTACATATGGTAAGTCTTGGTTGTACAAAAAACTTAGTTGACTCAGAAGTAATGTTAGGAAAACTAAGTGATTATGAGATGACAAGTGATAGTGAAAATGCTGATGTTATTATCGTAAATACTTGTGGTTTTATTGATAGTGCAAAGCAAGAGAGTATCAATACAATTTTAAATCTTCATGATGATAGAAAAAAAGAGTCTGTTTTAGTAATGGCAGGTTGTTTAAGTGAGAGATATAAAGAAGAGTTACAACAAGAATTACCTGAAATCGATGTATTTACAGGAGTTGGTGATTATGACAAAATTGATGAACTTGTAAATGAAAAAAGAAGTAACTTCACAAATGAAGTATTTTTAGCAAATGATACAAACGAAAGAGTAATTACAGGTTCAAGTTATCATGCTTATGTAAAATTAAGTGAAGGATGTAATCAAACTTGTTCATTTTGTGCGATTCCATCATTTAAAGGAAAGCTACACTCAAGAACTTTAGAGTCACTTGTAAAGGAAGTAAAATCATTAGTATCAAAAGGATATATTGATTTCTCTTTTGTATCTCAAGATTCATCATCATTTTTAAGAGATTTAGGTCATAAAGATGGTTTAGAGCAACTAATTTCTGAAGTTGAAAAAATTGAAGGTATTAAAACAGCTAGAATTTTATATCTATATCCATCAACTACAACTTTATCACTAATTGATAAAATTGCAGATTCAAAAGTGTTTGTAAACTACTTTGATATGCCATTACAACACATCACGCCAAGAATGCTTAAAATTATGAAAAGAGGAAAAGGTGTTAATCAATTAAATGAGCTTATGGATCATATGAAATCAAAACCAAACTCTTTTGTAAGAACTACTTTTATTGCAGGTCATCCAGGTGAAACATTAGAAGACCATGAAGCATTAGCACACTATATTGAAAACTATAAATTTGATAGAGCAAATGTATTTTCATACTCAACAGAAGAAGGAACAGCAGCTGCTAAATCAACTGAATTAATTGAGCAAGAAATTATTGATGATAGAGCCCAAGAGCTTGGTGAGATTATTGCTAAAACAACTGAAGAATCACTACAAAAAGAAGTTGGTCAAACTTTTGAAGTTTATGTTGATGGTGAGAGTGAAGAGCATGAGTATTTATTAAGTGCTAGAAAAACTATTTGGGCACCTGATATTGATGGTGAGATTTATATCAATGATAATGAATTGCCTGAGGGTGAACAAATCAAATTTGGTCAAATCTACACTGTAAAAGTAACAGAACTTGTTGGAGATAAATTACTAGCAACAGTGATTAAATAAATATGAATCTAAATTTTAGTGCAATTAAAGAGTCAAAAAATCTTTTAGCATTCTCAAGTGGTATTGACTCTACTGCACTATTTTTTTTACTATTAAATGAAAATATTCCCTTTGATATTACAATTGTTAATTATAATACAAGAGAGCAGTCTATTGAAGAAGTAACTTATGCAAAAGAGCTTGCAGAAAAATACAATAAACAAATTTTTATCAAAAATACTAAGCTAGAATCAAACTCAAACTTTGAAAAAAATGCAAGAGATATAAGATATGCATTTTTTGAAGAAATTATAGAAGAAAACTCTTATGATACTTTAATCACAGCTCATCAATTAAATGATAAATTAGAATGGTTTTTAATGCAGCTAACAAAAGGTGCAGGATTAGCAGAACTTATTGGTTTTAATGAGTTTGAAGATAAAGAGAACTATAGAATATATAAACCACTATTAAATGTCTCAAAAGATGAACTAGAAAACTATCTAAAAGAGCAAAATATCAAATACTTTTATGATGAATCAAATAGTAATGAAAAATATAAAAGAAACTACTTTAGACATAATTTTAGTGATAAACTAATCAATGAATTTAAAGATGGAATTAAAAACTCATTTGAGTATTTACAAAATGACTTAAACTCCCTAAACATAAAAGATAAAGCAATTTATAAATTTCAAGATTTGGAAATCTTTGAAAATAAAAATGATAATAATTTAAATATCAGAATTATTGATACTAGCTTGAAAAAAAGAGGGATTTTACTAAGTAAAGCAGCAAGAGAAGAGATTTTCAAACAAAGCGAATTAACAATATCACATAAAATAAATATTGCAATAAATAAAAAATATATTTATATATGTCCAAGATGTGAAGTTAGTATGGATAAAAAATTTAAAGAAATATGTAGAATTACCAAAGTCCCTAAAAATATAAGGGCTTATCTATTTGAAAATAGTATTAATCCAAAAGATTTAGTTTTTTAAAAACTGTTGCATTTTTTTTATATTAACGAGTTCTTGTCTTGTCTCTTCTTTATGATCTTTCAAAAAATTAATATTTTTAAAAAAAAGTTCTTGTAACTTTTTCAAATCTTCAATTTCTAAATCAAAATCATTTATTGAATTATCAGTCAAATAGTTGTTATACCATCTAACTAGTGCATCTGCTTTTTCAAAAGATTCAAGTGAATCAATATAATTTAATTCACTTAAGGCCTTTAAAGACCAGTCTCGTCTTTCCATGCGTCTATTAAACCTTGAGTAACTTTAATAACTTGATTAACTGAATTTAAATTATCATCAATTCCAGCACTAAATAGTGTTTCGATTTGATATAAGTATAAACCATCTAAATAGTATGCAACATCTCCACCATCAAAATCAAGAACATTTCTTAACTCATCAAAAATAGCAATAGTTTTATTTATATAAGTAAATTTTGTCTCTACATCATTCTCTTCCATAGCATTTTTTACAAATGAAAGATATTTTATAACACCCTCATATAACTTTAATACTAAAACATAAGGATCATCAGACACTGCATTTTGCTGATTATAGATTTCTAAACCCATATAATTACTCCATAATAATCAAATTAGCCATACAGTATAATATATATTTCCTTAATTTAATACAAAAAGAGAAAGAAAATAACTTTTCTTTCTCAATAGTTATTACTAACTTGCAGTTGATTGTTGAATCATTAATTTAAGACCTGAGAATGATGCTTCCATTTGATTTATAATTGCACCATAAGAACTAAATTGTAATGCTAATTGTTCATATTTAGCATCTAAAGCTTCTTCAGCCTTTGTTTTATCTTCTTCAAGTGTTGATTCCCTACTTGTCATATTATTTTCATATATTGATAAAATTCCACCACTAAAATTCATTTCATCTACAACTGCTTTTAACTGAGTACCTAATCCCTCATTCTCAGCTACACCAATAAACAGTTCTTTTAATCCGGCCATATCTTCTTCAATAGCTTTGTTAAAATCTGTTTCATCAATACTAAGTGTACCTGATTTATTTAATTCAAAACCATAATTAAATATTGATTTATCTGAATTAGCACCATAAGTTCCAAATAATTTATCTTTTATTTGATTAACAATTTCTCTAAGACCACTTCTATTTGAAATAGGAGAATCAGCTCCAGTTGCATCATCAATAGTTGTTACAAGTTCATTGTATAAAGTAACAAAATTTTGCATTTGAGTTGTTACTGTTGTAGTGTCATCAACTACATTAATTGAAGACGTTCCTTTCTCAACTGCAGAAATTTTTAGTCCATCAACAGTAATATCATTTGAAGAGACACTATATGATACTCCATCAATAATTGCATCCATATTTTGAGCTGTTAATTTATGATTTTCAGCTAAATCTAATCCTAATGTTGTTGCAGCTGCTCCACTAATAGTAAGGGCATTATCAACACCTGATTCTGAACTTTTAATAACAATTCTATATGAATCAGTTCCAACTAATTGTACTGAAGCATTCATACCATCTTTAGCATTAATCTCTTCAGCTAATTGATCGTATGTTAAGTTTGTAGTATCAAAAGTTTCTAAAACTCCATTTACAGTTATTTCTAAATTTCCAGCGTTTATAACTGTATCTTTAGTAGTTTCATCTACTGCATTTGTTTGATAGACATCTTTTTGAGCTAAATCAACTATTTCAACAGTTGTAACCCCTTTATTTAATGCAGATACATCAGCTGCGTCAAAAACTACAGATGTTCCTGATGTTGTAGCAGATTTTTCATCAAAGGCATTAACTCCACCTGATACAAATAAATCAAATGGCTTTATAGCTTCTAGTAATTCAGAAACTTTATTCTCTATTTCAGTAAAAACTTCTTTTTCTAAAGTGATATCTTCTATACTTGTTTCAATTGGTTCAACCGTAGCTTTTCGCTCTGCATCTTTTAATTTATCTATTAAATCTTGGTTTAAAGAAGCAGCTTGCCCTGAACCTAACCCTAAAATACCATCAGCCATGACTTATCCTTTATCTTTTAAGTCCAAGTAAAACTTGAATCATTTCATCAATTGCAGTTACTACTTTTGCATTAGCAGTATAAGCAGATTGAAACTTCATTAAATTTATCATTTCTTCATCTTTATCAACTTTAACTAATTGATCATATGATGATTTTAATGATAATTCAACATTTTCTTGTGTCTCTAATAAAAAATTATTAGTTTCAACATCTGAGGATACACCAACTTTAATATCTTGAAAGAACTCCGCTAAAGAAGTAACTGTATCCAAAGTTGAATCTTGTTCTTTTCCGGTAAAAGAGATATCTTTTTTCCATTGCATAGTTGCTAAATAATCTAAATCTTGTTGATTTAAATCATTTACCCTTGAACTGTTAAATCTTAAATCACTAACACTTGAACCAGAAAACAAACCTATTTCATTAATAGTTCCTAAACTTTTCTCACTTGCATTCTCTCCATAAATATATTCATCAGTTCCTGTTTGAATATAACTATCTGTCAAATCACTTAAAGTTTTAGCAAAAGCGTCTAATTTATCTAAATAAGATTGGTATTTATTGTTATAACTATCAGAACTTAAATTCTCTACCTGTGCTTTTATAATACCATCTTTTGCTGATATCTCTTGTCCATAAATAGCTAAGTATACTCTATCTTCAGCTTCAGTACTTTGATAATCATCTTTATAAAAAGTATTTCTAGCCTGAATATCATAAATATCATCAGTGATATTTGTATCATTATCTTCTACTAAAGATATTCTTCCATCAAAAGAACCATCCAAACCTGCTATATTTGATTCTATTCTTAAATAATTATCTTGAGTATCATCAGTAATAAGTTCACCTGAAGAGTCTAAATATCTTGTACCATTATAAGCTGTTACATAATCATTCATATCAGGATCAACATTAATTTTTGCTACTAATGCTCTAATATAATTATCACTACCAACAGTTATGCTATTACCTTCATTATCAGTAAATGTTTCTCCATAAGTTACACTAACTTCATGCTCGTTATTTAACTTATATGATAAAGTATCTCCATTATTAAATACTCCATCAGACAATTCAATTATAGATTCATTCAAAGAATTGTCTTTTACATATTTATCAACTTGAGTAATCTTCTCTTCATCAATTGAAACATCTCTTACATTAGTATTAAATCTTACAGCAACTACTCCTGCAATACTTAATTCATAATCTCCATCTGTTCTATCAACTTCTATATCAACATATTTTGCAAGTTCTGTTTCTAACTGATCTCTTTTATCAAGTAAATCATTTGAAGATTCATTTAATTGACCAAGTTTTTGATTAACAAGTCCTATATCTTTTAATATATTATTGACAATGTCAACATTTTCATTTATTTCAGATCGCTCTAGTTTTTGTTGTTGTTCAATGGAACTATAAAGATTTTGCATAGAATCAACTAAAGCATTACCATGGGAAATTAAAGTTGTTCTATATACTTCAGAATTAGGGTTAGATCTTAAATTTTCAACAGATTGAAAGTATCTATCTAAATCAGATGAAAATCCGCTAGAATCTGTCTCAGAAAAAATTGATTCTACATTTCCAAGCATGCTAGATAACTTATCATAGTAATTAGTTGTGGTATTTTCAGACAACAGTTTATCAAACATATACTGATCAGTAATTCTGTATGCACTACTTGAGTCAACTCCACGACCAGTAAATCGTGTATCCATATGTTCTAATTCACTTAACTGAACTACCCTTTTTTTATATCCAGGAGTATTCTCATTAGCTATATTATTAGATACATTTTCAACGGCAGTTTTTGCAGCACTAAGTCCTGTGCTTGAAACATTTATTGAATTTAGCATTGAGACTCCTTTTAGAATATTTTCTTAATTATCACATTACATTTCTTAATATTAGATTAAAATGGCCATATTGCTCTAAGTAGCTTTGTTCCCCATGGTGTTTCTAAGATATCAGATTCTGTACCTTCTTTATCATATAAAAGTTTTAAATTAGCAATTTGTGAAGAGTTTATTGAATTATCAGATGTAATATCATAAGGTCTAATTACACCTGTAACTATAATTTTTTGTTTTTGCCCCTCAATTAAAAGCTCTTTTGTACCTCTAATATAATAGTTTCCGTTTTGATATGTTTCTTGGATTATTGCAGAGATTGTTGTAGAAAAGGTTTCATCTAATTGTGTTTTAACAGAACCTGCATCACTATTAGAACTATTAGTTCCAAAATTAACTCCTAAGTTTCTATTTAATTCATTTGTAACACTTCCAACTACTCCACCACCCGTTGAAGAGAAAACACCACCACCTAAATTAGTATTACTAGAGTTTGAAAGTTCTCTTTTATTATTTGAATTAGAATCTAATTCTTCATCAATTATAATTTGTATAATATCACCAATTTGTAAATCTTTTTTATCTGCAAATAAAGATGTACCTTGCATTGAATATAAAGAACCTTTATTCTTTTTTATAACAGGTGCTTTTTTAGGTATTTGTGCTTTTGGTTTTTCAAAAATGATTTCATTTTGATTTGTTGCACTACAAGCTGTGAAAAAACTAATAAAAAATAAAGGGATAAGGTATTTAAGTTTAACTTGCATTTAATTTACTCTCTACTACATAATTAATATCAATTGCAATAATTATTTCATTTAAAGTTTTTTTAGTCAAAGCCATAGTTCCATATCTAACCATTAATGCTTCTAAATTTGTATTAGGTTCACAAACTATTACAAGTTTATTTTCAATAATTTTAACATGCTTAACATAAGCTTGTCCAATTAAATCTACTGCTTTTTCAATCTCAGATAATAAAGCTTTTTCAAAATTTTTTTTCATAGTAGCTTCTTGCTCTTGTTGTATTTGCATAGCTTTTTTTTCTTCAAGTTCAATTTTTTGCTTTTGCTCAAACTCAGCACTCATATATTGGTAATAACCAAAAAACATTGCCAATACAAATGCAACAGAAGCATATTTAAAAAACTTTTGTTTTTTATTTCTTTTAACAGCTACTATCATAATCTATTATTTAATTACAAATGATGTAAATAGTATTTTTTGAACACTATTTCTTTTTATATCATCATTAGATGCTGTAACTTCATCAATTACATTATTAATATCTGAAATTAGCTCATCTTTTAGTAAATTTTTACCACCAACTGTTAATAACTCTTCTGAACTTCTTGCACTAATTTGTGCAATTACCACATCAATTATTTCAGCTCTATACTCTTCAACTAAAGCTGCAATTGTAGGTTCACTACTTTTAATAGAAAAAGATAATTTCATTAGTTTTTCTTTTCCTTTAGAGTTAGTGATATTTAAAACTAAATCATTAATATCTGCCTTAAAAGTTTCTGAATCTCTAGAACCATCCTCTTTTACAACTTGTTCTTGTTGAGTTTGATTTCCATTAAGTACACCTTGTGAATATAAAAAATATCCACCTCCAACAACAGCAAGTAATAAAATTACCACTAAGGCAATCAATACAATAATTAAACCTTTTCCTCCACCAGATTGCTTTACTTCTTCTTTATTTTCTTCTTCTGCCATAATTATTCCTTCACATCATTCACATTAAAGTTTTCTAGTTTTTCTGTAATTTGCATAGCACTTTGAACGCTCAAAAACTTCATCAATGCAGTTACATTTTTCTCTTTTAATTTTAATATTATATCAAAAACATCATCAATTTTGCCTTCGTTAATCATCTCATCAAAAATTGATGCAGCTGTTTTAGGCTTCATACCATTATAAATCTTGGCTGTTTTACTAGCAACTGTATTTTCTATATCTTGCAGTAAGGCTAAATTTTTATCATGGATTTTCTGGATAGCTTTTTTTTCACTCTCAATTTTTGACTGTATTAATTCTAATTCTTTTTTTCTCTCTTCATACTCTTTTTCTTTTTGGTTATAAAAATCATTTAACTCTTTTTTTAAAGCCATAACCTCTAATTTTTCTTTTGTTAATGAACTAATTGTATCTTCTTGTGCAAATGAAAATATTGTTAAAATAGTTAATAATAAAATCTTTTTCAAATTTAAATCCTTTATCCACTTATATATTTACTTTGAATATACTCTTCTGAAGCTTCTTGTTCAGCTAATAAAAGTTTTTTGATTGCTTCTTTTTTTTCTTCATCGAGTAAATAAGCAAACTGTTCAGTCTCTTTTTGTAATTCAATTATTTCAGCTATTAGTGTCTCCAATTTTTCATTTAATATAACTTTGTTTCCTTCAAGTTTTTTTATATGTGCCCTCATTGTATTTTTATGAATAGTTAATATTGTAAAATCTGAAATTGCACCAAACTGCTGAACTGTTGCAGTATCAATACTATTCTTAGTAAGTAAAATCTCCGTATCAATCTTTTCAATTTCAGATTGAATCTGAGCTTTTTGCATAAGTTTTTGATCTGTCTGAGTTTTTTTTAAATTATATAGTTTTTCAATCATACTAATTTCCAAAAACTAAAATCAAATCCCACAAATCTTTTGTATAAGTTTCAATATGATCCCCTATCCAAGGAAGTGAAATCAAAATAAATGCAGATACGAATATCATTTTAGGTACAAAAGATAATGAAGCATCACTAACTTGGGTAACCGCTTGGAAAATGGATATTAAAAGTCCAATAATCATACTAACAATTAAAGAAGGCAAGCCCAAAATTAAAATTATTTTAACAGTATTCTCAGCGATTCCCAATAGATCCATTATTAATCTTTTATCTTGATTGTAATCTCTAAAGTTTTATTTTGTAATAGTTGACTTATAAGTGTACTTAATTCGTTCACACTGTTACTATTTATTTCAACACTGTTTTTTTGTTTTGAAACAGATTTTTCTTCTAGAAGAGAAGTTTCAATATCTTGAGTATCTAATTCACCCAAAGCATCTAATATGTCATTTTCACTTAGAGCATCTAACTCTGAAAATTCATCACCCATTTTTTCTCCTTGTAAAGATTCAATATTTTCTAGTTTATCTTCTGTTTTTTCATCAACTTCATCTGTTTCTTCTATTGTATCAAAATTAAGTAAATCTTCACTATTGAAATCTTCTGAAAACTCTTCTATATCACCATCTTCATTTTCTATATTTAAATTCTCTTCAGAATCATAATCTGAATCTATATTATCTAAGCCTACATCTTCATCAAAGCTCATAATTTTAGATAGTTCTTCATCATCTAAGAGATTTTCACTATCCAAATCATCATCACCTAATATATCATCAAGTTCATCTAAATTAATATCTATTTCTTTATTATTATCAACATCTATTTTTTCATCTTGAGAATCATCTTCTTTAGCCAAAAGCATTGATAACTCTTCATCTAATTCAAAAGATTCATCATCTTCTGAATCTTTATCATTTTCATATGCTTCATCTACTATATCAATAATTGAATTTTGAATATCCTCTTTTTCATTTAACAATTCATCATGTTTTTTGATAATATATTTAGGGATATCAGATAATGAATCAACTGAAACATCAGGTATTCCATGATCCAATAAGAAAGATTCTTCAATTCCATCTTTTGGATTTAAAAACTTAATTTTTGAATTCTTTTTTATAATTTTTTCATCATCAATTAAATATATGTCATTAGGATTATTTTTAATAGTATCTTGCAACTCTTCAAGAGTATTTATATCTTTAATTATAGAGTTATCATCAAGTTTGAACTTTATGTTAGCATGATCTAATGTTGAATGAATCTCTTTTTTAAATCCACTGTTCCCGTAAATATAAATATTCAAATTATAAACCCTAAAAATAATTTTATTGATAGATTATACCTTTTTTTATTAAATTTTCGATAAAATAATATCAATTAACAAAGGAGGATACTACTTGAAATATTTATTGATTTTTATACTATTATTCTCATCTTTGTACTCACAAACAGTAAAAGATATATCAAACATAATTGGAATAAGAGATAACCAACTTATTGGTTATGGTCTAGTTGTTGGACTTGCAGGGACAGGAGACAAAGCTAAATTTACTATGCAAAGCTTACAAAATCTTCTTAGAAATTCTTATATCAAAATTCCATCTGGTTCTATTAATTCTAAAAATATTGCTGCAGTGATGGTAACAGCTCAGCTTCCAGCATTTTCAAGACAAGGTGATAAAATCAAAGTAAAAGTATCAACTATTGGTGATGCAAAATCTGTAGATCATGGTGAACTTTTAATTACTCAATTAAAAGGAGTTGATGGAAATGTTTATGCATTAGCTCAAGGAACTATTGTTGCAAATGAAAACAATCTTACGACGGGTTTTATATATGATGGAGCTACTGTTGAAAATGAAATAGATTATGATTTATCTCAAGAAAATTCTATTCAACTAAGTCTTTATAAAAGTTCTGCTAAAACTGCTGATTTAATTCAAACAAAAATCAATAACCTATTTGGAACAAAATTAGCTCAAGCTTTGGATACAAGAACAATTGATGTAAAAAAACCTAGAGATATGTCTATGGTTAAATTTATATCTATGGTTGAAAATATTCCTTTAGATTCTACTTTTAAAAAGAAGCTTATTATTGATATGAGCAGGGAAACTGTAGTTGCAGGTGGGGATATAACAATTGACCCAGTTACAATTGCTAGAGATTCATTTACTCTTAGAATAAAACAATCTCCTCTATCAAATACACAGTGGAATGACCTGAAAATCAATAAAGGTGTAGATATTGGAGATGATGTAAAAATTGCAGATAAGCCAGCTATTGACATAAATAATGCAATGATAAATACTAAAGGTACGCCTACTGTAACAGATTTAGTAAGAGCAATGAAAGTTATGAAACTACCTATGACTGAAATTATTGATACAATTAAGATGATTAAAGAGATGGGTGCGTTAGATGTTGAAATAGAAGTAAGAGGATAATATGGCTGAATTTTTAAGTCAAGATGAAATTGACGCACTTTTAGATATTGCCGAACAAGGTGAAGATATTGATGCTTCTCCAATAGAAAAGCCTATATCAAAAGAAAAAAATTATTCAATTTATGATTTTAAAAAACCAAATAGAATAACACCTGAACAATTTAAAGCATTTAATACTATGCATGATAAAATGCTTAGAGATTTTATTACTGACCTTTCAGCGATGCTGCGAAAAATTGTTGATGTTAAATTATATTCAATTGAGCAAATGACTTATGGTGAGTTTATTCTTTCTATTCCTCAAATCACTTCATTAAATACATTATCTATAAAACCACTTGAAGGTAGAATAGTAATTGAGTGTAACCCTGCAATTTCTCATAAAATTATTGCTGAACTTTTAGGTTCAGGTGCAATTAATACAAGTGACAATTTAAATAGAGAACTAACAGAAATTGAAATTGAAATACTTGAACATTTTTATAAAGTTTTTATCAAGAATCTTAATAAAACTTGGGCTGAGATTTCAAATATAAACTATAAAATTGAATCAAGAGATACAAATGCTAATGCAATTCAAATTGTATCAGATCATGAGATTGTTTTACTTGTAGTTCTTGAAATTACAGTTGATGAAGAATCAGGGTTCTTATCAATTTGTTATCCAATCTCTTATTTCGAACCTTTACTAACAAAAATTGTTGAAAAAGTATTTAGTGAAGGAAAAAATAGAAAATCTTCTAGAAAACAAGATATAAAAACACTTATTTCTGGTGCTAGAATGACTATTGAATCTATAATGGCTGAGACTGAATTAACAGCAGAAGATATCTTAGGATTAAAAGTAGATGATGTTATTGTATTTAATAAAAATGCAAATTCAGCATCTGCAAAGATTTATATCAATAAAAAAGAGAAGTTCTCAGCAATCTCTGGAATATCAAATAATAGAAAAGCTATTCAATTAAAATCAAATCTTGATAGAGAAAAGCAAAGTACTTTAGATATTTTAAGAGAAATGAGAAAAGATAGAGAACAAAAAGCTAAACAAAGAAAAGAAACAATAGAAAGATTATTAGAAGAAAAAACGAAATAATCGTTTAATCTTCTAAACTCCAAGGAATTGTTTCTCCTGCAAACATAGGAACTACATTTTCATTTTCAAATTCATAAATAGCAGGAACTACAAAATCTTTTTTTATTAATTTTATAGTTTTCTTTACAGGATTTTTCCCATAAATTTTTTGAGCATTTAATGATACAAATGCATTTAGATTATCTAAACATTGATACTTATCAAATAAATCAGTTAATACTTGTAAAGCAATTGGTGAAGTAAATACACCTGCTGCACAACCACAACACTCTTTTTTATGTTTAGGATGTGGAGCACTATCACTTCCAAACATTAATTTTGGATGAGCTTTTAAAGCAGCATCTAATAATGCACTTCTATCTTCTGGTCTTTTTGCAATTGGCTTACAGAATAAATGAGGAGCTAACATACCACCAGCAACATCATCAAGAGTAATTAATAAATGATGTAAAGTTACAGTTGCATGTAAATTATCATATTTATCAAGTAATTCAACTGCATCTTTTGTAGTAATATGCTCCATAATGATTTTTAAATCAGGGAATGCAGAAGCAATTGATTCATAAATTGGCATAAATTCTTTTTCTCTATCCATAACAAAACCATTAGTTTCACCATGAATACATAAAGGAATTCCTAATTTACTCATTGATTCTAATGTAGGTCTTAATACTTCAACATCCATAGAAGCAACACCTGTTTCAGAGTTTGTTGTAATTCCTGCAGGGTAAAGTTTTATTCCAATAATATCATCTTTTATATCTTCTAAAAATTCGTAAGTATAATCATTTTTAAAAAATAGTGTCATATATGGTTCAAAAGCATCACCATCACAAGCTTCTAAAATTCTTTTTTTGTAAGCTAATAAGTCCTCTTTTGTAGTAACAGGAGGAACTAAGTTAGGCATGATTAGTGCTCCACTAAACGTATTTGATGTTAGTGGACCAACTAATTTTAACATATCACCATCACGTAAGTGAAGGTGCATGTCTAAAGGTTCATTTATCTCAAATGTTGTGATGCTCATTAAATAGCATCCTCATCTTGTTCCCCAGTTCTAATTCTAACAGTTTTTTCAACAGCTGAAACGAAAATCTTTCCATCTCCAATCTTTCCAGTTTTTGCAGCATCAATAATAATTGCAATAGTAGAATCTACTTGATCTTCAGAAACAACTAATTCAATTTTAATTTTTGGTAAGAAATCAACAACATATTCAGCACCTCTATATAACTCAGAGTGACCTTGTTGTCTTCCATATCCTTTAACATCAGACACAGTCATACCTGTTACACCAGCTTCAGCTAATGCATCTTTTACATCTTCTAATTTAAACGGTTTAATTACAGCTTCAATTTTTTTCACTTAATAATCCTTTTTTTAATTGATTTATTTTATCAAATTTTTATTAAACTTAAATTACTTTGATATTAGAATGCTCTTTTAAACTCTGGATAAGCTTCAATACCACATTCTTCTACATCAAGTCCTTGCATCTCTTCATCTTCATCTGCTCTTAAAGAAACAATTTTATTAATAATAAACAATATAATGTATGAAGATATAAAAGCAAATAAACCTACTACAACTATACCCTTAATTTGTCCAAGAAGTGTAATATCAGTTCCATTTGAAGCAAAAATACCAACTGCTAATGTTCCCCAAATACCATTTACTAAGTGTACTGATAATGCACCAACTGGATCATCAATTCTTAATTTGTCAAAGAAAGATACACCAAATACAACTAAAGCACCACCAACAGCACCAATTAAGATTGGAGTATAAATATCATATAAATCAGGACCTGCTGTTACTGCAACTAATCCACCTAAAGCACCATTTAAAATCATAGTTAAATCTAGTTTTTTGTACATGAAATACATAATAATTGCAACCATAATTGCACCTGCTAAACCTGCAGTGTTTGTATTCATAATTGTAAGAGCAACTGCATCTGCATTCTCTTTTGAAGCAATTGAACCAACTGAACCACCATTGAATCCAAACCAACCAATCCATAGTAAAAATGCACCTAATGTTAATAAAGGAATATTTGAAGCTGGAATTACTCTAATCCCACCATCTTTTGTATATCTTCCTTTTCTAGCTCCAATTATTAAAATTGCTGCAAGTAGTGCCCAACCACCAGTTGAGTGAATAACTGTAGAACCAGCTAAGTCATACATAGTTAAATCTAAAAATGTACCATCTAAAAAATCACTTCCCCAAGAAACATTTACAACAATTGGATATAAAATAGCTGCCATTATGATTGTAAAAAATGCTAGAGGAATAACTTTTGCTCTTTCACTAACACCTCCACTCATAATATTTACAACTTTTCCTACAAATGCCATTTGAAATAAAAATGCTGCCCATTTACTCATACCATCAGCTCCAAAATCACCAAATGCTATAGAGTAACCAATTAGTAAAAATGCCATAGAAGCAATTGCATAAATTAGAGTATTGATTGTTAATACTGCTGTTACGTTTTTTGTTCTAACAATTCCTGCTTCTAACATTGCAAAACCTGGAACCATAAAGATAATTAGCGTCATTGCAAAAATTGCATACAACGTATCGATTATGTAAGATACTGATTGAATATCCATTCTAAGACCTTTTATGTAAATTTATAAGATCTATTATAACAGTATTATCTGTGTAAGTTTTTTTATATTGTATAAAAAATATACAATTTGAGAAAAAGTAAACTTTTCTCAAATTGTAGTAGAAAAATTAGATAGCTTCACTTCCTCTTTCTTCAGTTCTGATTCTTACTACTTCATCTAAAGAAGATACAAAAATCTTTCCATCACCAATTTTCCCTGTTTTTGCTGAGTTAACAATAGCTTCTATTGCTGCATCAACCATATCTTCTTTTACCACAATATCAATTTTGATTTTTGGTAAAAAATCAACTACATACTCAGCCCCTCTGTATAATTCAGAGTGACCTTGTTGTCTACCATAACCTTTTACATCGTAAACACTCATACCTGTAATTCCAGCTTCAACTAAAGCATCTTTTACATCTTCTAGTTTGAATGGTTTAATTATTACTTCAATTTTTTTCATATAATTTATCCTTACCTAACTTATATTATGCTCTTTTGAACTCTGGATAAGCTTCTAATCCAGTTTCATGAATATCAAGACCATTTACTTCAGTCTCTTCATCAACTCTTAATCCGATAACGATATCTAAGATTTTCCAGATAATAAATGAAACAATGAATACGAATGCACCAATAACAACAATACCTTTTAATTGAGCCATGATTGTTACATCTGGATTAAAGATACCTACAGCTAATGTTCCCCAAATACCTGCAACTAAGTGAACAGATAAAGCACCAACTGGATCATCAATTCTTAATTTATCAAAGAATGGTACTGCAAATACAACTAATGCTCCACCAATGATACCTTCAATAAACGCTACAACCATACCTAAGTCTGGACCTGCTGTACAAGATACTAAACCTGCTAATGCACCATTTAAAACCATAGTTAAATCAACTTTTTTATAGATTAGTTGAGTTAAAAGTGCAGCTGCAATAGCACCAGCAGCAGCAGCCATATTTGTATCAGCAACAACTAAAGCAATTCCATCAATATCAGCTTTTGAACCTAATGCTAATTGGCTCCCTCCATTGAATCCAAACCATCCCATCCATAAAATGAATGTACCTAATGTAGCTAATGTTAAGTTTGAACCTGGAATTGGTCTAACTTGTCCATCTTTACCATATTTACCTTTTCTAGCACCAAGAATTAATACACCAGCTAATGCAGCCCATCCACCAACAGAGTGAACAATAGTCGAACCAGCAAAGTCAGAGAATCCAGCAATTAAACCACCTAATTCAGATCCACCCCATGTCCAGTGACCTTGAATTGGGTAAATTAATCCACTTAAGAAAACAACAAATATTAAGAATGGCCATAATTTCATTCTTTCTGCAACTGTTCCTGAAATAACTGAAGCTGCAGTTGCAACGAACATTACTTGGAAGAAGAAATCTGCAGCAGCAGGATATGCTGAATCAGCACCGTTTTCCATTGAGATAGTTGAGAAACTTCCCATAAATGATGAACCATCACCATACATTAAATTATACCCTACGAAGTAGTACATAATACAAGATATAGCAAATAAAGCGATATTTTTAGTTAATACTGTCGCATTATTTTTTGTTCTTGTTAAACCTGATTCTAGCATTGCAAAACCTGCAGCCATCCACATAACTAATACACCAGAAAATACAAATAAGAAACCATCTAATATGTATTTTAAATCTGTGAAATTTTCCATAAGACTCCTTTGTCAATTTATATAACACCATTATAAATATTTTTTAGCCTATTGTAAATATTTTATTGTATATTATTTATACAGTTGTTTTCTTTCAAGAGAATTTATATATAATACGACTAAATTAAATATTGGTGAAATAATGTTAAAAAAACTTTTATCTAAAAAAGAAATAAATGAAGAAGAATTCCTAAAAGAGCTTTCAAGTAACATATTTAATGAAGAAAAAATCAATCAATTATACAAAGATAATAAAATAAATCTTGAGTGGTTGAATGAAAATAATGAAACTATGCTTCATCATTGTTGTAAAAAAGGATATGCCCAATCTGTAAAATGGTTATTATCCCATGGTGCAAATATAGAAGCACTTACAGATGAAGAAGAAACACCAATATTTAAATCTATACAAGCTAAAGATAGAGAAGTTATATACATATTACTTGAATATAAAGCTAATGTTAATCATTTAAATAAATACAAGCGTACAGTGCTTCAAGAAGCTGTAATAACAGCTAGTAACAAATTTATCGATATACTTTTACAACATACAAAAAATTTAAATAACAGTGATATTCATGGAAATAACTTAATTTTTGATGCAATTGCAAATGGAAGTCGAGATGTCATTGACAAAATAGCTAAAATTGATAGTATAAATATTAATCAAATTAATGAAGAAAAAAATACAATCTTACATAAAGAAGTAGTTTTAAAAGATAAAGATTTAGCTATGCAACTACTTGAGTTAGGTGCAGATCCTACAATTCAAGATAGCAATGGAAAAAACTTTTTATTTTATGCAGTTTCAAAAGGTGCTGAAAATATTGAGTTAATAGAAAAAGCTGTTGAATTAGGATGTAATATTAATAGTAAATGTGCAGATGAAAAAACTCTTCTCATGGAATCTATTAGTTACTATAAAAATACTCCAAAAGAAGATATTGAAACAAAACATAGTCATTTAGAAATGATAAAAGAGTTACTAATTCTTGGAGTTAATGCAAGTGCAGTTGATGCGAAAAATGAGAATGTATTATTTGAAGCAACTAGATCTTTAGATAAAGAGCTTATTAATGTTTTACTTGAACACAATAGAATAAATATCAATCACAAAAATATTTCTGGGGAAACAGTTTTATTTGATTTAGCTTTAAAAGGAGGAGCTGAATATTTAGATTTAATCAAATTCTATTTAGAAAAAGGTGCTAATCCAAATATCAAAAACCACAATAACCAAACTATTATTGAAATTTTACTTCTTATGATTTTATATTTTGAAAATAATAAAGAGATTGATGAAGAATTAGAAAGAAGAATAACTCCAAGAGGTGAATATTTAACAGTCTTTGCATTTATTTTAAAGTATGGAACTGTTGATTTAGATCAATTAACTTCTAAATTTGAACCATTATTTTTTCAACCTATAATGCATTATAATTTTAAAATTTTTAAACTTCTTAGAAAATTCAATATTGATATAAATCAAAAAGATAAAAATGGAAATAATATTTTATTTAAACTAATGGAAACAAAAGATGCTCAAACAAAAGAAGAGTTAAAGTTATTTTTAAATACTTTAAAATCATTAGTTAATTTAGGAGTAAATGTAGCTGCAAAAAATAAAACAGGAGAATCAATATTACACAAAGCAATTGCAGAAAAAGATGAATATACATTTAAACTCCTTTTAACAACAAAGATTAACATTCTTGCAAGGGACAATTTTGGTAGGACTATTATGCATGTTGCAATATTAAAGAAAAAAGGAATCAAATACTTTAAACTTATTAGCCATTTTAATAAAGAGATTATTGATATAGTTGATTCATATGGATTTAGACCTATAAACTATGCTGCATTTATGGGACAAAGAAAACTTGTAATAAAAATGCTTGATGACGGAGCGATTGTAAATAATCCAGAAAAGAAAGATCCTAAAATGGTTGAATTCTTTTCTAAATATCATAAAAATGTATTAAATCTTACTCAAGGCATCGCACAAGAAGTTGATAAAACAAATTTAAACCTATTAATAAATACAATGAAAGATGAGTTTAATATCTCATCTAACTAAATATTATTCATCTTCTTTTGCAAACTTTTTATATAAGAAGTCTAAAATTGCTTCTCTACATCTAATATATTCTGGGTCACTTTGAAGTGCAACTCTATCTCTTGGTCTATCTAATTTTACTTCTAAGATTTCACCAATTGTTGCTTCTGGACCATTTGTCATCATAATAACTCTATCACTTAATAAAACAGCTTCATCAATATCATGAGTAATGATAATAACTGTATTTTGAACTTTTTGTTGAATTCTCATTAAGTGTTCTTGTAAGTTTGCTCTTGTTAATGAATCAAGTGCGCCAAATGGCTCATCCATTAATAAAACATCTGGTTGAATTGATAAAGCTCTTGCAATACCAACTCTTTGTTTCATACCACCTGAAATCTCTCCAGGGAATTTATCTTTTGCATGATCTAAATTTACCATAGAAACAAAATGTTCTACTCTTTCTTTCAATTCAGCTTTTGAAAGTCCTGGCATTACTTTTTTTACTGCCATTTCGATATTTTGATAAACAGTTAACCATGGAAGTAATGAGTGGTTTTGAAAAACTACAGCTCGCTCTGGACCTGGTCCAGTTATTTCTTTATTATTTAAAATAATATTTCCACCAGTTTGTGCATCAAGTCCTGCAATCATATTTAAAAGTGTTGATTTACCACAACCACTATGCCCAATAATTGAGATAATTTCATTTTTCTTAATATTTACATTTACATTAACTACAGCTTTGTACTCTTTTCCACCTGGCAGTGGGAAAGTTTTATCAATATTTTCTAATTGTAAGAATTTTTCAAATTTATTATTTGCGCTCATTTTATATCCTTTACCTTACATCTTTTTTCTGTAGTCAAAATAATCTGCTACTTTACCCATGATTAAATCAAGAATAAATCCAACTAAACCAACAACTATAATACCAATGATAATATTGTGATATGCAAGGTTATTATACTCATCCCAAATCCAAAATCCAATACCAATACCACCTGTTAACATCTCAGCTGCAACTATTACTAGCCAAGCAATTCCAAGTGATAGTCTCATACCTGTAAAGATATAAGGAACAGCAACTGGTAGAATAATCTTAGTAATCTTTTCAAGTGGATTAAACCTTAAAACCTTTGCAACATTTAAGTAATCATCACTAACATTTTTTACACCAAGTGCAGTGTTTATAATAATAGGCCAAATCGATGTCACAAAAATTGTAGACATTGCTGTGCTATCAATATCTTTAAAAGCAAATAGCAATAAAGGTAACCAAGCAAGTGGAGAAACTGGCTTGAATATTTGAATAAATGGATCAAGGGCATATTGAATATTTTTACTCATACCAATAGCAAGTCCTACTGGAACACCGACAATTACTGCGATAATAAATCCAGCGAATACTCTTTTAAGTGATTCCATCACTTGCCAGAAAATCCCTTTATCATCTTGGTTTTCTATATAAAATGGATCAGATAAAACACCTTCTAATTCTTCACCATCACTAGTAACTCCACCAAAGGCATATACATATGTATCACCTGGCGTTGGAAAACCTGGAATCATATTTGATACAGTTGACCAAACTTGTATAATAATTGCCAATACAATTAAAGGCAATACTATTTTTTTCAATAACTCTTTATTCATCACTCTTCCTTTTTTTACTACTAAATTGTCCTTTTGAATGTCTAAAAAATAAACATTCAAAAGGACAAAGCTCAAATGAGCTTTTCCTTTAAAATAATTTCGAGTTTGTCATTACTTCTTAGTAACATATTTTGGATCTGCACAACCTGCTGGTCCATATGGACAAACATATGAAGGTTGTTTAGTATCAACTTTCCAGTTATTAACTTTTAATAATTCTTCTTTTGAAACTTTTGGGTTAGTTACAGCAAATGTGTCATAGATATACTCAACTGCTTTATTTGGATCCCAAACTTTTCCATCAATAAATTTATTGTATTCATCAACACCATCTTTTTTCCAAGGACTTGGAGGTAATGTATATCCAACCTCTTTTGCAACATCTGAGAATAAATCAGGTCTATAAACTTTTTCAATAGTTGCTTTCATATCAACAGGTTTTTCAAGTTGTCCCCATCTATACATTTGTGTAATAAACCACATACCATGAGAGTAAAATGGGTAAGATGCATAGTAATTAGCAAATGTATTGAACATTGGGTTTGCTGAGTCTACACCTTTGTTATAAAGGAATGTTCCAGACATAGATTTTTGTAAAACATTTTTAGGAGCTTTTACATAATTCTTTTGAGCTAAATATTTAATAGCCTCTTCTCTATTTTCCCAAGATTCATCTAACCACATTTGAGCTTTAATAACTGCTCTCATAACTGCTTTTGTAGTTTCAGGGTATTTTTCGACAAAATCAGCTCTTGCTTGTAAAACTTTTTCAGGGTTGTTGTTCCAAATATCATAATTAGTTACAAGGGCACTTCCTTGACCTTTAAGTACTATTCTTGAATTCCAAGGCTCACCAACACAGTAACCTTCAATATTTCCAGCTATTAAGTTTTGAGGCATTGTTGGTGGAGGAAATGGTTTAATAGTTGTATCTTCATCTGGTTTAATTCCAGACCCAGCCATCCAATATCTTAACTCATAGTTATGAGTTGAAACTGGATGTACCATACCAAAATTTAATGGTTGATAATTATTATCTTCAGCTGCTTTTTTTGCATCAATATATTTTTTTAAACTATCAGCTGATACAGGTCGAGCTGTTTTATCTAAACCATATTTTTCCATCTCACTAATAATATTATTACCATAAGTAATTGCATTACCGTTAAAATCAAGTGATAAAAGCGCTTGTAAGTGAGCATCTCCATTAATACCTAAAGTTGCAGCAATTGGCATACCTGCTAAGGCATGAGAAAAATCATACTCACCAGAGATAACTTTTTGCTGAATACCAGGCCATCCTCCACCTTCTTTAGCAACATGAACATCTAAACCTTCTTCCTCAAAAAAACCTTTTTCCTTTGCAATTACTAATGGAGCACAATCAGTTAGTGCAATAAAACCAATTTTCAATTTTGTTTTTTCAGGTGCAGCAAGTAAAGAACTAGCAACAATAGAAATTCCCAAACCAACTTTTAACGCTTGTTTTAACATTTTATCTCCTTGAATGTTGTGATAAAACAATTATAACAACAAAATTTTATTAAATTTACAATTTTATTGTTTATTTTATGTACAGTTTTTTCTTAATTTTTCATTAAAATATAGTAGAATATAGATTGTTTATTAGTATAATACTGATTTTATGTGAATTTTTATATTATATAAACTTAATTATACATTAATTCTTATATTATTTTAAAAGGTTTAAAATGTTAATAAAATCTGTTTGTGGCTACTGTGGTGTTGGCTGTGGTTTAGAATTCGAAAAAGATAGATTAGTCGGAGATGTAATTTATCCAACTAATGAAGGAAAAGTATGTTCAAAGGGTGTTTCAGAACTTATAAGTATACAAACACCTACAAGATTATTAAGACCTCATATAAGAGAAGATATAAATGATGATTTTAAAGTTAGTTCTTGGGAAGATACAATAAATACAATTGCAAAAAAGATTCTTCAAACACCAAAAGAGAAAATTGGTTTTTATCTATCAGGTCAACTTTTAACAGAAGATTACTATATAGCAAATAAATTAGGTAAAGGATTTATTGGAACTAATAATGTAGATACAAATAGTAGAACCTGTATGGCAAGTGCAGTAGTTGCATATAAAAAATCAATTGGAATTGATTATGTTCCAGTTAGTATGAATGATATTTTTCAATCTAATCTTCTAATTTTAATTGGAGCAAATACAGCTGAAGCACATGTAGTATTTCACAACCGAATAAAAAAAGCTAAAAAAGCTGGCTTGAAAATAGTTGTAATTGACCCAAGATTTACAGATACTGCAAAAATTGCAGATTTATATTTACCTATAAAGCCAGGAAGTGATATTGATCTTTTAAATCTTATATCAAAAAGAATTATTGATGAGGATTTAATTGACCATGATTTTGTCTCAAATCATGTTAATAATTTTGATTTATTAGTTAACAAATTTAAAAGAATCCCTGTTACTAAGATGTTAAAAAGAACAGGTC
Source organism: Malaciobacter pacificus (assembly GCF_004214795.1). Lineage (NCBI taxonomy): Bacteria > Pseudomonadati > Campylobacterota > Epsilonproteobacteria > Campylobacterales > Arcobacteraceae > Malaciobacter > Malaciobacter pacificus. The sequence goes on from NZ_CP035928.1 coordinate 2,337,435, forward strand.
TTACAAAAGAACAATTTGAAGATTTCTGGATATTATTTAAAGAAAGCCCAAATATTATCTCTGCATGGACTATGGGACTAAATCAAAGTGTTCAAGGAGTTGATAAAAATCTGGCACTTATTAATATTCATTTATTAACTGGTAAAATATTCAAACTTGGTAATGGTCCTCTTTCATTAACAGGACAACCAAATGCAATGGGAGGGAGAGAAGTTGGTGGACTATCCACTATGCTTGCTGTTCATTTAGGTTTTGATAAAGAGTCTATTAAAAAAGTAAATGAGTTTTGGAAAACAAATAAAGTAAATGATTCAAAAGGTCTAACTGCAACTGAAATGTTAGATAATAAACTTGATGTTTTAATCATCTGTCATACAGACCCTGTCTATCATTTACCAAATAGAAATAAAGTAGAGCAATTAATCAAGAAAATTCCATTTGTTGTAGAAATAAATGCATATGAAAATTCTGAGAGTGCTAAGTTTTCACACATAAGATTACCAGCAGCTCCTTGGGGTGAAAAGGAAGGAACGCAAACTAATCTAGATAGAACTGTAACTAAACAAGAAAAACTAACAAGAACCTCAATTGATTGTAAACCTGATTGGGAAATATTTATGCTAATTGCTCATCAATTAGGTTTCCAAAATGAGTTTAACTATAAATGTCCAGAAGATATTTTCAAAGAGTATCAAGAGATGACAAAACTAAATCCTCATATCAATATGTATGATACTTCTTATGAACAGTTAGAAAAAGAGCCATTCATTTGGGGAGAAGATATTAGAAAAAACAGACAATTTTTTACTCCAAATAAAAAAGCAAATTTACATTTTGTTGAAAATAAACTTCTTAGTGAAAAAACAAATCTAAAATATCCTTTTATTTTATTAACAGGAAGAACAAGAGATCAATGGCATAGTGGAACAAAAACAAATCTTCCAAGAACTTTACTTAAGTACAAAGATTTAAATTTTTGTGAAATAAGTAGTGAAGATGCTAAAAAACTAAATATAGATGATGGAGATGAAATAAGAGTTAGTTCTAAAAGAGGTGAGATCACTACAAAAGCCTTAATTACTGACTCAATTAATACAGGAACAATATTTATTCCAATAAGTAATAGAGAAATCAACTATCTAACAAATGATTTATTAGATAAAGACTCATTGCAACCTGATTATAATCACTCTGCTGTAAAAATAGAAAAAAATTAGGATTTAGTAAATAAAAAGGTAGGTATTTACCTTTTTATTTTAGGAGTTCAAATGAATAAAATTAGTCTAAATTAAAAAGGCTTCGCGTTTCCTTCTTAACTCTTATAGTAATTATAAACCCTAATAATTAATAGTAACCTAATACTTAGTTAATGAATAATTAATAATATGTTTATTTTAATCTATATCCTATTCCTGAAACATTAATAATATACTTTTCACCTATTTTTTTTCGTAAATCTCTCACTACACTTCTAATTGCAGACTGACTCATTAAAGCACCACCCCAAACAATATTCTCTATCTCTTCATAGGTGAATGTTTTATTATCATTAGAAAGTAATAATTTTAAAAATAAAAACTCTTTTTTATTTAAATGAATTTCAAGCTCACTAATAAATAAAGATTTTTTATCACTTTCTAAATATATATCGTCATCAATTTTTATAATCATAGGTTGAGTTTTTTCAAGATTTTTTAAATAGGCTTCAAAGGTTTCAAAGAGTTCATTTTCAATGATAGGCTTAACAAGATATCTATTTATTCCTTTTTCAATTGCTTTAAATAGTAACTCTTTATCAGTATGAGCTGAAACAATTATTTTATATGAAGTAGAATCTCTTTTTATAAGTTCTTCAAGTAATTCAAATCCACTCATATTTGGCATTTTTAAATCTGTCATAACTATATCAGGTAAATATTGTTCATACTTATCTAATCCATCATGTCCATCAATTGCAGTGTGTACTTCTTTAAAAAAGAACTTTAACATAGAAGCTAAATTTTCTCTAATAGTTTTTTCATCTTCAACAATCAGTATCGTTTTTGATTTTAGTCTTTCCATCTTAAGCCTCCAAATCTTCATATAAAGGAACAGATATTATAAAATTTGCACCAACGCTTGTATTTTCAACTTCAAGTGTACCTTGCATATGTTTTACAATAATCTCTTTTGAAATATATAAACCAATTCCAGTACCACTATTATCTTTAGTAGTAAAATATGGCTCAAAGATTTTATTTAAATCTTCAAAAGGAATTCCTCCACCATTATCTTTTATTTCACAATAAGCATAAGCATCATCTTTGGATAAATGTATTTCTATCTTTGGTTTTTCAACTCTTTTTTCTATTAAAATATCTTTTGCATTTGAGATAATATTTAAAACAACTTGTGAAAACTCATTTGGATATCCAAATACATCTATCTCTTTTCTATTATATATTTGAAGATTTATATTGTAGTTTTCTAAAGTTGCTTTCATGATTTTATATGCTTTTCGAACCTCAGTTCTTATATCAAAAATCTCTTTTTCTTTATTTGGTTTAAAAAAGTTTCTAAAATCATCAATAGTTTGAGACATATATTTTAATTGTTCATTTGCCTCACCCATAGTTTTATCCATGAAGTTTTTATCAGCTCCTTGTGATATTGCAGTCCATTTAATATTCATCATAATAGCACTTACTGCACTTATAGGTTGTCTCCATTGGTGGGCAATATTTCCTATCATTTCACCAAGTGCTGCTAATTTTGACTGTTGTATTAAAAGATTCTCTTTTTCCCTTTGTTTTGATAACTCAACTTCTACTTTTTTATGAAGTGTTTTATTAAATTCATCTAACTCATTTACCTTGGCTTCAAGGGATGCATTAAGTTCAGAAATTTTTTCTTCATCAACTCTTTTTATATTTTGATGAATTAATAAAGTTAAAATTGCTCCAATACCTGCTGCAATTAAGAAAAACAAACTCTGCTCTTTATCTTCATTAATTAACTTTAATTTCTCAAACTCATCTTTTACTTCAAAGGATACAGATATTCCACCTCTAATATCCCCTACTTTATATCCTTGGTGGGCATGACAAGCTAAACACTCTTTTTCAGTAACAAGTGCACCCATAAACTTAAAACTATCATCTTTTATTTCCCAATAGTATGGTGCTTTTATATTTTTATCAAAATAGTTTAAAATCTTTTCTTCAAATTCATCTGGAGCATTATTTTTATTTATTAATTTTGTACTTGTTATTTTTAGTTTAAAACCATCCCTTTGACTTGCTATGTTTGAAATTTGTCTTGTCATAAATGCAGGATTTACCCAAACTAATTTCTCACCATCTTCTGATTTTATATATCCAGGATTTAAATATGGATTTGGTTCAAGCTTATCAGACTTTACATAAACACCTTCATATTGAGCATTCCAATGTCTCATATCAACTATTAGATTAAATATTGCCAAGGCTTTATTTTTTAAACTCTCTTCAAGCAACTCTTCTTGAACTTGATATGAACTTTTAATAGTATGTCCAATTAAAGCAAATAAAGATAATAAGAAAAATACAAATAGATAAATTAAAGACCTTTTTATAAAAATTCCTTTTTATTTCAATTATACAATAATTAAAACAACTCATTTGTTTATTTTTTATACAGATAATTTTATTTATCCTATTTTTTTCCTCACTTTTCTTGTTTTAATGCTTATGTGAAAAACATAAGACAAGAAAAAATAAAAAAAGGAGTTCGAAATGTCGTATATTAACCCTTCAGAATTTGCTACAAAAATGGTAGATGCTGGTGAAGAAAAAGTGTTTATGTCTACAAAAGATACTTTAATTAGAGCTTATATGGCTGGCGCAATTTTAGCATTAGCTGCAGTTTTTGCAATCACAGTTGCAATGAAATCAGGTTCACCAATCTTAGGGGCATGTTTATTCCCTGTTGGTTTTATCATGTTATATTTCATGAAATTTGACCTTTTAACAGGTGTATTTACTTTAGTACCTTTAGCATGGATTGATAAAAGACCTGGAGTTACAATTCCTCAAATCTTAAGAAACTGGGGATTAGTTGCACTTGGTAACTTTGGTGGGGCCTTCACTGTTGCTTGTATGATGGCTTTTATTTTTACAGTTGGTTTTAATACTGATGGTGGAGCAATTGCTCAAAAAGTTTCTACAATTGGTGAATCTAGAACTTTAGGTTATGCTGCTTATGGGACTGATGGTTGGTTAACAGTATTTATTAGAGGTATGTTATGTAACTGGATGGTATCTATGGGTGTTGTTGGAGCTATGATTTCAACTTCTGTTTCTGGTAAATGGTTAGCAATGTGGATGCCAATTATGCTGTTCTTCTTCATGGGGTTTGAACACTCAATTGTTAATATGTTTTTATTCCCATTTTCTATGATTATGGGTGGAGATTTCACAGTTGTTGATTACTTATTATGGAATGAACTTCCAGTTGCATTAGGTAACTTAGTTGGTGGATTAGTATTTGTTGGATTAATGATTTACTACACTCATGTTAAAACTGGTGCAAAAAGAAATTTAACAAGAAATACAAAAGAAGAACAAAAAGCTGCATAAGAGCTAAACAGATTATTTAATTTTATATACATATAGGGAAGTATTCGCGCTACTTCCCTTTTTTTAAATTAATAAGATATTAAAAAGGGACTTTAATATGAATAAAAATCTATCCATATCATATGGTCACTATTCAACTAAAGGAATCAAACAAATCAATCAAGATTATCATGATTATGTAATTCCTAAAGAACCACTTCTAACAACAAAAGGTATAACTGTATGTATTGCTGATGGTATTAGTAGTAGTAACGTTAGTCAAGAAGCTAGTCGTGTTAGTGTACAATCTTTTTTAGAAGATTATTACTGTACAAGTGAAGCTTGGAGTGTTGAGACTTCAGGGACTAAAGTTTTAAGTGCAAATAACTCTTGGCTATATGCTAAAAATAAAGAAAACCGATACCATCTTGAAAAAGATAGTGGTTTTGTATGTACATTTAGTGGTTTAGTTTTAAAATCTACTACTGCTCATATCTTCCATGTTGGAGATATTCGAATCTATAAACTAAGAAACAATGAACTAACTCAATTAACAACTGATCATAGGACATGGGTATCAAATGAAAAAAGTTACTTAGCTAGGGCTATGGGTATTGATTGTGTTTTAAATATTGATTACAAGTCAACATCTTTGGAAAAAGATGATGTTTTTTTACTAATGAGTGATGGTGTTTATGAGTTTATTTCAAATGAAACATTTATAGAAAAAGTAAACTTCTATGAAGGTGATTTAAATTTACTAAGTGAAGACTTAGTAAACCTTGCTTTAGAAAATGGTAGTGATGATAATTTAACTTTGCAAATAGTTAAAATAGATAATTTACCAAATAAAGACTCAAATGAATTAGTAAATGAAATCACTGAAAAACCAACACCAGAACTTTTAAGTGAAGGTGACAAGATTGATGGATTTGAAGTTTTAAAAGTTTTAAATAAAAACTCAAGAAGCCATGTGTATTTAATAAGAGATGAAAAAACTAATAAAAAAGTAGTTCTAAAAGCTCCATCTCATGAAAAAAGAGATGATATTGCTTATTTAGAAAGTTTCTTACTTGAAGATTGGATAGCAAGAAGAATCAATAATAAATATGTAGTAAAAGCTTATGATTTAGATAGACCAAAAGATTATCTATATATTTTAACTCAATATTTTGAAGGTCAAACTCTAACTCAATGGATGAGAGACAATCCAAAACCAGCTTTACAAGAAATAAGAGCAATAATTAGTCAAATAGCAAGTGGACTTCAAGCATTTCATACTTTAGAGATGGTAAATCAAGATTTAAGACCAGAGAATATCTTAATAAATAAAGATAATCAAATTAAGATTATAGATTTTGGGGCAACTAAAGTTGAAGGTATTATGGAGATTGATAGTTTTGCTGAACAGTTTAATATCCAAGGTACAGCTTTATACACTGCACCTGAATATTTTATAGGTGAACAAGGAAGTGCAAAATCAGATATTTTCTCACTTGCAGTAATAATTTATCATATGCTAAGTGGAGAGTTCCCATATGGAAATGATGTTGCAAAATCAACATCAAAATCAGCACAGAACAGACTAAAGTATAAACCCTTAGTTCACAGTAGAGTAAAAGTACCACAATGGTTTGAAGAAGCTTTAAAAAAAGGATTGAGTGTTAGTTCTATAAATAGATATAACTTACTTAGTGAGTTTATTTATGATTTAGAAAAACCAAATAAGAATTTTTCTTCTAAACACACTCCAGCAATTATGGAAAAAGATCCTGTGACTTTTTGGAAAGTAGTTGCATTAATACTATTAATAATAAATACTTATCTAGTATTAAATTAATGTAATATTAAGCTTTAGGATATTAATTAGGATCACTATAAATATTATAAGAGATTTATATAATGTAAATTTAAGATTTAATGAATAGAAAATATACAAATTTTACACAACAAATTCCATTTAATATGGAATAATAAATTTAATAGATTAAAAGGATTAAAAGTGAAAGAAAAACTAGTAGTTATCGGTAACGGAATGAGTGGTTTAAGGGTTATTGAAGACCTTCTTGAACTAGAAAATGACAAGTATGATATTACTGTTTATGGGGATGAACCTTACGTAAACTATAATAGAATCATGCTTTCATATATTTTATCACAAGAAAAAACATTTGAAGATACTATCATCAATCACCAATCTTGGTATGATGAAAACAATATTACTTTAAATAAAGGTGATAAAGTTGTATCAATAAATAAAGAAGATAAAACTATTACTTCAAAGAGTGGAAAAATAGAATCATACGATAAACTTTTAATTGCAACTGGTTCTAATCCTTTTATTCCTACAACACCTGGAAGTGATTTAAATAATGTAATCGCTTTTAGAAACAAAGCTGATGTTGATACAATTATTTCAACTATTGATAAATCTAAAACTGCTGTTGTAGTTGGTGGTGGACTACTTGGGCTTGAAGCTGCTTATGGTATTGCTATGCATGGAGTTAAGACTATCTTAGTTCATAGAAGTGGTTCTATTTTATCTCAACAATTAGATACTACTGGTGGAAGACTTTTACAAAAAAATCTAGAGAGTTATGGAATTGAGTTTAAATTAAACACAACTGTAAAAGAAATCTCTGGTACTACTGAAGTTGAAACAGTAACTTTTAGTGATGGAAAATCTGTTGAATCTAATATCGTGGTATTTGCAACAGGGATTATTCCAAATAAAGAGTTAGCAATTGATGCAGGACTTGAATCTAAAAAAGGTATCTTAGTAGATGATTTCATGAAAACCTCTGATGAATCAATCTTTGCAGTTGGTGAGTGTGTTGAACACAATGGAAATACTTATGGATTAGTAGCACCACTATATGAGCAAGGTAAAGTTTTAGCTAAAAAATTAGCTGGAAAAGAAGTTGAAGGTTATAGTGGTTCAACACTATCAACTAGACTTAAAATCTCTGGAGTTGATTTATTTAGTGCAGGAGATTACTTAGGTGATGAAACAACTGAAGAATTAATTTTACTTGATGAAAAAGTTGGAGTATATAAAAAACTTGTAATTTATGATAATAAAATTATTGGTATCGTACTTTATGGTGATACTGCTGATGCATCTTGGTATTTAAAACTTTTAAAAGAACACACAGATATAAGTGATTTAAGAACAAAAATCTTATTTGGAAAATCAGCTCTTGGTGATTCAGGTCACGGTGGTGATGATGTAAACTCTATGAGTGATGATGAAGAAGTTTGTGGATGTAATGGTGTTTGTAAAGGTGATATTGTAAATGCTATTAAAGACAAAGATTTAAAATCTTTAGATGATGTAAAAGGGTGTACAAAAGCTGGTGCTTCTTGTGGGTCTTGTATTGGTTTAGTTGAGCAAATTTTAGTAAATACTTTAGGTGATGAGTATGATAACACTCCACAAGGGATTTGTGGATGTACAGATAAAGGTCACGCAGAGATTAAACAAATCATTGATGAAGGTGACTTTGATAATGTTTATGATGTATTTAAAAAAGCACAATGGAAGACTGAAGATGGATGCGCAAAATGTAGACCAGCAGTTAACTACTACTTATTAGCAAAATACAATGATGATAAATATATGAATGATAAAAGAAGTGCTTTAGTAAATGATAGAAACTTTGCAAATATCCAAAAAGATGGAACATACTCAGTAGTTCCAAGAATCTGGGGTGGTCTTACAACTCCAAAAGAGTTAAAAGATATTGCTGATATTGCTGTTAAATATGAAGTTCCTACTATTAAATTTACAGGTGGTCAGAGACTTGATATGTTTGGTGTTACAAAAGAGCAATTAGCACCTATGTGGAAAGATTTAAATGATTGTGGATTTGTATCTGGTCAAGCATATGCAAAAGGTTTAAGAACTGTTAAAACATGTGTAGGAAATACTTATTGTAGATTTGGAACACAAGACTCTATGGGAATGGGTGTAAAATTAGAAAAACTTACTTGGGGTTCATGGACACCGCACAAATATAAAATTGCAGTATCAGGATGTCCTAGAAACTGTGCAGAAGCTACAATCAAAGACTTTGGTGTAATTGGTGTTGATTCAGGATGGGAATTACATATTGCAGGAAATGGTGGTATCAAAGTTAGAGTTACAGATTTACTATGTAAAGTAGAGACTGAAGAAGAAGTTTACGAATATACAAAAGCATTTATGCAATTCTATAGAGAAGATGCTTACTACTTAGAAAGAACAGCTCACTGGATTGAAAGAGTTGGATTACAATATATCAAAGATGATATGTTAAATGAAGAGAAAAGAAAATACTGGGCAGCTAGATTTGATGAATCACAAAAATCAGCACAAGTTGACCCATGGGCAAAAGCAATCGAAGATGGATTTACTAAAGAGTTTGATAAAATCGTAATTAATCCAGAAGATTCACATAGTTTTGAGCCAAAAGGAGTATAAAAATGGCATGGTACAAAATCACAGAAGTAGAAAGCATCCCTTCAATGGGTTCAAGGATTGTAAAAATTGGTGAAATAGAAATTGCTATTTTTAAAACAAAAGATGGCTCAATCTTTGCTATTAATAATATATGCCCTCACAAACAAGGAAAACTTAGTGAAGGTTTAGTGCATGAAAATGTAGTAACTTGTCCCCTACATAATTGGGATGTAGATTTAGCAAGTGGCGAAGCACTTGGTAATGATTCTGGTTGTACTAATGTCTATGAATCAAAAATCGAAGATGGTTTAGTATATTTAAACTTTATAACTAAATAATTAAGAAACTTACATAGATATTACATCTTACTTACATAAAAATTACATTTAAATTATAACATTTCCTAAAGACTTTAAAAAAGGAAATGTTATGAACAGATTTAAACAATTAGGTTTTTCAGTTGTTGTTGCTGGTATGCTTATTGGTTGTGGAGGTAGTTCTTCAAGTGATACCTCATCATCTGCAACTTTAATTGATGATTTTGTACAAGGAGTAAAAGTAGTTTACTCAAATGGCTCAGCAGATGCTTATACAGATGCAAATGGTAACTTCCCATATACAGATGGTAGTGTTGAGTTTTATGTAGGAGATGTAAAACTTGGTACAGTAACTGCAGTACCAGTTGATGGGAAAATATTTTTACAAGATATTATAGGTGTTCCTAGAACTGATACTTCTAATGCTGATGTTATAAAATTAGGTAGATTTTTACAATCACTAGATTCTGACCCATCTACTGATGCTATTGAAATTGATCAAACTAACTTTGATTTATTTGAAGATCCAAATGATACGCAAACAGATTTATTAGATAGTGGAACTGTTGTTGATACTTTATTAGGTAATGCAGGGTTTTCAGGAAAGGCAATTGTTAGTGAAGAAAAAGCTAGAAGACATATTGAAAATATTTTAGAATTCCATGGTGTTGCAAGTACTACACCTGCTACATTAACATTTGATGATCAAGCATCTAATATCAGTGATGGAGATACTAATGTTGATATTGAAGCTGATTTTGAGCTTGTATTTAATGATGATATTCCAAGACAATATCTAACAGACAGTTACTTTATATTAACAAACGATTCTGATAATTCAACAGTTGCTGTAGAATTTGATACAGAAATTGATTCTAATGGTAATTTTGTAGTAACTATTACACCTCTTGCTGATTTAGACAATAGTACTAATTATACTTTAACTATTAAAAATACTATTAAAAACTATGCAGGAACTGATATTGATTTAGGTGGTACTACTGACAAAGTTATTACTTTCTCTACTGAAGCTGCAGCTAATTTAGCTCCTGTTGCTAATGCTGGTGCTGATCAAACTGTAACTAGTGGAACTAGTGTAACTTTAGATGCAAGTTCTTCATCTGATAGTGATGGTACTATTGCTTCTTATTCTTGGGCGGAGGGTTCTACTGTTCTTTCTACAAACTCATCATTTAGCAAATCTGATTTCTCTGTTGGAACTCATAATATTACTTTAACAGTAACTGATGATGACGGTGCTACTTCTACTGATGATGTAATTGTTACTGTTAATGCTGCTGCGAATGTTATTCCTGTTGCTAATGCTGGTGCTGACCAAACTGTAACTCAAGGTTCTACTGTTACTATTGATGGTTCAGCTTCATCTGATAGTGATGGGTCTATTGTTTCTTATCAATGGATGGAAGGTAGTACTTTATTATCAAACAATGCTTCATTTACTAAATCTGATTTTACAGTTGGTACTCATACTTTAGCTTTAACTGTTACTGATAATAACAATGGTGTTCACACTGATACTGTTACTATTACTGTTAATGCTGCACCTGCTGGTGGTAATACTGGTGGGAATACGACTAATAATCCATTAATTATAGATATTGATACAACTAAAGCTCCTTTATCATATGCAACTAATAATTCAAATACTACGGATACAGAGTTTAGTATAAAAAATACTCATATAGGAAGTATACTAAGTATAGATTGTGAGAATGATGGTACGCAAGAAACAACATCACTTGCATATAATACTATCTATACATGTACTTATCCATCAGCTGGCAGTTATCAAGTATCAATAAAAGAAGAAGCTAAAAATGATTCTAATTATGTAGGAAGTGCTTTAAGTTTCCTAGATTCAAATAATAAAAAAGAAACTCATAAAATTGTTCAGGTTTCTAGCTGGGGTGACATAGAATGGTCTAATATGCAAAGGTTATTTGCTTATGCAAATAATTTAACAGGAATTGCTTCAAATGCAGGTGTTCCAAATTTAACAAGAGCAACATCACTATATGGTTTATTTCAATATGCATCTTCATTTAATGCAGACTTAAATTTATGGAATGTATCAAATATAGAAAGAATGGATTTTTTATTTAGTGGAGCAACAAGCTTTAATGGAAATATCTCTAGCTGGGATGTATCTAAAGTAACTAACTTAGCTTATACATTTTTTAATGCTTCATCGTTTAATCAAGATATTAGTGGATGGGATGTTAGTAGTGTTCAAAGTATGAGCTGGTTATTTAATAATGCTTCATCATTTAATCAATATATTGGTGGATGGAATGTTAGTAGTGTGTTAGATATGGGAAGAATGTTTACAAATGCAACAGCATTTAATCAAGATATTGGAGCATGGGATGTAAGTTCTGTTACAACAATGGAATCAATGTTCCAAGGAGCATTAGCCTTTAATCAAGATATCAGCAGATGGGATGTTAGTAATGTGACAAATATGAGTATGATGTTCTTTGGTTCAAATAATAGTTCCTCTTCATTTAACCAACCTATTGGGGCTTGGGATATCTCTAGCGTAACAAACATAAGTTCTATGTTCCAAAATGCAACAGTATTCAATCAAGATTTATCAAACTGGATGAACACAAAAAACTCTAGTTTATCTGTGAATAGAGGTATGTATTCATGGTCAGGTATGAGTACAGCTAACCAAGCTACATTCCCTGTAGATTAATATAAATAAAAAGAGAAGTAAAACTTCTCTTTAAAACACAAAAGGAAAAAACATGAAAAAATATTTAAAAACTCTATTAACATTTGGTCTATTATTTAGTTCTACTGCTTATGCAAATGCATTTGATCCAGCATCTGTTCCTTGTGCTATGGATGCAAAAGATTATAAAAAAATGTATATAGGTTCAAAGGGTGATTATGAGTGGAAAAAAGGCCTTAATCAAATCACTAAAAGTACAGGTTATTTTGATACAAAAAAATTAACTCCAAAGGGTAAAAACTCTTGCGAAGTTAAACTTACTCAACATCAGTGTTTAACGATGTTTTTAGATGAAAATTGGGAGAAAAAATTTGGTACAAGTAATCCAGAATTTTCTTGTGTAAATTTAAGAACTGGTCAAACTGTTCCAACTGGAGAAATTGCATATAAAAACAAAGTTGCAGAGAGAATGATAAAAATGAGATGTCCAAATGAAAATGGTATTTCAAAATGTTCAAATGACTCAAACTCTAAAAGAGGTAATGACTTTACTTCAATGTTAAAGAAAAACAAATGGGAAATGGAATCAGTTTGTGCAGGATATATTAGAGAGCCAAGATTCTTTAAAGAAGGTAAAGTTGGAGACACAGCTTTATGTGCATTAACAAATCAAAAAGGTGAAGCTTTATATAAAGTTTTAATTCCTATGGAATATAGTTATAATGCTCCTTTAAAGAAAATTGATGGGAAAACAATAACTTTTAAACCAGCTTCTGGTCAAGCAACTTCAATAGGTTCAGTTCCATCTCCAAAAGAAGCTATGGAAAATACAACTCAAAACAATAGTAGTTCTTCGAATCCTATGGATAAAATCGAAGAGATAAAAGCTGTTGGTGATTCTTTGAAGAAAGCATTTAGTTTTTAATTAAAGAGAAGTTAATCTTCTCTTTGATTTAATATAAAAAACAAAATTGGATTATTTTTGAATTTAAAATTTAAAATCTCTATACTACACATTGCAGTAAGTTTTATCACGATATTTTTTATATATATGGTTTATGATACATATGTATTAAGTCAAAAAGATGAAATAAAAAAACAACTAACAAGAATCTTAAACTTAAATCAAGCACATATGCAAAAAAGCTTAGTTCGTATAAATCAATTACTAGAAAATAAAAAAGAATTAACTCAAGAAATACATTTGTCTTTACACAATCACTTAAAGGAAAATCCTAAAGCTAATTTGCAAGAGTTAAGAAATAATATAAAAAAAGAGTTTCAATTAGAAAATAAAAAAGTAGATATAGAAGTTTTCTTAGTAGATAAGTATTATTATAGAGTTATAGACTCAACAGAAGCAAAAAACTTAAATAGAAATCTAAGTTTTAATAAAAAATCAAAAGAGAGTTTAGATTCATTATCATATATTGACCAATATAATCGTTCAAATGATGTATCTGTAGACTTTTTAGATTATGAACTTAAGAACTATTCTTACTCAAAATTGGAGGAAGAGCTTTACTTAGGACTTGGTGTTATTTATAAAGAAGCTTTAGATCATAGAAAAGATTTTGATGAAATGAGAAAAGTTGCAAACACACATATTGATTTATTTTGTGTGATGAAAGATAGTAATAATAATCTTTTTTATGAAAGTTTGGTTGCCCATAAAAAGCCTTATGAAACAACTGCTGATTACAACTCAAACATCAAAAGATATGCAAAAGATGAAATCACAAATAATCCAATTATAAAAACCTCAAAAAACTGGGAGGAGATGTCTGTAAAAAAAGATAATACTTTAAAGTTTTACATACCTCTTTTAAAAGAAGATAATCCTATTATGGGAATACCTGGGGATATAATTCTTCAAGTAGACTTAGATATATCACAAGAAAAAGAGTTTTTCCAAACAATCATATTTAAACTAATTTTATTTATAGTTATACACTTCATTTTACTTTTCATTATTTTTTACTTTACGAAAAAATATCAATCAATTCAAGAAAAACTTGAAAAAGAAAACAATAAACACAAAGATTTAGTTAATTATAATAAAAACTTTATTTCAAATATGGTTCATCAAATTAGAACCCCTCTATCAATTATTCTTACAAATATTTCTTTTATGGAAACCTTATTAAAAACAAATGTTTCTAAATATTCTAGTCAAGTTAATGCAGCAATTAATTCACTTTCAAACTCATATGAAAATCTTTCTTATTATATTTCATATAAAAACTTGAAATATACAAAAAGAAAAATAGACATATCAAATTTTATAAAAGAGAGAGTTATATTTTTTGATGAAATAGCACAAGCAAATAAAAAAAGTATTCTATTAAATATAAAAGAGAAATATGAAATTGATTTTAATGATATAGAGTTAGAAAGATTAATTGATAATAATATTTCAAATGCACTAAAAAATGGTGATATTGAAACAAATATAATTATTCGTTTTTATAAAAAAGATGATATTTACAACTTAGAATTCAAAGCCTATTCTAAAAATCTAGTTCTAAATAATCTATTTAAAAAAAGCGAAGAAACATTACTAAAAGATACTTCAAATACAAGTTTAGGAGTTTATGTAATTAAAAAAATATGTGAAAAAAATAAAATTATATATAAATGTGAAAAGAAAGATGATAGTTTCACATTTAAGTACTCATGGAAGTGACATGAATATTACTTCTTTTAGGTACACTTTTTTATATAAAAAGGATTAATAATATGGATTTTAATGTATTAGTAATTGAAGATGATGTTCAATTAAACTTTGTAATTTCTGAATATTTTAAAATGAAAAGCTACAACACAATTAGTATTCATGATGGGATTGAAGCTATTGATGAAATTGATAAAATTACAAATAGAGATATTAATTTATATGTAATTGATATAAATTTACCTTCCCTAAATGGTATTGATATTTTAAAATATATTAGAGAAAAAGATTCAACAACACCAATTATTATAATTACAGCATCTTTAGAAATTGAAAATTTTATCAAAGCTTTTGAATATGGTTGCAGTGAATACATAAAAAAACCTTTTCATATAAAAGAGTTAGAAGTTAGGGTAAATAAACTTTTAAATAATAATATTTCTACTATCCAATTTGATGATGATTTATACTATAACTTTAATACAAAAAGCTTTTTTTATAAAGAAAACGAAATAGAACTAAGAAATAAAGAAAAAAGACTAGTTGAAGTACTTTTACAAAATATAAATAAAATAGTGCCTGTTGAAATAATTTATGATTATGTTTGGGAAGGTGAGGAAAAAGATTCATTTCCATTAAGACAATTACTTGCAGATGTTAGAAAAAAACTACCATATGATATAATCAAAACAAAAATAAAACAAGGTTATATTATAGAAAACTAACATGAATAATAAATATAAATTTATACTTTTAAATATCTTCATTACTATCATCTCAATATATTTTACTTATGCAGTATATTTTGAGTATAAAAAGTCTCAAGAAAAAAAAGTGAATGCTTATATAGAAAAGTCTATTGAAAGAAATAAAAGTATTATTATAAATACATTCACTACAATTAGAGATGCTATTGAAGCAGATAGAAAAATTTTTAAAGAGATTCATACATACTACACAAAAAAACTAAGAGAAAATCCAAAACTTGAGATTAGAGATTTAAGAAAAGAAATTTACTCTAAATATGACTTAACGAATAAAGATGTTCATCTTTTTTTATTAAATAAAGAGTATACAGTAACTGATGCAACCTATGAACCTGACATTGGCTTTAAACTTGGTTTAATAGTAGATGCAAGACTAGAACTAGACAGAACTCATGATGGAAATGTCTACCAATCACAAAGTGTATCTATTGATATAATTAATTCTGAAATAAAAAGTTATTCCTATTCAAAAATAAATGATGAATTGTATTTTGAAATGGGATTTATAAATAAAAAAATTAATAAAATACTTAAAGATACCATTGAAAAAGTTCAACTTGTAACAAATAAAAAAAGTAATCTTTATAGAATTGAAAGAAAATTAAATGGGGATGAATATTATGACAATATTTTAGAGAAAAAATTCACTAAAACTAAAGAAGAGTATATATCATCTAAAAAAATGTACCCAAAAGATAAGGCTACTGATGACTTTGTTATTCTTTCTAATAGATTACAAAAAGAATTAAGAAAAGAAGAAGACAACTCTTTACTAATTTTTACACCTCTAATAAAAAAATCTAATGAATATTTAGAACTTATGGGAGATTTTGTTTTAAAACTAGATATTGATATGACATATAAAAAAGAGTTAGATGAAAAAATTGATTTTTATTTTTATATTTTCTTAATATTTCATATAACTTTTCTATTGATTATATTTTATTCAACAAAAAAATATTATGAAGCTTTAGTAGAACTAGAAAAAACTACAGAAAAAAATCATAATTTACTAGAAGAGAATAAAGACTTTATTATGGCTATAACAGACCAAATAAAAACACCTCTATCAATTATTATGAATAATGTTGCATTTATTGAAAAATCTATCACTAAAGAATTAAATAAATATTTAAGACAAACAAATTCAGCTATTGATATGCTTAAAAACTCTTATGATGATTTAACATATATAGTCGATAATGAAAAAATTTCTTATAAAAAACAAAAAATAAATATAAGTAGTTTTATAAATGAAAGAATTGATTTTTTCGAAAATATTTTAAAGACAAGAGCTAAAACAATAAAAAAAGAGATTGAAGAGAATCTTTATGTTGATATTAGTGATACAGAACTTGAAAGGCTAATAGATAACAATATTTCAAATGCTATTAAACATAGTCATAATTTATCTTTAATAACTTTTAAACTTTATGAAAAAGACTCTTTTATCATTCTTAGCTTCTACTCATATGGAGATAAAATCAAAGATACAAATAAAATTTTCAAAAGAAACTTTAAAGAGAATGATAATGGTAAAAAGAGCTTAGGATTAGGTCTTTCTATGGTAAGTTCAATATGTAATAAATATGATATTTTATATGAAGTTGATTTTATTGAAAATCAAAATGTTTTTACATATAAATTTAAAATGTCTAATAAATAAACAGTATTTTCTAGTATATTTTTTATCACTTTATGTATAATATGATAAAAAATATACAGGATATTCATGAAAGAGTTTTTAGAAACTTATAACCAAAATCAAGATGATATAGAGTATTTTTTACAAGAGAGTATTAAAAATCTTGGTAATCTTTCAAATTATGAAGAAAAAGGATTTAAGCACTTATATAATCTTTTCCCTTCACTAGAACTTGTCTACATTATTGATAAAAATAGTAAAGAACAAATATCAGATAATATTGGAAGAAATAAATCTGATAGCATGGGGAAAGGTAAGAATAGATCACACCTAATCTCAAAACTTCATTTCACAGAAAATAATATAGCTTTTTCAAAACCATATATTAGTAGTGCAACAAGAAGTAGTTGTGTTACAGTATCTGTAAAAGAAGGTGATAAAATCTATTTTTTAGACTTTAGAATTGAAATTTTATTAGAAAAACTAAGTCTATTAGAGTTAAATAAATCATTTCATGGATTAACTAAAGCTTTTTATATAGTTGCTGGTTTTACACTAATGGCATTATCATTTTTTACAATTATATTTTCATTATATGATTTTGTAACTTACCTATTTGCAAAAACAAATTTAAATCTTGAGATGATTTTTAAACCTATAATTGCACTAACTTTAGGTATCGCTATTTTTGATTTAGCTAAAACAATATTAGAACAAGAGGTATTTTTCAAATCCTACTCTAAAAATTCAAATGTTGAAACAAAAATGTTAACTAAGTTTTTAATTACGATTATTATTGCATTATCAATTGAAGCTCTTATAGTAGTATTCAAAATTGCAATTGATAATTATGACCATATGATTCATGCATTTTATTTGATTGCAGGAATTGCTGTTATATTAATTTCATTAACAGTATTTATATATTTTACAAAAAAGAAAACCAAGTAAGTATATTTATTATACAATTTAAATAAATTATTTTAAAACTATACAGTATAATAAAAACTAACGAAAAGTTTTTGTATACTAAATATAATAATGAGAGGTGAGAAAATATGCAAGAATATATTGCACAAGATGAGATATCAAGGGAAATATTAAACTCTGCTAAATTATTGCAAGCTGTAAATGTAAATGCCCTTATTTTAGGAGAAATGGGAGTTGGTAAAAAATCATTAGCTAGATTTATCCTCCCACAATCAGAAATATATGAAGCAAGAAACCTCCAAAAAGATATTGAAGATGATATTTTAACCTTTAAAGATGAAGCTATAATCATAGACAAAATTAATGAAATAACCAATATAGACCTATTTCTTAACTGGCTAAATGATTATAATATTAGAATCATTGCTATATCAAATACAGATAACTTAAATCAAAAACTAAAAGATATTTTCTCAATAAATCTTGAAATCCCCAACCTTTCTAAAAGAAGCGAAGATACAAAATCTTTAGTGGAAAAATTCTCAAAAGAAGCAAGTTCTATTTTAGATATGCCATATATCAATTCAAATAAATTAATAGTTAATATTTCAAACAATGCACATAGTCTTAGAAAATCTATCTATTTCTCATATCTATTTGAAACTATTGGAGAGCATGAAATATTAATGTTCTTAGAAAAATATTTTGGAGAAAACTTAGAAGGAGAAAACTCATATAAAGATTTGCTTTATATTTTTGAAGTGCCATTACTAAAAGCATGTATTGAAAAATATAAATCACAAGTTCAAATAGCAAAACATTTAGGTTTAAACAGAATTACTCTTAGAAAAAAGCTAGATGCACATAAAGACTCTTTATAAAAGTATTAATATGATTACAGAATTAAATATACAAATAGAAGAACTAATTGATAGTGGCGCTAAAGATTTTGAAATTGCTAAGGTTTTCAAAACCTATTATAGAAAATATGTAGACTCAATAGACACTACTCTTGAAACAACAGGTGGCAAAGATTTTTTTATAAAACATACAAAACATACTGATAAGTTTTTAGTTGCACTTTATAAATTTATCCTAAGAAAATATTTTGGTTCATATCAACCAATGAGTACTTCAATACCAATTAGTTTAATAGCACTTGGTTCGTATGGAAGAGAGCAATTGTGTATATATTCTGACATTGATATTATGCTTTTGTATGAAGAAATTCCTGGTTATAACTTAAAATCTATTATGGAAGAGTTTATAACTTTAGCATGGGATTGTGGTCTTAAATTAGGATCAAGAGTACATGAAGTAAAAGATATAAAAGATGCTGTAAAAGAGGATATTACTATTAAAAGTTCTATTTTAGAATCAAGAATGATTTATGGTTCTAAAATTTTATGGTTTAGATATGAAAATGCTTTAAAAAGTATAAGATTAACTAAGCAAAAAGAGTTTATATTAGAAAAATTAGAAGAGCATAAACAAAGACTTTTAAAATACCCACTAATAATGGAACCAAATATCAAAGATGGTTATGGAGGTGTTAGGGAAGCGAATATGCTTTATTGGGTTTCTAATGTTTTATATGGAATAAAAAATACAAGAGAATTAATAGGAATTCACTATACAGAAGATGAATATAGAAAATATAGACAATCTTTAGAATATATCTTTCAAGTTAGAAATGCTTTACATAATGTTGCACGGAAAAAACAAGACCAAGTGACATTTGATATTTTACCAGAATTGGCATCTAAATTAGGGTTTAAAAATAAACCTAGATATACAAAAGAGAGACAATGTATGTCCAAATTAATGACATGCTTACATAATATTCACTCTTTTACAGCAACAATGGTTAAAAAATTTACAAGAGTTGCTATGTTTGAAGCTAAAAATATTCCTGAACTTAGAAAAGTACGATACAAAAAAAATCAATATATTATTGATAACACTATTTTTAGGTCATTTAATGAAAAACCTACTGCATTGAATAACTTATTAAAAGAACTAATAGAACTACCTGATAGTGTTGAGAGATTTGATAGGTCTTATATTTATCATGCAAGTAAAAGTAAACTTCCAACTTCTTATAATAAAGAACTTAAAAAGAATATGAAAGCTTTACTTTCAAAACCAAATTTACATCCAGTAATTAAGCTTATTTATAATGCAGGATTATTTGACTATTTAATTCCCCAAGCAAAATTAATAATGGATCAACCACAATTTGATGGATATCATAAACATCCAGTTGATGTGCATTCAATTAATACACTTAAATTCTCTAAATATATTGATAATGAACATATTAAAGAGGTTTTTGATGGCCTAAGTGAAGAGAAAAAAATTATAGTTAGATTAGTTGCTTTATTTCATGATATAGGGAAAGGAAGAAAAGAAGACCATCATATAATTGGAGAAAAACTATTCAAAGAGATGCTTAAATCTTTTGACTTTGATGAAGAATTAATCAAAATTGGAGCAAGACTAGTAAGGTACCACAACATGATGTCTTATATGGCAACACATGATGATATTTATTCAGAAAAAACTATTCTTTCATTTACAGGACTTGTAAAAACAAAAGAGACTATGCAAATGCTATATGTAGTTACTTATTGTGATATTTCAGCTGTTGGGAAAAATATTTTCAATAGTTCAACTGCATCACTTTTAAAACAGTTATATATGAACTCACTTCCTGCATTTGAAAATGAAGAGTTACTAAATGAAGGGAAAAGAAGAGTAGCAAAAATTGATACTATAAAAAAATTGAAAAAATATAAAGAGTCTCCAAATATTCTTAAAAAGAAAATCAATTATATCTCTTCAAATCAAATATTTTTAAGACTTAAAGCTGATGATATATTAAATATAGCAAAAATTGCTTATGAAACAGATACATACAAATATAAAATTACAAATGAACAACAATTAACAATTAGAATTATAAGAAAAACACCTCTAAATTTAGGATATTTATTAGGAAAACTAGAATCATTAAACCTAGCAACAATGGATATTTATAAACTTTTTGATGACAAAAAAGCCTTTTATATTACATTTACTGAAAAAGTTGATGAAGATGAAATATTTTATATAAGAAAAATTATTGATGATTCTTTTGATATGAATAAAAAAGTGCCATTAAAAGCCCCAATAATCAAAAAAGAGAATGTAACAGTTGATTGTAATCATACAATGTATTTAGCATCTATGCAAATTAGAGCAAAAGATCAAAAAGGTCTATTTGCATATATTGCAAAGATTTTCGATGACTTTAATGTAGAGATTGAAAGTGCAAAACTTCACACTTTAAAAGGTTATGCAAGGGACTTATTTTTAATTGAAAAAAATGGGAACTTTTGTTCAAACCAAGATGAAATTGTAAATTTAATCTGTGCAAATGATACAGAAGATAAAAAGGGTAAATAACCTTTTTATCTAACTTACAGCTAAAAGTTTAGCACCTTTAAAATCTTTTTTACCACTTCCTAACTTTGGAACCTCATCAACAATTTTTATAGATGATGGAATCATTAATTTATTATCAAAAGTAGCAATCATATCCTCTTTTAATTTAACAACTTTCTCTTCATTTACATGAGAAATCAATAATACTATTTTTTCACCTTTTTTTTCATCTTCAATAGAAGTTACAATATAGTCTGTTTCACTTTGTTCATCTAAATCTAAAATCTGAGATATTTTTTCTTCAATAGCTCCAAGACTAACCATCTCTCCACCAAGTTTTGCAAACCTTGAGTATCTATCTACAATTGTTACAAAACCGTGTTCATCAACTTTTCCCTTATCACCAGTTATATAGTATTTTTTATTTCCAATTTTCTTTATAACTTCAGAAGTCTTTTCTTTATCATTTAGATATCCTTTCATCACTTGAATACCACTAATAAGTATCATTCCCTCTTCATTTGTATCTAATTCTTTAAAAGTTTGTGGGTCAACTATCTTTATAGTAGTTCCAGGTATTGCCATACCTACACTTCCTAACTTGCTTCCTACTTGGATTTCTCCTTTTTCACTTACCTCATCAGGTAAATTACAAGCTGCAACAGGTGCAGTTTCAGTTGTACCATATCCTTCTAAAACACTTTTCCCAAATTTAGCTTCAAAATCAGCTCTTACATCATCTCTTAACTTTTCAGCTCCTGCAACTGTAAGTCTTAAACTTTCAAACATCTCTTTTTTTACTTTTGGATTTTTTGTATATAGTCTAAAAAATGTCGAAGTTCCACACATAATAGTAGCTTTATATTTTGCAATTAACTTACCTAGTCCAAAACCATCCGTTGGGTCTGGATGTGCCACACATCTAATACCTTCAATAAGTGGTAAAAATGTAGTCACAACTATACCAAAGGCATGAAATAATGGAAGAGAACCTACAATACTATCTTCATTATTGCAGTTTAATACAGCTGATACTTGTTGAGAGTTTCCTAAGATATTATCCCCACTTAACATAACACCTTTTGGCGTTCCTTCACTTCCTGAAGAAAATAGTATTAAAGCTGTATCATCTTTTTTTGTTTTTGTTAAATGCATCGCTTTTAAAATAAAGTTTGGTAAGAACTTAACACTAAAGTAAGTTAAAATACCTATTGGTCTTGAAATTTCTTCTTTTAAATCTTCCACATAAATCACATTTACACTTTCAAAAATCTCACTTACATCTATGCCTTTTTGCTCTAACTTTTCTACAAATTTGCTTGATGCAATAATAGTTTTAATCTGTGCACTTTGTATTGCTGCTTTTATAGAGTTTATTTCACTAGTATAGTTAAGATTTACTGCTGTTTTTCCCATCATTAAAACTGCATTATTTATAAAAGCCCCAGCTGCTGTTGAAGGTAAAAGTAAACCTATATTTTGTTCATTTACTCTTTGCTCAATTAATCTTTTAAAAAGAACTGAAACAGTTAAAAATCTATATCCACTAAGTTCAAGTCCTGTAGAATCAGCAAATATCATATCATCACCAACTTGATTTAATCTATTAAAAATCACTTCATTTAATGGCTCAATTTCATCTATATGACTCTTCCACGATTTTGTTGATAGTTCTACTACCTCATTTTTCACACTAACTACATTTGCTTTATTTTTTTTCATTCTTTTAGCAAAAGATACAGTTACACTTTTTACTTTTTTAGAGTCTTTATATTTTTTATTTGCTCTTGAGAATAAACTTTCCCAAAGACCTCTAATATAAAAAGGAACCACAGTTATATTATCACTATTAGTAAGATTTAAAATCATCTCAAAACCTCTTTTAAACTCACCTAAATGACCATTTCTAGTAATACTTCCCTCAGGGAAAAGTACTACTACACTTCCATTATCAAGCTCTTTTGCAATTGTTTTTATAGTGGTTTTACTTCCAATGTTTGAAATAGGAATACATTTAAACATCTTTAAAAGCCAGTTTAAATACCACTTTTCATAAATTGGTTTATGCATTACAAACTTGACTTCTCTTGGAACTGACATTAAAATCACTGCCCAATCTATCCAAGATACATGATTTCCAAGTAATAAAACTCCACCATTTGATGGGATATTTTTTATACCATTTACTTCAAGTTTGTATTTTAATCCTACAACTGTTTTTAAAAATAGTAAAACAAGAGATTGAGGTAGTTTATAAACTGTATAAAGTGTTCCTACAATTGTTATTAATAAAATCAAATAAATAGTATTTAATGGGTCTAAATCATAATATGAAACAATCGTAGTAATACAAAGCATTATAAACATAGCAAGTGAATGAAACCAGTTATTACCTGCTAAGATAGTTCCTAGTGTCTTTTTCTTTGCATTAAATTGTATTAAGGCATTTAAAGGAACGACAAACATACCACCAAAAATACCAAATACTAAAAATGAAACTCCAATTAAAAATGGCTCTCCAACAACAGTTGCAGCAAATATTGACCCAGCCATACCAAATGCTGCTAAAGGAATAGTACCAACTTCAATATAGTGTCTTGAGATTCTAGAATAAATAATAGAACCAATTGCAATACCAATACCAGATGCTCCAATAACACCATTTATCACAAATACATCAACAACCCCTAAATACTGCTTTGCAAAAGATGGAAATACAGCCATCATAGCTTGTGATACACCCCAAAAAACTGATAGTCCAATAACTGATAAGAATATAACATTATGTGAAAAAATTGTATTTATATTTTTCTTTAAAAGTTTCCCTTGAAATAACTCTTTTTTATCAAGTGTTAAACTTTCATCTTTTTTATAGTAGGTATGAACTCTTTTTAAAACTAGCACTGAAACTATCATTTCTAGAAATGCAACTGGCAAAATATAGTATGTAAGAGGTAATATGGCAGATAGTAACTCCTCTTTAGTTTGTAGTTCAATTAAATTATTTGCATTATAAAATGCTTCAAAGAAAAATGATGCACTTGCAATTGAGAATAAAATAGCAATAATTGAAGTTGCTTGAAGTGCTGAATTTCCTGATGATAAATTTTTCTTCCCATAAATATCAATAATTAAACCAAATTTAGCAGGTGAGTAAATAGCACTTTGAACAGCAAGTAAAACTAAAGTAATCATCGCAAAATAAAAATTCGAACTAAGATATGCAAATATCATTAAAACAGACAGTGAAAAAGAAGAAATAGCACCGTATATCAAGATATTCTTTTTATTATATTTATCTGATAAATATCCACTTACAGTAAATAAAAGTAAAAAAGGAATTATTATCATGGCATTGATAATAGATATCCAAATAACTTGTGTACTTCCATCAAAAATTTTAAATGCAATATTTTGCAACAACACTTTATGAGCAACATCAACTACAACATTACAAAATACTACAAATAAAAAGGCGAACTTTATTGTTTTAATATTATTTATTTTTCCCATTATACTTCCTTCTTAAACTCTTGAATTGTTGATTTATTAAAGATATACGGTTTTAATGAGTTTAAAATATCTAAAACTAAAATTTCAGGTAAAACTCCCGTTTTTTCTAATACTTTTGAAGATAATTCTCGCTCTAACTTTGCTAAACTTTTACTTGTTTTTATATATTCACTGATTAATTGACTTGTGATTTCATATTTTCGTAACTGTTCAAATGTTTTTAAAACCCCTACTTCTGTTTTAAAATAAATATCTTTTGATTCTACTAACTCCAAATCAATCGCTTCTTTTAAAGTTTGTTCATCTAAATCTTTTTTTGAAACTGGATTTTTAATCTCACTACTTAACATCTGAATTGATTGAAGTATTAATTCTGATCTTTCATCAAAATTTATATTGTAGTAATCAAACAACTCTTTTATGTAATCAATTGAAAAGTTTAGATTATCTTTAAAATATTTTATTAGGTTTAAAACAGTGATTGTAATCTCTGGGTAATATTTCATATTTTTTGAAGTACTTAGTGTATCTGGTAATAATCCTTTTTTAAAATAAAAAGAGATTGTGTGATTACTAAGCCCTGTAAGTTCTACTAATTCAGACATCTTATAATATTTTTTATCTTCTATAATTTTCATTTTGTTTCCTCTAAAAGTTAAGAGTTAAACTCTTTACTTTTGAAAGTATATATATTTTTTTATACAAAGTCAAGAGTTAAACTCTTTACTTATTAAAGAAGTAGTTTATACTATGTTAACTACAACTTGGATACAATCGCGAAAATACTTACTTTCAAAATCATCAAACAAGGAATCTTATGTATCAAACCATGAAAAGAGAATGGTTTTCAAATATTAGAGCAGATTTTTTATCTGGTTTAGTTGTTGCCCTAGCTTTAATCCCTGAAGCTATCGCATTTTCTATTATTGCAGGAGTTGATCCAAAAATTGGACTTTATGCATCTTTCTCTATGGCAGTTGTAATTGCATTTGTAGGTGGAAGACCTGGTATGATTAGTGCTGCAACTGGTGCTATGGCACTTGTTATGGTTACACTAATAAAAGAGCATGGACTACAATATTTACTTGCAGCTACCTTACTTACTGGTGTTATTCAAATAGTTTTATCATACATTGGTATTCATAAACTTATGAGTTTTGTAGCACGTGCTGTTGTTGTTGGATTTGTTAATGCCTTAGCAATTTTAATTTTTATGGCACAATTACCTGAACTAACAAACGTAACATGGCATGTATATGCACTAACTGCAGTTGGTCTTGGGATTATCTATCTTTTCCCTTATGTTCCTAAAATTGGTAAACTTTTACCATCACCGCTTGTTACAATCGTAGTTTTAACAATCTTTGTTTATTTTGTAGGATGGGATGTTAGAAATGTTGGAGATATGGGAGAATTACCTGATACATTACCAGTGTTTTTATTACCTGATATCCCATTTAATTTAGAAACATTACAAATCATTTTTCCTTATGCATTTGCTTTAGCCATTGTTGGTTTACTTGAGTCTTTTATGACTGCAACAATTATTGATGATTTAACAGATACAAAAAGTAATAAACAAACAGAAGCAAGAGGTCAAGGTATTGCAAATGTTGCAACTGGTTTCTTAGGTGGTATGGCTGGATGTGCGATGATTGGGCAATCAATCATCAATATCAAATCAGGAGGTAGAGGAAGATTATCTACATTTATAGCTGGTTTCTTACTTCTAATCATGGTTGTATTCTTTGCAGATATTATTTCAATCATTCCTATGGCAGCACTTGTTGCAGTTATGATTATGGTTTCAATTGGTACATTTGATTGGGGAAGTATTAAAAACTTAAAAACACTTCCTGTTTCAACAAACATCGTAATGCTTGCAACAGTTGCTGTTACAGTTTATACTCATAACTTAGCACTTGGTGTAGTTACAGGTGTACTTTTAGCTTCACTATTCTTTGCAAATAAAATCTCTCACTTTATGTATGTTGAGAAAAGTTTTGATGAGCAAAGTGAAACTAGAACTTATAAATTTGTAGGTCAAGTATTCTTTAATAGTGCAGATAAATTCTACAATGAATTTGACTTTAAAGAAGTAGTAAATAAAGTAGTAATAGACCTTTCAAGGGCACACTTTTGGGATGTTTCAGCAGTTTATGCACTTGATAAAGCAGTTATCAAATTAAGACGAGAAGGAACTGATGTAGAGGTTATTGGGCAAAATGAAGCAAGTTCTACAATTATCGATAGATTTGGAGTTCATGATAAACCTGAAGAGATTGAAAAAGTAATGGGAGGACACTAAGATGAGTTATGTATTATGTTGTGTTGATGGTGGAAAATATACGCAAGCTATTATGGACTATGCAGTTATGATTTCAAATAATATGAATTTACCTCTTAGACTGTTAAATGTGGTTGAACACAACCACAATGCAAAGCAAGTAGATATGAGTGGAAATATTGGATTTGGGGCAAAAGAAGATATCTTAGAAAAACTTGTAAATGAAGAAGCAAAAGAGAGTAAATGTGCTATTAGTGCAGGAAAAGAGCTTTTAAAATCTCTAAAAGAGCAAATCAAATCACAATGTACAAATGAAGTAGTAACTTCACAAGTTCATGGTGATATTATTGAAAATATTGTTGAATTTGAAGAAGATACTGCAATACTAATTATAGGACTAAATAGCCATGATAAAGAATTAGTTGGGGATAATGTAAAAGATATCATCAAATCAATTCATAAACCAGTATTACTTGTAAACAATGACTTTGTAGAACCAAAGAAACTATTAGTAGCTTACAATGGTTCAAATGAATCAAAAAAACTACTACAAGCAACTTCATCTAAACCAATATTTAAAAAAGAAGTTTCAAGAACTATTATAAATCTTAGCAAACACGAAAGCTCATCAAGAGAACTTTTAAATGAAGCAAAAAATATCTACGCACAAAATGGTATCGAAGTAGATACTTATGGTGCAAGAGGTGAAAGCCCAGTTTTAATCACTGATTATTTTGAAAAAGAGAAGTTTGATGTTTTATGTATGGGAGCATTTGGTCACTCATGGATTAAGCAACTAGTTCTTGGAAGCTTCACAGAAAAGGTTTTATCAAAAATGAAAAAACCAATTTTGCTTTATAGATAAAGAAATGTTTTATTTAAAAATATTATTTTTTATCCTATTAATTAATTCATTTACTGCTTGTACAAGTAAAGAGTTAAAAAAATATGGTGGAGAAATTGCATTTAGTGGAAAAGGTGATCCAATTGCAGCTGGTGTGGGCTTAGTTATTGGAGGCACAATGTATGGAATAGGTGCTTTAACACAAACTACAGAAGATGAAGAAGAAAACAAAAAGTAAGAAAATTATTCTTACTTTTTAATCATCTATATTTCCTAAAACTTTAAAACCACCAAAGAAACACCAAAAAAAATTAAACTTCTTTAAAAGGAGTTTATTATGAGCTATTCAAAAAAAAGATACTTAACTTATGGTCTTATAACAATCTTTGTTATGGTTTTACCATTTATAAAAATAAATGGAAATCATATGCTTTTACTTTCATTTGAAAAATTGGAGTTTCATTTTTTAGGTTTTTCATACAATGTGAATGAACTATTTATAATGCCATTTTTACTTATGCTTTTATTTATTGGAATCTTTGCAATAACAACTATGTTTGGTAGAGTTTGGTGTGGATGGGCATGTCCTCAAACTATCTTTAGAGTTATTTACAGAGACTTAATAGAAGGTACACTTTTAGATTTAAGAAGAATCAAGAATAAACAAAAAGATATTGATTATAGTAAAAGAAAAAATCAAATTAAAAAATATATTGGTTTACTTTTATGGTTTGGTATTACACTTATTATTGCTTCAAATTTTATGTGGTATTTTGTTCCACCTGAAGACTTTTTTGCATATTTACAAGACCCTTTAAATCACTCATTTATGATTATGTTTGTTCTTAGTATTGCACTATTTTTAGTATATGATATTGTATTTATGAAAGAGAACTTTTGTATGTATGTTTGTCCTTATTCTAGAATCCAGTCAGTACTTTATGATGATAATACAAAGCAAGTTGTTTATGACACTAACAGAGGTGGAAATATTTATCAAAATGGAGAAAAATCTATTTTAAATATGAAACAATGGAGTGCAAATGAAGAGTGTACTACTTGTGAAGCATGTGTAAAAGTCTGTCCAACTCATATTGATATTAGAAAAGGTTTACAAGTTGAGTGTATCAACTGTTTAGAGTGTTCTGATGCATGTGAAACGGTTATGGGGAAATTAGGGAAAGAGAATCTTATTCAATGGGGAAGTACAAATAAAGTTATAAATAAAAAGTTTGTCTCAATATTCTCAAAAAGAAATATCGCTTATTTTGCCAGCTTAATTTTATGTATTGTTTTTGCAATAAGTATGGCAACACAAAAAGAATATTTCATAGTAAATATAAATAAAACAACACAACTATATAATATAAAATCAAGTGAACATATTGCAAATAACTACGTATTTACTATTCAAAATAGATTAGATAAAGAGTATACTTTTGATATAGATGTGCAAGATAAAGAAAACTTTGAAGTAGTTAGAGTAAAACCATTTAAACTAAAACCAAACCAAAGAGTAAAAAAAGTTGTGATAGTTCAAACCAAAAAAAGAATGTTTATCTCTGATAAAAAAGATACTCCATTAAAACTAAAAATTGATATTAAAACCCTAGAAAATAACGAATATACTATGACTAGAGAAGTATCATTTATCTATCCAAGAAATGATTTAATTAAATAGCTTTTTCAATAAAGAGGGAAAAAATACACCCCTCTTTTAAATTTTTAACTTCAATCTTTCCATGAAATGACTCTTCAATAATCTGTTTTACTAAAAAAAGTCCTAAGCCAGTACCTTCAACTTTAGTTGTAAAATATGGTTCAAAAATCTTTTCAAGTGAACCACTTATTCCCTTGCCATTATCTTTTATTTTTATAATCACATCAGAACTATTTGTATCTATTTGAATATCAATAATTGGATTTTCTATATCTTTTAGAGTGTCAATACTATTTGAAATAAGTGATAATAAAACTTGAGAGAACTCATTTTTACATCCAAATATTTGGATATTTTCAAAACTTCTAAAATCTTGAGAAACTTCAATATTATGCTTTTTTAAATCTGCACTTATTATTGATAAAACCATATCAATACAAGCTTTAACTTCAAAGCACTCTTTTTCTTTTTTTGGAGTATAAAACTCTTTAAAATCATCAATTGTTTTTGATAAAAACTCTATTTGAGTATTTGCTTGAGATAGTTTTTTATCAAAATAAACTTCATCAAGATTATTTGATTTATACTTCTTATTTAAATTAATTAGTATATATGATAAGTTGTTTAAAGGTTGCCTAAATTGGTGGGTAATATTTGCAATCATCTCTCCAGTTTTCACTAGCTTTGATTGTTGGAAAACAATATCTTCATACTCTTTATTCTCTTTTTTTAAACTACTATATTTTGAAGATAAAAAAACCGTAAATAAAACTGCTTCAATAGAAAAGGCAACTAAAACAATATCAGTAAATCCCCTACTTTCATAATAATTTTTAAAATCAATTACAAATAGGAATATACATAAAATCGACCAACCAACGACATATATAAGTGCTGGTTTATTTGTATTTTTCAAGTTAAAAATCAATGAGATAAATAAAATTCCATATACAATAGTATAGGGTAAATACTCAAATAAATAGTAGTGATAAAAAGAGGTTAAAATAACTATATTTAATAAAAAAGTATTTAAAATCAACTCTTTATAATTTGTAATTTTAGGTAAAAACCTTCCTTCAAAAAAGTTTGCCGCAAATATAATAGCACTAATACTTGATAGAGTTAAAGCTAATTCATCATAAAAACTATTATTATAAAAAAGCTTACTATATCCTATAATAAAAAAAAGAGAAAAGGATTGCATAAAACAATATATAATATAAAATAACTCTTTTGAATAAATATATCTAATCAAAGTGTAAAGAATAGTCATAAAAACTATCCCAAAAATAACCCCAAAATATAAAATACTATAATCTAATATCAACTTTATATCCTGTTCCTGTTAGATTAGAAATAAGCTCTTTTGGGATTTTTTTCTTTATATTTTTTACTAGAGTTTTTAAAGCATCTTTACTCATAACCTCTCCATCCCAAACAAAACTTTCAATTTCACTATAAGTTACATATCTATTTTTGTTTTTTAAAAGTAAATAAATAAAGTCAATCTCTTTTGATCTTAGCTTAATTAATTCATCATTACATACTAAAGTTAGATTATACATATCAAATTTTGTATTTTTATCTAAAAGTATAATATTAGACTCTTTTTTTATTATATTATCACAGGCTGTTTTTAAAGCTTTTTCTAGTTCTTTTTCATTTACAGGTTTTACTAAATATTTTACTAGCTTTAACTCTACAGCTCGAAGCAAATAATCTTTATCACAAAATGCTGTTAGAATTATAATCTGAACCTCATCATCTTTTTCTCTAATTTTAGATACAAACTCTAAGCCATTTAATTTTGGCATTTGAATATCTGTAATTATAATATGTGGATTTTTTTCTTTGTAGATTTTAAAAGCATCTATAGCATTATTAGATTCATAAATATTCTCAAAATAGTCTTGAAGTAATTCAACTGCATTTTCTCTTGCTATGTCATCATCTTCAACAACTAAAACTTTTATATTATTATAATTTACCACATTGATATCCATTGATTTTTTTTAGTATATATTATTTTTCAAAGGATATCAATAAATGGTGTTTATTTAGTGTTAAAATAATAGAGATTAAAAAAAGTTTTTAATCTCTTCTGCACTTAAAAGTTTTCCAGTAGATTTAACCTCTCCATCAATAACTAAACCAGGTGTATTCATAACACCATACTCCATAATTTTTACTAAATCTTCAACTTTTTCAATTTGAGCAAAAATACCTGCTTGAGCAACTGCAGTTTTTGTATTTTGAACTAAAGCCTCACATTTAGAACATCCTGTTCCTAAAATCTCAATTTTCATAATTATTCTCCTTTAAATTTTTATAATATAGCATTAAATATAAAACCAACCAATAAAATAGCAAATCCAACTGTTCCAAAAAATATAGAAATTAATTTCATAGATAATACTCTTTTTAAAATCATAGCTTCTGGTAAACTAAGTGCAACAACAGCCATCATAAATGATAATGCTGTTCCTAAAAGCATACCTTTTGATGTTAATACTTCAATAAGTGGTAACATACCCGCTGCACTTGAATACATAGGTATTCCCATAATAACAGCTAAAATTGGTGCATACCATACATCTCCACCTGCATATTTTGAAATTAATTCAGAAGGTATATATCCATGAATAAAAGCACCTATTCCAATACCAATAATTACATAGATATAAATTTTCTTTAGAATATCAAAACTATCCCTCCAAGCCTCTTTAGTCCTTTGATTTATTGATATAGTAGTTTCATCACTATTTGAGCTACAACAATTAGCTGGTTTTACATCTAATAAAACCTCTTTTTCTAAATTCATACTGTCAATTACAAGTCCTGCGATAATAGCTATTAATAAAGCACAAGCCATATATAAAAGTGTAATTTTAACTCCAAATAATGAGAATAATAAAGCAATTACAACAGCATCACTTAAAGGAGCAGAAATTAGATATGAAAAAGTTACTCCAAGAGGAATTCTAGCTTGTAAGAAACCTAAAAACAAAGGTATTGCACTACATGAACAAAAGGGAGTTAATATCCCAAAAAATGCTGCAAAAACATGACCTAATAATTTATGTTTTCCACTTAAATAGTCTCTTATTTTTTCAACAGGAAAATAACTTCTTAAAAAAGTCACAATATAAATAATAACAACTAATAAAAACAAGATTTTCACTGTATCATAAATAAAAAAGTGCAAAGCTGAAGTTAAATGACTATCTTTAGTCATACCAAAAATATCATATATTAAATAATCTAAAAGTTTTTCCCAATAATAAAACATCAATTAAATCCTATTCCATATAAACAATAAACAACAATTAAAAGTAAAATTGGTAGTTTATATTTTCTCATTAAAAATACCCCCATTAGTGCAAAAGATAAATCATATATATCAAAAACTGCACTAGGAATAACAATTAAACAAAGTGTAACAAAAAGTATTGCAACAACACTTGCATTTACTCCAACAATAATTCTTGAAACAACTAAATTACTTGAATAACTTTCAAAACTTTTGTAAAAACCAAGTATTAATAAAAAGCCTGGTAAAAATATAGCAATTGTTGCTACAAGACTTCCAACAAAAGGAGAGTTCTCATAAAATATAGCTCCAATGTAACTAGCTATTGTAAACATTGGACCAGGAACTGCTTGGGCTAAAGAATATGCAGTTAAAAAACTATTTTGTTCAATATCTACATTACTACTAATAAGAGGTAATACAACATGCCCTCCACCAAAGACTAAACTTCCTACTTGATAAAAAGAGTTAAATAATTCTAACAAACTATTTTGATTTTCAATAATTGGAAAAACAATTAAAAAAATAAAAAACAAGAAAAGAGGTAAAAAATAAGGTTTTATATATCTTTTCTCATCTTTTTTATTCTCTATCTTTTTTGAAAAAACAAGAGAAAGTAACGCAGATAAAATAATCACAAGTAATTGAATATAAAAACTTTGAAATAGTATTAATATTAATACACTAAATACAAATATTATTCTACTTATTGAGGTTTTACACAAACTATTAAACATCCCTATTGTTGCATCAGCAACCACAATTACTGCAAAAAGTTTAAGCCCATAAATTAATGCAATTACTAAGTTATTTTCAGAATATTGACTTTGAAAAATTGCTGCAAAATATAAAAGTAAAAAAGATGGTATTGTAAAAGCAATAAAAGCAATTATAGCTCCAATTACTCCACCTTTTTTAAGTCCTATTGTAAAACCAACCTGAGAAGAACTAGGTCCTGGTAAAAACTGACTAAGTGCTACTATTTTTGAAAAATCCTCATCACTTAACCAGTTTAATTTTTCAACAAATCTTTTTCTAAAAAAACTAATATGAGCCATTGGCCCACCAAAGCTAAAAAGTCCTAGAACAAAGAATTGCCAAAAAATATTTAACTGTTTCATACTATTTTAATGCTTCAACAACTTTTGGAAGTAAAATCTCTTCAATCTCTTTATATGTCTCTTCAAATGCTTCAAAACCTTTTCCATCTGGGTCTTCAAAACCTACATGAATAACTTTTACAGCTTTTGGAAACATTGGACAAGTCTCATTAGCATGATCACAAACAGTTACTACTAAATCATACTCATTATCAATTACTTTATCTATAGTCTTTGAGTGATACTCTTCCTTCCAAATACCTTTTTCAGTCAATAGTTTTTGAGCATTTGGATTTACTCTACCACTTGCCTTAACTCCACTAGAATCAGAACTTATACCATCAAGTTTTGCATTGATTAATGCTTCTGCGATTATACTTCTACAAGAGTTACCCGTACATAAAATTAAAACTTTTTTATCCATAATATTTTTCCTTTTATTGATTTAAACGCCATTTTAGGGGAAAACCAGATTTTATATGTTGATTTTTTACTAAAGATATAAACTCTAAAACATTTTCTTTTAATTCATTTTTTGAATTTATAACTTTTTCTTTTTTTTCTTCATAAGTTCCATCGCATGCAGGACTTGTAATATTCCAATGAAGTACTCCATCAAGTCCAGGGAAAATTGGACAAGGCTCTTTTTTAGCTTCATCACAAACAGTAATAACATAGTGAAAATGTTTTCCATCTTTGTATAAATCTAATACTTTATTTGTAGTATAAGTTGAGATATCCATATCTTCTGTCTGCTTTAAAACCTCAACTGCCATTGGGTTTAAACTTCCTGGTTCAATTCCAGCACTTTCAACTATAAAATCTTCACCACCAAATTTTCTTAATAAAGCTTCACCAATTTGACTTCTTGTAGTATTATGACTACAAATAAATAAAACATTTGTTTTCAACTATTTCCCCTATATTAAATTTAATCCATCTAATAAAATTTTAAATCCAAGAATTATTAAGATAATTCCACCTAAAAACTCAGCTTTAGATTCTAAAAATCCTCCAAGCTTCTTTCCAATATAAACAGCTATTAAACATAAAACAAAAGTAATTAGTGTTATTAAAATAACTGCATACCAAATGTTAACTTCTCCAAAAGAAAAAGTAATCCCTACTGCTAAAGCATCAATACTAGTTGCTATTGCTAAGAAAAAAAGTGTTTTAGTTTTTAAATCACTTAACTCATCTTCAAAATCATCTTCTTGTGCTTCTTTTATCATTCTATATCCTAAATAAACAAGAATTATAAAAGCAATAAAGTGATCAAAACTATCAACAAAATCTGCAAATAAACTTCCAGCAAAATATCCAATTAAAGGCATAAGCCCTTGAAATATTCCCATAAAAGCAGCTATTTTTAAAGTTGTACCAAAGCTAATATTTTTATATTTACTTCCACTTGCTATACTAACTGCTACACTATCCATAGCTAATGCAATTGCTATTAAAATTAATTCCATAACTACTACTTCTTACACCAATGATAATAAAACTATAAATAATACAGGTGGTGTTATTATAAGTCCAAATTTACTATATTGAGCAAATGATATATTAACACCTTTTTTAGCCAATACATGAAGCCATAATAGCGTAGCTAAGCTACCAAACGGTGTCATTTTTGGTCCTAAGTTACAACCTATAATATTTGCATAAGCTAAGGCTTGATTCATTGACTCGCCCATATTTTGTAAAGCTATATCCATAATCATAACTGTTGGCATATTGTTCATAATTGCAGATAAGAATGCTGATAAAAACCCTGTTCCAATAATTGCAATTGTATCTCCTCTTTGAGCTAAATCATGTAATACTAAAGTTAAATAATCCGTAAGACCTTCGTTTTTTAATCCATAAACAACAATATATAAACCTATACTAAACCAAACTACTTGCCATGGTGCTTCTTTTATAATATGTACAGGTTTTACAGCATTAAATAATTTTGCAATAATTAAAAAGATAATTCCTCCACCTAAAGCAAAAACAGAAACTGGTAAATCATAAGCATCTCCTACAAAATACCCCACTAATAAAACAGCTAAAAATATCCAAGCTAAATAAAACAGTTTTACATTTTTTAAAACACTACTTGGTTCTTTTAATAAAGAAGTGTCAATAGTTTTTGGTATATCTTTTCTTAAAATTAAATATAAAAATATTATTGAAACAAACACACTTACAATATAAGGAATAATCATATTTTGTAAATACTCCATAAATCCAATATCAAAATAGTTTGCTGTTACAATATTTGTAAGGTTTGAAAATACAAAAGGTAAAGATGCACTATCACTTATAAAACCACCTGCAAGTAAAAATGCAATGATTGATTTCATATTTAAATTTAATATTCTCATTTTTGCAAGTAAAATTGGAGTTAAAATAAGTGCCGCCCCATCATTTGCAAATAATGCAGAAACAAAAGCTCCAAGTAAAATAGAATAAATAAACATCAAAGTTCCATTTCCATTTGAAAACTTTGCCATTTTTAAAGCACACCATTCAAAGAAACCAATCTCATCTAAAACCATAGATAAAATAATAATTCCAATAAAAGCTAAAGTGGCATCCCACACAATATCAGTTACAATAAAAACATCATCTAAACTTACAACACCAACAACTAAAGCAACAATTGCTCCAATAACTGCTGTTGTACCAATTTGTAAATTTTTTGGTTGCCAAATAACAAACACTAAAGTTACAATAAAAATTAAACTAGCAATAAACATTTTATTCCTCTGCCATATCCATAATTTCAGGCTTTAAAGTATAAATAAAAGTATCAACTTCAAGCTCATCATATCTCTCAACAGTTACAGGTGTTCGCTCAAACTCATCACCTTCAAACTCATCTAAATAATCCCATTTATCAATTAAATTATCACTATAAAACAAATACCCATGTATTGTGTCATTTCCTGCATCAAGTCTAATTCCAGGATATCCCATACTAGCACTCCAACCTGCATCTATCAATTTTCCTTTGACAGTTGCGGGTACAAATTTTCCAACAATCTCTTCTAATACGTGTCCATTTGGGCAATTTGGCATTAGTGTTCCATATACAAATAGTGTCTCTTTCAATTAATCTTCCTTATTTTCACAAACTTTTTTTAATGATGGTAACTCCATTTGTAGTGTTTCAATCTCTTTTATGCAAGATGTTCTAAACTCATCAAGTGGAAATCTGACACTATAATAAGCCCATCGACCTTGCCTATCAACTCTTAAAAACCCAGCTTCTTTTAGGATTTTTAAATGTCTAGAAAGACGTGATTGAATCATATCAAATGAATTTTCTAAATCACAAACACAACACTTACCATGAATGTTTATAAATTTTAGAAGTTTTACTCTTGTTTCATCATTTAAGGCACTAACTGATTTTAAAAATATATCCATAGTTGTCCTTTGATTTTTTTTGTGATTGTATCAAAAATAAGTTTAATATATCAAGATATGTTGATATATTAATATAAATAAGTTACTAATAGGTTACAAGATAGTGAAAATTCACTATCTTTATTTATACAAGTGGGTCTTCCCCACTCTCCCATGAAGCTAAATATTTCTCAACTAAATGAAAATCTTCACCTTTATGTTCAGTGAAAGTAAGGTATTGATTTTTTTGGATTATCCCAAAATTGTTTTTTACAATATCCATAAATCTAAGAGCTAATTCTCTTCTTTTTTCAATTGTTCGCCCTTCTCTAATATCAAGGTTCATTAAACAAATATCATCTTTAAAATCAGCTCTTCCAATACTAAGACTATACTTATCATATTCTCTAATAGATACTGCTATGTGGTCAGTTCCTGTATCCATAACTTCACTAAAACACTCTCTAATCTCAATTACAAAATTTTCTTTTGTTTCTTTTGCAACTTTTTTATTTATTTCAAACTGTAGATGTGGCATAACTTATCCTTTAAATAATTGATAAATTGAACAGAAATCTTCTTCTCCTTTACCCATATCTTTCATTTTAGAAAACAACTCCTTAGGAACTGCTGCACTATATAGTGGCTTTTGCATTTTAAAAGCTAAATCCTGTAATAGATGTAAGTCTTTATTTATTGCATTATTTGAAAAATGTGCTGAGAAATCTTCATCAATTAACTTTTGAGTTTTAGCTTTAAGTACTAGTGATTGACCACCACCAACTCCAAGAATTTCTAAAGCTTTATCTTTTGGTATTTCACAATTCTCAGCCATTGCAGTACACTCTGCAAGTGTTGCCATAAATGAACCTAAACAAAGATTATTAATAAGTTTCATTTTTGTAGCACTTGATGGCGTTTCTAAGTGGAAAATCTCTTTTGCAATTTTTTCTAAAATTGGTTTAACACTTTGGAATACCTCTTTTTTACCAGAACTAACTACTGTTAAAGCACCTTGTAATGCAGGAGCCACGCTACCAAATACTGGATTTTCTAAATAGTTTCCACCCATAGAATTTACTATGTCATGAAATTTTAAAACATCATCATAGTGATTTGTTGTCAAGTCAATGATAGTTTTACCTTTAATTTCATCACATAATAATCCATTTTCCATAGAGAAAATTTGACTAACTGCATTTGAGTCAAACAGACACATAAAAATCACGTCACATTTTGAATATAGTTCTCTTGGAGTTTGAGCTTTTTCGTAAGGTAAATCTTTAATTTTATCTTGATTTCTATTATATACTACAAGCTGCTCACCAACATCATTAAGTCTTGTTGTAATAGCTCTACCTAAATTTCCTAATCCAATAAATCCTATTGCCATAAAATCTCCTTAAAAGTTTATAGCATATTATAAGCAGAAAAAATAAAAAATAGATGATAGTAATATATGAATTATAAACAGATGAGAAAAACTCTCATCCGTAAAGTGTTGTTAGTTTTTAAAGTCAGCTATGATTTTAGCTTTTAATTTATCAATAGTAAATCCGAACTCTTCAAATAAATCACCAGCTGGTCCTGAAGCTCCAAATGTTTCCATACCATATACAAAGTCTGCATATTTGTAGTATTCTAAACCTCTTGCAGCTTCTACAGCAAATACTTTAGTTGAAGGGTCAATAATTTTTGAAACATACTCTTTATCTTGTTCCATTAATAAATCAAAACAAGGTACTGAAACGATATTTGCAAAAATACCTTCATCTTCTAATTTACAAGCTGTTTGTAATGCTAACATTAACTCTGAACCACTTGCCATAATAGTAATATTTGCATTGTCTCTTTTCTTAACTAAGTATGCACCATTTGCTACTTCACCGTAAGCTCTCTCATCTTTTAATACTCGTAAACCTTGTCTTGAACATACAAATGCAGTAGGTGCATTCATTTTAAGTGCTACTTTCCAAGACTCAACATTTTCAGTTGCATCAGCAGGTCTAAATGTATAGAAGTTTGGTAAAGCTCTAAATTGAGATAAATGTTCAATTGGTTGGTGAGTTGGTCCATCTTCACCTACACCAATAGAATCATGTGTCCATACAAAGTGTTGAGGAATACCTGCAAGAGCTGCTATTCTAGCAGATGGTTTTAAGTAATCACTAAATACAAAGAAAGTTGCTGAGTATACTCTAAATAATCCATATAAATTCATTGCATTTGCAATTGCTGCCATTGCGTGTTCTTTGATACCAAAGTGAATATTTCTACCATTTGGGAAATCACCCTCACCTTTTAACTCAGTTTTATTAGATGGTCCTAAGTCTGCACTTCCACCTAAGAATCCAGGAACTGCTGCAGCGATTGCATTTAAGATTTTATGGTTTGAGTCTCTTGTAGCTACACTTGAATCAGCTTCAAAAGTTGGGTACTCAACAGAGTCAAAGTTAGGGTTTTGTAACTCTTCAATTTTTGCTTTAGTTTCTGCACTTAAAGATTCATTCCACTCATTTTCTGCAATAGAACCTTTGATTAATTTATCAAATGCACCTTTTACATCAGCAGGAACAAAGAATTTTTCTTCTGGGTCAAATCCTGCATTTTTCTTAGATGCAGCAATATCATCTTCACCTAATGGAGCACCATGTGAGTGATGGCTTCCTTCCATAGTTGCACTACCTTTTGCAATAGCAGTTTTAGCGATGATTAATACTGGTTTATCACAAGTTTTAGCAGATACTAAAGCTTTATCAATTTGGTCAAAATTATGTCCATCGATTTCAATTACTTCAAAATCAATAGCTTGGAATCTTTTCTTAACATTCTCAGACCATGCAATAGAAGTATCACCTTCAATTGTAATAGAGTTTGAATCATAAATAATTACTAAGTTATCTAAGTTTAAATGACCTGCAGTTGCAGTTGCTTCGTATGAAATACCCTCTTGTAAATCTCCATCTCCACATAAACAGTAAACTTTGTGATTGATTACATCTTTTCCTAAAGTGTTTTGAGCATATTTAGCAGCTGCAGCAAAACCAACAGCATTTGCAATACCTTGACCTAAAGGACCAGTAGTTATTTCAATACCATGAGTATGTCCATACTCTGGATGACCTGGAGTTTTAGAGTGAGTTTGTCTGAAGTTTTTCATATCATTAATTGACACATCAAATCCCCAAAGGTGTAATAAAGAATACACTAATCCCGTAGCATGACCACCTGAGAATACTAGTCTATCTCTATTTAACCATTTTTCATTTGCTGGGTTTAAATTTAAGTGATTACTTAATACTGTTGCAATATCAGCAAGTCCCATAGGCGCACCTGGGTGTCCTGAGTTTGCTTTTTGAACCATATCTGCTGCTAAGAATCTGATTGTATCAGCTTGTTTTTGTAGTAATTGTTTTGGCATAATAATCCTATTTTCTAATGAAGTTTTTGTGATTTTTTGGATTATATCTAAAATTGATTAAATACAATATGAAGTGTTTTTAATATTATATTTTAGGGATTGAAATAGTAAATAATGCACCTTTTGCTGTATTTTCTACTTGCAACTTTCCATTCATGTTATTTTCAATTATTAATTTAGACATAAAAAGTCCAATTCCTGAACCATTTATTTTTTCATAAGTAAAAAAAGGGTCAAATACTTTTTCAATGGGAGTAGTTTTTATACCTCCACCATTATCCTCAATTGTAGTAATAATATTCTTCTCTTTTTCATAAATTGAAATCTTTATATAAGGATTTTCTACATTTCGTTGAACTAATATATCTTTTGCATTATTAATTATATTAATCAAAACTTGTGAATACTCATTTTTAAATCCAACTAAAGTAGGGTTTTTTTGAATTATAATATCAAGTTTTATATCATGTGCTTTTAATCCACCACTAATAATATTAATGGTTGAATTTATTTGATCAAGTAATTTAAACTCTATTTTTTCTTTATCTTTTACAAAAAAATCTCTAAAATCATCAATAGTATTAGACATATATTTAGTAATATCATTTAGTTTTTTAATAGATTCTAATAACTCTTCAT
The DNA here is from genome assembly GCF_004214795.1 of Malaciobacter pacificus. Taxonomy (NCBI): domain Bacteria; kingdom Pseudomonadati; phylum Campylobacterota; class Epsilonproteobacteria; order Campylobacterales; family Arcobacteraceae; genus Malaciobacter; species Malaciobacter pacificus. Next base: position 2,379,080 of record NZ_CP035928.1, read on the forward strand.
TATCAAGGGGAATTTCAAGATTTAATTTTGCTTCAATTGGTAAGAATAAAGAATTGATTTCCATTAATGGTTGTCTCCATTGATGTGAAATATTTCCTAACATTTCACCAAGAGCTGCCATTTTACTTTGTTGAAAAAGAAGTTTATCTTTTTCTCTATTTTTTTGTAATTCTTGCTCTATTCTTTTTTCAAGCTCTTTATTATGCTCTTCTAATTGTAAGAAATCTTCTAATTGTGTTTGTCTCATATTGTAAGTTTATCACAAAAGATATAAATAGGAGAAGGTTCTCCTATTTATTAAATATTTGTATCAATGTCATCTTCAATTAGTAATTTAATTGTTGAATTAGCACCTGTTCCATTAAATACATTATAGTTAACACCATCAACCTCTTGATTTCCTGCATTTGTCCACTCACTTGAATCAAGATCAATAGTATCTTCTAAATCACCTCTAATAATTAGCTGACTATCCCCATCAACTAAATCAACAACATCTGATAAATCAATATTTAATGTTTGTCCTTGATTATCAGTTATATCAACTTCTTCAAATCCATCTTTGTTTGTAAGAGCTGTACTTAAATCAATTAATTCATTATCATTTAAATCAATTTGTAATTTATCTACCCCAGTTCCTGCATCAACTATATCATTTGCGTCATAAACAATAACATCATCTCCATCTCCTGCATTGATGTAATCACTTCCCTCTTTTCCATCTATATACTCATTTGCAGATGTACCATTAATGTTATCATCTAATGAAGTACCTTCAATTCCAAGATTTGCATTTATATCCACAGTAGAGATAATATTATTACTTGAATCTAAAACATTCATAGTAGCATTTATATTATTTATTTCTGTAGATGTTAATTCATGATCACTAACTAATGTAACAGATAGAGTCTCACCATCACTATCAATACTTATAGTATATGTTTCATTTGTATTTTTTACTATTGAAGAACTCTCTTCAATTGAGACTCCAGTTGGTAAATTTGATAATGTAATACTAGACAGTGTTTCCAAGCCTGTGACTTTAAATAAACTAGCTTGCAGTGTCAATGGATACTCATAATTTACTGATGAAGATGCAATTACAATACTTGCTAAAGAAATTGTTTGAGTTGAATCAGTTCCTTCAAATGCAATTGTTTCAGCATCAGTAACTTTTGTTGTGTATCCTGTTGCTATGTGAGTAACAAATACATCACCACTATTATTTTGAGTAACAGTATATTCTGATTGAGAACCTTTAAAAGTAACTGTATCATTACCACTTCCGGCATTTATCTCATCCCAACCATATCCAGCTGTAATATTATCATCTCCATCACCAGCATTGATTGTAGCATAACTATCAATAAGGTCAGCATTACCAATATTTAATGTATCGTTTCCACTTCCTAAATCAACATAGTCAAAATTATCACCAGCTGTTACATTATCATTTCCATAACTTGCATTGATTGTAGCATAAGAAGATGAATTAGCATCACCTGCAACTAAAATATCATCTCCACTTCCTAAGTCAATTACACCAACATTGTTTCCAACTTGAACTTGGTCATTATCATCACCAGTGTTTACAGTATCCCAGTTATCACCAGCTACAATAGTATCATCACCATCATCTCCATAAATAGATGTAGAAGCAGAAGCATTTGCATCACCAATTTTTAAGGTATCATCACCACTTCCAAGATTAACTGTACTTGTACCATCACCAGCTTCAACTCTGTCGTTGTTTCTTCCTGTATCAATAGAATCCCAATCATTTCCAACTACTACTGTATCATTTCCATCATCAGTTTGAATTGTTGTGTATGAATTTGCATCTGCATTTCCTGCAAGTAAAGTATCATCTCCACTTCCTGTACTAATTTCTTTTGAACCTTCTCCAAGCTCAATAGTATCATTACCATTACCTGTTTGTACTTTATCCCAACCATCACCAGCTACAATATTATCTACACCAGTTCCTGATAAAATTGAACTATATGATGAAGCATCTGCTGTTCCTATATTTAAAGTGTTGTCTCCATTTCCTAAATCTACACTATCAAAACTATTACCAGCATAAACTGTATCATTTCCAGTTCCTGTGTTAATTGATGCAGTTGCATTTGTATTCGCATCAGAAACTACAAGTAAGTCATTTCCTCCACCTGTAGAAATTTCACTTGCACCACTTCCTAATTGAATTTGGTCATCTCCATTACCTGTAGAAACTTTATCCCAATCATTTCCTGCAACTATAGTGTTATCACCACTTGCAGAAGAGATAGATGTACTTACAGTTGAATCAGCATTTCCAATAGTTGCATTATCATTTCCACTACCTAAGTCAATGGTTGAAGAGTTGTTCCCCACAAGAATATTATCATTACCAGCTCCAGTATCGATTTTATCCCAATCATCACCAGCTATTACATTATCATCATTATTACCTGAATAAATTTCAGTATATCCAGAAGAAGCATTACCATAATTAGTAACATTTGTTAAATCAGAAGTACCTGCAGTAATTGAAGGTATACTTATAGTTGTACCTGTTTGTGTTACTTCACCTACAGTTAATAATAATGAAGCTTCTGCTACTAAGCTTTCAGAATCATCAGTGTCATTAGAATTTTTAATCTCTTCTGAAGTATTACTACTCCAATCATCTCCTGCAGTTATTACAATATTATCAATACCCCATGATTCATCAGATAATTCTTGACTTAAACCTGAACCAAATCCTAATCTAATATATCCATCTTCATCAACTGTGCCAGTAATAGTATAGTGATGTGATTCATCATTTTCTGACCAATAAACTCCTGTTGTACCAATATTATCTAAATCGGTATCATTTGTAGTATCTGAATTATCTTCTCCTTCTACATATGAATATGAATCAACTTGAACTTCATATCCATTTACAAATACATAGAAATTATCACCATGATAAGAACCATCCCAGCTATCAATTTCATACATATCAAACTCTATAGTTACACTCTCTCCTGCATGCATTGAACCAAAATAATATTTTTTATACACTCCTTCAGAACCTCCTGTTCCTCCAAAGTTACCTAAGAAGTCCGTTGCATTTGTATTAGTCTCAGTAACAGTATTATCAGACCAACCTGTTGAACCATTTTCAAAATCTTCTGTAATTAAAACAGTCCCTGCAGCTTGAGCATATTGATCTGTTTCATTACTAGTATCAAGTGTTGTATCACTACAATACTGACTATTAGAAGTATAAGTTGTAATTTCATCTTGACTTAATGCTTTATCAAAAATTGCAATTTCATCTATAAGACCAGAATAAAAATTTGATAAACCTGTCTCACAATAATCATCAGTAGTAGTATCCCACTCTCCTGCATCTGCAGTATTCCATGCATTTGCAGCTATTACTATATCAGAAGTATTATCCTCAATTCCACCTGTATATGAATTTGTATCAGCTAAAACACCATTTATATAAAGTTTCATACCTTCTTCGCCAAAACTAAATGTTACTTGTGCCCATTCATCAAGTGAAATACTTCCAGCTGCAGATCTAACTTCATATGAAGCAGAATCACTTTGAAGTCTAACTAAAATACTTCCATCACTCATAGTCATTATAGTTAAATGTCCACCATCATCATAATTTTGAGAATCTTTACTAAATAGACCTGCATTATCAGCGATATGACCTGTATCTTTCATCCAAAAAGATATTGTTCCATTTTCTATTTCATAAGAACTATCATGTTCAATAGTCCCCCATCCATAACCATTTGTATAAAATTTAACAGCAGTATCATCACCATTAATACTATTAGTTTGACCTAGTTCATAATTTGCATGTAATGTCATATCATTATCTAATGAAGTTTTGTCATCGGCAATTGTACCTCCATCATTATCTTCACCCAATGACCAATAACCTATAACATTTTGTTTATATGATGCACAAGAATCAACTACTTCAACTGTTGCTGTATCAGTAACTTCTTCATAATCATTCCCATTTGTCTCTGTTGCTCTAGTTGTAATTGTTAAATCAAAATCTGTAGAACTTTCTGGTACATTTAATGTTAATGAATCACTAATTGAAGTTAGATTATCAGGCACTGTAACTATCCAATTATCATTTACACTATCATAATTAACTGTATAAGTATCACTTGTTAGAACACCCTCACTTGGAACTCCACTAATTACAACACTTAACGTTTCACTTCCATCTAAATCTGCTAATGCAGCAGTTATATTAACTTGATACTCTACAGTGTTACTAATTAATGTTCCGTCATCAACACTAATAGAAGTAGTTGGAATATCTGCATCTGCAATTACTTCCACACCCATAGTGTATATTTTACTAGTATTTGTATTAGTATATTTACTAAAATTGAATGAACTATCTGTATCAGTATTATTTGAAGGTACAAATTTTAAATTACCATTTACTATTGAACCAACTGTTAATATTGTTCCTGAAGAAATAACATTACCATTTATTATTAAACTTCCATTTGTTGGCAATGTCTCAATTTTAACAGATACAATTCCATCACTAGTTGAGATACCAAAGTCACTTAATGTCAATATTTTTTGGGTATCTTCATTTGTAACTATTCCACTTAAGTCGTTGTCTAAAATAGTAGCTGTTCCTGTATCACTTACAGTTATTGTTCCTTCAGTTAAAGTACCAGTTAATGTGAATTTTTCTCCATTATCAACTTCTGTATCATTTACAGTATCAGTTTTAACAAAAATTACATCACCATTTGTTACATTATTTATTTGACCATTTAATGGAACATCAATCCATGTTACACCAAAATCAGTACTATATTTATAAGTAGATTCATTGTAATCAGCATCAAGTGCTGTACCATCAGCTAATGCCAATTGTAATGTACCAGATGTAACTCCACCAATTTTAATTGCAAATATAACATCTTCACCTTCATCAACAACAACATCATGACCATGGATATCTGCATCACAAGTTGTACCTACAAATATAGATGGTTCTGCTGCATCTTTTACTACTAAATGTACAGTTGCATCATCTGTTGCTCCTTTTGAATCAACAATTGAATAATCAAATGTTGCAGCCCCTACATAATCTTTATCTGGTGTAAATGTTACAGTTTGAGCTGTATAATCAACTACAATAGTTCCATTTGTAGCATTTGTAATTGAACCATCAACAATTGAGAAAGTATCATTTTCAGGGTCATAATCATTTGCTAAGATTTCTGCAAAAGTAATAGTAATAGAAGTATCTTCCATCATATCAAAATTATTTTGGTGATATTCTGTACCATCTGAATTAAATCTTTCAAATACCACTTCACCGCTATCATTAGTCCAAGTAATAACATAAGTTCCATCTTCAAGAATAGCAATTGCAGGTTCACTATTATTTCCTTGAGCCTCACCTACATTAATTTCAGATGAAAATGTATTATTTGATACATCAAATGTTCGAACATAAATATCACCATTTTTATTATAAGCAAAAATAATTGTTGTATCTGAAGAATCTATTGCAGGATAATTTCCATTTGTTGTAATTTCATATTCAGTATTATCAACACTTCCATTGGCTAAAACTAATTTTGCTTTAATTGATGAACCTGATTCATAGGTAATAATTGCCATACCATTACTTAATGCAGTTATTTGGGCATTTGTTTCATTTGCACTTGTTGTACTAACTGCAACATCACTATTTGAAACAACTTCTAATCCATTTGAAGTTAATTCAAGTTTTTGCATATAAATATCATATTTACCATCTGATGTTTGACTTTGCCATGTCATAATAGCAGTATCATTGTCAAGCATAACAATATCGGAATTTATTTGATTATCTGTTGTAATTGAATTAACTACAACTCTATCACCAATTTCATTTCCATAAGCATCAAATCTTTGTGCAATAATTCCATACTCATCACCATCATGGGCATCTGTGTAGATAGGGTTAGTTAAACCATTATAATCAAATTCAGTATTATTAACAACATCTCCATTTGCTGCTAAGTTTGTAGCAGACCAAGTTACAATAAAGCCACCATCAGATGTTCCAACTATTGGATCATATAATGCTCTAGATATAACAAATTCTTTACAAGTTGGATTGTTGTTTGAATCATAAACTCTACCAACAATATAAATACTTCCACCATCATTTGGATCTACATCTTCATAATAGTTTTCAGCTTGCCAAGTTACTAAGTATCCTCCATTTGCAAGAGCTGTTACATTTGGAGTATCCTGATCTCTATCTTCAACAGTATTTACTAAAATAGTTTCACCTACTTTATCTCCATCAGAATCATATCTTTGGGCATAGATTCCCGTACCACTTGAATCACCATCTGTCCATACAATAACAAATCCACCATCACTTAGGTATGTAATATCAGATTGTGTTCCACCATTTGTAGTAACTTCAACTTCACCTTGTGAATCAGTTTCATATCCATAGTCATCAACAGCCACAACACTATTCGTATTCTCAGGAGTATAAGGAGTAATAGAACAACCACCAATATCAACAGTAACTTCAGTTGTATCTGTTTTATCTCCATCATTTACAACGATTTCGAAATCTCTTGGTGTTCTATCATCACTTGAACTTTCAAATGTTAATGACTCAATTGCAATTTCATAATCCGCAACTGTTGCACTACCTGTTAATGTTACTACTAACTCTCCATTTACTTCAGTAATTGTTGCAGTAATTCCACTTGGTAAATTACTTGCATCAATAACATCACCAGCTTTATAATTAGTTAATGTAACTGTTGCGCTCTCTAAGTTTGCATCATCTATATCTGATATATTGATATTATCAATAATATTCATATCAGATGAATCTAAACAAGGTTTGATTTTAATAACAACATCATCATAATCTTGATCACCTAAAGATAAATCTTCAAATGCAATAACTAATCCTGTTCCATCTACATCTTGTGCAATAATAGCATGGTCTTTACCATCAGTACTTAAGTTATTATCTGTGTAATAAACATTTGGTAAATCAGTTCCATTTGCTTGTAATGTATTACCATCAAATGTCAATGTTGTATTAATATTAACTGTAGTTGCACCATTTGGAATAATAAAGAAGCCAACTTTTCCTTCTAAATTATCTAATGTACCTAAGAATTCACTAACTTCTCCTACAAAACTTTGATCTTCTACATAAATAATAACTGGATTTGTTGGGTTACCATTATCATCATATTCATAGAATCCAATTACATTATTGTATGACACTTGACCACCTAAGTACTCAACAGCCATATCAGTTCCACCAGAACCTAAATCAATTGTGATATTTCCATTATCAGCTGAGAAATATTCATCACTATCTCTTGCTAATAAATGAGATGGATCTAAAGTATCTGCAATTCCATCTTGATTAATATCTAATAATCCATCAATTACTTTTGTAGCTTGATTGTTAACATCTATTGAATTAATTACAGGAGCGTCATTTGTTCCCTCAATATTTATAGTTAAAGTTGCACTTTCACTTGAATCTCCATTTACAATATATGTAAATGCATCACTCATTGAATCACCTTCATTCATTGATTCAGTGTAAGTTTCATTTACATCATATGTAAACTCTCCACTATTATCAATTGTTAACGTACCTTTATCAGTTGTAATAACTGTATTTGTTCCATCTTGTGCTACTGCATATTCTACACCACCTACTACAATAGCAGTAATTGTTGCACTTGATACTGTATTATCATTAGTAAATACATTTCCAGTTGCGTCATATCCTTCAGTTGGAGAATTTGTAACTAATGTATTATTTACCCACTCACTTCCTTCTTCTTTTGCAACAAATGTATCATTAGACGAGCTAATTAAGTCAATAATTGCACTATCTTCACCTTTTGGAGAAGTGTTCCCTGCTTTATCAGTAATTGTTGCACTTACAGTGATTGTTTCACCCTCTGCTGGTGCTGGATATTCTAATGGTAATCCATTATCTAACATATCTTGTGTTACTGGGTATTCAGTTGTACTTCCATCTGGGTTTGTTACTGTTAATGTATCACCAATTTCTGTCTCTGCTGGTACTGTAACTGTTACATCTACGATTCCATCATCACTTAATTCATCTGCACTAATGATTCCATCATTATTTGTATCTTCACCAATTACTACTGTTGGTGCTGGTGTTGCTACTGTATCGATTGTTGCACTATCTTCACCTTTTGGAGAAGTGTTCCCTGCTTTATCAGTAATTGTTGCACTTACAGTGATTGTTTCACCCTCTGCTGGTGCTGGATATTCTAATGGTAATCCATTATCTATAATATCTTGTGTTACTGGGTAATCTGTTGTACTTCCATCTGGGTTTGTTACTGTTAATGTATCACCTACTTCAGTCCCAGTTGGTAATGTAATTAATACATCTACTTTTCCATCTAATTCATCTGCAGAAATTAATTCATCATCATTTACATCTTCTGTAATTTCTACTGTTGGAGCTGGTGTTGCTTCTGTATCAACATCATATTCCTCAGTATCTGTTGCAGTTGCACTATTTCCTGCTGCATCTGTTGTTGTAACTTTTGCATCAATTGTTAAGTCTGGATCTACTGCTAAATCTGCTCCTGGTACATTAATTGAGAATGTTTTATCTGCTGCTACAGTTCCTGTAAACTCTTTTCCATTTACTGTTAATGTTACTGTATCACCTTCTTGTACATCTCCACCTACTTTTCCTGTTACTGGAATATTTTGTGTTGATTCTGCTGCATTGATAATATCATCTGGTGTAATGTTTTCATCTAATGTGATTGTTGCAGTAATCTCTGTATCTACTGAGTATGTTTCTGTATCTGTTGCAGTTGCACTATTTCCTGCTGCATCTGTTGTTGTAACTTTTGCATCAATTGTTAAGTCTGGATCTACTGCTAAATCTGCTCCTGGTACATTAATTGAGAATGTTTTATCTGCTGCTACAGTTCCTGTAAACTCTTTTCCATTTACTGTTAATGTTACTGTATCACCTTCTTGTACATCTCCACCTACTTTTCCTGTTACTGGAATATTTTGTGTTGATTCTGCTGCATTGATAATATCATCTGGTGTAATGTTTTCATCTAATGTGATTGTTGCAGTAATCTCTGTATCTACTGAGTATGTTTCTGTATCTGTTGCAGTTGCACTATTTCCTGCTGCATCTGTTGTTGTAACTTTTGCATCAATTGTTAAGTCTGGATCTACTGCTAAATCTGCTCCTGGTACATTAATTGAGAATGTTTTATCTGCTGCTACAGTTCCTGTAAACTCTTTTCCATTTACTGTTAATGTTACTGTATCACCTTCTTGTACATCTCCACCTACTTTTCCTGTTACTGGAATATTTTGTGTTGATTCTGCTGCATTGATAATATCATCTGGTGTAATGTTTTCATCTAATGTGATTGTTGCAGTAATCTCTGTATCTACTGAGTATGTTTCTGTATCTGTTGCAGTTGCACTATTTCCTGCTGCATCTGTTGTTGTAACTTTTGCATCAATTGTTAAGTCTGGATCTACTGCTAAATCTGCTCCTGGTACATTAATTGAGAATGTTTTATCTGCTGCTACAGTTCCTGTAAACTCTTTTCCATTTACTGTTAATGTTACTGTATCACCTTCTTGTACATCTCCACCTACTTTTCCTGTTACTGGAATATTTTGTGTTGATTCTGCTGCATTGATAATATCATCTGGTGTAATGTTTTCATCTAATGTGATTGTTGCAGTAATCTCTGTATCTACTGAGTATGTTTCTGTATCTGTTGCAGTTGCACTATTTCCTGCTGCATCTGTTGTTGTAACTTTTGCATCAATTGTTAAGTCTGGATCTACTGCTAAATCTGCTCCTGGTACATTAATTGAGAATGTTTTATCTGCTGCTACAGTTCCTGTAAACTCTTTTCCATTTACTGTTAATGTTACTGTATCACCTTCTTGTACATCTCCACCTACTTTTCCTGTTACTGGAATATTTTGTGTTGATTCTGCTGCATTGATAATATCATCTGGTGTAATGTTTTCATCTAATGTGATTGTTGCAGTAATCTCTGTATCTACTGAGTATGTTTCTGTATCTGTTGCAGTTGCACTATTTCCTGCTGCATCTGTTGTTGTAACTTTTGCATCAATTGTTAAGTCTGGATCTACTGCTAAATCTGCTCCTGGTACATTAATTGAGAATGTTTTATCTGCTGCTACAGTTCCTGTAAACTCTTTTCCATTTACTGTTAATGTTACTGTATCACCTTCTTGTACATCTCCACCTACTTTTCCTGTTACTGGAATATTTTGTGTTGATTCTGCTGCATTGATAATATCATCTGGTGTAATGTTTTCATCTAATGTGATTGTTGCAGTAATCTCTGTATCTACTGAGTATGTTTCTGTATCTGTTGCAGTTGCACTATTTCCTGCTGCATCTGTTGTTGTAACTTTTGCATCAATTGTTAAGTCTGGATCTACTGCTAAATCTGCTCCTGGTACATTAATTGAGAATGTTTTATCTGCTGCTACAGTTCCTGTAAACTCTTTTCCATTTACTGTTAATGTTACTGTATCACCTTCTTGTACATCTCCACCTACTTTTCCTGTTACTGGAATATTTTGTGTTGATTCTGCTGCATTGATAATATCATCTGGTGTAATGTTTTCATCTAATGTGATTGTTGCAGTAATCTCTGTATCTACTGAGTATGTTTCTGTATCTGTTGCAGTTGCACTATTTCCTGCTGCATCTGTTGTTGTAACTTTTGCATCAATTGTTAAGTCTGGATCTACTGCTAAATCTGCTCCTGGTACATTAATTGAGAATGTTTTATCTGCTGCTACAGTTCCTGTAAACTCTTTTCCATTTACTGTTAATGTTACTGTATCACCTTCTTGTACATCTCCACCTACTTTTCCTGTTACTGGAATATTTTGTGTTGATTCTGCTGCATTGATAATATCATCTGGTGTAATGTTTTCATCTAATGTGATTGTTGCAGTAATCTCTGTATCTACTGAGTATGTTTCTGTATCTGTTGCAGTTGCACTATTTCCTGCTGCATCTGTTGTTGTAACTTTTGCATCAATTGTTAAGTCTGGATCTACTGCTAAATCTGCTCCTGGTACATTAATTGAGAATGTTTTATCTGCTGCTACAGTTCCTGTAAACTCTTTTCCATTTACTGTTAATGTTACTGTATCACCTTCTTGTACATCTCCACCTACTTTTCCTGTTACTGGAATATTTTGTGTTGATTCTGCTGCATTGATAATATCATCTGGTGTAATGTTTTCATCTAATGTGATTGTTGCAGTAATCTCTGTATCTACTGAGTATGTTTCTGTATCTGTTGCAGTTGCACTATTTCCTGCTGCATCTGTTGTTGTAACTTTTGCATCAATTGTTAAGTCTGGATCTACTGCTAAATCTGCTCCTGGTACATTAATTGAGAATGTTTTATCTGCTGCTACAGTTCCTGTAAACTCTTTTCCATTTACTGTTAATGTTACTGTATCACCTTCTTGTACATCTCCACCTACTTTTCCTGTTACTGGAATATTTTGTGTTGATTCTGCTGCATTGATAATATCATCTAGTGTAATGTTTTCATCTAATGTGATTGTTGCAGTAATCTCTGTATCTACTGAGTATGTTTCTGTATCTGTTGCAGTTGCACTATTTCCTGCTGCATCTGTTGTTGTAACTTTTGCATCAATTGTTAAGTCTGGATCTACTGCTAAATCTGCTCCTGGTACATTAATTGAGAATGTTTTATCTGCTGCTACAGTTCCTGTAAACTCTTTTCCATTTACTGTTAATGTTACTGTATCACCTTCTTGTACATCTCCACCTACTTTTCCTGTTACTGGAATATTTTGTGTTGATTCTGCTGCATTGATAATATCATCTGGTGTAATGTTTTCATCTAATGTGATTGTTGCAGTAATCTCTGTATCTACTGAGTATGTTTCTGTATCTGTTGCAGTTGCACTATTTCCTGCTGCATCTGTTGTTGTAACTTTTGCATCAATTGTTAAGTCTGGATCTACTGCTAAATCTGCTCCTGGTACATTAATTGAGAATGTTTTATCTGCTGCTACAGTTCCTGTAAACTCTTTTCCATTTACTGTTAATGTTACTGTATCACCTTCTTGTACATCTCCACCTACTTTTCCTGTTACTGGAATATTTTGTGTTGATTCTGCTGCATTGATAATATCATCTGGTGTAATGTTTTCATCTAATGTGATTGTTGCAGTAATCTCTGTATCTACTGAGTATGTTTCTGTATCTGTTGCAGTTGCACTATTTCCTGCTGCATCTGTTGTTGTAACTTTTGCATCAATTGTTAAGTCTGGATCTACTGCTAAATCTGCTCCTGGTACATTAATTGAGAATGTTTTATCTGCTGCTACAGTTCCTGTAAACTCTTTTCCATTTACTGTTAATGTTACTGTATCACCTTCTTGTACATCTCCACCTACTTTTCCTGTTACTGGAATATTTTGTGTTGATTCTGCTGCATTGATAATATCATCTGGTGTAATGTTTTCATCTAATGTGATTGTTGCAGTAATCTCTGTATCTACTGAGTATGTTTCTGTATCTGTTGCAGTTGCACTATTTCCTGCTGCATCTGTTGTTGTAACTTTTGCATCAATTGTTAAGTCTGGATCTACTGCTAAATCTGCTCCTGGTACATTAATTGAGAATGTTTTATCTGCTGCTACAGTTCCTGTAAACTCTTTTCCATTTACTGTTAATGTTACTGTATCACCTTCTTGTACATCTCCACCTACTTTTCCTGTTACTGGAATATTTTGTGTTGATTCTGCTGCATTGATAATATCATCTGGTGTAATGTTTTCATCTAATGTGATTGTTGCAGTAATCTCTGTATCTACTGAGTATGTTTCTGTATCTGTTGCAGTTGCACTATTTCCTGCTGCATCTGTTGTTGTAACTTTTGCATCAATTGTTAAGTCTGGATCTACTGCTAAATCTGCTCCTGGTACATTAATTGAGAATGTTTTATCTGCTGCTACAGTTCCTGTAAACTCTTTTCCATTTACTGTTAATGTTACTGTATCACCTTCTTGTACATCTCCACCTACTTTTCCTGTTACTGGAATATTTTGTGTTGATTCTGCTGCATTGATAATATCATCTGGTGTAATGTTTTCATCTAATGTGATTGTTGCAGTAATCTCTGTATCTACTGAGTATGTTTCTGTATCTGTTGCAGTTGCACTATTTCCTGCTGCATCTGTTGTTGTAACTTTTGCATCAATTGTTAAGTCTGGATCTACTGCTAAATCTGCTCCTGGTACATTAATTGAGAATGTTTTATCTGCTGCTACAGTTCCTGTAAACTCTTTTCCATTTACTGTTAATGTTACTGTATCACCTTCTTGTACATCTCCACCTACTTTTCCTGTTACTGGAATATTTTGTGTTGATTCTGCTGCATTGATAATATCATCTGGTGTAATGTTTTCATCTAATGTGATTGTTGCAGTAATCTCTGTATCTACTGAGTATGTTTCTGTATCTGTTGCAGTTGCACTATTTCCTGCTGCATCTGTTGTTGTAACTTTTGCATCAATTGTTAAGTCTGGATCTACTGCTAAATCTGCTCCTGGTACATTAATTGAGAATGTTTTATCTGCTGCTACAGTTCCTGTAAACTCTTTTCCATTTACTGTTAATGTTACTGTATCACCTTCTTGTACATCTCCACCTACTTTTCCTGTTACTGGAATATTTTGTGTTGATTCTGCTGCATTGATAATATCATCTGGTGTAATGTTTTCATCTAATGTGATTGTTGCAGTAATCTCTGTATCTACTGAGTATGTTTCTGTATCTGTTGCAGTTGCACTATTTCCTGCTGCATCTGTTGTTGTAACTTTTGCATCAATTGTTAAGTCTGGATCTACTGCTAAATCTGCTCCTGGTACATTAATTGAGAATGTTTTATCTGCTGCTACAGTTCCTGTAAACTCTTTTCCATTTACTGTTAATGTTACTGTATCACCTTCTTGTACATCTCCACCTACTTTTCCTGTTACTGGAATATTTTGTGTTGATTCTGCTGCATTGATAATATCATCTGGTGTAATGTTTTCATCTAATGTGATTGTTGCAGTAATCTCTGTATCTACTGAGTATGTTTCTGTATCTGTTGCAGTTGCACTATTTCCTGCTGCATCTGTTGTTGTAACTTTTGCATCAATTGTTAAGTCTGGATCTACTGCTAAATCTGCTCCTGGTACATTAATTGAGAATGTTTTATCTGCTGCTACAGTTCCTGTAAACTCTTTTCCATTTACTGTTAATGTTACTGTATCACCTTCTTGTACATCTCCACCTACTTTTCCTGTTACTGGAATATTTTGTGTTGATTCTGCTGCATTGATAATATCATCTGGTGTAATGTTTTCATCTAATGTGATTGTTGCAGTAATCTCTGTATCTACTGAGTATGTTTCTGTATCTGTTGCAGTTGCACTATTTCCTGCTGCATCTGTTGTTGTAACTTTTGCATCAATTGTTAAGTCTGGATCTACTGCTAAATCTGCTCCTGGTACATTAATTGAGAATGTTTTATCTGCTGCTACAGTTCCTGTAAACTCTTTTCCATTTACTGTTAATGTTACTGTATCACCTTCTTGTACATCTCCACCTACTTTTCCTGTTACTGGAATATTTTGTGTTGATTCTGCTGCATTGATAATATCATCTGGTGTAATGTTTTCATCTAATGTGATTGTTGCAGTAATCTCTGTATCTACTGAGTATGTTTCTGTATCTGTTGCAGTTGCACTATTTCCTGCTGCATCTGTTGTTGTAACTTTTGCATCAATTGTTAAGTCTGGATCTACTGCTAAATCTGCTCCTGGTACATTAATTGAGAATGTTTTATCTGCTGCTACAGTTCCTGTAAACTCTTTTCCATTTACTGTTAATGTTACTGTATCACCTTCTTGTACATCTCCACCTACTTTTCCTGTTACTGGAATATTTTGTGTTGATTCTGCTGCATTGATAATATCATCTGGTGTAATGTTTTCATCTAATGTGATTGTTGCAGTAATCTCTGTATCTACTGAGTATGTTTCTGTATCTGTTGCAGTTGCACTATTTCCTGCTGCATCTGTTGTTGTAACTTTTGCATCAATTGTTAAGTCTGGATCTACTGCTAAATCTGCTCCTGGTACATTAATTGAGAATGTTTTATCTGCTGCTACAGTTCCTGTAAACTCTTTTCCATTTACTGTTAATGTTACTGTATCACCTTCTTGTACATCTCCACCTACTTTTCCTGTTACTGGAATATTTTGTGTTGATTCTGCTGCATTGATAATATCATCTGGTGTAATGTTTTCATCTAATGTGATTGTTGCAGTAATCTCTGTATCTACTGAGTATGTTTCTGTATCTGTTGCAGTTGCACTATTTCCTGCTGCATCTGTTGTTGTAACTTTTGCATCAATTGTTAAGTCTGGATCTACTGCTAAATCTGCTCCTGGTACATTAATTGAGAATGTTTTATCTGCTGCTACAGTTCCTGTAAACTCTTTTCCATTTACTGTTAATGTTACTGTATCACCTTCTTGTACATCTCCACCTACTTTTCCTGTTACTGGAATATTTTGTGTTGATTCTGCTGCATTGATAATATCATCTGGTGTAATGTTTTCATCTAATGTGATTGTTGCAGTAATCTCTGTATCTACTGAGTATGTTTCTGTATCTGTTGCAGTTGCACTATTTCCTGCTGCATCTGTTGTTGTAACTTTTGCATCAATTGTTAAGTCTGGATCTACTGCTAAATCTGCTCCTGGTACATTAATTGAGAATGTTTTATCTGCTGCTACAGTTCCTGTAAACTCTTTTCCATTTACTGTTAATGTTACTGTATCACCTTCTTGTACATCTCCACCTACTTTTCCTGTTACTGGAATATTTTGTGTTGATTCTGCTGCATTGATAATATCATCTGGTGTAATGTTTTCATCTAATGTGATTGTTGCAGTAATCTCTGTATCTACTGAGTATGTTTCTGTATCTGTTGCAGTTGCACTATTTCCTGCTGCATCTGTTGTTGTAACTTTTGCATCAATTGTTAAGTCTGGATCTACTGCTAAATCTGCTCCTGGTACATTAATTGAGAATGTTTTATCTGCTGCTACAGTTCCTGTAAACTCTTTTCCATTTACTGTTAATGTTACTGTATCACCTTCTTGTACATCTCCACCTACTTTTCCTGTTACTGGAATATTTTGTGTTGATTCTGCTGCATTGATAATATCATCTGGTGTAATGTTTTCATCTAATGTGATTGTTGCAGTAATCTCTGTATCTACTGAGTATGTTTCTGTATCTGTTGCAGTTGCACTATTTCCTGCTGCATCTGTTGTTGTAACTTTTGCATCAATTGTTAAGTCTGGATCTACTGCTAAATCTGCTCCTGGTACATTAATTGAGAATGTTTTATCTGCTGCTACAGTTCCTGTAAACTCTTTTCCATTTACTGTTAATGTTACTGTATCACCTTCTTGTACATCTCCACCTACTTTTCCTGTTACTGGAATATTTTGTGTTGATTCTGCTGCATTGATAATATCATCTGGTGTAATGTTTTCATCTAATGTGATTGTTGCAGTAATCTCTGTATCTACTGAGTATGTTTCTGTATCTGTTGCAGTTGCACTATTTCCTGCTGCATCTGTTGTTGTAACTTTTGCATCAATTGTTAAGTCTGGATCTACTGCTAAATCTGCTCCTGGTACATTAATTGAGAATGTTTTATCTGCTGCTACAGTTCCTGTAAACTCTTTTCCATTTACTGTTAATGTTACTGTATCACCTTCTTGTACATCTCCACCTACTTTTCCTGTTACTGGAATATTTTGTGTTGATTCTGCTGCATTGATAATATCATCTGGTGTAATGTTTTCATCTAATGTGATTGTTGCAGTAATCTCTGTATCTACTGAGTATGTTTCTGTATCTGTTGCAGTTGCACTATTTCCTGCTGCATCTGTTGTTGTAACTTTTGCATCAATTGTTAAGTCTGGATCTACTGCTAAATCTGCTCCTGGTACATTAATTGAGAATGTTTTATCTGCTGCTACAGTTCCTGTAAACTCTTTTCCATTTACTGTTAATGTTACTGTATCACCTTCTTGTACATCTCCACCTACTTTTCCTGTTACTGGAATATTTTGTGTTGATTCTGCTGCATTGATAATATCATCTGGTGTAATGTTTTCATCTAATGTGATTGTTGCAGTAATCTCTGTATCTACTGAGTATGTTTCTGTATCTGTTGCAGTTGCACTATTTCCTGCTGCATCTGTTGTTGTAACTTTTGCATCAATTGTTAAGTCTGGATCTACTGCTAAATCTGCTCCTGGTACATTAATTGAGAATGTTTTATCTGCTGCTACAGTTCCTGTAAACTCTTTTCCATTTACTGTTAATGTTACTGTATCACCTTCTTGTACATCTCCACCTACTTTTCCTGTTACTGGAATATTTTGTGTTGATTCTGCTGCATTGATAATATCATCTGGTGTAATGTTTTCATCTAATGTGATTGTTGCAGTAATCTCTGTATCTACTGAGTATGTTTCTGTATCTGTTGCAGTTGCACTATTTCCTGCTGCATCTGTTGTTGTAACTTTTGCATCAATTGTTAAGTCTGGATCTACTGCTAAATCTGCTCCTGGTACATTAATTGAGAATGTTTTATCTGCTGCTACAGTTCCTGTAAACTCTTTTCCATTTACTGTTAATGTTACTGTATCACCTTCTTGTACATCTCCACCTACTTTTCCTGTTACTGGAATATTTTGTGTTGATTCTGCTGCATTGATAATATCATCTGGTGTAATGTTTTCATCTAATGTGATTGTTGCAGTAATCTCTGTATCTACTGAGTATGTTTCTGTATCTGTTGCAGTTGCACTATTTCCTGCTGCATCTGTTGTTGTAACTTTTGCATCAATTGTTAAGTCTGGATCTACTGCTAAATCTGCTCCTGGTACATTAATTGAGAATGTTTTATCTGCTGCTACAGTTCCTGTAAACTCTTTTCCATTTACTGTTAATGTTACTGTATCACCTTCTTGTACATCTCCACCTACTTTTCCTGTTACTGGAATATTTTGTGTTGATTCTGCTGCATTGATAATATCATCTGGTGTAATGTTTTCATCTAATGTGATTGTTGCAGTAATCTCTGTATCTACTGAGTATGTTTCTGTATCTGTTGCAGTTGCACTATTTCCTGCTGCATCTGTTGTTGTAACTTTTGCATCAATTGTTAAGTCTGGATCTACTGCTAAATCTGCTCCTGGTACATTAATTGAGAATGTTTTATCTGCTGCTACAGTTCCTGTAAACTCTTTTCCATTTACTGTTAATGTTACTGTATCACCTTCTTGTACATCTCCACCTACTTTTCCTGTTACTGGAATATTTTGTGTTGATTCTGCTGCATTGATAATATCATCTGGTGTAATGTTTTCATCTAATGTGATTGTTGCACTTAAATCATCATCTAATAATGCAACTTTTGCTGTATCAACTTCAATTGTAGAATCAGCTCCAACTGTATCTAATAAATTTACAACTAAATCTTCTGTATTTTCAAATACAGTATCATTAATTGTTTCAATGTTTAATAGCACTTCAGTTTGATATGCTGGAATAACTACTGTATATGATACAGGAGCTACATAATCATCTCCATCTACATCTCCAGTTATCGTAAATGTTACAGTAATATCTTCATCTGATGGTGTATCAATTTTTACTACAAACTCTGCAGTTGTTCCTTCTGGAATTTCACTTTGATTTGTGATAATAGAAACTTTTGGTGCATCTAAAGAATCATTTACTTCAACCGTTGCATCATCTTTAGTTGTATCAATTACAGCATTAGCCCCTGTTGCATCTTTTAACTCAACAGTTAAATCTTCTGTTCCTTCATATTTATCATCAACTAAAGTTGCAATATCTAAAGGTACTTCTGTTTGACCTGCTGGAATTACAACACTGTATGTTAAGGGAGCAACATAATCATCTCCTGCTACTTCACCACCAATTGTAAATGTTACTGTAATATCTTTATCAGCAGGTGTATCAATTTTGATAATAAATTCTGCTTCTTCACCTTCAGTAATTGAAGGATTAACTGCTTCAATTGAAACTTCTGGAGCTGTTTCATCATCTTTGATTGTTCCTACACCTAATTCATCTGCAATTTGAGCGTTTACAGGATTAGATAAAATAATATTGAAGTTTTCATCAAACTCATAAATATCATCATTAACTAAATCAATAGTTATAGTCTTAGATGTCTCACCTGCTAAGAATGTAATCGTACCATTTTGTGCAATATAATCTTTTAAAGCAAACGCTGTATCATCTTGTGTTGTGTAATCAACTGTAATATCAGAAGAAGAAGGATTAGATAAACTTACTTCAAAAGAAATCGTACCTTCATTTTCATATTTAACTGCATCACCTATTATTATTGATGGTATTCCATCATCATCTAATATCTCTGCTGTTCCTGTTACTTCTGTATTTGATGTTGTACCTTCTATTACTGTTGCTGTTAATGTAAACTCTTCTGTACTCTCTGATACTGCATCTTCTTCTGTCTTAATTCTTGCTACTACTTGTGTCTCACCTGCTGGTATTATTGCTTCACTTGCTGCTGTCCATACTCCATTTACTAGTACTTCTACTGTTGGATTATAGTCATCACCTTCTGTTGCAGTTCCTGCTGTTGGTGTTAAGCTTACTTTGATATCTTCTTCACTTGCGTTACTTAAGCTTACTACAAACTCTGCGTAATCTCCCTCTGTTGTTTGTGTATCTGTTATCTCTATACTTGGTAGGTCATTATCTTTTATTGTACCTACTCCCTCTTCATCTGCTATCTCTGCATTTACTGCATTACTTAGCAATACGCTAAAGCTCTCATCATCTTCATAGATACTATCATCTAATACTGGTACTGTTATATATTGTACTGTTGTATCTGCTGGGAATGTTAATTTCCCACTTGTTGTTGTATAGTCACTCCCTGATAATGCTGTTCCATCTACTGTTTCATAATCTACTGTTATCTCACTATCACTTGGGTTTGTTAAACTTACTTTAAATGTGATTGTTCCATCTTCTTCATTTACTACTGCATCACCTATTATTATTGATGGTATCTCATCATCATCTAATATCTCTGCTGTTCCTGTTACTTCTGTATTTGATGTTGTACCTTCTATTACTGTTGCTGTTAATGTAAACTCTTCTGTACTCTCTGATACTGCATCTTCTTCTGTCTTAATTCTTGCTACTACTTGTGTCTCACCTGCTGGTATTATTGCTTCACTTGCTGCTGTCCATACTCCATTTACTAGTACTTCTACTGTTGGATTATAGTCATCACCTTCTGTTGCAGTTCCTGCTGTTGGTGTTAAGCTTACTTTGATATCTTCTTCACTTGCGTTACTTAAGCTTACTACAAACTCTGCGTAATCTCCCTCTGTTGTTTGTGTATCTGTTATCTCTATACTTGGTAGGTCATTATCTTTTATTGTACCTACTCCCTCTTCATCTGCTATCTCTGCATTTACTGCATTACTTAGCAATACGCTAAAGCTCTCATCATCTTCATAGATACTATCATCTAATACTGGTACTGTTATATATTGTACTGTTGTATCTGCTGGGAATGTTAATTTCCCACTTGTTGTTGTATAGTCACTCCCTGATAATGCTGTTCCATCTACTGTTTCATAATCTACTGTTATCTCACTATCACTTGGGTTTGTTAAACTTACTTTAAATGTGATTGTTCCATCTTCTTCATTTACTACTGCATCACCTATTATTATTGATGGTATCTCATCATCATCTAATATCTCTGCTGTTCCTGTTACTTCTGTATTTGATGTTGTACCTTCTATTACTGTTGCTGTTAATGTAAACTCTTCTGTACTCTCTGATACTGCATCTTCTTCTGTCTTAATTCTTGCTACTACTTGTGTCTCACCTGCTGGTATTATTGCTTCACTTGCTGCTGTCCATACTCCATTTACTAGTACTTCTACTGTTGGATTATAGTCATCACCTTCTGTTGCAGTTCCTGCTGTTGGTGTTAAGCTTACTTTGATATCTTCTTCACTTGCGTTACTTAAGCTTACTACAAACTCTGCGTAATCTCCCTCTGTTGTTTGTGTATCTGTTATCTCTATACTTGGTAGGTCATTATCTTTTATTGTACCTACTCCCTCTTCATCTGCTATCTCTGCATTTACTGCATTACTTAGCAATACGCTAAAGCTCTCATCATCTTCATAGATACTATCATCTAATACTGGTACTGTTATATATTGTACTGTTGTATCTGCTGGGAATGTTAATTTCCCACTTGTTGTTGTATAGTCACTCCCTGATAATGCTGTTCCATCTACTGTTTCATAATCTACTGTTATCTCACTATCACTTGGGTTTGTTAAACTTACTTTAAATGTGATTGTTCCATCTTCTTCATTTACTACTGCATCACCTATTATTATTGATGGTATTCCATCATCATCTATAATCGTAGCTTTACCAGTGGCATTTAGTCCAGTTGGATATGTATTATTAGTAGTTGTACCTTCAGTAACTGTAGCTGTAAAAGTATAGTTTTCTGTACTTTCTGATATATTATCTTCTACTGTTGGAATTCTTACTAAAATTGCAGTATCACCCGCTTTTATAATACCACTTGTTGCCGGTGACCAAGTAATACCTCCATCAGATGAAACTTCATATGACTCCATTAAATCAGGTCTATAATCTTCATTAGCTGTAGCTGTTCCATCTGTTGTTGAAAAATCAAATTTAATATCCTCAGTTGAAGGATTTGAAATCTGAACAGTAAAGATGTTATAGTCTCCTTCTGTTACAACAGAGTCTGAAATAGATAAGGTAGGAATATCATCATTATTTCCAGAATCATAAATTCTTCCTTCACCTTGAGAATCTGCTATCTCTGCATTTACTACATTTGAAAGATTTACATACATACTCTCTGGATTTTCATAAATACTATCATCTAATACAGAAATAGAAATTGTTTTAGAAGTTTCACCAGCTAAAAAAGTAACTGTATTACTATCAGATACATAATCACTTCCTGCTAATGCTGTCCCATCTGCTGTTACATAATCTACTGTTATTGTCTCACTACTTGGGTTACTTAATGATATTGTGAATGTTAATACTCCATCCTCTTCATTTACTGAAGAATCACTGATTACTATTTGTGGTATCCCATCATTATCTATAATACTTGCTGTTCCTGTTGAACTTACATTTGTTGTATTATCTGATGTTACATCTACTGTTAATGTAAACTCTTCTACTGGTTCATCTGTATCATCTTGTGTTGTTTTTACTCTTGCTAGAATCTCTGTCTCACCTGCTGGAACTCTTCCTTCAGTCGCTTCTACCCATGTTACTCCACCATCATATGATACTTCTGTCTCTGGTGCATAATCATCTTGTGTTGCACTTCCTTCTGTTGTACTTAATTCAAAAATTACATCTTCTGTTGATGGATTACTTAATTGAATATGGAATACTTCATATTCCCCTTCTACTGTTTCTGGATTGCTTACACTTATTGATGGTTT
The DNA here is from genome assembly GCF_004214795.1 of Malaciobacter pacificus. Taxonomy (NCBI): domain Bacteria; kingdom Pseudomonadati; phylum Campylobacterota; class Epsilonproteobacteria; order Campylobacterales; family Arcobacteraceae; genus Malaciobacter; species Malaciobacter pacificus. The sequence continues at coordinate 2,401,841 of NZ_CP035928.1, forward strand.
ATCACTCTCATCATTTATTCTTCCTTCACCTTGAGAATCTGCTATCTCTGCGTTTACTGCATTTGAAAGATTTACATACATACTCTCTGGATTTTCATACACATCATCATTTACAACTGGTACTGTAATTATTTTACTTGTCTCTCCTGCTGCGAATGTTATTGTCCCATTTACTCCTAAGTAATCCCCATTCTCTAATGCTGTCCCATCTGCTGTTACATAATCTACTGTTATTGTCTCACTACTTGGGTTACTTAATGATATTGTGAATGTTAATACTCCATCCTCTTCATTTACTGAAGAATCACTGATTACTATTTGTGGAATTCCATCATTATCTAAAATTGATGCTGTACCTTCAGTTACTTCATTTGTTGTATTCCCTGATGTTACTGTTGCTTCTAATTTAAACTCTTCTACTGGCTCATCGATATCATCTTGTGTTGTTTTTACTCTTGCAAGAATCTCTGTCTCACCTGCTGGAATTGTCCCTTCTGTTGCTTCTTCCCAAGTTTGTCCACCATCGTATGATACTTCTACTACTGGAGTATAATCATCTTCTGTTGCGCTATCTTCTTTTGGTAATAAGTCAAACGTTACATCTTCTTCACTTGGGTTACTTAATTGAATATTGAATACTGCGTATTCTCCTTCAACTACTTCTGTATTTGAAACTGTTAATTCTGGTTTATCTGCTTCATCTTGAATTCTTCCTTCACCTTGTTCATCTGCTATTTCTGCATTAACTGGGTTTGAAAGATTTACATACATACTCTCTGGATTTTCATACACATCATCATTTACAACTGGTACTGTAATTATTTTACTTGTCTCTCCTGCTGCGAATGTTATTGTCCCATTTACTCCTAAGTAATCCCCATTCTCTAATGCTGTCCCATCTGCTGTTACATAATCTACTGTTATTGTCTCACTACTTGGGTTACTTAATGATATTGTGAATGTTAATACTCCATCCTCTTCATTTACTGAAGAATCACTGATTACTATTTGTGGAATTCCATCATTATCTAAAATTGATGCTGTACCTTCAGTTACTTCATTTGTTGTATTCCCTGATGTTACTGTTGCTTCTAATTTAAACTCTTCTACTGGCTCATCGATATCATCTTGTGTTGTTTTTACTCTTGCAAGAATCTCTGTCTCACCTGCTGGTATTTTACCTTCAGTTGTCTCTTCCCATGTTACTCCACCATCATATGATACTTCTACTACTGGTACATAATCTTCATCTTCTTTTGCTGTACCCTCTTTTGGTGTTAAATCAAATATTACATCTTGCGTTGATGGGTTTGACAATTGTATATTAAATACTGCATATCCACCCTCTACTACTTCTGTCCCACTTACACTTATACTTGGTTTATCACTCTCATCACTGATTCTTCCTTCACCTTGTTCATCTGATATCTCTGCGTTTACTGCATTTGACAAGTTTACATACATACTCTCTGAGTCTTCATATACATCATCATTTACTACTGGTACACTTATTGTTTTACTTGTCTCTCCTGGTGCAAATGTTATTGTTCCTACTGTCCCTAAATAATCACTTCCTTCTACTGCTGTCCCATCTGCTGTTGTATAATCTACACTTACTATCTGGCTACTTGGATTTGACAATGATATTGTAAATGTTAATACTCCATCTTCTTCATTTACAGCTGAATCTGAAACTACAATTCCAGGAATTGTAACAGGATCAGTATCACCTGGATCTACTGGAATAGAAGAAATACTTTCTGTTAAATTAACCCACTGATCTGATGGAGCAATTTCATTTAAATTATCAGAAGTTGAACCAAAAATTGAGTTAAATGTTGAACCATTACCTGTTGCTTCTCCAGCCTCTGGACCAGCTGCAGCTGCATCTAATGATTCAATTAATGTTTGAAAATTCGTAATTAAAGCTAAATTATCACCTGTACCTGTTTCTACTGGTCTTGATGCTATAATCTCTAATCTATCAATAATCTCACTTCCACTAAATTGACTATTCTCAATAAGTTCATCAAGATCTTTATCATTAACATTCTTATTTATAATTACTGCTGTAGGATTTTCCATATTTGGAGTATTTTCATTTAATAATGGAACAATACCTTTTAATTGAACCTTTACAGTTTTTCCATCAACATTAAATACTAATAATATAGTTTGTTGATTATCTTCAAAGTTTAAAATGTAATTTGAAAATCCACTAGAGAAAATATATTGCTCTCCTTTTGATACATCAAACTCTAAGTCTTTACTTAGTTCTACAACTTTTTTTAGGTTACTTCCAGTTTTAATAGTTAATTTCATTTTTATCTCCAGATTTATAGTTCAAATAATATTTCATCTATGATGTGTAATTTTACCAATGAGTTATTTCCAACACCTTGGTATACGTTATACTTAACATTGTCTAATATTTCTGTAGACTCTCTAATCCACTCCATATCGTTTATATCAAGTATTTCATCTTCAATAAGTAAGTCATCTTTTTGGTACATATTTCTTGCCTTAATTAGAATACATATTTATATTCTAATATATTACAAAAATAAAGTCTCTAAAAAGTTTTTTTTTAATTTTGTAGTGTTTTTTTAATTTGTGAGAGATGAAATTATCTCTCATGAAGTGAGTCTTGTTTTACTTTAAGTATAGGTTTTAAAATAAAATCTAAAATTGTTTTCTTTCCTGTTACAATATCAACTGATGCCACCATTCCAGGAATAATAGGAAGCTTTCTACCATCTTTTTCTAAATAGTTTTTATTTGTTTTTACTAAAACTCTATAATAACTTCTTCCTTCTTTAGACTCTTTATCTATAATACTATCTGCAGAAATATCAATAATCTTACCCTCAAGTCCCCCATAAATAGAGAAATCATAAGCTGTAATTTTTATAATTGCTTTTTGACTTGGATTAATAAAAGCAATATCTCGAGGATCAATTTTTGCTTCTACAACTAAAGCATCACTTAATGGAACTATTTCAATTAAATCAACACCTGATTGAACAACTCCACCAATTGTATTAAAGTTCAATTGCTTAATAATACCATCAACTGGTGAAACTATAGTTGTTTTTGCAACTTTATCTTGATCACCTACTAATTTAGCTTCAAATCTATTAATTTGACTAACTGTTTTTTGTAGTTCATTTGAAGCTTCAGATCTAAATGTATTTATCTTTTCATTAATCCTACTTTCAGATTCATTAATTGCATATCTTGATCTTGATATAGATAATCTAGCAGTATCTAAATCACCTTTGGTTTGAGTATACTCTTTTTCAATATCCAATAAATCATATTTTGACTTAACACCTCTAGCAACAAGTTTTTTTATAGTTTTTCTTTGCTCTTCTATATATCCTAAACTATCACTTAATTTTGAAATTGTACTTTGAATTTCTCTTAATTCTTGTCTTTTTTGATTTCTTTGACTTGTTAAAACTCTTATTGAAGATTGAAGCTCTCTAAACCTGTTTTCAAAAAGTGTTTTTTCAGTAATATCATATCTTGAGCTGTCATCTAAAACTTTTTTATCAAACTCAAGTTTAGGTAAAGGATCATCTATATTGATATTTGCTTCAACTTCTAATCTTGCTTTTACTGCTAAAAGAGCTAAGTATTCTTGTTTACTCTCTTCCAAACTTGCTTGAAATCTTGTAGTGTCAATTTTCATTAAAGGATTATCTCTTTTTACAGTATCTCCTTCTTTTACAAAAATCTCTGAAATTATACCTCCATCTAAAGATTGTACAGTTTGAATTTTATCAGTAGGAACTACTTTACCATCACCCCTAGCTAACTCATCAATTTCGGCAATTGCAGCCCATGCTAGTAAAGAGATAAAAACAAAAATAATAATAAGAAAAATAGTATTAGATACTCTTCCTGGCTCCTCATTTGAAGTTGCATAGCTTGAGTAAATAAAATTTAAATCTTCTTTTTCATCCTCTTCTAAGCCATAAAGTCTTTTAACCCAATTAATAAAACCTGTTTTTTCTTTTTTTTCTAATTTGGGTTCTTCAAAACTTGTTTCTATTGATTTATTTAATTTCTCTTGTTGTGATTTTTCTTCATTGTTTAAATTACTTTTTATTGTTGGTTCTACTATTGTAAGATGTTCATTATTTTCTAAACTAAGAATATCATCTAAATTATCATATTTTTTGTCCATTCTTTAACCTACTTTTGCGGTGAAAACTTCTTCTTTTGGTCCATCAACAACAATTTTACCATTTTCTACAATAATAATTCTATCAACTAATTGAAGTAATGATGTTTTATGTGTCACTACAATTAATGTTTTATCAGCAACTATATTTTGCAATCTATTAATAAATGCTTTCTCTGTTTGTCTATCCATTGAATTTGTTGGTTCATCAAGCATAATTATATTTGGATCTGAAATCAAAGCTCTTGCTAAAGTAACAGATTGTCTCTCACCTCCACTTAATCCTTCACCTCTTTCACCTACTAGTAAATCATATCCTGCTTCATGCTTACCTAAAAATTCATCAAGTCCTGCAATTTTAGAAACTCTTAAAATCTCTTCATCTGAAACATATTGTTCTCCAATAGTTAAATTATCTTTAATTGTACCCATAAATAAAAATGGTTCTTGAGGAACAGATCCAATAGCATGCCTTAAATCTGTTGGATCAATTTGTCTAGTATCTAAATTATCAATTAAAACAGAACCTTTTGTAGGTTCATATAAATTATTAATCAATTTTAATAAAGTTGATTTACCAGAACCTATCTTTCCTAAAATAGCTACTTTCTCACCTTTTTTAATCTTTAAATTTATATTCTTAAGTGTTTGATGGTTTTGGTCTTTGTAAGAAAACTCAACATCTTTTAACTCTATATCTCCTGATAGATTTGGTCTACTAATGTATGTTTTATTCTCTTTTTCTACTGGCATTTTCATAATTTCATCTAAATTATTTAAAGACAACATTGTCCTATCAAATCGAATAATCATTCCTACTATTTGAGAAATTGGAGCAATAACCCTACCGTTCAAAATCATAGCAGCAATTATAGCACCCATTGTAATGTCTCCATCTTGCGCTAAATAAACTCCACCAACAACAATCGCTATATTAGAAAATTGAGATATAAAAGCAGTTGTATAAGTAATTGATTGCGATAAAAAATGTCCTTTATCAGCATAATGTACAGTTTTATTTACAGATTGATCCCAATGAGTTTTCATTCTATTTTGTGCTTTCACACTTTTTATAATTTCTAACCCTGCAACTGCTTCAATTAAAGTAGTTTGTTTAATCTGCTCTTCTTTTACTGATTTTTCAATAATAGTTTTTAAAGGTCTTTGTAAATACCAAGATAAAATAATTGATATAAGAACAGTTGCAATAGTAATTAAAGCAAGAGGTCCAGCAATATAATATATAACTAATATAAATATTATAACAAAAGGGAAATCCACTAAAGCTGCAATTGTTGCACTAGTAAAAAATTCTCTAACATTCTCAAAAGATTGTAATCTACTAACAAATTGACCTGTTGAAGCAGGCTTAGCATCAAGTTTTATATTTAATAAATGATTAAATATCTTATTTGAAATAATAGTATCAGCTCTTTTACTAGCTATTCCTAAAAAGTGAGCTCGAATAACCTTTAATAATAAGTCAAAAAACATTACTAAAGCAATCCCTATAAATAGTGCCCAAAGTGTTTCAATAGCATTATTAGGTAAAACCCTATCATAAACATTCATAGTAAATAAAGGTGTTGCTAAAATAAATAAATTAATAAATAAAGATACTATAATTACTTGTTTATAAATTCCTTTATTTCTAAAAAGTGTTCCCCAAAACCATTCTTTAGGATTTTCTACTTTTACTTCTTTTTCAATTCTATTATTGAAATTATATTCAGGCTTTATAATTATAACTTCACCTGTATACTCTGATTCTAATTTTTCAATGGGCATCTGAGTTTCGCCAGCAATTAATCCAGGTAAAATAACACTTGCTATTCCAGTTTCTAAATCATAATCAAGAAGAACACAAGCTCTATTCTTATTTAAAATCAATACTGAAGGTAAGGCTAGTTTTGTTATATCCTTTATGTTTGTACGTTTAACTGTTTTTGTTTTTAAACCTATTCTTGAAGCAGCTTGATGAAACATTGAAATATTCATAGAAGATTTATGAATAGGTAATCCAAAAGTTAAGGATTCTGCTGAAGTTTCTCTATTGTGGTACTTAGATAAAAAAAGTAGACAACCTAAAAGGTCATCTACTTTTCTTCTGTCTTTAAGGTTTGTTAGTGTTTCATTTTCAATTGTATTTGAATGACTCTTTTCCAAGAAATCCCTTTTTTATATTAGTAAATCCTAGTGATATTTTGCATATAATTTTTTATGTTTACTAACATTATCAATATATGGTTTATGAGCTAATACTGAAGCTGGTAAAGACTTCATAGCTTCTTTTGCTTCTTTAACAGAAGAGAATATACCATAAATAACCTTTGCACTTTTCATTCCAGGTCCAAATTCATATCTAAATGAGTTATTATCATCTAATCCATTATTTATTACAAATTGATTAGCTGCTGATAAACCTTTAGTAGTTGTAATATTTAATGTATAACTCTTTTCTGGTGCATCTAAAAATGATGTGTAAGAAACTACACTTGATGAATCTACAAAGCTTTCAGAAGCTTGAATATCTTGTGTTTCAACAACTTGAGATTCAACTGTATCTTCTACTTTTTCTTCAACTGTTTCATCCCCTAGTAATGCACTTAACTCATCTGATACAGCAGCTGTTTTTACAGGTTTTGATTCTACCACTTCTTCATTAGTTATATTACTTGCAACAGTAGTTGTTGTATTAATCTCATTTGAACAAGATTGAGTTTCTGATGTTAAAATTGTATCACTTAACATAGAGAAACTATTTAAAATCTCATAGTAATTAGAGTATAGTTCGTATTCTCTATTTAATAAACTTTTTTTCGCTTCATATAAAACTGTTTGAGCATCTAAAATATCTACAAATGTTCTAGTTCCAGCTTCGAATTCACTCTTATAAACTTGTACAATATTTTCATTTGCTACAACATAATCTTTTAAAACATTAATTCTATCTTTGTTCTTGTTATATCTTTGGTAATTAACTTTTACCGATTCAACAATTTTATTTGTAATAGCATCTAGTCTTTCTTTTTGTTCAGCTAAGAATAATTCTTCTTGCTGTGAAACTGCATGGTCTCCACCACCATTATATAAATTCCATGCTAAGTTAATTCTACCAAAAGCTTGATCTTCCTTACCATTTTCATCTAATGATAAATCATTATCAGTTAAAGCTTTTAATTCTAAACTAAGGTTTGGTAAAAATTTAGCATCTGCTTGAGCTATTTTTTCTCTTTGTGCTTTCACTCTTTCAATTTGTTCTAAAATTTCACTATTTCTAAGAACTGCTAACTCTACTGCTTCTTGTAAAGAAGAAGGAATTTTACTTTCATCTATAAAAGGTCTACACTCTTTTCCATCTGGTTCTACACCAACATATCTTTTAAAAGTACTAATTCTAGAGCTTTGTAAATCTTTTTCTTCTAAGTATTTCTCTTTTACAAAACTTAATTTTGATTCAACTTGATAAGTTTCTAAAACCTCTCCACTAATAGCCTCTTTTTCTCTTGCTATTAGAAGATTATCTTGGTTAGTTTCAATCATGTCTCTTGTTAGTTGTAGCATTTCTTTATATTGGATAAGTCCTGTGTAAGCACTAACTGTATCAGATACTACATTCTCGATATTTAGTGTTGTTCTGTATTTATTAGCTAAATCATTATGTTTTGCTTCTCTAACTTGACTTGGTGTTAAGTCTCCATCATAAAGCATTTGATTTAAAGCAATTCCAAAATTATATCCATCTTCTTGAACAGAACCATCAGTTAATGTTCCATTTCTATTATCATCATAATCTCTTTCAATACTACTTTGTTCTATTCTTCCATCAATATCAATTCTAGGAAGGTAGTTTGCTTCCCGTTCATCAATATATTTCCTAAACGCTTGCTGATTATTTTTTTCAGCAATTATTTCAGGATTTGTAGCCATAACTTTTTCAACACTATCTTTTAGGCTCAATGCATGTAAAGATGAACTAAGAAGTAAAGAAACACAGGCATATTTAAGTATTCTTTTAACTAACATATTTTTCTCCTAATTTTTTGAAACATAATTTGGAATAATTTTTTGAGTTACTTTACTTAGATTTTACTTAATATTTGCTTTTCATAAATATTTATTAGATTTTTATGTGTAAAAACATATTTACTGTTATAACATTGCTTAGTTTAATCTATATTTTATTATTATATCCTTTATTATTATTTTTTAAGAGTCTAAATGAATGAAAATACTAAATTAAGCAATATTTTAAAAAATTTATCAATACTATATGTGGAAGATGAAGAAAATATTAGAGTAAATGTAAAAAAAGTTTTGGAATTATTTTGTAATGTCATTTATGATGTGGATAATGTAGAAGAAGCTAAGCAAATACTAGAAAAAGAAAAAATAGATATAATTATCTCTGATATTAATCTTCCTACTTTAAGTGGTATAGATTTCATTAAAGAGTTAAGAAAAATAGATAAAACAATACCTGTTATATTACTAAGTGCGTATACTGATAAAAAATATTTATTAGAAGCAACAAAATTAAAACTAGTAGATTATTTAACAAAACCAATTGATTTTAACACTTTAAAAAATTCTTTATTAAAATGTGTTCAAGATATAATTGACAATTCAAGATATATGATAGATTTCAATAATGGTATTGAGTATAATGTTTCAAAAAAAATATTATCAAGTAAAGAAACAAAAGAGATCATTACTCTAACTTCAAAAGAACTAATGCTTTTAGATTTTTTAATAAAAAATAGTTATAGAGTTGTTTCACATGAAGAGTTAAAACTAAATCTTTGGGATGATGAATTTGAAGCTACAGACTCAGCACTAAAAAATCTAATGAATAAACTAAGAAAAAAAATAGGTAAAGAAACCATAATCAATATTTCAGGGGTAGGTTTTAGACTAGAATATTAATTAATAATTGAGCCGCTTGCAAATTCCACCATCATAAACTAGTGAATTTGTAAACCTACTAAGCTTATCAAGCAGATCTTTTAAACTTTTAATCATTTTACCGCTTTATGGGTCAATTTTAGATAAAAAACTATTATTGGGTGCGTGCTTGATGGTTGAGTTTTAAAAATGGCTAATTTTTAGTGTTTTTAGCTAAAAGTTATGTTACCAGTTTCAAACTCTGATGAATACAAACTGATAAAATACCAAATGCTAAAACAGAAGCTACTTTTGTAGCTCCTTTATAATAAATATTACTGCATCCAAAGTCTTCTTTGAGGTATTTATTGACTCTCTCAACCATACTTCTTTGATTATAGTGATGGGTATCTAAACTTTGAGTAAGGTTTAGAATTTTAAATTTCTTTTTTTCATCTTTTATAAGTTGAATTTTTTCTTTTAACTCTTTGGAGTTCTTCGGATTGATATTGGAGTGGTAACTTAAAATAAGACACTTTTTTTATAATTCTATGCAGCTATTTCATTTTGTAACATCAAATTGATTTCTTCAAATCTAACAGGTGATAAATTTCCAAGATAACTATGTGATCTTGTTCTATTATAATAAAACTCAATATACTCAAAAATCTCTTGTTTTGCTTGTTTTTTAGTATAGAAATATTTCTGATAAATTAACTCATTTTTTAATGATTTAAAAAAACTCTCTGCTACTGCATTATCCCAACAATTTCCTTTCCTACTCATACTTTGAATTATTCCATATTTTTGCAATAAATCTTTATGACTATAAGAAGCATATTGACTTCCTCGATCTGTATGCCAAATAAGTCCTTTAGGTGGATTTCTATGTTTAATTGCCATATCTAAAGCATCATTTACAAGTGATACTTTCATACTATCATCAATAGACCATCCAACAACTTTTCTTGAATATAAATCAATTACAGTTGCAAGATACAACCATCCCTCTCCAGTAGGAATATAAGTAATATCACCAACATATTTCTCATTAGGATTTGAAGCATAAAAATCTCTATTTAAAATATTTGGTGCTATTGGTAGATTATGATTTGAATCTGTAGTATTTTTATATCTTCTTTTAATATTCACTTTTAGATTCAAATCTTTCATAATAGTAGAAATACGTCTTCTTGATACAATAAGCCCATAGAGTTCTTTTAGTTTATCTTGAATTCTTCTACTGCCATAATTATTTCTACCAAAAACAAATATAGATTTTACAAGTTCATTAAGTTGAATATCTACTTTTTTTACAATACAACCAGCTTTTACCCAATGATAATATGAAGCTCTATTTACTTTTAGAATTTTACACATTTTATTGATATTGAAACTCTTTGTATGTTTTTGTATCCAGGCATACTTTATAGAGTTTCTTTTGCGAAGTATGCTGTTGCTTTTTTTAATATATCCCTTTCTTGCTTTAAAATCTTATTCTCTTTACGTAAGCGTTTAAGCTCTTCAGCTTCACTCTCTTTGAGTGTACTTTTTATTTCAATATTCCTCATTGGAATATTATGTTCTTTTTTATATGCAGTAACCCATGCATATAATGTTTTTGGATTTAAATCTAAATCTTTTGCTATATCTTTTACATTTTCATTATTGTTAATAATTAATTGTACTGTTGAGTCTTTAAACTCTTGACTATATTTTCTCATGGTAACCCTTATTCATTTTTTATTTTAACGCAGAATCTCTAAAATTCTTTGTCTGAATTTATGTTACCACTCCATATCAATAAGCGGTCTATGATTTAGTTTTTTGGAAAAATCTCTGATAATATTGCTGTCGTATCCTGCATCTTGTAAGTCATAAAGATATGATACTTTTTTGCTTGTCTCGTTTATAAGAGGAAGTGCTACTGAGCTATCATGAACATTTGCCCCTGAATAAATAGCAGTAATAGGGATATCTCCATCTACTACACTGATATGGAGTTTCCCTCCTATCCATGTTTCAAAGTTGCCTTTGGAATTCTGTTTTCTTCCAACTCCACACTGCGTTGATACCAAAGATAGCATCTGCTTTGTGGTTTTCATATCTTCTTGTTGCTGCAAGATACTGGGTGTTTTAGGCTCTCTTGTTTCACCTTTTTTAGGTCGTCCTCTTCTTTTTGGTTTAAACTTTTCTTTTTCTACTTTTACAGGTTTTTCTCTCAGTGGTATTTTTGTTGCATCACTTGCATTATAAAAAAAGAGTGTATCCCTTAGATACTCCTTCACAAACTGCTCATGCGTCTTTTGTGCAATTTTAAGCTCACTGAGCTCCTTAAAGACTCTACTAAATTTAGACTCACTTGGAATATCGTTTTTATATCTCCACCCACACAAGATCCTCAGCGTTCTATCACTATGAAGTCTATCGATAAGGTCTCTGGTTGTTTGGATATTGTAAACACTCTTTGCAATAAATGCTCGTGCAATCTCTTCTCTATGCTTTGGAGTGTTTGTAATAGATACGACAGTGATATTTTTTTCAATCGCAGCAAAGTCTAATATCTTAATAAGCTTTTGCTCTTTATTTGACAACTCTTCTAATTGAAGCTCTCTTTTCAAAGAAGGAAAAAGTGAATTTTCAAGATTTAAAACCTTAGTCCACATTTTAGATAGACTTGAAGATATTTTTGGTAGAATAATTTCCATAAGTTGAATCGCTCTTCTGTTAAATTTTTGTAGTAAAAAATTATAACTTATCTGAAGTTTGATTCAACTTTTTAAAATTTAAATCAGCTTAAATTACGGGTTGTTTTTTATAATCTGCAAGTGGCTCGATTATATGGATTATTTTTATATAACGGATGAATATGAACAGCAGTATAATATAAACAGAGATGAAACCTTGACGGGAGGATCAATTAAGTTTAACCTTTACAGAGATGACTCTATTTATTCTTTAAATTTTGAGCATATGAATATACATTTACAAAAAAGAGATCATGATAGATGGTTTGGGATCTCTTATACTTATATTTTTTGATTAAAAAAGGAAACTACTTTGGATCTACAAAATAATAAAACAGTATCATTAGCTTTAGGCAGTGGTGGACAAGGGGATACGCTCATATAGGGGTAATTGAAACTATAGAAAAAAAAGGCTATGAGATAAAGTCAATAGCTGGATCATCCATGGGAGCTTTGATAGGGGGCTTGTATGCAGTTGGAAAACTAGAAGAGTATAAACAATGGGTATTAAATCTTGACTATTACGATATATACAAATTGTTGGGGATTTCACTCGTTGATGGGGGACTTGTAGATGCTGAAAAAGTATTTGATAAAATCAAAACATTTATAGGGGATGTTAATATTGAAGATTTACCCATAAAGTACAAAGCAGTAGCAACAGATCTAAACACACAAACAACCATAGTATTTGAAAAAGGAAGATTAATAGATGCAATAAGAGCCTCTATCGCTATTCCCACTATTTTTATTCCCGTATACAAAAATGATAAAATTTTAGTAGATGGGGGAGTTTTAAACCCATTACCTATAAATCTCATCTCACAAGATGCAACAGATTTAAAAATAGCCGTTAACTTAGATGCAAATATTAAAAACACTTACATAATAGAAATTCCTAAAGAGCAGTTTACAAGGGAAGAGATTTTATATAATGAATTTAATACTTTATTAAATAAAGCAGAAAGTCTGTTGCCAAAAAAACTGCCAAAAGAGTTACGTAGTGTTGCGGATAAATATCGACTCAATTGGATACGTAAAAAAAATAAACAAAAACCAAAAGATATAAAACATGATATCTCTTCAATATTACGTATGACCTTAGATTCTGCTCAAAGTGTATTGTCAAAATATTATATACAAAATCATAAAGCTGATATTATCATTGATATATCAAGAGAAAGTTGTTCTTTTTATGAGTTTACAAAAGCATATCAAATGATAGAGATTGGTAAACTAGCAGCTAAAGAGGTTTTAAAATGAGACATTACCCCCATATTTTGGCAGTAATATTTTTAATATTTTTTATTCTTTTGGGTTTAAACCCTATTGATAGAAGTGTATGGATAGTAGAAGTTATCCCTGTAGTTGCTGTCTATTTATTATTGATAAGTACTTATAAAAGCTTTCGATTTTCTAATCTTTCGTATACTTTAATGTCACTATGGCTGTTTTGGCATACTATTGGAGGACATTATACTTTTGCAAATGTCCCTTTTGATTTTATAACGGAGCTATTTCATTTTGAAAGAAACCATTTTGACAGAATAGGTCATATTGTGGTAGGCTTTTATGCGTATCCTATGGTGGAGTTTTTAGTACGAAAACACTATACAAATAAAATTATCGCTTCTTTCTTTGGCTTGTTTTTTATTATGAGTATTGCAGCAAGTTATGAGATAATAGAATGGGCATATGCTGTAATAGAGGGCGGAAATACAGGAATAGAGTTTTTAGGTTCTCAAGGGGATATTTGGGATGCTCAAAAGGATATGTTAGCTGATACGGTTGGAGCGATAATTGCTTTAGGGTTATTTTGGTTTATAGATTTAAAAAAAGAGAAAAACAATGATACTCACTGAACAAAAAAATATTTTTGCTACCTTGGCATATCTTATTATCATAATAGTTGGATTAAAACTAGGAAGTAGTATAATTTTGCCTTTTTTAACAGCATTTTTTCTTTTTATTATATTTTTACCACTAATCAAGTTTTTTAATAGATATTCTATACCTAATCTATTCAGTACTTTAGTGGTACTTTCTATTATTGTTTTTATGCTATTTTTATTTAGCTCCTATTTTATCTCTACAAATCAAGATATTATTCAAAACCTTGGTTTTTATCAAAATAAATATGAAGAGATGATCCCAAAAGTTATCCTGTTTTTTGAACAGTTTAATATATCTTTTGAATGGGGAAGTGTCATAAAAGCGATTGAACCAGGCAAACTGATCCGATATATCACAGGTTTTTTTAGTAATATGGGGAATATCCTTTTGGATATATCTTTAACTATTCTTTTACTAATGTTTTTATTACTAGAATCAAATACTATTTTAGAAAAGCTAAGTCATCTTATACATGTAAAAGAGAATCAAAATATAATAGATACTTTTTTTAAAAGCATCAATAGATATTTTTTAATTAAAACACTCACCTCTTTATTGACGGGGTTTCTTATCTGGATATTATTATCTTATTTTCAACTTCCCCATGCTTTTTTCTTCGCTTTAATAGCTTTTATATTAAACTATATCCCTAGTATAGGATCACTTATAGCAGCATTTTTTGCTATTTTTATCTCTTTATTACAACTCACTATGATTGATACAGTATTGATCTCATTGGGATATTTAGTGGTCAATATAGTAGTTGGAAATTTTTTAGAACCAAAGATCATGGGAGATAGATTAAACTTATCTACTTTTGTTGTTTTTAGTTCAATGGTGATTTGGGGATGGATATTTGGTTTTTTAGGGATGTTTCTTGCTGTCCCTTTAACTTTGATTATTGATTTAGCTTGTGAAAATTCTAAAAAATACCATTGGGTTTCAATGCTTTTAAAAGATAATTTATCAAACAAAGGGAACTCTTGAAAACTTCATTTTTAAAACTTGATATACAAGATGATAGCTTGACGCTTTTATTTAATGGAGAGTTTACCTTATATCAGATTCATAAATATCAGCTTTTGATTGATGATATAAATTTTTCTCAAGTTACTACTATAACAATTGATCTCACAAATTTAGATTTTATAGATACTGCTTCTGCAATCTTTATTCATGATCTCAATAATCAATTATTACAACAAAACAAAAATATACAAATAAAAACTGAGAGTGAAGAGGTAGAAAAAACCTTAAAACTTATTCAAGATACAATGCAAAGCAGTTCAACAACACCTTTGAAAAAGAAAGATAATATGATCAAATCACTTGGAAAAACAGTGTATAGTTATTATCTGACTCTTTTATCTTTTTTATCATTTTTGGGAGAGTTATTTATCCATATACTTTATATACTAAAAAAACCAAAAACCATACGATATAAAGAGATATTATTTGAGATAAATGAAAGTGCTATAAAAGCTTTTTTTATAGTTGCACTGAGCAGTTTTCTTGTTGGGATAGTGATAGCATATCAATCCGCCAATCAATTAAGTCTGTATGGAGCCAATATCTTTATAGTAGATATGATAGGTCTTTCTATGTTAAGAGAGTTGTCTCCCGTGATCACTGCAGTGATCATTGCTGGGCGAAGTGGTTCAGCATTTACTGCACAAATAGGAGCGATGAAGATCACACAAGAGTTGGATGCTATGCGTACAATGGGATTTGATCCCCATATGTTTTTGGTTTTACCAAGAGTGTTTGCCTTGATCATTATGATGCCTGTTTTGATTTTTATCTCTGATATTTCTGCTATATTAGGTGGGATGTTGATCGCAAATGTAAATTTGGGGATCAGTTTTGAGCTATTTTTAGATAGGTTTAGCAATGTTATAGAGATAAGACATTTTTTAGTGGGTATTTTTAAAGGTCCATTTTTTGCTATCTTAATCGCATCTATCGCTATTTATAGAGGCTTGATGGTAAAAGATGATACACAAAGTATAGGATACAACACGACCAAAAGTGTAGTGGAATCTATTTTTGCCGTTATTATTTGTGATGCGGTATTTTCTATTATCTTTACAAATTTGGGTATCTAATGGAAGAGATCATAAAAGTACAAGGGGTAAGAACTGTTTTTGGAGATAAAGTGGTTCATGATGGTTTAAACCTTAGTATAAACAAAGGTGAAATCTATGGACTCTTAGGTCCAAGTGGCTGTGGGAAAACTACTTTATTACGACAAATAGTTATGTTAGAAGAGTTCCAAGGGGGAACTATAGAGATATTAGGAAATGATCTCAATCATATTAGTGTAGATGACGCACAGTTTTTAAGACAAAAATGGGGTGTGCTTTTCCAGTTTGGTGCTTTGTTTTCCTCTTTAACAATAGGAGAAAATATTGCTTTAGCTTTAAAAGAATATACTGATCTAGAAGATACTATGATACAAGAGATCATTAAATTTAAGATTAGTATCGTAGGGTTACAACTCTCCGATATTGATCTTTATCCTTCACAGATAAGTGGAGGTATGAAAAAAAAAGCAGCTCTTGCAAGAGCTTTAGCTCTCGATCCAAAGCTTTTGTTTTTAGATGAGCCTACAAGTGGACTTGATCCTATCTCAGCAAGGGATTTTGATAGCTTGATCTTAAACTTAAGAGAACTGTTGGGATTAACCATAGTGATGGTATCACATGATCTAAAATCTATCTATGATACTTTGGATAGATTTGCGGTTATTGATAATAAAAAGATTATTTATGAGGGCTCATTTGATCATATAGACTCAGTGCAGAGTCCATTTATTGATAGATTTTTTAAAAAAGGTATTTAAGATGAACAATAAGGTTAATTATACATTTGTAGGATTTTTAGTAATTATCGGATTTACGTTGATTTTTTCATTTTCTTATTGGTTACTTAAACCAGCCAAAGAAGATACAACACAACAATACCTTATCCGTTTTAATGAATCGGTCTTGGGGCTTAATATTGATTCAGTGGTAAAATATAGAGGTATTGATGTAGGAAAAGTTTCTGATATTAGAATAAATCCAAAAAATACTGAACAAGTAGAAGTCCTGATCACTATTTTAAAAACCACCCCTGTAAAAGAGCAAACTGTGGCAAAACTTACCTCCCAAGGGATCACAGGACTCAGTTATATCAATCTTGATCTAGGAGATAATAATGCTCCATTTTTAAAAACCAAAGAAGGGGAGGAGTATCCTATTATAAAAACAACCCCTTCATTATTTAAAAATATTGAAAATTCTATGGGAAGTGTTTCTGAAAAGGTTGTCAATGTCTTAAATAAAGGGGAAGATCTTTTAAATGATGAAAATCAAAAACAAATAGCAATCCTTTTAAGCAAATCAGCATCATTTATGGCAAAACTTGAACAACTCCTTGATGAAAAGAGTATAAACCATTTTCATAGTATTTTAGAAAATGCAGACAATATCACTCAAAAAACTGATAATCTTATCCCAAGAATAGATCAACTAGTAAGTGACACAGGTGCTTTTGAAACAAGCTTTCTTCAAGATCTAGATTCGATCACACAAAGTTTTTTAGCCTTAAGAGCTACGATGAACGAACTGCAAAAAGCTATTGTAAATGGGGATTTTAATTTTAAAGAGATCACAAAAGACACCATACCAAATCTTAATAATACCTTGATACAGCTAGAGAGTCTTATGATAAAGCTTGAAGAGTCATTGAAGAATTATAATAGAAGCCCAGCTGATATTATTTTTAAAACAGAAGAGATTAAAAAAGGTCCAGGAGAGTAACCCATGTTAAAAACTATTACAGTATTTGTATTTATCATTTTATTGACAGGATGTGCTGTAAAACAGCCATATATCACAGAGTATAAAATTGAGATAGAAAAGTTTCAAAAAGCCCAAGGTTCACAGCAGTGTAAAGAGAAAACACTCAAAGTGAATCAATCCTTTAGTGATAATACTCTTATGAGTACACAAATGAACTATATTGAGGGAAAACATAAACAATACCCTTTTTCAAAAGCTAGATGGAGCACACCCGTTAATCAAATGGTTTCATTTCATTTAACTAATATGATAAATCAATTAGATATTTTTAAAAGTGTACAAAGTTATAAATCTATAACTAAAGATGATTATATTTTACAAAGTAATATAATCGATTTTAAACAATATTTCAGTGAAGATTTAAAATCATCTTATGTAAAAGCTGTTATTCAAGTATCTTTAATAGATAATCATACAAATAAAATTGTAGATTCAAAAACTTTTACATCCAAAATAGATACTAAAACTTTAGATTCATATGGTGGAGTCAAATCTCTAAATAATGCATTATTTAATATATTAAATAATGTTTCACTTTGGCTTAATAATATTTGTAATAATAAAGAGCTTAAATGAATATAAATGAAAAATATATTATGCCAAAAGGTTTTGTAGTGATTTTAGCTATGCTAACTTCTATAACTCCTTTGGCTATAGATGTGTATCTACCCTCATTTATTCAGATGTCTGAATATTTTTATACCTCTATAGATCAAATAGAGATAACTTTAAGCATATACCTTTTAGGTTTTGCCTTAGGTCAATTAATAGGTGGTCCACTTTCAGACAGATATGGAAGAAAAATATTTATTTTTTCAGGATTAGTTGTATATATTATTTTCTCATTTTTAATTAGTTTATCTTCTAGTGTTGAACAACTTTGGGTTTTTAGATTTTTTCAAGCCCTTGGAGGTGGATTTGCTGTTGTAAATACCAGTGCTATTGTAAGGGATATCTATCATGGAAGAGAAGGTGCAAAAGTATTTTCTGTCATATCTATGATTATGATGATTGCACCTATGATAGTACCTATTATTGGGGGACTTATTAGTTCTATGATATTAACACTTTTAGTTGTTCCTGTTATTTATAAACTTATTAATCCAGTTGATAAATTTTTTAGAAAATTTTATGAAGTAGGACAAGTGAAATAATAGGGATACTAAATGAAAAAATATGCTTTGTTTTTAATTTGCTTTAATTTAACTTTTGCCGACTCTTTTCTTTTTCATATGGAAAATGATGTTATCAATGATACTGATAGGCATTTAACAAATAACATGAAGTTGTCATGGATGTATGATAATATGGACAGTGAGTATTATGATAGTTTTAATTTTTTAATAAATCATGATATATATACACCTGATGATATTAAAAGTAAAAATATTTCTGATTATGATATGCCCTATGCTGGATACATAAAAACAGAGTATAATTTTTATAAATTTACAAATAACTATTATCATTCATTAGGTCTTATTTTAGGACATATAGGAAAGTATGCTTATGCACAAGAACTTCAAGAGGGACTACATTCAATTCTTCCTGCAAATGATCCACAAGGATGGGATAATCAAATAGGAGATAAAACTATTTATGGTGTCTCTTATGATTTTGGTCATAGGTTATATAAAAAAGAGTTTGAAAAAAACAAAATAGACTTTTCATACAATTTTTATACTGAATTAAGTAATGCAAAAAGGGATTTATTAACTATTTTGTCTTTTAGATATGGTAATAACTATCCAGATAATTTCATTAACTCACAAATAAATCTTCAAAAAACAAATGGTTGGGATATTGCTTTTAACATATATTATGAGTATCTGGATTATTTTTACATACTAGATGAGTATAAGGATCAATACAATATAAATAGAGATAAAGATTTTTTTGGAGAGGGGATAAAATTTAATTATTATAATGGTAATTCAATTTATTCTATAAAATTTGATCAGATGAATACAGCTTTACAGGATAAAGATTATGATAGATGGGTTGGTCTTTCTTATACTTATATCTTCGATTAAATTTAAAATAGATAATAAAAAGTATAAGAATAATTTTAACCCTAGTTTTAATAACAGTTTATTGTTATGCTCACAATCTAATTGAAGAGGAAAAATATTTGAAAATAAAAGAAAGTAAAACTATATCATTAGCTTTAGGAAGTGGAGGTGCTAGAGGTTATGCTCATATTGGAGTTATTGAGACTCTTGAATCACAAAGATATGAGATAAAATCAATAGCGGGTTCATCTATGGGAGCTTTAATTGGTGGACTTTATGCAGCAAGAAAATTACAAGAGTTTAAAGAGTGGATATTAACTTTAAACTATTATGATATTTATAAGAGCCGCTTGCAAATTCCACCATCATAAACTAGTGAATTTGTAAACCTACTAAGCTTATCAAGCAGATCTTTTAAACTTTTAATCATTTTACCGCTTTATGGGTCAATTTTAGATAAAAAACTATTATTGGGTGCGTGCTTGATGGTTGAGTTTTAAAAATGGCTAATTTTTAGTGTTTTTAGCTAAAAGTTATGTTACCAGTTTCAAACTCTGATGAATACAAACTGATAAAATACCAAATGCTAAAACAGAAGCTACTTTTGTAGCTCCTTTATAATAAATATTACTGCATCCAAAGTCTTCTTTGAGGTATTTATTGACTCTCTCAACCATACTTCTTTGATTATAGTGATGGGTATCTAAACTTTGAGTAAGGTTTAGAATTTTAAATTTCTTTTTTTCATCTTTTATAAGTTGAATTTTTTCTTTTAACTCTTTGGAGTTCTTCGGATTGATATCAATAAGCGGTCTATGATTTAGTTTTTTGGAAAAATCTCTGATAATATTGCTGTCGTATCCTGCATCTTGTAAGTCATAAAGATATGATACTTTTTTGCTTGTCTCGTTTATAAGAGGAAGTGCTACTGAGCTATCATGAACATTTGCCCCTGAATAAATAGCAGTAATAGGGATATCTCCATCTACTACACTGATATGGAGTTTCCCTCCTATCCATGTTTCAAAGTTGCCTTTGGAATTCTGTTTTCTTCCAACTCCACACTGCGTTGATACCAAAGATAGCATCTGCTTTGTGGTTTTCATATCTTCTTGTTGCTGCAAGATACTGGGTGTTTTAGGCTCTCTTGTTTCACCTTTTTTAGGTCGTCCTCTTCTTTTTGGTTTAAACTTTTCTTTTTCTACTTTTACAGGTTTTTCTCTCAGTGGTATTTTTGTTGCATCACTTGCATTATAAAAAAAGAGTGTATCCCTTAGATACTCCTTCACAAACTGCTCATGCGTCTTTTGTGCAATTTTAAGCTCACTGAGCTCCTTAAAGACTCTACTAAATTTAGACTCACTTGGAATATCGTTTTTATATCTCCACCCACACAAGATCCTCAGCGTTCTATCACTATGAAGTCTATCGATAAGGTCTCTGGTTGTTTGGATATTGTAAACACTCTTTGCAATAAATGCTCGTGCAATCTCTTCTCTATGCTTTGGAGTGTTTGTAATAGATACGACAGTGATATTTTTTTCAATCGCAGCAAAGTCTAATATCTTAATAAGCTTTTGCTCTTTATTTGACAACTCTTCTAATTGAAGCTCTCTTTTCAAAGAAGGAAAAAGTGAATTTTCAAGATTTAAAACCTTAGTCCACATTTTAGATAGACTTGAAGATATTTTTGGTAGAATAATTTCCATAAGTTGAATCGCTCTTCTGTTAAATTTTTGTAGTAAAAAATTATAACTTATCTGAAGTTTGATTCAACTTTTTAAAATTTAAATCAGCTTAAATTACGGGTTGTTTTTTATAATCTGCAAGTGGCTCAATTATATACTCTCTATTTTATTTTTTCCTGTTCTTTTTGATCTATACATTGCTTGGTCTGCTCTGTTTATAATAGAATCGATTGAATCTTTCTCTTTTAATTGTGTAACTCCAAAACTAGCAGTTATATCAGAACCTGCAAGTTCAGTTAATAAATAATCACTTTGAATTAATCCTTTAATCTTTTCTATTGATACAATTGAATCTTCTAATGTACTATTTATGAAAACAATTATAAACTCTTCACCACCCCATCTAGCAACTAAATCAGACTTTCTAACACTATTTTTTAAAATATTAGAGATTCTAATTAAAACCTTATCTCCTACTTCATGTCCAAAATTATCATTAATAGTTTTGAAATCATCTATATCAATAAAAACCAAACTTAAAGAGTTTTTATTTCTTTGATGTATTGATATTTGCCTACTTAGTTTTGATTTAAAAGATCTTCTGTTATTAAGACTTGTTAACATATCATAATCTGCTAAATGCTCTAATTTTTTATTATAATTTTTTATCAAATATACTAAAGTTATGATTATAAAAAAAGAGATAAACAATGAAATAATTAAGTTGAAGTAAAAAATATCTTTTACATGTACAAGAAAATCTTCTGTTTTTGCCTCAACCAAAAGATACAAGTCTAGTTCGGGAATGTATTTAGTGTTTAAGATATGTTCTTTACCATCAACTTGGTATTCAAAAGATTTTGATTCTTTTGATATTAAATCATCTTTAATACTATTTAAATAATCTATCTCACTTAAGCTACTATACTTAAAATTATCTTTTTCAGATAAAACTATATCAGCATCTTTATTTATAAAAAACACTTTAAAATGATATTTTTGTCTAAAAGTTTTTAACATATCATTTATATAGGAAATTTTTATAGCAACACCTGTGCTTCCTAAAAAAGAGTAATCTCTATCAAATATCTTATAATTTATAAACATTATTAATGAATTTGAAAGATTTTTATTAAAATCTAAATTTATTTCATGGTTTTTACTTTTTTGTTTAAAACTAAAATACCAATTATTACTAGGATTATCTCTAGTCATAGTTTCTATAAAACCATCTTGCGTATAGTAGTTTTTACTTTTATTTGAGACTAAATAAGTAGTAAACATTTGATACTTATTTTTTATTGCACTTAAATAGTTCTCTATTTTTTTATAGTTTTCTTCATCATTAATTAACCAATCTTGAACAAATGTATCATTTGCCATCATTGATGAAACTAAATATGGTTCTATTATATGTTTTTGTATTTCAGTATATATATTATCTAAAGATAGAGGCAATGCCTGATTTTTCAATTGTTGTTGAGTATTATTTAAAGAAACAAAATAATTAATACTTGTAATGGATATAGATAAAACTACTAATAATACACCTATAATAATTGCTATTTTATATTTCGAATTCATTTTATAACTCTTTTAAAAATGTTATGAAGAACAACTTACATGAGAAATACCTGCTATATCAAATAGCTCCAATGGTTTTTTCATATAAAACTTCTCTTCAATCTCTTTTGATTGTTCTTCGTATGGTTTTATCATAACTTCTTGCAATTCATGCACTAAACTGTAATCCCCATCATAAGCTTTTTCATAAGCATCTACTAAATGCCACTCTCTTAATGTATATTTAGGATTTATATTTTTTAATTGCTCACTTGTTGCTGTTAATTTTCTTTTCCAATTATCTAACCATATTGACCATTTTGATTTTAGATTTTCATCTAGGTTATGATAAAAACAAACTTCTAACGGTGAAATATCTTTTGGAATTTTTGATAATTCTCTAAAAAATATTGTATAGTCTGCACTTGACTCAATCATTAAAGCAATAAGTTGATTAAAAAGTCTTTCATCAAATTTTTCTAATCCTAGTTTTAATGCCCACATCTTATCCATCTTTTCATTCATCACTTTAGCAAAACCATCTCTAATTCCTGCTAGATTCTCTAAAGCTTTTTGATTGCTTTCTAAAAGTGGCATAAGACTAGAACAAAACATATTAAAATTTTTTCTAGCAGCTTCACTCTGATTAAAAAAGGAAAAGTGCATGCCTCCACCAGTCCAAGGCTGATATCTAGGGTCAAAGTCATCAATAAATCCAAATGGCCCATAATCTAAAGTGTATCCACCAACTGATGTATTATCACTATTAAAGTTTCCCTGACAATATCCAACTCTAATCCAGTTTGACACAAGTGATGTAAGTCTATCTCTAAATTTTAATGCAAATAATATTATCTTCTCTTCAAAATCTAAATCTTCTTCTATCTCTTCACCATACTCTCTACTAATAGCATGTAAAACAATTTGTTTTAACTCTTCTTTTGCATTTGGATGTTCATTTTTTCTAGCTCTTCTTCCAAAAAGCTCTAGCTGGCCAACCCTTAAAAATGATGGGGCAACTCTAGTAGTGATAGCAACTGTCTCTTCTATCATAACTTCTGGATCTTTTGAATGTGAGTTTTCATTAAACCAAGGACGATTTACTGTCTCATCATTTGAAGTGTATAAAGTAAGTGACCTACTTGTAGGGATGTTTAATGCATGCATGTGTTCTTGTGCTAAAAACTCTCTAATACTAGAACGTAAAACTGCACGTCCATCTGCACCTCTACAATATGGAGTTTTGCCACCACCTTTTAGTTGCATTTCCCATCTTTTACCATTTAGTACAGCTTCTAAAACAGAAACTGCTCTACCATCACCATATCCATTTCCTGTGCCAAATGGACATTGAGCATAGTACTCTGTTCCATAAATAGATAAGGCATATCCAGTTGCCCAACCGATATTTTTAAGAGGTTTTGGAACACTTGAGATGTCACCACTAAACATTTTCATAAACTCTTCATCTAAAGCTAAAGAATTATCAAATCCAAGTTCTTCAAAGAAACTCTTACTATGAGAGATATAGATAGGATTTGGAATAGGTGTAGGATTTACAGGTACATAGTGTCCATTGAAAACTTCTCTTGGATAGTGATTTTTTCCATCACTTGAAGCCTGAGGGTCAGAAGTCAAAGTATCAATTAAAGAGTAATCGGCATATTGACTTAATTCTTTTAGTGAAGAAATCTTTTTTAATTTTTGTTCAATATTCATAATAACTCATCTTTTTTGAATATGATAACATAGGAATTTAAAAAAACTAATTATCAATAATCATCAATAAAATATAAATAATAATTAATATCTCTTATTTCATCATCGGTAACACTATTTTCAAGATTAGGCATTATATCTGGATTAAATGTATACTCAATCAAAAGTTCGCTTGTCTCTTCTAATTGAGTTTTAATAGAAGTATCCCTTCTAACTTTTAATTTAAGCTCATTTAAAATCTGATTACCAGCTGGAGCTAAAAGCTTAAAAGTTTTGTCCCCATCTTTTAAAAAATCATCAAAGTACTCTTGCTTATAAGTAGATTTTAAATGACATGCAAAACATTTCTCTTCAAAAAGTTTCTCACCTAATTTATAACGTTCTTCATTGAACTCTTCAGGTAAAGCAAAAAGACAATTAATATAAAAAATAATTAAAATTAAAAATTTTATGATTGATCCTTTTTAAATAATGATATTATATTTGAAAAGCCCTTTAAAAGTATAATTTTATAAATAAAAAAAGGGAAGATAGTAAAACTACCTTCCCTTTTTGCCATATAAAATTAAATATTATAAAGCAGTTACGTTCTGAGCTTGAGGACCTTTTTGACCTTCACCTATTTCAAATGATACTTTTTGACCATCTTCTAATGATACTCTTCCATAACCTGTGTTATTAATTTGTTTAAAGTGTACAAATAAATCTTTTCCACCATTATCTGGTTGAATAAATCCAAATCCTTTTTCACTATTAAACCATTTTACTGTTCCATTTTCTAAATTTGCCATTTTTTTCCCTTATTTAATATGTTTTATAATAAAAAACTCTAATTATAAATACATATTACCCTAATAGAATCTGGTCAAAGCCGGACAAAAATTAGCAAAAAATATTACATTTTTAATTATACTTGTTTGAATTATAAATTGGAGGAGGTAGCCGGACTCGAACCGACGCATACAGGATTTGCAATCCCGGGCATTACCAACTTTGCTATACCTCCAGCAAAATCATTTTAACAACAACAAGATAAAATGATTAAAAAAAGTGGCAGAGAGCAAGGGATTCGAACCCTCGGAGGCGTGAACCTCGCCGGTTTTCAAAACCGGTCCATTCGACCAACTCTGGCAACTCTCTACACAAAAATAAAAAAGTGGTGCGAATGGTGAGAATCGAACTCACACTCCGAAACCGGAATGGGATTTTAAGTCCCACGCGTCTACCTATTCCGCCACACTCGCACTTTTAAAGACAATTTTTGAAGATGTTCTTCTCAAATTGGACTGGAATTATAATAGATTTTTTTTTCTTTGTCAAGAGTTTTTTAAAAAAATTTAAAAATTTTCTCATTTAATAAAAAATGAAAATCAAAAAATGTATAATGCATGCCATAAAAAAGCCGTAAAAAAGGATATAAATTGAGAAGTGATGAAGTAAAAAAAGGGTTTGATAGAACGCCTCATAGATCATTATTAAGAGCTACTGGTTTAAAAGACGAAGATTTTGATAAACCATTTATTGGAGTTGCAAACTCTTTTATTGAATTAATTCCTGGACACTTTTTCTTAGATAAAGTATCAGCAATTATAAAAGAAGAGATTAAAGCAAATGGTTGTGTACCATTTGAATTCAATACAATTGGTGTGGATGATGGTATAGCTATGGGACATGATGGTATGTTATTTTCTCTTCCATCAAGAGAATTAATTGCAAACTCTATTGAAACTGTAATGAATGCACATAAATTAGATGCAATGATTGCTATTCCTAACTGTGACAAAATTGTACCAGGTATGATTATGGGTGCATTAAGAGTTGATGTTCCTACTGTATTTGTATCAGGTGGTCCAATGGAAAAAGGTTATACAAAAGATGGAACTCCTATTGATTTAGCAACTGCTTTTGAAGCTGTTGGTAAACATGAAAAAGGTGATATGAGTGATGAAGAGTTAAAAGATATTGAGTGTAATGCATGTCCAAGTGGTGGTTCATGTTCTGGTATGTTTACAGCAAACTCTATGAATACACTTATGGAAGCAATGGGAATTGCACTTCCTGGAAATGGTACTATCTTAGCATTAACGCCTGAAAGAGAAGAGTTGTACAGAAAAGCAGCTAGAAGAATTTGTGAAATTGCAAAAGATGAACAATCAAGAGAAAAATACAGATTAACTAATATCTTAAATGAGAACGCTGTAAGAAATGCATTTGCTGTTGATATGGCAATGGGTGGTTCATCTAATACAGTTTTACATATGTTAGCAATTGCAAAAGAAGCAAAAGTAAACTTCAATTTAGAAGATATTAATAGTATCTCTAAAAAAGTTTCTCATATTGCTAAGATTTCTCCATCTTTATCAACTGTTCACATGGAAGATATTAATAAAGCTGGTGGAGTTAATGCAGTTATGAAAGAGATGACAAAAAGAGGTGATGA
Organism: Malaciobacter pacificus; assembly: GCF_004214795.1. NCBI lineage: Bacteria > Pseudomonadati > Campylobacterota > Epsilonproteobacteria > Campylobacterales > Arcobacteraceae > Malaciobacter > Malaciobacter pacificus. The sequence continues at coordinate 2,428,821 of NZ_CP035928.1, forward strand.
TATCTTAATTGATAACTTAACAATCACTGGTGAGTCAACTTTAGAAAAAATTGCTGATGCATATATCAAAGATACAAATATTATTCATACAATAGATAATCCATATAGTGAAGTTGGAGGATTAGCTATTTTATATGGTAACTTAGCAGAGCAAGGTGCTGTAATTAAAACTGCTGGTATTACAGGGGATAGAGTTTTCACAGGAAAAGCTGTATGTTTTGATGGACAACCTGAAGCTATCAAAGGTATTGTAGAAGGTAAAGTAAAAGCTGGTGATGTTGTAGTTATTAGATATGAAGGACCAAAAGGTGGTCCAGGTATGCAAGAGATGTTAGCTCCTACTTCACTTATTATGGGAATGGGACTTGGAGATAAAGTTGCATTAATTACTGATGGTAGATTTAGTGGGGCTACTAGAGGTGCAAGTATTGGTCACGTAAGTCCAGAAGCAGCAGAAGGTGGTATGATTGGTTTACTACAAGATGGTGATGAAATTCATATTGATGTTGACCAATATATTTTATCGGTAAATTTAAGTGATGAAGAGATTGCAAAAAGAAAAGCAAACTTCAAACCTCTTAAAAAGCCTCTTAACTCTTCTTGGTTAGGACAATATAGAGCATTAGTTACAAACGCAAGTTCTGGTGCAGTTTTAAAAACTGATTTATAAGATATAAAATAGGGCTTTAATGCCCTGTTTTAGTTAACTTTTTATTAACTATTGATTGAAAAATAGTTTACTCTAATACTTTACAATCTAAAATATAAAAAATTTAAAAGGACGTGAAGTGAAAAAAATGCTTTTTATTGTTTCAACATTACTTGTTTCTCAACTATTTGCAGATTCAATAGATTTTGAAATAATGGATAAAAATCCACAAAGAGTTGTTCCAAATACACAAAATCAAATTTTATCGTTTAATGATAGTATAAAAGATTCTATTCATTCTATTGTAAATATCTCAGCAAAAAGACATGTAAATAATTCAATAAATAATCTGCCTTTACAAATGTTCAATGACCCATTTTTCCAAAGATTTTTTGGAGACCAATTTGGTCAACAATTTAAACAAAATAGAATTCAAAGATCTTTAGGATCTGGTGTTATACTTTCAAAAGATGGATATATAGTTACAAATAATCACGTAATTGAAAACGCTGAAGAGATCACTGTAACAATAGGTGATGATACAACAGAGTATAATGCAAAATTAATTGGTAAAGATTCTGATAGTGATTTAGCCGTTATAAAAATTGAAGGTAAAAATTTAACTCCAATTAAATTAGGTGATTCAACTGATTTAAAAATTGGTGATATGATTTTTGCTATTGGTAATCCATTTGGTATTGGTAGTACAGTAACTCAAGGTATTATTTCAGCCCTTAACAAAAATAAAGTTGGAATTAATAGATATGAAAACTATATTCAAACTGATGCTTCTATAAACCCTGGAAACTCTGGTGGTGCTTTAGTTGATTCAAGAGGTGCTTTAATTGGTATTAATACTGCCATCATCTCAAAATCAGGTGGTAATAATGGTATTGGATTTGCAATTCCAGTTGCTATGGTAAAAGATGTAGTAAAAAAACTTGTTGAAGATGGGAAAGTTACTAGAGGATACTTAGGTGTATCTATTAGTGATTTAGATAGTGATACAGCAAAAGTTTATAGAAAAAAACAAGGGGCTTTAGTACTTGATGTAGCTGAAGATACTCCTGCTCATAAATATGGTTTAAAAAGAGGAGATTTAATCTACTCAGTTGATGGTAAAAAAGTAGTTGATAGAACATCTTTACAAAATATAATTGCTTCGTTTAAACCAGATCAAGAAGTTGAGATAAAATTAGAAAGAAATGGTAAGAATATTGAGTTAGATATTGTTTTAGGTGATAGAGCAGGTTTAATCAAAATTCAAAGTGATAATGGAAAAGTTTTAGGTGGACTTACATTAAGTGAGATTAATTTAGAAAATCAAAAGAAATATAGATTGCCTTCAGGAATAAATGGTATTTTAATCTCTTCAGTTGAACCTAAATCAAATGCAGAAAAAACTGGTTTCCAAGCAGGTGATATTATTATTCAAATTGAAGATATTGAAGTTAAAAATTTTACAAATGTTGAAACAGCATTAAAAAAATATGCTAATAAACACAAAAGAATTTACGTAAATAGATATGGTCAAACAATTCTATTTGTAATTAAATAAAAAAGGATTCCCTATAATAAAAGTATTAATGATAGAAGATGATTTAGAACTTGCTCAAATCATCACTGACTATTTAAAATCATTTGATATTGAAGTTACTAATATAGATAGCCCATATACGGGCTTATCTATGATAAGTGTAAATAAAGATTTTGAACTTTTAATCTTAGATTTAACTCTACCAGAAATTGATGGATTAGAATTAATCCCAAAAATTAGAGAAAAATCAGATATTCCTATTATTATCTCAAGTGCTAGAGATGATATTTTAGATAAAGTTATGGGATTAGAGCGAGGTGCTGATGATTATTTACCAAAACCTTATAATCCAAGAGAATTACAAGCTAGGATTAAAACTATTTTAAAAAGAATGGATTCGAATTCTTCAAAATCAAAAGATGACAATACTCCTATTAGTATATTTGAAGTTAGAGAAAATGATATGCAAATATATTTTAAGGGTGAAGCCCTTACTTTAACTTTAGCAGAATATGATATTTTAAAACTACTTATACAAAGAAATCATGGAGTAGTAGCTAGAGAAGATTTTATTTATGCAAGTGACAATATTGAAGATGATTCGTCTTTAAAAAATATTGATGTAATTATTTCAAGAATTAGAACAAAATTATCAAGAATTGATGATTCAAAAACATACATAAAATCTGTAAGAGGTATTGGATATCAGTTAATATGATAAAAAATATCTCCATTTCTACTTTTGTTAATATTATATTTTCCCTAGCTTTTTTATCTATTTTTATAACATTTGCCATGTTTATGACTTATGATAAGCAAAAACATGAACTCTCTTTACAAAATAGATATGAACTAATTGCTGAAAATTTCTTAACCGCTTTTCAAAACCAACCTACTAGCGATACTCTATTGGATTTATATAAAAAATTTAGAGTTTCTCCTGTACAAGAAAGAGAAGAGAAGTTAGAAATAATTAAAAAAGCCCAAGAATTAACAATCACTCAAACCTATTTAGGAACATATAGAGTATATAAATATAATGAGGATTATTATATTTATGTTCAGCAATTTGGTTACAATATAATGCTAAAAGATGCAAGAAATCATAGATATAGTATGGCTGTTATTATTATAGGATTTATTATTTCAATAATTACCTTCTTATTTTTGTATGAAATATTAAAAAGAAAATTAAAACCATTAAAAATATTAAATAAGCAAATTATCGAGTTTTCCAATGGAAAAAAAGATATAAAAATAAAATGTATAAGTAATGATGAAATTGGAACTATTGCTAAAAGTTTTGATGAAGCTATAAAAACTATAAATAATCAATCAAAATCTAAAGATCTGTTTATGCGTAATATGATGCATGAACTTAAAACACCAATTACAAAAGCTATGTTTATTGCTGAAACACTTGATGATGATAAAACAAGAGAAAACCTTCAAAAAGCATTTAAAAGAATGGATGATATTATCAAAGAGTTAGCTACGGTAGAAAAACTAACTTCTCAAAATACAATAATTTATAAAGAAGTAACAAGATTTTTTAATATTTATACTAAAACATTAGAAATTATGATGATAAATCCAGAAAATATAACAGCTAAAATCAGAGACTTTACATTTGAAGCTGATAGTTATATGTTCTCAATTGCACTTAAAAACTTAATAGACAACGCCATTAAATTCTCTCCGAATAAAAATGCAGTTATAAATGCAAATAAAGAAAAAATTGAGATTAGTTCACTTGGTGAACCATTAAAAAATGAATTGGAGTATTATACAGAAGCTTTTTCTCAGGAAGAAAAGAGGTCTGATGGATTTGGACTTGGATTATATATTGTAAAAACAATTGTAAATATGCATGGGTATAAATTACTACATAAGTATGAAAATGGGAAAAACTACTTTATAATTGATATGACAAAGTAACTTTAGTTACCTTTGTCACATCTAACTTTGTTCATAACTTCGAACCAATTTCGTGAAAAATGTTTTTTAATATATTTTTCCCTATGAGGAACAATACATCCAGAACAATTTTGATGAATATAATCATCACCAATATATTGAGAACCATCTTTTGAGTTTATTCCACAAGTTGAATATAAAGTTTTACCCTCAGGTGTTACTTCAAATCCCTCATCTTTAAATCTAAAGTTTGGACAGGCACATAAATAACAGTTTAGTTCTTCATAATCATGACACTTTTTATTCTCTTTATATAAAGGACAGAAATCTGGCTCATTTTTCACCATATTTTCAAATCTAAAATACTCGATTACCTCATCAACGCTTTTATCAACAAGTTTCTTCATTACATCTGCATGAAGTTTACCTTGTTTTTCAAACCATTCATTATAAGTCAAATTATAACTCCTAAAATCAATATAACTATTATAAAAATATCTAATCGTTTTTTTAAATCGAGTGACTTTAATACATCACTTTTTTCAATATTTTCTTTTCCATCTCCAAAATAAGGTTTTTCCTTAACCTTACCAAAATATGAAGTGGGTCCTCCTAGTTTAACATTTATAGCTAGTGCCATTGCTGAGATAGGAAGTCCAGCATTTAAACTTTCATGTTTTTTACCATATTTACTAAACTTTTCAAATGCTTTTTTACTCTGTAATAAGATAGAAATTAAAACTGCTGTTATTCTAGCTGGTATATAATTTACTATATCATCTAACTTAGCACTTACCTTACCAAACTTTTCATATCTATCATTTCTATATCCAACCATAGAATCAAGGGTATTAATAGCTTTATAAACAAAAGCTCCAACTATTCCAAAACATACTAAATAAAACAATGGTGCAATCACTCCATCACTTAGATTTTCTGCATATGTTTCAATAGCTGCTTTATTTACATCACTATCACTTAAATCACTAGTATCACGACTAACTAGCATAGAGATCTTTTCTCTTTTTATATCAATTTTATCACTACTAATTACATCTTTTACTGTGTCAAAAAGCATTTTATGTGAAATTGTAAAAGAGGCTAAAAAGCCCAATATAACTACATTATCAATAAGTGAAATAAAAAAACTAATAATAAATATTATTGAGACTAAACTGATAGTTAAAAAACTACCTTGAAGTATAGAATCTTTATAGAACTTCTTTTCAAACCACTTTATATAATCACCCATAAATATAATAGGATGCTTATATTTTATCTGAGGAAATTCTGCAAATATAAAATCAATTATATAGGCAAATAATGCAATACTATAAAACACTAGATATTATCCTATCAACATCAAGATGTTCTTCCATTCTTTTTACAAAACTATCAACTCTATTTTTCTTATATTCACTAAAGTTAAAACCTATATACTCACTATTTATAGATTTGAAGTAATCATTTCTAAATTTATCATCATTAAATATTTCATGAACAAATGTACCTTTGAACTTCTCACCCTCATAAAACATCATATCTTTTTTAGAAACACCATGATGTATTTCAAATCCATCAACTTTATATCCAAAAATTTCATAAGATTTTTTCTCTAAAATTTTAGTCTTCTCAAACACTATATCATCAGGAATAACTCCAAAACCATCTTCTACAATTGGCTTGATATTTTCAATACATAAACTATCATCTAATTTTTCAAACATCATTTCATATCCACCACAAATAGTAAAAATATGTTTTTTATATTCATTAATTTGCTCAAATAAGCCATTTTGTTTTAGCCATTGTAAATCTTTTATTACAAGTTTACTTCCAGGTAAAACTATTACATCAAATTTATCAAGTGAAATATTTGAACTAACAAACTCTACAAGTATTTCTTCATCAGCTATCAAAACCTCAAAATCATTGTAATTACTCATATGAGGATAAGCTATTACCCCTACTCTAATCTTCACTTCATTTTTACTTTGAACAAAGTTTTGTAAACTAGCACTATCTTCAAAACCTAAATTAAAAGGCTCATAAGGTAATACTCCTAAAACTGGGATTTTAAACTCTTCTTCTATGATTCTAACACCTTCATCAAAAAGTGTCATATCACCTCTAAACTTATTAACAATAACTCCTATTACATTGTTTCTTAACTTTTTAGGAAGTAGATTATAAACTCCCCAAATAGAAGCAAATACTCCACCTTTTTCTATATCAGCTACTAATATAATCTTTGTGTTGTAAGTATCTGCTATAAAAATATTTGACAAGTCTTTATCCATAAGATTTAATTCTACTGGACTTCCAGCCCCCTCAGCTACTATACAATCATATTTTGAATCTAAGTATTCAAAACATCTTTTAACAGCAGGTTTTAGTAAGTCTAAGTCTCTATAATATTCTCTTACATCTTTATCGCTTACAACTTTACCTTCAACTATTAATGAAGCACTACTTCCTCTTCCAGATTTTAATAAAACTGGATTTAGATGATATGAAGTTTTTTCACCTAAAACTTCACTTTGAAAGTATTGAGCAATTGCTATTTCACTTTTGTCATCACAAACATGAGAATTATTTGATACATTTTGTGCTTTAAAAGGAATTGTTTTATAGCCATTATTTTGTAGTATTTTTGCTATCACAAAAGTTAGTGTTGATTTTCCAGCATCACTACTAGTACCTAGAATAGATATATTTTTTAGTTTCTTCAATATTTATTTTTCCATATTAATTTATTATTTTTATATTTTATATACAGTATTTACTTTATTTTTCTAGTATAAATTGTTATAATTTTGAGTTAAGTATATGTATTATTACTTAAAATAAAGAAAAAAATATGAAAAATTCTATAAAAAAAGTCTTTGACTTAAAAAATATCTATATTATTGTTTTTATAACTCTTGCTGGATGGTCTTTTTTTGCATATTTTACAATGACAAAAATGATTAATAGTCAAGAGATTTATGGAAAGATTATTAATTTAAGTGGTAAGCAAAGAATGTTATCCCAAAAGACTACATTAATTGCTAAAAGATATTTTGAATCAAAAGATATACTTTTAAAAAACCACTTAAAAGAATTAATAGATTTAATGAAAAGTGATCATGAATATATTATAAAAAATCTAAATTCTGATGCTACATACAAGACTTATTTTGATAAGCCTACTAATTTACATACAAAAGTTCAAAACTATGTTGGCCTTTTAAATAAATTTTATATAAATCCAAACTATATCTTACTAAAAGAGATAGAAAGTATATCTTATGATTTACTTCCTAAACTAAATGATGCCGTTTACTTATTTGAAAAAGAAAGTGAAGATAAAATAAAACAATTACATAATCGAGAGAGATTTATACTTTTTGGAACTTTATTGACCTTATTATTTGAAGCATTAATAATTGTAATTCCATCAATTAGAAGAGCTAATAAAAAAGAGAAAGAGCTTAAAGAACTAAATCAAACCTTAGAAGAAAAAATCAATAAAGCATTAAAAGAGAATAGAAAAAAAGATAAATTACTTGAACAACAATTTCATATAAAACAAATGACTGAAATGATGTCTAATATTGCTCACCAATGGAGACAGCCATTATCAGTAATTTCAACAATTGCTAGTGCATTAAAACTAGAAAAAGAGTTAGGAATTAAAAATGAAAAACAAAACTTAACTCAACTTGATGAAATAATAAAAAAAACAAACTATCTATCTTCAACAATCAATAATTTTACTGATTTCTTAAAACAAGAAGAAAATTGTACAAATATTGACTTAGAAAATCATATAACTTAACTTTCGCACGTTAAATTGATTAAAATTGTAGCTAAATCTCCCTAAAACATTACTCCTTTAGTTAATAATCTTATCCTTGTTGACATAAAAATAATTTAGTTGTTTTTCTATGATATTTTTCTATTTTGAACTCTCAATAAAGCCCTTAAATAGGCACTTTTAGCTATAATATCTATTATATTAAAGGGTAAGAATGCAGATAGAATCCAAGATCATCGGTATTATAAACGATAAGTTAAAAAATCCAATCTATGAAACATTACGTTTGTTAAATATGAAAACTATTTTAACCAAGAGCAATTTTTCTAAAAAAGAGGGAGTTGCTGTTCATATGGTTGTATTACATTTTGTATATATGCTGGTTATGAATAAAAAAATATCAACCTTTATGGATCAAAGTAATGATAGTTTCAAAAAAGATGTATATTATCGATTACTTTCCAATACTTCTTATAATTGGAGAAAACTATTATCTCTTAGTTCTTTAAAGATCTTATCACTACTTCATAAAGTGCAAGATTCAAAGCTAGTAAGAGTTCTTATACTTGATGATACTGTTGAAGATAAAGTTGGTAAAAATATAGAGGGAAGTTGTGACAACCTTTGGAGCAATAAAGCAAAGAGAAAAATCAGAGGTGTAAATGTTGTATCACTAAACTATAGTGATGGTTATTCAAATTTTATGTTGGACTTTGCAATTGCTATGAACAGTTATGCAAGGGTAAAGATAGAAGAGTTTACAAATATTATTGATCATCGAACCAATGCACATAAGCGAAGATTGGAAAGCTTAAAAGGGAAATCACAAATTGCTATAGAGATGATTAAAAGAGCAGTAGCTAGTGGTATATATGCAGATTATCTGCTTGTAGATAGCTGGTATTCTAAACCTGTATTTATAGAAACTATGAATGAACTTGGATTGCAAGTCATTTCAAGAATGGTAAACAATGACAGGATATGGAATTTTACAGGAGAGAAAAAGACCCTTGATGGCATCTATAACAAATTTAAAAAGCTTAAATCTATCAAGATGGGTCAATATGGCAAAAAGATAAAGTTTGAGTATTTTTCAACCATAGTTGAACATAAAAAAGCTGGTAAATTAAAAATTGTTTTTATAAAAACAAAAGAGAATTTAATACCAATCGTATCAACCAATCTTATACTTAGTGATGAAGAGATTATAGATATTTATAAAAGACGATGGGATATAGAACAAGGGTATAAAGAACTTCGTGAACACTTTGGATTCGGAAAAGAAGAGAATCGAATCTATGAAGCTTTGATAGCCAGAATTACACTATCTTTTTTTACATACAATGTTGTTAGCTATATAAATCGTATCAGCAATGAACCTAAAACAATTGGTGGATTGTTTAAAGATTTAGAATGTGAACTTCATACTCTAGCAATAGCTATGCAAGCATTTTTAGCTATTTTAGATGAGATTGCAAAAATTGAAGAAGTTGTCAATAGAAATGAGGATTTTACAGCTATCATTGATCTATTAAGAGATGTGACTGGAAAATTGCTTGGTTTTAGGTGCGAAAGTTAAGCATATAAATCAAACTCTACTGGTGTTAAAACATAATTTTAGACACAATAAAATAAAAATAACTAAAGAGATTATAGACTCAAAGCTATTTATTTTTGGTGATACTCAAAAATTTTCTTTAGTTCTTTTAAATATTATTTCAAATTCAAAAGATTTTTTACTATTAAATAAAAAAGAAGAGTTAAAAAAATGGATAAAAATCAAAGTTTATAAAAATGAAAATTATATATGTATTGAAATAGAAGATAATGCAGGTGGAATAAAAGAAGAAGACCTAGAAAAGGTTTTTGATATATACTTTACTACAAAACACCAAAGTCAAGGTACAGGATTAGGTTTATATATTTCCTACGAAATTATAAAAAAATATTTTAAAGGAGATATAAAAGTAAAAAATACTAAATTTGGAGCTTTATTTACAATTAAAATTCCAGTCTCTATGAGATTGAATATAAATCCTTAATCCTTATAAATCATCTTCCTAGTCATCCCACCATCAATAACTATATTTTCACCAGTGATGAAACCTCTATTTTTTAGTAAGAATTTTACAGTATCAACTATATCTAAAGGAGTTCCAACTCTTCCACTTAAGTGCTGTTCATCATCACTGTTGGTTGGTTTATAATTAACATCAGTATTTATCCAACCAGGACTTATAGAGTTTACTTTTACAGTTGGAGATAAGCTAACTGCAAGTGCGTGAGTAAGTGAACTTATACCACCTTTTGAAGCACTATAACTTTCTGTTCCACTTTCACTCATCAAAGCTCTTGTTGAAGAGATATTTATAATATGCCCTTTTGATTCTTTTAAAAGTGCTGAAAACTCTTTTGATAAAATATAAGGAGCAGTTAGATTTATTGCTATTATCTTTTCCCAATCTTCAATACTTTGATTTTCCAAAGGAGTGAATTTTGCTAAAGCTGCATTATTAATAAGAGCAAAAATAGAATCATATTTAGATTTTATACTTTTTATTGTTTTTAAAAGTTCATCTTTTTGTGATAAATCACACTTGTAAAAATCTACTTTTTTCAAATCTTTCTTTTCAATATCTATATTTATAATATTATATTTTTTCCTCAAAGATTTAGCTATTGCTTTTCCAATACCATTTGAAGCACCTGTTATTACTATATTTTTCATTAATAAACTTCCTTTAAAAGTTTGTAAAAGTTAACAACACTTTTGCAATAATTCTTACATCATCTTTTTTATAGACTAAATGAGAATAGTCTTTATTTATAGAGACAAAATGCTCTTTACCATCAATTATTTTTGATTTTTTAATCCACATTCTATTTTCATAATAAACTAAAAAAATACTTTCATCTATAAACTTATTTTGTTTTAAATCTGCAACTACCAATGATTCATCATTTATCACAGGCTCCATAGATTTACCTTCAACTTTTGATACAAATAAAGATTCTAAACTGTATGGTTCTTTTAATAAATACTTAGAAAACTCTAACTTTTTATCTACTACATTTTCATTTATAATTTCACTATAATCTAAACTAATTAATGACATTATCTATACTCCAAGTTTTCTATAATAAGTTTTTTATTTTTAAATGGATCAATTATAGCTTCTATCTCATCAAGTCTATACTTCAATTTAAATCCAATCAAAGAGCCTTTAGCAGTACTTTCTAAAATATAATAAGGTTTATGATTTACCCATAGAGCTTTTTTATTAGGTATTTGTTTATTCATATTTATAATTACAAATATATGTTTAGGAACTAAAACAAAATACACATCATCATAAGCTTTTACTTTTAGCATGGATATAAGAAGATTTGATTTATCATCACAATCACCAAAGTTTTGTTCAACAACTTGCTTTGAACTTCTGGCAATTGATTCATTGATTTTATAAGGAATCTCAGTTACAAAATCCAACATAGATTGAACTTCACAATAACTATTCCCTTTACAATCTTTTGTCAAATAATTTGCTAATCTCAAAGTATATTCATCAGTTCTAACTTGATTTACATAAGTTGAGTCACCAATATCTATAAACTGATTTTTAACTATAAAAAAAGAGCTTACTATTATATAAACTACATAAACAATAAATAAAAAAGAGATACCAAAAGAGATATATTTTAAATATTTATTATCTACTAACATATCTGCTTAAGTGCCTCTTTTAAAGCTTTATTTGCAAGGGAACTTTTAACTGCAATTCGAACAAAACTATCATCTAAAAAATCAAAATTTGAACAATCTCTAATCATAATTTTATAGGGTTTTAATCTCTTTTGAAACTCTTTAGCATTGATATTTTTTAATTTTGCTAAAATAAAATTTGCACTACTTTGATAAATATGCTCTATTAAGTTAGACTCTTTTAATATATTTTCTAATTCCAATCTATTTTTCACATTTATAGCTTTTGATATAGTTTTAAAACCCTTATCTTCTAATGCTTTTTGTAAATAAATTGAATCAAACTGAGATAGCTTCCATAGAGGTTCAAATCTTTTTAACTTCTCTATATTTTGTTCATTTGAAACAATAGTTCCTACTCGAATACCTGCACTTGAATAAAACTTAGTCATCGATTTTAAAATATATAATTTATCATACTCTTTTATATATTTTATAGCTGATTCTCCTTCACAGAAATCTAAAAAACTCTCATCAATTAGAACTGTACAATTTTGTTTTATCCAATATTTCATTAGCTCATCAATATTATAATAAGTACCATCAGGAGTAGAAGGGTTCACAAAAACTACTAAACTATCTTCCTTTAAGGGTAAAAATATATTTTCAAATCTATTTATAGTTCTTAAATTGTATGCAAAGTTTACACAAGCTTTTTTATACTCTAAATAAGCAGGAGAATATATAGTACAATGACTTAAATCTAAATGCCTAAATAGAGTAAAAATTGCACTACTTCCACCATTAAATAACTCTATTTGACTAGAAGTAACTTCATAGTTTTTTGCAATTTTTTCATATAATTTATCATAAGTTGGATAAGAAGAGATATCTAGTTCATTAAAATCTATATCAATTTTTGGTTTAATAAAATTAATATTTGAAGAGAGATCTATTACCTCACTTATTTTACAATTTAATTCCTGTGCAAATTTTTCAATTTGACCACCATGTTCAAAAGTTTTCATACTACTAACACCAATGCAAAATTTAATAAAATCAATTCAACATGCTCTAAAGTAAAACCTAGGCAGTCACCATTTACAAAACCAAACTGTTTATTTAAAGTTCTTAAAATTATAAAAAAACTAAGAAGCGAAACAAAAAGTAAAATAAGAGAATTTGGAACAACAAAGAATGCAATTAAAATATAAACTAGACTATAAAGTTTTACTTTAAATACTCCAGCATCTGCAAAAGCTAAAGATAAAAAACTATCTTTACTAAATTTAAAATATCCCAATAAATATATAAAATTAAGTCTTGAAAAAATACATATTATAAAAAACAACATATACTGTTTTTCATATAAAAGATATGTAATTGCACCAACTTTTAATAAAACAAAACTAAAAGCATATAATGCTCCAATAGCACCTATTGTAGGTTCTTTCATGATTTTATAAGGATCTTTTCCTCCATGGGATGCAAACCAAGCATCTACCACATCACAAACAGCTTCTAAATGTAAAAACCCATATAAAGCCAAATACACAACTGCACAAACAAATGAAGCATATAAAGGATTAAATAATTCTACTAATCCTAAGTTAAGAAGTATTACAACAGATGCTAAAATCACTCCAACTAAAGGAAGTAAAGCTAAAGTATATTTATATGTTTCATTATTTATTTCCATGTTTTTTACAAAAACAGGAATAATTGAAAAATATGAGAGTGCAAAATAAAAAGCATTTAAAATTTTATTCATTTTAATCTTTTCTCCAAACCATATTTTGCTTCATAAACCTCATCACATAAGCTTACTAATTCTTGTCCAATTAAGCCAGAAAAATCTACGAATCTTCTTGACTCGCTATCAAAAGGAATTACTCCACAAGAGACATCATTTAATACAAAAACTATATTTGCTTCTTTATTGCAAACTGTTTTAAGTTGTTCCTTTAAATCTTCTTCTTTTTCTTGTAAATTATTAAAAAGCCACATAGAAACACAATCTACAATATATGTCTCACCTTTTTTTATAACTTTTGTTAAATCTTTTGGTTCTTCAATAGAGTCAAATTCATTTTCTCTATCGTTTATATGTTTATCAATTCTATTTTGCATTGATTTATCACCAAATGAGTTATCATAAGTAGCCACATAAATTGGTTTTTTATTAGAAGACAACTCTAAAGCTTTTTTACTAGCAAGTGAACTTTTTCCGCTTTTTTGTCCACCAAAATACAATATATTCATTATAATCCTAAGAAGTTTTTAATTCCTGTAAAAACTATTTGAGCTGAAAGTGCAGCTAAAAATAAACCTGTAATTTTAGATATTACAAGAAGTCCTTGTTTGCCTACAACTTTTTCTATAAAAGTTGAACTATAAAGCATCAAACCAATTACTAAAACAGCGCTTATAAGAGCTAAACTTCCTGTAAACATAGAAGATGTATTTTCAAAAGTAGCTCCCATTACAAGTAAAATACCTATTGTTCCAGGACCTATTGTAATAGGAATTGCTAAAGGAACTACTGCTAAATCATTTAAATCATCAGGATGAGCTTTTGTTCCCTCTTTACTTCCTTTGATTAAATCAACAGCAGATAAAAACAGCAATGCCCCTGCTCCTATTCTAAATGCATCTAAAGTAATACCAAATATTTCAAAAATATGCTTTCCAAAAAAAACTAAAATTAAACTCACAATAATTACAGAAATAGTAACCTTTATAGCTAAAGCTTTTTTCTCTTTTATAGTTGCTTCATTAGTTACTGTTAAAAAAACTGACAACACAAAAAAAGGTGTCATAATAAAAAACATTTTTAAAAATATTGATACAAACTCTTCCATTTAGTTTATCCTAAAAGAGTTTCTATTTTAGTAGTAATATCTTGTTTTGATAGACCATTAAGTGTAGCATAACACAATGCTCCACCACAGCCAACACCCTCTTTTGCTTCACCTTCATCATAAAGTTTTAAAGCTCCATGAGAAGATAAAGAAAAGTCAAAATCACTTGCATATGCATTTATTTTAAAATCTAATTGTTCTAATAAAGCTTTAATATTTGAATTTTTATCTTTATTAACCCAACTTGTTGTACATAAAGCTATATTTGTAGAATCAATTTCTCCTTCCATACTTTGAAGAATTGAATTCACCACTAAAAGTACAGCTGCCATTTGGGTACCACCAGCTAATATAATTTTACTATTTTTTGCTCTACTTCCCAAGATAAATCCGGCATTAAATAAAATCATATTATCTGAGACTACCCCTAGTTTTGTGAAAATATCACTATTTGGATTTATAAAATTTAGTGCCCTTGAAATTACCTGAGATTTTATATCATTAGGATTATTCTTAAATGAACTAGAAAAATAACCTTCACATTCATATCCCAATACTTTAGCAACAGCATTTGCTGTTGTTGTACCACTTGGTACACTTTCAGCTAAAATTATATAATCATCATTTGTTACATAATATGAACCAAATTCTACACCTTTTTGAAATACTTCCATTGCATTAATATTAGCGCCTGTTTCTATATTTTCACTAGGTTCTAAATCAAAATTATGAACTTTAAAAAAATCAAGTTTAGGTTTTATTTGTAAACCTAAATCTAATATTTCAATATTTGAATAAGGATGTAATTCATGAATAGCTCTTGTAATAAGAGCAGGAGTTGGTACACCTTTTGGTGTTTGAGCAATATCATCTAAGCTTCGCACCTCTTTTGTACATAAGAACTCAGAGTCAAGTGTAGGTGTAAGATATAATTTTCCAGGGATTCCAGCTTGAGATATGTTAGGAACTTCACAAGTTTTTGTTACACTACAAGAGAGTAAAAAAGTTGCTTTTTTACCTCTTAAATATTCTAAAAAATCTACACTTCCTAAAATAGTTTCATAATTCACGAATAATGCCTTTATTTTTTAGGAAGTATAACTAAAAGGGAATAAATCCCTTTTAAAAGTTTTTATTTAATATTTCTAAAAATTGTTCAGGATTTTTATACCCTACAATTTTTGCAGATTTTATTTCATTATTATTTGTATCAAAGAATACTAAAGCAGGAGGACCTACTATTCCATATTTTGCTTGCAATGCTTTATCATCATCATTATTATCAGTTACATCAGCTTTTAAAAGTGTGAATTTTTCAAGCTCTTTCATTACTCTTTCATCTTTAAAAGTAATATTATCTAACTCTTTACAAGAAACACACCATGTTGCCCAAAAGTCTAACATCACAGGTTTTGAAGATTTTTTCACGGCATCTTCTAATTGAGCAAGATTTTTGACTTTAATGAACTCTAATTTTTTAGAATCAGCTATTTTACCTGAAGTAAATTTTTCTAATGGATTTAAAGGATTAGTTGCGCCACTAATCGCTCCAACTAATAAAACTGCTCCTAAAATCAATGACACAATAGAGATGATTTTCACTAAAATATGCTCATATACTTTTAAATAAACAGCAAACCCTATAAATAATAAAGCCCATAAAGTCATTGTAATTGATGGATTTAAAACTCTATCAAGTAACCAAATAGCAACAGCAAGCATAACTATTCCAAAGATTTTTGTTACATTCTCCATCCATCCACCTGGTTTTGGCATAAATTTACCAGCCCCAAGTCCTATTAGAAGTAATGGAACACCCATTCCTAAACTCATTACAAATAGTGCTAATCCACCTAAAACTGCATCACCAGTTTGTCCAATATAAACAAGTGCTCCTGCAAGTGGTGGAGCAACACAAGGACCAACAATAAGAGCTGATAAGAATCCCATAATTGCTATTCCAAAAATTCCTTGGTTCTCTTTACCATCAGTTGTTTTATTTATTTTTGCTTGAATACTTTGAGGTAATTCTATTTGGTAGTATCCAAACATTGAAAATGCTAAGGCCACAAAAATTGCTGCAAATACAGATAACACCCATGGGTTTTGTAAAGCAGCTTGTAAGTTCGCACCAAATAAACCAGCTATTACTCCTGCTATTGTATATGCTAAACTCATTGCTAAAACATAAACAAGTGATAAGAAAAATCCTTTTGAAGCACTCATTTTCTCATTTGAACCAGCTTTTACAATAATTGAAGATAAAATTGGAATCATAGGGAAAACACATGGTGTTAAAGCAAGTAATAATCCAAATCCAAAAAATGTAGCTAACACTAAAACAATTGAGCCATCTTTTAGAGTATTTGCTATTGTATCTGTTTCATTTAACTCTATTTTTGATTCTTTAGTTTCTACTTTAGTAGCTTGAGCTTTAGATTCAATCTTTTTATCATCTGCTTTTAATTCAGTAGTATTTCCATCTAAATTTATTGTTGTAGTTTTACTCATTGGAGCGTAGCAAAGTCCTGCTTTTGAACATCCTTGGAACTTAACTTCTAATTCATACTCTTTTGAGTCAATTTTAGATTTCAATAAAGAGTGTGGAATAGTTATATTTAAATTATCAAATTGTACAATCCACTCTTCATAAGGAATTGGTTCAGGGATATTAACTTCTTCTGTTATATCTATCTTTTCAGGTTTTGTGATTAAAACTTTTATCTTATCATCATATAAATAAATATCATTTCCTAAAACTAATGAAAATACAACACCATTAGCATTTTTCTCAAATTTTGTTTGAAATGCTTCATCTGGTTCTAAAAAAGAGTTAAGTTGTAAGCCAAAGGCATAAATTGCTGTTAATAAAATTAAAACTATTTTCTTCATAAATTCACCCACTAATTAAAAGTTTTCTTTTGATTTTTGAAGTAATCTTTTTGGACTTATTACTCCAACTGAAGAACTAACTAATTCTCCATCTTTAAAAAATAAAAGTGTTGGTAAACTCTTTACACCATACTTAAATGCTATATCAGCTTGTTTATCAAAATCAACTTTGTATATCTCTACATTATCAGGTTTTATAATATCAAACTCTTCTAAATTTTTTGCAACAATTTTACAAGGGGGACACCAATCTGCGTAAATATCAACTATTACATTTTTCCCTTTTATTTTTGAATCGAAATTTTCTACAGTAAGTTTCTCAAATGCAAAACTATATACATACGTCATCAGTAGTAAAATTAACACTTTTTTCATAAGGCCCCTTATATTTTTTTGTTATTATAATCTATATTTGTAAAGAGTTTGTTTATACACTATTATAATTAGTAATTTTATTTAATATATAAGAATTTATTATATATTTAGATGATAAAATCTCTTCAAAGGATTTATAATGAACCAATTAGCAGATTTAAAACCAGTTATTGTAGAAAAAATGATTGATGATAATATTGTAATGATTGATATAAGAAGAGAAGATGAATTTAGAAGAACAGGTGTAATTAAAAATGCACATCTACTAACTTTTTTTGATGAATATGGGCAATATGATATCGATAAATGGATGAGTGAATTTGAAAAACTTGTTACTTCAAAAGACCAAACTTTTGTTCTTATTTGTGCCCATGCAAATAGGACAAGAAATGTAGGAAACTTTTTAATTGAGCAAGGATATAAACATACTGCTCACTTATTGGGTGGAATGGCTTTATGGCAACAAGAATTAAGAGAGACAATTGAGTATAAATAACTACTCAATAACCTCTTCATTGTTTAACTCTACAAACTCACTTTGTTCAATTGCATCTTCACTAAAATACTCTATTTTATTTTCGGCAACTTCTAAATCTTTTAATTTAGCAATATGAAAAACGGCATCACCCTCTTGAACTAATGGAATTTGAGACTTTCCAATAATTACACCATCAAAAGTTGCTTTTATCTCTAAACTATCATCATCAAGAGGTTCATCAATATATGCAATTATTTCACCTTGAGTTACAGTATCACCTAAGGCTTTAACCGTTCTTAACATCCCGCTTCCATTTGCTCTAATCCAGTTACTATTTCTTGAGACAATTGGAGTTTTATATGCTCTTTTTTTAGTCATTTTTGGAAGCATATCAAACTCTCTTAGAACATTTACTATTCCTTTTACACCTATTCTAATTGATTTTTCATCAAATCTTAAAGCTTCCCCTGCTTCATATAATAATACAGGAGTATCATTCTCAAGTGCACTAGCTCTTAATGAACCATCTCTTAAATCAGAGTGTAATACGATTGGCGCTTCAAAGGCTTTTGCTAAAGCAAATGCTCTTTCATCTTTAATATTAGTTCTAACCTGAGGCAAGTTTGACCTATGAATAGCACCTGTGTGCAAATCTATTCCTAAATCACATTTAACTAAAACTTCATCAAAAAAGATTTTAGCAATTCTACTAGCTAATGAACCTTTTGTACTTCCTGGAAAACTTCTATTTAAGTCTCTTCTATCTGGTAGATATCTAGATAAGGTCATAATTCCATATACATTTACAATAGGAACTAAAACTATTGTACCTTTTAGTCGATTTAAAATATTTAATTTTCTTAAGCGTCTAATGATTTCAATACCATTTAATTCATCCCCATGAATTGCAGCACTAATAAATACCATTGGACCATCTTTTTTACCTCTTATTACTCTAATAGGTAATTTTGTAGGAGTACTATATAGTTTTGGAAGCTCAAGGTTTATGGTAACTTTTTGACCTTTTTGAACTTCAACTCCTCCAAAAACATATTTGTTATCTATCAACTTAGGCTCCAATATTATCTTTTCTTATTCTTCTTTTTCTTTTTGGTTCTTCTTCATGCGGGTGAGTTACATTTTGCTCAATATAATCCATTATTTTTGATGCAATATCAATTCCTGTTGATTTTTCAATACCTTCTAATCCTGGACTTGAGTTAACTTCCATTACAAGAGGCCCTCTACTTGAAGGAATCATATCAACTCCACAAACACCTAGTCCCATAGCTTTAGCTGCTGCTAATGCTGTTGATTTTTCTTTTCTAGTTAATTTATAAGCAGTTGCACTTCCACCTTGGTGAAGGTTTGACCTAAAATCACCCTCTGCACCTTGTCTTTTCATAGCTCCAACAACTTCTCCATTTACAACGAATGCTCTAATATCAGCACCACCTGCTTCTTCAATATATTCTTGAACTAATAAGTTTACATCCATACCATAAAATGCATCTAAAACTGATTTAGCTGCTTTTTCACTATCAACTAAAACAACTCCAACGCCTTGTGTTCCTTCTAAGATTTTAAGAACTAAAGGAGCTCCACCACTTAATTCAATAACATCTTTTGCACTAGATTTATTTGAAGCAAATACAGTCTTAGGCATATCTACACCTTGTTTTGAAAGAATTTGTAAACTTCTTAATTTATCTCTACTTCTTTTTATTGCTAAACTTCCAGTAACAGTAAATACATCCATCATTTCAAAGTGTCTCACCATTGCTGTTCCATAGAATGTTCTGCTTGCGCCAATTCTTGGAATAATTGCATCAGGAGTTGGTAATTCTTCACCTCGGTAATTGATTTTTAACTCATTTTTCATAATTTCAATACTACATTTTAAATAATCAATTACTCTAATTTCCCAACCTCTTTGCTTACCTGCTTCAACTAATCTACTTGTAGAATATAAACTTGCATTTCTTGATAATATATAAACTCTCATAATTACTTCTCTTCTTTTGATAAATACTCTTTTGATACATCAACTAAAAATCTTCTTGATAAAAACTTTCTTCCTATTAACATTGGAAACTTCATATCTGACCTATCAGTTAATGATATGATAGAGTCATACTCTTTCCCAAAAAACTTTACTTTTACTTTTATTGAGGCTCTTTCTTGAATCAAACCATTTGAACTCTTTACTCTTTTTATTTCATGTAATGGTAGTTTCATTTTTTTACCATGATATGAAGGGTGAACTTCATCTAATAAAACAAAATGTACAAAATTATCATCATCAATATAAATATCATCACAATGTAATGCATTTGAGTCTGCGCCAGTATCCACTTTAGCATCTAAGTCAAATAACTCTAGATCCAGAATAGATATAATTTCTTTCCGTCCAACAATAGTCTTTTTAGACATTTTAAATCCTTAAAAATAAAAATTATATCACAAAAATTGAAGATAAGAAAAAAAATTGTAGTAAAAGTTAGAAAGCTGAAGCTTAAAAATAAGCTTCAGTAAAAATTAGTCTTTTTTAGCGTCACTTGCTTTTTGAAGTATTTCAATTACTTCATCTAAATTCTCATATGGAATATGAGATTTCCATTGAATATCTTGCCCATTTAAAGAAATTCCAATACTTACAATATCTGGAGTATCTTTTCCATAAGGCTCAGTTACATTTGAAATTGAAATTTTCCCTTTTTTTGTACCAGCTAATGGTAATGTACCTAATTCAGTAATTGTTGACATTTTATATCCTTATTTTTTAACTTATTTAATTTTACAAAAATAAACTTTTGTTTAATTAAAATTATTCAAGATTTGGACTAGGTTCTCCTAAATAAAAACCTTGGAATTCATCTACTCCTAATTCCATTACAGTATTAAATACCTCTTCATTATGAATAAATTCTGCAACTACTCTAATATTTAAAGCTTTTGTAAAATCAATAATTGACTTCACCATTTCATAAGAGTTTTTATCTTCATTAATATTTTTAATCAAAGAACCATCAATTTTTATATAATCAGGTCTAATTTTTAATATGTGTGCAAAGTTTGAATAACCTGTTCCAAAATCATCAATAGCGATTTTAATTCCTTGGCTTCTATATGTTTTTATAAACTCTTCAAGAATTCTATAATCTGTTATATAATCACTTTCTAAAATTTCAAAAACTATTCTCTCTTTTGCATCACTATCTACTTTATCTAAGTGCTTATTTAAAGACTCATTAAAATCAGAATCCATTATATCTTTAAAACTAAGATTTAAAGTAATCATCTTTTCTGTTTTTTGTAAATCTGCAAAAGCTTTAGAAATGACAACATTTGACAAAGATAAGTATTGTTTTGTTTTAATTGCTACATCAAAAAAGAAATAAGGTGAGAGATAAACAGTTTGTCCATTTTCATCAATATCCTCTATTCTCATCAAAGTTTCATATTTAACAATCTCTTTTTGTCTATTAAGAATTGGTTGGTAAAAAGGCAGAACCTTATCATTTTGTAAGGCAAGCTTTATTTTTTCTCTCCAATACATAGACTTTTTAATAATCTCTTTTGTATCTATTTCATTATTATATACAAAATAAGGCATATTATTTTTCTTGGCTTTTTTAAGTGCAATCCCTGCTGTTTTTAAAGGCTCATCTTGTGCAATAGATATTCCTAATGTAATATTAATACTAATTTCTAAATCTAAATCTTTTAATAAAACGGGGTTATTTTTAAATAGTTTTGATAAATCTTCAATAAACTCATTATATCTTGAGAAGCCCATCATTTTCTTATCAACTAAAGCAAAAACATTCCCATAAATTCTATGTACTGCAACGCTGTGTTTATTCGCAAATTCACTTAACATTTTTGCTGTTTCAATTAAAACTAAATTTCCAGTTGAGAACCCATATAACTCATTAATATCATCAAATGCATCAATATCAATTAATGCAATTGATACAAAATCATTCTCTTTAATTTCATCTTTTAATGCTGTTCTATTTTTAAGATTAGTTAATTGGTCATAATAAAGTTTATTTTCAATCTCTTTTGTTTTACTTTCAACTTGTTCATCAATATTATGCTTATTAGCTTCAACTTGGTCTAATAAAGAGTTAAATTGACTAGCTAAAAATCCTATCTCATCTTTTGACTTAATACTTGAGTCAATGTTATTAATACTTGTAGGATTTACTTTTTGAACATTTTGGAACATTCTATTTAAAGGAACTATTACTTTTATTCCAATAAACAATGCAATTACTGATAAAATACCAAACAGAAGCATTGAAATATTTAAAATTAAACCATTAGTTCCATCAACAAAACTTTTAAAATCCTCTTTATATATCGATGAAACAATATACCAATCTAGCTTTTTATTATATTCCACCCATGAAATTTTTTTATAACTGTAGTTATATGGGTCATAAACTTTATTCCAATTATATTCAAATGCTTGTCTTGATGCATGTGCATTTTTAATTTCATCAATTAAAAGTTTATTATTTGTACTTGGTAAGATTAATTTTGATAAATCTTGAGATTCAAACTCTCCACTTGGGTCAATTATAACTTGACCTTGAGAATTAAAAACATAAATAAAACCACTTTTTCCAAGAGTAACACTAGAAAGAAGAATTCTCATATTATCTGTAAATTTTTCTAAATAGTCCTCTTTTAGAGTTCTAGATTTATTATTTATTATTGTAACTAGTTTATTATATTGTGATCTTGCATTTTGAACCTCTGTTTCACTTAAATAACTATTCACTTTTGGTGATAGATAAAATACAACAAAAAGAAGGTAAGCTAATAGTCCAAGGATAAACATCCAGGCTATTTTTATAAATATCTTATTATTCATTACTTTTCCAATTTTAAAGCTGTTATTTATTCTATCAAAAATTTTATGAAATTTCTAAAAAAATAATTTTTATTTATATTCAGCTATTTTTTGACCAAATTTAACGTCTTGATTTAGCAAATTATCTAAATCAATAATATCTTTTTCCCAAATCATTACAACCGTTGAACCCATTTTGAAATATCCCATACATTCACCTTTTGATATTTCAATATTATCATATTCATATACTTTTATTTCAGCTGTATCGATATTTGTTTCAACTCTTGGTTCAAATTCAAAAACCATTTGACCAACATTTAAAGCCCCAACATAAACTAAATAAAATAGTTTTCCTTCCTGTTCACACTCTAAAATAACTCTTTCATTTTGAACAAATAAATCAAGCTCTTTATTTAAATATTTTAAATTTACGGGATAAAGTTTCCCTGGGACATGAATAAGTTTTTTTAGTATAAAATCACTTGGTGCATGGTATCTGTGATAATCCTTTGGTGAAAGATAAAAATTCATAAACTCACCATTTTTAACTCTTTCATAATTATCTTTACAATAATAAGTTAATAGCTCTTCAACACTATACTCCATACCCTTAATTTGTAAGGCAATATCTTTTTCAATCTTTCCACACTGTGTAATTAAACTATCTGTTGGTGAAATGATTATTTTTTCATCTTTATCAAATTCCCTTTGAATTATAAGCTCTCTTGTAAATAAAGCATTTAATGATTTATAAAATTTTGCTTTTTTAAACTCTTTTAAATCTAGCTTCATAAGTTTTGCATAACTGTTATTTACAATTCTTTGAAAAAATGGAGGAAACTCTTTTGAGGCGAACTTTCCAAAATATTGAGAGATGATATTAGTAATATGCATTATTTTCCTTATCTTAAATTAGTAACATTTTATCTATATTTTCTTCTTAAAACGCTTTAATGAAAATTTTGATATTCTTTCACTTCAAATACAAACAATTATTAAAAGGATTTTTATGTACAAAGTAGTGGTTCAAAACCAATGCGGTTGTTTTAAAAGAAGTAATTTACAAGCTAATTTGCAATTTGAATCTAAAGATGATGCTTTATTAAAAGCAATCGAAATGAAAGATAAAATGAATAATGAATTTTGTAAAAAACATGAATTTGAAGTTCAAGAAATGTATAACAATTTTGTAATTTCATTTTATACTGAAGCAAGAGATAACTGCTGTGGAAATGGGTGTTGTTCTTAACAACACCTATTTCTGATTCTATCTATTTTTATAAAAATAAACCACATAATCCAAAGTAGAATTGTTATAGAAACTGCAGCAATAATAGCAGGTATTGGGTTATCAAAATTACTAATAGATCCTGCATATGTAATTACAGTTATATAAGGTAAAGTACCAATCAACCAAGCAGTTATAAACCTTTTTAGACTCATATTACAAACTCCTGCCAAACAAGAAGATACTTCAGGAAGCATCGGTACAGCACGCGATAAAACTAATACTAAAACACCATGTTTATTAAATAGTTCTTTCATTTCAAGTTTCTGACTTTCTTTTGATGATAATTTATCTAAGACTTTTTCTCCATATTTCTTCGATAAGAAATAACCTGTTAAAGAGGCACTTAAAAGACCTATAAATGTATAAAATAACGCCAATTCAAAACCAATAAAGTATCCTGCTAATAGAATTATTGTCATTGTTGGGACAGCAATAAATAAATCTATAAATAGTAGTATTACTATTAGCGAACCTAATATATATGAGGGTTGTGACTTTAAATTTGTAAATATTTGTTTTATCTCTTCAACACTTAATAAACCACTAAACTTAATAATTAAAAGCATAGTAGTAAAAATGATAAATAATGTTAGAACTGTTTTAAATAGTAGTTTCATTTTATAATCTTTATTTTTTAATGATTATAAACATAAAAAGTTAATGATTGGTAATTACATCCCACATGAATTATTTGGAGTAGAATGGACTTCCTTCATACCACAATTTTTACAGCTATACTCCATATCAATTGCACCAGAACAACCATGATTTTTAAGTATTCTTGAGCTTATAACATCTTGTTTAAAAGTTGTATTTGTAGAGTTATCAGTAAATACCTTTGGTTTAGCACCACAAGTTGGGCATTCACCATTTTGTAATTTTTCTAATCTTCCATTTTTACTTTTAAAATAAAGTAGTACAGAAAATATAGAAATTAGAAAAAGTATTAGTATTAAAACTAAAGTTTGCATGAAGTAGAGATTACTCTACTTCTGCATCGATAACATCATCGTCATCTTTTTTAGCTTTTTGGTTTGGTTGAGCACCAGCACCACCTGCTTGTTGCTCTTTAGCATACATAGCTTCAGCTAATTTGTGAGATTTTTCAGTTAAAGCTTTAACTTTCTCTTCAATTTGCTCTTTTGTTGCATTTTCATCTTTTAGAATCTCTTCTAATTCAGCAGCTGCATCAATGATAGCTTTTTTCTCTTCTTCTGAAACTGCAGATTCATTCTCTTCTAAAGTTTTTCTAGTTGAGTGTAATAAAGCATCAGCTTGGTTTCTTACTTCAATTACTTCTTTTTTCTTAGCATCTGCTTCTTTATTAGCTTCTGCTTCTTGTACCATTTTTTCGATCTCTTCATCAGATAATCCAGATGAACCAGAAATAGTAATTTTATTCTCTTTTCCAGTACCTTTATCTTTTGCAGATACATTTAAAACACCATTTGCATCAATATCAAATGTTACTTCAATTTGAGGAACACCTCTAGGAGCTGCAGGAATATCAGATAATTCAAACATACCTAAAGATTTGTTATCTTTAGCAAACTCTCTTTCACCTTGACCAACGTGAATAGATACTGCAGGTTGGTTATCTTCAGCTGTTGAGAATACTTGAGATTTTTTAACAGGAATAGTAGTTCCTTTTTCAATTAATCTAGTCATAACTCCACCAAGAGTTTCAATACCTAATGATAAAGGAGTAACGTCAAGTAATAATACATCTTTTACATCACCTTTTAATACACCAGCTTGAACAGCAGCACCAGCAGCAACAACTTCATCTGGGTTTACACCTTTATTTAAATCTTTTCCAAAGAAATCTTTTACAACAGAGTTTGCTTTTGGTAATCTTGTAGATCCACCAACCATGATAACTTCTTGAATTTCATCTTTAGATAAATCAGCATCATTTAAAGCAGTTTTGATGTGCTCTAAAGTCTCAGCAATTAAGTGCTCAGTCATTGATTCAAATTTAGCTCTTGTTAATGATTTAACTAAGTGAACAGGTCCTGCACTTCCCATTGAAATAAATGGTAAGTTGATTTCTGTTGATTCAGCAGAAGATAACTCTTTTTTAGCATTTTCAGCTGCATCTTTTAATCTTTGTAATGCCATTTTATCATTTTTAATATCAAAACCATTCTCGCTTTGGAACTCTTTTGCTAACCAATCAATAATAGCGTTATCAAAATCATCTCCACCTAAGAATGCATTACCATCAGTTGAAAGAACTTCAAATGTTCCATCACCAATCTCTAAAACAGTAACGTCAAATGTACCACCACCTAAATCATATACTAAAACTTTTTCTTCACCTTTTTTATCTAAACCATATGCAAGTGATGCTGCTGTTGGCTCATTGATAATTCTAAGTACATTAAGACCTGCAATTGTTCCAGCTTCTTGTGTTGCTTTTCTTTGTGCATCATTGAAGTAAGCTGGTACTGTAATTACTGCATCAGTAACAGGTGCTCCTAAATACTCTTCTGCATCAGCTTTTAATTTTCCTAAGATTTTTGCAGAAATCTCTTGTGGAGTATAAACTTTATCTCCAATCTCGACTGCTGCTGCACCGTTTCTATCAACAATTTTGTATCCAACTTTTTCTTGTGCTTCTTTAGCATTCTCTTCATCCATCATTAAACCCATAATTCTTTTTACAGAATAAATAGTTTTTTCAGGGTTTGTAATAGCTTGTCTTTTTGCTGGATCACCAACTAAAACTTCACCTTTGTCAGTAAATGCTACGATTGAAGGAGTTGTATTTTTACCCTCTTTATTTGGTATTACTTTTGCTTCTCCATTCTCATATACTGCCATACAAGAGTTTGTTGTACCTAAGTCAATTCCGATTACTTTGCTCATTTTTCTTCCTTATCAGTTTTTTATTTTTTATTTAATTTAAATTTGTTTATATCTTTTAGTTTTGTGACATTACGGTCAGCTAATTAATTAGCGATTGAAACCATTGCTGGTCTTAGTAATCTATCTTTTAATAGATATCCTTTTTGCATCACTTGAACAATTTGCCCAGATTCATGATCAGCACTATCAACTTGCATAATTGCATTGTGAATATTTGGATCAAATTCACCATCTGTTTCAACAATTGAAATGTTATGCTTTTCAAAAGCACTATAGAAATTTTTGATAGTTAATTCAACACCCTCTTTTAATTTTCCTAGTAACTCCTCAGCTGGTAAATCAGCTGCTTCTTCAGCTGCTAGTGCCATCTCAAGTGTATCAATAGGCATTAATAAATCCTTAGCAAATTTCTCACTTGCATAATCAATTGCTGCATATTTCTCTTTTTCTAATCTTTTTTTAATATTTTCAAAATCAGCATGAACTCTTAAATATTTCTCTTGTTCATTTTTTAACTGTTCTTCTAAAGCTGCAATTTTTTCTTCAGCACTTAACTCTTTTTCTTCTATATTCTCACTAGAAGCTGTTTCTTGTGTTGTTTCAACTTCTTCTTGATTTAACTCTTCTTTAGTCTCTTCACTCATCTAATCTCCTAAAATGATGTAATTTTTCTATAAAAATATTCGTAATTTTTTGAAAGCTGTCCAACAACCAACATTTTTACATCTTCATTGTTTATCATACAATTATGACAAATACCTAAATAGTCATCTGGCAATAAATTTTCAAAATATAAACCTTCCTTTATATCATCTAAAATATGACCTTTTAAGAATCTATTTATAGTAAACTCATCAAAATTATAAGTTAATGCTAAATTTAAAAACTCTTTATAATTAAATATTTCAAAGTCATTGTTTTGAATGTTATTACTAATAGCTTCATAAAGTTCATAAGCTACAACATCTTTTGATATCTTTAAAATATCATTTAAACTAAGACTAATCATATCATTTAAAAATCTATGTAATGCATTTGTATATTTAATACTAACTGCAAAAGATGTAAATTCTAAAATCATATATCTATTTTCTACATTTATGATATTTAGTAAAACATCAGATTTCTCTTTTTTAACAAAAACCGACAGTCCAATTTCAGATGCAAAATATTGTAATGCTCGTAAATTAATTCCCTTAAGTTTAAAATTAAGTTTAGTTTGCCAATATTGTTTTAAAGCTTCACTAGTAGGTGTTCTTCCACTACTTACATGTTCTTGAGCAAGATATCCTTCATCACCAAGTTTTTTAAAGTAACCTCTAATAGTGGCTGGTGAATATGCTATATCATACATAGATTTTAATTGAGTTGAACCAATTGGTTCTAAATGCTCAATATAAGCTTTAATAATTGACTGTAATAAAAACTCTTTTTTATCCATAATGTTTACAACCATTTTATATTTTTTAGCACTCATTATCTTAAACTGCTAAAGAATTATAACTTATTGAGTCTTTATTTGTCAAGTAGTTTTAATTAAATTAGCAATTTTTTAATAAATTGACAAATAATAAAAAATAAACTTTAAAATGTATACTAATTATAATATTTAGCTTTTTTTAAGTTTGATTAAATCTTTTATATGATAAATTTTAATACATAAATAACTTTTATGTAATTAATAGTTAATTATTTATTCCAAAGGAGAAAAAATGAAAAAAATTGCTACAGCAACACTAGTTGGACTATTATCAATTCCAGCATTTTCAGCAGAGTTTATTACAATTGGTACAGGTGGAGTTACAGGAACTTACTACCCAACAGGTGGTGCTATTTGTAGATTAGTTAATAAATATAAAAAAGAAACAAAAATTAGATGTTCTGTTGAATCAACTGGTGGTTCAGTATACAATATTAACACAATTAAAAATGGTGAATTAGATTTTGGTATTGCACAATCGGATGTTGTGTACCAAGCTAGCAAAGGAACTGGTAAATTTGATGGAAAGGCTGTTCCAAAATTAAAATCTGTTATGGCAATTTATCCTGAACTTTTAACTTTAGTTACTAGAAAAGATGCAAATATCAATGCTTTAACTGATGTAAAAGGTAAAAGAATTAATTTAGGAAATCCAGGTTCTGGAAATGAAGCAACTGCTTTAACACTATTTGATGCAAGTGGAATTAAAAAAGATGATTTATCTTTTGCAGGGGCTTTAAAAGCTTCAGAAATGCCTGATGCATTAAGAGATAACAAAATTGATGGATACTTCTATATGGTAGGACACCCAACTGCAAATATCAAAGATGCTTCAAACTCAGTTGATGTGAAAATTACTCCAATTGCTGGAGAAAATGTTGATAGTTTAATTAAAAAATACCCATACTTTGCAAAAGCTGATGTACCAGGAGGAATTTACAAAGGAAATGAAAACCCTACTCCTACATTTGGTGTTAAAGCAGTTTTAGTTACAAGTGATGATGTTAGCACAACTGCTGTTTATACAGTTGTAAAAGCTATTTTAGAAAATTTTGAAGATTTCAAAAAATTACACCCAGCATATAGTAATATTACTAAAGAGTCTTTATTAGATGGACTTTCAGCTCCTTTACATGAAGGTGCTAAAAAATACTTCCAAGAAGCTGGTGTTTTAAAATAATTTAAAACTTCTTAATATTCAAGGGGTTCCCTTGAATATACTCTATTTTCATAATTCATTTAATAATTTTCATTAAATGAATTATGAGAAATCATTTAAAATCAAAAGGAAAAGATATGGCTATTTATGAAGAAAAACCTCATAAAATGTCCGAACTTGAGCAAGAGTCCCTTCATGAAACTGAAGCTGTTGTAAATGAGCTTGAAGGACAAAGAGTTTTTGGTTCGCAACATTATGAGTTTTGGATTATATCTACTATTGCTCTATGTTGGTCAATGTTCCAATTATATATAGTAATAGAACCTGTTAATTCTACAATTAGTAGATCAGTACACTTAACATTTGCAATGGCTCTTGCATTTTTAATTTACCCAATGATGAGAAAACCGTACTTTTTAAAAAAAGTTAGGTGGTTTGGTTATGCATTTATGACACTTGGAATTATTACTGCATCTTACATAGCAGTAAATTATGAGGCTTTAGCTTTAAGACCAGGTGATTATACAACATTTGATATTGTAATGGCTATTTTAGCAATCATTATTCTAATTGAAGCAGGAAGAAGAGTTTTAGGTTTTGCATTAAGTTTGATTGCCATCGTATTTTTAGCATATGACTTTTTAGGTCCTTATATGCCTGAACTTATTATTCACAAAGGTGCTAGTTTAAATAAACTTGCAGGACATATGTACTTAACAACAGAAGGGATATTTGGTGTTCCCCTTGGAGTATCAGCTGGTTTTGTTTTTCTATTTGTACTATTTGGTTCACTTTTAGATAAAGCAGGTGCTGGTGAATATTTTATCAATTTAGCATTTGCAATGCTTGGTAAATTTAGAGGAGGTCCAGCTAAAGCTTCTGTTGTAGCTTCTGGATTTACAGGTATTATGTCAGGTTCATCTATTGCAAATACTGTTACAACTGGTACATTTACAATTCCATTAATGAAAAAAACTGGATTTAGACCCGAACAAGCAGGTGCAGTAGAAGTTGCTTCATCTACTAATGGACAATTAATGCCACCAGTTATGGGAGCAGCAGCATTTATTATTGCAGAGTTTTTAGGTATGGCGTATACTGATGTAATAGTTGCAGCATTTATTCCAGCATTTGTTTCATATTTTGCACTGTTTTATATAGTTCATTTAGAAGCTTTAAAATTAGGTTTAAAAGGTATGGATGATGAAGATTTACCTCCAAAATGGAAAACATTTGTTCAAGGTATTCATTACTTAGTTCCTATTTTCTTCTTACTTTATACTTTAATGGTATTAAGAGAGAGTGCTGCTAGTGCAGCTTTTAATGCAATTATGCTTTTAATGCTTCTTATGGTAGTACAACATCCATTTAGAGCCTTTTTAGCAAAAGAAAAAATTACTAAAGAGATTTGGCTTTCTGGATTTGTTGATATTTTAGCAGGTATGATAAGTGGTGCTAAAAATATGGTTCCTATTGCTATTGCAACAGCACTTGCTGGTATTGTTGTAGGAAGTATTACATTAACTGGACTTGGTCAAGTATTACTTGAAGTTGTTGAAACACTTTCAGGTGGAAATATCTTTGCAATCTTAATTTTAGCAGGTATTATATCTCTTATCTTAGGAATGGGATTACCAACAACTGCAAATTATATTGTAATGGCATCACTTACTGCACCTGTTATTTTAACGCTTGCAGGTGATAATGGATATTTAATTCCAGCGATTGCTGCACACTTGTTTGTGTTTTACTTTGGTATTCTAGCAGATGACACCCCACCTGTTGGACTTGCAGCATATGCAGCTGCTGGTATTGCAAAAGCAGATCCAATTAAAACAGGTATTCAAGGATTTAAATATGATATACGAACTGCAATTTTACCGTTCATGTTCTTCTTTAATCCAGAGCTATTATTAATTTCAGGAGTTGATGAATTAAACCCTGCAAATCCAAGTGGATGGATATGGATTACTAATCCAGTTGAAATTTTAATTATATTTACAACAGCATTTATAGGAATGGTATCATTCTCTTGTTTCACACAAGGATACTTTATAACAAAAACAAATGTTATAGAGAGATTTATATTCTTAGTTCCTGTTCCATTTATGTTCTTACCAAAAATTATGGAAGAGTATTTAAGTTTACCAACGCATTATATTTCATACTTAATAGGAATTGGAATTTTAGCAGGATTATATTTAATACAAAAAAATAGAGTTAGAAAACAAAAGAGTTAATCTCTTTTGTTTACATTGAAAGTGTTTTCTCGATTTTGTAACCAAAACCTTTTTGAGAGATAATAAAATCATCCTCTTTTAGTTTATCTTTTAATCTTTTCATAACCGTTCTAAAAGATGAATCACTAATAGATAAATCATCCCAAACCTCTTTTTTAAACTCTTCAAGAGTAATTAAATTTCCAATATTTTTAATTAAAACATCTAAAATATCTGATTCTTTTTTTGATAATTTTACTACTAAATTATTTTCATATAGATTCTCACTATTTAAATCGTATGTAAAAGTATTATTTAATTTAAGTAAATTATTATTTTTTTGAGATTTTACTTTTTCTTCTGTAACTTCTTCTTTTGCTTTTTGTAATAATTCCATCATCGTGTCAATATTTAATGGTTTAACAAAATAACCAAGAACTCTAAGATTTATTAATTTAAGTAAATCATCTTCATTTTTATGTGCACTCACAATAATAAATCTTTGATTAGGTAAAATCTCTAAAATTTTATCAATCATACTCATACCATCAACATTTGGCATTTTTAAATCAGTCAAAACTAAATCAAAATTTGTATTGTTGTCATGATTCTCTTCAAAGATATTAAAACCCTCTTCTCCATCACAAGCAACAACAACCTCATCAAAGATTGTATTTAGATAAAACCCTAATGTTTTTCTTGCGATATCTTCATCTTCAACCAATAAAACTCTTGTAAATATATTTTCCATTTTTTATCTTTCCATTTTTTGTGAATTAATTATATCAAAAACTGCATTATTAATTTTATATAATGATTCTAAACTCTACTCCATCATCTACATTTTCAACTTCTATATGACCTTTCATATTTTTTTCAACTATTAGTTTTGTCATATAAAGTCCTATTCCTGTACCTTGATTCTCAAACTTAGTTGTGAAATAAGGTTCAAAAATCCTATCAATAATATTTTCATCTATATTTCCACAATTGTTAAATATAGTTATTTTTACTTTTTTATCCACTCTTTTTATATCAATATTTACTTTAGCTTTAAACTCTTTTTCTTTAATCTTAATTTTTCTAGCATCAACTGCATTACTTAAAATATTAACAATAACTTGTTCAAATTCATTTTCATAATTTTTGATGATTATCGATTCAGATTCAATTTTAAACTCCATATCATTTTGTTCAAATGCAGTAGCAACTATTTTATAACTTTTTAATATTGACTCTTTTATATCAAATTCCATAATTTGTTTTGAAGGCTTATAAAAATTTCTAAAATCATCAATTGTTTGTGACATGAACTCTAATTGAAGTTTTGCATCCTTAACATTTTCAATAAATTCATCTTTTGAAAGAATCCCATAGCTATCCCTTAAAAAGTGAATTATTAAGCTAATATTATTTAAAGGCTGTCTCCACTGGTGAGAAATATTACCTAGCATTTCACCCATTGAAGCTAATTTATTTTGCTGAACTAATAATCTATCCATTTCCAGATTTTTTTCAACTTCTTTTTTTACTTTTTGTTTTAACTCTTCTTCACTTGCTTTTATTTTTGTAATATCATTTAGATATCCATACAAACTTCTAACTTCTCCATAATCATCTTTAATCAAAATAGTTCTATTATAAACCCATTTTATCTGTTTTTGATTATCTAATATTCTAAAAATATTCGTAAATGAATTTTGATTCTCTTTGATTGCTTTTTCTATATTATTCTTAAATATAGATATATCTTCTTTATAAATGATATCTATAAAACTCTTTTTTTCACTTTCAAACTCTTCAACCTCATAATCGTATCTAGTTATACTTTTTGATATAAATTTAACACTTAAATTATCATTATTGTTTAATCTAAAGATTACTATTCTTCCAAATTCAGTTAAGGATTCAACTTCTCTTAATTCTTTACTTAATTGAACCCTTTTATCAATATTCATTGACATCATAAGCATTCTATTAGAATTAAACTCTTTCCCCCTTACAAGTACCCATTTATAGTTACCTTTTTTATCTTTTATTCTATATTCACAAATAAAATGTTGACTCTTTTTTTCTATATGTTTGCTATATTCTCTTAATACATTTTGTTTATCATCTTCATGGATAATATTGAGCCATTGATTAAAGTTACGAATTTCACCTCTTTTATATCCAAGCATGTCAAGCCATCTTTTTGAAAAAAATATCTCTTTTGTATTTAAATTCATATCCCACAAACCGTCATTAGATGCTATTATGGCTAATTCATATCTCTCTTTCCATTTTTTAAAAAGAAAGTTTCTTCTCTCTAATCTTTTATTGTATCTATTGAAAATAGTATTAATAAAACGTCCAAAGAAATTTGCAGATAATATTAGTAAAAGAGCCACAAAAGAGACAATTAAATATCCAAATATTAACTTTTTACTAAATTCATTACTAATTTCTTCTATTTCTAAACTATCATCTAATTTTTTAATAAATATTTCATAACGATATTTCTTAAATGTATGACTAATATCACCTTTAGTAAAATTTTTTAAATCATTTTTTTCTACAGTTTTTATTTCACCATTATTATCAAAATTTACTAACTTCTTATTCTCTTCATCATAAAAATAAAAATATGACCCTTGCATTGACTTACTTTTATTATAAATTGAATCCATAATTGATTTTAAAGTTAATGCTTTCATATCATCAACTTTTGAAAAGGATCCAATCATCCAATAAACATTTTTTAGCTTTCTAAAAAAACTTAATTTAATAGCCCTTTTATCAACATCTAGCCAATACATAATATTATCATCACCAATATATTCAATATAATGTAAAATTTCATTAGTAAAATTATTAACTTGCATTTTAGAGTTAATCAAGCTTTCTAACTCTCGTATTATATTGTCACCATAAACTGCTTTATAATTAATAGTGTCAAAAAGTACAAAATCTATATTATACTGATGCTCTAATTTACGTAAATAACCTTTTATAATTTCTATATCAATATATGTATTAACACCATTTGAATGAATAAATCCTATAACTTCAGATATTGAGTTACTTAACTCAATTTCAATATCATCAAAATTTGAACTTGCATTATATTTTATATTTATAATATAATTTCTCAATAAATCTTGCTGTATAAAGTTATTATTCTGTTTTACAAACTCTATTTTTGATTGCTTTTGATAAGAAAAGAAAATATAAATCAATAAAAAAGAGACTATCAATAAGAAAAAAACAAATATTAAAGGTGTAAATACTATTTGATTTTTAATATCACTTAAGGTATAAAATTTCTTTTTATTAAAAAACAAATTTATCCTTTAATACTTTATTCTAGCAAGATATAGGCCGTTTGGCTTTGCAGGAGTTTTAAAGATTTGCTTTTTTAATCTTAATTGTTTTTTTAAATCATCAATTGTTAATTTTCCACTTGATATATTTAATAAAAATCCAACCATTAATCTTATTTGAGATCTTAAATATGAGTTTGCTGTAAACTTCATAACATACACATCTTTATATTTATAAAAACAAGCATCAAAAACTTCTCTAACTGTAATATCCTTATCGCTACCCGTTTTATGAAAATATTTGAAATCAAAAACTCCAATAAACTCTTTTATTGCTTCTTTAATTATCTCTTCATTTATATTTGGTACATAAGTTATGTATTTATCATTAAAAGGTGTTGTTAACTTAGTAGTCAAAAGATATCTATATACTCTTTTTGTAGCATGAAACCTCGAATGAAAATCACTACTTACATTTGAAATGTGTTTAACCATTACTGTGCTTGGAAGTTGATGGTTTACAATCTCTTTTAATTTCTTTAAATCATTAAAATGCTTTGGAATTTGACAATTAAAAACTTGTCCTGTAGCATGAACCTCTTTATCAGTTCTACCGCTTAATATGATTTTAGTATCAATATTTAGTCTTTTAAAAGCCCTTAAAAACTCATCTTCAACAGTCTTGCCATTTGGTTGTCTTTGACTTCCTTGATAAATACTTCCATCATAAGCAATAGTAAATTTCAAGTTCATTAAACTAGTACTCTTTTTTGATTGTCTTAGAATATAAAATATATGTACTAAATACCCAAATAATTGGAATTATATATAATGCATGTAAAAAAATCTTATCAGAAATTGATTTAACTAAAATATAATAAAAAACAACAGAAATTAAAGAGTAAGCAACTGCTCTATTCTTTTCATATCTTGGATTAAAATATCCAAAAGTAATTACTAAGAACAAAGAGATTAAAGGGAATATTGAAGTTAATATAAAAAATGTTAAATCATCAATATTAGTTCCTCTTTTAATTTGTAGTTTCCAATAATCATAAACTGTACTAAAATTTTCTAACTTCGAATCAGCTATTGAATCATTTATATGCATTGATTCAAAATTTACCTGATTAAGTTCCTCATCATTAATAAAAAAGGCCTTCCCTTCTTTTAATTTAAAACTTAATTCACCTTTATCATTATTTAAAACTGCACTTTGAGATAAAATAAATTGGTCTTTTTCATTTTCAGTTTTAAACAACTTAACTCCACTATAAGCTCTATCTTGTTCCTCACTAATATAAATTAACCAATCGCCAAATTTCTGTCCAAATTGACTTGCTTTAATATTAAAATTCGCTTCTTTTTTCTTTAAATCTAAAAACTGTTTTGTTAAAAATTTAGTTTTTGGGATTAATCCAACAGAAACAACCAAAAGAGTAATACTTAAAAGAAGCGTTATGGGAAAAAATATCTTTAAAATTTTAATTGGATTCAAACCAAAAGAAGTTATTACTGTTAACTCATACTCACTTGCAAGTTTTGATAAAGTCAAAACGAGTGCTATAAAAAAGGAAATTGGCATTGTATAAAACACAATTTGAGGTATTACATAAGTGTATAAAGTAAATAACTCAAAAAAGTTTATTGTAATAATTGATGTAAGTGAAGCTATTTTTACCAAAAATACAATAGAAGTAATAAAATATAACCCTAAAAAAATTGGGAAAAATGTAATAGCTAATTGTGAATATAAGTATTGTTTTAATTTCAATAAATAACCTTTAAAAATCTCTCTAAATCAAAAAAGTACTCTGTAAAAAAGCCCATAACTAAATAAGGTATAAATGGAGTTTGGATATCTTTTTTTACAAAACTTGAATAAATAGAGGGTATTATAGCAAAAAAAGCTGCCAAAAATATAGCAATAAGTCCACCTTGAACCCCTAAAATCACTCCAATTGTTGCAATAATTGGAATATCACCCTCACCTAAAGCCTCTTGGTCTTTTAAACTTTCATCTTTTAAAATCTTTGCTTTTATATTTTGTATATAAAAGGTGATAATAAAATTTAGTAAAACTAAAGCTCCACTAAATAAAAACGCATACTTGAATGCTTCTAATATTTCATAAGTTGTTGCCATAAAAGAAACAATAAAAGTAATCAATAATAAATAATCAGGAACAGCCTTATATTTTAAATCTATAAATGATAAAACAATTAAAACATAAGTAAGTAAACACATAAAATAAAACTCTGTACTTATTCCTAATTTAGAAAATAGTAGGAAAGTTAATATACCACTAATTAGTTCTACAAAAAAATATTGAAAAGAAATCTTTGCATTACAATAAGCACATTTCCCTTTTAAAAAAAGATATGATAAAAGAGGAATATTATAATACCACGAGATTATATGGTTACATTTAGGACAAGTACTTCTTGGTAGAACTACAGATTTATTTTGAGGTAATCTTAATATTAATACATTTAAAAAAGACCCAATTACAACTCCAAATAAAAAACTAAACAGCTCCAAATCTTCTCTCTCTTGAATTAAAATCACTTATAATGTCATCTAATTCTAGGGTATTAAAATCAGGCCATAATGTCTGAGTAAAAAACATTTCAGCATAGGCATTTTGCCACAGAAGATAGTTTGAAAGTCTAACTTCTCCACTTGTTCTAATCATTATATCAACATCAGGAATTCCTGCTGTATCTAAACAAGATTCAATATTCTCTTCACTTACTTCTAAATTTTGCTCATTTAATTTTTTTACAGCTCTAACAATTTCATCTTTTGAACCATAATTTAATGCTAAGACTTGAGTAAGTCCACTGTTTTTTTCTGTTTGTTTTTCAGTGATTGATATTCTCTCTTGAAGTGATTTTGAAAACTTTGATAAATCTCCAATAGCTTTAAATCTTATATTATTTTTCATATAAACTTCTAGCTCTTTTTTTAAATACCTATCTAAAAGTTTCATAAGATAATCTACTTCAAGTTTTGGTCTTTTCCAATTTTCAGTTGAAAAAGCATACATAGTAAGATATTTAACTCCTATTTTTGCACAATAAGTTGTAATATCTCTTACGACTTCTGCACCTTTTTCATGACCTGCAGTTCTTTTTAAACCTCTCTCTTTTGCCCAACGACCATTTCCATCCATAATCATAGCTATGTGAACTGGTGCTTCATTATTATACATATTGCCCAAACTCTTTTTGTAAATTTTCTAAAATTTTTAAGGACACATCTAGTTTATGTCCTGTTATTTCATATGAACTATTTTTTAATATTAATTCAATATTGTTATTATCACTTCCAAAACTATTAGTTTCATTTAGGATATTTAAACAAACACCATCAAGTTTTTTTCTCTCAATCATCGATGTTGCACTATTTAATGCAGTTGCTTCATCCATCTCTGCTTTAAAACCAATTGATACAATATCTTTTTTATCTAAACAAGCTAATATATCCATATTTTGTTTCAACTCTAAGTTCCATGATGAGCCAATCATATCTTTTTTTAGTTTTCCATCTTGAGGGAAAGATGGTACATAATCACTAATTGCTGCAACCATAAACAAATATGGTCTTTTTTGAATTAATTCAGGCTTACTATCATCCATTAGTGTTGGTTTTGTTAAAATTCCTTTTTTAGCAACTCTAATTGAATCAACTAAATATTCATACATTTCAGCACTACTTTGAACTTTGATTATATGAATATCTTTAGGTAAATTTTCATATCCTCTAGTAGAAACTAAACAAACATTTGCACCTTTATAATAAAGTGCTTTTGCTAAACTTGAAGCCATTTTTCCTGATGAAAAATTTGAAATATATCTTACATCATCAATTTTTTCAATTGTTCCACCACCGCTTAAAACAACTTTTCTATTTACCCAGTATTCATCTTTTAAAAGCTCTTTACAAGTTGCATCAAAGATATCTTCAACTTCAGCCATAGCTCCATCACCAACATCTTTACATACTAACTCTTTTGATGTTGTATCAACTATTTCATAGTTACAAAGTTTTAGCATTTTTAAACTAGATTGAGTAATAGGATTTTTAATCATATTTGTATTTGCTGCAGGAGCAATAAGTTTCATCCTTGGATATGCAAGTGCTGTTTGAAGAAGTAAGTTATGACCTAGTCCATTTGCAATAGAGTTAATTGTATTAGCACTAGCAGGGGCTATTACAAATAAATCACTCCATTTTCCTATATCAATATGATTATAGTCTTGTGATTTATCCCAGTTTTCATTATCTTCAACTAATACTTTGTTTTGGGAAATTGCTTCAAATGTTATTGGATTTATAAACTTACAAGCAGCAGGAGTCATAATAACTTTAACTTTTGCACCTGCTTTTATATATAATCTAATTAATTCTAAAGCTTTATAAATAGCAATTGAACCCGTTACTCCTACAAGTATTTTTTTTTCTTTTAATAACATCTATTTTATTTTCCAGCTTTATCAAAATGTTTATAAAAATACCCATCTATTTTTTTTGCTTTTGCTCTAGTTATGTATAATTCACCTGTTTTAACATCACCTGTTACAGTTGACCCAGCACCAATAATAACATCATCTTCAATATTAACAGGAGCTACAAATTGAGTATCACTTCCTACAAAAACATTTTTACCAATAATTGTTTTGTATTTATTAACACCATCGTAGTTACAAGTAATAGTCCCACAACCAATATTTGTACCTTCATCAATTTCACAATCACCTAAATAAGTTAAGTGTCCTGCTTTCACACCAGTTAGTTTTGCTTTTTTAGTCTCAACAAAATTTCCTAAATGAGTATCTTTGATTTCACTTCCTGGTCGCACTCTTGCCATTGGTCCAGCATCAGAGTCGATTAAAATTGCATCTTCAACTACAGTATTTGTTTTAATGTGAGAATTTATAATTTTAGAGTTTCCAAGTAGTGTTACACCATTTTCCAAAATTGATTCACCTTCAATCTGTACACCCTCTTCTATATAAATAGTATCAGGAAGCCTCATAATAACACCCTGCTTTAAAAACTCTCTTTTAATTCTATTTTGGTGAATTACTTCTGCTTCACTTAAGTCTAATTTTGAGTTTACACCTTTGAAGTTCTCTTCATTTACAGTAAGTGGTTTTAGCCCTAGTCCTTGATTTATAGCCATTTCAACTAAATCTGTTATGTAGTACTCTTTTTGTGCATTATCATTTGAAAGTTTTGGTAAAGACTCTAATAAAAATTTTGAGCAAAACTGATAAATACCAGCATTTGCAGTAGTTACAGCAAGTTCAGATTCATTTGCATCTTTTTGCTCAACGATTTTTTTAACTTCACCATTTTCAATTATAACTCTTCCATAACCATCTGCATTATCTAGTTCAAGCACTGACATAACAATAGTTGCATCAACCTCAAATTTTTTAAGCTCATCTGCTTGAATTAAAGGCATGTCACCATTTAAAACTAAAACTTTCTCATATTTTGGAATTATGTTCATAACTGCCCCACCAGTTCCTGGGTAGTTTTCGTGGTCTTGAATTACATAATTAATATTTTCAAAATACTTTTCCATCTCTTCTTGCACTCTTTGTGCTTGGTGGTATAAAACAACTGTTACATCATCACTTAACTCTAAAGCTTCTTTGATTGAGTAATAAAGCATTGGTTTTCCAGAGATTTTATGTAAAACCTTTGGAGTTGTTGATTTCATTCGGGTACCTGCACCTGCAGCTAAAATTATTATTGATTTATTTTTCATTTTTATCCTTATAAAGCTTCATTTATTTCATTTCTTAAATTTTCTACTACATCATTTAATGCTTTTCGCATTTTATCATCACTAATATTAT
Organism: Malaciobacter pacificus; assembly: GCF_004214795.1. Classification (NCBI taxonomy): domain Bacteria; kingdom Pseudomonadati; phylum Campylobacterota; class Epsilonproteobacteria; order Campylobacterales; family Arcobacteraceae; genus Malaciobacter; species Malaciobacter pacificus. The sequence continues at coordinate 2,470,094 of NZ_CP035928.1, forward strand.
TCTTTAACAACTCATTTAAGTTAGGTTCTTTCTCTTTAAAAAACTTTGCAACCTTCTTATTCTTTGGGTTTTTATTGTACATAAGAACCCCTGATGCAATTAGAGTCATTACTAATTTGATATGTCCCAAAATAGCTGCATAATTTAATAATGTAAACCCTGATTTATCAGGTATGTTCATATCTGCCCCCGCAGCTATTAACCAACGTGCAATTTTATAACTTCCATTCCATTGGGTATGATGTAAAGCAGTTCTACCATGCTTATCTTTTAGTGATAAATTAGCTTTTTTTGTAAGTAGTTTTTCTGTTACTCTTAAATCATCTGCAATTACTGATTTGTGAAAAACAGTTCGTCCTTCATTATCTTGAATATCAACATTTACTCTAAATTTAAGAAAAAAAATCAACCTTTCTATAAACTCATCTCTTAATTTATTATCATCAATTTTCAACCCATCTTCAATCATATGATGTAATGGGGTATTTCCATTTGAGTCTTTAATATTTACATTGATTCCACTATTTATTAATATTTTTAAAGTTTCATAATCATTATATAAAACTAAATCAAAAAGTATATTTTTCCCATCTAATCTTTTTGCATCTATATTTGGTTTTTTAGATAAGACCTTTTTTAATAAAACATCATATTTACCATCTTTTACAAAATTTATTTTATATGTATTATCTGCTTCTTTAAAACCTCGTTCAACGGCTATATATTCAACTAAATCATCAACTACAGTTTTTTCATCTATATCTTTATGATTAAGGTCTATTCCATTTTCAATTAGAAAATCTATTACCAAATAATTATCATATCCTTTAATAATCTCTTTTGATAACATTGTTCTTTCATCTAAATCTGTATAGTTTATATTTGCTCCACACTCAATTAAAAACTTAGCACTCTCTAAATCTTTTTTTTCAATAGCAATTTGTAAGGTAGTCTTTTCATCATTAACCTTGTCTATCTCAAAACCATTACTTATTAGAAGTTTCACAATTTTTGTGTAATCATAACTATCTTTTATTAATTTATATTTGCCTTTTTTTGTTCTTCTTGGTTTTTGTAAATCAATGATATGCAGGATTTCATCTAAAATATTTTTATTATTATTGTCTATAATATTTATATTTATCTCTTTTTTTATAAGAAGCTCGATTATTTCGAAATTTTTTTCACCTAAAATAACACTATTAAAAAGGACATTTTGTCCATTTTTATCGATAAAATTAACATTAATTCCATTTAAAATCAAACACTTAGCAATTTCTGGGTTTTCTAAAAGAACAGCTTCAAATAGTGCTGTTTGATTATTTGAATCTAAAACATTTAAATTTGATAAATGATTTACTATATCTTTTAATATAACAATATTTGAACCTTTTATTGCATCAAATAGTATATGATTTTTTGAATCATCATAAATTGTAAAGTCAGGATTATATTTCATTAAAATTTCAAAAATTCTATAATTACCGTTTAGTGCGCAGTCTTGAAGAGGCGTTCTATTAGAACTGTTAAATCTATTTACACTAGCTCCATTTTCTAATAAAAACCTAATCATCATTCCATCAGATTTATCTATACAATGATCTAATACAGTTTTACCATAGTTATCTTCACTATTAATATCTAAATCAAATTTTAGTAAATATCTAATTGAATCAACTTTTCTTTTGGAAACTAGAGAGAAAAGGATTGTTCTTCCTTTTTCATCTTTTTTATTTAAATCAATTCCTCTTAAAATAAATTTCTTGATTTTATTTACATCTAGTTCATCTTTTAGTAATTCATTGTAAAAGTTTTCTTCATTTGCTCTAAAAAAACCGAACACGATGTAGTTTCCTTTGTAATAAGTGTTAAAGATAATTATTTTAACTAATTTTTAATTAAATTATTTTCTTCTTCTATCATTTCTTTCATTTCTTGAACCATTTCTATTGCCTGACCGTGAGTTTCTTCGTGGTCTTCTTTTATAATCATCAAACTCTTTTTTTCGTCTAAAATTTGTTTTGAAATCAATATCTTGGACTAAATTACTTTTTAATGATTGTTCAATAAAAGAGTTAAAACTATTTCTTAGAATATAAGCCTTATCATGATCAGGGAAGAGTTCTGGAAGTTTATAAGAAATCCATAAATAAAGTGAAATCTTTTTAACTTCATCTTCAACTAAAAGTAAATCTTTTTGAGTAATATCTTTTTTATTTGGCAGTGTAATTGAAGGTTTATAGTGACAAACTTTTTTCTTAATCACACTTGCAATATAAGATTGATATGCTTGAAGTATGATAGTTGATTTTGTAGTAATTGGAGCTTGAGCAAGTAAATACTTTTCTTCTAGTTTCAAGTTTTTTCTTTGATCTACTATTTTAGCAGCTTCAATCATAGAAGATATATTAGCAGCTCTAAATGGTCCACTAAAATACATATTATCTGCAAAAAACTTTAGTACTTTTGTTAAAGAGTCTGTTTTTATGTGATTTGCTAAATTTACTAATTGATCTGCATTTATCTTAACTTTAAATGGTGGTTTAATTGTTTTAATTGGCGTTTCATACTCTTGAATAATATGTCTTAAAACATCCCTTCGTGTTGCCCCTAAAAACCCTGCTTCAAAGTGCCCATATCTTCCAGCACGACCTGCTATTTGAACTATTTCATTTACTGTAATTTTTCTTCTACTAACTCCATCAAACTTTGTATCAGTTGTAAATAATATAGTTTTAATAGGAAGATTTAAACCCATAGCAATTGCATCAGTAGCAATTAAAATATCACTTTGTTTTTCTCTAAATCTTCTAGCTTCATCACGCCTTACTTCAGGTGATAAATTTCCATAAATTACAGAAATTGAGTATTTTTTTTGAAGTTTTTGCTTTAATTTTAAAACATCACTTCTTGAAAAAGCTATTAAAGCAGTACCTGGTTCTAAATCATTTAAAGCAATATGTTTAGCCATAACTTTTAATTCATTTTTTCTTTTATGTTTTACAACTTTTAAATCTTCTTCTAAATAATCGGCTATTTTTTTAACCGCTTCAAGGGCATTTACACTTCCTGTCATAATAATCTTTTTAGCAGGACATCCAATAATTGCATTAACCCAAGCCCAACCTCTATCTGGGTCATCTAGCATTTGAACTTCATCAATAACTGCCACATCGACATCTAAATCAAAATCTAACATTTCAATAGTTGAACACACATGTGCAGCATCTTCATCAAATATTTGCTCTTCTCCAGTGATTAAAGTTGCTTCAATATTAGATGCTTTTAAATCTTCATAACCTTCTAAAGCTAGTAATCTAAGGGGAGCTAAATATAATCCACTATTAGCCTCTTTTAATTTTTGCATAGCATTATATGTTTTACCTGAATTTGTAGGTCCTACATAAAATTCTAGCTGTCTATTCATTCCTCTAGCAAGAGGGTATAAGGATTTTAAATCACAATTAAGTAGTGTTTGTAGTTGTTGTTGCCAATTTTCTTTCATAAGCGTATTATAGTTAATTGAATATAATTCCACATTAAAAAATGAAGAATTATATTAAAGGTTGAGTATGGATTGTAAATATTTTGGGAAATGTGCTTCTTGCGTTCTACATGATATGAATTATGAAGAGCAGTTAAATCACAAAATTAAAAGAGAAAAAGAGAGATTTTCTGATTTAACAACTATGGAATTTGACATAATAAAAAGTGAAGAAGAGCATTTTAGAAATAGAGCAGAATTTAGAATCTGGAAAAACTTTGATAATGAAGACAATCTAACACTTTCATATGCAATGAATGGATATGACAAAAATGTTGTTGAAATTAATGAGTGTAAAATAGTTAGCTCACATATATCTGATGTTATGCCAAAACTATTAGACAAAATCCAAAATGACCAAACTCTTTCTTTTAAAATATTTTCCATAGAGTTTTTAGGCTCTACGATAGATGATTTATTAGTAACTATGATTTATCATAGAAAACTTGACTCAACGTGGATTGAAAAAGCAAAAGAACTAGAAAAAGAATTAAATATCAAAATCATTGGTAGAAGTAGAAAACAAAAAGAGATTTTGAGTGTTGATTATATCAATGAAGAACTAGAAATTGATGGAAGAAATTATAAATTTGCCTATGAAGAAGGTGGATTTACTCAACCAAATACAAAAGTAAATATCAAAATGATTGAATGGGTTTTAGAAAATACTAGTGAGAGTTCAAGTGACCTTTGTGAGTTATATTGTGGTGGAGGGAATTTCACTATTCCTCTTAGTACAAAATTCAATAAAGTTCTAGCAACTGAGATTTCAAAAACTTCTATTAAATCAGCTCTTAGAAACTGTAGCCTAAATGAAATAGATAATATTGAGTTTATTAGAATGAGTGCCGAAGAGTTCACTGAAGCTTTAGAATTTAAAAGAGATTTTAGAAGATTAAAAGATGTTGATTTAAAAAGCTACGACTTTGACACAATATTTATGGATCCTCCAAGAGCAGGACTTGATGATATAACTAGAGATTTAGGAAAAGATTTCAATAAAATAATTTATATCTCATGTAACCCTGAAACTCTTCACAGAGATTTGCAAGAGCTTACAAAGACTCACAAAATAGTAAGGTTTGCACTATTTGATCAATTTTCTTACACAAATCATATAGAATCTGGAGTTGTATTAGAAAAAAGATAATCTACTATAAGTGAATATTAAGAATTATCTAACATTATTTAGATAAAATATAACAAATACTTTTATGTAAAGGTAAGTCATGAAAATCAATACAAATGTTTCTTCAATGGTAGCTCAAGAATCTGCAGTAAATACAAATAAAAATATAACTTCTTCTTTAGAGAAATTATCATCTGGTTTAAGAATTAATAAAGCATCAGATGATGCTTCAGGTTTAGCAATTGCTGATAAATTAAGAACTCAAGTTACATCTTTAAATCAATCAGTTGATAATGGTAACTCTGCAGTTGCTATGTTACAAATTGCAGATAAAGCAATGGCAGAACAATCTAATATTTTAGACACTGTTAAAGCTAAATTAATTCAAGCTTCTACAGATACTACTTCTACTGAAGGTAGAGAAGCTATTAGACAAGATATTTCTAAACTTTTAAACCAGTTAGATAACATTGCAAAACAAACAAACTATAATGGTAGACAATTAATTTCTGCTGCTAACGGTACAGCTGCATCTTCTAACCACGTTTTCCAATTAGGTGAAAAATCTGGTAATGTTATTAGTGCTGCGTCTATTACGGCTAATACTACTGGTTTAGCAATGACTACCTTAAAAGGTTTAGCTGCAAATGCTTTAAGTTTATCAGCTGCTGCAAATCAACAATCAAAAGTTGATGCTGCTATTACTAAATTAAATAGTTATAGATCTACTGTGGGTTCTACTCAAAACCAAGTTGAATCTGCTGTTAGAAACTTAATGACTGCTTCTACGAATATTAGTGCAGCTGAGTCTGTTATTAGAGATGTTGATTACGCTGCTGAAAGTGCTAACTTCAACAAACAAAACATTATTTCTCAAGCTGGTTCTTATGCTATTTCTCAAGCAAATAATGTTTCTCAAAATGTATTAAGACTATTACAATAAATATTATAAACTCTTTTTTTAGCTAGGAATAAAATCCTAGCTTTTTTTTAAACTTTAAAATATTTAAACTAATTTTAAGAATTGGTGTGTAATAATTTCAATATAACTTATAGGGATTAATGGATTCCGAAGAGATTTATTCTCTATGCTTGTTAAAAATTACAAGAAGGTTCCCGGCTGTAAAAACTTTTTTACAATGTGTCATAATTAAAAAGGATTTATTATGAGAATCATGACTAACGTTTCATCTTTAACTGCACAAGAATCTGCAGTAAATACAAATAAAAATATAACTTCTTCTTTAGAGAAATTATCATCTGGTTTAAGAATTAATAAAGCATCAGATGATGCTTCAGGTTTAGCAATTGCTGATAAATTAAGAACTCAAGTTACATCTTTAAATCAATCAGTTGATAATGGTAACTCTGCAGTTGCTATGTTACAAATTGCAGATAAAGCAATGGCAGAACAATCTAATATTTTAGACACTGTTAAAGCTAAATTAATTCAAGCTTCTACAGATACTACTTCTACTGAAGGTAGAGAAGCTATTAGACAAGATATTTCTAAACTTTTAAACCAGTTAGATAACATTGCAAAACAAACAAACTATAATGGTAGACAATTAATTTCTGCTGCTAACGGTACAGCTGCATCTTCTAACCACGTTTTCCAATTAGGTGAAAAATCTGGTAATGTTATTAGTGCTGCGTCTATTACGGCTAATACTACTGGTTTAGCAATGACTACATTAAAAGGTTTAGCTGCAAATGCTTTAACTTTATCAGCTGCTGCAAATCAACAATCAAAAGTTGATGCTGCTATTACTAAATTAAATGGTCATAGATCAACAATAGGTTCTACTCAAAATCAAGTTGAATCTGCTGTTAGAAACTTAATGACTGCTTCTACGAATATCAGTGCAGCTGAGTCTGTAATTAGAGATGTTGATTACGCTGCTGAAAGTGCAAACTTCAACAAACAAAACATCATCTCGCAAGCTGGTTCTTACGCTATTTCTCAAGCTAATGCTGCTCAACAAAATGTGTTAAGATTACTTCAATAATCTTATCTCTAAGTAGTGACACTAGTCACTACTTTTTGTCTATAGTATTTAAAAACTCTATATAAAAATCTATCAACCTTCTTAATTGTATTTCAAAAACTTTTCTTATCTCCTTCATCTTATTTTTTTCATTTTTTAAAAATTTATCATTAAAATGATAATATAAATAAGGTACTATAGTACTATAATACCTACTAAATATTATTTTGATAAAGCTTGAATTAAAGGGAATATTAGAGTAAAGTTTTTCAGATAAGCTTAAATAAGTCTTTTCAAAATGTTCAAAATTATTAATCTCAAAATACTTTAACTTGTCAAATTCAACTAAAAATGTTTCTAAATAAAATTGTTCACTTTTTATAAGTTCAACTTCTTCTTTTGTCATTTTTATTCTTGAAGTATCATCTAAAAACTCTTTCAAGTTTTCTTTAGAAATTTCAGTAGTTATATCTATGGGTACTAAATCTCTTTCTAAAAAACTAACTCCTTCAATAAAAGCTGCACCTTTAGATAAGTTATATACTTCCAAACTTGTTTGACTAGATAAATACTTTCCTAAGCTCATAGCAGATTGATAAAACTGTCTTGTAGTTAAAACTTCTTCTTTGTAGTTACCTTTAACTTTTATGATATCAGCATTTAAATCAAAAGTACTTTTTTCTAAAGATGATTTAAAGTTGTTTAAATCATATTTACTGCTAGTACTTGAAGAGCCAGAGATGTGGGTTTCTCCTGTTTCTTGATTTAAAGCAAAATCAATACCTAAAAGATATAACTTAGAAACACCTAAATATTGTAATATAGCACAAGTTACTTCCCCGATACTAAATCCTTTAGGAGAAATATTATCTATGAAAAAAGGATAATCTAATGCATAAAGATAAGTATTGTCTTTTTCAAATTGTTCTAATACATTAAAGTGAGTATGAATTGCAGCAATTAATGGAATATCTCCAAGTTTTTGTACATATTTTTTATCACTAAATTGTTTATCATATATTATTTTTGAAGCATCTAAACTTGTTACTAAATCTATTTTTATATTATTATCAATCAGTTTTTTATAAGAAGCTCCCATTGCAATTATAAAAAAAGCATTTTGATTATCTTTAATCCAATCTATATTTTCATCTAAAGAAGGTCCTGCTCCTAAAAATAAAACTTGTTTATCATCAAAATACTTTAATTTATTTTCTTTCAATAGAGTTAATATTTTATAATTATTAACTCTATGGAATGAATCTTTAGCTTGTTTAAATAGACTCATGATATAGTTAAATCCTGTTGGACTATTCTCAATTATAGAATTAAAAACCTTATCAAAATAATCTTCAGAATTATAATTTGTAGCATAATATTTCATTGCTGCATTGTATTTATACTCATTAGTAAAAAACTTTTTAAAGCTATTATTAAAACTTATATCATCTTCCATTATCGAGAAAACAACTGTTCTTTCATTTTCTACTAGTAAAGTATAATCAAATACAAAAAGTGAAAGTCTAAATATTTCTAAATTATGTTCACATACAAAAAAATGTTTAGGATTATGTTTTTTCACAATTGATAAAATATGTCTTCCTAAAAGAGTACCTAGAAAAACAAATTTATTTATTTTCTTATAATTCTTCTTATCCACATTTAATAAATTATCTTCTAAAATATTGGTAAATTCTTGTATCTCATTTAAAACTACCTTAACCGTATCAATAGAAGAGTCTAAGTTTAGATTATCATAATCAGTCTTTTCTAAAGCATGTTTTTTAAAATAAAAATTATTCAATGTAAAAAATTCAGATTTGCTATCAAGCTTAATACTATTTGCTGCTAAATTATTAAATCTTTTGGATTTTCTTTTATATAAATATTCACCTGTTCTTGAATCAAAAATATCAAAATCACCACACTCTTTTATAAATTCTAAGAAATATCTCTCTTTATACTCACCTTTCTCTATACTCTCAGATAAACCTACCAAACGATTGTATAAAGGATTGTCATACTCACTAAAAAATGCTAGATTTGCTAAAAAAGTTGTAACTAAAGCATTTTGAAGCTGTTCCTGTGCTTGTTCTTCATTCATTTTTTTACCTTTATAAAATTTATTATATTTTTAAAATCATTTTGAAATAATTCATTAGCTTTATTTTCATTAAACTCTTTTAAATAGTAATACCAAGGTAAAACTAACTTAAAATATTTATTCAAAATTTGTATTAAAAGAGATGATTCATTTTTCTTCAAACTATTAAAGTTATTGTATATACTAGATAATTCTAATTTCTCAAACTTTTCTAAAACTGATAAGTCATCATTAATTATTTTATTTTCTAATTCCGATAAATGATTTTTTGAAATATCTAATAAAGTTAAATGAATCTCTTCTTTTGCCAACTCTTTATTTAAAACTTCATTTAAGAAACATTTTTTTACTTCAAGTGGTTTTATTCCAGGAAGAAAGGCTCCATTAGAAAGATTAAATGCTTCTATGACATAATTATCTTTAATTTCATCAAAACATTCAATCATTCCTTTAAAGTGAGATGTAGTATTTACAAACTCTTTAAAATTACCAGCTACTTTTATTAAATGTGTTTCAGAATTAATCTTATCATCATTTATTATATCAAACTTTTTAAATTCTTTAATATCATCATTTGTTGAATGACTTTTGCCTTTCTTTGCATCAACACAAGCATCAAAACCTAATAAATAAATATTTTTCACTCCAAGTTTTAAAAGAATTGAATACCCTATATTCCCTACATTTACACCTGTGTTTACTCCAGTGTTATCAAATATCTCTAAAGCATCATTAAATAAAAATATGTTTTCTTTTGGTAATAACTCTACTACCTTTTCATCTGTTTTATTAGATAAGAGAACTATAGAATTTTTATAATATTTATCATCTACGTTGAATTGTTCTTTTATGATTTCACTACTATCAGAACTAATTATAATATCTGGTATAATTTCATTCTGTTCTAATATTTTAAGAACTGCGGCTACACAAACTATCAGAAACTTATTTTGGTTTTCAACTATAAAATCAATATTTTCCTTTAATGATAGTCCACCACCTAGAAATAGAACATTTTGATTTTCTAATATTTTATGATTTTGATTTAATTTTAAAAGTCTATATCCATTTTGAAGATATTTTATTCCCCTTAGATAACTAATTAAATACTCAGAAAAGGGGTAATTTAATTCATTTTTTTGTAAAAATAGATTTGATAATTCTTCTACTAAATAAATTTCATTTTTTGAAGCAACTTCAAATTTTATTTTGTGATTATCCTCAAATTTATAATTCAGAAAATCATCTATAATAGATGATTTATTTTCTTCATTAATACAAAAAAAGAGTTTTTTATTTCTTGATAATTCTTCATAATCATTTAAAAACATTGATAATCTAAATATTTCTAAACTATCTTCAACTATTAAGAATGTTTTGAACTCTGTTTTGTTTACAATTTCACTAATATGAAATCCTAAAATAGAACCTAAGAAAATGAATTTTTCATTAGGCTGAATATTTTTTCCATCAATTTTTTCAATATATCTATTTAATATTTTATACGGGTCAATTCTTTCATCATAAGATTTTCTTAATTCATATTTTGAATCTAATTTTATTAATAAAAAGTTACTCTCACTAGATAGATTATTAACTCTATGTTCTGCATCAAAATATGGATCACAATTATATGTTAGATTTCTATTTGAATCAACTAATTCAAAGTGATTATTTATAAATTCTATTTCATATTTAAAAACATTTTGTTCTTCAAGTTTTAAGATTTTTTCATAAAGTGAAGGATAACAATTTATAAAAAAATTTATATTTTTTTTATAAATTGCCATCATAGTATTTTGAATTTCAGCTAATTCAATTTCAGTCATTATCAGCCTTACTTTTCATTAATTCATTTGCGATAATAAAATCTAATTTTTCATCAATATCAATAGAAACATCATTTTCCATAATATAAGCAAATATATTTTCTTTTAGAAAAAAGCCTTTATTTTCTAAAAACTTTGAAGTATTACAAATATAAATAGCTCCATTTAATCTAAAATAATTGGGTAAATCTTGACTTCTTTTATTTAAAACCTCATCACTTAAAAAACTAATCATACTTAAATCATCATCTAAAGTATTAGACCATAAAGGAGAGTGTTCCATCTTACAAACACTAATAACAGCATCAGCATTCTTTTTTTCTAATAATTTAATTGCTTCATCTATATGTTTTTCATTTCTAAGTGGACTTGTAGGCTGAAGTAACACTACATATTCATACTCTTTCATATTTTCAATTGTGTGTTTTAAAGTGTCAAAAGTAGTTGCAGTATCACTTGCAAATTCTTGTGGTCTTTTTATAGTTTTTGCATTTGATTCTTTTGCAATTTCTAATATCTCTTCATCATCACTACTTACTACAACATCAGATATATACTTACTTTTTAAACCAGCCTCAATACTCCATACAATCAAAGGTTTGCCACTTAAATCTAAAACATTTTTTCTAGGTAGTCTTTTACTCCCACCTCGAGCAGGAATAATTGCTAAAAATTTATTTCTCACTAAATATCCTAAAGTATTCACTTTGAGCTTGTTCAAAATCACTCATTCTTCCGATATCTAACCAATATTCATGAATAGGAAATGATGAAACCTTTTTTTGTTTTTCGATTAAAATATTAAAAAGTGTAGGCATATCAAAAAATTCATTTTCAGGAATATCATTAAATACACTCGGAGATAAAACATAAATACCTGCATTTACAAAAAACTTCTGAATAGGTTTTTCTACAATAGATGTAATATCACTGTCTTTCGTTTGAATAACTCCATATGGAACTTGATACTCATACTCTCTAACACACATTGTTGCAGTTGAATTTCCAAATGAGTGAAAATCTAAAAGATGAGAGAAGTTAACATCAGTTAAAAGGTCTCCATTCATGACAAAAAATGGCTCATGTGGATTTTCTTTTAGTAAACTAAGTGCTCCAGCTGTTCCAAGTCTTTTATTCTCTTCAACATAATCAATATTAACCCCAAAATCACTTCCATCACCAAAGTAATCTTTAATCATATCACCCTTGTAATTTAAACTTATAGTAATATTTACAAACCCATGTTCTGCAAAATTTCTTATAATTGTTTCTAGTATCGGTTTATTCCCTACTTTTAATAAAGGTTTTGGAATATCATCTGTTAACGGTCTAAGTCTAGTACCTAAACCTCCTGCCATCAGAATTACTTTATTTCTTTTTTTTGTAATATTTAGCAATGTTGCTAAATTAACAATATCAACTAATTTATTATTTTCATCAACTAAAGGAATTTGATAAACTTGATTCATAATCGCTTTTTGAATAATTTTATCTTTACTTTCAGTATGAAGTGCTGTTGTTGGATTTTTATAATATAAACTTTCAATACTGTCATCTAAAGTTTTACCATTGAGTAAACCTCTTCTAATATCTCCATCAGACAAAGTCCCTAAAAGTCGATGTTCTTCATCAACCACTAAAGCAATTCTGATTGCACCAGTATCAATAATCTTCAATGCCTCTTTAATCGTATTATTTTGATTAACTAATAACCCAGCTATATTTTTCATTGAATTTCCTTTATGTCATGAAAGTTCTTTATTAAGATATTATCAAAATTAAATTTCTTTATTATATTGATTATTTCTTTACTTGGCAAATTATTCCCATATGGATTCTCAGTATCTTTAACTATCTTCCTAAAATTATCACTATAAATATTATTAATTGCTTTTAATATTTCTTCTTTTTGAGCTTTACAATCAATTACGCTACTTACTTTTCGTCTACCTTTTTGTCTATCTCCAATATTGATTGTAGCTATTCTAAAACTTGGGGCTTCAAGTAAACCACTTGAACTATTTCCAACAACAGTATCTACATATTGCAATGCACTTAAATATCTAAGTTGTCCTAATGATGTAAAAGCAATTGAGTTTGAATTCGTTAACACATATTTATCAATCATTTGATTTATAATTTTACCATCAGTATCACTATTTGCTTTTGTAAATATAATGTTCGTTTCTTCTAATTCATCAATTGCATCTATTAACTCTTGAAACTGTTCTTTTGAAGTTTGATTTGATAATGTTTCAGGATGAAAAGTAATAAGTAAATTCTTCTTATTTAATTTAAAATCAACAGATTTTTCAAACTCTTCTTTACTTAAAAGTTTTAATCTTTTTATATTTTCAATTCCCATTCCACCAACATTAAAAACTCTATCTGGTTCTTCACCTAATTGAATAACTCTATTTTTATATTCCTCAGTTGCAGTAAAATGAAGATGGCTCATTTTAGTAATGCTATGTCTAAAAGCATCATCATAAGCACCTTGAGTCACTTCTCCTCCATGAATATGAGCTATAGGAATTTTACAAATTAAAGCACTGCTAGCTGCTACAAATATTTCATATCTATCTCCAAGAAGTATTATTAAATCAGGACTTAAATCTAAGAAAGTTTGTGTAAATCCAATTTGAGCTAATGCCATAGAGTTAGCAATTCCCAATTTAGAGTCATCTTTTAACTCAAGATTGATTTTAGAATCAATTTTAAACTCTTTTTCTATTTCCTTAACTGTTAGACCAAACTCTTCTTCTAGATGAGTTCCTGTAACAACAAGCTGTAACTGTAAATCTTCATCATTTTGAATCTCTTTTAAAAGCCAATATAATAAACCATATTCTGCTCTAGTACCTGTTGCAACACAAATTTTCACTATATTAACTCATCTTTAGAATAATCTTTTTTTGCAACTGATCCAATAATTTCATCCCATCTCATTGGGCTTATCCCATCACCTGGTCTTTTTATTGCAAGATTTTCAGTATTTAAAATTTCACCCACTTTTATATCTTTTGAAGCAACTATTGATTTTCTAGCAACTTTCATATTAGGAGTTTCACTAGAAGATGGTTTTTTAATTACATTACCTAAAGCAAGTTCGATATTTTTAATTGCTTCTACCATAGCTATTAATTCACTTGGTTCAAGTGACGCTTTATGGTCTGGTCCTTCCATAGTTTTATCTAGTGTAAAATGTTTTTCAATACAACTTGCACCTAGTGCAACGGCAGCTGTTGGCACTTCGATACCTAAAGTGTGATCACTATAGCCATAAGCTATATCAAAAGTATTTCCAATAGTTACCATAGCTTTTAAATTTACATCACTCATTGGAGTTGGATACATAGTATTTGCATGAAGAACTGTAATATTTTCTTTTTTAGTTCCAGCATTTATTAATACATCTAAAGCATCTTCAATTTCACCAATATCAGCCATTCCTGTTGATAAAACAATCTTTTTATTTAAATTTCCTATTTTTCTAAGATAAGGTAAATTTGTAATCTCACCACTAGGAATCTTAAAAATCTCTAATCCTAAATCACTTAGTAAATCTACACTATCTAAATCAAAAGGAGTTGAAAGAAACATGATATTCTTTTCATTACAGTAAGAAATTAATTCTTTATGTGTATCAACATCTAATTCAAGCTTTTTTATCATATCAAATTGGGATTCAGTAGAATCTGTAGTCTCTTTTTGATAATCAGCTTTTTGTGCATTTTTTGATACTAAATTTTCAGTTTTAAATGTCTGAAACTTTACTGCATTTGCTCCTGCTTGGGCAGCTACATCTATAAGTTTTTTTGCAAGTTCTATTGAGCCATTATGATTAACTCCAGCTTCTGCTATTACAAATACTTTACTCATATTACAACTTCTCCTGCTTTAATAAATCCTCTAATTGTAGCTTCTTGTTTTGATGTACTATTACTTCCATAAAAAGTATTTTCTAAAACTTTAACTGCTCCATTTAAAACACTAGCAGTTGAAATATGGCAATTATCTTCTACTATTACATCATGTTCAATTAATGCTTTTGTATTTATAATACAATTTTTACCTACTTTAGCATTGGCATTTATAAGAGCATGATGCATGATAACTGTTGATTCTTCTATTAAAGAGTGTTTTGAAACATAAGCAAGTGGTGAGATAATAACTGGTAAATTAAAGCCTATCTCTTTAGCTTTTTCATAGAGTTTTTTTCTTAAGGTATTTGATTTAATATGACCTATAGTGATAACTGCGTTTTTACAAGTTTTATATATACTTTCTAAGTCATCATCACAAGCTATCACTTCATATCCTAAAACTTTCTTCCCAATATTTTCTTTTACATCTATGATACCAACTATTTCATACTTGTTTTCTTGCTCAATTACATCAATCACACTATGGGCATGGCCACCACCACCTATAAGTATTATCTTTTCTTTTTTCATAATTAACTCTTTTATACTCTTACTGAACTAGGTATGTTTACTACTCTTTGCTCTAAAAATTTTGCATTTTCTAAAGAAGTAGCTTGACAATCTTTATACATCTCTAATTCGTTCATAAGTTTCCAAATAGGTCTTGTCATCACACCATTTTCATTTGTATATTTTAAAAATTCATCTCTTTTTGTTTTATCTTTTAATAAAACCGCTTGAAGCCAATAGTTTGAGTTTGAATTTCTTGGTTCAAAAATAAAATCTATTTCCTTTGTAGAGAAAAACTCTTCATAAATTTTAGAAAGTTGTCTTTTTGAATCTAAAAACTTGTCTAAATTTTCCATTTGAGCTACTAAAAGTGCAGCATTTATATTTGGTAATCTATAGTTATATGCTATTTCATCATGTACATATTCGTAAGGGTGAGGGATTTTGGCTGTTGTTGTGATATGTTTTGCTCTTTTTGCTAAATTCTCATCATCAGTTACAATGACTCCACCACCACCACTTGTGATAATTTTATTTCCATTAAATGAAAATGCTGATACTTTTCCAAAGGTTCCAGTATGTTTATTTTTATAAAAACTTCCTAAACTTTCAGCGCTATCTTCAACTAAAATGATATTCCATTTATCGCAAATACCTTTAATCTCATCAATTTTACAAGGGTGCCCAAAAGTATGCATAGGAACACATGCTTTTATAGTTTTGCCTGTAGTTTTATTGATACATTTATCATCTTTTATCTCACAGTTTTGCTCTAAAAAGGTTAGTAAAGATTTTGGACTCATTCCTAATGTATCTAAATCAACATCCACAAAAATAGGCTTTGCTTTGCAATAAGATATTGCATTTGTAGTAGCTATAAAAGTTAAAGGTTGTGTAATTACTTCATCTTCATCTTTTACATTTGCTAAAATTAAAGATATATGAAGTGCAGCTGTTCCATTTACGGTTGCTATTGCATACTTACTTCCAATATATGAAGCAAATTTTTTTTCAAATTCATCTACATATTTTCCCACACTTGAAACAAATGTTGAATCGATACAGTCATTTAGATATTTTTTCTCATTTCCAATAAATCTTGGCTCATGTAAGGGAATAAATTCATTTGTATTAAAAGTTTGTTTTATAAAATCAACTATATTTTGCATGTTACATCTTTGAGTCTAGATATTTACCAGTCTCTTTATGTCCAAAGTCTGGGATTAATTTGAAAAACTCTTTTACAATATCTTCTTTACTCCATGATAAATTTTGTTTCAGTTTATTAATAGTACTTTCAAATGAGTTTAATTTTTCATCATCAAAAATAGCTTCATTTTTAATAATCCCAAGGTTTTCAAATCTAGTCAAATCTAGTATCTCTTTTTCAGTAAAAAACTCTTCAAAATCTTTTTCACCTGTTGTGTCACTAGGTGTAAATAAACATGGCCATTTACCTTGAGAAGGTAGAGTTTTTACTAAAGCTCTTGCTTCATCTTCATCTTTACAAAGATAAGGCTCATATCCTAAATCTTTTAGATATTTAATTGCTATTTCACTAAATGTAATTAGATGTAAATCCTCACTAAGTTTTGGAAAGAATATATCCCTATTTTCACCAAATATACAAGACATCAAGCATAGCTCACCACTCTCTTGTGGAGTAACAAAATATCTTTTTATATCATTTGGAGCAACTATTGGTTGAGCTTTTTGAATTCTTTGATTAAATCCATGAAGTAAACTACCATCACTAAAAGCAACATTTGCAAATCTAGCCATTGAAACATCAATATTAAGTGAATTTCTATTTACAAACATTTCCATGATTCTTTTACTTGCACCCATCATATTAACTGGATTTGCAGCTTTATCAGTACTTACACAAAAATATTTTTTAGTTCCATTTTGTATTGATTGTTTTATAGTTTTATCAGTGTTGAAAATATTTGTCTCAATCATTCTCATTAAAGTAAATGGATCTTTTTCACTTCTTACATGTTTTAATGCTGATAAATTCAATACATAATCATATTTACCATCATTTTTAATAAAGGCATCGTATTCCACTGAACCGATATCTAGTGCGAATGTTGCAAATTCTCCATCTATATAGCCAAATGAACTTCGAATGTCTCTTACCAATTCAACCATATTATTTTCACTAATATCAATAACATGGAGTTTTTTAGGATTTCTTTTAAATATTTCTTTTGCAACAGCTTGACCAATTGATCCTGCGCCACCTATCACTAGAAATGAAGAAGATGAAACTGTATCTTTTAGCTTTTTTTCATTAATATTAATATCATGTGAGAAAAGTTCCTTCTCTCTACCTATATATTTCAGTAAGTTTTTCATAGTTATCCATTATCTTAAGAAAAAATAATATAATTTTAATATATAATATATCTAAATAAACATTAGGCTTTAATTTGGAAAATAACTCAATCCCAGCAGATATTATTAAAATACAAAAAAAATTGGCAACTTTTGAAAAAGGAAGTCGAAATTATAATAAATACTCTAAAATTTTAGCTAAACATGTTAAAAAACATAACATGAAAAAAAGAGTTATATCACACATTAAAACTATTGAAAATATTCAAAAAATTGCTCAAAACAGTGAAGATGAAAAAATTCTGAAAAAGAAAACTAAAAAACCTTACAATTTGTAATAAAAATCAAAACTTCAAAATAAATCTGTTAAAATCTCATCATAATTTAAAGAAAACAAATTTCATAGGAAAAATAAAATGGATGAAAATCAAAAAAAATCACTAGACTTAGCAATCAAACAAATTGATAAAACATTTGGTAAAGGTACTTTAATTAGACTTGGAGACAAAGAAGTTATTCCAGTAGATGCAATAAGTACAGGTTCTTTAGGACTTGATTTAGGATTAGGTGTTGGAGGACTTCCAAAAGGTAGAGTAATCGAAATTTATGGACCAGAGTCTTCTGGTAAAACTACTCTTACACTACATGCAATCGCAGAGTGTCAAAAAGCTGGTGGAGTTTGTGCATTTATTGATGCAGAACATGCACTTGATACAAAATATGCAAGAGATATTGGTGTTGATATTGACAACTTACTAGTATCTCAACCAGATTTTGGGGAGCAAGCTTTAGAAATCTTAGAAACAGTTATTAGAAGTGGTGCTGTTGATTTAGTAGTTGTGGATTCAGTTGCTGCTCTTACTCCAAAAGTAGAAATTGATGGAGATATGGATGACCAGCAAGTAGGTGTTCAAGCAAGACTTATGTCTAAAGCTCTTAGAAAAGTAACTGGTTTATTAAATAAAATGAACTGTACAGTAATTTTCATTAACCAAATTAGAATGAAAATTGGTATGACGGGATATGGATCTCCAGAAACAACAACTGGTGGAAATGCACTTAAATTCTACTCTTCAGTTAGACTTGATATTAGAAGAATTGCAACTTTAAAACAAGGTGAAAACTCAATTGGTAATAGAGTAAAAGTAAAAGTTGTTAAAAATAAAGTAGCAGCACCATTTAAGCAAGCAGAGTTTGATATTATGTTTGGTGAAGGTATTTCTAAAATGGGTGAACTAGTTGATTATGGTGTTAAACTAGATATCATTGATAAAGCAGGAGCTTGGTTTAGTTATGGTGATGCTAAAATTGGGCAAGGAAAAGAAAACGCAAAAGTATTCTTAAAAGATAATCCAGAAATTGCGAAAGAGATTGAAGATAAGATTCTTGAAGCAATGGGAGTAAATGAACCAACAGATGATACTGAAACATCTGAAGAAATTGATGAATAAAAAGTAAAGAGTCAACTCTTTACTTTTACTACTAAAAACCTACAAAACCTTTAACATAACCTACATAAAAGCAAACAAAAATTAAATTTTAGCTATAATCATATAAATTATGAAAATAGGAGACCTACGTGGTATTTATTGATAACGTATATGCTGATGAAGTTTTAGATTCAAGAGGTAACCCAACAGTAAGAGCTACTGTAATTTTAAGTGATGGGACAAAAGAGAGTGCAATTGTTCCAAGTGGTGCAAGTACAGGTAAGAGAGAAGCTTTAGAGTTAAGAGATGGTGATGATAGATTCTTAGGAAAAGGTGTTTTAAAAGCAGTTGAAAATGTAAACACTAAAATTGCTGAAGAATTAATGGGATTAAGCCCATACAATCAAGCAGAAGTTGATGCAACTATGAAAGATATTGATGGTACTCACAACTACTCAAACTTAGGTGCAAATGCTGTACTTGGTGTATCTATGGCAGTTGCAAGAGCAGCAGCAAGTTCATTAAATGTTCCATTATACAGATATTTAGGTGGAGCAAATGCAATGACTATGCCTGTTCCGATGTTTAACATCATTAATGGTGGAGAGCATGCAAATAACTCTGTTGACTTCCAAGAATATATGATTATGCCAACAGGTTTCGAAAACTTCAATGAAGGTTTAAGAGCTGTTGCAGAAATTTATCAACACTTAAAAAAAGTAATTGATGCTATGGGTGAATCAACAGCAGTTGGTGATGAGGGTGGATTTGCTCCAAACTTAAAATCAAATGAAGAACCAATAGCAGTAATTATGGAAGCTATTGAAAAAGCTGGATATAAAGCTGGTGAACAAATTTCTATCGCACTTGACGTTGCAGCTTCTGAGTTAATCAATGAAGAGGGTAAATATGAATTAAAAGGTGAAGGAAGAACTTTAACTTCACAAGAACTTGTATCATACTACGCTGATTTATGTGCTAAATATCCTATCGTATCTATTGAAGATGGATTAAGTGAAGATGATTGGGATGGATGGAAAATCTTAACTGATACTATTGGAGACAAAGTTCAATTAGTTGGAGATGATTTATTTGTAACAAATGCAAATATTTTAGCTGAAGGTATCCAAAAAGGTATCGGTAATGCTATTTTAATTAAACCTAATCAAATTGGTTCAGTTTCTGAAACAATGTTAACAATCAGATTAGCACAAAGAAACAATTACAACTGTGTAATGTCTCACAGATCTGGTGAATCTGAAGATGCATTTATTGCTGATTTCGCGGTTGCATTAAATTGTGGGCAAATTAAAACAGGTTCAACTGCAAGATCTGATAGAATCGCTAAATATAATAGATTATTAGAAATTGGTGCAGAAATTGGATATGCAGAGTATTTAGGGAAACAACCTTTTTCTAAAAAATAATTTATGAAAAAAAAACTACAGGGGTATAGGAAATTTTTCGTAATAGCACTGGGTTCAGTTACTATTACCATATTTCTTAGCTACCATGTAGCTAATATTCTTTTTGGAGATAACTCTTTAGAAGTTTATAACTCTTTAAAACATAAAAAAGAGTATCTTGAAAATGAAATTTCAAGACTACAAAAACATAATGCTTATTTGCAAAAAGAGTATTTCGAATTAAAAAACTTGGAGCCTGAAGAATGAAAAAACTATCTTTTTTAACATTATCTGTGATTACTGCTATTAGTTTAAATGCGAGGGAAAACCCTTTTGAAATGACAAATGCATATGAAGAAGAAGCTGCAAGAATAATTGAAACCAATGAAACAGCAATACATGAAGCTATGAGTGAAGCATCTTATATAAAAGAGATGCAAGAAAAAATGCAAAAACCTAAAGTTGAAGATGCTGTGAAAAAGCTTATTCCTGTAATTAAAGAAGAGAAACCAAAAGAGAAGGTTTATACAAAAAAAGAAGTTGATACATTAATTAATAAAACTAAAAAACAGACTGAATATAAAACTAAACAGATTGTAAAAAAAGAGTTAGAAAAAGAGCTTAAAACAACAAAAATAGAAAAGCCAGCTCAGGTTGTATATGTAAAACCTAGACCTGATATTATTGATGATGAACTTATAACAAAAAAGATTCTTCCTTTTGTAGATATTGAATACAATGATGAAAAATTTATGATAAAAACTGATAGTGATATATCAAGAAAATTTACTTTAGATAAAGATAATAAAATTATTATTGATTACAAAGCAAAAAAGAATTTTTATACAAAAAGAGACACTTTAGAATCAAAAAGTTTCAAAAAGATAACTGTAGGTAACCACAAAAAAGAAAATTACTACAGAGTTGTAATTGAGCTTAACTCTAAACCTTCAAACTTTGAAGTAACATATAAAGATAAGTTAATTACTATTTCTAAAACTAATTAGGCTATTTATAATCCTAATTAGTATCATAACAACTAATACTTCTAAAATAGCTGCTAAAATAAATGCATAATAATACTCTTGTGTAATTGAGTGATTGTTATATGCAATTGTTGTTACTGCAATTAAAAGTGTCAGTGGCATTGCATGAGAAAGTCCCAACATATAAAATCTATTCCACCCCATTTCTTGAATAAATAACATTGAAGCAATTATCCTAATTACAATCATTGCAAAGGTAATTAAGAGTGCTTTTAACACTAAGTCACTATTTAATAGTGCTTCAATTTCAAGGGATGCTCCAACTGAGATAAAAAATATTGGAACTAACCAACCAAATCCAAAGTGTTCTAATTTATGAGGTAATTGCTTGTTGTGTTCCTCAAAGAAAGTAGTAATAAAAGTTCCTGCTATAAATGCTCCAAAGGCTACTTCTAAATGTAAATACATCATAACTGTAATCATTAAGAAAAATATCGCCATTGAGATTCTAATATCTTGTTCTTGATGATCTTCTTGAGGCATTAAATAACTTTTAATTTCAGGAAACCACCAAATAAGATTATGAAAAATTTTATATACTACTAGCATTACAAGTAAGAATAAAACAAATAATGCCATTGTTTTATAAAAGTCATAACTTATTCCATACTCTAA
The DNA here is from genome assembly GCF_004214795.1 of Malaciobacter pacificus. Classification (NCBI taxonomy): domain Bacteria; kingdom Pseudomonadati; phylum Campylobacterota; class Epsilonproteobacteria; order Campylobacterales; family Arcobacteraceae; genus Malaciobacter; species Malaciobacter pacificus. The sequence continues at coordinate 2,491,961 of NZ_CP035928.1, forward strand.
AACAGCAGATACAGTTGTTAATGCAAAAATAGATACTATTTCTCCAATTAAACCTACTATAAAAGCCATTTTTATCCATTCTGTTTCACCATACTCTTTTTTAAGAGCTGCTAATACTCCAATAGAAATTAAAGGTAATATAACTATAAATATCTTTCCTAAATCAAAATAAAAAGTTATAAAAATAGAGCTTGCAAAAAGAACGACGTTATACAGTAGTGATTTTTTTAACATTGTAGGGGAAATGGACAGAAGCTTTTTCAAATCAATTTCAAGACCAGCTAGGAACATTAAGTACAAGAAACCAAGCTCTGCTACTAAATGTAGTATCGCATGGTCACTTATAAGTGCAAAATATGCAGCAACTGCTCCCATCATAATTTCAACAGGGATTGTTGGTAGTTTTGTTAATTTTGAGATTAATGGTGAAGTAAATATTATTAGTGATATTGATATAATAATTAAAATTTCTTCACTCATTAAATTACCTCTTAATCTCTTTCTCTTTTAATTTTATATCCGTGTTTTTCTAATTCAGCAATATCATCAGCAGGTGTTTTACCAGCAGTAGTTAAATAATCTCCAATTACAAAGGCATTTGCACCTTTTTCAAAGATTTTATATTGTTCATCACCAAACATTACTTCTCTTCCACCTGCAACCATAATTTTTTTAGCATTTGGAATCATTTTTCTAGCTAGTGTGATTAATTCAAATGCTTCTTCTCTAGTAATTGTATTTTCAACAATTGGTAAAGCTGCATTTGGATGGAAGAAGTTTAATGGCACATTCATAGGGTCTAATGAAGCTAAAGACTCTAACATAGAGATTCTTTGCTCTTGAGTTTCACCCATACCAAAAATTCCACCAGTTACTAGTCTTAATCCAACTTCTTTAACATTTAAACAAGTTTGATATCTATCATCCCAAGGGTGAGTTGTACAAATTGTTTCATAAAAATCTCTTGCTGTTTCTAAGTTGTGATTATATGCATCAACACCTGCATCTTTAAGTGCTTGTAATTGCTCAACACTTGCAATACCATTACATGCAATTAAAATTAAACCTAATTTCTCTTTTTTAATAGCCCGTGCAGCTTCACAAACGTATTCTAATCTTTTAGGAGTTAATCCTTTTCCTGCTGTTACTAAACAAAAACCATTTGCATTATTAGCTCTTGCTCTTTTAGCTTCTTCAACAATTTGTTCGATCTCTTTTTGTTTATATCTTTGAATTTCAGCTTTATATTTCACACTTTGTGTACAGAATTTACAATCTTCATTACATGTTCCACTTTCAATATTACAAATAGCACATAAAAAAATTTCATTATTTTCGTTCATATTTATACTCTTCTTTCTTAAAATTGTTTTCATTTATATTTTTAAAATAGTAGGAGATTATATACTCATTTTCATTAATTTCTAGTATCACACACTCAATTAAGGGCTTCTCTCTTGCACATACTTCACCTGGGTTTACAAAAAGTGTCTTATTAGTATATTCACATTCAAACATATGAGTATGACCAAAAATTACAATATCGCTATCTGGAGTTAGATGATAAGGTAAATGCATTAGTTTAAATTTTATATCTTTTATTTTGAAATAATATGGCTCTTTTTTTATAAAATACTTATCACTAACACTAAGTAAACCTCTATCATTATTTCCAAATACACTTACATATGTTAATCCTGAGTTTTCTAGTAGCTCTAAATTTTTTTCAACACATAAATCACCTGCATGAATCAAATATTGAACTTTATTTTCTTTAAGATGATTAATTACATCTTCGGTATAGTCAACTTTTGTGTGACTATCCGATAGTATTCCTATTTTCATGATTTATTTATCAGTTTTTTTGATAGTGCTCTTTTTAGCAGTTGTTTTTTTAGTTGTAGTCTTTTTTGTTGTTGTTTTTTTTGCAGGAGCTTTTTTTGCTGCTGTTTTAGATTTTGGATCTTTTGCAATAATCTCTTCACATTGCTCTAGTGTTAAATCTTCAGCCTCAATCCCTTTTGGAATTTTATAGTTTTTTCTACCTTGTTTAATATATGGACCATATTGACCTATAAGTACATGAATTTTTTCTTTTTCAAATACTTTAATTGTAGCTTTTGCTTTTGCTTCATCAATCTCTTTGATTACCTCTAAAGCTCTTGGTAACTCTATTTTATATGGGTCATCAGTTTTTAATGAATAAAACTTTGTCTTAACTTGTAAGTATGGTCCAAATCTTCCAATATTTGCTTTGATATCTTCACCATCTGCTGTTTGACCCACAACTCTAGGAAGAGTAAATAAATACAATGCTTCATCAAGGGTAATTGTATCCATATTTTTATCATCTGGAATTGCTACAAATTTAGGTTTTTCTTCATCATCTTTTGTACCAATTTGAATAAATGGACCAAATCTTCCCACTCTTGCACTCACTGGTTTTCCAGATTTTGGATCAGTTCCAAGCTCTCTTACTTGTAAATAATCCTCTTTATTAACGCTTTCTTCTTTTTCTTCAATTGTCTTTTTGAAATCCCCATAAAAGTCTTTCATTACTTGTTCCCAAGCAATTTTGCCCTCAGCAATTTCATCAAACTGTTCTTCAATTTTAGCAGTAAATCCTAAGTCAACAATATGTGAAAAATGGTCAACTAAAAAACTATTTACAATTTCACCCGTTGGAGTAGGTGCTAGTTTTTTATCTTCAGTTTTTACAACATATTCTCTTTGTAAAATTGTTGTAATAGTTGGAGCATAAGTTGAAGGTCTACCAATTCCTTCACTTTCTAACTTCTTAACCAAACTAGCCTCTGTATATCTAGCAGGTGGCTTTGTAAAGTTTTGCTCACACTCTAAATTTTCTAATTCTAAAACTGTTCCAACTTTGATATTTGGTAAAATTTTTTCTGTACTATCAAGTGCAGCTTCAGGATTATCACTACCTTCAGTATAAGCTTTCATAAATCCAGGGAAGATAATTCTTTGTCCCTTAGTTTGAAATTCAAACTCTTTATCTTTTCCAGCTTCTATTTTATATGTAGTATTAGCAATTTTTGCTTGTGCCATTTGAGTTGCTAATGTTCTTTTCCAAATTAGACTGTAAAGTTTAAATTGAGCTGGTTCAACATAAGCTTTTATTTCACTTGGTTTTAGTGCTAAGTTAACTGGTCTAATAGCTTCGTGAGCCTCTTGTGCTCCTTTTGCTTTTGATTTATAAGTTCTAGGCTTATTTAAACTATACTCTTTCCCATATTCTGCTTCAATAACTTTTTTTGCTGCACTTGTAGCAACAGTTGAAAGATTTAATGAGTCAGTTCTCATATAAGTAATTAAACCACCACTATGACCTGGAATATTACCAACATTTCCTTCATATAACTGTTGAGCGATAATCATTGTTTGTTTAACAGAAAGCCCAAGTTTTCTTGAAGCCTCTTGTTGTAAAGTTGAAGTTGTAAATGGAGCAGCTGGATTTCTAGTGCTCTCTTTTTCTTCAATATCAACTAGCTGATAAATACCTTGATTTAATGAAGCTTCAATTGCTCTTGCTTCTTGCTCATTTGGAATTTTTTGAACTTTTCCATTTATTTTTGCTAGTTCTGCTTTTAATTCAGGATTTATAAAATCTGCTTTTATTTTCCAAAACTCTTCAGGAATAAATGCTCTAATTTCATTCTCTCTATCAACTATAATTCTAACAGCAACAGATTGAACTCTACCAGCACTTAGACCATATCTAACTTTTTTCCATAAAAGAGGTGAAAGCTCATATCCAACTGCTCTATCTAAAATTCTTCTTGCTTGTTGTGCATCAACTAAGTTTTGGTCAACATCCCTTGGTGTTTCTAAAGCTTTTAAAATAGCATCTTTTGTAATTTCATGAAATACAATTCTTTTAATAGGGTTTTTTTCAATTTTTAGTGCAGGAATTAAGTGCCAAGCAATAGCTTCTCCCTCTCTATCCTCATCGGCCGCTAGGTAAATAGTGGTGTCTTTATTAATCTCTTTTTTAAGGTCACTAATAACCTTTTTCTTATCAGTTGAGATTAAATACTTTGGTTCAAAATTATTATCTGGATCAAATCCAAGTTTTGATTTTGGTAAATCTCTTACATGACCCATTGAGGCCATTACTTTAAAATCATTTCCTAAAAATTTTGAAATTGTTTTTGCTTTTGCTGGGGACTCCACTATTACTAAATTCTTCACTAAAAAACCTTACACTATTTTTAATTTTTTGCATTCTAACATAAATTTATTAATATTACTTATAAATAATTACTTCTTCTTGTATATCTATATTAAACTGCTCTTTTACTCTTTTCTTTGCTTCATTGATTAAATAAACAGCATCTTCAAAGGTACCATCTCCATTATTCACCAAAAAATTAGCATGTTCTTGTGAAAAACTCATACCACCTTTTGGTTCACCTTTTAATCCGACTTCTTGAATTAATCTACCTGCAAAATCACCTTTTGGGTTTTTAAAACAACTTCCTGCGCTTGGCATATGAGGTTGATTATCTCTCATACGATTAAACTCTTTTAATTTATCTTTGCAAAATCCATACTCTATATTAAATACAACTTCATAAACTATGGTATCTAATTTTGTATGCCTATAAGAGTACTCAACATCCTCTTTTTTAATATATCCATCTTTTGTTTTTATACTATGAATATAGTTAAATACTTCCCAAGATTTTAACCCTGCATTCATCTTAACTAAACCACCCATATTCCCTGGTAATTTAGCTAAAAATTCTAAATTTGCAATATCATTTTTTCTAGTATAAGTTAAAAGCTTACCAGAAGTTGTAGCACAACCAACATAAAGTAAATCTCCCTCTTGTCTAATATAATCAAATGCTTCACCAAGAATAGCAAACTTCTTTTTTGTATTTGGAGAGATTAAAAGATTATTTGCCCTACCTATAATTTGATAATCACTATAATCTCCTATTTCATTAATTACTAAAACTTCAAGTTGGGGTCCAATCTTTATTGATGAGTATCTTTTAAAATCAATTGTTTTTGTACTATTTTGCAACTATTGTGCCCTTAAGCTTTCATATTCACTTGGGATTAAATAATCTTTTGCTTTTATTAAACTATTGAAATATCCATGTTTATAACCAAGCTCATATAGTTTATCTAAAGCTTGATATTGTACTTCACTTAATTGAACTGAATTATCATTTGCATAAAGGTCTAAATATGTATCAAGTGTTGGAGCATCTACTCTAATTAGTCCTTTTTCAAGTAACATAGGAGCTAAAACACGTCTATTTTTATTTGCTACATCAACTGCTTTAATTAATGTATTTTCATAATTAATTGCATTATGAATTGGAAGTGATCTTCTTAAACACATTCCTCCAAGTGGTAATGGTAAACCTCCACCACTAAGCTCAACCCATACATCCCACATCTCTTTTTCAACTTCTAAAGATTCATCAAAAGTTAAAATTGATTCATGAATTAAAACACCAGCATCAACAGTTCCATCAATAACTGCTTGCTCAATATCTAAAAAGTTCATATATGTGATTCTAGCTTCTGGATAGGCTATTTTAAATAATAAAGCATTTGTTGTAAACTCACCACTAAGTGCAACTTTGAAATTTCTTTTTAATTTAGTGCCTTTTTTCTTAATAAGTTTTGGTCCATAACCCTCTCCAAAAGAAACAGCAGTTTTAAGTAATGCATAGTCATCTTTAACAAATGGATATAAAGCAAATGAGATAGCACAGATATCGTATTCACCTTTTAAAGTTGCTTGATTTAATGTTTCAATATCATCAGCTATATTTTCAAAAACTGCATCTTTTGGAGTAACCCATCCAAACTTAATTGCATAATACATAAAAATATCATCGGCATCTGGTGAGTGTGCAACACTAATTTTCTTCAAAGTTATTCCTTATTCTTTTGTATTTGGATTTTATCTAGTTTAGCTTTATGCTTTGGTTATAACTCATTTATAAGTTATATTCAACTTTTAATTTCTTTATTATCTTAAATATTGATTGAGCATATTTAACTCCTGTATTGCTCTTATATTTATACCCCGTATTGTAACTAGACCATATTCTAGCCCAATTGTCTTTATGAACTTTTCTCCAGTATCTTAATTCTATTATTGCATTTGCTGTTGCAAAACCTACATCATTTAAAAGCTTATTAGCATAATAAGCTCTATTTTCAGGAGTATCAGCGACTTTTTGTCTACTTAAAACAGTTTTTATATTTGCTTGAAAAGGGCCATAATCATTTGTTTTGCTATTAATTTGATTTTTACCTAAACTTGATTCTTTTATGGCAATTGCCATAAGAGTATATTTCATCATTTCATCATTTGTTAATGATTTAATTTTTTTTAAACTTATAATGTCTTTTTGAGTTAAACCTAATGAATTTGAATATAAAAAAGAGAAAAGAAGAGTAAAACTTAACAATATTTTTTGCATGAAATATTGTACTATAATTCTAACTATTTTTACAAATAGCTAGAATTATTAAATCTAAAAGCCTGCACTAGATACGTATGAACCAATAACTTTTAATAGTGGATCAACTAATAGTACAGAGATTAATGTTAAAAATACTGCAAGCCCGATAGCAGCTTTCATTGGTGTTGAACCATTTTGCATAAATCTAGTTTTTAATTCAGGGTCAGGATCTTTTAAGAACATATAAGAAACCGGTCTTAAATAGTAATATGCTGCAATTGCAGAGTTTAATACCATAATAATTGCTAAAGCAATATGCCCTGCATTTACTGCACTTGCAATAATATACATTTTACCCCAAAATAGAGCAAATGGAGGAAGTCCAGTTAGTGCAAATAAGAACATTCCTAAAATTGATGCTGTAAATGGCGAAATTTGTGCAAGTCCTGCAAATTTCTTAAATGAGTATGGTGATTGATAGTCTGAATACTCTTTACCTCTATTAAGCCATAACATACCAAATGCCCCAAAATTAGTAATTGCAAATAAAACCCAATATAAGAATAAAGCATTTGTAGCTTGATGAGTTCCTATTACTATTGCAGCCATTGCCATACCAGCATTTGAAATTGATGAATATGCAAGCATTCTTTTTATATCTATTTGTTGAAGTGCAATTAAATTTGGAATTGTAATTGTTAGAACAACTGTTGTATAAAGCATAGTTTGAATAATAATATCATCTGCTTGAATAAAAATCTCAAAAAATCTAAGTGCAACAACAAAACCTGCCATTTTTGGAACAACAGATAAAAAACCTGCCATAGCTGAAGTTGAACCTTGATAAACATCTGGAACCCAAATATGATATGGGAATAGTGATAATTTAAACCCAAGAGCTGCAAACATGAACACAAAACCAACTAACATCAAAATATAATTACTGTAGTTTTCATCAGAGAAATAGTTTTGTTCATTTAATACTTGTGCAATTTGTGCTAATTCAACTGAACCAGTTATTGCATAGAACATCATAGAACCAAAGGCAAAGAATGCTGCTGCTAATGCTCCCATAGTAAAATATTTAACTGCAGCTTCTATAGAAACCATTCTATTATGCATTGCAATCATAGTATAAAGTGCTAAAGATGAAGTCTCAAGTCCAACAAATATTAAAATCAATGAATCTGTACTTACCATAAACTGGAAACCAGCAATTGCAAAAAGATATAAAGCGAAATATTCAGCATATCTAAACTCTTGGAATCTTAGTTTAGAAATTCCTAAGAAAATAAACATCAATGCACCAATTAAAATAATACATTGAGCTATTATTGATATACCATCAATTAGCATTAAATCAAACAGACCTCTTTCATCACTATTAAATGCTAAAACCGTAAATAAATCAAACATTAAGAATAATGCAACAATAACTACATATAGTGATTTATGTTTATCTTTATTAAATAGGTCAGTTAATAAAATTCCTAATGCTCCAATAATTGCAATTGAAACAGGAGCTAATGTTGCTAAGTTTAGACTTTCTAAACTTATATTAATTGGCTCAATCATTACTTAACCTCCCCTACAGTATTTAAAGCTCTAAGCTTCTCTTTTGTATCTTGATTAACTGCTTTAATCTCCATTACTTTTGTAAGATTTGTAACAGTTGTATTTAAAGGCTCTAATATAATCTTTGGATAAATACCTAAAACTATTGTTAAAACAACTAATGAACCAAGAGCAACTAATTCTCTACCAAAAATATCTTTTAAAGATTTATTTTCTGGTTTAACTAATTTTCCAAAGAATGTTCTTTTGTACATTGCTAACATATAAACTGCACTTAACACAATAGTTAAAGTTGCAATTACTGTTAATGTTGGAGAGAATTTAAAGAATCCAAGTAATGATAAAAACTCACCAATAAATCCAACTGTTAAAGGAAGACCAATTGATGCCATTAATATAATTGCATAGAATGCTGCAAATACTGGCATATTATGAGCTAAGCCTCCAAAGGCACCAATCATCTTAGTTCCTCTTCTATCATATAACATTCCAACTGCCATAAATAGAGCTCCTGATACAATACCGTGACCAATCATTAAATATACTGAACCTGCAATTCCTTCAACATTTAGTGCAAATACACCTAAAGTAATAACACCCATATGTGAGATTGAAGAGTAAGCAATCATTTGTTTCATATCTTCTTGTGCATAAGCTACCATTGCTGTATAGATAATTGCTATTAGTCCAAGTGTTGCCATAAATGGTACAAAATAAACTGATGCATCAGGGAACAGAGGTAGAGAGAATCTAATAAATCCGTACGTTTCCATTTTTAATAAAATAGCTGCAAGCATAATAGAACCAATTGTTGGTGCTTGACCGTGAGCTAATGGAAGCCATGTATGGAATGGGAACATTGGAACTTTTACTGCAAATCCAAAGAAGAATGCAATGAATAACCACATTTGAGCTTCAAAAGGAAGAACAATACTATTCCAATCAAATAGACTAAAACTCCAAGTTCCTGTTGTTTGATGATAAATATATCCAAAATATAAAATACCAACAAGCATTACAAGTGAACCTGTAAAAGTATATAAGAAGAATTTAATTGCAGCGTAAAATCTTTTTTCAGCACCCCAAAAACCAATTACGTAGAACATTGGAATAAGTGTTAATTCCCAGAAAATATAAAACATTATAACATCTAAAGAAACGAAAACCCCAACCATTGTCATCTCTAAATATAAAATAGAGATAATTAAGTTCTTCATACCCTTAGTTACAGTTAATCCAATAACTGCAATCATTGTTACAAATGTAATCATTACAACAAGGAACAGTGAAACCCCATCTACTCCCACAGTATATGTTATACCATACTCACTAATTAGTGGTAGTGATTTAACAAACTGCATCTCTGCTACATTAACATCAAAGTGGTACCATAATAAAAGTGCTAATACAAACTCCACAACTGTTACAACAACACCAAATTGTCTCATTGAATTTTTGTCAACTAAAAATCCAATAGTTGCAGCAGCAGCTGGGAAAAATATAAGCATTGATAAAATATTTTCCATTAAACAAACCCCTTCTTATAGTACCGATAAAACTAAGGCAAGAACTAATCCTAAGATTAATCCAACAACCATTAGTCTTAAAGATGTTGATAAATTACCAGATTGAATTGGTCTAGCTTTTACACCTAATTTATTAATAAAGTGTGCTAAGTTATCAATTGAGTTATCAATTAATTTAATTTCAATCACTTTCCATACCCAAACAGAAACTGCATAATATGGTTTTGAAATGAATACCTCATAGAATTTTGGAATATAGTATTGATTAGATAGTAATTTATAAATAAATGTATCTTCCCAAGACTTACTAAACCCATCATTTCTGTATTTAATTACCGCAACTGCAATACCACCAATTGCAACTGCACTAGTTATTAAAATAAGTATCCAAACTGTTGAGTGCTCAAGATTATTAGCTTCCCATGTTGGAAGTGTTTTTGTTACAAAATCTACAAAGGCATGCTCAAACCATCCTGCAATCACTGCTAAAACTGCTAATGGAATCATAGCTGCAATTACAAAACCTTTTGCTTCATGGGGATGGAACTCTTCATCACTGTAGTTTTGCTTTCCAAAGAAAATTTTCATTACAAGTCTAAATGAATAAAATGCAGTTAAACCTGCTGTTATCCATAAAATAACCCATAATCCAATCGCATCAGCATTAAAGGCTGCTTCTAATATTTTGTCTTTTGAGAAGAATCCAGCTAATGGGAAAATACCAGCAAGTGCTAAAGAAGCAATAATCATAATATACGATGTTGCTTTCATTTTCTTATGTAATCCACCCATCTTTCTAATATCAAGTTCATCATCCATAGCATGCATTACATTACCTGCACCTAAGAATAAAACTGATTTAAAAAAGGCATGAGCTGCTAGGTGGAATAGTGCTACCCAATAAGCTCCAAGTCCAGCTGCTACAAACATATATCCAAGTTGAGATAATGTAGAGTAAGCAATAATTCTTTTCATATCATTATTTACTAATGCCATAGTTGCAGCAAATATCGCAACAAATGCTCCAAGTGCAGCAATTGCATATCCAACTTCAGGAATTAAAGTGTAAAGTTCATTTGCTCTAACTACTAAGTAAACCCCAGCTGTTACCATTGTTGCAGCATGAATTAATGCTGAAACTGGAGTTGGTCCTTCCATTGCATCAGCTAACCATGTATGAAGTGGGAATTGAGCTGATTTACCCATAGCCCCTAAGAATAGTAAAGCACCGATCCAAACTAAAGTTGAAGTCTCTAAAGTTGAAATTTGAGCAAATACAACATCATATTGTAAGCTTCCTAAATTCCAATAGATTAAGAACATACCAAGTAATAGTCCTAAATCCCCAACTCTATTCATAATAAAGGCTTCATTTGCTGCCCATGATGCTGATTCTTTGTGATACCAAAAACCAATTAATAACCATGAACAAACTCCAACACCTTCCCATCCAATAAATAATACAGCAAAGTTATCACCCATTACTAAAACTAACATAGAAAAAACGAAAGCTGATAGGTAAGAGAAATATCTATTAAAACCTTTGTCATGTTCCATATATCCAATTGAGTGAATATGAACCATTGTTGAAACAACTGTTACAACTGACATCATGACAACAGATACATGATCAACCACAAATCCAAATGGAATATCTAAACTTCCAATTACAATCCAATCAAATAGATTTACATGAAGTGTAGTCTCTGTTGTATAAACAAAATGTAATAAGTTTAATGATGCAACCATAGAAACTGCAAGCATAAATGATGTAAATATACCTGTAAAAAGTGTTTTTGGTTGAGTTGAGAAAAGTGCAGCAACTAAAGAACCAACTAAGGGAGCAAAAAGTGCAATGTATATATATTTTTCCATTATTATCCTTTCATCCCTGCAATTTCATCTAAGTTAATAGAACCTGTTCTTTTATACCACATAATAAGTAGCCCAAGACCTATAGCAACTTCTGCTGCTGCTACTGCAATGATAAAAAATGCAAACATTTGACCTGTTAAATCCCCGTGGAATTTTGAAACAGCAGCAAGTCCAACATTTACAGCATTTAACATAATTTCTGTTGAAAAGAAAAGCATTAATACATTTTTTCTTTTAATTACTCCGATTAAACCAATACAAAATAAAATCGTTGATAGAATTAAATAAGCATTAAGTGTCATTTTGTATCCTTTGAAGTATCTAACTCAATTTTTTCATCAATTTCATCCTCTTTCATTTCAGAGTATGATTCATTCATTTTTTTACCAGCAAGTACAATTCCACCAATCATTGCTACTAAAAGCATAATTGCTGCAACTTCAAAAGGAACTAAATATTTTGTAAATAAAACTAAACCAACATCAACAGAGTTTCCATATTCTGGATTTATAGGATGCTGCGCTGTTAAATTTTCTCCAATTACAGGAGCCATAAAAACAACAACTAATATAACAGCTACTACTCCTGATAATAAAAATACTAATCTTGGATGTTTTACTTTTTCTTTTACATCAGCTAATGTATCAAAGAACATCATTCCAAATGCATATAAAGCCATAATTGCACCTGTATAAACTACAATTTGCACCGCACCTAAAAAATCTGCACCTAATAAGAAGAAAAATGCAGAAATAAAAATCATTCCAGCTGCAAGAGAACTTAGGGCATATAAAGCATTACTAGTTAAAACAGTAATACTAAACATTCCTATAGTCAAAACAGAGAATATAATAAAAGCTACTTGTTCAAACATTTTCTCTCCTAATATGATAATGGCGTTTTTTTGATTTTTTTATCTGCATCTTTAGAAACAGAACCAAATCCATCAAACTCTAATTGAGCACCTAAGCCATCAGCACTTGTTAAGATATCTTCTTTTAGTGAGAAATGTGCTCTTTGTTCACTTGCATTTTCATATCTTCCACCATGAACAATTGCAAGTTCAGGACAAACCTCAGCACAATATCCACAGAAAATACATCTACCCATATTGATTGTATATTGTGTTGCAACTTTTCTAGAATTTTCATCTATTTTAGTCTCCATTCTAATACAATTTGCAATACATATCTTTTCACAAAGTCCACAACCAATACATCTCTCTTCACCTGATTCTAAAAGTCTAAGAAGTTTATGTACCGCTCTATATCTAGGACCAATTGGAAGTTTTTCTTTTGGATATTGTACAGTTGCCATTTCACCTTTGAAAAGTGCTCTAGTCATAATTCCAAATGTAATTTTTAAACCAACAAAAAGTTCACCTTTAACAGATCTAGAAATAACTTGTTTAAAAACTTCCCAAGATGTTTTAGGATAGTTATCTTCTTGAACTGTTACGTAATCTTCAGAAATATTTCTATTTTTAAATTCATTAAAACCCATAATTTAACTCCTAAAACATCATTACAAAACCAGTAACTAAAATATTTAGTACTGCTAATGGCATTAAGATTTTCCAACATAACCACATTAATTGATCAGGTCTAACATGTGGCCAAGCAGCTCTTGTCCATAAGAAGAAGAAAATTAAAGCCATAACTTTAAGGATAATTGCTAATCCACCAGGGATAAACCACATATCATTAAATCCACCTAAGAAAATAAGTGCTGTTAAAAATGCAATTGTAAATAGTGCTGCATATTCACCAATAAAGAACATACCCCATCTCATACCTGAATACTCAGTAGCATAACCTGCAACTAACTCAGCTTCATGTTCAAGTAAATCAAATGGCGTTCTATTTGTTTCTGCAAAACCAGCAATTACAAATAAAATAAATGCTAATGGCTGATACCAAACAATCCAGTCTGAAACTCCACCTGATTGATAGTTATTAATATCAATTAATGATAAACTTCCAACCATCATTAATGGAGCAAGAAGTGATAATCCTGATACAACTTCATAAGATAAAAGTTGAATAGCTGTTCTAGCTCCACCTAAAAGAGCCCATTTATTTGCTGAAGCCATACCAGCTAAAAGTGGTCCATATAATCCAACACCACCAACAGATAATACAAATAATACACCAACATTTATATCTGAAATAATTGGTCTGATGACATAACCAAACATTTCAAATTCTGGTAAAAATGGAATAGCACTCATTGAAATAAAGGCAGTTGCTGCTGTGATAATTGGTGCAATCATAAAGATTGGTTTATTTGCATTTGCTGGGATGAAATCCTCTTTTGTAAATAATTTTATACCATCAGCAGCAATTTGAAGCAAACCATAAGGTCCAACATTTGTTGGACCTAATCTTCTTTGCATAAATGCTAAAACTTTTCTCTCAATATAAGTAGTAAATCCAGCAAGTGCAGAAAAAACTGCAAGAACTATTACTACTTTAACAATAGTTTCTATAATAATACTTGTTTCCATACTATGCCTTTGTCACTTTAGCTTTATTAAATCTGTAAGTATTAAATAAAGCATTTGAAGGAGAGTTTTTCATAAATGTTGATATATAAGGGATATCACCATCAATTTGAATATCACAGTAAGCATTTAACTCTAAAGTTACTCCGTTTGCTTCTACTTTTACTTTATCACCTTCTGCTAATCCTAAAGCTTCAAAAGATTTTTTAGAGAAGAAAATTCCATCTTGTAACTTATCTTTAAATTCATGGGCAATTGCAGTAAACTCATTAAATTGATTAATTGGATTTGCTCTATAAATAATAGTTTCATCTTCAGCTAAAGATATTTTTTCTGCTTTATATTCTAAAGCTTGGTTAGTTCTATCTACATCAATAGAAACTAAATCATAGCCACGTCTTTCTACTTGATCATTTCCAAACTCATTTGGTAAATCATCGAATTCAATTGGTCTGTAACCTTTCTCAACTGGTAACTCTTTTGTATACTCAATTGTATAATCAACTTCACATCCTAAAATTTCATTTGCCATATCATTTAATGTATAACCTTTAAAAGGAAGTGCCGCATTTGTAGGAATTACTTTTTTATCAATATTTGTAAAAGTTCCTTCTTGTTGGTTAAGAGCTGGTACATCAATATCCCCATCACCTAAAGATGAAATTTGAACATCAGCTGCTACATTGTATCCAACTGTAAATCCTGTCTCTTCATCTGAAAGTTTACAGATTTGAGCTACACCTAAAGTATTTGTTTGAGTTGGAATAATAACTACATTAAATTTTGTATATCTATCAATTAAACCACATAGTTTTGCTAAATTTTGTGCATTTGGATGAGTAATTAAATCTTCACCTACAATTAATGAAAATCTCTCTTTTTTAGCAAGCATTGAGTCAATTAATTCAATAAATGATTCATCTTTCCCAAACTCTTCAAGTAGTGAAATGTATTCGTATTCAACTTCAGTTGAAACTTTTTTAGGAACCATTTTCTTAACTTCTTTTTCCTCACCCGTCTCTTCATCTTTTACAATTTCAACAACTTGCTCTTTAATTGTTTCAGTTACAGTTTTAACTCTTTTTTCAGTTAATGAATCTAAATATGTTTTGATATTTTGAGGTAAATCATTTCCAAACTTATATAGTATGAAATAAAGAATTGATTCTTCTACCATTGGATCATGGTAAATAAACTCAGTAGTTTTACCTTTTTTACCAATTTTTTCCATAATTGGATCAGCTACTGGATGGAAGTATAAACCTGCACCTTTATTAATAGTAATTGGGTTATTAAAAGCATATCTTGCATTTGGTAAATCTGATTTTAAATATGAACCAACTGAAATCACAAAATCAGTATTTAATACATCACTTAAAGTTGAAGAGTAAAGTGTAGTTCCAGCTGTTGATGAATAATCTTTTAAGAATTTTTGATATCTTCTTGCATCTTCATTTACTAATCTTGCGCCTCTATGGTCTGCAATTTTTTGTAAAAGTAATGCTTCTTCATTTGTAATAAATGAATTAAACTTAATAGTTCTAGCCATACTTAAAGCTTCAACTGCTTTTTTAAATGCTTCAAAATCTTTACTTTGAACTTTGTTTTCAAAGTCATATCCAAATCTTGCTGCACCATTTACAGTTGAATAATGTGGTTCACTATTTACTCTGTAGATTTTTTTAGTTTCATGATTATCAATTGATTCATGTTTTACATCATAATACATAAATGCACAGTCAGATGAATGAGGATTAGCTGCTGGGATTTTCTTTAACTCCCATGCATTTGAAGTATATTGGAAATCATGACTTACAAGTGCTCCAACAGGACAGGCTGCAATACATTCACCACAATTTGTACAGGCATCAGCATCATAACCAATAAGTGATTTATTAAGTTTATTCCACATAGCATATGCATCTTTTGGCATTTCAGCCTTAAATGTTTTATCAATTGCATCACTTGGTCTTTTTACAGTTGAAAGTGCATTTGAACCAACCATATCTTTACATACAGTTACACATCTTTCACAAACGATACATAAACCTGGGTCATAATTCATAACCCCCCAGTGTTGTGTAGGTCTATGAATATCTTTAATACTATAACTTTGAGAATCAACTTTCATGTATAAAGAGTAGTTTTGAAGTTCACACTCACCACTTTGGTCACAAACTCCACACTGTAATGGGTGGTTTACATCGTAAACTTCCATTATTGCACGTCTCTCTTTTGCAATATTTTCAGTTACAGTTGTAACTTCCATATCTTGTTTTATTTTAGTATTACAGCCATATACTTGTTTACCATCAGCTTCAACTAAACACAATCTACAGGCTAATGTTGGAGAACATCTTGTTAAATAACAAACAGCGGGAACAAAAACATCATTTGCTCTTGCTACATTTAAGATAGTTTCACCCTCTTTAGCTTGAACTGATTTACCATCAATTGTAAGTGTAATCATTTCACTCATTATGCCCCAACCTTTTCAATTTTTACTTGTTTATATCTATAACCATTTAAAATATTTTCACTTGTTTTTAAAATTGCAACCGTTCCATGAAGTTTATTATCAACTTTTAAGTTTTTTTCAATTTTTTCAGTGGGAGTATTAATAATAATTTTATCACCATCTTTAACTTTAGCAACATTTGCAAAAGTTTGACTAGCAATTAATTCATCTTCTTTATTTTCATCAATAAGTTTATAAACTAATGTTCCATCATATGATTTTAAATCTTCTACTTCATCTAGATTTTCATCATCACATGCATTAATTTTTTCTTCTAATATTTCATTTAAAACTACAAGATTTAAAGAAGAGTATTTTTTGATAACTGATAAAAATTTCACAATATTATCAATTCTTTCATGTTCTACTAAATCATCACCAATTATCAAAGTTTTATTTTTAAAGTTTTGTGAACTTTCTAAAAGTTCTTCAAATTCTTCTTCTCCAGCACTACTTTCAGCAGAAATATAACCTAAATCTAAATCATCAATATAGTTTTGAATTTTCTCATTTGAACTTTTAACAAATGAATCAAGTAACATAGCACAAACGCCCTCTTCACTACCAACTTCATATTTAATAAATTGATTGTAATAAAGTTTTAAATCTATATTATCAACTGGATGCATATAAATAAATTGAGTATCATTTTTAGCAATTGCTTCAATAATACTATCTCTAAATTGCTCTTTATTATCTGCAAGCATAGTTCCAAAAGTGATAATAAAGTCACTATTAGCAATTTGCTCAATTTTATTCATCACTACTACCTTCAGCTTCTTCAAGCTCTCTTGGTTCTGGCTTTACTTTTTTAACTACTAAAGTCCAATCAACTTCATTGAATTTTATAGAGTTCATTAGAGTATAACCAGCTTCATAAATAACATCAGCACTTTTTTGAACATTCTCAAAATCACCAATCTCAAACATAATAATTGCTGTTTCACCCTCAGCAATTTGTTTATCCATTAACTCTAACATTTTGTCGTAGAAGTCATTTTTTAAGTGTCTTAAATCAAATCTTTTCATAATAACCCCTATCTATCAATTTCACCAAATACAATATTTAAGTTACCAATAATAGTAACAACATCAGCTAATTGTAATCCAACTAATAACTCTTCTAAAATAGCAGTGTGTTGGAAAGAAGGTGTTCTAATTTTCATTCTATATGCATAAGGACTTCCATCACTACATACAAAGTATCCTAATTCACCCTTTGGTGATTCAGTTGCAACATATACTTCACCAACAGGTGGTCTCATACCTTGAGTTACTAGAACAAAGTGTTGCATAAGTGAATAGTTTTGAGTCATTATTTGCTCTTTTGGAGCTGAGATATAATTTGGTGCATGAGCCATAAGTTGAGTATCAGACTCTTCATACATTGGTACTAATTGTTTTAAGATTTTCGAAGATTCTCTCATTTCTTGGATACAAATTTTATATCTTCCATATGAATCATTTGTATATGAAACAGGAACATCAAAGTCAAGCTCTGGATATAAGCCATAAGGCATCTCTTTTCTTAAATCCCATTTAATACCACTTCCTCTTAAAGCAATTCCTGAACATCCCCAATCTTTTGCCATTTGTGGAGTAATAATACCTACATTTTCAAGTCTCATTTTCCAGATTCTATTTTCAGTTAATAAACCTTCATAAGTCTCTAACTCTTTTTCTAAAACTTCTAAGAAACTCATGCAGTCTTCGATCCAATTTGATGGTAAATCTAATGGAACTCCACCAATTCTAACTGCACTGTGAGTAAGTCTAGCACCACAATAATCTTCGATTAAATCTATTGCATATTCTCTTTCTCTAAAACAGTAAAGAAACATAGACATGGCACCAACATCAAGTGCGTGAGTTGCTAGCCAGAAAAGATGAGAAGTGATTCTATTTAATTCTAATAACATAGTTCTAATAACTTCAGCTCTTCTAGGTGCTTCAATTCCAAGAAGTTGCTCAATAGCTAAAGCATATCCATAATTATTTGAAGTTGCTGCAATATAATCCATTCTATCTGTAGTTGGTAAGAATTCATTATAAATCATATTCTCAGCCATTTTTTCCATACCTCTATGAAGGTATCCAATCATTGGTCTTGATTTAACTACTTCTTCACCTTGAAGTTCTAATACTAATCTTAACTGACCATGAGCTGATGGGTGCTGAGGCCCAAAGTTCACAGTCATTGTATTATCTTCACGCTCGAAGTTAATATTTTCAAAAAAAGGTTTTAATCTATTTGGTTGTTGCATATTTATCTACCTTCTTCTTTTTAAAACTACTGATTCTTCAGGTTTTAATTTTTTTACTAATGTATTTCCTTCTTCTTCCTCATAAGAAATAGAAGTCTCAGGTTCAAATTGTGAAATATCAGTATTAAATGGAACTTCATGTCCAAGTCTTGCAAATCTAGTTGTGTCATATCTATCAATAGCAGCTGGATCTCTTTGTTCAGGTCCAATTATATCTCTTGCTTCTTTTCCAAAAATTTTGTCAACTTCATACCATGAAGCTGCCTCATCACCTTGAAGTGGGTAAGTCTTTTTAAGTGGATGGTCATACCAATCATCAGGCATAATAATTCTTTTCATATTAGGGTGTCCTGTTACTTTTACTCCTAACATGTCATACATTTCTCGCTCGCTCCAATTTGCTGAAGCGAAAAATGGAGTTAAAGAGTCTATATATTCATCTTTTGGTAAAAAACATTTAATTCTGATTCTTTTGTGTTTTGTTAGTGATAAGAATTCATAAAATAGTTCATATCCACCTTTTGAAGCTAAATATTCAATTGCTGAAAGTTCCATTAACATGTCATATTCTAAAGTATCTTTAAGTAGTTTTACACATGCAGTTAAAAAACTTTTATCGATAATTACTACTAAATGTGTATGTTCAATGTATGCTTCTTTTACATGAATTGAGTAGTTAATCTCTTCAAAATCTTTAGTAAATATATCATCTTCATTTGGATTCTTTCTAGGAACTATTGGTCCTACAAAAAATCTATCAGAAAAATATGATTTTCTTTGTACATCTTGTCTATTTTTATACTCTCTCATTACACTAGCCTCTTTTTCTTATGAGCTCTAAAGATAGACTCTTTTCTAATTTTCTTTTGTAGTGTCATTAGGGCATATTGAAGTGTTTCAGGTCTTGGGGCACAACCTGGAAGATATATATCAACAGGAATAATTCTATCAGCACCTTGAACAGTTGCATAAGTATTAAACATACCACCTGTATTTGCACATGAACCCATTGAGATAACCCACTTTGGATCAGGCATTTGATCGTATAATCTTCTCATAAACTCTGCATGCTTTTTAGTTAAAGTTCCAGCGATAATTAAAACATCAGATTGTCTAGGAGATGCTCTAAAAATAGTTCCAAATCTATCAAAATCATATCTTGAAGCACCAGTTGCCATCATTTCGATTGCACAACAAGCTAATCCATAAGTCATAGGCCATAAAGAGTTTGACCTACCAAAATTAACAATTTTATCAATTGTTGTTAATTTTACAGCAGCACCGTTATCTTGTAAATAATTTATTTTATGCTGTGCCATTCAAGCGCTCCTTTTTTCCAAGCGTATAAAAACCCAATAGACAATAATGTTATAAATAGTAACATTTCAATAAAACCAAACCATCCAAGAAGTTTAAAGTTTATAGCCCAAGGGAACATGAAGATAATTTCCACATCAAATAAAATAAACAATAATGCAATTAAATAAAATTGCGTAGATATCGTATTTGGTTGTTTTGTAACCTCTGGTCCACACTCATATAGCGTAGTTTTCAGTTTTTCTGTATCTAGTCTTGCAATTTTTCTACTAATGTACCTTGACAACCAAACTGTTGCAAAGAAAGCAGAAAAAGTCACAACAAACATTACAAATGCACCAAAATAAGGATGAGCAAAATCCATATGTGTCATTTATGTATCCTTTGTATACTTAAATATATCAATTAGTAATCACTATTTATACTATCTAATTTGTAATAAATACCCAATTACAAAAATTACTAGCAAATAATAAACTAATCTGTGAAAAATAAGCTTTAAAATTAATGTTTTTCTAAGAATAAGGTTTAGCTTGGTACAAAAAGAAACACTATAATATTAAAAAAAATAAACTCCTAATTAATTAACTCCTTTTTATTAATTAAAAAAATAAGTAAATCTATTTAGCTTTAATTACTTAGTTAACTATATATCGCAGTTTATAAAACTATATTTTTTTTGATAACGAGAGCACTCTTTTCTAGGTAGTTGTATTAATATTGGAAATTTACTTATATCTAACCATTTTATGATACTTTTTATCCTTTCTTTTTTCATAGATGTACAGCCACTTGTATATTTTTTTTTAGGATTTTCTACGTGTAGAAAAATACATGAACCCAAATTATATTTTTGCATCTTATTATGCTCAACAACAATTACATATTCATATGTTTCATTTTTTAGCAACATATTTTCATAACTGTTATAATTTTGCTTATTTTTAGTTTTTATAATTTTATTATAGTTGTTACTTTTTGAATCATCTACACAAATGTGATTTTCTGTTGATTTTTCATATGGCATATTTGTATATACAAAGTTATGATAAGTATAAATTTTTGTTAAATCAAAAATTCCAGCAACTGCTTTTTTATCACCTTCAACTTTTACAGGATCAATACTATTTACTTCAAGATTATAATTAGACTCTCCCCATGCAAGTCCATTTTCACCAATATTAACTTTAATGACTTTTGATACTTGCTTAAACTTTCCATCAATTTTTTCATATTGAACTAAAGAGGCCCTTTGAGATTGAAAATCATCAGCTAGTACAAATATAACTTGCTTTGTTTCTGCAAAAATAGAAGTAAAAAAAATTGATAATAAAAATAGAAGTTTCATACTAAAAAGGGCTTAGAAAAACCCTACTTTAGTTTCACCATCAAATTGACCTTTTTGTTCTTTAGTAATTTGCTCTTTAAAATCTTCTACTTTAAAAATAGGCTCATCACTAACAGCAATTTTATATGCTGTATTTTTAATAACAAGTTCAATTTGACCACCTGTTAGTTCATACTTTGCTAACTCTTCTAATTCAAAATCATCACTTAAAGGTAAAGTTGAAGGTAATAACTTTTCCCATAGTTTTATTCTTTGAGTTTTATTTGGTTTAATAAACTCAATTTTATAGTTAAATCTTCTAGAAAATGCTTTATCAAGATTTTCTAATAAGTTTGTAGTTGCTATTAAAATCCCGTCAAATCTCTCAATTTGTTCTAAAAAGATATTTTGCATTTGGTTATGCATTTTATCACTACTACTCATTCCTCCAGCTGATCTTGCACTTAGAAATTGATCAGCTTCATTTAAAAGTAAAACAGGGTCTGATTTTGTTTCACTTCTTAATTCATAATACTTATCAAAAATATTTCTAACATTCTTTTCACTCTCACCAATATACATTGATAAGATTTTAGAACAATCAAAACTAAGGACCTCTTTTTTAAGTGATTTTGCAAGGGCAAGAGCTGTTAATGTTTTACCAGTCCCTGCTACTCCATAAAAGATAATCTTAGCTTCAATTCCTTTTTTCTTATCTTTTATTCCCCACTGTTTTAATCTATTTACAACGTTTTTATCAACTTGTTTTAATAAGGCATTTAAAGTCTCTTTTGTTTTATCATTTAGTACAACATCATCAAGTGTTTTATTTGTAGAGATTAATTCAAACATCTCTTGGTCTTTGATAATTGTATCCAGCTTGATTTTACCCATATTTGTTTTTTTCTTAGTTGGGTGAGAAATTTTATATAAGACCTCATCAGGGATATAAAAATTTCTATTAATTCCACCAAAAGGAGTTAATACTTCATCATAATCAACTAAACCTTTTGATACTAAAGGTGAACTCTCTTCAAGTAAACTTCTATATTTGATTTTTTCATAATCATCATTTGAAATTAGTTCAATTAAAGCATTCATATCTCTCATTGAACCATCTCCTCCTGAATACTCCTCTTTTAAAAGAGCTAAAAATAGAGTCTGTTCTTGGTCGTTTAAATCATTGTCTTTAAAAAAATCAACTAACATAATAGAATTACTGGTTACTTTAACTCTCTCTTTAATTCTATTTTCTAATAATACTAACTTTGATTTTAACCTATTTGAACTAGGGCTATTTACATCAAAATTTTTTCTAACAATATTTAACTGTTGAGCTAAATCAATTCTAAAAAACTGGTCTTGTAAATATTCTAAGTGGTCACTATAATTTTTAATTTCAGGAAGAACAAAATCATTTGCTCCACTTTCTAGCATCTTTAAATATGAACTAGATAAAGAGACACTAGAATTGATTAGTTCTAATTTTGAGACTTCACTTAACTTAATTTGGTCAAAAGATACTTGAACTAACCAACCAAACTCTAAAAGAGATTTTATTAAATCTAGTTTTTCTAAATGTTCAAACTCTTTTATATTGTAAAATTCATTTAATATTTCAATAATTCCTAATGTATCTCTACCTGATACATACTCTTTTGTCATAAACTGTAATATTTTTGCTTCTTCCACACTACACTTTAATTGTGCAAAAAAGTTTGTTTTTTCTATATCTTGTGAATTGATAAAATCAATAACTTCTTTCATTCTAAATTAAATCCTATTATTTTAATTTTTTTTGTAATTTTTCATAAAAATCATTTACTTCATCTTCAAGCTTGAACTCTAACTTGTCGTTTCCATTAATAATGATATTTTTCTTTTTAATTTCTAAACTATTTATACTTTTATAGTCAAAGTCTTTTGAATTTTTCTGTAAGTCAACAAAAAAGCTATTATGAACTTCCAAAACTCTATCTTCACATAAAGCTTTATATGAGCCCTTTGAATATACATACTCTTTACAATTATTTGTTTTTAAGTGTTCTTGTATTTTTTCTAAATTAGATGTGTCGTGCAGATTTAAACCTATAACAACTATTGCAATAATTACAAATAAAGCAATAAATATCATTTTTACTCCTATATACTAATAACATCTTACAGCAAAATCTCTTAACTACATATGAATAATAAAATTGATAAAATATTATCTATCAATAAAATACTAAAGGGTAATAATGAAGAAGTCCTTAACTTCACTTTTAACAACTACTGTTTTGGCTACAACTGTATTCACAGGTTGTACAAATCATAAAGAAGCATTAAAGGTTTTACCAAGTGAACTTGCCATTGCAGATGATTGTAGAAATCAAAATAAAAGTTTCGAGTACGACTGTTATGATTTAATCGCTTATAAAAATAGTTTTGCACAAATTAGACTAGGAATAATTGCACAAACTAAAGGTAACCACACTGAAGCTTTTCAAAGATACACAATAGCACAAAAAAAAGGGAATTTTTATGCTAATGCACTATTAGCTGATTTATACAATAAAGGTGAAGGTGTACAAAAAGATAAAGATAAAGTAATTGATTTATTAAAAGATGTCGATGAATTTGATCCAATTGCTGCATATAAATTAGCATATTATTACTTAGATAAAAAAGATTATACAGAGGCTATTGAATTACTAGAATTTGCTGCATTAAATAATGTAAAAAAAGCACAGTATGAACTTTATAAAATTTACAGTGAAGGAACTATCACAAAAATTAATTTAGATAGAAGTAAAGAGTGGTTTAAAAAATATGAAGATAAATCAAATAGTTTTATTTCTAAAATTTATGGTATTTAAAAAATAATTGAGAAGTAAGCTAACTTACTTTTCAATTAAATCATATAAAGCCTTAATCTCCTCAGGCCAAATTGTTTCATCTATAGTTTCTAAAACTAATGGAATATCATCCATTCTATCATCATTCATAATAAATTTAAATGCATCCCAACCAATTTTTCCAACACCTAAAGAATCATGTCTATCTACTCTACTTCCAAGTTCTGGTTTTGAGTCATTTATGTGCATACCCATTAAATACTCTCTACCAACAATATCATCAAACTCTTTCCAAGTTTTATCGTAAGCCTCTTTTGTTCTAATATCATAACCAGCTGTAAACATATGACAAGTATCAATACAAACACCAACTCTTGATTTATCTTCAACTTTATCAATTAAATATGCTAAATGTTCAAATTTGTATCCTAAGTTACTTCCTTGACCTGCTGTGTTTTCAATTACTAATTTTATGTCATTTGTTGCATCAATTGCTTGATTCATTGATAAAGCAATTCTATCTAAACACTCTTCTTCACTTATTTTTCTTAAATGACTACCTGGATGAAAATTTAATCTATCAAGTTTTAAAGTCTCACATCTTTGTATCTCATGAATAAAACCATTTAAAGACTTTTCTCTTTTCTCTTCTTCTGGATGACCAAGATTGATTAAATATGAATCATGAGGCAAAATATGTTTTGCTTCAATACCCGTTTTTTCAAACTCTTCAAACCATTTATCTAAAGTTTTAGTGTCAAAATCTTTTGCAGTCCACTGTCTTTGATTCTTTACAAATAAAGCAAAAGCTTTTGCCCCTATTTCTCTTGCATTTATTAGAGCATTATATACTCCACCACTTGCACTTACATGAGCTCCAACATATTTCATATCAAATCCTATTAGTTATAAATTATTAATTTTAGTTATTAAAATCTTTATTAAGTGTAATATATAAACACTCTTAAAATAAAATTTCAACTATTTAAGATTTTTATCTTATCCTAAAATTGCTAAGTATAAAATTTCAAATAGTATTTATTCAGCCGCTACATGTAGGCTATAAAATTTGAGTAATATTACAAAATTAGTTCTTATGTTAATTCTAATACACTGTGAATAAGTAGTAGAGTTAATCTAAAAGCTAAATATAAAGTAGACAAGAGGGAAATTAATGAAAAGAGTCGTAATTATTGGAGGAGGGTATGCTGGAATATATGCCCTAAGAGAGTTAGTTAAAAATAAAAATATAAAAATAACATTGATTGATAAACATACTTATCATAACTTGCAACCAGAAGTTTATGATTTAATCGCAAATAAATCGAATTTTGCTGATGTAACAATTGACTTAACAACTCTTTGCTTAGGTTTTAACCATGACCATCTAGAATTCAAAAACTTAAAAGTAAGAAAAATAGACCAACATAAACAAAAAATCTTCACAGAAGAGGAAGAGATTGTAGAATATGATTATCTAATTATGGCAGCTGGGACTAGAACTTACTTCCCTCCTCAAATTCCAGGACTTAATAGTGCAGATGATATTAAAAAACTTCATAGAGCTATTACATTTAAACAGCACTTTGAATCTCAGTTATTCCAAAAAATAAAAGATGAAGCAAGACAATGTGCTGATACTCATATTGTAGTTGTAGGTGCTGGTTTATCTGGTGTTGAAATTGCAGCTGAAATGGCATATTATTCAAATAAGTTTTTTGAAAGAGGAAACTTCTCTTGTGACAATTTAAAAATATCCCTTGTTAGTAGTTCATCTGCAATCTTACCTGGATTAAAACAAGACTTAATTAATATCTCTCAAAAAAGATTAAAATCACTTGGAATTAATATTATTACTAACACTAAACTTCAAAGTGTTGAAGATGGTTATTGTGTACTTTCAAATGGAACAAAAATACATCATTCATTTGTAATATTCACAGGGGGTATAGAAGCTTCTACAATCAGTTCAGAGCTTGATGATGTTGAAAGAAATGGTAGAGGACAATTAATAGTAAATGAACATCTACAAACTGAGAAACATCAAAATATTTTTGCAATTGGAGATATTGCTGAAATAAAGAATAAAGATGGTGAATTGATGCCTCCAAATGTTACAATTGCAAGAATAAGTGGAACATGTGCTGGTAAAAATGTATTAAAGCTAATTGATGGTAAACCAATGGGTGTATGTGATCCAAAACTTGATGGTATTTTAATTGCACTTGGTGGGAAATATGCTGCAGGTGATATCTATGGTATGCTAACTGTAAGTGGTAGATTAGCATATGAGATTAAAAAATATGTATTTAGTTCATATAGAAAACCTTTAATTAAGTTAATTAAAAAAGGTTATAATAAATTAAGAAGAATGTAGTTCTTAAAAAATAATTTTTTTGTAACAAAGCTTAATTATGATATAATTATAACTATCTAAGCTTTGTGGCAGAATTAATGAAGAAAAAAACAACCTATAAAAAACTTATTTTAAAAATCATATTAACAACTCTGACATTGACATTAACTGTCGCGTTCATATATTCAAATTATATGAAACAAGAAGCTATACAAAAACTTTCAAAAATTGATGCTAGAAAAACTACTGAACTTATTTTTCAATCTTTATACTCAGCAATGGAAAAAGGATGGACAAGAACTGATTTAGAAAATATTATAAAAAGACTAAATACTGTTGATGAGAATATGATAGTTAATGTCTACAGAAGCCAAGAAGTAGTTAAAAACTTTGGTGATATTCAAAAAGATTATTACGCAAGAGAAAATAATCCTTTTGTTAAAAAATCATTACAAAATGATGAAATATTAAATATTGTTGATGATTCAACAATTGAATACTATTATCCAATTGTAGCAAAAAATGAATGTCTAAAATGCCATACTAAGACTACACAAGGAGAAGTACTAGGTATTATAAATATCAATTACCCAATTAATGATTTAAAAGTTTCATTGTCATCATTTATTAATTTCTTTATATTATTTATAATACTTTTTTCTATTGCAATTTTTGTAGCTTTATATTTTGAATTTGAAAAATATGTTATTAAACCTATTAAAAAATTTGTAAACAATATAAATTATATATCAGAAAATAAAGATATAAAAAGAAGAATAGGAATTGAAAATAAAATTCATGAAATTGATAATATGCAAGATGTCTTTAATGAGATGTTAAACTCATTAGAGTATCAATTTTATTATGATGAATTAACACAACTTCCTAATAGAAAAAAACTTATTGAAGTTTTAGCAAATAAAAGAAACTCTATTTTAATGATAATTAATATAGACAAATTCCAACATATTAATGATTTGTATGGTGATAAAATTGGAAATGATATTTTAGTAAATACTGCAAAAATCATTAATAATAATGTTTCTGAAGAAATTGAACTTTTTAAGCTACATGCTGATGAA
Source organism: Malaciobacter pacificus (assembly GCF_004214795.1). Lineage (NCBI taxonomy): Bacteria > Pseudomonadati > Campylobacterota > Epsilonproteobacteria > Campylobacterales > Arcobacteraceae > Malaciobacter > Malaciobacter pacificus. The sequence goes on from NZ_CP035928.1 coordinate 2,519,596, forward strand.
TATGCTTTATATATGCCTTTGACTATAACAAAAGAGGAGATACATATTTTAGCAAATCACCTTACAACTGCAATTGAAGACAATACTTTAAAAGTAAAGGATTCAGAAGTATTTGTAAATGCAACAATTGGTGTTTCTGTTGGAAATGAGTATTTATTAAATAATGCAGATATGGCATTAAAACTTGCAAAAAAGAAAAAAACAAAATATCTAATTTATGATGTATCTATGAATATTGAACATGAGTATGAACAAAATCTTAAATGGTCAAAAAAAATAAAAGATGCTATTCAAACAAATCAAGTTATACCAGTTTTTCAACCAATAGTAGATATTAAAACTTCTCAGATTGTAAAATATGAAGCACTAATGAGAATAATTGATGATAATGGTGACTTTATTGAACCTGTTCATTTTCTTGATTTAGCTAAAAAAAATAAGTTATATACAAAATTAACTCAAGTAATTGTAGAAAAAACATTTGAAATTTTTAAGGACAAAGATTATCAGGTTTCTATTAACTTATCAGTTCAAGATATTCTAAATGAAGAGGTACATCAACTAATTTTGAGTTTGCTAAACAAATACAAATTCAAAGATAAAATTGTTTTTGAGTTAATTGAATCAGAAGGAATTGAAAACTTTGATGAAGTAATTAATTTTATTGAACAAGTTAAAAAACTTGGAGCAAAAATTTCTATCGATGATTTTGGTACAGGTTACTCAAACTTTGAATATATTATGAAACTAAAAGTTGACTATATCAAAATTGATGCTTCTATGATAAAAAATATTGATACAAATAAAAACTCACAAATGGTTACTGAAACTATCATTGATTTTGCAAAAAAACTAGAGATTAAAACAATTGCTGAATTTATACACTCAAAAAATGTATATGATGTAGTAAAAGAAATGGGCGTTGATTATGCGCAAGGATACTATTTAGGGAAAACTCAAAGATTAGATTAGTCTTTGAGTATTTTTATTAATATGCCATGGGCTTTGTCTCTATAAAGAATCTCTTTATCATTTTTTTCAAATAATTCTTTTATAAAATTCTCTTTATAACTGCTATGTAAATTTTCTTTATTAAATGTTTTAAAATCTTGACATCTAAATGTTGAGCTACAAATTCTATCATCATATATTTTCATATCTAATACAACTGTACCTGCACTAAATATTTGAACTTGCGTGTAATGTTCATATTTATAGATAAACCCTTTATCATAAAACTTCATATTTGGTGTTTTTATAAGAATTGTAGCACTTGAACTGCTAACTATCTGTTTTGAAGTACAAGATGTAAAAAGAAAAATTGTCATTAGAAAAAATATTAAATTTTTTATAACTAATCCTTTGTTTTGAAATATTTTACTATAATATCCATAAATTATATAATCAAAGGTTTTATTTGTTAGTACATATTTGTTGTGCAGTTGATAGTCACTATTTTTTAGAAAGAATTCAAGAAGAGTATCCAAATGAAGAATTAGTAGGTTATTTTTATGACCCTAATATTCATCCATATAGTGAGTATAGACTTAGATATTTAGATGTAGAGTATTCATGTAAAAAATTAGGAATTAAACTAATTGAAGGTGCTTATAACCTAGAAGAATGGTTAAAAAAAGTTAAAGGAATGGAACACTTACCTGAAAAGGGCGATAGATGTACAGTTTGTTATGATGATAGACTAGAAACAACTGTTAAAAAAGCCCAAGAATTAGGTCATGATAAGTTTACATCAACACTTTTAATCTCTCCAAAAAAATCTCAAGAAAAGTTAGAAAAGATTGGTGGATACTTACAAAAAGAGACTGGAGTTGAGTTTATTTTTAGGGATTACAGAAGTGGAAATGGTGGTCAAATTCAAGGTGAAAAAGTAAAAGAAAACTCACTATATAGACAAAATTATTGTGGCTGTTTATTTGGTCTTAGTGCCCAAAGAGAAGCTCAAAAAAAGATTATGGATGAAATGTTTAGTCCAATTTCTAATCAAATTTTACCTGAATCTATTGAAGAAAGATTAGAGCTTTATAAAAGAAGAAATAACCTTGAAGATAGTGGTGAGCAATACAAAATCATCAAACAAAGATTTTTAAACTATAGACTTCTAAGTGGTATTGTAAAGGTTAAAAAACAGATTGTTCCCTCATATATTTTATGTTACTCAACAATTCAGCGAAATAGAATGGAAGGAAGAATTGAGTATGAAAAAGATGGTATTAATTATCTAAATAGGAATGAAGTAAAAGTGCTAAGTTTAGAGACTTTTAATACTATTGCAAATACTTCATATAAAAATGTAGTAGAGCTTATGTACAAGCCACTATCATTTGAAAAAGAGTTAGAAATTAGAAATAAAATTACAAAAAATCCATTTGATTTAAGTGCAGTTATAATTTTAGATGAAATACAAAATGAGAAATATGAAATCAATATCAATGCTGAGACTTATGAAGATGTGAAAGAAGAGATTATATGAAAATATTAGTAAGTGCATTAGAAACATCATCAAATATCCACTTAAAAGAGTTAAAAAAACATTTAAATGATGATATTGAAATAGTTGGAGTTTTTGATAAAGAGTTGGGAAATCCACTTTATGATTTGACTGCACTTGCTATTATGGGATTTGTAGATGCTTTAAAGAAATTAAGATTCTTCTTTAAATTAAGGGATGAATTAGTTGAGTTAGCAAAGGATTGCGATAAAGTTTTACTTATGGATTCTTCTGGATTTAACCTACCCTTAGCAAAAAAATTAAAAGAAACATACCCAAATAAAGAGATTATTTACTATATTCTACCTCAAGCTTGGGCTTGGAAAAAAGGTAGAGTAAAAAAACTTGAAGCATATTGTACAAAGCTTTGCTCTATCATTCCATTTGAAAGTGAAATATATAATGACAAAGAAAAAATCACTTACGTAGGACACCCATTACTTGATGAAATAAATCATTTCAAAGAGAAATTAACTGAATCAAATAAAATCGCATTTATGCCAGGAAGTAGAAAGACTGAGATAAAAAATCACATGCCAATTTTTAAAGAACTTGCTTCAAAAATACCTAATAAAGAGCATATATTAATCATCCCTGAAAAATTTGATGATGAATATATCAAAAAGATATATGGGGATATTTCAGGATTTACAATTTCAAAACAAGCCCACAAAACACTGCAAGAAGCTGAGTATGCTTTTATTTGTTCTGGAACTGCAACTTTAGAAGCAGCATTGATTGGAACTCCATTTACCCTAAGCTATATTGCCAAAAAGTTTGACTATTTTTTAGGAAGTATGTTTGTGAAACTAAACTTTGTAGGACTTGCAAATATTTTCTTTGAAAAAATGGGAAGAACACAAATACATAGTGAGTTTTTACAAGAAAACGTTACCATTGAAAACTTATTAAATGACTATAAAAACATGGATAAAAATAAGTTTTTTGATGACTCAAAACAGCTAAGAGAATACTTAAGAAATGGAAGTTCAAAAAACGTCGCACAGATAATAAAAAACTAACTTTTTTTTAGTTATAATATTTACCATTTTAGAAAAAATCATAGGATAATAAATGTTAGATGTAAACGAGATTATGGAAATACTTCCACATAGATACCCATTTTTATTAGTTGATAGAATCACTGATATGGAAAAAGGTAAAAGCGTAATTGGATATAAAAATATATCAATTAGTGAACCAGCTTTCATGGGACACTTCCCAGGACACCCAATTTATCCAGGTGTTTTAATTTTAGAAGGTATGGCACAAGCAGGTGGAGTTTTAGCACTTAAGAGTAATGACTTAACAAAAGAAGAGCTTGCACAAAAAGTTATTTACTTTATGAGTATTGACAAAGCAAAGTTTAGAAGCCCTGTTAAACCAGGTGATAAATTAGAGTACAGAATCGAAGTTAAAAAACTAAGAGGAACATTAATTGTACTTGATGGAAAAGCTTACGTTGATGATGCTTTAGTTGCTGAAGCTGAATTAAAAGCTATGATAGTAGACAAATAATCTAGGTAAATTATGAATAACATTCACAAAACTGCAATAATAGAAGATGGTGCAATTTTAGGTGATAATATCACAGTTGGTGCTTATACTATTATTGGTAAAGATGTTAAAATCGGTGATGGAACAATTATTGATTCTCACACTGTTATTGATGGAAAAACTACAATTGGAAAAGGTAATCATATCTTTTCTCATGCGAGTATTGGTACTATTCCTCAAGATTTAAAATTTAATGGTGAAGATGTAGAACTAATCATCGGTGATAACAACAAGATTAGAGAATATACTCTATTTAACCCAGGAACTGAAGGTGGTGGAGCAAAAACTATCATTGGTTCAAATAATTTATTTATGGGTTACACACACGTTGCACATGATGTAATTATTGGGAATAACTGTGTATTTGCAAATGTTGCAACACTAGCAGGTCATGTTGAGTGTGGTGATTATGTTGTAATTGGAGGATTAACTCCAATTCACCAATTTTGTAAAATCGGTAGCCATGTTATGGTTGGTGGTGGTTCTGTTGTAGTACAAGATATTCCACCATACTGTTTAGCAGAAGGAAATAAAGCTGTTTTAAGAGGATTAAATCTAAATGGTCTTAGAAGAAGATTTGAAAATAGAGATGATATAAATGCAATTAAAACTGCATATAAAGAGCTATTTAGTTCAGGTAATCCTTTACAAGAAACAGCACAAGAAATATTACAAAATAGTAAAAATGAACACGTTTTAGAATTAGCTCAATTTGTAGCTAATACACAACGTGGAATTCCATTTAATAGAAAGTAGAAAAATGAGTAAAATAATATGTGATTTTTGTGGAGCAACAGACAGCGTAGATAATCCTGTTATTTCAGGGGATAATGCTTGTATTTGTAAAGCTTGTATTAGTGCAGCACATGATATTATGCATGGAAATGACCCCCAAGATTATCATCAAGAACAAAATGTACAAACTCAAGAAGAGGTTATTAAATTAAGAACACCTCAAGAGTTAAAAGATATTTTAGATGAGTATGTAATTGGTCAAGACACAGCTAAAAAAGTTTTATCAGTTGCTGTATATAACCACTATAAAAGAATATTTAGACACAATGAAATTGATGATGATACTGAATTAAATAAATCAAATGTTTTATTAATTGGACCAACTGGTTCTGGTAAAACACTACTTGCGCAAACTATTTCTAAATATCTTGATGTTCCTTTAGCAATTGCAGATGCTACTTCACTAACTGAAGCTGGATATGTTGGTGATGATGTTGAAAATGTTGTAACAAGACTTGTTCAAGCAGCAAACGGTGATATTGAAAAAGCTCAAAGAGGAATTATCTTTATTGATGAAGTTGATAAAGTTGCTAGAATGAGTGAAAATAGATCAATCACTAGAGATGTATCAGGAGAGGGAGTTCAACAAGCACTTTTAAAAATTGTTGAAGGAAGTGTTGTAAATGTTCCACCAAAAGGTGGAAGAAAACATCCAGGTCAAGATGCACTTCAAGTTGATACTACAAATATTTTATTTGTTTGTGGTGGAGCTTTTGATGGTCTTGAAGAGATTATCAAGAAAAAACAAGGTGCAAATGTACTTGGATTCAATCAAGATAAAAAATCAAAAAATGATCATGATAAAATCATTTCAAAAGTTGAAACTGATGATTTAGTAAAATATGGGTTAATTCCTGAATTAATTGGTAGACTTCATATGACTGCAACTTTAAATGAAATTACTGAAGATGATATGGTTCATATTTTAACAGAACCTAAAAATGCATTAATAAAACAATATATCAAACTATTTGCGATGGATGAAGTTAATTTAGAGTTTGAGCAAGATGCATTAAAAGAGTTAGCAAAATTAGCGATTGAAAGAAAAACAGGGGCAAGAGGTCTTAGATCAATTTTAGAAGATATTATGCTTGATATTATGTTTGACCTTCCAAAATACAAAAATAAAACAATTACAATAACAAAAGAAGTTGTCTTAAAAAAACAAGAACCAAAAGTAGCTTAAAAAGGAAAACAAAGTGATATTAGATAAATTAGTAGGTCTATTTTCAAATGATATGGCAATAGATTTAGGTACAGCAAATACTATTGTTTCAGTTAAAGGAAAAGGTATTATAATCAACGAACCTTCAGTTGTAGCAGTACAAAAAGATAAATTCGGTAAAGATAGAATTTTAGCAGTTGGACAAGAAGCTAAACAAATGATTGGTAAAACTCCTTTAAGTATCCAAGCTGTTAGACCTATGCAAGATGGTGTTATTGCTGATTTTGAAATGACTGAAAGAATGATCAGATACTTTATTGAAAAAGCACATTCTAGAAAATCATTTATCAGACCTAGAATTATTATCTGTATCCCTTATGGTATTACTCAAGTTGAGAAAAAAGCTGTTGAAGAATCAGCTATGAGTGCAGGAGCTAGAGATGTATATTTAGTTGAAGAGCCAATGGCAGCAGCAATTGGAGCAGGAATTCCTGTATCAGATCCTTCAGGATATGTTGTAGTTGATATTGGTGGAGGTACTACAGAGATTGGTGTAACTTCACTAGGTGGTCTTGTTTTATGTAGATCTATAAAAGTTGCAGGGGATAGATTTGATAAAGCAATTATTGAGTATGTTAGACAAAACTATAATTTATTTATAGGTGAAAGAACTGCTGAAAATATCAAAATAGAGATTGGTACTGCTATAAAACTTGATACTGAATTAAAAATCAAAGTTAAAGGTAGAGATAACTCTGGATTACTTTCAACTATTGAGCTTGGAAGTGAAGGAGTTAGAACTGCATTAAAAGAACCATTAAAAGATATTGTTAGTGCTATTAAAGCCGTACTTGAAAATATGCCACCTGATTTAGCAAGTGATATTGTAGATAATGGAGTTATTGTAACTGGTGGAGGTGCTTTAATTAGAGGATTAGATGAATATTTAGCTGACATAATCAAACTTCCAGTTAAAATTGCAGATGAACCACTATTATCAGTTGCTTATGGTACAAGTGCTGTATTAGATGAGGAAGATTTACTAAAACTAATCACTAATGCGTAAATTTGTTTTTATACTTATTTTTTTAACAGTAGGCTTATTATACTTATTTGAAGTAGATAAGCTTATTACTAAAAACTTTTCTTTTTTTAATGACCTAAAACTATCATATATAGATAAAGTTATAAATATATCAACAACCGTTGAAAAATATTTTAATCAAGCTACTACAATTGAACAATTAAAAGCTGAGAACAAAGAGCTTAAAGAGTATAAAATTTTATATACTTCTACTCAAAAACAACTTGATACTATAAAAGAGTTAATTATTGGACTAAACCCAAGTGAACTTAAACCAAAAATTGAGCTTGTAAAAGTTTTATCATATATTAGTTTTAATGATTTTACAAAGGTTTGGATTGATAAAAAAACTTCAAGTGAAAAAATACTTGGTTTAATTACAGAAAATTATGCAGCTGGGATTGTTGTACAAAAAGATGATAGATCAGTAGCACTTTTAAATGGAAATAAAGAGTGTTCATATGCTGTATTTATTGGTGAAAACAAAGTACCAGGAATCATTACCTCATCAAAAGATGGGAAAGATATGATTATAAAATTTATTCCTATTTGGAGTGAAATAACTAAAGGAGATGAAGTTATAACTTCAGGTATGGATAATATATTCTTTGAAGGTCTTAAAGTAGGAAGAATTACAGAAATAACAACACTACCTGATATGAAAATAGCTACACTAAAACCATATGCAAATGTCTTAGAGAAGAAATATTTCTATACTTATGAGCATGTAGATGCTCAAAGTGCTAAGTAGTTAATACCTAGCCATTATTCCTTCTACATCACTCCAAGAAAGATTATTTTCTTTTTGATTCATACCTTTAAACATATTATAAACATATCTAGCAAACATATCAGTTTCTAGGTTTACTTTTGTTCCAACTTTATATCTCTTAAAAAGTGTATTTTGTATAGTATGAGGAATGATAGTCAGTCTAAAACTATCTTTTAAAACTTCATTTACAGTAAGTGAAACTCCATCAATAGTCACACTACCTTTTGGAATAATATATTTTGAATACTCACTTGGTAAACTTATAAAAAAATCTGTTGAGTTTCCATTATTTTTAATAGAAGTTACTGTTCCTAAACAATCAACATGACCTTGAACAATATGACCTTCAAATCTATCACCCATCATCATAGCAGGTTCCATGTGTACTTCATCTTTATAATTTTCCATTGCTAATATCTTTTGAGACTCAGGTGAAAGCTCAACTGTGAAAGTTCCAGTAGCAATTCTAACAACTGTTAAACATGCTCCATTTATAGCAATCGAGTCTCCAATTTTTGGCTGATATTTAGCTTTTAATGTCAAAAAATTGTTTTGAAAACTAACAACTTTTGCCATCTCTCTTATAAGTCCTGTAAACACTTAAAAAACCTTTTTCTAAATTTTAGATATAATAGCCAAAAAATGATAAGAAGCTAATATTTACTTCTTAGTAGTAAATTTCTTAGATAAGTGGAAGAAAACATTTATCTAAGAAATTTCCATTTGGATTAAACAAAGGAAAATTATGAGTTATGATGTAATAGTAGTTGGTGGTGGACATGCAGGTATTGAAGCATGTTTAGCTGCAGCTAGAATGGGTAAAAAAACCTTACTAATTACTATGTTAGTAGAACAAATCGGAGCAGCTTCTTGTAATCCTGCTGTAGGAGGTCTTGCAAAAGGTCATTTGGTGAGAGAACTTGATGCAATTGGTGGAGAGATGGGTCTTTGTACTGATGCAACTGGTATTCAGTTTAGAATATTAAACGCTTCAAAAGGTGCAGCAGTTCAAGGTAGCCGTGCTCAAATCGATATGGATGAGTACAGAACATACATGAGAAAAGTTTGTCACAGTACACCTAATCTAGAAGTATATCAAGATGAAGTAGCTAGTTTACTTGTAAAAAATGAAAACGAAGTTTATGGTGTAAAAACAAAACTTGGTGAAGAGTTCGAAGCTAAAAAAGTAATCATTACAACAGGTACTTTTATGAAAGGTCTAGTTCATATTGGTGAGAGTCAATATGAAGCTGGTCGTGCTTGGGAATTACCATCTAGTACACTTTCAACTCAACTAAAAGAGCTTGGACTTAGAGTAGGAAGATTAAAAACAGGAACTCCTGCTAGACTTGATGGAGATAGTATTGATTTTAGTGTTATGGATATGCATGGTGGTGACCCTATGCCTTCTCCATTCTCATTTAGAACTGATAAATCAAAATTCAGCCCTACTCAATACCCATGTTACATCACATATACTAGTGAAAAAACACATGAAATCATTAGGTCAAACTTCTATAGAGCACCTTTATTTACAGGTCAAATAGAAGGATTAGGACCTAGATACTGTCCAAGTATTGAAGATAAAGTAAATAGATTTGCTGAACGTGATAGACACCAATTATTCTTAGAACCACAAACAGCAATGTGTACAGAGTACTATATAAATGGTTTATCAACTTCACTTCCAATTGATGTTCAAAAAGAGATGATTCACTCAATTGTTGGATTAGAAAATGCAAAAATCATTAGATATGGATATGCCATTGAGTATGATTATGTTGATCCAACAGAGTTAAAACATACTTTAGAAACTAAAAAGGTTAAAAACCTTTATAATGCTGGGCAAATCAATGCAACAACAGGTTATGAAGAAGCAGCATCTCAAGGACTAATGGCTAGTATCAATGCATGTTTAGCAATAGATGGAAAAGAGCCATTTATTCTAAGACGTGATGAAGCATATATCGGTGTTTTAATTGATGATTTAGTTACAAAAGGAACTAATGAACCATATAGAATGTTTACTTCACGTGCTGAATATAGACTTCTTTTAAGAGAAGAAAATGCCGACTTAAGACTTAGCCAATATGGTCATGAATTTGGATTAATTGATGATGAAACATTTGAAAAAGTTGAACATAAAAGAAAAGTATTAGCTGATGCAGTAGAACTTATGTCAAATGAATGGTTCACTTCAAAAAAAGAAAACCTAGAACTACTAGAAGAACTAGGTGAAGATAGAATCAAAGATAGAGCACTACTAATTGATGTTGTTGGAAGAAACACTGTTACAAAAGAAAAGTTTGATAGATTAGTTCCAAATTTAAGTGAGCTTGATAATTATTTAAAAGAGCAAGTTTTAATTGAAGCAAAATATTATAGATATATTCAAAAACAACAAAAACAAATCGAAAAAATGAAAAAAATGCTTAAAATGAAAATACCAGAAAACTTCAGTTTCAAAGGAATTTCTGGGCTTTCAAATGAAGTTATAGAGAAACTTGAAAAATTTAGACCACCAACACTGTTTAATGCAAGTGAAATTTCTGGAATTACGCCAGCTGCTGTGGATATTATTCATTTACACTTAAATGCGTTAGGCAAAAAACAATAATTAATCAGAATATTGAATCTCTACTTTAAAGTGGAGATTCAACCTCTGGGGTGTGGTTGCAGAACCTTTGGAAGAAAGGGGTATCAATGTTAAGGAATTTGAAATAGGGGAAATGATAATAAAAAATGAAAGTGAATATCACAATGTTAGAACTTTATATATCCCTGACAATTTTACAAAGTTTATTAAAATTAATTCCTCAAAAATTAACTCAAAATTTAAAAGTGAAGAGGATAAATTTATAAAAGAGACTATAACTAATTATCCTTTTGAGAACAAAATTTATAGTCTTGAAAATTGTTTAAATGATTTTAATATATGATTAACTTATTTTAAGATAATATTCAAGAAAATAATAATTTAAAGGTTATAAGTTTGAAAAAGATTATCTTAGTAATTTCTTTTTTTTCAGTTATAGTAAATGCAGCAGTTACTCCCAGGTTTATAAATATTAAAGATTATAAAACTCTGACTAAAAATGAAAAGTCATATTATTTAATGGGTAGTATTGATATGTTAGAAATTCAACTTAAAAATAAATATGGAATAAATAATAACGTGTCATTATGTTTGAAAACAATAGGAAATAGTGGTAAGTATGTAACTTTACTTGATAATTATTTAAACTCAATAGGAACTAAATATGATAATTATTCTACATCAGAAATATTAACAGTAGCTATTGCAGAATATTGTAAAAAATAGTATTAATAAATGAAATTACAGAATATTTTAAAAAAAATAATAAATTTTATAAATTTAGACTTTAATGATATCCCTAATTCAGATTTAGAAAATTTAAAATCTAAAAAACTTTTAATGATAGAATATAATCATATTAATGAGATTTTAAAAAATAAACAAAGTTCAAGAAATAAACTATCTTATTTCTTTATTACGGGTATATTTTTAGTTCTATTTACAGTATTAGAAAAAATATCAACTATTGAATTTAACCAAGGAATTATAACTCTTTTTCTGGTGTTTTTTTTATCATTTGTATTAAGTGATCTTTATCATAGTCATATAATCATAAAGAAAAAAAGAATAATAGTTAAAAAAATACAAGAATTAAATTAATAATTTTATTTAGCCTAAAAGAAAAAATATCTTTTAGGTTTTATCTAAATAAAAAATACTAAAAATTCAAATCTACATTATAATTTTTTTTCATTTCCTCAATTAAAGATATACCCCAGGGGTTGAATCTCCACTTTTAAATTTGTAATATTGCAAAATGAAATATTTTAAATGATTAATCAAAAACTTTATTATTATACTACACCCCAGGAGTTGAATCTCCTAATACTTCACCTCAGGAGTTAAATCTCCACTATTTAGATTTTCACCAATTAATATATCTCACATTTATATTCAATTTTAAATACAATTCCTTGACATTTTTAAATAATGATTATAAAATATAAATTATATTTAAAATTGAATACAAAGGTTTTTTATGCAAACTCCATTTCCTTTTGAAACAATTGCTCCTAAAGAGTTTTTTTATGGAAGACAAAAAGAGCTAGAGGAACTAAAGTCTCATGTAAAAACTTGTTCAAATGTTCTACTTTTTTCTAAAAGAAGAATGGGAAAAAGCACCCTAATAAAAAATCTATTTGAGGAAATAGATAAAGATTATACTGTAATCTATATTGATATTTATAATATTATTACAGCAGAGGATTTTGGTAAACTATTGTTAAATGGCATAACAAAAAGTCAAAAAGGTGATATAAAATCATCTATACTAAAACTTACACAATTCTTTAAAAGAACAAAAGTAGAACCAACATTTGACCCGCAAAGTGGAGAAATGGGAATAAGAGCAGTTACAACAGCTTTGAGTTTTGATGAACTTATGGAAGACTCTTTTAATGCTTTGTTTAAATTAGCAAAAGAGAAAAATGTAATTTTAGCAATAGATGAATTTCAACAAATTGCAGATATTAAAAATGTAAAAATAGATGCCATTTTAAGAAAATATATGCAAGAAGCAAAAAATATATCTTATATATTTTTAGGTTCAAAAAGAAATATCTTAAACTCTTTATTTGCATATAAATCACCTTTATATGCAATGGCAACTCCTATGTCTTTACAGCCATTGCAATTAGATGATATTTATAACTACTCAAAAAAACATTTGAATATCTCAAAAGAAATCGTAGAATATATATATAATTTGAGTGCAAAAGAGACAAAACTAATTCAAATGATTCTTCATAGAATATATGTAGAAAAAGATAATATAGAAAAAATAGATGAAAATCTTGTAGATAAAATTTTAGAAACTATATTAATATCAAAAAATGACCATTATAAATCTCTTTTTGAGTTTTTTAGTACAAATCAAAAAAAAGCTTTTAAACTTTTAGCAAAACACGAAAGAGAACTCTTTCACGAAAAAATATTAAGAGAAGAAAATATTTCAAGACCTTCTATGCAATCATCTTTGAATCAGTTATTTGCAAAAGAGTTTATTGATAAAGAAGATGGAGAATATTTTATTCCTGATAGAGCTTTTGAATTATGGGCAAAGAAAAAATTGTAAAAGATAAGTTTTAAAACTTATCTTTCGAGACTGTTCAGAGTTTTGTGTCAGTAACCGATAGGTTCTAAAATTATAACATAGTCTTTCTTATTCACGAAATATCTGCGCCAAAACCTACAGAGACTGTGAAAGAACTAAAGCCGTTGATAACAGAAAATTAGCTAAAATATAGATATCATAGATTAATAAAAAGGCTTTACAATGCCGAACTACAAAGAAGGTTTAGACCGTAATCAACAACTTCTTTTTCCTCCTAGTTTAGATGAATATGTTGATGAAAATAATCCAGTAAGAGCTATTGATAGTTATGTTGATAGTATTGATTTAGCTTCTTTAGGAGTATTTACTAATAATGGTGGTTTGGAAGGTCAACCAGCATATCATCCAGCACTACTTTTAAAAATTTATCTCTATGGATATCTAAATAGTATTAGAAGTTCTAGAAAGCTTGAGCGTGAGATTAAACGTAATGTTGAAATGATGTGGCTATGTGAAGGATTAACTCCTGGATATAAAACTATTGCTAACTTTCGTAAAGATAATCCTTCAGTGTTAAAACAACTATTTCGTGACTTTGTAATATTATGTCGTTCTGTTGATTTAATTGATGGAGAAGTTGTTGCTATTGATGGAGCTTTTTTAAGAGCTAATGCCTCAAAGAATCAACTTATCTCTGAAAAAATGACTCTTAAAGATATGGAATCAGTTGATGAGAAAATAACAGAGTATCTAAATTCCCTAGAATACAGTGATAGTTGTGAGAATAAAGAAACTAAACCTCTTGTTTGTAAGCAACATATTGACCGACTTAAAAAGCGTAAAGCCAAACTAAATGATGATCTGAATATTCTCAAAGAACATCAAGTAAAACAGTATTGTAAAAGTGATCCTGATGCGACCTTAATGACTAAACCAGCACATCACTTGGTAGCTTATAATTCTCAAATTGCTGTTGATGGAAAATATAAGTTCATAGTTGCTACTGATATTTCTAGTAAAGGGGTAGACCACGATCAACTTTATCCAATGGCAACACAAGCTAAAGAAGTTATTGATAATGAACAAATGAAAGTAGCAGCTGATGCAGGTTATTATAATTCCAAAGAGATCAAGCGATGTAGTGATGAAGGGATTGATGTTTATATTCCTGAACCAGACAAGCAAAAGAAGCAAAAAGATAAAGGGAAGTTTCCAAGAGATTCATTCACTTATGATGAAATCAATGACTGTTATATTTGTCCAAATGAAAAAGTGATGAAGCGGAAAAAAACTACTTTTGAGCAAAATGGTATAAAACGCTTTATGTATTTTGGTACTGGTTCTGTATGTAAAGTTTGTCCAATACGTTCACAATGTATTCCTGAAAAAACTCCTGCAAAACGTCTTTGGCGTTGGGAACATGAAGAAGTTGTCACTGCACACCGTGCAAAGATGAATACACAAGAAGCTAAAGTGATGATTCAACAGCGTGCAGAATTAGTTGAACACCCATTTGGGACAATCAAACAAAATCTTGGCTGGAGTCATTTTCTAGTACGGGGTAAAATAAAAGTTGCTGGAGAGAATGCTCTTATTATGCTTACCTATAATTTTAGAAGATTATTAAATCTAATTGGTATTACACTGTTTAAAAAGCTAATAAAAGCCAGTAAAAGTGGCAATATTGAAGATATAAAACAAGAAATAGCAGAGTACATTGCAGTTCTAGTCTTTTTTAAAGCTTTTTATCATCGAAAAATGAGTTTATACATTTAAATATTGAAAAATATTCTTTAACTCGATTCTTTTTACTTACATAGGAGTTAGTTCTTTCACAGTCTCTACAGGTTGTGGAACTATATATTAAAGATAAATAATAACTAAGGTAGAATAAATAAAATCAAATAAGAGGTACTCTTTCCTTGAAAAGGTAGTGTAAAAATAACTGTGTAAATCCAAAAATATCAATTTATTAGATAGAATTTATCTAGTAGATTTATTTAAAGGATTTACATTATGGGTATACTAAATAAAGAAGAATTACGAAAACAAATAAGAGAAGGTAAAGAGGTATCATTAGATGGTATTTTAGATGAATTTAAAGGCTTACTAAAAGAAGCTTTACAAACTGCTACACAAGAAGAACTTACTTCACATCTAGGTTATGATAAAAATCAAGAATCTCAAAATCCAAATTATAGAAATGGTTATAGTAAAAAAACATTAAAATCCAAATATGGAGAAGTAGATGTTGAAATACCAAGGGATAGAGACAGTTCCTTTGAACCTAAGCTTGTTCCAAAAAGAGAAAGACTATTAAAAGGTAGTGAAGATTTAATTCTTTCACTTTATACAAAAGGAATGAGTGTAAGGGATATACAACATCATTTAGATGATTTATATGGATATGAACTATCAGAACAAACAATATCAAATATTACAAGTGCAATAATAGAAAAAGCTAAAGAGTGGCAAAATCGTCCCTTAGAATCTATCTATCCTATTATCTTTATGGATGCCACAGTTTTAAAAATTAGAGTAGATAGAGTTGTTAAAAATATAGCAGCATATATAATGCTAGGAGTTACACTTGAAGGTAAAAAAGAGATAATAGGTATTTGGATAGGAGAAAATGAAAGTTCGAAATATTGGCTTACCCTTTTAAATGAATTAAAAAATAGAGGTGTTGAAGATGTATTAATCTTTGCAATAGATGGTTTAAATGGATTTAACCAAGCAATACAAGCTGTTTATCCACAAGCTGAAATACAAAGATGCATTGTTCATCAAATACGTTCTTCACTTCGTTATGTATCTTGGAAAGATAGAAAAGCAGTTGCAAAGGATTTAAAAACTATTTATACTGCAAATACAGAAGAAGATGCACAACTTGCTCTAACAGAATTCAATGATATTTGGGGTAAAAAATATCCTCATATTTCTCAGTCTTGGAGTAATAACTGGAATGAATTATCAACTTTTTTCAAATATCCACAAGCGATTAAAACTTTGATTTATACCACTAATCCAATTGAATCATTAAATTCAAATATCAAAAGAAAAACTAAATCAAAAGGTTCATTTCCAACCATAGATTCAGCATTTAAATTATTATACTTAGCAACACAGGAGGTTCAAGAAAAATGGAAAAAAAGTAGTATGAGAAATTGGAGTGAGATTTACCCTCAACTTAGCATATTTTTCAGTGAAATTATGGAAAAATACACTAAGTGATTAAAAGGTAACTGGTGGATTTACACAGTTTATTTTACAGGGTCCTTGAAAATAAAAAATATTATATTATTATCATTACTTTTTATATCTATAAGTGCCATAGTATATTTCAATACAGAAACTCACTTAAAACAAAGAATAGATTTAGTTGGAGTGGTAACTTAAAATAAGACACTTTTTTTATAATTCTATGCAGCTATTTCATTTTGTAACATCAAATTGATTTCTTCAAATCTAACAGGTGATAAATTTCCAAGATAACTATGTGATCTTGTTCTATTATAATAAAACTCAATATACTCAAAAATCTCTTGTTTTGCTTGTTTTTTAGTATAGAAATATTTCTGATAAATTAACTCATTTTTTAATGATTTAAAAAAACTCTCTGCTACTGCATTATCCCAACAATTTCCTTTCCTACTCATACTTTGAATTATTCCATATTTTTGCAATAAATCTTTATGACTATAAGAAGCATATTGACTTCCTCGATCTGTATGCCAAATAAGTCCTTTAGGTGGATTTCTATGTTTAATTGCCATATCTAAAGCATCATTTACAAGTGATACTTTCATACTATCATCAATAGACCATCCAACAACTTTTCTTGAATATAAATCAATTACAGTTGCAAGATACAACCATCCCTCTCCAGTAGGAATATAAGTAATATCACCAACATATTTCTCATTAGGATTTGAAGCATAAAAATCTCTATTTAAAATATTTGGTGCTATTGGTAGATTATGATTTGAATCTGTAGTATTTTTATATCTTCTTTTAATATTCACTTTTAGATTCAAATCTTTCATAATAGTAGAAATACGTCTTCTTGATACAATAAGCCCATAGAGTTCTTTTAGTTTATCTTGAATTCTTCTACTGCCATAATTATTTCTACCAAAAACAAATATAGATTTTACAAGTTCATTAAGTTGAATATCTACTTTTTTTACAATACAACCAGCTTTTACCCAATGATAATATGAAGCTCTATTTACTTTTAGAATTTTACACATTTTATTGATATTGAAACTCTTTGTATGTTTTTGTATCCAGGCATACTTTATAGAGTTTCTTTTGCGAAGTATGCTGTTGCTTTTTTTAATATATCCCTTTCTTGCTTTAAAATCTTATTCTCTTTACGTAAGCGTTTAAGCTCTTCAGCTTCACTCTCTTTGAGTGTACTTTTTATTTCAATATTCCTCATTGGAATATTATGTTCTTTTTTATATGCAGTAACCCATGCATATAATGTTTTTGGATTTAAATCTAAATCTTTTGCTATATCTTTTACATTTTCATTATTGTTAATAATTAATTGTACTGTTGAGTCTTTAAACTCTTGACTATATTTTCTCATGGTAACCCTTATTCATTTTTTATTTTAACGCAGAATCTCTAAAATTCTTTGTCTGAATTTATGTTACCTCTCCAAAAAGCTTGGATAACAAGGCAACAGACTTTCCTTTTTCATGTTGTTTGTATATTACGTTCTTCTCTTTAGTACTTAAAATAGCTTTTCTACCAAAGTGAACACCTTTTTTCTTTGCAGCTTCAATTCCTTCTTTAACACGTTCATTTATTAAATCACGTTCAAATTCTGCAATAGCACCTAACATAGTAAATAATAGTCTACCTGCTGGAGATGTTGTATCAATATTTTGATGTAATACTTTAAGATTTACATCTTTGCTTTCTAAAAACTTTGCAATATTATGAAGGTCTATTACAGACCTTGCTAATCTGTCAAGTTTTGTAATATAAAGGACATCACCTTCTCTTACAAAATCCATCATAACCTTAAACTGTTCACGATCTGCTTCATTCTTCCCTGATCTTTTTTCTGAGAAAATCTTTTTACAGCCAGCACTCTTAAGTTGATTAATTTGATTCTCAAGATTTTGACTTGAAGTTGAAACTCTTGCATAACCTACATTCATAATAAATCCTTTGTATTGAACTTACTATTTATCTCATATATTGGAAGGATTGTAAAGTCATGTATTTTCCCTAAAAGAACAGGTTGTTGCATTTATTAATTAATATATCATAACTTAATTTTAGAATGATTTGCACATTATAAAATTCAAATATTAATTTATTATAAAAAAATCTTATATTTAAATTAACATTTTTTTAACTAATAAAGAGTATAATTTTATAATTAAAATTTATGAAAGTTATAATATGCATAAAATTAAAAATATCTATTTATTATATAAAGAAGGGTTTCAAAACTTAACTATAGGTCGTATTCTTTGGAAACTGATTATTATAAAACTAATTGTAATACTACTATTTTTAAACACTTTTGTTTATGACAAAACTATTAAAACTGAATATAAAAATGATAATGAAAAAATTCAATTTGTATTAAAAAATCTTATAAAGGATAACTAATGGAAGAACATTTAGTAGATTGGTCTAGAGCTCAGTTTGCATTGACTGCAATTTACCATTGGCTTTTTGTTCCATTAACTTTAGGGCTAGGTTTTATTATAGCTATTATGGAAACTATTTATGTAAAAACTGGTGATGAGTTTTGGAAAAAAACAACAAAGTTTTGGATGACTTTGTTTGCAATAAATTTTGCAATAGGAGTTGCAACTGGAATTATAATGGAGTTTGAATTTGGAACTAATTGGGCAAATTACTCTTGGTTTGTCGGTGACATTTTTGGAGCTCCACTTGCTGTTGAGGGTATTTTAGCATTTTTTATGGAATCTACTTTTTTTGCAGTAATGTTTTTTGGTTGGGATAAAGTAAGTAAAGGTTTTCATTTGCTTTCAACTTGGCTTGTTGCAATTGGTTCAAATTTAAGTGCACTATGGATTTTAGTTGCAAACGGTTGGATGCAATACCCTGTTGGCATGAAATTTAATCCAGACACAGTAAGAAATGAAATGGATAACTTTTGGGATGTTCTCTTCTCACCTGTTGCTATATCTAAGTTTTTACATACTATTACAAGTGGTTATGTTGTAGCTTCACTTTTTGTTGTAGGAATTTCTGCTTGGTATTTATTAAAAAGAAGAGAGATTGAGTTTGCAAAAAAATCAATAATTGTTGCTGCAAGTTTTGGACTTATAACTTCAATATTTATTACTATTACAGGTGATGAATCTGCCCATCAGGTTGCACTAAAACAGCCTGTAAAATTGGCAGCTATGGAAGGACTGTATGAGGGAAGAACAGAAGCTGGAATAGTTGCTATTGGAGTTTTAAATCCTAAAAAAACATTAACAAATGATGAAGAGCCATTTTTATTTGAAATTGAAGCTCCTTATGCTTTATCTCTTTTAGGTTATCACGATATTAATGCTTTTGTTCCAGGACTTAAAGATTTGGTTTATGGAAATGAAAAATATAATATTGAATCTGCTCAAAGTAAAATGGACAAAGGAAAAATTGCTATAAATGCTTTAAAAGAGTATAAGAAAGCAAAAAAAATAAATGACATTGAAAATATAAGAAAATATCAAGAGATATTAGAAAAAAATATGAAATATTTTGGATATGGACATTTAAAAAAACCTGAAGATATTATCCCACCTATACCACTTACTTTTTATACTTTTCACTTAATGGTGGCATTGGGGTCTTGGTTTTTAGTTCTTTTTGCTTTACTTCTATTTTTTACACTAAAAAGAGAGATTTTAAACCATAAATGGCTTTTAATAAGTACAGTTACTTCAATTCCATTAGGGTATATAGCAAGTGAAGCTGGCTGGATAGTTGCTGAAGTTGGAAGGCAACCTTGGGCTATACAAGATTTAATGCCAGTAGGAATTGCCTTAACTGATATATCAACATCAAATGTAAAAACAACATTTTTTATGTTTTTATTTTTATTTACAGCTTTACTAATTGCAGAGATTAAAATAATGATTGGTCAAATAAAAATAGGCCCAGAAGGAGGACATTAATATGTTTGAAGATTTAACACTATTACAACTACAGCAGTTTTGGTGGATAATAATTTCACTTCTTGGTGGATTATTTGCTTTTATTATGTTTGTTCAAGGTGGACAAACACTCTTAGGAAGAATTTCAAAAGGGGATGAAACTTATAAAACAATGCTCATTAATTCTTTAGGTAGAAAATGGGAATTAGGATTTACAACATTAGTTTTATTTGGTGGAGCTTTATTTGCTGCATTTCCACTTTTTTATTCCACTAGTTTTGGCGGGGCATATTGGGTTTGGATGGCAATATTATTTTGTTTCATAATTCAAGCAGTTAGTTATGAATATAGAAAAAAACCTAATAATTTTTTAGGTAAAAAAGTTTATGAAGCTTTTCTTTTTATAAATGGAAGTTTAGGCGTTATTTTACTAGGAGTTGCAATTGCTACATTTTTTTCTGGCTCAAGTTTCAGTGTAGATGAAAACAATTTTTCCCATTGGCATAACTCTTTAAGAGGTTTAGAGTCACTATTTTCAATATTTAATCTTAGTTTAGGAATTGCATTGTTTTTCTTAGTAAGAATTTTAGGTGCATTATATTTTATTAACAATATTGATAACGATACTATTAGGTTTAGAGCAATTAAAAGTATAAAAATCGATATGCCAATTTTTTTGATATTCTTTTTAGTGTTTTTATTTTTGCTATTTACAAAAACAGGATTTGCATATGATGAAAATTTATCAATATATGTACAAAAGTATAAATATTTGATTAATTTTTTAGAGATGCCTTTTGTACTAGGAATGTTTATTACTGGAATATTGATGGTTATTGTTGCTGTATTTTTAACTATTCACTTTAAAAAAACTTGTTGTATAAAAACGGGTGGATTAGGTGTTGTGCTAACAGTAAAAGCACTATTTTTGAATGTAGGATTAAATAATACATCATATTATCCTTCAACTTATGATTTGCAAAGCTCATTAACTATTATAAATAGTTCAGGTAGTCATTATACATTAACAGTTATGTCTTATACTGCACTAATGGTTCCTTTTGTTTTAGGATATATCTTTTATGTTTGGTATCAAATGGATAAGGTAAAAATTACAAAAGAGGAGATAGAAGATCCTCACGCACACAATTATTAGGATTATAAAATGGAATATTTAAGTTCAATTATTTGGCTATGTACATGGCCACTTGTTATTTATATCTCTTATAGATTAATTTTAAGAAATATAAAGAAGATATGATGATTACACTAATGAAAAGAAGTTTTATTTATTTCTTTTTTTTAATGATTTTAATAAATTTAGGCCAAAACCTATATACACACTATATTTTAAAGGATAAAAAAAATGATTACATTTCCAGTAAAAACAAATAAAGAGAATGCTGCGGTATCACCGCTTTTTGGAAAGGCAAAATATTTTGCTTTTTATGATGGTGAAAATTTAACAATAGAAGAGAATACATTTAAACATGGTGCACCGCTTATTGATTGGTTTTTAAATAAAGGTGTTAATGATATTGTAATAAAAGAGATGGGAATAAATCCATATAAAAAAATAAAAGCTACAAGTATGAATATCTATCATGCTGGAGATGATAGAGTAACTACAAATGAGCTTATTGAAAAATATAAGAATAATGAACTTGTAGTTCTAGATGAAGAAAAAATGAAACTTATAATTAAAAAACATGAAAGTTCACATACTCATGGGCATAGTCACAATCATTAGAATTAATTATCAAAGTATTATAAGTAAATCTAATGATAATTTAAGTTTTATTTTATGCTTAGTGATGTATACTTCCATCAATTAAAGGAAAAATATTATCGTTTGATAATATTTATTTAGTATAGAAAGGATATAAAATGGCTTGCGATACAGGAGCAAAACCAATTGAAACAAAAGAAGTTTCAACAAATGAAGAAAATATAAATATAGAAAAAAAGGAAGAAAAAATGAGTTCAAGTTTAGTATTAAGAAAAGCACCAGAGTTTAAAATGGAAGCATATGATTCAAAAACAGGACACTATACAGAAGTAAATAGTGAAGATTTCAAAGGTAAATGGCATGTTGTTTGTTTTTACCCAGCAGACTTTACTTTTGTTTGTCCAACAGAGATTGCAGCAATGAATGCAAAATATGATGAGTTCCAAGAATTAGGTGTAGAAATTACAGCAGTATCTACTGATACAAAATTCTCTCATAAAAGATTTGTAGAGACTGAGCCATTATTAGCAGGATTAAAACTTACAATCGGTGCAGATACTACAGGTGTAGTTTCAAGAGCATTTGGTGTAATGATTGAAGAAGAAGGAGTTGCATTAAGAGGAAGATTCTTAATTAACCCAGAAGGAACAGTAGTAGCTCAAGAAGTACAAGCTCCAATGGTAGGAAGAAATGTAAATGAATTCCTAAGACAAGTAAGAGCTTGGCAACATGCAGAAAAAACTGGTGAAGTTTGTCCAGCAGGATGGGTTCCAGGTAAGAAAACACTTCCAGTTAATACTGATGTTGAGCAAATGACTGGTAGAGTAGGTGATTATATTACTGTTGAAGAGATTATGTCTTAATAGTATATAAAAGTAAAAAGGCTTAGTATTTACTAAGCCTTTTTTTATTCCAATAAATTTGATACTTGCGGTCATGTCCCTATTTAGTTACTAACTTTCATGACCATAACTGTGAGATTTAGACTTATTTAAAAAAGCTACATATTATTTATTTAGGGAAAACTCCAAATATTACAGTTTGTTGAACTTTTTGCAGCCACTTGTAAATAAACCCTTCTTTACTACTAATATAGTGAAGTTTTATGAATATTGAAGGAGTGCAAAATAGCCATTTAAATTTGTCAATTCAATCATTAACATAAGGGTCTATAACAATTACTCTTAAATTTTATATTTTAATGAAAACTATGCGCACATAATTTAGTCTTAGTTATTTAAATATTTCAATCTAAAAAGATGTTTTCATATAACACAATTTGTTTTGTTTTGTATATTCATTATAGAGTCAGCTTGAATCAATATATGATTAAACCCATTTATTTTCAAATCTATCTTCATCTTATTTGTAATAGATTCTATCTCTTGTAATGTTATACTATCATCATCTAATACTATATGAAAAGAAATAAAACTGTATTTTGAACTTGGGTTACTAATATGTAAATCATGATACTCAACTATTCTGGTATCTTTTTTTATAATTTTTTCGAGTTCATGTTCGCTAATATCTGATGTATTCATATCCATAAGAGACAAGAAACTTTTTTTAAGTAGTGGGTATGAATGAAATAAAATATAAACTGAAAAAACCATTGTTAAAATAGAATCAATATAGTAAATTTTAAAAAAATAAATAAATATACCAGCAACAACGACAGCTACTGAAATCAAAGCATCACTTAACATATGTAAATATGCTGATTTTATATTTGCATCTTCGTCACCATTGTGATTATGAGGAGTGTGATCATGTGAAGCACAAGCAGATACTCCAATATTGTTTAAAATATAAGCACTAATACCATTAGCAATAACTGCAATAATACCAACAACTATCATATAAATAGGATCTATAATTTCAGGATTAAAAAATCTATCAATAGATTGATAAATCATTAAAGCCATTGTAATAAATAAGAATAAAGTATTTACAAAAGCAGCCATCATTTCGGCTTTTATGTAACCAAATGTTTTTTTGAATGTTGTAGTTTTCACGCCTAAAATTAAAGCTATATAAGTAATTATAACTGCTAGTACATCACCAGCATTATGTAAGGCATCAGCAATAAGTGCAAATGAGTTGGAGATATACCCAAATATTATTTCAGAAACTACTATTAGTAGATTAACAATGATTATGAGTAGAATTTTCTTTTCTTTTGACATTTTTATCCCTTACTTTATTTATATGTATCATCTTAAAAAGGATTATAGCTAAATGTGACTTAATGAAGAATAGTCTTTAGCAGCAGTTGATTTAAACTTTACCCAATCAAATGCAACTAATAGAATTAAGCAATTAGAAAAGAGTTTAGGTTACCTCCTTTTTCATAGAGTGCCATCTGGTGTAATTTTGACAAAAGAGGGAGAAAAACTCTATCCTATGGCTGTTGAGATTATAAAAAAAGTTGAAATAGCACAATATAAAATGCAAAATATAACTCATCAAGAAACACTTCGTATTGGCTCTGGTCAAGCAAATGTTGCATTAAGATTATTACCATTTATAAATAAACTAAATAATAAATATCCAAATATGCAATTAGAACTCTATGCAGATGCTAATCCTCAAATATTAGAAAAACTATTGGACTATAAACTTGATATTGCATTTCTTACAGGTGCTCCTACTCATAAAGATTTAATGATTTTAAATAGTTTTGATGATGATTTGTATATGGTAGAACCCAAAAAAGAAGAATATAATAATTGTTTATTTGGATATAAAAAAGATAGCACTCATTATAAATTTTTAGTTGAATATGAAAAAAATAGAGGTAATGAAAATTTTAAAACAATTTTTATTGAAAACTATGAAGTAATGCTTGGTTGTGTGAAAAATGGAATGGGGAAAGCATATCTATCAAAAAGAATTATTGATAAATATGGCTATTCAAATAATTTAATTCTTACAAAACTTCCAAATGGAATGACCCCGAAAGTGTAGACAGTTTTTTAATCAGTTAACACCTAATGTTTGTAAGACTTTCATTGTATCTTTTCTCAAATTCATTTGGACTTATAAAACCTAAATAACTATGCCTTCTTTTTGAATTGTAAAACATCTCTATATACTCAAATGTTTTATCTTTTGCCTCTTGTCTTGTTCTAAATATATTTTTCCTAACTAATTCTCTTTTAAATGTCTTAAAAAAACTTTCTGCTACTGCATTATCATAACAATTACCTCTTCGACTCATACTTGGAGTTATCTTGTGATATTTTAAAAATGTTTTATAACCATAAGAACTATATTGACTTCCTTGATCTGAATGTAATATTACTCCTGTATCAGGAATTCTATAAGTTGCTTTATTTAAAGCATTTAAAAGTAGTTGTGTGGTTTGTCGATGAGAAGTTTCCCATCCTATAATCTTTCTTGAAAATAGATCTAAGACTATTGCTAAATATAACCATCCTTCATGAGTTCTAATATAAGTTATATCACTAACCCATGATTCATTTGGAGTATTTGTTATAAAACATTGTTTTAAGTGGTTTGGGTGGGCGTTATGAATGGAACCAGCTTTATATTTAGGTTTTCTTCTATAGTTACCAATTCCACATATTTTAGCCTCTTTCATGAGTCTTGCAACTCTTTTTTTATTCACATGAATATTTAAAGCTTTTAAGTCTTTATGTATATTTCTATATCCATATATTCCATTTGATTCTTTATATGCTTTTTTTATTTCAAGAAGTAGTTTTTCATTTTCTAACTGTAAATTTGATATTGGTTGTTTTAACCATTTATAATACCCACTTGGATGAACTTTTAATACAGAACACATTCTTCTTATATTGAAGTGTGTTCTATATTCTTTAATAAACGCGTACTTTAATTTGGGTTGCTTGCAAAGTACGCTGCGGCCTTTTTTAGTATATCTCTTTCTTCTGTTACCCTTTTTAGCTCTTTTTGTAATCTTTTAATTTCGTCTTGTGCTTCTTGGGAAACTTTTGCTTCAAATTCTGCTTGTGGTGATTTATATTTTCTTATCCAATTTCTAAGTGAGTCAGGGTGCATGCCTAATCTTTTAGCTGTTTCAATAACTCCATAACCATTTTCTACAACTTGTTTTACTGCATCTCTTCTAAATTCATCACTATAATCTCTTCTTGCCATTTTTTAATTCCTTTAACGATTAAACAATTTTCTCCAAATTGTTTTGTTAATTAACTGAATTAAATGGTGTCTACTTTATAGGGGTCATTCCAAAATGAGTTAAAGACATTCTTGATTTGTAGAAAAGATTATATACCAATAATAAATGAATATTTGAAGAGAGTTAAACTACATTAATTAAAATATAATAAATAATTTGGGTCATATGAACTTCCTATCATTCCTTTTTGAGTAGGAACTTAGAATATTAAGACTTTATAGGACATAAGTTCTTAATAATCTTTTTCTAAACCTCTTATATTTGGAACACGAAGTACTCAAGCGAGTTTTCCGTGTTCCACAAAATGTTCAAAAAGTAAAATTGAGAGACTCTCACAAATCCTTAGGATTTTTTGAACAACAAAATTGACTTGTTTAAATCATAAATTTAAAGACTTATCTAATCTTCCTTCAAAAAATATAGCCAATTGGGAAATAGTTAGTGACCAATTTCTCATAGGCATAGTCCATTTTTTACTTGCATTTTGAATACCCATATAAAGAAGTTTCAATAGAGAATTTTCATTTGGAAATGCACCTTTAGTTTTAGTAAGCTTTCTAAATTGTCTATGAACAGATTCAATGATATTTGTAGTATAAATAATCCTTCTAATATCTTCAGGATATTTAAAATAAGCAGATAGATTCTCCCACTTATTTTTCCAAGATTGAATCACAATAGGATATTTTTTGCCCCATTTGGATTCAAGGTTATCAAGTTCTATTTCAGCAGCCTCTTTTGAAATAGCTTGATAAATAAGCTTTAAATCTTTCATAAACTCCTTTTGATTTTTAGAAGCAACATATCTTATGGAGTTTCTTATTTGATGAACTATACATAGTTGAATTTCAGTATGTGGAAATATAGCCTTTATAGCTTCAGGAAATCCTTTTAAACCATCAACTGAAGCTATTAGTATATCTTGTACTCCTCTATTGTTTAAATCTGTTAAAACCTGCAACCAAAAATTAGCTCCTTCATTTTCAGACAGATATAATCCTAAAATCTCTTTTTTACCATTTAATCCAACACCAAGGATAGTATAGACTGCTTTAGATATATACCTACCATTCTCTTTTATTTTATAATGAATAGCATCAAGCCAAACAAAAGGATATATTGCTTCTAATGGTCTTTGTTGCCATTCTTTTAAAAGGGGTATAACTTTATCTGTAATAGAGCTTATTGTAGCTTTAGAGAACTCTAATCCATACATCTCTTGAATATGTTCAGATATTTGAGAGTAACTATTCCCTAAAGCATATAAAGATAAAATCTTCTGTTCTATATGGTCTGAGATATGAGTTTGATGTTTTTTAACTATTTGAGGTTCATAAGAACCATTTCTATCTCTTGGAACATCAAGCTCAAATTCACCAACACTACTTTTCATAGTTTTAGAAGATTTACCATTTTTTCTATTTTTATTTATCTCTGTTGTAAGATGAGATTCAAGTTCTGCTTGAAGTGCAGCTTCTGTAAGTTGTTTAATAAGTGGAGCTAAAACTCCATCTTTACCATCTATTTTTGCACCTGCTTTTATTTGTTCAAGTGCATCTGTTAAATCAAGTGTTTGATTCATTGTTCAATCCTTTAGAATTATAAATTCTATCAGACTGACACAAAATTTCTAACACTCCCTATCTTTCCTGAGATTTTCTTAGCATCTCTAATCCCTCTTGGCTTATCATTGTAACTTCCCATTTAGGTGAGAAAACAAATTTTACATTACAAGTTGTAACCTCATCAACACTTTGAACTCTTTCACATATCAAATCTGTAAAAGATTTTGTACTAGCACATCTTGAGTTTATAACTGTCATTTCAATATTTACATTTATAATTTCATCTAGCTTTTCTAAATTTATATCATAAATTAGTCCTAAATCATAAATATTTATAGGTAATTCAGAGTCTTTTATAGTTTTTAACTTTTCAATCACTTCATTTATAATTTCATCTTTATCCATACAAATATCCTATTAAGATTGATTTTATTCACCTAAATCTATATTAATGCCCTCTTTTAAAAGTTCATCTTGTCTAACTCTTAAATAGTCTAAGTATGTATTTGGATATTGGACATAAAACTTACCACTTACATATCTTAAAATTTCTTTGAAATGAAATGGATATAACAATGCATCAACTGTAGAAATTAGTTTTTTATTATCAAATAGTAAAACACCTGGTCTATAATCTAAATTAATAGATTCTGCCCACTTTTTTGGTGTAGTTTTTTCTCCGTTAGGATTAATAATCTCTTTTGTAGATTTCGCATCAAGTCTCACAACTGTAAATTTTGATAATTCTTCTTTTACTAAAGCATCTTTTAAAACTCTATTGTGAAAATAATCACATTGAGTACAAGAGCCATCTTCAAAAATCACTGCTAAGGGAGAGTTTACCTTTGATAAATCTTTAATTTCTTTAAATGAATCATTCTCTTTGAAACTATATAAACTATCTTTTGTAATTTTATTTGCATATTCAGTTAGTGTCATATTTTCATAATGTTTACCTTGAACATACTCTAAAATATATTTAAAGTTTATAGGACTTCTATAACCATTTACTCTTACTACAACTTCTTTATCATAATTGAAAAATAAAATTGTAGGACTATATTGAATTTTTAATTTTTCTGCTAACTCTTTTTCAGTTAAAGTAGTCTCTTCATCCCAAACAATTTCTCTACTTCCTTTTACATTTATGTCAATAACATCAAAATATTTTTTAATAAAATCACTCGTTTTATTTTTTTCAATAAAATTTTCATTTAACATTTTCGTACAATATGGACAACCATCTAAATCCATAAATAACATGATATGTTTATTATTCTCTTGTGCTTCTTCAACATCTTCAGCCATATCTAAAAAACTCTCTTTAAACCATTCAGGAGTCTCATGCATCTCTCCACCAATAATCTTACCTTGTTGTGCGAAAAGATTTAAACTAAAAAAACTTAAAAGCATTATCAGCATAATATTTTTTAATGTTCTATTCATAACTATTCCTTATCTATTTTTATTATTATTCTATTATAAAATTTTAATTTTACTCTTTTTATAGTTTTTTTATTAATTTATTTTTTTTAACTGATACTTTATTTTACACTTTAAGGCTCTTGTTTATTTATTTTTTATAGAGCCACTTGCAGATTATAAAAAACAACCCGTAATTTAAGCTGATTTAAATTTTAAAAAGTTGAATCAAACTTCAGATAAGTTATAATTTTTTACTACAAAAATTTAACAGAAGAGCGATTCAACTTATGGAAATTATTCTACCAAAAATATCTTCAAGTCTATCTAAAATGTGGACTAAGGTTTTAAATCTTGAAAATTCACTTTTTCCTTCTTTGAAAAGAGAGCTTCAATTAGAAGAGTTGTCAAATAAAGAGCAAAAGCTTATTAAGATATTAGACTTTGCTGCGA
This sequence comes from Malaciobacter pacificus, assembly GCF_004214795.1. NCBI lineage: Bacteria > Pseudomonadati > Campylobacterota > Epsilonproteobacteria > Campylobacterales > Arcobacteraceae > Malaciobacter > Malaciobacter pacificus. The sequence goes on from NZ_CP035928.1 coordinate 2,549,125, forward strand.
TTGAAAAAAATATCACTGTCGTATCTATTACAAACACTCCAAAGCATAGAGAAGAGATTGCACGAGCATTTATTGCAAAGAGTGTTTACAATATCCAAACAACCAGAGACCTTATCGATAGACTTCATAGTGATAGAACGCTGAGGATCTTGTGTGGGTGGAGATATAAAAACGATATTCCAAGTGAGTCTAAATTTAGTAGAGTCTTTAAGGAGCTCAGTGAGCTTAAAATTGCACAAAAGACGCATGAGCAGTTTGTGAAGGAGTATCTAAGGGATACACTCTTTTTTTATAATGCAAGTGATGCAACAAAAATACCACTGAGAGAAAAACCTGTAAAAGTTGAAAAAGAAAAGTTTAAACCAAAAAGAAGAGGACGACCTAAAAAAGGTGAAACAAGAGAGCCTAAAACACCCAGTATCTTGCAGCAACAAGAAGATATGAAAACCACAAAGCAGATGCTATCTTTGGTATCAACGCAGTGTGGAGTTGGAAGAAAACAGAATTCCAAAGGCAACTTTGAAACATGGATAGGAGGGAAACTCCATATCAGTGTAGTAGATGGAGATATCCCTATTACTGCTATTTATTCAGGGGCAAATGTTCATGATAGCTCAGTAGCACTTCCTCTTATAAACGAGACAAGCAAAAAAGTATCATATCTTTATGACTTACAAGATGCAGGATACGACAGCAATATTATCAGAGATTTTTCCAAAAAACTAAATCATAGACCGCTTATTGATATCAATCCGAAGAACTCCAAAGAGTTAAAAGGAAAAATTCAACTTATAAAAGATGAAAAAAAGAAATTTAAAATTCTAAACCTTACTCAAAGTTTAGATACCCATCACTATAACCAAAGAAGTATGGTTGAGAGAGTCAATAAATACCTCAAAGAAGACTTTGGATGCAGTAATATTTATTATAAAGGAGCTACAAAAGTAGCTTCTGTTTTAGCATTTGGTATTTTATCAGTTTGTATTCATCAGAGTTTGAAACTGGTAACATAACTTTTAGCTAAAAACACTAAAAATTAGCCATTTTTAAAACTCAACCATCAAGCACGCACCCAATAATAGTTTTTTATCTAAAATTGACCCATAAAGCGGTAAAATGATTAAAAGTTTAAAAGATCTGCTTGATAAGCTTAGTAGGTTTACAAATTCACTAGTTTATGATGGTGGAATTTGCAAGCGGCTCTATAAAATAAAATTAATTTTAATTATTTATTTCTTTCAAAGGTTAGTTTATGAATATATATTTATATGCAAAAAGTGGACATACAATTGGATTAGATGCAACAAAAAGATGTGCTGTTATTGCAAATATTTTTAAAGATTACGATCCTATATTATGTACAAGCGATTTCAGAGCGGGTGCATTTGCAAAAGATTTATTAGGTGTAAGAAAATATGTAAACATCGATGTAATTAGGAATTTACCCAATATTATGAATAGAAAAGATATCTTAATTTTTGATACTCCTGAAGTAAATGAAGAAATGAGAAAGGATATGGAAGATTTTTGTTCTTTAGTTTATGATTTAAATGATGATACTAGTCAAATTATAGTTGATAAAAACTTATATTCAAAAGTTGAAACAGCAAAATTAGATAAAACAATATTTTATGGGGATGATGACTATCTCAATGAGTTTTTGAATATGGTTAAAAATTCTGGTACATATAAGATAAATCTATTAATGGGTCACTACTTTTTTCTTGGAAATGAAAAACTATTTGCTGAACACTTTGATAATGTTATAGAGGAAGAAGAATATGTAGATACTATACAAAATAGTAAATACCTTTTAACAGGTTCAATTCAAGCTGCATTAGAATCTATAAGTTGTGGTAATTATCCAGTTTTATTAAAAAGAACAGATAAACTATATAATGAAAAATTAATAACTGACTTAAATATTCCTGTGATATTATCAAATGACTTAAATGAAATAATAGTAAGATTCGAAGAAATAATATCGAACTATCCCAATATTGTAAATTTTGCTCTTACAAATACTAAAAATATGTTTAGAGAAGTAAGTAAAAAGATCGAAACTTTCAATAAATTATTGAATAACTAATCATAATTACATTATTATAAGTGCTAGTTATATTTATTTATGCTAATTATAAGGTAATTTAATATAAAATTTCAATAGAAACTCTATTAAAGGGCTTATAATGAGCGAGAAAAACGAATATCTAAGCAAAACACCTTTTAGAATTAAAAGATACTATGTTTATGCACTAATCACGATTATGGTTATGATTACTCCATTTATAAAAATCAATGGAAATCATATATTTTTATTGTCATTTGATAAAAAGCAATTACATCTATTTGGTACAGCATTTGATATGCAAGAGTTGTATATGATGCCATTCTTATTAATGTTACTATTTTTAGGAATTTTTGCTGTTACTTCTTTAGGTGGAAGAGCATGGTGTGGATGGTCATGTCCTCAGACAATTTTCAGAGTTATTTACAGGGATTTTATTGAAGGTAAACTTTTAGGTCTTAGAAGAATTAAAAATAAGCAAAAAGAACCTGATTGGTCAAAAGCTTCTAACAAATCAAAAAAAGTAATTGGTATTATAATTTGGTCAGTATTAGCTTTACTTGCGGCATCTAACTTTATGTGGTATTTTGTTCCACCTGAAGATTTCTTTGCTTATTTACAAGATCCATTTGAGCATACTTTTTTAATTGGATTTGTTTTAATAGTTGCTGCATTTTTAGTATATGATGTAGTTTTCTTACAAGAGAACTTCTGTGTATATATTTGTCCTTACTCAAGAGTGCAATCAGTTCTTTATGATAATGACACTTTACAAGCTATTTATTCTAATAATAGAGGTGGACAAATCTATAATGAAAATAAAGAAAAAATGATTTTCAAAGCAAAAGATTTACCAGACCCTACAAATGAATGTACTACTTGTGAAGCCTGTGTTACAGTTTGTCCAACACATATTGATATTAGGAAAGGTTTACAATTAGAGTGTATTAACTGTCTAGAGTGTGTTGATGCATGTACTACTGTTATGGGGAAATTAGGTAAACCTTCACTTGTTCAATGGTCAAGTACAAATGAAATAGTTCATAATAAACCAACAAAAATGTTAAGAAAATCTACAATTATGTACTCAATTGCGTTACTAGTAGTTGTAGGCTTACTATTTGTTATGGGTGGAGAAAAAGAGTATATGTTATTAAATGTTAATAAAACTACTCAATTGTATAAAGTAAAAGAGAATAATGTAGTTTCAAATAACTTTGTATTACTTTTCCAAAACACTGAATCAAAGCCTTTAACATATAATTTAGAAATAATAGATAATCCAGATGTAAAAATTAAAAGATTTAAACCATTTACATTGAGTCCAGGTAAAATGGCTAAAAAAGTTGTAATACTTGAAACTGATAAAATTTTAGTAAAAGACAATACAAAAGATACACCTATTACTATTACATTAAAAGCTTATGCAACAGAAGAACCTCAAAGGGTAAGTGTTACTAGAAAAGCAGTATTTATTTATCCAAGAGCTGATAAATTAAAATAAAAACTAAGTAGGATATATTTTCCTACTTAGCCTACAAACCTTCTTAATTAACTTACTTATCAACAAAACTTAGATAAAATCGCGAAATATATTTACAACTTATACAACTATAATTTTTTGGAGAACTACTAATGACAAAATTCATTTTCGTAACGGGTGGAGTTTTAAGCTCACTTGGAAAAGGTATTACATCAGCATCTATTGCAACAATTTTAAAACAATCAGGTTTTAACGTAAGTATGTTAAAAATCGACCCTTACTTAAATGTAGACCCAGGTACTATGAGTCCATTAGAACATGGTGAAGTTTTTGTTACAGCTGATGGTGCAGAAACTGACCTTGACTTAGGAAACTATGAAAGATTTATCGATAAAGAGCTTTCAAGTAAAAACTCATTTACAACAGGGCAAGTTTACCAAAGTGTTATTAAAAGAGAAAGAGAAGGTGGATACCTAGGTAAAACTATTCAAGTAATCCCACACGTTGTTGATGAAATTAAAGAAAGAATTTACGCAGCAGCTGAAGATAATGACTTTTTAATTATCGAACTTGGTGGAACAGTTGGAGATATCGAGGGACTTCCATTTATGGAAGCTATTAGAGCAATTAGACATGAATTAAACAAAAGAAATACTATGAATATTCATGTAAGTTTAATCCCATTTATTAAAGCAGCAGGGGAGCTTAAAACAAAACCAACTCAACACTCTGTTCAAGAGTTAAGAAGAATTGGTATTACTCCTCATATGTTAGTTTGTAGAACAGAAAAAGAGTTACCCAAAGCATTAAAAGAAAAACTTGCACTTTCTTGTGATATAGATAGAAATGCCGTAATTGAAGCTGGTGATGCACAATCTATTTACCAAGTTCCTTTACACTTCATAAAAGAAGGAATTTTAAATCCACTATCAGAACACTTCAATATCAAAATTAAACCAAATATGGAAAAATGGGATACTTTAGTTAAAAATATTTTAGTACCTCAAGATGAAGTTACTATTGCATTTGTAGGTAAATACTTAGATTTAAAAGAATCATACAAATCATTAATTGAAGGTTTAATTCACGCAGGAGCCCATTTAAATACTAAAATTAATATCAACTGGTGTGATAGTGAAAGAATTGAAGATGTAGGTGCTTATGAAATTATTGGAAATTCTGATGCAGTATTAGTTGCAGGTGGATTTGGACACAGAGGTGTTGAAGGTAAACTTGAAGCTATTAAATATGCAAGAGAGAATAAAATTCCTTATTTAGGTATCTGTCTTGGTATGCAATTATCAATTGTTGAGTACTGTAGAAATGTACTTGGAATTGAAGATGCAAACTCAATTGAATTTGATGAAAAAACTCCCAATCCAGTAATTTACTTAATTGATGAGTTTATTGACCAAAGTGGGGAGAAACAACTTAGAACTCATAAATCACCAATGGGTGGAACTATGAGACTTGGAGAGTATCCATTTGAACCATTAAAAGGTTCTAAATTAGAAGCTGCTTATGGTAAAGATGGTGTTTACCATGAAAGACATAGACATAGATATGAAGCAAACCCAGCATATAAAGAAAAATTAGAAGAAGCTGGAATGATAGTTTCAGGTCAATCAAATGGCTTAATTGAAGCAGTTGAAATCAAAGACCATCCATGGTTTGTAGGAGTACAATTCCACCCTGAATTTACTTCTCACTTAGAAACACCAAATCCAATTATTTTAGAGTTTGTAAAACAAGCAAATAAAAAAGACTAATGTCAAAAATTACTAAAACTAGGCTCTTTGAGCTTCTTAGTGCAAGGCATAGGAACAATCCCTATTCTCGCCTTGCAAACATTCCCTCACCTGATAATTTCAAAGATATCAAAAAAGCAACTTCAAGAATTAAACAAGCAATAATAGAAAATGAAACAATCACAATCGTTGGAGATTATGATGTTGATGGAGTTGTATCAACAACTATAATGCTTGATTTCTTTGAAAAAATAAATATAAAAGTTAATCACATTATTCCAAATAGATTTGTTCATGGTTATGGATTAAGTCCTAAGATAGTAGATATGATTGATAGTGGTTTAGTAATCACTGTTGATAATGGAATTTCAGCTTATAATGCAAGTGTGAAACTACAAGAAAAAGGAATTGATTTAATCATCACAGATCATCACACTGTTGGTGAACAATTACCTATTGCCCATGCTATTGTAAATCCTAAACAACATGATTGTAACTTTGAATTTAAAGATATTTGTGGGGCACAAGTTGCGTGGTACTTATGTGCCGCAATTAAAAAAGAATTGAACCTTGAAGTAAATATGGGAGAGTTCTTAGACTTATTATGTGTTGCTATAATTGCAGATATTATGCCTATGACTGCACTTAATTATACTATGGTAAAACAAGGTTTAAAAAAACTAAAAACTTCAAAAAGACAAGCCTTTAAAAAACTAAATGAAATCATGCCCAAACAAGTATTGGTTTCAGATGATATTGGATTTTTCATTGCTCCAAAACTAAACAGCGCAGGAAGAATGGATGATGCTTCAGTTGCACTAGAGTTTTTACTTTCAAAAACTCCTTTTGAAGCTGATGAGGGCTTAGGATTACTTGAAGAGCTTAATAATTTTAGAAAATCGCTTCAAGAAGAGATATCTAAAAAAGCAGATCAAAAAACAAATAGTGAAGATAAAGCTGTAGTAGTTTGGGGTGAAGCTTGGCATGAAGGGGTTATAGGGATAGTTGCCTCAAAACTATCAAATGCATACAAAAAACCTGCTTTTATATTCTCTGTTAATAATGGTATTGCAAAAGGTAGTGCTAGAGCAAACGCTGATATAAATCTATACGATATTATTTCAAAAGCTTCTCATATACTTTTAGGTTTTGGTGGACATAAAAATGCAGCAGGATTATCCTTAAAAGAAGAAAACCTAGAAGAGTTTAAAACTATAATAAATCAAGAATTAGCAAATGCTAAAAAAGAGGATTTACATATAGAACCTATTACTTTAGGTGAATTAGATGTTCAAAGTGTTGACTTAGAGTTTTTATCTATTATTGAACAGTTTGAACCATATGGATTAGAAAACCATAGACCAATATTTAAATTAACTAATACTCAACTTGTAAAATATGATTTAATAGGAAAAGATAAAAATCATTTAAAACTTACATTAAATAGTGATGGAGTTATTTTTGAAGCACTTAAGTTCAATGATGACAATACAAACCTTCCTACAAATTTAGATTTAATAGTAAGTGTTAGTAAAAATGAGTTTAGAGGAGAGGTTACTCCACAGTTTCTAATTCAAGATATATTATAAAACTACATTAGGTCGAAGAACTGGATTAAGTTCATCTTGACCTTCTAGTTGAAGAATCTCTTTATCAATATCTGTTCTTTCATAAGATGAAGAAAGAATATTTCCAGATCTTATATCTATAAGTTTGATAAAAACATTTAAACTTTTACTTGTAATTGAGTATGTTCCAACTACTGCATATCTTTGATTAGAAGTTATCTCATCACTTATTATTTGATTTTTATCTCTTGTAAGCATGTTAAAGCCAGTAGAACCTAATTCAAACTGTTTTCCCATTTCTACTTCTCTAACAATAATATCTAAGGAAACTAGCTTATCTTTCAAAATATCAGATAATAAAAAACCTAATTGTGACCTGTTTTTTAATTTATCTAAATTAACGAAATCTGATACTAAAACAATATCATTACTTTTAACTTTTCTTTTTATTTTACTAGCAGATTCATCTACTAGTTTAGAAACTAATGAGTGAAAATCATTTGTACCTGTTTGAAAAGTTACTGGAATTTTATGATAAGAACATGATGTTAAAAAAAGAGATAAAAGCACAAGTGAAAACACTCTTACTTTTAAACATGAAATAGTTATCATTTTTACTATTTTTCTTCTATAATTTTTACTGTTCTAGCTGGTTTACAATCTTTAAAAATAATACAATCATTTACATACCCGTGATCATAAGTAGATCTTGCACTTGTAATAATTTTACCTGTAATATTATCAATTACTCTTGCATTTAACATAATTTTACCAAGTTGTCTTGAGTAAGTACCAACTACAACATATGTATTAGGGATTTTACTTTTTAATTTATGTGGCTTTCTTGTAATGAAATATTCACCTTGGTCATTTACAGAAACTGCCATTTGACCTCTATATTCAATAACATTAAAACCTCTATTTGACATCTCATTTATTAAACTTTCACTAACAATTCTTCCAAATTCAGTAGTTTTCTTAAATTGGTCAAGTCTAACAAATGAAGTAATTAAAACAGGTTTAGAAGTAGCCATCTTTTGATTTCTCATCATTTGAGTTGCAAGAGAGTTAATAGTAGCTTCTAAAGTCTTTTGAGTAGTAATATACATTTCATTATCATTAGCAATTTTCATATACTCTTTTGTAACTTGAAGATTATTGTTAACCTGATTTACATGAGGTGTTTTATAAGCATTATTAGTATCAGAACTATTTGTTTTTTTAGGTTCTCCACCAAAAACTGAAGTAGAAACTTTATAACTTCCATCACTTTGAGGCACTACAGATTGTTTAATGTTACAACCTACAATACTTAAAGAAAAAACTCCCAAAAACAAAATCTTTGATAAACTACTAATCATTCTCATAATCCCTCTAACTTAATTTCCTTAAATTTTATTTAAAACTTGCTTACATATTCTTGAAAATAATTTATTCTATGCTCTATAAAGCTTTAATTTCCTTTTTTATATAATCAAAAAAACAAAAAGGATTTTCATGGCAAAATTAATAATTCCTATTTCAAATGGATTTGAAGAGATTGAAGCTGTTTCAATTATTGATATTTGTAGACGTGCAGAAATTGATGTAACTATTGCGGCGATTGAGGATATAGAAACAAAAGGTGCAAATGGAATTATCATTAAAGCTGATTGCTTAATCGAGGCTATCGATTCTAAAAATTTTGATATGATAGTTCTTCCGGGTGGACTCCCAAATGCATTTACATTAGCTGAAAATGAAAAAGTTCAAACTCTATTAAAAGAGTTTAAACAACAAAATAAAAATATTGGTGCAATTTGTGCAGCACCTTATGCACTTCATACAGCTGGTGTTTTAAATCAAAACTATACATGTTACCCAAGTTTTGAGAAGAAAATAAAAGATGAAGGTTACCATGATAGTGATGCAATTGTAATAGATGGAAATGTTATCACATCAAGAGGACCAGGAACTGCAATGAGTTTTGGACTTGAAATAGTAAGAGTTCTTTGTGATGAGGCTACTTACAAAAATATAAAAAATGGTTTATTAGCAAATTAATAAATTTGTTATTTAAATGTAACCAATTAAAATTAAAATGCTTCAATGAAATACAGAAGCATTTTTATATCAGATATACACTTAGGAACACGCTTTTCAAAAGCAAAGCAACTACTTAAATTTTTAAAACATCACGATTGTGAAAACCTCATTTTAGTTGGAGATATTATAGATGGGTGGGCCATAAAACGAAAGTTTGTGTGGCCTCAAGCACACTCTGATGTTATTCAAAAAGTTTTAAAAAAAGCAAGAAAAGGTACAAATGTAACTTTTATTACAGGTAACCATGATGAATTTTTAAGACCATTTGTTCCTTTAATACTTGGTAATTCATTAAATATTGCAAATGAATTAGACTACAACTGTTTAAATGGGAAAAAATATTATGTAACACATGGAGATTTTTTTGATTCAATAACAATGACAAAAAAATGGCTAGCCATTTTAGGAGATTATGGATATGACCTTTTATTACATTTAAACGCTGCTTTAAATTTTGTAAGAAAAAAATTGGGAATAAAAAAATATTGGTCACTATCAAAATATGTTAAAGATAATGTGAAATCTTCTGTATCTTTCATAAGTGATTTTGAAAATGTATTATCCAATCATGCTAAAAATAAAGGATATGATGGTATTATTTGTGGACATATCCATAAAGCTGAAATCAAAGATATTGATGGAATTGAATACCTAAATTGTGGAGATTGGGTTGAAAATTGCACTGCAATAGTTGAAACATATGATGGAGAATTTAAAATAATTAATTGGTTAGATAAATGAATTTTGCATTTGTTTTAGGTGGTGGTGCTGCAAGAGGTGCTTTTCACTTAGGTTTTTTACATTTTTGCGAAGAAAATAAAATAGAAATCAATGCCTATAGTGGCTCATCAATTGGAGCAATTATTAGTGCCTCTCACGCAAGTGGAGTTAGAGCAAAAGAACAACTTGAATTATTTTCTAGTAATGACGTAAAAAAAGCTTTAAAATTTAACTATTTTAAAAATGGACTTCTTAAAATTGATGAGACTCATAAAATCATAGATAAAATGCTACCAATAAAAAAACTTGAAGATATCCCAAAACCTGTATGGGTAAATGCTTATGATATAAAAAAAAGAGAGCTTTATTACTTTAATAGTGGTGATACGGTATCTTTATGTATGGCTTCAAGTGCATTAATACCTATATTCAAACCTATAAGTTATGAAAATATGTATCTAATAGATGGTGGACTTTTTGATAATCTTCCTATAAAACCACTTGAAAATAAAGGCTATGATATTGTTACAATTGACTTGTTTGCAAAAAGAAATGATAATCAGCAAAAAAAGAAATTTAATTTATCAAGAACACTAAAAAAAACATTTTTAACACAACTTTGTAAAAATCATATATATACTTTGGAAAAGACAGACCAATATGTAGGAAATGGCAACATAAATGACTTTTCTTTATTTACATTTAATGAACTAAATGATTGTTTCAATCTTGGTTTTAAAGAGGCTCAAAAACATTTTTTAGATATACTATAAATAAAAATTTATAAAGATTTATATATGTCGCAAATACCAAAATTTACACATTTACATTTACATACTGAATACTCTTTACTTGATGGTGCGAATAAAATTAAACCCTTAGCTAAAAAAGTTAAGGCTTTAGGAATGGATTCAGTTGCTATGACTGACCATGGAAATATGTTTGGAGCAATTGACTTTTATAATGCCATGAGAGCAGAAGGCATAAAACCAATTATTGGAATGGAAGCATATATTCATAATAGTGAAGAATTAGATGATAAAACAACTAGACAAAGATATCACTTATGTTTATACGCTAAGAATGATGTAGGATATAAAAATCTTATGTTCTTAAGTAGCCAAGCTTATATGCATGGTTTTTACTACTACCCAAGAATCAATAAAAAACTTTTAAGAGAGAATAGCGAAGGTTTAGTTTGTAGTGCTGCATGTTTACAAGGTGAAGTAAACTGGCACCTAAACACTCAAAATGAAAGAAATGTAAAAAATGGTGCAAAAGGTTATGAAAAAGCCAAAGAGATAGCCCTTGAATACAAAGATATTTTTGGTGATGATTTTTACCTAGAAATTATGAGACATGGTATTGGAGATCAACACTTTGTTGATGACCAAATTCTAAGAATTGCAAAAGAGACAGGTATCAAAGTAGTTGCTACAAATGATACTCACTACTTAGAACCAAAAGATGCAGATGCCCATGAAGCATTTATGTGTATTGCAATGAATAAACTTTATGATGACCCAAACAGACTTAGACACTCTGTTCATGAGTTTTATTTAAAGTCCCCTGAACAAATTGCAAAACTATATGCAGATATTCCTGAAGCCATTGAAGCTACTCAAGAAATAGCTGATAAATGTAATTTAGAAATAAAACTAGGAAACCCTACTCCTCCTAACTTTAAATTTACTAGAGATAAACTAAAAGAACAAAACGTAGAAATACCATTTCCTGATGATGAATATTCACTTGAGAATGATAAAACTTTATTTATCCATGAGTGCTGGAAAGGATTAGAAAAAAGACTTGAAATTGTTCCTAAAGAAAAGCATCAAGAGTATAGAGATAGATTACAAGTAGAGATTGATATCATTAATAATATGAAATTCCCAGGATATATGCTTATCGTTTGGGATTTCGTTATTGTTGCAAAACAAATGGGTATTCCAGTTGGTCCTGGAAGGGGTTCAGCTGCTGGTAGTTTAGTTGCATATTGTCTGTTTATTACAGATATTGATCCTATGCCTTATGGTTTACTTTTTGAAAGATTCCTAAATCCTGAAAGGGTATCGATGCCAGATATCGATATGGACTTCTGTCAAAGTAGAAGGGGTGAAATTATTGATTATGTAATTAATCAATATGGAAGGGCCAATGTTGCTCAAATTATCACTTTTGGTAAATTACTTGCAAAAGGTGTTATTAGAGATGTTGCTAGAGTTCTTGATATGCCCTACTCAAAAGCAGATGCTATGGCAAAACTTATTCCAGATGAACTTGGAATTAATCTTACATCATCTTGGGAAAAAGAGCCAAAAATCAAAGAGCTTTGTGATAGTGATCCACAAGCAAAAAGAGTTTGGGATTATGCAATTTCACTTGAAGGACTAAATAGAAATGCTGGTACTCACGCAGCAGGTGTTGTTATTTCAAATGAGCCTTTATGGAAAAAAACTCCACTATTTAAACCAAGTGGGCTTGATACTTTAGCTACTCAATACAATGGTAAGTATGTAGAAGATGTTGACTTAATTAAATTTGACTTCTTAGGTCTAAAGACCCTAACAGTTATTGAAGAAGCAAATAAACTTATTGAAAAAAGACATGGTAAAAGAGTTGACTTCTTAACTACAGATGTAAATGACAAAGGTGTTTATGACCTGATTCAAACAGGTCATACAATAGGACTATTTCAAATAGAATCTGATGGTATGCAAGATTTATGTAAAAGATTAAAGCCATCAAACTTCGAAGATACCATTGCCGTTCTAGCACTTTATAGACCAGGACCAATGGAGTCAGGGATGCTAGATGACTTTATTGATAGAAAGCATGGTCGAGCTGAGATTTCTTACTTCTATGATGAATTTGATGCGCCTTTAAGACCTATTTTAGAGACAACTTATGGGGTTATTGTTTACCAAGAGCAAGTAATGCAAATTGTTCAATCTATTGGAGGCTTCTCTCTTGGTGGTGCGGACCTTGTTAGACGGGCAATGGGTAAAAAGATTAAAGAAGAGATGGACAGACTTAAAGGTGAGTTTGCGGAAGGTGGAGTGAAAAAAGGTTATGTAAAAGAGCACTGTGAAGAGCTGTTTGACCTGATTGTAAAATTTGCCGGATATGGATTTAATAAATCTCACTCAGCAGCATATGCACTTGTAACATTTTATACTTCATATTTAAAGTGTTACTATCCATCAGAATTTATGGCAGCCTTATTAACACTTGAAAAAGATAATACTGATAAAGTTGTTAAATATGTTGATGAAGTAAAAAGATTAGGATTTGATTTATTTCCACCTGATATTAATAAATCAGACCTTGTGTTTAGTGCAAAAAAAATTGATGATAAAGAAGTAGTAATGTTTGGTATGGGTGCCATTAAAGGTGCTGGAGATGTTGCTATTAATTCAATTTTAAAAGAGAGAAGAGAAAATGGAGAGTTTAAAGACTTTTCAGATTTTGTTTCAAGAATTGATGGAAGTAAAGTAAATAAAAGAGTTATTGAATCACTTACAAAATCTGGAGCATTTGACTGTTTTGGATTCTCTAGAAAAGCACTATTAGACCAAATAGAAAAGATTGGGGAAACTGTTCAAAAAGCTATGCAAGCTAAAAAAATGGCAACTGGTTCACTTTTTGGTGATAGTGAAGAGTTAACTAGAATTGAGATTGAATTAGAACATTTGGAAGAGTTTTCTTCAAAAGAACTGCTAGAACTAGAAAAAGCTTCCCTAGGTTTTTATGTATCAGGACACCCACTTGATGAATACAGAGAAGAAATTGATAAAATAAAATATACACTTTCTTCACAAATAGATGAATTAGATGATGGTAGCCAAGCACTTTTTGTAGGAAAAATTGAGGGAATTACTGAAAAGATTTCTAAAAAAGGAAACAAATTTGGAATCGCTTCAATCATGGATTTTCACGGAAATATAGAGCTTATGCTTTTTGAAGATAGATTAAAAACTCTAAAAGAAGAATTCAATCTTGATAAGCCAATTGCATTTAAAGTAAGAATCTCAAAAGATGAAAACTTTACAAGAATGAATATTCTAAAAATTGAAACTATTTTAGATGCACAAAAAGAAAAAGTGAAAGTAAAACAAAAAGAGATACAAGAACCACCATTAACTATTGCTCTTCCATTTAGTGATGATGAAAATATCATGTATCAATTATTTGATTTAGTTGCACATAATCAAGGGAAAAGAGAATTAAAAGTAATTATAAAATCAAAACTAGCAGATATAGAACTAGAAACTGGTTTTAGAGTTACAAGTGTAGTGGAGAAGTTAATACATCAAGTACAAGGAGCATATATAGTTGAAACAGATACTACTAACAAATGATGATGGATTTGATGCCATTGGATTAAAAGCTTTAATTGAAGCATTAAGTCCCATTGCTAGATTAATCATAGTTGCACCTGCTAAAAACAAATCAGCTTGCGGTCACTCTTTAACACTAGATAGACCTTTAAAACTTGATAAAATTGATGATGATTTTTACAAAATTGATGATGGAACTCCAACTGATTGTATTTTTATTTCACTAAACAATCTATTTAAAGAAGAGTACAAACCTGATTTAGTAATTAGTGGAATAAATATTGGTGCAAATATGGGTGAAGACATAACTTACAGTGGAACAGCAGCAGGTGCTATGGAAGCAGTTTTACAAGGAATTCCAGCAGTTGCTATTTCACAAGTTTGTAGAGATAAATGTAATGACATAAAAAATGGTTGGGATTTTGCTCTTGCAAAGGAAACAATAGCTAAAATTGCAAAAAAAATATTAGATGGGAACTTTCCTTTAGAAGAAAGAAAGTTTTTAAATATCAATATTCCTCCAATTCAACCCAAAGATTGTAATGGAATAAAGATTACAAAAGCTGGATATAGAGAGTATGGAAATGATACACATAGGCATCTAAATCCTAGAGGCGAAGAGTTTTATTGGATAGGTTTACATCCATTAATTTGGAAAGAATCACAAAACAAAGATTGTGATTTTGAAGCAATAAAAGCAAACTATATTTCAATATCACCAATCAAACTTGATATGACATCATATGATGATATAAAAAATCTAGAAAACTGGATAAATTAAACAAAAGGAAATAAATGAATTTTGCAGATTCACTTGAGAAACACATTGATAAACTTGTTGGAACTTTAAAAGATGAAGAGGGTTTAAAAGAAGTTCTAAAAAGAAAATTTACAAAAAAAGAGTATAAAGTTTTTGTTTCTATTGAAGAAGGAAACTCGATTGAAGAGACAGCTAAAACTTTAAACGAAGAAATAGATAGAGTTGAAGAGATTTACAAAAAAGCTTGTAAAAAAGTAAACCAAGAATTATTTAAAAAAGAACTTGTAGATATATATAATTAATATATCTACAATACCATTTTAATATCTTTGTGATCTCCAAGTACTTTATGTAATTCTGTTCTATCATCGTCACTATGAACTATTAATTCAATATTATAACTTTTAAATTTACCCTTCTTACTCACATTAGATTCATTAACTTTATGCTCTCTATCTCCAAATACATCTTTTGAGATATGCTTTACATTTATACTTTCTAAAATTACAATTTTATATTTCCAATAACAAGGATATGTTAACTCTAATTTATGTTTATTTAAATCTATCATTATTTATCACCTCTATTAAAATCACCACTTTTACCACCTGATTTACTCTCTAATTGAACATTTGAAATAACCATTGATTTATCAATTGCTTTAACCATATCATAGATTGTAAGAAGTCCAATAGAAGTCCCCGTAAGTGCTTCCATTTCAACTCCTGTTTGTCCATTTAGTTTTGCTGTAACTATTAATTTAAATCCAGGTAATTGTGGCAATTCTTCAATATCACAATTTATTCCACTAAGCAATAATGGATGACACATAGGAATTAATTCACTTGTTTTTTTAACACCCATAATTGAAGCAATTACAGCCGTTTGTAATACTGGACCTTTTTTTATAGTATTTTCTATAATTGCGTTATATGCATCTTGACTCATTGAAATTTGGCCAGAAGCAACCGCAACTCTTGTTGTCTCTATTTTTTCAGAGACATCTACCATTTTAGGTCTATTATTATCATCTAAGTGAGTTAAATCCAAAACTATGCCTTATTTATATTTATAACTTATATTATACTTAAATTAAATTTAAGTAAAGTTTAATTATAATACGCATTCAAATTTTAAAAGAAAGAGGGTGATTTTAGTGCCAGGCATTAAAGTAAAAGAGAACGAATCTTTTGACGAAGCATACAGAAGGTTTAAGAAGCAATGTGATAGAAATCTTATTGTTACTGAAACTAGAGCTAGAAGATTTTTTGAACCAATGACAGAGATCAGAAAAAAACAAAAAATTAACGCTAGAAAGAAAATGCTTAAAAGATTATACATGCTTAGAAGATACGAAAGCAGACTGTAATAATTCGTTTTCATACCACAAAAAGCCTCGACCTTGTCGGGGCTTTTTTTATTTAATCTCATTTATAATTCATCTTTTTAAAAATATATACAACTACATACTTATTTCATCAAATCTTATTAACTCTATAATTAATCTATTGACAATATTATACTTTTCTAATAACTAAAGTAAATACTTTTTAATCTACAATCTAAGAGATCTTACACGATTAAACTTACAGACTTGTCAAGTGCAAACCAAAAATGCACCAATATGCAGTGCAAAAGTGCACCACTTAGTAACACCTATTTGTTAGAAATATCTAACAATCCAGCTTCCCTTTTTTGCTTTAATCTATAGCTTTCACCAGTAACATTTATTAAATGTGAATGATGAATTAATCTATCTAAAATAGCTGCTGTTAAAGCTTCATCATTATTAAGTACCTCCTTCCATTTTGTAAATGATAAATTTGAAGTTATAATTATTGAACCAAGTTCATATTTTTTATTAACTATTTGGAAAAATAGATTTGCTTGAGCTCCATTAAATTTTACATACCCAAACTCATCTATTACAAGTAATTTTGCAATTCCAATAACTCTTTTAAAATAGCTATCAAGTTTATTCTGAGATTGAGCACTTTCAAGTTGAATCATTAAATCACTTGCAGTTATAAATTTAGTTTTTATTCTTTCTTGTGTTGCTGCATATGCTATTGCTGTTGCAAGATGAGTTTTTCCAACTCCACTTGGTCCAAAGAGTAAAATATTTTTAAATTCATCTATAAACCTTAGAGTTAAAAGTTCATTTATTAAAGTTTTATCAACAGAAGAAGATTTATAATCAAAGCTATCAATAATCTTTATTTTTGGTATACCTGACATTTTTAAAACCATTTGTCTGCTTCTTTGAACTCTTCCATCATTTTCAAGTTCTAACAATTTTAATAGATATTCACTATAAGAGATTTGATCTTTTGAAGCATTATCTGCTAAATGTTGATAGTGTTTTAAAACTCCTGGTAATTTAAACTTTGAACAATACTCATTAATAGATTCATGCAGTAGCATAAGATGCTCCTAACACTTTTTCATAATCTGAAATAGTTGTATGATATTTTATATCTATATTTAGTTTTTCTAAGTCTATAGAGCCATTAATCTTTTTATCTTTATTTTTTGTTTTTACTTCTTTTACACTTGAATAAAAAGGCTGTAATAGATGTTTCTCTTCTTTAAACATCTCAATTGGTTTTTTCTTTGTCGTATCATGAACTCTTGCATTTGCAGTTTCTAACCATGTAAATATTTTTGAGTTTAGTAAATTAGTATCTATAGTTATTGAACTTCCTTTTAATGAAGCTTTTAATGGAACATAAAAATTCCTTTTTAGATACAAGTTAAATCTTTCAACTTTACCTTTTATCTTGCAGAATTCCATTTCATTCCATGTTTTTGCTCTATATACTTTACATAATTTTGGAATGAAATTATCTTTTGCAAATTCTAAAAAATCATTATTAAATCCATGTTGATTTTTACCATATTTATCTCTTTGTATTACAACTGATTTTAGATTATCATAAAGTAGTGTTTGGGGAACGCCACCAAAGTATTCAAATGCTTTTACATGGCAGTTTTGCCAAGTTTCTTGTCTCATATTATCTGTAAAATAAACAAATGCCATTCTACTAAATCCTAAAACCATCACAAATCCATATATTGGATTTTTACCAGCTCTTATTATTGTCCAATCTACTTGTGCTTGATATGATGGTTTGGTTTCAAATCTTATTACTTCTTCTGGTGTTGAACTTGTTTTTAATGAGCTTAAAAATGTTTGTAAGATTCTAATCTTTCCATCATATCCATAGTTTTTTATCTCTTCATATATTACACTTGATGGTATCTTATCAGGACTTGCTTGTTGTACTCTTTGAAGTATATATTTTTTATATGGATCTAATTTTGATTTATACTCACACTTTTTGTATGGTTTTAATTCTTTTTCTTTTAATCTTTTTGAAACTGTTCTTCTGTTTAATCCAACTATTTTTGATATAGCTCTTATACTATATCCTCTTTTATGTAAAGTATGTATCACGGTAAATTCCTCTTTATCAATCATACTCACTCCAAATATTTTATTTAGAGTTTATTGTATTTATTTTCTATTAATAAAGTGGTGCACTTTTACTTTGCACTACTGGTGTATTTTACCTTTGCACTTGACAGACTAATCAAAGAGTTAGTAATAAAGATCTAATAAGCTATGAAATAGGGACAAATATAAATAATGAATATAGTAACCTAAGAATAAAAAGAAATAGCATTAGCGTTAAATATAGACACTATTTTAAATCATGGCTGTATAGTGATATTATTCCAGAGAATTATTATAGATATGAAGACAATTTCAAACCAAAGTTCGGATTAAGATTTAATCTAGGTATAAAATTCAATAAAGATTCATATTGATAATCAATTATAATAAAAAATAGTAGAAAGCAATAGGAAATAAACTAAATAAAAATGTAAGACTAAATAGTAAAAAAGGGAATAAAAAAGAGAATAGTAGAATTAATAAAAAAGCTGCTAAAAAAAAAGCCTACCTAAACAGACTTAAAAAAGAATGCTTAGATAGGCTATTTGTAAACTCAAGAGCTGGCAGCGGCCTACGTTTCCACACCTGAAAGGTGCAGTATTATCAGCGATGAAGTGCTTGACTTCCAGGTTCGGAATGGAGCTGGGTATTTCCACTTCTCTGTAACCACCAGCAATATGAGTAAAGAAGATACTTATAAAGTATACTCTTTACTCACATCAAGATAGTCTTGAGTGTAAAGATAATGTTAAAGTCTAAAAAAGCTCTTAAAAAAATTGACATTTTTTCAAGGTAACGCTTTACAATTTTACACTGTTTATTAAGTAAACTTAATAAGATAGTAAACCAAGAAATTTATAAAAAAAGCCAAACGATCTATTAGTACTGGTCAGCTAAACGCCTTACAACGCTTACACATCCAGCCTATCAACCTCGTAGTCTTCGAGGGATCTTCAGGGAAAGTTCATCTTGGAGTTGGCTTCGAGCTTAGATGCTTTCAGCTCTTATCACATCCGTACGTAGCTACCCAACGATGCTCTTGGCAGAACAATTGGTACACTAGTGGTACGTTCATCCCGGTCCTCTCGTACTAGGGACAAATCTCCTCAACTTTCCTACGCCCACGGAAGATAGGGACCGAACTGTCTCACGACGTTCTGAACCCAGCTCGCGTACCGCTTTAAATGGCGAACAGCCATACCCTTGGGACCTGCTCCAGCCCCAGGATGCGATGAGCCGACATCGAGGTGCCAAACCTCCCCGTCGATGTGAGCTCTTGGGGGAGATCAGCCTGTTATCCCCGGCGTACCTTTTATCCTTTGAGCGATGGCCCTTCCACACAGAACCACCGGATCACTATGACCGACTTTCGTCTCTGTTCGACTTGTATGTCTCACAGTCAAGCTAGTTTATGCCATTATACTCAACTGGCGATTTCCATCCGCCATGAACTAACCTTTGTAAGCCTCCGTTACTTTTTAGGAGGCGACCGCCCCAGTCAAACTACCCACCAGACATTGTCCTGAAGAAGGATAACTCCTCGCAGTTAGTAACTCAAATATTCAGGGGTGGTATCTCAAGGATGGCTCATACTCTACTGGCGTCTAGTAATCAAAGCCTCCCACCTATCCTGCACATGAATATCCAAGCTACAGTGTCAAGCTGTAGTAAAGGTGCACGGGGTCTTTCCGTCTTTCCGCGGGTAGGAGGAATTTTCACCTCCACTACAATTTCACTGGATCCCTGGTTGAGACAGCTCCCATCTCGTTACGCCATTCATGCAGGTCGGTATTTAACCGACAAGGAATTTCGCTACCTTAGGACCGTTATAGTTACGGCCGCCGTTTACTCGGGCTTCGATCAAATGCTTCGCTTATGCTAACATCATCAATTAACCTTCGAGCACCGGGCAGGCGTCACACCTTATACATCCACTTACGTGTTAGCAAAGTGCTGTGTTTTTGGTAAACAGTCGGGAGGGACTCTTTGTTGCAACCTCTTTAGCTTTTGAGAGCAAGTCTCTATACCAAAGTAGGCACACCTTATACCGAAGATACGGTGCTAGTTTGCAGAGTTCCTTAACCAGGGTTCTTCCACGCGCCTTAGAATACTCATCCCACCTACCTGTGTCGGTTTACGGTACGGGCAACATATAATATACTTAGTGGCTTTTCTTGGCACGACAGTATCATCGATTCTCTATCATCTCCGAAGAGCGTCAAGAGCCTGTAAGATCTCGGTCTAACGATACCCGGATTTGCCTAAGTATCAACCTACGTCCTTCGACCCACTATTCCATCAGTGAGCTCGATTAACTCTATGCGTCCCCACATCGCGCTTATATGTTGGTATTGGAATATTAACCAATTTGACATCGTCTACCCCTTTCGGACTCGACTTAGTTCCCGACTAACCCTACGATGACGAGCATCGCGTAGGAAACCTTGGGTTTTCGGCGAAGAGGATTCTCACCTCTTTTATCGCTACTCATGCCTGCATGCTCACTTCTATCCGCTCCAACGCTCCTTACCGGTACATCTTCTACGCTGAATAGAACGCTCTCCTACCACTCAATTAAAAATTGAATCTAAAGCTTCGGTGTACATCTTAGCCCCGTTATATTTTCCGCGCAGAATCACTAGACCAGTGAGCTGTTACGCTTTCTTTAAAGGATGGCTGCTTCTAAGCCAACCTCCTGGTTGTCACAGTAACTCCACATCGTTTTCCACTTAGATGTAACTTAGGGACCTTAGCTGTTAGTCTGGGTTGTTCCCCTCTCGACATAGGATTTTATCACCCTACGCCTGACTCCTGCGATTACACATATAGTATTCATAGTTTGATAGGGTTTGGTACCGCGGTAAGCAGCCCTAGCCCATTCAGTGCTCTACCCCTATATGCTACTACGCAAGGCTATACCTAAATATATTTCGGAGAGAACCAGCTATCACGAAGTTTGATTGGCCTTTCACCCCTATCCACAAGTCATCCGGGGACTTTTCAACGCCCATCGGTTCGGTCCTCCACTGGCTCTTACACCAGCTTCAACCTGCTCATGGATAGATCACTTCGTTTCGGGTCTGCAGCATCTGACTAAGGGAACCCATTAAGAACATAAAGTTCTTAATGGGGACCCTATTTCGCCCTATTAAGACTCGCTTTCGCTACGGCTTCGTACTTGACTTAACCTTGCCAGATACCACAACTCGCAGGCTCATTATGCAAAAGGCAGTCCGTCACCCTGATAAATCATAGGGCTCCGAATGATTGTAAGCTAATGGTTTCAGGTTCTATTTCACTCTCCTCGCTGGAGTACTTTTCACCTTTCCCTCACGGTACTTGTTCACTATCGATCTGTAAGTAGTATTTAGGGTTGGAGGGTGGTCCCCCATATTCAGTCAAAATATCACGTGTTCCGACCTACTCGTTCCATACCTTAGTTCCACATAAAAGATTTTAAATACGAGACTATCACTCTCTATGGTGTATCTTTCCAAATACTTCTTCTATCTAATATGCTAAATGTATGCGCCCTATTCCGCGTTCGCTCGCCGCTACTGACGGAATCTCAATTGATTTCTCTTCCTCTGGCTACTGAGATGTTTCACTTCACCAGGTTTGCCTCCTCGAAAGGATAATATAGCTCGCACTATATTGGGTTGTCCCATTCAGAAATCTCTGGATCAATGCCTCTTGACGGCTCCCCAAAGCTTATCGCAGTCTAGTACGTCTTTCATCGCCTCTTACAGTCTAGGCATCCACCATTAGCCCTTAATAGCTTTTCAAATAACTTAGTAAACTAAGCTACCTTTTTTCTTAATAGTATTTCTACTATTTTTTGAATAATTATTCCTTGGCTACTATCTTATTAAATTTACATTTAATAAATATAGTTGTGTTTTAAATTGTTTCTTTATTAACTTATATCTATATCGCTATAAATATTCGCTAGAAAAATTTTAAGACTTTAACATTATGTTTTTAAATATCGTATTACCATCTCTAGTAATTCTTAGGTTTAAAACCTAATATAAATCCAAATATATTTGAACTTATATTAAGTTTTATAGGTATATGGTGGAGATAAGCGGGATCGAACCGCTGACCTCCTGCGTGCAAGGCAGGCGCTCTCCCAGCTGAGCTATATCCCCATATATGCTGAGTTAATCTTTTTTTACAGATTATTTAATGGTGGGCCTACCAGGACTTGAACCTGGGACCTCACGATTATCAGTCGAGCGCTCTAGCCAGCTGAGCTATAGGCCCCTATTACCTATTTTAAATAATCTTTATAAACTGAATATATCAATTAGTTTTTCTATAAATGTTTCGAGTTAAGAAACGAATCTTAACTCTTTCTCTGAAAGGAGGTGATCCAACCGCAGGTTCTCCTACGGTTACCTTGTTACGACTTCACCCCAGTCGCTGAATCCACTGTGGAAGGTAGCTACTTTAGCATCCCTGCTTCGAATGAGTTCAACTCCCATGGTGTGACGGGCGGTGAGTACAAGACCCGGGAACGTATTCACCGTAGCATAGCTGATCTACGATTACTAGCGATTCCAACTTCAAGTAGTCGAGTTGCAGACTACTATCCGAACTGGGAGATATTTTTGAGATTTGCTCCACGTCACCGTATCGCTGCTCTTTGTATACCCCATTGTAGCACGTGTGTAGCCCTGGTCGTAAGGGCCATGATGACTTGACGTCGTCCTCACCTTCCTCCTACTTGCGTAGGCAGTCTCGTTAGAGTTCTCAGCCGAACTGTTAGCAACTAACGACGAGGGTTGCGCTCGTTGCGGGACTTAACCCAACATCTCACGACACGAGCTGACGACAGCCGTGCAGCACCTGTATATAAGTTTCTGCAAGCAGACACCAATCCATCTCTGGAAAGTTCTTACTATGTCAAGACCAGGTAAGGTTCTTCGTGTATCGTCGAATTAAACCACATGCTCCACCGCTTGTGCGGGTCCCCGTCTATTCCTTTGAGTTTTAATCTTGCGACCGTACTCCCCAGGCGGTACACTTAATGTGTTAACTGCATTACTGCAAGGTCTAGCCTCACAACAACTAGTGTACATCGTTTAGGGCGTGGACTACCAGGGTATCTAATCCTGTTTGCTCCCCACGCTTTCGCGTCTCAGCGTCAGTAATGTTCCAGTAGATCGCCTTCGCAATCGGTATTCCTTCTGATCTCTACGGATTTTACCCCTACACCAGAAATTCCATCTACCTCTCCCATACTCTAGATAGACAGTTTTGGAAGCAGTTCTATGGTTGAGCCATAGGATTTCACTCCCAACTTATCTATCCGCCTACACGCTCTTTACGCCCAGTGATTCCGAGTAACGCTTGCGCCCTCCGTATTACCGCGGCTGCTGGCACGGAGTTAGCCGGCGCTTATTCATATAGTACCGTCATTATCTTCCTATATAAAAGGAGTTTACGCACCGAAATGTGTCATCCTCCACGCGGCGTTGCTGCATCAGGGTTTCCCCCATTGTGCAATATTCCCCACTGCTGCCTCCCGTAGGAGTCTGGACCGTGTCTCAGTTCCAGTGTGACTGATCATCCTCTCAAACCAGTTAAGCGTCATTGTCTTGGTGAGCCATTACCTCACCAACTAACTGATACTGTACAGGCCGATCTTGAAGCTATAAATATTTCCCTTGCAAACTTTTGTTTTAAAGGCATATAGGGTCTTAGCAGTCGTTTCCAACTGTTATCCCCTTCTTCAAGGCACATTACCTATATATTACTCACCCGTTCGCCACTTAGCTGACAGTATTAGCAAGCTAATACCCGTTCTCGTTCGACTTGCATGTGTTAAGCACGCCGCCAGCGTTCACTCTGAGCCAGGATCAAACTCTCCATAAAGTGTTTGAAACTGACAACTTTATGTAACTTTGCATTCTAAAAAAATTTGCATTTTTTCAGAGTACTGCAATTTTAGTTACAAAATTATCACTCATTGTTTAGCTTAAAGCTAAAAATAAAATTTTTACATTCTATTTAATAGACAAGAATTTTTATTCTTGTTTTTTTATTTAACATTTATTTAATTATCTTATTGATAATATTCAGTTTATAAAGATTACTCTTCTTTAAACTTTATTTCTTTTTAAAGATCGTTAACTCTCAACTCATCTCTCTTCCGTTTGATGTGTCTCAGTCAATTTGGACGGGAATTATAATAGATTCTTGACCCTTTGTCAAGGGGTTTTTTGTTTTTTTAGGAAATTTAAGCTAAATTTAATCAAAAATAAGATTTTTACTAGTTTATATTAGTAAGAAATCTGCATTTCATGTAATGCATTCGCTTTAGTTTTTAGTATTAACCTCAATATATAGTCTAAAAAACTAACTCTAAATCAAAGAGTTAGTAATAAAGATCTAATAAGCTATGAAATAGGGACAAATATAAATAATGAATATAGTAACCTAAGAATAAAAAGAAATAGCATTAGCGTTAAATATAGACACTATTTTAAATCATGGCTGTATAGTGATATTATTCCAGAGAATTATTATAGATATGAAGACAATTTCAAACCAAAGTTCGGATTAAGATTTAATCTAGGTATAAAATTCAATAAAGATTCATATTGATAATCAATTATAATAAAAAATAGTAGAAAGCAATAGGAAATAAACTAAATAAAAATGTAAGACTAAATAGTAAAAAAGGGAATAAAAAAGAGAATAGCAGAATTAATAAAAAAGCTGCTAAAAAAAAGCCTACCTAAACAGACTTAAAAAAGAATGCTTAGATAGGCTATTTGTAAACTCAAGAGCTGGCAGCGGCCTACGTTTCCACACCTGAAAGGTGCAGTATTATCAGCGATGAAGTGCTTGACTTCCAGGTTCGGAATGGAGCTGGGTATTTCCACTTCTCTGTAACCACCAGCAATATGAGTAAAGAAGATACTTATAAAGTATACTCTTTACTCACATCAAGATAGTCTTGAGTGTAAAGATAATGTTAAAGTCTTAAGCTCTTAAAAAAATTGACATTTTTTCAAGGTAACGCTTTACAATTTTACACTGTTTATTAAGTAAACTTAATAAGATAGTAAACCAAGAAATTTATAAAAAAAGCCAAACGATCTATTAGTACTGGTCAGCTAAACGCCTTACAACGCTTACACATCCAGCCTATCAACCTCGTAGTCTTCGAGGGATCTTCAGGGAAAGTTCATCTTGGAGTTGGCTTCGAGCTTAGATGCTTTCAGCTCTTATCACATCCGTACGTAGCTACCCAACGATGCTCTTGGCAGAACAATTGGTACACTAGTGGTACGTTCATCCCGGTCCTCTCGTACTAGGGACAAATCTCCTCAACTTTCCTACGCCCACGGAAGATAGGGACCGAACTGTCTCACGACGTTCTGAACCCAGCTCGCGTACCGCTTTAAATGGCGAACAGCCATACCCTTGGGACCTGCTCCAGCCCCAGGATGCGATGAGCCGACATCGAGGTGCCAAACCTCCCCGTCGATGTGAGCTCTTGGGGGAGATCAGCCTGTTATCCCCGGCGTACCTTTTATCCTTTGAGCGATGGCCCTTCCACACAGAACCACCGGATCACTATGACCGACTTTCGTCTCTGTTCGACTTGTATGTCTCACAGTCAAGCTAGTTTATGCCATTATACTCAACTGGCGATTTCCATCCGCCATGAACTAACCTTTGTAAGCCTCCGTTACTTTTTAGGAGGCGACCGCCCCAGTCAAACTACCCACCAGACATTGTCCTGAAGAAGGATAACTCCTCGCAGTTAGTAACTCAAATATTCAGGGGTGGTATCTCAAGGATGGCTCATACTCTACTGGCGTCTAGTAATCAAAGCCTCCCACCTATCCTGCACATGAATATCCAAGCTACAGTGTCAAGCTGTAGTAAAGGTGCACGGGGTCTTTCCGTCTTTCCGCGGGTAGGAGGAATTTTCACCTCCACTACAATTTCACTGGATCCCTGGTTGAGACAGCTCCCATCTCGTTACGCCATTCATGCAGGTCGGTATTTAACCGACAAGGAATTTCGCTACCTTAGGACCGTTATAGTTACGGCCGCCGTTTACTCGGGCTTCGATCAAATGCTTCGCTTATGCTAACATCATCAATTAACCTTCGAGCACCGGGCAGGCGTCACACCTTATACATCCACTTACGTGTTAGCAAAGTGCTGTGTTTTTGGTAAACAGTCGGGAGGGACTCTTTGTTGCAACCTCTTTAGCTTTTGAGAGCAAGTCTCTATACCAAAGTAGGCACACCTTATACCGAAGATACGGTGCTAGTTTGCAGAGTTCCTTAACCAGGGTTCTTCCACGCGCCTTAGAATACTCATCCCACCTACCTGTGTCGGTTTACGGTACGGGCAACATATAATATACTTAGTGGCTTTTCTTGGCACGACAGTATCATCGATTCTCTATCATCTCCGAAGAGCGTCAAGAGCCTGTAAGATCTCGGTCTAACGATACCCGGATTTGCCTAAGTATCAACCTACGTCCTTCGACCCACTATTCCATCAGTGAGCTCGATTAACTCTATGCGTCCCCACATCGCGCTTATATGTTGGTATTGGAATATTAACCAATTTGACATCGTCTACCCCTTTCGGACTCGACTTAGTTCCCGACTAACCCTACGATGACGAGCATCGCGTAGGAAACCTTGGGTTTTCGGCGAAGAGGATTCTCACCTCTTTTATCGCTACTCATGCCTGCATGCTCACTTCTATCCGCTCCAACGCTCCTTACCGGTACATCTTCTACGCTGAATAGAACGCTCTCCTACCACTCAATTAAAAATTGAATCTAAAGCTTCGGTGTACATCTTAGCCCCGTTATATTTTCCGCGCAGAATCACTAGACCAGTGAGCTGTTACGCTTTCTTTAAAGGATGGCTGCTTCTAAGCCAACCTCCTGGTTGTCACAGTAACTCCACATCGTTTTCCACTTAGATGTAACTTAGGGACCTTAGCTGTTAGTCTGGGTTGTTCCCCTCTCGACATAGGATTTTATCACCCTACGCCTGACTCCTGCGATTACACATATAGTATTCATAGTTTGATAGGGTTTGGTACCGCGGTAAGCAGCCCTAGCCCATTCAGTGCTCTACCCCTATATGCTACTACGCAAGGCTATACCTAAATATATTTCGGAGAGAACCAGCTATCACGAAGTTTGATTGGCCTTTCACCCCTATCCACAAGTCATCCGGGGACTTTTCAACGCCCATCGGTTCGGTCCTCCACTGGCTCTTACACCAGCTTCAACCTGCTCATGGATAGATCACTTCGTTTCGGGTCTGCAGCATCTGACTAAGGGAACCCATTAAGAACATAAAGTTCTTAATGGGGACCCTATTTCGCCCTATTAAGACTCGCTTTCGCTACGGCTTCGTACTTGACTTAACCTTGCCAGATACCACAACTCGCAGGCTCATTATGCAAAAGGCAGTCCGTCACCCTGATAAATCATAGGGCTCCGAATGATTGTAAGCTAATGGTTTCAGGTTCTATTTCACTCTCCTCGCTGGAGTACTTTTCACCTTTCCCTCACGGTACTTGTTCACTATCGATCTGTAAGTAGTATTTAGGGTTGGAGGGTGGTCCCCCCATATTCAGTCAAAATATCACGTGTTCCGACCTACTCGTTCCATACCTTAGTTCCACATAAAAGATTTTAAATACGAGACTATCACTCTCTATGGTGTATCTTTCCAAATACTTCTTCTATCTAATATGCTAAATGTATGCGCCCTATTCCGCGTTCGCTCGCCGCTACTGACGGAATCTCAATTGATTTCTCTTCCTCTGGCTACTGAGATGTTTCACTTCACCAGGTTTGCCTCCTCGAAAGGATAATATAGCTCGCACTATATTGGGTTGTCCCATTCAGAAATCTCTGGATCAATGCCTCTTGACGGCTCCCCAAAGCTTATCGCAGTCTAGTACGTCTTTCATCGCCTCTTACAGTCTAGGCATCCACCATTAGCCCTTAATAGCTTTTCAAATAACTTAGTAAACTAAGCTACCTTTTTTCTTAATAGTATTTCTACTATTTTTTGAATAATTATTCCTTGGCTACTATCTTATTAAATTTACATTTAATAAATATAGTTGTGTTTTAAATTGTTTCTTTATTAACTTATATCTATATCGCTATAAATATTCGCTAGAAAAATTTTAAGACTTTAACATTATGTTTTTAAATATCACAAGATTATTCTCATAATCTTTATAAACTGAATATATCAATTAGTTTTTCTATAAATGTTTCGAGTTAAGAAACGAATCTTAACTCTTTCTCTGAAAGGAGGTGATCCAACCGCAGGTTCTCCTACGGTTACCTTGTTACGACTTCACCCCAGTCGCTGAATCCACTGTGGAAGGTAGCTACTTTAGCATCCCTGCTTCGAATGAGTTCAACTCCCATGGTGTGACGGGCGGTGAGTACAAGACCCGGGAACGTATTCACCGTAGCATAGCTGATCTACGATTACTAGCGATTCCAACTTCAAGTAGTCGAGTTGCAGACTACTATCCGAACTGGGAGATATTTTTGAGATTTGCTCCACGTCACCGTATCGCTGCTCTTTGTATACCCCATTGTAGCACGTGTGTAGCCCTGGTCGTAAGGGCCATGATGACTTGACGTCGTCCTCACCTTCCTCCTACTTGCGTAGGCAGTCTCGTTAGAGTTCTCAGCCGAACTGTTAGCAACTAACGACGAGGGTTGCGCTCGTTGCGGGACTTAACCCAACATCTCACGACACGAGCTGACGACAGCCGTGCAGCACCTGTATATAAGTTTCTGCAAGCAGACACCAATCCATCTCTGGAAAGTTCTTACTATGTCAAGACCAGGTAAGGTTCTTCGTGTATCGTCGAATTAAACCACATGCTCCACCGCTTGTGCGGGTCCCCGTCTATTCCTTTGAGTTTTAATCTTGCGACCGTACTCCCCAGGCGGTACACTTAATGTGTTAACTGCATTACTGCAAGGTCTAGCCTCACAACAACTAGTGTACATCGTTTAGGGCGTGGACTACCAGGGTATCTAATCCTGTTTGCTCCCCACGCTTTCGCGTCTCAGCGTCAGTAATGTTCCAGTAGATCGCCTTCGCAATCGGTATTCCTTCTGATCTCTACGGATTTTACCCCTACACCAGAAATTCCATCTACCTCTCCCATACTCTAGATAGACAGTTTTGGAAGCAGTTCTATGGTTGAGCCATAGGATTTCACTCCCAACTTATCTATCCGCCTACACGCTCTTTACGCCCAGTGATTCCGAGTAACGCTTGCGCCCTCCGTATTACCGCGGCTGCTGGCACGGAGTTAGCCGGCGCTTATTCATATAGTACCGTCATTATCTTCCTATATAAAAGGAGTTTACGCACCGAAATGTGTCATCCTCCACGCGGCGTTGCTGCATCAGGGTTTCCCCCATTGTGCAATATTCCCCACTGCTGCCTCCCGTAGGAGTCTGGACCGTGTCTCAGTTCCAGTGTGACTGATCATCCTCTCAAACCAGTTAAGCGTCATTGTCTTGGTGAGCCATTACCTCACCAACTAACTGATACTGTACAGGCCGATCTTGAAGCTATAAATATTTCCCTTGCAAACTTTTGTTTTAAAGGCATATAGGGTCTTAGCAGTCGTTTCCAACTGTTATCCCCTTCTTCAAGGCACATTACCTATATATTACTCACCCGTTCGCCACTTAGCTGACAGTATTAGCAAGCTAATACCCGTTCTCGTTCGACTTGCATGTGTTAAGCACGCCGCCAGCGTTCACTCTGAGCCAGGATCAAACTCTCCATAAAGTGTTTGAAACTGACAACTTTATGTAACTTTGCATTCTAAAAAAATTTGCATTTTTTCAGAGTACTGCAATTTTAGTTACAAAATTATCACTCATTGTTTAGCTTAAAGCTAAAAATAAAATTTTTACATTCTATTTAATAGACAAGAATTTTTATTCTTGTTTTTTTATTTAACATTTATTTAATTATCTTATTGATAATATTCAGTTTATAAAGATTACTCTTCTTTAAACTTTATTTCTTTTTAAAGATCGTTAACTCTCAACTCATCTCTCTTCCGTTTGATGTGTCTCAGTCAATTTGGACGGGAATTATAATAGATTCTTGACCCTTTGTCAAGGGGTTTATGCTTAAATTTAACTTAAATTTTAAAATTCCTCCCTTTCCCACCTTTTTACTCTGTTTCTATTGGGTTTTTTATTCCTTTTGTTTAGTTTTAATACTTATTAACTATCTATTTACCTTTATGCTTTAATATTAAGAGTGAAATTAATATCTTTATTTTAATTAAGGATATTATTAAGAGTAACTAAATAAAATTACGCAAAATAAATTTAAATATAAAAAGGAAATTAAAGATGTATAATAGAGATTATCTTTCGAATCAATCTTCTGAGTATACAACACAAGAATCTTCGAAAACTGAATTGATGGCTTTCCTTAAAGCTACTTATCAATTATTTGCTGGTTCTTTATTATCAGCAACTGCTGGTGCATATGTTGGATTAGGAATTGTTTCATTATTAATGGGTCCAGTTAAATGGGTTCTGTTTGCAGTAGAGCTTGCATTAATTTTCTTCGTTATTCCTAGAGTTAAGCATACTCCAGGTGTTAACTTAGCAGTATTATTTGCATTTACATTCATTACAGGTCTTACAATTGCTCCATTATTAGCTGCAATTTTTGCAATGCCAAGTGGTGCAGCTATAGTTGGACAAGCGTTCTTAATGACTTCAGTTGCCTTTGGTGGAATTTCTATGTTTGCTATGACAACTAAAAGAGATTTCTCTTCAATGGGTAAATTTTTATTTATTGCTTTAATCATTATGATTGTTGCAGGTATTTCTAATATCTTTATTCAATCTTCTATGATGCAATTAATTATTGCAAGTGCTGGTGCTTTATTATTCTCTGCGTTTATTTTATATGATACACAGAATATAATCAAAGGTCACTATGATTCTCCAGTTGAAGCTGCATTATCACTTTACTTAGATTTCTTTAATCTGTTTATATCTTTATTACAGATTTTAGGAATTATGAACAGTAACAGTGACAACTAATAAAAACTAACTCCTTTTGGAGTTAGTCTTACTATATATAATATGAACTCAAATAATTTAAGACTAATTGATGCTAATTTGAATAGACTACGTGAAGGAATTCGAGTAGTAGAGGATATATTTAGATACATATATAATGATAAACAAACTGCTTTAAAATTAAAAGATTTAAGACATAAAGCTAGAACTAATAATTATACTGAACTATTAAAAACTAGAGATGTTGCAAATGACGTTTTAAGAAGTTCAATTAAAAGTGAACAAAATAGAGATGATTTATACTCTATATTAATAGCAAATTTCAAAAGAGCTCAAGAGAGTTCTAGAGTACTTGAAGAGTTTACAAAACTAATTTCAATAGAAGATAGTGAAAACTTTAAATATATTAGATATGAACTTTATAACTTAGAAACTGTTTTAACAAAAATTACTTCAAACTCTAAATAGTTTAAACTATACTCTTTATACAATTTTTTAGAATCTGTATATGAAAGTGATTTTTCACCACTAACACCTGATTTTTTTATGTAATCAAATAAATCTTTTTTATTATCAAACTCCAATTTATAAGTAATAATTTCAAATTCACACTCAAAATATTTTGAGAACGCTTCTTTTATAGAAAATTCATCTAATATAGGAGATTTTGTATTTGTAATAACTTGAATAGTTTTAAATGTATTAGATGTAAATAACACTGCATTAATTTCATTTGTTACATTTGATAAAACTTTTATAATTTTTGATAAATCTTTTGACCATTGAAGTGCAGATGAAGACAAAACAATATCATATTTATCATTTTTAATTTCATTTAAAAACTCTTCTGTATCAAAGTTAAAACACTTAACTTCTACATTATTGCTTTTTGGATGAAGATCACACATTGATTGAGAAGCGTCAATTGCTTTATAAAATTCTATTTCCCAGTCAATATGTTTAAAAACTTGTCCTGAACCACAACCAAGTTCTAAAATTTTTTTTGGTTTTGTTTTTAATTCTCTAATTAATGATTTAGCTATAATTTGTTGAATAATATTATGAGAGTTGTACTCTTTTGCGTATTTGGAAAATTGATTTTTATTTGACATAAGGTATATTTTAACCTTTTCTTAATAAGTTTTAGATAAAATAGGCACCATTTTTAAAAAAGGAACTAGATTATGACATCTACACTTTTAATTGTTCAGTTTGTTTTAGCAGTACTTATAACAATTATCATCCTATTACAAAAAAGTTCAAGCATAGGACTTGGAGCATATAGTGGAAGTAATGACTCACTATTTGGAGCAAAAGGTCCTGCAAACTTTTTATCAAGAGCTACAATGGCATTAGGATTAGTTTTCGTAATTAATACAGTGGCATTAGGATATTTATATAATCAAGAAAGAAATGAGAGTGCAATTGACTCAGTTAAAACTGAGACACTAATTCCTTCAACTCCAGTTGAGAATAAGACAACTGCACCTGCTGCACCGGTAGCTCCTTCTACAACTACAGAAGCACCAGCTGTACCAGCAGTTCCACAAAATAATTAATATAAAGAAAAAGAGACATGAGATATCTCTTTCTTCTTTATAAATCTTATTTTTATCTTATTAGATACATAAATAAATTTAGCAATGATTTGTACAGAAGTATTAATCTATGCTTTAAAAACTTAATAAATTCAATAATTATACCATCTAATATAGGCAGAATATAAAAGGTTAAAATGGTATAATCTACCTCAAATTTCAAGAAGTTAAATATTAAAAACTAATCATATAATTAAAAAAGGAGAATGAATGTTAGAAGAAGTTTATGCATATACTAAAGAGCATATGGAAAAATCAATTGATGCTTTAAAGAAAGATTACAAAAGTTTAAGAACAGGTAAAGTAAATACAAATATCTTAGATGGAATTAAAATAGATTATTATGGAACTCCAACAGATTTAAATCAAGTTGGTTCAGTATTAGCTACTGATGCTACAACTATAAGTATTAATCCATGGGAAAAGAATCTTTTAAGTGATATTGAAAGAGCTATTCAAAATGCAAATATTGGAGTAAACCCGAATAATGATGGAGAAGTAATTAAATTATTCTTTCCACCAATGACAGTTGAACAAAGAAAAGAGACTGCAAAACAAGCTAAAACAATGACTGATAATGCAAAAGTTGCAATTAGAAATGTAAGAAAACACTCTAATGATAAAATCAAAGCTTTATTAAAAGATAAAGAGATAACTGAAGATGAGAGCAAAAAAGCTCAAGATGAAGTTCAAAAAATTACAGATTCTTTTGTAGCTAAAGCTGATGAGACTTTAAAAGCAAAAGAAAATGAAATTTTAACGGTATAATAACAATGAATGTAGAACAAATTTATAAAGATGCAAATGCATTACTTGAAGGTCATTTTAAATTAAGTAGTGGTAATTACTCTAACTTTTATTTACAATCAGCAAAAGTTTTAGAAGACCCTAAGACAGCTAAATTATTAGCTGAAGCTTTAGCAGAACAAATCAAAGAATCAGGAATTAAAGTTGATGCTGTTTGTTCTCCTGCACTTGGTGGGCTAATTGCAGGTTTTGCACTAGCAACTGCACTTGATGTTAGATTTATCTTTGCTGAAAGAGTAGAGGGTGAAATGACAATAAGAAGAGGTTTTGAAGTACAAGAAGGTGAAAACTACATTATTTGTGAAGATATTATCACAACTGGTGGAAGTGCACTTGAAGCTGCAAAACAAGTAGAAAATGCTGGTGGTAATATAGTTGCTTATGCTGCACTTGCAAACAGAGGCTTCTGTTCAAGAGTTGGTAGTAACTTAGAAAGACAAGATAATTGTAAATTACCATTAGATAAACCATTATTTGCATTAGAAGACTTTACATTTAAAATGTATACTCCTGAAGAATGTGATTTTAAAGATATTGCATACAAACCAGGTTCAAGAGGAAACTAATGGCTAAATGGAGGGATGTAAAACAAAATAGAGTTCAAAAAGAGTCTATTGAGATTAATCAATCACATAAAAAATTTGATGAAACAATAGAATCAGCAACTATCCCTTCAAGATTAAAAGCTTTTTTAACTGACACATTCTTAATCACAACACCCATTTTTTATATAGTTATTTATTTAATAATGGGTAGTGGTGAAGAGTTTGCTCAAAATAGAAGTTTAGGATGGAGTATAATATTTATAGTACATTTCCTAATAATTTCAATTTTTTGGCTTAAAAACGGTCAAACTCCTGGACTTAGAGCATACGAAGGAAAACTTGTAGATAGTAAAACAAAAAATAGAGTTTCTGTAATACAAGTCTTAATTAGGTATGTTATAACTACATTTAGTGTTATATCAATATTCTTAATGTTTACTCCCTTCTTTAGAAAAGATAAAAAAACAATTCAAGATATATTTTCAAGCACTATCATTATTCCACATAAAAACTAATGTTTTTTAACCTTTCAGCTTTTTATTTCTTTTATTTTGCTGCTGTTGGTGTTTATGTAATATTTTTACCAAAGGTACTTCATGATATTGGATACAGTGCTTTTGATATTGGTATTATTTTAGCTGTTGCTCCTCTTATGAGATTTGCAACTCCATTTATGTTTTTAAAGCATATTAAACTTGATCAAACTATGTTTAAAAGTGCCCTACTTTTTTCTATAGTTGCTACTTCATTTTTTTATTTAACTATTGAAAACTTTTTTGCTTTTTTAATTAATAATGCTTTACTTGCTGCTTGCTTATCTCTAATTTTGCCATATTTAGAAGTTACTGCTATAAAAAATTTAGGTAAAGAAAGATATGGAAAATCAAGATTATATGGCTCTATTGGTTTTACAGTTATAGCACTAATGCTAGGACAATTTTTAACTAAACCATTTATAGCAATACATTATTACTTAGCTGTTAATATTCTAACTGTGATTTTTGCCTTACTTTTATTAAAATATGATATTGAACATAAAGAAGAAAATATAAATGAAGAGCCTTTTTCTTTCTTTAAATATTGGCCATTTTGGCTAAGTCTATTTGCAATGCAAGTAAGTTTTGGTGGTTTTTACAATTTCTTTACTATATATGAAACAGATAATGGAATAAGTTTACTTAACTTTCGCACCTAAAACCAAGCAATTTTCCAGTCACATCTCTTAATAGATCAATGATAGCTGTAAAATCCTCATTTCTATTGACAACTTCTTCAATTTTTGCAATCTCATCTAAAATAGCTAAAAATGCTTGCATAGCTATTGCTAGAGTATGAAGTTCACATTCTAAATCTTTAAACAATCCACCAATTGTTTTAGGTTCATTGCTGATACGATTTATATAGCTAACAACATTGTATGTAAAAAAAGATAGTGTAATTCTGGCTATCAAAGCTTCATAGATTCGATTCTCTTCTTTTCCGAATCCAAAGTGTTCACGAAGTTCTTTATACCCTTGTTCTATATCCCATCGTCTTTTATAAATATCTATAATCTCTTCATCACTAAGTATAAGATTGGTTGATACGATTGGTATTAAATTCTCTTTTGTTTTTATAAAAACAATTTTTAATTTACCAGCTTTTTTATGTTCAACTATGGTTGAAAAATACTCAAACTTTATCTTTTTGCCATATTGACCCATCTTGATAGATTTAAGCTTTTTAAATTTGTTATAGATGCCATCAAGGGTCTTTTTCTCTCCTGTAAAATTCCATATCCTGTCATTGTTTACCATTCTTGAAATGACTTGCAATCCAAGTTCATTCATAGTTTCTATAAATACAGGTTTAGAATACCAGCTATCTACAAGCAGATAATCTGCATATATACCACTAGCTACTGCTCTTTTAATCATCTCTATAGCAATTTGTGATTTCCCTTTTAAGCTTTCCAATCTTCGCTTATGTGCATTGGTTCGATGATCAATAATATTTGTAAACTCTTCTATCTTTACCCTTGCATAATTTTCATAGCAATTGCAAAGTCCAACATAAAATTTGAATAACCATCACTATAGTTTAGTGATACAACATTTACACCTCTGATTTTTCTCTTTGCTTTATTGCTCCAAAGGTTGTCACAACTTCCCTCTATATTTTTACCAACTTTATCTTCAACAGTATCATCAAGTATAAGAACTCTTACTAGCTTTGATCTTGACTTTATGAAGCAGTGATAAAATCTTTAAAGAACTAAGGATAATAGTTTTCTCCATTTATGAGCATTGAAAGTATCGTAATATACATCTTTTTTAAACTATCATTACTTGATCCATAAAGTTGATATTTTTTTATTCATAACTAGCATATATACAAATGTAATACAACCATATGAACAGCAACTCCCTCTTTTTTAGAAAAATTGCTCTTTGTTAAAATGTTTTCATATTTAATATCGAATGTTTCATAAATTGGATTTTTAGTTGTCGTTTATATGCTTATTATCTTAGATTCTATCTGCATTCTTACCCTTTAATATAATAGATATTATAGCTAAAATGCCTATTTAAGGGCTTTATTGAGAGTTCAAAATAGAAAAATATCATAGAAAAACAACTAAATTATTTTTATGTCAACAAGGATAAGATTATTAACTAAAGGAGTAATGTTTTAGGGAGATTTAGCTACAATTTTAATCAATTTAACGTGCGAAAGTTAAGTAAGTTTAGAAATGACTTCTTATCTTTGGTCATTTGGTGTTTTATGTGAAATTATAATGCTATATTTCCAAGGTCCTATTTTAAAAAACAATTTACTTACTATAATAAAATTTTGTGTAGGTATTACAGTATTTAGATGGTTATTATTATATTTATATCCTGACTCATTATCTATTACTTTCATTTCACAAAGTATTCATGCATTCTCTTTTGGTCTTTATCATAGTGCTGTAATTATATATCTTTACACACTTTACTCAAATAAAAAACTTGCACAACAGTTTATGTACGGAGTAGCTTATGGACTAGGTGGTTTTTTTGGTGCATATATATCTGGAGTTGTTTATGGAGAGTTTTTATTTTTATATAGTGCAATATTCTCTGCTATTGCATTTTTTTCTTTATTTTTTGTGAAAAAAAATCAAGAATCTGTAGTATAATTCCGAAAAATATATATCTTACAAAAAGGGGCTACTACAGTGCCTTTAAAAAACTACAGTTCAATTTTTATTGAAATAAAAAAATCTAAATTTTTGAAAATTCAAGCCATTGTATTATTTATAATTACATATATAGATTGGACACTAATTCCTTTTGTCACTAAACTTGAAGGAACATATCTTCCTGTTTTTATGATAAGTTTATATATGTTAATTGGAGCCTTAGATGGTTTTATTCAACCTCTATTTAAAAATGTTAAAATCTATAATATTTATTTATTTGCAATATTTTTAGATATTATTCAAATCTTTTCTTATCTATTTTTTGGATATTCAGTATTAGTTTTTACTTATATAATTTTAACAATATTTACAATTCAAGGAATAACCTTTGAGATAGCTAGAATACATACTGTTGATTTTATGCAAGATGAAGAGGTTGAATTAAAAGATTACTTAATGATTAGATCATTTATGATATCTGTAGCCATTGTTATGGGAAGTTTAACAGCAATGATTTATGACTATTTTAGTGTTAATATGAATTATCTATTTATATATTTAAGCATTATTGGAGTGTTTGGAATAATACTTCAAATAGTACTTTATAAAAAATTTAAAAAGAAAATATATAGCGATGTAGTTATTTTACAAACAGATAAAAGAGAACTTTTTTAGAAGTTTCGTATATAAAATATAGTATCATTCCGCAAGAAAGGATAAGCAATGAAATTTTTATTAATATTAATTATATCTATTAACACACTTTTTGCCATAAGTATTGATAAAACTTGGTTTGATAATACAAATGAAGAGTTACAAAAAATTTATACTGAGCAACTAAATAAAATATCTGCAAATGAAGTAGGTGAACAAAAAGAGCAAATAGATTACCAGAAATTGTTGTTGAAAAGATTAAGTGACGAGTTAAACTTTGATTCTAAATTAAAATTTGAAAAACCAGTAGAAATAAAAGATACTAATAGTTTTATAAAGAGTGTAAAAACTTATTTACAAATTAATTCATCTTTTAATGTTACAAAGCAAAATATAGAAGAGAAATCAAATAAGTTAAAAACTTTAGAAAATCAAATCAATAAAATAAATGATAAAGAGCTTATAAGTACTACTAACTCTCAACTTTTATATGCTTTATATATTTTAGAAAATAAAAATGATAAAAATCAGCTAAAAACACTTGAAGTATTGTTAAATCAATATAAAGAATCATTAGTTAAGTCACTTGAAACTACTACATTTACTTTAGATGGAAAACTAAATGAAAATATCACTAAATCTGTAGAAGAACTAGATTCTATATCTAAAGATCAAAATAGATTATCTTTGCTTTTAGATAAAGCTGTAATTTCTGAAAATGAAAAACAAATAGAAAATACAAAAAAAGAACTAGAAAAGATTGAAAATAAGAAAATCAAACTAATTGATACTATTATTTTTTACAAAGTTGAAGAATTATTAAAACCATTAAAAGAAAAAGATTCTATTTATTTTGATTTAAATAATGATTTAATCTCATTTTTAAAAACAAATAATGTAAATTATGATTCATTAACTGAATTATTGAAGTATTTATCAAGAGTTCATATTGGAATAACAAAATCAACTTTTGCCGATACAAAAGAGAGCTTCACTGATATAATAAAATTTGGTTGGAATGAAGTAAATAAGCCTTATATTCCTTTAGGAGAAGGGGTTTCAATACTTGATATTTCTAAATTCTTATTTATTTTTATTATTGGATTTTCATTAGCAAGTTTTTATAAAAGAAAAATTGGAAAAGCAAACTTAAAAAATAGTTCCCAAGCAACTAAAACATTACTTGCTAACTTAGGGTTTTATTTCTTAGTATTTTTAACATTTATATTTGCACTAAACTCTGTTGGAATTGATTTATCATCACTTACAATCTTAGTTGGTGCGCTTTCAGTTGGTATTGGTTTTGGTTTACAAAACATTGTTTCTAACTTTATTTCTGGAATTATTCTAATCTTTGAAAAGTCTATTCAAGTTGGGAATATCATAGATATTGATGGAGAAAAAAAAGGTAGAGTAACTCAAATCAATATGAGAAGTAGTGTTATTACAACATTTGATAATATTGATGTAATTATTCCAAACTCAACTTTAATGCAAAACAATGTTACAAACTGGACATTTGGTGATGATATTAGAAGATTAAATATTCCATTTGGAGTTGCCTATGGAACTGATGCAAAATATGTGATTAATCTTATAAAAGAAGAACTAGATAAAAGTAATCTAGTTTATATAAAAGATGATATAACACGATTACCAAATGTATGGATGACAGGTATGGGTGCTAGTAGTGTTGATTTTAAACTTTTAGTTTGGATTCATACAAATACAAATAAAGCAGGACTTGATTCATCAAATATTTCTGACTTTTTAGTATTTATTTATGAAACACTAAATAAATATGAAATTGAGATTCCATTCCCTCAAATGGATGTACATATAAAAAAAGAACTTGAAGAAACTATAGAAAAAGAGTCTAAAGAAGAAATAAAAGAGTCATAAATGACTCTTTTATAATAAAATTAGTGTTGCTAAGCCTAAAAAACTAAAGAATCCTACAACATCAGTAACTGTAGTTAAAATCACTGTTGAACCAATAGCTGGATCAATTCCTCTTTTTTGTAAAAATATTGGAATAACTGCACCAAAAAAACCTGCACTAAATAGATTAATCACCATAGAAATAGCTATTACTACTCCTAAAAGAGCAATATCAAACCAAAGATATGCAATAACTCCTATTACAAAAGCGAAAATAAAACCATTTACTAAAGATATGACTACTTCTTTATATATAATCTTTTTTGCATCTTCATAAGAGATCTCACCTAAAGCCATTTGTCTAACTGTTACTGTTAGTGTCTGTGTTCCAGCATTTCCACCCATTGAAGCAACTATAGGCATAAGTACTGCAAGTGCTACAAGAGATTGAATAGTTGCATCAAATAATCCAATTACAACTGAAGCTAAAATAGCTGTGATTAGATTCACTCCAAGCCATAAAGCTCTATTTCTACCAATTAGATACATACTCTCTTCTTGCTCTGATTCATCATTAGTACCAGCAAGTGAGTAAAGTTGTTTTGTATCTATTTGTTGAATAATATCATGAATATCATCATGTGTAATTCTACCAACTAATTTATTCTTATCATCCACAATTGCTAATGCACTTAAATTATAGTGTGTAAACATTTCAACTGCTTCTTTAATATCTTCACTATCTACTATGGAAAAATTAGTAAATTTATCTTCTGGAATATCTTTATAATCTAGATTGCTATCAAAAAGTATTAACTCTTCAAGACCAATTGAACCTATAAACTTATTATTTTCATCTACTATATGCGCATGAAAAATATTATCTAATTCATCATTCTCTTTTTGTTCTTTTAATCTTAAAAGTGATTGTTTTATATTTTCATCAAGTTTAACTTTAAAAAGCTCACTTTGCATATAAGCACCAGCAACATCATCTTCATATGAGTTTAATCTCTCAATGATTTCTTTATCTTCATCATCTAATTTGGAAAGAATAGTTTGCGCAGCTTCTTCGTCATTTTGTGAAATATTGTGAATAAGCATACTAGCATCATCAGAATCCATTTTTGATGTAATATTTGCAATTTTCCTATCACTTAAAACTTCGCTAATCTCTTCTTGAACATAGTTTGGCATTTCACAAAGAATCTCAGCGAATAGATCACTTGGCATTTTTTTACAAATAAACTCATAATCTTCATCACTTATATCTCTAAGTTTTGCTAAATCTTGTGCTAAATCGTATGGATGTATTTCACAGTTATCATTTTTAAAATCTTCTATTATCTGTAAAAAATAGTCTCTTAACTCTTCTGATGTTTTTAAATTTTCCATTTTAAATCCATTTTTTCTTTCTAAAATAAATAAATTGCAATATCACAACAACAACTAAAAATCCACTAAATATATAAAAAGCATTTGGATTCTCAGTCCCTGGAATTCCTCCAACATTTACTCCAAGAAGTCCTGTAAAAAATCCTAAAGGCAAGAAAATTGCAGAAATAATTGATAATAAATACATCTTATTATTCATTTGCTCACTAATTTTATTTACTAACTCTTCTTGAATTAAACTAACCTTATCTTTTATTGTGTCTAACTCTTCAATATACCGAATAAGTTGGTCTGTAATCTCTCTTAATTGAATTCTTTCGTACTCATTTATCCATACTATTTTGTCATGTAATAATTTATACATCGCTTCTTTTTGAGGAGATAAATATCTTCTTAAAGTTAAGGCTTCTCTTCTAATACTTGACATTTCACTTTTTAGTTCAATATTACTAGAGTCCATAACTATCTCTTCTAAAGCATCTGCTCTATCATCAAGTTCTTCAATAGTTCCTTGCATTCTTGTTGTTAACCTATCACTTAATTCTACTAAAAATTCAGATGAAGATTTTGGACCATCATTTCTCTTTAGAAAATCAACTATATCATTAACTGAAAGTAAATCTCTTCTTTTAGTAGTGATTATTAGATTTTCATTTATAAAGATTCTTATTGAAATCATATCTTCAGGATTTGAGTTTGGATTTAAATTCACACCCCTTAAAGCTAAAAGTAATGACTCATTTAAAATTGTTGTTCTAGGTCTAGTTTCAGCTGTTAAAAGTGCTTCAATAGCAATTGGATCAATGCCACTTTTATTTGTAATCCATTGAACTGCCTCATCACTAGAATAATCAAAATGTAACCAAACTAAATTATTTTCAAAATCTATTTCATCTAACTTTTCATAAGATACTTCAACTGCTCCACCTTTTTTATCTAAGATTAAAGCATGCTCTAAACCATTTTTCATACTTGGCCTTTAATTTGTAATACTATATACAATCTCTTTTTTTATTTTTGTCTCTTTTATCTCTTCAACTTTTAGATTTTCTATTTCTAAATTCATAAGTTCATCAATAGTTTTAATAGAATTTTTTGCAAGTTGATTCAATATAATTCCTCTATAAGCCTTAGCCCAGTGACTAACTACCTTACCATCTTTTATAAACTTCATAGTTACATATGGTTGTTTTAATTTATAGAACTTCTCATAAAATCCAGCCCTTAAATCAATAATATCCTCACCCGCTAAATACTCATCCATAATAAATGAAAAGTTATCATTATAAAACTTCTCAATTTTTAAACCATCAAAGCTCTCACCCTGTTTTAATTTATAATCAGGAAGTCCATTATCCCCTGCTCTTAATGGTCCAAAAAGATTTGAGAATATTATCACATTTTCATCAATATAACTCTGTTCTTTTGTATTTAATTCATCATATTTCACATAATCAAAAGCAACCCCATCATATCGCTTGATTACTTTCATTGTATCACTTGAAAATATATCTTTTTTATAGTGATTTATTACATCAGCTTTTTTAGTTCCAAATAGTTTCATAAGTTTTTCATCATCACTATTTAAAATATATTCATTGTATGCTTTTACTATTTCTAATCTTTTGTCAAATAGCTCTGGAAATAAAAAAGATTCTTTTGAAAAACTTTTTTTCTCTCCCCCACTATGTTTTGCTTCACTTGGTGAAAATAATACTATCATATTTATCCTTTAATCAATAAATTTCCCATCTACATATAACCACTTACCATTCTCTTTTAAAAATCTACTTTTTTCAGTAAATGTTGCATCTTGATTTGCTTGCTCTAATATAGCTTTAAATGTCACATAACTCTCTAACTCACCATCTATAAAATCAATAATTTCTAAACCATTAAATGAAGTATTTTCACAAAAATCTAAAATGCCTTTTTTCCAACTTGAAACATCACTTGTAAAATCTTGATTTTGACTATGAGTAGTTGCAATTATATACTCTGCTTTATGTACTGCAAATGCACTATATCTTGATTTCATAAGTTCTAATGCATTTGTTGGCAAAGTACCATCATGAAAAACTTTACAGCATTTTTTATATTTTTTTTGTGAGCCACAAGGACAAGGGTTATTTGGTGGGAATTTCAAAATAAAACCTCATAATATTTTTAGAGATTTTAGCATAAGTGTACTAAAAAGCACTGTAGGCAAAGCCTACAAATACTTATTTTTTAGTTTTTATTAACTCATCTTTTTTAGAATCAATCTTTTTTGTTTTATTTAGTTCTTTAGAAGCTTTTTGTTTTTTATCATCAACTTTTTTAAGCTCTTTTTTCATATCTTTTTTTGATTTCTCAGCTTTAGCTACAGTTTTATTCTTTTTCACATTAGTTACAATAGAATTTCCAAAACCTTTTATGTTCTTTAAATCATCAGCACTATTAATTTTATTTGTTTTTCTATACTTAATAATAGCTTCAGCTTTTTTCTCACCAATTCCTTTTATACTCATTAGCTCCTCTTTTGTAGCTGTTTGTAAATTAATTGATGCAAACAAAAATGACGCACCTAACATCAATATTACAATAACTTTTCTCATCTTAACTCCTTTTAAATAATTTAGTTAATTATACTAAAGTAATATTAAATATTATTTATACAATAGTAAGGAAT
Organism: Malaciobacter pacificus; assembly: GCF_004214795.1. Taxonomy (NCBI): domain Bacteria; kingdom Pseudomonadati; phylum Campylobacterota; class Epsilonproteobacteria; order Campylobacterales; family Arcobacteraceae; genus Malaciobacter; species Malaciobacter pacificus. Next base: position 2,593,167 of record NZ_CP035928.1, read on the forward strand.
CTTATCTATTTAATAAAAATCAAATGGTATAATGTTTCATAAATTCGTAAACAAGAGGAATATAATGGAATTAAATCTATCTTTACAATTAATGTCAAATGTAATCTCAATACTTATATGTATTACTATTGTGACTAAATATTTAAAATATAAAAAAAGGCTTGATGTTCTTCAAGGATTAGAAGAACTAAAAGATAAAAATGAATTAACAAATGAAGATTATGACTACATTCAAAGTAATGAAAAAGAGTATAAAGACAAAGCATTAAAATCAGAGGGCTTAATTAAGTTTTTAAACCCAGTATTTATTTTAATCACAGGTATAATTTTTGCTTTTACTCCAATGTCTGAAGCAATGATATATATGAATGTAGTTGTAGTTTCTTATTTATTTATAATATTAGATAACTTAACTTTCGCACCTAAAACCAAGTAGTTTTCCAGTCACATCTCTTAATAGATCGATTATTGCTGTAAAATCCTCATTTCTATTGACAACTTCTTCAATTTTTGCAATCTCATCTAAAATAGCTAAAAATGCTTGCATAGCAATTGCCAAGGTGTGAAGTTCACATTCTAGATCTTTAAACAATCCACCAATTGTTTTAGGTTCATTACTGATACGATTTATATAGCTAACAACATTGTATGTAAAAAATGAGAGTGTTATGCGAGCAATAAGTGCTTCATAAATTCGATTTTCTTCTTTACCAAACCCAAAGTGTTCACGAAGTTCTTTATACCCTTGTTCTATATCCCATCGTCGTTTGTAAATATCGATAATTTCTTCATCACTCAAGTCTAAGTTTGTAGATACAATAGGGATGAGATTCTCTTTGGTTTTTATAAAAACAATTTTTAATTTTCCTGCTTTTTTATGTTCAACTATGACCCCGAAGTATTCAAACTTTATCTTTTTGCCATATTGACCCATCTTAATAGTTTTAAGCTTTTTAAACTTGTTATAGATACCATCAAGAGTTTTTTTCTCCCCTGTGAAGTTCCAGATTCTATCATTGTTTACCATTCTTGAAATAACTTGCAATCCTAGCTCATTCATTGTTTCTATAAACACAGGTTTGGAATACCAACTATCCACAAGCAGATAATCTGCATATATACCACTAGCTACTGCTCTTTTAATCATCTCTATAGCAATTTGTGATTTCCCTTTTAAGCTTTCCAATCTTCGCTTATGTGCATTGGTTCGATGATCAATAATATTTGTAAACTCTTCTATCTTTACCCTTGCATAATTATTCATAGCAATTGCAAAGTCCAACATAAAATTTGAATAACCATCACTATAGTTTAGTGATACAACATTTACACCTCTGATTTTTCTCTTTGCTTTATTGCTCCAAAGGTTGTCACAACTTCCCTCTATATTTTTACCAACTTTATCTTCAACAGTATCATCAAGTATAAGAACTCTTACTAGCTTTGCATCTTGTACTTTATGAAGCAGTGATAAAATCTTTAAAGAACTAAGTGATAATAGTTTTCTCCAGTTGTAGTGAGCATTAGCAAGTAGTCTGTAATAGACATCTTTTTTAAAGCTATCATTACTCTGATCCATAAAAGTTGATATTTTTTTATTCATAACTAGCATATATACAAAGTGTAATACAACCATATGAACAGCAACTCCCTCTTTTTTAGAAAAATTGCTCTTTGTTAAAATCGTTTTCATATTTAATAGTCGCAATGTTTCATAAATTGGATTCTTTAGTTTGTCGTTTATGATGCTTATTATCTTAGATTCTATCTGCATTCTTACCCTTTAATATAATAGATATTATAGCTAAAATGCCTATTTAAGGGCTTTATTGAGAGTTCAAAATAGAAAAATATCATAGAAAAACAACTAAATTATTTTTATGTCAACAAGGATAATATTATTACCTATAGGAGTAATATTTTAGGGAGATTTAGCTACAATTTTAATCAATTTAACGTGCGAAAGTTAAGTTAGATAAAAATCATAAAAAAACTACTTATGAGTTATTAAATGAATTAAATAAGGATTTAGATGGATAATTATAAAAAAGCATACATTGCTGGTGGCTGCTTTTGGGGAATGGAAGACCTTATAAGAAAAAGAGCAGGTATTGTAGATACTCATGTTGGGTATCAAGGTGGAGAGAATAGTCATCCTACTTATCAAAATCATCCGGGTCATGCAGAAAGTGTTGAAATAACTTATGACCCAGAAATTACGTCTTTTAAAGAAATTTTAGACTATTTTTTTAGAATACACAACCCAACAACTGTTGATAGACAAGGTAATGACAAGGGTTCAAGTTATAGATCTACAATTTTTATTCAAAATGAAGAAGAAGAAAAAATAGCCAAAGAGGTAATTGATTTAGTAAATAAATCTGGAAAATGGGAAGATACAGTTGTAACTACGCTAGAACCATTTTCAACTTTTTGGCCAGCTGAAGATTATCATCAAGACTATCTAGTAAAAAACCCTAATGGATACACTTGTCATTTTGAAAGATTTGATTCATTTATATAAAAAGGAAAATTATGGCATTTAATGAACTAAATGAAGAAGAAAAAAGAGTAATTATAAATAAAGGCACAGAAAGAGCCTTTACAGGTAAGTTTTGGGATCACCATGAAAGTGGCATATATACTTGTCGTCAATGTAATGCGGAGCTATTCCCATCAGATACAAAGTTTGATTCAGGAACAGGTTGGCCAAGCTTTGATGATACAGTATCAAATGCAGTAAAAGAGCTTCCTGATGCAGACGGAAGAAGAGTTGAAATAGTTTGTGCAAATTGTGGAGGCCACTTAGGCCATGTATTTAAAGGTGAGGGAATGACTTCTAAAAGTACAAGACATTGTGTAAATTCAATCTCACTAGATTTTAAAGCAAAATAATTATATGTACTCTAAATAAAAGATTAATTGACAATATAGTCTTTTAATCTTTTGTAATCTAATATTGAAATTTTTCCCTTCTCATTTTTTATGATTCCTTCTTGTTTTAATTTAGCAACTTTTCTTGAAAAAGTTTCTGGAGTAATATTTAAAATTTGAGCTATTTTAACTTGTTTTAATGTGCTTAAATTTGATTCATTCTCATATAAGAATTTTGCTATTTTTTCAATACTACTTGAACTAATATTATAATTAATAAAGCCTTCTAATGCTTTGATTTTTTTTGTTAGAGATTTAATAAAGAACATTGAGATTTCAGGTTTTGATAAAAACTCTTCTTTAAACTGTTTGTAGTTAATTAAAATAACTTCAGAAGGAACTTCAAATGAGCAATTTGCAGGGAATTTTGTATCTTCATAATTTACTATTTCAGCAATTAAAGATGGTGCAATTAAATTATGAATTATAACTTCATTTTCTTTATGGTCATGAACATAAAGTTTTGCAATACCTTTTACTAATAAATGTAAATATACAGGTTCATCTCCTTTATAAAAAAGAATTGAATCTTTTTCAAACTTCTTTTTAACACTTATTTGTTTTAATCTATCCAAATCTTCATCATTTAAAAAACTAAATAAATAAAAATCATCAAACTGTATTTTACTCATGTTCTCTCTTTTCTTGATTATTGTCAATACATATTATGTTATTTTATGTAAAAATATTAAAAGTACGATTAAAACAAGATAAAAATTATCTTATTTTTCAAAAAAGGAACTTTGTTATGACAAAACTCAAATTTGAAACAGAAGTAGCAACCCTTAAAAAGTTTTTTGAAACATACTGTTTAGATAAACATACAGACCTTCATTACAAAAAAATATCAGTTATTTATCAAGATACAGAGTTTGATATCTCATTAACTTTATGTAATGAATGTAAGAAAAACATTGACTACTCTTTTGAAAAATTACAAAACTGTCCCCATGAAATAAAACCAAGATGTAGAAAATGTCCTAACCCTTGTTATGAAAAATATGAGTGGAAACAAGTTGCAAAAGTAATGAAATACTCTGCAATAAAATTATCATTAAGTACTATAAAATCAAAAGTATTTAAAATCTTTAATTAAATTACCAACGTATAGGTTCTTTTCTCAGTTTTTTTAATATTTCGTTTGTTTTTGAAAAGTGTTTACATCCAAAAAAACCTCTATAAGAAGATAATGGACTTGGATGAGGAGACGTTAAAATATGATGCTTTGATTCATCAATTAATTTAGTTTTTTTTATAGCTGGTGCACCCCAAAGTATAAATACAATACCTTCACAATTTTCACTAATATACTTAATAATATTATCTGTAAAAACTTCCCAACCTAATTTATGATGAGATTTTGGTTTTGATTCTTCTACTGTTAAAATAGTATTTATAAGTAATACTCCATCTTTTGCCCAAGATGTTAAATCACCATCTTCACAAATTGAAGCTCTTCCTAAATCATCATTTATCTCTTTTAATATATTTACCATTGAAGGAGGGTTTTTTATATTATTTGGTGTTGAAAAAGCTAAACCTTGAGCTTGTCCTACTCCATGATAAGGGTCTTGTCCTAATATAACTACTTTTAGATTATCAAGTTTTGTTAAACTAAAAGCTTTAAAAATATTCTCTTTTGCTGGAAATACTGTAGTAGTTTGATACCTTTTTTCTACTTCATCATGTAGTTTTTTGTAATACTCTTTTTGTTTTTCTAACTCTATTACTTTTTCCCAAGTCATAATATATTCTCCAAATTTTAGGTATAAAAAAAGCTAAGATGAAAACTCATCTTAGCTTTGAATTATAATATCTTTTAGATTATAAAGAAGGTGATTTAATAACCATCATTTTTTGGTTTTGCATTTCATGCATAGAATCAGGAATTCCACCTAATCCAAGTCCAGAAGTTTTAGCACCACCAAATGGCATCCAATCTACTCTAAATGCTGTATGGTCATTTACCATTACTGCTGTTGCATTTAATCTTTTTACTGCTTTTAATGCTACATCAATATTTTTAGTAAATACTGCTGCTTGGAAAGATACATCAAGTTGATTAGCTCTTGTTATTGCTTCATCTAATGTTTTATATGAATATACTACAACTACTGGTCCAAAAATCTCTTTTTGAGAAATAATTGCATCATCAGATGGATTAACAATTACTGTTGGCTCATAACAAGAATCAGAAATTCTCTTACCACCAGTTAAAATTTTTCCACCTTTTTGAACAGCTTCATTTACCCACTCTTCTACTCTATTTACTTCATCATGGTTAATTAGTGGTCCAACTTCTGTTTTAGGATCTAATTGATCACCTACTACAAGATTTTTTGCATAAGTTGCTAATTCATCTGCTAATTTATCAGCAATTGATTCATGAGCAAAAATTCTTTGAACAGATACACAAACTTGACCTGCATGATAGAAACCACCTTTACCTAAATCTGGAACCATAGAAGCGAAATCTGCATCTGGCTCTACAATAACAGGTGCTACTCCACCATGCTCTAATGCACTTCTAGTACCTGGGCTTGATTTAGAATTTAAGTACCAACCAACTGGTCCTGAACCAATAAATGTAAAGAATGCAGTTTTAGGAGATGTTACTAAAAGCTCCCCTCCAGCTCTGTCACAAACTACAGCTTGTGCCCAACCATCAGGAAGACCTGCTTCTTTTAAAAGCTCAACTAATCTAACTGCACTCATTGGAGTCTGAGTTGCTGGTCTTATAATTACTGGACAACCAACAGCAATTGCTGGAATTACTTGGTGAACTGCTAAGTTAAATGGGTGATTAAATGCACTAATTGCTGCTACTACACCAATTGGTTCTTTCATAGTATATGCCATTCTATTTGCAGAACTTGCTGTATGACCCATTGCAATTTCATGACCTTCAATTTGACCAATTTGCTCAATAGCAATTTTTACACCATTAATTGCTCTTTGAATTTCTACTTTAGAGTCCATATAAGGTTTACCACCTTCACTTGCACAAAGAATTGTTAATTCTTCTACTTGTGAAGACATGATTTCCATTAATTTCTCTAAGATTTCTATTCTTTTATATTTAGGAATCCAGTTATCTACATCTAAAAACTTCTCATATGCAGTATCAATTGCTGCTTGAACTCCCTCAACTGTTGTAAAAGGAACTGTTCCAACTACTTTACCATCAAACGGTGATGTTACTTCTATTATACTCATATATTATCTCCTTTTTTTAAAGCATACACTCTTTTTTAGCTAATAAATCATTTAAAATAGCATGATTTAATGAATAATCAACTGCTAAATCAATTAAATGTACACCTTTTGAGTTTACACATTTTTCTAAAGTCTCTTCAAACTCTTCACAAGAAGTTGGTCTATAACCTTTTGCTCCAAATGATTCAGCAAACTTAACAAAATCAGGATTTCCTAAATCAAGTCCAAAGTTATCAAATCCCATACCAGCTTGTTTCCATTTAATCATACCGTATGCGTTGTCATTTAAGATAATTACTGTTAGGTCTAATCCTAATCTAACCGCTGTTTCCATCTCTTGGTCATTCATCATAAATCCACCATCACCACAAACAGCAACAACTTTTTTATCTGGATTTACCATTTTAGCTGCCATTGCTGAAGGAAGTCCAGCACCCATAGTAGCAAGTGCATTATCTAATAATAAAGTATTAGGTTTTGCACATCTATAGTTTCTTGCAAACCAAATTTTATAAACACCATTATCTAATGTTACAATATCTTCATCATCTAAAATTCCTCTAATAGTTCTAACAGCTTTTTGAGGTAAAATTGGGAATCTTGTATCTCCAAAATATTTAGAAAGGTGAGTTCTTACATCTTCTGCAACTCTTAAATAGTAATCAAACTCCCAGTGCTCTTGCTTAGAAATAGCATTTGTCATTTGCTCAATATTTCCAGCGATATCACCAATTAAATCCATTTGAGGGAAATATGTATCATCAACTTCAGATGGGAAGAAGTTTACGTGTAATACTTTTGTAGCTCCCTCTTCATTTTCCATAAAGAATGGTGGCTTTTCAATAACATCATGACCTACATTAATAATTAAGTCTGCTCTATCAATTGCGCAGTGAATAAAATCATCTTTTGATAATGCTGCTGTTGATAAACATAACTTATGATTTTCATCAATTACACCTTTACCCATTTGTGTAGAGAAAAATGGAATTCCAGTTTCATTTACAAAATCAGTTAAAGCGTTACCAATTCTTGTTCTATTAGCTCCTGCACCAATACATAATAATGGTCTTTTTGCTTTTTCAATCATTTTAATTGCATCTAAAACTGCTTCTTTAGTAGCTCTTGGATATTTAAATGTTTTTACAGGATAGATATTATCATCACATCCCTCTTCAGCTGAAATATCTTCAGGGAACTCAATATGAACTGCTCCTGGTCTTTCAGTTGTTGCAATTTTAAATGCTTCTCTAATCATAGCTGGTGAATTGTTACCATTTACTACAACTTTTGCATATTTAGTCATTGGCTTCATCATTCCAACAACATCAATAATTTGAAATCTACCTTGCTTTGATTTCTTAATTGGTTTTTGACCCGTAATCATAAGCATTGGCATACCACCAAGTTGAGCATAAGCTGCTGCTGTTGCAAAGTTAGTTGCACCAGGCCCTAATGTTGAAATACATACTCCAACTTTTCCAGTTAATCTTCCATAAGTAGCAGCCATAAAACCTGCACCTTGCTCATGTCTTGTTAAAATTAATTTAATTTGTTTTGATTTTCTAAGAGCTTCTAGTAAATCTAGATTTTCTTCTCCTGGAATTCCAAAAATATATTCAACACCTTCATTTTCTAATGCTTTTACAAATAAATCTGATGCATTCATCGTTATCTCCATTTTTTGACTTTTTTGATAATCATACTCACTATCTATTGAAATTATCTAAAAATTTTCTTAATTTATTATATATTTTTAATAACTGTGATAATTTAACACAGAAAAAAAATTATATTCCAATACTGCTTAATATTGTAACTTTTTGGATAACTATTTATATTATATTAATTATACTTTTTATAATATAGATTAATTTTATAAAAGGCTTTATATGAAAAAAACTGTTTTTATCATTGCTTTAGCAATTATATTACCTTTGGTCTATTTAATCATTAACAATTACAATAACATTCCCAAGTTAGATGAAAATGTAAAAGAAAAATGGTCACAAGTTCAAAATCAGTATAAAAGAAGAGCTGATTTAATTCCAAATCTAGTTGCAACAGTTAAAGGTTATGCAGAACATGAAAAAAGTACTTTCACAGAAGTTACAGAAGCTAGAAGTAAAGTTTCTCAAATAAATGTTAATGCAGATACTTTGAATAACCCTGCAATGTTACAACAATTTGCAAATGCCCAAAGTGGTTTATCAAGTGCTTTATCAAAACTTATGTTGGTTGTTGAAAGATATCCTGATTTAAAAGCAAATGAAAACTTTAAAGCTTTACAATCACAACTTGAAGGAACAGAAAATAGAATTACAATAGCTAGAAAAGATTTTATTGAAGCAGTTAAACAATACAACTTAGAGTTAAGAACAATGCCAGGAAAACTTGTAGCAGCTATAGTTCATCCAAGTGCACAAATTAGAGAAACATTTAAAGCTAGTGTTACAGAACAAGAGGCTCCTAAGGTACAATTTTAATGAAAATAAAACAAAAAGATAAAGAACTAATCTCAAAAGAGATTGAGAATCTTGAAAAATATAGTTCAGCAGAATTAGTAGCTGTTGTTACAAAAAGAAGTAGTGATTATAAATATGCAATTTCGTTAATAAATATATTTGTTCTATTTTCTATATCTTTTTTATTAATCTTCTTTACACAAAAAGAAGCTTCAGAGTTATTACAAATACAACTTTTAATATTTGTTGGAATTAGTCTATTTTTTGAAAAGTTTAATAATTTTGTAGTAAAGCTTCTACCTAAAACATACAAATATAATAAAGCTTCAAAAAATGCTCATAAACAGTTTTACAATCTTGGATTAAATAGAACCAAAACTCGACAAGGGATTATGTTTTTTGTTAGTTATGATGAAAAATATGTAGAAATCATAGCAGATAAAGAGATAAGTAAAAAGATTGATGATGAATATTGGCAAGTAATTGTAAAAGAATTTATAAAAGATGTAAAAAACAATAACTTATCAAATGGATATGTAAAAGCTATAAAAAGTTGTAGTGAAATTTTAGTAAAAAATTTTCCTATACAAACAGATGATGAAAATGAACTTTCAAATGAAGTAATTGAGCTAAAACCATGAAAAAGTTAATACTATTAACTTTACTATTTTTAAACTTTTTAAATGCAAATATAACTCAATACTTTCCTCCATTAGAAGGAAGAATTATTGACCAAGCTCATCTTTTATCTAATAGTTCTCAAACTAAATTAACTGAAATTTTAAAGAATCATGAAGAAGAAACTTCAAACCAAATTGTGGTAGTAATCTTAAATACTTTAAATGGATATGAAATAGCTGATTATTCTTATCAGCTTGGTAGATTTTGGGGTATTGGTCAAAAAAGTAAAGATAATGGTGTTTTATTAGTAATTGCCATGGATGAAAAAAAACTAAGAATAGAAGTTGGTTATGGACTAGAAGGTGCGCTAACAGATAAAACTTCATATGAAATTATAAATTATACAATAAAACCAAACTTCAAAAACAATAACTATGAAAAAGGTATATTCAAAGCTGTTGATGAAATTATCCAAGCTATAAAAGGTGAATATACTCCAAAAATCAAAAACGATAGAAAAAATATGAATTTTGATTCTTTTTTTGCATTTTTATATTTTGGAATTATTTTTGTTTCTATGATAGCAAGTTCTATTTCAAGAAAATTAAAAAGCCAAAAACTTTATAAAATATCAAAAGCATCTATTCTTTCATCATTCTTTGGTTTCTTTACCTTTGCTATAGCTTCAGGGTTTACTTCATTTTACTTATATTTAGCTATTGCCATCACAATTTTAGTATTTATATTTAATTATTTAACTGCAAGAGATGTAAATTTTGATAAACTTGCAAAATATGACTCCAACTCTTCTTCAAATAGTGGAAGTTGGGGCGGAACAACAGGAGGCTTTGGCTCAGGAAGATTCAGCAGTGGTGGTGGATTTTCTGGTGGAGGCGGAGGCTTCGGTGGAGGAGGTGCCAGTGGTGGCTGGTAAAAAAACAATTATATTTGATTTAGATGGTACACTTATAGATTCGCTTGAAGATATTGCTGTGTGTATGAACAAAGTTTTAGAAGAGTTAAATATTCCAACTCACAAAATAGAAGATTACAAATATTTTGTTGGTGGAGGAATTTCTGTTTTAGTTGAAAATGCTCTAAAGGGGCATAGTGAAGATATAAAAGAAGAAGTTACAAATAGATTTAAAGTAATCTATGATCAAAAACTTCACTCAAAAACAAAACCATATGATGGTATTTATGAATTACTAGATGAGTTAGAAAAACTTAATTGTAATTTAGCAATTTTATCAAATAAACCTCATGAATTCACTATTCAATATAAAGATACATTATTTAAAAATTATAGTTTTAAAGAGATTCATGGACAAAAAAAAGAAGTCCCTAAAAAACCTAATCCAATTGCAGCGATTAATATTGCAAAAAGCTTTGATGTTCCATGTGAAGAGATATATTTTATTGGAGATACAATGGTAGATATGCAAACAGCAAAAAATGCTGGTATGATTGCAATAGGAGTTTTATGGGGTTTTAGAGATGAAAAAGAATTAAAAGAAAATGGTGCAGATTTTTTAGTAAATCATCCCCTTGATATATTAGACATAATAAAGAAGTAAAAATACTTCTTTATTCATTTTTTTCATAACCCATAGCTCTTAATAAATCCACAGGACTTGAATCAATAGATTCAGCAACTTCTTTAAACTTATCATTTTTTGATGCTTTAATTCCTATAACTTCCAAATCTTGAATAAACTCTTCTACAGGAACTCCTAAAGTTGAGGCTACATCTTCTACAGATTTTTTGCCCATCCCAGTTAATGGAATATGTTTTTTTGTTGAGTTTTTTTGTTTTTGTAATATTTCAAATAGTTTATTTGGGCTGATGTCATTATTTTTCGCAATTTGAGATAATGATTGTTCCAACTTATATGATATGTTGTTTATTTGAAGTATTCCTTCTATTTCCTCTTCTTGATAATCCATTTTTAAAATAAACTCTTCAAGTGAAGATAATTCTGCATGAGAGTACGGGGCAGTAGAAGTTTGTTTTTCCCATGAGTTTTTAATTCCATCTCCAAAGTCAATAAAAGTTGAAAAAGGTGCTACTTGATAAATAGTTCCAATTAAAAAAACAACTACTAAAGTTGCTGCAACTATCATCTCTTTTGTAAATAATACAAACTCTCTAGCTTGGTTTTTCATATAACTAACTATAGGTTTTAAATTATAAAAAATATGTAAAATAGTTGCTACTATAAATAGCACCATGAAAGTTGTGTGAATATCAGCAATTAGACTCTTTGACATTCCAAATATCTGCCAATTTGTCCAGTTTGCTACTCTTCCTGGAGGAGTGATAAATAGTAAAATACCAGTAAAAGACATTACTAAAACTGCTAAAAGCATAGTTAATGAAGTGATTTTTTTAAGACTCATAATTGCCTCCTTTTATTAGTAAATTATAACATATATTCATAATAAAATATTAATTAAAATTATCTTCTTCTTTTGATATAATTACTCAAAGGATACCCATGGATAATAAATATAAACCAATAGCTTGTCAATTCTATGACGAGTTAGAATCACTTGCAGTTAAAAAAGTAAAATCGAAAATCGTATATAGTGAAGACAATATTCAAAAAGAGATTGAAGATTTTATAGTAGATTTTAAAACTCTAAATAAAGAAGAGTTTATGATTTTACAAAATGGTTTACAAATTAGACTTGATAAAGTCTTAAGTGTAAATGGAAAAGAATTTAAAAAATAGTTAATTTTATAAATTTTTTATTTAAATAGGACAAATTTAATCTTCTTTAAAGGTTGTATGTGCAATAGTTGCATATGCAATTAAAGGATTGAAAATGGAAAACAAATTACTTAAGTCTATAGGCTTTAATGTTAATCTTACTGCAAACTTACTTAATAGCTCAATTAATCAAATATTACATAAATATTCAATAGCCATAGAGCAAAGAGTTTTACTAGAAATAATAAAATATGAAGACCAAGTAAATCAAACTAGAATTGCACAAATACTAAGAAAAGATAAAACAACTATAAGTAGGACACTTAAAACACTAGAAAATAAAGGCTATATTTCTAAATATAGTATTGATAAAAGAACAAATGTAATTAACTTAACACCTTTAGGGGAAGAAATTTTAGAACAAACTGAAAAAGAAGTAAAAATTTTTAGGGATAAAATTTCTTCAAAATTATCAAATCAAGAAATAGAACAACTTTTTACAACCCTAGATAAAGTAGTCTATGCACTAAGCGAGTAAATTATGAAAAAATCTGCAGGGCACATATATTTAATTATTTTATTAGCTGTACTATCATCTGTTGCACCTATGGGAATTGATACTTATATCCCTTCAATTCCTGATATTGCTAGTGCACTACACGTTGGGATTGAAAAAATCGAACTAACTCTATCAATATTTTTAATAGGTTTTTCAATTGGACAAATTTTTGGTGGTCCAATTTCAGATAGATATGGAAGAAGAAAAAGTTCAATCGCTGGATTATTGGGATATTCATTATTTAGTTTATTAATTATTATTAGCTCAAATATTTATGAACTTTGGGCTTACAGATTCTTTGAAGCCTTCTTTGGTGGTATTGTTGTAGTAAATGCAGCTGCTGCTGTTAGAGACAGATTTCATGGAGAAGAAGCTGCAAAAATATTTGCACTTATAGGTACAATTAGAAGTTTAGCGCCACTTATAGCACCAGCTTTAGGGGCATTTATAATTCACTTTTTTTCATGGGAAGCGGTATTTATATTTTTAACAGTTTATTCGCTTATTATCGCCCTATGGGTTTACAAAGACTTAGAAGAAAGTTTTACATACGTAAAGCAAGATGTTATAAAATCATTTAAATCAGTATTAACACATAAAAAAGCTATTAAAGCTATGTTAACACTTGCTTTAGGGTTCTCTGGATTTTTTATATATATTTCAAAATCATCTTTTATATTCATAGAACACTTTAAAATTTCAACAGATTTATTCCCTTTCTTTTTTGGATTTAATTTTCTTATTCTTATTGCAATGATTAGAGTAAATATAGTAATGCTTAGAAAATATACTCAATTACAATTAATCAAATTTGCTATTACTATTCAGATAATATCAGGGGCTTTAATGATTGTAAATTATGAAGGAAGTTCACTTATTATAACTATGGCTTTAATGGCAAGTTATATGAGTATGATGGCATTTATTTTTGGTAATTGTATGGCATTAGCTTTAGAACACTTCTCTAAAAATGCAGGAGTTGCTTCTAGTGTAGTTGGTGTTTTACAATTTGGATTAGGTGCTTTGATATCATCAATTGCCCTAAGTTTTCACAATAATACTTTTTTACCTATTGGTATAAGCATTACTGTAATTTCTTTAGTTTCATTTTTTATTATTAGAACATACAAATAACTATTTAGAAACTATAAGGATTTTAAATTATGAGAAAAACTATTAATCATATTTATTTAATTATTTTATTGGCATTACTAAGCTCAGTTGCACCAATTGCCACTGATACGTATATACCTTCAATTCCTGATATGGCAGATTTTTTTAATGTAAATATAGAAAAAGTTGAATTAACTTTATCAATCTTTTTAATTGGATTTGCAATTGGACAAATTTTTGGTGGTCCAATTTCAGATAGAATTGGAAGAAGAAAAAGTTCAATTATTGGACTTTTAGGTTTTGCATTTTTTAGTTTTGTAATGATTTTTAGTACAGATGTTTATCATCTTTGGATATTTAGATTTATTGAAGCTTTCTTTGGTGGATTAGTTATTGTAAATGCAAATGCAGTTTTAAGAGATAAATTCCAAGGGAAAGAAGCAGCAAAAGTTTTATCTTTAATGGGTACAATTGGTGGACTTGCACCATTACTTGCACCAGCTATTGGAGCATTTATTATTCACTTCTTTTCTTGGAAAGCAGTTTTTCTTTTTTTAACAATTTACTCTTTAGTCATTGCATTTTTAATATTTAAAGACCTTGAAGAGAGTTATACTTATGTAAAACAAAGTATTTATGAATCATACAAAACTGTTCTAAGTAATAAAACAGCTATGAAAGCAATGCTTACTTTAGCATTATCCTTTTCAGGATTTTTTATATTTATTACTAAATCATCCTTTATATTAATTGATTATTATAATGTTTCAACAGATCACTTCCCTTTCTTCTTTGGGGTAAACTTCATTTTATTAATTGGAATGGTAAGGGTAAATTTATGGCTTCTTAAAAAATATGAAGCCCTCACTTTAGCTAAAGTTGGAATAATAATTCAAATTATTCTAGGTATAATATGGATATTAACAGCTAATACAGATAATATCGCTATTACAATGATTTTAATGGCGGGATATATGAGTATGTTAGCTTTTGTATTAGGTAATTGTATGGCACTTGCATTAGAACATTTTAAAAAAAATGCAGGTTTAGCCTCAGGAGTAATTGGTGTATTACAGTTTGGCTTAGGTTCTATTGTTTCTTCAATAGTTCTACTATTTAATAGCACGACATTACTTCCAATAGGTATAGCAATTACAATAATACCCATTATTTCATATTTTATTATTAGAACATACAAATAGGAGCACATATGGAGCGATTAGACTTAACGTTTACTTGGATTGGAATTGCAACTTTAGCAATTTTTGTTGTGGGATATTATTTTATTGCAAATGAAGAAAAATATCATATAGATAAATCTGTTCCAGCATTATTTATAGGTATTTTCACTTTTCTACTAATCTCAGTTTATTACTATATTAATGATTTAGATATAAAAATGGTGCATGATGAAGCTGAAGCTGTAATATTGGAAATAGCAGAGATAGTTTTCTTCTTATTTGTAGCTATGACATATATTGAATCATTAATTCACATGGGAGTATTTGATAGATTAAAACATAATCTAATAACTAAAGGTTATACATATAGAAAACTTTTTTGGGTTACTGGATTTTTAGCATTCTTTATTTCTCCAATTGTAGATAACCTAACAACTGCTTTAATTTTGTCAACTGTTTTAATTACTATTGACAAATCTAATAAAGAGTTTTTGGTGCCAAGTGCTATTAATATTGTCGTTGCAGCAAATGCAGGTGGTGCATGGTCACCTTTTGGGGATATTACGACATTGATGGCTTGGACAGCAGGTAAAGGTAATTTTATAGATTTCATTTTCCTTTTTCCTTCTTCAATTTTAGGATATTTAATAACAGCCTTTTTATTATCAAGATTCGTTCCAAATGAAAAACCTAACGTTAATAAAGATGAAAAAGAACCAAAAATGAAAGAAGGAGCTTGGATGATTATAGCTCTAGGTATTATAACTATTATTTGTGCAGTACTTTCTCACCAAGTACTAGATTTCCCTGCAATGTGGGGTATGATGTTTGGATTAGTTTTATTAAAAATTTATTCATTTAGACTTACTAAAATATTTGGTGAAGGACACTTTAATGTTTTTGCTTCAATGGCAAAAATTGAGAATAATACACTTCTATTCTTCTTTGGTATTTTAGCTGCCGTTGGGGCCTTATATTTTGTGGGTTGGTTAACACTTGCTTCAGTTGTATATGAACCTCAATACCTTGGTAGTACTTATGCAAATATTGGTGTTGGTTTTTTATCAGCTATTGTTGATAATGTTCCAGTAATGAGTGCCATTTTAAAAGCAAACCCTGATATGGATTTATCAAATTGGATGTTAGTTTGTTTAACTGCTGGTATTGGTGGTAGTTTAATCTCTTTTGGTAGTGCTGCTGGTGTTGGTGTTATGGGTAAGTTAAAAGGTATTTATACTTTTAGTTCGCATATGAAATATGCTTGGACAATTTTAATAGGATATTTTGTTTCAATTGGAATTTGGTATGTTCAATTTGAAATTTTAGGATTTAATTAAGAAGTTTAGGAAAATCCCTAAACTTTTTATACATTAAGTTCGAAGAATTCCTCTTCTACTTTTTCATATTTTGCAACAGAACAAGAAATTCTAATAGCATTTTCATAATCTTTAAATTCTTGAATAAATAGTTTTTGTAATTTTTCTACCTCAACAGCTCTAAAAATAAAGTAACCTAAAATATTGTTACCTCTTGAACCTTTATTTTCAATTCCAAAACTATCAAATTTCCAATCTACACCTTTTGAAAAAAAGAAAACTTCTCTTAATCTATTTTCTAACTCTTCTCTAACTTGATTATTATATGCTTTTAAATGAATATAAAAAGCAACATTAGTATTAAATGCTGATTGTACTAGTTTTTTTTGATCTTCTGTTTTTGCTTCTTTTAAAATTTCAGTGCTTTTCATTATAAATTCCCAATTTTTTTCGCAATTATATAAAAGTTTTTTGAAATAAAGCTTGTAAAAATAAGTTAATCCTCAAAAAACACTTCAGATTTTACAGTTTCAGCCATACTTATATAATCAATTTTTTTATTTGATTTTTCAACTAACCATTTATTTATATATTCACTACCATTATACATATTACTTTGTTTTTTTACATCAAATAATCTATAGCTCGTATCATTTCCCACATAAGCTTGATAAGCCCAATTCCCATAGTTTGAAGCGGGGTTATAATCAACTAAAAAACTTTCAAAAAAAGCAGCCCCAACTCTCCAATCAAGTCCTAAGTTTTTTACAAAATAACTTGCAACTATTTGTCTATTTCTATTACTAAGCCAGCCAGTACTTCTAAGTTCATTTATACTTGAATCAATCAAGTCAAGTCCTGTATTTGCACTAAAAAAGTCTCTAAATAGTTTTTTATCTTCTCTAAAATTATATTTCTTATCTTTTATTCCTGATTTTAGAAAAAGTTTATTTTGACTATATTTCATAACAAGATGAAAAAAATCTCTCCATAGTAACTCAAAATATATCCAATATGAAGACTCACTCTCATAAGTTATCTTTTCTTGCTTTTTTATTTCATGATATATTCTTCTAGGGCTAATACACCCCATCGCTAAATATGGTGAAAATTTTGTTGAATTTTCAAAGCCACTCATTTCATTTCTTGTAGTTTTATATTCATGTATTTTTGGTAAATAGTTTTGTAATTGCTTTAAGGCTTCAGTCTCTCCACCTTTAAACACTATTGCATGAGGGTTTTCTATTTTTATATTTGGGATTTGAATATCTAGTGTCTCAAACTCTACACTTTTTTTTGTCTCTATTTTGCCAAGGGGTTCTTTTATCTCTTGCTTTTCAGCTTTTTTTCTAAAATGAGAAAAACTCTTTTTATAATCAAACTCAAATGGAGTAATCATAGTTTGAGTAAAGTATGATTTGTAATTATATTGTTTTAATATATTCTCAAATTCTAACTCTTCACTTCCTACTTCCTTATCAAAATAGATAGTTATATCATACTTACTATCTAAGAGTTTTAAAGCTTCGCTAATACTGTTTACCACACTCAGGTTTATTCCATAGTAACTAAGGTTTTCTTTTAAATTAAGAAGTGATTCTTTTATAAACTTTTCCCTAAATACATCACACTTTTTAAAGTTATATATTTCACCTTGTAAGTTTTCTAAACTATAAAGTCCAAGTACATATTCACTATCTTTACAAGCATTGTATAAAGGATAGTTATCATCAATTCTAAGGTTGTTTCTAAATACTATTATTGAAAGTTTCATGTTTAAATTTTAACTAGTTACTTAAAAGCTTCGTAGCTTATTAATGTTATTATAAATAAAAAATATATATTGGTAATAAGATGAATACAAATGATTTAATGAACACAGCCCTAAAACTAGCAAACTTAGAAGAGATGCCTTATGATACAAACATCATAGTAGAAGGTGAAAACATAAAAAAAGTACTTATAGGTATTGATATGGAAACACCTGAGCTACTTCTAGCAAAAGAGCTTGGATATGACTGCGTAGTATCGCATCACCCAAAAGCAGACTCGTGTGTAGTTGATTTTGCAAAGGTTATGGATGTACAAATAGATAGAATGGTAGCAAGTGGAGTTCCTATAAATAAAGCACAAAAGGCTCTTAGAAAAAGACAAGCAAGTGTAGACTTAGGAGGTCACGCTTCAAACTACGATAGAGTTAGTTCAGCTGCAAGACTTATGAATATGCCATACCTAAATATCCATATACCAGCAGATTTTATCACTGAAAAAATAGTACAAACAAGACTAAATAAAGCCTTTAATAATAAACCAAAAACAAAACTAAAAGATATCATAGAAGAGTTAAACTCTTGGGAATACTATATAGGAAAAGTTGCTCAACCAGTTATTAGAGTGGGTTCAAGTGAAGACTACGCAGGTAAAATTGAAGTGCTTATGGCAGGTGGAACAAATGGTGGTGTTGATGTATATAAGTCATACTTTGAAGCAGGAGTTGGCACAATCATAGCTATGCACGTACCAGAAGATGTAAAAAAAGCCGTTCAAGAACAAAATATAGGAAATATAATAATAGCACCACATATGCCAAGTGATAGTATAGGACTACTAGAAATTGTAAAAGCTTGGAGAGAAAAAGGTGTTGAAGTAACTTGTATGAGTGGGATTGTAGAATAAGTTTAAAGTAATCAATGAGTTTTAATAACTCATTGATCCTGCATTTAAAAGTCCAATTGAAATTGATAAAAATGCCATCAAAATTCCAACAGAGATAATTCCATCTGAAATCTTAGTTTTAAAAGAATATTTTCCACCAAGTCTTGTCACTACAAATGCAAACACTAATTGAATCAAAATAGCAATAAATCCCCAAATAGCAAAATCTATATAAGACACAGAATGAACTAAAGCACTATATAAAGGTATAGATACCCCAATAATAGCTCCACCAAAACCAAGAGCTGCTGCTAGATTGTTTTCTTCAAAAATAAGTTTGTAATCATCATAAGGTGTAACAATCGCATATAAATAAAGAAAAATAATCACTAACAATACAGCTGTGAAAAAGAAGCCAAGAAAGGCTGTAAATAATTCTAATTCCATTTTAAATCCTTTTTTGAGAATTCTAACCAAAAGAAGCTATATGATTTATTATTGTAAAATTCTTTTTAGAAAATAAAAAGACATTTATCATAATATAAGGATTCAAATGAACATAGAATTTAGATTTTTACAAAAAGCTATCGAAGATAAAAACTATGTGACTTTTTCTTATGAAAATAATTCATTTAAGCAAATAAAACCTCTAAGAATATCTAATAATGTTGTGAAATGTGATGTGGGAAGTTTTGAGATTAGTAAGATTAAAAAACTTACTATTTTGAAAGAGAGATTTTAAATACTCTATTTCTTATTTTTTAAATATTTTGATGCTTGATTAGCACTTAAACCTGATTTAGAGCAAGCGCTACTAAATGTCTCTTTTGTTTGTAAAAGTCTTTTTAAAACCTTGTATTTATATTCTAATGTTAGAACAGTCATTTTTATCCTTTTAATTTTTTAATTTCTTGATTGATTTATATTTGAAAATATAGTTTTCCAGAAGTTTAGAAGAGAGAATAGTCTCAAATAAAACATTAGAAACTAATTTTTTAGTTTCTAAGTTTCATCTTTTTTATGGAAACAATTAAAGTGTTTCTACACCTGTAGCATGTTCACCTTTTTGGTTAACACCAATATTAAAAGATACTTTTTGACCATCAGCTAATGAAGCTTTTCCATAACCTCTGTTATTAATTTCATTATGATGAACAAATATATCTTTACTGTTGAGCCGCTTGCAAATTCCACCATCATAAACTAGTGAATTTGTAAACCTACTAAGCTTATCAAGCAGATCTTTTAAACTTTTAATCATTTTACCGCTTTATGGGTCAATTTTAGATAAAAAACTATTATTGGGTGCGTGCTTGATGGTTGAGTTTTAAAAATGGCTAATTTTTAGTGTTTTTAGCTAAAAGTTATGTTACCAGTTTCAAACTCTGATGAATACAAACTGATAAAATACCAAATGCTAAAACAGAAGCTACTTTTGTAGCTCCTTTATAATAAATATTACTGCATCCAAAGTCTTCTTTGAGGTATTTATTGACTCTCTCAACCATACTTCTTTGATTATAGTGATGGGTATCTAAACTTTGAGTAAGGTTTAGAATTTTAAATTTCTTTTTTTCATCTTTTATAAGTTGAATTTTTTCTTTTAACTCTTTGGAGTTCTTCGGATTGATATCAATAAGCGGTCTATGATTTAGTTTTTTGGAAAAATCTCTGATAATATTGCTGTCGTATCCTGCATCTTGTAAGTCATAAAGATATGATACTTTTTTGCTTGTCTCGTTTATAAGAGGAAGTGCTACTGAGCTATCATGAACATTTGCCCCTGAATAAATAGCAGTAATAGGGATATCTCCATCTACTACACTGATATGGAGTTTCCCTCCTATCCATGTTTCAAAGTTGCCTTTGGAATTCTGTTTTCTTCCAACTCCACACTGCGTTGATACCAAAGATAGCATCTGCTTTGTGGTTTTCATATCTTCTTGTTGCTGCAAGATACTGGGTGTTTTAGGCTCTCTTGTTTCACCTTTTTTAGGTCGTCCTCTTCTTTTTGGTTTAAACTTTTCTTTTTCTACTTTTACAGGTTTTTCTCTCAGTGGTATTTTTGTTGCATCACTTGCATTATAAAAAAAGAGTGTATCCCTTAGATACTCCTTCACAAACTGCTCATGCGTCTTTTGTGCAATTTTAAGCTCACTGAGCTCCTTAAAGACTCTACTAAATTTAGACTCACTTGGAATATCGTTTTTATATCTCCACCCACACAAGATCCTCAGCGTTCTATCACTATGAAGTCTATCGATAAGGTCTCTGGTTGTTTGGATATTGTAAACACTCTTTGCAATAAATGCTCGTGCAATCTCTTCTCTATGCTTTGGAGTGTTTGTAATAGATACGACAGTGATATTTTTTTCAATCGCAGCAAAGTCTAATATCTTAATAAGCTTTTGCTCTTTATTTGACAACTCTTCTAATTGAAGCTCTCTTTTCAAAGAAGGAAAAAGTGAATTTTCAAGATTTAAAACCTTAGTCCACATTTTAGATAGACTTGAAGATATTTTTGGTA
Organism: Malaciobacter pacificus; assembly: GCF_004214795.1. Lineage (NCBI taxonomy): Bacteria > Pseudomonadati > Campylobacterota > Epsilonproteobacteria > Campylobacterales > Arcobacteraceae > Malaciobacter > Malaciobacter pacificus. The sequence goes on from NZ_CP035928.1 coordinate 2,614,468, forward strand.
GAATAATTTCCATAAGTTGAATCGCTCTTCTGTTAAATTTTTGTAGTAAAAAATTATAACTTATCTGAAGTTTGATTCAACTTTTTAAAATTTAAATCAGCTTAAATTACGGGTTGTTTTTTATAATCTGCAAGTGGCTCTGTTATCTTCTAATTGGATAAATCCAAAACCTTTTTCGCTATTGAACCATTTTACTGTTCCGTTATATCTATTTGACATAGAATTCCTTTTATTTTTAATACTTCATTTATGAAGTTTTAGTAAAGTGTAACCAGATTTTAATATTTTGAGAGTAGTGTATTAAGTATAGTGTTAATAAAAAAGCAAACAATGTATAAGTACTAATTTTTTCTTTAAGTTTGTACATACTATCTGAAAAAACTAATAAAAGCAAGCTTTTTTAAAAACTTTGCATTTTTTATGAAAACAAGTAATGATAAATTAATAAAAAAACACTTTAATTTGCTAAATTTTTTCCAACCAAATACCCACTAGCCCACGCAAACTGTAAATTAAAACCACCCCTATTTCCAACGATGTCTAAAACCTCGCCAGCAAAATACAATCCCTCGCACTTCTTACTCTCATAAGTTCTATTATCAATTTCAACAGTCCTTACTCCACCGCCACTAGCTTCTGCATGACCGAAACCTTGGGTATCAATAACTTTTAGTTTCCATTGATTTAGTTGATAAGCTATTGCTTTAATTTGTTTTGCATTTATATCTCTTGCTAATGTTTCTATATTTATCTTACAAATATCTAGTAAAACTGGTGCGATTTTATTTGATACCATTCCAGTTAGTAAATCAACTGCTCTTTGATTTGGTACACTTTTAAATAAACTTTGTATTTGGTCGCCTAAATCATTTCTATTTATTTTTGGAAAGAAATTTATAGCTATCTTCACATCTTGATATAAAGATAGATGATAAGAAGCTAATTGTGAGATATCAAGTATTGCAAAACCTGAAACACCATATTTAGTAAAAAGTACATCTCCATATATCTCTTGCTCTAAATTTCCATCAATATATAATGATACATTGCACTCTTTTTTTACCCCTTGAAGTTTTCCACCATATACTTCACTTGTCTGCAATCCTACAAGGGATGGATATGTTATGTTATATGAGTGTCCAAATTTTGAAGCAAAATCTAGTCCGGATTCATTTGCTTTTAGTTGAGGAGCTGCACCTAAACCATTTGAGATTACTACTTTATCATATCCTTTAAACTCATTTTCATCAGTTTTAATATCAAACTTATCTTCGATTTTTTCAATATCTTTTATAAATGTCTTCGTATATATATTTACATCTAATTCTTCAAGTGTTAGTTGAAGTAAGTTTACTACTGATTTTGCTTCATTTGATAATGGATAAACTTTATTTGTTTCTTTTATATCTAATAATAATCCAATAGATTTACAAAACTTTTCAAAATCATTAAAAGTAAATTGTTTTAGCGCATAAGATACGAACTCAGGATTTTCTCCTAAATAGTTTTTTTCACTAACTTGAGAATTAGAGATATTACATCTACCATTTCCACTTGCTAATATTTTTTTACCAATTCCACTATTTGCATCAAATAGGTCTATATCTATATTTTTATTTATTCTTTTAGCTGTAATAGCAGCCATAATTCCTGCTGCGCCTGCTCCAATAATTGCTACTTTCAAATCATATCCTGCAAAATTTTTTTTATTATAATCAAATGAAGCAAAAAAACAAAATATTCCAAAATTGAGTAACTTTTGAGACATTCTTAGGATATAATTTTTTCATGTCTTATTTTAGGAGTTATTATGTCTAAAGACATAACAAAAAAAGAGATTTTATGGAAAGCCGAATATATTGTAAATATTGAAGCAATTGATAAAGAACATAAAAATCTTTTTGAATTGTCACAAAAAGCTTTAGAGGTAAATTCAGAACTAACACTTAATAGTGATAAAGAAGATTTAAAAACAATATTACTTAAACTGTTAAAATATCTAAAAATACATTTTATAAATGAACAAAACTATATGAAATCAGTTAATTATCCAGATTATGAAAATCATCTTCTACTTCATAAGTATATGGTAGAGGAATTAATAAATCTAATAAAAAATATTGATAAATACAATTTCAAAGAGACTGAAACTCTTTTATATGAATTTATTAAAGAGTATTTTTTGAATCATATAATGACGGAAGATAAAAAAATAGCTATTTGGAATACCCCAACACAAAATTTGAAAGATAGGATAGCTTGGAAAGATATTTATAAAGTAAATAACCAATTTATAGATAAAGAGCATCAAGTTTTATTTGATATAGCAAGGGAGGCTGTTTCTATAAAAGGTACACACCAAGAAAAAGTTCAAAAATTAAAAACTATTATTTCAAAACTATATGATTATATGAAAACACATTTTAAAAATGAAGAAAAACATATGAAGTCAATTAAGTACCCAAAACTTGAAGAACATATTAAATTCCATGAAGGAATTATTATCAGCTTGAATAACTTTATAAAAAGAATTCCAACTATTCATATTGATGAATTTGAAAAAGAGTTAGTAAAAATGATTGATATAACACTACTTCAACATATAATCCAAGAAGATAGAAAGATTATACAATGGGAAAAAACTAATAAAAAACAGCAAACCAAATAGTTGGCTTATCAAGGGAAGTAAATTTTACTCTATGTTTTTGCATCGCAGAGATATTTAAACAATCACCTTTTTTTAACTGGATTTCATAATCTTCAAATTCAAGTATAGCAAATCCCTCAAGAAGTAAAATATATTCACTTTTTTCTTGCTCATACCAAAAATTATCTGGTGATTTTTGACCATTTGAAACAATTTTTTCTATTTTTATCACATCATTTTTAAAAATTTCAAAAAATTTTTCATCTTTTTTATCATATGGAATTTCATCAAATATATTATATTTATCTTGTTTCATCTTGTAACCACAATATTGATTTTTTGGTATTTTAACCTAATTTTTCTTAATCATGTTATATAATCTCTATAGATTTAATCAACATTAATTAAACCCCCTATTTTAATGGTCATTATATTAATTGTGATTAAATTACTTGACATTAATAAAAAAATGTTCTATAATTCCAACATACAAAAGGTTGCTAGAACAAAAAAAGGAAAAAAAGATGCAAAAAGATACAATTGCAATACACGCTGGTTACGATAAAAAGCAAGGTAACGGAGAAATGGCAGTTCCTATTTCTCAAACTACTGCTTATGCTTTTAGAGATAGTGAACATGCAGCAAATTTATTTGCTTTAAAAGAATTAGGACCAATCTACTCAAGATTAACTAATCCTACAAATGATGTTTTAGAGCAAAGATTTGCACAGCTAGAAGGTGGGGCTGCAGCTATTACTGTTTCTTCTGGTCAATCTGCAATCTTTTATGCAATAGCAAATGTTGCAGAAGCTGGTGATACAGTTTTAATTTCTGATAAATTATATGGTGGGGCTGTTACACTTTTAACATACACGATGAAAAGGTTTGGAATCAAAACTAAAGTATTCAAAAGTGCTGATGCTAGTGATTTAGAAGAACAAATTGATGATACAACAAAAGCGATTTTCTTTGAATCATTATCAAACCCACAAATTGCAATTGCTGATGTTGAAAAAATCGTAGAAATTGCAAAAAGAAATGGTGTATTAACTATTTGTGACAATACTGTTGCAAGTGCAGCACTGTTTAACCCTATTAAATGGGGAGTTGATGTTGTTGTACACTCAACTAGTAAATACACAAATGGTCAAGGTACAGCAATTGGTGGAATTATTGTTGAAAGAGATGGTTTAGCAGAGTTTTTTAAAGAAAATTCAAAAAGATATTACCACTTTGTGCAACCAGATGTTTCATACCATGGATTAGTTTATGTTGATGTTCCACTTCCAAACTTTTGTTTAAGAATTAGATTAAACTTATTAAGAGATATTGGTGCAACAGCTGCTCCAATGGTATCTTGGATGTTACTTCAAACTGTTGAGACTTTATCTTTAAGAATGGATAAACACTCAGCAAATGCACTTGAAGTAGCTAAGTTTTTAGAGTCTCATCCAAAAGTAAAAGCAGTTAATTACCCTGGATTAGAATCAAATGCATATTATGAAAAAGCACAAAAATACTTCAAAGATGGAAAAGCATCAGGATTAATTTCTTTTGATGTATCTTCTTTTGAAGAGGCAAGAAAGATTATTGACAGTACTAAACTATTTAGTGTTGTTGTAAATATTGGTGATAGTAAGTCTTTAATTACTCATCCAGCTTCAACTACTCACTCTCAAATGACACAAGAGGAGTTAAGTGCAGCGGGAATTAATCCAGTAACTATTAGATTATCTATTGGATTAGAAGATACTGCTGATTTAATTGAAGATTTAAATCAAGCTTTAGAGAAATAAGAAGTTAAAATGCCTTTAATATCGACAAAAGGAGTATATGGATTAACAGCTATGTACGAATTAAGTAAGCATACTGATAACTCTCCCATGCAAATAAAAGAGATTTCAGCAAATGCAAATATTCCTCAAAACTACTTAGAACAACTTCTAAGTAAACTTAGACGAGCAGAGCTTGTTCAAAGTATAAGAGGAGCTAGAGGTGGATATAGATTGGCTCGAAAAGCCCAAGATATTAAGATTGTTGATATCTTAATTGCACTTGAAGATGATATTAAAATTGCTGATGTGAAAGCAGATAATCCAATTTTAAATATCTTCTTTGATGAGTCAAAAGAGAGAACAAAAAAGATTTTTGATATTTCACTAGATAAACTAGATGATTATCAAGATAAATACAACGAATTTTTACATTATAGTATATAAAGAAAGGATAAACCTATGAAATACGCAAAGAATATTACAGAGTTAATTGGAAATACTCCATTAGTACAGTTACAAACAGCAAGTAAAGAAAGTGGTGCTACAGTTTTAGGAAAATGTGAATTTATGAACCCTTCACATTCAGTAAAAGATAGAATTGGTACAAATATGATTAAAACAGCAATTGAAGCAGGATTAATCAAAGAAGGAACAACTGTTATCGAACCAACATCAGGAAATACTGGTATTGCTTTAGCTTCAGTTTGTGCAAGTTTAGGAATTAAACTTATACTTACAATGCCAGCTTCAATGAGTATCGAAAGAAGAAGATTATTAAAAGCTTTAGGTGCACAATTGGTATTAACAGAACCAGAAAAAGGAATGAAAGGTGCTATTGAAAAAGCACAAGAATTAGCAGCATCAACTTCTGATTCATTCATTCCACAACAGTTTGGAAATGCAGCAAACCCAGATATCCATAGAAAAACAACAGCTGCTGAGATTTTAGCTGATACAGATGGAAAAGTAGACATTCTAGTGGCTGGAATTGGTACAGGTGGTACTATTACAGGTGTTGGTGAAATATTAAAACAACATAATCCAAATATCAAAGTAGTTGCAGTTGAGCCTGAAGCATCTCCAATTTTAAGTGGTGGAAAACCAGGTCCTCATAAAATTCAAGGTATTGGTGCAGGTTTTGTTCCAGATATTTTAAATACTGAAGTTTATGATGAAGTTGTTCAAATTTCAAATGATGATGCAATTGCAAGTTCTAGAAAACTTGCTCAAAGTGAAGGATTACTAGTTGGTATCTCTGCAGGTGCTAATGCTTTAGCAGCAGCACAAATAGCAGCAAGACCTGAAAACAAAGGAAAAACAATCGTTACAATTCTTTGTGATACGGGTGAAAGATATTTAAGTTCAGGACTATACGATTACGACGAAGAGTAAATTACTCTTCTGTAATCCGTCCTATTTTATAGGAGAAAAATAAATGCACGAAAAGCCTTATCGGTCAGTTGTTAAAACCATATCATGGCGAACACTTGGTACTTTAGATACTATAATCATCTCTTATTTTATTACTGGGAACCTAGTAATGGCAGCTTCTATTGGCTCAATTGAAGTAGTTACAAAAATGATTTTATATTATTTCCATGAAAGAGCTTGGAATAAAATTTCATTAGGTAGAGTAAAACCAGCAGAAAATGATTATCAAATTTAAGGAAAGAGATGAGTAAAAAAGAGTTAGCAAATAAATTAAACGAAGAGTTAAAAAATAAATCAACTGCTGAAATTGTTGAGTATTTTTTAACTTCTTTTGACAATGTTGCCTTAAGTTCAAGCTTAGCAGCAGAAGATCAAGTTCTAACAGATATGATGCTAAAAATAAAAGATGATGCAAATATCTTTACACTTGATACAGGAAGATTACACCCTGAAACTTATGATGTAATGGATGCAACAAATTTAAAATATGGAATTAAAATAAATGTATTTTTTCCTGATTCAAAATTAGTTCAAGAGTTATATCAAACTCAAGGTGTAAATGGTCAATATGAAAGTATTGAAAATAGAAAAAACTGCTGTGGAATTAGAAAGATTGAACCTTTAAAAAGAGCATTAAGTCAACTTGATGTTTGGATTACTGGACTTAGAGCTACTCAAAGTGTAACAAGAGTTGATATGCCACTTGTAGAATGGGATGATAACTTTAATGTTATCAAAGTAAATCCAATAATTAATTGGAATGAAAAAGATGTATGGAATTATATTAAAGAAAACAAAGTTCCATACAACAAGCTTCATGACCAAGGTTTCCCAAGTATTGGATGTGCTCCATGTACAAGAGCAATAAAAGAAGGTGAAGATATTAGAGCTGGTCGATGGTGGTGGGAAAACCCAGAACACAAAGAGTGTGGTTTACACAAAAAATAATGGAGAAAAATTAAATGGAAATAAGCCAAGAGAGATTAACACATCTAAAACAATTAGAAGCAGAATCAATGCACATAATGAGAGAAGTAGTAGCAGAGTTTTCTAACCCTGGTATGCTTTATAGTGTAGGAAAAGACTCTTCTGTAATGTTACACTTATTACAAAAAGCATTCTATCCTGCACCACCACCGTTACCTTTAATGCACGTGGATACTAAATGGAAATTTAAAGAGATGATTGAGTTTAGAGATAGACGTGCAAAAGAAGTAGGAATGGAGTTAATCGTTTACTCAAATCCTAAAGGACTTGAAATGGATATCTCTCCATTTACACATGGTTCTGCACTTCATACTGATATTATGAAAACTGAGGGATTAAAAAATGCTTTAAATATCCAAAAGTTTGATGCAGTATTTGGAGGTGCACGAAGAGATGAGGAAAAATCTAGAGCAAAAGAGAGAATCTACTCTTTTAGAGATAAAAACCATAGATGGGACCCAAAGAACCAAAGACCAGAATTATGGAATATCTATAATGGAAAACACACACAAGGTGAGTCAATTAGAGTATTCCCTTTATCAAACTGGACAGAACTTGATATTTGGCAATATATCTATTTAGAAGAGATTCCAATTCCTGATTTATATTTTTCTAAAGAGAGAGAAGTAGTTGAATATATGGGAACTAAAATCATGGTTGATGATGATAGAATGCCTGAAGAATTAAGAAAGACTGCTAAAAAAGAGAATGTAAGATTTAGAACACTAGGATGTTATCCTTTAACAGGTGCAGTTGAAAGTGTTGCGACAACTCTTCCTGAAATTATTCAAGAGATGCTTGTATGTACAACAAGTGAAAGACAAGGAAGATTAATAGATAGTGATGGTGATGCATCAATGGAGAAAAAGAAACAAGAGGGGTATTTTTAATGGCACATCAAGGCGATTTAATTTCAAAAGATATAGAAGCATATCTTAAAGAGCATGAGAATAAAGAGATTCTTAGATTTATCACTTGTGGATCTGTTGATGATGGTAAATCAACATTAATTGGAAGACTTTTATATGATTCAAAAATGATTTTTGAAGACCAATTAGCAGCTATTGAAAAAGATAGTAAAAAAGTTGGAACAACTGGTGATAAAATTGACTTAGCACTATTAGTTGATGGATTAGCATCTGAGAGAGAACAAGGTATTACTATTGATGTTGCTTATAGATTCTTCTCAACTGATAAAAGAAAGTTCATTATTGCAGATACTCCAGGTCACGAACAATATACAAGAAATATGGCAACAGGAGCAAGTACAGCTGATGTTGCTATTATCTTAATTGATGCAAGAGCTGGGATTTTAACTCAAACTAAAAGACACTCTTATATTGCTTCATTATTAGGAATTAAAAACCTTATCGTTGCAATTAATAAAATGGATTTAGTTGATTTTTCACAAGAAGTATTTGAAAATATTAAAAGAGATTACAATGATATTATTTCATTCTTACCTCATAATAAAGATTTAAATATTCAGTTTATTCCTATTTCTGCTTTAGATGGAGATAATATCTTAACTAACTCAGAAAAATCACCATGGTATACGCAGAAGCCTTTAATGCAGTTATTAGATACTATTGAGATTCATAAACAAGAGTCTAATTCATTTAGATTACCAGTTCAATATGTGATTAGACCTCACTTAAACTTTAGAGGTTTTTCTGGAACTATTACAAGTGGAACAATAAGTGTTGGTGATGAGATTACTGTATTACCTTCAAGAAAGACAAGTAAAGTTAAATCAATAGTATCAAATGATATTAAAGATTTAAGACCAATTGGAAAAGATGAAACTGTTGAAACTATACAAAAAGCATTTGCTCCAATGGCAACAACAATTACACTTGAAGATGAGATTGATATTAGTAGAGGGGATATGATTGTAAAATCAACTGATATTCCTAAAGTATCAAATCACTTATCAGCAATGGTAGTATGGATGGATGAAACACCATTAAAGTTAAATCAGAATTATGTGATAAAAAGAGCAACATCAGTTATAAATGGAGCATTTAATTCAATAGAGTTTAAAAAGAATATTAATACATTTGATGAGATTGATGCAGATGAATTAGCATTAAATGATATTGCAAAAGTTACATTATCATTAGATAGAGAAATTGCAGTTGATCCATACCATGAGAATAGATACACTGGAAGTTTCATTATTATTGATAAATATACAAACTCAACAGTAGGTGCTGGTATGATTGTATCTTCTATTGAAGGGTTTGCACATCTTGAAGAAGAGCAAAAAGTTTATTCTCAAGCTGAAGTTGAGTTAAATGCTTTCATTAGAAAAAACTACCCTGAGTGGAATTGTAAGGCTATCTAATGTCTAATAATTTAGCATTGAATATTGAGCAAATAAAAAAAGAAAAAGATGGATTAGATGTTTTAGGTGACATCTATATCCATGCTGTTTTAGGAGAAAAAATTCCATCAGAAGATCTACATAGATTACAATGGTATGGTATTTATGCAAGTGATGAAACTCAAAATTCATTTGAATTAAAAATCCCTTTAAATATGGGAGAACTTTCACTAAAACAATTAAAAGTTCTTACTCAGATTTCTCAAGAATTTGCTAATAACTCCTTAACTTTTAGTAATGAACAAAAAGTTGAACTTAAAGATATAAAAATATATAACTTTCCAAAGATTTTTAATCTTTTAAAAGAGGTGGATTTAACTACATTTTTTGAAGCAGGTCATACTGTTAGAAGAGTAATTACATGTCCATTAAATGGTATTGATAATGAGCAATTAATTGATGTTAGCTCTTTTGTTGAACAACTAGACAATACATTTATTGGGAATAAAAAATATTCAAATATGCCTAATAAACTTCAATTTTCCATAAGTGGTTATGAACAAGGTTGTGAACTATCTTTTACTCCCGATGTAAGCTTTAATGCATCAACTGACAGTAAAAATAAAATTATATTTTTAATTAAACTTTGTGGAGAAGATTTTGGATATGTTTATCCATCTCAATTAGTTTTAACAGCTAAAGCTATTGCCAAAATATACAGAGATTTTGGAAATAGAGAAGATATAAATAACAGCTCATTTGAAGCATTTTTAGAAGATTGGGGAGTTGCTAAATTCTATGATTTACTTAATTCCTCTTTACCCTTTAATGTTAAAAATAGCTCACAAAACAACAATGTATGTTTTATAAAAAAACCAAGAATGGGAATTCATCAAAGTGCTATTGAAGGTCAAAGTTATATTGGGTGCTTACTTAATAATCACTCACAAAAAAGTGAAACTATTTCTAAATTTACTCAAGTTTTAGAAAAATATAATGCATCAAAAATAAAAATTACTCACAAAGGTAATATTATAGTTTTAGATGCTCCTTCACAAAATGTAAATGAATTTGCACTAGAATTAGAAAAAATCAATTTTAATCCTTTCGTATAAACGGAAGGGTTGCTTACTAAAAGCAACTTCTTATATTAAATAACTTAAAATTATAAGCATAATAATTAGGACTAATTAACAATAAAATGAGTAGAGATATATTTAAACCTTTCTTTAATGAAAATACAAAAATACTAGATAACATCAGATATAACACTATTGGTAAAAATAAAAAAGAGTATTTTGATTATACTGCATCTGGACTTGCCTTTAGAGCTATTGAAAATAGAATACATGATGTACTTGAAACCTATGCAAATACTCACTCAAAAGAAGCATCTAATGCAGATAAAACTTCTAACTACTATGAAATGGCAAGAAGTAATCTAGCTAAAAGTTTAGAATTAAATGATGATTATGCAATACTGCCAATTGGTTGTGGTTCAACGGCTGCTATTAAAAAATTTCAAGAATTATTAGGAATTTATATTCCTCCTGCAACTATAAAAAGATTTGGTATTAGTGTAGCTAAAAAGAAACTACCCCTAGTTATTGTTGGACCTTATGAACATCACTCAAATGAAGTAAGCTACAGAGAAGCACTATGTGAAGTAAAAAGAATAAAATTAAATGATGAAGGCTTAGTAGATCTTAGACAATTAAAAGAGTTACTACAAGAGAATGCCCATCGAGAAATTATTGGATGTTTTTGTGTTGCTTCAAATGTATCAGGAATTATAACTCCATATGAAGAGATATCAAAACTTCTAAAACATTATGGAGCAAAAGTACTATTTGATGCCGCTGCTTCAAGTCCATATATGAATGTTCCTTGTGAATTATATGATGCCTTAGTGATTTCTCCTCATAAATTGCTTGGAGGTCCTGGAAGTTGTGGTCTTTTAGTTATAAAAAAATCATTAGTTGATACAACTATTTCTCCAACTTTTGCAGCAGGTGGAACAGTAGAGTATGTAAACAAAAATGAACAGATTTATCAAAAAGATGTAGAGATAAGAGAAGATGCGGGAACACCAGGTATTTTACAACTTATTAGAGCTAGTTTAGCATATCAACTTAGAAATGAAATTGGATTTGATTTTATAAAAAAACAAAAAGATGAATTAACTAAACTGTTTATTGAAGAATTAAAAGCAATTCCAAATTGTGAAATTTATGGAAATCAAGAAGTTGAGAATATTGGAATTATATCTTTTAATATTCAAGGTTTTAATCCCTATGAATTATGTAATAAATTATCTAAATTAAATGGAATACAAACTAGAGCTGGTTGTTCTTGTGCAGGCCCTTATGGTCATGATTTACTAGGTATTCAACAACTTGATATAAATAATAAACCAGGTTGGATTAGAGTCTCTATTCATTATTCTCAAACTAAAGATGAAATATTAGATTTAGTAGAAAATATAAAAAAATAATTGACTAAACAATCACTAAACGTTTTGTTAAAAATTCATTTACAATTTATCAGTACAATTCCCAAATGAGTTCAATAATATTTTTTTCTGCTTTTATAATTGTTTTTACTTTTCAAACTTTTATAATCAAAAAACGTCTTATTGATAAACTAGATTTTAAAGATAAGACAAAAAAATATCTTACAATATTTTTATATATTACTTTTTTAGGTGTGCTTGCATACCCTATTGTAAGATATAACCCAGTAGTGCCAAACTGGCTCTACTTTTTACTCTCTCTGCCAATTGGAGTGATTTTTCTCACATTTATTACAACTATTATTCATGAAATCATCTCCTTTGGTGTTAACAAAACTAAATTTACATCTCAACGTAGAGACTTCTTTAAAAAGTCATTAGACTTAGGTGCCCTATCAGTTGTAGTTGCTACAAATGCAAAAGCTATGGATAATGCAAGGTCAATAGAACTTGAAACAGTTGATGTAAAAATTGATAATCTAAAAAAACCTTATAATATTGTTCAATTAAGTGATATTCATATTGGTGGAATAATTGATAAAGATTTTATCTCTGCTTTAGTACAAAGAGTTAATAATCTAAATGCTGATGCCATAGTAATAACTGGTGATTTAGTGGATACAAAACTTGATTTTGCAAAACCAGCACTTAATGAATTAAAAAATCTAAAATCTAAATATGGAACATATTTTATCATTGGGAATCATGAATATTTTCATGGGGTAGTTCCTATAATTGATTATGTAAATTCATTGGGTATAAAAACTTTAGAGAATGAAAATGTTTATATTGGAGCATCAAATGAAGGTTTTAACTTAGCTGGTGTTTATGATAGATTTGGAAATAGATATGGAGCTTTTAAACCTGATTTAGAAAAAGCATTAAAAGATAAAAAAGACTCACCTACAATACTTTTAGCCCATCAACCAAAATATATTGAAGAGGTAGCAAATACTAGTGAGTTAGATTTAATATTATGTGGTCACACTCATGGTGGACAAATTTTTCCATTTAACTTTTTAGTAAAACTGCAACAACCTTATGTAAGAGGTCTAAATCAACATACAAACAAAACACAAGTTTATGTAAATAAAGGTACAGGATTTTGGGGTCCACCTATGAGACTTGGAGCTAGTAGTGAGATTACTTTACTAAAAATTTCATAATATTCTTAGAAATTTAGTTATTATTCTACAAATTTAATTATTTTTTAAAAATTGAGTCATTTCTGAGACATTTGATTGATAGAATTTTGATATTTTATTATTCAAAGGACACATATTGGAAAAATATCTAAAATATTCAATTATTTCTTCAGTGGCTGCTTTAGTACTTACAGGTTGTGGTGGTGGAGGTAGCTCTACTTCATCAAACTTATCTGCAGTATTTAAAGATGCTGGAGTTGATGGACTAACATATACTTGTGGTACGACAACTAACACAACAACTGATGGTGGTAAATTTACTATTGATAGTACTCAATGTAATGAAGTTGAGTTTTCAATAGGAAATGTAAAATTAGGTTCTATTGCTGTAATTGATATCACTGATGGAGTAGTTTATCCAACAGATTTAACTCCAATAGAAAGAACAGATACAACTCAAACAGATCAGACAAAAACAGAAAATGAAAACTTAATCAATATGCTTAGGTTTCTTCAATCATTTGATGATAATCCAAATGATGGTATTCAAATCAATTTAACTGAAGATCAAAAAAATAGTTTACCAACTTTAGACTTTTCTAAAACTATAGGTGAAAGTGATCTTAAAACAGCTTTAAATACTGTTGGTAAAACATTAAAAAAAACAAACCATGCTATTGCTCACTATGAAGAAACACTTAGAGAAGACTTAGCTATTGATATTGACACGGTTCCTCCTGCACCTCCTGTTATTGAAAAAGAGATTTCTGCTACTAGTTCAGACACAGTAACATTAGAAATTGTAGGAGAAAAAGGTACTTCTGTATTTTTAAATGGTAATGATACTGGTGTAGTAATTAATGATGAAGGAAAAGCTACAATTAATATAGAAAATTTAGTTGATGGTAATAACAATTTTGATATAAAATTAAAGGATCAAAAGCACTCATTAGATATTACTGACTCAACAAGTACAACAATTACAAAAGATACAACTGCACCTGATACACCAACTTCAAATGCTCCAAGTGTAACAAATTTAGATAGTATAACTACAACTATTTCAGGTGAAGATGGAACAGAAGTATTCTTAGATGGTACAACTGTTGGAACTATCTCAAATGGTACTTTAGATATCACTTTAGATTTAAGTGGTGAAGATGGTGATAAAACTTTTGCTGTGACACTAAAAGATACTGCTGGAAATGAAAGTTCTGCTTTAAACTTAAGTATTCAAAAAAATAGCTCAGCACCTAATAAACCTACTGCAACAATTGGAGAAAACACTTATCTTAACACTTCTTCTTCAAATCTTGATTCAGTAAGTACAACTATTTCAGGTGAAGAAGGAGCAGAAGTTTTTGTAAATGGTACTAGTGTTGGTACTATTTCAAGTGGTACACTAGATATCAATTTAGATACAACTGGTGCTGATGGAACTAAAACATTTAATATTACACTAAAAGATAATGCTGGAAATATAAGTTCTGCATTAGTTTTAAATGTAATTAAAGACACAAGTGCACCTTCTCTTCCTACACATCTTGGAACAGTGAGTGCTATAAATAGTGATTCAACAATGACGACTATTTCAGGTGAAGATGGTACTGAGGTTTATGTAAATGGTACTAAATTTGGTACAATTTCTGGTGGTAGTTTAGAAATTACGCTTGACACTTCAGGAAGTGATGGAACTAAAACTTTTGCAATAGTTTTAAAAGATGCTGCTGGAAATGAAAGTTCAGTTTTAAATATCTCTATTATTAAAGATACTGCTGCTCCTGCTGTTGCAACAAATAGTTCAATTCCTACGTATATTAATAGTGCAACTTCAAATCCTGATTTACTTTCAACTACAATTTCAGGTGAAGATGGTACTGATGTTTATGTTGATGGTTTAAAAGTTGGTACTATTTCTGGTGGTGCTTTAAATATTGATTTAAATACTTCAGGTGAAGATGGTACTAAATCTTTTGCTGTAACACTTAAAGATGCAGCTGGCAATGAAAGTTCAGTTTTAAATATCTCTATTATTAAAGATACTACTGCTCCTGCTGTTGCAAAAGATTCAGGAACTCCAAGTGCTGTAAATAGCGATACTACAACTACAACTATCTCAGGTGAAGATGGTACTGAAGTTTTTGTAAATGGTAATAAAATTGGTACTATTTCTAATGGTACTTTAGATGTTAAATTAAATATGTCTGGAGATGATGGAGCTAAAACTTTTGCAATAGTTTTAAAAGATGCAGCTGGAAATGAAAGTTCTGCTTTAAATATCTCAATTATTAAAGATACTACTGCTCCTGCTGTTGCAAAAGATTCAGGAACTGCAAGTGCTGTTAATAGCGATACTACAACTACAATCTCAGGTGAGGATGGTACTGAAGTATTTGTAAATGGTGTTAGTGTTGGTATTATTTCAGGGGGTACTTTAGATATCACTTTAGATATGCCTGGTGAAGATGGTACTAAAACTTTTACTATTATACTTAAAGATGCAGCTGGAAATGAAAGTGGTGCTTTAAATATCTCTGTTATTAAAGATACTGTTGCTCCAAGTGCTCCGAATGTATTATCTCAAACAGCTTTAGTTGACAATAAATTATCTGCTACAATTTCTGGTGAAGTTGGAAGTAAAGTTATAGTTAATAATGTTGAGTATGGTGAAATCGGAACATTAGGAACATTAAATATTTTAATAGATAATCCTGGTAATAGCTATTATGAAACTTTAGAAGTAAAACTTCAAGATATTGCTGGAAATGTTAGTTCAATCACTAATTATGTAACTACATTTAGTAGAATTAACTTAAATACAGACACAACATATTTTATTCCTGAAAATATTTCAGTATTAAGAAATAGTGCTACTAATGAAGAAGCAATTATTATGGCTTATGAAACAAATCAAGCTGTAAGTGGAGCTGTTGCTAAAATCTTAATTGATGTAAACACTTCAGTTTCTGATAAATTAGCTGAGATTATTAGTGCAATTGCATCAGCATCAAATTTATCAACTCCTGTAAAATTAATTGAACAATTATCTTCAACAACTGATATAGAAAAAGTTTTAGCTGAATATACACTTACAAGTTATTCATCAATTGGAACAATTGATTTAATTTCTCAAATTGTAAATGGTATTATGGGTGGTAATTTAACTAACTTACCAACTACAACATCAGGTTCTTTATTAGAAACTTACTTTAATATTAAATTTAATTTAGAAAAAGATGTTAATACTGGTGAAAGCTACCTTACTATGACATTAGTTCCAAATAATGTAGCTTTAAATTACCAAACAATTATTGGATCTATTTTAAATACAGGAAATATTTCTAATAACACTGAAACATTAGTAAACAATATAGATACATTCACAGCTTCTGCAAGTACTACAAAAACTGCAGACTTTGTATTTGTTGTTGATGATTCAGGAAGTATGAGTTCTTATCAAACAGCAGTATCTCAAGCTGCAAATGATTTTGCAAATGCTATTACAAATGCAGGATTAAACTTTAGAGCAGGTATTATTACAACTTCTTGTGGTACACCTTCAGATACTTGTTATTACTCTAGCGATGATTATGATAGAGTTTTAAATAATATAGGTATTATCGAAAATGATGTTGAAGCATTTAAAACTAATGTAAAAGTTGGAACATATGGAGATGGTACTGAAACAGGTATTTATAATGCTGAATATGCTTTACAATCAATAGCTTTAGGAGATACTATAGATGGTCCTTTAACAAGTTTAAATATACCACAAGGAAATGAACTTTCGGTAATCATCTTGTCTGATGAACCAAGTCAATACCCAAGAAGATCTGGTGGAACGAACTTTGATATAAATAATAACTTATTTATTGATAGAGGATATAATGTATACTCAATAGTAAAACCTGACAGTAGTTTGTATTGTTACTCATCGAATGGTTGTACAGATGGTAATCCAAGTAAATACGATGATTTAGCTATTGCTACAGGTGGTATGGTTGCTGATATTTCTAATACAACAAACTATTCAACTATTATGAATACAATTGCACAAAATGCATCAGGAAATTTAGGTTATAAACTAAATAATGAAGGTGTTGTTGAATCAACTATTTTTGTTACTGTAAATGGTGTTGAAGTAGCACACGATAATACAAATGGATGGAGATATATCCAAAATAGTAACTCTGTACTATTCTATGGAACGGCTATTCCACAAGATGGTGATGAAATCAAAATCCAATATTCATATAAACATTAAAAGGAAACAATATGATTAAAAATTTACTATTAATTGCAGCTTTATCATTATGTGTAAATGCTTCAGAGATTAATTTTGAAAAGATCAATGAAGAGATAAAAGTACAATGTACAGATTTAGGGATTGAAGCCCTAAATCAAACAGCTGAATTTGAAAAACAAAAAGGGTATGTTATAGCTGAAACTAAAAACTATTTAACAAGATTTTCATATTTAAATGATGAAAAATTTGTTAATAACTATGTTCATGGCCAATGTATCGAAGTTGCCTTTGAATATTTGAAAAAAAATAGATAAGCCCTACTTTTAAGTAAGAAGATAATCTTCTTACTTAATTAGCCACTAAAAACATTGTTGAAATTATTGAAATTGTGTATATAGCTGTTAGTATTATATAGTCTGTTCTATCGATATTTTGTATATTTTTTTTGATTTCTCTCATTTAATCCTCCTTTTTATAAGAAGGAAAACCTTCTTATTTTACTGTAATAGTTTTAATATTTTTTTCATCTTTTAATTTAGGTACTATTACTTCTAAAACTCCATTATCACTCTTTGCTTCAATATTCTCTATATCAGCATTTTCAGGTAAATTAAAACTTCTTGAAAACTTCCCAAAGTAAGTTTCTACTTTGTAATAATCCTCTTCTTTAACTTCTTCTTTCGTTTTTCTCTCACCACTGATTGTTAAAACACCTTTGTTATAATCGACTTTTATATCTTCTTTATTTACTCCAGGTAAATCAACATCAATGTAATATGAATTTTCACCTTCCCTTGTATTAACAACCGGGACAAAGCCACTTACGGATTCATTATTATTTTGATAATTGTATAAATTTCTTTCTATTTCTTTTAATTGTCTAAATGGATCAAATTTTGTAATTAACATTTTTTTCTCCTAAAATTAAACTTTCTTGATATAAATTTTATCAAGTTGATGGAATTATAACAATTTTTTTAGCACTTGTCAATATCAAGTGCTAATTATAAATAAAATAATTGCCATAAGTCCTATTTTAAAGGCTTTATAAACCTTAGATAAGTGCTAAATTATAAAATTGTATATTTCCAATACAACTACTTAAACTACTAAATCAATATATTTTTGTATAATTAAGGACATTTATAAAAAGGAATCTAAATGGCCTTAAAAGTAGCGATCTCTCACAAAACAGAATACAAATATGATAGAAATATTTCACTTTCACCTCATATTATAAGACTAAGACCTGCCCCACACAGTAGAACTCCAATCGAAGCATATTCACTAAAAATTAAACCAGAAAATCATTTTTTAAACTGGCAACAAGACCCATTTGGAAACTACCAAGCAAGAATTGTTTTTCCTGAAAAAACTAAAGAATTTTCAATTGATGTTGAAATAATCGCAGATTTAATTACATTAAATCCTTTTGATTTCTTTGTTGAAGATAGTGCAAAAGATTTTCCATTTGAGTATAAAAAAGAGTTAAAAAAAGAGTTAAAACCCTATTTAAAAGTTGATGAAAAAACAAAAATATTAAAAGATTTTGTAAATAAAATTGATAGAAAAGAGAAACCTATTATTGATTTTCTAGTTGAAGTAAATCAACTAATTTATAATCATTTAAACTACACAGTAAGATTAGAACCAGGTGTACAATCATGTAAAACAACACTAACAAAGAAACTTGGTTCTTGTAGAGATTTTGCATGGCTATTTGTTCAAGTTTTAAGACACCTAGGACTTGCTGCTAGATTTGTATCAGGATATTTAGTTCAATTAACAGCTGATGTTAAATCACTAGATGGACCAAGTGGACCAGAAGAAGATTTTACAGATTTACATGCTTGGACAGAAGTTTATATTCCAGGTGCAGGATGGATTGGACTTGATAGTACAAGTGGACTATTTGCAGGGGAAGGTCACATACCACTAGCTTGTACTCCACACTATGATAGTGCCCACGCTATTGAAGGATTTAGTGATAAGTGTGAAACAGAGTTCTTCTTTGATAATAGTGTTACTAGAATCTTTGAGTCTCCTAGAGTTACGAAACCTTATAGACAAGAGCAATGGGATGCTATTTATGAACTTGGATTTAAGGTTGATAAAGATTTAGAAGAGAATGATGTAAGGCTTACAATGGGAGGTGAGCCTACTTTTGTATCAATTGATGATATGGAATCAGCACAATGGAATAGTGAAGCAGATGGACCTCATAAAAGAGAATTAGCAAATAATTTATCTAGAAAACTTCTTGATTCAACTACAAATGGGGGTTTACTACACCATGCACAAGGTAAATGGTACCCAGGTGAGCCACTTCCTAGATGGCAAACTACTGTTTATTGGAGAAAAGATGGAAAACCTGTATGGGAAAATCCAGATTTACTAGCTAATATGAATAAAACTTATCCATATACAACTGAAGATGCTAAGAAATTTTTATCTACTTTATCATTAGTTTTAGGGGTAAGTGATGAAAATATAATTCCAGCATATGAAGATCCAATTTATTATATTATGAAAGAAGCAGAGCTTCCAATTGATATTGACCCACTTAAGTTTGATTTAAAAGATCCATTAGAGAGAAGGACTATTGCACAAAAACTATCTCAAGGATTAAATGAAGAAGTTGGATATGTTTTACCTCTAAGTTTTGGTACAACTAAATGGATTACTTCTCAATGGGAATTTAGACGTGGTCATCTTTTCTTAGGTGCTGGTAACTCTCCACTAGGGCTGCGACTTCCACTAGAATCATTAATGGTTAAACCTCAAGTAGAATTAGAGCAAGAGTTTGAAAATGATTTATTTGCTTCTTATCCATCTCTTGGTGAATACATCTCAAAAGTTCAAAAAAGAGCTAAAAAGATGAGCAAAAAAACTACAATCAAAAATAAATACTCTGCATTTGTTAGAACTGCTCTTTCAGTGGAGATTAGAGATGGGAAACTTTGTATTTTTTTACCACCAATTGAAAAAACTGAACCATTCTTAGATTTAATTGCTTCTATTGAAGAGACTGCAAAAAGATTAGATATAGCTGTAATTATTGAAGGTTATGAACCTCCACATGATTTAAGAACAGATAGAATCAAAGTTACTCCAGACCCAGGTGTAATTGAAATCAACATCCAACCAGCTCACTCATGGAAAGAGTTAAGTGATAACTTACTAAATCTTTATGAAGATGCTAGACAATGTAGATTAGGTACTGAAAAATTTATGATTGATGGAAGACATACAGGAACTGGTGGAGGTAACCACGTAACTATTGGTGCAGCTAAACCTGAAGATTCACCACTACTTAGAAATCCTCAGTTACTTAGAAGTCTAATCACATTCTGGCAACATCACCCAGGATTATCTTATTTATTCTCAGGAGCATTTATAGGGCCTACTTCACAAGCACCTAGAGTTGATGAAGGAAGAATGGAAAATCTATATGAATTAGAGATTGCTTTCTCTCAAATTCCTGAAACTGGAGATGTACCATTTTGGCTAACAGATAGACTATTTAGACATATGTTAACAGATATTACTGGAAATACACATAGAAGTGAATTTTGTATAGATAAACTTTATTCACCAGATAGTAGCACAGGAAGGCTTGGTATTTTAGAGTTACGTGCTTTTGATATGCCACCTCACTCACAAATGGCACTTTTACAGATGTTATTAGTTAGAGCCTTAGTTTCATGTTTTTGGAAAAGACCTTATAAACATGATTTAGTTAGATGGGGAACAAGACTACACGATAAATTCCTACTTGAGCATTATGTAAAAGAGGATTTAAGAAGTGTTGTTCAATATTTAAATGATGAAGGTTATGAATTCAAACTTGATTGGTTTGACCCATTTTTTGAGTTTAGATTCCCATTACATGGTATGACTATGGTTGAAGGAATGCCTGTTGAGATAAGATCTGCAATTGAGCCATGGCATGTACTTGGTGAAGAATCAAGTTCTCAAGGAACTGCAAGATATGTTGATTCATCAGTAGAGAGATTACAAATTAAAATTGAAAATTTTAATGCTCAAAGGTATGTAGTTTCTTGTAATGGTGTGCAAGTTCCATTAAGTGCAACTGATGTTGAAGGAGAATACGTAGCAGGAGTTAGATATAAAGCTTGGCAGCCATGGTCAGCACTTCATCCAACAATTAAAGTTGATACACCTTTAACTTTTGATATAATAGATAAATGGAATACAAGATCAATTGGTGGATTTAATTACTTTGTTTCACATCCAGGTGGAAGAAGTTATGATACATTCCCTGTAAACTCTTATGAGGCAGAATCTAGAAGAATTAATAGATATTGGGACTTCAATCACTCTCAAGGTACTGTAGAATCTCATCAACCAGAACTTGGAGGAGAGAGTAACTCTATTTTTGCTTTTGAAGCAAATAGAACATTATCTATTAAAAAAGGAAGTAAAAAACTTTACTTTAAAGAGATGCCAAAAAATAAAGAGTATCCGCATACATTAGATTTAAGACAAAGGTGGACAAAAAAGTAGATGTCAATTTTTGATAAATACAAAAAAGAGAGTTCTTTCGATGAGATGTTTGACAAAGAACAAAACATAAAAGAGCATTGGGTTGATATTGCTAAAAAGCTTGAAAATGCTGGTTTAGAAAAACTAGAGCAAAAGCAAACTGAAATTGATTGGAGATTAGAAGACAACGGGGTTACATATAATATTTATAATGACCCTGAAGGAAATAATAGAAGATGGAATTTAGACCCGATTCCTTTCGTTTTAAAAAAAGAGGAATGGGATGAAATTACAAAGGGTTTAAAGCAACGTGCAAAACTACTAAATCTAATTTTCAAAGATTTATATACAGAGCAAAAATTAATCAAAGATGGAATTGTTCCAGCTGAAATTATATTTGCCCATAGTAATTACTTAACTTCTGTATTTAATTTCAAAAATGAAGACTACTACAATATGAAATATTATGCTACTGATATTAGTAGAGGTCCTGATGGAAAGTTTTGGGTAACAGGAGATAGAACTCAATCTCCTTCTGGACTTGGATATGCTATTGAAAATAGACTTACTATGAATTCAATCATAACTGATTTATATCCAAAAGTAAAAATTCATAAAATCGCAAACTTTGTGGAAGGTTTTAAAAATAGTTTAAAATCTTTTGCTTCACAAAAAACAGAAAATCCACTTATTACTTTATTAACTCCTGGTCCTTATAATGAGACTTATTTTGAGCACTCATATTTAAGTTCATTTTTAAATCTTACGTTAGTTCAAGGTCAAGATTTACTTGTGAAAAACAACCAATTATGGCTTAAAACTTTAAGTGGATTAAAAAAAGTTGATGCTATGCTAAGAAGAGTTGATTCTCCTTATTGTGATCCATTAGAACTAAGAAGTGATTCATACTTAGGGGTAGCAGGTTTAGTAAATGTATTAAGAAATGACCAACTTTCTATGGTAAATCCAATTGGTGTTGGAATACTTGAAAACTTAGGTTTAAACCCATTTATGAATAACCTTTGTAAATATTTTTTAGATGAAGAATTAATCTTACCTCAAATCGCTACATGGTGGTGTGGGCAGAAAAAAGAGCTTGATTTTGTACTTAAACATCTAGAAAATCTAATCATTAAAAGAGTAGACAAATCAATAAAAAGTAAGACTTATATTGGAAATAAACTTTCAAAAACTCAATTAGAGGATTTAAAAAAAGAGATTCTAAAAAATCCTAATCAATATGTAGGTCAAGAAATTATTGATTTCTCAACAGTTCCATCATATGAAAAGGGAAAAATTGAACCTAGAAATGCAGTTATTAGAACATTTGCTTATCAGCATGAAGATGGATATGAAATACTGCCAAGTGGTTTAGTTAGAGTCTCAAGTAAAAAAGATGAGCTTGTTGTTTCAAACCAAAGTGGTGGGACTAGCAAAGACCTATGGATTTTAGGTGAAGATAAAGAGCAAGAAGTAAAAACAATTTTCAAAGAAAAAGATTTTATTGATTCAAGACTTAAAAATATCACTACTAAAAGAGCAGAAAATCTATTTTGGTTAGGAAGATATTTAGAAAGAGCAATTACAACAGCAAGGATGCTTAGGTTTAATCTAAAGTCACTTTTAAATGCAAATAGATATGAAGAGTCTAATTATGCAGAAAACACAAATAATGTATTAAATAAATGTTTAACTCATCTAACTATGACTTATCCAGGGTTCTTAGAAGAAAATGAAGAGATTCATGCTTTTAAAGAGATTGTTTCAGTTATAAAAGATGAAAATAGAGCTGGAAGTTTATCATTTACACTTATGATGCTGTCAAATGTAAATGCAAATATCAAAAACCTTCTAACAATGGAAGCTTGGAGAATATTTGAAAGAATGACAAAAGAGTGGAATAAACACAAAAAAAATGAGTTTACTTCAAGTAGAGAAGAGATAAACCAGCTCGATAAACTACTAATATATCTAATGGCTTATAAAGAACTAATTGATGAAAGTATCTTTAAAGAACAAGGTTTAATTATCTTTGATATTGGTGTTAAAATAGAGACTTCACAGCTTTTAATTTCAAAATTAAGATCACTTTTAACATCTAAATATGACACTTTAATGCAATATGATATCTTAGATTCTATGCTTAATTCTTATGAGAGTTATAACTCATATAGAGCACATTACCAGTCAACTGTTAATTTAGAAAATGTAATAGAGTTCTTATTATTTAACAATAAATACCCAAAATCTTTGATTTATATCATCAATAATTTACAAGAGAGTTTAGATGAATTACCAAATAATCATAAAAATTCTCAATTATCAAATTATGAAGAACCTATTTTTAAGATTTATACAAAATTAAAACTAACAAATATTCCTAAACTAATTTCAATTGGTAAAGAAGATGCAATTTATAAAAATCTAGATAAGTTTCTATCTCAAATTGATGATTTGCTATCTTCAACATCTGAAGAGTTAACAAAAACATATTTTTCACACTATAACGAGTAATAAATGATATATGAAATTTTCCACGAAACAACATTTGAATATGATTCACTAGTAACATTTAGTCATAATATTGCAAGACTAAAACCAAAAAAATGTGACACACAAGAGATTTTGGATTATAACTTAGAGATTACTCCAAAGCCTTTTGAAGTAAATGAGTTTAAAGACTATTTTGAAAATAAAAATAGCTTTATGCTAATAAGAGAAGCCCATAAAACTTTAAATGTAACAGCAAAATCAAAAGTATTTAGAGATGTAGATAAAATAAAAGAGAATGAGAAAAAACTAAGAGAGACTAAAATTACTGTTAAAGAGGCACTTGATAGACTTTCAAAACATAATAAAGAAGATGCTTTAGAGAAACTATTCTTAATAGAAACAAACTCTATCCCAAATGCAAATAGTGAAATAAAAGAGTATATTTTAGAAATATTTAAAGAGGATAAAACACTATTTAATGCAACAAATGAGTTTATGAGTAGAATCTTTAAAGAGTTTAAATTTGTATCAGGATTTAGTGATATTACAACTCCTATCGAAACTATTTTTAAAGAGAAAAAAGGTGTTTGTCAAGATTTTGCGCAGTTTGCAATATCTGCTTTAAGAGGTATTGGAATACCAACAAGATATGTAAGTGGTTATATCCAAACTTATCCTCAAGAAGGTCAAGAAAAACTATTCGGAGCTGATGCATCACATGCTTGGTTCTCTATTTATATTCCAGGTTTTGGATGGGCAGATTTTGACCCAACAAACAATAAAATTCCAAATGAAGAGTATATTATTTTAGGCTATGGTAGAGATTACAATGATATTGCACCACTAAAAGGTGTTGTTCAAAGTAGCGGTCAAAAAAGTAAACTAAATGTAAGGGTTAATGTAGAAAGATTAAAAGATTAATCTTCTACAATAATTTTATTTATTTTTGAGTTTATTGAGTTTAATATAACCTCAAATGAATCATTTTCATCATGGGGTTTAAACTGTGCATCAGGAGCTAAGATACTAACTATTTGATCAATTTCTTCCATTAAAACTATTGAAAACTCTTTATCTTTTTCAAGTCTAGTATGAAAATCAACTTTCTCAACTAATTTACCAAGCCTAATAAAGTAATCACTTGTATTTCTTTTTTGTTTTCTTGTTAATTCACCCCAAATTTCACTAATTAATGATAGTACATAATCAATATATCTACAATCAACATTAAAACTAGTATGACTTGAATGCTTAAGTAAATCAGCTAGCTCAATAACTGAACCAAATGCTTCTGTATCCATGTTTGATCTTGAAATAATTGCATTTTCTCTAGCATAACTCATTAATTGATTTAAATTAGATTGGTGGTCACCAAAAATAGCTTTATTTAAAAAATCTTTTGCATCAGTATATTCTAAATCGACTCCTAAAATCTTATAAAAATCTTTTCCAGAATCTTTATCAATATCAATTATTCTATCAAAATGATAAACAACTTCAATTAGTGTTGCTTCAATTCTTTCTAAGTATCTACCAAACCAATAAAGATTTGATGCTACATTTGCTGTTAATATTTGATCCATATTAGTCCTCCATAACCCAAGTATCTTTAAATCCACCACCTTGTGATGAATTAACTAAATAATTACCCGCTTCCATTGCATATCTTGTTAAACCACACTGCCATACAGTTGGTTCTTCATCCATTACTACATAAGCTCTAAAGTCAGCTTTTCTTGGAAGTACTTCATTATCTATAAAACACTCTTCATCATAGAATTCAATCAACTCTTGTGCAATAAATCTTCTTGGATTTGCAGCAATTAAAGTTTTTAAATCTTCAATTTGGATTTTTGACATATTATGACCAAACATTACACCATAACCACCAGCTTCAGCAACATCTTTTATTACTAATTTTTCCATATTATCAAATACATATTTTCTATCTTCTTCAAAGTAAGGAAGATATGTAGGAGCATTATTTAGAATTGGATCTTCACCTAAATAGTATTTAATCATTTTTGGAACAAAGTAGTAAATACCTTTATCATCAGCAATTCCATTTCCAGGTGCATTCATAATCGATACATTACCAGCAAAATATGCTTCCATAATTCCAGGAACTCCAATTAAACTATCTTTATTAAAGAATTTAGGATCTAAAAACTCATCATCTAATCTTCTATAAATAGAACCAACTTTAATTAGTTTTCCATTATAGTTTTTGAAATATAAAACTTTATTCTTAACAGTAAGTTCCGTATTTCTTACTAGTTGAGCACCAATTTTTTTAGCCAAATATGCATGTTCATAGTATGCAGAATTAAATCTACCAGGTGTTAAAACAACGTTTATTCCACCAGTGTTTACATAATCCATAGCCTTACTTAAAATAGAAGGATATTGCTTAATAGGCTTAATTTTAAGTTTTTCAAAAAACTCAGGATAGAGTTTTCTATAAGTATCTCTAATTGATAGTGGATAACTAGCACCACTTGGTACTCTTAGATTATCTTCTAAAATAACCCAATCATTGGTAACCACATCTTTTACTAAATCAATACCATTAATATGGGTTCTTAATTTTTTGTTAGGAGAGAAGCCTTCTAGTTCTTTTAGATAACCAGTTGCTTCATAAATGAACTCTTTTGGAATAATTCCATCTTTAACAATTTTTTTATCAGTGTATAAATCTTCTAAAAAAAGATTTAGTGCTTTTATACGTTGTGATAAACCTTTTTCCATCTTATCAAACTCTTCAGAGCCAATAATTCTTGGAATAACATCAAAAGGTAATGACCTTTCTATAAAATTACCATCCTTATATAGATTAAAATTTACAGCAAATTTATCCATATATCTTTGGAATTCATCAATCTTTGTTCTATCTTGTTTTGAGAAGATTTCCCAAAACAACTCATTTAACTTATTCTTATCATCTAACAACTTACACCTCCAACTAGAATATTGTAGTACTTAAATTATAAGATAAATGTTAATAATATAATCATTTTGTAATTTTTATGTATAAAAAATAATCATGAAGTGGAGGGAAAAGTCATAAAAAAAGGGAAAAGACCATAATCTCTTCCCTTTATAAATTATTTGAGGTCTAAATTATTCAGCAAATTTAGCTTTTTTTGCAGCTCTTTTTCTAACTGTTGGATCTAAATCTCTTTTTCTAACTCTAATTGTTAAAGGAGTAACTTCAACTAACTCATCTTCTTCAATCCACTCTAATGCATTTTCTAAAGACATTGCTCTTGGTGGAACTAATTTAATAGCATCGTCACTACCAGATGCTCTTACGTTTGTAAGTGCTTTACCTTTGATTGGGTTAACATCTAAGTCATTAGATTTTGCATGCTCACCAATTACCATTCCAACATATACTTTATCTTGAGGTTTAATAAACATAACACCTCTATCTTGTAAGTTGAAAATTGAGTAACCTAAAGCTTCTCCATTTTCCATAGAAACTAATGCTCCATATTTTCTAGATTCAACTGTTCCAGAATATGGTCTAAACTCTAAGAATGAGTGGTTCATAACACCCTCACCTTTTGTTTCAGTTAAGAACTCAGTTCTAATACCAATTAATCCTCTTGCAGGAATTTCAAACTCTAATCTTGTAAACCCAGAACCCATTGGAACCATGTTTGTCATATTAGCTTTTCTTTTACCAAGTTTTTCGATAATTGCTCCAGAGAACTCATCTGGTGTATCAATTACTAGGTGCTCAAATGGCTCATAAGTTACACCATTTTCTTCTTTTGTAATTACTTCTGGTCTACCAATAGAGAACTCAAAACCTTCTCTTCTCATGTTCTCTGCTAAAATAGTAATTTGAAGTTCACCTCTTCCGTTTACTTTAAATTTACCTTCACCAATTTGCTCATAATTCATAGCAATATTAGTGTTCATTTCAGATTTTAATCTCTCATCAATTTTATTTGAAGTAACAAATTTACCCTCAGTTCCTGCTAATGGAGAATCATTTACTGCAAATGTAACTGAAAGTGTTGGCTCTTCAATGTGCATAGGATCTAGTGGCATTGGGTTAGCTGGGTCACAAAGTGAATCACCTACATCAATTGTTTCAAAACCTGCAACAGCACAGATATCACCTGCTCCTGCTTTTTGAATTTCAACTCTATCTAAACCTTTAAATCCAATAAGTTTAGTTACTCTACCCTTTACTTTTTCACCATCTGCTTTTACAAGCATTACAGTTTCACCCATAGAAATAGTACCGTTGAAAATTCTAGCAATTCCTATTTTTCCAATGAAATTATCATAATCAAGAGTAAATACTTGAAGTTGTAGACCATTATCTTCGCTTCCTTGAGGAGTTGGTACTTTTTCTAAAATAGTTTCAAATAATGGTTTTAAATCCATATTTCCATCATTTGCTTCATATCTTGCATAACCATCTCTAGCAGCTGCATAAATTACAGGGAACTCTAATTGTTCTTCATTTGCATCCATATCAGCAAATAGGTCAAATACCTCATCAACAACTCTTTCAGGGTCAGCTGCTGGTTTATCAATTTTATTAACAACAACGATAGGCTTATGACCTAAAGATAATGCTTTTTTTACAACGAATTTTGTTTGAGGCATAACACCTTCTTGTGCGTCAACTAGTAATAATACACAGTCAACCATCTTTAAAACCCTCTCAACTTCTCCACCAAAATCGGCGTGTCCTGGAGTGTCAATGATGTTAATTCTTACACCTTCGTAATCAATTGCAGTATTCTTAGAAAGAATAGTAATACCTCTTTCTTTTTCAATTGCATTACTATCCATAACTCTTTCATCAACTTGTGTGTGAGCTGCGAAAGTTCCAGATTGTTTTAATAATTCATCTACTAATGTTGTTTTACCGTGGTCAACGTGTGCGATAACGGCAATATTTCTAATGTCTCTCATTTATTCTCTTTGATTAAAATTTTCGCGATTATACTGAAAATATGCTTAAAAGCTCTTGTTATTTTAAAAAATACTTAAATCTTGTTACTGTACTGTAATATTTTGTCAAGAAAATGTAAAGAGACTTTACATCATAGCTTTAACTTCTTTTCTTATACTTGCAATATCAAAAGGAGAAAATATGAAGTATTTAGTTTCAGTACTATTAATTTTTAGTATAAGTAATGCAAATGTAGTTGATGATTATCTAAATTCACTTAAAACTGAAGTATTAAAAAATGAGCCAAACTTTAAAGGTTTTGATTATAAAAGAGGTGAAGAAATTTTCACATCAAAACATATTGGGAAAAAAGGTAAAGAGATATCATGCACATCATGTCATGGAATAAATCTAAATGAATCTAGTAAAAACTTCTTTACAGGTAAAACTATAAAACCGCTTTCACCAAAAGCCAATCCAAAAAGATTTACAAAAGTAAAAAATATTGAAAAATGGTTAAAAAGAAATTTTAATGATGTTTACAACAGAGTTGGAACAGCAAAAGAAAAAGGCGATGTAGTAACATACATCATAACTAAATAAAGGATTTATTATGAAATATATATTTAGTCTCTTACTTTTTATTGGTATTTTAAATGCTGCAGGAGTTAAGCCTGTTAATAATGAATTATATATAAATGAGTGTGCTTCATGTCACTTTGGGTATCAACCAGGACTTTTACCTTCTAAATCTTGGGATAAAGTTATGAATAACTTATCGAATCACTTTGGAACGGATGCTAGTTTAGACCAAGAAGATTTTGATAAGATTTATAAATATATTATGGAAAATAGTGCTGAAAAAGCAATGAACTACAAAAGAAGTAGAAGAATTGTAAACAGTCTTGCTTCTTATACACAAGATATTAATTCTATTACAAAAGTTCCATATATTATTAGAAAACATAGAGAAATTCCAAAAAGATTAATAACTCAAGATAAAGTAAAAACCCTTTCAAATTGTACTGCTTGTCATACAACTGCAAAAAAAGGTATTTACAGTGAGAGAGATATAAGAATCCCAGGTTATGGAAGATGGGATGATTAAGGATTAGATATGAATAAATCATATATTTGGACACTACCAACTAGAGTTTTTCACGCTTTTTTTGCAATATTTATTTTGTTTGCATTTTTAAGTGATGAAGATAATTTATTACAATACCATGCAATCATTGGTTATGCAATATTTATTTTACTTTTCTTTAGAGTTATTTGGGGATTTATAGGTCCTTCTCACTCTAAATTTAAAGAGTTTCCTTTGGGAAAAAAGAATCTAAAAGAGTTTTCAAAAGAGATATTTAGTGATAAGTCAAAATATATAGGACATAATCCTGCTGCTTCTTATGTGATGATAGCAATATTAATTACAGTGTTTTTAACTATCATTAGTGGAATTTTAGCATATGGTATTCAAGAAGGTAGAGGAATAGCATCATTTTTAAATGCAACATATTTTAAAGATATGGAACTATTCGAAGAGATTCATGAATTTTTTACAGGTATTCTTTTGGCTTTAATTGCTGCTCACTTAGGTGGAGTATTAGTTGATAAACTACTTCATGGTAAAAATAAAACTTTAAACTCCATTGCAAATGGTTATAAAATGACAGAAGAAAAAGTAGAAGTTAAATTAAATATTTATCAAAAAGCCTTTGCGACTATTATGCTTATAATATTTATTAGTTTTTTGATTTTTAATATCTCAAGTCCTAAAAATATATTAACTGCTTCAGTTTTTAAAAGTGTTGATTATAGTGTTCAAAATGAACTTTTTGTAAATGAGTGTGCATCATGTCATACTCTGTATCCCTCCAAATTTATTGCCTAAACACTCTTGGGTAAAACTTATGGGTAATTTAGAAAATCATTTTGGAGATGATGCATCCTTAGATGCAAAAGATACAAAAGAGATCTTAGATTTTTTACTAAAAAATAGTGCAGAAACTTCAAGCAAACAAGCTAGTTTGAAGTTTTTGAATTCAATTGGGAATAAAGATATAATAGCTATGAGTCAAACAACTTATTGGGAGAAAACTCATAAAAAAATTGACCCCAAACTATTTAAACATGAACAAATTCAAAGTAAAGCAAATTGTAAAGCTTGTCATAGTGATATTGAAAAAGGATTAATAGAGAATGAAAATATTAAAAATCTTTCTGATTTTAAGTAGTCTGTTTATATTTTTAAATGCCGATGATGACCATTACAAAGAGCACAAATATAAAAATTTAGAGTATTTAAAATTAGATA
Source organism: Malaciobacter pacificus (assembly GCF_004214795.1). Taxonomy (NCBI): domain Bacteria; kingdom Pseudomonadati; phylum Campylobacterota; class Epsilonproteobacteria; order Campylobacterales; family Arcobacteraceae; genus Malaciobacter; species Malaciobacter pacificus. The sequence continues at coordinate 2,645,768 of NZ_CP035928.1, forward strand.
CTAATCAAATCAAACAAATGAGAACTATTTTAATTAAATATAAAAACAAATATGAAGAGTTTTATGAGTTTAAAGAAGACAGAGAAGATGAGTTAGAAGATTTAATAAAAGAAGAAACTTTCAATAGTGAGAGATATACAAAAATACTAACAATTATTCATACAAAAGCAATAGAACTTCAAACTCAAAGAATGGAAGAGATATTTAATATTTTAAATAAAAAACAAAGAAAAGAAATTTGCAAAATATCATGAGGAGTGGGAAATTGACTAGAAAAATATTATTAATTGAAGATGATTTACAAATCCAAAAATTTATAGTTGATTATCTAGCTGACTATCACTTTGAATGCATAGCTTTTTCAATGCCAACTGATGCATTAAATGCTTTAAATAAAGAGGATTTCCAGCTAGTAATACTTGATTTAATGCTTCCTGGAATGGATGGATTTGATTTATTTAAAAAGATAAAAAGTATAAAAGATTTACCTATTATTATCTCTTCAGCACGTGGTGATATAGGAAATAAAATACATGGCTTTGAACTAGGAGCTGAAGATTATCTTGCAAAACCTTATGAACCAAGAGAATTGGTTTTAAGAATTGAGCATATATTAAAAAGAACCCTTTCAAAAAAAGTAAAAATAGCAGAATTTGAAATTGATAAAGAGAATAGAACAGTTAGTATTGATGATTTTCCTATTGATTTTACAAAAATTGAGTTTGAGATTTTTTGTTTTTTAACTCAAAATATAAATAAAATCTCTTCTAGAGAACAGATCCTAAATGCTACTAGTTTAGATGAAAATACAAAAAATAGAACAATAGATATGCATATTTCAAACATAAGATATAAAATTGGAGATGATTCTAAAAATCCAAAATATATCAAATCTGTTTGGGGTGTTGGATATAAATTTGTAGGTTAATATGTCGATTTTTAGAAAACTTAGTATTTTATTTTTAATTAGCCTTATTTTAATGGCAATTATTGGGTCTTGGATGGATTCAATCAATGCAAAAAGAATTGATAATCTAGTAAAAGAGAAATATATAAAAATCGTAGATAATATATTTGAAAATATAGAAAACAAAACAAAAGTAAATGAAATAATTGAAGCAAATAAATTAAAAACTATTGAAAAATATAGTTTTAATTCAAATATTATTTATGAACGAAATTATACTTTTGGGAAAATAAAAATCTTAAAAGAGACTTTTGATGATGAGTTTATAATTTATATTAATTATTTAGATGAAGAGTACTTTTTAAAAACACCAGATGAAGAGAATTTAAATGATAAGACTATTTTAAATATACTAATATCACTTGATATTATTGCTTTAATTTTAATCTTTTTATATATTCTAAAACTATTATCACCACTAAAAGTCATAACTAAAAAAATCACTTCATTTTCAAATGGTGATTTTACATCAAGAACAAATATTAACTCAAAAGATGAAATAGGATTATTATCTAAAACCTTTGATAATATGGCAAATAATTTAGAAAATCAAATAAAAACAAAAGAGGAGTTATTAAGGGATATTGGTCATGAACTTAGAACTCCTATAACAAAAGGTAAATTTGCCGTTGAAAAAATAGATGATGAAGGACAAAAAGAGCTACTTCAAAAAATATTTATTGATTTAGAGACTTTAACAAATGAGCTAATTGAACTTGAGAAACTAAACTCTAATGAACTTGAAAAAACTACTTTTGAGAGTGAAACACTGATTATTGAGGCTTTAGACAAACTTTATATTGATGATGAATCAAAAATTGATTTAGTTTTAGATGATAATTTTAAAATTAATGGTGATTTATACTATTTAACAAAAGCTGTTAAAAACTTAATTGATAATGCTTTAAAATACTCAACAAAACTTCCAGTAATAATTGAAGTAAAGCAAAACTCAATAATCATAAAAAATCAAGGTGAAAAACTGTCACAAGAAATAGAATACTATTTAAAACCATTTACCCAAGAGTCAACTGCTAGAAATGGTTTTGGACTTGGATTATCAATAGTTAAAAAAGTAATTGATAAACATAAATATAAATTAAACTATAATTACGCCCAAGGATATAATATATTCCAAATTGATTTTAAATAACAAAGTATTTTTATGAGCTTTATCTATATGTTTTTCCATGCTTTTTTGGAAAACTTTATTTACAAAAGAATTAATACAAAAGATAATAAAAACTTTCAATCTTCAATAATGTTTTTAATTTCTAGTGTTACTCTTTTTTTAATTTATCTAACATTTTTTGGATTTAAAAATGAAGATTTTCTATTTTTAAAAGATTATAAATTTTATATCTTATGTTTTTTAGAAATAGGTGTTTTTTATTTGTATAGAGAAAACTATAATCAAAATAAAAACAACTACACCATGGTAAATATGTTTGTGTTTTCAACAATTTATCTAATGCCTATTATGGCATATTTTTATAACCAAATATTTAGTTTTGATTCTAGTTTGGATATCAAATATGAGTCCTTTATTGAAGCATTTATTTTTAGTTTTACTCTATTTATTTTAACTTCTATTTACTATATTTCAAAAATAAAAAACAAAGAAGTCAAAAATCTAAAGCTTCTTATTCTTTTACTTTTTGTACTATTAAATACAATGTATTTTGCTGTTAAAACAGTCCAAACATATAATGGCTTTTTAATATATAGTTTTATTCAAGTGGTAATCACTATAAACTTTTTTATCCTTTCACAAAAAGGAAAAAATAAAGAACAAAAAACTATCACTTTAAAAGATATTGTATTTTACTTTTTATGGCCTATTTATTTTTCACTATTTTTCTTAGCAGCTGCTTTGATGTCAGTAGAGTTTGTAACTATATCAAAAAGAATTTCTCAAATTATATCTGCTATGATACTAGATAAAAAAGTCATAAAAAAAGATTTTATTTTAATTGGTTTTATTTTTATAATTACTATCTGTTTTTATTTTTATAAATCTTAATTTTTTATTGGAGTTAATTTGGATTATCAAGCAGTTTTAGAAGAAATAGAAAAAGAAATTAAACCATTACTTAATGAAGGTAAAGTTGCTTCATATATTCCAGCTCTTGCAAATGTCGATGATAATAAATTTGCTATGAGTATTATGATGTTTGATGGAACAAGTTATAACATAGGTGATACTGATTTTAAGTTTTCTATTCAAAGTATTTCAAAACTATTTACATTTACTTTAGCATTAAACTATTATGGGAAAAAACTTTATGATAGAGTTGGACATGAACCATCTGGTGATCCTTTTAACTCACTTGTTCAGTTAGAGTATGAAAATGGTATTCCAAGAAATCCTTTTATAAATGCTGGTGCAATAGTTACAGCTGATACTTTAGTATCAATTTATAAAGATAACACTTTTAAAACTATTTTAAACTTTATAAAAGAAGTTTGCAATGATGATTCAATTAATATTAACGAAGAGATATTTCAGTCTGAATTAGAACATGGTTTTAGAAATTTTGCACTAATAAACATGATTAGAAGTTATAATAATATTCATAATAAAATAGATGATGTAATACAAACATACTTTAAACAATGTTCAATTATGATGAACACTCAACAACTATCACGGGCTGTGCTATTCTTAGCAAATCATGGAATAAATCCACTTACAAATGAAGAGATTATTAGCTCATCAAAAGCAAAAAGAATTAACTCAGTAATGTTAACTTGTGGACATTATGATGCTTCAGGAGATTTTGCATACAAAGTTGGACTTCCTGGAAAAAGTGGAGTGGGAGGAGGAATAGTTGCAGTTGTTCCACAAAAAATGGCAATTTGTGTATATTCACCAAAATTAAATAATTATGGAAACTCTTTAGTTGGTACAAAAGCCTTAGAATTATTTACTACAAAAACTAATCTCTCAATTTTCTAATAGAATTTATTCTAATTAATTACATCTTTTAATTTTTCTCTAATTTTTTTAAATTCATCTAAATTTTCAAAAAATATATCTACAAGTTTTGGATCAAAATGTTTACCTCTCTCTTCTTTAAACAAACTAAATATTCTCTCATCATCCCAAGCTTTTTTATAAACTCTATCACTTCCTAAAGCATCAAAAACATCTGCAAGTGCTGTTATTCTTCCATAAATATGAATATTTTCACCTTTTATTCCATTTGGATAACCTGTACCATCCCATTTTTCATGATGTTCTTTTGCAACTATAGCTGCAGCTTTTAATATTGGTCTTTTTGAATGCTTTAACATTTCATAGCCCAACATAGCATGGGTATTCATAATTTCTCTTTCATTTTCATCAAATCTACCAGGTTTATTCAATATAGCATCAGGAATAGCTACTTTACCTATATCATGCATTGGACTTGCTTGTTTTAAAAGTTCTGCTTCTTCTTTTGATAAACCATAATATAAAGCAAATAGTTTAGAATATTCAGCAACTCTTTTTACATGATTACCTGTTTCTTTACTTCTTGATTCACCAATAGCACCCATCGTAAATACAACCTCTTTTTGAGTGCTTTCTATTTCATTGTTCAGATTTTTTATCTCTTCAATTCCCTCTTTTACTTTTTCTTCAATCTCATCAACTGATAAACCTACATTTTTATAAACTTTAAACCCGAGAACTGATATAAATATCAAAATAAATAGGATTAAAAAAACAATTGTTGAATATACGAAATTGATAAACTTAGTAGTATTTTCTTTAATATCATTTTCTATAAATACACCAAGCTCTTTACTTTGATTAATTACCTTAACTTTCGCACGTTAAATTGATTAAAATTGTAGCTAAATCTCCCTAAAACATTACTCCTTTAGTTAATAATCTTATCCTTGTTGACATAAAAATAATTTAGTTGTTTTTCTATGATATTTTTCTATTTTGAACTCTCAATAAAGCCCTTAAATAGGCACTTTTAGCTATAATATCTATTATATTAAAGGGTAAGAATGCAGATAGAATCCAAGATCATCGGTATTATAAACGATAAGTTAAAAAATCCAATCTATGAAACATTACGTTTGTTAAATATGAAAACTATTTTAACCAAGAGCAATTTTTCTAAAAAAGAGGGAGTTGCTGTTCATATGGTTGTATTACATTTTGTATATATGCTGGTTATGAATAAAAAAATATCAACCTTTATGGATCAAAGTAATGATAGTTTCAAAAAAGATGTATATTATCGATTACTTTCCAATACTTCTTATAATTGGAGAAAACTATTATCTCTTAGTTCTTTAAAGATCTTATCACTACTTCATAAAGTGCAAGATTCAAAGCTAGTAAGAGTTCTTATACTTGATGATACTGTTGAAGATAAAGTTGGTAAAAATATAGAGGGAAGTTGTGACAACCTTTGGAGCAATAAAGCAAAGAGAAAAATCAGAGGTGTAAATGTTGTATCACTAAACTATAGTGATGGTTATTCAAATTTTATGTTGGACTTTGCAATTGCTATGAACAGTTATGCAAGGGTAAAGATAGAAGAGTTTACAAATATTATTGATCATCGAACCAATGCACATAAGCGAAGATTGGAAAGCTTAAAAGGGAAATCACAAATTGCTATAGAGATGATTAAAAGAGCAGTAGCTAGTGGTATATATGCAGATTATCTGCTTGTAGATAGCTGGTATTCTAAACCTGTATTTATAGAAACTATGAATGAACTTGGATTGCAAGTCATTTCAAGAATGGTAAACAATGACAGGATATGGAATTTTACAGGAGAGAAAAAGACCCTTGATGGCATCTATAACAAATTTAAAAAGCTTAAATCTATCAAGATGGGTCAATATGGCAAAAAGATAAAGTTTGAGTATTTTTCAACCATAGTTGAACATAAAAAAGCTGGTAAATTAAAAATTGTTTTTATAAAAACAAAAGAGAATTTAATACCAATCGTATCAACCAATCTTATACTTAGTGATGAAGAGATTATAGATATTTATAAAAGACGATGGGATATAGAACAAGGGTATAAAGAACTTCGTGAACACTTTGGATTCGGAAAAGAAGAGAATCGAATCTATGAAGCTTTGATAGCCAGAATTACACTATCTTTTTTTACATACAATGTTGTTAGCTATATAAATCGTATCAGCAATGAACCTAAAACAATTGGTGGATTGTTTAGAGATTTAGAATGTGAACTTCATACTCTAGCAATAGCTATGCAAGCATTTTTAGCTATTTTAGATGAGATTGCAAAAATTGAAGAAGTTGTCAATAGAAATGAGGATTTTACAGCTATCATTGATCTATTAAGAGATGTGACTGGAAAATTGCTTGGTTTTAGGTGCGAAAGTTAAGTAATTACATTAATAATATTCTTTTTTAATGAAATTTTTTCTTTTTCAATCTCTTTTAATGCAATGGTGATTTCACCTATCTCTTTAGCTATTTTTGTATATTCTTTTAGTAATTTAGAATTATATTCATTATTTAAATTTTCAATTCCAATAATCCACTTATTATAACTTTCTATATCTCTATACTGATAAAGTGTCTCCTTACTATAGTATTTAATATCAGCATAAAGTTTTAAAAATTCATAATTTTTAAAACTTGTTATTTCATTTTCTAGTGATTTTCTTTTTGAACTTTCCAAAGGATATATTTTTTTAAACTCTTTATTTAAAATAATTTCTTTATTTTGTAATTTATAGATTTTAGAAAATGTATTTTCTATCTTTTTCTCATTATTAAATAAAATATTTAAATTTTTTTGAATCAATTCTTTTTGATGAATATCTTTTATAAATAAATCTATAAAATCATTTTCTGTATTTTTTGTTAAAAACTCTTCTATTTTTTCAAAATTTAATTCATAATTGATAAATCTTTCTTTATTAAGTTCAAGAATTGAAACATCTTTTAAATTCGAACTGTCTTTTAATAACTCATGCATACTTTCTTGCATAAATATTAAGCTGCTAATTGATTTACTAATCTCATTATTCTCTTTTATTTGGAAAATCATTATAGTATTTATTAATCCAATCATAAAAATAACTAAACTTATAATTACAAAACTAACTTTTACAATACTTTTAATACACATAATTAATTTACCTAATTCCTAAAATAATTTTAGTATAACATATTTGATTGATAATTTATATAGAGATTAAAATAAATAAATATTAAAAGTTTTCCAATAATGGAAAACTTTTAATAAAATGTATCTTTAAATAAGTTTGTAGACCAACTAAACATATCTTTATAATTTGTACTACTAGCACTTCCCGCTGTTGGATAACCTGCTCCACTAACAGGTTTCATATCTTTTGTAGTTGAATCATATTCATAAACAACAGTTAACCATGAAGCTTGAGTAGTTGAGATTGGACTATAACAAGCAGAGTTTGTTTTTGGATTAGCATATAGTGCAACATTATTTATCTTTCTAAGTATCGCATCTGCACAAACTTTTGCTTCAGCATTTCCTATATGCCCTGCTTTTGGTTGAGATGTTCCTTGAGAATCCCCTATAATATAAATTCCACTTGTAATAGTTGATTCATAGCTAATTGCATCAACGCTTGCCCAATTTCCACTATTTAATCCTGCATCAAATATCAAAGAAGCTGCTTTTTGATTTGGAATGATATTTAATACTTTTGCAGTTTTTGTGATACCACTATTTAATAAAGTATCATAGGTTACAGTTTTTGTATCGCTATTTACAGCTGTTACTGTTGCATTTGGAATATAATCAACTCCATAAGATGTAAAGGCACTTCCAAAAGTATCTTTTTCAACTATAATATCTGCATTTGCATCTAAAACTGTTACTTTAGAGTTTAAGTATCCTTTTACATTTTTTAAATAATGCGCAACTACACAAGCTCTTTCATAAGGTCCAGGAGGACATCTATATGGAGATTTTGGAATAGACATTACAAATTCATCACCATCAACCATAGTATCAATTTGTTGTTTTAAAAGTGTTGTTTGAGTCCCAGCAATCCAACCATGTGGAACTTTTGTAAAATCATGACCAGAAACTGGACTAAAATCAATTCCTGGAGCTAAGACTAAATAATCATAACTTAAAGTTGAACTATCATCTAAAATTAAAGATTTATTATCTTTATCAATAGTTACTAACTTTTTATGTACCATATTTATTTGATATGTATTGGCATGATTTTGATATCCAAATGTAATATCACCAATTACTTTTTGACTATTTAAAACTAAGTTACTTAATATTGGTGAAACGTAATTGGCATTCTCTTCAATAACTGTAACATCAATACTACTTCCACCCCATAGTTTTAAATATTTTGCACAAGTTGCTCCTGCAAAACCTCCACCAACAACTACAATACTAGGATTAGTTGCAGCTTTTAATAAACTAGGAGTTAGAACAAATGATGCTGTACTAAAACCTAAAAACTTTAAAAAATCTCTTCTATTAATTGTACTTTTCATCATTTACTCCTATTGATTATTTAGCCAGTTTTCTATGGCAATTATTTCGCTTGATGTATAACCTTTAGCTTGTGCATTCATAATTGGGTCATCATCATAAATTTCATGTGTTAGATTATCTTCACCTTTAATTGAGTCAAAACTAGAACTTGAAACTCCATTAGTACCATGACATTGAGCACACTGGCTTCCTAATAATCTTCCATCATTTACAGTAAATGAAGTTGGTAAAGTTACAGTTGTAGATGTGTTTTCATTAGATGAATTATCATCTGAGTCATTTTCATTATCATCGTCATCATCATGAGAGCTATCCTCAGTAGAATCAGAAATTCCATCTCCATCATCATCGTCATCATCACTATCTTTGATACCATCATTATCATCATCATTGTCATAGATATCATCAATACCATCATGATCATGATCTGAAATATCCTCATCTACATCTTTGATACCATCATTGTCATCATCATCGTCATGTTTATTTGTTTTTCCATCATTATCATCATCTTCATAAACATTTGGTATACCATCATTATCATCATCCATTGGATCGTTTGCCAGTGATTTTACAGTTAAGGTTTGACCATTAATAGTAACTTTTAGAGGAGTTCTAACCCCTGGTGTCCAACCTGAATTTACATTTGGTGTTTCTAAAGGTACATTTCCTAAATCTATATCTTTATCAATTTTAAGATAAGTACCTATAACAGAATCATTTTCAATTTCAATTGGTGTGATTATGTAATCAGCTGGATTAGTTGCTGTTTCATTTGTAATCATTACAAGTTTACATTCTGCATCAACTGGTAAATCAAGTGAAAATGGATGCTCACTTGTTCCATTATTAGTTGAAGATGTAGAGTAAAAACTTCCATCACTACAATATGCTTCAATTAAAGTTCCAGGAACAGTTCCTGATACACTATATGATGAAGTTGTTGAAGTTGATGTTGAACCTCCACCTCCTCCACAACCAACAAAAAACGAAGCCATTACCATACTAAAAGAATAGGTAAAAATTTTAGATTTTGTTAAAGCCATTTTCTCTCCTTTTCTACATTATAAAAGAAAAATGTCAATTTAAAGCATCTAATATTTAAATATTCTTTACATTTAGTTTACAATAATTTATTATATTATTAATATTAAAAAAACAATTTTAGTATATTTTTTGTATAATACACCCTCAATACAAGGTATGTATGATTATATATAAAGGATGAAAATTTATGAGTGCTTTAGAGATTGCAGATATTATCGGAATTATTTGTTTTGCACTTAGTGGATTTTTAATCTCTGTTCACTATAACCTTGATATATTAGGTGTATTCATTTCTTCTTTTTTAACAGCCCTTGGTGGTGGAATGATTAGAGATGTACTTGCAGATAGAACACCTTATGTTTTTACTGACACATTACCTGTAATATTAGTAATTGCTACTGTTTTAATTTCACTTCTATTTAAACTTCATAAGATTGATGATTTAGAAGGAAAAACTGCGTTTATTATATCAGATGCAGTAGGATTAGTATCTTTTGCTATTACTGGATCATTAATAGCTATTCAAAATGATTTTAATTTCTTAGGTGTATTAATTCTTGCTTTTCTAACAGCAGTTGGCGGTGGTACTATTAGAGATATTCTTATAAACAGAGTTCCTTCAATTTTAGTATCTGAATTTTATGCAACTGTTGCAATTATAGTAGGTCTTATAGTTTATGGACTTCATCTTTTAGAATTAAAAAGCTTAGGTAGTTTAATCATTGTATTTATTTTTGGTGTAGCTTTAAGACTTTTAGCATACTATAAAAACTGGCATTTACCAACTCTATCTAAAGATTAATTTTTTTCCTTAACCTTTTGTTTACCTTTTTAAGATAAAATTTGTCCACTTTAAAAAAATTATAGGAGATTTAATGTTAAAAAAATTACTTTTAACTGCTTTTTTGGCTGTTGGATTATTTGCTAGTACATTAACAACTGGAAGTGAAATACCAACTTTAAAAATCAAAGATCAATTTGAAAAAGAACATACTTTAGATGGAAGTATTAAAACAATTATTTTTAGTGCTTCAAAAGATGAAGCTTCTGTTATTAGAGATGTTATCAATGCTAAAGGTAAAGCTGAATTCTTAACTTCAAATAGTGTTGCATATGTAGCTGATATTACAGCAATGCCAAGTCTAATTACTAAATTTTTTGCTATGCCAAAAATGAAAAAATATGAGTTCCCAATTCTATTTATTGATGAAGAAAATAAAGATATTTTCCCAGTAAAAGAAGAGATGATTTCAGTTATTTCTGTAGAAAATGGTAAAGTAACTGATATTAAATATGTTAAAACTGCTGAGGAACTAACAGCACTATTTTAATTAACCAAAACTAGCATTCGTGCTAGTGGTTAGCTAAAACCTTTTGAAAAGCTTCTATAATAGCTAAACTTTCTAGGTCTTTTATTTTTGATTCTAAAGAGTCAACTGTTTCATTATCATCAAGCTCAAGCTCTTTTGTAAGAATAATTTCTCCATCATCATAAACTTCATTTACAAAATGGATTGTTACACCTGATTTTTTCTCACCATTTTTTATAATAGCTTCATGTACATTTCTTCCATACATTCCTTTACCACCATAAGATGAAGGTAAAAGCGCAGGATGAGTATTTATTATTTTATTATGATATGCTGCAATTAGTTTTGATTCTATTTTTTTCATGTATCCTGATAAAAATACATAATCACAACCAAACTCTAAAAGTAACCTAGTAATTTTATCATCAATGTCCTGACCCGGATATCTTTTATCATTGATAATGAAGTTTGGAATATCGTATTTCTCAGCTTTTTCTAGTACTTTTGCATTTGTATTATTAGTAATCACTACAACTATTTGAGCATCAATTTTTTTATCATTAATTGCTTTTTGTAATGTTTCAAATCCACTTCCATTATAAGAAGCTAATATTCCTATTTTAATCATAATCTATCCTATTTTTAAAGCTTGCAATTATATCTATTTTAAAATTAGTTTACAACCTTTGAGCATGTGTTAAAGCAATTGCTATTGCATCAGTAATATCAAGGGGTTTAATCTCTTTTTTAATTCCTAATAACCTTTTTACCATAAAAGCAACTTGCTCTTTTTGAGCCTTTCCATTACCTGTTACTGCTTGTTTAACTTGCAAGGGTGTATATTCTGCAAAATTTCCAAACTCTTGTAATACTTTTAGACTAATAGCTCCTCTAAATTGAGCTAATTTAATAACTGTTTTTGGATTAAAAGCATAAAACATATCTTCAATTGAAACTTCATCAATTTTATGTTTTTTAAACAATAAGTCGAAGCCTTCTGTCATCTCTACAATTTGTTCTTGTAAGATTTTTGTTTTTATTTTGATTAATCCAGCCTCAACTAGCTTTAAATCACGCCCATTTTTTTCAATAATTGCATAACCACAATTTCTAGTCCCTGGATCAATTCCTAATATTTTCACTATTTTCACACTTTCTTGTATATTTTTAATTCACGTCTTCAAAGAGCGATATAATGGTATTTTATTTATAAATTTTCACTTAAAGAATATAAACTATTCACATCTTATTCACTATGTGTATAACTTTTTTTTAATAATAATTTTTTTTCTTTCACTATATTTTTCACATATTATTCACATCTTTTCACACATGTGAAAAGATTTTATTAAAAATTAGATATAATATCTACTATTTAGAAATACAAAGAGTTAATTATAT